>NZ_JAJEWP010000002.1 GCF_020687825.1 Fluctibacter halophilus
TAACGGGTGCTGTAGAGCTGCCAGAAGGCGTAGAAATGGTAATGCCTGGCGACAACCTGAAGTTCGTTGTAGAGCTGATTGCTCCTATCGCGATGGACGAAGGTCTGCGCTTCGCAATCCGCGAAGGTGGCCGCACAGTAGGTGCTGGCGTTGTATCTAAAATCATCGAGTAATCGATGAGGTACACACCTCACTAAGAAAAAAGCCGCTTTATAGCGGCTTTTTTTTGTGCCCGCAGAAAGGTAGCACCTACTGACGCGGCCACAGGTGGGTAATGAGCGGTGAGCGATAGCGAACGAGGGGTGACCTAACGTCACGCCGAGAGCGAAGCACGACGCGACAGGGTGAACCACGTCAGCAATGGGCGAAAACGTGCAGCCCAATGAGTGGTGAACGGTAGGGCAATGGATGCCCGACCTGGACTTTTGCTGGCGTCAGGACGCCGAAAGCATAAAGTCGCGGCTGGGTGCGGTACCAGGGATGGGTTCACTACGGGTTTTCAAGCGGGTACAACGAAGATATGCCACCATCCACTGATGTCACTTACTCAGTCTGTGCCCGGAGTAACGTGGCCGCGCGGTATGCGGCTTTTCCATTTATTGCGGCAGGACGCCGAAAGCATAAAGTCGCGGCTGGGTGCGGTACCAGGGATGGGTTCACTACGGGTTTTCAAGCGGGTACAACGAAGACATGCCACCATCCATTGATGTCACTTACTCAGTCTGTGCCGGACGTTGTTGATCAATGACGTGTTTGCGCCTGAGATCTCAATAAGCGCTATGAGCGAAAAGTGGACCTTCGAACGTAGTCATGATTGGGTCCACACCCTGTGTTCCAGCAGTCATTAAATTCTGCCTACGAAGAATCCTCATCCTCGCGCACGACTGCATGGATGCAGGAGGTAGAGCGACTCAGGAGACAAAGCCGAGGCGAGGACCTCCCCGGATGTTATCGTAGAGTCAAACAGAGCGATTTTTTGTAGCTTCGTATTTCAAATAGCTGCAATCTATGCCACAAAACTTCTCGCTTTCACGTAGTCAAATTCTCGCTTTGCACAGGTCAAACCATTTTAATCATCTGATTTATATCAGGATTTGTTTCCAAGCCTATATTTATGGGGACCTATATAAACCCCGATTCTCGCTTTTCCCAATCCTAAAGCCGGTAGAAAGCCTGGAAAAGTCGCCTATCTCGTTGTTAGTATTTGATAAAATAATACACACTGCGAGTACAGGCATGGCGCAAAACTGGGCATACCGCGAATTCGCAGTAATACACTGTTATGCACAAGGTAAGTAATGAGCTTCGAGCCATACATTGAGAAAAGGGAAGAAAGTTATCGGCCTTGTAATTGCGGCCGAGATCATGACATGAAGATAATTCGTGGCGTATTCAATTATGCTGACGGTTCAAACACTATATTTTGTGTTGGCTTAATTGAACACCAAGACGATAGGCATGTATGGGTTTCTTTTATCACTGGCGAATGGCCAGGAACAAATGAAGAAGATTGTTTTGTAACATCACATGTATGGTTAACTCCAGATAATCGAATTATGAGAATAGAAGATAGCTCTTCCTCTCCCTTCGACGCTGAAGAGGTCTTTGATTGCTTCCCAGTAACTAGAGAGCAAGTTTTGGCTCAGGACGGTGCAAAAGATTGGTTTATAAATACTTACTTAGCACTCTTTGAATGTGATAAAGAAATCGGCGGATATATAGATGCATAACAAGGCCAGTCAATCTGACCTCCGTAAACTGTCTTCTTTTTTGCAAAAAGACACAAAAAATCAGCCAATTCACTCCGGCAGTTGCTGGCGGCGTTAGGTGTTTTAGTTTGAAGAAAACCAAATATGGAATCGCAGGCACAGTATTTTTCATAAGCTTGTTGTCAGTTGTGGCATTGCATATACCCTTTATTGGAGGTGTTTGGGGTCTTCTAACTCTAGGGCCATTTACTTCAGTTTTTCCAGAGTTTGCAAAAACTGGAGAACATGTTGAATATGGATTCCTTTGGTTGATAGTAAAGTCTTTTTACGCTTGGACAGTCTTGGTTGTTTATTATGCTTCTGTATGGTTTTTCTTGTTTGGACTATTCAAATTAATAAAATCCTTGCATGCAAAAGTTTCTCCTTAGTACAACACCTAACAAGAAAATTTAAAAATGGACAAATACTCGTTGGCTGGCGTTCATTCTTCACGCAGTTTAGCCAACATGTATTTGCCCTTTAATTTAGACGTTATGCATAGAAAGGATACGGCTTGGTAAATATTCAAAGTACATCAGTAATTATCTCAACAGTAATATTATTAATACTGTTTATGTTCTTTGCTGCCAATCTAGGAATGATCATTTTAGAAAGGAAAATATCCACTGCCAGCCTACAAGCATTTGGCTCAGATTTGGCGCAGATGATCAACAAAACAGACAATCCTAATAGTTACAAGCAAGCCAGGATTTACATGGTTGGCAGTGCTTTTTCACTTTTTGCATTCATGGCTCTTTTGGAGTTTGGCTATGCATAACAAAGCGCTTAAGTCGCAGCCCACTTGCGTGGCTTCTTGGGACACAAACACGCGGGGCGCTTCGCCATTTTGCCCCGCGCGTTTGCGCCCCTTAGCTTGGCGTTATGAGTCACCAAGACTGAAAGTATGTACGAAATATCACTAACAGATGGATTCGGCCCAATAAAGTTTGGTTCTCCTCCGAGTGAAGTTAAATCCGCATGGGGATCTGATCATTACTATGAAGATTGGATGGGCGGTAATCTAGAAAATTTTCTCTATTTCAAGGGGCTGCTTGTTGGTTTTCGAGGCGAGGTTGAAGATCACCCAACAGAAAATTCTCATGTATGTATGTTTCAAGTAAAAACCGTGCACCCATTGTGTCTCTGGGGCCAAGAAATTACTTCAGCTACAAGGCAAGATATCGAATCCTTGCTTAATGTCAAAAATCAAAGGTTCAAGGTTCTTCCAAACGGGATAGTTCAGTGTACGGAACAAGAACTACAATTTCATTTTAATGAGGCTGGCACCTTGGATGAGGTGTACTTTGCAAGCTAAAACTCATAACAAGTGCAGGCTGTCGGAACGCCTCTCCGCTCCTTCGTCGCTGCAAGTCGTCCGCAGCTGCGGGCGTTAACAGTCTGCTATTCACGCAAAGCCCCCATTCACTTTTGCTTTAACCACCGTCCACTACTGGCACATTCCTCCCATTCAGCTCAGCTAAACAATAAGCATGAATGAACGCTAGGACGTTGCTCCCTTGGCACTGTCTGATTGGCCATCCTGTATAACGGTGACTTTTGCATCAAATGCAATGAATTCAGGCATTCTGCATATTTCGTTCGCGATGGCATTCTTAATTGAGTAGGTGTAGTTAGGTATCGCATAGCCATCACTATCATATTGGCTCAACGTAATCTCGCTTTTGTCCGTGCGCCATGGAGTTCCGCTAAGACTGAGGGTAAAGGTTGCGCTATCTCGGATATATTCTAGAACCTTTTTACCGCAGGCATTGGCCCTACTCTCATCATTGCCAGCTAGGTGGTGAACTTCATCAAGTACAACCATTACCCTTGCTTGTTTCAATTCCTCCCACTGGTTCAGTTCAATGCTTCGCATTGAGGAAAAAGTTTGACATCGACCTTTAGATAAAAGCAAATTAGGCTCGAAACTGATCCCAGCAATTTTTGCAATATCTTCTGCGAAGCCATCACACACACTTCGAGAAGGAGCAAACACATAGACATAATCAATTAAATTTTCTTTGAATAGTTTCCGTACCAATCCAGCAGTCATTATGGTCTTGCCAGCCCCCGGTGCTGCATTGACCAATAAGTGCTTTAGCCCGCTTTGATATCGTATCAGCGCTAGCTCCATGCAGTTTAACTGCCAGTCCCTAAACCTCATATTGCAAAGGACTCAATCAGGTCTTCGCATAAGCTGAGTTCTATTGTTATGGTATCTCTCTTTTCTTTGGCTTGGTTGAGGCGATTCTGGAGCTCTTTTGTTCTGGTTGCTAATTCCTTCGCCAACAAAAAATTGGTCAGTGTGCTGATCTCAACATCAGCTTTTTGCCTCCTAAGGATAAGTGAGGTTATATAGTCTCTTAGATATCTTGTCTCTTCTGAGCAACTTGCAAGTTCGATACATCTGTTAGTCTCATCTCTCGTGATTTCCACTTGCTCATTTGCACTGAAGTAGAAGCTGGGCAACGTTGCTTGACGTTTTTGGTGAATAGCAAATCCTTCTTTAACAAGCTTTTGAAGGTTTCTACGTACGGTCTGACTTAGGTTTTTGAATGATGGATTTTCAATTTGAAAGTGGTTTATTGCAGTCTGTACTAACTCAGTGACTGTCTTTGGATTACTTATATCCAATTGAGTCTTAATAAAGGTCTTAATTTGCCCTTTTTCCATTGCTTCAATGAGTAGGGGAGCTTCTGAGTAATTGGTAGACGATTAGTAGAAATTACGAGCATATGTCGGTTATTTCTACTATTTTTGCTCTTATTGGAAAGTGGATATGACTACTCATTGATCTCATGGCGTTAATTTTTGGGGGAAAGGTCACAGCCTACAATGACATCAGCCACCGTGAATCTATCCTCAATCGTGATAGTCGGCATGTTACCTAAGCTTGCAACAGACGTTTTAATCGTTTTAAAAATGTAACGTAAAGTAGACCAGCAATGCCAAAAATTGGCCCGACAGGAATTGCAATAATTGGCACAATAATAAAGTCCAGTGCGTACGTAGAGGGGGTGTGCTCATCAGTAAATAATGACAATTGTGCTGTCCAATAACCGAAACCAATGAACAAAGTCATTCCAATCAACCAAAACCAATAAACCGTCTTATATTCCTGGATTTGCAGCTTCTTACTCAAAAATGCTGTTGCAAGTATAAAGATTACATAAGGAATTGAACGGAAGCCCAAGGAAAATAGGAATGACTCGCTCGTGTAGTCACCTACAACCCTATCTAAGCTATCAAACCAACCAAAGTCGCCTACGACTAATGATAGCATCATTTTCACTAGAGCTTCGGAAACAAAGAGCATTAGAAAAACGGATGCAAGAATGAATGTCTTCACTATTTCCTTCTTAAATACGGGGGTTGAGTCTGCCTGAATACTCGGTAAGCTTAAAAATCTATAGATTTTCTCGTTTAGTTGCAAGTGATGAACACTTTTAATCAGGTTTGCCCTCAATCTTAAGCTAAATTGTTGAACTTAAACTCCTCCCATCATACTTTTGAGAACTCTTTATTATCCATTTTGTTTAATGTGTGTGTTGACACTTCCCTTTATAAGGTGCAGTAGTTTACCATATTGGTTTTTGCCATTAATAAACTGTCGCTGTTTAAGGGTGGGTGAAAGCGACATGTATGGTGAAAGTTACATGGGTGGACATATATATGCACAAATATACGTTGTTTATTTTGGTATGGTTTCTTTCGTTTTCAATCAATGCACAAGAATCAGAGTATACGGTTGTAACTTGTGAGACGTGCACTGAGATATCTAGCTTTAAGTCAGTCGCTACTACACTTGGAGAAGGTAGATATATTGTAATCAATCTCGAAACTTCAATTGCACATTATATCGAAGTGAGCACTACAGATGGTCACTTAGCAGCATCAGTGAAAAGCTTACCAGAAAAAGAGTTGAGGGATCTTGAAAAGTTTAAGGAACTTAAAAATATTTTAGAAAAAGTTGAAAGTAATAAAGAATCAAATTCAATTTAACATTCTTATGGTAGATTATTTTTATCGAGTAGGATAATCGCGAAGTTTACGGTAGCTAAGGATAAGTATTTTATTTTTTAATTAAGGATTATTTGTATGTGTAAAATCTTGCTGATAGTAATGTTTGTTTTTTGAAGTTTGAGTACTCAGGCATCGGTTTCTGAGTATAACGTTTATTCTTGTGACTCTTGTAGTCAGACATCACAGTTTAAGTCCTTGGCGCTCTACAAAGGCGTGGGGGATCACATAATTGTTAATCTCAACACCGGTGTAGCAAAGCGATATGATATTAAAGATGAAGGCTTTGAGATTTTAGCTGTGCAAAAAGCTCTTCCCGCTGGAGCGAGTGCAGATATTCAAACTTATATGTCGTTGAAGAGTGCATTTGAGCAGTTTGAGAGCAACGCGATTAATCAAGCGCTCTACAAAATTGACCCATACACCACGAGTGGTTCAACTTCCTATAGTAACCGTTTTTCTCCGATGAACTCACTTGGTCACTGCGGGTCTGGATTTTGGAGCAGTGCAGTTCTGGTTGATTACCCGTTTGAAAGTGCTTGTATTCAGCACGACAACTGTTACTCCGGGTTTTCATCGAGGTACGATTGTGATTTGCAATTCTATCAAAACATGATGTTAATAGTTGATCAGATATCTGATGAGTTAGCTCCAGAAACTTTGTTTGGTGCGGTTATTTTTCGTGCCTTGTTCCAAGAAAAAGCGGATAAGTTTTACAAAGGAGTTGTTTACTTTGGTGAAGGAGCATATTGTGCTGCTACGCAGAATACTCAAGCTCAAGAGTGTATAGATCCTCCAATGACTCCACCAAGTTCGGTTTTGGCAAGGATAGAAGAAGAGCATCATTATGATCCCACGTATTTTGGAAGTGGTTTTGCCGCATCAAACTGTGAATTGTGGCAATTTCCCAATGGTTTAGGAGGTTTCTACTATATGTTCAGAAATTGTACGTGGAGTATTACACCTTAATCCCAAATTAGTATTGATTAAGTATCAGGCGTCTCATTTCAATTTGAGGCGCCTTTGGACATATGCACAATACGACCTTAGAACAAGTTCCAACCTGAATTGCAGTTGATAGTGGTAAGACCCCAGCAATCTAGACATCTTTAAGCTGCTTATAAGGCTGACTTTCATATTCGACTGGAGACAGTCCTCCGTTTGTACCATGGTTCCTTCTTGAAAGGGTGAATCGCTATTGAGTTTTCAGCAGGTTAGGATGAAGGTCTGCTTATCGAAAAACTGAGCCAAAATACTCCATTTTACTCGAAGGTCCACTACTGGCACAAACCGCCCTTTGCCCTGCAATCCGATAACCTATTCTTAATCACAACGGCATCGAGTTACTTACCGCAATACAACGCAAATTAAGAAATCGAAAACGGATTGTGACTTAGCAACAGGCATAAAAAAACGGCTCCCAAAGGAGCCGTCTTCTTAAAGGCAGGTGTTGAGTCTGCCTACCATGTTGAACGGGACGTCAATATGGTGTGATTGCAGTTGCAATCAAAACTAATCGGTTAGATACGTTCGTTCAGTACGTTGGCCAAAGGCGATGCGATCAAGCCTTTGTCGGATACCCAGGCACGCAGGGTCTGGCCATCGGCCTCAGGTGCATTCAACTGGCTCTTTGGCATTTTCTTCACCAACAGCGTGCCGGTTTCAACAGCGCCAGCGATAAACGCAGTGCGGATCAGGCTGTTGCCGTCGCACGAAATGCCGGTGTAGTAGTCCTGCAGTTTCAGGCGATAATCGGTCTCAACATCTTTCATCTTCTTGCGCAACTCACCTTTGTCATCGGCTTTAACGATGGTGCAGATGTTCTGCAAGGCGTCTTCGACAGCGGCTTGGGCGGTGGCAGACAACAACAAAGAAGCAGCGATGGTCGCAACAGAGAATTTAGCAATTTTCAACATGGTGTATTCCTCAGTAATGATGACCCGGCGGGTCAGATGGCGCGCATTAGACGGCAAATCGAGTGGTCAGGAAATAACCAGACATATACATAGGTGTATGATTTTATACCTATGAGGGTGTTATCACCCTTTTTGGCCCCAAAAAGGCGTCGATAAGCCTATGAAAAACAGGCGATAAAAGAAGGTCATTGGACGAAAGTCTAGATTTTAAGTGTTGGCTAAAAAATGTGCAGATTAACCGCGGTAGTGGTCGGTTTGCGACACCAATGACCGACTTTTCTCCGCCAAAACCAATGGGGGTTGTCGGCTAAGATCAGCCGTTAAATGCTCTTTTCGGCGATGACATGAGGTTTTTTTGCGTGTTGCAGACGGCCCTTGCCCAAGTAGTACAAACTCAACCTCCATCCTCCTCAACCGAGGTCTTACCGACGGGGTGAAATTTTAACATTGCTTGACGTTTTCGTGGCTGCTCTGCCCGGCAAAGCCCCAACGCAGAGGGACATCAACCAAGGTAAGCTGAACGTACAGGTAGGCATCGCGCCGCTAAACCCCGTAGAATTCGTCATCATCCATATCAGGCGAATTGCAGTGTGCCGGCCAACACAGGGGGTACTAATTAACCTGGGCAACGAAAAAAACTAACAAGCCAAGCAGCGCAATGAAACAGTATGGAAGCGGTGATGACAGCCATGTCAGTGGCTGACGTGCTGTTTCTCGTACGACGTCGCGATTGGCATACTGAATAGGAAAGAAAAACAATCCAAATGTGGCCAACGCGGTAAGGATCACGAACAGTCCGGTGTATTCGGTGGCAAAAATCGCAATAAAACAACTCAGCCACACACCGACCATTAGGACTCTCGACATAACTTGTCCTTGTATCTGCTGTTACTCAACAATCACCGACTCGTCGATGCCATGCCCACGCAAGATGTTGGCCAGCTCACCACTGGCTTTTATCGCCTCGATGCCTTGGTTGATCAACGGTAACAGGTGGGCTTTGTCTTTTTGCAACCGGACCCGCAGTACGCCTTCGGTATGCAGGGGGGCGAAGGCAATATCAACCTGATGCACGGAGGCCCAGAATTTGGCCGTTTCCCGCTCCAGAATGACCGCGTTGAAACGCTTCTTTTTCAGACCCTGGATCAACAGGCTTTCGGTCAGAAAGTCTTCCCGCTCAAACTTGTCATCGTCAAAATAGTAGTAACCGGCGATGGTGCCGACGGCTTTACCGTAATAAGCCTGACGATTGGAAAACTGCGCTTCGTTACCCGCCAGGGTGACAATGTATTCGTTAACTGCGAACAAGGGGTTACTGACCACAAACCCCTCACCGGGGTCGCCACCAGGGAGCCATTCCAGACTGATAAATTCCACATCGATAAGCCCGTCTTTCATGGCTTTCTGAGCCCGTTTGGCGGGAAAGTTGACGTACTTAAAGATGATATCCACATGACCGGAAATGGCGTCGGTCATCTGTTGAAATACCCCTGGTGTTCCGGCCACGGCGCCGCGCTGATAGGGGACCCAGCGACCTTCAACACCCTGGTCGTAATACAGCACATTGTGCTCATCGGCCCGCACCGAGACACATAGCGAAACGACCGTTATAGCAACCAACAACAATGCTTTGAAAGGTACAACATTCACTGCGACAGGGTTCCTCGTGCTTTTACGTACCCGGTAGTCATGACAGTGTTACCTGTTCATCAGCGTACTACGTGGGCACATCGTTACCGATCCCCGGCCAGATGCGTAGTGCACCATCAGCGGGTTGGGGTGATACTGTCAGTATAACCTGAATTGAGGTGGTGGAAAGCGTGCAGGGCTATTGAGGGCTTTGGGAACCTGTCAAGGCAACAAACTTGTCGGCCAGCTGGTCCAGTGTTTCGCGGTGCTCGGGGTCTGGTGATATGCAATCAATCGGGCACACACTCACACAGGTGGGTGTGTCGTAGTGGCCAACACATTCGGTGCAACGGGCGGGGTCGATGACAAAGATAGGATCCCCCAGGGTGATGGCCTGATTTGGACATTCGGGTTCACACATTTCACAATTGATGCAGTCGGCGTCGATGATCAGTGCCATCCTCAGTCCGTCTCCACGGTGACCGGAATAAAGGGTTGGCGTGTGGTGGTGCCCGGTTGCAGATCCCTGAGCAGCAACGCAAATTCCAGTGCGATGTCATCGCCAACGGGGAGCATGACCTGATGTCCGGAGCCTTTGGCCACGTCAATCGGGGCGCCATGCCTGTCAGCCATGCTGTTGAGGGTAAAACGCTGATTTCCATTGGGTGTCATCAGTTCCAGCGAGTCGCCCACACTGAATTTGTTTTTGACATCTACGATTGCCTGGCCCGTGTGTTCACATCGGCCGATGATCTCACCGACAAACTGCTGACGATCACTGACTGAGCTGCCGGTGTGGTAGTTCTGGTATTCCTGATGGGCGTGTCGACGCAGAAATCCTTCGGTATAGCCGCGATGGGCCAGGCTTTCCAGCGTGGTCATCAGGGTCGGATCGAACGGCTTACCGGCAACGGCGTCATCAATTGCTTTGCGATACACCTGGGCGGTGCGGGCGCAGTAGTAGTGTGATTTGGTGCGTCCTTCTATTTTCAGTGAGTGCACACCCATCTCCACCAGGCGTGGCACGTGCTGGACTGCCCGCAAGTCCTTGGAATTCATGATGTAGGTGCCATGCTCATCTTCAAACGCCGGCATCAGTTCACCGGGCTTTTCATGTTCTTCAAGCAGGTAGACATTGCCCTGTGCCGACGGCATCGGTGGCTCGGTGGTGCTGTGTTCCGGTGACCACAGGCCGATATCACCGCTGGCGTCTTCCTGAGCCTCTTTGACACTGTATTGCCAGCGACAGGCATTAGTACAGGTCCCCTGGTTGGGGTCGCGTCGGTTGAGGTAGCCTGATAGCAGGCAACGGCCAGAGTAGGCCATACACAACGCGCCGTGCACAAACACTTCCAGTTCGGTATCGGGAACCCGCTGGCGGATCTGTTCAATCTCCTCCAGCGACAATTCGCGCGACAGGATCACCCGTTCAATACCCTGGCTGGCCCAGAATTGGACCGTGGCATAGTTGACCGCATTGGCCTGCACCGACAAGTGGATGGGCATGTCGGGATATTCGTCCCGAACCAGCATGATCAAGCCCGGATCGGACATGATCAGCGCATCCGGCTGCAGTGCGATGACAGGGGCAATATCCCTAAGGTACGTATCCACTTTGCTGTTGTGGGGGGCGATGTTGCTGACCACATAAAACTTCTTACCCTGCCCATGGGCTTCGCTGATGCCGGTAGCCAGGGTGTCGAGATTGAATTCGTTATTGCGCACCCGCAATGAATAGCGCGGCTGACCGGCATAGACGGCGTCAGCGCCGTAGGCGAAGGCATAGCGCATGTTGCGCAGGCTGCCTGCAGGTAACAATAATTCAGGTGCATTATTGGAATCCATGGTCCCCTCTCAACGTGTTCACCGACGGCATAGGCATCAAAAAAGCGGCGCACAATAGCGCTCAGGCCCAGTGACATCAAGGTGTGTTTTACTTTCTATTGATCCAGATCAAGGATGGCTAGTGTGGGTGTTTGACGATGGCGCTGGCGGCAACTGCTCGCTTGCCGGTCCGCGTAACTGATAACGCTGGCGCAGGGCGTGCAGTTGCTGCTCTGCGGATTGCAGGTAGCGGTTAAATTGCTCAACCAGCTCGCGGTGCTGGTAGGTAGAAACATGAAAGCTGACCTCAAGGTAGGGCAGATTCTTGTCCAGTACCAATTGTTCGGATTGTTCGCTCTGTTCGAGCAGGTAGCGGCTCACATTCCATTCCACGTCTGCACCGTCGGCACGGCCAAGTATCACTGCCTGCAGCGCGGCCAGGGCATCAGGAAAAGTGGCGACCCGGATGCGGTGCTGGTTGATGGCGTCATACCATTTGACCGGCGTAAAACCAAAGGGGATCGCCAGGACATTGAACGATTCAAGTGGCATGCCCTGTCGATCAGGGGGCACCATAGTGCCGGTCAGGGCGACGGCCACCGTGTCGCTGTAGTAGCGCTCGTCCGGCAGTTGTTCTTTTTGATGCCAGCGTGGATTGTCCGGATAGGCGAGATTAACGGTGCCTTTGTACAGCTCCCGTTGCAGACGTTTGGTCGGTAGCGCCACATACTCAATGCGGTAACCATGGGCCTTGGCAAATGCTTCGAAAACCGCCACCGCATATCCCCGTGGCGATGATTGGGTGAAATCGTAGTGTGGGTAGTAATCGAAATTTTGTGAGCCGATGACGATTTTGTTGCTGTCAGACGCCCAGACGGTGCAGACCCAGTTGCACACTAGCACACCAAACAACCACCGGTTGGCAAACCCCAATAACCGCAACATGAAACTCCACAATGGCGCAGACCTACACAGCATAGCCTAAAGTCGCGGGGTGAGGGAGTGTTGATGCATAAAACCCGTGTTCCTACGTTGATGAATTGCAAGTGGCCCAATCCGATGTATGATGTAATGACATGCTCAGGAAGTAGCTGTTGTTATTACTGCCTGGGGAGCACTTGTTTGAAACAATACATCTGGCCATTACTCATCACCTTCATGCTGAGCAGCTTGCCTGACAGCGCTGATGCCAGTGACCTTAAGACCATTTACTGGCAAACCTATCATCGTCCTCCGGGTATCATCGTGTCCGGTGAACAGGGGCAACTCGGGTTCATTCAACAAGCGATGAAGCTGATTCAGGATGAGCTGCCGGATTACGAGCATGTTGTGGTACACACCACCTTGGCACGGGCACTCCAAGACATGCGCTTGGGCAAACAAACCTGTCATCCCTCGTTGTTCAGACGTCCCGAACGGGAAGCCTACATGTATTTTTCCCATGCAACCCAGATCTCTCCCACCAATCGGGTTGTGGTCACCGATGAAACCCTCCATGCATTGGGGGAGGGCACTGCCAGTGTCTCTCTAACGGCGTTGTTGGCAAAACCCGAATGGCTGTTGGGGGTGATTGGCGGACGTTCCTATGGCAGTGAAATCGATCAATTGCTGGCCGAACATGGTGAACCCTCCCGGATCATCCCTATTCAGAGTGAGAGCCTGGACGTGGTCTTTCGTATGCTGGCGCTGGGGCGAATCCAGTATACCCTGGCGTATCCGTTTGAAGGCCGCTATTTCAATCAACACAACCCCTACCAGGCGCGTCTGAAAATGTTACCGATTGACGGCCTGCAGCCTTATGAGTTGGGGCATGTGGCGTGTAGCCGCACCGTGTGGGGGGCGAAAGTCATCAGTGACATCAACCGGGTGGTTATGACTATCAAATTCACCGACCGCTATTTGCAGGCGATGACAGCGTATTGGCAAGAAGAGCAGGCTTTGCCGCAATTTCAGGATTATTACCACAATACCTTCTTACGTCATTGAGCCGCCCACTGTTGCCCGACAATCTCGCGGTTAGTAACGTGTAAGTACTTGAGATGCATTGCTTTCTTCCTGAAAATAAAACTGATAGAGCGCTACAAACTGGCAAAGTTTGACTATAGTTAGTTTGAAAGAGCCTGACAATCCGTCGTCAGGTGAAGGGGTTTTCAATGCCTTCTACGCAAACAGAGTTTCAGTTTCTCGCCGAACCGACCGATGTCAATTTTGGTGGCAAGGTGCACGGTGGCATGGTCATGAAATGGATAGATCAGGCCTCCTATGCGTGTGCGGCGCAATGGAGTCGGCGCTACTGCGTGACCGTATCTGCCAACGCCATTCGCTTTATTCGTCCGATTCTGGTCGGCCAGGTGGTGCGTATAAAAGCCCGTATTGTGCATACCGGCACCACCAGTATGCATATCTATGTGGTGGTTCGAGCCAGTGACCCCAAGAGTCCCGAAGAAACCATTACTAATCGCTGCTTTATTACCTTTATGGCGCTGGACGAAGCCGGGCAGGCTTGCAGTGTCCCCGCCTACGAAGCCAAAACGGATGAAGATCGGCACCTGGAACAAGTGGCAAAACATGCGAAAGAGTTTGCCAAGCAACTGGACAGTGATTTTGAGCAATTACTGGGTTGGACCTGACAACCCACCACGACCAAGGATGATCGTATGAAAGAACGTTCCCGACAGCCTATGATTGTCAGCAGTGTGGGATTTTTGTGTTTGTTTGTTGCGCTGGTCACTCTGTTGCGGCCGTTGCTGGTGACCCAGGAATTGTTGTTCACCCTGTTGGGTGTTATCAACACAGTGATGGCTGGGTTGTGTTACCTGTATTTGCGCCAGAGCGCCGCACGGCCCTGGCATGGCGCGTTGCCACTGTATCTGGTTGCTGCAATGCTACTGCCGTTATTGGCGGTCAACGGTGGCATCACCAGTCATTTTATTTTGTTGTTGCCGTTGTTACCCGTATGGACAGCGCTGCTACTGAATGCACGTAAGGGAATACTGGTCGCGTTGCTGGCCGCTATCGTGGTGCTGGCGCTGATCTATTTTGCGCCGATCCTGCCTTATTCTGCACATCATCAGGTGTCAGATTCTTTTTTGCTGTTGCATGGACTGTGGCTGATCCTGGCGCTGGGACTGTCGGCTCGCATCGGGGTGTTGACTGAGCGCTATGTGTTGCAAACGCGCAGTGATGATGACGAACCCAGGGACCCATTGACTGGCTTGCTGACCCGACGAGCGGTGGTGGACAAAGTCGGTTTCCTGCTCGGTGAAAGTCAGGAGCAGGGCGACTGGCTAACCGCTATGCTGGTCGATGTGGATCATCTTAAACAGTTAAACCAACGCTACAGCCATGCCGATGGTGATCAGTTGCTGCGCGCCCTGAGTCAGGCGTTGCTGGCACGTACCCGCCAGGGTAAAGATGCGCTTGGGCGTTACACCTCCAAACAATTTCTGCTATTGCTACCGGGGGTCGATCAGGGCCGGGCACACGGAATTGCTGACAAACTGTGCAGTGACGTGGCAGAGCATACTTACATGGTCGATGAGATCCCGTTGCAAACCACCCTGAGCATTGGCTACTGCAGTTTGCCGGCCAGCGGATTACATGATCCGGAACACCTGCTGCATGAAACCGAATTGGCACTCAAAGCAGCCAAGCAGGCTGGCGGCAATCAGGTAGTCGGTGCCGAACAGTCGCTGATGGTAAACCGGGCATAGGCCCGGCGGTCATTTGTCAGGCTTGCCGCGCGGATAGGTTAATGCGTCGATGTCCACCAGGCTCCAGGGCATACCCCGTTGACGGAAAATGCGTTGGTGTTTGTCCGGATAATCCGCCACGTCATGATCCAGCCGTTGGCCAATGACCAGGCAACGTAACACCCCGTTACCGTTGTTGTGCAGGCTGTGTGGTTCTCCACCTGCCGGGTAGGCGATAAAATCCCCTGCCTGTAGGGTGGTTTCCTCATTACCCACCCGGGCAAGGGCCTGGCCTTCCAGTACATAGACACATTCATCTTCGTAGTAATGAGCATGGTACTCGGTGGTGTCGAAGCCGGGCTGAACCTCGATCAGATGCACGCCCAGTCCCGTGAGTCCGGAGGCGTCGCCTAACGACTTATTCAGCCGCTGTGCATTGTTGTTCAGGAAGTGGGTTTTGTGTTCACCGGGCAGTGCCGCGATGTCCTGGCTGCGCAAAAGAGTGGGTATGGCCATCATTGCCTCCATGTAAGTCAGGACACCAGTGTACACCCAATCATAAAAAAAAGGCGCCGCCAAACCGCAGCTTGGGGCGCCTCAGGCAGTGAAAAAAACTAGAACGCGTATTTCGCTGAGAATTGCAGGCGACTCATATCACCATCCAGACCGCTTTCAAGCTCGCGCTTGGCGTAGGTGTATTCTGCGCCGAAGGTCAGTTCGCTGGAGGGCGAATACAACACGTTGACCCTGGCACTGTGGGTGTCTTTGGTTGTGCCGGTGCCGGTCAGGGCGACATCGTTGTCCACATTGAGCGCTGAATACATGAAGTTGGAGCGCCATTGGTCGTTCCACACATGACGGTAAGCCACCGAAAAACCGCTTGAGTCGATGGCTTCCAGTTCATTGTCGGCATTCAGTACCGCACCATTGACGGCGTTCAATGCCAGATAGCGACCCAGGCCACTGCCGAAGTTCGCCATTAAACGCAGATCATCTTTACCGAATTTGATTTTACTGGTGATGCTGATGCCATAGCCGGTTTCGCTCGAATCGATGTCGGCACCGCCTTGTTTATTAACGTAGTTCAGCTGACGCAGCAAGCCTGCGACTGCGATATGACCCCAGTCGGCGCTGTGGGTATAACGGGCCACGAAATCCGGTACGGTATTGTCATCAGAGACAATCCGTCCGCCACCGGTGTAGGGTGAGATGGTGGTTTCCGGGTTTTCCAGTGCCAGTTCCAGACCGCCGTTGGTGTAACGCACCATGGCCTGACGGGCGAATATTGTGCCATCGGTTACGCCGATGAAGTCCAGGGACTCGGGCAATGTGCGCACATCCTGGAAGGTTGTCCAGGTTTGACCAACGAGCCAGTTTTTGTATTTAACAAACGCGTGGCGGATACGTGGTTCGTACGAGTTACTCACCCGCTCGTTACCATCCGGTGTGGCCATAAAGTCCAGTTCCAGCACGCCAGTGACTTTGTCACCATTGCTCAGATCGGTGTTGGTTGTGAAGCGAAAGCGGGTTTGACGAACGTGGGCATCAAACTGGGTATCCTCTTCGGCGCCGCCAACCGGGATCAGGCTGGGCAGATAAAAGTCCCGTCCAATGTTGCCGGAACCAAGGGTGCCATCGCTGTAGCTGCTGAACATGGCATCTGCTTTTACATAGCCGCTAAATTTCACGTTGGTTTTATCCAACACGTTTGCCTGCGCACCCGAAAGCGTGCACAGGCCAGTAAGTACTGCCAGAGATAGGGTAGTTATTCTTTTCATCGTAGTGTCCTAGTCGCCGTTGAAGCTGGCATAACTGTGGAACACATCCCGCTTTTTGCATATAAGCGCTTAGTCTATAAGACCAAAGTCGTAGCCGAATCAGTCCTGAACAACGAACCGTTTGTGGGGCATGATCAACTGGGTGTCGAAAATCCCCTGCACGAGGGCCAGAATGCGTGCTATGTTGAATATCACCCTAAGACCAAAGTCGCATTTTCTGTCATTCACGACAGGGTAAAGTGTCGGACTATTCAGAGAATCTATCAAGGACCTGCGATCATGCTTGAAGAGATCTATCCCGTTCCCGAATCCATCAAATCAAAACGCCTGTTGAGCCCCGAACAATACAGTGAAATGTATGATGCGTCGGTGAACAATCCCGATGCCTTCTGGGCTGAGCAAGCCAAAATTCTCGACTGGATGCATTTTCCCCGCACCATTAAGCAGACTCAATTCAGTAAGAATGACACCCGTATTGCGTGGTACGCTGACGGTACGTTAAACGTCTCTGCCAATTGTATCGACCGTCACCTGTCGACCCGCGCAAATGACACCGCTCTGATCTGGGAAAGTGACAGCGGCGAAGAATCAACGCACATCACCTTCCAGACCTTGCACGAAGAAGTCTCCAAGTTAGCCAATGGTCTGAAAAAATTAGGTGTACAGAAAGGCGATCGCATCGCTATCTATATGCCGATGATCCCGCAGGCGACCTACGCAATGCTGGCCTGTGCACGGATTGGTGCCGTGCACAGTGTGGTGTTCGGCGGATTCTCCCCCAATGCCATTGCCGATCGTATCAATGACTGTGGTGCCAAAGTGGTGATTACTGCTGACGAAGGTGTTCGCTCGGGTAAATCTGTGCCACTGAAAGCCAATGTGGATACAGCGTTGGCAGACAACCGCTGTCCGACCATTGAACATACGATTGTCTGGCAACACACCGGCGGTGAAGTGAGTCAGCAGAGCACCGATTGCTGGTGGCATGAGCTGGTTGCCGATTGCGATACCGTGTGCCCGCCAACGGAAATGAATGCCGAAGATCCGCTGTTTATCTTGTATACATCAGGCTCAACCGGCAAACCCAAAGGGGTTGTGCATACCACCGGCGGTTATCTGGTGTATGCGGCACTGACCCACAAGTACGTGTTCGACTACCACCCTGGCGAAATTTACTGGTGTGCCGCCGACGTGGGTTGGATCACCGGTCATACCTACATGGTCTATGGACCCTTAGCGAACGGTGCGACCACCCTGTTGTTTGAAGGTGTACCAACCTACCCGGATGTGCGCCGTATCTGTCAGGTGGTTGATAAACATCAGGTCAACATTCTGTACACCGCACCGACGGCGATCCGCGCACTGATGGCCCACGGTGACTTTGCCGCCGAAGGGACCTACGGCGATTCTTTGCGACTGCTGGGGTCGGTTGGTGAGCCGATTAACCCAGAGGCGTGGAGTTGGTACCATCGGGTGATTGGTCGTGGACAGTGTCCGATTGTCGATACCTGGTGGCAAACTGAAACCGGCGGCATCATGATCTCACCGCTGCCTGGCGTGACTGATCTGAAACCCGGCTCGGCCACCCGTCCGCTGTTTGGCATCCAACCTGCACTGGTGGATAACGAAGGCAATGAGCTCAATGGTGAGGCAGAAGGTAACCTGATCATTAAAGACAGTTGGCCAGGCCAGGCGCGTACGCTGTATGGCGATCACGAGCGGTTTGAGCAGACGTATTTCAGTACCTATGACGGTGCGTATTTCACCGGCGATGGTGCGCGCCGTGATGCGGACGGCTACTACTGGATCACGGGTCGGGTGGATGATGTTCTGAATGTCTCCGGTCACCGTCTGGGCACGGCGGAAATTGAGAGTGCACTGGTGTCTCATGCGGCAGTGGCTGAGGCGGCAGTTGTCGGCTACCCCCATGATGTGAAAGGGCAGGGGATCTACGTCTATATCATTCCCTGTGAAGGAATTGAGGTAACCGATGAGTTGACCACCGAAGTGCGTAATTGGGTGCGTCAGGAATTGAGTCCGATTGCCTCTCCCGACATGATCCAATGGACGCCCGGCTTACCCAAAACCCGGTCAGGCAAAATTATGCGTCGTATTTTGCGTAAAATCGCCGCCAATGAATATCAGCAACTGGGCGACACCTCGACCCTGGCTGATCCCAGTGTGGTGGATGGCCTGATTGAGAACCGGCTGAACCGTTAACCGATTCCCAATGTGTGGGCGGCGCCATGCGTCGCCTTTTTTTTGCCCAAAAGGGCCGAAAGATTGCGCAATCCTGACGACTTGGTAGACTGGCTTTACACGCATACAACAAATGAATAACAACATGCTGACATTGCTGGTGGCTGACGACCATCCTTTGTACCGGGACGCCCTCAGAGGCGCACTGACAACCCATTTTGATGACCTCAATCTGCTCGAAGCCAGTGACCTGCCGGAAACCGTCCATCAATTGCAATCCCATGACGTTGACCTGTTGTTGTTTGATTTGCACATGCCCGGCAGTAGCGATTTGTTTGGTCTTATCCACGTGCGTAAGTTGTTTCCTGACGTTCCTGTGGCAGTGATTTCTGGCCTCGAGGATAAAGGTATTGTCAGCAAGGTGATTAATGCCGGCGCGCTGGGTTTTATCCCTAAGACCACCGCGGCAGGCGAAGTGGCCGAGGCGGTCAATACCATCATTGATGGCGATATCTGGGTTCCCAAGGCGCTGCAAGAGGGGGTGCAGGCTGTGGATGACGGGTTTAGTGAACTGGCCGAGAAAGTCGCCAGCCTGACGCCGGCCCAATACAAAGTCTTGTGTTATCTGCGCGACGGCTTACTGAATAAACAGATCGGTTTTGAACTCGACATTGCAGAGGCAACGGTCAAAGCGCACATTACCGCAGTGTTTAAAAAGTTGGGTATCAATAACAGAACCCAGGCCGTTTTGATCGCCTCTCAATTGCAGTTGGAACCGCCGGCCGACAGCGTTGCTCACTAGCGCCCTGGAACGTACTTTTGGCCACTGCGCCTTGCGATTGCTGAAATATGGTCAATCATTAGGCGTAGGGTGCGAGAAAGGCGGTATTCATTGCACCTCAACCTTACAAGCGCCCCAAAGCAGTGATAAGAAGGTAGGCAATATGCGCAAAGCGCTCGTTGATTGGCCGATAGCAGGGCTGATCCTGTCCATGTTGGTGTATGGAATGACCACATCCAGTGTGCAGGCACGTAATGTCAGCGCCGTGACGGAGTTGTTTTATCCCTACCAGGTGTTAGACGAAGATCGCCAACTGTCAGGCTATGCGGTTGAGGTTGTACAGGCCATGGCGAAGAACCTCGATGATACCCTTGCAATTCAAATCCTTCCCTGGTCAGTCGCCTACCATCATGCCCTTGAAACCCCCGATACGCTGATTTTTTCCATGGGCAAGAACGATGCCCGCACTCCACTGTTTCACTGGATTGGTCCCATCGATCGGGAAAAGCTATATTTCTGGGCCCTGAACGATGACAAACTACCACGAACCAACGCGCTGGAAGCGTTCAGGGATCTGCGCATTGCCGTGGTGAAAGACGCGACCACCGATCAGTTTCTGACCCGTTCAGGGTTTACCAACCTGTACCGTATGGCATCGCAGGAAAGCAATGTGGGGGAGGAAAGCCGTATCCTTATGCTGATCAAAGGTCGTGCGGACTTGATGATTTCCGGCGAGCGTGCAATGGAAAGCGCCCTTAAAGCATTGTCGCTGCCACCGGATCGCCTGCACAAAGTGTATCGGGCCCATGTGTTGGACAGTGAGCTATACCTCGCTTTTGTGCAGGGATCCGATATCAAGTTGGTAGAGCGCTATCAGCGCGCATTTATGCAACTTAAGCAGTCGGGTACCTTGGCACAGTTGCAAGCTGCCTGGGCGATTGACTAGCGGTCCCTTACTCATTCAAAACGATCCTCAACCCTGTTGCAACTTTCGCGTCGCGAGGCTGTCTTTAATCAAGCGTAACTTGTTACACTAGTTGCCGTTTCTAAATGGGTGTCTGTGTATAGTGACGCCGCCAATCCAACCTATAGGGAAATATCATGAAGTTGCCCGTGATCATTGTCACTTCGTCATTGTTGCTCAGCGCCTGCAGTGCCAAGCTGGCAGAACCTTATCAAGCGGACAGAGCGCCGGAAAACCGCGATGA
Source organism: Fluctibacter halophilus (assembly GCF_020687825.1). Lineage (GTDB taxonomy): Bacteria > Pseudomonadota > Gammaproteobacteria > Enterobacterales > Alteromonadaceae > Fluctibacter > Fluctibacter halophilus. The sequence goes on from NZ_JAJEWP010000002.1 coordinate 20,796, forward strand.
GTATAGCGGCGTGGAAGGCCTCAAGCAGTACAGCAAAGATCAGGTTTATCTGATGAACAAAGAACTGCGGGATAAATGTGAAACGGCCAAATTGGATTTGATTGAAGCCAAAACCCGCAAGGATGAAGACGGTATTGCTCGGGCTGAATCACTGATCAAGCAAACCTGTCAGGCTGGCTGATCAACACCACAGCCATTGCTCACAGCAGCCGTTTCAGTAACAAAAAAAGGCAACCTGAGGTTGCCTTTTTGTTACGTCGCCAAATGGCGAGATTTGATTACGCGTTGGCTTTGCGACGGATTGAACCCATGCCCAACAGAGCCAATCCAAACAGCGCCAAAACAGACGGTTCTGACACGCCGGTGGCTTGCCGTGATACGTCGGTGGTATGGCCCTGAGAATACAGGAAGCGGTGTCCGCCAATCACGGTGGTCACGTTACCAAACACACTGGGCATGATGATATCGGCATCGGCCAGCATGTTCATGGTCAGTGTTGCATTCACGGTGATGGTGTCGCCGATGCTTAAAGTATTGGGCGTTAATTCAAACAGGAATGACACGTCTTCCGGAGTCCAGGGCGCCTGGAAACCCGGGCGGTATTGCCATCCGCCCCACCAGTTCAGTGCGGTAGCCGCGCCACCGTTAACTGACATGGTGCCTGAGCCACCAACGCGAGCACCATCGTGAACAGAGCCCCCACCGGGCAGAAACACGTCCAGCAGGGCAACGTACAGAATATTGTCTGTCTGGTTGGCCGTCAGCGTATAAGACTCGTTGATCACTTCCATGGTGATTTCGTTGCCATTCTGGGAAAAGATAAACGCTGCATTGGCTGCGCTGGTAATACTCAGTAGAAGTGCGCCGATCAGTGCTTTAAATCCTAGTGCTTTCATTTTCACGTCCTCGCGAGTGATTTAGCTATTTTCGTGCTTAAAATTTAAACAGCAAAAAACGCACCATAAATAAAATATTGATAATAAACAGTTGGTTATGATATTTAACGGAGGCGGTTGTAACAAATTTGTAAAGTAATCTGACACAAAAAAGGCAGGGACCCCTGCCTTTAATGCGTCGCTTTCGGCTATACGACCCAGCCCAGCGATTGGGCCTTTTCGTAAGCCAACTGACTGACATCCTGGGCAATAAAATGATGATGCAGCAACATGACACCCAGTACGTGATTGAGCACGGCGTCAATCTGTACTTTATCGGCGTCGGGGGTCGCTGGATCTTCTTGCTTGGCGATCAGTGTGGCCAGATAATCCTGATCGATCAGATCGGTGGATGCCAGGCTTTCATCACTCACATAGCGTTTCAATAGTGCCCGCAGTTTCTGCCACTTGGCATCGTCGGTGTGTGCCGGTGGGGCCATAAAGGCAAATTTTTCCCGCTTGTACAGGGTCTCCGGCAAAACGCCTTTCATCGCTTCGCGCAACACATACTTTTCCTTATTACCCCGGATGCGCATCTCTGGTGGAATTTGGCAGGCAAATTCGGCCAGGTGGTGGTCGAGAAACGCCGGCCGGGCTTCCATGGAGTTGGCCATATCCACACGGTCACCGCCCCAGGTTAGGATTTGGCCTTCAAGCATGGTTTTTATCCACACATACTGGGCCTTATCCAGGGGATGACGATCCTGTAGGTAGGTTGCATCGAGTTTGTGGGCAATCGCCTTACCGGGTTCATAGTCGGCGATTTCGTCCCGGCGGTTGGGGTGGATCAGGTGGCGTGCGTATTCACTGCAGCCTAACCAGGGTTGCAGGCAGGAAGGGGTAAAGCCGACCTTGTCATTGATGTCGCTGGAGCTGTATTCATCCTTGGGCAGCATCGCACCACTGAAAAGCTTATTGTTGCTTTCCAGCGCAGCGCGCCAGTCTTTGGCCTGTTCTGGATCAAGGCCTTCCATGCCGTGCAGGAACATGTCCTTGCGAAACGCCGGATAGCCGGCAAACAGTTCGTCAGACCCCTCACCGGTCAATACCACCTTATAGTCGACGTGTTTTACGTGCTGACTCATCATCAGCTTTGCCACCGCCAGGGTATTGTAAATGGTGCGTTCAGTGTGCCAGATGGTGCGGGAAAAATTGTCATACAGCAGATCAGCATTAAGGTTGAGGATGTCTTGATCCGCCTTAACACTGTGCGCCATCTCGGTGGCGATATCGGCTTCATCATAATCTTTATTGTCGAAACTGATGGTAAATGCTTTGATCGGATCCTGGTGGTACGCTGACGCCAGACCGAGAATCGAGCATGAATCAATCCCACCAGACAAATAGCAGCCCACCGGAACATCGGCGTTGAGACGCAGGTTGACCGCTTCAATTAACTGGTCACGTACCCCTTGCACATAATAGTCGTCCTCGCGCTGAGGTCGGGTGCCCGCCAGGGGGAAATCCATATCCCAGTATTTTGTTGTTTCGACCTGAAACTCGCCGCCGTTACGGGTGATTTTTAGCATATGCCCCGGCTCGACTTGTTGGATCCCTTTGAAGGCCGTTGTGCCTGGTACCATCACCTGAATAAGCTGGTGGAACAGGCCGTGGGTGTCGATTTCGGCGTTGACGTCCGGGTGGGCCAGTACCACTTTGACTTCCGAGCCAAACACCACGCTGTTGTCGGTGATGGTCCAGTACAGCGGTTTGATGCCGAATCGGTCCCGCACCAGATACAGGGCATCCTCGGCATCATCATACAACGCAAAGGCAAACTCACCCCGCAGCAAGGGAAGGGTGCCGGCCATGCCAAGTTCCTGATACAAATGAGGCACGATTTCCGAATCACTTTTTGACTCGAAATGCATGCCTTTGGCCGCGAGGTCGGTGCGAATACGCTGATAATCGTAAAACTCACCATTGTGCACAAACATCAGGTGGCCACCGTGCAGCCAGAATGGCTGGCGGCCACGGTCTTCGTCGAGGTCAATGATCGACAGCCGCGCATGGCTCATGCCGACGCCCATGTTTGCTGGGTTACAATAACCGTAATTGTCCGGGCCGCGATGGTGCTGGATCGCGGCCATGTTGACCAGGGTTTGAGAATCGATAGGGTCACCCGGTTGACGGGCAAAAATACCTGCAATACCACACATAAATCGGAAGCCTCGTATTTAAATGATGTCGAGTACCCGTTCGGCGCGTCGCACCAGACAGGTCAGTAACGCCTGGCGCAGAAACACCGCACCACGGGCTTGGGCGAAATACCAGTTATGAGAGGTGTCATCGAGGCTGGTACATAATTCTTCTCCACGGGCCAGTGGGTGCAACACGATGGCGTCAGACTTCAGCGGAGACGCTGCATTCAAGTGGAAGACCTTGCCGTAGGCATTGAATGAATCGCCCTCCCAGGCAATGGCATTGATATACACCACATCGGCCTGAGGAAGCTCAGGGTCGAGTTCATGGCGTAGCACCACATTGAGGCCGGCTTCTTCGACCTGCTCACGTTGCTCTTCGTCAAACATCTGCTCATCAGGGTTATCATTCACTATGGTCAGCCGGCCAATCATTTCAGGGAATATGCAAAACAGCTTGATCAGACTGCGTACGGTACGCATTTTACTCGGCAAGCCGACGATACAGATGTTGATCGGGTCCGGGTTGTCATCGCTGATCAGGTTGGGGCGCCATTTCAGGATGGTGTATAAATCCGCCAGTGCCTGGGTCGGATGCTCGTCGGTACCGTTGCCGGCGTTGATAATGGGAATGCGTAGTGCCCCCATCATCTCCCGTACGGAATGCTCATTGGAGTCCCGCAGCACCACGCAATCCCCGTAGTTATTAAACATTTCGCCCACGTCCGCCAGACTTTCGCCTTTGGCGATGCCGGTAGTGGAGCGGTCGGTGATCGACATGATGTCGCCGCCGAGACGGTGCCAGGCACTCTCAAAGGATAATCGCGTACGGGTACTGGGCTCATAGAAGGCCGAAATCAGTATTTTTCCCTGCAATGAAGAGCTGAAGCGATCCGGATTCGCCTCGTATTTGGCGGCCAGACGGAACAGCTGCAACAAGGTGTCACGATCAAACTGATCCGATGAAAAAATGTGTTTGTTGGTCAGTTTTTCCAGGTGCTCACCGTCCTCGATGATCGCCCTCAGCAGGTTCTTGGGGTGCGCACATCCGTATACGTCCGGGCGGGTTTGATCGAATCGTACAACCGCTTCCAGATCCTCTTTTACCATAACCTTTTGCCTTTTAAATCCAGGCACAATTGCAGCAGTAGGTACAGTGGTACACACACCGTGATGCCAAGCGCCAACACGACGATAAGGGTCAATGCTAACTCACTTAAGTACACGGGGAGCCTCCTGCAGTTGTTGCCAGTCAAACAAGGTTGTTGCGCGGGCAAGACCTACCCGACACACCAACAGCGAAACGCTGCATGACACAATTGCAGCGACGTAAAAACCCACCAGAAAATAGCCGCAAAGACCGCTCACGGTGCCCAGCGTCATTGCCAGAGCGGCCCACTTCCCGGTCAGGCGACGATCAAAAATACCGTACACAATTGGCCAGATAGTCGACGCCACAAATGCGCCAGTGAAATTCAGCAGCGCGCCAAGGGTGGCGAGTTTAGGCAGAGAAATCAGCCAGGTGGCCAGTCCCAGCAAGACAATGATGACTTTGCTGGCTTTGAGCAAAGACATATCGTCGCTGTCCGGGCGCAGTAGTTTGCGAAACACGTCCTGGGTCAGTAAATCCGATGTCGCAGCCAGCAGCGAGTCCATGCTGGATGCCAATGCGGAGAACACCACTATGAATACAAATACGGCGCCGATGTCACCGAGCAGTTTCGCTGCCACCATGGGGCCAACCATGTCCGGGCTGGGTGGCACGACACCAAGGGTCACGGCTGCCAGTGCCACGAATCCGGTCACAATCGGAATGGGAAGCCACAACAATCCGGCAGTAAAGTAGGAGCGGCGCCCGATACCAGGGGCAAACGCAAATGCACGGGACCACCAGACATTGGAATGAAAGATCTCGCCAATACCGAAAAACACGTTATTGAAGAAAAACATGATGGCGGCGGGGAACAGCAGGTTGAGCAATTCCGGCTGACGGGCACTGAGCTCGGTGTGTAGCGTCTCAAAACTCACCGTGTTGATACACACCACGGCGATCACCACCACACCGATGATGATCACAATAGACTGTACAAAGTCAGTGGCAATCACCGCGCGCAAACCACCCATCAGGGTGTATCCCACACAGATCAGCAGAATCGCCGTCATTCCGGTCAGGTAGCTGAGATCACTCAGAGCACTGAGCAGCAAGCCCCCAGCCATGCTCAGACTGACCAGCCATCCCAGGGCATAGCACAGCGAAATGATGATAAACACCGCCCAGGCGGCGCGGCCATAGCGCGCCAGAATAAAGTCACCACTGGTGAAACCATGGGGCATCAGTTTGCGGATCCGCTCTGCCAATGGGGCGAACAGTAACAACCCCAGCGCCGCCATGCTGTATCCCAACATGCCCCAGACACCGAATTGCAGGGTTAGCTGTGGGGCCACCAAGGTGGTGTTACTGGTGATCCAGGTCGCCATTGCCGTTGCGGTTGCCAGGGCAAAACCAACGTTTCTGCCGGCCAGAGCAAAATCGTCCAGGGTTTTGTTCTTCCGCCCCAGATACCATCCCCAGGCGAGCCAGGCAACACCAAAGGCACACAGAATAAGCAGGGCAGATGTACTGTCGATTTGGACGGCTTGCATGTTCAGTCTTCGCTGCGTTGGTAATTAAACAGGGTGACAAGCAGTGCAACAAACACGGCAAGACCGAGAATGAACAGGCCACCTGCCTGCCACAGTGGATAGTGCTTTACCGTAAACGGCGGTAATGACTGTGTGCTGCCATCTTTTGCTTGCAATACGGGCTGATACTCGCCATCGGGTAAACCCGACACAAAGGCGAGATCCTGTTGGTGCAAAGGGTAGGTATAGGTGATGACGGCATTGTGTTGCTTGGGTAATAAAGTTAACCGTTCATACATTGAGTTCTTATTGTTAACATTCAGGCTGATGTAGCCTTCACGCACCTGCGTAGCGCTCACGGAATTGCCGCTAAGCGCTATTAAGAGTAGGACCAACAGCATGTAGATGATTCTTGGGTTCACCCGATTCACCTTTTATCGCAGCGTGAAAATCACACTAACAACAATTTGAACTATATTCAATTTTAGTTGAAAACCGAGGAGCTGTTATGGCCGATTATCCGCACATTAATCTGTCACGTTTGCAAGACGATCTCACAGACTTGTTTCAAATCGGTTACAACCCGGATACACGGGGGGTTACCCGGTTGGGGTTTACCGACACCGATATGCAAGCCCGGCATTGGTTGCTGGAGCGATGCAGTGAGGCGGGTTTACACGCTGAAATGGACGGTGCCGGCAATGTGGTGTGTCGCATTGATAAGGCGCCTGCCAACAAGGTCGTTGCAACAGGGTCGCACATTGACTCTGTGATCGACGGCGGGATGTTCGATGGCACCCTCGGCGTTTTGGCGGGGATTGAATGTCTGCGCGTGATCAAGGAGCAAGGGCTGACGTTGGAGCATCCTCTGGAAGTGTATGCGTTTGCCGAGGAGGAAGGACGGTTCGGCGGCATGATGGGGGTGCAGGCTCTGATCGGTGATATTACGCCCCAGTGGCTGATGTCGGCACACGATGTCAATAATGTGTATCTGCACGAAGAAATGCGCCGTTGTGGCTTCGAACCGATGGATGCCTTGAAAGTGAATAAAGAGCCGGGCTACTTTCACGCCTACATTGAACTGCACATTGAGCAGGGACCGGTGCTTGAAAAACAAGGTGCATCGATTGGGGTCGTCGAATCCATATCCGGTGTGTTTAAGTGGATCGTGCGACTGATTGGTAAATCAAATCATGCCGGCACCGCGCCGATGGATTTACGCAGTGATGCGTTTATGGGCCTGGCCGACTTTGCCCATGAAATTCCCCGCATCATTGATGAAGAGGGAACTGATAAAACCCGCCTCACGGTCGGCAAGGTCGAGCTGAAACCCGGCCAGGCACATACGGTACCGGGGGAAGCGGAGTTTACGCTGGTGGGACGGGATGTCGACAATGACGTCATGAAAGCCGTGGCTGATGCCTGTCGACGGGTATGTTCTGCCATCGCACGTAAACACAACCTGATGTTTGAATTTGAACAGATGAGCTGGCTGGATCCTCAACCCATGCACCCGACGCTGATCGACAGCATCGCCCAGCGTGCAAAAGACAGTGGTTGCGAATATTTGGTGATGCCCAGTGGCGCGGGTCATGATGCGCAACATATGGCCCGGGTCACTCGTGCAGGCATGATTTTTGTCCCCAGCGTTGGTGGAATATCTCACGCGCCGGATGAGTGGACCCACTGGCAGGACATTGAACGTGGAGCCAATTTGTTACTGCACAGTTTACTGCACGAGGCGATAATAAAATAAACTGAACTCAAATTAATATGAGGATATTTGTCTGGAGCCGTGATTTGATTAAGTAATTGAAAAATAACAGCAAAAAAATCCTATATCGTCATCTTGTTTGATTTGGGGTTGAAATAATAAATTAGAACACAAATAATATTGTGAAAGGTGCATGCCGCATGGGCATGTTTACACAGTGATTTTTGACAGCCATGCGGCCATACGCTCAGCACATTCGCGAGAATTGAGGAGGAAACATGGCCCGTAATGTGGCGCAACAACTGATTCATTCGCATTTAACCCAAGGACAGGCTGCCCCGGGTGAGAGCATAGGCCTGACTGTAGACCAAACCCTTTGTCAGGATGCCACCGGTACGCTGGTGATGCTGACACTGGAAGCCATGGGGCTAGACCGGGTAAAGACGGAAGTATCTGCCCAGTATGTCGACCACAACCTTATCCAGGAAGATCACAAAAACCCTGATGACCACGCTTATTTGCGCCAGGCGGCGCAGCGCTTTGGTGTCTGGTTCAGTCGTCCTGGTAACGGTATCAGTCACCCATTGCACATGCAGCGCTTCGCTATACCCGGCAAAGTTTTGATCGGGTCAGACAGTCACACCTGTGCCAACGGCTGCATGGGCATGTTGGCGATGGGCGCCGGCGGTGCCGATGTTGCCATGGCGATGGCAGGGAATCCTGTGTATATCAATATGCCCAACATCTGGGGCATTGAGTTGACCGGGCACCTGCCTGACTGGGTCAGTGCCAAAGATGTCATTCTGACCCTGCTGCAACGACATGGCGTATCCGGCGGGGTCGGAAAAGTGCTTGAGTATTATGGGCCCGGTGTTGCAACCCTGAGCATGGATGATCGTCATGTGATCGCCAACATGGGGGCAGAGCTGGGTGCGACAGCATCGGTCTTTCCGTCCGATGATGTGACCCGCCGCTATCTGGGCAGTGTCAATCGCGCCGACCAGTGGGTTGAGTTACGCGCTGACAAAGGCTGTGACTATGACGAACATGAGCACATTGATTTGAGCAAGGTGGAACCGATGATTGCCAAGCCGTCCAGCCCCGGCAACGTTGTCCCGGTACGTGAGGTGGTGGGAGAGCCTATCGGCCAGGCCTACATTGGTTCATCCGCCAACCCGGGGTATCGGGATTACGCGGTGGCTGCCGAAATGGTAAAACATCGCCGGGTACCGTCCAGTGTCTCTTTTGATATCAACCCCAGCAGTCGGGACGTGTTGCAGCAACTGTCTGACGACAAGCATTTGAGCCATTTGATTTCGGGCGGTGCGCGATTGCACCAGGCCGGGTGCAACGGTTGTATTGGCATGGGGCAGGCGCCAGCCACCAAAACCAATAGCCTGCGCACAACCCCACGCAACTTTCCAGGTCGTTCAGGCACGGCAGATGACCGTGTGTGGCTGTGTTCACCGGAAACGGCGACGGCCTCTGCATTGGCGGGGGAAATTACCGATCCCCGTAGCATGGACATGGCCTATCCGACCTTTGATGTACCGCGCAATCTGGATGTGGAGACAACCGCGTTTGATGCCCCCGTCGAAGGTGTGATCCCGACCGCCATTGAGCGTGGGCCCAACATCGCGCCATTGCCGGACAGCGAACCGGTGGGGGATACACTGGACATTCCTGTTTTGCTGAAAGTCGGCGATGATGTTTCGACCGACGAGATACTTCCGGCAGGTGCGGAAGTGTTGCCCTATCGCAGCAACATCCCCAAGATTGCAGAATATACCTACCATGCGGTCGACCCGGATTATGTGCAGCGAGCCATGCAACACAAATCTGAAGGTGGACATGCGATTGTCGGCGGCGCCAACTACGGGCAGGGCTCAAGCCGCGAGCACGCGGCGCTGGCGCCTCGCTATCTTGGCTTACAGGCGGTAATAGCACGGAGTTTTGCCCGCATCCATTTCCAGAATCTGGTCAACTTTGGAGTGTTACCGCTGGTATGCGCCAATGATGAAGATCATCAGACCTTGCAAGACGCAAAGCGCATTGAGTTAACGGATGTCAGGGAAGCCATTGCTCAACAAAAGCCGCTGAAGGCCCGTATTGACGGCACAGACAACGTCATTGAACTAGACTTGTCGTTGTCGCAACGGCAACGGGATATCCTGCTGGCCGGGGGGATTGTGCCCTGGGCTCGCCAGCAATAGACATCGATGACTGACAGAAGCAAAAGTACCGCGCCGTTGTACGGCGAACAAACCCAATTGGCATTGCAGAACTTCACACTCAGTGGAGAGACCCTGCCGAGGCCTTTTTTACGGGCGCTCGGCTGGATTAAAAGCGCAGCCGCCTGGGCCAACGGCGAGTTGGGACTGTTACCTGCAGAGCATGCGCAATGGATTGCCCGCAGTGCGTTGCAGGTAGCCAACGGAGATTGGGATGCGCAGTTTCCGCTGGATGTGTTTCAAACCGGCTCAGGCACCAGCACTAACATGAATGCCAATGAAGTGATTGCCACATTGGCCAGTCGCGAGATGGATGACACCGTACACCCCAATGATCATGTCAATATGGGCCAGAGCTCCAACGATGTGATCCCCAGTGCCATACACCTGAGTGCGGCCATTGAGTTGCAGCAACGTGTTATTCCGGCTGTACATGGATTGGCTGGTCAATTAGAGGCCCTGGCCAGACAGTATCAGGATGTGATCAAAACCGGTCGAACCCATCTCATGGATGCCATGCCGATCAGTCTGGGCCAGGAGTTTTCCGCCTGGGCGGCACAGCTGCACGCGGGGATTGCCCGGTTGCAGGCGGTAACCCCGCGTCTCCATCAACTGGCTTTGGGCGGAACCGCGGTGGGCACCGGGATCAACGCCCATCCGGAATTTGCCCATCTTGCCTGCCAACGACTGAGTGAACTCAGCGGGCTGGATATTACCCCTCATCCCAATCCATTTGTTGCCATTTCGGCGCAGGATACTGCCGTGGAGTTGAGCGGGCAACTCAACACCCTGGCGGTCACTCTGATGAAATTGTGTAATGATTTACGCTGGATGAACAGCGGCCCAAACAGTGGACTGGGAGAGTTACAACTGCACAAACTGCAAGCGGGCAGCAGCATTATGCCGGGTAAAGTTAACCCGGTGATACCGGAAGCGGTAGCGATGGTATGCGCACAGGTCATGGGCAATCATTGTACGATGACGGTGGCAGGTCAGTCGGGCAACTTTCAACTCAATGTGATGCTGCCGTTGATGGCCGCCAATCTGCTGCGCAGTATGCATTTGCTGGCGAATGGGTGTGAGCATTTGCAGGTCAAAGCGCTGGCCGATATTACCGTCAATCGCGAGGCTCTGTCACATCAGGTCAATCTCAACCCGATGCTGGTGACGGCGTTGAATCGACGGATTGGTTATGATCAGGCCGCCAGGATTGCTCAACAGGCAATGGCAGAAGGACGCCCCATCATTGAAGTGGCTGAGGCGATGACCGATCTATCGAGTGAGGAACTGCGCGGTCTTCTTGACCCTCGCCATCTTGCCTATCCCCACCAAGAAAAAGATTAGAGCAGGTTTTTTCCGTCGATGCTGCCCACTTCAAGCACCGGTGCGGCATCAATTTTTTCCGCGTCCATCATGCTGGCAATACGCTGCATCGTTGCGACCATCTGGCTTTGTTCCCATTCGGCCAGATCATTAAAGCGGTTGATGAAATGCTCCTGTAACGGCAAAGGGGCATCATTCAGGGCTTGCTGTCCTGTTTCACTGAGGAAAACCCCCACTCGACGCTTGTCTTCGGTGCTACGGATCCGTTTGACCAGTTCACGCGCTTCGAGTCGATCGAGGATGCTGGTCACCGTTGCCGGACTGAGATTAATTTTCTCCGCTATCTGGCGAACCATAAACCCCGGTTCGCGGCCAATCTCCTGCAACACCAGCAATTGAGGCCCGGTCAGGCCAACTTCTTTATTCAGCTGTTTGGAGCGCATATCGATGGCACGGATCACCTTACGCAGTGCAACCAGCAATTCTTCATCTTTTTTCAATGTTCGTTTTCCTGAAAGGTCCTCGCCGGGACTCATTGCAGTAAATGCAGAAAGTGCAAATGTTTATGGTATTGATCAACGATGTCATTGATGACCGCCGTTTTTGACCATCCCATGATGTCGTAGTTCTGCCCGCCTTCGGACAAGTGAACTTCGGCACGATAGTATGTCTGATCATCTGCGGAGTCCAGTGTCGGTTGATCTCCGTGGGCGAATTCCGGTTGCTGATGCACGACACAATACACGGCATATTCAAAATGTGGCTGATCACCATGTGATACCGTCAGCAAAATGCCGTTTTCAACCTCACTGACAGTGCATTCGAAATGGTGTCCCTGCAGTTCCTCGGCAAAGGACAAACAGCTGTTTTTCACTGTGGTGTTGATGAACCGCGACACGGTCTGGAGACTGGGATAATCGACAATGGTATGCAGCCGCTCTTTCCAGCTTTCCTGATGTTGACCGCCGGTGATCGAGAGTGGACTAAAGGCAAGGCTTTCCCGTTTGTACGCTTCAACCCGCAGGGCCTTAAATAATCCGAAAAGGGCGAGCAGCAAAACGATGGCGAAGGGTAATGCACTGGCGATGGTCATGGTTTGCAGGGCGTTAAGGCCACCTGCCAGTAATAGGATTGCCGCGACCAGCCCGACGCTGCTGGCCCAATAAATACGCTGCCACAGAGGGGTGTTGTTATTACCGTTGGAGCACAGCATGTCGACCACCATGGCGCCGGAATCACACGAAGTCACGAAAAACACAACCACCATGGCAATAGCAATCACCGACAACAGTGAAGACCATGGGAACTGTTCAAGGAACAGGAATAATGCCACCGGGGTGTTGTCATTCGCCAGACTGCCCAATTGCTCGTTGCCGTGGTTAAACACCATGTCGATGGCGCTATTGCCAAAGAAGGTCATCCATACCAGGGTAAAGGCGCTGGGTACAAACAACACGCCCATCAGGAATTCGCGCAACGTGCGGCCTCGGGAAATGCGGGCAATGAATACGCCGACAAACGGCGCCCAGGCTAACCACCAGCCCCAATAAAAAATCGTCCATCCGCCCAGCCAGTCGGTTTTCTGATAGGCAAACAGATTGAACGTATTGCGGACAATGTCGGACAGGTACGCGCCGGTGTTTTGCATCAATGCCGTTAGCAGGAACACGGTTGGCCCCATGATCAGAACCAACAGCAGCAGTCCCACCGCAAGTGCCATGTTGAGTTCCGACAAGCGGCGAATGCCTTTGTCCAGACCGGACACCACCGAAATCACCGCCAGCAAGGTGATACCGATGATGAGGCTGATCTGGGTGGCCAGACTTTCTGGCACGTCGAGCAGGTAGTTGAGGCCGGCGTTGATTTGCAGCACGCCAATACCCAGCGATGTTGCCACACCGAACACGGTACTGATCACCGCAAAGATATCGACCAGGTGACCGGGCCAGCCGTAGATTTTATTGCCGATGATTGGAAACAGTGCGGAACGTAGCGTCAGGGGTAAATCGAGACGAAAACTGAAATACGCCAGGATCAGTGCCACCACGGCATAAATTGCCCAGGCGTGCAGCCCCCAGTGGAAAAACGTCATTTTCATGGCTTCACGCACAGCATCCACTGTGCCTGCTGTGGCCGTCGGTGGTGAAAGATAGTGCATCAGGGGCTCTGCCACGCCGAAGAACATCAGACCGATCCCCATGCCGGCCGCAAACAGCATGGACAGCCAGGTGATGTAAGGATAGTCGGGGCTGGCGTGATCGGGGCCGAGCTTGATTTCGCCATAACGGGACAGGCCCAGAAACAGCGTGCTGGTAAGGATGATGGCTACCGTCATGACATAAAACCAACTGCCATTGTCAACAATGCCTGCCTGTACGTAACTAAACAACTGCTCCGCCTGTTCCGGTGCCAGCAAGGCGCCCGTCAGCAATAACAAAATACACCCAGAGGCAGTAAAGAAAACGATGCGATTCAATGGGGAGGTAGTCTGGTTATCGGTCAAGCAATGTCTCCTGGGTTGTGTTGACCGCAAATGTTCACAAGGTACGGTACTGATAATTGCTTAGAGTACGACATAAATCGAAGGAAATAAACGTCGTATCCTAACGTATTGAACCGGTTCTTCAGCCCTTTTTCTCTGTCGTTGCGCCAACGTTGCTTCAGCGTAACTGTCAGTGTGGCCTGTTTTTTTTGTGGATTTGACGTACAATGAATCTGTTCAGGACGAATAAAAAGAACACAATTTAAAATCTTGTCACACTCAACCGAGGATCTTTACCCATGCGAAAGACCAAGCTAAGTTGTGCCATCATAGCCGCATTGGCAGCGCCTCATGTCGCGACTGCACAGGAAACCGGCGCAAAAGCCCAGATAGAAACCATCGAAGTTACCGCCCGTAAACGTACCGAGTCGATTCAGGACATTCCTGTGTCTGTTACCGCCCTTAACGGCGAGGCGCTGGAAAACCTTGGCGTGGACAACTTCCAGGATTACGTTGAATTCCTGCCAAACGTGGTATTCCAAGGGACAGGCCCCGGTCAGAACGAAATTTACATTCGCGGCGCAGCCACCACACAGACAAGCATTGCAGTATCGACTGTTCAGGCCTTGCAGCCCTCTGTGGCCTTTTACCTGGACGAACAACCCGTATCCATGCAGGGGCGTAATCTGGATATTTATGCCACCGATATGGAGCGGGTAGAAGTGTTGCCTGGCCCACAGGGTACGCTGTTCGGTGCCAGTTCACAGTCAGGTACGGTACGTATGATCACCAAGAAGCCTGACCACACCGGTTTTAGCGCGGGCTTTGACGGCAGCATCAGTTTCACCAAAGGCGGTGAAATGAGTAACTCTGCAGAAGCCTACATGAACTTTACCCCGACCGATGACCTGGCTGTACGTCTGGCCATGTACAATGAAGTACAGGGAGGCTGGATCGATAATGTGCTGAATGTGCCCGGAGAGGGTGGTTATATCGGCAGTGCGGTGGTGATTGACCGCATCTCCGGTGGCGTGTTGAGTGATCCGCAGAACACGCCGGTTGAGTCGCCGATCAATGATTCTCTGGTCGAAGAGGATTTTAACGATGCCAGCTACACCGGTGCTCGATTGGGCCTGTCCTATCGCTTCAATGATGATTGGGACTTGCTGGTACAGCATACCCAGCAAACCTTGGCCACCGAAGGCGTCTTTGCCTATGACCCTAACCTTGACGGGGAAAGCAGTGCCAACCGGTTTGTGCCGGAAGATAACGATGATGATTTTGGCCTGACCACCTGGACCCTGGAAGGGCGGCTGGACAAGCTCGAACTGGTCTATACCGGTGGCTATCTGGATCGGGATATCGATTCCACCATTGACTACACCGGCTATACCAACGGTGGATTGTTTGCCGCCTACTATGTGTGTAATCACTATGAAGCGGCTACACCTGCGGATGAGCGTTGTCTGGATCCGACCAAGTGGTACAAGGAAGACACCCAGACCTCACGGGTCACCCATGAGTTCCGCGTTAACACCGACAGTGCCGAGCGCTGGCGCGTCACTGCAGGGGTTTTCTTTGATGAACAGGAGCTCAATACAGTGGGCAAATTCCAGCTCGGTAACACCGACCTGGGCTTTTTCTCTGATCTGAACCGCACCACCGTAGGCACTGAAGGCATCAACAGCAACGGCGGACCGTTTGAGTCTGACGTCAGTTTTGTTAATGACATTACCCACAGCATCGATCAGATTGCTGTGTTCGGGCAGTTTGAGTTCGATGTCACCGACAGCGTGACTGCCAGCCTGGGTGCCCGTTGGTACGAAATCGATGACACCTTTAAAGGCTCGACCACTACGGTTGACGTGAGTCGTCGTATTCGCGCGTTTGCCACCCAGAATGCGGATGAATTGATTGCGGTAGGTGAAGATCCTGCCCTGGTAGAACAAGCCATTGCCAATGGTCAGTTGGAAGTCGAATTGCTGGATGACGACGGCACCCTGACGGTCGACGATACCATCCTCAAAGCGTCCATCGACTGGAAAGTGAATGACGATGTGTTGCTATTTGCTACCTACTCCGAGGGCTTCCGTCCACCGGTGACCAACCGTGTTGGTGGTGGCTTGGCTTCGAATCAGAACGGCGCCTTTGATGGTTTCCGCATTCCGGTTTACTCCACCACCGATACCCTGGATAACTATGAGCTGGGCCTCAAAGGTGATTTCCTGGACGGTATTCTGCGTGTCAATGCAACAGCGTACTACTCTGAAATCACCGATTTGCAGACCTCGCGCTTCGATCCCACCAACATCAGTTTCCTGGTCTTTACCGATAACGTCGGGGATGCGGAAATTCGCGGTTTGGATGCCGATATCACCTGGCTGGCAACCGACAACCTGGTCATCAACAGTGCGTTCAGCTGGCTGGATACGGAGCTAACCCGCACCAATGCTGAATTGCAGGGCATCGCCATTCCCGAAGGAAGCCGTTTGCCGTTTTCGGCAGAGTTCTCGGGCAACTTGCGCGCCCGTTACTACTTCGAACTGGACAATGGCATGGAAGGGTATGTCAACGGCTCGATTGCGTATACCGGTGACCGTCTGGCCGGTATGACCATGGATGCTTACGTGCTCGAAGATACCACTCGCCTGGTCTACGGTGTCGGTTCTGGTTTGTCTATCGAGCAGGAAGCCGCGGTATACGAAGGTGTGACGTATGCGGACTCCAACGGTCAGACCTTCAAAGGGGGGCGTTACGTACAGGACAGCTATGTGATAGCCAATGTTGCTGTCGGCTTCACTAAGGACGAGTGGAAAGTCGAGTTCTTTATCGACAATCTTACCGACGAGAGCGCGATCCTGAATGTGGACACCCAGCAATTCACTCCCAAAGTGGTCACCAACCGCCCACGCACTGCCGGTGTGCGGGTGTCTTACGACTACTTCTAGGGCCCGCTGGGGCATTTGTGAAAGGCAGGCTTCGGCTTGCCTTTTTTGTGTCGGCTCGGGCACACTAGCATGCACAAGATACAAGGATTACCGTGACTCAGAC
Organism: Fluctibacter halophilus; assembly: GCF_020687825.1. Lineage (GTDB taxonomy): Bacteria > Pseudomonadota > Gammaproteobacteria > Enterobacterales > Alteromonadaceae > Fluctibacter > Fluctibacter halophilus. The sequence continues at coordinate 37,295 of NZ_JAJEWP010000002.1, forward strand.
GTCTTCTATTGAACGACAAATTCAGCAACGCTTGCAGCAAGCGGATGTGAACGGCGCCATTGCGCTGGCCGATCAGCACCTCGCCGGTGCGACGGATGCCGAGAAACCCCCGTTGCTGTACCTCAAAGCGGTTGCGCAACGTATTGCCGGTGCTCTAACAGATGCACATGCGACCCTGGACGACTTACTCACTCGGCTTCCTGAACATGCCCGGGGGCATCAGGAAAAGGGTTATTTGTTCAAGGCCCAAGGACAATGCAAAGCTGCCGCCTGGCACTTCTACCGCGCCTGTCAGAGTAATCCGGCGCTGTTGTCCAGCTGGCGGGAGTTGAAAACCCTCTATCAGGCCCAGGACAACGATACTGCGTTGATGATGGCCACCGAGCAGGTTAATTACCTTGGCCAATTGCCACCACCACTGTTGGGGGCACTGGATTTGATGTTTGAGGGGCAATTGTCGCAGGCCGATCAGGTTTGCCGGCGCTATTTGCAACAACACAAGCACGATCCACAAGGCTTGATCATCCTGGCGCAGATTGCGGTGCGTCGAAAGGCCCTGCTGGAGGCCGAATTCATTCTCGACAGTTGTGTCGCGCTAGACCCTGAAAACCAGCAGGCACGCAGCGACCTGGCGGGTGTATTAGCCAAACTGGGACGTTTTGCCGAGGCGTTGGAACACATTGAACAGTTGCTGGTGGCACAACCGGACAATCCTCACTACCTGACAGCCAGAGCGACTGCCTGGGTTGGCGTGGGGCGCATCGAAGACGCCATTCTTGCCTACCAACAACTGATTGCTGCTGCCCCTGAGCGTGCCGGCCTAAAAGTGTTGCTGGGACATGCATACAAGGCACTCGGGCGTACCGCCGATGCGATAAAGGCCTACCAGCAGGCGATTGCCTGCGAGCCCACATTCGGTGATGCGTACTGGAGCCTGGCAAACATGAAAACCTACCGGTTTGATGATCAGCAACTGGCGCAAATGGCGCATACTGCCAGTGGCGAATTGTCGCTCGAGGATAGCATTCCGCTGCAGTTTGCGATGGGCAAAGGTTGGGAAGACAAACGGGAGTACGATCGCGCTTTCAGCTGTTACGCCAAAGGAAACCGCCTCAAGCGACAAAACAGTGGTTTCGCTATCCAGGCCATTGAGCAGCAGGTGGAGCGCACCATTGCCGCATGCGATAAGCAACTGTTTGAGCGTCATAAAGGCGCTGGAACCGATGCGCCGGATCCGATTTTCGTGGTTGGCCTGCCGCGGGCGGGCTCCACATTGCTTGAACAGATCCTGTCTTCCCATTCCCAGGTCGATGGCACCATGGAGCTGCACCATGTTCTCGCGCAGGCCTCGCGGTTGGGACAAAAAGCACCGGGCTACCCGGAGAACCTGCGAGAGATTCAGACCGACCTGTTTGCCCGGTTCGGTCAACAATACCTTGAACAGACCCGCGCTTATCGACAGCAGGCGCCGTTGTTTGTGGACAAAATGCCGAATAACTTTTTGCACGTCGGGCTTATCCACCTGATGCTGCCCAATGCCACCATCATTGATGCGCGACGGGATCCCATGGCGTGCTGTTTCTCGGGCTTCAAGCAATTGTTTGGCGAAGGGCAGGAGTTTACCTATGATCTGGATGATATTGCCCGTTACTACAAAGCCTACCAGCGCCTGATGCAGCACTGGGATGAGGTTCTGCCCGGCAAGGTTCTGCGGGTACAGCACGAAGAGGTGATTGATGATCTGGAAGGGCAGGTGCGCCGCTTGTTGGCTCACTGCAAACTGCCCTTTGAGTCAGGGTGTCTGACCTTCTATGAGACCCAACGGGCGATCAAAACGCCCAGTGCTGAACAGGTTCGTCAACCGATTTATCGCAGCGGCATGCAGCAATGGCGTAACTTCGCGTCGCATCTGGAGCCTTTGTTGGTTCATTTCAACGGCGCAGGGGCCGACGCCTGAGCTTGCTGATTGGCGGCCTGACGCAAAGACTGCAGTAAAGCACGTAACTTGGCCGGTTTAACCGGTTTAGCCAAAAAGTGCACATCTTGTTCATGGCACTGGCGCGACAATTCGCCGTCCTGGTTGGCAGTGATCAGCACCGCTGGCAAGTGGCTATCTTGCTGTTTGCGCAATTGAGCGACCAATTGCAGGCCATCAATGTCGCTGCCCAGGTGGAAGTCGACCAAGGCAACTTCCACCGGGCTGCGCGCGACGATTTCCTTTGCCAGGTCTTGCGTGGCGGCTAAGTGAGCACTAACACCCCATTTGTTCAGTAGGGTCTGCATGGCATCCAGGTTCTCGCGCTTGTCATCCACCACCAACACCTGCAGTCCTTGTAGCATCGAGGCGGGCGCCGACGCAACGGTTGCTGTCTTCACCTCGGCCGGTGCCTGCTCAAGGGTCACCGAAAAGCAACTGCCACGGCCGAGGGTTGATTGCAGGTGCAACGGTGCACCGAGTTTCTCAGCCAGCCGACTCACCACGCCTAATCCCAGGCCTACACCGTGCTCCTGACTGTCGCCGACGCGGTAAAAGTCATTGAAGACCTGAGATTGCTCGTGATTGGAGATCCCCACGCCGGAGTCCCAGACTCTGATGGTTACCTGTTGATCATGACGGCTAACCTGCAGCAACACCCGCCCGCTGACGGTGTATTTGATCGCGTTCGACAATAGGTTCTGCACAATACGGTACACATAGGTTTTGTCAGCGTTAACCCAGATGTCCGGTATCCGGGCACGAAAGTGCAGCCCCTTGCGCTGCGCCTGCATCGCGAATTCGCTGGCCAGCGGCGTCAGCAATTGCTTCAGTGACAGGGGTTTGATGTGCAGTGGCAATTCACCCTGATCCAGACGCGCAATGTCGAGTAAGGTCGCTATCAGGGTTTCACTGGCATTCACGCTGCTGGACAGTTTGGCCAGTGTTTCAGTCGCCTCTTTGTTCATTGGCATTTCATCCAATGCGGACAAGTACAATTTTGCCGCATTCAGCGGTTGCAGGATGTCGTGGCTGGCCAGGGCCAGAAACCGGGTTTTGCTGGCATTGGCCTGCTCGGCGACTTTACGAGCCGATACCAGGGCTTTTTCCAATTCAGCACGGCGTTCAATTTCGGTTCGTAATTCAGCGTTGATGGCCTGCACTTCCTCACCGCGCTGGCGGATGCGGTTTTCCAGATCGATGTTGGATTCTTTCAGTGCTTCTTGTAATTCAATGTGCTCTGTGACGTCACTGAAGCTGGTAACAAACCCGCCACCGGGCAACGGGTTGCCGACCATTTCGATCACTTTGCCGTCGCTGCGTTGACGCAAAAACCGGTGCGGATGTCCTTCGCGCATGTGTTCCAGTCGGCGGCTGACCAGCTCATCAATATCGCCAACCCCGCATTCACCGCGAATGGCATTGTATCGTACCAGTCGCTCAATGGGGGTGCCGACACTGATCATGTCATCCGGGTAATCAAACAGCTCAAGGTAGCGTTTGTTCCACGCCACCAGGTTGAGGTCCTTGTCGACCACACTGATCCCCTGATCAAGGCTTTCAATCGACGTGAACAGGGCGCTGGTATTGAATTGTAGCGCCTGTGTGGTGTCATCAAAAAAGTTCACCACCTCCTCAAAGCCCAGCTTTTTGCCGCTGAGCACGCTGTCAATCAATGCTTTGGCGCTTGAACCACCCAACACACCGCCAAGGGCCCGCTCGCAAAACGCAATAAACGAAGGCTCCGGTGGTGCGTCATCCTGCCACTGGGTGATGTCGGCCCGTCGCTGATAGTCTTCAACCAGCAGCTGACAGCGACTTTCGCCAAGAAAGGTGGTCAGCAGGGTCAGCAAGTCAGCGACAGTTGCGCTAGTCAGAGACTTTTTGGTGGATGCAACCTGATGCTCGCGAGGCGAAACAAACGCCTGGGCCTGGATCCTGTCAATCAGGCGGCTGGGGGCAAAATAGGAAAACAACCCATAGGCAAAGGCATTGGTTACCAGGCTGATGATGGCACCCTGCGACAGGGTCTCATTGTGCCACTGTACGCTGGGCTGACCGTCCATCAATGGCAGGAATAGCCACAATAGCCAGGTGCAGACACCGGTGATGAGTCCGGCGTACACACCGTGCGCATGGCCCCTTTTCCAGTACAAGCCGCCAACGATGGCCGGCAGAAGTTGGATGACCAGTGAAAACGCAATCAGACCGATGGAGGCCAGCGAACGGCTGTTGGTCATTTGCTGGTAGTAAAGATAGGCCAACAACAACAGCACGCCAATCACCACCCGACGAATGGCCAGAATGTGCTTACCCATGCTGACTTTGTTCTTGTCATCGTTATTAAACGCCAGCAGTCGGGGCAGAATAACGTCGTTGGTTAACATGGTGCTGAGCGTCAGGGTGGCGACGATGATCATGGCGGTGGCTGCTGACAGTCCACCCACAAACACCAGCATTTGCAACAAGATAGAATCGGCCAGATTCGCCAGCCCCAGCACATAGGTATCTGGTTCAAGGCTGGTTTGACCCAATAACGTTGTGCCAACACTGGCCAGAATCGGGATCACCAGTGAAATGATCAGCAAGTAACCGGGGAAAACCCAGCGGGCCGTTTTGAGGTGGTGCAGGCTGAGGTTGTCGATCACGGCGACGTGGAATTGGCGTGGCAAACAGATCACCGCGGCGGCGGCCATGATGGTCTGTGCGACAAACGGAAAAGATGTGAAAATTCCAAACGCCTGCGGCGTGGTGTAGGCGGCCATCAAATTAGTATTGCCCTGCTGTTTCCACATGACGTAGGCGACCGCTGCAATCGCAATCAGCGCCAGCAGCTTGATACTCGACTCAAAGGCGATCGCCAGCATCAGGCCGCGGCGATATTCGGTAACATCGGTACGTTGAGTACCGAAATAAATCGAAAACGCGGCCATGAACAAGGTGGCCAGCATCACTACAACCTGGCCTTCACTCTGGGTTGAAACGACCTGAAACGCCGCACCGATGGCTTTGAGCTGCAGCGCGACATAGGGGATGGTGGCTAACAGGGCGATCAGCGTGACCAGCAAAGCAACCGTCTGGCGCTTGCCATAGCGGGAAGAAATAAAGTCGGCGATGGTGGTGATATGTTGTTTCTTACTGACCAGCGTCAGTTTATGGATAAAGCGGTATCCCAGGGTGTAGAGCAATATCGGGCCGAGCATGATGGGAAGGTACTGCCAGGCGTTACGACTGGCTTCACCCACCGCGCCAAAAAACGTCCAGGCGGTACAATAGATCGCCAGCGCCAGCGAGTAGACCAGCGGGTGGGAGGTGAGTTTGCGCGCCAGCGGTGAACTGCTATCGCCCCAACGAGCCAACCAGAACAACCCCGCCAGATAGGCAAACGCCAATACCATCCAACTTAACGCCACGACATTGCTCCTGTTTAGGTCTCAAAACTACTCTAGCATACCGCCAATCAGGCTTACGACCCCTACGACCAAGGTCTGATTTTCGCCGACCAGTGTCCAGTCTACAGTTATACCCACGCTCCAGCACTGCGCGTTCCGCAAACGGTCGTTAAGCAGCAAGGGGCAACAACCTGTGCTCGAACGGTTTTGATAGAGGAATCAAACATGGCCTTTAAAACAGAAGAAGATAAGGTGGCCTACTGGAAAGATAACATCTCTCTGGTGCTCAAGCTGCTGGCGATATGGTTTGTGGTGTCCTTTGGATGCGGCATCCTATTGGTCGACGTGTTGAACAACATTCAGTTCTTTGGCTTCAAACTGGGCTTCTGGTTTGCCCAGCAAGGTGCCATTTACGTGTTTGTGGCGTTGATCTTTGTGTACGTCAAAAAAATGAACGAAATTGACAAGCGCTACGGCGTAGACGAAGAGTAGGAGCGTCTGATGGATATTCAACTGTTAACGTTTATTATCGTTGGCGCCTCGTTTGCGCTGTACATCGGCATCGCCATCTGGGCCCGTGCCGGTTCAACCACTGATTTCTATGTTGCCGGTGGTGGGGTTCACCCCATTGCTAACGGTATGGCAACCGCTGCTGACTGGATGTCTGCCGCCTCGTTTATCTCGATGGCCGGTTTGATTTCGTTCATGGGTTATGACGGTGCGGTGTATCTCCTCGGCTGGACCGGGGGCTACGTGTTGCTGGCGCTTTGTCTGGCACCCTACCTGCGTAAATTCGGCAAGTTTACCGTGCCGGACTTTATCGGTGACCGCTACTATTCACAGACTGCCCGTACGGTTGCGGTCATTTGTGCCATTTTCGTGTGCTTTACCTATGTCGCAGGTCAGATGCGCGGCGTTGGTGTTGTGTTCAGTCGCTTCCTGGAAGTGGACATCGTCACCGGTGTGGTCATCGGTATGGCCATTGTGTTCTTCTACACCGTACTTGGCGGCATGAAGGGGATCACGTATACCCAGGTGGCGCAATACTGCGTGTTGATTTTTGCCTATCTGGTACCCGCTGTGTTTATCTCTATCATGGTGACCGGTCACTTCCTGCCGCAAACCGGATTCGGTGCAACCTTGGCTGATGGCTCGGGGGTCCATCTGCTTGAGAAACTCGATGGATTATCGACGGAACTCGGGTTCAATGAGTATACCTCGGGCACGAAGAGCATGATTGACGTGTTCTGTATCACCGCAGCATTGATGGTCGGTACGGCAGGTCTGCCACACGTGATTGTACGTTTCTTCACCGTACCTAAAGTGCGTGATGCTCGCTACAGCGCCGGTTGGGCATTGTTGTTCATTGCTATCCTGTACACCACTGCTCCTTCGCTGGCGTCATTTGCCCGGGTCAATATGATCGAGACCATTAACGGCACCGAACAGACGGGTACAGACTATGCCAATGCACCGAGCTGGATTAAGAACTGGGAAAAAACCGGTTTGATCAGCTGGGATGACAAAAACAACGACGGCAAGATGTTTTATTCCGGTGATGATCGCAATGAAATGAAAGTGGATCGCGACATCATGGTACTGGCTAACCCCGAAATCGCGAATCTGCCAGCCTGGGTCATTGCCCTGGTTGCCGCGGGTGGTATTGCTGCGGCTCTGTCGACATCTGCCGGTCTGTTGTTGGTGATTTCAACCTCAGTGTCCCATGACTTGCTGAAACGGAACCTGGCACCCAACATCACCGACCGACAAGAGCTATTCTATGCGCGCCTGGCGGCGGGTGTGGCGATTGCCATCGCCGGTTACTTCGGGATCAATCCGCCCGGGTTCGTGGCACAGGTGGTTGCCTTCGCGTTCGGACTGGCCGCGTCGTCTTTCTTCCCGGCCATTATCATGGGTATTTTCTTCAAGCAGATGAACAACAAAGGCGCGATTGCCGGTATGTTGGCGGGTATTGGTTTTACTGCTGCGTACATCATCTACTTCAAGTTTGTAAATCCTGCAGCCAATGTGCCTGCCAACTGGTGGTTCGGTATTTCACCAGAAGGTATCGGTACGCTGGGTATGGTGCTGAACTTTGTGGTGGCGTATGTGGTGTATAAAATGACCAATGAAGCCCCGGAAGAAATCCAGCAACTGGTGGAAGATATCCGCTATCCTAAAGGTGCGGGGGAAGCCCAGTCACACTAAGGATTAAAACCTGAATCTGGCCCGGCTTTGCCGGGCCTTTTTACGTTGGAAAACAGCATGACGGCATTGCCTCAACAAACATTGGACGTATTGCGCAGTTCGGCACCCTTTGATCAACTGGGTGACGATGCCATGCAACACCTGGCACACAAAGCGGTACTGGTGTACGTCAGCGACGAAGCTTCTATTGCGCTACTCAACCTTGCCAGGGCGCAACTGTTTTTGATCCACAGTGGTCAGTTCTCGGTCAAAGACTCGGATCAGGCAGAACGACACGTCAGTGAGGGCGATTACTTCGGTGTTACCAACCTGACCAATGATCTGCAACATGAGATTGAGATCACCGTCGACAAAGCCGGTCTGGTGTATTGTTTTCCCAAGGACACCTTCGAGCAGTGTTGTGATGGGTATCCGGGGGTTGCACGCTTTTTTCAGCAATACGCCAAAGAAGAGCTGCAAAACGAGGCTGTTGCGACCTCTAAATCCATGTGGCTGCACAAGCCCATTGTGGATGTACTGACCGGTCCGCCGATTGCCATGGAGCAACATAAATCCATCCTCGAAGGTGCGCAGTGTATGGCGCAGAATCGGGTCTCCAGTTTGCTGATCACCGCGCAGGACCAGTTGGTGGGTATCATTACTGACAGGGATTTGCGCAATCGGGTGGTGGCTGAAAACTTGGCCACGGACAATCCGCTGTCGGCGATCATGACCCCTGAGCCTGCCAGTATCGAGCAACAGCGGACGTTGTTTGATGCCTTGTGCCAGATGACCGAAAACAATATCCACCATCTGCCCGTGATTGATCGCGCCAACGGACAACCGGTGGGGATCCTCACTGCCAGCGACATGATCCGTCACCAGCGGGGCAATGTGTTGTTCGTACTCGATGAACTGGCCAAAGCGCCGTCCTTATACGCGTTGACTCGGCTATCCTGGCAATTGCCGCACTATTTTGCCAAGCATGCGCGACGGCTCGGTGACTTTGACGTTGCCGGCAAAGTGTTGGCACAGGCCACGGATATCATGACCCGGCGATTGATCACCTTCTATCAACAACAACACGGTACGCCACCGTTTGATTTTTGCTGGTTGGTGTATGGGTCTCAGGCCAGGGAAGACCAGACCATGGGTTCTGATCAGGACAATGGCTTGCTGTTGGAGCGTGAACCGGATGAACAGGAGGCTGCCTATTTTGCTGACATGAGTGAATATGTCTGTCAGGGGTTGGCCAAATGCGGCATTAAGTTGTGCAACGGCAACATCATGGCGATGAACCCGGACTTACGTCTCAGCCTCGACCAGGCGGTTGCAGAGGCGCGGCGATGGGTGCAATCGCCGACCCCAAAAGCAATCATGCATTTCAATATCTTCCTGGATGTACGTTCGGTGGCTGGCGACAGTGACCTGTTCGCCCGATTGCAGGATGCCCGTCGTCCTTTGTTGCAACAATCGATGTTTCTTGCCGCTCTGGCACGTCACGCCAATGAAGTCAGTGTGCCGCTATCGATGTTCCAGAAATTTGTCTATGCCAAGGACCACACCCCGTCAGACTGTATCGATCTGAAAGTTAACGCGGTGGCCATTATCAACAACCTGGTGCGATTGTATGCATTGGCACAGGGTTTGGGCATGCCATCGACCCTGGCCCGCTTGCGCGAACTGCCCGCCGACGCAGGTTTGGCTGAAAAGGACGCCAACAATCTGCGGGATATCTGGTTGTTCCTCAATCGCCTGCGCTGGCGCCACCAGTTGGACAACAACGTTACTGATAATCTGGTCAGCGTCAGTCAGTTGTCATCGATTGAACGTCACCAGCTGAAAGCCGCCTTCCAGGCCATCAAAAGGGCCCAGCAAGGCGCCGTAATGAAGTTCTCCGGCGGGATGGGGTGATGGGGATATTGTCCCGCTGGTTTGGCGTAAAAACACCGCTGCCTGAGCACTGGCAGGGCGTGCCTGTCTGGTCACTGCCCTTGTTGGCGGTGGATCTTGAGCTGACGTCTCTGGATTTGACCACATCGCGCATTTTGTCTGTCGGTTGGGTTGCGGCAGAGCATCGCCGTATTCAGTTGTCGAGTTGCTACTATCAGGTCACCCGCACCAAAGCGAACCTGAACCAATCACCAGTGGTACATGGACTGACGGAAGAAACCATCGTGCAGGGACAAGGGGTTAAGGACTCGTTGCAACGATTGGCGGAACTGGCCCGTACTCACGTGCTGGTGTTTCACAATCATCAGCTCGATTGGGGGGTTATCCAGCGCGCCGCCAGTAAACTCAAGGTCGTGTTTCCGGATGTGGTGTGCGTGGATACCTTGCTGCTGGCGAAATATCAGCTCGATAAGCAGCAACGGCCACCGGCGCCCAATGCGCTGACACTGGCCGGCTGTCGTCAGCGATTGGGATTGCCTCCTGCACCAGCACACAATGCGCTGGATGATGCGTTGGCAACACTGGAGTTGTGCCTGGCCCAATGGCATGAAATGGGCCTCAATGCTAAGGATCCCCTCGAACATGTCCGTCATACCGGCGCAATTGCCGTATTTATGAGCGAACAGTGATTTTTTGTGAATTTAGTATTGACAATACCCCTCAACATCCGTAAATTTGCGCTCCGTTGTCGAGGGGCATCTTCTACCAAGGAACGTCCCGACATACACGACAACATCAAAATCCATCGATGCCCAGGTGGTGAAATTGGTAGACACGCTAGCTTCAGGTGCTAGTGGCCTCACGGCCGTGGCGGTTCAAGTCCGCCCCTGGGCACCATCCTCCTCCAGATGGTACTGACTTCCCTAGAAACATGCTTGCTGAATCGCACCTTTTGCGAGGCGGACTATCGTTGCGTCTTGATGGTTGTTTTTGGCGGTGATGACAAAACCCGGTATAAAACGTCCCAGTATCGCCCCCAGCCGGGTCATCCATGACCCGTCGTGCGGCCGGGCGCTGCGGTGCAGCTAAATAGACCGGCCTTACCCCTGGGCACCATCCTCCTCCAGATGGTACTGACTTTCCTAAAAACATGCTTGCTGAATCGCACCTTTTGCGAGGCGGACTATCGTTGCGCCTTGATGGTTGTTTTTGGCGGTGATGACAAAACCCGGTATAAAACGTCCCAGTATCGCCCCCAGCCGGGTCATCCATGACCCGTCGTGCGGCCGGGCGCTGCGGTGCAGCTAAATAGACCGGCCTTACCCCTGGGCACCATCCTCCTCCAGATGGTACTGACTTCCTTAAACATAAATACTTTATCGCAGATTTTGCGAGGCGGACTATCGTTGCGTCTTGATGGTTGTTTTTGGCCCTAATGACCAAACCCGGTATAAAACGTCCCAGTATCGCCCCTAGATTTTGTGCGTCGTTTAAAACAGTAGGTGACAACACATCCGTGTGGATTCATTCCAGTCTCGCCATCCACGGCGAGCCGTTCGTTCCTTTCGGCGTGACAAATCTGTCGGGAACAGATTTGAACAACCAACGGTTGGCCCTTGAGGGGGAGGGCAGGAAGCTCGAACTATTACCTATCACCCCGAATCGCCTGCGGCGACCGGAGCCTCACCCTCCTCCAGATGGGTGAAGCAAGGTCGCGCTAGCGGCGAGGGGTAAGTTAACCTTACGCCGACAAACTGGTAAGGAATCAGTTTGAACAGCTTTAGCTGGCCTGCGAAGCAGGTGAGCCACATGGAAGTGGCGAATAAAGTGCTGAACGACTGACCGTGGATGGTCAGGCTGGACGACATGCCAGGGATGGATTGTTCAATAGCAAGGTGGGTACTTCTGGCGAGGCGGACTATCGTTGCGCCTTGATGGTTGTTTTTGGCCCTGATGACAAAACCCGGTATAAAACGTCCCAGTATCGCCCCTAGGTGTTGTGCGTCGTTTAAAACAGTAGGTGACAACACATCCGTGTGGGCTCATGCCAGTCTCGCCATCCACGGCGAGCCGTTCGTTCCTTTCGGCGTGACAACTCTGTCGGGAACAGATTTGAACAACCAACAGTTGGCCCTTGAGGGGAGTGCAGGAAGCAGGCAATAAAAAAGCGCCGTTCGGCGCTTTTTCAGACATTACATGATGCGGCCAAACACTCTGCGGCGAACCCCCGAAGAGCGCTTTTTGCGCAGATTGGAGCGTATCTGGCTACGGGTGCCGGCTAGCCAGCTTTCACGATCCACTTTGGCTTCAGCGCCACGGCGGTTTTCTTCCGTGCTACGGAAACTGCAGAATTCCTGGTAGGCGGATAAATCCAGCGACATGTCCTGGATCACCAGTTCAATCATGATGGCATCATCCAGATAGCCCAGTCCGGGAATATGGTCCGGCACCATGTCCTCTGGCTCGGTGAAATAGGCCAGTGAGGTCAGAATGTCGCGCTTTTCTTCCTCTGGCATTTGCCACTCTTCGTCTTTTACTGCAGCCATCAATGCTTCCAGCGAGTCGACACGCTCAGCAACGAATTCGGGCAGCTTGGCCTGCTCCATTTCTGCAATGGCTTGTTCCGCCTTGGCTAAAATTTCCTGGTCTGACAGTTTGCTGGCATTTTCAGACGCGGTTTTCATGGCATCCCGAAAATGGTCGAGATCGCTGTCTGAAAGTTCAATTGTGATAGAGAGAGACATAGCACCCGTTCCTTGTGAAAAGATATACTTAAAGTAATCAACCACCCGAGGACTGTCAATTGCTGTGGGCCTTCTTTGCCCATAAGGCCACTAAGTTGAACGGTTTACCCGCATAATGCTCAAAAGTTCGGCAATTTTGTTTCCCGGTAATTGATTTGGGTCAGGTAAACGTTCGTTATCCCTGTTGCTGTGAGGCGTTGTGTTCTAACCTGTTGTCCTGTCACTTTTCCCCCAAATATGCCCGTGATGCTGGTGAATCGGGCTACGACGAGGTCGCATGATGTCTGCACAACCTACTGAAGCACCAAAGACCAACACCGTATCACTTCGCCAGTGGATCCGATTGCTGGTCGCTTACTTACTGATACCAACGGTCCTGCTGGTCTGTGCTGGCGACCTGATGTGGTGGCCTGCGTGGGTCTATGCGGGTCTGGTACTGGTCACCGGCATCGGTGGCAGGGTATGGGCTGAGCACAAGCACCCCGGATTGACGGCACAGCGGCAAAGCATGGAGAACCTGCAACAGGCAAAATCCTGGGACAAAGTGTTAGCGCCGTTGATGGCACTGGGCGTCGGTTTTCCGATGGTGATCGTCGCGGGTTTGGAGCATCGCTTCGAAGGCGCACCAAGCTTCCCGTTGTGGGTGGTCATCGTCGGTTTTCTGCTTGTTGCGCTGGGATACGCCTTCGCGGCCTGGGCACTGGCAGAGAATCGCTTTTTCTTCAGTGTGGTGTGCATTCGCACTGAACAGGGACACAGGGTGTGTGACAGTGGTCCGTACCGTGTTGTCAGACACCCCGGTTATGCCGGGCATGTCTGGGCCCTATTGGGTCTGGTTATGGCGTTGAGTTCAGTATGGGCCCTGATCCCTGCCTTGCTGGTGATACTGATTACCGTTTTGCGTACCCATCTGGAAGATAGCACCCTGCACCAGGAGTTACCTGGCTATCCGGCATACGCGCAACGGGTCAGGTATCGACTGCTTCCTGGCGTGTACTGAGGATGCGCAGTCGGAGGGCTCAGGGACGTGAAGAAAACGCGTTCCGGTACGCACAGGGGCTGACCGTAAAGTGTCGCTCAAATGCTCGCTTAAAACCGTCGTAGGTGCTGTAGCCGACACAAGCGCCTATTGCTTTCAGCGCTTGTTCTGAACTCGCCAGTAACTCACAGGCCACCTGCATACGGCATTTCTCCACGTATTGTGCAGGGGTATGACCGCTGTGTTGCATAAACCATCGGTGACACTGACGTTCACTCAGATGCAGCTTTTCTGCTAAACGGCTGACACTGATAACTTCACTGACATGGGCTGTGATCCAGTCGCTGATAAACGCCATGCGCTCGGTTTTAGGTGTTTGCAGCTGCAACGGATCAGAAAATTGCTTTTGCCCGCCTGCGCGGCGTAAATACACCACCAGGTACTTTGCAACATGAAATGCCGCAGCCTTGCCGCAATCCTGCTCAATCAGGCTCAGCGACAAATCAATCCCGGACGTTACGCCTGCCGAAGACCAGTAGTTACCATCGCGAATGTAAAGCTTGTCCCGTTCTATCTGAAGTTCAGGAAACTGTTGGTGAAAGCTGTCCAGAAAAGCCCAGTGGGTGGCGACACGGGTGCCTGGTGGCAGACCTGCTCTGGCGGCTAAAAAAGCACCTGTACAGATGGTGACAACCCGTTCGCATCGTGACATCAGTGCAGCCAGATCCGCCAACTGCTGAGGTGTGATAGTCTCGCTCCTGGCGCCGTTGCCGCCGGGAATGATCAGGGTGTGACAATCGACGATGTTGTATAGGGCCTTGTTGGGTTTCAGTTGCAAGCCCGCTTCACAGGTTACCGGCGCGGTATCAAACCCGATGGTATCGATATCATAAGCGCCCGCAACGAAGTGGCTGGCTTCGTTGAAGGCAGATTGAGGGCCTGCCAGATCAAGCAGTTCAACGCCCTGGTAGACCAGTATAGAGATGTTTTTTTTCACGCCTGATTCCGCTCAGAAGCCTGTCATGCTGCTTAGTCTACTATGCCATGACAATGACAGTTATGACTTCAATTCTACCAAATCTGCCATTGGTGTTGCATTTCGTGCGTTGAGGAGGATAACGAGTGGGAGAGGTTAGTGAAGCAAACGGAGCGTGCTGTAAGAGCAGTAAATGTGACAGCGCCTGCTAAGCAGGCGCTGGGAGAAATGGGAACAGGATGATTATTTGGCGCTGCGTTTGCGCATCAGCCCCATCAGGCCAATCGATAGCGCAAACAGGGCAATCGGCGCCGGCTCTGGTACGTCAACCCGTTGGTTGGCATCCACATACTGGAATTCAACGCCGTTATCGAAGGACCAACCCCAAAGACTGTCGTTGCCAATAAAAGCGGTACTCAATACGGTGTTATTGCCAGAGCTGAAGGTGTAATTGAACTGGTATTGATCGAAAATCAGGCCTGCCACACCGTCAATGCCACCGTCTCCCCAGGGACCAAAGTGCACACAGCCTTGCGTCGAGCTGCCACCGGAACTCAGTACATTGGCACCATCGTTGGTCATGCTCCAGGTCCAGCTGCCGGTTTGAGTACAGCCGGTTGTGTCGTAAACGTTGGCGTACCATTTGTCGCTAAAGGTTTGCAGGAACTGCCAGTGGTCACCGGTATCTGCACTCAGGGTAATGTCCAGTGAATCACCGACATTAAAGGCCTGGCCATCCCAGGAAATGCCGCCGTCAAAGGTAAAGCCTGTGCCGTCGTAAACCAGATCGTAGGTGTACAATGCTGCGCTGGCTGATGCAGTTGCAAAAATCAATGCGGCAGCAATAAACAATTTTTTCATGGGAGTCCCCTTCTGTTGGGCTTCCATGGCCCTTAAAAAACAGTAGAAAAGCAAACATTGTGCCAATGTTGAAATATTCATATAAATTATAGGGTTGAGGTTTTATTGGGGCAAGAAATGGCGGCCGGTGTAAAGGTTTATGACAGCGCCGGAGAAGAAAAATACTCGTAAATAAGGCCTGATATTCGGCCATAAAAAAGAGGCAAGACCATGATCACCCGTGGTTGAGGAGTCGGGGTGAACGATGGCTTGCCTCACAAGACCCGCGCGCAGGAGATGGTCTGTACGCGGGGGACACGCTAACGGTTACGCGGCATGTTGCTGCTGGGCATCTTCGTCACTGCGCAGCGGCACCGCCTCTTGTTTGGCCGCACGACGGCGCACAAGGTGATAGAACAGGGGCGTTAACACCAATCCGAATACGGTGACGCCAATCATGCCCGAGAACACCGCGACACCCATGGCCTGACGCATCTCAGCACCGGCGCCGGTGGACAGCACCATCGGCACTACACCCATGATGAAGGCAAAGGATGTCATCAGAATTGGGCGCAATCGCAATCGCGCCGCTTCGGTCAGTGCCTGCATCAACGACAGCCCTTGCTGCTCCTTCTCTTTGGCGAACTCGACAATCAGAATGGCGTTTTTGGTCGCCAGAGCAACCAGCACAATAAAGCCTATTTGAGTAAATATGTTGTTGTCACCACCGGACAGGATAACGCCCGTCATGGCTGATAGCAGCGTCATCGGCACAATCAGAATGATGGCCAGCGGCAGGCTCAGGCTTTCATACTGAGCTGCCAGTACCAGGAACACCAGCAAGACCACTAAAGGGAAAATCAGCATGGTAGTGTTGCCTGCCAGGATTTGCTGGTAAGTCAGGTCGGTCCATTCATAGGTCATGCCCACCGGCAGGGTTTCTTCAAGGATTTTGGCGATGGCGGCCTGTGCTTCACCAGAGCTGAAGCCCGGCGCTGGCGCACCATTGATTTCTGCTGTGGTGTAACCGTTGTAGTGCATTACCCGGTCGGGACCGGCACTGTGGGATACACTCACGAACGAGCCCAGCGGGATCATGTCACCCTGGTTGTTGCGCACTTTCAACTGGCTGATTTGCTCAGGTTCCTGACGGAAGTGCTCAGCAGCCTGGATATTGACCTGATAGGTACGGCCAAATTGGTTGAAATCGTTGACGTACAACGACCCCAGGTAAACCTGCAAGGTGTTAAAAATCTCGCTGACTGACACGCCCTGGGTCATGGCTTTTTCGCGGTCGATGCTGACATCCAGTTGCGGCACGTTAACCTGATAGCTGGAAAAAATGCCGGTCAATTCCGGGGTCTGCCAGGCTTTGTACAACACTTGCTGGGTTACTTTGTACAATTCCTCATAGCCAAGGTTGGCACGATCCTGAATTTGCAGTTTGAAACCGCCGATGGTCCCCATTCCCTGTACCGGTGGCGGTGGGAAGATGGCGATGAAGGCATCCTGGATCTGACCAAATTGGGCACCCAGGCTACCGGCGATTGCATTGGCGCTGAGTTCTGGGCTCTGACGCTTGTCAAAGTCTTCCAGCGATACAAATACAATGCCGCTGGAAGGACTGTTGGTAAAACCATTGATGTTGAGGCCCGGAAATGCCACCGCTGATTTCACACCAGGGTGCGCCATGGCAAGCTCGCTCATCTGACGAATCACGTCTTCGGTGCGGTCCAGGGAGGCGGCATCCGGCAACTGGGCAAAAGACACCAGGTATTGCTTGTCCTGAGAAGGCACATAGCCGGTCGGCGTGGTAGTGAACTGACCGTAAGTCAGTGCCAGCAGGCCGGCGTACAGCACCAACATAACCCCACCGGCACGCACAACCTTGGTGACCATAAAGCCGTAGGCCTTTTCACCCCGTTTAAACAAACGGTTGAAAGGGGCAAACAACCAGCGACCGAACAGGGCGTTCATGCCGCGACTCAGTGCATCGGTATGGGCGGATTTGTCTTTCAGCAACAGTGCCGACAGGGCAGGGCTGAGGGTCAATGAGTTTATTGCCGAGATCACCGTAGAAATGGTGATGGTCAAGGCAAACTGTTTATAAAACTGTCCGGTAAGACCTGACATGAAGGCCGTCGGGACAAAGACCGCCGCCAGCACCAGTGTGGTGGCAATGATCGGTCCGGTGACTTCGGTCATGGCTTTCTGGGTAGCTTTGATGGGAGGCAAACCCTCTTCGATGTTACGCTCAACGTTTTCCACCACCACAATGGCGTCATCCACCACGATGCCGATGGCCAATACCAGACCAAACAAGCTCAACGCGTTCAATGAAAAGCCCATCAGGTGCATGATGGCAAAGGTGCCCACCAGTGAAACCGGCACCGCCACCAAGGGGATAATTGATGCGCGCCAGGTTTGCAGGAACAACACCACCACAAACACCACCAATAAAATCGCTTCCAGCAGGGTTTTTACCACCGCTTCAATGGAGCCGCGCACGAACACCGTAGGGTCGTAGACAATCCGATAATCGATGCCCGCCGGGAAGTACTCTTTCAGCTCAGCCATCTTGGCGCGCACATTGTCAGAGATTTCAATCGCGTTAGAGCCTGGCGCCTGGAAAATTGGCAGGGCCACAGCGGTCTGGTTGTCGAGCAGAGAACGCAAGGCATAGAAATCTGCGCCCAGTTCTACCCGGGCGATGTCGGACAGGTGCACTACCTCGCCATTGGTGCCCACTTTGACGATGATGGCTTTGAACTCTTCCACCGAAGTGAGCCGGCCTTTGACGTTGATCAGCAACTGAAAATCGCTGTCACCGATCGGCTGGGCACCCAGACTACCTGCGGCAGCCTGTTGATTCTGTTCACGGATGGCGTTTACCACGTCCGAGGTCGTCAGGTTAAGCGCAGCAACTTTCTGGGGATCCAGCCAGATGCGCATGCTGTATTCGCCAGCACCAAAGGCGCGTACATCACCAATACCGTCAATTGCAGCAAGTTCGTCTTTGACGTACAGGTGCGCGTAATTTGACAGATACAACATGTCATATTGGTCGTTCGGTGAGATCAGGTGAACCACCATGGTCAGGTCCGGTGACGATTTTTCAGTCACCACACCCAAACGTTGTACTTCCTGAGGCAGGCGCGGCAGGGCACGGTCGACCCGGTTTTGTACCAGTGTCTGTGCGCGGTCTACATCGGTGCCGATGGCAAAGGTTACGGTCAAAGACAAGCGGCCGTCAGACGTGGCCTGCGAGGACATGTACAACATGTCTTCGGTGCCTTTGAGCTCCTGCTCAAGAGGGGTGGCAACGGTCTCTGCAATGACTTTGGGGTTGGCGCCCGGATAGGAAGCACTGACCACCACGGTGGGCGGCACTACTTCGGGGTATTCTGTGACAGGCAACTGCCACACTGCCAGTGCGCCGGCGATGAAAATCATCAGGCTCAGTACGCTGGCAAAAATGGGACGGTGGATAAAGAATCGGGAGATGTTCATCTTAGCCCCCTGTTCCCGGTTGTTGCGACTGGGCTTGCGCTGTGGTGCTGACATCGGTACGTTGCGCGTCCAGAATCGCTTGCTCAGCATGCAGCGCCGCAAGGGTTTGTTCCGACGTCATATCCACCGGATTGGCCGTGATCGGCGTGCCTGGGCGCACCCGCTGCAGCCCGTTGACGACAATGGTGTCACCGGCGTTAAGTCCGGATTCGATAATGCGTAGCCCGTGGACTTTCTCGCCCAGGGTTACCGCCCGATACTGCACCGTGTTGCTGTCGTCCACAACGAGCACAAACTTATTGTTCAGATCGGTGCCAATGGCGCGCTCATTGATCAGGATGCCGGTGTAGCTGGCGCTGCCAGTCACCCGTAGACGGGCAAACAGGCCTGGCAACAACTGACCGTCCTGATTGTTAAATACGGCACGCACACGGATGGTACCGGTCTGGGGGTTGACCCGGTTGTCGATGAAATCAATGTTGCCCTGATAAGGATAATCCTGGTTGTTGACCAGTCCCATAAACACGGTACTGGCGCCATCACGGAGGTCGTCGTGTTGGGCGGCTTTGGCCAGTTCGGCATATTTCAGATAGCTGGCTTCATCGGCATCGAAGTAAGCGTACACTTCGTCTGTGGACACAATAGTGGTCAGCACAGTGTCGCCCGCAGTGACATAATTTCCTTGCGTTACAATGGCCCGTGAAACTCGACCACTGATGGGCGCTTTGACATGGGTGTAGCTGAGGTTCAGCTTGGCAATGTCCAGTTGTGCCTGCAGCGCACTGACACTGGCTTTGGCTTGCTCGCGGCGGGATGCCCGTGCATCTAGCGTCTCGGTGGCAATGGCATTGGTTTTTGCCAGGGTGACGGCCCGTTCATGGTCGCGCTTGGCCAGTGCCAGCTCACTTTCAGCGCGAGCCAAATCGGCTTCCAGGCGCTTGACCTGGGCTTTGAACGGACGATTGTCAATGAAGAACAGTGGCTCTCCTTGCTTGACCAGCGCACCTTCCTCGAAATTGGTGAAGTCGATGTAGCCGGATACGCGGGGACGTAATTCAACAGTCTGTGGGGCTTGCAAACGGCCGGTGTAGCTGTCCCATTCGGTCAGCCGCTCTTCGATCACGGTGGCAACATCGACAGTCGGTGCAGACTGCGGTGCCTGCTGAACCTGCGACTCGCTTTCACAGGCAGAGAGTGTCAGCAGGCCGACACTGATAATAAATACTGAAAAAAGATGACGGGATTTCATCTTGGGCTCCTCAACGCTTTTTGATGGAGCGCATTATGGACTTGTCAATAACATAAAAAAAATTATTATTTAGTATGCTATATATTTTATAATGTGATGTATTGCGTCTTTGTGGAGATCCCAATGCGACCCCAGGAACTGAACTTACTCATGGTGTTTGATGCCATCATGACAGAACGCTCGATAACCCGGGCTGCCGATCGTCTGGCGATGACCCAGCCGGCAGTATCCAACGCCGTCAGCCGTATGCGCACGGCCTGGAAGGATGACTTGTTTGTGAAGGACGGGCGCAATATTAAACCGACGGTGTATGCGCAAAACCTCTGGAGTCAGGTGCGCGAACCTTTGATGAGCCTGACCGATGCCATCGATCCACAGCAGTTCGATCCGGGTTCTGCGCGACGTACTTTCCGCATTGCGGTGGCCGATGTGGTGGTGGACATGGCGTGGTCATCGATGCGTCAACTGATTGAACGAGATGCACCAGGCATCAACCTGTATGCCATTCCGTATACCATTGCGGGCGGCGATCAAATGTTGGAAGAGGCAGAAGTTGATCTCGTGATTGGTGCGTCCAGCGTCCTGTCGCCGTCGTTCAGAAATGATTACCTTCTCACGCCGATCTATGTGTGTGCGATGCGCCCGGAACATATGTTGGCCAAGGAGAATCTGTCGCTGGAGGAGTTTGTTGCTGCCGACCACCTGTTGGTTTCATTGTCCGGTGACACGACCGGTTACACGGATCAGGCGCTGCTGGAATATGGACTAAAACGCCGTATTGCATGCACCGTTAATCACTTTTCCGCTGTGCCGAAGCTGTTGCTCAACAGCAACCTGATTTCGGTGGTACCGATTTCCGGTATTTCCCAAGCGCTGGTGTCAGGTGAATTGGCTGCCACCAAGCCGCCGGTAGACATTACCGGGCAGCAGATTGGCATGGTCTGGCACAAACGTCAGGACAATGACGCGGGCCTGTTGTGGCTGCGTCAGCATCTGAAGCGCATTATCACCCATGAAATGCAAACGCTGACTGCCCAGGTACTCAATCGCTTGTGCAAGAACAAAGGTCCTGATTGCGCGAATGCAGCTAACGCGATGTCTTCGATTACCCAAGGGATAAAAAAATCCACCCGGGTTGAATGATTTTTCATGGTTAAGCGGTCTGTTTAATGGGATAAACGGGGTGGTCGAACCGCCCCCCAGCGACTATCTTTAAAGAAGGTTGCAGGAGATCGTCATGAAGTTGTTCACTGTAGTACTGGCCCTCGTTTGGCTTGCAGGATGCGCCTCAACCAGACAGGAGTTCACGGTAAGCCCTTCTACCTTGCTCAATGATGCAGCATTCAGCGGCTATGAGCGGGTAAACATTGAGTCTGAAGCCGATGTGTTTGGCCTGGATGCTGAAGCTAAGGCCTTTGTTGCCAAAGCCATTAACCCCATGCATGACCCCACCGAGCAGATGGAAGATCTGGTGGAGGCCATCTTTGATCGCGCCGATTTAAACCTGTTGTACATGGGCGCGGCCAACACCACGGCGACCCAGACATTTCACAATCAGGCGGCCAATTGTCTGTCGTTATCGATCATGACCTACGCATTGGCCAAAGAGGCCGGTTTTGCGGTCAAGTTTCAGGACATAGAGATCCCAGAGTACTGGACCCGTCGGGATGGGTTTAGCCTCCTCAATGGGCACATTAACCTGCGTCTGATGCCTCAACATATTGGTAACGTCATTAACCTGCTGGAAACCGGCTACGAGGTCGATTTCGACCCACAAGCACCGCGCCAGCATTTTCCCAAGCGCCTGGTCGGCCGTGATACCGTGCTGGCGATGTTTTACAACAACAAAGGCGCTGACGCGCTGGTCAACGAAGACTATAAGCGTGCATACGCTTATTTTCGCGCTGCGGCATTGACCAAGCCGACATTCGATTCTGTATGGGTCAATCTGGCCATTTTGTACCGTATGACCGAGCATTATGGATTGTCGGAGAAAGCCTATGAAGTGGCCTTGAAACTTGATCCTGAAAACCTTACTGCGATGGAAAACCTGGCATTTCTGTATGCCAATACAGGTCGCCAGCAGCAGGCCGAAGAACTGGAAGCGGTGGTAGAACGCCGTCGCGTTAATAACCCGTTCTACCACTTTATTCTCGGTGAGCAGGCGTTCGATGAAGGTCAATTGGACGAAGCGTTATCACACTATCGTGATGCCTTGCGCCTGGATAAAAGCCGTCATGAAATCTATTTTGGCTTGGCCAAAACCTATTTTCAGATGGGCGATATCAGCCGTAGTGCCCGCTACTTCAAGCAAGCCAGTATGAAGGCCTTTACCGCTGAAGATCGCCACCGTTACAACGGTAAGCTTGATTTGTTGACCCAACGACATGCGTCGTTGTAGCGTCCTTGGGGCGGCGTTGCTGGCAGGACTGATAGCCCCAGCGACCTATGGCCGTTGCCTCAGCACTGAGTCTCTGGCGCCCCTTGACGCACAGGCGCCGTGGCAGGATTTGACCACCTTGGCCAGCCTGCCCATGGCGGGACGTAAGAACCAAACCCCGGGGGCGGAAAAAGCCCGACAGTATCTGCAGGAACGCTATGCGCAAATCGGCGTTAGTGCGTTTGAGCAACTGCCGGACTACCTCCAGTCGTTTTCCCATCAACTATTGCTCGGTGAGGTTTCTGGCACTAATGTGGTGGGCTACATACCGGGCCTTCAGCCGGCCAGTGGTTTTATTGTTGTAACCGCGCATTACGACCATCTGGGTACGAAAGGCAGCAAGGTCTATCGTGGCGCAGACGACAACGCATCGGGGGTCGCGGGGTTGTTGGCGCTGGCAACAGCGGCCGCCAAAGCACCATTGCAGCACAATGTGTTGTTGCTGGCGACGGATGCCGAGGAAAATGGCTTGTACGGCGCCCGAGCCTTTATTCAGCAGTCACCGGTGGACGCAGACCATTTGGTTGCCAATCTCAATCTGGACATGATCGCCCAAGGGGGTCATGACAATCGCTTGTATGTCTTCGGTCACCGACGTAATCGACAGTTTCGTGCGATGTTGGAGGAGCTGACGGTTCCCGAAGGATTGTGTCTGTCGACCATGGGGAAATCCCGTCGATTTGGCCGCTTTGAGCCGCGAGCCCCCGACTGGCGGCGGGCCAGTGACCACTATGAATTTGATAAAGCCGGGATCCCTTACCTGTATCTTGGTGTGGATGTGCACCCCGACTACCATACCCCTGAGGACGGGCCGGAGAACCTGTCGAAAAGCTTCTATCTGGATGCCGTGACGGCAGCATGGCAGGTGTTGGTGGGGATGGATAAGACGTTGTCACTGTAGCGTCCGGCAACATAAAAAAGGAGGCCTATGGCCTCCTTTTTCAGTGTAATGGGATGGTTTATACCACGCCAAGTTCGCGCAGACGCTCTTTAAGATAACTGTCTGCGGTATGGCGGTCCGACAGCACCACATCCGGGCGCGGATGCAAAAACAACGGCAGTGAAATCCGGGCGCGGGTCATATCGGCACCTTGTGGATTAATAACGCGGTGTGTGGTCGACGGGAAATAGCCGCCAGATGCTTCCTGCAACATATCGCCAATGTTGATGATCAGGTTGCCAAAATCGCTCGGTACATCCAGCCAATCGCCATCCTTACCTTTGACCTGTAAGCCAGGCTCGTTGGCGGCAGGCAAAATGGTCAGCAAGTTGATGTCCTCATGGGCAGCGGCACGAATAGCATCAGGCTCTTCGTCACCGGTCAGTGGCGGATAATGAAGAATGCGCAGCAACGTCTGCTCACTGTCTTTGATCATGTTGGACAATGGTTGACTGTAATGTTCAGCTACGTCGGCAGGGGAGTGCTTCTCAACCCAGCCTAACAACTCTTTGGCCAGCGTGATGGCATTCTCATAATACTCCACCAGTTCTTGTTTCAGTTCCGGCGGACACTTACCCCAAGGGTAAAAGTGGTAGTATTCTTTGATGTCTTTTTTCTTAAACCCCTTCGCCGTTTCAGAAACGGAGGTTGGGAAAAAGCCATCCTGAGTGTCTTTGTTGTACAGGTACTCGTTTTTCGTGTCACTGTTAAAAAACGCTTCCCAATGTTTGTAGATGGACTCAACCAATGACTGTTGAATGGGGTGATTTTTCAACACACCAAATCCGGTCGCCCGCAATGATTCAACAAACAGTTTGTCGGCATTGTCCGCGCGGTAATCAACGGCTTCTAATTTCATGCACTTTCCTTTCTTAATCGTGGTGAGAGTGAACCGGGTCCACTCGTACCGCTGTAGTGTCGTACAGTGCGCGCCGGGGTGTGATGATCCAAATCAAACTTGTCCTATCACAGGCTTACAAAAAGCCCGGCCAGCGCAGCACTCATCAGGTTGGACAGGGTTGCTGCCAACACTGCTTTTAAACCCAGTTGCGCAATCTCTTTGCGGCGAGAGGGGGCCATGGCACCGATCCCGCCCATCAGGATTGCAATCGAAGAGAAGTTGGCAAACCCACACAAGGCAAAAGTAATGATGGCTTGTGAATGTGCCGACAACGCTTCTTTATTCTGTACAAAGTCAAGGTAGGCCACGAACTCATTGACCACCATTTTCTGACCGATAAAGCTACCCGCCAGTTGCGCTTCTTGCCAGGGTACACCCAGCGCCCATGCCAGCGGCTGGAACAGGTAGCCAAGGATCAACTGAAAAGTCAGGTCTTCGAAGCCAAACAGCCCGCCAACCCAACCAATCAGACCATTGAGCATGGCGATCAAGGCAATAAAGGCCAGTAACATGGCACCAACGTTCAGTGCCAGTTGCATGCCTGATGCAGCACCGCTGGCTGCGGCGTCAAACACGTTGGCATACTTGTCTTCTTTCTCACCCAATTCGTCGAGTTCATTTTTAA
This sequence comes from Fluctibacter halophilus, assembly GCF_020687825.1. Taxonomy (GTDB): domain Bacteria; phylum Pseudomonadota; class Gammaproteobacteria; order Enterobacterales; family Alteromonadaceae; genus Fluctibacter; species Fluctibacter halophilus. Next base: position 61,946 of record NZ_JAJEWP010000002.1, read on the forward strand.
ATGAATCAGTCTCGGGCATGATAATTTTGGCCATCAGCAGGCCACCCGGCGCTGCCATAAAGCTGGCAGCAAGCAGGTATTTGATGTCTACGCCGAGCTGGGCGTAACCCACCATCACCGCGCCTGCTATTGATGACAGTCCGCCGACCATAACGGCAAACAGCTCGGAACGGGTCATCTGCGGTATGAAGGGGCGCACCACCAGGGGGGCTTCAGTCTGGCCTACAAAAATGTTGGCAGCGGCAGACATGGACTCAGGACGACTGGTTTTGAGCACCAGCTGCAAAAAGCCACCAATCAGACGAATGATCCAGGACATTATGCCGAGGTAGTACAGCACCGTAATCAACGACGAGAAAAATACGATCGCGGGCAGAACATTGAAGGCGAAGATAAAGCCCATCGACTTATTGCCCAGTGGACCGAAAATAAAGTCAATCCCTTCCTGGCCTTTGCTGAGAATCGCCTGAACACCCTGGGACAGTGTAAACAACAATTCTTTGCCCGCAGGGACATAGAGGATAAATGCGCCCAGCAGGGCCTGTATGGCGAACGCGCCTCCGACCGTGCGCCAGCGAATGGCGTGTCGTTTGGCCGACAATCCATAAGCGATGGCCAGAAGAAGCAGGATACCTAAGATGCTAAACATTGCCGTTCCTATACTGTTATTGTTATTGGCAACACATTACAGCAGTCGCTGTTTGATGTGTGATTTCAGCACGTCCAGTGCAATGTGGTTTTCGCCGCCTTGGGTGATGATCACATCAGCGGTAAACCGGCTCGGCGCAATAAATTGGTGATACATGGGTTTCACGGTCTCTTCATATTGCTTGGCCACAGACTCCAGTGTCCGGCCACGCTCTGCAATATCACGCATGATGCGCCGCAACAGACAAATATCCAGCGGCGTATCGACAAATATTTTCACGTTGTACATTGGCTGCAATTCGGGTGAAGCCAGCAACATGATCCCTTCCACAATGATGACCGGCGCAGATTCGAGGCGCTGGGTTTCCTTCATACGGGTGTGGGTTTTGTAGCAATAACTGGGGTAGTCGATTGCTTCACCGCGTTTCAGGGTTTCCAGGTGCTCGAGCAGTAGTTCATGTTCAAACGCCCGTGGATGGTCGTAATTATTTTTTTCCCGCTCTTCCATCGGTAAGTGATCCTGAGCGCGGTAATAATGATCTTCGCGCAGTACCTGCACAGACTTGCCTTCCTGGGCAAATTCTTTGAGCAGATTTTCGGTAAACAACGACTTACCTGAACCGGAGGCTCCGGCGATGGCAATGATTAATGGCATAGACTTGGTGCCCCAGTAACAAACAGGAAAAAATTCTGTGAAAGATACCAGTCCATGACCAAAAAGTCAGTTTTCACGACCAAATTTCATCGTTATTTGCCGATTGGTCAGGTTCAAACGCTCGCATCTGCGCTCAGATGGGGTAGGAGTCTAAGTTTTTTCTGACCATTTGGTCAAGAAATCTTTAGGGAAGTGTTAAAAAACTGTCAATCTGGCTAGCGTCCCAACACTTCAATACGACCCGGTTCGAGGTGCAACAACGCGTAATTGTGCATCTTGGAGCGGGAGCCTTCGCCTTGCGCTTTGGGCGGGTAAAAGGGGTCTTTTGCATCGGCTTGGTCCCGGAATACATCGTCCAGTGCCGAGCGGACTTCACTGAGGGTTTTGTCCAGGTTGGTGGCAAAGTCCGGGCGTTTGCGCTTGGTGTGGCCCAGCGCAATCAAACGGGAAAAGTACCGGTTGGCGAGTTGGATCAGGTCTTCCGGTACGTCACTGTTGTGCTTGAGATAGGCATCCGGATGCAGGCTGCAATACTCAACCAGCGCGGCATAAAAGCAGAAAGGCTTGTTGGACATCAGCACGGGCTGAGAGGTCTTGCCGTAAGACAAGGTTTTGTCATGCAGATTAATGATCAGCTTGCTGTCGTTGGCCACTGTGGTGTCCTGGGTCTTGCTCTTATGCCGCTGTCTTCTCAGTGACTGTCGGCTCCACAGGCTTTGCAGCAACAGTGTCGCCAACAACGCGGTGTAGGAGAATTGCTCCGCCAGCGTCTGTGGGGCTACTTCCAGTAACAGGCGGATGTTCTGATCACCCGTAGCGAGGTTGACAACCCTCGCTGTACCCGTCAATTCGCCGCGCGGAGGTATGCCCTGAATGCTACGCAAGGTGACGGGGGACTGCTTGTTGGCCAACTGGGCGTTAACCTGCTCGATATACTGCACTATGGACGCTTCGTGAGTGACCGTGCGTAACCGTGGATTGGCCAATTTCAGGCGTGGCAGATCCAGTGCAATACGCGTTTCTACCGCACCGATAGTCTGCTCAATCTTCTGTTCAAACGCATTATTGGCACTGATGCTATAGCACAGCTGAAACAGCCCCCATACCGCGATAAACCGTCCTACCTGCAAACCCAGCTTCATTTTTTTCACTGTGTGCTGACCTCGCCACTGTTGCGTTCAACACCTTTGCAACCTGTATCCATCATGATCAGGTTATGGTAGTACGTCGACGTGAATGCCGATGACAATGAGAGCAGTGTTTGCTGAACATCACAGGCCAGATCGGTGTTCTGGCGCTCCATACGCAAATACCACTTGCTGCCAGAAACGCCGGTTTTTATCGGCGTGATGTAGTTTCTGGAAAAACGTTGTTGGTCAGAGGCTTGCCAAAACGAGGAAATAATGTCGACTTCACCCGCCGCGAGCAGATCCCGCAGTGCTTCATGGGAGTTGGCATACACGATGTCGAGGCTGTCTTCTGACATGCCGAGATCGTGCAACATGCCTTTGGGAATGATGTGTCCCGAGCGACTGCTGGGGTAGTCCAACAGCCCGAGCCGTTTGCCCCACAGGTACTGCTTTTCAATCAACGGCTTTTCTTTCATTGAAATAAGGTAGGTGGCGTAGTCCTGATAATGGGCAATGACCCGGTATCCGTGGGTCGCCTCAGTGGCGAAAGCCTGCATGACGTTTTCTTTGACCAAAGCCAGATCGGCCAGACCTTTGCCAACATATTGAATGATTTCTTCTTCGTTGTGGCTCCAACGCACTTCAACTTCACCGAACTGGCGGTTAATCACCGGGCTCTTACAAAGATTCTGTAGCAGCGGAGATGCCATGCGCTGGTCGGTGATGAAGGCGACAAACACATCCTGGTTATTGGTTGCGCTGGTTTTACAGTGGCTTGACGCTGTAATAATGCTGTCTAATGTGGAAATTGCGGCTACATTATTATGTTGTCCCTGAAACCAGATGATCACTAACAATGGCAGCAGTAAGTAGCTGACATTAAAACGGATCATCGAAGGGGTAAAGCGCGCCATGGTGGTTCAATTCTTTTTTACTTATTGCCGGAATTTGACCACTTAGTCTTACTTAATGCAATAGGTAAGGTTACTGGAATGCCTTAAGTAGTTGAAAAATAAGTGATAAGAATAAATAAGTATGAATCTTTTTAAGTGCTTTTTATTTAACCACCGTTATTCACACTAATGGCGATAACGACAGGACTCAAGCTGGTGAGTTTTTACCCACTGCTTAGCGTTATCTGGAGACGCATCTCAGGGAATAGAGAACTGTTTGACGGCTAGACCAATTGGTCAGAAGTGGTCAAAATGTAAGCAGATGAGTAATAATACTGTAATAAACAAATAACAGAATACGTCCGCACTCATAACTTAGGAAAAGCACAATGCTAAAAAACACAAAACTGAATCGCATTGCGATGGCGGTGGCCTTGTCAGTTGGCATGTCGACTGCAGCAATGGCGCAGGAAACATCCTCTTCACTGAAAGGTGTTATCACCGGTCCCCAGGGTAACCCTGCACCTGGTACCGTCGTTACAATTACTCACGTACCTTCAGGCAGCGTAAAAACGGCGGTAGTTGGCGCATCTGGCCAGTTCTCCGCGAAAGGTCTGCGTGTAGGTGGTCCTTACTCTGTTAAGTTTGACTCCGACAAGTTTGCCGATACCACGGTAAATGACGTTTACCTGAACCTGGGCGAGCCTCTGGATCTGTCTCTGGCATTAGAGCAAATGCAAGACATCGAGAGCATCGTTGTTACTGCGTCTTCTGTCAGCACCTCTGTGTTCGGTGAAACCGGTCCTGCGACTAACTTCAGCCTGTCTGATCTGGAAAACGCACCGGCCATCAACCGTGACATCAACGATGTTATCCGTGCCGACCCTCGCGTCTACATTGACGAGAGCTTCAACAACGCTGTGCAGTGTGCCGGTGCAAGCCCTCGTTTCAACAGCCTGACCCTGGACGGCGTTCGCATGAACGACAACTTTGGTCTGAACAGCAACGGTTATCCTACCGAAGCAATGCCGTTCTCATACGATGCTATCGAGCAGGTCGCTGTTGAGCTGGCACCCTTTGATGTGCAATACGGTGGTTTTACCGCGTGTAACATCAACGCCGTTACTAAATCGGGTACCAACGAAATCCACGGCGGTCTGTTCTACGACTACTCCAGCGATTCTCTGAAAGGTGACACCGCTGATGGTGAGTTCCAGGACAACGGTGACTACACTGACAAGCGCTACGGTTTCCACGTTGGTTTCCCAATTCTGAAAGACACCCTGTTCTTCTTCGGTGCATACGAGAAAGCAGAAAGTGCAGAACTGTTTGAATACGATATCGGTGGCCGTATCAGCCAGGCCGACATCGATCGTGCGATTCAAATCGCTCGTGATAGCTACGGCTACGATGCGGGTGGTACACCAGGTTCTATGCCTGTTGAAGATGAAAAACTGTTGCTGAAACTGGACTGGAACATCAACGACGACCACCGTGCATCCTTGATGTACAACTGGAACGACGGTTTCAGCCTGAGCCAGTCTGACTCTGGCAGCGGCCGTACGTCTCTGTCTAACCACTTCTACGAGCGTGGCGCTGAAATCAAGTCGACTGTATTGTCTGTTTACTCTGACTGGACTGACGATTTCACCACTGAATTGCGTATCGGTAAGACTGACCTGGACAACCGTCAGACGTCTATCGATGCAGCTTCTGGTTTTGCCGAAGTACAAATCCGTACTGACGGTGGCGGCACCATCTACATCGGTCCCGATGACTCTCGTCAGTCAAATGACCTGAACTGGGACAACTTCACCATGAAGTTGGCCGGTACTTACTACGCAGATGAGCACACCATCACTGCAGGTATCGAGTACGAAAAACTGAACGTTTTCAACCTGTTCATGCAGCACACTGTGGGTGAATACCGTTTCAGTTCTCTGGATGATTTTGAAGCCGGTACACCTTCTCGCATTTACTACAACAACTCTGCAGGCACCAACAATCCTGCGGATGCCGGTGCGAGCTTCACCACCAAAATGTGGACCGCTTACGTTCAGGATGATTTCTACCTGACCGACGACATCCAGATGATGGTTGGTTTGCGTTATGACCGTTGGTCTACCAGCGATGAGCCTACGTTCAACCAGCAATTCCAGGACCGTTACGGTTTCTCCAACACCGGTACTGTTGACGGCATGGATCTGTTGCAACCTCGTGTAGGCTTCAACTGGTCTCTGGAAGATAACCTGGAACTGCGTGGTGGTTTTGGTCTGTACTCAGGCGGTAACCCGAATGTTTGGATTTCAAACGCCTACTCTAACGACGGTGTAACCAACATTGGTCTGCAAGACCGCTCTGGTGAATCACTGTTCAATAAAGTACTGACCGGTGCAGGTCGCCCGATTTACGACATTCCTCAGGCATTGTTTGACGCAGTTGCTGCTACGTCTCCATCAGATGGCGACGGTAGCGTAAACGCCACTGACCCTGATTTCGATGTACCTTCTGAGTGGAAGTTCAACATCGGTGCTACTTACGTTACCGAAGATGACTGGGTAATCCTGGCTGACATCCTGTACACCGACAAGCAGAACTCTGCCATCGTGTATGACCTGAGTGTTGAGCGTACCGGTGCAACTGCGCCTGACGGTCGTCCGATTTACGACAGCGTAGATGGTCGCTTCTCTGGTTCTGACCACCTGCTGACTAACGTGTCTGGCGGTGACGGTTCCAGCAAAGTGTTCTCATTGGCGGCTAACAAGTCGTTTGACAATGGTCTGGACGTGTCTGCTGCCTACGCATTCACCCGTGCGACTGACGTCAACCCAATGACCAGTGCTGTTGCGTTCTCTAACGCCGGTAATGTCGCGGTTGCGGATCAGCGCAACTACGGTGCTGCGACCTCTGACTACGAGATCCGTCACCGTATTACACTGAACCTGGGCTACAGCCACGAGTTCTTCGACGGTTACGCAACCCGCTTTAACCTGTTCGGTAACATCAGCGAAGGTAAGCCTGTTTCCTTCGTATACTCTGACAGCGGCGACATGTGGGAAGATCAAAGCGATTACCGCAGCCTGATCTACGTACCTCTGCTGGACGATCCAAACGTTGTTTGGGCTGATGGCGAAGCGGCATTCAATGATTTGGTTGAAGCTGAAGGCCTGACCCGTGGTGAAATCATGACCCGTAACTCTACCAGTGCTGACTGGTGGGTTAAGTTCGACCTGCGTGTTGAACAGGAACTGCCAGGCTTCATGGACGGCCATAAAGCCAGTGCGTTCTTCGTGGTTAAAAACCTGGGCAACCTGATCAATGACGAGTGGGGCATCATGCGCCAGGGTTCATTCGTAGGCGACGATATCATCGAAGCGTCTATTAATGATCAGGGTCAATACGTCTACAGCTACAATGGCTACGACCAAACCATCCAACGCGACGCTTCTTTGTGGGAAGTTCGCCTGGGTGTTAAATACAAGTTCTAAGTTTTACTTAGCTTGATTAAGATGAAAGCCGGCCTTGTGCCGGCTTTTTTGTTTTCCACTCAATGATGGAGTCAGTATGCGCTACGTGGGGTTATTGCTGATCATGATAAGTACGTTTCATAGCCAGGCTGCTATTCGTATTGCCACCTTCAATGTGAGCATGGAGGGGGATAACTACGTAAATCGCGGCATCGAGCCATCGGGAGAAGAGCTGAAGGTGGCTCTGGCCAGTGGCGATCACCCACAAATTCGCAACATTGCAGAGATCATCCAGCGGGTGCGACCAGACATTCTGCTATTGAATGAATTTGATTACATCGCCGAGCCCGAGCACGGCGTTGAAGCTTTTGTGAAACATTACCTCAACGCACCTCAACAGGGTGCGGAAGCGATTGATTACCCTTATTACTACGTCGCTCCGGTGAATACTGGCGTTGCGTCGGGCGTTGATCTGAGTGGGGATGGGCAGGTGGACTCAGTCGGTGACGATGCCTTTGGCTATGGCAAATATCCCGGCCAGTACGGTATGGTGCTGTTGAGTCGCTTTCCGATACAAACCGATGATGTGCGCACGTTCCAGCGCTTTTTGTGGAAAGACATGCCGGATAACCTGATGGTTGACGTTAAACATCCGGATGGCCGTCCCTGGTACAAGGATAGAGCACAAGCCGTTATGCGTTTGTCATCTAAGTCCCACTGGGATGTTCCGGTCAGTGTTAATGGCAAAACCCTGCATCTGCTGGCCAGTCACCCGACACCGCCGGTGTTCGACGGACCTGAGAATCGCAATGGCATGCGCAATCATGATGAAGTCCGCTTCTGGTTAGACTATCTGGACGGTAAAAACAGCGCGTATATCTATGACGACAACGGCCGCTCTGGTGGATTGTCGGACCCTGCGAGGTTCGTGATACTGGGGGATTTAAATGCCTCGGCCGAAGAGGGTGATGGTTTTAAAGGACCTATCCAGCAATTGTTGTCCCATCCGCTTGTCAATGCACAGCCGGTACCGACGAGCGACGGTGGACGTGAGCATCGCGCAGACAATCCCCATGGCGCCACCCATACCGCGGCGTTTGGTTTGCGGGTGGATTATGTGTTGCCCAGCAGCGCGGGGATGACGGTGACCAGCAGCGGTATTTTCTGGCCATCTAATGAGGCACCGCTGGCACGGCTGGTTCGGGACCGTGCGGCGTCTTCTGACCACCGCATGGTGTGGATCGATGTTACGTTAACGTCGGATTAGACGTTTTCAAACAGGGCTTCAACCCGTTGTAAGGTATCTTCGATCTTGGTCACATCTGCCGGAGCGATAAAGATGGTATCGTCACCGGCAATGGTACCCAATACACCGTCTTTCTGGCTCAGTGAGTCAAGCAAACGGGCGATCAACTGTGCTGCACCGGGACTGGTGCGGATGATGACCATGACATTGTTGTGAACAATGTCCAGCACCAGCTGTTTAAGCGGGCTTTTCGCCGTAGGCATACCCAGCTCCGGGGGCAAACAGTAGACCATGTCGCCACGGGCGTTGCGGGTGCGCACAGCGCCAAACTTACTCAGCATCCGTGAGACTTTGGATTGACTGATGTTGTCAAAACCCTGGCTTTTAAGGGCCTCCACGATTTCACCCTGGGAACCAAAGTTCTCTGCTTTGAGGATTTCTTTAAACGCTTTGATCAGTTGTTCTTGTTTATTGTTAGACATCGGATTCCTTCAGAAATACCGTATGTTCAGCTGTAGGGGCAGCTAAACCTGTTACTAGGGAAGCATTCTATGGCACTTATATTGCCACATTCGCTGTCGCTCATACAGATAAATTGTCTGGTCAATGAACCACAAAAAGGGCAAGTTTGACGTGCTTTTGCACTGATTTCCGCTCAACTCCCCTTGATTTTTGCCGTTCTGCCACCATTATTAGCCGAGTACTCGCATACGCCAAACGTACTATTGCGATCCTTCCCCGCTTACATTACTGTTTGGCCGCAAAATCAACCTTTCCACAGGAGAAGAATATGAAAGTTGCAGTGTTAGGTGCTGCCGGCGGCATCGGACAGGCGTTGTCCCTGTTACTTAAAACCCAGTTACCTGCAGGTTCTGCATTGTCATTGTATGACGTTGCACCTGTCGTTCCTGGCGTAGCCGTTGATTTGAGCCACATCCCTACTGACGTTAATGTTAAAGGTTACGGTAAGGATGACCTGGCAGATGCACTGCAAGGTGCTGACATTGTGTTGATCCCTGCGGGTGTTCCCCGTAAGCCGGGCATGGATCGTTCTGATCTGTTCAACATCAATGCCGGGATCGTGAAAAACCTGGTTGAAGCGATTGCCGACCATTGTCCTGATGCGTGTACCTGTATCATCACCAACCCGGTGAATACCACAGTGGCGATTGCCGCTGAAACGTTGAAAGCCAAAGGTGTGTATAACAAGAACAAGTTGTTCGGTGTGACCACGCTGGACGTTATCCGTGCGGAGACTTTTGTTGCTGAAGCCAAAGGTCTGAACCCTGCCAACGTTCACGTGCCTGTGATCGGTGGTCACTCAGGTACGACCATTTTGCCTCTGCTGTCTCAGGTTGAAGGTGTAGAGTTCAGTGATGAAGAAGTCGCCAGCCTGACACACCGTATTCAGAATGCCGGCACCGAAGTGGTAGAAGCCAAAGCGGGCGGCGGCTCTGCGACACTGTCAATGGGTCAGGCGGCAGCGCGTTTCTGTCTGTCTCTGGTTGCTGCCATGCGTGGTGACAACGTGGTTGAATACACCTACGTTGAAACCAACAGTGATGACGCGGTCTTTTTCTCACACCCCGTTCGATTGGGTAAAAACGGTGTGGAAGAGATCCTGCCCTACGGCGAGCTGAGCGCATTTGAAAAACAAGCCAAGCAAGACATGCTGGAAGGCCTGCGTGGCGATATCAAAATCGGTGTTGATTTCGTTAACGGCTAATACCGGTTGTCTCGTGTTAAAAACCGCGCCCTAGCGCGGTTTTTTTATGCCCTAGGTTCAATAAAGCGAACCTTTCCCTGGGTCAGTTCGATCAACTCCTGTTGACGATGTTCAGCGGTGCTGGCATTGACGGCCAGGGTGAAACCCGCGCGGGCATTGAATGCCCGTTCGAGGATTGATACGTCATCCTGCCCGGCAAACTGCTCAATGCTGCCGATGTCTTCAAAAGGCACTTCGATGGTCCATTGGACACGTCGATGAAACAGCACGGTGTCCAGTGTCGTCAGGGCTTGTTTAACCCCGCCACCGTAGGCTTTCACCAAGCCACCGGTGCCCAGCTTGATGCCCCCGGAATAACGCACGACCACGGCACAGACCTGACCAATGCCACTGCCGTCCAGTTGGGCAAGCATGGGCTTGCCTGCCGTGCCTGAAGGTTCGCCATCGTCACTGAATCCCCGTTTCACCGGGTCATCCGGTGCACCAGCGATGTATGCCCAGCAATGATGTCTGGCTTGCGGGTGGGCATTGCGACAGGAATCGATAAACTGTCGCGCCTGCGCAATTCCGTCGGTGCGGTCAATCAGCGTGATGAACTGACTCTTTTTGATGGTTTCTGTGAACTCGGCAGAAGCTGCCGGGATCGGGTAACTGTCGGTCATCTGAGTGTCTTAGTGAACGCCCCTGGTCTCATTGTAATGTCGAGGTGCGCAAGGAGGCCACAAGGGCCTCCGGATTCAACCCGTATTACGCATGCCAACGGCAATGCCGGCGATCGTCACCATCATGGCACGTTCCAGCGTTGCATCGTGTTCGTCACCCAACGCCCGGATGCGGCCCAGCAATTCAATCTGAAGATAATGCAGCGGCTGCAGGTAACCGGCCCGGATGGTCATCGAGTCCTTGCCTTTGGGATCGCTTTGCATCACGGCATCTTGTTTGAGCAAGGTCAGCAATAGAGAAACACTGTCTTTCAGCTCCTGTCGCAACGTATCGCCGAAATGTTTCAGCTCGTCTGGTACCAGGCGGGCATCGTAGGCTTCACTGATACGCGGATCGGCTTTGTTGAACACCATGTCCAGCATTGACAGGCGGGAGTGGAAGAAGGGCCAATGGGTCAGCATCTCGTCCAGGGTGTCGCCGTGACCGTTGTCGAGGGCCGTTTTGACCGCTTTCATGACACCCAACCACGACGGTAAGACAAGTCGGGTCTGTGCCCAGGCGAAGATCCACGGAATGGCGCGCAGGCTTTCTATCCCACCGGTTGGCTTGCGTTTGGCTGGGCGACTGCCCAACGGCAGTTTGCCCAGCTCCTGCTCCGGCGTGGCAACCCGGAAATAGGGCACGAAGTTTTCATCATGACGTACGGTGTGTCGATAGTTGTCTCGACCAGCATCGGCCATTTGTTGCATCACATCACGCCAGTGCTGTTTGGGTGCTGGCGGGGGCGAGACAATGGCTTCGATAATCGCGCCGGCATAGAGTCCCAGACTGCGTTTTGCCAAGGCCGGCATGCCGAATTTGTAGCGGATGGTTTCCCCTTGTTCCGTCACCCGGAAACCGCCACTCAATGAGCCGGGCGGTTGGGAATGGATCGCCGCGTGAGCTGGCAGGCCGCCACGACCGATGGTACCACCACGACCGTGAAACAAGGTCAGGGTGATGCCAAAAGACTCGGCCAGAGCAACCAGTGATTCCTGGGATTGGTATTGTGCCCATCCTGCCGCCAGCGCGCCGGCATCTTTGGCAGAGTCAGAGTAGCCGATCATCACATACTGGCGACCCTGAATGTAACCCCGGTACCAGTCAATCGATAGCAGTTTGTTCATCACCTCAGGTGCGTTGTTGAGATCATCCAGGGTCTCGAACAGTGGGGCCACCGGCATGGGCCAATCGACGCCCATTTCCTTTAGCAGCAACTGCACGGCCAACACGTCCGAGGGCAGGCTGGCCATGGATATGATGTATATACCGAAACCATGGCGTGAGTTGGCCGCCACCGTTTTACAGGTATCTATGACTTCTTTGACGTCGTCTGAGGGTGACCAGGTGTGGGGAAACAACGGCCGTTTGGAGCCCAGTTCTTTGAGCAGGAAGGCTTGTTTGTCTTCCTCGCTCCAGCCTGCGTAGTCGCCCAATCCCAAATAGCGGGTCAATTCACTGAACACGTCGGCATGGCGCTCTGAGTCCTGACGAATATCCAGCTTCAGCAGATGTACTCCGAAACAGTGCACCCGGCGGATGGTATCCAGCAGACCGGCGTTGGCGATCACAGACATGCCGCAGTGGGTCAGGGAGTGATAACACAACATCAACGGTTTAAGCAGTTCGTCTTTGTGCCCAATCCAATGGTCAGGATAGTGTTCTTCGCCGTTGAAGTAATCCAGGATCCCATCCTGGGTCTTACGTAGCTTGGCCAACAGAGGACGCAGGATGGCCCGGTAAGGCTCTTTGGCATCGCCGACTTCCTCTCGCAGTGCTTCATCGCAGTCGGCCATGGATAGCTCAACCTGCAGGCGTTCAATGTCCTGGGCGAACAACTTTGCCGCACGACGACGGGCCAGATACAGCACCTGCTGGGTGACCCGTGCGGTGACAAAGGGGTTTCCGTCCCGGTCGCCGCCCATCCAGGAGCTGAACTGCACCGGTGCTGCATCCAATGGCAGGGCCATGTCATAGCGTTCACGGGCTTTGTCATCCAATGCGCGGATGAAACCGGGTACCGCGTCCCACAGTGAGTTTTCAATCACTGAAAAGCCCCAGCGCGCTTCATCCACCGGGGTGGGACGTTCGGAGCGGATTTCCTCGGTATGCCAGGCCTGGCTGATAAGCTCGGCAATGCGGTTTTCCAGTTGTTGGCGTTCATGCTCATTGACCGAGTGTTCATGCAGGTCGCTCAGGCAGTTGGCCAGTTCACTGTGCTTGTGGATCAGCGTTCGACGGGTGACTTCGGTGGGATGGGCGGTAAGTACCAAATCGATTTGCAATTGTGAAATAGCATCCTGCAAGGTGGATGCGTCGACATTGAGTGAATCCAGATGCGCAAACAATGCCTCGACCGGATCGTCGCCGGAGGTGGCACTGTTGTATTCCTGCTCGGCGATATTGGCCAGGTTCAGAAATTGGGAAAAGGCCCGTCCAACGGTCAGTAATTCATCATTGCTCAGTTCGCTGAACAACGACTGGAGCTCTTCGGCGCAGGTCTCATCGCCCTGATAGGCGGTGCGGCCTTTGATACGGATATCTTCAATGCGTTGCAACCATGCTTCACCCAATTGGTCCTTGATGGTATTGCCCAACGTGGCGCCCAGCGAGCGAACGGTTTCCTTAAGTTGCGTATCGAGATGTTCTGACACAGAGCCTCCGGTGTTCGTGAATGAACCGTTAAAGATACGCAACCCCCATGGCTTTGTCTAAGCCGAAACGTTCTTACTCATGACCATTTCATACGTATTCATGGATTGGGGAGGCGTTGGGCACTGGGATGTGGTACCCTTGCGCCCTTTCTTAATCCACGAATGAACAGGAGCAGGTGTGAGCGATCAATATACCAGCGTTGAACAACAAGCCAGTTACGGCATCGGTTTGCAAATGGGCGAACAATTACGCAGCAATCCGTTTGAAGGGTTAGACATCACAGCCGTGGCCGAGGGCCTTGCGGATGCGTTTAATCAACAACCAGCAAAAGTTGACAATGAAGCGTTGGGCGCAGCGTTTAACGAAATTCATCAGCGTATGCAGGCGGAAAAAGCCAAGCTGCATGAAGCTAACATTGAAGCCGGTAAGGCTTTCCTGGCTGACAATGCCAAGCGCGACGGCATTCAGGTTACACCCTCTGGTTTACAGTATGAAGTGATCACCGCAGGGGAAGGCGACAAGCCTACCGCGGCATCAACCGTTCGTACCCACTACCACGGCACCCTGATCGACGGTTCTGTGTTCGACAGCTCTTACGAGCGTGGTCAACCAGCAGAATTCCCGGTCGGTGGTGTGATCAAAGGCTGGACTGAAGCGTTGCAGATGATGCCTGTGGGCAGCAAGTGGCGTTTGTATGTACCTCACAACCTGGCTTACGGTGAGCAAGGTGCGGGTGGTGCCATTGCTCCCTACAGTACACTGATTTTTGACGTTGAGCTGCTGGATATTCTGGGCTAACGCGTCTTGTCGGATTCGAAAAGGCCAGGCTTTGCCTGGCCTTTTTTTATTCTATCGTGCAGGTATTGGCTACTATTTAACATTCTGTTAAAGGACATTGCGTCAGCAAATTGCTACACTGCGCGCCGTTTTTTTGAACATTGTTGAGTGCGTTGGCCGTTTCGACGCCACCTCAACTTACACAGTACGGTGGATGTAAAATCATGTTTGATTTGATCACAAAACGCGACAGTAACGTCAAGAATGACGTGTTGTCCGGGATCACTGTCGCATTGGCACTGGTTCCTGAAGCTGTGGCATTTGCATTTGTGGCCGGCGTGGAACCGATGATTGGGTTGTATGCCGCGTTCATGATGGGATTGATCACCTCAGCCATTGGTGGACGACCGGGGATGATCTCAGGTGCCACCGGCGCCATGGCGGTGGTGATGGTTGCCTTGGTGGCACAGCATGGCGTGGCGTATTTGTTCGCTGCCGTCATACTGGCGGGCCTGCTACAAATCCTGGCCGGGGTATTCCGACTCGGTAAATTCATTCGCCTGGTGCCTTACCCGGTGATGCTCGGCTTTGTTAACGGGCTGGCGATCGTGATTTTCCTGGCCCAACTGGGTCAGTTCAAAGTGCTGGATAGCATGGGTGAACACGTCTGGATGCAGGGGCCGATGCTGTACATCATGCTTGGTTTGACCTTGCTGACCATGGCGATCATTTATTTTCTGCCTAAATTGACCACCGCCGTGCCTGCGTCGCTGGTGGCGATTGTAACGGTTACCCTGCTGGTGCACGGGCTGGATTTGGATGCCCGTACCGTCATCGATTTCGTGAAAGATATGGTGCCGGCCGAGCAACGGGACACGGTGACGCTGGCCGGTGAGTTACCCACCTTCGCGATACCTACGGTGCCGTTCACCTGGGAAACCCTGATGATCATTTTGCCGACATCGGTGATCCTGGCATTGGTGGGTCTGATTGAGTCCCTGTTGACCCTGTCACTGATTGACGAAATGACCGATACCCGAGGCCGAGGCAACAAAGAGTGTATCGGCCAGGGTGTTGCCAACACGGTGAATGGCTTTTTCGGCGGTATGGGTGGTTGTGCCATGATTGGTCAAAGTATGATCAACATCAACTCCGGCGGCCGCGGCCGACTGTCAGGTATTACTGCCGCGCTGGTATTGCTGGGCTTTATCCTGTTTGCAGCGCCACTGATTGAAATGATCCCGCTGGCGGCACTGGTCGGTGTGATGTTCGTGGTTGTTATTGGAACCTTCGAATGGGCATCATTTCGCATTATTCGCGGTGTTAACAAAGAAGACGCCTTTGTGTTGTTCTTGGTCACCGCAATCACTGTGATTGCCGATCTGGCCATTGCTGTGGTGGTGGGTGTTATCGTGTCGGCGTTGGTGTTTGCCTGGAAACACGCAACCCACATCATCGCCCGGACGCACGTGGATGACCGTGGCTGGAAAGTCTACGAACTGGAAGGGCCTCTGTTCTTTGGTTCAGTGCTGCATTTCCGGGATCTGTTCGACCCGCAGGGCGATCCGGACGAAGTGGTAATTGATTTCAAAGATTCCCGAATTTGGGACTCCTCAGGGTTGGACGCCATCGATGGTCTGGCGGATAAGTACAAGGAACAAGGCAAGAAACTGCATATTCGCCATATCAGTCAGGAGTGTAATGCGCTGTTGACCAAAGCCCAGGAATACGTGGAAATCAATGTGAATGAAGACCCTCGCTATCACATTGCCACGGACAAGCTTGGTTAATCTATTGATATCGAGTGTTCTGAAAAGCCGGCCTTCGCGCCGGCTTTTTTGTGTCTGCTGGTAGGGCGCAAAGCTGGCATTTCTCAGTGACCTGCAGGCAGCTTCCGCGACATAAAAAAACACCGCCACAAGGGCGGTGCCATTAATGCTAGTTCACAGCGTTTACTTTTGCTGGGTTAACCACAGCACCAATGCGGTGAATGTGTCCGGCGTCAGGTCGCGGCTCATGACGACCTTGTATTTATCATTGATGATGAACGCAGGTACACGGTTAAAGCCGACGGTGGCTTTGTCATTTTTCCTTACCAGAGAGCGAATGCCGAAACTGGCGGCCATTTTGGCCAGCTTGTCGGCATCGCCACCGGCCGCACGGTAGATATCCAGGATGTCTTGTTGCCCGGCAATGGGGGTGCGAGCCGTGTGGATGGCACTGAACAATGCACTGTTAAAGCGTTCGCTGTCGCCCATGGCTTTGGCCGCCAGCATCAACGCGGTAGCAGCGTCTTGTGCTTCTCTGGATGCAGAACCCATGAAATTCACATGTGCCTTCGTAAAAGCGACGGAATCAGGCAGCTGTTTTTTCATGTCGGCCACAATGGGCTCAAACGTGAAGCAGTGGGGGCACCAGAACGAAAACACTTCTTTGACATGAGGTGAAGCACTGGCGCTGTCATTGATCACTTCATAGTGTTTACCTTCCTGCCAGGGCTGCTGTGCCTGAGCGGTACTCAGTAGCAGTGAAAGTGCAAGGGCAATCCATTTAAACATCTACGTCTCCTGTTACGGCTGTTTGCTAAGCCACACGACCAGATCGACAATGTCATCGTTGGTCATGTCGCGGGTAAAAGTCGCTTGATACTTACCATTGACGATAAAATTCGGCACGCCGGCGAGGAAGCGCATGTGTTCGTCGATCGCTTTCTGGTTCTTTTTCATCATGCTGTTGACGCCAAAGCTGTTGGCCAGCTTGTCAAACTCGTCACTGCTGACATCACGCAACAAGAACAGGTTTTTCAAATCGTCCAGGCTGGTCACGGGGCTCCGTTGCACGTGGATATAATTGAAAATGGCGCTGTTCATTTCATCTTCTTTTTCCAGTGCTCTGGCGACCATCATGGCGCGGGTAGCATCGTCCTGGATCGCTTTGGAAGTGAAACGCATAAAGTTGACGTGCACCTTGGTGAATGTCACGTTGTCGCCCATTTTTGCCTTTATTTGCGCAACCAGCGGCTCAAAATTAAAGCAGTGTGGACACCAGAACGAGAAGTATTCACGAATTTCAGGGCTTGGAGTGGCCTCGTCGCTGATCACTTTGTAGTGTTCACCTTCCTGCCATTGTTCGACGGCGCACGCCTGCAACGGGATGAGAAGGCTAAAAAACGCAATGCGCAATAAATGTTTCATCGGTTATTGTTCCAGATTTTGGTCAGAAATATGCTGCCGCTAGCCTACCACAGTCAGGGGGAAAGTGAATAACTGCAGGCTGAACGAAGGATTAACGGGGGGAAATGTGCGGCAAACCACGATCGGTTTGCCGCAACGGATCAGAACACGTAGTTCACGCCGACACGCATGAGTGTCGAATCTGCATTGGCATACACATCGTCAGAATAGCGACTAAGGTCCGCCTTCAATGCAATGTTGGTGTCGTAGTCGTAACGAATACCCAACGTCAGCACATCGTATTCTTCCTGCTGTGCCATCTGGATCCCGTTGACAATGCCCGCTGCGGTTGGTTGCAGTTGAGCCGGCACATCACTGAGCAGCGACTGGAATTTCAACCCTTCGGTGCCGTCTTTATTTTCGTAAGTCAGCGACGGCGTGAAAGCACCGAAACGCATGCCCGCAGTTACGTAGTAAGACGTGTCTTTGGGGTTGAATGAATCTTCAATCTCGATGCTGGTAATTTCCGCACTGATAAACCACTCAAAGGTATCAACTTCAATGCCCAGGCCGAAAAACTCACCGGTATCGTCCCGCATCTGCATGGCATCCTCAAGGGCGCCGAGGCCCAGGCCAGGTAGTGCGGCGAGCGCGGCATTTGCGGCCTGAAGGTTGACGGAGTCAGCAGTTGACAAATCCAGGGTCGCTTTAGAACGAGCGTACACACCACGGATTTTGAACCAGTCGTAGGTTGCCTCAGCGGATACCAGTATCGTGTTGTCGCCATCCAGCTCTGCGCCACCGACGTCCGAATTCACCGTACCCAGTGCGGCTTGCAGATTGTATTCCCAGCTACCGGCGTAGTCGCTGTAATCGACCCGCACACCGTCAATGTTGTTGAAGTCAACGGCATACACCGCGCGGGGCGCAGTCACCCAGTGATAGGAATAACCCACATCAGATGACGCCGAGTAACGGAACAACGGCATACGCAACCGACCGGCAGAGATACTGGTGTTATCGGTGGCCTGATACGTCAGGTAAGCCCACTCAAATTCGGCATCATAGTCATCACTGCCACGGGCCATCACCTGCCCGGTGGCGGTCATTTTGCTGTTAATGTCGCCACTGACCTGAATCGCAAACAGGCTTTCCTGATCGAAACCAATGTCATCATCGTAGCCGTACAGCGTGTCCTCGCTGCTGGTTTTACCGGCAATCAGGTTGGCGAATCCATTGATGCGCACTTCTGCCATGGCTGAGGTGGACAGCAGGGATAAAATGGTGGTTGCAAGTAGTGTCTTTTTCATGGTCGTCCCCCTCAATTGATCGATATCGCTTTAACATCACCGGTAACATCGGCAGCGTCTACATACCCAACCGCCGAGGCATCAGCGGCCACGGCTGCAATGACTGCGGCAGGTGAATCCATCTCTTTGGGGGGCACGCCTTTGCCGGTAAACACCAGTTTCGACCAGTAGGCAGCAACCTGGTTGGAGCTGCGACCGATCACTTCTGTGTCAAAGCTCTCCCGCAACGGATGGCCGTTGGTTAAGTTGATGGGAGTGGCGGCTGAACCATCGGAAAATTTCTTTTCCTTTCCTAGGAACAGACGCTGGACCTGAGTTTGGGAAAGATCAGCACCGTTGCTGGGATGAACAACCATTACAATTTCAGCCAGAACGGTCTGACTGAAAAGCAACAGCGAACCGGCAACTGCGCCAGTAAGGTAGTGCTTCATGTTTAATACCTTGTGTGCCTGTTAGTGTGTTTGACACGGTATCGCACCGTGCCATCAGAACATCGTGCGTTCAATTCAACGGGAGGGTCACAAATCGCGACACCAAAACGCCCGTTTAGGATCCCCTAGATGGTGCTATGTGTCTAGATTTCAAGGGAATACCTATGTATCTAAAGCTAGATGGTTTTTTGTATTTCGGCGAGTTTTTTTCACGACTTCAGGCGCAAAAGTGACCTTGATCAATCTTTTGCGCCTGTGACATCCATCAGAAGCGGTAGCGGCCACCGACGCTGATATTGCGGTGCTGCCCCTGATACCCGGCCACGTCCTGGTAATCTTTATCCAGCAGGTTGGTCGCTTTCACATACCATTGCAGTTGTGCGGTTTGATCATAGGACAGTGTGGTATTGAGCAGGCCGTAACCGCCCAAGGTGACCTCACTGAAGGTGTTGAAGTCAGTGTCCTGTTGAGGTCCCTGATAGCTTAGCCGGGTGTACCAGGTGCCTTTGTCATCCCACAGCGGCACAGTAACGGAAAGTGCCGCCGTGCGTTTGGCGCGTCGTGGCTCAACTTGCCAGCCATCCATACCCAGCGGTTGCTCGGCATCGGTGTAGGCAAATTCTGCCGACCAGAAGACGTCAGCCCATTCACCGCTGAGTGCCAGTTCGATGCCCTTGCGGCGGCTATTGTCTGACTGATTTATCGCGCTGGATGTTGTGTAGTCACTGCTGTAAACGGTCTGAATTTCATCTTCCAGCTTAGTGTCGTAGAGGCTCATCTGCGCGCTGAGATGTTGACTGATATCCCAGTTCAGGCCAATTTCAGTGCTGTCTGCACGTTCCGGTTGCAAGTCAGGGTTACCAATAAAATTGGCCGGTGTGTAACCAAATAGCTCTGTGAAAGTAGGGTTCTTTATCGCCCGGGATTGGCTGACATAGATCCGTAATCGGGGCATGATTTGCCAGCTCACACCCAGCCGGTAGCTGTTACCATTGTCAAAGACGGAGTTGCTGTCATGTCGGGCACTCAGTGTCGTGCTCCACTGGGGCGCAAAACGCCATAAGCCGTCAATCAATACGCTGTTGGTGTGCTGGCGTTGTTGTTGGTTGGGATCACCAAAAAAGCTGGCTGGCGCTTGCTGTTCAAAGTCCTGAGCCAGGTGTTCCACAGCGCCGGTCAGGCGGGAGCCTTCGGCGAACTGGGCAGTGGTTTGTGCAAACCAGCGTGTAGCGCGGCTGTCGGTGGTGTTGCTGAAGGCGGTTGAAGCATAGGCGCGATTGCGTTGGTCGTTGATGCTGACGCCCCATTGACTGTACCAGTCGGCAGTGTGGTTCTGGCGCAGCACCAGCCGGCCGGTGAGTTTCTCCAGATGATTGCTGTTGTCTGCATCAGCGGGCACATAATTGTCAAACTCATTGCGTCCCGTGCTGTAATGCCACTGGCTGTTCAGTGTCCAGTTGGGGGACAACAACCATTGTCCGCCTGCTGATAGGCCAAACAGGCGATAACCGTCCTTTTCGTTACCGGTCAGGGCGATGTTCTGCCCGTCGGTTTGGCGGTAAAACGCACTCAGACTGATAGCGCTATCTTCAAAACGCTGTTGATAGCTGCCTTCCAGTCGCTGGCTGTTAGATTCACCGGCTTCCAATCTAACAGTGGAAGGGCCTTCTGAGGGCAGACCAGCTTGGGTTACGATATTGATAACACCACCGACTGCGCCGCTGCCCCACAACGCACTTTGAGGCCCTTTGAGGATTTCTACCCGTTGGACCTGGGACAAATTGATGTGGGCAAAGTCGACGATGTCTGCCTGTCCGGCGTCATTGACCGGAACGCCATCAATCATGACCACCACATGGTTTGATTCATTACCGCGCATGCGCAATTCGTTCAATGCTCCGGGGCCGCCGGATTGACTAAAACTCAGTCCTGCGACACCGCGCAGTAAATCAGCCATGTCAGTGGCTTGGGACGCACTGATGAGTTGCTGGTCGATAATGCTGACGCTGGCGGCCAGATCTTGCTGATTGATTGGACTACGAGCGCCAGTAATGACGATGGTTTCTACCGCATCGGTGCCTTGCGAGTCTGAAGGTTGGGATTGTGCAGTGGCACTGGTTGTCGTGTGAATGGCGATCAGTGAGGCCGCCAACGTGAAAAATTTGGATGTCATGAGGTTACTCTGCTGCTGCGCTCCACCCGAGCGCATTAGTATTTGTTCCCTGTTAATAAAGGAACCCGTACATGGCCGGTCTCCGGGCTTGAGTGTGCATTCGATGCAGGATTTTGCGCCTTCCCGGATACGCCAGCGTATCCAGTGGCTGTGTTCAACACAGCAAAACCTTGTTCACTCTTACCGTTGCGGGGGCAGCGCCAGACTGGCAGCCGTTGTGCGTCACTGGCTTCCCGATTATCCACCTGCAAAACAGGTGGCACCACGATGATGGCATTATATATGGAATTGTTATTAAAAAAACAAAAAAATGCAGATGAAGGAATAAATCAGAAGCGCGTTAGCGGCGCTTCCTGTAGGGCGGAAAGTTGTTCTTTCAACGCCAGGATTTGTTCTTCCCAGTAACGTGGAGTGTCAAACCAGGGAAAGGCTCTCGGGAAGGCGGCATCTTCCCAGCGCCGGGCCAGCCAGGCCATGTAGTGCACCATGCGCATGGCGCGAAGGGGCTCAATCAAGCTGAGTTGGTTGTTGGGAAAGGCTCTGAACTCTTCGTACGCTTCGGCCAGACAGTCCAGTTGGATCATTTGTTGTTGGCGATCACCACTGAGCATCATCCAGATATCCTGGATTGCAGGCCCCATTCGGCAATCATCCAAATCCACAAAGCTGGGACCGTCGCGCCACAAGATGTTACTGGCATGGCAGTCACCGTGCAGACGAATATAGGGTTGTTCCGTGTATTGTTCGGTAGTGCGTTCGATGACCTGATCCAACACGGTAAAAAACGCTGTGTGCAAGCTTTCAGGTAACTGCGGACACTGGGACAGAGTGAGACGGGATTGGACCAGGTATTCCTCGGTTGACATCGAGGGGCGATGCACAAATTCAGCGCTGGCGCTTATCTGGTGCAAGCGACCGATAAATCGGCCCATCCATTCCAGTTGCTCGAAATTGTCGGTTTCAAATTGACGCCCGCCTACTGATGGGTACAGGGCATAGTAAAAACCCTCATAGTGATGCAGGGTGCGCTCATTCAGGCGAAGTGGTGCCACCACCGGCACTTCATGCTCAGCCAGTTCTTCGGCAAAAGCATGCTCTTCGAGCAATTGCTGCTGTGTCCAGCGTCCGGGACGGTAAAACTTAACCACCATGCGGCCATGCTGTTCGGTAACAAACTGATAGACCCGGTTTTCATAACTGTTGAGGGCCAGCAGGCCACTGTTGACCTGCACACCGGTCGCTTCGATGGCATCCAGCAGCATGTCCGGATGCAGGGCTGAAAATTGAAAGTCAGTCATCAGCGATAAATGAACTTGCTGGGTTCAATGCTTTCAACAACCTCGTCGGTACCGTCGATACTGTGCACATGGAATTGTATTGTGGTGATTTTCTCGGTCAACACTTCAGGATCCACGGTGACCGACAGCGGTTGTGTGAACACCTCTCCACCGTCTACGGACACCTGCAAGGTGCCAATCAGTCGCACATATTCAATCCCCAGCACGTCAATCTGATAGGTAGCCGGTTTTTGTGATTTATTCAGTATTTTCAACGAGTAAACGTTTTCCACCAAACCGTCTCCGGTTTCACGGTAGAGGGCGTTACGGTCGCGGATGATGTCCACTTCCAGGGGCACACGGTGGGCAATTTCATACACCAGCAGACTGACCATGATGGTCAACACAACGGCATAGCCCGCCAGCTTAGGGCGGAAAATATGCGTTGTCCCGCCGGCCAGCTGATGTTCCGAGGTAAAGCTGATCAAGCCCTTGGGATAGTCCATTTTTTCCATTACACCATTGCAGGCATCCACACAGGCCCCGCAATTGATGCACTCGTATTGTAATCCGTTGCGGATATCGATACCGGTCGGACACACCTGAACACACAGGTTACAATCGATGCAGTCTCCCAGCCCGTTGGCCTGGTTCTGTTCCCGGGTTGTCTTACGGGAACGTGGACCCCGTTGTTCGCCACGACGGGGGTCGTAGGCCACCGTAAAGGTGTCTTTGTCAAACATGGCCGATTGGAAGCGGGCATAAGGGCACATGTGGGTGCACATGATTTCACGCATCCAGCCGGCGTTACCGTATGTACACACGGTGAAAAAGAACACCGAGAACATTGCCCAGAAGCTGGCTTGCCAGGTGAAGAATTCAATGAACAAACGGTCAATGGGGGTAAAGTAGCCTACAAACGTCAATGCGGTGAGTAGCGCCACGGCTACCCAGGCAGTGTGCTTGAGGGATTTGCGCCACAACTTGTCAAAGTCCATCGGCCGTTGATCAAGCTTCATACGTTTGTTTCTGGCCCCTTCAATTTTTTCTTCAAACCAGATGTAGATAAAGGTCCAGGTGGTTTGCGGGCACATAAAACCGCACCACACCCGGCCGGCGAAGGTGGTGATAAAAAACAGTGCAAAGGCGGCAATGATAAAAATCCACGCCAACAGGGTCAGATCCTGGGGCCACAATGTCAGACCAAAGATGGAGAATCGCTGGGCGCCAATGTCGAGCAAAATGGCCTGATGTCCCTCGTACCGTAGCCACGGAAGCAACAGAAATAAGCCGAGAAAAATGAGTCCAAAGCTACGACGGATAGTTTCCATGGTACCTTCCACCGCTCGCACATAGATCCGGCTGCGTGGGGTGTAGGCATTTTCATGTTGAGAAGGGTCGGGCCGGTGAACTTTGACAGGGGTAACGTTTTTGACAGGAATGCGTTCACTCATTCAGGGTATCCTTTGATCATTGGGCCATCTCCAATGTGCCCGGAGTATAACAGTTTGATGGTTGGATTGTTGCAGTTTCTGTTTGCTGGCGGCTTAATCTGGATCAAAGATATGAAAACGTACACGCGATTATCATTGCCCATATGCTTGAAGTGTTTTTTTTTTGCACAAAATCACCTAGTCTTACCCTCCACCATAGGTAAGTTGTAAAGTTATGATACGTTCATTGATCATTATTTTGGAAATTGCAGTGTTAGTGA
Organism: Fluctibacter halophilus; assembly: GCF_020687825.1. Classification (GTDB taxonomy): domain Bacteria; phylum Pseudomonadota; class Gammaproteobacteria; order Enterobacterales; family Alteromonadaceae; genus Fluctibacter; species Fluctibacter halophilus. The sequence goes on from NZ_JAJEWP010000002.1 coordinate 85,923, forward strand.
CGCTGCTGCGCACGTCCTTCGTGCAGTATTTCCTGTCCGATATACAGGTTTCGTTGTCCGACTGGATGACGGAGGTGTCTCTGATCGCCGAACGACAGGAGCTGGACGCGTTGCGTGATGCAATTGCGCCGGTTACGACCCATATGCGGGATTATCAGAAAGCCTATATGGAAGACATCACGTCCCGTAAAGTTAAAGTGCAAAACTTTCATCACTTGTATTGCGAGAAAGGCGATAAAAACCCTTATGTTTATGGCGCTTCCTTGTCACAAATCTGCAGCGCCATTCGACAATCCCATCTGCTCGCCAGCTGATCCTTCGGTTGGCGGCAGGTCGCCAACCAGTTGGATTTAACCCAAGGTTCCGTTACAGTTCAGTCAGTATTCAGTTGACCGGTCTATAGTTTTACAGTATCGGTCAAGAAGAGGACGTGGTAATGAACCTTAAATCCAATATGGTCATAACAACCATTTGTGCGCTGTTGCTGGGAATCTCATCCACCGCGCAGGCCGCAGGCACGGTCAACGTGGAATGGCAAGAGCCTTCCGACTATCGCGACATTAAGCCCACCAATGAATCCCGCAAAAGGTTTCAGGAGCGTGTGCTCGGCGAGTTGGAATCATACCTGGTTACGCTGGGTGAAGAACTGCCTGACGGGCAGGTGCTGAGCATGGTCGTGACTGATCTCGATCTGGCCGGTGAAGTGTGGCCAGCCTCGTTTGTCGGTATGACCGGTGGTCAGGACGTGCGCATCGTCAAAGAGCTCTACATTCCGCGCATCAGCTTCAGTTATACCCTCAAAGACGCAGAGGGTAACGTGCTCAAAGAAGGTGAAGAAAAGCTTAAAGACATGGGCTTTCAAACCCACACTCCGTCACGACGGATGGACAACGACGCGTTTAAATATGAAAAACACATGCTCAAAGATTGGTTTACCAAATCGTTGATGGCCACAGAGCAATAATGCTTTCCCGGCAGATTTGAGTCTGCCGGGTTTCCTTCCCGGTAAAATGCTATCCCGCCCAATTAATTAACCAAGGGTTTCTGCCGCCTGTCCAGGTGACAGTAATTTGGCGTTTTTTTGCGCACTGAAATCTGCCTTGATTACGGGATAAAAATGCATATGAAACAAAGGTTTCACATCGTTATAGGTGAAATAATATACTGACTATTCAGTCAAAAAATTGACAGTTATCGTTGAATTATTAGCCGTATTCTGCGACTATTCCCGCCGGAAAACGCCGCTTGAATTACCCTACTGTCATACTTGTGTCACAGTCCGAATTTATCCTCGCGGTCCCAAAAAAATATAAAAAATAACACCACGAAAGTGGGTCACGACTCATGTTAGGAGAGGTTATGAAATTCCGTGTTTCGGCACTGGCGGCACTGTGTTGCGCGTCTTTCGCCCATTCTGTCACGGCGACCACCTTATGGACTGAAGATTTTGAATCTGCAGCCCTGGCAGGGAAAGGCGCCGTCGGTATTGATGCTACCAATGTTACTGTGGATATGGACGGGGTAACCCGTTGGAGTATCGACATCAGTGCAGCCAGCCTGACGGCCAGCAGCGACTTCTTTCAGGTGTCCGGTGGACAGATGGTTGCCCAGGACGTGGATGGCGAGGTCGTGTGGCTGTCGGAAGTGATCGACATCAGTGGTAAGAGCGGCGTTGCGTTTTCGTTGCAAGCGCTGGAAAACGGCGACCACGAAGGGACCGACTATTTTCACGTTAGCTATGCTGTCGACGGCGGTAGTTTCATTGACCTGATTAATTGGGATGGCAAAGGCTCCGACACACGTACGTTGGTCGGTGACCTGCCTGATGATGGCGACTGGATTGATGCAACCATCAGCCAGTTCGTTGGCACAGGCTCAACCCTGCAAATCCGTGTGGCTATGATCAACAATGCCGGCAGTGAGCAAATGTCGCTCGACAACGTGCTGGTGTTTGATGGTGCTACTGACGGTGGTGACGCCGGTGGTGGTGACACGGGCGGCGATACGGGTTCCTTAGAAGGGGTATGCTTCAATTGCCCTGATCTGGATAAAATCAAAGATGCCAGCGCCTTTGTGGATGCCGACTACTATGCGCCGGTGATCACCGAAGTCACCGCAGGTTCATCCGCGGATATCATCAAACAGCGCCTGACGGAAGTGATCAGCACGGATCATCGGGTACTGTCTTATTCTGAAGTATGGACGGCACTGACCGTTTCTGATCAGGATCCGGCCAACAGTGACAATGTGATCCTGTTGTACTCAGGCTGGTCGCTGCCCAAGCTGTCTAACGGCAGTGGCACGCAAAGCTCAAACCCTGACAACTGGAACCGTGAGCACGTGTGGCCAAACAGTCACGGCTTCTCTTCGCAGAGCTTTGAAGCCTACACCGATGCCCACCACCTGCGTCCCACTGATATCAGTATCAACGGTGACCGCGGCAATCTGGATTTCGATAACAGCGACAACCCGCTGGCGGAAGCCCCTGAGAACCGAATCGATGCAGACTCTTTCGAACCCCGTGACGCCGTTAAAGGTGACGTGGCGCGAATGATGTTTTACATGGATACCCGTTACGAAGGTGCAGGCAGTGATGTGACGCCTGATCTGGAACTGGTAAACACCCTGACCTCGACCGGTGAAGCCCGCCTGGGACGCTTGTGTACCTTGATTGCCTGGCACGAAGCCGATCCGGTTGATGGCTTTGAGCAAAACAGAAACGACGCCCTGTATGAATTCCAGGGCAACCGTAACCCGTTTATCGATCACCCCGAGTGGGTCAGCACATTGTATGATGCTGCCACGTGTGACGACGCTGGCGGCGACACCGGTGGTGGAGATACCGGAGGCGGTGATACCGGCGGTGGTGACACCGGTGGCGATACCGTGACCAGCGGTGCAATTTTCATTTCCGAGTATGTTGAAGGCAGCAGCTTCAATAAAGCGCTGGAACTGTTCAATCCGAGCGGTAATGACATTGACCTGGCGGGTGGCAACTACACCCTGATCCGTTATGCCAATGGTAATACCTCCGGTAGCACCATCAACCTGAGCGGTACATTGCCTGCCAATGGCACGTTCGTGATTGCCAACCCGTCAGCGGATGCTGCCATTCTGGCGGTTGCCGGACAGACCAGCGGTACCATCAGCCACAATGGTGATGATGCCTACGAGCTGTACATGGACGGTCAGTTGGTGGATTCCTTCGGACGTGTTGGCGAAGACCCGGGGTCAGCCTGGGGCAGTGACAGCTATAGCACCGTCAACAATACCCTGCGCCGTAACCCGGACATCTATGCGGGGGATACGATTTCTGATGATGCATTCGATCCGTCGTTGGAATGGACCGGTTCCTCCAACAATGATTTCAGCGACCTGGGTATGCACACCGTCTTGCCTCGCGAAATCTTTATTTCTGAATACATTGAAGGCAGCAGCCTGAACAAAGCGCTGGAACTGTATAATCCATCGGGTACGGCGATTGATTTGAGCGCAGAGAATTATGCCCTGGGTCGCTTCAGTAACGGTGGTACCTCAGCAACCCTGATTGCCCTGAATGGCACCATTCCTGCGAATGGCGTGTTTGTGATTGCAAACCCTTCAGCTGACCCGGCGATACTGGCGGTTGCCGATCAAACCTCAGGCAACATCAGCCACAACGGTGATGACGCCTACGAACTGTACAAAGACGGTACTGTGATTGACAGCTTCGGACGTGTTGGCGAAGACCCGGGTTCAGCCTGGGGGAGTGGTGACGTCAGTACTGCTAACCACACGTTGGTGCGCAAGGCGTCTGTGACTGAAGGTGATACCGACAGCAGCGATGCCTTTGACCCTGCCATTGAGTGGGATGGCTATCCGAGTAATACCTTTGACTACATTGGCAGCCATGCCGGTGGTGGTGACGGTGGCGATGGCGGCGACGGCGGTTCCGAGCTGGGTAGCTGTAGCGCAGAAGCGACCTTTATCCACGCCGTTCAGGGTGATGCAGACGCCTCCCCCATGGTTGGTCAATCGGTGGTTGTTGAAGGTGTGGTTACTGCGGTATTCCCTGCCATCGGCGGCTTCTTCATGCAAGAAGAGGATGCGCAGGTGGACGGCAACAGCGCGACGTCAGAAGGTATCTTCGTGGCCTACAGCAATGAAGTTCTGCCTATCGCCGGAGACGTTGTTCGGGTACTGGGGGATGTTCAGGAAAGCTATGGTAAGACGCAGTTGAGTGCGGCACTGGCTCCGCTGGTGTGCGGTAGCGACGCAGTGGCAACCACGCCATTGGTACTGCCTTTTGCCTCAGCAGAAGATGCGGAAACTCTGGAAGGCATGCTGGTTGAAGCGGCCAGCACCCTGACAGTGACCGACAGCTACAACCTCGGCCGTTACGGTGAAGTCACGTTGTCCAGCGAGCGTTTGTTCATTCCGACCAACCAGTTTGCGCCGGGCAGTGCTGAAGCACAGGCCCTGGCAGCCAGTAACGCACTTAACCGCGTACTGCTGGACGATGGCGTCAATGGCAGCAACCCTGAACCCGTGATTTATCCGACCGGCAACCTGTCTGCCAGCAACACCCTGCGTTTGGGTGACCAAGTGTCTACCCTGGTCGGTGTGATGGACTACAGCTTCAGCAACTACCGTGTCATTCCGGTTCAGGCCCCGACATTTGTGGCCAGTAATGGTCGTGACGCAACGCCGGATATTGCCCGCGGGAATGTCACGGTTGCCAGTCTTAACGTGCTGAACCTGTTTAATGGTGACGGCCAAGGGGGTGGTTTCCCCACCTCACGCGGTGCTGACTCCGTTGCTGAGTTTGAGCGTCAGCTGCCCAAAACGGTTGCGGCAATCATTGCCATGGACGCCGATATTGTGGGTCTGATGGAAATTGAAAACGATGGTCAGGGTCAATTCAGCACCTTGCGGACCCTGGTGGATGCGATCAACGCAGAACTGGGTGACAGCGTGTATGACCTGGTTGTCACCGGTGAGGCCCTGGGTACTGACCAGATTGCCGTCGCGCTGCTGTACAAGCCGGCGACCGTGAGCCTGGAAGGTGATGCCATCGTCAACATGGACAGCGTGTTTAACCGTCCTCCGTTGGCACAGGTGTTCCGTCTGCAAAACAATGCAACCCTGACAGTCGTGGTTAACCACTTCAAATCCAAAGGTTGTGGTGGCGCCAGTGGTGACGACGCCGACAGCGGTGATGGTCAGAGCTGCTACAATGCGACCCGCGTTACTCAGGCCAATACCCTGAGCAATTGGATTGCCACTGATGGGACGCTGTCTCGTCAACAACATGTGTTGATCATCGGTGACCTTAACGCCTACGCCAAAGAAGATCCTATTGCTGCACTGGAAGGTGCCGGTTACGTGAATCTGATTGCGCAATTTGGCGGTGCAGAGGCATATTCTTACGCCTTTGGTGGCGAGATGGGTTACCTGGACCACGGCCTTGCCAATCAAGCCCTGGCTGACAAAGCCGTGGATGCAGGTGAATGGCACATCAATGCCGATGAGCCTCGTGTTCTGGACTACAACGTTGAGTACAAGTCTGAGCAACAGGTGCTGGACTTCTATTCGGCTGACCCGTTCCGTATGTCCGATCACGACCCAATGCTGGCCAGCTTTGAGCTGCCTCGCCTAGGCGACTTCGATGGCGATGACGACGTTGATAATCTCGATATCCGTGCCCTGATGATGGCAATCGCCCGCAATCAGCCGGTGGATATCTCCTTCGATTTCAACGGCGACGGTGTGGTCGATGCACGCGACATTCGCCTGATGCGTGACTACTGCACCCGCCGGGCCTGTCTGACCCGCTAAGGGAAGACAATCTTCGGTTCAAAAAAGCGCCCAAACGGGCGCTTTTTTTATGCCTGCTTTGTGCCTGGGATTGTTAAGGCTGACTTAATCTGCGGGCGCTAGAGTGGCGCGTATCGTTTTGAGGTGCGCCTATGTTTTCGACCACATTATCCCAATCATCGTCGCTGATCCGCTGCCACTTCCCTGGCCGTCATACCTATCGCCTGGCCGTGGCCACCTGGATAACCGCGGTGCTGAACATCCCCCTGTTTCAGAGTCTCGACAGTTCACTTGTGGTCCAGGTCGGTGTGTTGTTGTGGTTGTTGAATGGCCTGATCGTTTATCTGTTTACGCCAGGGAAACTGTTGGTGCCGGGTACCGTTGTGTTGTTGTTGACCAGCAGCTGTGCGAGTTACTTCATTTATCATTATGGCACTGTAATTGACCGCCCGATGATCCAGAATGTGATGGAAACGGACATGCATGAGGCAATGGATTTGATTTCCTGGCCGATGCTGATGTCAGTGTTGGCTGGGGCTTTACCCCTGGTGTTGGTCGGCAAAATCTGTCAGGGAAATCGTCCGGCGCCACAGCGTATCAAATTCTATGCCTTGTACCTTTTAATCTTCGGCCTTGGGATCACCAGTCTTGCACTGGGTAACTTTCAACAGTACTCCGGCTATTTTCGACAGCACAAACAGCTTAAGCATCTGGCCACACCGGTCAACATCATCACCGCTGGCGAGTCCTATCTGCGCAACAATGTGTTGCGACAGGAGATGGCTTTTCAGACCATCGCTACCACGGTAGACGTAGCGCCAACAACCCATCAACCCTCTATTGTGGTTGTCGTATTGGGTGAAACGGCGCGCGCGGATCACTTTCGCGCCAACGGATATGGCCGCGATACCACGCCAACCCTTGCCAGCGACAGACTGATCAATTTCAACGATGTGTCTTCCTGCGGTACCGCTACCGCGCACTCGTTGCCGTGCATGTTCTCATGGTTGGATCAGGCGCACTATGAGGAAGCCACTGCCCGTGCCAGTGAGAATGTGCTGGACGTGCTTCAGCGCGGGGGCATCAAGGTACAGTGGTTTGACAACAACAGTGGTTGTAAACACGTGTGCGACCGTATCGACAGTGTAATGTACTGGCAGCAGCCTGAATGCGAAGACGGTTGTACCGACAACGTGCTGCTTGATGGGCTGCGGGATTTCACCCGCCGTGTTCAGCGGGAAGGAGGGCAGGGTGTTGTGGTGTTGCATCAGCAGGGCAGTCACGGTCCTGCCTATTTCAAACGCAGCCGCGTTGAAAACAAGCGCTTTTTGCCCGAATGTCGCAGCGAAACCTTTTCTGGTTGCTCCACCGAGGAGATCGTCAATGCCTATGACAACAGCCTGGTCGAGACCGGCGCATTGCTCAGTGGTGTTACCCGCTACCTGGAGGGGCTGAAGACCGACGCGGCGATGTTGTATGTGTCTGATCACGGTGAGTCCCTGGGCGAAGGCGGCGTCTATCTGCATGGGCTACCTTACTGGATGGCACCCCAAGCGCAGACCCATGTACCGATGATGTTATGGCTGTCTGACGGCTTTGCCCAATCTCACAGCCTGGACACCGACTGTATCTCAACTCTGGCCAGTAAGCCCCAGAGTCATGATCTGTTGTTTGATTCACTGTTGACGCTCAGTGATGTCACCATTACCACAGAGCAACCCGTTGCCGGTGGCTTATCACAGTGCAGAAACAGTCAACCTCACAGGTCGTAGATAAACAGTGACGTTTTGGCCCGGGTTTGTGCCCGATCAATGGTCCCTCCCGGAAGGTGTATTACACTGTTTGTAAATATGTTTTCAGGGAGTCATTGATGCAGGGTTTACCACTATTTTTACAGCCACTGGTGGCATTGCGACAACAATTCGATCGTCTGATCCAGGGTCGTTTATGGCTCAAAGTAATAGTGGCATTGTGCCTCGGGGTTGTATGCGGGGTGGTGCTGGGGCCGGACCTGCACTGGTTCTCCAATCGCACCGTCAATGTGATAACTGCCTGGTTAGCGCTACCCGGCCAATTGTTTCTGGCCATTATTCAGATGATTGTTGTGCCGCTGGTATTGGCCTCTGTGGTGCGTGGTCTGGCTGCCAACAACAATCCCGACGCGCTGAAACAAAATGGCATCGTGGCCATTGTGTTTATTCTCGGGTCGACGGCGGTCGCCGCCGCAACAGGCATCTCACTGGCTCTGCTGATTGAACCTGGCAGTTATATCGATGCAGGCACGTTGGTCGACGCAAACGCGGCACCGCTGACCAGTGTTGCCGCCAAAGGGTTTCCAGAGATGGCAGAGCTTCCAGCCAAAGTTTCAGCGCTTATCCCGAAAAACCCACTGGCATCCATGGCGTCCGGTGAAATGTTGCAGGTGATCCTGTTTGCCGCGGTACTTGGGGCGGCCTTGCTGTCGATCCCGGCGCAACAGTCGAAACCTCTGTTTGAGTTGCTGGGCGCGTTGCAGGAAGTCAGTTTGCGCATCGTTTCCTGGGCGATGTTGTTGGCACCCCTGGCGGTATTTGGCTTGATCACCAAGTTGGTCGCGAATCTGGGCATCGATGTGCTGGCGGGGATGTTGATCTATGTTGCCACCGTACTGCTCGGCGTTGTGGTCATTGGCATCATGTACCTTGTGGTGGCCAGGTTTACCTGGCGTAAGCCACTGGGCGTATTTTTGGGTCATGTGCGGGAGCTGCTGTTGCTGGCCTTTTCAACCAGTAGCTCGGCTGCAGTAATGCCGATCACCCTGGATGTCACTGAAAATCGCCTGGCAATAAAGCCGGACATTGCCCGCTTTCTGGTGCCATTGGGCGCTACCATCAATATGACCGGTACCGCCATGTATCAGGGCATCGCGACGGTGTTTCTGGCCCAGGTGTTTGGTGTCGATCTAAGCCTGACCAGCTACCTGTTCATCGTGACCATGGCGGTAGCTGCATCGGTCGGTTCGCCAGCCACTCCCGGCGCCGGGATCATCATCCTGAGCATGGTGCTTGAAGGGGTAGGCATTCCGGCGGCGGGGATAGCGTTGATCCTGGGCGTCGATCGGATCCTGGACATGTGCCGCACCTCACTCAATGTATTAGGCGACGTGGTGACCTGTACAACGGTGCAATACGTGACCCAATCGCCTGTGGCTGAGAAAAAGCGGCCTGAAGTGTAATCTTGCCTGACGTACATTGACGGTTACGACGCAGACAATAAAAAAGGCACCCGAAGGTGCCTTTGCGATAAGTTACAGGGTTTTTACTGGTAGTCGAACTCATCGTCCGCCAGGGCCACCAGATCTTCAGCCCCCTCGAGCAACGCCGCTTTGTGCGTTGCCGCGCGGGGCAACAGGCGTTTCAGGTAAAAGGCGCAGGTTTTCGCTTTCCCCTGTGCCAATGAGGCAGTCTCACTGGAGGAAGCCCGGTCCGCCATACTCAACCACAGTACACCAAGCAGCATATACGCGCTGTACGCCAGATAGTCGTTGGCTGCACCGGCCAAATCAACGGCGGATAACCCCCGCAGTTGCACCGACAGGTCATGCCATTCATCGAGCAAGGCCTGGGCCTTGGCTTGTTGCTGTGTATCCGCGATACGCGCAATGTGCGCCTGGAACACCTCAGTCGTTGCAGCGAGCATGCTGTCGCTGTCACGTGCCAGTTTACGGGAGATCAGATCGGCGGCCTGGATACCGTTGGTGCCCTCATACAACTGGCTGATCCGAGAGTCACGGATCAGCTGTTCCATGCCCCATTCGCGAATATACCCATGACCTCCGAACACCTGCACACCGTGCTGGCCGCTTTCCTGTCCCATGTCGGTCATGAATGCCTTACAAATTGGCGTCAAAAAGGCCAGCACCTGGCCCGCTTTACCTTTGTCGGCCTCGTCGTCGGCGTATTTCTCAATGTCCATCTGCGTGGCATACAGGTACGCCAGAGCCCGGCAACCTTCGGTCAGGGCCTTCTGGGTCAACAACATGCGTCGCACATCCGGCTGATGCAAGATAGGATCAGCCTTGCTGTCGGGTTGTTGAGCACCCTGAGGGGCGCGAGACTGAAGCCGTTCACGGGCATAACTTAACGCCCCCTGGTAGGCTGCCTCAGCCAGGCCAAGGCCCTGAAGACCGACCTGAAAGCGGGCATCGTTCATCATGGTGAACATGCAAGCCAGACCGGTATGTGGTGCACCGACCAGATACCCGGTGGCGCCATCGAAATTCATCACGCAGGTTGGGCAGCCTTTTAAGCCCATTTTCTTTTCCAGCGAGCCGACCGACAGGCTATTTGCCTGGCCGGGATTGCCCTGGTTATCGGGAATGAATTTAGGCACTAAAAACAGGCTAATGCCTTTAACGCCCGCTGGTGCATCCGGAAGACGGGCCAGTACCATGTGGACGATGTTGTCGGTCCAGTCCTGATCTCCGCCGGAAATAAAGATTTTGCTGCCGGTGATTTGGTAAGTGCCATCATCGTTGGGTTCTGCCTTGCTGCTCAGCAAGGCAAGATCGGTGCCGGCGTGCGGCTCTGTCAGGCACATGGTCCCGGTCCATTCACCGGAAATCAGCTTGGCCAGATAGGTTTGTTTGAGCTGCTCATCAGCGTGTTTACTGACCGCCAGCACCGCGCTTTCGGTCAGCATACTGATCAATCGCCAGCTGACGTTGGCCGAATTGAGCATTTCGTGGACCGGTACGGCCATGCTGTAGGGCAAGTCCTGGCCGTCATACTCGGCGCTGCCCAGCATGGCGTTCCAGCCATTGACAATGTATTCCTGATAGGCTTGGGCAAAGCCATCCGGAGTCGTGACCTTGCCGTCCGCCAGCGTGCAGCTTTGCTCATCACCTTCGCGGTTGAGTGGCGCAATCACCTGCTCGGCGAATTTACCGCCCTGGGCGAGGACTTCATTGACCAGTTCTTTGTCGAAATCTGCCATGCCCAGTGAGGCATAGTGTTTGTCCAGTTCCAACCAGTCATGGAGAATAAATTGAATGTCGGTAAGTGGCGCTACATACTGCGGCATAACCCTTCCTGTTTTGCTTGTCGTTCAACACATCAGACCAGTATAACCTGAAGCTCCGGGGTTTGCCCACTCACGACCGCTAATGGCCACCATTTTCCGTTGAAATGACCTCGTTTGGTGATTCGGTAGTCGCTGTTGGTGGGGCCTCAGTCGACGGAATCTGTGGCGACAGTGAACTGTCGGCAACGCTGTCTCTAGTGCGGTTAAACATATCCAGCATGGTCAGGTGTTGAGGGGGGAAGCGCCATTGCTTGGCATGGGTTGCAAACGGGTCCTGGATCAGGATTTCGCTTACTTCCGTGCGCGACCAGTCGGGTACAGGAAGGGATTGGTCTTGTTCAGAAAATCCACCGCTGGCGATACATTCATACACTTCAAAGCCTGCTTCGAAGGTGCCAAGGTGTTGTCGCACTTCCACGTTCAGCCCGGTTTCCTCAAAGGTTTCGCGGTGCGCGGTGCATTGGGCCGATTCACCGGTATGTGCGGTCCCACCCGGCAGGTCGAGCTTGCCACTCACACGGTGGCGTAGCATCAACATATGATTGCCGTACCGAATGATGCAACCCGCGTTGGCGGTCGGGCGAGGTTCAACCGTGTCGGCAACGCGACAGGCCGGGGGGGAGGGCATCGGCTCGGAACAGCCCAGTGCGAGCAACACACCGATAAATGCGATAAATCGAAGTCTGGATGGATAAAATTCACGTACCATAGCTGATTGCTTTTTTGTTCACTATGCTAAACACAGTCTATTCTCCAACGACACTGGTTGTGAGAAGACCCCAAAACGATAAGAAGGTTGATGAATGGCAAGCCACTTTAGACTGTCTCCATTGTTACTCGCCGTGGTTATGCTGGCGGGCTTTGTTGCCTACCTGTACTGGCCGCAGACGGCGAACAAAAATCAACGCCAGGAATCTGTTACCCCTGTTACGGTGCATACGGTACATGAACAACCCTTCGCCGTCATCATTGAAGCGCTGGGTACCGCCAAAGCCAATGAGTCTGTGTCGATCACTGCGCAGAAAAGCGACATTGTTCAGTCGCTGGCGTTTGATGACGGGCAGATGGTAGAGCAGGGCCAGTTGCTGTTGCAACTTCGAGATCGCGAAGAGCGCTCGCGGGTCAACGAGCTGGAAGTCAATTTGAAAGAAGCGCAACGCCAATTAAAGCGAATCACCAATCTGCGTCGTGAAAGTGTCGCGTCGGAACAGTTGCTGGATGAACAGCAAGCCAAAGTGAATGCGCTGGAAGCCCAACTCGATGTCGCGTTGGCACAGCTGAAGGAGTTGGAAATCCGCGCACCCTTTTCGGGATTGTTGGGCATACGTCAGGTCAGCATCGGCGCATTGGTTTCACCGGGTGATGTGATCACCACGCTGGACGACATTCATCGGATCAAAGTGGACTTCAGTATTGCCGAGAGCCACTTGCCCAGTGTGGCACCGGGACAGCAGGTCAAGGCCCGCTCTGTGGCCTATCCGGGCGAGCTGTTTGAAGGCACCATCAGCAGTATTGACTCCCGTGTTGATCCGGTGACCCGGGCCATCAATGTGAGGGCGTTGGTCGATAACCCCGACAACAAACTGCGCCCGGGTATGCTGCTACAAATCGATTTACGCAAAGCGGTCCTCAATACGCTGGTGGTGCCGGAAGCGGCGCTGATCCCGGTTGAAGATCACCAGTTTGTGTTCGTTGTCGACGGCGATAGGGTCAGCCGCAAAGCGGTTGAGGTCGGACGGCGCAAGCCCGGGGAAGCGCAGATTGTTTCCGGGTTGAAAGAAGGCGATCAAGTCGTGGTTGAAGGGGCGTTGCGGTTGCGTGATGGCGCCAAGGTCAACGTCTTGAATGCCCAGGAGGGTTGAGCATGTTGTTGTCCGATGTGGCGGTAAAACGCCCGGTCTTCGCGTCGGTCGTCAATCTGCTACTGATTGTGTTCGGCCTGGTTGCGATCAGCTTTCTGTCGCTACGGGAATACCCTGACATTGATCCGCCGATTGTGTCGATCAACACCAACTATCCGGGCGCGTCCGCCAATATCGTGGAAACCCGTATCACCCAACTGTTGGAAGATCGTATCAGTGGCATCGAAGGGATCAAGAACATCACTTCGACCAGCCGCAATGGCCGTTCCAACATCAGTATCGAGTTCAATTTGTCCCGCGACATTGACGCCGCATCAAATGACGTCCGTGAGCGAGTCAGCCGGGCGCTGAATAACCTGCCGGACCAGGCCGAGCCACCGGAGGTGTCAAAGTCCAATTCCGATGAAGATGTGATTGTCTGGTATAACCTGCGCAGTGACAATCTGTCGGTGATGGAGCTGACCGATTATGCCGATCGGTTCATTGTCGATCGGTTGTCGATCGCCGAAGGCGTTGCCCGGGTTCGTATTGGCGGAGGCCGCCGCTATGCCATGAAGGTGTGGCTGGATCGCAATGCCATGGCGGCGCGGGATATCACCGTCACGGACGTGGAGCGGGTAATACGCAGTGAAAACGTAGAACTGCCCGCCGGTGAAGTGGAGTCCATTAACCGTGATTTCGAAGTGCGGGTAGCGCGTACCTTTCTTACCCCGGATGATTTTGCCCAGCTGACCATAAAAGCCGGTGCCGATGGTTACCTGGTAAAACTGGGTGAAGTGGCCAAGGTTGAGCTGGCTGCGGAAGACGACGAAACGGAATTCCGCGGTGATGGCGTCAACATGATTGGCCTTGGGATCGTAAAGCAATCCAAAGCCAACACCCTGGAAGTGGCACGCTCAGCCCGCGAAGCGATAGAAAAAGTTCAGGCAACGTTGCCGGAAAACATTTTCATCGTGCCCAGTTATGACTCCTCGGTGTTTATCGAAGAATCGATCAATGAAGTGTACGACACCCTGGCCATCGCCATGCTGATGGTGGTGGTGGTGATTTACCTGTTTCTGGGCAATGTCAGGGCTACCCTCATCCCGGCGGTTACCGTACCGGTCTCTCTGGTCGCCGCCTTTATTGTCATGTACGCACTGGGCTTTTCGATCAACCTGCTGACGTTGCTGGCATTGGTACTGGCTATCGGTTTGGTGGTGGATGACTCGATTGTGGTGCTGGAAAACATTTACCGCCGTATAGAGTTAGGTGAACCGCCCCTGCTGGCAGCCTACCGTGGTGCCCGCGAGGTCGGGTTTGCCGTCATTGCGACCACGTTGGTATTGATTGCCGTGTTCGTACCGCTGGTTTTTCTGCAGGGCAACATCGGTCGCCTGTTTACCGAATTCGCGCTGGCCATCGCCGCCGCCGTGGCATTCTCCAGTGTCACCGCATTGACGTTGTCACCCATGCTCAGCTCAAAGCTGTTGAGCCGGCGCGAGCGTAGCTCACGGGTCGGTCAGATGATCGACAAAGGGTTTAATAAGGTTGAAGCCGGCTATTTCAATTCCTTGGGCAAGACCTTGCATCAGCCGTATCTGATGGCGGCGCTGATCGTATTGTCGATTGGCGCGCTGGTGCAACTGAGCGAACGTATTCCCAGCGAATTCGTCCCACAGGAAGACCGAGGTACGTTCTTTATCGCCATGCAGGCGGCGGAAGGCGCCAGCTTTGAAAGCAACGCTGCCAACCTTAAGAAGATTGAATCCATGCTGCTGCCTTATCTGGACACCGGCGAAGTCAACCGCGTGTTGGTGCGGGTGCCAGGCTTCGGTGGCAGCGCGGGTATCGCGATTGTGGGAATGGCTAAATGGGACGAGCGGGAACGCAGTACCTTTGAGGTCATGGATGAAGTCAGTGCCAAGCTGTCCAACATACCGGATGTGAGAGCATTCGCCATCATGCGCAGCAGTCTTGGCGGCGGCCTTGGCCGACCGGTGCAGTTCGTATTGCAGGGCAATACCTACGAAGAGCTGGTGGAATGGCGAGACATCATTTTAGACAAGGCAAGGGAAAACCCGGGTCTGGTGCGTCTCGATTCGGATTACAAAGAGACATTGCCACAGCTGGCAATCAACATTGATCGTGAGCGCGCGGCAGATCTCGGCGTGTCCATTTCAGACATCGGCCGCACGCTGGAAACCATGCTGGGACAGCGCCGGGTATCAAGCTACCTCGATCGAGGACAGGAGTACGATGTGATCATGGAAGGGTGGGAAGCCGACTTCCGTAGCCCACAGAGCATCGACAACCTGTATGTGCGTTCCAATCGCAGCAACCAGTTGATCCCGATGGACAACCTGCTGACGGTCTCTGAGCGAGCCACCTCGGATCGTTTGAACCGCTACAACCGCATGCGCAGCATTACCATCAGCGCCAACCTCGCACCGGGGTATACCGTTGGTGAAGCTCTGACTTATCTGGAAAATCTGGTCAAAACAGAATTGCCGGCGGCCGTGTCGATTGATTACAAGGGCGAGTCACAGTTGTACAAAGAGTCTGGCTCTTCGGTACTGTTTGTATTCCTGATGGCACTGGCTGTGACCTACCTGGTATTGGCAGCACAGTTTGAGAGCTGGGTGCATCCACTGGTGATAATGCTTACCGTGCCGCTGGCCCTGGTGGGGGCCTTTATCGGCCTCTATGTGATGGGCATGTCGCTGAATATCTACAGCCAGATCGGGTTGGTTATGCTGATCGGTCTGGCGGCCAAAAACGGCATTCTTATTGTCGAATTTACCAACCAGTTGCGTGATGCCGGGATGGCCTTCGAAGACGCACTGCGTAAAGCCTCTGCCTTGCGCCTGCGGCCCATCGTGATGACAGGCTTCACCACGGTCTTTTCGGCCTTGCCGCTGGTACTTGCCACCGGTCCCGGCGCGGAAAGCCGTATGGTGATAGGCGTGGTTATTTTTGCCGGCGTATTGTTATCCGCGTTTATGACCCTGTACGTGGTACCGATTGCGTACTACTGGCTGGCTCGTAAGACTGGCTCGCCAATGGCGCTGGCACATGCCATTGATGATCTGGAAGCACAGTACCCGTTTAAAAAGGGTCAGCTGCATGAAGTGAAAAATGCCCCGGAGCCGTGAGTTGGCGCAGAGACAATAAAAAGCCCCGCATTTGCGGGGCTTTTTTGTGTCTGTTGACGGCTTACTCGTCGAGAAAGCTTTTCAGTTGCTCAGAGCGACTGGGGTGGCGCAATTTACGCAGCGCTTTGGCTTCGATCTGACGAATACGCTCACGGGTAACGTCAAATTGTTTGCCCACTTCTTCCAGCGTATGGTCAGTGTTCATGTCGATACCGAACCGCATGCGCAATACTTTGGCTTCACGGGCTGTAAGACCGGCCAGCACTTCCTGAGTGGCGTCTTTCAGGCTGCCACCGGTGGCTGAATCGAGGGGCTGAATAATCGTGCTGTCCTCGATAAAGTCACCCAGATGCGAATCTTCATCATCACCGATGGGGGTTTCCATCGAGATGGGCTCCTTGGCGATTTTCAACACCTTACGAATTTTGTCTTCGGGCATCAGCATGCGTTCTGACAACTCTTCCGGCGTCGGTTCACGTCCCATTTCCTGCAACATCTGGCGTGAAATGCGGTTCAGTTTATTGATGGTCTCAATCATGTGCACCGGGATACGGATGGTACGCGCCTGATCCGCGATTGAGCGGGTAATGGCTTGTCGGATCCACCAGGTTGCATAGGTAGAGAATTTGTAACCACGACGGTATTCGAACTTGTCCACTGCCTTCATCAGGCCGATGTTACCTTCCTGGATCAAATCCAGGAACTGTAAGCCCCGGTTGGTGTACTTTTTAGCGATGGAGATAACCAGACGCAGGTTGGCTTCAACCATTTCTTTTTTGGCCCGACGTGCCTTGGCTTCACCAATCGACATGCGACGGTTGATGTCTTTGATATCAACGATTTCCAGGCCAGTTTCTTCTTCTACCTGGTTCATTTTCGAGATAGCACGTTCGATTTCTTCTTTGTAACCTTTCAGCGCGTCAACGTAATCGGCACCGGAGGCAAGGGCGCCGTGCAACCATTCGGTTGACGTTTCGTTGCCAGCAAACGCTTTGATGAAATCTTTCTTGGGCATTTTGGCGTTCATGACGCAGTGTTTCATGACAATGCGTTCCTGAACACGTACACGGTCCATCATTTCACGCATGTTACGTACCATGCGATCGAACTGTTTGGGGACCAGACGGAATTCTTTGAAGATTTCGCTCAGGTTGAGGATTTCTTTGCGTGCCTCGTCATGGGCGCGGCCCTTGCTGGCGATAACATCGCGGGTGACGGCATACTGATCACGCAACGTGGCAAACTTTTCTCGCGCCAGTTCCGGATCAACGCCGGTATCATCATCCTCTTCCTCGTCCTCGTCCTCATCATCGTCTTCATCGTCGAGTTCTTCTTCAGACAGTTCGGAGCCGACATGAGTGGCGGTCGGTGCAAGATCCTGCTCTTCATTCGGGTCAACAAAACCGATGATAATATCGCTGAGGCGAATTTCTTCCGCTTCGTACAGGTCCCATTGATCCAACAGGTAGGTGATCGCTTCAGGGTACTCGGCAACCGAGCACTGAACCTGATTGATGCCTTCTTCGATGCGCTTGGCGATCTCGATTTCACCTTCGCGGGTCAGTAGTTCTACCGTACCCATTTCACGCATGTACATACGCACCGGGTCGGTGGTGCGGCCGATTTCGCTTTCTACGGTTGCCAGGGCCTGTGCCGCGGCTTCGGCGACTTCTTCGTCAGCCGTGTTATCTTGCATCAACAGTTCATCGGAGTCTGGTGCAGACTCAAACACCTGAATACCCATGTCGTTGATCATGCGGATGATGTCTTCAATCTGATCAGAATCAACGATATCCTGGGGAAGGTGGTCATTGACTTCCGCAAATGTCAGGTAACCTTGTTCTTTACCTTTTGCGATGAGGAGTTTGATCTGAGACTGCTTGCTTTGCACCATATAACTTACACTTCTCGAATTCAGTTGGGGTTGCGCCGAACGCTTACGAGGCGTACTGTTCGACAACAATTATGCTTGCTTTCACCTAGGCGTCAGCGAATTAGCCAGTATAGCAGAAATCCTGACCATACGGCTAGCGTTGATGGTTAAAAACTCCACATCATTGTGACGTCAACCGGATTACTTTTGTTCCCGCATTAACAAATTCAATTCTTGTTTTTCTTCGGGGCTTAACTGACCCACACGGGATTTACCCAAAAGCTCTTCCATGCGGCCTTGCAGTAGCCAGTTCACCAATTTGGCAAAGCTGTCCCTGTACAGGGTGCCCTTGTCACCCAGAGCATGTTCCAGGGTCTTGGCACCGCGGTACTGACTATCACTGGCAAGCAACTTGGTCAGGCTGTTGATATGGGGGTGATCCCTGAAATGTTCAAGGATATTTGCACTGGTGTAGCGCGGATTCGCCAGACAGATTTGATGCACATCGTTGAGGACATCCAGGCCTGCAACCGACATCCCCATCAATGAACGTGGATCGACCTGGGGGTGTTCAGCGGCCAGTGATGGTTGATCCAGTAACAACCTGATCATCATACGAACCGGCGACAGGGTACTTTTCGCCGGTCGCCCACTGTCCGAGGCCCGGTAACGGCCCATCTGCTGGGCTTGCTTAAGACCTTGCTGTAATTGGTACTGACTGTGCTCACCCAACAGCTTGCTGAGCTCTTCTTCGAGGATGGCACGCTGATGATCACCCTGGATTTTCTCGATCAGTGGGATCGCCTGGGCTTTCAGTGCGGCCTTTCCTTCGGCACTGGAAAGGGTGTGTTTCTTGAGCAGACTTTCAAAGAAAAAACGCGACAGAGGAATGGCTTGATCCAGACTGTTTTCGAAGCCCTCTTTACCGACCTGGCGGATCTGGGTATCCGGATCTTCGCCGTCGGGAAGAAACAGAAAACGCATCTGCACGCCATCTTTCAGGTAGGGAAGGGCGTTTTCAAGCGCCCGCCACGCAGCTTCCCGGCCAGCCCTGTCACCGTCATAACAACAGACGATTTCAGGTGCCGTGCGAAACAGCATTTGAACATGTTCGGGGGTCGTGGCGGTACCGAGGCTGGCCACCGCATAATGAATGTCGTATTGGCCTAACGCCACCACGTCCATGTAGCCCTCTACGATCAGTACGCGCTCTACGCTGCGGTTATGCTGTCGGACGTGATAATAACCGTACAGTTCACTGCCCTTGTGGAAAACCCGGGTTTCCGGCGAGTTCAGGTATTTCGGCCCGCCATCGTCCAGTACCCGGCCCCCGAAACCGATGACGCGGCCGCGTTTGTCACGAATAGGGAACATGATCCGGTCACGGAAGAAGTCGTAGCGGCGACGATTGTCGTTTTCGGTGATCACCTTCAAATCCAGCAGTTGTTGCTGTCGTTGTGGGGTGGTGCCAAAGGTCTTTAGCACGCCATCCCATTCAGGTGGGGCATAACCAATCTCAAAGGTCTTGACGATTTCTCCGCTTAACCCGCGGCCTTTGAGGTAATCAATCGCTTTGTCCCGTTGAGGATGGGTTTTCAGTTGTTGGGCAAAAAAGCGCGCAACCTGTTCCAATAACGCATAGTCGTCTTCTTTCTGAGCCCGCTGGCTGGCGCTGGGAGCGGGTGTTCCACCCTGTTCCCGGGGCACGTCCAGGCCGTGAAAACGGGCCAGTTCTTCAACCGCTTCAGGAAACTCCAGACGATCGTATTCCATCATGAAGGAGATCGCATTGCCGTGGGCGCCACAGCCGAAACAATGGTAAAATTGTTTGTCCTGGCTGACAGTGAATGATGGCGATTTTTCGTTGTGAAAGGGGCAGCAAGCCTGGTAGTTTTTGCCGGCTTTTTTGAGCTTTACGCGGCTGTCTACCAAGTCGACGATGTCTGTTCGTGCAATCAGATCGTCGATGAATTCCCGCGGAATACGTCCAGCCATGCTACTCGTAGTGGTTTACAAAAAGGGGCTTCACTGTAGCGCCTGTTGTGCGCCGGGACAAGCCTGTTGTGTCACAATGCAGTGGGTCAATCCGCTGATGCGGACTAGGCGCCGGTAAGACGGGCTTTGATCTGGCCGCTCAATGCGCCCATGTCGGTTCTGCCCTGAACTTTGGGTTTCAACCAACCCATGACTTTGCCCATGTCCTGCATACCCGCTGCGCCGGTGGCCTGCATCGCTTCGCCAATCAAATCGGCCAGTTCTGCGTCGGTCAGAGGTTGAGGCATAAAGGTTTGAAGTACCTGTATCTCGGCGTCTTCAATATCCGCCAGATCAGTACGACCGGCGTCACGGTATTGACTGGAAGCATCCTGGCGTTGCTTGATCATCTTGGTGATGATGGCAAGGATATCACTGTCGCCCAGTTCAATACGTTCGTCGATTTCACGTTGCTTGATGGCAGCCATTGCCATACGGATGGTACCTAAACGAATTTTGTCCTTCGCACGCATTGCGTCTTTCTGGGCAGTTTTTAATTCGTCAAGCAGTGCCATAGGAATGCCTTCTTCAATCAACGGGAAAGGGGGAATGTGCAGAATCAGCAGCACGCCAGGCCACAGGCCCGGCGAACCGGTGAGATCTTAGTACAACTTGATGCGACGAGCGTTTTCGCGAGCCAACTTCTTCAGATGACGCTTTTTCGCTGCGGCTTTCTTGCGCTTACGTTCCCAAGTAGGCTTCTCGAAGAACTCACGACGACGTACTTCAGACAGAACACCTGCTTTTTCACATGAACGCTTGAAACGACGCAGAGCAACGTCAAATGGTTCGTTTTCTCTAACTTTAACGATTGGCATTAAAATCTCACCTCAAAACTTATCGGTTATTACCGCCGGGTTAAATATTCACCGGCTCGGTTAAAAATGGTGCGGAATTTTAATCATATCCATACATAATGTAAAGGCTTTATCGGGGATAAATCGTTAAAAAAGCCCCCTGGCATGGCGTTATTGTCGATGCGCAGGTAAACTTGCCGCCCATTGTAACACGGAACAAAAGACCATTATGCGCGTATTGGGAATCGAGACATCCTGTGATGAAACCGGTGTCGCTATTATTGATAGCCAACAAGGGCTACTGGCGCACCAGCTGTACAGCCAGGTAAAGCTGCATGCTGACTATGGTGGTGTGGTGCCGGAGCTGGCCTCCCGGGACCATGTGCGCAAGTTGATCCCCCTTATCGAAGCAGCACTGGATGAAGCCAGTTGTGCCGCCAGTGATATTGATGGCATCGCCTATACCCGTGGTCCCGGCCTGGTCGGGGCGTTGTTGGTCGGGGCATCGGTGGCCCGAAGCCTCGGCTATGCCTGGCAAGTTCCGGTATTGGGCGTCCATCATATGGAAGGCCACCTGCTGGCGCCGATGCTGGAAGAACGGCAACCCGAGTTTCCCTTCGTGGCCCTGTTGGTGTCCGGCGGGCATACCATGCTGGTCGATGTACAGGGAATTGGTCAATATCAGGTGTTGGGTGAGTCGATTGATGACGCAGCCGGTGAAGCCTTTGACAAAACGGCCAAAATCATGGGACTTGATTACCCTGGCGGGCCTCGACTGGCGAAATTGGCAGAGCAAGGCCAGCCCGGACACTACCAGTTTCCCCGTCCGATGACCGACCGGCCTGGGCTGGACTTCAGTTTCAGCGGGCTGAAAACCTTTGCCGCCAATACCATTCGTAATGCTGAGGACGACCCTCAAACCCGCGCCAATATCGCTTACGCCTTTCAGGAAGCGGTGGTTGATACGCTGGCGATCAAGTGCAAGCGTGCACTGCAGCAGACCGGTCGCAAGCGACTGGTTATCGCAGGAGGTGTAAGTGCTAACTTACATTTGCGTGAGCAACTCCAGAAGATCATGACCAAGTTACGCGGTGAAGTGTTTTATCCTCAATTGGCATTTTGCACCGACAATGGCGCCATGATTGCCTACGCCGGACTGCAGCGATTGCTGGCCGGGCAGGTGGATGGTGACGATGTTCGCGCCAAACCACGCTGGCCGCTGGAGGAGCTGGCTCCACTGTAACTCACTCGTTGGTGCGTCCTTTGTCCCAGATGCGCCCTTCTTCGCCGCGCCACAAGCGAACAATGTTGGCGCGGTGACGAGCAATGATGAGCACCGATAGCATGGCTACCGGCAGGGTATATGCTGGCTTGATCCAGAACGTAAACAGTGGCGCAAACCCCACCGCGATGATGGCCGCCAGCGACGAGTAACCACTGACAAACACCACCACAATCCAACAACTGATCAGTAATCCGGCCAGCGACAGGCCGATGGGCAGCATGGCACCAAATGCAGTCGCCACTGCTTTACCACCCCGAAAGCCGAAAAATAATGGGAAAATGTGACCAAGACAGGCGGCGACAGCAATAAGGCCGAGGAACAACGGCTCGATCCCCAGAAAATACGATCCCCACACCGGAATGGTGCCTTTGAGGATATCGCAGATCAGCACCAGCACTGCGGGCAAGCGTCCGCCCAGACGAAACACGTTGGTTGCTCCGGGATTGTTGGAACCGTGCCGACGGGGGTCCGGTAATCCGAACGCCCGGCATACCAGCACCGCACTGGACAGTGAGCCTAACAGGTAAGCGCCGACGAGGAGTAAAAGGGTCAGTGCGGTCATATACTTGCCTTTCTGTTCGCGTTAAACTTGCCGGATTCTCGGCGGTGGGCTGTTACCCTAGCACTGTACGCCATTCTGGTAAATTAACTGCGCGGATCTCTGATGGATAAGATCATTCTTCGTGAATTACAGCTAATGGCGCTGATAGGCGTGTACGACTTTGAACGGGAAGCCCCGCAGGCGCTGCTTGCGGATGTCGAGTTGACGGTAGACCTGCAAAAAGCACAACACAGTGACGATGTGGCAGACACCGTCGATTATGCCGCGCTGGCAGAGTGGATGGTAAACAGCGCAGCGAGCACCGATTTCCAGTTACTCGAAGCCTTGGCCGGTCATCTGATAAATGGCATTCTGGCCACTTATCCTGCCACCGAAGTGACGTTGGAACTGACCAAGCCTGGTATTCTCGACAATGCCAGGGCTGTCAGTGTGCGCCTCACCCGGCGGGCCGCCTGAACATGGCCCGTATCTACATTAGCCTTGGCACCAACATCGATAGAGCGCGTAATACCCGAAGCGGACTGGATGCATTGCACGACCATTTCGGTGCGCTGACCTGTTCCCGTTTGTACGAAAGTGAAGCGGTGGGGTTTCAGGGCAACCCGTTTTATAACATGGTGATTGCCGCCGACACCGAACAGTCCATTGCTCAAGTAGTACAGTGTCTGAAACGCATTGAGCAGGACAACGGGCGAGTGCGTGGGGAGAAGAAATTCGCGCCGCGTACCCTCGATTTAGATCTGCTGTTATACGATGATATTGTGTGTCAGGAGCCGGTCGTATTGCCCCGTGAAGAGATCTGCTTTAACGCGTTTGTCTTGTTACCGCTGGCGGAAATTGCCCCTGAACGGGTGCACCCGGTAAATCAGACAAGCTACGCTGACCTGTGGTCAGCCTACACCACACCACAACGATTGTGGCCGATAGACTTTACATGGAGAGGTTCAGAGCATGACCCTGTTTGAAATCATTATTCTGGCAATCATCCAGGGCCTGACCGAGTTTTTGCCGATTTCGAGTTCGGCACATTTGATCCTGCCGTCTGAATTGCTGGGTTGGGATAATCAGGGCCTGGCCTTTGATGTCGCGGTACACGTGGGCAGCTTGCTGGCGGTGATGATTTACTTCCGTGAAGAAATCATCCGTTTAACCGCTGCCTGGTTTCAGCATGGATTGAGTAAGCAACAAACCGATGAGAGCCGGCTTGCCTGGTGGGTGATAGTAGCCACCATCCCGGCTGTATTTGCGGGCTACTTTGGTAAAGCCTTTATTGAACAATATACCCGTTCAGCGCTGGTTATCGCCTGCACCACCATCGGTTTTGGCCTGTTGTTGTGGTATGCCGATTACACTGCCAAACTGCGCAAAAACATCTATCAGCTGACCTGGAAAAGTGCGTTGTGGATCGGTCTGGCCCAGGCGCTGGCCCTGATCCCCGGCACGTCCCGTTCCGGTATCACCATGACCGCCGGTTTGATGCTGGGCTTGAACCGAGAAAGTGCGGCGCGATTTTCCTTTTTGTTGTCCATTCCGGTCATTTTGGGGGCGGGGCTGCTGTCCACGTTGGATCTCCTTGAAGCCAATATCCCTGTCGACTGGAGCGCCATGTTCTACGGCATCGGCTTGTCGTTTGTCAGTGCCTATACCTGTATCTATTTATTTCTTGCCTGGATTGCCAGAATTGGCATGCTGCCGTTTGTCATCTACCGATTGGCACTGGGTGGTGTGTTGCTCGGTTTCGTATTCTGGTAACCGGCGATAGTCCACCTAGGGAGAACGTTATGAGTGACACCATTTTCACCAAAATCATTGCCCGCGAGATCCCGGCAGATATCCTGTTTGAAGATGAGCAGTGCCTGGCATTCAGTGATATTAATCCGCAAGCACCGGTGCATTTTCTGGTTATCCCGAAAAAGCCCATTGCTACCATCAATGACATTGCCGAAGAGGATGAAGCCGTCGTGGGGCATTTGCACCGTATCGCCGCGCAGATCTGTGCTGACAAAGGGGTGGCCGAGCAGGGCTATCGTGTGGTGATGAATTGTAACGAATATGGTGGTCAGACGGTGTATCACATTCACTTGCATGTGCTGGCCGGTAAGCCGATGGGTTGGCCTCCGTATCAGGAAAAACTCAAAACCGCCTAAAAAAAAGCCCGCTTGTGCGGGCTTTTTTGATCCTCTGAGGGGGTTACAGTCCAAGCACATCCTTGCCTTGATTAAAGGTAATGTCGACCGGAATTTTTGCCTCGGATAAGCGCGCCAAGTCTTCTTTGAGCAGCGCTTTGATCAAGCCTTTTTCTTCGACCAGCTTGGCCACGCCGTCGTAGTCACCATCACCCTGAAGGGTCAGGATCAGGTTTGACAAGGCGTCGATGGCTTCACCCATCTTGTCCATGTTGACGCTGTATAAACCGTTGTCATCACGACTGAAGGCGCCGAATTCTTCAAAGAAGTTAAAGCGCACCATATTGGCCTTGCCGTGAGCACTGGATGCACCGAACCGAACAGAACGGAAAATCCCGGCCATAAAGGTGACATAGTAATCTTCCAGCACACCTTCGGTGATAACACCTTTATCCAGCAGCTGGCGCACCATGTACAGGCCCAGAATATCGGCTTTACCTTCTTCCAGCGCCGAAGCATGTTCCTTCAGCGCCTGACGCACTGTCCCGTTGCCATCCAGGGTGTTCTTGATCCCTAACCCATGAGCCACTTCATGGAACATGGTATTGGCAAAAAACGCGGTAAAGGTGATGTGTTGACGTTGCTCTGGCGCAATCAGCTGGTCAGCAATTGGCACCAGGATGTGGTCAAACTTAGCGCGCATGGCATTCTTTAATTGCAAGCGACGGGTGCCCTTGGCCAGTTGCACTTCCTCATCATTGGGCAGGTTGATGGCGATGGTTTTACTGCCTGCGTTAGAATGACCCGCGTAATAAATCACGTCATAGGCGTTCAGGTCGGCATTGGCGCCGGGCATTTCCGCTTTATAGGCATCATCGACCGGCAAGCCCTGTTGCAGCTCTGGCAGGTATGAGGCGTATTTGGCCAGACGCTCACTCCAGGATTGGTCTTTGAGCAACACGTAAGATTCAAACGCGGCACGGTAGCCGTAAAGCTGGTCTTCATAGGTTTCAATCGGGCCGTAGACCAATTCAATCGGGTTGGTTTTCATGTCCATCCAGGCAAAGTCTGAAGCCTGATAGTCATCGCTGAGCAGCGCTTCGGCACGCATTAGCAGGTAGTTGCCGAACGCTTCGTCATCTGCCAACTCGGCTGCCTGACGCAATAATGCGGCGGCCCGTTGCAACGCTTCACTGTAGTATTCTGAGTAGGGCACTGCCATCAGTTGGCCGGCATTGTCTCGGGTTACAATGCTGTACAGCCCGGTTTTGTCGTCGAAGGATGCCTGGTCGAATTCTGCTTTGGTCATGTCATGGGGATAGAATTGCGCACCGGCCGGCTTCTCTTCGGTACCGGAAAGAAAGGCTTCGTCGCCTTTGAGGCGGTCCCACGGACCGTAGTTGATATCGGCAAAACGGCGAACGGCCGGATCTTTCAATGAGGACAACAGCGCTTCTTTGTCGCCGCCATAGGCCTGTTGCCAAAACAGGTCGTCCATGATTTTTGACGCTTCAATCAAAACGCCAACCATTTGCCGCTGGTTGTCAGACAGGCCAGACAAGTCGGCGGTTAAATCAACTGGGTAGTAAATATCCAGCCGTGATTCAAACCCTTCGTTCAGTTGCACAGAGGTGGCCTGTGCAGACGGCGAGCCGGTGGTTGTTTGGGTCGATGTTTGTGGGGCCGGTGAGCAACCGACCAGCATGGCCGCCGTGAGCGCAGCGACAATTTTAGAAGGTCTAAACATGGGACAGCATCTTCCTTATCGTTATCATTGTTGTCGTCAGGATGCCTTATGCAGGCGAAAGCAGGGGTCATGCTACACCTTTCAGGGCACAGACGCACCCCTCCTGCAAAGGGTGGTCTGGGAGGTAAGCTAACTCGTTGCTGCAATTGAATAAAAATTATTCCCGAGGAAAGCGAAAATTAGACCAAAGGTTAGGCACAAGTCGCTTTTACTTTGTTCCAATATGCATAATACTTAACAAAAGCATGGGATTCTCAGAATATCCCCAACAAGAACACTGACAAAGGAAGAATGATGTCAACAGAGAACGCGTTGCTGACGATCCTGGTTGAAAAAATCAATAATGACACACTGGTATTGCCTACCTTACCGGCCATCGCCCTGAAAGTTCGTAAGGCGGCAGACGATCCAGACATCAACCTGCACAAAATGGGTGACGTCATCTCCCAAGACCCTTCCTTGTCGGCGCGGATCATCAAGATTGCCAACAGTGCTTATCTTGGCCGTAGTGTGAAAGTGAATTCCATCAGTCAGGCCGCTACCCGCATTGGTTTGTCGCAAATCAAGAACATTTCTACTGCGCTGGCAATGGAACAGTTATTTGTATCCCGCAACGATCTGGTCAAGGACTATATCACCAAGGTCTGGAATAACACGGTTGACGTGGTTGCCAATGCCATGGCAGCACTGCAGGTATACAGCAAAGGGCACCGCGGTAAGCTTAACCTGGATACGCTGACGCTGGCTGCGCTGGTACATAATATCGGTGTGTTACCGATCCTGACTGAAGCGGAACGACATGAAGATGTGTTCGCCAATCCGACCTTCCTGAATGTCGCGATCCAGAAACTGTCCTGTCCGATTGGTGCGAAAATCATGTTGGACTGGGGCTTTGAGGATGCGTTTGTCAAGGTAGCCGAGAAGTGGCGCGACATGGACTATCAGACTGACAATGTCAGCTACATCGATTTTGTCCGACTGGGGGCAGTGCTTGCAGGAGCCTTTGACAGCCACAAAGACGATGTCATGAACCTGAGTCAGAAAAAGGGCATGTTTGAGGATTTGTCGGTTCTACAGTCTGACGAATTCATTGAAATGCGTGATAACGCCAAAGCCATCTTTGCCTGAGCATCAAACCGGTCGATTAAAAAAAAGCGCCCATCGGGCGCTTTTTTTGTTTCTCAATCGATATCAGGCGTCCGCGCCTAAATCAAACGTTTGCTGCAACCACAGTGCGAAACGCACGATTTCGCCGGACATCAGGGCAAAATCTGCATCTTGTTTAGCAGCCAATTGATCTTTTGGAATGTCGTCGTTTTGTTCACGGATCACATCGGTGAACTTCAGGCGCTTAATGCCCAGATCATCTTCAATCATGGCGGTCAGGGTTTCATCCCAGCCGATGGCCAGTTTGTGGACCAGCTTTCCGGCCTCCAGATGCTGTAGGATCTCTGGCGCTCCCAGGTCCTGATTTTTACACCGAACGATACTGTCGTCGTCGCCACTGGCGCGCAGTTCGGCTTCTTCCAGCAACTCAGTGTTGTCGGGAACCCCTTGGCCTTTTAGCCACAGAGTAAGGTCTGGGGCAATGCTGCGACGGGCCATCGGTACCACCGGTAACGAGCCAATGGCTTTTCGCAGAGTCGCCAAAAAGGCTTCTGCCTTACCGTCGGCAGACGCATCAACCACTACAAGGTTATCTTTCAGAGACAGAAAGCCATGGGTAAAGGTGTTTTTAGTAAACGCCTGCGGCAACAAGCGATGGATGATTTCCTGCTTGAGATCCTGTTGGGCTTTTTTGCCGACTGGAGCGCCGGTTTCGGCCTCAATGGCGGCAACCTTATCAGCCAGTTCGGCGTTAACCACCGTTGATGGCAGCAAGCGTTCCTGCTTTTTGAGCGTTAACCAGATACGGCCATCCGCCACATGCAGCAATTGGTCACCCTGACCGAGCGGGGCGCTCCATCCCATGGTCGCAGTGTCCTGACTGCCACAGGGGCGAAAAGGCTGTTCGGCCAACATGGACTGTAGGTCGTCTTCGTTCAGCGAAAGGGGTTGAGTAAGGGTGTAGAGTTTCAGGTTTTTAAACCACATCGGTACATTCCTGTAGGACTTTGGGCGGGGAGGGCCCCGCACCAGGATACGTCAAAAAGGCTGCAAGCCTATCAGGCTGGGTGGGAAAGTCCAGTACAGGAAAAACAGCTTAACTATACAGCACGCAGCGGGAAGGTGATGTCGTAGGACAACCCTTTGCCTGGCTCGCTGTTCGCTTCAATCTGGCCACCCAGAGTCTGTGTGACCAGATTGTACATGATGTGGGTTCCCAGACCGCTGCCGCCTTTACCCCGTTTGGTGGTAAAAAACGCATCAAAGTGGCGCTGCAAATCATTTTCTGACAAGCCCTTGCCGTTGTCTTTGTAACTGATATGCAGGGTGTCATCTTCGGCCTTGATAACAATGTTGATTTTGCCCTGGCTCATTCCTTCAAAGCCATGAATGAGCGAATTCATGATCATATTGGTGAAGATCTGTGCGATGACGCCAGGCGCGCAGCGGATCACCAAATCGTCAGGGCAATCGATGTCGATACTGTGATCGGTCTTTTTAAAGTTCGGCGCCAGTGACTGAACCACTTCATTCACATAAACCTTCAGATCAACATCCCGTTCCGCTTCACTGGTCTGGTCAACGGCCACTTGCTTGAAGCTGGATACCAGATCGGAGGCGCGATTAAGGTTGCTTAACAGCAGCGTCGTGGTTTGCTCCGCTTCGCTCAAAAAGGCCGTCATGGTTTTGCTGGTCAGTTTCTTGTCTTCAAACGCCTGATGCAGGTTGCGTAAACGTTCCTGCAAGAAACTCGCCGCGGTCACCCCAACCCCAAGTGGCGTGTTGACGTCATGGGCAATACCGGCCACCAAGCCGCCCAGGGAGGCCATGCGCTCTGATTCCACCAGTTGGTCTTTGGCCAGTTGCAAGGTTTGCATCGATTCAGCCAGTTCGGTGTTGCGCTTACGTAACTCGTCTTCGATGTATTGACGATTCTCGTTTTCCTGACGTAATTCACGCTGTTTAACGATCAGTTCATCTTTTTGCTGTTCGAGGTCCAGCATGATTTTTGAAAGAGAGGCCGTTTTCTTGGCCACTTCCTGTTCCAGGAAAATGTTCTGATCGTCGAGCTTGCGGTTGGCGTCGGTAAGCTCATCCTGAGTCAGTTTCAGTCGTCGTTTGTAATCAATCAGATCATCGATGAGCTCGTTGTAAGACGATTGCAGCAGTTTTAACTCGTTATCATCATCAATGTGCACGTGCAGTTTTGACGATTCAGGACGGTCAACATCGAATTCACTGATTTGTTGGGTTAATTCTGACAGGGGTTCTGTCAACATCTGCCGGAAGGCGTTGAGGAACAGGAACACCAGGAAAGCGGTCTTGATGATCGCATTGCCGATCAGGAAAAAGATCCCAACTTCAATACGGCTGAAAATGATGCCGATACTGGAGTACAGGGTTACGTCGCCAACGTTTGATGTGCGACCCGAGAATTCAAAAATCAACGGAAAACTGTAGCCGAACGTTCCGCCGGGGTGGTCCTTCATGACGCCGGTCGTGACCGGTTCCAGGGCTTGCTTGTTGGTGCGTCCGATGTCGGCGATGTATTTGCCGTTTTCATCGCGGATTTGTACACCCTCAACGATCGGCAGCTCCATCAGACCTTCTGCAATGGAGACCGCCTGAGGCGTATTGAGCTCCCATATTGCACGAGTCAAACTGGTACTGAAGGTGTTCTTCAGGGTTTGCAGTTCACTTTCAATATGGTTTTTCGCATTGAGGTATTCCGTCAGGATCTGACCAAAGGTGACGATGAGAGTCAGTATGAAATAAACAGACAACACCCGCGTCAGTAGCTTTCGAGACAATCCTGTTTTGACTTTTGTCATTCACCAACCTTAAACGGCGCTACTGTTACCGCGCACAAAAAATCTCCTGCTGTAGTTAGAATAAACAAAATTACCACAACGGCAAGGTGAAATTTAGGATTTGTAGCGCTTCAACAAAGGCTTATAGGATAGTGAAGGAAAGGTTTGGCGAGAGTTTGACACTTTTATGATAACTTTAATAAATCTGTCATATTTGCGCAGAATAATGAGCGCCAGTGATAAGGCAGGGAAATATAAATGTCCAAACGCGTACTTGTAGTAGAAGATGAAGCGCCCATTCGGGAAATGCTCGAGTTTGTGCTGGTTCAATATGGATTTGAAACTGTGCAGGCTGAAGATTTCCATGTGGCCATGGATAAGCTGGTGGAACCTTACCCAGACATTATCCTGTTGGATTGGATGTTGCCGGGCGGCAGCGGTGTACAGCTGGCGAAAAAGCTCAAGGAACATGAGCATACCCGTGACATCCCGATCATCATGTTAACCGCCCGTGGTGAAGAAGAAGACAAAGTGCGGGGGCTGGAAGCCGGCGCTGATGATTACGTCACCAAACCGTTTTCACCCCGCGAGCTGATTGCCCGCATCAAAGCGGTCATTCGACGCGCAGCACCCACTGCCAGTGAAGAGCCGATTGTGGTGAATGGTTTAATGCTGGATCCCGTGTCTCACCGGGTGACGGTGAATGACGAACCCCTCGACATGGGGCCCACGGAGTTCAAGCTGTTGCACTTTTTTATGGCGCATGCCGAACGGGTGTACAGTCGTGAACAACTGCTGGACAATGTCTGGGGCACCAATGTGTACGTGGAAGACCGCACCGTAGACGTGCATATTCGCCGCTTGCGCAAAGCCATTGATCGTCACGGCCATGACGCGATGATCCAAACCGTACGTGGGGCAGGATATCGTTTTTCAACTAGGGTATAGTTCAGGTTTTACCAAGGTTAGAAAAGCCACGCTTTTCTGTGACGATGAGTGACACTGTAGTATGTACTACCCTTTTTCTCGCAGTGGCACGCTGCTAAAACTCGCCGCATACTTCACGTTGTGTGCGATTTTTGGCGCGTATGTCGGGCATATTGGCTGGGCAATTGCCCTGGGTGCCATGTGTCTGTTGGTGTTGTCCTACCGGCAGTTGTTCAGGCTTAACCATTGGTTATGGCATAGCAAGAAGATGACACCGCCGGTCAGTGAGGGGCTATGGTCGTACATCTACGAAGGCATTTATGTCATGCAGCGACGGGATCGCCGCAAGCGCAAAGAGCTGAGTAAAATGGTCAAGCGTTTCCGGGAGGGGTCGGAAGCGTTACCCGATGCCACGGTAGTGTTGGATGAAGACGGCGCCATTGTCTGGTGTAACAAGCTGGCCCGATTCAGTTTGGGATTGCGCTTTCCGCAGGATTTTGGCCGCCGTATCGATAACCTGATCCGCCATCCCAAATTCCTGGATTACTTCCATGCACGAGAATTTGATAAACCGATCGAGGTCCAGTCTCCACTGAATCAGGACAAGATCCTCGAATACCGCTTCATTCCCTATGGCGACAAGCAGTTATTGCTGATTGCCCGTGACGTGACCAAGTTTGTTCAGCTCGAACAAATGCGTCGTGACTTCGTCGCCAATGTTTCCCATGAATTGCGCACCCCACTCACCGTCATTAGCGGTTATCTGGAAATGGCGCCAGACGATGGCCAACTTCCTGCCAGCGTTCAGCAGAAAGCGTTCAAGGAAATGAGCAGCCAGGCCAAACGCATGCAAACCCTGATTGAAGAGCTGCTGGTGTTGTCTCGAATCGAAGCCAATGTCGATCAGCAATTCGACAATGTGGTTGATGTGCCATCAATGTTACAGACCATTGCCACCGAGGCCAATACGCTGAACCGGGAGAAACAACATGAGATTACTTTCTCGGTTGATCCGCAGCTCAAAGTGTATGGGCTTGAAACCGAGTTGCGCAGCGCCTTTTCTAATCTGATTTTTAATGCCGTGCACTACACTCCGGCACCGGGCAAGATTGAGGTGCGCTGGCAGTTGGAAGGGGAAGATGCTGTGTTCCGCGTCCGGGATAATGGTGAAGGCATTGCTGCCAAGCACCTGAGTCGTCTGACTGAACGCTTTTATCGGGTCGACAAAGCCCGCTCCCGTCGCACGGGCGGCTCCGGATTGGGGCTGGCGATCGTGAAGCACGTGTTGTCGCATCACAACTCTCAATTGATGATTGACAGTGAAGTGAACGTGGGCAGTGAGTTCTGGTTTATTCTGTCCAGTGAGTTGGTGGCGACCGTGTCGCCTCAGACCCTGAAGCAGGGCTAGTCTTGGCCGACTTGCCTCGCCAATGGCGTGACTGGATTGCAGACAATCTCAACCGCGGGGTATCCGCCGAGACGTTGTTGAGTCGTTTGTGCGACAACGGATTTGTCTACCAGCAATGCCTGCCTTACCTTGAAGCGCATTTGGCGCCTGAACTGTTAGTCGACCACAGTGCCGATTTCTATCAGCGCCTGGCAACGCCGCGTTTACTCAAGCAATTGGACCAATGGCAAGCCAGGCTGCTCGATGTTGCAGATGCTCAATTTGTGGTGTTGGAGCAGTTTTTATCGGTGCGAAAGTGTACTGAACTGGCTGCACTGGCGAAAACCCGTTTGCGCCCTTCAGAGATCACCGCTACGCAGGGGTACGAGGGGTTCAGAACCTCTTCAACCTGTGATCTGCCGACACTGCATCATCCGCTGGCAGCGCAGGTCGAACAACGGATTGTCGATGCAATGGGCTTGGGTATTGGTGAAGCTGAGCCAATTCAGGCGCAACACTATGCGCCGGGGCAGGGGTTTAAAGCGCACACCGACTACTTTGAACCGGGCAGTGATGAGTACCGTGATTTTGCCGCACAGGATGGCCAGCGCAGCTGGACGTTCATGCTCTATCTGAGCGAAGGCTGCCAAGGCGGAGAAACCGAGTTTCCTCACCTGGGGTTGCGCTTTTCACCCCGAACAGGCATGGCCCTGGCCTGGAACAATCTGTGTTCAGACGGTACGCCCAACCCACGTACGTTACATCAGGCACACCCGGTCACTCAAGGCGAAAAAGTGGTGATCACCAAGTGGTTCAGGGAACGCTGAACAGCCCGTATCAGTGGATGGTGCGATAGCTGAAACGGCCATGTTTGGCATTGCCCAACATGCGCACAAAGTCTTCTTTATCCATGGCAATCAAGGTTTCGTGATCTCCGCACTCCAGGTATACCGTGTTGCACTCTTCCAAGGCTTCGTCATAGATGGCTTCCATGTGATAAGCCTGTGGGACGGGTGGAACAGCGCCTGAGTCGCAATCGGTAAACAGCTGATACACTTTGGCTTCCTTGACCAATTTGAAATCCCGGTGCAATTCATCCTGCAGTGCGCGTAAGCTGACTTTGTAATCACACGGCAGGATGGCCATCATGTGCTTGCCATCGTGGTCTTCGAGCATCACGGCTTTGGCCATGTCGTGCAGGGGAACATCGGCGCTAAGGGCAGAGCCCAGCGAACTTTTGCTGTGCGGATGACTGCGCAGCTCGTAACGAATGTGTTGACTGTCCAGATAATGGGTAACGCGGTTGTCTGATGACATACTTGCCTCCAAACCTAGTGAAACTTAGCTCTTCAAGTATAGTCAATCTGGGCCGAGCGGTTTCTGCGTTACCGGTTTTTGCCGGCTAGTCCTTGATGTTTAGAGCAAAAAAACCACCGCGCGGCGGTGGTTTTTTGGAAAAATGCAAATTACTTGCGGCGACGGGCCATCAGCAGACCACCGAATGCCATCAGCAGCAGAGTGGCGGGTGCAGGTACAGGCGTACCACCACCTGGGTTGGTTGCTGAATCAACGCCGTCCAGCCATACGCTCCAGAAGGTGCCTTCGTTACAATCGTTGGCAGGCTGACACCACTGACTCAGTGGGATAGCAGTCTCACTGTCAAAACTGAATCCATCAGCGAGGGTAGAGCCTGCGGCAAAGTTATTGAAAGTGGCGATGGTAAAGGTGTAGTTACCGGCAGCCAGGAAAGGCAAGGTGAAACCGGAGTCAAAAACGGTTTGGGTTGCCGGATCGATTGAATCGTTGTCATCGTTTTCATCCAGCAGGTTGCCCGCAGCATCCCACAACGCCGTAATGGGGTCAAAGTTAACACCACCATCATGTGAGTCGGTCCACACGCGAACGTTGTTGGCGTCGCTCAGCAGGGTGAAGTCGATACGGATAACATCATTGTGATTGGCGATGTTGCCGGTAAAGTTGATCAGTGCGGCCTGTGCAGTTCCTGCGCATAACAGTGCGGCACCCAATAACAGTCTCTTGAACATGGTTCTTCCTTTAATTTGCTATCGTTTCAGTCAGTTAGTCACGAAAATATCGTGAACTCAACAATCCCTAGCTATTTCTGTGCCAAAAATTAAAAGGTATGTAAAACAATTGGTTATCATGTATTTTGGGTGAGTTTTACTCATTGCTGTTAAAAAAGCTGACAGACTGTCCAAGTTACCGGTGCGGACAAACGTAGACGCTGAACGGACAACGGCGTAGAATCCGCCCCCTGAGTTGGCCAGGTGATCGCCGTCTGCATCGCAGAGGGAGGAAAGTCCGGGCTCCACAGGGCAGGGTGCCAGATAACGTCTGGGCGGCGTGAGCCGACGACCAGTGCAGCAGAGAGTAAACCGCCTAAGCGCTTCGGCGCCGGTAAGGGTGAAAGGGTGCGGTAAGAGCGCACCGCGTGACTGGCAACAGTTCACGGCACGGTAAACTCCACCCGGAGCAAGACCAAATAGGGTTCCTTATGGTGTGGCCCACATCGGAACCGGGTAGGTTGCTTGAGCCTGCGAGTGATTGCAGGCCTAGATGAATGATCACCACGCTAGCAATAGCGTACAGAACCCGGCTTACCGGCCGACTCACCCCTTTACAGACGCGTCGTCATTGGCGACGCGGCTCACTTTCCCTTCTCGCATACCGATTTGGCGCTGCAGCAACTACCCTTAGAGAATCGCAACTGTATACAGGTATCCGCACATGGCAGACAATCGGGGGGTACACCCCTGTCGGCACTGCTTGCAACCTATCCCGATTGAGGCAACGCGCTGTTTTCATTGCCAGGCGAGTGTGTCAGACACGTCCCGATGGCGACAGTGGGCAACCCAAGCCGTCGCATTGATAGGTGCTATGACCGCAGCGTTGAGCTTGTTCTACGCGCTACGGGAAGGCTATTACGCGGTTGAAAAGCGTCAGCAACACCGAGAGGCGTTACAATCCTACCTCGACGTAGCAGATTTTTTTGACCAGCAGCAGGCCACAGGTTTTGCGCTGGATGCCTACAACAAAGCGCTGGCTTTGTCTTCGTCGGATCTTTCCTTGCAACGAAAAGTGTTTGTGTTGCAGGCCGGGCAGTGGTTGGCACAGCAGTCAGGGTACGCTGATCACGACCAGCAATCCGAACTGCGTCAGCTGATCATGGACGGCTTTCGCTTACTCAATCAACAGCCCGAGCGTTCGGTATCCGCAACCCTCAATGTACGCCTGGCACAGCTACTGCCTTATGACCGGGATTGGTACGATCCGGCCTTAATACAGACACTGTACACCGATGCCCTGCATCGCGCAGGCGAAGACATCGGTGTGTTGTACCCCTATGCCCAGTGGCTTATCCGTGATGACGTTGACCCTACTTACGGCCTGACTTTGTTGGAAAAGGCTGCGCAATTGGCGCCGGATGCTGCTCACATTCGCTACGCTGCCGGACACCAGACCATCACCCAGACACAGCAAATGGCGGCTGGGCTGTCGCATTTTCTGGCTGCGGTCGACGTCGATTCGCCGTCCAGCCCGCAAGTGGTGGAGGGCAAGGTAAATGCCCGCCAGGCCTTGCGTCGTTGGATGCTGGATATGACAGAGCCGCAATGGCTGGCGTTAAGCGGGGATATGCAACAACGCTTGCTTGATGCTGTGGCGTCACTGTTTCCCCGCGATCGGCGGCTGGCATTGGTCAGTGCAAGGCGCTGGCAGGCACTGGCGCGTCCGCAACGGGCGTTGGACCGATTGGCCATTGCCCTTCCTGAAGAACAACGCAGCGAGGGGATCAGCGCCTATACAGTCGACGCGTTTGAAGTGTTGCATCAATTGCTGGCCCAGTCTTCAGCAGACAGTGCCGAGGCGCAAGCACTTGAAACGCGCCTGCAAGACTATCACGCCGCACAACAGGAACAGCAGGTCATGGAGTGGGGAATTGAAGGTCAGCATCGCTATAAGGTCGGGCTGGTGGTGTGGCGACATCCAGAATCACCTGAACAGCAGGGGATCCCTATCAAAAAAGCCTACGGCCAGTATCCGTTCGCACGGGCCGGTGTTAAAGACGGCGATTGGCTGGTGCGTTTTGCCCATCGGGATGTCAGTGACATCAGGGTGTTGCTGCGCTTACTAGGCCAATTCAGTCCCGGCAGTGATGTTCCTATGACGGTAAAGCGCGACGACCAGTCTGTCGAGCTGATGTTAACGGTCGAGTAGTGCTACCCGACCATGGGTGTTAGCCCTTCACACAGCGCTGTTTAGGCTCCGGTAATACATTTGGCCATCAGGTGAACATCGGTATACTGGCCGTCGCGGAAGGCATATTCGCGGGCGGTGCCTTCAATCACAAAACCGTGTTTTTGGTACAGCGCTATGGCAGCGTCGTTGTCGCAATACACTTCCAGTTCCAGACGGCGTATCGCCAGCCAGTTCATCGCCAAGTCCATGGCGGCGAGCAGGAGTTTATCGGCCACGCCCTGACGGCGCTGGGATTCATCCACTGCCATGCCGATATTGGCCACATGACGTCGGCGGGGATTGTCCATCAGGGCCATGCCCAGTTGCCCGGCAAGCTGGCCGTTGTCACTGATTGCGACCAAGCTGCGGAAGTCATCACCTGGTTGTGACAACATGCGCTGCCATTTGATCAGTGAAGGGAATGGGGTTTGTAACGTTTGCGCGTAACAACTGGGTTGCGCGTACAACTGGTGAATGGCAGGAATATCCTGTTCGGTACTGTGTCGGATGTGCATGGTCAGGTCCGTTTGAGCGAAAAAGGCGGCCGCCAGAGCGGCCGGTGTCACATAAAATCAGGATTTGTTGCTGTTGTGCTCGGCGGCTACCCGTTCAACTTCTCGCCATACCCGCAGCAGGTTCTCACCCAATAGCTTGGCAATATCGTCATCACTGTAGCCCCGGCGCAGTAGCTCGGCGACCAGGTTCGGATAACTGGCAACGTCCTTGAGGCCCTGGGGCAGTGAGTCACCCACACCATCGTAATCCGAACCAATGCCGACATGCTCAATACCGACCAGCTTCACGACGTGGTCGATGTGGTCGGCGACTTTGGCAACGCCGGCAAACGGAAACGGTTTTTCTTCACGGTACTGTGCTTCGAAGCCCTGGGCTTGCTCGCTGTCTTCACCGTATTGTTGTTCAACCGGCTTGCGGGCCTGACTGAATTGGTTGCGCCAGTTGCGCGCCACCTGATCAACAAAGGTGGAGCCGAAATTGATCATCACCACGCCACCGTTTTCAGCCAGGGCTTTGATCATGTCGTCGTCCATGTTGCGCTCAAAACCGGGTGTAAACGAACGCAATGAAGAGTGCGAGGCAATCACCGGCGCGGTGGAGATTTCCACTGCTTGATAAAACGCAGCGTCGGAAACGTGAGAGATGTCTACCATCATGCCGAGCGCATTCATTTCCCGAACCATCTCTTTACCAAACGGACTCAGACCTTTCCATTTACGGCGCAAATCATACGAAGAGTCGCTGATGTGATTGCTCTGTGAGTGGGCCAGCGTGATGTAACGGATGCCGCGGTCATAGAAGGCCTTCAGCGTTGCCAGGCTGCCTTGCACCGGAGAGCCGTTTTCCATGCCCATGGGCAGTGAAATCAGGCCTTGTTTGAACTGTTCTTCGACATCCGCCACGGAGGTGGCAATGGCAAACTTGTCTGGCGCGCGGCCGACGATGGCCTCGACGCTGTCGATCAGTTTATGTGCCAGTGCGGTTGACTCAGCCGACGCGTCCAGCTCAGCGGGGACATAAATGGACATGAACGGTGCATTCAGGCCGCCCTGACGGGCACGGGGGTAATCGAAATCGCCCCCTTCTGTGGCCTGTGTCACGTCGACCCATTGCTCGTTGACCCGATAAGGTACATCAATGTGTCCATCCACCAGAATATGTTGCTGGGTGAGCGCTTTGGCATGGGCCAGCACATCATCCTGCTGTTCAGCAACGGCAGCGCCGCACAGCGCAAGAGAGACAGTCAACGATAAGGGTTTCAACATGGATCAGTTTTCCTTTTCAGGTGAGGCCAGGTGGCGTTCAAGAAATGCGGCCAGCTCGCGGTAAAAAATCACCCGGTTTTCCAGTTTGGTCACGCTGTGCCCTTCATCGGCAAAGCGTAAATAGGTGACCGGAATACCTTTGGCACGCAATGATTTAACCATAGTATCAGATTCTTCGACCGGGTCACGAGGGTCATTCACACCGTGTTGATAAAACATAGGGGCAATGATGTTGTTGACCGTATTGATGGGGCTATTGGCGGCATAAAATGCTTGCCAGCGCGGTTCGCGAATATCGCCGTATTCAATACGGTCAGAGGCTTTAAGGCCTGGTGACGCATTTTGCAGTGCTTTTACCCAATCGGCGACACCGACAAATGATGCCCCTGCTTTAAAGGCCTGTGGGTAAGCCCCCATCACTGCATTGACCATGTAGCCGCCGTAGGAACCGCCCATCGCGGCGGCGCGTTGGGCATCAACCCGACCGTCTTTTTTCAGCCAGGCCAGCGCATCCACCAGGTCTCTGACACTGTCCAGGCGTTTGGTTTGATTGTCCAGCCGTGCATAGGTCTTACCAAATCCGGTGGACCCTCGTACATTGATATCCAGCACGGCAATGCCTCTGCTGACAAGGTATTGGGTTAAGGGCTGCCAGCTCGCTTTGCTCTGGGCAGTCGGACCGCCATGGATATCTATGACCACTGGTGGGACCTCGCCTTGAGGGGTTTCAGGCAGGTACAGCAGCCCCTGGAGCATCACGCCATCTCTGGCTGGAAACTGTACAACGGTTGGAAAGACGAATTGCTCAGCGCTTAACCCCGCCAACGTCGAAGGCAGTACTAACCTGGGGGTAGGATCATTGAGGTTCAGTACATAGACGTCGCCGGGCGTGTCAGGGCCACGCAACAGGATAGCTGCACTGGCGGTGTTACCGCAGGAAAGGCTGAGGGTGCCAGTGGGTGTGTCTATCGGGGTTGCTTGTCGGGTTTGTTGATCCTGAATATAGAGCCGGTCAATGCCCTGATCATTCTCACGCCACATCAGAGTGCGGTCCTGTTGACACAATTGAACGTCTTCGATGTTGTGTTGCACACTGCGCACGGTTGCTGTCTGGCTGTTGGCATAGTCGTAGTAAGCCAAGGCCATCATTTCACCGTCCTGATTCGTGGTGAAATAAAAGCCCGTACCATCCGCCTGCCACTGAATATTGTTGTAGCGAGCTGCAACGTCAGGTTTGAACAGTGTCTTGAGCGTGCCATCACCTTTGTCCGTATCCAGTGCATACAGGTTATTGGCATCTTCACCCCGTACCTCGGCCACCAATAACGTTGCTGAACCCGGACGCCAACTGACCGGGTAGTAGCCAAACTCGGCTTCATAGATACGCTTGCTGCCACCTTGTTCGAGATCCAGCAAGTACAGGTCGAAATCCCGTCCATTGCGTTCAGTGGATGCATAGGCAAGGTAGCGTCCGTCGGGACTCACAGGTCCTAGTGCCCTGAAGCTGTCATTGGCCGGCAGTAAGGGTTTTTCGTGCTTGCCGTCCAAGGTGATCATGACGAAGGCTTCTCGCTCATTGCCTTCATTATCGGCGGTGTAAATCAGGTGCCGACCATCGGGGTGCCAGCGATAGTTGCGCACACCATTGCCGAAGGTGAGCTGCTGCTGACGTCCATCCTTCAGATGCTTCACCCACAATTGCGGTGATCCGGTCACTGAACTGGTAAACGCGATCACCGAACCATCGGGACCCATTTGCGCAGATTGAGCGCCACGGGACAACAGGATGCGTGAGATGTCGCTGGGTTGTTGCCCCGCATAGCCAATGGATAAGGGCTGTGCTGCAGGCGTATCCTGAGGATAGGGCCAGTCCTGCTCCGCTAACACCGGTGAACTCAGTGCAATCCCTGCCAGCAAGCTTGCGGTCAGTAGTGATGACGTCATTTTATTTGCCTCTTATTGTGTGCCCGGCGCAGACGCTGCGGGACCTGAGAATGCTAGCCTAGAGCAATGCCGGGCGGCGGTAAAGTCCACGAATAAGGCGACACAAATATCTTTTCCTGAGGACAAATATTTTTCGTACAGAAACCCGTCTCTGATGCTTGTGAATTGCGCCATTGAGCCTATAGTGCGCGACATACCATCACAGGGCGCGGTGCTCTGTGTTTTGGCTTCTTTGCGGAGCGTAACATGTTTAAAACCCTCGTCGTTGTAGACAATCTGGCCTCACTGCCAGCCATGGATACAGAGACACTGGATTTCGACCAATACCTGGCCGAGTACCCCAAAGCAGGCGAACCTAAAACTCGGCTGATCAACTTATGTGCTACCCAGCGATACCTGAGTGAAGGGTACTATTGTTCATTGCTCGCAGAAGCCAGGCAGCACAAAGTGTTGCCCAGCGTAAATACCATCAATGATTTACGCACTCTGAGCGAGCAACAAGCCGAATCCAACACCGGCATGGCCGTGCCACAACCTTTGTTCAACGAGTTGAAAGGGTCCGGCGATGTGAATTTTCTGGTGGTGTTCGGGGGCTGTCAGCAGGCTCGCTACAAGCGCCTGGCCAAATATGTGTTTGAGCAATATCCGGCGCCGGTGTTATCCGTCGCTGTCAAGCATGTGCAGGGTTTGCCGGTGGTACAACTGGGCCTGTTGGGTATTCATGAGATGGCTGCTGAGGATTGGCCGTTTCTGGTTGAACGATTACAGCATTTTACTGCTACAACCTGGCGGCCAAGAACCAGTAAGAAACGGGCGCGCTGGGACATGGCGATCCTGGTGAATCCGGATGAAGCGACGCCGCCGAGCGATCAGAAGGCGATCAAGAACTTTGTTAAAGCCGCCGAGCAGGTGGGTATCCAGGCCGATGTCATCACGCCGGATCAGGGCCGTTTAATCTCACAGTACGATGCGTTGTTCATTCGTGAGACGACCGCCATCAACCACCACACCTATCGACTGGCACGTAAAGCCGAGCAGGATGGTCTGGTGGTAATTGACGATGCCACATCAATACTGCGTTGCTGCAATAAGGTGTTTTTACAAGATGCATTCACCTACCACAAAATTCCCGCGCCGCGCAGTCGCTTTGTGTCGCATCTGGACGATGACGTGTGCGATGCACTGGAACAGCAATTTGAATACCCGATGGTATTAAAGCTGCCGGAAAGCTCGTTTTCGATGGGGGTTTACAAGGCAGAGAACCGTCAGGAACTGACACAACGCCTGGCGGCGATGTTGGCACAGTCGGCGTTGGTATTGGTGCAGGAGTATGTGTACACCGAGTACGATTGGCGCATTGGTGTGTTGAATGGGCGGGCTATCTATGCCTGTCGTTATTTTATGGCCCGCAACCACTGGCAGATCTACAACCATGGCGCCAAGTCCCATACATCGGGTGACTTTGAAACCATGCCGACCTTTGAAGTGCCAAAGCCAGTTTTGGATGCCGCAGTTAAAGCCAGCGCTATTGTCGGTAAAAGCCTGTATGGCGTTGACATCAAATACCGTAACAATCAGGTGTATGTGATTGAAGTGAATGACAATCCCAGTATTGAGTCCAAAATTGAAGACCAATACTTGGGCAAAGAGTTGTACATGATACTGATGCAAACCTTCGCAGACAGGTTGGAAGCCCGTGGACGCTAATGCTGTGGCAGTGACATCTGTGGTTTCGCCCCTTGATATTGGTTTGCCGCAGCAGCAGGACCTGGATGCGCTGGTGGCGTTGGAGCAGCAGTGTTTTGACAGCGATCGCCTCAGCAGGCGGCAGTTCAAACATTGGTTAAAGGCGCCCGGGGGCGTGTTTCTGGTGGTCCGCGAGAAAGGCCTGGTGGTAGCGTATGGATTGGTGATCATGCGTAAAGGTACCCGCCTGGCGCGACTGTATTCGCTCGCGGTATCTCCTTTGATGCGTGGACGTGGTGTAGCGCGGGAGCTGTTATTGGCCCTGGAACAGGCCACCGTGGCGCAAGGCAAGTTGTTTATGCGACTGGAAGTGGCTGCGGACAACAGCGGTGCGATACACCTTTACCAGCAACTGGGTTATCGCACCTTCGGCACCTACAGTAAATACTACGACAACGGCAGTGATGCGTTGCGGATGCAAAAGCCCATACGCCAGGTGCTCAGTGCCCGGCGTTTGGGTGCATACCCCTGGTACCCGCAATCCACCGAGTTTACTTGTGGACCGGCGGCATTGATGATGGCAATGAAGCGTTTGCGCAGTGCGGAACCGCTGAATCTGGCGCGCGAGTTATGGATTTGGCGACAGGCCACAACCATTTACATGACCTCGGGTCACGGCGGATGTCATCCGCTGGGGCTCGGATTAGCCGCTACAGAGTTGGGCTTTCAAGCGCAGGTGTACATCAATCAACACGAGCCATTGTTTCTCGACGGTGTGCGCAGTGAACACAAGAAAGACATTTTGCGCGCCGTGCACGAGCAGTTTGTAACCGATGCCGGCAAACAGGACATTCAGGTATTGTGGCAGGACCCCAGCGTAGAGCGCCTGCAGGCAGCGTTGGCAGAAGGCGCTGCGGTGTTGTGTTTGATCAGTACCTACCGGATGGATGGCCGAAAAGTACCTCATTGGGTGACGGTTACGCACATTGATGAAGATTGTTTGTACCTGCACGATCCATACCCTGATGATGAACACCCCCATCCGATGGATTGTCAGCACATTCCGGTTGCGCGGGAGGATTTCTCTTTCATGGCGGCATACGGGAAAAACAAATTGCGCACAGCGGTAGTGGTTTATCCGGCCACAAAGGATTGAATTATGTCGAAGTGTCTCCACATCCTTAATTAGGCATCGTAAGAGATCAATCGGCAGATCAGTATGTTAGTAATTTGTTACCTGATCTGGCCGGGAATAGCCGTGACAACAAAGCGTAAATCCCACATACTTTGCCCCTCGCGAATGCCCCGTCCATTGATGCGGGAACACGCAATTCGATAATCAAGCCACCGAGGGTGGTTGAACCAACGCCGGTCACGGAGTCGCTGGCGTATAAAACGATAAGAGAAAGAAGTAATGACAATTAACTACGTTCCGCTGGACAAAGACAAACACAGCAACATTAAAGTCAAAGCACGTCACGAATTCGAATATGCCAAAACCATTCACATGGCTGCAGTGACGTTGCGCGAGATGCCAATTATCGGTGGCAACATGCCGATCGTTTTCGTCAAGGATCCCAATACCGGCAACTTCCACACCATTGCCATGTTCGGCCTGGAAAAAGGCAGCAACCTGTACGTAAAAGACAACAAGTGGCAAACCCATGTATTGCCAATGAGCGTGCAGCGTTTTCCGTTTGACGTACGTCCTGACGGTGACAAA
This sequence comes from Fluctibacter halophilus, assembly GCF_020687825.1. Lineage (GTDB taxonomy): Bacteria > Pseudomonadota > Gammaproteobacteria > Enterobacterales > Alteromonadaceae > Fluctibacter > Fluctibacter halophilus. The sequence continues at coordinate 129,822 of NZ_JAJEWP010000002.1, forward strand.
CTGGGTGTGTTCATTGATGAGAACAGTGATCTGATCACCGATGACGGCGAACCGTTGTTCAACGACAAAGGTGAAGCGACAGAGTTCCTGCAAATGCGTCATCGTATGCTGAGCGATATCGCCAACAGTGAAATGGCCACTGGCCGTATGATCAAAATGCTCGATGAACTCGGCTTGTTTGAAGAAGTGCAACTGAACGTGTTGCACGCTGACGGTAACAAGCGTTCTGTTACAGGCATGTTTGTGATCAGCGAAGAGCGCCTGAACAAGCTGGATGATGACAAAATCATCGAGCTGCGCAAAGCCGGTTTCCTGGGCGCCGTGTATGCGCACCTGCTGTCACTGGGTCAAATCAACCGCTTGGCTTACCTGGCATCGACCACTGATGCGCCGATCATGTCGATTCAAATCGCACCGGCAGCATCGGCTGAACAAGCCCAGAAAGCGGCTGAGACCGCTGACGCCTGATAGGCCTGTTTTCAGTATTAAAAAAGCCAGCATATGCTGGCTTTTTTTATGGCTAAGTCAGCGCAATTGCCAGTGAGTTTGGTAATGGACGGTGCTACCCGGATTTAGTCGTGCGCTGGGAAAGTGGGTGTGATTGGGGCTGTCCGGGAAATGTTGGGTTTCCAGGCACACGCCCTGATAAGGGGCGTAGATAGCGCCGTGCTTTCCGTGAAGGTGATTGGGCAGGAAGTTGCCGGCATACAGTTGCACACCGGGAAGGTCGGTGGAGACCCGCAGGCGACGCCCGTTACCAGGGTGATAGAGCTCACCTGCGACAAAGGGCCGACCGTTGACAGACGGATAGTCTTTCAGACACCAGTTGTGATCTGGTCCATTGGCGGTGACTAAACCTGCTTCCTGTGCCTCCACCAACGCCCGCAGCGGGGTGGGGTGGCGAAGATCATAGGGCGTGGCTGCAACTGCACGGATCTCTCCGGTCGGCAACGCATCAGCCATCGCAGGTAAGTAATGATCGGCGTTCAGCCACACCTGGGTGTCCAACACATCGCCGCTGTGATGGCCGGCCAGGTTCATGTAGCTGTGCTGGGTCGGACTGAATACCGTCGGGCGGTCGCTGTTGGCGGTATAGTGAATGGATAGTCCATCGTCGTGTAACCAGTAGGTGACGGTCATTGCCAGGTTGCCGGGAAAACCCTGGTCATTGTGTGGGCTGGTCAGGGCCAGACGAACACCCTGGGTGCCGTTGTGGCACAATGGAGTGGCTTCCCACACCCGACGATGGAATCCGTCGGCACCCCCATGCAGACAATGTCCGGCCAGGTTGGTAGAAACCCGGTAAGGTTGCTGGTCAATGCTGAAACGACCGTGTCCGATGCGGTTGGCATATCGACCGACCACGGCGCCCTGACAACTGTTGTCTGACAGATAGCCATCAAGATCATCAAACCCCAGGATGATGTCATCCTGGGGCGCACCGGTTATCGACCAGGACTGAATGATGGCGCCCAAGGTCAACACATCCACCGTCATTCCCCGCTTGTTGCTCAGGCGATAGCGGTAGATTGCCCGACCATCGGGTAAGTATCCGAAGCATTGCGGTTGTTGCATGGGAGCCTCGCTGTCAGCGGTTGAAGTGAAGGCGCCGTTAACGCCGATGGCGGCTACTGTACAGAACTTTTTGCGTGGATGCGAGGTCACGAATGGGCAGGAATCACACAGCGATGTTGGCCTGCATTTGGTATACTTAAACGGCAATACCCTCTCTTCCCCGGTCCCTCCGACCCTCGGAAAAACGGAAATCTGCAACGGAATCAGACGCTTCCATTGAAGCCTTATTTTTAAAGGCCTTCGGCGGGGTGGATTCGTCGTTTTTTATTCTTGACAGGACGGTCAGGTGGTACCTAAACTGTGCAAAGTGGGTAAAAGTGGCAAAAAGTGGATCAAAGTGTCCATCGCAGTCGCAAATCAGTGCTTACAAAACAACAATAAAAGCAACTAACTAAAAAAAGGCTTAGGGGAAATGTTCCGCGGCGCTAATGCAATCAATCTAGATGCGAAAGGCAGAGTGGCGATACCAACGCGGTATCGGCAACTGCTGCTGGATGATTGTCAGGGACAGCTGGTTTGTACGATTGACACTCAGCAAAGCTGTTTGCTGCTTTACCCACTCACTGAATGGGAAGAAATCGAGCTCAAGTTAAGTAAGTTATCCACCATGAATCCTCATGAGCGTCGCCTGCAACGGCTGTTGCTGGGCTATGCAACCGAGGGGGAAATGGATAAAAACGGTCGGTTTCTGCTGTCTTCTCCACTTCGTCAGCATGCCAACCTCAACAAAGAGGTTATGCTGGTGGGTCAGTTAAATAAATTTGAAATCTGGGATGCTGAAACCTGGCACGCACAAGTATTACGTGACATGGAGACCGAGCAGACCGGCGACTTTGAACTGACCGAACGTCTTCAGGACTTCTCCCTCTAATGTCTGTGCCATTTACCCACACCTCGGTACTGCTGCAGGAGTCCGTTGATGCGCTGGCGATCCGCCCTGACGGTATCTACATTGATGCTACCTTCGGCCGCGGCGGTCATAGCCAGGCGATCCTCGATGCACTGTCTGACAACGGCCGCCTAATAGCACTGGATCGGGATCCCCAGGCAATCAGCGCAGCACAACGTTTTGCTGACGATCCCCGCTTTGAGATCGTCCACACCCCCTTTTCAGCCCTGCAAGCTGTCGTTGCTGAGAAAGGTCTGAACGAACAGATTGACGGGATTCTGATGGATCTCGGTGTGTCATCTCCTCAACTGGATGATGCGTCACGGGGTTTCAGCTTCATGAAAGACGGTCCGTTGGATATGCGCATGGATACCACCCGAGGTGTCAGTGCAGCTGACTGGCTGGCGAGTGCCGATGAAGATGACATCTGTCAGGTATTGAAAGAATTTGGCGAAGAAAAGTTTGGCCGCCGCATCGCCCATGCGATCGTGACAACCCGCGATGAGCAACCGCTGACCACCACTGCTCAATTGGCCAAACTGATCGATGCCGCTGTGCCGGTCAAAGACAAGCACAAACATCCAGCGACCCGCAGCTTTCAGGGTATCCGTATTTATATCAACAGTGAACTGGAGGAAATTCGCACGGCTCTCAAAGGTGCGTTGGCATCCTTGCGCAGTGGCGGACGTCTGGCGGTGATCAGTTTCCACTCCCTGGAAGATAGACTGGTTAAACGCTTTATGCGTGAACAAAGCCGTGGCAAGCAGGTGCCTCATGGGTTACCGCTGACTGAAAAAGAATTGGATGCCAGTCGGGCCATGCGCCTGATCGGTAAAGCCATCAAGCCGAGTTCGGCAGAATTACAACAAAATGTCAGGGCCAGGAGCTCCGTTCTCAGGGTGGCAGAGAAACGATGAGTGAACGCGGCAGCAACTTCAATCTGGTGTTGTTAATCCTCACCGAACTAGCCCGACATCCAGTGCGGGTTTTGTTGTTTTTAGCGGTACTGGCCAGTGCCGCGATGGTGATCCTGACCACCCACCACAATCGACAGATGGCGATTGCGCTGGAATCCACCATGCAGGAGCGGGATAAACTGGATGTTGAGTGGCGTCACCTGATCCTCGAACAGAGCGCGCTGACTGAGCACAACCGCATTGAATCGCTGGTCAAAGAGCAACTGGACATGCATCGTCCTACGCCAGAAGAAGAAATTGTGGTGAGGGTCAAATGACGGCACGTTCGGTCCACGCCAAGCAAAATGTTGCGCCAAGCCTCGTACACTGGCGCTTTTGGGTGGTCGTGGGTGTCATTCTGCTGGTGTTTGCCGGCCTGACCCTGCGCGCCGCTTATATTCAGGTCATCGACCCGGATATGTTGATTGAGCAGGGTGACAATCGCTCGCTGCGTACCCGCAACATGCCGGTTCACCGGGGCATCATTACCGATCGCAACGGTGAACAATTGGCTGTCAGCGTACCGGTGCAGGCCATTTGGGCAGATCCGAAAACCGTACATAGCGCCGATGCACTGTCGGACAACCGCCGTTGGCAGGCCCTGGCCGAAGTCCTTGGCATGAATGTTCAGACGCTGCGCGACAAGGTCGCCGACCCGAGCCGTCGCTTCGTGTACATCGAGCGCCAGGTGTCTCCGGCCATGGCTGATTATGTCGAACAACTGGATATCCCCGGTGTGTACTTGCGTGATGAGTCACGTCGTTACTACCCCAGCGGTGAAGTCTCGGCGCAATTGATCGGTTTTACCGATGTGGATGACAAGGGGCTGGAAGGCATCGAACGCCTGTATGATGACTGGCTGACCGGCACTCCCGGAAAGCGCAAGATCCGCCGTGACGGTAAAGGCCGTCAGGTCGAAATCCTGGAAGAAGAAAAAGGCGAAGCGCCGCATAATCTGCAATTGACCATTGATCAGCGTGTACAGGCCATTGCTTACAAAGAATTGAAAAAAGCCGTGCAGTACTACAAAGCCACGTCGGGATCAGCGGTGGTGGCAGACGTTAACACCGGCGAAGTGCTTGCACTGGTTAACAGCCCCTCTTTCAACCCCAACAACCGACAGGATGTATCACCGCACCGGGTGCGCAATCGCGCGATCACCGATGCCTTTGAGCCTGGATCGTCGGTCAAACCTTTGGCGGTGTTGAGTGCGCTGGAATTTGGTACCGTCGAGACCGACAGCGTGGTGGATACCTCGCCGGGGTGGATGCGTCTGGGTGGTAGTCGCGTGTATGACTCGCGAAATTACGGTGAGCTGACCCTGACCGAAATTATCCAGAAATCCAGCAACATGGGAACCTCCAAGTTGGCGTTGTCGGTGCCCAAGAGTTTTATCCTCGATTTGTATTATGAAATGGGTTTGATGAGCGACTCCGGCAGCAACCTGTTGGGGGAGAGTTCAGGTATCTTTCATGAGCGTTCTCGTTGGTCAGATTTTGAATTGTCGACCCTATCCTTTGGTTATGGTCTGTCAGTGACCACCATGCAATTGGCGCGTTTGTACACGATCCTGGGCAACGGTGGTATTAAGCGTCCGTTGCAGGTCATTAAGTCAGAAACGGCGATTACCGGTGAGCGGGTACTGAGTGAAGAAAACGCCCGGGCGGTACTGGAAATGATGGAAAGTGTGACCCAGGAAGGCGGCTCAGGCACCAAAGCCCGGGTGCCGGGTTATCGGGTTGCGGGCAAGACCGGCACCAGCCGTAAGGCAGTTGCCGGTGGCTACGGTGAGGAGTACGTGAACATTTTTGCCGGCGTTGCGCCGGTGTCCAATCCGCAGTTGGCCGTGGTTGTCCTGATCAACGAGCCCCGCGGTGAACTTTACTACGCTGGTGATACTGCGGCGCCAGTGTTTGGCAGTATTATGACGGGCGCGTTGCAACTGCTGAATGTGCCACCGGATAACCGCCGTGTGTCATCCCTTGCGGTCAATGCTCAGGTGGAGGTGCTCGATGGCGCAGAATAGCGGCAAAAGCATTCAACCTTTGCTGGCCGGTTACGGCATCGAAGCACCGGATATCCGCATCACCGATTTGGTGCTGGACAGCCGTGAAGTCGCTATACACAAAGGGTTTGTGGCTATCAAAGGCCATCAGCGGGATGGACGAGATTTTATTCCTCAGGCCATCAGTCTGGGCGCCAAGGTGATTTTGGCTGAATGTGATGAGGTCCAGCAACACGGCGCGTTGCAGATGCGTGAACAGTCGCTGATCATCTCATTTTACCGTTTGGCTACCTCCCTGTCTGAGCTGGCGTGTCGTTTTTATGATTATCCGGCCAAAGCAATGGATGTTGTGGCAGTGACCGGCACCAACGGCAAAACCTCTACTGTGCAATTGATTACCCAGTGGCGCCATGCCGTGGGTGAGGTTTGTGCTTCAGTTGGTACGCTGGGCGCTGGTGTCTATGCCGGACAACAGGCCGATTTGGATGAAACCGTCAATACCACACCTGATGCGGTGCAGATGCCCCGCTTGCTGGCAGATTTTGTTACTCAGGGCGTTCGTCAGGTCGCACTGGAGGCGTCTTCCCACGCGTTGGTGCAAGGCCGCATTGCCGCGTTAGACGTAAACGTTGCGGTGTTTACCAACCTGACCCGGGATCACCTGGATTATCATGGCACCATGGCCGAATACGCCAACGCCAAACGTCGCTTATTGGCGCAGCCCGGCCTGACCCATGTGGTCGTTAATCTGGATGATCCCGAAAGCCGACAATGGATCAACGCACTGCCTGAGCAGGTGCAATTGATTGGTATCACCCGGGGCAAACACGCTTTTTCCCTGCCCGAAGGGGCACTGCTACTGCGTGCAGAGCAGACGGTCTTTCACAGTGCCGGTTGCGACATTCAACTGACTGGCACGTTCGGCCAGGGCATCTTGTCTGTATCGCTGTTGGGGGCGTTCAACGTTCACAACGTGCTGTGTGCGATGGCATCTCTGCTGGCGCTGGGCGTTGACTTTGACACCCTGTTGGCCAAAGCGTCTAGCCTGCATCCAGTGGCCGGTCGCATGGAAGTGTTCAGTGCTCCCGGCTCGGCCAGTGTTGTCGTAGATTACGCCCACACACCGGATGCCTTGCAGCAAGCCCTGACAGCAATGGCCGATCACTGTCATGGACAGCGTTGGGTGGTGTTTGGTTGTGGTGGCGACCGGGACACTGGCAAGCGACCGTTGATGGGCGAAGTGGCAGAGCGATTTGCTGATCGCATCATTCTCACCAACGACAACAGTCGTTCAGAACAGCCATTGGCCATCGTGAATGACATTCTGGCAGGGTGCCGACAGCCGGAAGCCATCGACATTATTCTGGATCGCAAAGCCGCGATCCAATCAGCGCTGCAACACGCCGCCCCCGAGGACATGATCCTGGTGGCTGGCAAAGGCCACGAAAACTATCAAATCATCGGATCGGATGTGCTCGATTACGATGAACGCGACTACGTAAAAAATACAATAAAGGGGAACGCGCAATGATTACTGTGACGCTGGACTGGCTGGCTAATCAGGTCGGAGGACAAACTCAGCACGGCGATATCACCGTGACCGGAGTGAGTACGGATACGCGAACCATTCAGCCCGGTGACGTGTTTGTTGCATTGGTTGGTCCCAATTTTAACGGACATGCCTTCGTCGAGCAGGCACTGGAAAAAGGGGCGGTGGCTGCCATCGTGAGTGAGGAAGTTGATGCGCCCATTCCCCAGATCAACGTACAGGATACCAAGCTGGCGTTGGGCCAACTGGCGGCGGCAGTCAAAGCCGAAGTGGCACCGAAAACGGTCGCTATCACTGGCAGCAGCGGTAAAACGACGGTCAAAGAAATGGTTGCGGCGATCCTTTCTCGTCGCGGCAAAGTGCTGGCCACCCAGGGCAATTTCAACAATGACATCGGCGTACCGCTGACCTTGTTGCGCCTCGAACCCAGCCATGATTTTGCGGTGATAGAGCTGGGGGCCAATCACCTGGGTGAAATTGCTTATACCACCTCGCTGGTGAAGCCGGATGTGTCCACCATCGTCAATGCTGCAGCGGCGCACCTGGAAGGTTTTGGCAGTTTGTTTGGTGTGGCGCGGGCAAAGAGCGAAATTTTCAAAGGTCTTGAAGACAGTGGCGTAGCAATACTGAACCGTGACAGTCAGTTTTATGATTACTGGCATGGCAAATTACACCAGCACACGATCAAGACGTTCTCGGTTGAGCATGATGATCAGGATTTCACGGCCGAGGACGTGATGCTCGGCCTGGATGGCTGTGCCCAGTTTACCCTTGCTACGCCTAATGGCCGGATGCCGGTTCACCTGGCTTTGCCGGGCATGCACAATGTCAGCAACGCGCTGGTCGCGGCAGCATTGTCGATGGAAGTGGGTGCTAGCCTTGAAGATGTCAAATATGGTCTGGAACACATGAAACAGGTCAGCGGCCGCTTGCAGGTGCATCAACTGACCAATCAAATCAAGATCCTCGATGACAGCTACAACGCCAACGTCGCCTCGGTACATGCCGCGATTGACTTGCTGGCCAGCTTTTCTGGTCGACGTATTCTGGTACTGGGGGATATGGGTGAGTTGGGCGAGAAAGCCCGCTACTACCATGAAGAAGTGGGAGAGTACGCCCGCAACAAAGGTATCGATGCGCTGTACACCTTAGGGGTTCTGAGCCAAAGTGCCAGTGATGCGTTTGGTGGACAACATTTCAGTGATCTCGACACCCTGGTACAAGCCATCTGCGCTGACACCTGTAACGAACAGCGCGATGTTTCCGTGCTGGTCAAAGGGTCCCGTAGCGCACGAATGGAGCGAGTGGTCAAAGCCCTGGAGGGCTCTCCGTTGGGAAAGCTTGAACGGGTTAGGGAGCGCATCGCATGTTAATTTGGCTGGCCGAATGGCTGCAGCAGTATGAGTCCGGGTTCAACGTATTTTCGTACCTGACCATGCGTGCCATTCTCAGTACCCTGACAGCGTTGTTGATGGCAGTGTTGATTGGGCCTCGTATGATCACCTGGTTGCAGCGTATGCAGATTGGTCAGACCGTACGTGACGATGGTCCGCAAAGTCACTTATCAAAAGCCGGCACACCGACCATGGGCGGATTATTGATCCTGGCGGCTATCATCACCAGTGTGTTGTTGTGGGCCAATCTGGAAAACCGGTATGTGTGGGTGACATTGTTCATCGTTGCGGGGTACGGCTTGATCGGCTTTGTGGATGACTACCGTAAAGTGGTGCGCAAAGACCCTAAAGGGTTGATCGCAAAATGGAAGTATTTCTGGCAGTCGGTGATCGCTATCAGCGTGGCGATTTTCCTCTACGCCAATGCGCAGGATCCCGCCGAAACAGCACTGCTGGTACCGTTTTTTAAAGAAGTGATGCCGCAACTGGGTATGTTTTACATTGTGGTGGTGTATTTCACCGTGGTGGGTACCAGTAATGCGGTTAACCTGACCGACGGCCTGGATGGGCTGGCCATTGTACCAACCATACTGGTAGCCGGTGCGTTGGCGATTTTCGCCTATACCACCGGCAATACCAATTTTTCCAGCTACCTGAATATTCCCTACATTCCCGACACCAGTGAACTGGTGGTGGTGTGTACTGCCATCGTTGGCGCCGGTCTGGGCTTTCTGTGGTTTAACACCTATCCCGCGCAGGTTTTCATGGGTGATGTCGGCTCTCTGGCGCTGGGCGGTACCCTTGGCATTATGGCCGTTCTGGTGCGCCAGGAAATCGTACTGATCATCATGGGCGGCGTGTTCGTGGCCGAAACCCTCAGCGTGATATTGCAGGTTGGTTCGTACAAATTACGCGGCCAGCGTATTTTCAGAATGGCCCCCATTCACCATCACTATGAACTCAAAGGATGGCCCGAGCCGCGCGTTATTGTGCGCTTCTGGATCATCTCTCTGATCCTGGTGTTGGTGGGTCTGGCAACTCTGAAGTTGAGGTAACACAAAGATTATGCCAATCAGCACATACGAAAATATGCAAGTCGTTGTCGTCGGGCTAGGCCTGACCGGAACGTCGTGTGTGCGTTATTTGCAGCAACAGGGAGCACATGTCATCGGCATGGACAGTCGTAGCGATGTCACGCTGGACTGCAATATTCCCTTGCACCTTGGCACTTTGGATGCTGACGTGCTCAGTAAAGCTGACCTCATTGTTGCCAGTCCCGGCGTTGATACCCATCAGGGCGCGTTTGATAAAGCGCGTGCCGCTGGCGTGGCGATTATTGGTGACGTTGAGCTGTTTGCCCGCGCCAACCAGGCTAAGGTGATTGCAGTGACCGGTTCAAACGGTAAATCGACGGTGGTGACCTTAATTCATGCGGCGCTCAAAGCCTGTGGGCAACGTGTGGCGTTGGGCGGCAATATAGGAACCCCAGTGTTGGAATTGCTCGACCTGGATGCCGACATCATGGTGTTGGAGCTGTCCAGCTTCCAGCTTGAAACCACCCAGTCACTGACACCTCAGGTCGCGGCTGTGTTGAATGTCAGTGACGATCATCTAGACCGTCATGGCACATTGACGGCCTATCAACAGGCCAAACTGCGTATTTATCAGGGCGCTTCCCAGTGTGTTTATAACCGCACCGATCCCCTGACCTATCCGCCTCACGCACAGATTGAACACAGCATTGGTTTGGACACGGTGGCCAGAGGGTGGGGTTGGAACGAGCAAACTCGTAGTATCGAACACAATGGCGAGGTTGTACTGGAAGCCCAAGCGTGCCGCCTGCAGGGGCGACACAATATGCTGAACCTGCAAGCCGTGCTGGCTTGCCTGCAACCCTTTGTCAGTGACTGGCAACCGGTGTGGGATGCGCTGACCCAATTTGAAGGATTACCTCATCGTTTCCAGACCGTCTCAATAAAGGGGGGCGTGTGCTGGATCAATGACTCCAAAGCGACCAATGTTGGCGCTACCCTGGCGGCCATCGAAGGTGTGCTGCTCAGTGCCGGACAACAACTGATCGTGATCGCTGGCGGGGTGGGCAAAGGGGCCGATTTCAGCCCGCTACAGGATGTGTTCCAACAACGGGTTGGTCACCTTATCACCTTGGGTCAGGATGGCCCCACACTGGCCGCGTTGAAACCCGGCAGCCAGCAGGTTGCTTCGATGGCAGAAGCGGTATCTCTGGCCAAAACACTCGCTCGCAGTGGCGACGTTGTATTGTTGGCTCCGGCCTGCGCCAGCCTGGACATGTTCGCTAACTACCAGGCCCGTGGTGACGCGTTTGCCCAAGCGATTGAGGAGCTTGCCGCATGATTGCCAACTTCTCAGCCACCGAACATTTACGCGCGCTGTTTTCCCAACGGCACGATAAAGAAACTGTCTTTCCGTTTGACGTCGGGTTGTTGTTGCTTGCGGTCACCCTGATGGCAATAGGCCTGGTGATCGTGACGTCTGCGTCGATGCCCGAGGCATCCCGTTTATATGACAATCCGTTTTATTTCGCTATTCGTCATGTGGTGTATATCTGTCTGGCGATGATTGCTGGCCTTATCGTGTTAAACATTCCCATGCATTGGTGGCGCGCCAGCAACCCCTATTTGTTGCTGTTTGCCATTGCCTTGTTGGTCGCCGTATTGTTGGTAGGGCGCAACATTAATGGCAGTACCCGCTGGCTGGTGGTCGGGCCGATCACCATTCAGGCTGCCGAGCCGGCCAAGTTATTTTTCTTCTGCTATCTGGCAGGTTACCTGGTGCGTCGCTACGAAGAAGTTACCGAGAACCTCAAAGGCTTTATCAAGCCGTTGTTGGTGTTTTTTGTGTTGGCTATTCTGCTACTGATGCAGCCCGATTTGGGTACCGTGGTGGTGATGTTTGCCACGACCGTAGGATTGCTGTTCCTGGCCGGTGCCCGACTGTGGCAGTTCTTTGGCCTGCTGCTGGCCGGTATTCTGGCCATCGTTGCCTTGATCCTGTTTGAGAGTTACCGGATGCAACGGGTCATTTCATTCCTCGACCCCTGGGCCGATCCGTTCGGCAGTGGCTATCAGCTGACCCAATCGCTGATGGCGTTTGGTCGCGGCGATCTGTTGGGCCAAGGCTTGGGCAACAGTCTGCAGAAATTGCAATTCCTGCCAATTGCGCACACCGATTTTATCGTCGCCATTCTGGCCGAGGAGCTCGGATTTTTGGGTATTGCCATGGTACTGGGTTTGTTGTTTGCGCTGGTGTTTAAAGCCCTCAAACTGGGCAACATTGCGTTACAAAAACAGCGTCCTTTTGATGCTTACCTGGCCTACGCCATCGGTATCTGGTTCAGCTTCCAGACCGCGGTCAATGTGGGCGCCGCAGCCGGCGCTCTGCCGACCAAAGGCCTGACATTGCCGTTAGTCAGTTATGGCGGTTCAAGCATCATTACCATGACCGTGGCGGTGGCGCTGCTGATCCGGATTGATTTTGAGATGCGCGTGGATGGCGTACACGCATTGAGCCTCAAGGGGCCGCGTAAACAGAAATCTGCGCGCAAAAATGTCAATGCTGTATTGGATGATGTCCGTGACAGTGCGGAGGTGGCCAATGACTAAGCGATTACTGGTCATGGCCGGCGGTACCGGTGGTCACGTATTCCCGGGTCTGGCGGTGGCGGATTGCCTGAAAGCACAGGGCTGGCAGGTGGACTGGTTGGGCACCCCTGCTCGTATGGAGGCGACCCTGGTGCCCCAACATGGCTATCCATTTCACGGTATTGACGTGGCTGGTCTGCGTGGCAATGGCGCACTGGGTTGGTTAAAAGCACCACTGATGCTGTTGCGGGCCATTCGCCAGAGTCGACGTATCATCAAGCAGCTCAAACCCGACGTGGTGCTGGGCATGGGCGGTTTTGCCAGTGGCCCGGGCGGCGTGGCGGCAAAAGCCAGCGGCATTCCGCTGGTATTGCACGAGCAAAATGCCGCAGCAGGGCTGACCAACAAACTGTTGGCGCCTTTGGCCAGTCGAGTTCTGTGTGGCTTTGCCGGTGCGTTTACACAGGCAACCGTGGTGGGTAATCCGGTTCGCCAGGGTTTCACTGAACTGACACCTAAACACAGTGTCAACACACCGATGCGCCTGTTAGTGATTGGCGGCAGTCTGGGCGCACAAGCGCTCAACGACGCGGTGCCAACTGCGTTGGCCCAGATGCAGAATATTGAGGTTCGCCATCAGGCGGGCAAGGGCAATGCCGAGCACGTCACCGAGCGTTATCGAACGCTGGGCAACGAAGCTTTGCAATGGCAGGTGGATGCGTTTATCGATGACATGGTCGCAGCGTACGCGTGGGCAGACATCGTTGTGTGCCGGGCTGGGGCATTGACCGTATCTGAGTTGGCGGCATCCGGCCGGGCAGGGATTTTTGTGCCCTTACCCCATGCCGTTGATGATCACCAGACGCGCAACGCAAAAGCGTTGACCGACCATCAGGCCGGCATTTTGTTACCTCAATCCGCACAATTGTCGCAACAATTGACGGCGGTACTGAATAACCTGATTGCTAACCCCGAAGACGTGATTACCATGGGTAACAAGGCCCGGGCGTTGGCAACGCTGGATGCGGCGAATAGCGTGGCCCGCATCTGCAGCGAATTGGCGGAGAATAAGCATGATTAAACCTGAGCAGGTGCCTTACCACGTGCCGGAAATGCGCCGTATCAAGCACATCCACTTTATTGGGATTGGCGGCGCCGGTATGGGTGGGATCGCCGAAGTACTGCTCAACGAAGGCTATGCGGTCAGTGGTTCTGATCAGCAACGAAATGCCATGACGGCTCGTCTGGAAGGCAAAGGGGCTAGGGTGTATCTCGGACATCAGGCTGCCCATGTGCAGCATGCCCATGTGGTGGTTGTATCCAGTGCCATTGACCCGACCAATCCTGAAGTGAAAGCCGCTCAGGAAGCACGGATTCCGGTGATCCGCCGGGCTGAGATGCTGGCCGAATTGATGCGTTTCAGACACGGGATTGCAGTGGCCGGCACTCACGGTAAAACCACCACCACCAGTTTGCTGGCGACCATCTTCGCCGAGGCCAATCTCGATCCGACATTTGTGATCGGTGGATTGCTTAACAGCGCGGGCACGAATGCTCGATTAGGCAGCAGTCGCTACCTGATTGCCGAAGCCGACGAAAGCGATGCCTCGTTTGTCCATCTGCAGCCGATGGTTAGCATCGTAACCAACATTGAAGCGGATCACATGGACACCTACGACGGTGATTTCCGTCGCATGTTGGATACCTATGTGGAGTTTTTGCACAACCTGCCATTCTATGGCCTGGCGGTGTTGTGTGGTGATGACCCGGTGATCAATCAATTGTTACCGGAAATCGGCCGCCAATACCTCACCTACGGCTTTTCAGAGCAGGTCGATGTGCGTGCGGTGGATGTCAGTCATGGATTCAATCACAGTGAATTCACCGTGCAGCGTCACAATAAGCCGGCGTTGAAAGTACGTCTTAACATGCCGGGCAAACACAATATTCTCAACGCGCTGGCCGCCATAGCAGTAGCAACTGATGAAGGTATTGATGACGCCGCCATTGCCAGTGCTTTGGCAGCCTTTGAAGGTATCGGCCGTCGGTTTGAAGTGCTCGGTGAATTTGAAACCGGCCGCGGTAAAGCCATTCTGGTGGATGACTACGGTCATCATCCCACCGAAGTCGCGGCAACCATAGCAGCGGCGCGCAGTAACTGGCCCGAACGTCGTCTGGTGATGGCCTATCAGCCGCACCGTTTTACCCGTACCCGGGATTTGTATGAGGACTTTGTAAAAGTGCTCAGTGGCGTGGATGCACTGTTATTGCTGGAGGTATACAGTGCCGGCGAAGCGCCCATTGAAGGGGCTGACAGCAAAGCGTTGTGTCGGTCTATTCGTCAACGGGGCCAGGTTGAACCGATTTACGTGGCGAAACCCGAAGAACTTCCCGCCTTGCTGGCAGAACACCTGAAAGATGGTGATATTGTCATGACACAGGGCGCGGGCAACATTGGTATGTTGGCGAAACAGCTGCAGCAGATGCAGCTTTCAATCAGCCAGCTTACTCAGGAGAACCAGCAATGACACAGTCTAAACCGGTAGCCGTGCTGTACGGCGGTCATTCGGCAGAACGGGACGTCTCCCTGCGTTCCGGTCAGGCTGTGCTGGAAGCACTGCAACGGGCAGGTGTTGATGTGGTGGGTGTGGACACCGCATCAACGCCCGTGCATGCCCTGGCTGACATGAACATTGGCAAAGCATTGATCATGCTGCATGGGCGTGGCGGTGAAGATGGCACGGTTCAAGGCGCGTTGCAGTTGATGGGGATCCCCTTTACGGGCTCTGGTGTATTGGGCTCGGCCTTGTGCATGGACAAGATCCGCAGCAAGCAAATCTGGCAAAGTCGGGGGTTACCGACAGCCGCCTATCATATTGCCTCAAAAAGAGGCTTTGATGCGGGATCTTGCAAGGTTATAATGGCTGAATTGGGGGAAACCGTCATGGTCAAACCGGCGCAGGAAGGCTCCAGCATCGGGATGGCAAAAGTGACGAGTGCGGAACATTTGGCCACTGCCGTACAGGACGCTTTTAATTACGATAATCAAGTCCTGTTGGAGCAGTTCATTGCCGGACCAGAATACACTGTGAGTATTCTGAACGGTCGTGCCTTGCCGTCTATTCGTTTAACGACCCCCCACGATTTTTATGATTATGCTGCCAAGTATCAGGTCGACAGTACCGAGTACCACTGTCCCAGTGGTCTCAGTGACGCTGATGAACAGGCGTTGGGTGAGCTGGCGCTGGCAGCATTTGAGGCTCTCGACGGACGAGGTTGGGGGCGCGTTGATGTGATGCGCGACCAACAGGGACAATTTTATTTACTGGAAGCCAACACCGTGCCGGGCATGACTGCTAAAAGTCTGGTACCGATGGCGGCCCGACAGGCGGGTTTGTCGTTTACCGATCTGGTGATGGCCATTTTGGATGGTTGTGAGGCGACAGACTGATGCAGTGGCCTGCCCTGAGCGTGAAACGTGAAACGCTGATTGGCGGGGCATTTTTGTTGTCGGTTGTGTGGGCGCTGATCTATTCAGCCTGGCACATCAGCCTGTGGCTGGAAGATGAGCAACAGGTGCCGGTTCAGCGCATTGTGGTGACCGGCAAGCGCAGTCACATTGATGACCAACAATTGGTGACGATGATTCGCCGCCAGCATCCGGGTAGCTTTTTTGAACTGGATGTCAGTGCAGTGCATCAGGATTTGGAAGCGCAGCCGTGGGTGTATCGGGCGTCGGTACGCAAGCGCTGGCCAAATACCCTGACGGTATATGTGGTCGAGCAGCAGGCGGTCGCGTCCTGGAACAGTGACATGTTGCTGAACCAATACGGTGACAGCTTCGAAGCACAACTGGAAGTGGGGCAGTTACCGGCATTGTTCGGGCCCGGTGGCAGCGAAAGAACCGCGTTGGAAGGTTATCGCGCCATGCAGTTGCTGCTTAACAGCGCAGGGCTGACGATCAGCGAATTGACGCTGAGTGAACGGTTTGCCTGGGAGTTGCGCCTGAACAACGGCGTGCAATTAAACCTCGGACGTAGTGAGTTCGTGGATCGGTTGCAGCGCTTTGTGGATTTATACCCCTTGCTGGCCAAGTCAGAGCGGCAAGTGGCTTACGTCGACTTACGTTACGACACCGGAATGGCGGTGGGATGGAAGTCGGAACAACAACAAGATGAACGCAGTGAGAGCTAAGCAGAATGTCTAAGGTGGCGGAACGTAAACTGATTGTCGGTCTCGATATGGGAACGAGCAAAGTCAAAGCCGTGGTCGGCGAAATGCTCGAAGACGGCGGGATCAGTATCGTTGGCGTTGGCAGCCATTCTGCCAAAGGAATGGACAAAGGCGGTGTCAATGATCTGAACCTGGTGGTGCAGTCGGTTCAACGGGCTATCGATGAGATGGAATTGATGGCGGATTGCCGGGTGTCTTCAGTGTTCATGTCAATCAGTGGACGGCATGTCCAGTGTCAAAATGAAAGCGGCATGGTACCGATCAACAATCAGGAAGTGACCCCGGAAGACGTTGACAATGTTATCCATGCCGCCCGTTCAGTGCCGATTGCTGCTGAGCGGCGTTTGCTGCATGTGTTACCACAGGAATTCACCATCGATGTGCAGGAAGGGATTAAAAACCCGGTGGGTATGTCGGGTGTGCGGATGGAAGCGGAAGCGCACATCATCACCTGTGCTGATGACATGGCGAAGAACCTGATTAAATGTGTTGAGCGTTGTGAACTGAGCGCCGACCAACTGATTTTCTCAGCGCTGGCGTCCAGTTATGCGGTGCTGACCGAGGATGAAAAAGAGCTCGGCGTGTGTGTGGTAGACATCGGTGGTGGCACCATGGACATCGTGATTTACACCGATGGTGCCATTCGTCACACGGCAGTGTTGCCGGTGGCAGGTAATCAGATCACCAGTGACATTGCGAAGATTTTCCGCACGCCAATCAGCCACGCAGAAGAGATCAAAATCAACTATGCCTGTGCGCTGAAAGACATGGTCAGTATGGAAGAAAGCATTGAAGTGCCCAGCGTCGGAGGTCGTCCCTCCCGCGCAATGTCCCGGCACACCCTGGCAGAAGTGATCGAGCCACGCTACCAGGAACTGTTTGAACTGGTGCACGAAGAGATCCGCGCCAGCGGGCTGGAAGAACAAATCGCGGCCGGCATTGTGCTGACCGGCGGAACGGCAAAGATGGAAGGTGCAGTGGAATTCGCTGAAGAGATCTTCCAGATGCCTGTACGCGTGGGTGAACCCTTAGGTGTTAAAGGGCTTGCCGAATATGTAGAAGATGCCAGTTTTGCCACAGCAGTAGGCCTGTTGCAGTACGGTAAATTGACGCTGCAAAGTGGTTCAGTGTCGAGTAAGCCGGTCACAGAGAGTTTGTGGCACCGAGTACAAAGCTGGTTTAAAGGGGAATTTTGACCGTTGGTCAGTAACACAGATAACAACAATAAAGTTTCGTGGATCGGGTGAATGTCACCGGGTTCCAATCGCGCGAAAATCGGAGAGTAAGTATGTTTGAATTAATGGACAGTCACAGCGAAGAAGCTGTAATTAAAGTCATCGGTGTTGGTGGCGGTGGTGGTAATGCCGTCGAACACATGGTGTCGCAAAGTATTGAAGGCGTAGAGTTTATTGCCATTAACACCGATGCCCAGGTGTTGCGCAGCTCTTCTGCTAACGTCACCCTGCAAATTGGTTCCAACGTCACCAAAGGCCTGGGTGCCGGTGCTAACCCCAATATTGGTCGTCAGGCAGCTGAGGAAGACCGTGAAACCATCCGTCAGAGCCTTGAAGGTGCTGATATGGTGTTCATTACTGCTGGCATGGGCGGTGGTACCGGAACCGGTGCTGCACCGGAAGTGGCCAAGGTTGCTAAAGAGCTGGGTGTACTGACCGTTGCCGTCGTCACCAAGCCGTTTCCGTTTGAAGGACGTAAGCGCATCGAGTTCGCCGAGCAGGGTATTGAAGAATTATCCAAGTACGTTGACTCACTGATCACGATTCCCAATGAGAAGCTCCTCAAAGTGATGGGCAAAGGCACGCCATTGTTACAGGCATTCAGCGCTGCCAACGATGTATTGCGTGGTGCCGTGCAGGGGATTGCCGAGCTGATCACCCGTCCGGGTCTCATCAACGTTGACTTTGCAGACGTTAAAACCGTGATGTCTGAAATGGGCACCGCGATGATGGGTAGCGGTTCAGCCAAAGGCGAAGATCGTGCAGAAGAAGCGGCCGAAGCGGCCATTGCTTGCCCCTTGCTGGAGGACATCGATTTGTCCGGTGCACGCGGTATCCTGGTCAATATCACCGCTGGCCCTGACTTTGCTATCGATGAGTTTGAAACGGTCGGTAATGCCGTTAAAGCATTCGCGTCAGAGAACGCTACCGTGGTGGTGGGTACTGTTATCGACATGGACATGGCGGACGAGCTGCGTGTGACCGTCGTCGCTACAGGCATTGGCGCAGAGCGCAAGCCCGACATTTCCTTGGTCAGCAGCCGCGCCAGTCGCTTTGGCAGTGATGCCAACGACTTTAAACTGCAGCCTAGCAGCAGTGAAAGCGTGTCTGGCGGTAGTGTTGCCACCGATGGTAACAAGGCTCTGGCGACCGAAGAACGGGCTGAAGCCAGCACGGATCTGGAATACCTGGATATTCCGGCATTTTTGCGCAAACAAGCGGATTGATCGACGGCGACGGAATTTTTTGTTGGTCTGCGCTGTCATAGTTCGGCAATACGCTCAAAGAATCGGGCAAATTCTTTGAAATATTGCAGTTTTTTGACAATGGTGCAGATAATGCATAGAATACGCGCCGCACAACCGAGTGGTTAAAAATTGAGCAATTGATTCGATGATCAAACAACGTACCATTTCACATGCCGTATCCGAGACCGGTATCGGCTTACATAAGGGTGACAAGGTCACCATGACTCTCCGGCCTGCGCCGGCGAACACGGGCATCGTGTTTCGCCGCATCGACCTTGAGCCTTATGTAGATATCCCTGCGCGTGCCAACGCCGTGGGCGATACGTTATTGTGTACCTGTCTGAGTAACGAAGATGGCGTATCCATTTCCACCGTAGAGCATCTGGCGTCTGCGCTGGCGGGAATGGGTATCGACAACATCATCGTCGAAGTCGATAGCAACGAACTTCCGATCATGGACGGCAGCGCGAGTCCGTTCATTTTCCTGTTGCAGTCGGCAGGTGTCGAAGAGCTCAATGCACCCAAGCGGTTTATCCGTATTAAAAAGCCTGTCCGGGTTGAAGACGGTGACAAATGGGCGGAATTCCATCCCCATGATGGCTTTCGCGTCGACTTCAAAATCGACTTTGATCACCCTGTGATCAGCCAGACCCGTCAGCATGTGGTGATGGATTTCGACGCTGCGTCGTATATCGACGAAGTGAGTCGTGCCCGCACCTTCGGCTTCATGAAAGATCTTGAATACATGAACGCCAATAACCTGGCCCTGGGTGGCAGCATGGAAAATGCCGTCGCGTTGGATGAGTATCGGGTATTAAACCCTGAAGGTCTGCGCTACGACGACGAGTTCCTGAAACACAAAATTCTCGATGCGGTTGGCGACCTTTATCTGGGTGGCCACAGTATCATCGGTGAATTACGTGCGTATAAATCAGGCCATGGCCTGAACAATAAATTATTGAATGCAGTGCTGGCGCAACAGGACTGTTGGGAATATGTGACCTTTGAACATCAGGAACAGGTCCCCATTCAATTTGCTGCGCCGGTTCTGGCGGGCTGAAGATTCTGCAAAAAGCCGCTATCAGCGGCTTTTTTTACACCCTGGCGGCGAGCTTCAGGTTTGCCTGAACATGCCGATAGCGGGGTAAACAAGGCCTGTTTATGGCTTCAAAAATGGCCGCATTCACGCTAGACTTACTGCTTCGTTATTGATGAGATTCTGTCGTACATGGCACTAACGGTTTTATACAAGGGTCAATCCCGCCGCTGGATATTTCGCATCGGTCGCCGCCAGGTGGTGAGCGGGCTTATTCTTGCGTGTGGTCTAGCCCTTGTTTCCAGTCGTTCAACCCAGCAGCCAGATGAAAATCTTGCTCGGGTCATGTACACCCAGGCTGGCCTTGAGGAGCAACGCCAGGCGGTGGAGGCACTGAAAACCGACACCCAGGAGCAATTGACCGGTATGATGCTCAAGCTGGCCGAAGTACAAGGGCAATTGCATCGCATCAATGCATTGGGTACCCGTCTGGTTGAGCAAGCCAAACTGAAACCCGAAGAGTTTGGGTTTTCCAGTGATGCAGCCGGTGTGGATGCTGTCACTGACATGACAGTGGATTTCAGCCATGACCAGTTCCTGGCCGACATTGACACCACCTTGCTGACCCTCGAAGAAAAGACCCAGCAGCTCAAGGCCCTTGAATCTATCCTGATGAGTCACCATATCGATGAACAGCGATACCTGTCGGGACGTCCGATTCGGTCTGGCTGGTTATCTTCCTATTATGGCATTCGCAAGGATCCGTTTAGCGGCCAGCCAGCCATGCATAAAGGATTAGACTTTGCCGGCAAAACCGGTGATCCGGTTATCGCCACCGGCGCAGGGTTAGTCACCTGGTCGGGTGAGCGATATGGCTATGGCAACTTGGTTGAGATTGATCACGGTGATGGTGTGGTAACCCGATACGCCCATAACCGCTCGCTAAAGGTAAAAATCGGTGATGTGGTAACCAAAGGGCAGACGGTCGCGATCATGGGCAGTACCGGGCGCTCGACAGGGGCCCATGTGCATTACGAGGTACTGCGGCATGGCAAACAACAGGACCCTTTGCCATTTGTTTACCGCAAGCAATGACGTCACGGCTTGATAAGCCGGATAAATCGATTCGACAATCGGCCATGGGGCCGATTGTTTTATTTTGACAACGGTGCAATCCCGGTTTCTCAGGGACACCACAACAACAAGATTGGAAGCTGTTAATCCATGTTTTCGAGTATTATAAGAAAAGTGTTCGGTAGCCGGAATGACCGGTTGCTGAAGAAACTGAGCAAAGCCGTAGACGAAATCAATGGGCTGGAAACCGAGTACGAAGCCCTGAGTGATGAACAGCTCAAAGCCAAGACCGCGGAATTCAAAGGTCGACTGGAACAAGGCCAAAGCACCGATGATTTGTTGGTAGAAGCATTCGCCGTTGTCCGTGAGGCGAGCAAGCGGGTGTTCGGCATGCGTCACTTCGATGTGCAGATGCTGGGTGGCCAGGTGTTACATCAAGGCAAGATTTCCGAGATGCGTACCGGTGAGGGTAAAACCCTGACTGCGACCCTGCCTACCTACCTCAATGCGTTGACCGGGAAAGGTGTGCACGTTATCACCGTGAACGACTATCTGGCCCGTCGGGATGCCGACTGGAGCCGTCCGTTGTTTGAATTTCTGGGCATGTCTGTGGGCTGTAATGTACCCGGCATGTCCCATGCGGAAAAGAAAGCTGCCTACGCGTCTGACGTGACATACGGCACCAACAACGAGTTTGGTTTCGACTATCTGCGTGACAACATGGCCTTCAGTCCGCAGGATCGCGTACAGCGACCTTTGCACTATGCGGTTATCGATGAGGTTGACTCCATCCTGATTGATGAAGCCCGGACCCCGCTGATCATTTCCGGTCAGGCAGAAGACAGTTCGGCGTTATATCGTCAGATCAACACCATCATTCCTGAGCTGGTGCAGCAAGACAAAGAAGACGAAGAAGGCAAAGAAGGTGATGGCGACTTCACCATTGATGAAAAAGGCAAACAGGTACACCTGACCGAACGAGGTCAGATCCATATCGAAGAAATCCTCAAGCGCATTGGCGTTCTGAATGAAGAAGACTCCCTGTTTGCAGCGGCGAATATTTCATTGTTACACCACGTGAACGCCGCGCTGCGGGCTCACAAGCTGTTCCAGAAGGACGTTGATTACATCGTCAAAGATGATGAAATTGTTATCGTTGATGAGCA
The DNA here is from genome assembly GCF_020687825.1 of Fluctibacter halophilus. Taxonomy (GTDB): domain Bacteria; phylum Pseudomonadota; class Gammaproteobacteria; order Enterobacterales; family Alteromonadaceae; genus Fluctibacter; species Fluctibacter halophilus. The sequence goes on from NZ_JAJEWP010000002.1 coordinate 151,801, forward strand.
CACCGGTCGAACGATGGAAGGACGTCGCTGGTCAGAAGGTCTTCACCAGGCCGTAGAGGCCAAAGAAGGGGTTAAGATCCAGAACGAAAACCAGACCCTTGCTTCGATCACCTTCCAGAACTACTTCCGCCTGTATCAAAAGCTTGCCGGTATGACCGGTACGGCGGATACCGAGGCCTTCGAGTTCAATCATATTTATGGTCTGGAAACCGTTGTGATCCCGACCAATAAGCCGATGATTCGGGATGACAAAGCGGATTTGATTTATCTTACCGCGGCAGAAAAATACGAAGCCATCGTTGAAGACATCAAAGACTGTGTGAAACGGGGCCAGCCTAGCCTGGTGGGTACCGTATCGATTGAAAACTCAGAATTGTTGTCGCGGATCCTGAAAAAAGAAAAGATCCCGCACAAAGTCCTGAATGCTAAATTCCACGCTCAGGAAGCAGAGATCGTAGCCCAGGCTGGTAGGCCCGGCGCGGTGACCATTGCTACCAACATGGCTGGTCGAGGCACCGATATTGTCTTGGGTGGTAACTGGAAGGTCGAAGTCGAAAACCTGAAAGAGCCGTCTGAAGAGCGTATCGCCAAGATCAAAGAGGCGTGGGATAAAGATCATGCCAAGGTGCTGGAAGCCGGCGGTTTACACATCATCGGTACGGAGCGCCATGAGTCCCGTCGTATTGATAACCAGCTACGTGGTCGTTCGGGTCGTCAGGGTGACCCTGGTTCATCACGTTTTTACCTGTCATTGGAAGATCCGTTGATGCGTATTTTTGCCTCTGAACGGATGGGTGCAATGATGAAGCGTCTGGGTATGCAACACGGTGAGGCGATCGAGCATCCGTGGGTTACCCGTGCGATTGAAAACGCCCAACGCAAGGTGGAAGGACGTAACTTCGACATTCGTAAGCAATTGCTGGAATACGATGATGTCGCCAATGATCAGCGTAAAGTGATTTACGAACAGCGCAACGAACTGTTGGATGAAGGCGATATCAGCGAGACCATCGAAGCCATTCGTGCAGACGTGGTCAGTGGCGTTATTGATCAGTACATTCCGCCTCAATCGCTGGAAGAAATGTGGGATGTTCAGGGCCTGGAAGAACGTTTCAAGTCGGATTTCCTGTTGGATGTTCCCGTACAGCAATGGCTGGACGAAGATGACAAGCTGTATGAAGAGGTGTTGCGTGAACGCCTGCTTGATAAAGTCGCTTCCGCCTACAAAGCCAAAGAAGAGATTGTCGGTCCGGATGTACTGCGTCAGTTCGAGAAAGCGGTCATGTTGCAGAACCTCGACACCCACTGGAAAGAGCATTTGGCCGCCATGGACCACTTGCGCCAGGGCATCCATCTGCGGGGTTACGCGCAGAAGAATCCTAAGCAGGAATACAAGCGCGAGTCGTTTGAACTGTTTTCTGAAATGCTGGAAAACCTCAAAGTGGAAGTGATCACCATTCTGAGCAAGGTGCAGGTGAAAGCTGAATCTGATGTTGAGGCGGTGGAAGAACGTCGTCGTCAGGCCGACGAGACCCCTAAACATTACGAGCACGAGTCTCCTAATCAAAGCGAGGCTGCGCCCAACCCAACGGCGGTGCGTGAAGGGCCAAAAGTGGGACGAAACGACCCCTGTCCTTGCGGCTCGGGCAAAAAGTACAAGCAGTGTCACGGCAAACTGAGCTGAGTGACATAACAGAAATTGAACAAAAGCCGGGTCTGACCCGGCTTTTTATTCAGGAGTCAGTCAATGCAGCGGATTGAAGTTGCCGTGGGGGTTATCCTGCGTGACGAGAAGGTGTTTATCAGTCGTCGGGCAGATCACCTGCATCAGGGCGGTAAATGGGAGTTCCCGGGGGGGAAACGAGAAGCCGATGAGACCTTTGAACAGGCCCTGTGTCGGGAGCTGCGCGAAGAGGTGGGCATTGACGTCGAGACCCAACGTCCGCTGATGCAGATTCGTCATGATTATCCGGATAAACAGGTCACCCTGGATGTGCGTACGGTCACTGCTTTTCGTGGTGAACCTCGTCAACAGGAAGGCCAGGAGGCGCTGTGGGTTTCGGTATCGGATCTTCATCGCTATACCTTCCCCAAGGCAAACCTTGCCATTGTAAACGCCTTACAACAGCGCTGATGGGGTATTCGGGGCATCAACACTGGTAATTTTCACGGTGACTGGCTAGAGTTGTGCGAAGTCCCTGAATGTGTTGGGTAGTCTTATCAAACGAATTAGCACGTGTGTCTTATTGGCAGGGACGCTGCTAATGTCGACCATGGTGTCGGCCATTACCTTCTACACTGATGTTGATTTACCCGCCAGCCGGTTGGCGGCCTGGCGTCTTCAGCAGGCACTGTCTTCACTGGGCTATTGTCTTAACGTGGAGCAGTTATCTTCGCGACGCAGTTTGCAGATGGCCAACGACAAGCCGGCCGGTGAGTTGGTACGTGTCGCCAGTATTCACACCTTGCAGCCTGAGTTCACTCACAACCTGTTGCGTCTTGAAGTCCCTACTGTAGAAGTGGGCATCTACCGGATCAAACCCCTCGCACTCATCCCATTGAATGGCCGCTTTGCAATCCCGCAAGGGGCGTTTATTCTGGCTCAGCGTTACCCACAGGCGATGCAGGTTGATGGCATTGCACGGATGATGGAGTTATTGCGCCGTCAGCGGGTCGACTATGTCTACACCTTGTCCCTGACCCAGGATGAAGTTCAGCAACAGATTGGTCTTGACGGACAATGGGTCATTGAATCGGTGGCCAGAATCCCCTTGTATTCCTACCTGAATGTTCGGCACAGAGCGTTGGTTGGTCCCCTGTCTGAAGCGTTGCGCATAGCTCAGCATCAAGTGGCACCGAGCCCGCTGCCGGCGTTTCCCCAGCAGTGTGGGGCATTGGGCAGCGTGCCAGCAGATCAATCATAACGATTGCGCTGCTCGGGAATATCACTCAGATATTCGACGAATTCGATTTCAAAGCCATCGGCATCCTCATAATACAGGTTGCGACGATAGGGATGCGCTGCCCCGCGTTTGCTGGGCTGGAATCCTGCGTCGCTCAGCCTGTCCTCCAGGGCTGAAAGGTTGTTGATCACAAAGGCAAAGTGGCCCAAGCCGAGACGGTTGCTGGTCAGGTCCCGGTTTTCGCCGCTGCCGTTGCCATTCAGGGTCAGGTAGTGGTTATCGTCTCCCACATGCACCCAGGGGCGCTCTACGCCATACCAGTCCTGCTCTCCACCGCCACGCACCTGCCAGTGTGGAAAGGCCGCACGGTAAAAGCGCAGGCTGGTTTGAATGTCTGAAACGACCAGATTCAGGTGTTCTATCATCATGGCTGTAGCCTCCCTATTTTAGAAACATGGTTGAACGGTATTGGCTGGGAAAGCGGTTCAGGGCTTTTTTAACCCAGCGTTGAAAGCGTCGTTGAAGGGGTGTAGAAGTTGTCATTTTGGTGCTCCTTGTATTGATTCGGGACTCATGCTAAAACCTAAACTAAAGTTTAGGTAAAGTGTTTTTTTGCACTTATTTAATCCCTTTGAGGAGCAATCATGAATGACGGGCTGTTATCGGTAGGGCAGGTTGCCAAGCGCAGTGGAGTAGCGGTGTCGGCATTGCACTTTTATGAGCGCAAGGGATTGATCAGCAGTTCACGTAATGGGGGTAATCAGCGCCGCTACGGCAAAGATGTATTGAGACGTGTTGCGATTATTAAAGGGGCCCAGACCATGGGAGTGAGTCTGGAAGAGATTGCTCAGGCGTTTGCGCCACTGCCCAAACATCGTGCACCAAATCCGCAGGAGTGGGCGCAATTGTCGTCCCGATGGCATAGCCAGTTGTCTGAGCGTATTGATTATCTCAGCCGGTTACGGGATTCGTTGACCGGGTGTATTGGCTGTGGTTGCCTGTCGATGAAGAACTGCCCTTTGTACAACCCGGAGGACAAACTGGCCGACAAAGGAAGCGGCCCGGTGATCCTCGATCAGCGCAACTGAATTGCGCCGGGACACCGCTAGTCTTTGAAAAAGTCGTCCTGCTGTTTGGCCAGCATGGCTTCGATTTCTTCAATATCGACTGGTGGCTTGTCGTTATCACTGCTGTGCTGACCCGGAATCACTTTCTCTTCAGCCGCCCACTCACCAAGGTCAATGAGTTGGCAGCGTTTGCAACAAAAAGGGCGATAAGGACTGTCAGCATTCCACTGCACAGCCGTTTGGCAAGTCGGACACTTTACAACGGTGGTCATGATCTATTTTCAGCAACTGGCTAATTGAAAGGTAACGTCAGTATCAACCTGGGCACTGCCATTGGGGTCCGGGGTAAACCACATAAAACGCAATGCATAGCGGTATTTGTTACCGCTCAGCACCGGATAGTAGCCTTTGTCGGTCTGGCTATACACCCGGATCAGTTCATTCTTGTCATCGGCCACCCCCTGGAAGAAACCATTGGTGGCGGTCAGCTCGGTGAAACGGCCCCGTTCGCGCAAGAAGGACAAGGTTATGCCGATGGCTTGCTCGAACAGCTCAAACTCACCGCACCAGCGCTGAATATCCTTATGGATATTGTCATCAGGCTGCTTGAGCCAATAGTGCAGGTTGGGTAAATCAAAGCTGCAGGTGCCCCCCGGGATTGAGAAGCGTTGACGAATAGAGGCCAGAAACTTGTCGTCTTTGAGGGCCGAGCCAACCCGTTTGGCATTTTTCAGTTCATCGCGCAAACGCAAAATGCGCTGCAATGTCCCTTGCAATGCCTCGTTGTCAATATTGGGGTGCTGAGACCAGTGGACCAGGTTTTTTTCGTGGATCTCAATGTCCTTGAGCATATCGTTACGGATATCTAACCGTTCGAGCAAATCGAGCAGGGTGAACAAGGTTTCAAAAAAGTTGATCCGTTGCCAGTCTTCCTTGGCGTCGAGGCCTTGCTTCAGCTGCTTGAACAGTTGCTCAAGGCGCAGGTAAGTTCTGACCTTTTCATTGAGCGGAAATTCAAATACAGCGTTGGACATGGTAACTCCCCGATTGGCATTCCATGAACTACAACGCAAATCCAATGGGATTTCAAGCTTTTGGCTGGTTTTTTAGCAATTTTCGGAAGGTCTGGTCGAGGGCATCAATCTGTGCGTCGAGCGCATCTGGCCCGGCACTGTTATCGATGACGTAATCTGCTGCTGCCAGGCGCTGCTGACGCGATGCCTGAGCGTCCATGATAGCCTGGACCTGCTCGGCACTCTGATCATCCCGTGCGGCGGCCCTGGCACGTTGCTGTGCCTCATCCACATCCACTACCAGTACTTTGTCGACCAGTGAGGTCAGGTTGTTTTCCACCAACAGTGGCACTACCAGCAGGCAGTATGGTGATGATGCCTTTTGCGTCTGTGTGACCATTTGTTCCCTGATCAGTGGGTGCAGGCATTGGTTGAGCCATTGTTGCTGGTCAGGATTGTCGAACACTTTGGCCCTCAGGGCGCGACGATTCAATGTGCCATCAGGATTGAGAATATCGGCAGAAAAATGTGCTTCGATTTGGGCCAGGGCAGGTTGTCCGGGCTCCACAACCTGACGGGCAATCACATCGGCATCAATGATGTCGATGCCTCGCTTGGCAAAGCGATCAGACACCGCGGTTTTGCCACTGCCGATACCGCCTGTCAGACCAACAACAAGCGCACTCATGGCAGCATCAGGCCCCAATACCAATCCGCGATGGGCTGGCCATACAACAATGCAATCCACCCGGCGATGGCAAGATAAGGCCCAAACGGGATAGGTTGGCGTTTGTCTTTACCTTTCATCGATAACATCAGAATGCCCAGCACGGCGCCGACCACAGAGGACAGTAAAATGATCAGGGCCAGGTGTTGCCAACCCATCCATGCGCCCAAAGCAGCGAGCAGTTTGAAATCGCCATAGCCCATGCCTTCTTTGCCGGTTAACAGCTTGAACGCCCAATACACCGACCACAAGCTGAGGTAACCGGCGGCGGCGCCGATAATTGCATCCTGAGGGGTGACAAAGGTGTGATTGAGACTCAGCAGTAAGCCAATCCACAGCAGCGGCAGGGTCAGTTGATCCGGTAACAGCATTTTATCCAGATCGATAAACGTCATACTGACCAGTAACCAGGTAAACAGCGCGGCCGTGATGCCCTGCCAGCCAAACCCGAAGTGCCAGGCGGCCCACGCCGACAGCAAGGCAGTCAGTAGTTCAACGGCGGGATAGCGTGCCGATATCGGCGTTTTACAGGCACTGCATTTGCCACCCAGGGCCAGCCAGCTAATGACTGGAATATTTTCCCAGGCACGGATCTGATGGCCGCATTTGGGGCAGGTGGAGTCAGGCTTAACCAAGTTATAGGTTGTATCATCCGGCGCATTGGCGGTGTCGTCAGGATGAAAATAGGCATGATATTCCCGCTTCCAACTGCGTTCCATCATGATGGGCAGGCGGTGAATGACCACATTCAGAAAACTGCCGATCATCAAACTGACCACAAACACAAAGATAACGAAAAAGGCGGGGGATTCTGCCAACAGCACAAAGATTTCCGGCATGGTGATAGGGTTTCCGAACGATAAACGGGATTAGCTTGCCAGAATTCCTGCGACAGGAAAACGGCAAGCGGAGAATTTTATGGCTTAAACCACATTACCCATCTGGAAGATAGGCAGGTACATGGCAACGATAAGACCACCGATGACCACACCCAGGACAGCCATGATCATAGGCTCCAGCAAGCTGGTAAGGCCGTCTACCATGTCGTCCACTTCGGCTTCATAAATGGTGGCGATTTTACTCAGCATATCGTCCACCGCACCGGATTCCTCACCGATGGCAATCATCTGGGTGACCATGTCAGGGAACACGCCGGTGGCGCGCATCGCGGTGTTCATCTGCAGACCGCCAGACACTTCTTTGCGGATAAACAAAATGGCGTCACGGTAGACCGCATTGCCTGATGCACCCGCTGCCGATTCCAGCGCGCCAATCAACGGAACACCGGCCGCAAAGGTGGTTGACAGGGTTCGGGTGAAACGGGCAATCGACGCTTTTTTCAGAATTTCACCGATGATCGGCAGCTTCAGGATGTTAGCATCGACCTTGTCACGTAACGCCAGCGAGCGCTTGTGGGCGCGGGCGAACATAAAGCCTGCGCCACCCATCGCCATGGCAATGTAGATACCATAGTCTTGTACGAACCGGGATATGCCCAGCACGAACAGGGTAAAGGCAGGAAGCTCAGCACCAAAGCTGCTAAAGATTTCTTCGAACTGCGGTACCACAAAGACCAGCAAAATGGTGGTTACGATAAACGCCACAACCAATACCGCGACCGGGTAGAACATGGCCTTTTTGATCTTGGATTTCAGCGCTTCGGCTTTTTCTTTGTAGGTTGCAATACGATCATAAATGGTTTCAAGGGCACCTGATTGCTCACCGGTTTCCACCAGATCACAGTACAGATCGTCGAAATGGTCCGGGTGTTTGCGCAGTGCGCTGGAGAGCGGGTTACCGGCTTTCACTTCATTACTGACTTCGTTGAGCATTTTGCGCATGCTGGTTTTTGCATGGCCCTGGGCAATCATGTCCAGCGACTGGATCAAGGTCACACCGGCACCGAGCATGGTGGCTATCTGACGGGAGACTACACAAATGTCCGCGGCATTGATTTTTTCCGCCCCTTTGCCAAACAGAGGCTTGCTCATTTTTTTGACTTTGGTGGCGGAGACGCCCTGACGACGCAACAAATTCTTTGCTTCGCTGAGGGACGTTGCGCTGATTTCTCCCTTCACGCTTTGGCCCCGGCGGTCGGCGCCACTCCATATATAGATATCAGGTGTTTTTGCCATCGTTCAGCTCTCTGTGAGTTCGGCGGTGAGCGACAAAAAAGCCCAGGCGAGGCTGGGCTTTTTTTATTGGGTTGGGTGTTACACCGACCCTGGTATTAACAGATACCTTCTGCTTTACAGGTACCACCGTCAGTCCAGATAACCTGGCCGTTCTGGAAGTTAGGCGTCAAGGTGTAAGTGAAACCATTGTCGCCAGTTGCAGTCAGCAGAGGCGCTGCCTGGTCCCAGGTCAATGAATCCAGCTCACCGTTAGCACCGGCTGCGATGTTCGCAGGAACGCCGTTAGTGGTAGGTGCACAGTTAGCCAGTGCGCCAGTAGATTGGGCACATACTTCGATGGCCGTTTTGTGACCAGAAGTTGCCAGTACCACTTCACTGAAACGCGCTTTCTCAGTGTAAGTCTGATACGCTGGCAATGCGACGGCTGCCAGGATACCGATGATAGCAACAACGATCATCAATTCGATCAGGGTGAAACCCTTGTTGTTAGTTTGTTGAGTCATATTCATGATTTTTACTCCGCATGCCCCGTGAAGAACATTTATATTGTTACTGACAAATTAATAATTAGGCCAAATTCAATTCGCTGTGTGTTGGCGCTCCGTTGAATTCATATTCAGTATAGAGCGAGTTAGCCTAACGACAAGTATGCAGGAACATACCAATGTCTTCGGGCCCAAACAAAATTGCGAACAGAACCCTATTTATCAACAATTCTCATCGATAAATCAATAGCTTGAACGTTTTTTGTTAGTGCACCTGAGGAAATAAAATCTACACCAGTGGTGCGCAATTCCTGTAACCGCTGGTCGGTAATGTTGCCGGAAACCTCCAGCTTACAGCGCCCTTTGGCCATTGCAACGGCTTTGTGCAGGTTGTCCAGGGTAAAATTATCCAGCATCACAATATCCGCATTAGCAGCAATCGCCTGGGCTAATTCATCAAGGGTTTCTACTTCCACTTCGACCGGTTTGCCGGGATTCAGTTGACGGGCTTGAGTAACCGCTGCATCGATTGAGCCACACGCCATGATGTGATTCTCTTTGATCAAATAGGCATCGTACAAGCCGACCCGATGGTTCTGCCCACCGCCACAGCGCACTGCGTGCTTTTGCGCCATGCGCATTCCTGGCAGGGTCTTGCGGGTATCCAGCAGGGTAATACCGCTACCGTCCAGCAGCTTGACATAGGCGGCAGTCTGGGTCGCTGTGGCCGACAAGGTTTGCAAATAGTTCAGCGCGGTGCGCTCTGCGGTCAGGATGTGGCGCGCGCTGCCGGTGACAGTAAATAAGGTGTCGTTGGCCGCCAGAGCATCGCCGTCATTGGCCTGCCACTGGATGTCGAGTGTATCGTCAATCAGTTCAAAACTGGCGGTGGCCCAGGCCTGACCGGCCAGAATGCAAGGCTCCCGGGTGATGACCCGTGCCGTGACGGTATGCTGCGCAGGAATGAGCTGGGCGGTGATATCGGCACCGGGTTCAAGGGTGCCGCCAAGATCTTCAAGTAAGGCCTGTGTGACCTCGTTTCGTATCGCTTCTGATTGCATGTGTTGTCTTTTTAAAGTGAATTAGCGGCTGCGTAACGTCAGCCATTTGCCTTGTTGGGTGAATTCTAATTGTCTCAGGGCACTCATTCCCAGCAAAATTTCATCACTGTTTATTGCGGGGTTAAGGTGCGCATCAATATCGTTGAGCTGCAAATCGCCAATGGCGAGTCGATCAATGTGCGTACTGGCTACGGTGATCTGCCCATTGGCGGTGTTGACGCGGTAGCGAGGGCCGGCGTTCAATCCCAGTCGAGCAGCCAGATGGGCAGGGATAGAGACATTGGTGGCGCCAGTATCCAATAAGAAGGTGACTGGCTGGCCATTGATGGTGCCACTGGTCACATAGTGTCCGTAGCGGTTCTGCTCCAGTGTGACTTCCACTGCCGAGCCACGGTAAACCGATTGGGGGGATGCGTTGGGATTAACCTGACGTTCGAGCAGATCATCGAACACCATGGCAAGCAGGGCCAGGCCACTCAGCCAGGCCAATATTATCATCCATTTGCCCATACCACGCTCGCCATTGTCGCCGGACTGGTCATTCATGCGTATCATTTCCCGCGTTTTTTTGGTCAAATAGCCACATGCTCAATGACCGGTTGTAGTTACTGCTTTGACCATTGTAAACGGATGTTTAGCGGATTGTCGCCTGCGGATGACAACCCATTGCGATGAACGGCCCGATCCAGACGATATCAGCGTGCTGGTGATCCACAATATTTCTCTGCCGCCCGGGCAATTTGGCGGCGAGGCCATTGACGGGTTGTTCATGGGCACGCTGGATTGTACGACCCATCCCTTTTTTGAACAGTTGCGCGGACTGCGGGTGTCAGCCCATTGTGTGATCCGCCGCACAGGGGAGGTGGTGCAATATGTACCCTTTGACAAACGCGCGTGGCATGCCGGTGTGTCGAGTTTTCAGGGCCGCCAGCGTTGCAATGACTTTTCCATTGGCATTGAACTGGAAGGTACGGATACGACGGCTTACACATCCGAGCAGTATCAACAGCTGGTAGCCCTCAGCGTCAAAATTATGCACACTTACCCACGTGTTACCCTTGGGCGGATCATTGGACACTGTGATATCGCGCCGGGTCGCAAGACCGATCCAGGTCCGGCGTTTGACTGGGCCCGTTTTCGTCGTGATTTGAGCGACGCCCTTTCATCATCGTATTGACGAGGAAACGTCATGATTCTGATCAGTTTGCTGCTGGTATTGAGTATAGAGCGATTTGCCACCCAAAGCCGGATGTGGCGTGCCGAGACCTATGCTGTGCCGTATTTCGAGATGTGGACCAAGCGAGGCTGGTTCGATGGCGGGCATGGCGTATGGGCCGCACTGGTGGCGGTGTTGTTGCCTGCAGTGCTGCTGTTTTTGTTGCTGTGGGAGCTGGACACTGCATTGCTGTCGTTCGTGGTCAGTGTACTGGTGATGCTGGTGTGTATCGGCTGTCCTTCATTGCGCGCGACGTACAAAGCCTACTTGCAGGCTGCCAACCGCGGTGACCTGGAAGCCTGTGATTTGTACGCCCAACAACTGGGTCACAGCGATGAGCACAACTATACCTTTGGTCAGTCGCTGGTATGGCTTAACTACCAGCACTATGCGGCGGTGGTCGTGTGGTTTGCGGTGTTCGGTGCCCCGGGTGCGGTGTTTTATACCCTGACCCGCTCACTGGGCGAAAAACTGCAGGAAACAGCCCATCCCGCCAGCGCCAGCGTGCAATCTTTGATGGCCATTCTGGACTGGGTGCCGGTACGTCTCACTGCGTTGGGCTTTTTGCTGGTTGGCCACTTCAGCCGGGCGTTGCCAGTGTGGTTGTCCTATTTGCCGGATCCGTCCGTACCCGCCCGACAAGTGTTGTCTGAAGTGTCCTGTGCGGCGGAAGAAATTGAGCCGGAGGAATGTGACTGCACTGAAGAGCCCTGTACCTTAGTCCGTTTGGCAAAGCGCAATGTGATGCTGATGTTGGCCGTGATCGCCGCTTTGACCCTGTCTGGCTGGATAGCCTGATACCCTTAACCCCTCTTCTTTAAATTGGTCAGACCAGGTGTGAAATCCCTGGTCTGACGGCTTAAACTTCTTATTTTGAATAAAAAATATGCATGTATCCTGGCAGGATTTCGGTTGCCTATTTACCCTTAGGCAGGGATCATTTAAGCTATTAGGTTAATTGGTCTTACCAATTTGCGAGTGACAGACGATGACAGTGCCATTTTTGGGCGGCTGTGGTGTCTGTTTTTTCTCTTGGCACGACAGACATCGGAGCATCAAGGCTGACATGCGACGGATTCAATCCAAAAAATTGTCGGATGTGATCATGGAAGAACTGGAGTCCATGATCCTGGACGGTCGCTTACTGGCTGGCCAGAAACTCCCCCCTGAGCGAGAGTTGGCCGAACAGTTCGCGGTGTCGCGCCCGTCACTGCGTGAAGCCATACAGAAGATGGAAGCCAAGGGACTCGTGTACCGTAAGCAGGGCGGCGGCACGTTTGTTAAACGGCGACTGACCGCATTGGTGACGGATCCGTTGCTGGATTTGATTGCTCAGCGACCAGAAACGCAGTTTGACCTGCTCGAGTTTCGTCATGCCCTGGAAGGCATGGCGGCCTATTATGCAGCGTTGCGTGGTCAGCCGGAGGATTACCAGCGGTTACAGGATGCGCTTAACGGCCTACCCAAGGATGGCGACCAGGACACCGCGGCAGAAGCCGAGGCGCTGGCATCGTTTTATCTGGTCATGGCACAAGCGGCACACAATATGGTGCTGTTGCATGTCATGCGCAGTCTGTTACCGATGTTGCAGGACAATATCCGTGGCAACCTCGACATGTTGGCCCGGGATGCGGATGTGGGCGATACCATCGCACAACAGCGTCAGCAGATCGTCAACGCCATTGTCCAGCGAGACCCGGAATTAGCACGCCAGGCGAGTAATGAGCACCTGGCATTTATTGAAGACACTTTATTGAACATTAATCGTCAGGACACTCGTATACAGCGGGCGTTGCGGCGGATTGAAGTAAAACGTTAGTCAGTGAGCCTGTCACTTGAAGGCAAGGGCAGGACTGACGCAGGCCAGGTCGGCTGAAAAATGGTGTAAATGCACTATCTTTAACGACTTAGCCTGATTTTTATCACACTTTGATGAAAGGAAAGCACCATGACAGAAATGATGCATCCGGATGTGGATCCACAAGAAACGCAGGAGTGGCTAGACGCCCTTGAAGCTGTCCTCGAAGAAGAGGGCATTGATCGCGCGCATTTCTTGTTGGAAAGCCTGATCGAGAAAGCCCGCCGCAGTGGCGCGCATTTGCCCTATGACGCGACCACCGCGTACATCAACACCATTCCTGCCGGCCAGGAACCGGTGATGCCAGGGGATCAGACCATCGAGGCCCGTATCCGCACAGCCATCCGCTGGAATGCATTGATGATGGTGCTGCGCGGCTCGAAGAAAGATCTTGAGCTGGGTGGCCACATTTCCAGTTTCGCCTCCTCCGCGATGCTCTACGATGTGGGCTTCAACCATTTCTTCCGCGCCCCCAATGATAAAGACGGTGGTGACTTCCTGTTCGTGCAGGGCCACGTATCGCCAGGCATCTACAGCCGTGCGTTCATCGAAGGGCGTTTGAGTGAACAACAACTCGACGGTTTCCGCCAGGAAGTGGATGGCAATGGTTTGTCGTCTTATCCTCACCCCAAATTGATGCCGGATTTCTGGCAGTTCCCAACCGTATCCATGGGCTTGGGTCCAATGCAGGCCATTTACCTGGCCCGTTATCTGAAATACCTCACCAACCGTGGCCTGAAAGACTGTTCCAGCCAGCGTGTCTGGTGCTTTATGGGTGACGGTGAAGTGGATGAGCCGGAAAGCTTGGGCGCGATCGGCCTGGCGTCTCGCGAAGGGCTGGATAACCTGACTTTTGTGATCAACTGTAACCTGCAGCGCCTGGATGGACCGGTGCGGGGCAACGGCAAGATCATTCAGGAACTGGAAGGTAACTTCCGCGGCGCAGGCTGGGAAGTGATCAAGGTTATTTGGGGTCGTTACTGGGATCCGCTGCTGGCTCGTGACACTTCCGGTAAGTTGCTGGATGTCATGAACGAAACCGTGGATGGCGAATACCAGAACTTTAAAGCCAAAGGCGGCGCCTATACCCGTGAGCATTTCTTCGGTAAATACCCAGAGCTCAAGGAGATGGTGTCCAACATGTCGGATGAAGACATCTGGCGTCTGAACCGGGGCGGTCACGATCCGGTCAAGGTGTATGCTGCTTACAAGCGTGCGGTTGAAACCCAGGGCCGTCCGCAGGTGATCCTGGCCAAGACCGTGAAAGGGTATGGCCTGGGCGCTGCCGGTGAAGGCAAAAACATTGCCCACAACGTCAAGAAAATGGACGTCGAAGCGGTCAAGCAATACCGCGACCGTTTCAACATCCCGATTGCCGATGACAAGCTGGCAGACTTGCCGTATTACAAGTTTGACGAAGACAGCGAAGAGATGAAGTACCTGCGTGCTCGCCGTGAAGCCCTGTATGGCTACATGCCAGCACGCTTGCCGCAGAGTAAGGAAGAACTGCCAGCGCCGCCTCTGAAGTCGTTTGAAGCGATTACCAAAGGCTCTGGTGAGCGTGAAATCTCTACCACCATGGCCTTCGTGCGTATTCTTACCGTGCTGCTCAAAGATAAGCAGGTCGGTAGTCGCATCGTGCCCATCATTCCTGATGAAGCCCGTACCTTTGGTATGGAAGGTTTGTTCCGTCAGGTCGGTATTTATTCCAGTCAGGGCCAGAAGTACGTGCCGCAGGATGCCGATCAGGTGGCTTACTACCGCGAAGATAAAAAAGGCCAGGTACTGCAGGAAGGGATCAATGAGCTGGGTGCGATGGCGTCCTGGCTGGCTGCGGGTACCTCCTACTCGACCAATGATCTGCCGATGATCCCGGTGTACATCTATTACTCCATGTTTGGCTTCCAGCGGGTGGGCGATCTTGCCTGGGCCGCCGGTGACAGCATGGCCCGTGGTTTCCTGGTCGGTGGTACCGCCGGTCGAACCACGCTCAACGGTGAAGGCCTGCAACACCAGGACGGGCACAGTCACATTCAGGCGGGTCTGATCCCCAACTGCGTGACGTACGACCCGACCTTTGGTTATGAAGTCGCGGTGATTGTTCAGGACGGTATGCGCCGCATGGGCGAAGAACAGGAAAACGTGTTCTATTACCTGACCGTGATGAACGAAAACTACGTGCAGCCTGAAATGCCCAAAGGGGTTGAGGACGGCATTATCAAAGGTATCTACCTGCTGGATAAAGTCGGCACCGCCAAGTCGAAGAAGAAAGTGAAACTGCTGGGCTCTGGCACCATTTTGCTACAGGTGCGCGAAGCGGCAGAACTGCTGCATGACAAGTTTGGTGTTGCTGCCGAGGTTTACAGCGTGACCTCGTTCAACGAACTGGCCCGCGACGGTCAGGATTGTGAGCGCTACAACATGCTCAACCCGGACAAGAAAGAGAAAGTGCCGTACGTGACTGAAGTCCTGCAAGACGGTTTCGATGGCCCTACTATTGCGGCGACCGACTACGTGAAAGCCTACAGCGATCAGATCCGTGCCTTCGTGCCGGGTGCTTATCGCGTGCTGGGCACCGACGGTTTTGGGCGTTCGGACAGCCGCGCAAACCTGCGTCGCCACTTCGAGGTCGATGCGCAATACATTACCGTTGCTGCGTTGTACGAGCTGGTTAAAGCCGGCGAGTTGGACAAGAAGGTACTTCTCAATGCCATCAAAGAGTTCGGCATTGACGGTGACAAACTCAACCCGCTGTACGCGTAACCGATAGGGAGATGAGCAAAATGTCAGATGTTAAAGACGTGGTTGTGCCAGATGTCGGTGGCGAAGAGGTTGAAGTCATTGAAGTATGCGTCAGCGTGGGTGACAACATTGACGCTGAAGCCGCACTGATCACCGTAGAGAGTGACAAGGCCAGTATGGACATTCCGGCGCCATTTGGCGGCAAGGTAGAAGAAATTCTGGTCAAGGTGGGCGACAAAGTCAGTCAGGACACCCTGATTGCCAAAATGGCCGTTGACGGTGGTGGTGAGGCTGAACCTGAAGCAGCATCCGAACCCGCGTCAGCCCCCGAGCCTGCACCGACACCTGCGCCAACGCCAGCACCTGCTGCCAGTCCGGCGCCGTCTTCAGGTGGCGCGACCGTGGAAGTCAAAGTGCCGGATATTGGTGGTGACACCGATGTGGAAATCATTGATGTGCTGGTTGCCGAAGGGGACAGCATCGACGCAGAAACCGGGCTGATCACCCTGGAAACAGACAAGGCGACCATGGACGTGCCAGCCCCCCAGGGGGGCGTGGTCAAAAGCCTTAAGGTCAAGGTCGGTGACAAGGTGTCTGAAGGCAGTCTTATCCTGCTGTTGGAAACGGCTGACGGCGCGCCCGCTGACAGCGCACCAGCGCCTGCCTCCAGCCCTGCACCTGCGCCGACATCCGGTGGTAGTGAAACCATCGAGGTCAAAGTGCCGGATATCGGTGGCGACACCGATGTGGATGTCATTGATGTGCTGGTCAGTGAAGGGGACGAGATTGACGCCGAAGCCGGCCTGATCACCCTGGAAACCGACAAGGCAACCATGGATGTACCCAGCCCCAAAGCGGGTAAAGTCAAAGCGGTTAAGGTCAAGGTCGGTGACAAGGTCTCTGAGGGCTCACTGGTGATTGAACTGGAAGTGCAAGGCGAAGCCGCCCCTGCGCCAGCGCCAAGCCCGGCGCCAGCTGCCAGCCCTGCGCCAGCCAGCACACCGGCACCCGCCAGTGCGCCTAAGCCGCCACCGGTTCCCCATCACCCGTCGGCGGGTGAGCGCAAGCCGGGTGGCAAGGTGCACGCTTCGCCCGCGGTGCGCAGACTGGCCCGTGAGTTTGGTGTAGACCTGTCTCAGGTGAAAGGCACTGGCCCGAAAAACCGTATTCTCAAAGAAGACGTGCAGTCGTATGTAAAATACGAACTGTCACGGCCAAAAATGACTCCAGGGTCATCGGTTGGTAGCGGTTCCGGCGGTTTGCAGGTTCTTGCGCCACCCAAGGTGGACTTCAGCAAGTTTGGCGACGTTGAAGAAGTTGAGTTGACTCGCATTCAGAAAATTTCCGGGCCTAACCTGCACCGTAACTGGGTGACCATTCCCCATGTGACCCAGTTTGAAGAAGCCGATATCACTGACATGGAAGCGTTTCGCAAAGAGCAGAACGCCCTGGCAGAGAAGAAAAAGCTGGGTGTGAAGATTACCCCACTGGTGTTCATGATGAAGGCCGTGGCAGATGCACTGAAAGCTTACCCGGTGTTTAATTCTTCTCTGTCCGAGTCTGGTGAAAGCCTGATCATGAAGAAGTATTACCACATCGGCATTGCAGTGGACACACCCAACGGTCTGGTGGTTCCGGTGGTCAGGGACGTGGATCAGAAGGGCATCATGGAGCTGTCCAAAGAGCTGATGGAGATCAGTGTTAAAGCCCGTGACGGTAAGCTCAAAGCGGCCGACATGCAAGGTAGCTGCTTTACCATTTCCAGCCTTGGCGGGATTGGTGGTACAGCCTTCACGCCGATCGTCAATGCGCCGGATGTGGCCATTCTGGGCGTCTCTAAAAGCGAGATTAAACCCAAATGGAACGGCAAGGACTTCGAGCCTCGCCTGATGTTGCCGCTGTCGTTGTCGTACGATCACCGGGTGATTGACGGTGCGGTGGCCGCAAGGTTTGCGGTGCATTTGAGCAATGTGTTGGGTGATTTGCGCCAGATGTTGCTGTAAGGAGCGCCATCCATATTGGCCGGGGTATGTAACCCCGGCTGTGGTTTTTCAGAAAGTGTGACAAAAAGTGACGCTTTTTTTTGCTAAGGGCAGGTAGGGTATGTAAAATTTCGCCCCGTCTGTACCAACAAAATTCGAGATTGAGGTCATAATGAGCGAGATTAAAACCCAGTTAGTGGTGCTTGGCGCCGGTCCTGGTGGTTACTCTGCAGCATTCCGTGCAGCAGATTTGGGCATTGAAACTGTCATTGTTGACGCACGTGAAACCTTAGGTGGTGTGTGTCTGAACGTCGGTTGTATTCCTTCCAAAGCATTGCTTCACGTTGCCAAGGTGATTGACGACGCGAAAGAAATGGCTGCTCACGGTGTCACCTTTGGTGAGCCGAAAATCGATCTCGACAAAGTTCGCAGCTGGAAAGACAGCGTGGTCGGTCAGCTGACCAAAGGTCTGGCGGGCATGTCCAAGATGCGTAAAGTGAAGCACGTTCAGGGTTACGGTAAATTCACCGGTAGCAACACCCTGGAAGTGGAAGGCAAAGACGGCAAAACCACCATTACGTTTGACAACGCCATCATTGCTGCCGGCTCTGAGCCGGTAACCCTGCCGTTCATTCCCCATGATGACCCTCGCGTTATCGATTCCACCGGTGCACTGGAAATGCAGGATGTGCCGGAAAAAATGTTGGTACTGGGTGGCGGCATCATCGGTCTGGAAATGGGGACCGTTTACCGCGCACTGGGCTCGCAAATTGATGTGGTTGAATTCCTCGATCAACTGATCCCGGCCGCAGACAAAGACGTCATCAAGATTTACCAGAAGTACGTCAAAGACAAGTTCAACGTCATGCTGGAAACCAAAGTGACTGCGGTTGAAGCGAAGAAAGACGGCTTGTACGTGACCTTCGAAGGTAAGCAAGCGCCTGCTGAGCCGGTCAAGTATGACAAAGTGCTGGTGGCAGTGGGCCGTCGTCCGAATGGCGCCCTGGTAGCGGCTGACAAAGCCGGTGTGAATGTTGATGAGCGTGGCTTTATCAGCGTTGACAAGCAGATGCGTACTAACGTGTCTAACATCTATGCGATTGGTGACCTGGTCGGTCAACCCATGCTGGCGCACAAAGCCGTTCACGAAGGGCACGTGGCAGCGGAAGTGATTGCCGGGAAGAAGCATTATTTCGATCCGAAATGCATTCCTTCTGTGGCCTATACCGACCCTGAAGTAGCGTGGGTTGGTGTGACTGAAAAAGAAGCCAAAGAGCAGGGTATCAAGTATGAGTCAGCGACCTTCCCGTGGGCTGCCTCTGGTCGTGCTATTGCCTCCGGTCGTACCGAAGGGATGACCAAAATGATTTTCGACAAAGACACCAACCGTGTGATCGGTGGTGCCATCGTCGGTATCAATGCCGGTGAGATGCTGGGTGAAATTGGCCTGGCCATCGAGATGGGTGCAGACGCCGAAGACGTGGCGTTGACTATCCACGCCCACCCGACGTTGAACGAGTCCATCGGTCTGGCATCGGAAATTTTTGAAGGCAGCATTACTGATCTGCCGAATCCGAAAGCCAAGAAAAAGTGATCTGAGCATGATTGAAAAAAGGGCCTTCGGGCCCTTTTTTATTGTGTATTTGTGGCTAAACACCGTTGTGGCCACACCTCATTGTGGCCGAGCGTAAACGCTTACAATTTCTGCCCACAAGGGCAAATCGACGTGCTATGCTTGCGATGATAATCTGCCTGAGATGATCCAAGCGCCTGTGCAGCAACTCGAGTTTTTTGACATTCCCAGCCCCTGTATCGGGGTATGCCAGTCAGGCCCCCGAGGGTATTGCCTGGGGTGTTTTCGCTCGCGCGAAGAACGTCTGTATTGGCAGCAACTCGATGACGGCGTCAGGCGCACCATCATTCGGGCTTGTCAGCAACGCAAGCGCCGGGCACTTGCCAGGCAGCGTGCAGGTGAACAACCATCTTCTATACCTGAGCAGGGGGCGTTTTGGGACGACGAACCATCTTCCGACTGAGTTCGGTTTTCTTGATTAGCGTTATCTTCGCAAGTCTGGCTATTGCAAGACCGATTGTGGTGGCCAGCGACCACTGGCCGGGCTATTCCCAACCGGACGAACAGGGCATTTACGACCGCTTATTGAAGCGGGTGTTTAAGGGCAATCGGGTAATCTTCCTGCAAGGGCACTACGGTGGATTGTCGGCACGGTTTCTGGATGGTCGCGCGGATATCCTGGTCGGCGCCTATGCGGATGACCACCCTGGCTTTTGGCGTCCCCAGTGGCATCTGGATATTCAGGCGCCACTGATGTTGTTGTATGACAACAAGCGTCATCATATCGAAGCGCCGAAGGACCTGGCGGGTCTGGTGCTGGCATGGTATCGGGGTTATGACTTTGCCCGTTTTATTCCATCAGACGTGGTGCATTATCCGGTTGAGCAAGGCAGCAGGGGCTTGTCGCTGTTATCAGCACAGCGCATCGATGGGGTACTCGAGTACACCAATCATATCAAACCCGACGCCGGCTTTGCGCAACTGCAAATCGTGCCAGAGCGCCGTCTGTGGCTGGTGTTTCAGCCCAACGACACCGGCCGGGCGCTGGCAACGCAATATGATCAGGCGATGGAAGCCTTGTACCAATCCGGCGAATTGCAGGCGATCTACGCTGAGCGATTTGCTGTCGCCCGATTTCCCCGCTGGGCACAACCGGAATAACGGCTGATCAACGTTGTTCGGTCATCGCCTGCCAGTTATCCAGGATGTCAGGCCACACCGCTTGAGGCAGGGTATGTCCCATGTGTTCGATGGCCAGCAGTCGCCCGTTGCCGAGCGCCTGTGCGGTCGCCTGTCCCTGCGCAAAGGGGACCAGCGGATCGGCTTTACCGTGGATCACCAGTGAAGGAACCTTCAGGCTGGCCAATGCCGAGCGCCGGTCCTGTTGGGTCAAAATGGCACTGAGCTGACGTCGCAGACTGCCCACCCGCATGCCCCGTTGCTGGGCACGCTGGATCAATGCTGCGGTGTAGTCGCGATCAAACGGATACACGGTGCCATTCAAGCGGTGCCATAAGGCGAGGGTGTGTTGCAGGAAACCATCCTTGTCTCGCCTCGGCGTGCGAGCCATGTGCATTAGCAACGACCAGTTGGGACCCGGGCGCAGCGGTGCTCCCGGGCTCGACATCACTGAGGTCATGGTGAGGCTGCGCTTTGGCTGTTGCAGCGCCATGGTTTGGGCAATCATGCCTCCCATGGACGCGCCAAACAGGTGGGCCTGTTGCACGTCAAGTTGGTCAAGCAGTTGCCAGCCATCCTCGGCCATATCCGTCAGGCTGTAAGCGCTGGTGCGGGTCATGCCCAGCCGCTGTCGGGTCAGTAACCAGTTGCCGGGAACACCAAGGGCGTGCAAATGGGTACTTTGGCCGGCATCACGGTTATCGAAACGGATGACCCTGAAGCCCCGGTCTACTAGCGACTGACAAAAGCCATCGTGCCAATGGATCAATTGCATGCCCAGCCCCATGATCAGCAGTACCACCGGCGCATCCCGGTTACCCAGATCGTCCACACACAACTCAATCGACTCGTTAACAGGCCATTGTTGGGTCATGTCATTGACCTTGGCCGTTGACGGGGAAAGGCCCACGACAAGCCACTGGGGGGCGTGAACGGCCTCCAGTGGCCATCCGCCTGCGCCAGCCTGTCAGCCAGCAGCCACAGCACCTGAGGATGGTGGCCCATGCCGAGGTGGCTGGCCGATACGGCGATGTTTTCACTGTTGGGACTGAGCTGTGGAATACAACTGGCGCGATAGTGGATAATGCCGTCGGTACGGCTGTACACCGCCGTGGTGGGGACATCGAGCGGCGCGCGCAAACGTTGATGAGCTTCCTGGGGCAGGTGTCGCAACGGGCGGTTCAGTTGACGAAACAATCCCGCAATCCACGGCAGACTGCTGTGGGTGTTGGCAAACGGACTGCCCAGGGTGATCACCTGCCTGACGTGATCGGGCACCAGGCGGGCGATTTCCCGTGCCAGCAAGCCGCCCAGGCTCCAGCCGATCAGGCTGACCGGACGGGCCTGCTCAAACCGAAACTGCAGGAAACGATTAAGTAGCCGATCGGAAATGTATGGATAGCCAGCGCGCAGATCTCGGCCGGTGTTGGCCCCCAATTGCCAACCTTCCACACGGTAGCCCAATTGCTTCAGGTATTGTCGCATCGGCAGGGTTACCACGTCGGTGGTGGTGAAACCAGGGATCACCATGACCGGATGACCGTCGCCCTGTGGTGCGGTTTTGAGCAGCGGCATCAGCACGCCACTGAGGCCCAGTTCAAGCATGGCACGGCTTTCCAATAAGGCGTTCAGTCTGGGCGGCAGTTGCAACGGTGACGTCATCAGGTTCCTCTGCAAGGTACGTATTTGGCAGTGGTGAATGCCGGTAAGGAATACTTCGTGTTACGTTAAATGGCACAAAAAATCAACACTTTCTGTGCACAAACCGGGCAACAAAAAAGGCCGCATTTTTTGTTTGCCTCAGTTATAATCAGCCACTCAATTTTTGTACAAGCCCTGATCATTTCTATGCAACTGACTGAGTACGCTGAGAAAGCATCTGAATCCTTCGTTCTGCCAGACGTGTGTCTGACCATCCGTCGTATGCTGGATGACGACAATTCGGCGATTGAAGACATCGCCACGGTGGTCAGTACTGATCCGTCGCTCACCTCGAAGTTGCTGAAGCTGGCCAACAGTCCGTTATTTCGTTTCCGGTCACAGGTTGACAGCATCACCAAAGCGGTCAATGTGATCGGTGGGGAAGCCTTGTATAATCTGGTCATGGCAGAAACCGCCAGCAGTGCGTTCAGTCACTTCTCCAATGACGATGTGGACCTACAGCGGTTCTGGAAACTCAGCATGTACGCAGGCCTTATCGCCAAGCATCTGGCCAAGCAATCCCGGGTACGCGGCAGCGAGCGCTTCTTCCTGTTAGGGTTGTTGCATAACCTGGGTGAATTGGTGGTGGCCAAGCATCAGCCTGAGGCCGCCAAAGCCTGTGCTGAGTACTCCAAGCAAGTGTCACCCTGGCAAAAGCAACAACAGGTGCTGGGCTTTACCTATGCCCAGTGCAGCGCTGAAATCCTCAAGGCCTGGCAATTGCCTGTGCAGCTGCATTATGCAGTGGAAAACCTGCACAACGAAAGTAAAGCATTGACCAACAAAGAAATTGCCATTCTGTTTACCGCCATTCGCGCCGCCGCAGCAGTGGTGAGTGATGGCATGTATCAGGTGCAGGACCTGGTCAACCCGTTGGTGCTCAACAGTGCCGGTCTGGATGATGAGTCACTGGATGATGCCATCCACTTCACCACACTGGAAGCCAATAAGATGCTGGCGATCATGGCGCCTTCTTCGTGATAGAGGCGCATCAGTAAGTTGCGCTGATACACAGGTATCAAATTGCATATCTTCTGCAAAAAATGCGCCTTGCAGGGCTGAACTTTGCGTGCTGGTCGGGTAAACTGCTGATTTTGCAACGCCAACCAACGCCTGATTGCCTGAATGAAGAAAACGCTGCTGATCCTTTGCTGCGCATTTGCCAGTAATACTTATGCTCAACTGGATGCCATTGATGATCTGTTCCTGTCGGATACGCCGATTTACGGAGAGCAGGTCAAAACCTTCACCATGACCGGAGAGCTGGGCATACTCGAAGCCACCGGTAATACTCAGGGAACCACCCTGACCGGCAAGGTCAATGCCAAGCACAACCTGCTGGACTGGCATCATCAGTACACCGTCAATTTCCTGTATAAACGCAATGACCGCGACCTGGAAGACGGCAGTTCGGAGAGCTTTACCAGCGCGCAGCGGGTGTTTCTCTCCACCCAGTCGGAATACAAGTTGGAAGATCCCAATCATCGCCTGTTCATCTACGGTGAGTACGAAGACGATCGCTTCAATGGCTATGATTACCAGGCTGCGATGGCGGTGGGTTGGAGCACCCAGGTGTGGGACACCAAAGACAGTGAGTTACGCTACAGTGTGGGGCCCGGCTACGCGGTGTCTCGGGTCGATGATGGCAGTGACGGTGACGACCAGATGGGGTTGATTGTCAGGGCCGCATTGGAATATGAAAAAAAGCTGACCGAGACATCCACCTTCCGACAGTTTTTCAGCACCGAGACAGACACTGATTTTTCCCGTTCGGTATCAGAAACATCTCTGGCGGCACGTATTAACGGTGCGTTGGCGATGAAGCTGTCGCTCAACATGATCCACAATACCCGGCCACAGCATGTGGGCAGTTCACTGGACACGGAAACGGCGGTAACACTGGTATATAACTTTTTCTGAGTGTGTGTAGCAGTCACAACTTCGTTGCCCCGGCGGTAGATGGGGTAGACTGTACACGCTTACTGAGCATCACAAACGCCAATCAGGCCAAGGCCTTTAAAGGATAAATGGAAAGAAAGCTATGAAAAAAACGTTGATTGCAACTGCCTTGCTGTGTGCAACCTCTGCCTATGCACAGGATGAAACCAAACCGTTCACCATGGACGGCGAGTTCGGCCTGATTGTGACGACCGGTAATACCGAAACCACCTCGGTCAAAGGTCGTTTGGCTGCGCACCAGGAGCTGGAGAGCTGGAGTAACGATTTCGTCGCCGAAGCCCTGTACAAGAAAGATGAAGTGGCGCTGGACAATGGTGAAGAAGACAGTCAGACCACGGCACAGAAATACTTCCTGTCAGGCCAGGGTAACTACAAACTGGAAAACCCCGACCACCGGCTGTTCGTGTTCGGCTCGTATGAAGATGACCGCTTCAGCAGCTATGACTACCAGTCGACCCTGGCAGTGGGTTGGAGCCAGAAGTTGTGGGGCGACAAAACCAGCAAGTTTGAATACAGCATCGGTCCGGGTTATTCCTATGCCAAAACTGAGGAAGGCGAATCGGTCAGCGGCATGATTGTGCGGGCGGCGTTGGACTACCAATGGAAGATTTCTGACAGCGCGACCTTCAAGCAGTTGCTGAGCACTGAGGTGGGTTCTGACAATACCAAGTCAAAATCTGAAACCAGCCTGTCGGCGCAAATCAATGGCTCATTGGCGATGAAGTTGTCCCTGACACTGGATCACAACACTGACGTCGCGGATGGCACCGAGAACCTTGATACCCAGACCGCTGTGACGCTGGTCTACACCTTCCTGTAAGCCTTCACGCTGCATGGGGCCATGGCCCTATGCCATGTGTCACAACCACTGTAAGCCTGCGTACGATGCCGTGCGCAGGGACTGCAGGCGGCTTTGCAAATCACCGACATGGATCTCGAGTTTATGACCGTCGGGATCCAGAAAGTAATACGACTGTCCTTCACTGCTGTTGTCCTGCCACTGTGGGGCATTGGCCAGTCGTAACTTGTTGCATTGCAACTCAAACCCTTCTGCGGTGACGCTCAGGGCAATGTGGGAATAATCCTTGGCCGGCTGACTGGTGCCTTTGCTCAGACATAGCCACAGACTGTCCTGACTGAGGTATGCGCCATTGTCCCAGCGCGCATGGGGTTTAAACCCCAGTACTTGGGTATAAAATGTCAGGGCGCGATCGAGATTGCTGACGGTCAATGTCAGGTGGTTTAAGCCACTGGCCACTACTGCGCTCCTATTCGGTATTGCACGGTCAGCCGTGCTGCGTTGCTGTCTTGCTGACTCGAAACATCCAGCATCGGGCGATTGGCCGCGCGACTCGTGTTGTGTTGCCACTCGACGCCCCATTGCCAGTGTTCACTAATATCCTGACGCCAGGCCAGGGTCCAGGCATGGCCGTCGCTGTCGTTGGGATCGTCCGGACGCACGTCATCCTCATCCACCTCAACACGTTCCCAACGCACCGACAGGCGACCATCACCAAATCGCTGGGTCAGCATGATATAGACGCTGTCGAAGTCGGCATACACATAGCGTTGTCCCATCAGTGTACTGCCCGACATCCATTGCCCAATCAGACGTGTGCCGTTGCTGAAATCGTGCTGCCAGGCGAGGCTGTGGAAACGGGTATCCCAGGCATACAATCGCTGGTCGTTAACCGCATTGGGGTTGGCATTGTTGTCGTAGTAGTAATAGCGCAGTTCGCTTTGGTTGAAATACGCCAGATGGGCACCAACGTAAAATCCGGTGCGCCCGTCAATCTCATGGAAAGGCTCGACCCAGGCCGGGTGCCACAGGCCGTAATAGCTGGTGACCGATGGGTAGGGGGCAAAATTCAGCCGATCATTGTTCAGCGTCTGACGGTCATGTAACCCGAAACCGCGCCAGGAAATCACCGTACCCAGGGGGTCGTTGCCCCGGTATGCACCGACATGAAGCTCCCAGGACCAGGGGCTACGCACCGCACGTCCGGGACGATACAGGGTCAATTCGAGACCGGGAATCCGCAGTTCCTCACCGATCCAGCTATTGATGTAGGAGTTGGTGTAGGTGTAGGGCGATAACCAGCCCACATCGACATTTTCCAGCGACATGCGCGGGTAGAAAAAACCCGCCCGTCCACGCCATTTGACCGGGCCTGCCATCAGTGGTTTGTATTCCAACTGGGCCTGGGTCAGGCCCAGTTTCTGATCACCGTCGGTATAGCCGTTGGCGGTGATGTCGACGGACCAGGCGCTGCCAATGTCCTGTCGGACGTTGAGCACCGCCTGATACAGTTGCAGTGGGTTATCGTCCTCACTGTAGCGTAACAGGCCGGTGCCACTGTCAATAAAGCTGGTGTCACCCGTGCTGTGTTGTGCGCCAAGCTGAATGAGGCCCTGCCATTCGGCAGCCTGAACGTTTGCTACCAGCGAGCTCAACAACAAGGCCAATCCTGCGAAGATAAGCCGACACTTAGTAGTCATTGAAGGTCTCCGTGGTTTTCTCATAGCCGCTGAGGTCGCGCAGCAGATCCTCGCTGAGGGTGTGTGTCCACTGGCTGCTGTCGGTCACGTCCAGCGTACGTACCAGGGTTTCTTCATTGTCCTGAATGCGGGGGTGCCACAGGTTGACCTGGTAGCGTCCTGCCGGAATATCGAGCGTTACACTGCCCTGGCGGTCGGCTTTGGCAAAGTAGGGCGTGTCGACCACCTTGACGTAACCCAACATCCAGTCATGGATGTTACAGCCCATCTCAACGGTACCATGTTGATCAAAGGCAACCGGTGCGGCGTCTGTACCGGAATAAAGGCGTAGTTCAAAGGTCTTTGCCGGTGAAAACGAATACACGTGGTGCTTGATGGAGTCGGAGTTGGGAAACGCCACTTCGCTACCGCGCTGCACCACCAGAATGTGGGGCACGAATTGTTTGTCGATTTGATCCATCACCGCGGGGGCGGCCGGTGTGTCGGGTCGCGGTGTATCAAGGGGGGTTGCATAGACCACCGCTTGTGGCAGCGGGACGCCCTGGTTATCGAGTACCTGCACGGACAGGGTTGCGGCTGCTGCCGGTAATGCCAGTACACCGAAAATGCTGCTGAGCACACGCCACATCATGTGTATCCCCTTATTGGATCGGATGGTGACAGGGTGCCACATCCGTTTTTATTTACCCTATCAGAAATGCGCCCGCGGTTTTTTCTTTCAGCCCAATCAAAAACGCCCGCAGGTGCGGGCGTTTGCATATCAGTGCAGGATCCGGGTTTTGATCGTCCCGTCAATCTGGGTCAGTTGCTCGAACGCGTCATCGGCATCGTCCGAGTCCACATCAATGACCACGTAACCAATGTCAGCACTGGTTTGCAGGTACTGAGCGGCAATGTTGATGCCCTTTTCAGCAAACGCCTGGTTAATCTGGGTCAGCACGCCGGGACGGTTCTGGTGAATGTGCAGTAACCGTGACCGACCGGGGTGATCCGGCAGGGACACTTCGGGGAAGTTAACCGCCGACAAGGTCGAGCCGTTGTCACTGTACTTGGCCAGCTTACCGGCGACTTCGATGCCGATATTTTGCTGGGCTTCCTGGGTGCTGCCGCCCACATGCGGGGTCAGGATCACGTTGTCAAATTCACGCAACGGCGAGACGAATTCTTCCTGGTTGGATTTGGGCTCGACCGGGAACACATCGATGGCTGCGCCGTTGAGTTTGCCGCTGCGCAGTGCGTTGACCAGTGCGTCGATATCGATCACCGTGCCACGGGCCGCGTTCATCAGGATGGCGCCATCTTTCATCTGCGACAGCTCACGTTCGCCAATCATGTTCTGGGTTTGTGGCGTTTCGGGCACGTGCAGACTGATCACATCGGAGGTGGCGAGCAATTGTTGCAGGCTCTTGATCTGGGTTGCGTTACCCAGTACCAGCTTGTCCTCGATGTCGTAGAACTGCACCTGCATGCCGAGATGTTCGGCCAGGATGCTGAGTTGAGTGCCGATATGGCCGTAGCCAATGATGCCCAGGGTTTTGCCGCGCGCTTCGTAAGAGCCTTCGGCACTTTTCAGCCACTCTCCCCGATGGGCCATGGCATTTTTGCGCGGAATGCCCCGCAGCAGCAGGATCAGCTGGCCGAGTACCAGCTCAGCCACCGAACGGGTATTGGAAAACGGTGCGTTGAACACCGGAATACCGCGCTTCTGTGTGGCGGCCAAATCGACCTGATTGGTCCCGATACAGAAACAGCCCACGGCAACCAGCTTTTTCGCCGCACTGACCACCGCTTCGGTGATCTGGGTGCGTGAACGCAGGCCGATGAAGTGCACGTCAGCGACTTTTTCGATCAATTCCTCTTCAGGCAAAGACGTTTTAAGGTACTCGATGTTGGTATAGCCGTTGGACTTCAGGGTTTCCAATGCTGAGGCATGTACACCTTCGAGTAACAGAATTTTGATTTTGTCTTTGGGTAGCGACACTTTGCTCATGAGATTGACCGATTTCCTGTGTGAGATGAATGGCAAAAGACATCTGGACGTCTATTTGCCACTGAAAATAGCAGAACTCCGGTGCGGAGAAAAGCAAAATTTAGCCTTGTTTGGTGATCACGCCGTTATCGGTTGCGATCAGGGCGACATCGGCGCCCCGTTGGGCAAACAATCCGTTGGTGACCACACCGACGATGGCATTGATTTTCGCTTCCAGTGCCATGGGCTCCAGAATGTGCAGGTTGTGTACATCGAGGATCACGTTGCCGTTGTCGGTGACCACGCCCTGACGGTAAACCGGGTCGCCACCGAGCTTGGCCAGCTCTCGGGCCACATAGGAGCGGGCCATCGGGATCACCTCAACCGGTAGCGGGAAGTGACCCAGGACCGGTACCAGTTTGCTGTCATCGACGATACACACAAAAGACTTGGCCACAGCAGCAACGATTTTTTCGCGGGTCAGGGCCGCGCCACCGCCTTTGATCATGTGCATGTGCTCGGTGATTTCATCGGCACCATCAATGTACACATCCAGCTGATCCACGCTGTTTAGTTCAAACACTTCAATACCGTGCTGCTTGAGGCGTAACGTTGATGCTTCAGAGCTGGACACCGCTCCCACAATGCGATCTTTTTTACTGGCCAGCGCGTCGATGAAGTAATTCACCGTGGAGCCGGTGCCGACGCCGACAATGGTATCGTCTTTTACATAGGCCAACGCGGCTTCTGCAACCTGTTGTTTTTTCTGATCCTGATTCATGTCACTGATTCTTGTTGGTGAGGAGTGTAGGGACATAGAGTATAACTCCCTGCAGGGGATCAGGCCAATGCGCCCGTGGTGGTGATGATCTGGCTAGGGGTAACAATGGCGGCCATCGGGATGTCCCATGCTGCCATCGGCAATGCATCGGCTTGCTGACAATCGTGGGCAATACCGATAAAACGGGATTGTTCGGTATCCACTCCGGCCAGTGTGCGATCGTAGTAACCACCGCCCATGCCTAATCTGCCGCCTTGCCGGTCGAAGGCCACCAGTGGCGTGAGGATGACGTCCAAGGCATGGGTCGGGCAAATCGCCTGACAGCGTAATTGCGGTTCGGGAATACCGAAGCGATTCGCCACCATGTCGGTTTGTGGGTGATAGTCCAGAAACAGCAAATGGCCCTGACACACCGGGTGCAGTACCGGTAAATACACCGAGTGTCCCTGCTGCCACAGGTGTTGAATAAAGGGGCTTAAATCCACTTCGCCGTCGTTGCTCAGGTACGCACCGATGCGTCGGGCGTCCTTTAACAGCGGGCTTTGCAACAGTTGTTGGCACACTGCTTGTGCGGCTTGTTGCTGTTGTGCAGCAGACAATTCACGGCGGGCAGTTCTGAAGCGTTGGCGCAGGGCGTTTCGGGAGTCAGTCACCGGTGGCTGGGATCAGTTGGTTTAACGTCGCCACTAAAGTATTTTTATCCACCGGCTTTGTCAAATGGCCCTGGAACAGTACGTCGCCATCCTGGCTTGGATCCAGAAACACATCGGCCGTCAGCAACACCACCGGAATGTCCGGAAAGTGCTGGTGGATGGCCCGGGTACCGGACAGCCCATCCATGCCCGGCAAGTGCATGTCCATCATTACCAGCGCATAACGCTTGTTGGACAGCATATCCAGCGCCTGTTCCGCTTCGATGATCATGTCACATTCAAGGCCCAGGCTGTTCAGAATGGCATTGATCACTTCCTGGTTGATGGGGTTGTCTTCCACCACCAACAGCGGCAGCTCGGTCTGAAATGCCGGTTTAAAATCAGTTTGAGCGGACCGTGCCGCGCCGACGTCGACATCATCAGGGTAGGGCAGGCGAACCCGGAACAGACAGCCTGCGCCAGGTTGACTGCTGACCTGAATGTTGCCGCCAAGCAATTCGGCCAGTGCGCGACAAATCACCAATCCCAGGCCAGTACCTTCGCGGTGGGTCTGCTTGCTGACCTGCTCAAACCGGTTGAACAGACGGGCCTGTTGCTCGGCACTCAAGCCCGGCCCCTGATCTTTAACCACCATGTCCCAATAGTCGCTGCCGGCGTAACACTGCAATTCGATGTGCCCGCCCTGGGGACTGAATTTGATCGCATTGTTGAGCAGGTTCAGGGCTATCTGGCTGAGTTTGGCTTCATCGCTGGTCACGGTGTCAGGCACCGCCGGATCAACGTGCACATTCAGTACCAGTTGCTTACGCGCCAGAGACGGCATCAACATGCCGTGCAGCTTTTCGGTCCAGGACTTTAGCTCGATGCTGGTCCACTGCACCGGCATTTTCTTGGCATCAATGCGTTGCAACTCCAGTACCGTATCGACCAGACTCAACAGCCGCTGGCCACTGTACTCAATGCTTTCCAGGTGTTTTTGTACCTGGGATGGCAACCCGTCTGCAGTTTTCGGCTCCAGCAACAGCTGACTCAGACCAATGATGGCATTGAGTGGGGTGCGTAGCTCATGGCTGATGTCGGATAGATATTCCTGGTAATGGCGCAGGGCCTGTTTTTGTTGGTGGTGACGACGGCGTAGCTCCAGTTGCGAGATGACCTGCCGCCCCAGAATGGCCAGCGCCTCGCGCTGGAATGCCGACAGCTGTCGGGGCTTGTTGTCGATGGCACACAAGGTGCCGATGGCATGTCCGCTGGGTGTGATCAGGGGGGTGCCGGCGTAAAACCGGATATTGGGGTTGTCGGTTACCAAGGGGTTGTCACGAAAGCGCGGGTCCTGCAGCGTGTCTTGGACCTCGAACACCTCGTTTTGCAAGATCGCGTGAGCACAAAAGGCGATGTCCCGGGAGGTTTCATCCGCGTCCAGGCCAACCTTGGATTTAAACCACTGTCGGTCCGGGTCCACCAGGCTGATCAGGGAGATAGGTGTCTGGCAGATGTCCGACGCCAGGCGAGTCAGGTCATCGAAGTCTTTTTCTGCTTCGCTGTCCAACACATCGTAGGAATACAATGCGGCAAGGCGCTGTGCTTCATCGTCGGGTAGTCGGGCTGATTCCATGTCCTTTGGATGCTAGGGTTGTCGGCTTGTCACTAAAACGTAGTTCAAACTGACCGGAAGGTAAAATGTGCAGTGCACAGAGGCCGCCGACAGCGCCGGCGGCCGGAGACTTACAGGCCGTAGGTACTGATGTACAACTCGCGCAGGGCGTCGTGATCCACATCGGTGGCGACGTTGATTTGCTGCGCTTCCAACCACAATGGGCTGGCGGTAGTACCCTCTGGCGCGACCATGGTCTGACCGCGGTTAAGGGGATCCGTTGCTACCCGGGCGTGGCCACGGGTCAGTCGGAATAACTCCGGTTTGATCAACCAGGCCAGGGGCATCGCATCGTGGAAAAAGCACACACGGTCGTCACGGTTTTGCGAGTAGAAGTCCATATAGAACTGTGCGGATTCTTTCACGAAGCCACCCAGTTTAGGGTTCTTTTCGGCCAGGGTGTCGAGGAAGTCCGGTGTGAACGGTACTGCGTTGGTCACGTCCAGACCAAACATGGTCAGATCCCAGTCAGCACCGAACACAATCTCTGCCGCGTGGGCATCGTTCCAGATGTTGGCTTCGGCTACCGGGGTCACATTGCCCGGTACAAACGCGGCACCACCCATAATGGCAACGCCCTTGACCAGTTTGGGCAGGTTAGGCTCAAGGCGCAATGCCAGTGCCAGGTTGCCCAACGGGCCGATGGCGACCAGGGTGATTTCACCGGGGTGCTGGCGTGCCATATCAACGATAAATTGCGCCGAACTGCGCGGGTCCAACGGTGTGTCGGATGCCGGAAAGCCTATGTTGCCGAAGCCGTCATCGCCGTGCACAAAGTGAGCGTAGGTGGACTCCGGGCCTACCCACGGCATGCCAACACCCTGGGTGACCGGAATGTCCTGTCCGGCGAAGTCACACAAGGTACGGGCGTTGCGGGCTGACATGGTCACTGGCACGTTACCGTAGACGGTGGTTAAACCGAGCACCTCGATATCCGGCGACTGAAAAGCAAAGAAGATCGCCATTGCATCATCGATGCCTGGGTCCGTATCAAGAATGATTTTATGGGTCATAATAAACTCGTTGTGTTAGGCGCCGTTACTGGCGTTGTAAGAAGGCATCGACGTCTTGTGCATCGGGAATGGATTGGGCTGCGCCCACTCGGGTGACCGCCAGTGCAGAGGCTGCACAGGCGCGTCGCAAGGCATGTTCCGCCGAACCACGGTAGGTGTATTCGGACAAAAAGAAGCCGATGAAGGTATCGCCTGCGGCGGTGGTATCCACGGCTTCCACCACAAAGGCGGGCATTTCCAGGGTCTCTTCACCGCGTAGCATGCGCACGCCGGCCTTACCCAGGGTAATGATAACTTCGGCATGGGCCCAGTCTTTGCGGAAATAGGCTTCAATGTCGGCAAGGTCGCTGCAGCCGGAGATTTCCGCCGCCTCGACTTCGTTCACGATCAGCAAATCGATGCAGTCGTGGGGCAGGGATTTGACCGACTCGGTCATCGGCGCCGGGTTAAAGGCTACTTTGAGGGATTTTTCCCGCGCCTGACTGAGGACGGCATCGATGTTACTGGTTTCGTTCTGGGTCAATACCCAGTCGTTTGGCTGGGCATCATCCAGCGCACGCAGAATGTCTTTGTCATCGATGGCCTGATTGGCACCGCCGAACAACACGATGGCGTTCTCGCCACTGGGGGTGACCTGAATGATGGCGTGGCCGGTCGGGATGTCGGTGCAATCGACAAACTTACAGTCGATGCCGTGTTTGATCATGGCCTGTTTGAACTGGGCGTCGGACTCGTGAATTTTGCCCACGTGGCGCACATTGGTACCGGCCTTGGCCAGCGCGATAGACTGGTTGGCACCTTTGCCGCCCAACAGCTGTTGGTAGTCGGTGGAGGCCAGGGTTTCACCGGGCTGCACAAAATGATCCACCTGGTACACGTGATCGATGTTGATCGACCCGAAATTAATCACTGCCATAATAGGATGTTTCCAAAGCAAACTTGTTGAAGTCTAGTCGAGATAAACGGCGTTGACGGGCAAACGGTTGGTGTTTTCCCTGGCGTTCGTCGACCGACATAATTCTGGATACCGCTTGTTTAACATATCGACTGGAAAAAGAGAACCGCCACAAGGTAAAAACCTGACCAATGGGTCAGGTTTTATTTTCGTGCAGGTCAGTGGCTAAACCAGGATTTGATCGTTGCCATTACACCTGAGGGGGGTTCATAGGGGGTGTCATCGGCGCGGAAAATGCGCATTGAGATGGTGGCGCCATGTCCCCATGGCCACCATGCCAGCATGATGTCCTGGCAGCCGGGTTCGTCGCTGACCATCAGTAACTGCTTTTTATCCAGACGGGCGAAATCATGGGCGCGATGGCGCACTTCCGGCGGAGCCTGTCGAATGGTTTTGTTGTCCCACTGGCGTTTGAAAAACTGCTTCACCGTCATCAGCACCTGCTGCTCGTGGTCCACCGAAAATTCTGCCAACAGCGCATTGTAGTGCTTGTCCCACTGCCAGTAGACACGGTTGTCCAATGCATCCCGCAGGGGCGCTGTGGATTCAAATATCAGTTCTTTGGTGGCTGGATTGTCGTTCATTGTCATCATTATTGTTCAATCCGGGCGACACACGTCGGCCAGTTCTTCGGTTCCCAAAGCCATATCGGCAAAACAAAGCAAAAATTAAACCATGGAATAAAAATTATTTAAATCAGTAAGTTAATATTATTGATAACCAGAGGGAACGGGAAGGCGTTAAAAAAACTGACAGTGTGAAGAAAGGGTGCCTCCCAAAGTGCCGCTGTACAGCGTTCGCCCGTGAACCGAAAAGTTCAGGGCGGAAACATCATCACTGCCGCAGGCTTCTCGGTACAGTGCCGAGCTTGCACAAAAGCAGTGGAGTCAGTTTCCTTAGATTAAAGCATCGGCCAGGGACATGACTGCACTGGCAAACACCCCAGGAGGCATTGATAGTAACTGCGAGGTTAGTGTACCACGGATCAGCCGTTAATCGGATGACTCGTCGTTGTCTGTAGACAATTCCTGATGACACATGTTCAACGCGGTCATCATTATAATATCTTCTCGGGCGGTTAAACCAGCCTTGCGTTGGGTCTGTTGCAACCGTTCGTTCAAGAGTTGAGCACTGCGCTGTAGTGCCTGCTCCTGACCTGCAGGGCATCGCACCCGGTAGGGCTTGCCCAGTAAACGGATGGTTTGCATGTGACTCGACGACATGGGCGCGAGAACGTGAGTGAATGGTCTGGCGACTATACCGTGCTGGCTTGGATGGGTTCAAGTCAGATATGGGCAAGGGCCGCCGACAGTGGTAGCATGGGCAGCAGTGAAACACCTCGGTTCAACAGTGAAGAGACAAGCCATTGACTTCATCTAACGCGCTCAGCTTTGAGACCCTTTCTACCTTATTGCAACAACACAATATCAGCTCCGATGCGGCCGAAATACAGGGGATCCTGTGTGGCATGCTGTCTGGCGGTATGCCGCTGGAAACCCGTGACTGGCTGGAGCCGCTGTCTGATGTGGTAAACCAGAACGAGCCTTTCGACCCGGCGGTAAAAAGTGCCATCGTCAACCTGTTTGATCTGACCTGCCAGCAGATGCTCGACACCGATTTCGCCCTGGCCCTGTGTTTGCCGGACGATGCCGCACCGATCAATGACCGTGGCCGCGCCCTGATCCATTGGGTACAGGGGTTCATGCTCGGTTTCGGTCTGCACCAGGCGGATTTGACCCGCTGCTCCGAGGATGTGAAAGAAGGGCTGAACGATTTTGCCGAGATTTCCCGTATGGATGAAGACATGCCCGCCGACGAAGAGGCAGAACAGGCCTTGTTTGAGGTGGCCGAGTACGTACGCATGACCTGTCTGTTATGTTTCAACGAGCTGGGGCGCTCTGCCGCCAGTGAGCAACAGACTCCCAAGACCATGCACTGAGGAAACGGCGGTATGATTGCAACAGCAGAATTTGCTGCCCGTCGTCGTGCACTGCTCGACAAGCTGGCCCCTGACAGTTTGCTGGTGATGCCAGCCGGACGTCTCGTGACCCGCAGCAACGACACCGAATACCCGTTTCGCCAACACAGTGATTTTCACTACCTGACCGGTTTTCCCGAGCCTGACGCCTGGCTGTTACTGAGCAATCATCCGCGCCACCAGGACGCAGCCACGGTATTGCTGTGTCTGGACAAAGATCCGATGGCAGAAATCTGGCATGGGCGCCGTATCGGACCTGAACAGGCCGCGGAACAATTCGGCGTTGATCTGGCGCTGAGTATCAGCGATCTGGACGAGATCCTGTTTACCTTTATGGACGGCCACCGCCACCTGTATGTGGCGCTGGGCGACAATGAACACGCCGATGCGGTAGTGATGGACGCCCTCAACGCCTTGCGTCAGGCGCCCAAACAAAGCCGTCTGGCACCCCAGTCGTTGATTGACTGGCGACCGCTGGTGCATGAGATGCGGCTGTTTAAATCTGACGGGGAAATTGCCGTGATGGAACGCGCTGCCCAACTCAGTGCCGAAGCCCACGTGCGGGCGATGCGCTTCTGTGCGCCGGGCAAACACGAATACCAACTGGCTGGCGAACTGCACCACACCTTTGCCATGGGCGGCGCCGCCGGGCCGGCCTATGGCACCATCGTCGGCAGTGGCGATAACGCCTGCATTTTGCATTACACCGAAAACAGCGATGCTCTGACCGACGGCGATCTGGTGTTGATTGATGCCGGCGCTGAACTGGCCGGTTATGCCGCCGACATCACCCGAACCTTTCCGGTCAATGGCCGCTTCAGTCCCGAACAAAAAGCGCTGTATCAATGGGTATTGGATGCCCAACTGGCGTCGATGGCATTGCTCAAGCCGGGCAATACCTTAAAGCAAGCCACCGACAA
This sequence comes from Fluctibacter halophilus, assembly GCF_020687825.1. Classification (GTDB taxonomy): domain Bacteria; phylum Pseudomonadota; class Gammaproteobacteria; order Enterobacterales; family Alteromonadaceae; genus Fluctibacter; species Fluctibacter halophilus. The sequence continues at coordinate 187,824 of NZ_JAJEWP010000002.1, forward strand.
AGCTATCGAGGTACTCACCACTGGCCTGATTGAACTGGGCTTGCTGCACGGGGATGTGCAGGACAACATCGGCCGTCAGACCTACCGGCAGTTTTTCATGCATGGCCTGGGACACTGGCTGGGGCTGGATGTGCATGATGTCGGTGCGTATAAAGTGGATGGGCAGGATCGCCCCCTGCAAGCAGGCATGGTGCTGACCGTAGAGCCGGGCCTGTACATCGCCCCGGATGCCGAGGTTGATCCACGCTGGCGCGGGATCGGTATCCGTATTGAAGATAACGTGGTGATCACCGCCGATGGCCATCGGGTGATCACCGACGGCGTGCCTAAAGCCGTGGATGAGATTGAACGCCTGATGGCCGAAGCGAAGGACTGACGTGAGCCACGACACCGATATTGTCATCTCCGGGGGCGGCACCACAGGTATGGTGCTGGCTCTGGCGCTGCTGCGCCACACACCGCTTAGGGTCACCCTGATTGACGCGGTGGCCGCTGAAAACACCGATGCCCATCCGGGTTTCGATGCCCGCAGTGTGGCACTGGCGGCCCGTTCTGTGGCCCTGCTGGAGCAGGCCGGTGTCAGGGGCGTGGCTAGCAGTGGCAGTGCCATTGCGCACATTCAGGTTACCGATCAGGGCCACCTCGGCCAGTGCGAGCTGCATGCCGATGAGTATGGTCTGAACGAACTGGGCCGGGTAATCGAATTGCACCAACTGGGGCGCCTGTTGCGCGACAGCGTAAACGCACTGACACCTGAGCAGCAACAGCGCTTTGCCTGGTGGCAGGGCCAGCAGGTGACCACCGTTGAACGCACAGATGCTGCGGTCACCGTGACCACCAATAACAGCAAAACAGCCAACGGCCGTTTGCTGGTGGTGGCCGAGGGTGGCCAGTCGCCGACCCGTGCTGCTGTGGGGCTCACCTGTCGTCGTGAGGACTACGGTCAGCATGCGCTGATCGCCAATGTCCACTCCAGTGCTCCCCATCAGCACTGGGCGTTTGAGCGCTTTACCGTCAACGGGCCGCTGGCGCTGTTGCCGATGCCATCCCTGGCCGACAACCGTGCCCACTGCCACTCGCTGGTGTGGACCCTGCCGCCGGAACAGGCTCTGGCGATGCAGGCGATGGACGAAGCGGGTTTTTGCCGCGCCCTGCAGGCACAATTGGGCTATCGGGTCGGGCGTATCCTCGGTGTCAGTGAACGGCACGTGTACCCGCTGCAGTTGCAGGTGGCCGATCAGGTCTTCAGCCACCGCGCGGTGGTGATTGGTAATGCGGCGCAAACCCTGCACCCCATTGCCGGACAGGGACTGAACCTCGGCCTTCGGGATATCGATGCCCTGCTCAACAGCATTACCAACTCTGTGCAACAGCAGCAGGACATCGGCAGTTTTGCCCCGTTGTCGGCGTATCAGCAAGCACGTCGGGGCGATCAGCACACCACGGTGTCGGTGACTGACGCACTGGTGCGGCTGTTTTCCAATACCCACCTGCCGCTGGTGATGGGGCGTAATCTGGGACTGGTAACAATGAATCTATGCGCTGGCCTGCGTGACCCGCTGGCCTGGCGCGCAATGGGATATACACACTAATGGATAATTATGACGTGGTGATCGTCGGCGGCGGCATGGTGGGGTTATCCCTGGCCGCAGCCCTCGCGCCCAGTGGCATGCGCATCGCCGTGCTGGACACCCAGGTAGCCGGGGCGCCCGATGCCAACAAGCCCCAAAGCCGGGTCAGTGCCATCAGTCACTTGTCTGAAAACCTGTTCCGCCGCCTCGGCGTGTGGGATGCCATTGCCGAACATGCCGCGCCCTATCAGCACATGAGCGTGTGGGAGCAGGACAGTTTCGCCAACATTGATTTCAGCGCCGACAGCGTCCACCAGACGCATCTTGGTCACATCATCGAAAACGCCGCCATCCGCTACCCGCTGTGGCAGCGCTGCGAGCAGGCCGGCGCGCGGTTGATTGCGCCGGTGAAAATCACCAACCTGCATCACGGTGAACAGCAATCGGTGATCAGCCTGGATAACGGCCAGTTACTGGCCTGTCGTCTGGTGGTTGGCGCCGACGGTGTGCACTCTCAGGTGCGCCAGCAGGGCGCGCTGCCGATGACATTCTGGGATTATGAACATACCGCTATCGTGGCCAATGTGCGCACCCAGCAGCCTCACAATGACACCGCTCGTCAGGTTTTCACGCCGGACGGGCCTCTGGCGTTTCTGCCTATGCAGGACCCCCATCTGTGCAGCATCGTGTGGTCGGTGAATACCGACAAGGCTGAAGCGTTGATGGCGCTGGATGACGAGGCCTTTTGTCAGGCACTGGCCAGCACCTTTGATCTGCGCCTCGGGCTGTGCAGCCTCGATACCCCGCGCAGCGGTTTCCCGCTGACCATGCGGTTTGTGCGCCAATGGGCCGCCGAGCGTCTGGTGCTGGTGGGGGATGCGGCGCACAGTATTCATCCACTGGCCGGGCAGGGCGTCAATCTCGGCTTGCAGGATGTGGCGGTGCTGGCCCAGTCGCTGACCGACACGTATCAGGCTGGCAAAGACATCGGCCGTTTACGTTATTTGCGCCCCTATGAACGGCAGCGTAAAACCGCCGCGGTGGAAATGATTGCCGCGATGGAGGGCTTTAAACAGCTGTTTGGTACGGCCCTGGCGCCGCTCAAACTGCTCAGGGGGCTTGGCCTGTCGGCGGTGAACCGTTTACCGGGGGTCAAGTCCGCCCTGATCAAACAGGCGATGGGGATGGGGGCAGAAGTGCCTGACCTGACCAGGCCACACTTCACCCCCAACGGGCCACAATCACACACAAGGGAACACGGATGAAAACAACAATTGTCACAACAAGGCTGCACCGTTGGTGCCTGCAAGGACTGATGCTGCTGACCATGGCGCTACCGGCCGCGGCCCAGCAAAGTTACGACCGCGAACAGCAGCAGGCCATCAGCCAGGCCTTTGTGGATGCGGTCAATGCCCGTGATCTGGACGCCGTAGGACAACTGATGAACATGCAAGCCCTGGGCCAGCGGATTGTGGATGAGGCCTTCACCGACCCGGAGATCCGCGAGGGTTACATGGAAGGTTTCGGCTCTGAGCAGGCCCGCAGTCAGATGATTGGCGGGGCAATGATGGCCATGCAGCAAGGTGCCATGCAGGCACATTTTCGTGGGTTTGTTGAAGCCGAGGGCGAATCCCGGCCGTTGGTGAGACTGGACATCGAAAACGGTGGCTTCGAGTACATGTTTTTCGACTTTGAAGCACCGACCCGTGATGTCGACGGTGATATCGCTGATTTTTACATCGCCTCGAGCGGCAAGTGGCAGAGCGAGCAGATGCTGCAGGCCACCCGCCTGATGCTGCCGGACCAGAACAACTGGCTGAAGCGTCTGGCCGGGGAAACCGCCATCGATGAAGAACTGGTGAAAAGCTTTGGTCAGCTGGTGGAGCACCGTATGCAGGGCGACTTTAAAGCCGCCTATGAGCTGCTGACAGGGTTGCCGGAATCGGTGCGCCATGAGCGGGTGATCATCGACCTGGCGCTACAGATCGGCAAGCTGTATCGCGACGATGCCTACGTGTTTCAGCTCGGTGAGCTGGCCAAATACCACGGTGATGATCCCTCCACCCACTTTATGCTGCTGGATTACTATTACCTGCAAGGGGATGTGCAACAGGCCATGAACATCACCGACAAACTGATTGAGCGCTTCGGTGCCGACGGCCCGCTGATGATGATCAAAGCCAACCTGTATATCGCCGCCGGTGAGCCGGACAATGCCGAACAGTCTCTGCAACGGGCTATCGACAATGAACCGGCGTTTTTGCAAAGCTATTGGGTGCTGATCCAGCTGTTGCTGCAACAGCAGCGTTTTGACGACGTGGTACTGGCCCTCAAGGGCGTGCAGGGCCAGGGCATTGCGCTGAGCAAAGACATGTTCCATGCCAACCCGGAGTATGAAGGGTTTGTGGCCTCCGAGGCCTTCGCCAACTGGACGCTGTAATGTTTCAGCTGTTGGCCAGATAACAAAAAACCGCCCTTGAGGGCGGTTTTTTGTTATTTGTCAGCGCAAGTGGCTTCAGTCGTACGCCTTGGCGGCATCGACAATTGCCCGTACGTCCTCAAGCAGGGCCTTGGCGTCGTACACGATGCCGTCTTTGAGGGTGTACTCTACGCCACCGACACGCACCGGCTGGTTGTCGTCATTCAGGCGGTAGTGGCCGATGCCGTACAACACCTTGAAGTTCTGCAACGGGTTGTGGCCCAGCACCACCATGTCGGCTTTCTTACCCACCGCCAGCGAGCCGATGCTGTCTTGCATGCCCAATGCTTCGGCGCCGTTTAAGGTCGCCGCCTGGATCACTTCCAGCGGCGTAAAGCCGGCTTCCTGTAACAGCTCCAACTCACGGATATAGCCAAAGCCGTAGATCTTGTAGATATAGCCACTGTCGGAGCCGGTGGTGACACGGCCGCCGTGGTTTTTATAGTCATTCAGGAAGGTCATCCAGCGCTGGAAATTGTGTTTCCAGGCGATTTCATCGGCAGTGGTCCAGTCAAACCAGTACGAGCCGTGGGCATAGCGACTCGGGGTAAAGAAATCCCACAGGGTAGGCAGGGTATATTCTTTGTGCCACGGTGCATGGCGCTCGCGCATCAAATCGCGGCTGGCCTCGTAGATGGTCAGGGTGGGGTCGATGGTAAAATCCAGCCCAATCAGCTCGTCTCGCACTGCGTTCCATTTATCACTGCCCGGTTCGGCGGCCTGCAACCACAAACGGCCGGCTTCACTGAAACGGTGGTATTCGTTGTTGTAGTTGTAGTTGGCCGGGTAGTGTTGCAGCACCTTGTCCTCAAACAGGGCTTCAGGTAAGCCGTACCAGTGTTCCATGGTGGTCAGTCCCTGGCGGGCGGAGTCCAGCGCATTGGTGCCCATCACGTTAAGCTGGGCGTGGTGCATCATGGTGCCCAGGCCCTGCTTCTTGGCTTCATCCAGCGCGGCGGCCATGATCGCCGGTCGCGCACCGAAAAACTTCACGCCTTTGGCCCCCTGTCGGGCGGCCTGTTTTATCCATTTACGTGCCTGCTCGGGGGTGGCGATAGGGTCGTCGCTGCCCATGCCAAAGCCCAGGTAGGGAACGATGCGCGGTGCCACAATGGTGTTTTTGTTGCTGCGCTTGACGTGATCCATCACCCAGTCAAGCCCATTGAAGCTGCCGGGCTCGCGCACGGTGGTGATGCCGTGGCCGAGCCACAGCTTGAACACGTATTCGGCCGGGATGTCATCGGCCGAGCCGCCGATATGGCCGTGCATGTCGATAAAGCCGGGCAGCACGTATTTACCGGTCAGATCCAGCTCGGTATCGCCGGGGCCGGCGTCAGGGCGACCGTCGGGCAGAATGGGGACATCCGGGTGGCCGACACTGACCATGCGGGTGATGGTGTCGTTTTCAATCACGATGTCCATCGGGCCTTGAGGCGGTGCACCTTCGCCGCTGATCACGGTAACGCCGCGCAGGATCAGGCGGGAATAGGGGCCCTGGCCCTCATCGCTTGCACGGTCGGGCGCTTTAGCGCCGGGTTTGGCCAGCACCAGGGTAGAGGTCAGGCTGAGCAGTAGCAGGGTACGTAACAGTTTCATGGTCGGTTCCGTTTTATCGTTTGTGGCCAGCCTAATACACTGTCGGGCAAAATCCCAGTGACACTCGACAGACTGCCCGGATGTGCAGACGGGCTAGTCGTCGCTAGCATTCCAGGCGTACAGGGCGCAGATATCATTCAGGTATTCCACCGTGCCTTCGTACACCAGACCGAGCTTCTTCATCACCGCGATGGAGCCGTGGTTATCCGGCAGCGCCAGGGCGATCACCCGCGTCAGGCCGAGGGTGTTTCTGGCATAGTCCATCAGCACTTCACTGGCTTCGGTGGCCAGCCCCTGTCCCCAATACTCGGGCAACATGCGATAGCCGATGTCCACATCGTCCAGATCCGGCAGGTACTTTAGCCCGCAAAAGCCAATCAGGGTGCCGCTGGCTTTGTCGATCAGGGCATGACGGCCGTAGCCGTATTTCGCGTAATCCGCTAACGGCCCTTGTTTCAGGTAGGCGAGGGTGTCGTCCACCGACTGCTCCACCGGTGCAATGAAACGCATCACTTCGGGCAGGCGGTTTACCTCATGCAGGGCCGGCGCATCGTCTTCGGTGAAGGGGCGCAGGATCAGGCGCGGGGTTTCCAGTACAGGCATGTTCAGGGGGATCATCGTGCAAGTCGTCCTTTGATGTAATCGGCCAGCGTGCGGCTGACCTCCGGGTGTTGGGTATCCTGATTAAACAGGCAGATGTTCACGTGGCCGAGATCCGGCAGGTTACGGTGGCGAATGAGGTCCAGCTCCGGCGGCACACTGGAGCGGGCCAGTGCGGTGACGCCCAGACCCTGACGGATGGCCGCAATCAGGCCGTACAGATCGGCATTGGTGTAGGTGATGCGCCAGGCGGTGGTTTGCTGCTTGAGCTGTTCAATCACCTTGGAGCGGTACACACAGCCGTGGGGCGCCAGCACCAGGGAGACCTGGCTGTCGGGCAGGGCCTGACGTTTGTCGCCCACCCACACCAGCTTGTCTTCCAGCACCACCTCGCCCTTGGTGGGCTGGTTGGGCGGCGCCAGGGCCAGAATAAGGTCGAACTGGTCGCGGGTGTCGTCGTGCAGCAGGTTACGGCTCAGCGCCGAGGTCACTTCCAACGATACGTCGGGGTACAGCTGACTGAACTCGCCCACCACACTGGGCAACAAGGTGGAAGCAAACTCACTGGGAATCCCCAGGCGCAACCGACCGCGCAGGGAGGATTGTTCGAACTGGCGGAACAGGTCGTCGTTGATCGCCAGCATGGATTTGGCCTGCCGGTACACCGCCTCGCCGTCCGGGTTGATCACCTGACGCTGGCCGACCTTGTTGAACAGTTTGCGGCCGAGCTGATCTTCCAGGCGCTTGAGCTGCAGACTGATCGCCGGTTGGGAGCGGCCGAGCAATTCACCGGCGCGGGCAAAGCCGCCCACGTCCACCACGGTGACCAGGGTGCGCAGGGCATCCAGAGACAACTGTTTCACGCACGGGCCTTATGAAATGATTAGTTAACCTGATGGTTAGAATTTAATACATTTAAAAAGTAAATGTAAGTATAAACATTTCCAATTTGAGCCTGCCGGGGCGCCTTTCTATACTTTGGCCACTTTTATAACACTACCGAGACCCTACGCATGACCAACAAAACGGTATTGCATGCCAAGCACATCGAAGCCGGCGCCAAGATGGTCGACTTCCACGGCTGGGAAATGCCAATCAATTACGGCTCCCAGATTGAAGAGCATCACGCGGTGCGCCAGGATGCGGGCATGTTTGACGTGTCGCACATGACCATCGTGGATGTGACCGGTGCCCAGGCTAAAGATTACCTGCGTTACCTGCTGGCCAACGACGTGGCCAAGCTGCAGGACAAAGGCAAAGCCCTGTACAGCGGCATGCTGAACGAAACCGGCGGCGTGGTCGACGACCTCATCGTGTATCACTTCGACGCCGAGAATTACCGTCTGGTGGTTAACTCCGCGACCCGCGAAAAAGACATGAACTGGTTGATGGGCAAGGCCGACGGCTTTGACGTGACCATCACCGAGCGTCCTGAATTCGCCATGATTGCGGTGCAGGGCCCCAACGCCAAAGAAAAGGCCAACAGCCTGTTCTCTGCCGCGCAGCAGGAAGCCGTTGCCGGCATGAAGCCGTTTTTCGGCGTGCAGGCCGAAGACCTGTTCATCGCCACCACCGGCTACACCGGTGAAGCGGGCTACGAAATCATGGTACCTGCCGATCAGGCCGGTGATTTCTGGCAGAAGCTGCTCGACGCCGGTGTGCGTCCCTGTGGCCTGGGCGCACGGGATACCCTGCGCCTGGAAGCGGGCATGAACCTGTACGGTCAGGACATGGACGAAACCATTTCGCCCTTGGCGGCCAACATGGGCTGGACCATCACCTGGGAGCCGGCCGAGCGTGATTTCGTCGGTCGCAAGGCACTGGAGACCCAGAAAGCGTCGGGCACCGACAAGCTGGTCGGGCTGGTGATGACCGAAAAAGGCGTGCTGCGCAGCGGCCTGAAAGTCAAGGTCAGCGAAGGCGAAGGTGTGATCACCTCGGGTACCTTCTCACCAACCCTGGGCCACAGTATTGCCATGGCGCGCATCCCGGCCACCAGTGATGCCACTGCCGAAGTGGAAATGCGCAAAAAGTGGGTTACAGTAAAGATTGTCAAGCCCAGCTTTGTCCGTAACGGCAAAAGCGTTCTGTAAAAACAACACCATTGCGGGTCGGCCTTTGTGCCGGCCCGCAACCCATTAGAAAGCGGGTCGGTGCGCTGACCCAATAAGGTTTTAAAGGTAGGAAAGACTATGAGCAACATCCCAACTGATCTGCGTTACGCGTCTACTCACGAATGGGTTCGCCCCGAAGGTGACGGTGTTTTCACCGTAGGGATCACCGAGCACGCACAGGAATTGCTGGGCGACATGGTGTTTGTTGAATTGCCGGACGTGGGCGATAACGTCAGCGCCGGTGACGACGTGGCCGTGGCCGAGTCGGTCAAAGCCGCCTCTGATGTGTACGCGCCAATCGGCGGTGAAATCGTTGCCGTGAACGAAGATCTGGAAGACAGCCCTGAGCTGGTCAACTCCGATGCGTTCGGCGACGGCTGGATGTTCAAAATCAAAGCCGACGATCCCAGCGAAGTGGATAACCTGCTGGACGCCGAAGGCTACGAAAACAGCATCGACGAAGACTGATTGAAGATCAGCAGGGGTAGCGCACGGCTGCCCCTTTTTTGTCCTTAACAAGGACACATTCCCTACAGACAGATTGCAGGCTTGATACCCTATGTCACACGCGAATTATTCCCTGTCCCAACTGGAACAGAAGCAAGACTTTATCCGTCGCCACATCGGCCCGGGTCAAGACGAAATGAACGCCATGCTGGAAGCCGTGGGCGCAACGTCACTGGATGACCTGATTGAACAAACCGTGCCCCAGGGCATTCGCCTGCCCGAAGGCCTCAACATCGGCGAGAGCCAGACCGAAGCCGACGCACTGGCGTACCTGAAGGCAGTGGCCGAGAAGAACGTGATCAACCGTTCGTTCATCGGTATGGGCTACAGCGATACCCACACGCCCAACGTCATTCTGCGTAACGTGCTGGAAAACCCGGGTTGGTACACCGCGTACACCCCGTACCAGCCGGAAATCGCCCAGGGCCGTCTGGAAGCGCTGCTGAACTTCCAGCAGGTGACCATCGACCTGACCGGTCTGGAGCTGGCCTCGGCGTCGTTGCTGGATGAAGCCACTGCTGCGGCCGAAGCCATGGGTCTGGCCAAGCGTGTGTCAAAGAACAAGAAAGCCAACGCCTTTTTCGTCGCCGACGATGTGCACCCGCAAACCCTCGACGTGGTGAAAACCCGTGCCGAGCAGTTCGGTTTTGACATCATCACCGGCAAGGCGGATGACGCCGTCAATCACGACATCTTCGGTGCGTTGCTGCAATACCCCGGTACCACCGGCGAAGTGCGCGACCTGACCGACCTTATCGCTGCGATCAAAGACACCAAGGCGGTGGTTGCGGTCGCGGCCGACATCATGAGCCTGGTGCTGTTGAAATCACCCGGTGAAATGGGTGCCGACGTGGTACTGGGCAGCGCCCAGCGTTTCGGCGTACCCATGGGCTACGGTGGCCCACACGCGGCGTTTTTCGCCACCCGTGACGCTTACAAGCGCTCCTTGCCCGGCCGTATCATCGGTGTGTCCAAAGACACCCGTGGTCGTCCGGCCCTGCGCATGGCGCTGCAAACCCGTGAACAACACATCCGCCGTGAGAAGGCCAACTCCAACATCTGTACCGCACAGGTGCTGCTGGCTAACATGGCCAGCTTCTATGCCGTGTACCACGGCCCGCAAGGCCTGAAGACCATTGCCACCCGCATTCACCGCATGACCGACATTCTGGCCGCGGGCGTCAAAGGGGCAGGTCTTGCACTGGCCCACGAGCACTATTTTGACACCCTGACCGTCAAGGTGGACGACAAAGCTGCAGTCCTGAAGCGTGCTGCCGATGCCGGTCTGAACCTGCGTCGTGACCTCGATGGTGCTGTGGGGATCAGCCTGGATGAAACCACCAACCGCGATGATCTGAACAGCCTGTTCAGCGTGCTGCTGGGTGACAACCACGGTGTTAATATCGATGCGCTGGATCAGCAACTGGTGGCCAGCGGTACGCCGTCGATTCCGGCCGAATTGAACCGTACCAGCGACATCCTGACCCACGAGGTGTTTAACCAGTACCACAGCGAAACCGAGATGCTGCGTTACATCAAATCCCTGGAAGACAAGGATTTGGCCCTCAACCACTCGATGATTTCACTGGGCTCGTGCACCATGAAACTCAACGCCACCGCCGAGATGATCCCGGTGACCTGGCCTGAGTTTGGCAAACTGCACCCCTTCGCGCCGGTTGAACAGGCCGCAGGTTATCAGCAGATGATCGGCGAGCTGAGCGACTGGTTGCTCAACGTCACCGGTTACGACGCGCTGTCGATGCAACCCAACTCCGGTGCCCAGGGTGAGTACGCCGGCCTTATCGCCATCAAGCGTTATCACGAGAGCCGTGGCGAAGGTCACCGCGACGTGTGTCTGATCCCAAGCTCTGCCCACGGTACCAACCCGGCGTCGGCACAGATGGTCAGCCTGAACGTGGTGGTGGTTGCCTGTGACAAGAACGGTAACGTGGATCTGAACGACCTGCGCAAGAAGGCCGAAGAAGTGTCTGACCGTTTGTCGTGCATCATGGTGACCTATCCGTCCACCCACGGGGTGTACGAAGAAACCATCCGTGAAATCTGTGACATCGTGCACAGCCACGGCGGGCAGGTGTACCTCGACGGTGCCAACATGAACGCCCAGGTGGGCATTACCTCGCCGGGCCACATCGGCTCTGACGTATCCCACCTGAACCTGCACAAGACTTTCTGTATCCCTCACGGCGGTGGCGGCCCCGGCATGGGCCCTATCGGTGTGAAAAGCCACCTGGCACCGTTCCTGCCCAATCACGCGGTGGTGAACGTGGAGACTGCCGGTAAAGACGAAGGGGCGGTGTCTGCGGCGCCGTGGGGCAGTGCGTCAATCCTGCCGATCAGCTACATGTACATCAAGATGATGGGCAGCGAAGGCCTGAAGAAAGCCACCGAAGTGGCCATTCTGAACGCCAACTACGTGGCCAAGAAACTCGAAGGTCACTTCGATGTGCTGTACAAAGGCCGTAACGGCCGTGTGGCCCACGAGTGCATCATCGACCTGCGTCCGCTCAAGGAAGCCTCCGGTGTGACCGAACTGGACGTGGCCAAGCGCCTCAACGACTACGGTTTCCACGCCCCGACCATGAGCTTCCCGGTAGCCGGTACGCTGATGATCGAGCCCACCGAGTCCGAGAGCAAGGCCGAGCTGGATCGCTTCTGCGAAGCCATGATCTGCATCCGTGAAGAGATGGCCAAAGTGGAAAGCGGCGAGTGGGATGCCACCGACAACCCGCTGCACAACGCCCCCCACACCCTGGCCGACATCTGCGACGCCGACTGGAACCGCAGCTACGATCGCAACACCGCCGCGTATCCGGTAGAAGCAGTGCGCCGCAACAAGTTCTGGCCCAGCGTTAACCGTATCGACGACGTATACGGCGACCGCAACCTGATCTGCTCCTGCCCGTCGATTGAGACGTATATGGAAGAGTAGACATCTGTTGCGGTCATGTAATTAAGTTGGTTAATTCAGTTTAAAGAGAAAATTGAAAAGCGGATCTTAATGATCCGCTTTTTTGTGGTTGCATTTTGGATTCACGATTCTGAATCCGCTATATTGAACTTTTAAATATAAGAATTAAGACAAATGGATTTCAGCATACTTTTAGCAATACTAGGTTTAGGTGTTGCGGTTATATCTTTACTCAAACCGCAAACCAAGCTAAGTATTTCATTCAAAATAAACTGGCTCGACAAGAGCGTGATAACATTCTCACTTCTATTTGTACATTACATTGCCTTCGCTCCAATCCTAAAAGAATTTAATCTTTTACTACCTCTGGGTCATTGGCGTTGGGGCTTCGATGAAAAGAGCGCTACCTATTTAGTTTTCTTACTCTTAACCGCGTTTATAGTAATTCGACTAAAAATTGCTAAGGTGAACCTGAAAAACATCACGAAGTTTTCAGATCTAGTTGAAAGGCTCTTGTTTGAAAAGAAGTATGATGAGGTGGTGCACCTGTTAGATAATCATTTAACATCATTATTTAAATTAGTTGAAGATAACAATGATGATGCCAGAGCAATTGTAAATCAGACATTAACATCAGATGAACTTGTCAGTTATATTGCCATTTCGAAACCTAAATTTGGTATTAAGTTACTCCGACAAAACTTCTCGATAAAAGAACAATTTTTGACTTTATTTATCTCTGCGCTGATGGAAAACAAAGGTAGCCAGTTTTATTACGAAATGGCTAACATTCAAACTATAAGAATGGGCAATCGTTTCGATATTCCACAGCATTATCCTTTGGCTCATTATTTGTTTTCAGATGTAACTGTTAGTGAAAAGCTAGGTGTTTATAAACCAGTTGGAGACAAAATTAGATTACTTCTGGCTGAAGATGAGCATATCGTTCAAAGAAGCAATAGCTCGTTTGGTAGTTTTGATGAAACAGAAAGACAAAGCAGCATTATTGAGTGTGGTTTTCATTTCTTTGAAGTAATGATTCTTGAGGCAATGCACCAAAAATTAAATTGGCATATGTGGTTATATTATTTCCCATCGTTTTCAAAGTGCATTATCGAAAAACTTGCCCCAACTCCTGATGTTGATTTAGACCGAGAATGGCCTACTCCATATCACTATTATCTATATAGACTAATTGATATAAATTTTGATTGGATTGAAGAGTTTCAAAATGTTGATGGTTGTGAAGCTATCCGTTTCAACCATATAAGTTTACAGCACGATAATGGCTCTATATTAAAAAGTGCAATATTGTCAGTCGGGCAGATTATTTGGCAAATAATCGAAACTGATAAAGTTGACGATAAGTTTAAAAGGTATTGTCTAGAAATTGCGCTTCGGAATATAAGGAATTTTAAAGAAGTTGATGTTCTTAAGCCTTCTTATCAAGTCTTGATGAGGTCTGTATTATTTAACGGGTTCATGGATAAAAAAGAACCTTCGGTGCTAAATAGGTTTAAAGAACTCATGGATCAAATTGATCATGTATTAGTTCTAGAGAATGAGGATTTTACTAACTTGCTCGATGAGGCTTTAAGGGAACTACAAGCGTAAAAGCTGATTAATAACTCCAACCTTCGTAAGCCAAAGGCAAGCTATTAAGCAAGTCTCTGCGTTCACGCCAATTAGGCATATGCTTGTCCATGAGAGAGCGGAATCTGTCATTGTGGTGGCGCTCTAGTAAATGAACTAATTCATGGGCAAGGATGAACTCCATGCATTCTGGTGGTTTCTTAGCAAGTTCGAGGTTTAGCCAGATGCGCTTAGCTTGAATATTGCAGCTTCCCCATTTGGTTTTCATCTTTTTGATATTGAGAGAGCCAGCATTTACACCTAGTTTTTTTTCCCATAAAGGTAACATTTTTTCAAGTGAGCGTTGCATTTCATCTCGATAGAAACGGTTAAGCAGTTTGAGTTTATTGTCGGCTGACGTATTTTCTGAAACTGCTAGTACTAAACTACCATTTCCTTTTGCGGTAACCGTGTACTTGCCTTGAGGCTCAACAAGCTTTAATCGGTATTTCTTACCCCAGAGATAATGGCATTCACCATTCACCATTTCACGAATTGATTGGCGTTCTTGCCCTGCAAAATCAGCTTGCTGTTTCTTAATCCATGCAAGTTTGTTAACAATAGCTAGCCTGATTTTTTGCTCACTTGTATCGTTGGGGATAGACAAGCGTACTTTGCCGTTGGGCGGTAGTACGCTTAAGTGGATGTTTTTAATGGCTCTGCGATTTAGCTCTACATCAATGTCACCAATGCGAACTACTTCAACGCTCTGAGCATTGCTTTTAGTATGGCGCACTAATGGTATTCCTTCTGAGCTTTAATTAGATCCATAACATCAACAATATTAATGTCATAACCTGCCGCTTCCTCTCGCACTGCATTGGCTATCTCACGTTCTTTAAACCGATCACCAAGCCAATCAGCTTTCTTGGTATAACGAACTGCGGTATCAATTTTAGTTGTAAGTACCTCATCGTTACCGAAGTTATCGTAAATTGCTTGTTTGGCTGGTGTATCAACAGACGCAGGATAGTTTTGAGTAGTATTTTCTGTTGGATTTACTACTTTCTTTGCTAGTGCTCTAATTTGCTCCAGATACTCTTGATAGCTAATAGCCTGTTCTCTTCGCTGCTTAATGATCTCATCGAGCAACGTTGCCATGCTGTCAAAGTATTTAGGGTTTACTGGGTTTTCATCAACAATAGTTTTTCTGACGTTATTTTCAATGGCTTCTGCCATTGCGTCTTCATTATCACGTAAGCCTTCAGGTAAATCTTCTAAGCCTTTACCATTGTTGTTTACAACTAAATCGATTAAGCCTAACTCTTCAAAATCCATCAGTAACTCACTGTCATCAGCTCGAATATACATGTCCAATAGATGACGCATGGCAGGCTCAAAACGTTTCATTTCGAGTAAGTCGCCACTGGCAAGTTTTACTTCGTCACGAACCTTTTCGAAGTACGCGACTTCTTTCTTAATATTCTCAGCTTCTTCAAAGGTGTAACCAGCTTGCTCCATTTCATTTGCAAGGTTAGTGTATGCACGAATCAGTTTAGCGACTGATTGATATAGAGTTAAACGCAATGCCTCTTTTTCAGTGCGCTCATTTTCATCCTTTAGTTCAACACCAGATTCACCACAAAAATAATGGATAAAATCTTTAGTATCTCTCGGCGCTTTGACAGGCTCACATAACGCTCTGACTGCTTCCAATGCGGTTACTAAATCTGATTTTGACTCCTGCAAACGATCTTTCAACAAGCCAGCTACATCATCTTGGTCATAACCATCAAACGCTTCGGCAGTGTAGTCTTTGATAGCTTTGTCTAAAGAACGGAACAGATCTTTGTAGTCGATAATGTAGCCGTATTCCTTGTCCTCCCCATCAAGTCGGTTTACTCGACAAATGGTTTGAAAGAGGTTGTGATCAGCCATTTTTTTATCGATATAAAGATAAGTGGCAGAAGGCGCATCGAAGCCAGTGAGTAGCTTATCTACAACGATCAGCAGGCGCATTTGCCCCGGTTCTTCAATAAAACGTTTCTTAACGGCTTTTTCGAACTCTTCAACACGCTTAGCAGCTTCTTCTTCGCTTTGCTCAAAATACTCAGCTAACATCTTGCGATAGGTGTCATACTTAAACAGCTTTTCAGTTAACCCCTCACCAGATTCTTCGCCTTTTATAGCGCCTGCGACTGGCTGATAACTGGTTACTACTGCACACTTTCCTGCAAGGTCAGTCTTACTGAACAAATCATAAACAACACATGCTTGATGGACGCTAGCGCACACAAGCATGGCGTTGCCTCTACCGGACATCAGCGCAGGTTTGATTTCCATATCCATTAAAATGTCGCTAACAATTTGCTCTAAACGAGATTTGCTAGAAAGCACTTTTTGCATGGTGCCCCATTTTTGTTTGAGTTGCATCTTAGCAAGGTTAGATAAGCCTTTAGTTTTAGCTTCAAACCATTGGTCTACTTTTTTCTCTGAGGTTAAGTGCTGATCAATATCTCTTGCTTCATAACGCAGATCGAGAACAACACCGTCACTTACCGCTTCGTCAAATTTGTAGGTGTGAATATATGGACCAAAGACTTCTAAGGACTTCTTTTTGTCCTTTTTCATCAGTGGCGTACCTGTAAAGCCAATAAACATGGCTTCAGGTAAAATTGCCTTCATTGCTTCGTGCAGCTTGCCCGATTGAGTTCGATGACATTCATCGACAAACACAAATAAGTTACCCTTCGCAGCGA
Organism: Fluctibacter halophilus; assembly: GCF_020687825.1. Lineage (GTDB taxonomy): Bacteria > Pseudomonadota > Gammaproteobacteria > Enterobacterales > Alteromonadaceae > Fluctibacter > Fluctibacter halophilus. The sequence continues at coordinate 203,951 of NZ_JAJEWP010000002.1, forward strand.
AGTCACTTGGTAGGTTTTTGGTCAATGCTTCAAGGTAGTCTTTTGTTGCTTCGTCATCGTCTTCTTCCGTAACTGCTTCGCCATTTCGACCAAACTTATGCACGAGTGAACAGAATAACCAAGGATTGGGTTGATTAAGCGTGGCAACCAAATCCCGTCCGCTTTTTGTGCGATATATCTCTTCATCAACACCAGAAAATACTTTTTCTATTTGTTCGTCTAATTCGGTTCGGTCAGTAACAATTAGCACTCGTGAATCTGTCACATTTTCGCGTATCCACTTGGCAAGCCAAACCATAGTTAAGCTTTTGCCTGAACCTTGCGTGTGCCAGATAATGCCATCATCGTGCGTTTGAACGTGTTTCTGTGCCGCTTGGATGCCGAAGTATTGGTTGTGTCGGCATGTTTTCTTTACCCCAGCATCAAAAACTATAAAGTCGTGAATCAGTTGTAGGAATCGCCTTTTATCACATAATTGTGCGATATGAGTGTCGAGTAAGTTCTCTGTTTTTATATCGCCTGCTGGTAGTGGGTTGGGGTTTTCTTTACCTGTGCATTCTTTCCATTCAAGGTAGTATTTTTCAGACGTTTCAATGGTGCCGTAGCGGACACCTTGAGTATCGTTACCCGCCATTACGAGCTGCATAGTGGTAAAGAAGTTACGGATAAAGGCTTTTTTCTGATTGTCTAAGTTTTGGCGAATACCCTCACTTACTGACACCGAAGAGCGCTTTAATTCAATGACACCAAGTGCGATGCCATTAACATAAATCACTATATCAGGGCGTTTTTTCAATTCACCTTTAACAGTGACTTCTTCAGCAATGGCAAAGTCATTAGCTTCTGGTTTTTTCCAGTCAATTAGCCAAACGGTTTGGTTTAGTTCACCTGCACCTTCTTTTTCTTTTACGCCATAGCGCAGAAGGCGATAAACATCTTTGTTTGCATCGAAGAGTTTTTTACCTTCGCCAAGGGCTGCGGCAGTATCGAGTTGGCGTAATGTACGTGTAATCAGAGCATCAGAAATACCACGACCTTTAAGCCATTTTGTCAGCAAGTCTTTTTCAATATTGCTGTTACCTTCACGGTATTCCCAATTACCAAGGTCATCGTAATCAAGTTGTTCTTTAAAAAACTTAACCACGCGATTTTGGGTTTTACGTTCTAATTGGCCGACATTACTCATGGCTTCATCCTTGTAATTCTTCACTAATTAAAAAGTGGTCTTTTCTGTTCTTTTCGTTAAAGCAATCTGTGGGAAGAAAAATCCATCCCTCTCGAAGTGGTGCTAGCTCATTAGGGAACCTAAGCATTTCAGCCTGCTCAACAAATAATTTGGCAACTAATGCACAGGTAAATGCATCAATATGATCTTGTGTTGGTAAGCGGTGATCGACTAACTGTTCTTCACCAATTTCGTTGATACTCCACTCAAGCCCCGCACTTTTTTGTAATTTTTCAATAATGGCAGACTGAGCACAGGGAGATGGATAAGCTTCAATTGCGGTGATGTTGTCACTTTTCCACACACCTGCTTGTTTTATGTCAGGCACAAATTTAGCCAAGGTGTGCATACCTTTTGTAGCCTGACTGCCAATCATATCTTTAATAGGGGAGAGAGGCGTGTAGCCCCACTCGGCTAAAAAGCGCTCTGTATACCTAAATAGATAAGGGTTTAGCGCGTTAGCGGTATCACAATCTACAAATTTCCCTGTCAATAAGTCATAAAAATGCTCACTAAATCCAAGGGGCGTGTCTATTGCCAAGGTAATGTGACCACCTGTGTATTCAGTTTTGCAGAGCGAAAATAGTGAAGTAATAAAGTCAACTTGGCTGTTTGCTGAATTAATGGTTGGCGATAAGTTTCCACGCCAAGGCGTGCCAACAATTTGATTTTTACTATTGAGGATCACTAAAGCATCGCGGCTATTACGGTTTCTAGCGCAATTCCAGCCACCGACATCCCAACCTAAATAATAGTGCTCTGCCATAAATGTGACTTCCTAAAACTCACTTGATGAATTGAGCAATTTGAAGCTGACCTGATAGCGATAAAACTCAATGTTATCTGTCACACTTAAGGCTCTGCGTAATTTCAAGTCATCTTCAAGGGCGATAATAATACCCTTAACTTTTTGTCCTTCTTCACACAATTCATGCTTTACATAGCCCATATAACGCTGGATTTGTCCAACAACGTTATCACTTGCTCTGCCTCGTTTTAGCTCAACAACCAGCAAAGTTTGTTTGTTTTTACTGATCGCTAATATGTCAATGGGGCCAGTGTCTGAGGGATATTGTTGGCCTACAAGTTCACCGTCTTCGGTGTAAATATCATAGTCCTGACCTAATTCGGTATATTGCCAATTGGCGACTAAGAAATCTTCTAGATGCTTCTCTAACGCAAATACACTTGGGTCTTCAACAGACTCATCACTGTGAGTTAATGCAGGTGGCTTTTTCCCATCTAATAACGCTTCAAGCTCCTCAGCATATTTGGTAATGTTACTCACCGTGCCGACAGAACCCGCTGAGTTTTTTAATGGCTGCGACATTTCTTCTCGGCTAATGCCTTGTTCTAGCCATTTTATTTTTCGTCTATGGGGTAATACCTCACCCGCAGCATAGTAGTAATCGGAAATGACTTCGCCTACATAATAGATCCCGTTACCGTTAGGACAAAATACGATGTCGCCTTTAGTCATACCTTTACAAATGGTATGTAACATACCGCACGCTAAGCCTGCGCCTATTTTGGTTTTGTCAGGATTGGCCTCTAGAAATACAGGGATGTACTGGCGATTGAAGTCGCGCCAGTTATCGCCTAGGTCATTGGTTAAATCACCTTCAATGCCCCAGTCGCCACCGATAAAACCTTGCTCAAAACACTGTTGCGCGTATTTGCAGGCTTGGCCTGCCATAATGCGGTAGTAACTTCTTGTTGGTGTCATAGTTGAATTCCTTTTCTCATTTAACCTTTATCTAATGGCAATCGGGTGCGGCCTGTGAGTAGCTCTTGCATCATGCCTTGTTTGATTTGGCGAGTTTTCGCCAAGCGCTGTTCAAGGGTTTGGATTTCGTTATCCATATCCGAGAGGATAGTGGCGATAGCGGTTTGTTCTTCTTTTGAATCAGGGCATGGAATCTTATAGTTTTGGAGCGCTGAAAATGGAACTCTGCGATGTCCAGCGCTTCCGACCATTTCACTTTCCAACTCTTGTCGAAATATATCTCTTGTTGTCCAAAAATAAATAAAGTCTGAATCTGCATTTAACTTTGCTCTCAGCACATGAAATTCAGTACTACCGAAGCCATGTTCCGTATCTAGTTTCTTAGTATGGCAACCTTTTCCATTCTCAAAACAAGGAGTAATTTTGGCAACTAATACATCATGACGTTCAAAATATGTAAAACCAGACTTTACTTTACTAACAATGACAGGAGTCTGCTTAATCAGGCGAGCACTTTCACTAACATCTTGCATACCAACGAAGGTAGTTGTCATATCTGCTTTTAAGGACTTTCTGGATATAGATTGCTCGAATAATTCACCAAAAGTAACCACCTCCCAATCCTCAGGGATTTCACCTAGTTCACTGGGTTTTGTGCCTTTTAGCTGGCCTTGCTTTTCGCCTTCGGTGTAAGTGGCGAATTGCGGTAAACGGGTTTTTCCTGTCAGCAGTTGCTGCATGGTGGCGGTTTTAATCGCTTGTTTTTTCGCGATCAGCTTTTCCAATTCCGTAAATAGCGCATCCACATCGGACAAGGCATTGGCAATGGCGGTTTGTTCTTTTATAGGCGGCTTGACTAAAAGGCATGAAAGAACATCTTCTTTTCTTAGGTTTGTTTGTTTTGCGCCATCATCAAAAGCCAAATAATATGGATTTCGACTCAAAGTTTTAAGCAGAAAGAATGGTGAAACGTCATGATTCGGTGTTAATACACAAATTCGTTGATTAACTGTATAGACATTGTCTTGGTCTACCAAAAAGCATTTAGCAATTGCTTTTCCATTTGGAACATCACTCATAACCATCAATAAATCGTTTTTGAAGGCCGCTTGTCTGCACTCACTCGATCCTTTACGAACTTTACCTTCTGTTGAAATGAATTTTGAATTAACTAAAACGAAGTCTCCATACTCATTAATGCAATCTTCATGAGCGGCTCCATTTTTGAAGCTAATTAATTCATCTAACCTTGAAACCTTCCAATTGGCAGGAATAACACCCACTTCAGTTTGTCTATATCCTTCAGGAATTGCTTGTTCTAATGCACTCATTGCTACCACTCCAAGCCCATTGCTTTTAAATGGCCTGCGACTTTATCGCTAAGGTCATCAACTGATTTAGTAAGAGTTGGTAATGGCGTGCTGTAGCGCTCTTCTAATTGCTTAACTCGGTTTGCCATTTGCTGGGTAACACGTTCAATTTCAGCAACTATATTGGCTTGAAGTGTTGCTAGCCATTTATCATCGACAATCAGGGTTTTTATTTCATCAATAGTAAGTTTTGGATATTGGTTGAATACGCTTAAGTCCAAAGCTTCTTGTGCTTCTTTAACCGCTTTTTTCGCAGCCGTTTCAGCGTTAAACAATTTGGTTGCTTGTTTCAGTGCTTTAACTTCATCAACATCGGTTGCGAGTTTTGCTCTTGCAGCAACGCTGGCTTTGGTGATTTTGTCTTTGTCATTAAGGGCGTCAACCAATAAGCCATCTTCATCACCATGTTCTTCAAGGTAGCTTTCAAGTGCTTGCGTGGCATCATCTTGTTTGGCTTGCAGGGCATCAACTTGCGCTTGTTCGTCAGCAAAATAACGGGCAACGATTAAGCTAGGTGGGATAATCTCGGCTTTGTACTTTTTCTTATTGATAATTAAGTCAGGCGTTTCTTTGAGCTTTTCGCCCTTGGCAGCAACTAACTCACGAAGGGTATAACCCGCTTGCCAATCGTCCTGTACCAATACATACACATCGTCCTGCATGGTATCAGCCCAGTAATCCATAAGGATTTGGTAAATATCGTATTTACTTAATAAGTCACTATTGGCATAGCTATTTAGCAAGTTTTCTGAAACGTTAAAGATAAAGTTTTTCGGGTTATCGCCTACTTTTATCTCTTTAAGTTTTGCTTCTGGTATCCACTGTTTAAATGGCAATAGGCTACGAGCAGCAAAGTCTTTAAAATCTTGGTGAGCCAAAATGGTGCTTTTAACTTGGCTTGCTTCAACCAGTGCATGGCTGTAGCCTTCACGCTCAGGCTTGAAAAGAGTGGCACGAATGCTTGGGAATACCTGCCAGTAATGCTCAAGGGCATCAATGTCACGGTTTGGAATGCCACCTTGCAGGTGAGCGCTTAAATCGTGTAAGTCTTCTGGCTCAGATGAGTCGATATAACGCGGGATATTAAGGTTGTAGTCGTTAGCGGCAATTTCATCAATTTCTACTAAGCGGCTATAACGCTCAAGCTCTAAGCCTTTGTTAAACACATCAACAATTTTATGAATGTCTTGGCTGCGTAGTCGGTTTTTGTTGCCATCCTTAATGAAGCCTTTGCTGGCATCAATCATAAAGATTGGGCGGCCTGATACCGTTGGTAGTGTTTCATCACCTTCGTTAAAGCTCGTAACTGCTTTTTGCGCGTGCTCTTTATCAATCACGATAATACAGGCAGGAATACCCGTGCCGTAGAATAAGTTGGCAGGTAAACCAATAATGCCTTTGATGTAACCTTGTTTGATGAGGTTTTCACGAATAGTGGCTTCAGCATTGCCACGGAACAGTACGCCATGCGGCAAGATCACCGCGCCTTTACCAGTGCTTTTTAAGCTTTTGATAATGTGTAGTAAGAAGGTGTAGTCACCGTTTTTTTCTGGTGGAATGCCCCAAGTAAAACGGTTATAAATATCAGCTTCCGGGTTTAGGCCATTGGTCCAGTTTTTATTCGAAAATGGTGGATTGGCAACCGCAAAATCAAAGGTTTTTAATTGGTTAGGGGTATCTTTCCATTGTGGGTCAGAAAGTGTATTACCTTTCCAGATCTTAGCCGTGGTGTTGTTATGTAAGATCATGTTCATACGGGCAAGTGCGCTGGTGGCGTTATCCATCTCTTGTCCGTATAGGGTTAAACCACGCTCCGCTTGATCGCTGGCTTTTAACAACAATGAACCTGAGCCGCAAGTAGGGTCGTAAGCGGTGGCATCTTGAGGTGTGTCTTCTTTAATTCCCACCACTTTGGCCAGAATTTGTGACACTTCCGAAGGCGTATAAAATTGGCCTTTAGATTTACCTGATTCTGTCGCGAAATGACGCATTAGATATTCGTAAGCATCACCTAATAGGTCATCACCGCCTGCGCGATTAGACGTTAAATCTAAGCCTTGGAAAATACCGACTAACTTGGTTAGACGGTCTACCATTTCTTTGCCTTTACCGAGTTTTTCTTCATCGTTGAAATCGGCAACGTCTATCACACCTTTAAGGTCATTTTCTTCGGCAAGGGAGGCAATGATTTTATTAATTTTTTCGCCAATTTCTTTGTCATTTTTAGCGGCTATCATATCGTCATAGCTTGCACCTTCTGGCACGACAATCATGCCGTATGGGTCGCCTTTGTATTTATCGCTGACGTACTTCATGAAAAGCATTGTCAGCACGTAGTCTTTATACTGGCTGGCATCCATGCCGCCACGCAGTTCGTCACAGCTTGCCCATAATGATGAATAAAGTTCTGTCTTTTTAATTGCCATGTGTGTTCCTTTAAGTCCTTGTGCCTGAGCGGTTAGAGCAAGTCAGTGTTTAAGCCTGCGGCTTTTAAACGGTGAGTGAGATTACGCATTTTAGAAAATTCAGTACCAAAGCTAGGTTTAAGGCCAACGCCTTCGCAAAACTCTCTGGCAGTCATACTTTTCAAGCTATCAGCGTACTTGATCATTTGCAGATGCAACTCAGTGGTGTACTGATTGCGTGGCGCATCATCTAATGCTTGTTTTATATGGTCGAAGATCGCTTGCTCATTCATAAGACTATTCTTCTTTTTGATTGTGATTTATCTAATTTATATAAATTAGATAAATAAGCAAGGGTATTTGCCCTATTAACAGGAATCTTATGTCATTGCGTTACGAGAGATGTTCTCCCAAAAGTGAAAAACGAACCGTTTCAGAGGGTAAATAATTTGCCAATTATGGCTGTGGCGTCAATAGTAGGTTATATTTTGACTGGAAAGCTTACTTTAATCGGAGGCCTGATTACTTTTGCTGTTATCTTGGGAAGTTTTGAGTTCCCGAAAAGCAAAAAATTTAGATTGCCTAACGAATAAGCCTTTGGTGGTTATGGTATGCGGCATCTAGAAATTGAAGAATCAGTCATTGTCGAACAAAATCGTACTAGCAGGTCAATCAAGCCAACCGCTGATGCGGCGGCTGATTCAAGGTTTGGTATCAGGGACGAAACATATGTCATTTCTAGTTAAGTTCAAGGATCACATAAGTTCTGTAGGAGTAATAGTCGCAATTGTTTTTTCGTCGTTAGCTCTTTTAAGTAATCCCAAAACTCCTGATTTAGTTGTTTCGTCAGAAGTTATTGATAATCTAACTACTAGAGTTGTTGTGTATAACGGTGGAGATGGACCATGTGCAGGTTTTAAGATTTCATATAGCAACGTCTACAGTTTCGTAGAACAAATAGTGCAATATCAAGAGTCAGCATTACCAAACAAAAAACTAGATGTGAATAAACAGGGAGAAACTGTTATCGCTTTTCCCGCGAGAGCTCCTGACAAAGTCGGTAGATGTGAACAAGAAAAATGTAAAATCAACGGTGAGTTTTTAGCGCCAAATCAGGCATTTGCTCTAGATTTCAAAAAAATAAACACAGCCCAAAAAGCTGCTGTAGTTAACTTTCTTTGTTACGAGGATGATGCAAGTATCAGGGTATGACACCTAACCATCGTATTAATTCGCTCGCAAGCTCGTTGTGATAATAGCACGTGGGCTCCCTGCGCTGCGCTTGGTATTGTAGCCTACGTGTTTTTGTCCGTTATTTGGGTGTTGAACGTCTGCTTTTTGTTGACAGAGTACGATCATCTTTTCAACGTCCCCCTACAGGCACAAACTTAACCTAGGCCCCTTAGAGTCACTATGAAGTTGAACGGGCCTATGGCAGTACGAAAATAACCTGTAAACTTCCCCCTTAATTTGACGATTTCAACAGTGCGTCGGGCGGCGCGTCGACGGGTTAATGATGAGTACACAAGCACCCAAGCGATTAAACAAATACCTCAGCGATACCGGCGTGTGTTCACGCCGGGAGGCGGATAAATTCATTGAGCAGCAGCGGGTGACCATCAACGGCAAGCTGCCGGAGCTGGGCACCAAGGTGCAGCCCGGCGATGTGGTCAAGCTGGACGGTAAGACCGTCGGCGGCGTGGCCGAGGATAAATCCGACCGCATTTACATTGCCTACCACAAGCCCATCGGCATCACCTGTACCACCGAGCGGCATGTGAAGGGCAATATCATCGATGCGGTGGGCCACAAAGAGCGCATCTTCCCCATTGGCCGGTTGGACAAACCCTCCGAAGGGCTGATTTTGCTCACCAGTGACGGCGACATCGTCAACAAGGTGCTGCGCGCCGAGAATGCCCACGACAAAGAATACATCGTCACCGTCAACCAGCCGATCAGCGAACGCTTTCTGAACAAGATGGCCCGCGGCGTGCCCATTCTGGGCACGGTGACCAAACCCTGCAAAGTAACGGCGCGGGGCAAGTGCCAGTTCAGCATCATCCTCACCCAGGGGCTCAACCGGCAAATCCGCCGCATGTGCGAATTCCTCGGCTACGAAGTCACCAAACTCAAGCGCACCCGCATCATGCACATTCAGCTGGGCAAACTGCGCCCCGGTGAGTGGCGCAACCTGACCGAGCAGGAACTCAGGCAACTGCACAACGCGGTGAAACACTCGAAGAAAACTGCCTGATCCCTCTGCCTTTTCTTTGGGTGAGGTGGACGGGTTTGTCTGCTATACTGCGCGGCCTTCAGCGTCCGCGCTGTGTCTGACAACCGCCAATATTCGAGAGTTTCCCTTTGATCAGTGCCGCCAACATCACCATGCAGTTTGGTTCTCAACCGCTGTTTGAAAACATTTCCGCCAAATTTTCCAACGGTAACCGCTACGGTCTGATCGGTGCCAACGGCTGCGGCAAGTCCACCTTTATGCGCATTCTGAGCGGCAAGCAAACGCCCACCGCGGGCAACGTATCGCTGGCCCCCGGCACCAAGCTGGGGATCCTGAACCAGGATCAGTTTGCCTACGAAGAGATGTCGGTGGTCGACGCGGTGATCATGGGTGACACCGCACTGTGGGAAATCAAGCAGGAGCGCGATGCCATCTACGCCAAGGCCGACATGAGCGAAGAAGAGGGCATGCGGGTGGCCGATCTGGAAGTGCAGTTTGCCGAAATGGACGGGTACACCGCCGAGGCCCGCGCCGGGGATATCCTCACCGCCGCCGGCATTGAAGAAAAATACCATTTTGGCCTGATGAAAGAAGTGGCCCCCGGTCGCAAGGTGCGGGTGTTGTTGGCCCAGGCGCTGTTTGCCGACCCGGATGTGTTGCTGCTCGATGAGCCGACCAACAACCTGGATATCTACACCATCCACTGGCTGGCCGAAGAGCTGAACAAGCGCAAGTCCACCATGCTGATCATTTCCCACGACCGCCATTTCCTCAATTCGGTGTGTACCCACATGGCCGACATTGATTATCAGGATCTGCGCATTTTCCCCGGCAACTACGATGATTTTGTTGCCGCTGCGGCGCAAATTCAGGAACAGTTGCAGCATGAAAATGCCAAGAAGTCGGCGGAAATCGAAGACCTGCAGGCCTTTGTGGCACGCTTCTCGGCCAACGCGTCGAAAGCCAAGCAGGCCACCTCGCGGGCACGCCGCCTGGAAAAAATCGAGCTGGCCGAGATCAAGGCCTCCAGCCGCCGCCGTCCGTACATTCAGTTCAAACAGCACAAGAAACTGCACCGTCTGGCGATCACGCTGGACGGGGTAGGACACGGTTATCCCAATCTGCCGCTGTTCAGTGACGGCAACGTGTTGCTCGAAGCCGGGTCGCGCCTGGCCATCATCGGTGAAAACGGTGCGGGCAAAACCACCTTGCTGAAATGCCTGATCAATGAGCTTGAAGCCAACGAAGGGCGGATCAAATGGGCGGAGAACGCCGCGATTGGTTATATCCCTCAGGACAGCAGCCGTGACTTTGACGGCGACTGGACCCTGTTTGAATGGATGTCGCTGTGGCGCGGCCCCAAACACGACGACCTGCAGGTCAAGGCCATGCTGGGCCGTCTGCTGTTCAGCGCCGATGACTTCAACAAGAAAGTGCGGGTGTGTTCCGGTGGTGAGAAGAACCGTCTGTTGTTCGGCAAGCTGATGTTGCAGGACATCAACGTGCTGGTGCTGGATGAGCCCACCAACCACCTCGACATGGAGTCGATCGAGGCCCTTAACCATGCCTTGTTGCAGTTTGACGGCACCATCATCTTCGTCAGCCACGACCACGAGTTCATCGCCTCACTGGCCACCCAGGTGATCGAGATTGCCGATCAGAAACTGAATTTCTTTGACGGCACCTACGACGAGTTTGTGGCCAGCAGCGCCGGGCGCTAACGCCTGCGCGTGTGTCGCTGTGCGCTACAGCGACAGCTGATAGGCACAGATCCCGACCGAGTTGGCCAGATTCAGGGAATCGATGGCGCCGCTGCCGGGAATGGTAAAGGCATTGCCGTTGATGGCCGTCACTGACGCAAGGGGCACCCCCCGTGCCTCATTGCCAAACAGGTAGCAGTCATAATCGGCAAACGCCGGGGTGTTGACCGGCGTGCCATGCAGATCCAGATAGGCAAAGCGGGTAAACCGCTGGGGCAAGTCTGCCAACGCCACATCCACCTCTATCGGCAAATGAAAAATCGCCCCCATGCTGGCGCGCACCACTTTGGGGTTGAACGGGTCAACACTGTTGGGGCTGAGCAGCAGGCGAAAGCCGCCAAACCAGGCCAGGGTACGGATAATGGTGCCCAAGTTACCGGGGTCCTGCACCTCATGCAGGTAAATGCACTTCTCGCCCGGCTGTGGGGCGGATTGATGAGCAGAAAGATCCGGCAAGGGCACACAGGCCAGCATGCCCTGGGGCGTCTGGGTGTCACTCAGCTGGGCCATCTGCTTGTCATTGACCACTTCGAGTCGAAAACCGCTACCTAACTGGCGGGCCCAGTCGGCATGTTCTTCCGTCACGTACAGGGTGATACGCTGGGCTTCCGCCGGGTTGCTGATGGCCTTTTGCAGCTCCAGGATCAGGTGCTCGCCTTCCACCAGGTAGTGGCCCAACTGGTTGCGGTATTTCTTCTGATGCAGTTTTTTGACATCGGTTAGCTTCATCGTGGCGAGCCTGTCCATCGGTTAGGGTTTTGCAATTCAGGCTCGCAAGTTTACAATACTCGCCGTTTTAGCGATACCAACAGCAGACTCACTTCATGGCCCGATCAAAAACCAGCAAGAAATGGATGGATGAACACGTCAACGATCCTTACGTGAAGAAGGCACAGATTGACGGTTATCGCTCCCGCGCCAGCTACAAGCTGATCGAAATCAACGAGAAAGACAAGCTGTACGGCCCCGGCAGTGTGGTGATGGATCTGGGCTCGGCCCCCGGTGGCTGGTCACAGATTGTCGCGCCGGTGGTGGGCGACAAGGGGCGGGTGATCGCCTCGGACATTCTGCCCATGGACAGCATCATCGGCGTCACCTTCATTCAGGGCGATTTTACCGAGGCGTCGGTGTACGAGGAAATCCTCGACGCGCTGGGCGGTGATCCGGTGGATACGGTGATCTCCGACATGGCGCCGAACCTCAGTGGGGTGAAAAGCACCGATCAGTACGGCTCCATGTACCTGGTGGAACTGGCGCTGGACATGGCGCGCAACGTGTTGAAGCCGGGCGGCAGTTTCTGCGCCAAGGTGTTTCAGGGCGTGGGCTATGACGAGTACGTCAAGGATGTGAAGTCGTCGTTCAACAAGGTGATTGTGCGCAAACCGGCCGCCTCACGGCCCCGTTCCCGCGAAGTCTATCTGGTCGGCAAGGGCTTTAAAGGCTAGCCTCAGCGCCGGCCTTTTTTCATCCGCCGGCTTTGCTCTTCGCGCTTTTCGGTGCGCTTTTCCTTGCGATCTTTCTTGTCCGGCGTCAGTGAGCCTTCTTTAAAGCGCTGCTTGCGTTTGGCCTTGTCCTCGGCTTTTTTCTTGGCCGCTTCGGCCATCTCAATTTCTTCCTGCACCAGCATTTCCGGGGTTTCCAGACTGATACGGCCGAGCTTGCCCGATTGCAGCTCGTTGAGCAGAATTTCACAGATCTTGTGCAGGTTCACCCGGCCACCGGTCATGATCGCGCCGCGTTTGCGGGCCGCCGCTTCGAGGAATGCCAGTTCGGTGTCCGGCAGTTCGTCCAGCTTGTAGTGGCGTTGCATCACCTCAGGATAGGCCTTGATCAGATAATCGGCGGCATAGAAACCCACGTCGTCGTATTCCATCGCGGTGTTTTTGACTGCCCCGGAGGCGGCCAGACGATAAATGGAGTTGGGGTTTTCCTGTTTCGGCCACAGCACTCCGGGGGTATCGTGCAGCACGATGCCGTTACCCAGGTTGATCCGTTGCTGGGCTTTGGTCACCGCCGGCTCATTGCCGGTCTTGGCAATGGTGCGCTGGGCGAGGATGTTGATCAGGGTGGACTTGCCCACATTGGGAATGCCGGTGATCATGGCGTTGATGGCTTTCACCGACGCCTCTTTGTCGGCGCAGATGCGGCGCACCAGATCCATGATCTTACGGCTCTCGGCGGGCTTGTCGCTGGAGGTGGTGATGGTGGTCACGCCACGCTCACTTTCCAGGTGTGCCTGCCAGCGGGCAGTGATCTCGGGGTCGGCCAGATCAAACTTGTTGAGGATCTTCAGGCATGGCGTATTGCCACGGATCTTGGCAATTTCAGGGTTTTCACTGGAATAGGGAATGCGCGCATCCAACACCTCAATCAGAATGTCTACCTGATTGAGCGACTCCTTTATTTCTTTCAGGGCTTTGTGCATATGCCCCGGAAACCACTGTAATGCCACGTCGGCTTTTCCTCGAAGGTTGAAAAGCCGCTATTCTAGCGCATTTTGGCCCCCTTGGCGCACTGTTCGTGAAACCCGGCCTGCGACGGAGTAGTGTTGCGTCAGAGCAACGATATAAACCGATAATTCGCCAACGGTGGCCACAAGTGGTGTGTTAGCATCCAATCACTGTTTGCGATGACATTGAGGTCAACCTGATGAAGCACTTCCCCTTGCAAGCCCTGTTGAGCCTGTTTATCTGCCTGCTGGCGGCGTTGTTGCCGGCCCACGCAGCAGCCGACGATGATGCGCTGATCCAGCGCCTGTTTGCCAATTACATGGAAAAATACAACCACTACATTCAGCACGGCGAGCTCAACCGTGAGCCGGACCTGTACCATGCTCAGGTGATGCTGATGTCGCCCAGCGGTTCGCCCAATGTGGTGACCTCTGCTGTGCTGTATGATCAGGTGCAGGGGTTTCTGGATCGCCTCAAAGGGCAGGGCGTTGCCTCGGTGAACTGGGAATCGGTGTCGGTGAAACCGCTGGGGGAAAACATGGCGGTGGTCAGCAATGTGGCGGTGCGTTACCGCGACGATGGCTCGGTGCACAACCGGGTTGGCGCGACTTATTTTGTATCGAAACTGGCTGACCAATGGCGCATCGGCGCATTTGCGGTGCATACCCCCGACAGCCCGCCACAAGGCGAAGTCTTTGCTGAGTAACTGCCGTGGAGAATTGGGATGATTACCGGCTGATCCTGGCCCTTCACCGTGGCAAGTCGCTGCGCCATGCCGCCGCGCAACTGGCGGTCAACCACACCACGGTATCCCGGCGCCTCGTGGCGCTGGATAACAAATTCGGCGCACCGGTGGCCGAGGCTACCCCCAAAGGTTTTCAGCTAACCCCCCTCGGCGAGGCATTGCTCGGTGTGGCGCTGGAGATGGAAGCACTGGTAAAACACAACCAGCGTATCGAACGGGCCATGCAACTGGACCTGAGCGGGGCCATCAGGGTGTCGGTGCCACCGGCGCTGTTGCAGTATGCGCTGCTCGATGAACTGTGCGCGTTTCAGCAACTGCACCCGGGCATTGCGCTCAATATCAGCTCGAATTACCAGGCGGTGGACCTGGATGACTGTGAAGCCGACGTGGTGGTCAGGGTGTCCAACACCCCCAGTGAACACCTGGTCGGCCACCGGTTGTTTCCGATCACGGTGAACTACTACGCCAATCCCCGTTACCTGGCTGAAACCCCACCGGACAAACGGCGCTGGATTGTCGACCCCAACACCGGTGATCCCGCGCAGTGGATACAGCACAGCCCGTTTCCGGATGTGCCGGTGGGGCTGACCATCGACGATCTGGTGTTGCGTCATCAGGCCGCAGCAAACGGCTTTGGACTGATTCGCGGCGCCCATTACATTGCCACCCAGTTTGCCGAACTGACGGTGGTGGGCGACCAGCCCAATGCGCCGTTGATGGACATCTGGGTGCTGACCCATCCCGACTACCGCGACGTGGCGCGGATCAAAACCCTGATGGCCTACCTGACCGACTGTCTGCGCAGCAAAAAGTCGCAGTTTGGAGAAAGCGACTAGTTTCAATCTTTTGGAACCCTTTCGCGAACCATTGAGGTGTGGTATAAAAATTTACCAACCACGGAATGGTGAGAAGATTGAATGTCCAAAGTAAAAGTCATTTTCAGAATGAAGGACTCCGAATATACTCGTAGTTATCAGTCTCCAAGAGTCGCTTTCAGAGAGGTATACAAATACCTTGAAGGTGCCGATAGCGACCCCTTCCGAATGGCAATGTATTGCGATCCTGATGACTTGCCACGAACGTTTCACAAAGCTATAGACGTTCCATACAACCCACTCAAGAAAAAAACAAAAGCGGGATTTTATAACTCGCAAGCTTGGCGAAAGTTACGTATGGAAGCGCTCGACTTTTACGGGCGCAGGTGTGTTGCATGTGGAGCAAGTGCGCGCTACGGTGCGGATTTGCACGTTGACCATATAAAGCCGCGATCCAAGTATCCTGATTTGGAGCTAGAACTGGATAACTTACAGATTTTATGTGAGAACTGTAATAGGGGTAAAATGGCTGACTATGAGGAGGATTGGCGGTAACGATTTCGGTATACTGCCGGTGTTACGTTTAGAGGAAACCACCATGCCACGTGCCAGCGCCTACCACATTCTGGTTAAAAGCAAAGACGAAGCAGAAAAGCTCAAGCAGCAACTGGCCAAAGGCGCCAACTTTCAGCAACTGGCCAAGAAGCACTCTATCTGCCCGTCGAAAAAGCGTGGCGGTGATTTGGGCGAGTTTAACCGGGGTGATATGGTCAAGGCCTTCGATGACGTGGTGTTCAAGAAGCCCCTGTACGAAGTGCACGGGCCGGTCAAAACCAAGTTTGGCTATCACCTGATCAAGACGGTGTACCGCAGCTGAGTTTGCCTGATAATAGTGACATAAAAAAACGCGCCATCGGCGCGTTTTTTAGTGCCGTTTGTCAGGTTACTGACTCCCCACCTGACCGTACTTGGGTGAGCGTGGGCCGTACAGCAGGCCGTTGTGTTTGTCGGCCGACAGCAGGCGGTCGGCGGCCACTTCGCTGACCTCGAAGCCGCGGTCGGTGAGGGTTTCAAACACCTGATTGACGGCCGCTTCCACCAACATACCGAGGAAGCTGCTTTCATTGCTGTCGCCGCGCTGCTCGGACGACGATGCGCTAGCGCGATCCTGCCACAGCACGGTACCGTCGCGCAGGTCCACCAGGGTGGCCGACACCGTTACCGTGGTGTCACTGGCGATCACCACATAGCTGGTGCCGTAGTTTTCGATGCTCATGTACAGCGCCGCATCGGCGCCGAAGATCTCGCGCAACTTCTGGATCGGCACCGCGTGTACATCCTGGGCCACGGTCAGGCCGTTGTTGCGAAAGGTCTGCGCCACCAGGGTGACCGGAAAGGTGTAGTAGCCCGCTTCACTGATGGGCTTCATCACCTGGGCCATCAGGGCATAGGGGGCAACGATTTCCGGACTGCGGTTTATCGGCGGCAGCACCAGAATGGAATGGGGCGCGGCGTTCTGGAACGCGGTGTAATCATGGCTGGGGCGGGTGCTGGCACAACCACTGGCCAGCAAGACCAGGCCGAGCACCAGCAGGGGTTTAATCCTCGACATCTCAGGTATCCTTGTGGGCATTGAGCAGAAAATCCATGTACTGGGCCGACTCCGGGAACAGCGCCTTTTCTTCGTTGAGGTGACGCTCTCCGAGCGCCGTTTCGCCGGTTTCGAAGTACAGCATGCCGAGGTGGGCGTGGATCCCCGGAGCCACCGGCTGGTTCTTGGCCATCGCCCGGGCAATCACGTCTTCAAGCACGGTGATCTGCTCACCGATGCTCAGATCGTTGCCGTTGAAATAGCTGTACATGACCTTGTTAAATGGCCCGTGGTAGTACAGTTTCGGGGTCTGGCTGCAACCGGCCAGCAACAGCGCGGCGCAGCCGAGTATCGTCCATGCTTTCATCGTGCTGCCTTGCTCACAATGCCCAGTCGCCGGATTCGATGCCGTTGACCAGTTTGTTCACCACTTCGCGCACCGCCAAGTCCAGCACCTTGCCGTTCAGCGTTGCGTCATAGCTGGCGGTACTGCCAAAGCCCACCACTTCACGCTCAGACAGGCTGTATTCGCCGGCGCCCTGTACCGAGTACACCACTTCCGAGGTGCTGACATCCACCACGTTGAGGGTAATCTTGGCATACGCCACCTGAGTGCTGCCACGGCCGAGCAGGCCAAACAGTTGCTTGTCGCCAACGGTTTTGCGGCCAAACTCGGTGACATCACCGGTGATCACAAAGCGGGCACCGGCCAGGGTTTGGCTGGCACCGGAGCGCTGGGCTTCGTCTTCCAGCAGTTGCAGGTTATCCCGATCCAGCACGGTGAAACGGTTGGTCATCTGCAAATGGCTCATCAGCGTGGTTTTGGCCTGGTTGCCGAGGCGATCCTGGCCGGTGGAGAAAATGCCGTTCTGGAAGTTGGAGCGGTTCACGAACCGGCCGACCACCAGTTTGCTTTTTTCGCCCCGGTAGTCGGTGTTGTAACTGGCGACTGTGGGGGTCTCTACCACCTGGGAGGTGGTTTTGGTGGCGCAGCCCGACAGGGTCAACGCCGCGCCAACGGCCAGTGCGGCAGCGGTGCGGGAAACAGATGATCGCTTGAACATGGTAATTCCTTTGTACTCAGTGTTGATGGTGATGCACTGATCATATGCGATCGCATCAGGACCCGTGGTAAAAATTTGTAAAAAACTGTCGTGGTCAGGGGCAACTGACAGTGGCTTCGTCTGCCACCGTGGCCGGGGGCAGGGGTTGCTGCGAGCGGCGGGTTTGCAGCACCAGACACACAAACACCAGCGCCATGCCCAGCCAGCCAACAGTTTTGAACCCTTCGCCCACCACCACGATGGCCAATACCGTGGCCACCAGGGGTTCAATCAGGGTGATCAGGGTGGCCTGGCTGGCTTCGACTACCCGCAGGCCGAGGCCAAACAGCACATAGCCGAGAAACATCGGCACGATTGCCATGTACACTGCCACTGCGGCGTTGTTGGCACTGGCCAGCAGGGTGTCACCGGTCCAGGCCAGTGATGGCAACAGCACCACTGCGGCCAGACCAAACATCGATGCCATGGCCGACTGAGACGACACGCCTCGGTGGATCAACCCCCGCGCGGCCCAGGCATAGCTGGCGTAGGTCAGCGCCGCCAGCAGTCCCAGCAGCACCCCCCATGTGGTGTGCGCGGCAGAGTGTGTTGCGGCGCTGTCCGGTGCTTTGCCGATGGCCAGCAGGGCAATGCCCAGTGCACCGAGGGCAAAGCTGAACAGCCAGTGGCGCGACACGCGGGTTTTGCTGAAAAGACGCTCCAGCAGCGCGGCAAAAAACGGCGCGCTGGCGATGGATACGACGGTGCCGATGGCCACACCGGCCAGACGCATGGAGGTGTAGAATGCCAGTGGGTAGATGGCCACGGCAGCACCGCCGAGCAGCAACAGCGCGGGATGCTGACGCAGACGGGGCAGATCGGCGAGCAGACGATTCCGGGCACTGAGTACCAACAGAAGGCCCCCACCACCCATGGCGAACGCGCCGATGGCCAGGGACGAAATACCCGGAGCAAAACTGGCGGCGGTGCCGGTGGTGCCCCACAGCACACTGGCCAGAGCAATGGCCAGCAAACCGTAACCGTGACTGACAGACTGTGGCATACATACTTCCCGCTGGGCTAAAAGATGGTTTTCAGTGTGCGCGAGATCAACCGATGAGTTTTAACCCATCGGACGCTTTTGTTGGCACAGCAGACTGTTGTCAGCGCTTAAAGCGGGTCGGTGGTAGCCCCACCTGACGGGAAAATGCGCGGCTGAACGCCGCCGGTTCGGGGTAGCCCACCTGTTCACCGATAATGTGCAACGGGTAGTCGGTGTGGGTCAGCAGGGCCTGGGCCTTGTCCATGCGCAGGGCGGTGATGTACTGCATCACCGTGACACCGGTCTGTTGCTTGAAGACCTTTTTAAACTGGGTGTCACTCAGGCACGCCACCGCCGCCAGTTGGCTGATGCGCAACGGCTCGGCCAGGTGCTGCTCGATGTGGGCCAGTACCCCATTGATGCGATCATCCACCTTGGGGCGCAGGGCTTGCTCCGACAGCAGCCAGAAAAACGTCTGGTACATGGATTGTTCCAACTGCGGGTGCAACTGGTGCTGTAACTGGGTCTGCACAAACGTCAGGTAGCGCACCAGCGCCGCGCTGATGGCAAACACCACCCGTTGTGAAGTCGTCAGGTTGTCGGGCAGGGTGTCCATGTCGGCGACCACAAAGCGGGCTTCCCGCTCGGCGGTGAAACGGTGTTCCTGCCCGGCCCGGACCACCACGCATTCGCCGGGAGCAACCCGGCCCTCGAATTCGCCGACGTGGATATTGATCACGCCGCGCAGGGGCAACACCAACTGGTGAAAGTCGTGGGCATGGCTGACCGGCCGGGTGCTGTAGGAACGAATCGACAGTTGGTTTCGCATGATCCTGAGAGGTCGGCTGGCGACCCTGAGTGGGCAGATATCCTGTCAGCATACCGATTTTTGCCGCCGGGCAGCAAGCAGGCAAAAAAAGTTTAAAAAAATGTCCCCGCCGGGTTTGTTCATCCGTCATAGTGATAGGTGCACATTTGGGCTGCACCCCAACAAAAGGAAACATCATGAACGAATACATGTTGATTTATCAGGGCGGCGATCCGGACTGGGCCGAGAACACAAGCCCGGAAGAGATGGGCGCCATCATGGGACGCTGGGAAGCGTGGATGGGCAAGCTGGCGGCGGCAGACAAGCTGGCCAACGGCGGCGCCCCGCTGCATTATGCCGGTAAGCGCGTCACGCCGGATGGGGTGGTGACCGACATTGCTGCCAGTGAGTTCAAGGAGCTGGTCAGCGGTTACTCGGTGGTGAAAGCCGGTTCACTGGAAGAAGCCTGTGAGCTGGTGAAGGACTGCCCCATCATGGAGTACCCGGACGTCACCGTGGAAGTGCGTCAGATCCAGACCCTGGAGTAGCCAGCAAGGCCGCCAGCTGTTGCATCATCAATTGGTGCTCTCTGGCGGTACCCCCTTTGGCTCTGGCCGCTTCGGCCAGCGCGTAGGCCTGCTTGGCATCGCCCAGCTTGGCGTGCAGGTGGGCGCGGGTTGCGTCGACCATCGGCGAATGCTGTAAGGCGGGATGATCCTGTACCTCATCAATCAATGACAGCGCCTGCTGCGGCTGCCCGGCGTAGCCAAGGGCAATGGCCTGATTGATGCGCGCCAGTGGTGAAGCGGTGACTCGGTACAGCATATCGTACAACTGCACGATGCGTGGCCAGGGCGTGTCAGCAAACCGGGCTGCCGCGCAATGCTGGCGAGCAATCATGGCTTCCAGATAAAACCGTCCCACCGCCGGTGGCAGTGTTTCGGCAACGCTCAGTAGCCGGTTGGCCAAACTGATTTTATCCTGCTGCCATGCGCTGCGGTCCTGCTGATCCAGTGGCAACAGGGCACCGTCGTTGTCCAGTCGTGTCGGCGCACGGGCCAGATGGTAGTGCATCAACGCATACAATCCCAGGGTGTCCTGATTGACCAGCGCCGGAGAATCGGTCAGCAGGGTCACCAAATCCACCGCTTCGCGGCACAGGCTTAAGTCCAGTGCCTGTTCCCCCGTGCCATGAAAGCCTTCGTTGAACAGCAGGTACAGCACGGTGTGTACCGAGTCCATCGCGGTCACGCGGGCATCCTCGTCGGGCAGGGCAAAGGACAGGGGCTTGATCTGCTCCTTGCAGCGAGTCAGGCGCTTTTTGACCGTCTCGCCGGGCAGCAGCAGGGCCCGGCTGATGGCCGTCAGGCTCAGGCCACACAGGTGGCGCAGAATAAACACCAGCCGATTGGCGGGCTTGATACTCGGATGGCAACACACAAACATCATGCGCAGCTGATCCTGGTGCATCTGCTGCGGCGTAAAGGCGTTGTCCAGCACCGAGGCGGCGCTCCATTCGCTGCTCAGCTGATGGGTCAGGGCCGGGGCAAAGGTCAGGTGGGTTTTGTGTTTGCGCACCGCATCAATGGCGCGGTGGCGGGCAGTGGTTAATAACCAGGCCTGAGGGTTGTCGGGTACACCGTTGGCCTGCCAGTCGGTCAGTGCGATGCTGAATGCATCCTGCAACACGTCTTCGGCCAGGGCGAAATTGTGCGTGCCCAGCAGCCCGGTCAGGGTCGCAAGCAGCTGCGGACCGTGCTGTTTGTACAATGCTGTCAGTGTTGGCGTGGTGACCATAACGTATCAGGCCAAGGGGCAATCAAGGGGTTCACGCTACCACAGCCTGCTCGGATGTCCCAGTGTGTGGTAGGGTTGTCAGCAACATTGGTCGTATCAAACCGCCATCGGGCCGCTTTTGCGCTGAGACTGTGGTAAAAACATGGCATAAACAAATCATCATCTTGTGCAGGGGAAAGCGATGAAACCTTTTTTATGTGTCACCGTGTTGTTACTCAGTGCGGTGTGCGCCTCGGCCGCCCCTGAAACTCAAGCACCACCTTCACCGTCTGCGGCACCAAAGGCGGCGATGGACCGCCTCGAGCCATTGGTGGGGGACTGGCAGCTGACCGTCGAGATCACCGTCGATAACGGCGCTACCTGGCAACCGATGTCGACAAGCCCGGTGCGGATTGAATGGCGCCAGAAAGGCCTGATGCTGGCTGAAATTCCCCTCGATACCGATGGCCAGGGTTTTCACATGGAGACCTACCTGACCTATGACCAATACCGAAAGGTCTATCGCAAGGCGGCGATTGATGATGTGTGGGGTGTGATGGACATCTACAGCGGTCAGGTGGAAGATGCGGCGCTGGTGATGACCAACCTGGCGTCGGGCACCTTGTTTCCCATCGATGAAAGCACCCTGCGGGCTTTTCGACTCACCCTGCCGTTGGATCAGGGCGATCATCGCGTTATGCAGATCGAAAAAAGTGATGATGCCGGCGCCACATGGCAGCCGGCCTTTCGTTCCAGCTATCGTCGTATCACGCGATAGCAAATGGACATAGGGTGGTTATAGCCCTTTGCCACGGTTAATGATGGCAGGCTCTTCCTGGGTGCCCGGGCGGGTGCCGGTCAGGCGGTAGCCGTTGGCCAGATTACCGTCGTGGCAGTCCAGTTCTTGCTTGATGCAGGTGTCGAGTACCGCTTGCAGCGCTTCGGGATGCCAGGCATTGAACCAGTCGCCGTGCAGTGACATGCCGCCGGGTGTTTCACTGCTGGCGTCGTACATGTCGGAGGCCAGTTGCCAGCCCTGACTGGATTGGGTCTCAGGCTCATAGACATCGGGTTTGACCCCGAACGCATAGTGAAAGCTGACCCGGATGATCGGTACCGGGTGGGTCTCCGGGCAGGCTGTGCCTAATTGGCCACCGTAGTTGACCGGGTAGGCGAGGTGGCTTTTGTGATCGGCCGAATCCAGATCGATACCGTTCCAGCAACTGGGGAAAAAGATGTCCATGCGCAGCCGATCCGGCGCCACACATGCCGGGATGGAAGTGCTCCACTGGGGGTTACTGGACTCGTCTGACTCCCAGCTCTGGCAGTGCCAGCGCACGATGGATGTATCCTGTTCGTTGCCGGGCTGGCCCATGTGATCACCGGCGATCATTTTCAGGCCCAGCGGGATGGGTTGAATGCTGTCCAGATCGTCCACACCGGCCGAATAGTAAAAGATCTCATGGGCTTCATCGTCATTGCCCACCACCGCCGGCACCACTTTCCAGGCGTCCTGGCCGTCATCATCCACCAGACGCTGGCCGGTGTCCGGGTTATAGGCCGGCGCCAGCAAGGTCGGTACCCAATAGGCGGAACGGTTCAGGGTATTGCCCTGACAACTCGACTCCCCGTCGGTAAACAGGCTGGTGGTGGTGCTGTTTTCATCGGTCAGGGTATTGCCGTAAAAGCGGTGCAGGTGGGCAGCGCCATCCTGGCCCGGAAACACAATCGGGTCGTCGTAGCTGGCATGGGCAAAGTCGCAGTTGATGCGCAGAATGCCGCGCCAGCTGTTGGCCGCGACCGGATCCGGTTGCACGTTGGTGGCGACCAGATCCGGGTGAATACCGGCGTCGGCATCGAACAGGCTGTTAACCGTCCAATTGATCTGGCTGGCCTCACTGGCATCACCATTGTCATCCACGGCGCGTACGCTTAACGTGTGCTCGCCCACCGCCAGTGGGTAAATGTCGTGGGGGCTTGCGCAGGGTTCAAACAGCCCGTCATCCAGCTGACATTCGTAGCCACTGGCCCCCTCGCTGGCAAAGGCAATCCGGGCATAGGGTAACTGGGTCTGTGGGTCGGGTTGCTCACTGACGGTAGGGGCGTCGAGGGTCGGCGCCGGGGTCGTTACCGGTGGCGTGGTGAGCGCTGTGTCATTGTTCTCGGTGGTGGTGTCGCCGCCACCACAGCCGTACAGACTGAGCAGTAAGGTGGTGAGCAGAAGTTGTGTGTGTTGTTGCATGCTGTTCTCCGTTTGTCCTGTTGGCGAAGCGCAAAAGGCTTCGGGGTCCACGGGGCAAACGATAAGCGGCAAATGTGCAAACAATGGGCAACAATCGGGAAACAAACGTCAATCTTGACCGCCTGGCATAAAAAAGCCCGCCGATGGCGGGCCTGATTGGTACGATCATTTGATCGGTTTGAGGGCACACACTTTATTGCCGCTGGGGTCACGCAGGTACGCCAGATACAGTTTGCGTCCGGCACCTTCACGGATCCCCGGCGGATCCTCACATTCAGTACCGCCGTTGGCCAGACCGGCTTTGTGCCAGGCATCGACCATGTCCGGATCTTTGGCGCTGAAACCGATGGTTGAGCCGTTGCCGTGACAGGCCGGTTCTCCGTTGATCGGTGAGGTCAGTGCGAACACTCCGGTCTCGGTCATGTAGAAACAACGGCCTTTTTCATCCATGACACCGGGCTTGTAACCCAGTGCACCCAGAGTGGCATCGTAGAAGGCTTTGGAGGCGGCCACATCATTGGCGCCGAGCATAATATGACTGAACATTGTGAATTTCCTTTTGACTGGTTTTATGGTTCCAAATTGAAACCAAGTGGAATTATCATAACCGATTTTTTAGCAATTGGTAGTGTTTTGTGCTGATAGCCTTTCATCACAGAAATTTATTGGTGGCGGTTACCTTGGGGTTACCCCGGTACTGGCAGGGTACAGGCGTGAATGTCTGAACGAAAGGAGAGCCCATGTGCCGATTACGACAAACCCTGCTTGGCCTGACTGCGCTGTTCAGCGTGCCTGTATTGGCCACTACCTCGCTGAGCAGCGAGATCGATCACTTCCTTGACCAGCATGACCTGCCCGGCATGGTGTTGTGGGTGCAGCATGATGGCGAAGTGGTGCATTTTGACGCCCATGGCGAGGTCAATACCGAAGCGAACACCGCCATGACCCGCGAGCACCTGTTCCGGATCTTTTCCATGACCAAGCCGATCACCGCGGTGGCGGTGATGCAACTGGCAGAGCAGGGCAGGATTAAACTGGACGAGGATATACGTACTTATCTACCCAAGTTCGACCCGTTCGAAGTGGATGGCACCGCGCAGACTGTCACGGTGCATCAGCTACTCAGCCACACCGCCGGGTTTGATTACGGCGGCGGTTTCGACAGTTGGGCTGGCCTGCGCTATTTGCTGGCCAATCCGCTGAGTCGTGGCAATACCCTGGATGAATTGGTGGATGATGTCTCGGGTATCGAGTTGTTTTTCGCCCCGGGGACGCGCTGGCGCTACAGCATTGCCAGCGACATTCAGGGCGCGCTGGTGGAAAAAGTTTCCGGTCTGCCCTTCGACGAATACCTGCGCCGCCATGTGTTGACCCCGCTGGCGATGCACGATACCGGCTTTGTTGTGGCGCCAGAGGATACCCACCGGCTGGTGGATGCCTATGAGCATGAAGTCAGCACCTTTGAGGAAGCCAAAACCTTCAGTGCCGACAACATCGCGTTTATCGAAGCTGGCGAAGACAGTGACTACCTGGACAAGCCGACGCTGATGTCGGGCGGTGGCGGTCTGGTGTCGACCGCTCAGGATTACGCCCACTTTGTGACCATGCTGGCCAGTGGCGGGCGCTTCAACGGGCAGCAAATCCTGTCTGAGGCGTCGGTGGACGCGTTGCTGACCTCATACACCACCGGTCTGGATACCCAGTTTCTGCCGCGGGTGTACCCCGATGCCGGGTTTGGTTATGGCCTTGGGGTACAGGAAAAAGACACGCCTTGGCGTGCCAAAGGCAGCTTTTTCTGGGCCGGGCAGGGCGGCACGCTGTTCTGGAGTGACCCCAAACGCAAGGTACAGGTAGTGGCGATGATGCAGGTCGAAGACGGTTGGATTGCACTGGAACAATGGTTACTGCCGCGCATCGACCGGTTAATCCAGCCGTCTCAATCGAACCCGGCGCTACCCGTGTCGGGCCAACCCTGAAGCATCACAGGCGCCTCAATCCAGCGGCAGATGGCCGGTTTTAACCAGAATAACGGTGTCTTCCTCGACCCGCGGGTGATGGGCGCTACCGTGAGGACTGCGCAACCAGGTATGGGGTGGATAGCAGCCATGCTCGTCGATAAAGGTGCCGGATAACACCAGAATTTCCTCGCCGCCGAAGTGGCGGTGGGGGGTAAAGGTTTCACCGGCGGGCCATTTGACCAGCGCGGTGTGCTGGCCTTCAAAGCTGTGCAAGGGCATTACCTGCAGGTTGCCCTGACCGGGTAGCCAAGCCGTGTTGGTGGTATCCACCCTGACCGTCTCGGTGTCTCTGGGATCGAAATGGCATAACTTTACAAACAAGATACAGCCCGGCTTGCTGAACGGCGCATGCTGGCTGCCGGGCGGGTTGCGCAAGTACGTGCCTGCACCGAAGTTACCGTGCTCATCGGAAAATACACCGTCGAGGACAAAAATCTCCTCACCGGCCGGGTGCTGGTGTGTGTTGAAGGCGGCGCCGGGGGCATAGCGCACAATGCTGGTGGCCCGCCCGGATTCGCGCTCTTCCCGCTCCAGCGGTTTGCGCTCGACGCCGGCCATCGGGCTGGGTTGCCAGGATGCGTTGGCCGTCTCGATCACCACCCGCTGGGAAAAATCCATGTTGAGCATGTAAGGCTGACTCCTGAATGAATATGTGAAACATGGAACCTGATTACGTCACAGACCGGAAAAACGATGAAAACGGTGCAAAAAAACGCGTAGTGTGATGTAAAAGAGGTCGCTGGTGAGGTTAATCCAGGGTTACCTGTTGCCAGTCGCCGCTGTTCACGTAGTCGAGCAAGTCGCTCTCGCACATCGGTTTGGCGAAGTAGTAGCCTTGTAACTGGTCGCAATCCAGCCCCGACAGGAACGACGCCTGCTGTTTGGTCTCCACCCCTTCGGCCACCACCGACATCCGCAGGCTATGGGCCAGGGAGGCAATCGCTTTACACAGGGTGGCATTGTCACTGTCGGACGGTACGCCCTGTACAAAGGCGCGGTCAATCTTGACCGTGTCGATAGGCAATTTGGCCAGATAACTCAGTGACGAATAGCCAGTGCCAAAATCATCCACCGCAATGCTGGCGCCGGCGGATTTGAGTGCCGACAGTACGCCTTTGGCAGCGTCGACATTGTTGATAAAGGCACTTTCGGTGACTTCAAACTCCAGTTCACTGGCATGCACACCGTGTCTTGAAAGGATGTCCTCAAAGCGCTTGAGCAGATTGGCATCATACAATTGCTGCACCGACAGGTTGACGGCTACCCGCAGGGCTGGGGCGCCAGACTTGCGCTGGTTGGCAATCAGTTTGCACGCGGCGGTGAGCACCTGATCGCCGATATCGACGATCATGCCGGTTTCTTCGGCAATCGAGATAAACGCGGTAGGGGCGATATAACCTTCGCTGGGATGGTGCCAGCGTACCAGCGCTTCAACATGCAGGGCGTGGCTCCTGCGAGTGGATAGCTTGGGTTGGTAATGCACTTCAAATTGTTGTTCGGCGACGGCCTTTTCCAGATCGGAGATGCGCTGCAGGCGATCCACCTGACGGGCGGCAATGGCCGGATCGTAGTGGCGGATGGTGCTCTTACCGTACTTCTTGGCCGCATACATGGCGATGTCGGCTTTTTTGAGCAGTTCCAGCGCAGTGTCACCATCCTGTGGGTACAAGGCAATGCCGAGACTGGCAGACAGGCGCACACTGAAATTGCCGTAGTGTTTCTGCAGCTTCAGTTCGCTCAGGATCCGTTCTGCGCTGGCATCGATGTCATCGTCCAGCAGCACGGCGAATTCGTCCCCGCCCAGACGTGCTACCAGGGTATCGTCAGGGATGATGCCGATGATGCGTTTGGCCAGTTCCTGCAGAATGTTGTCGCCTTCATCGTGGCCCTGGGAGTCGTTGATTTCCTTGAAGCCGTCAATGTCCAGGTACAGCAGCGCAAATGGCTTTGCGGGGCTATCGGCTGCGGCAATCCGTTCATCCAGATGTTTGATGAAGAAATTGCGATTGGGCAGCCCGGTCAGTCCGTCGTAGTAGGCCAGCTGTTGTAACTGTTGCTGGTGCTGATGGATTTGTTGATTGGCCTGTTCCAGTTGCTGCTTTTGCAGGTAATCATCGGTGATGTCCTGGGCGGTGCCCAACATACGCACCGGTGTGCCGTTGCCATCGCGGTACAGTCGGGCCCGCTCGGCGATGTGTCTGATGGTGCCGTCGGCGCGGATGATGCGATGATTCACCGCGTAAGGGCGGTCTTTTTCCATCGCGGCTTCAACGGCAGCTTCCAGTTTGTGTCGATCGTCGGGATGGACAAATTGCAGGAAGGCGTCATAGCTGGCGCCAAAGTCCTGTTTTGAGATGCCGAACATGGTGTAGATTTGATCAGACCATTGCAGGCTGCCATCGCTGATGTCCCAATCCCAGGTGCCCAGCTTGGCAATCGCCTGGGAGTCTTTCAGTAGTCGCTCGGCATGCAGCAGTTTATTGTGCAGGTAGGTATCCTGATGGCTTTCCCGTAGGGTCACCAGCACATGCAACGCGCCTTCGAAAGTGATCGGCGTCAGTTCGATGTTCACTTCAATGATATTGCCCTGATGGGTACGGGCACGGAACTGACGACCATCGGCCATCATTCGCTGGCTGGGGTTTTTGAAATACCCTTTTAGCCAGTCGGTGTGCCGGGTGCGCAGGGACTCGGGTAGCAGTATATTGACCGATTGATTGAGTAAGGCCTTTTCTGTGTAGCCCAGCATGTCGCTTTTGCCGTTGGTCCAGCGGATTAATCCATCTTCAGATACCAGCAACAGCGTATCCGAGATACCGTACAGCAACGCCTGCCAGTCTGCTTCTACCGCAATATCGCCTTTCATCCAACCACACCTGAACGCACAGAAATCCTACCATACCCCACTGGGTATTTATCGTACAGCCCGAGTTGTGCCTTACAGGTTTCCGGCGTGTTCATACAGTCGGTCGATCAGGTGACTGAACTGGGCCTGTTCTTCTTCGCTGAAACACTCCAGCAGGGCGTCTTCATATTGGTAAGACAAGGGCACTATCTCGTCATACACCGACTTACCGGTAGCCGACAGGCGGATCATGGAGCGACGGCGGTCATCCTCGGCCATGTCCCGTTCTATCAGGTTGCGTTTAAGCAATTTGCTCACTGAGCGGCTCAGGATCGACTTTTCAATCTGGGTTTTGGCCGAGATCTCGTCGGCGGAAATATCCGGGTATTCACCCAGTACCGCCATGATGCGCCACTCGGTGATGGAGATGGCGAACTTGTCTTTATAGGTGTCGGCAATGATGCTACTGACTTTGTTGGAGACAATGGATAACCGGTAGGGCAGGAAGCGCTCCAGTTTCAGGATCGGTTTGTTTGCCATGCACTGTCCTTTTTTCTTTCCACTTTTTCAGGCCTGATGATGAGGGTATTTGACATTAGTTGCTGTTGCAACTAAATTGGTTGCCATTGCAACTAATTGGGGTTGAGGCCGCTGTTCGCGCTTTAACCACCCTGAACAACGACGTAGATAAGGGGATAATGATGGCTGATTTGTTTGAAAACCCGATGGGCCTGGACGGCTTTGAATTTGTTGAATTTACCGCACCTGAGAAAGGTATTCTGGAGCCGGTGTTTGAAGCCATGGGTTTCTCTAAAGTGGCGGTGCACAAGTCAAAAGACGTTGAGTTGTGGCGCCAGGGCGATATTAATTTCATCACCAACTATGAAAAGAACAGCCATGCGTCTTACTATGCCGAAGAACACGGCCCTTCTGCCTGCGGCATGGCGTTTCGGGTTAAGAATGCCCAGTTTGCCTATAGCGAAGTACTGAAAAAAGGTGCGCAGCCGGTTGAAATCCACACCGGTCCGATGGAGCTGCGCTTGCCGGCAATCAAAGGGATCGGTGGTGCTACCCTGTACCTGATCGACCGTTACAAAGAAGGCGAAAGCATTTACGACATCGACTTCAACTGGCTTGAAGGCGTGGATCGTCACCCTGAAGGTTGTGGTTTCCACACCCTGGATCACCTGACCCACAACGTTTACCGTGGTCGCATGGAATACTGGGCGAACTACTACACCAATTTGTTCAACTTCCGTGAAATCCGTTACTTCGACATCAAAGGTGAGTACACCGGCCTGTTGTCCAAGGCGATGACTGCGCCGGATGGCAAGATCCGTATCCCGCTCAACGAAGAAGCGGCCGGCGGTGGCGGTCAGATTGAAGAGTTCCTGATGCAGTACAACGGTGAAGGTATCCAGCACATTGCGTTTGCCTGTGACGATTTGGTGGCCTGCTGGGATCGCCTGAAGAAACAAGGCATGAAGTTCATGACCGCGCCGCCCGAAACCTATTACCAGATGCTGGAAGAGCGTTTGCCGGGTCACGGTGAACCTGTCGGTGAACTGCAGTCCCGTGGCATTCTGCTTGACGGCACCACCGAAGGCGGTCAACCTCGTCTGTTGCTGCAGATTTTCTCTGAAACCATGTTGGGCCCGGTGTTCTTCGAGTTTATCCAGCGTAAAGAAGACGATGGCTTCGGTGAAGGGAACTTCAAAGCCCTGTTTGAATCTATTGAGCGCGACCAATTGAACCGTGGCGTGATCAAAAAAGAAGGTGAGGTGGCCTAATGGCGATCAAACGTATTCACCATGTGGCGTACCGCTGCAAAGATGCCAAGGAAACGGTAGCCTTCTACCGTGACCTGCTGGGCATGGAGTTTCAGCTGGCCATCGCCGAAAACGAAGTGCCTTCGACCAAAGAGCCTGATCCTTACATGCACGTGTTCCTTGATGCAGGCATGGGTAACGTGTTGGCGTTCTTTGAAATCCCCAATTCTCCGGAAATGGGCCGGGATGAGAACACGCCGGCATGGGTTCAGCACATTGCGTTTGAAGTGGAAAGCATGGAAGAACTGCTGGAAACCAAAGCCCGTCTGGAGTCCCACGGCATTGACGTGTTGGGGCCGACGGACCACACCATCTTCAAATCGATTTATTTCTTTGACCCTAACGGGCATCGTATTGAACTGGCGGCGAACACCGCTACGCCCGGCATGCACAAAGAGCTGAAGCGGGTTGCAGAAGACATGCTCGAAGAATGGTCACGCACCAAAAAAGCACCGAAACACGCCGACTGGTTACACAGTGGCGAAGCATTTAAAGGAGCGAATGAATGAAACTGGCAAGTGTAAACGCCGGCCGTGACGGCCAACTCGTGGTGGTCAGCAATGACCTGAGCAAAATGGTGACTGCCGACGGTATTGCCAACACACTGCAACAGGCACTGGACAACTGGGCCGAAACGGCGCCCAAGCTGGCAGCCTTGCATGCCAAGCTGGAAAGCGGCGACGTCGAAGGGCAGGCGTTTGATCAGACCGCGGTCGCTTCACCCCTGCCTCGCGCCTTTCAATGGGCCGACGGCAGCGCCTACGTCAACCACGTAGAGCTGGTGCGTAAAGCCCGTAACGCGGAAATGCCTGAAAGTTTCTGGACTGATCCTCTGATGTATCAGGGCGGTTCCGACAGCTTCCTGGCCCCTCGTGCGCCGATTGTCATGCCGCAAAGCGAAGGCTTTGGTATCGATTTTGAAGCCGAGATTGCCGTGATCACCGATGATGTGCCGATGGGCGTGTCGCCGGAAGACGCGCTGGGCCACATCAAACTGATCATGCTGGTCAACGATGTATCGTTGCGTGGCCTGATCCCCGGTGAACTGGCCAAGGGCTTTGGTTTCTTCCAGTCCAAGCCTTCCAGTGCATTCTCACCGGTGTGTGTCACGCCGGATGCGTTGGGCAGTGCCTGGGAAGCCGGTAAAGTGCATTTGCCACTGGTGTCTCACCTAAACGGCGACATGTTCGGCAAGCCCGAAGCGGGCGTTGACATGACCTTTGATTTTGGTCGTCTGGTGGCCCACGCTGCACGTACCCGCCCACTGTGTGCCGGTACGATCATTGGTTCAGGTACCGTGTCCAACAAGCTCGATGGCGGCCCCGGAAAGCCGGTCAAAGAGGGCGGTGTCGGCTATAGCTGTATTGCCGAAATCCGTATGATCGAAACCATCCAGGACGGCAAGCCAAGCACGCCGTTCATGCAGTTTGGTGACCGCATTCAGATCGAAATGTTCGATGCTGACGGCAAGTCCATCTTTGGTCAGATTGACCAGACCGTACAGCAGGGCTAAGCCCTGAAGCGATTGCAAAAGCGGGCCTGGTGGCCCGTTTTTTTTTTTGCCTGCACCAAAAGGACGGATTTTCGAATTGAAATGTCACTTAGTTGACAAAGTGCGGTTGCGGGCTTTGCTACATTGAGGTCACCAAGATTCGAGGAGACCCGTTATGACCTTTGTTGAGCACCTGGCTAACTATGCCGCCTATCACCGCGATCCGCGTAACATCGCCACCCATCTGATCGGGGTGCCGGTGATCGTGTTCGCCGTGATGGTACTGTTATCGCGCCCCGGGTTTGAACTGTTCGGGTTTAGTCTGACCCCTGCCACGCTGTGTTTTGTCGCTACCTTGCTGTTTTATGCCCGTCTGAGCCTACGCTTTGCTGCCATTATGGGCATATTGATGGGGCTGGGACTGGTCGGTGCCCATGCTGTGGCAAAAGGCTCCACCTTGCAGTGGCTGAGCACCGGGATCGGTTTGTTCGTAGGTGGCTGGATTGTGCAGTTTATCGGTCACTACTATGAAGGCAAAAAGCCAGCATTTGTGGACGACCTGATCGGCCTGTTGATTGGGCCGTTGTTTGTCACTGTGGAAGTGCTGTTTATGCTCGGCTTGTGTCCGGTACTGCGCACCGACGTGGAAGCCCGGGTTGGGCCGGTACGCCGACGGGAAGTGACCGGATAACGGCGGGCTGAGTTAACCTCCCAACCCGCCTTATTTTCCGCTATTGCCCTGAAAGCCGCTTGCCAAAGGAGATGGCATAAGCGGCAGAGCGCATGCGCAGCACCGGATCATCGCTGGGCATGATGCCACTGGCCACCACATTGGGGTCAAAGTTGACCGGTTCGCAGGCCTCGGTGTCGGCGTTGTCGAAGGTCACTGTACCGACCTTGATGCGCAGGCGGTCGTCGGGCCAGGCTTTGGACGGGTCAATGTCCGGGTCTTGTTCCTCACCGATTACCCAGTACCAATCGTACGTCACTGCGCTGTCACCCAGGCGTTTGGCCAGACGCTCGGCCAGAAAGGTGTCCGGCAGGGCGTTCATCTGTTCTTCCGTCAACAGGGTCTCGCCGTCCTGGGGTTCCAGTGTCCAGCGGAATTTGACCCGATCACCGGCTTCGTCGTTGGCGTAAAAGGTGTGTACACCGAAATAGCGTGTCGAGGTGTACTCGGCCCCTGGTGCATGTTGTTGCAACCAGCCCGCTGCTGCGGCGGCTTCAGGGTTATTGGCGAAATAGCCTTTAAGTGTACTGTCATCGGCCTTGCCCGTGCGCATGGCGTGCATCACCCGCAACAAGCCGAAAAACTGCTCCGGGGTTTTGCCGGCAAACACCGGCGTGGTCAGCCCGGCGATTTGATGCCTGGCCCCTTCGGGCAATTGAAACTGCAGTGCCACACCCCGCGCCGAGCGGGAGCTTTCATCGGCATGTGGGTTGCCACCGCCCATGGAAAAGCGGGCAATGAACGCACTGGGTTGATCAAACAATGGGCTGTCGAACCGCGCATTTGCCTGTTCCGTCGGCGTAAACATACCGGCGGCACAAACCCCTTTGGCATGGCCTTTTCGGAATCCCGGCTGCGGCCCGTTGAGCTGTTCAAACAGGTTGATCATATCCACCGCGGTGATGTTATCCGGCGCCTGGGTCAGATCCTCATTGGCCTGGCTGGCGGTTGTAAACAGGGCCATGGCGGTGAAAGCCGCGAGGCGGCGTCGAGTCAGTAATGGCATGGTGCATCCTTAGCAAATGACGTGAGATATCAGTGTAGTACGGTTAAGACCGAGGATCGGATTGATGGCTTTCATCGGGGGTGAAAAGCGGCTTGTGCGTGGACGATGAAGCGCCAGTCTGGCATACTGAGGCCATAGCTTCCCAAATAGCGACGACGGTGTACCTTTTCCTGCTTCACACCTTGCTTGTTGTCCTTCGCCAGCCTGGCGAACCGCTCTCTTTTTGTCGCTCAAAGCCCACCGGTTTATTCATTATCATCAGGACCTTGTATGAAAACCATCGTGATCGTTGGAGGAGGCGCAGGTGGCCTTGAACTGGTTACCCGACTGAGCAAAACCCTGGGACGTAAAAATCTGGCCCGTATTGTGTTGGTGGACCGCAGCCGCACCCATGTGTGGAAGCCGTTGCTGCATGAAGTGGCGGCCGGGGTTATCGACAAAACGTCTGACGGCGTGGAGTATGCCATGCATGCCGCCCGCCACGGCTATACCTTTCAGTGGGGCAATCTGTCGGCCATCGACCCTGAGCACAACACCATAACCCTTGACCCGTTGCTCGATGATCAGGGACGGGAAATTCTGCCCAGTCGCGAACTGGATTATGATGAGCTGGTACTGGCGATTGGCAGTGTCAGTAATGACTTTGGCACGCCGGGCGTCAGTCAGCATTGTTATCTGCTGGATGCCTTGCCACAGGCTGAACGTTTTCACAAAGCGCTGCTCAATCAACTCCTGCGTCTGCACCAGTTAGGCGATCCGGATAAAGCCCTGCAGGTCGCCATCGTCGGTGGTGGTGCCACCGGCACGGAACTGGCGGCACAATTGCACCATGTGGCCAATCTGGCCCGTCATTACGGCATGCCGATGATGTCGGCCAAGCGTTTGAAATTGACCCTGATTGAAGCCGGCCCGCGGATATTGCCGGCATTGCCGGCGCGGATCGCGGCCAAAGCCAAACATGCCCTGACCCGTATCGGTGTTGATGTGCTGGAAAATACCCGGGTCAGTGAAGCGACGGAACAGGGGTTTGTGACCGCAGCCGGTGAGGTGCTGGCTGCTGACCTGATGGTATGGGCGGCTGGGGTCAAGGCGCCGGATTTTCTGGCCGCGATGGACTTGTTTGACATCAACCGGGCCCAGCAGATCCGGGTCACCCCGACGTTGCAAAGTACCCGTTATGACACCATCTGGGCCATTGGCGACTGTTGCGGCTTCGAACAGGCGGATGGCAGCTGGGTACCACCGAGAGCCCAGTCTGCTCATCAGATGGCGACCACGGTGGCGAACAACCTGCGTCGTCAGGTTCAGGGAAAACCGCTGCTGAGTTATCACTACACCGACTATGGCTCACTGGTGCACCTGAGCCGCTACAGCACGGTAGGCAGTCTGATGGGCAAGCTGACCAACAGCAGTATGTTCATCGAAGGTCACATTGCCCGTTTGATGTATATATCGTTGTACAACCTGCACCAGTTTGCCGTACACGGCTGGCTGAAGGGGGTATTGGTGTTGCTCAACCGCAAAATCGGCAACATTGTCGGCGCCCGCTTCAAGCTGCACTGAGCAACAACACAGCCGCTGCCCTATTGCTCCGCGAGGTGATACCAGTGGTCCCGAATGGCGACAATTTTGCCGTCTTCAAAGGTGAAGATCGCCAGTCGCGGAGGGGAAGTGAGCAGCTCGCCACTGTCATCGTCATTGTAGCGGCTGACCACTTCCACTGCCGCGGTGTTGAAGCCGTGAATGATGCGGTTGATGGTAGGCGTGGCATCGCTGCTGTTGGTGTAACGGCCTTTGTCGAGTTGACGAAGGAAGGCGCGGCGCCAGATTGCTTTGTCGAAATCGGCGCTGTACTCGGCGTGCACATAGCGCACGTCGTCGTGCAGGCCGCCAAGGAACCTGTCTACGTCCTCGGCGCTGGAGCCAGCCATCAGGATGCGGCTGATGTGCTGATAATACTGGTTGATTTGCGTGGTCTGGCAGGTGTTGTCACAGTGATTGGTCAGTGTATCTTGCGCCATCGTTGCGCTGCTGAACAATACCGTGGCGCATAATATGCCGCGTAAAAGTGTCATGGTTTATCCTTAACATGAAAAGATCGCACTGTACGGCAGGCGATGTTACCGGCCCAGAGGGAATGCGACCAACGTCAGGCAGGACAGGGCAAGTAACCGCAGCCCAGAGACAATTGGCAAACGCGGCATAAAGACCCTTGACCTTACCCTTGTGGTAACCTTTATGTTTGGCCATGGTCCAACAATGAACGGAGAGTGATCATGTCTTCAACAGTACATTTACCGGTCAGCGGTATGAGCTGCGCATCCTGTGTGGCGCGAATTGAACGCGCCCTGCAGCCCCTTGACGGCGTAAAAGAGGTGGCTGTCAACCTGGCCACCGAGCAGGTGTCGGTACAGGGCGACTTTGACATTGAAAGTGTCTTGCAAACCCTTCGGACCACGGGTTATCCGGCCACCGTGCAGCATCAGCAATTTGCGGTCGAAGGCATGCACTGTGGTTCCTGCGCCGGGCGTATTGAAAAGGCGTTTTCAGCACTGCCCGACGTATTGAAAGCCAGTGTCAATCTGGCCACTGAGCAACTCACGCTGATCAGTACTCAAGGCATCTCGGCCGAGGTTGTCGGGCAACAATTAAGCGCGGCGGGTTATGCCCTGGCTGGAACGCCTCAGGCGCCTGAGCAATCGTCGGATACCACAATAAAGCCAGGTGTTGATGGTTTGCTGGTGTTGGCAGCGGTGTTTACCGTACCTCTGGTGGCCCCAATGGTGCTGGCCATCTTTCAAATGGATGCCATGTTGCCGCCATTGTGGCAGTGGATACTGGCCACGCCGGTACAGTTTATCGCCGGCAGCCGTTTCTACCGCGGAGCCTGGTCGTCGCTCAAGGCCGGTGTGGGCAATATGGATGTGCTGGTGGCGCTGGGCACCACGGCTGCCTACGGTTTGTCGGTTTATCATACGTTGCTTCCCGGTGCGGCTGATGCGGCCGTGTATTTTGAATCCTCCAGCGCGGTGATCACGTTGGTTTTACTGGGCAAATTCCTCGAACACCGGGCCAAGCGTCGTACCACCGAAGCCTTGCGGGCGCTGGAAAAGCTGCGCCCTGAACAGGCCCGCGTGTGGCGTGACGGTGCGTGGCAACAGGTAGCCATCAACGATGTGCAGGTGGATGACAAGGTATCCATCAAGCCCGGCGAACAAGTGCCCTGCGATGGTGTCATTCTCGAAGGACGCAGTCATCTGGACGAGGCGTTGCTGACCGGTGAAAGTGCGCCGGTGAGCAAGCAAAAAGATGACCCGGTCACCGGCGGGGCTTACAACCTCGATGGTGCCCTGACGGTCAGGGTAACCCGCATTGGCGCAGAGTCGACCTTGTCGGCGATCATACGTCTGGTCAGTGAAGCCCAGGGTGAAAAGGCGCCGGTGCAGGCCCTGGTGGACAAAGTCAGTGCCGTGTTTGTACCCGTGGTACTGGCCATTGCCTTGTTGACCTTGTTGGGCTGGGGCTTGATGACCGGTGACTGGACTACCGGGATCCTCAATGCCGTGGCGGTGCTGGTGATTGCCTGTCCGTGTGCGTTGGGGCTGGCCACGCCGGCCGCCATCATGGCGGGTACCGGCAGTGCCGCCCGGGCCGGCATTCTGGTCAAGGATGCCAAAGCGCTCGAACAGGCCCTGCACATCGACTGGGTGTTGTTTGATAAGACCGGCACACTGACAGAAGGTAAGCCCCGCCTCGTGGACTGGACAGCGGTGGACGGTAAATCCGAGGCATTGCTGGCGCTTGCGGCCGGCTTACAGCAACACAGCGAACATCCCCTCGCCACGGCAGTGCTAGATTGTGCCGAGGAAAAAGGCGTCACTCCGGTTGACATCAATGAGCCGAAAACCCAGGCGGGTCGTGGTATTCAGGGGAAGACCGCAGAGGGCCAGACGGCGTTGCTCGGCAGTGAGCGCTGGATACAGGAATTGCACATCGGGATCCCTGATAATCTGTCGGTACCTGCCGGAGCTACGGTGTCCTATGTGGCCAGAGGCGAGGGCGATGATTATCAGCTGGTGGGTATTCTGGCGTTTGTCGATACCATTAAAGACTCGGCACACCGTGCCATTGAAACGCTGGCGAAAGCAAATATTAAGGTCGCCATGCTGACCGGCGACAACCGAGACAGTGCCAAGGCGGTGGCACGGGAGCTGGGGGTGGATGATGTGCGCGCTGAATTGCTGCCCGAAGACAAGATTGCGGCGGTCAAGGAGATGCAGCAACAAGGCTTTGAGGTTGCCATGGTCGGCGATGGTATTAATGATGCGCCGGCGCTGGCGCAGGCCGATTTGGGGATTGCCATGGCCAGTGGCACGGACGTGGCGATGAGCGCGTCGGCCATTACCCTGATGCGTGCCGACCCGGCGCTGGTGGCTGATGCGTTGACCATCGCACGGTTGACGGTGCGTAAAATACGTCAGAATCTGTTCTGGGCGTTTATTTTCAATACCCTTGGCATTCCATTGGCGGCACTGGGTTACCTCAGTCCGCTGATTGCCGGCGGCGCAATGGCCTTTTCCAGCGTGCTGGTGGTCTTCAATGCGTTGCTGTTGCAGCGCTGGCGTGTCTCCGGAGGCGAACATGACTGATTGGCTGACCATCGGTGAAGCGGCTGAGCAGACCGGTCTGTCGGCCAAGCAGATCCGTCATTATGAAGCCCGGGGACTGGTGCGTGATGCACACCGCAGTGACGCAGGGTACCGGTTGTACGACTGCCATCAGGTGCAGCAACTGACCTTGATCAGACAAGCCCGTTACCTGGGCTTTTCACTGCGTGAAATCGACGCATTGCTGCAACTCTGGGCCGATCCAACCCGGGCCAGCAAAGACGTGAAAGCCCTCGCTGAGCGACACCGACAGGCGATCCGCCAGCGGATCACCGAACTGCAACAACTGGAAAAAACATTGTCGGCGCTGGAAGCGGATTGTCGGGGCGATGACGATCCCGACTGCGCCATTCTCGCTTCTCTGACCGACCCTGAACACCGGACCTGACGAAGAGCAACGGACTCATTTAAAAGGAACCCTCATGGGCAAACGATTCGAGCACTTAACCAAACAGCACATCGATTTTATTCAACGGCAGAAGTTGTATTTTGTCGCCACAGCGGGGCCGCAGGGCAGTGTGAATGTGTCGCCCAAAGGGGGCGATTCTCTGCGGGTGCTCGATGCCAACACGCTGATCTGGCTCAACCTGACCGGCAGTGGCAATGAGTCGGCGGGTCATGTGCAGCTTGACCCACGGATGACGGTGATGTTTTGTGCCTTTGAAGGGCCGCCCATGATCCTGCGTACTTACGGCAAGGCCACTGCACTGCACCGTGGCGATGCCCAGTGGCAGGAATACGTGGATTTGTTTCCAGCCAGTGTGGCATCGCGGCAGATCTTCGTTCAGCACATCGAGACGGTGCAAACCTCCTGTGGCATGTCGGTACCCTATTTTGACTATGTGGCTGACCGGGATGATTTGGCCAAATGGTCAGACAAACAGGGCCCTGACGGCATCGAGCGTTACTGGATAAACCGCAATCAGCAAACCATTGACGGCTTTGACACCGATATCGTGGCGCGCAGTGGCCTGCAGGAACCCACCGACTGAGTCAGGCTATTGCCAGCACTGCATTCCGCTCGCGGTTGGCACTGACCAATGTGTAAATAAAAACAGCAGCGATGACGTGGGCACTTGGCTTGGTTACATCCTGTAGAACGTCGATTTTATCTTTCTACCCGACCTTCAGGAGGAATTGAACCGCTGGCGACGAGCGCGGTGTCTGACGGTTGTTAAAAAAATGTGATCGGTTGTATGGGCCTGAACACCTTGTCAGGCAAGGGATTTGCAAAAATACGTCAGCCCCGCGAATAAATTCGTCAGCCATTTGCAGCATTACGTAAGTCAGCGCTGTGATTGGCTCTTTATACTCGTGGCACAAGTACAAGAATGTTCGTCAAAAACACACAACAAGGAACTGCCCATGCTTGCCAAAGACGCCGCTGCACACCCGGGTCACCCCACGACGTTGTCTCGATTAACCTTGTCCATGGCCCTGGCGATGGGGAGCCTATACTGGAGCGCCACTGCCGTGGCACAGACCGATGAGACGGTACCGGCCCACAACGCCTTGGAAGTCATCGAAGTGACCGCCCAGAAGCGTACCCAGAACGTGATGAAAGTACCGGTCACGGTCAGCACGGTCAGTGCCGATGTGATTGAAAAGAACAACGCGGTACTGCTGTCGGATGTGGACAAGTACATTCCTGGGTTCTCGTTTGATGACAGCAGCATGACCCAGGCGGGTGTGCAGATCCGCGGCATTTCCAGCCCCGGCATTACCGTCGGAGGTGACCCGTCCTCTGCATCATTTTATGATGATGTGTACATGCCCCGCGCCGCGCAGAACGTGTTGTTTTCCGATATTCAGCGGGTCGAAGTCCTCAAAGGCCCGCAGGGCACATTGTTTGGCCGCAACGCCGCGATGGGGGTGGTCAGCGTGATCCCTAACGAGCCCGGTGCCTATGACGAAGGGTTTGTGCGCCTGACCGCCGGTACCGATTACCTGATGCGCGCCGAAGGCATGTTTAACAAGGCGTTAAGCGACCAGGTGTTTGTGCGGGTCAACGCACTGACCACGGAGCAGGACGGCTTTATCAACAATCTGTCATCGCCGGACTGGAATGACAGCGAGCCCTACGACTTGGGCGCCCGTGATCACAAAGCTGCCCGTATTGCCCTGCGCTGGGAGCCCAGCGACGCAACCCAACTGCAACTGGCGCTGGAGGTGGATGACCTGGAACAGGCGCCACCAATGGCGGTTGGGCTAAGTGAATGGGCTTACCAGGGCGGTACGGATCCCTTTGCATCGGCGGCACAAAACGATGTGCGCAATGGCGTTGAATCCCGTGACATGACGGCCTGGACCGCCAAACTGTGGCACACCTTTGATCAGCGCTGGTCAATGAAAGGGGTGGTCAGTCATCGCCAATGGGAGACAGTCAACCGCGAGGACGAAGACGGTACCGCCGACATCACCCGTTATTTCGATACCTCCAATAACGAAGACTCGGACATCTTCTACACCGAATGGCAGCTGAATTACAGCGGTGAGCGGGTCAACGTGGTCACCGGGGTGTCTTACTCGAAAGAGGATGTCAGTCAGCAGACCGAGCTGAACCTGACCGCCGATACGCTGGCCCGCCTGACCACGGCCGAGCTCAACGGTCAGCTCACACAGGGCGTATCTGCGCAGCTTGCACAAATGCTCGGTGGTACTTCAGATGCCGCGGCTGAAGCGGTGTTTGGTCCCGGAGTGACCTTCGATGCAGCGGTACAGCAGACCCTGGACTCTTTCGGCCTGCCAATGGATCACATGTGGAATGCCGATCAATGGGCCGGCGCCCTGAATGCGCTGGGCGTGGGGGGCGACATCATGGCCGCCATCGGCCTGGGCGGTTTACCGCTCGACGGTGACATAGTACGAGCCACCGGTGACCTGACCTATGACATCGTGTCACAGGAGCTGGGCGTGGCGGAAATTTTCGGGCCCAGTTACTCCGGCCAGTTCTGGCAGG
This sequence comes from Fluctibacter halophilus, assembly GCF_020687825.1. Classification (GTDB taxonomy): domain Bacteria; phylum Pseudomonadota; class Gammaproteobacteria; order Enterobacterales; family Alteromonadaceae; genus Fluctibacter; species Fluctibacter halophilus. The sequence continues at coordinate 244,728 of NZ_JAJEWP010000002.1, forward strand.
AAAACATTTTCAATACCGGTGATTTCACCAACTGGGGTGTGTTTGCCGACGTGGATTTTGCGGTCACCGATCGCTGGCATGTGATTGGCGGTTTACGCTATTCCCATGATCAGAAGGACTTTACCTGGTATATCCCGCCGACAAGCTTCGCGTCAGTGCGGCCCGGGGTTTCTAATGCATTGTTCCCCCAAGTGGACCTGGCCGCATCCGACAGCTGGAGCAAGGTCACCGGACGCCTGGTGACCAGCTTTGAGATTGATGACGACCAGATGTTGTTTGTGTCCTATTCGACGGGCTACAAATCCGGTGGTTTTGACTCGCTGGTGCCCATTGATCAGAGCCAGGGACAGCAAGCCTTTGAGCCGGAAGATACCACCAACTTTGAAGTGGGCTATAAGGCGGTATTGGCCGACCAGCTGGTGATGAACCTGACCGTATACCGCACCGAACTGGACAATTTCCAGATTTCGGTGGAGTCAAAACCGCCGGGCAACAGCCAGGCAGTGCCCAGTATCATCAACGAGAACCGCAGCATTGACGGCCTGGAGATTGACCTGCGCTGGCAGGCCACCCCCAACCTGATCTTGTCAGCGGTGTCTGAAATTCGCAGCACCGATGTGGAAACGCCTGCGTTCTACAATGCCGAAGGTGTATTGGTGGACGCGCGCAACGAATCCTTTGATGCCAGCACCAACTACACCCTGTCGGCCAACTGGTATCCGGATGTGGATTTCGCCCAGGTCAATGTGTTCGTGGACTATGTGTTTGTGGAGAATATCCGCGACCAGGATCCGGATCTGGAGTCCTACAAACGCGCGGTGGATGCCTATTTTGCCGACCGTAAAGATCTCAATGCCCGGGTGGCTTTTTCCAGCGAAGACGACAAATACACCCTGGGGATCTGGGCCAAGAACTTGTTGGACGAGCGTTATGTTGAAGGGATCAGCGGCCGCACCGCGGCAATCCTGGGCACTCCCTTTGGTCGGGTCAACCGCGGAAGAGAAGTTGGTGTCGACCTGAAAATCACCTTTTAATCCTATCAAACCGATTGGCCGGCGAATTCGCCGGTCAATCCGGTTGAGCTGACTTTTACCTCAGTGGTAAGGTTGGCCAATACCACTTCGTTAAGACAGACCACAGTGACCTCATTGGAAACCTTTTTCAGCCACTTCGCGTTTGCCCAGCTGGTGACCGGCATGTTGTTGCTGTTTCCCCGCGCGGCCACCAATCGGGCGATCGGATTGTTCATCGCCTTGCTGGGGTGTGGGGCCGCCTATGTGCTGACTGACGTCGCCGGGATCCAGACCCACATGTCGGTGTTGTGGTGGGTGGCCTATATTGGCGGTAATGCGCTACCCGGGGTGTTTTGGCTGGTGTCACTGTGCGTATTTGCCGACCGCCAGGTGATCAAACCCTGGCAGTGGGCGGTGGCGTCTCTGACCTTGTTGATCCCGTTGTCCTCGACGTTACTGCAACTGGCGTTTAACGCCGACTTGCGTCAATTTCCTTCGTTGTATGGTCTGGTGGTGTACGGTGCCATGGCGTTGGAGCTGGTACTGATTTGCCATGCGCTGTTGGTGGCGCTGCGCCACTGGCAGGATGATCTGGTTCAGGAACGGCGCTACATGCGAGCCGGTGTGATTGGACTGGTGGCCAGCTATCTGTTCATGATCATAGTGGTCGAACAGGTGCTGGGCATTGAATGGCACGGACTGACAACGGCCAAATACGTGGGCCTGAGTGTGCTGCTAACCGGGATCAATTTCTGGTTTTTCGCGTTGCGTGAAAACACCCTGTTTGATGCTGCCAAGGGGACCAGTACAACGGCGACCCGCCAAGCACCTGCGCCCGAAGCCTCGGCGGAATTGCAACGGGTGATCGCGGCGATGGAAAACGATTTGTTGTACCGTCAGGAAGGCCTGACCATCAGCATTTTGTCCCGTACCTTGGGCATTCACGAGTATCGCCTGCGTCAGGTGATCAACGGCGAGATGGCCTACCGCAATTTTAATGACTTTCTGAATCACTATCGCATCAAGGATGTTGCGCTGCGCTTACGTGAACCTCAACACAGTCGCACCCCGATCCTGACCCTGGCACTGGACTGTGGTTACCGTAGTCTGAGTTCGTTCAATAAAGCCTTTAAACAAACTTACGGTGTTACCCCCAGTGAATACCGCAGCAGTGCGGTGCAAATCGGCGAATAACACCGACGAATAGCTGAAAAAGCCAACTCATTTCAGAATTCGTCAGCTTTTTTCAGCAATGCGTATGACGGTCTGCGCCGCCACTGCGTAAAGTGCTTCCATCATACACAACGATGAGAATGCCATGCCGTTACGGATTGCCGTTACCCTGTCTGCACTTGTACTGCTGTGTTGCGCTGCATGGCGGGCACAGGCGACACCAGACAGTGGCACAACCACCTACACCCAATGTGCTGCATGCCATGGTGATCGCGCCCAGGGTAATGACACCCTGCAGGCACCGGCGTTGGCCGGTCAGTATGACTGGTATCTCGACAAACAACTGAATGACTTTCGTCGAGGTGCCCGCGGTAGTCACCCGGAAGATACCCAGGGTGCAATCATGGCGGCCAGTGTCAGTGGGTTAGCGCCCGATGACCAGACCGAACTGGTGGCATGGCTGGCCTCCCTTGCGCCTGTCTCTACCGCCCGGGTTGAAGAGGGCAGTTTTATGAACGGTGAACGGTATTACCAGGGCAAGTGTGGTGCCTGTCATGGCGCGCAGGGAGAAGGTAATCCCACCTTTCATGCGCCACGTTTGCAAGGGCTGTCGGTGGCGTACGTGATGACCCAAATGGACAAGTTTCGCAACGGTATTCGTGGTAGTCACCCGGATGATCGGTTAGGCCGGCAAATGGCGATGATGGCCAACACCGTGTCTGACGAGGAATTGCGCGATATTTTGCTGTTCATTCAACAACGACAAGACGATGCGTTTTAACCCAACCTGCACTTTCCTGCTGTTGGTCGTGGCCGCCTGTTCGCGTTACGTAGGGGACGCCCAGGCAGCCACTTTTTCTTTGCCTCAAACCTGCCCGCCGAGCTTTGAGCTGCGGGATGACGGACGTTGCTATCTGGTGTCGCTGTATCAGTTTTACGACTCGGTGCAGAACCGCGGCGTTGGCGGTACCCAAACGGCGTTACCTGCGCATCGGGATGGGTTTACCCCGGCCCAGATAGGATTGGGAAAATGGCTGTTTTTTGATCCGCTGTTGTCAGGCAACCACCAGTTGTCCTGTGCCAGTTGTCATCGCCCGGACAAGGGCCTGGCGGATGGCAGGGCGCACAGTATCGGAGTAACCGGTAAACCGGTCAAACGATCGGCGCCGTCACTGTGGAATGTGGGCTTTCTTGATCACCTGTTCTGGGATGCCCGTGCCGACAGCCTTGAGCAGCAGGCCGCCGGTCCGTTATTCGACCCCAATGAGATGGGTAACACGCCACAGCAACTGCTGTCAGATCTGGCCAACAGTGAGATTTATCCGGCTCTGTTTAAGGCCGCGTTTCCGCACGCTGAATCACCAAACCTGGCTGACGTAATGACGGCGCTGGCGGCCTTTCAGAGCACCCTGGTATCGCTCAACAGCCGTTACGACCAGTATGCCCATGGTTATCATCAGGCGCTCAGCGAGCGGGAAATTGAGGGCCTGAACGTGTTCCGGTCTTTTGTGGCGCGCTGTGCTGAATGTCATCAGCCCCCATTGTTTACCAACAATCAAATTGCCGTGATTGGTGTGCCGGAAGCGCCGGGTCAACCCTTGGATCCGGGCGCCCAGGTGCCGTTCAATGCGGCCAAATTGCGCGGTGGATTCAAAGTGCCGACCTTGCGCAATGTGACCAAAACCGCACCTTACATGCATGCCGGTAATTTTGCCGGGTTGCGCGATGCGGTGGAATTTTACAATAAGGGGCGGGGCCATGCGGTACCGCCCGAAGAGTCGCTGCAGATCCATTGGCATATCTGGGATCCGCAACTGACTGATGATGAATTGGATGCCATCGTGACCTTTTTGGGCGCGCTGGATGATGAAAGTCTCATGCCACCGGTGCCAGTCGCCGTGCCGTCGGGACTGCCACCGGTGGATGCCGATTACCGCGCACCACAAACACACACTCAGACGGGGAAATAACATGAACAAAGGACTCGTTTTTACCGCAGCGGGCGCCGTGATTGCGTTTTTGATCGGTTGGCAAATGGGGACTACCCGCACGCCTGCGCCTACCATTACCTTGAGTCAGGGCGGCGCGGGCTATGCCGGCGGCTACGACAAGCAGGCAGACCAGGATAATCAGGGCAGCGGCGCTCAGGCCAGAGCACAGGGCCAGGTGCACATTGTCAATGATGGGGACAGCATCATGGCGGCGGTCAAAGCCGCATCAGCAGGAGACACGATTCAGATCCAGCCAGGCACCTATCATGAAACGGTGTACATCGACAAAGATGACATACACCTGGTGGGGGTTATCGAACAAGGACGCTGGCCAACTCTGGATGGGCAAAAAAAGCTCAATGATGCGGTGTTGTATTCCGGCAATGGGGTGGTGGTGGAGAACCTTAAAATCACAGGGTACAAAGGTAACGGGATCATGGGGCAGGCGGGCAACAACTTCGTCATCCGCAACAACCTGATCATCGACACCGGGGTGTACGGGATTTTTCCGCAATTGGGAAAAAACGGCGTGGTCGAAGACAATATCATTTCAGGCATTGAAGATGCTGCCATTTACGTGGGCATGAGTGACAATGTGCACGTGGCGCACAATGAAGTGTTTGATTCGGTGGCCGGGATTGAAATTGAAAACAGCCGTCACGCCATCGTTGAAAACAACTACGTGCACCATAACACCGGCGGGATCCTGGCGTTCATCACCCCGGGACTGCCAATCAAAACCACCTATGATGTGATCATCCGCAATAATTTTATTGTTGATAACAACACCGCCAATTTTGCCATTCCCGGCTCGACGGTGTCGGGCATTCCGGCTGGGACGGGCATTCTGATCATGGCCGCCGACGATGTGGTGATTGAAGACAACATTATCCGCGACAACAAGACCGCCGGCATCATCATTACCGATCACAATAACGCGCCCAATACCACCATCGATCCGGAATCGGATCCTGCGCCGGATCGGGTCAAAATCCTTAACAACCTGATGCTGAATAACGGCTACGACACTATCGATGAGGCCAAAGCCCTGATGCTGACCGAATTTAAACAGGGTAATCCGGATATCGTGCGGGTGGGTGTTTCCCGCGACAGCTGCATCATCAACCGCCATCAGTACGTTACCGTTGGGGTCAGTGACTGGGCCGAGTGTGATGTGACCCACACCGACGACATTGATGACTATCTGCTCGATGCGCCGGTGCCGCCCCGCGAGATTGATCCCAGTGAACGGGGCAAAATTGCCTACCTGGGGATCTGCACCGGTTGCCACACCTATTCCGGTCGTATGATTGGTCCACCGGTACAGGTTATTCAGGCTTTGTACATGGACAATCCCCAAGGTCTGGCGGACTACATCGCTGATCCGGTCAAAAAGCGTGATGACTATCCGCAAATGCCACCGCAGAATTACCTGGACGAGGAGACCCGTCTGGCCGTGGCAGAATACATGCTACAGGTCAGTAACTGATACCTGACATGTCATAAAGGGGCCGGGCGGCCCCTTTTTAATGCGGTAAAATCAATCCAATGTCTAAGTGGTCATCCGCGGATTATCAGGTATAGTAATCGTGTGATTTATAAACAACTAGCAGTTTGACAGCGATGGTTGAAGCGCGCGAAGTCATCTTTTCATTCATAATCATGGTACTGGCGACCGCCAGTGCGTCGTGGTTGATGCTGGTTTATCTGCGTATAGCCCGCCGGGCATCGCTGCTGTTTTTCTCCGCCAATTTATTGTTCATTGTGTCCTGTATGCTGATGGCCGCTCGCTTCGGTCGCTCCGGCTTTCTGATTTGGAATTTGGCAGACATCATTACCCTGGTGGGCTTTTCCCTGTTCAGTCTCGGGGTCCGAACCCTGTACCATCAGCCGCTTAGGCTGTATCACTACGGGCTGCTGGCGATGACCGTATTGTTGGTGTACCCGGTGATCCCCGGCCAGCTCAGTTCCGCTTATTGGTTTGCACTGACCTTTTCGGTGTTCAGCAGTGCGCTGTTTTACTTTATCGCCCGGGATATCGTGGCCGCCAACCGCAAACGGGTAGGACTGGTCCGGTCATTGTTGCTGGGGTGGCCGTTTGTGCTTGCGATTGGCCTGAACGGGATCCGCGTGATCACCCAACTGTCGAATGTCCGGCCGGTGTATTTCACCCACAATGATGAGATTTTCGGTGTCAGCATTTTGTGGTTTTTCATCGCCGCGGCGGTGTTTTTTAACATTGCCCTGGTGGGGCAGGTGCTGTGGCGCATGATCCAGCGTATCCAGTACCAGGCCGACTATGATGGTCTGACCGACCTGTTAAATTACCGGGCGTTTCAGCGTCAACTGGCGCTGGTCGATGCGGATGCCAAGCGCCGCGCCCAGGACTTCAGTGTGCTGGTGATTGATCTGGACAACTTCAAACAAATTAATGACTCCTATGGCCATCTGGTCGGTGATGAAGCCCTTAAACACTGCGTGCAAACCATGGCAATGGCAACACGACAACAGGATTGTCTGGCCCGTACTGGTGGGGAAGAGTTTTCACTGCTGATGCCGGACACCAACCTGGCCAGCGCTCATCAGGTGGCGGAGCGTATGCGTCGCCTGGTGGAGGAAAATCCGTTACGCTATCAGGGCAAACGTGTGCCTCTTACGGTCAGTATTGGCGTTGCCAGTCGGGCGTTAAGCCCTCTGGAGCACCTCATCGACTGCGCGGATAATGCCATGTATGACGCCAAACATGGCGGTAAAAATCAGGTCTGTGTTGCCCGCGGCCGTGGTGCTCCCGCGCTCGCCGCAGTTAAAACCGAGCCTGCACCGGCTGACGAGCCAACGCGGGCTGCTCACCCCAAACGGAGTTGATAACGATGAATGATCAAACCCCAGCCGGTATGCCCATAACAGAGGAGCACCGACTGTTGCACCGTCTGGCCGGAGAATTCAGCGCCGAGATGGAGATGTTCATGGGCCAGGAGCAACCGTTGCGTGGCCAGGGCACGATGCATAACCGTTTGTTGTTTGATGGCCGCTACTTGCACCAGCATTTTCAGGCCAGCCCGATGGCTCCCGGCCAACCGGCCTTCAATGGCGAAGGTTATTGGGGCTATAACACGGTCAGCAAGGTATTTGAAATTGTCTGGATAGACAGTGTGAGTACCATGCTGCAGGTGGAGCGAGGCACATTTAACGACTGGTGCTGGGATATGCGCGGTGAGCTGACCGACCCCCACAGTGGCAAGCCATTGTTCAAGCGTTCACTGATCAACGTGGATAATGCCAACGAGTACCAGATGACCATTCAACTTGCCCGCCAGCCTGAACAGTGGCAAACCTCGATGGAAATTCGTTATACCCGTATTTAACAGACACACGCTTCTAACCAAGGACACTTCTGAATGAACATCAAAGGACTGTGTGCAGGCACGCTTTGTCTGCTGTTCTCTTTAAGCACCACTGCCCACGATCAACTGCTATCCGACGCCGAAGTGGCGACCATCAAAAACGAGGTCACTGAGGCCTTCTCAGCCTTGAAAGCGGCGGCCATTGCGCTGAATGCCGACGCCTATTTTCGTCTTGTCGATGCACAAAAGTTTGTCGGTCTGAACGCCGATGGCAGCGTCTGGACATCGGTAGATGACTTGCGGCCACTGATCGAGCAGGGGTTTGGAGCGGTGAAATCCATTGATGAACTGATCTTTACCCGGATAAGCCTGTCGGTGATTGATGCCTATACGGTGATCCTGGTCAATGAATACCGCCAGCGTGGCACGCTGCACAGCGGCGATAAATTCACCGCGGCCGGTGGTGGAACGCAGGTGTGGTCCAAGCGTGACGGTCGCTGGTTACTGGTCAGCATATCCGCCAGCAACAAGGCAGCCGGATAACCGTGACCGCAGGTATTCATGACAGTTAAAAATTGCATTTTGTAGCAATATGTAGCATATTGTATCAAATTGTTCTTTTTGAGTATGTTATGGGTATTGTCAAAATTTCCGATGAACTGCACGAGGATGTGCGCAAAAACAGCGTTGTGATGGAGCGCTCAATCAATTCACAGGCGGAATTCTGGATGAAAATCGGTCGCCTGGCTGAGCAAAATCCCAACCTGACCTACGAACAAATCCTGAGCCGGGAGATGCGTAACCAGAAGGTGGCATCGGTGAAGTTAGTCAATGAGTGACATTATCCTCAAAAGCGCCGATGAAATAGCCCTGATGCGCACCGCAGGTCAGCTGTTGGCGCAGGTATTTGCCGCGCTGGATGAACGGGTTGAGGTGGGGAGCAGTACGCTGGAACTGAACGATTTTGTTGAGACCTATATTACTGACACGCTGCAGGCACGGCCCGCCAGTAAGGGGCAGTACGACTACCCATACGTGTTGAACAGCTCAGTCAATGAGGTGGTTTGTCACGGCATACCCAGCGCCTCCAAGCGATTGAAGCAAGGCGACATCGTCAACATTGACATCACCCTGGAGAAAAATGGCTTTGTTGCTGACAGCAGCAAAATGTATCTGGTCGGCCAAACCACACCGATTGCCCGTAAGCTGGTAGATACCTGTTATGAGGCCATGTGGCAGGGGATCCGCTGTGTCAGACCGGGGGCAACCACCGGTGATATCGGCCATGCCATTCAAACCTATGCCGAGCAACGGGGCTACAGTGTGGTCAGGGAGTACTGTGGTCACGGGATTGGCCGTGAAATGCATGAAAAGCCCGATATTCTCCATTTCGGGTCACCCGGCGTCGGTATCCGTCTGCAAGCCGGGATGACATTTACCATCGAGCCGATGATCAATCAGGGCAGCCACAGGACCAAGACCAAAAAGGACGGCTGGACCGTGGTGACCCGGGACAAAACCCTGTCGGCTCAATGGGAGCACACGGTGTTGGTGACAGAAGACGGCGCAGAGGTGTTGACCCTGCGGGACGAAGAACGGGCCGCGGGGGTGTGAATGAACAATGACGTCCTTGTCACAGGGGACTGCCTGGTCCCCATGTTATTCACCAGATCTCTAATCTCATGACACTGAATCCGGCTCGGCACTACCCATCAGCGCCGCATAAGCGGTCTGAAATGCACCATCCTGGAAGCCTTTCAGTCCGGCGTCGGCCAGTGAAACCGCCAGTGGGTGGCGTTTGAGGGTTTGTCCGATGGCGCTGCTGTGCAGCAGTGAAACGGTTAACTCGTCGATGAGCTGAATACAGGCTTCCAGTTTAAAGCCAACTGCACCACCGGCGAACTTGCCTTTGGTGGCACGCTGTTTGATGACAACGTCTGTGATCTGATAGTCACTCATCAGTTTGGCAAAGGTTTTCTGAAAGTGCTTGAGGCCTTTGGGATCGTCGGAGGCCAGCACCACTTTGCGCACCCGACAATCGGGCACCTGACATAAACCTCTGTCCATTGCCATCAATACAATGATCGCTTCGTTGCCTTTCAGTTCCACACCGCAAATGCGTTGCATGGTTATGCTCCTTGATATTCGATGTGCAGGTGGTAGCCCGCATATTTGCGCAGGTTGATCACCCGGTCGCCATCCAGCAGCCAGTATTGGCCCTTGATGCCTTGCAATTGTCCTGCAAACTCGCCGTCTTTGTCGAGGTTAATGGATTTGATTTTCTCCGGGTAGTGACTCACCGGGTAGCGGATAGCCACCGCCGGTCCGTCGACCTCGGCAACACTTTGCAGCCCTTGCTGTTGCTGGATGGTTGCAATGTCATCCGCGATAAGTGCCAGCAGCTCCTGTTTGCGCGCGGCCAAATCGACGTCATCCGGCGTGCCCTTGAGCATGGTGCGCCAATTGGTTTTGTCGGCGATGTGTTGTTTGCAGGCGGTTTCAACCAGGCCGCTGGTCAGGCGGTCTTTGACCCGCAACAAGGGAATTGCCTGAGTCGCACCCTGATCCAGCCAGCGGCTGGAAATGCCGTCGCTGACATGACGGGTGATGCCCACTTTAACCGTGCCGGTATTGGCCAGGTACACGAAGTGGTCGGTCAGGCAGTGCGCTTCACCCCATTCAGGCTCCCGGCAGGTGCCCTGATCATAGTGGCACTGTTCCGGCTTGATGATACAGGTATCGCACTGTGCAAGTTTCATCACACAAGGATAGCAATAGCCCTGATTGAAGCTTTTACGGGTTTTGCGGTTGCAATGTACGCAATGAATATCGCCATTCCAGCGTACGCTCAGGGTCTGCCCGATTAAGGGATCGATCGCCAGGTTGTGCTCGCCAATCGGCAGAGAATAGGAGGCGAGGCCATCGACAGCGCTGGCGTGCATTTTGCGGATATTGCCTTCAACAATGGGCATGGGGTCACCGATACTGGGAAAAACAACGCAACCTACCAGAACCTTGCGGCAGGCTCAATGGGATTGCCCGCATAACACCGACCTGCTAGGGTAGTCTCAGTTCAGTTCCGGTTTCAGGGCATATGTCTGTCAACGCCTCCCAATCTGTCTCTTCCCGCGCCGTCATGGCGTGGCTGTTTGGTCATCTGCGCCCTTACAAATGGCGGGTGGTGATGGCCCTACTGGCGCTGTTGGTGGGGGCCGCGTGCTGGTTGGCGCTGGGGCAGGGGGTCAAAGGCATTGTCGATGAGGGTTTTTCAGCCCAGAACCCAGAACAGCTCAATTTCTATGCGTTGGTCGTTATTGGCCTTGGCATTGTGGGCAGTATTGCTGCGTTTGTACGTTTTTACTGGATGATCTGGTTGGGTGAACGGGTCAGCGCGGATATCCGCAATGCGGTTTATCATCATTTACTGTCGTTGCCGCCAAGCTTTTTTGCCCAAACCCGTACCGGCGACATCATTTCCCGTTTCACCAGCGACACCACCTTGCTGCAGAACATCGTCGGGATGGGCCTGTCCATGTCTCTGCGCGCGTCTATCACTTTCATCGGGGCATTGCTGCTGATGCTGATCACCAGCCCCCGTCTGACGCTGTATGTGATGATCGCTGTGCCGTTGGTGCTGTTGCCCATTCGCCTGTTGGGCGACAGGGTACGGCGCTATGCCAGTAACAGCCAGGACAGGGTTGCGGATATGGGCGCGCAGGTGGATGAAACCTTGCACGAAATTCATACGGTGCAGGCCTACACCCATGAAGCGCGGGACCGACAAGCCTTTACCGATCGTATTGAGCGGATCATGGGGGCTGCCCAGCAACGCATCCGTGCCCGCGCCGGGTTGATGGCCAGCATGATGGTGATCAGCCTTACAGCCATAACTTTGGTGGCCTGGTCGGGCGCTCATCAGGTATTGTCCGGCAGCGTCAGCGCCGGTGAACTCACCGCCTTCATGTTCTATGCGGTCATGGCCGGTGGCAGTGTGGCGACCCTCAGTGAAGTGATTGGTGAAGTGCAAAAAGCGGCCGGTGCCAGTGAACGTCTGCTGGCCTTGTTGGCGGAGAAAAACCCGCTTCTGGACGGCCGGGGCGAGGGTATGGTGGCGCAACCGGTAAAAGGGGCATTGCGTTTTGAAGACGTTCATTTTACCTATCCCGGTGATAAGGAATTGCCGGTACTTCATGGTCTGAATATTACCATCAACCCCGGCGAACGGGTGGCGTTGGTAGGGCCCAGCGGGGCAGGGAAAAGCACCTTGTTTCAACTGTTGTTGGGCTTCTATACCCCGCAGCAAGGGCAGATTTACCTCGACGATCAGCCCTGTACTTCATTGTCTCTCACCTCGTTGCGTCAACAATTTGCCCTTGTTCCTCAGGAGCCGGTGATCTTTGCCGCATCGGTACAGGATAACATTGCCTACGCCAACCCAGAGGCATCTCAGCAGGCGGTGATTGCCGCGGCCAAGGCCGCCCATGCCGATGAATTTATCCAGGCATTGCCACAAGGGTATGAGACCGGTTTGGGTGAGCGGGGGGTGAGATTGTCGGGTGGTCAGAAGCAACGCATTGCCATTGCTCGGGCAATGCTGGCAGACCGACCCATTCTGTTACTGGATGAAGCGACCAGTGCGCTGGATGCCAGTAGCGAACATGCCGTCAAACAGGCATTGGAAGAATTAATGGCAACCCGGACCACGCTGGTGATCGCTCACCGGCTGACCACCGTGGTCAATGCCGATCGGATTTTGGTGCTGGAGCACGGAAAATTGGTGGCGCAAGGCACCCACAACGCGTTACTCAAAAGCAGTCCGCTGTACCGGGATTTTGCCCGTCTGCAGTTGCTGGCCGATGAGTCCGCGTCCACCTTTGATGACATGGAGCTACACAATGACGAGCATTCCCCAACAACCCCGCTGGCAGGTTCCTCAACACGCTGATACACAGGTTAATTCGGTCGCCATCAGCGCCGATGGCAGTCTGTGCGTGTTCGGCACATCCCAGGAATACGGCGATGGCCATTTTTCAGTGTATGCCTACAACCGAGACGGCAGTCAGCGCTGGCAGCATCCCATCCCACAAAACGAGGCGCAGCAGGGAGTGTTCTGGGTTGCGGTGAATGATACCGCAAGGGCCGTCGCGGCTGGCGGGGCACTGAGCAAAGAGCAGGGATTTTTACAGATTTTTGACGGCACCTCGGGTAAGCAGTTGCTGGTGGAGTATTTCAGCGAACGGGTCAATCAGGTGGCCTTCAGTGCCGACGGTGAGCGCTTGCTGGTGGTGGCCGGTGACAGTGCCTATCTGTACCTGGTGGACGATGACAAGGCTTCCCGTGTTGGTAGTATCAGTTGTAGCCCTTGGTACCTCAACAGTTGTGCCATCGATGCTGGCGGTGACTGTATGCTGGTGTCGGCAATCGATTACGCCGACAATGCCCGTCGCTGGAAGGGGGAAGCGACAACGTCCTCTACCCAAGGACGGGTCATGCGCCTGGCCGTCGACCCATCGACAAGCACCGGGCTAACGGTGCAAAGCCATTGCGCATTGCCCAGTGGTAGCATGCGTGTGGCAACCACGGATGACGGCACATACTGGGTTGCCGCATTGCACAGTGGTCAGGGCGCGCTGATTGACGCCGCTAATCCTGAACAGGTCGCAGCGCTTTTGGCACCGAATAATCTGTCATTGTCGGTGGCCTATGGCGCCGACATTACCCGTACCGATAGCGGTGATGTGGTGGCCGCGATTGGCGCCAATCAGTCCAATGTTCAGCAGGGCGTGCTGTATGTGCGGCGTTTTGCTACGCCGGTGACCAGCGCTTCCCAACCCAGTGGCTGGCAAAGCTTGTTGAACCTGGGGGCGAATCCGGGTGTCAGTCTGGATCGCAACGCAACCCAGGTCACCGCCACCGATGGCGAACCCTATTCCAGCACCGGTGATGCCAGTACCGCTGAGAGCGCAGGCCACTTCTACCTCTATGATGGTGTCAGCGGCGAAAAAGTGTGGCAATATGACACCACGCTAATGAATTGGCCGATGCAAATCACGCCGGATGGTACAGCCATACTGGGCGGTAGCGACAGCGGTCAGGTGTTTTACTGGAGTGCCAGCACTACATGCTAACAAGTGACGCCTTACGCCGTAAGGTTCTGAACGGGTTTAAGAACTCTACACTGTTGCGCAGTGGGGTACTTGCCCTCATGTGGTTGATGGTCTGGCAGCTGGGTCGTCTGGTGGAGTACACCGATCACGCCAGTGTGTGGTTTCCTGCTGCCGGGCTGACCTACGCCGCGTTGTTGATCATGGGTTTCAGTGCGGTGTTGCCATTGATGCTGGCGGGCACCCTTATCACCGTCTGGACCGGGCAGTATTACGAGCTGGGCATGTCCCTCGAGCAACTGCTGTTGGCCGGCGGGTTGTTTTCCGTGGCCCACATAGCGCCCTATTATCTGGGGGCCAGTCTGGTCAGTTGGCTGGCGCGCAGTAACCGTCTCAGTCTTCCACAGCTTATTATTACCTTCCTGGTGTCGACGGCGTTGGTGTCGCTGGCAGCGACCTTTTTGGTGTTGGGTGTGCTGATTGTCACCAGTATGATGCCCGAAAGTGCATTGTCGAGTACCTGGCTGCCGTTCTGGATCGGCGATATGGCCGGCGTGATTGTGCTGGCACCGCTGTTCGCCGCTTTGCTGGCGCTGGTGCATGCCAAGCCCAACTTTCGCCTTGATGGCTACCTGGGCATGCGTCAGTATCGCCCCAGCCGGGAATACAAGTTTAAGCTACTGACCGTGGTCACCATGATCGTGGCCTCTATGCTGCTGGCTGACTACAGTCAGGCACCGGAAAGTGCATTTGCGATATTCTTTCTTGCCGTGCCCCACATGTGGATCGCCTGCAGTGAAAGTGCGTTTTTTAATACCCTCAGTCTGGCCATCAGCAGCTTTCTGATCGCACTGCTGGTACATGTGCTCGGGTTGATGGAATACGTGATGGTGTATCAGTTCGCGATCAACGTGGTGGCCGCTAACGCGTTATTTGGTGTGGCTGTGCCGGCGCTGACTGCCGATGTGCGCAAGTTACGCCGCAAAGTCGATACCGATTCATTGACCCGCACGGCATCCCGCGAACACATGTTGCTCAAAGCAGAGTCCGAAATCCATCGCAGCCAGACCTTTGATTTGCCCTTGTCGCTGGTGGTGTTCGATATCGATCACTTTAAGCTGATCAATGATCAACATGGCCACAGTGTCGGTGATGATGCTCTCAAGGCGGTCAGTGATGTGGCCCGCCAGTGTTTGCGTCCCAGTGACATGATCGGACGCTTTGGTGGCGATGAATTTGTACTGCTGCTACCGCGCACCATTGAAGAAGACGCTGAGCACATCGCCGATCGTATTCGCATGGGGCTGGAGGAGTTAAAGCTCAACGGTTTGCGTATCAGCTCCAGCTTCGGTGTTGCCCAGCTACAACGGGGTGACAATTTCAGTGGACTGTTTCAACGGGCCGATCGGGCGCTGTATCAGGCCAAAAAGGCCGGCCGCAATCGCGTCATGTCTGCCATGACCGACGAGGCCAGTTAATCCTCTTATGCAAGACGTATCCAAACAACCTACAAACGGCCAGCAACTGCGCATTGTGGTGGGTTCCAAAAACCCGGTAAAAGTGCAGGCGGTCGCCAATGCCTTCCAGGCCGCCTGGCCTCAGTCTGATCTTGATGTTCAGGGCGTGTCGGCACCGTCCGGTGTTGCCGACCAACCGCTCAATGGCGATGAGACCCTCACTGGTGCCCGCAATCGGGTGGTGTTTTGCCAGCAACATTTTGACGCTGACTATTATGTCGCCATCGAAGGGGGCGTTGACGGGTTTGCATACGGCGCGGCAACCTTCGCCTATGTGGTCATTGCCCACGATACCCGCACGGTGGTCGGTCGCAGTGCCAACCTGCCGCTCCCTGCCTCGGTGTTTGAAGCGCTGCAACAAGGGGCCGAATTAGGTCCATTGATGGATGAAATGTTTGGCACCACCAATGTGAAACAAAAAGGCGGCGCGATCAGTTTGTTCACCAATGGTCTGGAGAGCCGACAAGGCGCTTACGAGCAGGCGATGATCATGGCGCTGGCCCCTTATCTACACCCCCAGTTGTATTAAAGCATTGCTCAAATCCTGAACACCCGCTAGCCTAGACGTTATTGACGGTTACACGAGAGAGTCAGGCATGGGCCGATGGGCGTCATTGATGCAACGCTGGGGTATAGCAATGCTGCTGGGGATGACCGCGGTGGTGCAAGCCCAACCTTCGGTACTGTGGCTGTCGTCTAAATTTCCTCCTTGCCACATGCCGGGCGCACCTGACAAGCAGGGTTATTGCGATAAAGCACAGGCCCTGATCCAACAACGCCTTCCTGAGTACACCCACCGTCAGCAGTACGCGAGTTTGCAACGTATTCAACAACTGATGAAAACCGATGAGCAGTTCTGCACCCTGACCTTGCTGCACAGCCCTGAGCGGGCCAATTATATGCATTTTTCCCGCCCTATTTTGGGCATCATCGCCAATGGCTTTATCGCCCGCGCAGATGACCCACGTCTGCCAGGGATCATGCTCGATGAACAGCGGGTGTCATTGTCTGACGCCCTGCAACAAAACTGGTTAATCGGAGTGAATAAGAAACGGGTTTACGGGGCGCATATCGACGGTCTGCTGGCAGCCAATAGTGATGGAGTGGTAGGCATTGACGGTGAACGGCAATCCATTCCTTTACTACTGGCCAAGCGCTTTGATGGCACCATCGGCAGTGCCGCGGAGCTCGGCTGGCACATGCACAACAACGGTCAGTCCCAACGGCTACGCTTTTTTCTGATCGATCAATCCGCGGCGTTGTTGCATCCGGCGGTCAGTTGCCGTAATTCGGTACTCGGACGTGAAATTATTCAACGGCTAAACGAGCGTATCACGGCGCAGGATCAGGCTGCCTTTGTGCGTTTCTATGTCGATTGGCTACCGGCCCAATGGCAACAGCATTATGACACGCTGGTGTCTGAAGGCCCCCGTTGATGGGTGGCCAGCCGATGGGCCTGAATGTGCTGAAATAGAGATGCGGTCGCTTGTGCATCGGCCAACGCCCGGTGGTGATCGGTCAACGGGATGTCAAAATGGGCACACAGGTTTTTCAGCGCGTAGGAGGACAGCCCCGGTTCGGCTTTGCGCATGCCTTGCACGGTGCACAGTCGTGGCATGTACCAGTTGCGCGCCAGGCGGTTGAACTCGGCGCGGAAAAAACCGTAGTCGAAACTGACATTGTGGGCCACAAATACCGCCCCATCGAGAAAATCCAACACATCATCGGCCACCTCCGCAAAGGTCGGCGCGTCCGCGACCATTTCCTGGCTGATACCGGTCAGACGGGTGATGAACGGTGGAATGTTGCGCTGCGGGTTGATCAGGCTGTGCCACTTATCCACCACCTCACCATCAATGACCTTAACCATGCCAATCTCGGTGATGCGATGGTTGTCTCCTTTTCCACCGGTGGTTTCAACATCCACAATCACATAGGGCTGTAAGGGATCAAGGGTCCATTCAACCCGGGTGATGCGCACATCGATAGCGGCGTTTTGCAGCAATCGAATACTGATCAACTGATTCTTACGCAACTGGTCGCCCGGTGCTTTGACTTCTTCAAAGCGAACCTGGCCATTGTCCACCACCATCAGGTCGGGAAACCCATCACTGTAGCTGTGGTAGTCCTGACTCATGGCCCGCAGTATGTGATGCAGGCTGCGGATGTCGATGTGGGCGATGCCGCTGTGCAGCCACTGCAGGATGTCGCTATGCCAGCGGAACACTCCACTGGGAGTACCATAGTGGCGGGTGACCTGTTGTTGCACGTAGCGACTCAGCGCGGCCTGGGTATCGAGGCTTGCCAGGCGTTGCTCGATGGCTTCGGACGCCTGGGCATAAAAGGTGTTTTCCACCAGGGCCCGGGGCCGCCAGTCGAATTCGGTGACGCGGCTGGCTTGACTGCCGGTGTGCAGTTCATCCCAGAACACCACGCCGAACAGGGCCAGCCAGACGTTGTTTTCAGTGTGCCAGGCGGTTTTTCCTTGCTGGCGGTAATGTTTGATCACCCCTTGTTCAACACGGTTGCGGTACATTTCATCCACGGCAACCGACTGGCTATGCTGGCGCAACATATCGGTCAGTGTACTGGTGCGCTTGCCGTGGAATTTGCGCGCCATAAAATCCTCCGCAAACAGCAGCAGGTGCTCACTGGGAGGATCATCGATGATCCGCTGCAGCGCCTGTTCGACATCGTCCCGGTGGCCGTCTTTGTAGTGGGCCCGGATCAGCTTTTCCTGCGCATCCGGGTGTTGGCTGAACGACCATAGCCGTTGCGCCCGTTCGGGGTGATCTGGGTTCAGTGTGGCGGCCAGTTGCAGTATCAACCGGTCGCGAATGTGCTGAGCACGTTCGCCCAGGGGCGGTGCTGGCGTATCCAGGCGACTGTGCAGGCTATCGAACAAGGTCAACGCCGTGTTGACACGGTCTTCCCGCTCAGCCTCTTTGAGCTGCTGGCGTGCCAATGACCATTCAAAGGCAAGGCGTGCTTCTTCAGCGTTGGAAAAACGGGCGCTTGTGTGTGTGGTCTGGTTGTCGGCGGTACGCATCACACCAAGGTCGCGCATCGAGAATTTGTTCAGCGTGCCGCGTAAATCACCAAAATACAGAAACAGCAAAAAGCGCCAACTGCTGTCGTAGCTACGCAGCCAGTAGCGCTGTTGCCAGGGCGCTTGATCAACCACTTTACCGTCGAGGTGGGCAATGGCGGTGCTGATCAGTGTGTCTTTGCGGGCACTGCGGGGCAGCTCCAACTGGTGCCGGGCGAGCATCTCGGCGACGTCGTCCTTACCCAGCAGCGGCAGGATCGTTGGCCAGTCCCGAGCATCCGGTCTCCGGATCAGACCCAGATCGCAGAGTTGTGTCAGTGCGCCCGGACAATCCGGGATCTCATCGTATTGCAGGGTATCGGCTTTGATCAGTGGGTGCTTTCGGGTGGCGGTGCGCACCAGCATGCAGCGGGTATCCTCACACAATCCTTGCACCTGCTGAACAAAGCGCTGTTCTGCGTCACCCAGCAAGTGGCTGCAGGCCTGCTCAATGTAGGCCAGAAACTCTTCAAAGTGGGTCAGGTAATACTTTTCCGGTAAGGTTTTCACGACGGCATGTTGGATACTGGTTATTTGTACAGGTTAGCATGTGAAAAGTCGACGTCAATGGTTGGCTGGCACTATACTCTCGGGGAAGCAATGCCAAGGAGCTGATCCATGAGTGTGACCGAGCCGTTATCCTTTACCTGCCCTTATTGTATGGCCAGCAACACCCTGATGGTGGATCCCATCGCCGACCCGGGTCAACAGCAAATCATTGACTGCCAGGTCTGTTGTCAGCCGATTGAAGTCAGTATCAGTGGTAAACCCGGCGCCTATGACATCAGCGCCCATCGGGACGACGAATAATCGGCTGTTTGCTGTCCCGGCTTCTGGTATAATCGCCGGTCCTGTTATTTACCTTGCGGAGTCACATGTCGAGTGTTCGTCAACCGGTTCAGCGTATGCATGCTGAGCGGGGGCTGTTTTCCTATCCTAAATATTGGGCGGAGTGCTTTGGTACTGCGCCATTTTTGCCAATGTCACGCAAAGAAATGGACGCGCTGGGGTGGGACAGTTGTGACATCATTCTGGTCACTGGTGATGCCTATGTGGATCATCCCAGTTTCGGCATGGCGGTGATTGGTCGGGTGCTGGAATCCCAGGGATTCCGCGTGGGTATCATTGCTCAGCCCGACTGGCACAGCAAAGACGACTTCATGCAACTGGGTGAGCCGAACCTGTTTTTCGGTGTCACTGCCGGCAACATGGACTCCATGATCAACCGCTACACCGCAGACCGTAAATTGCGCCACGACGACGCTTATACTCCCGGCAACGAGGGCGGGAAGCGGCCGGATCGGGCGGTGACCGTGTACACCCAACGGTGTAAGGAAGCGTATAAAAAGCCGGTCATTATTGGCGGGATAGAAGCCAGTTTACGCCGCATCGCCCACTATGATTACTGGTCTGACAAAGTGCGCCGCAGCGTACTGTTTGACAGCAAAGCAGACTTGCTGATGTATGGGAATGCTGAGCGTCCGTTGCTGGAAGTGGCTCATCGCATTGCCCAGGGGGAGAGTATCGATCAGATGCATGATATCCGCGGTACTGCGGTTATCCGTAAAGAGCCCTTGCCCGATTGGCGTGGTGTTGATTCCACCGAAGTGGATGTGATCGGTAAAATTGATCCCTTGCCCAACCCGTATCAGATGGTGGAAGAGACCTGCGCCAGCAATGGTAAAGAGCAGGGCCAGGATAGCGCGCCACAGCCTATCACCGTACAGACCTTCAATCCTCGTGAACGACGTCAGAAACCGTGGGAAAAAACCTATGTGTTGTTGCCGCCCTATGATGTCGTGCGGGCGCAGAAAACCCATTACGCACACGCGTCACGGATCCTCCACCAGGAAACCAACCCCGGTTGTGCACGGGCGTTGATGCAACGGCATGGCGATCGCTTTGTCTGGATCAATCCGCCGGCGTTTCCGCTGGAAACCGAGGAAATGGACGCAGTATTTGCCTTGCCTTACGCCAGGGTGCCTCATCCGCGCTATGGCAAAGCCAAGATCCCGGCCTATGACATGATCAAAACCTCGGTCAACATCATGCGCGGCTGTTTTGGTGGCTGTACTTTCTGCTCAATCACCGAGCACGAAGGGCGCGTGATCCAAAGCCGGTCGGAAGAATCGATCATTCGGGAAATTGAAGAAATTCGCGACAAAGTGCCCGGGTTTACCGGCGTGATTTCCGACCTGGGTGGTCCCACCGCAAACATGTACAAACTGCGGTGCAAAAGTGCCAAGGCGGAACAGACCTGTCGACGACTCTCCTGCGTGTGGCCTGACATATGCGGCCATATGGACACCGACCAGACCCCGACGGTCAACCTGTACCGCAAAGCCCGTGCCGTGCCGGGGGTGAAAAAAGTCCTGATTGCCTCCGGGGTTCGCTATGATCTGGCGATCGAAGACCCGAATTATGTGCGCGAATTGGTCACCCATCACGTGGGCGGCTATCTGAAAATTGCCCCGGAGCATACCGAAGAAAGCCCGTTGAGTAAGATGATGAAGCCCGGTATGGGCACCTATCATCGGTTCAAAGAGCTGTTCGATAAATACTCCAAAGAGGCGGGCAAAGAGCAATACCTGATCCCGTATTTTATCTCGGCCCATCCGGGAACCCGGGACATCGACATGCTCAATCTGGCGTTGTGGCTGAAGGAAAACAACTTCAAGCTGGATCAGGTGCAGAACTTCTATCCGTCGCCGATGGCGAATGCCACCACCATGTACCACACCCAGAAAAACCCAATCCACAAGATCAGTCATAAGAGTGAAGCCGTGGATGTGGCCAAAGGCGAGCGTCAGCGCCGTTTGCACCGCGCGTTGCTGCGTTACCATGATCCAGCCAACTGGCCGTTGATCCGTGAAGCGCTGAAAAACATGGGTAAAGCCCATTTGATCGGCAATGGCAGTAAGCACCTGGTGCCGCCGCCCCGACCGGGTGAAAAATCCGGCAAAGCGGCCAAAGCCCATGCACGCCGTGCCGGTAACAAGGCGCTTGCCAAAGGCCGCTCTCAACCGGCCTTAACCCGCTTTAGCGACAATCAGTCCCACGGTGGCAAAAAACCGTCTAAGCCCAATCGGAGCCGACGTCGCGCACCGTGATCCGTTAATGCACTGATCCGAATCACGGCTCAGTGCATATTGGTTGTATGCCTGCGACCTCTTCACTGGGCGTGATGTGGTTTCGACACGACTTACGCCTGCATGATAATCCCGCCCTGGCGGCACTGTCCCGTTGCGTTGACGCAATGGTGTGTGTGTATGTGATTGATCCTCGCTGGTTTCGTCCAACCCATTTCCATGCCGCCCCGATGGGTGTTCACCGGCAACGGTTTTTACGTCAATCCCTTGAAGCGCTGAACACCGCACTGCAAGAACGTGGGCAGCGGTTGTGGGTCATTGAAGGGCAACCGGTCGAAGCAATTTCCCGGTTGTGTCAGCAATTTCCGGTCACTCATCTGGCCTGCAATGCCCATTGCGGGGTGTATGAGCGACAGCAGTGGCAGCGCCTTAAGCACACATTGGCCGGGGTCGACTGTCTGCAGTTGCAGGGGCATTCCCTGTTTGACAGTTGTGACCTGCCATTTGCAACGGACAAGGTGCCATCACAATTCACCCCGTTTCGACACAAGGTTTCGTCATGTCAGCCTCATGCGCCGTTGTCGGTACCTTCACACTTGCCGCAGGGTGTATCCACAGCATCGCCCTGGCAGCTACAGGCGTTGTGCGCCGAGGCGCCGGTGACCCGTCAATGGCAGGGGGGAGAAACGGCTGCGCTGCAACATCTGTCCCGCTACCTGGGCGCCAGTGGGGCAGTGCGGCACTATAAAGAAACCCGCAATGGCCTGTTGGGGTGGGACTATTCGAGTAAATTATCGCCGTGGTTGGCGAACGGGTGTGTGTCTGTGCGGCGGGTGGCGGATGAACTGTTTGCCCATGAGCAACGCTATGGCGAAAACCCGTCCACCCAGTGGCTGTACTTTGAATTGTTGTGGCGGGAGTTTTTTTACTGGAACGCCTGGCGGTTGCAGGGGGATTTGTTTTGCTTTGGCGGCGAGCGCGGGCGCAAGCCACTGACGACCTTCATGGCCGAGCGCTTTGCCCGCTGGCGGTCAGGCAGTACCGCTTATGCCACCGTCAATGCGGCAATGTGTGAGCTGAACCAGACAGGCTATCTGTCCAATCGAGCCCGCCAATGGGCCGCCAGTGCCCTGGTGCATGAACTTGGACTGGACTGGCGTTACGGGGCTGCCTATTTCGAACAACAATTGCTCGATTACGACGTTGCCAGCAATTGGGGCAATTGGCAGTACCTGGCCGGCGTCGGTGCCGATCCTCGCGGGCATCGACATTTTGATCTGCAAAAGCAGGCCCGACAATACGATCCTGACGGCGCCTACGTACACCATTGGCAATCCACCGGGCACCTGCAGGGTGACAGTGTGGATGCGTCGGACTGGCCGGTGACATCATCCTGATGGGACAGCAACATCAGCCGCTGCAACTGGTGTGGTTAAAGCGTGATTTGCGTCTTCGCGATCACGCGCCACTGCTGGAGGCCGCACGGCGTGGTAATGTGGTGCTGCTGTTCATTGTCGAACCCATGTTATTGGCGGACCCCCATTACTCCCTGCGGCACTGGCGATTTATCTGGCAATCGTTGCAGGATCTGGATCAGCAGCTTGCGCCGTTCAATACCCGGGTCTGGGTTACTAAAGGCGATGCAGTGCAGGTTTTCGAGCATCTTCATCGGCATTGGGGGATTGGGCGCTTGTTGTCACATCAGGAAGTGGGGCTGGCCAATACCTTTGCACGGGATCGACAGGTGGCGACGTGGTGCGCAGAGCAGGGGATCCCATGGCTGGAATTTGACTACGCCGGTGTGGTGCGCGGGCTGACCCATCGACGTTACTGGCTACAGACCTGGTATGCCCGCATGGGCGCACCCACGGCTGATCCTGCGCTTGATAAAATCAACTGGCTGAGCGGTGAGTATATCCCGGCATTTTCACCGCCTGAGTCGTGGTTGCAACGGGACGAGCACATGCAACCCGGCGGCGAGCGACGTGCCTGGTTTACGTTGCATGATTTTCTTGCCGGACGCGGCAAAGACTATGCCCGCTGCATTTCGAAACCGGTTGCCAGCCGCAGGGCCTGCTCCCGGCTGTCGCCTTATCTGGCGTGGGGAAACATCAGCCTGCGTCAGACGGTAAAAGCGGTTGACGCCCATCGCGCGCCGGGATGGGCAAAGGCACTCAAAGCGGTGAAATCCCGTCTGCGCTGGCACAGCCACTTCATTCAGAAATTTGAAAGCGAATGTGACATGCAGCATCGTCCTCTCAATCGTGCCTATGGGCAGTTTCCGTTTTTGTCTGATGCCGACGCAGCGCACCGGCTACAGTGCTGGAAGACCGGTCACACCGGGGTGCCCTTGGTGGATGCGGCGATGCGGTGTGTGATTGCAACCGGGTATCTGAATTTCCGGCTACGGGCCATGCTGGTGAGCTTTCTGTGCCATCAGTTGCAAGTGGACTGGCGCCAGGGGGTCGTGCACCTGGCTCGCCAGTTCGTCGATTTTGAACCCGGTATTCACTATCCCCAATTTCAGATGCAGGCCTCTGTCACCGGTATCCATACCATTCGTTTATACAACCCGGTCAAACAGGCGCTGGATCATGATCCCGACGGTGAGTTTATCGCCCATTGGGTGCCGGAACTGTCAGCACTGCCCATGCCACTGCGGGCATCGCCCTGGACGATGACAGCGATGGAGCAGGCCATGCATGGGGTGACCCTTGGTGAGGATTACCCGCAACCGGTGGTCGAGCCGGAGCGCCAGGCCCGGGCCGTCAGGGATATGCTGTTCGCGTTTGCCAAGCGGGCAGATGTGCGCCAGGAGGGACGTCGGATCCTGGCGCGCCATACTCTGCCGGGCAGGCCCCGGCAGGTCTGAAGCCGCTACATGCGGCCAAATTTACCCGCTTGGTAATCCATTACCGCCTGTCGTAATTCCTGCTCGGTGTTCATCACAAAGGGTCCCATGTGCGCCACCGGTTCGTTGAGTGGCGACCCGGTGAACACCAATACACCGGCTCCCTGAGCACCGGCCTGCAATGTCACTGAATCAGGATTGTCAGCCACCACGGCGGTGCCTTCAATGAGGGCAGGATTGCTCAGTTCGCCCTGATACACAAACAGGATAAGTCGTTCACCCTCAAGGCTTTCAAGCTGGCCCTGACCGTTGGGATCGAGCATCAGATCGGCAATGCGGGCGTTGGCCGACAGACCGTTGATGGGCGCTTCCAGTTGGGTATCATGCCATTGCCAGCCACCGGCCAGGGCGCGCAATGTTGCTCCCTGTGCATTGCTGGCCTGGGGGTTCCCCTGCGCGCGACTATCAGTGTAACGGGGTTCACGCATCTTGTCGGCAGCGGCCATATTGACCCAAATCTGAAAACCGTGAATACCGTGGGTTTCATCCGGCAACGGCATTTCGGAATGCAATACGCCGCGCCCGGTACTCATCCACTGGGTGTCACCGGCCACGATGGCTGCGCGGTTGCCCATGTGGTCACGGTGCTCAAAGCCACCGGTTTTCATGTAGGTAAAGGTTTCGATACCGCGATGAGGATGGGGCGGGAAACCGCCGACATAATCACTTTCATCGTTTGAGCGGATTTCATCGATCATCAAAAACGGATCCAGGTGACGGCCGGAAAAGTCGGCGATGCGTTTGATGTTGACGCCGTCGCCATCGGCGGTTGGCCGGGCATGTAATCTGTGCAAAATGTTCAGTGTCATGTACACCTCCGTAGTCAGGCGTCACAGTGTAGAGTAGGGTAAATCGAACAAAAAGTGCTAAATATGGCAGATAATATTCGATTAAATGAAAGTTTACGGCGCTAGTGACCTTGATTGGGCAGTGATGAGCGATTGCCGGCACAGCGTCGGGAGCAGTATTTAACCGCTTCCCAGTGATCAGCCCACTTTTTACGCCAGCGAAAAGGCCGCTGACACACCGGACAGGTCTTTTCCGGCAGGTGTTGCTTCTTGACGCCCGGCGGCATTACACCCGCTCCCCCTGATCCAATCGTGACAAAAACAGCTCTGCGTCCTCGTTAATGTGACGCACTTTGTCGTCGTCCATGTTGGCCAATGTGCGATACGGCATGCCCAGTCGTGGATTGTTGCTCAACTGGTGCTGATTGCGCATCAGAAAGTGCCAGTACAGGTAATTGAACGGGCAGGCCTGTGGTCCGTTTTTTTGCTTTACGTTGTAATGGCAGTGTTGACAGTAATCGGACATGCGGTGAATGTAAGCACCGCTGGCCGCGTAGGGTTTGCTGGCCAATACGCCGCCATCAGCAAACAGTATCATGCCGGTCACATTGGGCAGTTCTACCCATTCATAGGCATCGGCGTAGACACGCAAATACCAGTCATTCACGGCATCCGGCGATAAGCCGGCCAGCAGGGAAAAGTTACCGATCACCATCAAACGCTGAATGTGGTGGGCATAAGCCGTATCCCGGGTCTGGCCGATGCACTGGGACAAACAGGCCATGTCAGTATCCGCGTCCCAGAAAAACGACGGCAATGCCCGTTTGGCGTGCAGGTAATTCTGTTGTTTGTAGTCGGGCATTTTCAACCAGTACAGTCCACGCACATACTCCCGCCAACCCAGCACCTGACGAATGAATCCTTCGGCGGCGTTCAGTGGTACCTGACCCTGCCGATACACGGACTCAACCTGTGCGATCACTTCCTTGGGCAGCAGCAGACCACAATTGAGATAGAAGCTGATGTGGGCGTGAAACAGCCAGGGCTGGTCGGTGGCCATGGCATCCTGATAATCGCCAAAGTGCACCAGCCGCTGGCGGATAAACTCGTCCAGCACCGTTAATGCCTGCGCCCGGGTGACGGCATAATGAAAGCCGTCGAGGCGACCAAAATGATCACTGAAGTGATTTTCCACCAACGCCATCACGTCACGGGTGATGTCATCTGTGGCAAATTGGGTCGGCGAAGGCACTGACACGTTTTCGGGCAATGGATTACGGTTGGCGCTGTCATAGTTCCATTTGCCGCCAACGGGTTGCTGCTGATCCATCAGGATATTCCAGCGTTTGCGCATCTCCCGGTAGAAAAACTCCATACGCAGTTGCTTACGATCCCTGGCCCATGCGGCAAAATCAGACAACGGGCACAGGAAACGGTCGTCTTCGCGTATCGTGACAGGAATATCCAGGTTGGATTGCCAGGTCTGCATGGCTTGCAGCAGCCGGTATTCCCCCGGATGGGTAAGTGCGACGGCGTCGACAGGGTGCTGCTCGCACACACGTTGTACTTCACCGAACAGACTGCCCTGATTGTCGGCATCATCATAGTGACGATAAATGACGGTGAAGCCCTCGTCCCTGAGGGCGTTGGCAAAATGACGCATGGCGCTGAACAGCAGCACGATTTTTTGTTTGTGGTGCTGGACGTAGGTCGCTTCTTCACGCACTTCGGCCAGCAGGATAATGTCATGGTGTTTGTCGGCATCGCGCAGGCTGGCCAAATCACGGCTCAATTGATCGCCCAATACCAGACGCAATGTTTTGCCCATCAGGCGGTTTCCTTCAATGCCGCAAATGCGTCCAGCGCCCGCTGACGGGATGCTTTTAAATCGACGATCGGGTGTGGGTAGTCCTGACCCAATGTCAGGTTGGCGTCGCGCAGCACCTGGTCACTGGCTTGCCAGGGTTGATGCAGGTATTTGTTCGGCAATTTTGATAGCTCCGGACACCAGCGCCGCACATAGTCGCCCTTGGCATCAAACTTCTCGCCCTGTAATACCGGGTTAAAAACCCGAAAGTAGGGTGCAGCATCTGCACCACAGCCCGCCACCCATTGCCAACTGGCACTGTTAGCGGCGAGGTCGCCATCCACCAGGCAGTCCCAGAACCAGCGTTCTCCCTGGCGCCAATCCACCAGCAGGTTTTTGACCAGAAAAGAGCCCACCACCATGCGTACCCGGTTGTGCATGTAGCCGGTGTGCCACAACTCCCGCATACCCGCATCGACGATGGGGATCCCGGTCATCCCCCGTTGCCAGGCGCGTAATCCGGTTGGGTCATTTCGCCACTGGAAAGCATCGAAGCGACGGTTAAAGTTGGTCTGTGGCAGGTTGTTGAAGTGGTACAACAGGTAGTAGGAGAACTCTCGCCAGCCCAGTTCGCTGAGAAACGTGTCGAGCCCGGGTTGTTCCCAATCGCCGTGCAACGCTCCCAGGCTGGCGTACCAAATCTGATGGGGAGAGATTTCACCAAAATGCAGATGGGGTGACAGGCGGCTGGTGCCAGGCAGCGAGGGCTGGTCACGGTGATTACGGTAGTCGGCAACCCGTTGGGGCAGAAATGCACTCAGGCGTTCACTGGCACCGGCTTCACCGGGCGTCCAGGCATCGGCCATGCCCTCATACCAATCTATCTGCGGCATCAGTTGCAGGGCATCAATGCCGTCATCCAGCGACGGTTCGTGCTCAAGATGCAGCTCGTCAGGGGCGCCGAGCGGCGGACGTGGCGCCGGTTGTTGCAGGCAGCCTTTGCGGTAATAGGGGGTAAACACCTTGTAGGGTTCGCCGCTTTTGTTCAGTACATTCCAGGGTTCCCACAGCAACAAGCTGTTAAAACTTTTGACCTCAACGCCGAGCGCTTTGAGGGCGGCTTTGAGCGCTGTGTCGCGGTCAATCTGCCAGGGTTCATACTGCCGATTCCACACCACCTGTCGGATGCCTTGCTGCTTGACCAACTGCACGATGATGTCAGTGGCATTACCTTGTTTTACATGG
Source organism: Fluctibacter halophilus (assembly GCF_020687825.1). GTDB lineage: Bacteria > Pseudomonadota > Gammaproteobacteria > Enterobacterales > Alteromonadaceae > Fluctibacter > Fluctibacter halophilus. The sequence continues at coordinate 272,798 of NZ_JAJEWP010000002.1, forward strand.
AGTTTATCGTTCAAGCTTTGGTTCAGGGCATGCAATGACTGATGCAGCCACCAACGACTGGCGGCGCCGGGGTGAAACCCGTCGGGGGCAGCAGTGTCCTGAATGAACAGCGCCATAACAGGGCCGAGTTGAGCGGCGTAGTGCAGGGCTGGATTATCGCGCAAACGCAAATCCTGCCGAAACCACATCAGGGTCGTGCTTTGAGGCAAGGTCGGTTTTCCTTGTAGTTGTCGTTACCCTGATTGTATACGGCTGATGTGCACGTTTGGATCCTGGTCAGAACAGATTAGGGGACAGATGGCATCGACCAGCGTTGATTGCTCACGAACTGTACTGAAGCGACTCAGATTAACATTGTGATCCGTCATCAAGGCGGTTAATATTTTAACCCCTTGTGACCGTTGTCAGGCATGTTGTGCTCAGACCCGAATGAGTAAACACAGGCACGACTCGATTACACCACTTAACGGTCCCTCCGCGCTGACAGGAAGCCAGACAATGCCGTCAATGGACAATGGTGCCAAGCCAAATCGAGCCGATTCTCCGGTGGGAGCCTGGTTCTGGAGTGCCCTGTTGGGGCCCATGTGGCCACTGAACCCTGAGGTATGTCTGTTGAGTGGTGCTCAGCAGCTAACCCGCGCTGGATTGTCGGCAAATGCACTGAACGTGGTGTTCGGGGCCGGTATCGGTGCAGATCCACCGACAAAGGAGATTCTGCTGCAACAGGCTCATGTGTACGGTGTGCGCGGTCCGCTGAGCGCCCAAATGCTGGGCTTGCCCGCCACCAAGGTGTTGGCTGACCCTGCCGGTTTGTTGCCACAGATACTGCCCAAACCGGTGATCCCGTCTTCCCGTCAGTCGGTGGTGTTTGTTCCCAGTCACCGGGGCCGTGACAGTGTTAACTGGCAGCGTATATGCCAGCGTGCGGGCATTACCCATGTGGACCCGGGTCTTACGCCCACCAGTTTCGTGCATGTGATTGCGGGTGCCCGCCTGGTGTTGGCCGAATCACTGCAAGCCGTGGTCATCGCTGACGCTTACAGGGTTCCGTGGATCCCGGTGTGGAGTCGTCATGATATTCACCGTTTCGCCTGGAATGATTGGGCGTTGAGCGTGGGGGCTGATGTGTTGCCAGAAGCACTGCCACCGCCCAGTCGTCTGGCCCGGCTGGATAACCTGTTTACCCGCTTCAGTGTGTTTAACAGTCGTCGGTTGCGCGGCAGTGATTTCAACCGGGGAATTGATGTTCAGGCTTGCGTCGCAGATTTCAACCGGCAACTGCGTTTGCGGCGTAAGCCCGCGTACCGTGTAATACGGGAAGGTTATCGACTGTTGCGCCGATGGGTGCTACGGCCCTTATTTGCTGTGTTGGGAAATCAACCCGAGGGCTATACCCGACGGTTGTCAGAACGGTTGGAGAGGTTGTCTCAACAACCGGGCTATCTGAGCGACCAGCAGACTTTTGAGCAGTCCCAGCAGCGCCTGCTCATGGGCCTGGCGGTGCTAAAAAGCAGCAGTCGACTTGGCTTTAAGGACATTGACGTTGAGCGTCGACACGAGGCCTGAGTCAGGCCGGTACGAAATAACACAAACAATCTGACAAGGCGATGTCAGCACGATTGGTGATCATAAACAGTTTAAGGTCGCGGGTGGGGCGCAATACGCCCTCTGCGGCGCTGAAAAACTGCCCAACGTCCATGTCGCTGCGATCCAGGTGACACAAGTCGTTCAGTTCCTGTCTGTCCAGCCAGGCCAGGGTTTGTCCCGCAGGTGTGATGCCATGGTTAAACCGTTCGATGTCGCGACAAAACGTCATATTGAACCCCGGCTCTCTGCGTTCAGCGTAGGTGATGCGCACGTGGGGTTTGATCTCCAGGCGACGGGGATGGTGCAGCACTTCAAGGGGGCGTTGATGTCGATAAGGTAATCCATTGCTGAGCAGTGAAACGATGCCCTGATAAGCATTTAAATCGGCGTGAGGGTCATTGGCGCCGCCGGCTTCAACGGTGACTATCGGGCAACCCAGCGACTGTTCCATCAACGAACCCAGACGGATGTCGGTGACAATCAACCGTTCAGCGAACACGCTGGCCAAATGTTGGATGTGTGGCGTATTCGCGGTGCTGACACAAAAACCTGGCCCGCTTCCGGAGGTGTTATGCACATCAATGATCCAGCTCGGTTGCGCCTGGCGCAAACAGGAAAGTATGTCCGCTGCGAGCTGCCCTTGCGCATCTTCGATTGGCCCATCAAAGCAGCGATTCAGGTCGCGTGCATTTGGCGGCATGCGATGGGTGTAGCGAGGTTCGGTCCGAGCCGCCTCGACCGAGGCGATGATAACCCGGGTGGTGTGACGCACCGCAATGTTGCTGTGCAATACCTTGTGCAGGGCTTTGAGGCCGGACGGTTCATTACCATGCAACAGTGTGACCATGGCCTGCCACGGACCTGGCTGGGAGCCGAGCAGATCAAAATAACACGGGCCGGGCAGGTGCTCGAGCCAGTCATGATAGGAGTCGCCTAATGGGATCCTTAGCGCTGTCCATTGCCCCTCGACCAGAGGGCTTACCGTGATCACCGCCATGTAGACACCGGTTCACCGCTGCGACAATGGCGCACATAGTCGGTCAGCATCAGTTTCAGGCTTTGTTCGTCGTCAAAGGTTTGGTTGTAACCTGCCAATGTGCGCAATTGCCATTGGGCACCGGTCTGTCCGTTTGCAACACGTTGTTCAATGACCTGCATAAGACGGTCGACCTCACTGCGCACCACCCCAATGCTGCTCAATCCGTCTGCGGCATCGCCCAATAGCGTCTGTACAATGTCCCGCGCCTTGCGGGTTTGGGGGTGATGCTGACCAACCTGTGGCCAGATGAGTTCAGCGTCCAATCCGTGTTGTGCTGCGCGGTAGAAGTTGTACTCGGCATAGTTGAACGGCAGGGCCTGAATGGCCGCATCGATGCGCTGACTGAGGGCGATGGTCAAGCCGATAATGAACGCTGCATTGGCCATCATATCAATGTTGGTGGGGCCGGCGGGCAAGGCACGGTATTCAATCCGCAGGTGGGGGCCGTGCTGGGCATCGAATATCGCCCTGTTCCAGCGCCATATGGTGCCATGATGCAGGTTAAGCTCGGCGAAGTCGTCCCGATCAGACGAGGACAGGTAGGGCAGGATAGGTGGATACAGATTCACACTTTCAGCGAACTGCTCTACCGGGCTGTGACGCATCCAGCCATGCCCGAAACACACCCGTGCCGGATGTCGCCATTCACTCAGGCCTCGGGCACGGTGATCTATCGATTGTTTGAACAATGCGATGCGGGTTTCCTGCCACAAGCGTTTACCGAGAAATAACGGCGAGTTGCCCGCCACGGCAAGGGCAAGCGGGGTGACCAGTTGGGCGGCGTTGTACTGGGCGACAAAGTGTTGTCGGGGGACGCGCAAATGGACCTGAAAAGACGTGTTGGCACCTTCCAGGGTCACCTCATCACTGTGCATATTGATGTAGTCTTCGCCACGAATGTGGATAGCAAAGGGACCCCCCCGCAATACTCTGAGCTCGCGGGTCAGGGCGCGATAACGGGGTTTATCGCTCATAAAGCGGCGTTCAAGGTGTATGGGTTTGAGGGTGGGCAGAATGCCAATCGGCACGATTTGGGTGTTAATGGAGGCTGCATAGTCGCTGATCCGTGTCATGATCGGGGACAATTCGTCCTGCATGGCCTGAAACGGTGTCCCGGTAGCACTGACCGGGCTGAGGTTGTACTCGAGATTGAAGCGATTGAGCTCTTCCTGCAGTTGTGGATGGGCCATGTGGTTAAGGATTTCCTGGTTAACCGGCATCGGTAACAGGTTGTCATCCACCAGGTACATTTCCAGCTCCGCACCCAGTGACACCGTATCGGCCGAGCATTGCGGGTGCTGCATGGCGTCTTCCAATGCAGCCAACTGAGCCTGTAAACGGCCGTTGAACTGCTGTCGTTCTGCTTCGCTGAACGTATCCCTATCAAAATTTTGCCCCATGGCGTGCTCCGATGGTCGTCATACACTTCACGTTACCGCGTCTTGGCATGGGTACCCTTGATGTACATCAAGCTCATTGACCTGATCAGTCAATGTTGTGAAGGTTTTCAATCAGTTAAGACTAGCAGTGAGGAGCAGAAAATGCGCAATCGATGGGCGTATAAAGTGACAACCCGCCGATGCTGGCGGGTTGTCGTACGGATCAGTTGCCCCAGATTTGGGTGACAAATTCCGGGTGGTCTACGAAGGGGTTGCGATTGCCCTGGAAGGTATGCGCGGCATCGTTGCGATCCAACTCCTTCTGACTGACCGGGTCCTGGGCATGCCATTGTTTAAGCAGCGTCAGGAACCAGTTTTCGAACACCTGATCGGAAGAACCATTGAGGACCGCATCGCCATAGCTGCTGTTGTTCTGCCAGCTGCCGATTTGGCTCTGGTAGCGGGTCGCCATGTAGAAGTAGGCGCGCGCCAGATCCCCTTTGTACTCATCGATGGGTTCAAACACGGTACCGGAGTATCCAATACCACTCGCTGCGCTGCCCAGACGTGAGCCATTCATGGACGTAAAAGTGGCGCTGCCGACCAGGCCATAGGGGAAGCTGCTGCGCTTGCTGTTGACGTAGCCGTCGCTGGCGAAGATATGGTGTACGTCTGAATTCATCGGCTCGATGGCACCACCAAACCAGCTACGGGGAAAACTATGTTCACGGTTGTAGCAGTCAGCTTCACTATTATAGGTGCCACATTGATCGCTCACCGCAGTGTACACATACGGGTCACTGCCAATGGGGTTTTCCGAGTAAATGTCCAGAATACTGCCATCCTGCTCAAATGTGGTATCCAGTTCGTGACTGGCATAGAAGGTCCACAGCGCGCCATAGCCCTGGGCCGTGTGATTACCAATGATGGTTGCCAGTTGCGTTTTCAGCGCATAACCGCTGAGTCCCTCGGCACTCTGGTAGTAACTGTCCAGCGGGGGCGTTGACCCACCGCCACCAAGGCTGAATGCCGTGATGTCGGCGCTGGTGAAGCTACCGCCCGAGGCAAGCACGGTACTGCCATGCGTCAGTGAATAGCTGCCGTTGCCATAGCTGCAGCAAATGCCGTCACCGTAGCTGTCCAGTACCGACAATGTATAGTTACCGTCTGCCAGGCACAGAGACTCTTCGACAGTTTGGTTGTTGCCATAACCACTGCCACTGGCAACCACTGCCTGACCATCGTCGATTTGCCAGCTGGTTTCGCTGCCGTAGTCATCGGTGGTCAGGTTGAAGGTCAGCCCGTTGCTGGCACAGCCGCCTGTGCCACCGCCGCCTGTGCCGCCGTTGTGTGGCATGTAGTCATCGACCCACACCAATTCACTGCCATCAAACCCGCTGACATCGTAGAAGCGCAGACCCACTTCAATGCTGCCACTGCTGGCGGGCTGGTAGGTGTAGCTGAGTTGCTGCCATTGATTAAGCAGCGTCGGATCCGAATAGCTCAGGTAGCCATCGACATAAAGGCGCGCTTTGATACCGCCTTCGGTGTGGCGTACCCAGACGCTGAAGGTCTGTGGCTGCCCGGCACTGACACTGACGGTTTGGCGTAAATCGGTATTGCCCTGGGTCGCTGTATTGACCCAAACCTGTGCAGACAGGCTGCCCTGGTATACGGTTGACGCATCCGGTTGCACAGAAATGCCACTGTCGATGGTGGTCCAGCCGTCAGGTTGATTGCCGGTCCAGTCTTCGAAATGGCCGTTTTGGAGGTTGCCGAATGCGGTGTTGCTGAGCAGGGCTGCAGCAAACAAAATAGGGGTTGTTTTCATGAGACGTCTCTTCGTTATTATTGTTATGTGATCAAAAAACCACCAAACAACCCTACGTCACCGGTGTGACAATGTCATGTCATTTCGGTTAAAAAAATAACCTTTTGTTGCTCCTCATCCAGTCATCGTTATCGGGCACACGGTGGCATGAAACTGCTGTTGCTCCCGGTGCGTCAGCAACTGATAATCAAAACGCGCCAGTAACTGTTCGACGATTTGCATGCCCAGACCAAAGCCCGGCGTTGGTGATGCGGGATCAAAGGGGTTGCTGACGATCACGCCCTGTTCGGTGGCGCTAATGCTGATGGTGCCGGGGTTACCGGGGCCACAATTGCAATGGGAAAAGGCATTGGCCAGCAGGTTGCTTAGTACCACCGTTACGACATCGGGCGGTAAGATCAGCGATGTTGTGACCGTGTCCTGTACCTGAACGGACAGGTTTCGCTTTTGGATTTCGTTGTGGTAAGTCTCCAGCACCTGATCCAATTCCGGCTTCAGCGCGGTTGGGTCGGTCCATTGGCTTTGGCTGCTCAGCCACAGGAATGCATTGCTGATGTTCTCCATACGGCGCAACGCTTTGTCCAGCCTGGCGTCGGCTTTGTCACCCTGCTGTGGATAGGTCTGGCGCAGTTCCAGCGCTTGTTTGGCGACGTGCAGCGGGGTGCGTAGTTCATGGCTGATCCCGCGATTGAAGGCCAATTGCTCCGACAACGATTGTTCCCGCTCCGTCCAGGCTTGCTGCAAGGCTTGTATCACGGCGTGCAGATCCTGCTCAGCGATGTCCATCTCCAGTTCATTGACACGACCACTGGTGTGTGGGGCCTTAACCGCATCGACCAGGCGATTAAACGGGGTTAACACATTGCGTGACAGGCGGCGGGCAATCAGTACAGCGATGCCCGCAACCACCAGAAATATCAAGGTGTACACCGTGGCCAGTTCTGGCAGACTGCGATTGACCAGCATTCGTTCGGTTACCCTGAATGCCAACAATGCTGATGTTGTGTCCGGCAGGGGAACCACGCGCAAATGATAGTATTCACTGTCCCGCGCCAGTTCGTAGGTGAGTCGTCCCGGCGTGACAACATCGGCAAAAGGGGATTGTTCGACGTTGCGATAAAACACCATGTCTTGACTGATTTCCTGACCGTTCACGAGTACGGGGTGTGCATTGGTAATGTGGTCAGCCTGGCGGGCCAGTTCATGATCGAAAAAATTGTCTTCCACCACAAACAGACTGACCAGTGACAGTGCGGCAAACACCACCGTCATACCCAACACCAACATCAGCATGGCGCGATGCAGTTTCTGATTAAGGCTCCTGGCCATCTCAGCTCACCTGTTCCAATTGATAGCCAATGCCTTTAACCGTTGCCACCGAGACATTGCTGCCGGCAGTTTGCAGCGCTTTGCGGACACGGTAAATATTGGCTCGCAAGGGATCGCTCTGCGGTGTTTCGTCGGGCCACAGCGCGCGACACAACTGGGCGCTTGATGCGGGTTGCGGTGCCTGGCGGATCAATTCGTTGAGCAGTGCGATCCCGGTGCTGTGGATGGGTAGGGGATTGCCGTTCACAAAGGCGGCGGTTTTGTTGGCATTGACTGACAGGTCGCCAAATTTTCGTTCATCACCGGGCAACTGGCTACGTTGAGACAATACGCTGACCCTTGCCGCCAATTCCGCCATTGAAAAGGGTTTGGTCAGGTAGTCCCACGCACCGTGGGAAAAACCGTCCAGTTTGTCCTGTTCACTGTTATTGGCCGTGATCATCAGTACGGGTACACACGCCAGCGGCGACGACAGTTTGAGGCTCTGGCACACGGACAAACCATCCTGACCAGGCAGGTTTATGTCAAGGATCAGCAAATCATAGCGGTTCTGTTCCAGCAGTTGCAGGGCATGGTCGCCACGGTAGGCAAAATCCAGTGTGTAGCCAAGGGGCTCGAGGGTGTCGGCCAATCCTTCGGCAATATCAATGTCGTCTTCGACGATAAGCACATGGGTCATGTTGTCGTTTGGTTAACCTGTGTTTGTTTTGGTTGGGTGGTGCAAATCCCAATCTTGGGGGATGGGTTTGCCGTGTTGTACCCGTGTCACTATACCTGTGCAGGGTAACCCGAATGTAACCCCGTTTTACATGCCATTTTACCCAGGTTACATGGCGGTTACATGGCGGAGGTTAGACTCTATCACACTGAATTGCCTCATGTATCAGGCAGATTAAACCTTGAAATGGAGTATCGTCATGCAAACCGCCAAACGTGTTTTTTACATTGTTGTTGCCTTTGGATTAGTGCTTGGGGCCTTGTGGTATGGCATTTTCAGCCTTAAAACACAGGTCGTTTCATCCGAGCAACTGGCGCAGCGCTACGGGATGGACAACCGTGTACCGACCTTGCACCTTGAGCCACTGGAAGCGGGGGCTTTCGCGTTGTCTTTTGACAGCTATGATGGGCAGAAAGTCGTCGGACAAATCAGCCTGCCGACCGATGCAACGGGCCCTTATCCGGTCATGTTGGGGCTGCATGCCATGGGACGAAGCTATCCCCGCTGGTGGACTGACAGTCTGCGTGGCAGCCCAACCCTGACCCATGTGAATGACATCACCGAGCACGCCAACCGGCTGGGCTATGCCGTGATTGCTTTGGACGCCCGCTATCACGGTGAGCGCAAGGATCCTGACATGGATTTGTTTAAAATCATGCGCAACCTGCACCTGTGGGGGGATCGCGCCGCGTACGAGGACATGATCGTGGGAACTGTCAAAGACTACCGCTTGCTGATCAATGCGCTGGCGGTTGATCCACGGTTCGACCTGGGTCACCTGGTGGCGACCGGCTACAGTATGGGGGCGCAGATGAGTTTACTGTTGGCGGGTCATGACCCACGCATCACCGGTGTTGTGTCGATTGTACCGCCTTATCTGGATGACACCATGGCCGTGGTTGCGCCTAAAAACGCGGTTGCTAAGATTCAGCAGGCCAAGGTACTGATGATCGTCGCGGATGATGACGAGCACGCTGACGTTGAGGATAGCCGCGCGGTATTTGAGGCCATTCCTGGTCGCCACAATCGGTTTCATGTGGCCACTGGGGGACACATTCTGCCTGACAATTACGTGCAAACGGTTGCCGATTGGCTGCAGCAACAACGCTTGAATTTATCCCCCCTGGCCGGTCATCATGAGGGGGCGGCGTCGAACGGCGCTGACTGATTGAGGGAGTGTGAACTGAGCAATGAATGTGGCCGCAGAAGCGCTGGCAGGGCTGGCAGTATTACTCAATTTTGTCGGTTATCGACAACCGACCGTAAACCGCTACCGCGCCGTGTCGGCGCTGGCCCTGATGTGCCTGGGCAGCCACTTCCTGTTGATTGATGCCATGGCGGCAGGGGTGGCGTGCTGGCTGGCTGCCCTGCGCAACCTGGTTGCCTTACGCACCCAGCATGTCAGTGTCGTATGGGGGTTTGTTGCCCTGAATCTGGGTTTCTTCGCCTATGAATGGTGGTGGCTGGCCCATGGTCCACTGATTTTTGTTGCTTATGCATCGGCCCTGATCTTCACTGTGGGTTCCATTGTGCTGACCCAGGCGGATGCCATACGCCGCTGGTTTATTCTCGCCGAAGGGCTGGGGTTAGTGTATGCCGTCGCGGTAGGGTCGGTGTTTGGTACGGTGTTCAACCTGAGCAATCTGGCGAGCATATTTATCAAACTCTATCAACAGCGCCAAGCGCATAAAAAAGGGGGCTAACGCCCCCAATAAACGCACCAACAGGAAAGGGGTCAAAGGGTCTCAAAGGTGCCACGGCGCAGGGCCTGTCCATTGCGCACCAGGCACTTGCCGCGGGCGAAAACACTGTCAATTGCCAGCGTGTCGGGATTGACCAGCAACACATCGGCATCGGCGTCTACCGTTATCTGGCCTTTTGAAGCCAGTTTCAGGTGTCGGGCAGGGGAGGTGCTGACCACCTGAATGGCGGTTTCTATCGCCACATCATGTTGTTGCACCAGCTCTGTAAACGCGTCGTACAGGCTGGCAGTACGGCCGACTTCCAAACCGATAAGTTCACCGTGTTGATCAAACACCGGCAGACTGGCATTGCCGTCCGAACTCATGCTCAACTGGCGCACGTCGACGCCCTTGGCGAGGCATTGGGCGATGGCTGCAGCGGCGGGAATTTCTCCCTCTGCAATGAAGGCTTCGTTGGTACTGGTGGTCATGTCAATCAGTCCACCCCGGCGACACCAGACAATCCCCGCATCCAGCAAGGTCTGGTTACGGTTAATGTGGGTAGGATAGAATTGGCTTGGCGGCAGTTCACTGTTATCCACCACCTCGTGCAATAACTGCAATCTGCTGTCGCCGTCACCGACGTGAATACTGACCATACCGGATTTTCCGGCCAACATGCCGCCAACCCTGGCTTGCGACGCCGCGCGGGCCAGTTCAGCAGCCGACAGCTGGGCGCCGCGATGATCAGCAATGGCAATTTCACCAATACCAATGCATTTGTCGATCAACACCAGATCATCGGTAATACTGCCGCTGAAAGTGCATGCCGGAAGATGGTATGAACCCGCATAGCAGTAAGTGCTGAGACCTTCGTTGTCCAACCCTCTGGCCTTAGCCAGCAGGTCTGGCAGGCTACGGGTGGTGGCATCGGTGCCCAGCGCACCTATCAGGGTGGTGACACCGCCCAGGGTTGCTTCACTCAGATGCATTTCGGGGGTACGGGTATGAAACCCTCCTTCGCCGCCACCGCCGGCAAAGTGCACCAGGCTATCAACCAGGCCGGGTAACAGCAGAAAATTCGTGGCGTCGACAATCTGCACAGGCTCGCCGTGGAGATCAATGCTGGGGCCGATAGCGGCAATGCGGCTGCCGGCAATCAGAACATCCTGTACGCCCAGCGGTTGTGGGGCAAAGACCTGTGCCCCGCGGATCAGCGTAATACTCATCATTGTAATCCTGTTGAAACGGCCACCCACATGGTGACCATAGCGCTGATAAACAGCAGGGCAAATAACTTCCAGGCGAACCGGATCCAAATCGACCAGTCCAGTCGGGCGACCCCAAGGCATCCAATCAATGACGCTGAGGTTGGGATCACGATGTTGCTCAGGCCGTCGCCCAACTGAAAGGCGAGGATAGCAACCTGACGGGAAACACCGACCAGATCCGACAATGGCGCCATCAGTGGCATGGTGATGGCGGCCTGTCCTGAGCCGGAGGCGACAAAGAAATTAAACACCGACTGGAACACCAGCATCAGTGAAGCACTGGCCATCGCACCGGCACCGTCCATCATACTGCTGGCATGGTGCAGCAATGTATTGAGCACGGAGGGCGTGGCTGCGTCGGTGCCGCCAAGGATCAAGATGATCCCTTTGGCCATGCCAACAATCAGGGCAGCCGGGAGCAGCTCTTTGGCACCTTGTTGGAATGCTTCGGAACAGCCGTTTAACGTCAGTCTTTTGCCCAGACAGGCCAGCGCCCCGCACAGGATGCCGACAGTGAAAAACTGACTGGCGATTTGTGGAATATAGTATTGATGCACGGTGACGCCCCAGATCACCCAACCGATCCCCGCGGCAAAGGTCAGCAAAATCGCGCTGTCCAACGCTGTGAAGGCAGGCTTGATGGCCTGTTGTTGTTGGCGGAAGTGGGCATCGCTGGCATGGCTCAGAGACTGCTGTGGCTGACGGCGTATCTGCGCCGCGTAGCGCAGGGTGTAAGCCAGTCCCAATGCGGTAAACACAGCCCAAGTTACTGCACGGAAACCCTGCCCGGAAAATAGCGGAACATCGGCAATACCCTGTGCAATAGCGACTGAAAAAGGGTTCATCCATGAGGTGGCAAAACCGATCTGGGTGGCCACATAGGTGATCAAGACTGCGGTAATGCTGTCATAACCCAATGCGATCACCACCGGTACCAGCACGATACAAAACGCGATGGCTTCTTCACCCATACCGAAAACCGCGCCGCCGAGTGAAAACAGCACAAACATCAGCGGCAGGATCACCGCATCGGCTTTTTGGGTGCGTTGGATCAACGCCAGTATGCCATTGTGGACTGCACCGGTTTTCATCACGATGCCAAAGGCACCGCCGACAATCAGGATGAAGGCAATCACACCAACCGCGGAGCCCCATTTATCCCCCGATACCAGGCCCTCGAAGGCATAGTTGAGCATACCGGTCGAGCCATCATCGGCAAACACCGGGGCGCCGGGGGCGTCTGTCTCTGCATAACTAAAACTGCCGGGGACCAATTGCTGGCGACTGATGCTGGTGTCGCCCTGGGTCGACGTGACAGTCTGGACGTCGAACTGACCGGCAGGGACCCAATAGGTTAGCGCCGTAGCCAGCAGGATCACAAAAAACAGAATGACAAAAGCATCAGGGATCCGGCTGGGGGCCGGATTGCTGTGGTTCATAGACGTTCTCGCTCAAAAAAGAAGGACTGCCCACTCCAGCATGGAGTGGGCGCTTTACCTTGTCAAAGAGATCACTCGAAAGAGTAGGTAAAGGTGGCGGAAACGTATGTACCGTTAGCGTCGTGATTGTAGGCATCGAATCCCCGTGCGCTGCCGTATACCAGCGGAGGATCCCGATCCAGCAGATTATCAATGGTCACACGCACAGCGGCCTTATCCCAGAAGTAACCGGCACTGGCGCGCAGTGTGGTCCAACTGCTGACGTCCCGTTGGCCATCGCTGTCCAGCGCTCCCATGGCGTCGAGTTCATCGAACTCCCGACCGCGCAGGCGATCAATTTCGTCGGCATAGCCGCTGGTGTACAGCGCCGTCAGTCCCACATAGTAGTCATCGGTGTCCCAGAATACACTGGCGTTGGCGATGTCTTTGGGATAGCGGAACTGGCCGGCCAATTCTTCAATCTCATTCAATCCCGGCACATTGCGTTCAAAGGAAACGTAGTGGGTGCCACTGAGGGTCAGGGTCAGATCGCTGGCTGCCAGTTCGAAGCGGTGTTCGAGGTGATAATCGATCCCCCGGACTTCCTGCTGACCAGGGTTTTCCAGTTGCAGGACGTGGTCGCGGTACAAGTCAAAGCGGTTGTCGCCTGCCTCGACGTTGCCATCATCATCCAGGCGCCCGTAGTCCAGCGCGTATTGATCCCGGATCTCGACCAGGTTGACGCCATCATCCAACAGGGTCAGGCCGTTGGCATCGGTGTAATCACAAGTGGCCTCGTCAAATGAGATCCCCAGTGCCCCTTCCGGTACCAGACCACAATGGCGCAAACTGGCATCATCCAGGGCTCGGATCATTACCGCGGTCATGTCCGTATCGACGATGTCGTCATGATCAAACGCCCAGTAATCCACTGTAATGGTGGTATTTTTGGTGGGGCTATAGCCAAAGCCGACACTGATGGATTCAGATTCTTCCGGCTTAAGGGCGGGGTTACCCAGCTCCAAGACGTTGTTACCAAACACGCCGCCGCTACCGCCGCAGAACAGATCATTGATGGTCTGATCGCTGGTACAGTCATAACTGGCGGTGGTGGTACGCAACTGCACCCCTGCCTGGGTCAAAGATGGTGCCCGGAAAGACGTTGCCCATGAAGCGCGCAACACCAAATCGTCGCTGGGACGGTAGGTCAGGGCAACTTTCGGGTTGAAGGTGTCACCGAAATCATCGTAATCATCATAACGGCCGGCGAGCTGCAGCTGTAGCTGGTCACTGAGGGGCACAAACACTTCCCCGAACACGCCCCATTGCTGGCGCTTGGCTTCAGACAGGCTGGAACCGAAACCAAACACGTCGACCAGGTAGTCATTTTCGAACCGGGCGCGGGCATTGAGAGAGGGCACGTCGGTGATTTCCTCTCGGCGCACTTCGGCACCAACCGCCGCTTTGACCATCTCGCCATTGAACTCGAACCAGTCGCCGCTGGCGCGAATGTCCCAACCGTACACGGTGCTTTCGCCTTCACGGGTCGGCACTTCCTGAGTTAATGCCAGCAGGGCATCATTCTGTGCATCGCCCTGTAAAAATGGGTTGTACATTGCCAATGGATCGCCGCTGTTACAGGTCAGGGCATCGGTCGTTGTGTTGTAGTCGGCAATGCTACCGTCGGCGCACAGCTCTCCGGCAATGGCTGCATGGTATTTATAGCGATTGTAAATGCCCTGGGTGGCACGTTGGCTGGACTCTGAGCGCGACAGGGTGATGGCGGTTTGCCAATCCCAGTCCCGATAAACGCCGGACAGGCCGGTAACCAGGCGCACGTTGTCGGTTTCTATTTCAACCGTACGTGGGGTGGCAAATCGGGCGTCAAACTGAAAGCCATACAGGGTGCGACCAGCAGGGGTGGTGAACGGGTCGATGTACAGATTGTCCAGCAGCGGATCGCGTATTTCAGCGGGGTAAATGTCCAATGAAAATTCGTGGGTAAACGGCCCTTCGCTGTCATCAATCTGGTTGATCGGAGCCGGTGTTGAGTAGGCTACCGCATCGCTGGTGGAATAAAACAGGTCAGTTTGCCAGGTGATGTCGCCGATATCGCGGGTGTACGACAAGCCTGCAGACAGATTTTCGGTCGGTGTTTGCAGGTAGTCGTGCTGATAGCCGTAGTAGGGACAGATGGTTTCGCCATATTCGGTTTCTACCAATGGGCTCTGGCAATCCGGGCTGGGGCGCTCAAGACCGTCCCGGTCTGAATAGTAGTAAATATTCGGTGTGCCAGCGGGCAGATAGGAGTAACTGTTGACCAACGTACGTCCGGGCAGGTACGCGCGATCGGTGGCTTTAAAGGCGTTACGGTCAAAGTAGTCAGCGAACAGCATCAGATGCCCATCTGCCACTTCACCGCCCCACAAGGCGTTGATTGACCACTTCCCTTCGTCTGAACTGGCGGTGGAGTTGCCATAGCTCAGGTTGATTTCGGCACCGTCATAATCATCTTTGAGGATGTAGTTGATGACACCCGCCACCGCATCCGCACCGTAGGTTGCCGATGCACCGGTAGCCAGAATTTCAACCCGTTCAATGGCGGCCAGGGGAATGCTGTTGATGTCGACAAAGTTCTGCGTTCCGGCGGCAAATGAGCTGGCGGCTATACGGCGGCCATTGATCAGGGTCAGGGTCGACGCGGGGCCCATACCTCGCAGGGAGGCGGCGGCCTGACCGGCGGGTGTTGAGGTCGAGGTGGCACCTGACTGTGCGGTGTCAAAGGAGCTGGTGCCACCGCGGGTCTGGGATACTGTGCTCATCAACTCCGCCAGTGTGCTGGCTCCACTACGGCTGATGGACTCAGCATCGAGTATGGTCAGTGGCTGGGCACCTTCAAGGTCGACACCTTTGATGTAGGTGCCGGTGACGTCGATCACTTCGACGGATTGTTCTTCAGCGGTTTGAGCTTGGGCCATGACGGCAGCAGGAAGTACGCCGACGCACAGGGCGACAGCAGACGCAATTTGGGTCAGTTTCATCATGATTTCCTTCGTCCCCTGCACAGCAGAAAGACATTTTTTATAGTTTTTTCAGAAGGTTATGTCGTTGCGTCGTCAATAGAACGGGCAACAAATCCATAGGTGCAGCGCTGTTGACTGCAGAACAGACGAAGGAAGGTCTATTCGTCGAACCACTCCGACAAATAGAAATTTTGATAGCGATAGTTGGCCAGGTTGGCCGCCTTCTTAATCATGGTAAATATGCAAAAACCGTGTTGGTTGAAAAATCGTGTCTTTTCGTTGACACCCAAAAATGATTAACACTAGGGTAAAAAAAAGTCAACAATTCTGAGTTTTCCCGCATGGATAAAAAAAGTTCCACCACCTCGACAAAAGATCGTCTGCGAACGATTTCATCAACTTTCAGCAAGATGATTTTTATTTCATGTTTTACAGTAAGTTACAATTCTTACGCACAGGGAACGAGTCAGCGCTTTGATCTTTTGCTGGCCGGTGGCGGGTTAAAAACCTGCGCCAGTCTTGGGCCTCAAAATTGCAAAAATGCCGATCTGTTCATCGATGCCAAAGAGAAGATAGTTTACCGGATTGATCAGCGTGGGCTCGAGCGTTTACACAAAAACAGCCAATTCTGGCCTGAATTTAAGCCGCAATTCCAACGTTTGTATGCAGAATTGAAGCATACTTATGCAAGTGATGGCGACCGTGAACTGGATCGTTCAGCGCTGAAATCTGTGTTAGAAGATACCAAAACGCCTTTTTCATCCTTGCCTGATCCGGTTTATTTTGCGCTGCTTGATTCCCTCGAAGTCCCCTTATTGACCGCAGATAACCAACGTCGACGGGAGCAGGTCAGCCTGAAACAGACCACCAATCTCTCCAGCGTGGCCATTTATCAGACCTTCGTGCAGCAAGCCGCGATGCGGGTTGAAGAGGGACACAAACCCAGGGTTGCGGTTGTGACGGCGTCTTCGCGGGATCCCTTTGAAGTGGCGGATTTTTACATTGAGGTTTTTCGTCAGGCGGGGGCTGAAGTGGTGTGGTTACCATTGGACAATGCTTTGCGTCAGGCGTTGGATCGTGAGGCCCAGGGGCTCAATGGCTGCGCCGCACTTGAGCAATTGCATGCCCGCGCCCTGCGTTTTGATCGCCAGCGAATTTACCCTCAGCGCTGGGCAGCCCAGCAAGCGCTGTGTCAGTCACCCCAATCTCTGCTCGACACCCTCGCTTCGGTGCAGGGGATTTTTTTCAACGGCGGCGATCAAAGCCTGACTCTGGCTGCGCTGATGAATGGGCAGGGCGGTGACAGCCCCACACTGTCTTTGATCCGGCAGCGTATGGCCAGACACGAGCTGATTGTGGGCGGTACCAGTGCCGGTACGGCTGTGCAGGCCGGCGGCGTCAATCAACAACGGCCGATCCCGATGCTGACCAATGGCCACAGTCGAAACGCGCTGCGCCGAGGGATCCTGGCACTTTCTGCTCCCAGTCAACGTTGCAGTCAGCAACCCTGTGCCAGTGGTGTCCTTGCCGATGACATTACAATAAGGGGCAGTGGTGGCACGGGCTTATTTGATGTTGGTTTACTGGATACCCACTTTTCCGAGCGCGATCGAGAAGCGCGTCTGGCAATGGCGGTGATTGATGCCGGGCAACGCTGGGGGTTCGGCGTGGATGAGACAACGGCACTGTTGGTCGCCTATCAGCCGGAGAGTGTCCGCATGCATGTGGTGGGTCAAAGCGGTGTGTTTGCCGTTGATGGCTTGGACAGTGTGCACCAGCATTCCCGTAGCGGAGAAAAGCAGGATGTTGTGATCGGAGCACTCGCCCATTACTGGCCATCGGGCACCACCATCGAACTGGATAAAGACAGCAATGCCCATATCATCTGGCCTAAAGCAAGTACCCACTTACCGGGTAAACCCGTCTCTGACTTACCGGGCCGTTGGCGCCAGGCGACAACATCCGCCTGTGGGGATAAAAAGCCCCTTCAATGGCAACAATATGGTTATCAGTTCGCGTTACAAGGAAGCGATAAAACGCAATATTATCAAGAGGATAAAGCAAGCTATTGCGGATATGCAGAATGGCCTTTCGTGATCCGCTGGGTCTGTGGATGATCAAAAAATACACAACAGTATTGCCAACCGAAAAGACCCCTGTCATAGTGACAGCCGGTGTATTTTTGACCGGCAAATGTCGGTCGCGGAGAAAAGGTTATGGACTCACAACAATTGAAACCCGGCATGTTGGTCAGTTTTCATCAGGACCCTGTTGAAGTACTGGAAGTCGATTCAACGGCAGGGCGTGTACAGGTTCGCCGCACCCTTGATGGACTGCACTTTACCGCCAATTGTCTGGATTTGTATGAAGATCCGCAGTTGCATACTGACTGCCAGACCTACTATTGAATATGCCTTGCCCCCTATTCAGGGGGCAAGCGCTGTGCTTTACGCAAATTTGCCCACAACCATCCTTCCGCCGCGGGCAATGTCTCAAAAAACCGATACGACAGCCCACATTGTTGATGGATATCCGCCCAGAAGGCCGTGACGTCGGCGCTGAACCTGACGTTACTGAG
Source organism: Fluctibacter halophilus (assembly GCF_020687825.1). GTDB lineage: Bacteria > Pseudomonadota > Gammaproteobacteria > Enterobacterales > Alteromonadaceae > Fluctibacter > Fluctibacter halophilus. The sequence continues at coordinate 290,653 of NZ_JAJEWP010000002.1, forward strand.
CAGTATTGCCGAGGCGACCAGCCCACCGGAAACCGCATCTTTAATTCCTTCAAGCAACAATGGAATGCTTTGCTCGGGAAGTTGCTCGACCTGATCAAGTTGCAACACACTTACCCAGGGCGCGCCGCGCAATTGGTCCCGCAGCGGTTGGACCTTATTGTGATATTGCAGTACGTCGTCGATTGACAGTGGACCCTGCGCGCGTATGCGCAGAAAGCGGCCGTCGAGGGTGGCGGTAATTTTATCCATTGGCCCACTCCTTGGTCTGACAAACCGGACAGTCCGGTTGTTGAGCAAACGCAAGTTCTCGCCATTGCAGGTTTTTGCCATCCAGACAGTGCAGGCGTCCAGTGAAGGCATCCGCACCGTTTAGCAACACCATTAATGCCAGTTGTGCCTGCAGTGCGCCTATGGCGCCAATCATCGGCGACATGACACCCCGTTCAACACAACTCTCCTGTTCTGTGGCAGGCTGTGAATACAGACACTGGTAGCACGGGCCCGCTGACGGTGACACCACACACAATTGTCCTTCGGCGCGAATGGCGGCGGCACTGATCAGCGCAACACCGTTGTGATAGCAGCTGCGGTTGATGGCCTGACGGGTTTGCAGGTTGTCAGTGCAATCAAGCACCAGATCAACGTCTTGCAGGCGTATTGCGGATGACGCCTCATCAAACCGCTGGGTATGGCAGGTGACTGTTGTATCCGGGTTCAGCGCGCTCAGGCGTCGAGCGGCGACGGTGACCTTGTGTTGGCCAACATCGTTGTCACTAAACAGGACCTGACGAGGCAGGTTGTGTACTTCAACCCGGTCATCATCCATCAGTGTCAGATGGCCTATGCCACTGCTGGCCAGGTATTGGCTGCTGGCACACCCAAGACCGCCCAGACCAATGATCAGGACTCGCGCGTTGAGCCAGGTTTCCTGACCCTCCAGATCCACAAACGGCAACACGATGTGGCGGTTATAGCGCATGGCCGATGACGATGTTAGCGTTGACGACATGGGTATGGTTGGCCTGTTGGTGTTTTTGTCATGCTACCTAAGGAGCCCACTTTGGGGCAACTTTATTGCTTATATGACCTGTGAAAAGCGCTTGGCTTTGAGCGGATCCGACAAGTAGGCATCAAACAGCATACAGATACGCCGCACCAGCAGTCGGGCGCGGGGCTGTATCACCACATGCCAGCCGTCTTTTTCCACCAGCGCGTCATCCACAAAGGGTTGCAGTGCCTCCAGCTCGGCGCTGAAGTAATCATCAAAATTGATGTCGAAGCGCTGGTTCACCACCGCTTTGTTGACGTGCAGGTTGCACATTAATTCCCGAATGACAAAACCGCGAATGGTATCGTCCTGGGTTAGCTTCAGGCCTTTGCACAGCCCATGACCACTGTCGTTCACTTGTTGATAGTAGTCCTTCAGCTGTTTGTGATTCTGACTGAAGCAATCATTGACGTGACTGATGGAAGAGACCCCCAGACCGAGCAAATCTGCTTCGTACAATGTGGTGTAACCCTGGAAATTGCGCTGCAGACGGCCCTGTCCCTGAGCGATCGCCAGTTCATCATCGGGCTTGGCAAAGTGATCCATACCGATCATCACATAGCCGGCATCGGTCAGTGTTTGCATCGCCAGTCGCATCAATTCAAGCTTTTGGCCTGGCCCTGGCAGGTGCTGTTCGGGAATTTTGCGCTGCGCGGCAAAACGTTGCGGCAGGTGCGCGTAACTGAACAAGGAGATGCGTGCCACGTCCATCGCCAGGGCGTCACTCAGTGTGCGCCCAAACGTCTGTTCGGTCTGAAACGGCAGGCCGTAGATCAGGTCCAGATTGACCCCCGCCATGCCAACCTGTTTGGCTCGCGCAACCAAACCGGCAATGTGTTCGGTTGACTGGGTGCGGTTGATGGCTTGCTGGACCCGGTCGTCGGTGTCCTGAACACCGATACTGATGCGATTGAATCCCATCTCGGCCAGGGCATCGATCCGCTGTGTGGCAAATTGGCGCGGATCGATCTCAATGCTGATTTCAACATCATCGCTAAACCGGAAATGGTGACGCAGTACCTTAAGTAAGTTATGTAATTGTTCATCCTGCAGAAACGTGGGCGTGCCGCCGCCAAGGTGGATTTGGATCACCCGATGATCCTTAAAGCCCTGACTGCGCACATGAATTTCCTGGATCAGGTGGTCCAGATAACGTTCGGCTTTGTCCTGATGACGGGTGACCACTTTATTGCAGGCGCAGTAGTAACATAAGCTGTGGCAAAACGGCACATGGATGTACAGCGATAAATCCTGGTTGGGTGAGGTGCGACAGGCATTGAGAAAATCATCATGATAGAAGTCCTGATGAAACTCCAAGGCGGTCGGATAAGACGTATAGCGCGGCCCCGGGCGGTCAAATTTGTCCAGTACCGATGGCTCAAACAAATGCTTCAGATTCATGTCATGGTCGTTCGGCAAATTACAATGGCGCCAGTGTAACGACGATTGGGCCAGCCTTTATTGATCGAGCGCAAGGTTTTATCGGGCACAAAAAAGGCCGGTACAACCGGCCTTCTCAAACATTCTTACGGCGAGCACTGCCATGATGGCGCAGACGTTGGATTCGGCTGCAGGCGTATATCCGACAATCCCAACTCAACCCCCTTCGACGCGCGCAGGGTAAAGGGTGACATGATCGCGCCAAAATCAACCCCTTTGCTGGCCAGGCAGCGCATATCGATGCTGACGGTTTGCCACTGTGGCGTTGATGTGACCAGCGCACTCAACGGTACTGACCACTCGCAGGCTTCCATGCACTGCAACGACAATTCGACGTGCTCAGGATTACCGGCAATCCACTGGACATCAAACTGAAGCTGGCTGCCAGCCTCCAGGTAGCCTCGCAGATCTTCCGGAAAGGGCGTCGATAAGCCAAACGACACCACATCCTCTGCCTGCCAGGACAGTTGCAGGGCATCTTCCTGGATACGGCGATCCATGGTGCGCGCAGCGAACCCTTCAAGGGTCAGGGTATTGCTGCTCATTTCCACGTTTTGCGCAGCTGTGCTGGCGATCAGTTTCCAGGGCGCTTTGACCTGGCCGACCAACAAATCACGGCTTGTCAGGCCAGCATCCTGTCCGGTCTGTTCAGACAAATCCAGTGCCAGGGTACTGGGTTGGCCATAGCGCAGCCCGAAGCCATAGGGCAATAATGCTGCGCCATCGTCTGGCGTATTCAGGGGGCCCTGATTCGGCGTCGCCGGCCAGGAAAAGGGCAGGGTGCCGACAAAGTCGTGACGCACCTCGCCCTCTGCATCGGTGAACAACACGTCGGCGATGCCTTGTCCTTCGGTACCCGGTAACCAGGCGGCAACAAACGCGTCCGAGGCGTTCAGCTCAGGATTGACCCACAGTGGACGGCCGGAAATGAACACCGACACTACCGGGATACCTTCTGACTTCAGGCGCTGCAGCAATGCAAGGTCGCTCTTATTGCCACGCTGGTATTCCAGGTTGTCCAAATCACCATTGCCTTCGGCATAAGGTTGTTCACCAAACACCACGATGGCAACGTCCGGCGTCTGTTCACTGCTGCCGTCCTCACTCAGGACTGCGGTGCCGCCAGCGGCTTCGACAGCTGCCTGAATACCACTGAAAATGGAGGTGGCGCCGGGGAAGTCTTCGTTGCGGTTGCCGGTGCCTTGCCAGGTAATCGACCAACCACCACTTTGCTGACCAATGTTGTGCGCGGCGCTGCCCGCCACCAGTACCCGTTGTTTGGGTGACAGGGGTAAGATCCCCTGATGGTTTTTCAGCAATACCAGTGATTCACGCACCGCCTGACGGGCAATTTCACGGTGTTGTTCATGACCGATCAGCGAGGTGTCGCCAGACAGCGGGCGATTGGCCGGAGATGGCTTGTCAAACAAGCCGGCCCGCAGTTTTACCCGCAGCACCCGGCGCACGGCGTCATCCAGTCGTGCCAAGCCAATGGTGCCGTCTTTGACTTGGGCCAGGGTATTTTCCATCAGCGGTTTCCACGCTGAAGTGGGTACCATAAAGACATCGAGACCGGCGTTGAAGGCCTGAGGGCAACTTTCATTGCTACAACCGGCTACCTGTCCATGACCGTTCCAGTCACCCACTACAAAACCGTCAAAACCCATCCGGTCTTTGAGTACATCGTTGAGCAAATAGCGGCTGCCGTGGATCTTATCACCGTGCCAGCTGTTAAAGGACGCCATCACGGTCTGCGCGCCAGCGCTGAGTCCGGACACATAGCCCTGGGCATGAATATCGAACAGGGTTTTCTCATCGGCAATGTTATTACCCTGGTCGTCGCCTTTCTCGGTGCCGCCATCGCCAAGGAAATGCTTCACCGTGGAAATCACGTGCTGATCGTCGATAGGTCCCTGGGTCAGATCGCCCTGCAGACCGCTGACGATGGCGCGGGCATACTGCTTCACCACATCGGGGTGTTCGCTGTAGCTTTCATAGGTGCGGCCCCAGCGGTCATCCCGGGCAACCGCTACCGTGGGGGCGAAGATCCAGTCGATACCGGTGGCCATGACTTCCCGCGCAGTGGCATTGGCAATCTTGGTGATCAGTTCGGGATTGCGTGCTGCGCCCAGACCGATATTGTGCGGAAACAGGGTCGCGCCAATGACATTGTTATGGCCGTGGACAGCATCGGTACCCCACATGGTGGGAATGGTACTGCCATCAAGGCTGTCATCGACAGAGGCTTGGTACATCGCCTCTGCCAAGTTTACCCAATCCTGCACGCTGGCGTGTTTGTCGTTATTGGGAAAGGCGCCACCACCATTAAGATAGGAGCCAAAACCATAGCGACGCATGTCTTCTACAGTAATGTCGCGGATCTCGGGTTGGATGATCTGGGCGATTTTGTTTTCCAGACTCATGCCTGCCATGATGTCATCGATGCGCTGTTCAAGGTCGGCGGGATCAACCACCTCGGCAGTGATCTGTGGCCAGTACTCGGGTACCGTCGCCGTTGCGGCTTGTGTTTCAGGCTGTGGTGCCGTGGTGTTGGGATTACAGCCCAACAATGCCAGTCCGGCGAGGCTGACCAATGCTGCACGTTTAGATACGAAAGGTTTCATCGCGCTCTCCTTATGCGGTCGCGGGTGACGACTGGTGAACGGGCTGGCTGCCTTTAATACCGTAAAAGCCGATATAGACGTAGCACAGCAACGGCAGAATAAATGAAATCTGCAGGCCCATACTGTCGGCCAGTAACCCTTGCAATACCGGCACGATTGCGCCACCGACGATGGCCAGACACAAGATACCGGACCCCTGACTACTTTGGTGACCCAGACCGCTCAGGGCCAGGGAAAAGATGGTCGGGAACATGATCGAATTACACAAACCGACCGCCAGAATTGCCCACATGGCAACAGCACCTTCGCTGCTGATTGCAATGCCGATCAACGTCACCGATAGCAGGCTGTTGACCCCCAGTAACAGACCCGGACGAATTTTCTGCATCAGAACCGCGCCAATGAAGCGGCCAACCATTGCACCGCCCCAGTAATAAGCGATGTAATTGGCGGCCACCGCTTCTGGCATGGCCATGATGTGTTCTTCTCCGAGGAAGTTGATCAGGAAACTGCCGATGGAGACTTCGGCGCCCACGTACAGGAAAATGCCCAGTGCACCCAGTACCAGATGGCGATGTTTCAGCACGCTGCCGCTGGGTAGCGCGTCAACAGGGTGGGCTTCGTAGTTAGGCTTCGGCAACTGGATTTTCATAAACACAAAGGCAATCAGCACCAGCACGACGGCGAGCACGAAATACGGCATGTTGACGGCATCGGCACTGACATCGGCGTGCTCGCTGAACAAGACATAGCCGCCAAGGATAGGTGCTACGGTTGTACCCAGAGAGTTAAATGCCTGGGTCATGGTCAGGCGACTGGAAGCCGTCGCCGGGTTACCAATCACAGTGACCAGCGGATTGGCGGCCACTTGTAAAATGGTGATCCCGCTGGCTAACACAAACAGTCCGCCGAGAAACATCACATACACTTCGGTGTAGGAAGACGGTATAAACAGCAAACACCCGACAGCGGCCGTGATGAGACCGACACCAATGCCTCGTTGATAACCCATTCGGTTCACCAAACGGCCGGCAGGTACAGAAATCAGGAAATAAGCCCCAAAGAAACAAAACTGCACCAACATTGCCTGGGTGTAATTCAAATCAAACACCGCTTTTAAGTGCGGGATCAGGACATCGTTTAATGCGGTGATAAAGCCCCACATGAAAAACAATGACGTCAGTGCTGTCATGGCGAATTTGTGGCCATGTGGCGGTGTTGAGGGAGAAGATTGAGTTTGCATACGTGTTCCCGGTTTGTGTAGGCAAAGGCCATTTGTGAACAAAATGTGTCGGCAGTATAGGCGTAAAAAAACGCAATGTAAACGCTTACATTCTGCGTTATACTTGGTCTCCCATTATTACCTAAATGGGATGTAATGCATACAGGGGTTGGCATTCAAGGTCGTCCTTGTTGTTTTTCTACTGTACTGCCAGACACTTATTAACACATGGTCTTAAACGCCAGCATTTTTTCGTCGTTAACAAAATAAAAACACTTGCATTACATTAAAAAATGATTACAGTTACAAAAATGTAAGCGCTTACAGAAAGCGCTTACATATTAGACCACGCCCAAACGCGACGGTGATGAAAGTGGCGAGGTAAGTAAAATTACCTATGCTTTCAGGAAGTACATGCTGTCGGTCGGCCTTGATAAAAGGACTGCCTGGCGCGCTTATCAGTCACTGAACACAACTGATGCGCGCACGGTGAAGACACTGGGGTGAGCGTGCAATCGTGAAACGATGATTGCCCGTCAAAATTGAAATTGTTGCCAGACAGGCATCTCAGGGGACACATATGACAACGAAAATATTTCACCGCACACGATTGGCCACCAGCCTGTCGCTTGTGTTGGGCGCAATGAGCTCCAGCCCATTGATGGCGCAGGAAGCTGACACTGCCGACAAACCAAAAGACGACTTTGAAGTGATTCAGGTTTCTGGTATCCGCAGCAGTCTGATCCGTGCGATGGACATGAAACGTGACGCCGACGGTGTCGTTGACGGCATTTCAGCCGAAGACATCGGTAAGTTTCCTGATACCAACCTTGCCGAATCCTTGCAGCGTATCACCGGTGTGTCGATTGACCGCGAAAACGGTGAAGGCAGCAAAGTTACCGTGCGTGGCTTTGGCCCTGATTTCAACCTGGTCACCCTGAACGGTCGTCAGATGCCGGGTGCCAGCATCGAGGCAACAAGCGCATCCTCTTCTCGATCATTTGATTTTGCTAACCTGGCTTCCGAAGGCGTTGCCGGGGTTGAAGTGTATAAAACCAGCCGTGCGGCGCAGCCGACCGGTGGTATCGGTTCTACCATTAATATTCTGACTGCCCGCCCGTTGAAAAATCCCGGCCTGATTGCGAATGTCGGTGTGAAAGGTGTGTACGATACCTCTACCGATGAAGGATCGACATTAACGCCAGAAATTTCGGGTATTTACAGCAACACCTCTGAAGACGGCAAGTTTGGTATTGCTATCATTGCCAGTGTTCAGGAACGGGACAGCGGCTACAGCGCAGCGGAAACCTCCAGTGGTTGGTACACCATTAAGGGTACTAACGGTGATTGGGGTTCACTGCCTACTGACGGAAGTTTTGTCAACCGTCCACAGGAAAACGATGTATATGCGGTACCTCGTAACCTGTTGTACAACTTTAACGAGATTGAACGTACCCGGACCAATGGTCAGTTGGTGCTGCAATATGCACCGAACGATGATGTGACGGCGACACTGGAATATATCTACTCCGAACTGGAAGTGGAGCAACGCCGTCAGGAACTGTCTACCTGGTTTAACGGTGTTCCAGTATCCGGTGAATACACCCAGGGTACCAATACCGAAGGTTCCGTGGTCGGCCCGGTGATCTACACAGACGCGACCTGCTGTGACGTCGGCTTGGGTACCAGTGATTACGGCACTGTGAACGAAAACAACTCTATTGCGTTTAACCTGGAATGGCAGGCAACCGATGCGCTGAGCCTGGAATTTGATTACCACAGCTCTGAAGCGGAAGCTGGTCCTAAGGATCTGGCCCGTGGCAGCAACAACGTGATCAGCGCGGTGCAATTTGGTCGCGTACTGACCACCGTAGATTATTCCAGTGATTTACCCGTGATGGATTTCACTCTCGAAGGCGGTGGTGCGCTCGATCCGGCGTTGATGTCGTCTTCCGGTAGTGCGTTCCGTAACAGTTACATGAAAACGGAAATTGATCAGGCCCAATTGCACGGTACCTATGTGTTTGATGAAGGTATCGTTAACAGTATCGATTTTGGTCTGGCTTCAACCGAGGTGAAAGCACGTTCCGCGTTCTCCAACGCCCAACGTGATACCTGGGGCGGTTATGGTACGCCGGCTGACTATGATGACAGCATCTATGTGCAGGAAGATTTGCCAAGCCAGTTTGATAACTTCAGTGCACACAATAACCCGAATCTGGAACCCTACTACTATTCCACCAGTTTGCAGGACTTGATTGATGCCATTTCCGGTATTGCCCAGGCTAACGGTGAAACCATCAGCCCGTGCGGCACGGTTCTGTGTGCTGACCCGAACTACAGCACTGACCGCCGTACCAAAGAAAGCCAGTTGAGTGTTTATGCTCAGGTCAATATCCGCAACGATATCAACGACATGCCGTATAACCTGACCCTCGGTATGCGCTATGAAGATACCGAAGTTGAATCTGCTGCATTGGTGCCGTTGTATGACAAAATTGTCTGGGCGGGCGCGAACGAATTCAGTGCAGTCAGCAGTGGTGAAGGTTTTACTGAGCTGAAAGGTGAATATGATCACTGGTTGCCCAGCATCGACTTCAACATTGAGCCGACCGATGACGTGTTACTGCGGGCGTCTTACAGCAAGTCGATCACCCGTCCAAGCTATCAGGACATTCAGGGCGGCCAGACCATCAACCAGTTGCTGCGCTTTAACGGCGGTACGGGTAACTCTGGCAACCCTAACCTGAAGCCGTTCGAATCGACTAACTGGGACTTCTCTGCCGAGTGGTACTACGAAGAAGGCAGCTACGTATCCTTGGGCTACTATGCCAAAGACGTTAAGAACTTCATTGCTCAGCAGGTAACGCAAGAGACCGTGTTTGACCTGGCGCATCCTGCACAAGGTCCCCGCTTTGAAGAAGCGCAGGCCGCGGTAGGTGACGATATGGCGGATATTCGTCAATATTTCCTAGACCAGGGTTATGTTGACGCCAACGGCGACATCGTCGGTATTCCTGGCCAGGATGCAGCTGCGGTATTCACCATTCTGTCGCCGGTTAACGAACGCGATGCGTCCATTGATGGGTGGGAATTTGCGGTACAGCACCTGTTCGGTGATACCGGTTTCGGCGCCATCTTTAACTACACTTATGTGGATGGAGACTTGGCGTACGATGACTACGATACCAACAAAGGTGAAGATGCCGATGGCGAGCAATTTGTTCTTACTGGCCTGAGCGACACCGCTAACCTGGTCGCGTTTTACGACAAAGATGGCATCCAGGTACGTATCGCATACAACTGGCGTGACAAGTTCTTCGTTACCCCCATCGACGGTAATGGCGAACAAAACCCGATTTATACCGAGGCGTACTCACAGATTGATATTAATGCGAGCTACGAGTACAGCGACAACCTGAGCTTCTTTATTGAAGGCATCAACGTGACTGATGAAAACAAGCGTCAGCACGGTCGCCACCCCAACATGGTAACCGCAGCTATCCAGACCGGCGCGCGTTACAACGTTGGACTTCGTTATAAGTTCTAGTGTGTCACTCCTGTGACCATGTGTGTGTGCCGCTACCTTGTGTAGCGGCTTTTCTTTACAGGCAGGTGGCCTGAACTGGGTTGTCTGCCTTGCCTGTTTAGGGGTTTATCGATTAGGCTGAAAGCTCAATAGACCCTTCAGGCATCAGGGAGTTGTCATGAGTAACCATGCCCTTTTAAACAACATCGATCATCAGGCGCTGAAAATTGACACCCGTCATGGCAAACAGTTGCCCGAGGCATACGGTGATGCCGTCATGTCCTGCATGGTGTATCCCGCCGAGTTCCGTAACGTGCAGGCCCACTATCCAATTTTCTTTCAGGCCCGGGAAGATGGCCAAATGGCCAGCGTGTGCCTGTTCGGCTTCGAGCACGGTGAAAACCTGTTCCTGACCGATGATGGCTGGGAGGCCAGCTACAAACCATTGATGATCCAGCGTCAACCCTTTTTGATTGGCCCACAACAGGGTGAGAGCGAGCAGCTCGCCATCTATGTTGATATGGACAGTCCGCGGGTCAACGACACCCAGGGGGAGGCGGTGTTTTTACCCCACGGCGGTAACAGCGATTTCATCAATCATATCGCGTCTGTACTGCAGGCCATCCATCAGGGCGAGCACCACAATAAGGCCTTCTGTGCCGCGCTCGAGGAAAAGGGACTGCTGGAAAGTTTCTTTTTGGATATCAGCGATGCTACGGGCGCGACACACCGTCTGAGTGGCTTTCTGACCATCAATGAAGAAAAGTTGGCAGAACTGGACGATGAGACGGTGTTGGCGTTTCACAAACAGGGCTACTGGCAGGCGATCCATATGATCATGGCGTCGCACAGTGCCCTGAACGATTTGATTAAGCGCAAACAGCAGCGTTAGGAGGTTCAGTATGCAACCCATCAAACGTGTCGTGATTGCCGGTGGTGGCACCGCCGGTTGGATGGCGGCTGCCGCCATGGCCAAGCTGTTGGGCAAGAACCTCGACATCACCCTGATCGAATCCGATGACATTGGCACTGTGGGTGTCGGTGAAGCCACCATTCCGACCCTGGTGTTTTTCCATAAATTGCTGGGGATCAGTGAACGTGATTTTATGGCCGCCACCCACGGCACCTACAAGCTGGGTATTCAGTTTGAGAACTGGCGCGATGTGGGTGAAGACTATCTGCATGCCTTTGGTGTTACCGGCAAAGACTGTTGGGCGGCCGGTTTCCAGCACTTCTGGCTGAAAGGTCGTGAAATGGGGATCAGCAAGCCCTTTGGCGACTACTGCCTTGAGCATCAGGCGGCGGTGAGCAGTCGCTTTGCTCATCTACCCAATAATGGCCTGAACTACGCATTTCACATGGATGCTGGCCTATACGCCGGCTTCCTGCGCAAGATTGCCGAACAGCACGGTTGCCAGCGCGTAGAAGGCAAGATTGCCCAGGTCAACACCCGCAGCAGCGATGGGTTCATCGATCACTTGGTGCTGGACAACGGCCAGCGCATTGACGGTGATTTGTTTATTGACTGCACCGGCTTCCGGGGCCTGTTGATTGAGCAAGCGCTGCACACCGGCTACGAAGACTGGTCCCACTGGTTGCTCAATGACAGTGCATTGGCGCTGCAGACCACCGCGGTGGAGCCGCCTCGTGCCTACACCCGCAGTATTGCCCATGATGCCGGCTGGCAATGGCGCATTCCATTGCAACATCGGGTTGGTAACGGTCTGGTTTACAGTCATCACTATTTGGACGATGATGCCGCCCGCCAGCGACTGCTGGATAACGTGGAAGGGGAGCACCTGACAGAGCCCCGTCTGATCCGGTTCAAAACCGGTCGCCGGCGCAAGCAATGGAACAAGAATTGTGTGGCCCTGGGCCTCGCCAGTGGCTTTTTGGAGCCGCTGGAATCGACCAGCATCCATTTGATCCAACAGGGTATCGTGCGACTGCTGCGGATGTTTCCGACCCAGGGCATTTGCCCGGCAGACGTGCTGGAATATAACCGTCAGACCGATTTTGACGTCGAGCATATTCGTGACTTCATCATTCTGCACTACGTGGTCACCAACCGACACGACAGCCCTTATTGGCAACACTGTCGTAATCTGGATATGCCCGAATCACTGGCCCATCGGATCGAACTGTTTCGTGAAACCGGTCGGGTGTTCCGTGAAGGCAGCGAACTGTTCGACGATTCGTGGCAACAGGTCATGATTGGGCAGGGGCTGATACCGGAGCGCTATCACCCGATTGTGGACACCATGAGCGAGCAGGAGTTGCGCCAGTTCCTCGGCCATATCGAAACCAATGTTGCCAACACGGTGGCCGGGTTACCGGCCCATCAACAATACCTGCAACAGTTTGTCGGTAAACTGGCTGAACTGCAAAAGAGCGCCTGAGCCGCCGCCTCAGCGCATGCATGTTTGATCAATAAAAGCCCCGAATCATCGGGGCTTTTTGCGATATGCCCGGGAGCGACGGAAGATCGCACACAAATTATCCCAAAGTTGAATAGTGAATTTTCTGGCGCTGAATACACTAGCGCCTGATTAAAAAATCATCAGCTTTGGAGCGGTTATGAGCAGTACGTCTTCCGGTAAAGAAGTCCTTTTTGGCGCCGATCAGATTTTGTTGTCCACCACAGACCTGGACAGTCACATTACGTACGCGAATGCGCACTTCTGCGACATTGCAGGCTTTAGTCTGGAGGAAATGACAGGCAAACCCCACAACCTCGTACGCCACCCTGATATGCCCAAAGCGGCATTCGCTGACATGTGGAAAACCCTGCGTTCGGGGATGTCCTGGATGGGGCCGGTGAAAAACCGCTGTAAAAACGGTGACTATTACTGGGTGAATGCTTTTGTAACCCCGGTCAAAGACGCCAGTGGTAAGATCGTCGAGTACCAGTCGGTTCGTACCTTGCCCGACAGAGACGTGGTTGAGCGCGCAGAGCACGCATACCGTGATATCCGCGCCGACAAGTCCACCCCTGCTACCCGCAAGTCCAGCGACCAGAGCGCACTGATCCTGCTGATGATGGTGATATCGTTCCTGCTTTGTCTGGTCGGCAGCGTGCTGAGTCCATCTGTGTGGTGGATGCTATCAATGGCTGTCGTACAGGGCGTGACAATCGCACTGTTGTGGCGTTGGCGGGGTGCATTTCACAAGGTACTCGACAAGGCGCGCAGCGTTTACCACAACCCGATGATGAGTTACTTGTATTCCGGACAGCGCGATGTCTTGGGCGAGATCACCCTGGCCCTGAGCATGAACCAAGCCCGTATTCGTGCCGTGGTAGGCCGGGTCAACGATGTCAGTGACAGCGTCAGCGACAATGCTCAGCAAAGCGCAACCCACTGTGAAGAGGTTGCCGAGTTGCTGACCCAACAGGCCGGTGAAGCCGAGCAGGCCGCAAACTCCATGAGCCAGTTCTCCGCGACCATTGGTGCATTGTCGGATGTGGTTGTTGATGCCACAACGGCGGCAGAAGCCGCGGAGCAACAAACCCTGAATGGCAGCCAGGCAGTGCAGTCGACCATCGAAAGCATCCGCCAGTTGGATGAGCAGTTGCAGCAGGCGACCAAAGAAGTCAATTTGCTGGCTGAAGGCAATGACAAGATCCAGCACATCCTCAGCGAAATCAATGCGATTGCTGACCAAACCAACCTGCTGGCGTTGAACGCAGCGATTGAAGCGGCCCGTGCCGGTGAACAAGGGCGTGGTTTCTCGGTGGTGGCGGATGAAGTCCGTTCTCTGGCGGGACGCACCCAGCAGTCTACCGAGCAGGTTTCAAAGTTGCTGAGTGAACTGACTCAGACCGCCAGTACTGCGGTAGCAGCCATGCAGCGGGGCACTCAGTTGTCGCAGGACAGTGTCAGCATGGCCAGTGCCAGCGGCGACAGCCTGCAACACATCAGCCAGCAGGTTTCCAGTCTGGCTGATATGAACCGTAGCGTTGCGTCAGCGGTGGAGCAACAGACCACCATGGCAGGTCATGTCGCCGCCAACGTGGAGCAAATCAGTACCCTGGCCGACAAGAGTCGTACGCTGGGTCAGCTTTCTCACGACAGCAACAAAGATCTGCTGGGGCGGATTGCGTCGCAGAAGGTACTGCTGCGTCAGTTTGCCTGAGGGCACTGTTGCGCGGTACCGTGAGGTGCTGAAGAGGGGCGTTTCATACAAAGAATGCCCGGCGTAAAAAAATGGCCGATTGGACAATGCCGCAACGATGTTGCTACAGTAATCTGAAGGATTTTACCTGACAGGGAGAAACTGTATGGCACACCGCCGTTTTATTTCGTTGTTCGCAGGGCTCGTTATCGTGTTGGCCAGTAAGACTGGCTGGGCAGGTAACTTGAGTTTTACCGTGACCGCCTGCCAAACCAGCGAGTGTAAGGCGCAGTTTGATCGCTATTACATTCTGGCCCGCAAGCACACTGAAGCCAACGCGGTTCTGGGTGACATGTACCTGCACGGTTATGGCACCGAGAAAGACATCGAGCTGGCATTGAAGGCCTATCGCACTGCGGCCAAGTATCGGGATCCGGTTGGCTCACTGAAAGCAGGACTGCTATTGCTGACCAATGAAACACTCTATGATCCCGTGTGGGGGTTGCGTTACTTGAAGCGCGCTGCACTGGAGGATAATCCGGATGCGATTTATTTTATGGCCGAGGTGCTGACCACTGAAGACTATGGTGTTCAGGATCTGGCCCAAGCCGATGAATGGCTGGTAAAAGCCATCGACATCGACCACCCCTCGATTGATGCACTCCTGGCTGCGATTCAATCCAGCAAGATGCTCAATGAAACCTATTTCCCAGAAGCCGCAACATTGGCGCAGCAAAGAATGAAAAGCCCTGCTAATACAGAGGTGGCCGCAGTGTCATCGTACGCTGATGCTGCAGTAGTTGATGATGATGTTGAACGCATCGTTGTGGACGGTATGTCGCTGACGGACATGCTCGATGTCGGTATTGAGGTAATGGGTGAACAGCCAGGCAGCATAGTTTCTGCGTCTACGGGCAGCCGGATTAAAAGCAGAACCTGCGAAGATGTCTATAAATGTGGTGCCATGCCGAAAGACATGTTTAAGCGCATTGTTGACCAGCAACGGTAATTAAACGTTCAACTGCCAAAGGGCGGTGAAAGCAACCGCCCTCGGCAAACCAGCATCAATTTGCCGGCCCCTCGGTTACACGTTTCGCGTGTGGACTGCGCTGGGCGCAGGCTGCACCGCCGTCGCTTGGATCAGAGCACCGGTAGACCCGCACATAATCAATGCTGAACGTCGCAGGTAAGGCTGTCGGGTCAACCCCATTCAGGTTGGTGGCCTCAGGCCAGTCGCCGCCAAAGGCGAGGTTGAGGATCAGGTGGAAAGGGCGGTCAAACGGGGCGTCCTGGCCCGGCTTGTAGGCCGTTGTTGGTTCGCTGTACCAGGTGGCCTGGGTTTGTGTGGCATAGTGAACATCGTCCACATACCAGCGAATTTCGCCTTGCTGCCACTCAATTGCATAGACATGAAAGTTATCTGCCGGGCTGGCATTGTCGGGCAGTCGGTATCCGGTGCCGGTGTAAACATTGTCCGGTGCCTTGCCGCCATAGTGCAATGTGCCATGGACCCGAACCTCAGGTTTCCCCTGGCCATCATCTTTTGCATCACTGGGTGTCCCCAGGTTGACCGCTTCCATGATGTCGATTTCGCCGGATGCAGCCCAAGGGCCGTAAATGCTGTCACTGGGTAGCATCCAAATCGCCGGCCACACGCCCTGACCCTGAGGCAGTTTGGCCCGGATCTCAAACCGTCCGTATTGCCAGTCTCCCAGGTGTTTGGTGCGCAGGCGTGCAGAGGTATAGGATTGGGTGCGGACATTGTCGAGGCGATAGTCTGGGCTGTCTCGGTGCACAACCGGTCCGGTGTAGGTTTCCTTGCGCGCTTCGATATGCAATACGCCGTTTTCCACTGTGGCGTTGTTGGGGGTGTAGCATTGCCGCTCGTTATTGCCGCCGCCCCAGCAGTTCACTTCATAGGACCAGCGGGCTGCGTCAACGTGGGGACCATCAAACTCATCCTGCCAGATAAGCTGCCACTGCGGGGCGCTGGCCAGGGCAGGTGATAGTAGCAGCGTCAATGGTGAAACGCTGGTCAACAGAGCGCCTATTCTCAAGGTTCGTGTGAACATGTGGTCGATATCCATCAGTGAAAAATGCAACCATTGTAAGCGCTTACAGTTTTGCGAGGCAAGATGTGTTTACCTTGTGTTAATTGCCTATTGACCTTTGGTTAACATCCCTCTACTCTCTCATGTAAGCGCTTTCATTTGCGTATTTGTAACGTTCACCAAAACCCCGGTCCGACCGTCGTACTCGGGTTAGCAACAGGCACAAAACATCATGACCCAATTTTCCCTGGCACACACGTCGCCATTGCTCGCTCCCGGGTTCACCATGGGGGTTGCTACGTCGTCTTTTCAGATTGAGGGGGCAACCGGCAAAGCAGAACCTTGTATTTGGGACAGGTTTTGTGCCCAGCCAGGTGCTATTCGAGATGCCAGCGATGGTTTGGTTGCCTGTCAGCATGTGGAGCTTTGGCAGCAGGATATCGATTTGATCGCTGGCTTGGGCGTTGATGCTTACCGCTTTTCGGTGGCCTGGGGACGGGTCATGCACCGTGATGGTAGCCTTAATCCTGAGGGCATCGCCTTCTATATCAACATTCTGGATGCGCTGGCGGCGCGAGGCATCAAAGCCTATGTCACCTTGTATCACTGGGACTTGCCGGCATACCTTGAAGATCAAGGCGGTTGGTTGAGTCGGGAAACCGCCTATCGGTTCCGTGACTATGTGCGGGCCGTCACCGAAGCTTTTGGTGATCGGGTGTATTCTTATGCCACCCTGAATGAACCCTTTTGCAGCGCTTATCTTGGCTACGAAGTCGGCATTCACGCCCCGGGTAAAGCCAGCATCAAAGGCGGCCGGCAGGCAGCGCATCATTTATTGCTGGCTCACGGGCTGGCGATGCAGGTGCTTAAGCAATCCGCACCGAATGCCGAGCATGGTATTGTTTTAAACTTTTCCCCCACGTATCCGGCCACCGATTGTGATGATGACCGGCAGGCGGCCATGCTGGCCGACGAGAAATTTAATCACTGGTATATCCAACCATTGCTGGAGGGGAAGTACCCCGCCTACCTGCAACGGCTATCGAGTTGTGATCGCCCTGATATAGAAGAAGGTGATATGGCGATCATTGCCCAACCGCTGGATTTCATCGGTATCAATTACTACACCCGTATGCGTTGTACGCTGGATTCGGCGGGCGAACCGATGGAAGTAGGGCCGCCCACCGGCGCAGAAACCACCGCCATGGGTTGGGAAGTGTATTCACAGGGCCTGACCGACCTGTTAACCCGGTTGCACAGTCGGTTCAGCTTGCCACCGTTGTTGATCACCGAAAATGGCGCCGCAACAGACGATGAGCTGGTTGACGGAGCGGTCGTTGATGAACAGCGGTGTCGCTATCTGCAACACCATTTTGAGGCGGTGGAGAAGGCAATTCTTGCCGGCGTCGACATTCGCGGTTACTTTGTGTGGAGTCTGATGGACAATTTCGAGTGGGCCGAAGGCTACGCAAAACGCTTCGGCATTGTGTACGTTGACTTTGATACCCAACAACGGGTACTCAAAAGCAGCGCACAAGCCCTGACTCATTTGTTGACGCAACGCAACAGGTCTTAACGCCATGGTTTCAGTACGTGAAAAGGTCGCCTACGGACTGGGTGACACCGCCAGCAATATCATTTTCCAGACGGTCATGCTGTTCCTGACCTACTTCTATACCGACATTTTCGGACTGTCGCCCGCCGTGGTTGGCACCATGTTTTTGGTGGTGCGAATTTTCGATGCGGTCACTGACCCGCTGATGGGAGCATTGGCAGATCGCACCCGTACCCGTCACGGTGCTTATCGGCCCTACCTGCTGTGGCTGGCGGTGCCCTTCGGCATTTGTAGTGTTCTGGCGTTTACCACGCCAGACCTGTCACCGGACGGTAAAGTGCTGTATGCCTATGCGACATATGCCTTGTTAATGCTGGCGTACACCGCAATCAATATTCCCTATTCTGCGTTGGGCGGGGTGTTGAGTCCCGACCCGGATGAAAGGGTGGCCATACAGGGCTACCGGTTTGTGTTTGGTATGAGTGGTGGGTTGATTGTCAGTATGCTGACCCTGTCACTGGTGGATTATTTTGGTAACGGGGATGCGGCATACGGGTATCAGATGACCATGGTGGTCATGAGCATCATGGGGGTAGCCATGTTTCTGGCCTGTTTTGCCGGCACTAAAGAGCGGGTCAAGCCCAGTACAGCCACCCAGTCCTCTTTTGTCGAGCAGGCCAAAGCCATGTGGCAGAACGACCAGTGGCGGGTATTGTGTGTGGTGGCCATCCTGCTGTTGACCGGCATGGTGCTGAAAACCTCACTGGCCATCTTCTACATCAAATACTATCTGCAGCGCCCCGATCTGGTCACCACCATCATTACCATCGGCATGCTGGGCAATATTCTCGGTTGTGCGCTGGCACATCCCCTCAGTCAGCGCATGTGTAAAGTCAGGGCCTACCAGATGCTACAGGTGTTTGCCGCTGTCCTGACCGCGGCCAGCTACTGGGTTGCTGGTGATCAGCTTTACCTGGCGGTTGGATTGTATTTCTTGTGGTGCTTCAGTATACAAATGGCCACGCCGCTACTGTGGGCCAAAATTGCTGACACCGTTGACTACGGACATTACAAAACCGGTGTGCGGCTGACCGGTGTGACTTATTCCTCGGTAGTGTTTTTCATCAAGTTCGGCCTGGCATTGGGCGGCGCCCTGGGAGGCTGGTTATTGGGTGTGTACGGTTATGTGGCCGAGCAAGCGCAAAGTCAGGAAACCTTGCAGGGATTGTTGCTGTCTTTTAGTGTCTACCCGGCGTTGGCGTCAATCGGCGTTGCCCTGTGCATGTGCTTTTATCGCCTGAAAAGGGACAAGGTATTGGCGATGCAGGAAAAATTGGCAATTAGCGGGTGACGAATGGCGCTGAAAAAGGTACAAAAGGCAACTTCATAACAGAAGTGAAAAAGGTCAATGGCAACCATCAAACAGGTCTCTGAACTGGCAGGCGTATCCTCGGCAACTGTGTCGCGGGTGATCAATAATGCCGACAGCGTGAAAGAGAAAACCCGAAACCTCGTGCTGGAAGCGATGCGCACATTGGGCTATCGCCACAATGTGATCGCGGCGTCGCTGGCGTCGAACAAAACCAATACCATTGGTTATGTGGTGCCTGAACTGCATGGTTCCTTCTTTGGGCCGATGATGTCCGGCTCAGAAGCTGAGCTGCGCAATGCCAACAAACACATGTTTGTTGCCACCGGGCACAGTGATGAAAAGGTTGAGCAGGAAGAAATTGAAGCCTTGCTGGGACGACGCTGTGATGGTTTGATCCTGCACGTTGAAGCGGTCAGCGACAGTTATCTGATTGATCTTGCCCGACAGGATGTTCCCTTCGTGGTGGTTAACCGCTATATCGAGGAGATCGGTGACTATTGCATCAGCCTGGATAACGTGCAGGGCGGCTACCTGGCCACTAAAACCCTGTTGGATGCCGGCCATAAAGACATCGCTTACATCGCCGGTTCGCTGTTTAAGGCCGATGCCCGTGAACGTCTGACCGGGCACAAACAGGCCCTCGAAGAAGCCGGCATCATGTTCAATCCGGCGTTATTTTATGAAGGCGATTTCCAGGCCCATTCCGGGTTTGAAGGCATGATGTCGCTGGTCGGTCACCTGGATGCCTTTACCGCCGTGGCCTGTGCCAACGATGAAATGGCTTCCGGCGCGATTGAAGCACTACGTCAGGAAGGTATCGACGTACCGCAGAATTGCTCAGTGATTGGCTTCGATAACATCGAATTCAGCAGTTACCTGACCCCGAAGTTGACGACCGTTAACTATCCGATGCGCGAAATTGGTCAGATGGCCGCTCGCTGGATCCTTGCCCGGGCCTATGGCAAAGAGACCCTGGAGCTTGAACATGTGTTGCCGCCGCACATCATTGAGCGGGACAGTATCACCCGCCCCCGTCGACGCTAAGTCCATTCTTTCGTACAGTTTTTCAACAAAACAGTCTACAAATACCTGATTTCTGGGTAACGTAAGGGAATGAGTAACGGACATACCCGGTAGCACGTGACAGAAACTTTCCAGGTGATCATCATCGGCAGTGGCTTTGGTGGGCAAAGCGCTGCCGTCAATCTGATCAACGAAGGGATTGACGATTTTGTCATTCTCGAACGACGGACATTCATTGGCGGAACCTGGAAACAGAACCGTTATCCAGGCGCAGCGGTGGATGTGCAAAGTCCCTTATACAGCTTGTCTTTTGCCCCCTATGACTGGTCCTGCATGTTTGCTCAGCAAGATGAACTGGCCCGTTATACCGATGATGTTTACCAGCGCTATGGCCTGCATCAGAAGACGTCCACCAACAGCACAGTCACCCAGGTGAGCTGGCTGGCAGACGAGCAGCAATGGCGGGTCGAGATTAATCATGGCGAACGGGTGTTGCACGGGCGCTTTGTGATCAATGCCTCCGGTCCTCTGAGTACACCGGTCACCCCCGATTTTGCCGGCTTGTCGAGCTATCAGGGCAAGACCTTTCACACCAATGATTGGGATAACGACTATGATCATCGTGGCAAGCGGGTAGCCATTATTGGCAGTGGCGCCAGTGCCGCGCAGGTGATCCCAGCCATAGCCCCAGAGGTAGAACACCTGCACGTTTTCCAGCGTACGCCCCATTGGGTAATGCCTCGCAAGGACATGGCGTTTCGTCCCTGGCAGCGTCGCTGGTTGAGAAAGCCCTGGGTGTATAAGGGGTTGCGCGGGGCGTTGTACATGGCGCTGGAATTGCGCATTCTGGGGTTCAAATACTCGAAAAGGGTACTCAAGTGGCTGGCAGAGCGGCCCGCCCGTGCATTGTTAGCGAAGCAGGTAGGTGATCCTCAGCTGCGCGCCAGCCTGACCCCGGATTATACCATCGGCTGCAAGCGTATCCTGCTGTCGAATACCCTCTATCCGGCACTGTGTCGGGACAATGTGACCCTGCATGATAAATCCGACGGTGTTGCGCACTTTACTCCGCAGGGCATTGTTACCGCCCAGGGGCAGACGTTGGCGCTGGACTTGGTGGTGTTCGCCACCGGTTACGACGCAACGGATGGCGTGATCAGCTACCCGGTGATTGGTCAGCAGGGGGTGACATTGTCTTCCGTATGGCAGGACTTTCCCCGTGCCTATCAGGGGACGTCTGTGCCCGGTTTTCCTAACTTCTTTCTGGTCACCGGACCAAACACCGGCATTGGCCACACATCGGCGATTTTCATGATTGAATCGCAGATGTTTTACATCATGAACTGTATCCGTCATGTGCGGGACAAGGCCGCCCGGTCCATAGCGGTGACGGCGCAGGCTGAAGCCAACTATACCGAAAACATCCACCAGGAAATGGCGAGAACGGTGTGGCACAACGGTGGTTGCCACAGTTGGTATCAGAGCCAGAGTGGCAAAGTGATCGCCATGTTTCCGGGGTTTAGTTTTACGTTTCGTCGCCTGTGTCGCCGATTCAAACCACAACACCATGAGGTGACCTGATGAACACATCCTGGCAATTACGCTTCAGCGGGTTGGTCGCCGTTGTTACCGGCGCCGGCTCTGGTATGGGGCGGGCGTATGCCCAGTTGTTACATGAAGCGGGATGCAACGTTGTTTGTGTGGATAACGATGCCTTGGGTTTGCGGCATACCCAGGGTTTACTGGGTGAAGAGAGTGAAGCTGGCTGCATGATAAAGCCCATGGATGTAAGTGATCCCAGGGCATGGAGCGAGCTGGCTGCAGAGGTCGCGCAACAGTGGGGGGGCGCCCATGTTTTGATCAACAATGCCGGGATTGAAGGCGAAGTAGCGCCGGTATGGGAGATTGAGCCGGACACGCTGGAGCGGGTCATGGCGGTGAACTTTTACGGTGCGGTGCATGGCATCCGGGCATTTTTGCCACAGCTCATGGCCCAGCCATGGTCGGCAATCGTTAACGTGTCGAGTATCTTTGGCTTTGTCGGCGCACCGACGTCTGCCGACTATTGTGCCAGCAAGTTTGCCCTTAGGGGGTATACCGAAGCACTGATGGTTGAGATGCAGCAATTAGGGGCAGGGCCACAAATACACCTTGTTCATCCCGGCGGCATCAACACCAATATTAATCGTAAGCAGGCCAGCCGCGCGTTTCGGGACAAATTTCTGATCACCGATCCGATGGATATCGCCAGACATGTGCTGGCGGCCGTGGCCGCTAACCGTCCCAGGATCGTGTTCGGTCATCAGGCGAAAAAAACCTATTGGGGCAGTAAACTGCTGCCGCTGCGCTGGATTGTGCGGCTGATGCAACGGGAAATGCAGGATGTGTGCGATACCGCAGCATTTTCCACCGACCACCCAGGCTTGAAGGAGAAACCCTGATGTTGACCACGTTTTTTGTCGTTCTGATCGTTGCTCTGTTGATCGGCGCATGGCATTACAGCGTCCCCTTGGGCCGCTGGTTGTATCGATTGCGTCATCGTGCGGAACTGAATAAAACCGATCTACGCCCGACGCGGGTCACATTGGATGGGATTGAACACCATGTATGGTTGTCACCCCAAAGTGATAAACCGGTGCTGTTGTGTTTGCACGGTTTCAGTGCCGATCACCGGGTCTGGCTACCCATGGCCCGCTACCTGCAACCGCATTTCCAGTTGGTTTGCCCGGATCTTGCCGGCCACGGCGCGACCGGTTATTCCTCGGATTGGGATTGCGGCATGCCGGCCCAGACCCAACGTATGCTGGCCCTGATGGATCATCTTGGCCATTCGCAGTTCATGGTGATCGGCAACTCGATGGGGGGCTTGTTGGCAGCGCATCTCTGTGCGGCGGCACCAGAGCGGGTTTCTGCGATGATGGTATTGGATCCGGCCGGTGTGGGATCTCCTGAGCCCAGTGTAATGCAGCAAATGCTGGCGGTTGGCAATAATCCATTTCTGATCGACAGCGATGATGATTTTCGTCGCTTTCTGGCCATGACAATGGCCCGTCCGCCGTATCTTCCGGGCGCTGTCGTGCGTGCATTGGCGGCTGATTACCGGCAGCGTAAACCGGCGCTGGCGCAGATTTTTGCTGACTTTCATCGCGCCGACGCGGCCATCGGTGACGCTTTGGATAGCATTCAGACGCCTACACTGGTGCTGTGGGGAGGGCAGGATGCGCTGATCCATGTCAGCGCCGCCGCCCGTTGGCAAGAGGCCACCGGAGGCGTCTGCTACATCTGGGAAGACCTGGGACATATGCCGATGATGGAAGCACCGCGTCGCACCGCATCCACGGTGATGTCGTTCACCAAAGACATGATCACGGTATAGCACGTTCCCAAGTGAGTGGATTATAAACGTCTGGTCGTGTAGACTTGCGGCCGTTTAGACGTCTATAAGGATTTTTTTGTGCTATCTCTGACCCCTTTGTCAGCGCGTAAGGCTATTTCACTGTTGCCCATCTTACTGTTTTTGCTGCTTTTTCTGGGTAGTGGATTGTATTTTGAGGCGCAAGGTGTCGAATACGGCTTTTACCAACTGCCTGCCCCCATTGCGGTGATACCGGCCATTGCATTGAGTCTTTGGCTGGCCCGAGGCCCGTTGCAGCGCCGTTTGGATACCCTGATCAATGGTATGGGACACACTAATATCATCACCATGTGCCTGATTTATCTGATGGCTGGGGCGTTTTCAGAACTGGCCCGTCAGACCGGTGGGGTGGATGCAGCAGTTCAGTTTGGTTTGTCTGTGCTGCCGGACTGGGCGATGTTATCGGGATTGTTTTTACTCAGTGCCCTGTTGGCGACGGCGATGGGAACGTCGATGGGGACCCTGGCTGCATTGGCGCCCATCGGTTTGGGCATTGTTCAGACGACCGAAATGTCTGCGCCGCTGATGGCCGGCATTCTGCTCAGTGGTGCCATGTTTGGTGACAATTTGTCAGTGATCTCTGACACCACCATCGCCGCAACCCGCACCCAGGGGGCAAATATGGCCGAGAAGTGGCGCACCAACCTGCGTCTGGCGCTGCCTGCGGCATGTATCGTGTTGTTGGTGTTGAGTGCTCTGGAGCAGCCGGCAAAGCCGCCTTTGGCCGACGCCACAAATGGGCTGCTGGCTTTGCCCTATGTGTTGGTGCTTGTACTCGCGGTGTGCCGGGTAAATGTGTTTGTGGTGCTGGCAAGTGGCTGGCTGGCGTGCGTCATCCTCGGTGTGTGGGTCGGCGACTATGCCTTGGACCAGGTGGTGAGCGACACGTATCAGGGCATTACCGGCATGCAGGACATATTTTTGTTGTCGTTGCTGCTCGGTGGTTTGTTTGCGCTGGTCGCTTCCCAGGGGGGCGTGACCTGGCTGGTTGAGCGCCTCAGCAGTATTGTCCAGCGCTTGCCGCTGGGTAAATCCCGCGCGTCAACGTTGGTGATTGGCGGATTGTCTGCCCTGGCCAATGTGTGTGTGGCCAACAATACCGTGGCCATATTGGTCAGTGGTGATGCTGCGCGTGATATCGCACAGCAGGGCGGCGTCAGTCGCGCAAAAAGCGCCAGCATGTTGGATATCTTTGCCTGTTGTGTGCAGGGGTTATTGCCCTACGGTGCGCAGGTATTGCTGCTTGGGGCCGCGCTGTCTATTTCGCCGCTGTCCATCATACCCTTTGTGACCTATTGCCAGGTGTTAGCGCTGATCGTGGTGTTGCATGTGTTGCTATCAGGGGTTGTACGTCTGCCAATTGCACTGCGTGCACGGGCCGGCGAGCAGTGAGTCAGCAGGTTTCGCCCTTTTTTAATACATAGGGAAGTTGCTGGCTGTTGGTATCGCCTGCCAGCAACAACTGTGCTGCGGCCTTGCCTTTATCGACACTGGACTGACAGACAGTGGTCAGATAGGGGCGGGTTCGGGCGGCTTCATCGATACCATCAAACCCGGTAATTTTCAGCTCCTGTGGCACCTTGATGCCCATGCTCAAGGCACACTGCAGGACCTCCAACGCAATGATGTCACTCATGCACAATATCGTGGTCGGGCGCGGTGCGCTGTTGAGCACTTCCTGTGCGGCTTGACGGGAGTACTTACCACCACTTTCGGGGATGTGCCAAATCCAGTCATTGCTGATGGTTAATCCGGCTTCTTCAATCGCGCGCAGGTAGCCATCCAGGCGACGATGGGAAATCGAGCGATCTTCCTCAAACAACGGACTGTCGTAGATACGGCATGTCGTGGGGGCATCGATCAGGCGCAAGCCCAGGATCGCCACTTTGTCATCTTTATTCAGTGCTTTGCGGGCAATATCATAGGCAGCTTGCTGATTATCGATATTGATTGCGGGCCGCCCCGGCAGGTTGAAGTCGACCGTAACGACCGGTTTATCCTGCTGATTGATTTCTTCTGCCAGTTGCACGTTTCGGGGCGCGCCATAACAAATAAACCCATCAACAAAATCTACTACGTCGCGAATTGACTGGGCGTCACCGGCATACAACAGCAGATGTTTACCGTGGGCCTGCAGTACGCTTGAGACCCCTTTGATCAGGGTGCTGGCGACCGGATCACTGACAATGTATTCGATGCTGTCCGCCAGTACCAGGGCAACAATGTT
The DNA here is from genome assembly GCF_020687825.1 of Fluctibacter halophilus. Taxonomy (GTDB): domain Bacteria; phylum Pseudomonadota; class Gammaproteobacteria; order Enterobacterales; family Alteromonadaceae; genus Fluctibacter; species Fluctibacter halophilus. The sequence continues at coordinate 316,272 of NZ_JAJEWP010000002.1, forward strand.
TGAGTGCCCCTTACGCAAGATTTGTGCTGCTTTGTTGGGACCGTGGTAACCGATCCGCTCACAGGCGGTGAGAATTTCCTGGCGGCGTGAGGCGGATAATTGATCCGGACGGTTGAACGCATTGGAAATGGTGGCAGTGGAAACGCCGAGCTGCTGGGCAACGTCTTTAAGGGTGAGTTTATTCTTCTTCATGTTAGCGGGACTGCATCGTTGCTACGGTTGTCAGGTAAGTTATCCAAACAGCGCAATGGTCAAAATAGTCACTCAGCATAGTAACTTAACGACACTTAATCAATACAGAAACGGGCATCTTCGTGCGCGTTTCCCCGGTGATGGTTGCAACAGAGGGCAATGCGCCAGGCCTGTGATGAACAAAAAGTAAACATTTTTACTTGATACTGGATAATCATACAGTATACTGTGTATATAAACAGTATGGAGGTGACCGATGCGTACCGGAATCAAAGCACTGGACAACTGCATTGCCAAATGGGGGATCTCGCTACAAGCTGACACAGATAACCCACTGCAACAGATTACTCCGCTAACAGGACGGGACCCCCGTGCGTTACGCATGGGGTTGCCCCACTGTATTTTGCAGGCGATTGGTCGCCAATCTCAGGATCGCACCGTGTATTTACACCGCTTCACGGCAGTTTATAAGCAAAGTCGTTTGTTGTGTGCGGTGGTGGACGAACACGGACAGGTGTTGGAAAAGGTGTATTACCCCCGGGATCGCAAGTCCGTTCAGGCCTGTGACATCATCATGCAAGCGCTGCAAAGTGCTGCCCACACAGTTCCAATGGCGGCCTGATCCTGGCGGTAAGTGTCGCGCGCTTTGTTGTTTTGGCCGCAATTGGGTTTACCAGAATCGCTTCCTGTTCTTTAGTAAGAATTGGCTGACTCAGCCGGTCAAGCTGTTTAAGGTCAGAACAGGAGCGTGGTGTGAATAGCGTAGTTTGGTTGGTAGTGTGTATGTCGATAATGATGCTTACGCCCGCTGTCGCATTGCCACAGGGCAATGTGCAGGTTGATTATCCGTTGAATGTACGTGGGCTCGCACGTTTTGATGATACTCAACAGCAGGATTTGCAGGCCTGGCTGAATACGGCCACGATGGCCACTGAGCAGGTTGTGGGCAGTTTTCCGTTTGCCGTCACTGTGCACCTTCACCCCCGTCGAGGTAACGAACCCGTTCCCTGGGCTAACACCTGGCGTGAGGATGGTCAGGCGGTGCATTTTTATGTGGATACCCGATTTCCACGTCGAGCCTTTGAGCATGACTGGACGGCGTATCACGAATTTGCTCACCTCGCGCTGCCTTACCTGGGCAGCAGAAACCGTTGGTTCGCAGAAGGCTTTGCCAGTTTTATGCAGTATCCCATCATGGCGAGTGCTGGCACCCTTGATGTATCGCCAGGCGAGGCCTATTGGCGCAAATTGTCAGGGCATTGGGCCGGATATCAGCGCCAGGAGAGTGCATTGTCGATGATCGAGCAACGGTTTGCCGAGCGGCGCTACAAGTCTGGCTATTGGGCCGCCGCCTGGTTTTTCATCCTGGCCGATAAACAACTGCGAGAGCGGCATAACACTACGTTACCCGCGTTGGTGAAACAGTATGTTGCATGCTGTCGTCTGAATGACACAACCCTTCAGGATGTGATCCATCAGTGGGATAGACTGATTGGCCAGCCATTATTTGCATCCCTGTTGCGTCGATTTGCCACACAGCCCGCCAGCCACATTTATTCGCAACATAATTCAGCTGCTTTTTAAGGCTTTGTATCGACCGCCGCTGGCGGGAGAAAGTCCGTTGCGGCAACACGTATTGTTTAGCAACAGGCCACTCGAAGGGTGCATGACCTATTAGCTCAGGTCGTTTTTACACCGCCGCTGGTTTGCTCCGTAACGCTGTTTGGAGCATTGTACAACGCGCAAATTTTGCTATGGCGTCGTTGCCAGAAATATTGATCCCACATGCGTATTACGTGCGGTCTTCAACGTAATACAACGCCTTTGGCACTTTCACCACAGGAGACCTATGCCATGGCCAGTAACAAAACGAGCAGCAATCAAACACCTCCCCAGGCGGGCGCACAGCCCTTATGCGCAGTAAAGGAAATGCCCAACCGTCCACTGGATACTCACGTCAATGAACACCGCGCCGGACTGATACGGGTAACAGAGAAAAAATGGGTAAACGGAACGGTCATTCGTTACTGTTTTTTAGATCAACCGGCAACCTGGCAGGGGGCTGACGGACAAAAAGAAGCCGTGCGTGCTGCCTTTGCTCAATGGAAAGGCCTTGGTATTGGTTTGGAATTCCGGGAAGTCAATGAGCCCAGAGAAGCGATGCTGCGCATTGGCTTTGAAGGCGGGGCCGGCTCCTGGTCCTATGTCGGGCGGGACAACGTCGACTATGCCACCGATCCACGAGAACGCACCATGAATTTCGGCTGGGATTTGACCACGCCCTATGGTCGCGACACAGCATTGCACGAAATCGGTCATGCGCTGGGTTTTTCCCATGAGCATCAGAATCCGAATGCCGGCATTGTGTGGGATGAACAAGCGGTGCTGGACTATTTTGCTGGCGCGCCGAATTTCTGGAATGCGGAAAAAACCCGCCACAATATTCTGCGTAAGCTTAAACCGTGGGAAACCGATGGTTCTGAATGGGATAGGGACTCTATCATGCACTATCAGTTTCCACAGGGCTTGATCCTGCAACCCTCACAATACCGCAGCCAGCCATTGCTACCGGCAAACGGGTTTTCAGCGCGGGATATTGCCGAAGCGCTGCGCTTTTACCCGCCCCTACAACCAACCCTGCCTGAGTTACGACCGTGGGAATCACAGCGTATTCAAATTGGCAGTGGTGAGCAGATTGACTTTATGATCACGCCGGACGTCAGCCGACAATACACCGTACAAACCTTTGGCAACATGGACACGGTGATGGTGTTGTTCGAGCAGATGGACGGCGAAGACATTTTCTACGCCGGTGACGATGACAGTGGCACTGACTTTAACGCCCGCATCCAGGTACGCTTGTTTCGCGGGCGTCGCTATCTGCTGCGTATTCGTTTGTATTACGCCCAGCAGTCTGGTGAAGGTGCCATGATGATGTGGTGACCACCCATACCGGTTGATGATGTTAAAAGCGATGCTGCCTTTACCCGTGCTGTGGTAATCCGTATCATCGCTGCAAAGTTTTTGTTTACCTGAGTCCATGCAAGCAGACATCCTGTTGTCCGGTGTACACATCGTTGACCTGTTTTTTCGCTTCAGCGCGGTTGGGGTGCTACTTGGTTTGCTTCTGCGACTGACTCATCAGCGGCAGTATTGGGATATGGCGGCGATCGTCTGCTCAATGGCCTATCTGCTGCTGACCGCACCGATTGACAATGTACATTACGGCGTGCTGCGTCCGCCGTTGCTGTTGCTGACCGATCTGACCACCGTCGCGTTGTTTGGTGCGTATTGGACCCATGTGCACGGCGCCATTCGTTTTTCAGCCTTACCTGCGTGGCTGTGGTGCCTGGCCGCACTATGGTTAGCCTGGGTGTGCGTGTTCTTCCTGATCTTTGCCGGTCGTGGTGATTATCATGACATCCACCATGTAGTGTCATTTGCGGTACTGGTATACGTATTGATTGACGCGGTCAGGGGCTTAGCGGATGACCTGGTTGAAGCGCGTCGCCGCTGGCGTCTGGTGGTGATTGCCGGGATCAGCTGTTACATGGCGGTACTGACCCTGTTTGAACTGACCCTGTTGGGGGTTAAAGATCATTGGTTATTCAGCCTTATCAACAGTGCCGTGGCGTTGTGTATCAGTACCGTGATCACCTATCGGGTGTTGCACCCGGCCCTTAAGATTTCAGAAGCAGCATCTGGGTCTGATGTGCGGCAAGATAACCCGTCACCTGATGCTACAAGCCCGTCGCAGAGTCCCTTGGCCGTGCGCTTGCATAAACACATGGCTGAAGGGGCGTATCGACAAAACGGATTGTCGGTAAGCGCTCTGGCCGAACAACTCGATGTGCCGGCCCACCAACTACGTAAAGTGATCAACAATGAACTGGGCTTTGACAATTTCACCCATTTTATCAACAGCTATCGCATCCCGGCGGTGTGCGAAGTGCTCAAGGATCCCTCTCAATCCGGCGTGCCGATTCTGACCATCGCGTTGGAGGCGGGGTTCAATTCGATTGCCCCCTTTAATCGGGCGTTTAAGCACAATATGGGTGATACGCCACGTGCATATCGTGATCGATTTCAAAAATGATCAGTGTTTTTCAGATGTGATAAGACCTTCACAGCAGTCGTGACGTAGTGTCTGCCTCTCATTATTTGTTGTTAAGAGAGTGCTATGCGTCACGTTATGTTATTCATTGCGATCCTGCTGGTGGTCGCTACAGTCAGCTACGGCTGGCCGGTATATCAATTTTTTGCCCACCGGGATGCGGTGCCCATGCTTCCCTGGGGCTGGCAAACCATCCCCGACAATCCACCTGAATTCAATCAGGTATTCGAACCTTCGTTGGAGACGGCGGGCAGCAATGCCGTTCAGGCGCTGCAACAACACCGGGCGCGGATCAACAGTCCCGGTATTTCAGCGGCTGTGGCCATTGAGGGAAGTGTTGTATGGCGTGGCGGCGCCGGTTGGGCCGATATTGAAGAAGGTCGGGCGGTGTCAGGAAATACACAGTTTCGCATCGGCAGCACGTCCAAAGCCCTGACCTCGACGCTGTTGGCGCGGATGGTGGATGGCGGTGATCTGACCCTGGATGAGCCGCTATCGTCACTGATGGACGTGGTACCTAACCCAGCCTGGCAAGCAATCACACCGCGACAGCTGGCTTCACACATGGCGGGTTTGCCTCACTATGGGGAGAGTACCGAGAGGTATGGGGTGTACAAATTTATGGCCCTGGACACCCGCTATGAAAACGTCAACGAGGCAGTAACTTTGTTTGACGATAGCGAGGTGTTGTTTGAACCGGGAGAGGATTTTAGTTACTCGAGTCTTGGCACCGTTTTGCTAAGCGCGGCAATGCAATCGGCAGGTGGGAAACCTTTTCAGGACGCGATGCATGAGCGCGTGCTGGCACCGCTGGGGATGGACAGTACGGGGCCGGAACCGCCAATGGGCAAGGCAAGCCCGCAACAGGCAACATTTTACTGGCGCAATGATGAATCCCTTCCTTGTGTAAGGCCCTGGCGGCCAGTGGATCTGAGCCACCGGCTGGCCGGTGGTGGGTTCGTGTCCACGCCATCCGATCTGGTTAAGTTGGGGATGGGGTTTGCGGATGACCACTTTATACCGGCCGATGTACGGGAAATGTTCTGGACGCCCCAACACCTCAACAATGGTGAAGTTAACGAGCAGTACTACGCGATTGGTTGGCGAGTGTTGAAAATAGACTTTGGCGAAGGTATCGGTGAATTGTTGGTGGCCAACCACGGCGGTGTATCCCGTGGTTCACAGAGCTGGCTGATGGTGATCCCGGCCTACAACATGGCAGTGGCGGTGAACATTAACGCCAATACCGAGGTGTTCTGGGATTTTGGACAAGCCAGTGTGGCAGTGGCTCGCCCGTTCATTTTACAGCGGCAACAGGTCATGTAATAACAACCGACTAGGGTTCGGCGCTGGTCGCTGGCGGTGTTCGGCCGCTCGCCGCCAGCAGTTGCTGAGACAGTTTTTCAGCGTGCTGAAGCAATTTTTCAACATACCGTTGACGGTTGCTGGTTTCATTCACGGCAAATAGCATCATGTTGATGAACAGCGGGGTGTCCATCAGTTCCCGATCGGCCACCCGGTTGTTGAGTAAATCGATGCTGCGGATCCACAAGGGAATAAACTCATCATCCAGACCCTGGATATAGTTCTGTTGCAAGTTGTCCAATTCGCGGTAGCGGGCGTGCAACTTAAGGAGATCTCTTTTGAGGGTTTCGTTGCGCAGCAATTTAAAGTCGCCACTTTCCCGCATGGACAGCAAGGTGAAATCTTGCGGGGTAAAGAAATGGTAGTTGTTGGCCATGTCGGCAGCGGCGAGTAAAACCTCCTCATCCTCGCGATTGGCCAGATCAAAATCCGCCCGGGTCAGGATTTCGATGCGACTCATCATGTATTGTAATTTATCTTCCAACAGCCCGTTGAGGCGTGCCAGCATTTCCGCATCCTGCTGCAAATCCACACTCAGGCGATACAGGTAGTCCCGCCGTTTGTCATCGTTTTCCCAGCTCTGGACGGTGTTTTCCATCCACAGAGCGAGGTAGATACCCAATACCAACAGGATTAAGTCCTTCCAGTTGGAGGCAAGAGCGGTCAGAAAGGCCCGTAGCTTCATCGTGAGATCCGTGTTTTTTCTTCCACCTTAATCACAAATGTACCTGTTGCCAACTGTTACGCACCGGATGGTGGTTATGGCAGACCGCCTGCCACATCAAGCAATTCGCCGTTAATAAAGGCTGCCTTGTCGCTGAGTAACCAGACGATGGCATTGGCCACGTCTTGCGGTGTGCCGCCACGCTGCAGCGGAATGGTGGGCGCAACGCGAGCCACGCGTCCCGGCTCGCCACCATCGGCATGCATATCGGTATCGATGTACGCGGGCCTGACCCCATTGACCCGGATCCCCTGAGCGGCGACCTCTTTGGCGAGGCCCTTGGTCAGGGTATCGACCGCGCCTTTTGAGGCAGCATAGTCGATATACTCGTTGGGTGCGCCGGTACGCGCTGCCAGCGATGAGACATTCACGATACTGCCACCGCTGTGCCCAAATCGGGTCGACATGTGTCGGACAGCTTGTTGGCAACAGTAAAAAGTACCCATCAGATTGGTCTGTACAGTATTGGCGAGGCGCTCGGCAGTGATACCGAGCATGTCCGTTTGGGTAGATAAGACGGCTGCGTTATTGACCACCGCCGTTATCGGACCCAGCGATTCTGAGGCGGTTGTAAACAGAGCGGCTACGTCGCTTTGCACACCAATATCACCTTTTACGGCAATGCAGTGTCCGTTGTTGTCACGGATGGCCGCTATGGTCTTTTGCGCCGCTGCATCATTGTTGCGGTAGTGGATGCACACGGCGTAGCCTGCATCGGCCAGCGCGATGGCAGTCGCAGCACCAATGCCCCGACTTCCCCCGGTGACCACCGCCACAGGTTGCTGTTTGTGTTTGCGAATCATTATATTGTCGACATAAATAATGGTTATTCAGCAATTAAAGCCGATATTTGACAATAACTCTAGTATATTGTCGACAAAATATAATTCAGGAACGACGTTATGTGGACGCATGGACTTGGTATGGTGAATGCCGCTTTGGTGATTTTCAGTGTGATGGGGATATTTTTGCAACTGCGTACCGTGTGGTTGCGGCGGGCTACAGGGGAAGTGCAGGCGACCCATTTGCTGTCAAACAACCAGTTTCTGGTCAGTTTTCTGGCCTATTGCAGCTTTTTTATTTACGGGATGGCTACCGTGCCATTTAACCACTTCCTCGTCTGGCCGCGTCTGATGGCGGCATTGTTGATGTGGTTGATCCTGATTGAAATCTGGCGGGACCGGCGTTCAGCCCTGGCGTTGGGTTGTGCTGCCGGGGCAGGGGCGCTGCTGCTGGCAGGTATCGCATTTGGTCTGTTCGGATCCAACTATCAGGATGAGGGCAAAACCCTGATGACTGCCTTATTGGTCGTGGTGACTGTTATTCTCGCTCAGGGCTATGCGCACCAGATACTGACCGTGATCCGTGCCGGGGACACCGGGGCGCTGGATAAACGCATGAGCCTGTACATTCTGATCATGGATGTATCTACCCTGGCTTTTGCCGCGTCGCTGGGCATGGCACAAGGCTGGCCATTGATGTTATTGGCCACCGTCAGTGGTATCACTAAGGTGATCATTTTGTATTTATTTTGGTGGGTTAGGGCGGGTAAGTTGACAGTTTAATACTATCGAAGTATGCAATTGTCAGGTAAGAAAATAAAGGTGTCATATGACACCTTTATGAATGAATCAGTTGGATTTTTTAATTCCTGGGTTACACAATACCCACTCATAGGGGCCACTTATCACGTGTGTGACGTGCGGATACAACTCATAGTCCTGACCGGCTTCAATCACCGTGGAAAAGATTGCATCGGGACCACCTGAACCGCTAGGAACGGTTGCGCTTTGTGAAACCCGGCAGGTTAATTTCAGCAGATGTTGGCCTGAAGAAAGGCTGCGAAACTCTTGCACACTGGCGTTGGCGTAGAATTGGTCATAACCTGAAACGTCTACGTCGTCAATCTGAGCCACATCTACTTGTACGAAAATGTCGGATCCATTGCCGGGATGGGTCATGACCTGGTGAAAGCTTTCGATGGTAGAAGTGCTGGCCAAGGCAGCAGAAGAAGCGAAAACTAGACTGGCTGCGGCAAGTGTGGATTTAAAATTGTTCATCATAGTCCTTAATGATAAGAGAATAAAAATGCACATTGTGTGCAAAAAGGACGATAAAGGCTGGTTATTAAAAGGTCAAATTAATTTTCTCTGATCATTTCATATCGACAATAAAGATGATGACACTGTGAACAGTGTGCAAAGTTTTGATTGCACTCGTCTTGGCTTTAACTTCAGGACACCAGCCAGTGTAAAAATTTTACGCGCTGGGATGAGTTGTTCAAGGCAACCCGTTGCTGGCCTTTGTGGTCAGTAAAGACGACGGTGTTTTTATTCACAAACACGTCGCTGATTGGCGGCGCTTTGTGAAAGCGGGCACCATTGATGGTATAGGACATAATCATAAATTCTTATTTTTAGTGTTTCTAATAGCTTGGCGTCTGCTGCCAATGATTGGTCGAACGAAGAGATAGTCGCGTTGCGGGGAAATAAGGCCAGCAAAGCTTGCCGGCCGAATAGGGTCGTAACGTGTTAGCTAACAGCAACGTTCACAGCTTGAGGGCCTTTAGGGCCTTGCTCAATACCGAACGTAACCTGTTGGCCTTCACTGAGTGTACGGTAACCCTCAGACGCAATGGCGCGAAAATGTACAAAAACATCCTTGCCGCCGTCGTTTTGTGTAATGAAGCCAAAACCTTTGCCTTCATCAAACCATTTCACAGTACCTGTAGTGGTAGACATAAATAACTCCTGAATAATTAATAGATTGTTGCGACCCCAACGGCCGCTGCCAAAGTAGGACCAGACTAAAGCGAGTGACTTTAAATAAACTATTCAGGCTTGAAACGGATCGAATCGAACGGAGAATGGGTCAATGAAAGTAGAATCGAGATGGTGTAGCACTAAGTTAACGGCGACCACGGTAACACGTTTATGCATCCCTGTCTCAATTATGTTGATTTTTTATTCATTGGCCGTGGGAAGCACAGCTGTATGTGGGTTGGCGCGCGGTTGCTCAGTCAATTTCACAATGACCTTTGATGTAAGTGCCCAGCATGGATGATATGTCACAAGCCTATCATATGTGCGGCTGTTTGCGCGTCGACATCCAGAAATTGTTGTTTTGCACCAGACTGCATCATCGCTTCCAACAGTGTTTCGTAAGTACTGTCTTCCATCGCTATTCGCCCACTTCTCAGCGCTGTTCTGGTGCTATCTGATATTTTACTGTTTAAATAACCCCAACCAAAAACGGTTGCTGCGCCAATCATTGCAAACAACGTGCGCCGGCTGACTTTTGACTGCAGCAATTGCAGATCGTGCTTCTCATTCAGACGAGAGGGATCCTTGCTAAGCCCAGCGTAGGTTTCAGACAATAGTTTTTCTGCTGCGGCTCCGATGATATATCCGGAACCCAGTTCTAAGGCTGGCCTGACGACGCTATTTTCCAGTGGTGTTTTCTTAATGCCGTCTTTATAGAGGTCTTCTTCATATCGACGGCTTGCGGTTGACAAAGCATTTGCATCTATTTGATTGATTGGCTTGCTAATCATTTGCAGATAAGTATTGCGCGAGTGAAAGAGATTGGTTTTTGGATCTGAGATGGCTGCAAACAAGGTTTTCGCATTGGCTACCAAGTCGTCGATATTGACTGCCGGAGCTGGCAAAGAACGTCTTAATGGCTGCTTCTGAGGAGCGTCACCTGATGGTGTAGCAAAATCATGGGGCAGTGGGTCAAAGCCAGTTTCAACAGATATCGCAATATTATTTACATAGGCTGAGGCTGCAGCGCGAATGATCTGTCGCTCTCGATTGGCTTTAATCATCAAAAAATGCACGATATGCGGCTGGGCCGAATAGTAGTGCATCGCAGTTTTTTCCCAAGCTGCTCTTGCGGTCCACTGTTGACCATCATTCCCCGATCGGTAGCAACGTTCATATTCGTCTAAAAAAGTATGTGGTAATGCTAAGTTAATACCGTCCATGAGTCCGGCGATTTCATCGTTATCACACATTGAGCGCAAACGGTAATAGGTAAATTCGTCAATGATTTTGGACTGTGGATACGTTAAAAATGCGTTGCCATCGTAGTAGTTTTCAGTGTTTTCACACGCTTGCTGCAACAAGCGTAAGTAAGTGTTACCGGCCTGATTATCAGGTGGTGCAACATGTTTGACTTTGCGTCTGGCTTTCGCGTAATTCGCCATATCACCATTGCGGCTGATGACTTTAATGAGGCCATGCTTTATTGCCGGAAGATAAATGGGTGAGCTGTTTTCCGGATCCAGTGCTTCTGCAGATGCTAGTATAAAGCCTTCTTCAACCAACAACGGTTTGTGATTGAACAGCAGGTTCACCAAAACTGTTCTTTCGACTATGTTTGGTGGCTGGCTACGGCCGCCATTAGGGTATTGAATTGATTTATCATCAACAGATCCGAGGAACAGCATCCTTTCTCTCTCAATCAATAGAGTGGTCTAGAACGACCACTTTGCACTGATTCGCGAAGACAATTCAAGTGAGTTTGAAAGTTTTATTCCTTTCAATGGAACGGCAACGAGTGAGGGCGAAGTGCGGTGACCGAAGGTCATAAGCAGTGATAGGTAATCACTGCGTAAGCGAACGAGCGACGGGACAGGGTGAAGCTCGGTCGCGAAGCGGCGAGGGGTGACTTAACGTCACGCCAAGAGAGATGAACGCGAGGCCGTGGATGGCCGAGTTGGAAGGCCGTAGGGGTAAATTGCGTGTGCCTTCGGCACATGACGTGATTTGACATCACGTCTTAAGCAATTTACGGCGAGCCAGGAAGGCGAGACTGGAACCAGGTCACAGGGATGTGTGACACCTTGAAGTCAATGCGAACCGCCAGTTTGGGATTGCAAGATATTCATCTCACAAAGAAAAAAATGGTGGCCCCACCCTGACTTGAACAGGGGGCGAAGCGCGGTGACCGAAGGTCATAAGCAGTGATAGGTAATCACTGCTTAAGCGAATGAGCGACGCGACAGGACGTCGCGGCTGGAAGGCCGCAGGGATGCAGCTACAATTGCCAATGCGAAGCGCCAGTTTGGGATCGCAAGATATTCATCTCACAAAGAAAAAAATGGTGGCCCCACCCTGACTTGAACAGGGGGTAAATTGCGTGTGCCTTCGGCACATGACGTGATTTAACATCACGTCTTAAGCAATTTACGGCGAGCCAGGAAGGCGAGACTGGAACCAGGTCACAGGGATGTGTGATACCTTGAAGTCAATGCGAATCGCTGCTTTGGGATTGCAAGATATTCATCTCACAAAGAAAAAATGGTGGCCCCACCCTGACTTGAACAGGGGACCTGCCGATTATGAGTCGGATGCTCTAACCAACTGAGCTATAGGGCCATGTGCAGAAATGCTGCCGGCGAACGCCACACGTTCGTGTGGCTGCCAAGCGCTGCGCAGTATAAGCAGTTTTATTGCCCTTGTCACCCGTTGCCGAGCCACCAGATTACGACTGGCGATTTATTGTTCATCCGTTGGCGAGTCAGGCGATGGGGCGGGCAGGGGAATACGATTCCCGTTTAGAATCGCTTCACCATCCTGCAGGGAAAATTCGCTTTTGATGTTCTCTTCGTCCCGTTGCAGCAAGCCTTGCTGGACCAGGCCATCCAGCAACATCTGGGTGTTGTAGGCCAGCATACCTTCGTATTGGGCTTCACTGGGCTGCTCACTGTTCTTCATCGCCAGTGCCATCTGATGTTTCACATAGTGGCGAGCCAAAGCCCTGGCGACGGGTAAGCGTGTGGTGATTTGCGCATCAGCAACCAGGTGCTGATACCAGAAAGCGGCGATGTCTTGCTGTTGCGGCAGCGCGATGACGTCTTTGACTGTGGCACTGCCACTGGCGCTTAACTGACCCTCAGGCAGATTCATGGTCAAGGTCGGTATGGCCAGGGTCGGTGCCCGTTGCAACTGCTGCAATAGTGCCTCCCGCAGTGGCCCGTCAACCTGCATCGGTTGACTGTTGCCTACAAGCGCCGCATCTGCATTGCGCTGTTTGAGGGCGTCGAACAAGGCCTGCATCAGGTTCTTAACTGAAACCTGCAATGCCATATCGGTGATTTCATAACGGTCCAGGGTGACCCGGTCGGCGTTGATGTCCAGGGTCATGTCGATACGATCGCTGCTGATGTCAACATCGCCTCTGGTTGCGTACTGCAAGCCATCAATTTGCACGACAGGGTCCGCTTGCAGGTCAAATTTACCCAATTGCACAACGAACTCACCGGGAACCACGCCGCCGGTCAGCAGGCGGGGCATGTCACTGTCGAACCAGCCCGTCAGGTTCATATCCCGCAGCGCCAGTAAGGTCTCCTGCTGACGAAAATAGGTAACGTCCGAATGTCCTCGGTAGGTTGTTGTCTGCTGCTCGCTACGCCCGCTGCCCTGGTAGCCACTGAAAGCCAGGGTCGTATCATTGCTGTCATCCGAAAAGGTAAACGGCGCGAGGGTGTCTTGCCAGCTCAGGCTGCCGTCCAGCCGCTGGGTCAGGGTCAATGTATACAGCGCTGATTGCTTGTCCCACAACAAGGTGTCACGCAGTTGGTCGCCATCAACGGTGATTACTGCACGGCTCAGGGCAATATCGCTGTCACTTAATACCGGGCCATGCTGCAGGTCAACCTTTACTGGTACATGGAGGGGTTCTTCGCCAGACAGCGAAAACGTGACGTTGAACGTAAGATAGGAGTGGCGCCATTGCGCATCGACAGTGTCGATGACAGCGTGTAGCTGGGTTTGTTGTGATAGTGCGGTTACCCCCTGACCCAGAGCCAGGCGAGCCTGATATCCGGTAAGCAGTGGCGTAATGGCGATCGCCAGCACCACCAGAAACCCACCAATGAGAGCTTTTTTCACAGCGCTTCCTTTACCTGTACAGCAACACCATCCCACGAATGACGGGACTTTAATGTACCACGAACTGATCAAGTGACATATACTAACCGTTCAAAGACGCACAATCACCCTTTGTGGCAGTGTCAGCGTGCGCACGACAAGGGGAAGCAAGTAGGGAATTTGCAGGTGCAAGGTCATTAAAACTCTGTTATCTTCCTGAACATAATAAGAATTTTGCTAGTAAGGGCATTTGCCCATTCGGAGACGACAATGCAAGAGAAAGCCTTTCTGACCAGCGGTCGCAATACGCTTATTCATAAAATCAGAAAGTTGGATTTGTTGATCCTCAATGGGGAAGACAATCCCCCGGTACTGGTAACCCACAAAGGGTTGAAAGAGTATTCGGGTAAAATCCCTGATAATAAGCGCGAAGCCAAAATGATGGACATGGAGCTGGTGGATGTCACCCTGGGCGAAGTGTTCGGCGATGAAAAAACCTTGTTGTTTGTGCAAACCATGAACGGCAAAGAGTACAAAATCGATTACAGCAAGCAGGGTACGCCACTGTTTATCCGTTTGCACCAGGACAGTACCTTCTAACTGTTCAGACTGACATCAGGCGGGTCATCCCATCGCGCTGACCCGCACGTTCCACATTTGCCCTAATTGCCCCTTTTTTTGCTGCTCAATTGCGGCGCTACGACCTCATTTTTAACAACAAAACATCCCATTTCTGTTCTTCTTCGCTGAGTCTGCTCAGGTCAGGACGTAACAAAGTATGTCATTTTGTCGACCAAATCACCGCAATCCCGGTTTGTTTATCGCACTTTTCCGCCGTTGGTCGCTTGGTCGTATTTCACCGCGACAAAGCGAAACCGAGACAACTTTTGGGGGGGTAAACCCTATCTTACTCACTGAGCGGACACGGTGTTCGCATCGATGAAGATGATGAGATTCCAGTAAGGGGATAGGACATGAAAAAAGTAATCATAGCAATTGCAGCAACCTTGAGTTTAGGTACCAGTGCGATGGCGCAGGCAACCATGAAGTATGACGAATCAACCGAACAAAACCTGGTGAATATCTGTAAAGCACTGAAGAGCGGCAGCGTGCTGGACCTGAAGCGCGCGGTTAAACGGGCGCGTGTTAACTATCGTGCGGTGGCAGATGATTTAATGTGTAACGGCCAATCTGCCCATCAGTTCGCGGTTTCGAACAACGCCACCAAGACCGCCGACCTGTTGGCCAAGCGCGCCAACCTGGATGTCGATAACATGCTGGCGAAACGCTAAGTGGTTCGTTGTAATGAAAAAGGGGGCGCAAGCCCCTTTTTTGTTGCCTGTTGGCAAGTTTGACACGCTGCGTTTACCCCGACAAGATAGGCACTGCAGCACCGTAAGTCCCTCTTCGCACCTGAATGTGCACCGCTGCTCTATAGGTTAAGACCGTTTTTCTCAATCTCCTACCCACTGATCCCACCAGTGTGGGTTTTCGTCACATACGACTACTAACTGCCGGTATTTTGGCTAAACTTTGATTGTCGGAGTAGTGACCCGATGAATACATATTTAACAATGTGTATTGTTTCCTGGATTATGAGGCTGTCGGTCTGCAAAGGCTCAGCCTCTTTTTTTTGCGCCGCTGGCGCTCAATCAACCCTTCAACGAATCATCCGGTGATTTGGTCGCAGCGCTGCCTCGATAATCCGCTTAGCGGTCTAGTATGAAGCCCAGTGCAGGCTGTTACAGGTCCAATACTTTGTTACATCTTGTGGTTGAATTCCCCGCGTCAGGTGCTGCACTGTTAACAACGATATTTTCTGCTGCATAAAAGAGGACACTGGTGGTATGGAGCAAATAGCTGCAGTTGTGGTAGACGACGAAACGCTGGCCCGAGAGGGGTTGGTGAAACGTCTTGAGGAGCACGATGACATTACCATCGTTGCCCAGTGTCGGGATGGCAACGATGCGTTGAGTGTGTTGCGTGCCACCACGCCCGATGTCCTGTTTGTAGACATTGAAATGCCCGGACTCACCGGTCTGGAGCTGGTGACACAACTGCAACGTGAAAAGCGTCTCCCCACCCAAATCGTTTTTGTTACTGCGTATAAAGAATTTGCCTGCCAGGCGTTTGATTGCCAGGCGTTTGATTATTTGCTGAAACCCTTTTCCGAAGAGCGCCTGGCGGTGTGTTTGCTCAACCTGCGTCAGGCCAGACAGGTGATGTGCGCCAATCAACGGCAGCAGCAATTGGAATCCCTGCTGACCCGTAAAACGGGGCGGGGGGTAACCCACCTTATTCAGACCCTGGATCAGGTTGACAGGCTCGACCTGGCCGAGCTGCCCAATACCATTGCGCTGAAAAGTGGCAACGATTGGCTGCGGGTTCCCTTGTCATCCATCGACTGGATTGAGGCGGCTGGCGATTACATGTGCCTGCACACCGTAAAGGGCGACCACATTGTCCGTGTCACCCTCAAAGAGCTGGAACATCAGCTTGACCCTACCTTGTTTGCTCGGGTGAATCGCTCGGCGATAATCAACTTATCCCGCTTGGAGCGGTTGCGACCCAATTCGAACGGTGAATACCTGGCATTGCTGTCGACCGGTGATGAAGTCAAGGTCAGTCGCAAGTATAAGTTTCGCCTCGAAGAACTCAGAAAACCGGCATAGGGCTTGTAATCTAACACCAGCGGGTTAGCATCAAAGCCACTGTCTGCTGGAGGTCCCCATGCTGCATTGGTGCAAATCACTGTTGGCCATCGCGTTTATTTGTTTGCTCTATACCCTCTCGGTGTGGTGTGTGCAGCGTTGGCAACTGCCGCTACCGGCACCGTTGCTGGGGATGTTCATCCTGTTAGGACTGTTGGTGCTTTTTCCGTCCGTGGCCGCTCAGGTTCAGCTTGGCGGACAATGGCTGCTGCGGCACATGTCGGTGATGTTTGTGCCTGCCACACTGGGTGTGATCACCCTTTACGAAGGGTTACAAGCACATGTCTGGGCCATAGCACTGGTGTTGGTGGCCAGTACCATTGCCAGCCTGTGGATCACCAGCCTGATCGCCCAACGGGTGTTGCCCGATGAGGATGAGGGCTGATGACAATGCTGGGATTGGGGGGCTTAACCCTGGCCTGCTATGTGATGGCTTTATGGGTCTTTGCCCGGTGTCGCAACGCAGTGATCGTGCATCCGCTGGTAGTCACCAGTGTCCTGATCGGTGGATTTCTGCTGTGGACAGATATTCCGGTGGAACGCTATCAGCAGGACCTGGCCTGGCTGCACTGGCTATTGGGGCCTGCCACGGTTGCCTTGGCATTGCCGCTGTACAATCAACTGGCGCATTTGCGCAAGGATGGACGTCGGGTGTTAGTGCCCATCATTGCCGGCGGCACGATTGCACCGCTGCTGGCCGTTGCCGGACTGTGGATGTGTGACGTGGATGGCATTTATCTGCGTACCATGCTGACCAAGTCAATCACGACCCCGCTGGCGATGGAAACGGCCTTACAAGTGGGAGGCATTCCGGCGCTGGCCGCGGTGATTGTTATTCTGACCGGTATCGTTGGCGCACTGGCGGCGGGGTGGATTTTCCGCTTGTCGGGTGTCACCGGTGCCAAAGCTCAGGGGGCGGCGCTGGGCACGGTCGCCCATGCGGTGGGTACCGCCAGAGCACTTCAGTTAAGCGAAACGACCGGGGCTTATTCCACCCTGGCCTTGTGCCTGAATGGCATTCTTACCGCATTATTGTTACCGCTTTTGTTGTGGTTGCTGGGTTTTTAGCATTGTTGGGGTCAAGGTCAACCTCACTCAGCCGTTAAAGATCATAAGCGTTAAGTAAATCAACGGCTTGTTGTTCGTCAATTGGTCTAAATTGTTGCTTCTGACCTTGGTTATTAGCGGGATTGCTGCTATCTATTACACAAGTCGCTG
Source organism: Fluctibacter halophilus (assembly GCF_020687825.1). GTDB lineage: Bacteria > Pseudomonadota > Gammaproteobacteria > Enterobacterales > Alteromonadaceae > Fluctibacter > Fluctibacter halophilus. The sequence goes on from NZ_JAJEWP010000002.1 coordinate 333,471, forward strand.
GCGTTGTTTGTCAGTACTACGGACTGTTTTCAACCTTCGTTATGGAACGTACTCCCCTTTATGATTTCGGTGTTGATATGTGATGACTCACTGGTGGCGCGCAAGCAGGTAGCGAAGTGTTTGCCGCAAGACTGGGAAGTGGCTGTCCATTTTGCCAAGCATGGTCAGGAAGCGATTCAGGCCCTCGAAGATGGCAAAGGACAGATCATGTTTCTCGATCTCAATATGCCCTTCATGGATGGCTATCAGACCCTCAAAACCATCGGCATTAAGAAGCTACAGTCCGAGGTTATTGTCATCTCCGGTGATATTCAGCCCGAAGCCCAGGAGCGGGTCAAAAAGCTCGGCGCGATTGATTTCATTGAAAAGCCGGTTTCACCTGAGACCCTCAAAGAGGTGCTGATTAAGCACCAGTTGTTGGCGCCAGATGCGCCCGAAGACGTGACTGAAGAGCCCTCCCTCGATCCGGATATTCGAGATGTTTATCAGGAAATTACCAATATTGCGATGGGGCAGGCCGGTGACCATCTGGCGCGGATCCTGGGTGTGTTTGTACGACTACCGATCCCCAACGTCAACCTGATTGAAGTGTCTGAGATGCACATGATGCTGCAGGACATTCGGGACAAAGATACGGTGTCCGGCATTTGTCAGGGATTTCTTGGTCCAGGGGTCAGCGGTGAAGCATTGTTCATGCTCAGTGACTCCAGTTTTGGCGATGTGGCCAAGATCCTTAACATCGAGGAAGATGTTGATGATCAGATGCAGCTGGAAATGCTGATGGATGCGGCCAACATCCTGATAGGGACGTGTCTGCGTGGGCTCGCCAACCAGCTTGACCTGTATTTCAGTCAGGGCCATCCCGTCGTGCTTGGCCAGCACCGTAATGTTGAAGAGCTGATCTCCAGTAACAAAAACCGCTGGCGGCGAACGTTGGCCATTGAATTGAGTTATGGGCTGGAAGGCTACAATGTGCAGTGCGACCTGGTGTTGTTGTTTACCGAAGAGTCCATGAACGTGATGAACTACAAACTGTCCCATTTGCTGGAGGACTGAGCAGTGACTGAACATGATGACAGCATGGCGGAATTCCATTGGATGATGGACATGGTGCAAACCGTGGATGTCGGGATTGTTGTGTTGGACAGGGATTTTCGGGTAAAAGTCTGGAACGGCTTTATGGAAAGTCACAGTGGTATGCTACCCAGTCAAGTACAGGGTAAGACACTGTTTGAATTGTTTCCCGACATCAGTCGCAAATGGTTTGAACGCAAGGCGCGACCGGTGTTTGAATTAGGCACCCGGGCATTTATGACCTGGGAGCAGCGGCCTTACCTGTTCAAATTCCCCAACTACCGGCCCATCACCGGCAGTGAAGATTTCATGTACCAGAATCTGACCTTGTCAGCACTGACCAGTGCAGCCGGGAAGACCGATCATATCTGCATGATGTTGTATGACGTGACCGATGTCGCTGTACACAAGAAGCAGTTGGAGTCGCTGCAGGTAAGAATGAGCGAGCAGCAGGAGTCGTTGTCAGTTAAATCACGTAATCCGGTCTGATATTTGCATTCTCCATCCCAGTGACAAATTTCCAACACAGGATAGAACATCCCATGCCTACAATTCGCCTTCCGGGGCTGCTGATACTGCTGGCAGCACTGTTGTCCGGATGCTCTGGCGGTTCGCTGGACAGTGATTCCGATGATCAGAACCGAACCGTACTGGTGACCGCCGGTGCCAATCGCTCGGTGTCAGAAGGGGCCAATGTGACCCTGACCGGTGAGGCCAGCGGCGAAGCGACGCCGTTTACTTACAGCTGGTCGGTGGTACCGGCTTTGACCATCGAGCAGGCTGACACCAGTGTGCCTGAGGTGACATTTACCGCACCGACAACCATCGAGCCGTTGGAATACACCTTTACCCTGTTAGTGACAGACGCGAACGGCAACCAAGGCAGTGATTCGGTGATCATTACTGTAGAGCCAGTCAATGAATTGCCGCGGGCCGTGATCACCGTACGTTCGCCGGACCCGGTTCCATCGCCTCTACCCGCAGGGATAGATGTGGTGCTGTCTGGCGAGCAAAGTGTGGATATCGATGCACCGGCCACCGGCGCCGCAATTGCACAGTGGCAATGGGCGCAGACGGAAGGACCATCGGTATTGCAGAATGTCAGCCTCAATGGTGACAGTGTGGCATTTACCACGCCCCTACGGGACGATGCGTCACAACTGGGCTTTTCACTGACCGTGACCGATCAGGAAGGTGGCAGTCACACAGCCAGTATTCTGCTGTCGGTACTCAGCCAGGCGGATACTGTCCCTACGGTAGATGCAGGCACAGACCACACTGTGTATCCGGGCGAGTTGATCGCTTTGGTCGGGGACGCCAATTCAACGGTGCCGGCGGCAACACCGCTGGCTTATCGCTGGCTCAATGATTCCACCCTTGAACCGACCATTGCCGACAGTACCGCACTGAAAACCTACGCAATTGCGCCGATGGTGAGCAGTAGCCAGGTGATCAGTTTTAGTCTCGCGGTAACTGATCGGTTCGGCAATGTGGTCGAAGATGCCGTCGCGATCACCGTAAAGCCAATGCCTTTAAGTCCGATGAACGACACCGGAGTGGCGGCTCAGGCGTCATTGACTCAGGTAGCAACCACCTATCAATCAGCCTTCCTAGGACAAGATGGTCAGCGCGGTCGTGATGTGATCGCTGCCAATGGTGTTTTGGAAAAAGCTGGGCAGGGCAGTCAGGGCTTTGATTTTACCCGTCTCGATGTGCTCGGTGATGAAATTGATGACAGTGCTACCAGCTGGGCGTGTGTGCGCGACAATGTTTCAGGTCTGGTGTGGGAAGTAAAGGATACCAGTACATCACTACACGGACGGGACCACACCTATTCATGGTATCACACCACCAATAATGGCGGTGACCAAGGCGATACAAATGGGGCGGGAACGTCTTGTTCATTGGCCTCCTGTAATACCACCGCCTTTATTGCCGCAGTGAACGCCCAAGGCTTGTGTAATTTTTATGACTGGCGATTACCAACCCATAATGAACTGATGTCTATTGCCCATTTCGGCAAGACCAGTGGTGTGCTGCTGGATACGGATTACTTTCCTAACTCGACTGGCGGTGGCGCTGATCCCTTGTGGTACTGGACGAGGATCCCCAGCGCCGACGGGGTTCAGGAGGATGCGCAGAATGCCTGGGCGATAGACTTTTTGTCCGGTAACGACAACTTTCTTAATAAATCTACACCGGTTCGTGTCCGGCTGGTACGGGGGGGACGATGATGAATGTATTTCGCTGGTTAAGCATGAGCTTGCTGTTGCTCAGTGCCACAGTCAACGGCCAGACCTGTGTGGATGGGATCGATTCAACCACCCCTGAAGATCTATGGGTGGACAACGGTGATGGTACCGTCAGCGATCTGGCCACCGGCCTGATGTGGCGTCAATGCAGCGTAGGACAAACATGGTCTAACGGCAGTTGCCTTGGCGATCCTGAAGGCCTGAACTGGCAGGAGGCGCTTGCGTATGCGCATGGCAACCAATTCGCCGGATACAGCGACTGGCGTTTACCTAATCTGAAAGAACTGTCTTCCCTGACTGAACGGGCCTGTGTGCGTCCGGCAATCAACGAGGACCTTTTTCCGTCCACGCCATCTGATGATTACTGGAGTGCCACACCGTCGGTACGGTCAGCCTCTCAAGCCTGGGTGGTGGCGTTTTTCAACTCCAGCAACGCACTGAAAGAGAAACAGCGTTTTGTGTTTGCCCGTCTGGTACGCCAGATTGACCCAGCCGTCGCCCAGCGCTGATGGAATTGTGGTCAATTACCCTGAATTTTGCCCGCCTTGTCGGATTAACCCTTTTCAGGTGCACGAACAGACGCCACAATAGAGGCAGATAAACGCAGTTTCAGACGCGCCAACGTGTGCGTTGAATGGAAGGACGATGATGTTCAGAGGCCTGTTGGCCATTGTTACGTTGCTGATGTGCAGTAGCGTGCGAGGCGATTTACAATGTGACGTTGATTTGCAGTATGGGATCGTAGTGAACGAGCGCCATATTCGAATCATGCAAGAGAGTCGCACCGTTTACCAGATCAACGGCACCGATCAGTTAATCGTTGAGGGCAACTGGTTGCCCCTTGAAGGCCAGCAACAGCGTGATCTGGAGCGCTTAGCAGAGGGCCTGCATTATGTGGTGCCTAAAATGATCCTGTTGGCCACTGAAGGGGTCGAACTGGCCGTGGATACTGTAGAACATGTGTATCAGGGGCTGGTGGGGCAGGATCATAACAGCTACGAGAAGCTCACCGCCTCGTTGCGCAAAGTCAAAGGCCGTATTCGCGAAAAATTTATTCAGTCGAACGACAATTTTTACATGGGGCCAGGCAGCCTTGAAAACGTGGATGATCTGGTCGACCGCGAATTAGAAGAGCAATTGGAACAAGCCATCAGCACCTCTGTCGGTGGCGTACTGACGGCCATTGGCGGATTGAATGCCGGCGGCGATGAAAACACCGAACAACGGATTGAAAACCTGTCGAGACGGATTGAAATCATGGAGCAGGAAATTGAGCGTAAAGTGAATCCGCGCGCCAATTCGCTGCGTCAGAAAGCCCGCTGGTTCTGCAATAAAATGCACTTGCTTGATGAAATTGAAGATAACCTCAGGAATGAAGTGCCGGCGTTAAAAAAATACAACGTCATCCTGACCCGGGCTACCGCACAACCACAGGGTGATCAAAACCCCTGAAGCATCCCGCTATACCAGGGTTTCCAGCAATGTATTCAGATAGCGACGGCCCAGTGAGGTGACTTGCCAATGGTCTGTCTGGTCGTCGAGCAGGCCTTTGTGGATCGCCTGTTCAATTTTAGCGCGCGTCTGGGCATCCAATGTTTGCCCGGTGAAGGCCTGATAATCCTGTTTTGGGCAGGCCTCTACCAGTCGCAACCGGTTCATGAAAAACTCAAACGGTAGTTCATCGGCGCCGACATGCCAGTGCTGATCCAGATAGGGTCGGGTGAGATCCATATAGCCTTTGGGGTGCTTGACCTTCACCCGTCTTTCAATCAGGCCTTTGTCGACATGGGTTACTTTTCCGTGTGCGCCGCAGCCGATCCCAAGGTAGTCGCCGAAACGCCAGTAGTTGAGGTTATGGCTACACTGGTGCCCGGGTTGGCTGTAGCCTGAAATCTCATATTGGCGATAACCGGCAGCAACCAGGCGCTGGTGCCCTTGTTCCTGAATGTCCCACAAGATCTCATCTTCCGGTAGTCGTGGTGGTCGACTGGCAAACTGGGTATTGGGTTCAATGGTCAGCTGATACCAGGACAGATGGGGAGGGGACAGGGCAATGGCCTGGTCAATGTCTGACAGTGCGTCGGCCAATGATTGTCCGGGTAACCCGTGCATCAGATCGAGGTTAAAACTCGTCAGGCCGATGCGGTGCGCCAACTGGATAGCCTGGGTCGCCTGCAACGGGTCATGGATGCGTCCCAATCCGGCCAGTTTGTCGGCCTGAAAGCTTTGTACCCCCACAGAAATACGGTTAATGCCGGCCTGTTGATAGCCTTCAAAACGGGCGGCTTCCACTGTGCCGGGATTGGCTTCGAGGGTAATTTCCGCCTGTGCAGACAAGTTCACCCGAGCGGCCACACCACGCAGCAGTGTATGAACAGCATCGGCGCTGAGCAGACTTGGGGTACCACCACCGAAAAACACCGTATCCACCGTGCGATCGCCGACCAACATCGCCTCCTGACTTAAGTCGTCGAGCAGATGATGCACATACTGTTGTTCAGGGATCTGGCCTTTCTGACCATGGGAGTTGAAATCACAGTAAGGGCATTTTTGCACGCACCAGGGTATATGGATGTACAGCCCCAGAGGCGGGTTAGTCAGCAAAAGTCGCGTCCAGTTGTTCAACCAGTTGACGCAGCGCGTGACCCCGGTGGCTCATGGCATTTTTTTCAACCGCGCTCAACTGTGCTGCCACACAGGCTTTGTCGGGAATAAAGAACACCGGATCATAGCCGAAGCCACCCTGGCCCTCGGCTTTGAGGTGTATACGGCCTGCCCACTCGCCCTGACAGATCAGCGGCGTGGGGTCGTCGGCTGAACGCATGAACACCAGAACACACAAAAATCGCGCCTGGCGCTTGGCGATGGGCACATCTTTCATCGCGGCCAGCAGCTTCTCGATATTGTCTTGATCACTGGCGTCGGGACCGGCATAGCGTGAAGAATACACGCCAGGGGCTCCGCCCAACGCATCGACGGCCAGGCCGGAATCATCGGCAATCGCCGGCAAGCCGGTGATCCGTGCTGCATGCCGGGCTTTAATAATGGCATTTTCAACAAAGGTCGTGCCGGTTTCGGCGACGTCAGGCACATCGAACTGACTTTGTGGCAAAACGTCAATGTTCATCGGCTCAAGCATGCTGGCCAGTTCATTCACTTTGCCCTGATTACCGGTGGCTAAAACGATTTGCATAACGAGTCCTCTTTGCCGAAGGATTAGGATCTGACGCCCAGAGCATAGTCCAGCGCGCTCTGTACCGCAGCCTGTTGAGCATCGTTACAGTTTTGCGGCGATGCATTGGGGCTGTCCGGGTAAACTTCGGTGGTGGTTACAAACGGCGCATCTGACAGACCCATACACAATCCCAATGGTTTGGCGGCATATTCGATTATCCCGTTATCCAGAATGGGTTCGCCAATAAGGCGTCCCTGGCCATCGGCCGGCGCAATCTGGGTGACCTTGGCGACTGCGCGAATGATGTGCTGTTGAAACGCCAGTTCTGACTTGTGGCTGTCGGCAACCAGATAAAAACCATCCGGGATGTCCCACTCGTCATGGGTCACGCCATCTCGAGCCGCCAGCGCCGGACGAAATTCGCTGTTGTCGGTGTCGGTGGTTTCGTGCAAATCGATGTGCACCAGCAGTGCGCCGGGTAGTTGCCCGACAAAGGCCATCAATGCAGCGGACTCAGGGGCTGGGCTGTCATTCAGGAATGAACGGTTGGGATCCACCGCTTCGGGGTTCCAGCGATTGATGGTTTCATAGCCCCATGGACTGACGCAAGGGCAGACGACCAGGTTGAGTTTATCCAGATACGCGCCCGCGCCTTGTTCGGCAAATTGCAGTGCGCCATGTACACCACTGGTTTCATAGCCATGCACGCCTCCGGTGATCAGCGCCGTGGGTCGCTGGTGATCCCACTGGCGACTTTTGAGGGCAAACAATGGGTATTCTGTGTCGTAGGGTAAGGAGCCATATTGAACGCACTCAAATGCGTCGTTCAAGCCGTCCAGGCGAGTGATGACGTCGTCACGGTAGCTGCGCTTTACCGACTGTTGCTGACGCCAGGCGGCGCGCTCAGCGTCGCCCCACGGTGTACCAGGGGTTCCAATGGGATAGTCATTTCCGTGCATGATGCTTCTCCTGTCGTTGTACCGTCACTGCCAGAACGCTTATTTGCGTTTCTTTTTGGCGGATTTTTTGGCGACGGCTTTGTTTTTCTTCTTACGTACCGGCGGTTTGGCTTCTTTGTGTTTGGGTTTGAGCCCTTCGATCACCCGACGTTTGATTCGCTGTTGGGTGTAACGCTCAATCTTACCCAGAATACCCATGTCATGGGCTTCAACAATGGAAATGGCATTGCCTTTTTTGCCTGCGCGACCGGTGCGTCCAATACGGTGCACATATACATCGGCCGAGCGCGGCAAATCATAATTGATCACATGGCTGATGTGTTCCACATCCAGCCCTCGCGCCGCAACGTCGGTAGCGAGCAGAATATTGATTTCACCGGCTTTAAAGCGAGCCAGTGCGGCAATCCGTTTGTCCTGGGGCATTTCACCTTGCAGCCAACAGGTTTCAATGCCGTCCCGGGCCAGCAGATCCCGCAACTGAATGAGTCGGTCCCGGGTTTTGACAAACACAACCGCACTTTGCATGTCCTGGGTAAGGATGTGTTTCAGCAACGCGTATTTGTGTGCCGAGTCATCTGCCAGGTGCACCCATTGGAGGATTTTGCCTTGCTCTTTGCGCGTTGCGTCGGCTTCCAGATGGGCGGGGTCGTCGAGAATGTCGCGGGCAAAGCGTTCGATACCTTTACCTTCCAGGGTGGCGGAAAACAACATGCTCTGTTTACGCCAGCGCGCTTCGGCAGCAATTTGGTTCACGATACCGCCAAAGCCCATGTCCAGCATGCGGTCAGCCTCATCTAATACCAGGCATTCGATGGCGCGACAGTCGAAGCTTTCTTTTTCGATGTGCTCAAACAACCGCCCCGGCGTGGCCACCATGATGTCCATGTTCTGGCTCAGGGTTTCCCGGTCTGTACCGTAGTTGATACCACCGGTTATGACGCCGCATTGCAGTTCGGTGAAGCGAGCGATTTGTCGCGCCTGTTCATACACTTGCAAAGCCAATTCACGGGTTGGAGTCAGGATCAGCGCCCTGCAGGGACCGGGTTCCTGGCGTGGGAAGTCGAGCAAAAACTGACACAATGGCAACAAAAAGGCGGCGGTTTTGCCGGTGCCGGTGGGGGCAGAGGCGAGTATGTCATGCCCTTCCATCGCCACCGGTATAACAGATCGCTGAATGCCGGTCGGACGGGAATATCCCATCTCTGCCACGGCCCGGCATAAGCTGGTGTCCAGCTCCAATTCTTCAAACATCACGTGCAGTTTTCCCACTGTATGAACGGATCAACCGGGTTGCCCCATGTGTCAGAATGACTGGGCGATGTGTGGCTAACCCACAGCGGATGATCGGTACTGATAATGGGCGAATTGTAGCATTGACCGATGTATGCCCGCCACTGGCAATGTCACGGCTTCTGGCACAATCAGAAGCGATGCACGTAGGCCAGATTAAAAAAGTCCATACCGGGGTTTTTGGAATTCAGTCCGCCGTTGGAATAGTGCAGATAGCGCACCGCAATCGTGTGTTGGCGGGAAAACTCAAGTCTTACGCCGAGCCGGTCCTCAAACTGATAGTGAGAGCCGATATCCTTGCCGGCAAAACGGGTATCGTTGACCAATGACACACCGATGCCGGCTTCCCAATACAACGGATAGGTACCTGCCAGTGTCGCGAACTGTTTGCTGATCACCGGTGACAGGGCCAGCACCAGGTTTGACTCATGGCGAGCCGGATCGCCAAATTCCCAAAGATTCAGGCTGGCTTCCCAGTAAATATCCACGTCACCGACCCAAGGCAGCGTTATCAGCTGCGTTTCTACCGGCCGGTAGCCGAGTCGCAGCCCTTTGACATTGCCCTCACCCTGCAGGTAATCAATGGCCACTGCCTGGCCGGCATTGGCAGTCATCGTAGTCACAAGGCTCAGGCATAAAAGCAGAAAAATGTAGCGTTTCACAACAGACCTCCTTAATGGTGGCCTATTCTAAAAACGTATAGATATTAAAAATATTAGCAAATATTGGAATAAACGTTCGATCAGGCCGAAAGCATTGAACAACGGTATGCCGGTCATCAGGATTTTTTATGCGTCGGTTACACCCAGTTGCCGAATCGTTTCCAGACGCGCACGCTGAATGGCCTCCTTGATCGCTGCTCCCTGATAGCCTTGGGCAACGATTGCTTTGATATCAACCGATTGCGCGGCACGGAGTGCCCGTCTGACATGATCAGCCTGAGGGTAAGGGGTTTGTTCCAAACCGGTGCGTCCGCGGGCATCCGCCTCACAGGCCAGTAGGATATGTTCAAAGCGTTCGGGTTTGCGCCAGGCATCACAACTGTCAAACAGCCGTAGCATGGTCGTGGGTTTAATTGCCATGGCCCGGTGTACCAGCGTGTGATACTGACATACGAGGCGGGCCAATTCGGCACAATGGTTAGGGACTTTGAGGCGTTTATTCAGCGCGTCAATGGGCTCAAGTCCCAGGTGTTCATGGCCATGATGGGAGGGCCATTGCTCTGGGTCTGTTTTGGCTTTGCCCAAATCATGCACCAACGCCGCATAGCGCACATCCAAACGCTCTGACAAGTTCACCGCCTGTTCAACCACCATCAGGGTATGAATGCCGGTGTCGATTTCAGGGTGCCACTTGGCCGGGTTCGGGATCCCCCACAGGGGCTCCAGCTCAGCGAACCAGGGCGACAGTGCATTGCATTGGCGCAGAATATCGAAATACACCGCAGGGTGAGGATCGGTCAGGGCCCGTGAGGTTTCCTTCCAGACCCGTTCAGCGGTCAGGCTCACCAGTTCGCCCGATGCCGCGATGTCCTGCATCAGTGTGAGGGTTTCGGGGGCGATGCTAAAGCCAAGACCGTGATAGCGTGCCGCGAAGCGGGCTACCCGCAACACCCGCAGGGGATCTTCCACGAAGGCATCGGACACGTGGCGTAAAATTCGTTGTTCCAGGTCGGCTTTGCCATTAAAGGGGTCAATCAGGTTGCCGTGCTCATCCTCGGCCATCGCATTGACGGTCAGGTCGCGGCGCAGCAAGTCCTGCTCCAGGGTAACGTCAGGAGTGGTGTGACAGACGAAGCCTGTATAGCCCCGACCGGCCTTGCGCTCTGTGCGGGCGAGGGCATATTCTTCACGGGTCTGGGGATGCAGAAAGACCGGAAAATCCTTTCCTACCTGGGTAAATCCCTTCGCCAGCATATCGTCCGGGGTCGCACCCACAACAACCCAGTCACGTTCAGTGACCGGTCGGTTCAACATTTGGTCGCGAACGGCGCCACCTACCAGATAGACTTGCATAAATCCCACGCGTAAACTGTCAGGCTATCAGTATGCCTGAACTTGGCTCATGCCCCAACTGCTTGTCACTGTAGTGTCTTTGACATGCATGGCAGAAGTGGTTAGTTTAGGCTCGCTTCCGGCGTGAACCAACCATAACAGACGTGCATGTATCTTAATTATTTCGGTTTGACCGACAACCCATTTTCGATTGCCCCTAATCCGGACTTCCTTTACATGAGTCCCCGGCATAAAGAAGCCCTTGCTCACCTGACCTTCGGCCTGAGAGAAAGTGGCGGTTTTGTGATGCTCACCGGCGAAGTCGGGACCGGCAAAACCACCGTGGCACGTAAGCTACTCGAACAGCTTCCTGACAATACCCAGGTTGCCATGATCCTCAATCCGACCTTGTCGGCGATGGAGTTGCTGGCCACCATCAGCGATGAGCTGGGGATTGAGTACAGTGCGGAACAAGCCAGTCTGAAGTATTTTACCGATCGCATTCTGGCCAAATTGGCCAGCAATCACGCCCTGGGCGTCAACACGGTTTTGATTATCGATGAGGCCCAGCACCTGATGCCTGAAGTGCTGGAACAACTGCGCTTGCTGACCAATCTTGAAACCCGGCGGGAAAAGTTGCTCAAGGTGGTGTTGATAGGCCAGCCTGAATTGCAGGTATTGCTCAAGCGCAATGAATTGCGCCAACTGGCTCAGCGAATTACCGCCCGTTACCATCTGTTGCCATTGGCCGCGACTGAGGTGCAGGCCTATGTTGCGCACCGCCTGACGGTTGCCGGGTGTCAGGCGCCGCTGTTTTCTGCTCACAGCCTGACTGCCTTGTATCAAATCACTGGCGGCATACCGCGGGTGATTAACCTGCTGTGTGATCGCGCCCTGTCGTTGGCATTTATGGCCCAACAGACCCGTGTACGTCGTCATGTGTTGGTGGTGGCTGCTGAACAGATCCTCGGTACCGATGTGGTCAGCCAGCGCCAGGAAAAACGCCGCTGGATATGGCTGACGGGCTTGTTCACGCTGGCGGTGCTGATGGGGTTTGTTGTGGGAGGTGGCTATGCGTGAGCGTAAGCACATTGATGCGCTGAGTCCCGGCATGGTGATTGTTCAGATTACCGAACAAAACGGCCCGGTCACGATCAAAAAATCAGGCTTGATCAGCAGCCAGGACATGATCAACGGCTTGCGCGAGATGGGCGTGGTCGAGGTGGAAATTGATACTGCGCAGACCGTTGAAATTGCATCCACACCGGCCAACTTGTCGGCCACCGCACAATTGCTCAAACAGGGTGATAAAGGGCCGGCAAGGGACCCTGACGGGCATGATCACATTAACCGCAGCCTGTTTCTGACCACTGCCGATGAATTGCCCACGCCGCTGCGCTTCTATGCCAAACCGGTTTTGCAGGCACTCGTGGTGTTGCTGCTCGGTGGTGCTATTGGTTTTGGCGGCGCGCGCTGGTTGCATCAACCGATTGAAGTCGACAGCTTGCTGGCACAGCAGTCAGCGCCGATGACTAAACCGCTACAACAACCGGCACAACAACCTGCGGCCAGCCCCACTAACAGCATTGCGTCTCAGGCGAGTGCGCCTGCCCAGCCGGCGGTTGAAAATAACAGTGCATTGGTAGAATCGGATACCGCGCAGCAAAACCAGGCCGCCATGGTGATGAGCAATGAGCTGCAAGCGGATAGCGCTTCGCCACAACAGGCGTCCGAGCCTGAAGGTCGGGTGCTGAACGCTCCAGCACAACAACCGGACAGCGAGCAATTGTCGCCGGAACTGCTGCGTCGCTTTGAAGCCGCGGTGCAGTCTCTAGACAATGACGCGCCGCCGTCATACGAACCTGAAGTGAAGCGCATCACCGACCGCCCCCGGGTTCATGAACTCCCTGCACAAGTGCTGACCCAGTTGCCGTCGATGGCATTTACCGCGCACATGTACGCGTCCGATGCAGACGATCGTTGGGTACGAATCAATGGAAAGCGCTATCATGAAGGAGAGATGATTGAAAGGGAGTTACAACTGTTGCGTATTGAACCGCAGGAAGTCATCCTCGCCTTCCGTGGGCAGGAATTCAGCATGGCGGCACTGACCGACTGGTGAACACAGTGACCGCAGTGTTGCTAAAAGGACGAACACTGGCGCGGTGTCTTGCTGTGCTGATGTTGCTGCAGGGAAGTTGTCATGCTCTGGCTGCAATACCGAAACAGGATGCTTTGCTGCAACCCGATGATGTGCGGGTCAATGTGGCCACGGGCGACAATTATTTTCCCTATGCCAGTGCTGATGTTCTGGACGGCGGATGGTCCTTGGCCATCGTTCGGGCAGTGTTTGCGCGAATGCATACACCATTGAACATCGATGTGCTGCCGTGGGCAAGGGGATTTAAGTGGTCATTGGATCACAAATACCTTGGTACCTTTCCCTATGTGTACAACCAGGAACGGGGCGAGCAATTTCTCTATTCAGATCCGATTAACTTTATCAGTGTCGAGCTGTTTGTAGCTGCCGACAGTGCAATCCACAGTGAGGGCGATATTCACGGCTTGCGACTGTGTATGCCAATGGGGTATTCGGTTACCAGTGCGGTGGGGTCGTTGGTTGAACGTTACCAACTGGTTCTCACTCGCGCTGCCGACACTCAGGGATGCTTCGCGCAGGTTGAGAAGGGCTGGGCCGACGTGGGGGTCATAAACCGGCATTTCCATCCCCAGCATCTTCGCAACATCTACCATATTGAGCAGGGGATCCGGGTCGTTCCGGTAAGGCACGAAAAAGTACCCTTGTATTTTATCATTGCCAAAGATTACCCCGAGGCAAAGGCGTGGATGGCGCGTTTTAACCGGGCTCTGGACAGCCTGCAACAGGATGGCAGCATCGACGCCATTAACCAGCGTTATACTGACTGGCTGACGGCGCCACCGCAGCCTTAGTCGGGCAGGGTATCCAGAAACACTTCACGGAAAAACTTGGTCAGGTTCAGGCCAAACTCTTCCGGGCGCACACTGCGCTCGATTTCTTCACTGACTTTGCTCAAATCCAGCATTTTTGTTTCAGCGTAATGGCCGGATTTTAGGTGGTAAAACGTCGCCACAATCGGTTGTAACGGCTTTTTGGCATTGGCACGGATCACAATGGCGAGACGTTCATTGGTCAGTTTGACCAGTGAGCCAACCGGATGTACACCCAGACACTGGACAAATTTCTGTACCAGATCCTGATCATAACCGGGATTTTTCAGCAGGCTCTTTAGGGCTGCCGTCGCGGGGATCGGGTTTTGGTGGGAGCGGGGGCTGACCATGGCATCGTAGCTGTCCACGATACCCGCCATGCGGGCATGGAAGCTGACCTTGTCACCTTCTTTTTTGTCCGGGTAGCCCGAACCATCAATGCGCTCGTGGTGATTGTAAATCAGGTCACGGACGATTGCGGGTGCATCACCACAACGCTCCACTATGTCCAGGCCAACATCCACATGGGTTGAAATAATGTCACGTTCGGTGGCGGTCAGCGGGCCTTTCTTATCGATAATATCCCGAGGCACATTGGCCATACCGATGTCCATCAGTAACGCGCCCATGGCGAGGTCGGCAATCTCCTGGGTGTCGAGGTCCAGATGGCGGGCAAACATGGCCATCAGAATGGAACAGTTGAGTGAGTGTTCCAGCAGGTACTCGTCGGATTTTTGCATCAACGACAAACAAGACAAGGCATTGGGCGTGTCGAACACGTTGTCGATAATGTCGTGACTGAGTGTGTTCACCCGGTCCAGGTCGATTTTTTGATCTTTCTGGATACGTTTCAGAAAGCCTCGGTGAATTCCTTTGGCCTGTTCATACAACTTGGTCGCCTGTTCCAACTGCTCTTTAACTGGCTTTTGCGCCGGTTTGGGGGCAGGCTTGGGGGCTGGTTTAGGTGCCGGGGCAGCTTCCACTGGAGCAGTGGAAATTCCTTTGGTCTCATCAACTTCCAGTTTCAGTACACCTTTGAGGCGCAATGCCTCAATGGCCTTTTCCGTCTTGACGACGCCGCGACTGCGGATACGTAAAGAGCCCGTTTGCTCGGTCACAGCGTTGACATACATGCCAGGCTGCAACTCATCGATGGCGATTATGCGTAGCATACCCCGTTGAATACCTTTGTCATTGTTTGTACTGAATATTCATGATGAAGCGTCATTCGTCAAGCAACAACGCCTTATCATGCAGTTGTCAGGTGAATATCGGTGCTATTTTAACCACGCGGGTTGTGCTGATTCAAAAGCGGCAATGGTCGCTTCATGCTCCAGCGTCTGACCGATAGCATCCAGCCCTTTGAGCAGGTTATGTTTGTGATGCGCTGCAATCTCAAACGCATACTCGGTACTGCCAATTCGCACACACTGTTGTGGCAAGTCCACTTCAATCACCGTATCCGGTGCCTTTTCGACCTCGGCAAACAACGCATCCATGGCGACCGGATCCAAACTGACCGGCAGCAACTGATTATTGATGCAATTGCCGTAAAAGATATCGGCAAAGCTGGTCGCGATAATCACACGAAAACCGAAGTCGGCCAGCGCCCAAGGGGCGTGCTCACGGCTTGAACCACAACCGAAGTTTTCCCGGGCTAACAGAATACTGGCGCCCTGATACTGGGGCTGATTGAGCACAAAGTCAGGGTTAGGCTCCTGTTCATGCAAGTCCAGATATCGCCAATCATGAAACAGATGTTTGCCGTATCCAGCGCGGGTCACGCCGGTCAGAAACTGCTTAGGAATGATTTGGTCAGTATCAACGTTGGCCTGGTTTAATGGCAGCGCTGTGCCTGAATGTTGGTTAAATCCGCCCATGGGTTATCCTTGAAATGTTCTTACATCGGTGAAGTGGCCGGTCAATGCAGCGGCTGCCGCCATTGCCGGGCTGACCAGGTGGGTGCGGGCACCACGCCCCTGACGGCCTTCAAAATTGCGGTTACTGGTGGAAGCACAACGATCGCCAGGACCGAGCAGGTCATCGTTCATGCCCAGGCACATGGAGCAGCCTGGCAGGCGCCATTCGAATCCAGCGTCGATAAAAATTTTGTCCAGCGCTTCGGCTTCGGCCTGCTGCTTTACCGCCGCAGAGCCAGGCACCACAATTGCCGTCACACCGCTGGCCACTTTACCCTGTCGGGCGATTTTGGCGGCGGCACGCAAGTCTTCTATTCGGCTGTTGGTGCAGGATCCAATGAACACATGGTTTACCGCAATGTCGGTGAGGGCCTGACCCGGTTGCAGATCCATGTACTTGAGTGCTTTGATGGCGGAGTCGCGCTCAATGGCATCCTGCATCGAGGCGGGGTCGGGCACCGGCTGGTTGATCCCGGTCACCTGACCCGGATTGGTGCCCCAGGTCACCTGGGGGGCAATATCGGCGGCGTTGAGTGTGACAACGGTATCAAATTCGGCGTCGGCATCGCTGTACAATGTTTTCCAGTACGCTACCGCTGCATCCCATTGCGACTCAGTGGGGGCATATTCGCGACCTTTGAGGTAGTCAAACGTGGTTTGATCCGGCGCAATCAGACCTGCTTTAGCGCCGGCTTCAATGCTCATGTTGCAGATGGTCATGCGCTCTTCCATCGACAGGTTGCGAATCGCTTCGCCGGCATATTCAATCACATGACCGGTGGCACCGGCATGACCGATTTCGCCAATGATGGCCAGCACGATGTCTTTGGCGGTTACACCCTGAGGCAGTGTACCCTGCACATCAACCAGCATGCTGCGGGCCTTGCTTTGTTTGAGGGTTTGGGTCGCCAGCACATGCTCCACCTGGGAGGTGCCAATACCAAATGCCAGTGCGCCGAACGCGCCATGTGTTGCGGTATGGGAGTCACCACACACCACGGTCATGCCCGGCTGGATCAGCCCCAGTTCGGGGCCCATCACATGCACGATACCTTGTTTCTGGTGGCCGACGGGATACAGGGTGATACCGTGTTGCTCACAGTTGTCGGCCAGGGTTTGCAGTTGCAGACGGTTGGCAGGGCCACAGGCATCCAGTGCCAGGGAACGGGTAGAAATACTGTGGTCCATGGTGGCAAACGTCTTGTCCGGGCGACGCACCTTGCGCTGCTTTTCTGCCAGGCCGGCAAAGGCCTGTGGTGAGGTAACTTCATGGATAAGGTGGCGATCGATGTACAGTAACGTATCGCCTTCCAGGTGGCTGACACTATGGGCTTGCCAGATTTTGTCATACAAGGTTTTAGGCATGGAAACTCCTCACTGTGCCTGGCGGATCAATTGACAGATGTAATCACCCACCTGCGCGGTGGAGTGGGCATGATGGCGTTGTTCCTGGCTGAGCAGTTCGCCGGTCAGCACGCCATCGGACAGGGTTTGTACCACGGCTTTGTCAATCGCATCGGCCGCGTCCACTTCATTCAGGCTGTAGCGCAGCAGCATCGACGCTGACAGGATCTGCGCGATGGGATTGGCAATGCCCTGACCGGCAATGTCGGGGGCCGAACCACCGGCAGGTTCAAACAGGCCGAAGCCACTGCCATTGATACTCGCCGACGGCAGGAGCCCCATCGAGCCGGTGATCATGGCACACTCGTCCGAGATGATGTCCCCAAACAGGTTCGAGCATAACAACACGTCGAAGTCGGTGGGTGATTTCAACAGTTGCATGGTGGCATTGTCGATGTAGATGTGTTCCAGCGTCACATCCGGATAGTCTTTGGCGACCTCTTCGGTGACTTCCCGCCACAAACGGCTGCACACCAGCACGTTGGCTTTGTCGACCGAAGTGACCTTGCCACGACGCTTACGGGCGGCCTCAAAGGCGCTGATGGCAATACGGCGGATCTCCGCGCGGCTGTAACGCATGGTGTCAAAGGCATACTGCTGCTCGCCTTCACCCTCAAGCCCTTTGGGCTGGCCGAAGTAGATGCCTGATGTCAGCTCTCTGACCACGACCACATCCATGCCCCGTCGGGCGATATCTTCGCGCAGCGGGGATAAGTGGGCCAGATCCGGATAGATCCGCGCCGGACGCAGGTTGCTGAACAGGTCAAAGTGGCTACGCAGGGTCAGCAGAGCGGCGCGCTCCGGGCGCTGCTCCAGTGGCAGACTGTCCCATTTGGGCCCGCCAATAGAGCCAAACAGAATCGCGTCGGCCTGCTCACAGCCTGCCAGTGTGGCAGGGGGCAGAGCGTGGCCGTGTTTGTCGATGGCGCAACCGCCCACGTCAAAGGTGTTCAGCGTCAGCGTCAGGCCGAATCGGGTGGCGATGGCATCCAGCACTTTGTGCGCCTCGGCCATGACTTCGGGACCGATGCCGTCTCCGGGCAATACCGCGATGTTATAAGTAGACATTTATACCCCTGCTATTTTTACGTTCTGTTGTTTTTTCTGCTGGTCAATCTGATCGGCCAGGTGTGTGTTGTTAAGGACATAGATAAAGGCTTTTACGCCGGCTTCGACGATGTCGGTGGCAAGACCAATGCCGTTAAAACGACGGCCGTTATATTCTGCCACCACGCTCACCTGAGCCAGTGCATCGGCCCCTTCACCCTTGGAGTCCAGCTTGAAGTCGACGATGTCGATGCGTTCATGGCCCAGCGCCTTGGTGATGGCATTGTAGGCGGCATCCACCGGACCGTTACCAATCGCTGCCGAGGTGGTCTCTTTGTCACCGATACGCAGCTTGACGGTGGCGCTGGGAATGATTTCGCGGCCGGAATTGGCTTGCAAATACAATAACTGGTAGTGGGCGTGATCGTGTTTTTGCTGGTTGAAGAACAACAGCGCTTCCAGATCATAGTCAAACACCTGACCTTTCTTGTCGGCCAGTTGCAGGAAGGCAGCATAGACTTCATCCAGATCATAATCACTGTCCTGATAACCCAGTTCATTCAGGCGGTGCTTGATCACGTGTCGGCCTGAACGTGAGGTCAGGTTGAGGTGATTTTTGTTAATCCCGACACTTTCCGGGGTCATGATCTCGTAGGTATTCTGGGCTTTAAGAACACCATCCTGGTGAATGCCGGAGCTGTGACTGAAGGCGTTGGCACCGACAATCGCTTTGTTGGCCTGTACCGGCATGTTGCACAACTGACTGACCAGTTTGGAGGTGCGGGAAATTTCCTGACTGTGGATGTTGGTGCTCAGACCCAGCAATTGTTGTCGGGTCTGTAAAATCATCGCAATTTCTTCCAGCGAGCAATTACCGGCCCGCTCGCCAATACCGTTGATGGTGCATTCGATCTGGCGGGCACCTTGTTCAACAGCAGCCAATGAATTGGCCACCGCCAGACCCAAATCGTTGTGACAGTGCACTGAGATGGTGGCTTTATCAATGTTGGGTACCCGGTTAAACAAGGTTTGAATGATGCCGCCAAATTCCGTCGGCGTGGTGTAGCCGACCGTGTCGGGAATATTGACGGTGCTGGCACCAGCGTGAATTGCTGCTTCAACCATCCGACACAGGTAATCGATGTTAGTGCGGCCGGCGTCTTCACAGGAAAACTCGACGTCATCGGTGTAACGCCGGGCATGTTTAATCGCGGCTACCGCCATTTCCACCACATCGTCCTGTGACTTGCGCAGTTTGGCGTTAACGTGGATATCTGAGGTTGCAATGAAGGTGTGAATGCGAAACTGATCCGCCACCCGCAGTGCCTCGCCGCAGGCATCAATGTCCTTTTCCAGGGCCCGCGATAACCCGCACACCGTGGCGTTCTTTACTTCTCTGGCAATCCGTTGAACCGAATCAAAGTCTCCCGGAGAAGATACCGGAAAACCGGCTTCGATGATGTCGACACCGAGACGTTCCAGGGCCAGGGCTATTTGTAACTTTTCTTTGACGGTCAGGCTGGCAGGCAGCGCCTGTTCGCCGTCACGCAGTGTGGTATCAAATATTTTTACCTGGTTGGACATAGTCGGTTCCTCACCTTGATTGCCTTGCCATAAACGAAAAAACCCGTGCAGGGCACGGGTTTTTGTAGATCTTGCTTACAACGCTTACAGTCTACCCGTGCAGTCTTGCTGCCATAAGGAGTAGGGTAGATAGAAGCAGGTGTTGCATGTTGTTTTGCTCTCGCGTTGTCTGGTTACTATTAGTACCCCGTATGGACGGGGGCGTCAACCACGCAGGACACTTTCCCATATATCAGATAGTTATAACCGCTGTAGATTGAGCATTTTTGACCGAAAGGTCAATGAAAGGTCTTCCAATCAATGTCGGTTGACAGCAGTAATTCACGTAAACTTAACGGGCGGGGCTGGGATCTGCCACGGTGGCTCCAGCTGTGGCCACAACAGGCGGCAGTACAGGTGACCTTATTGGCCGGCAACAGGCGTTTATGGCGGTATTGATGGGTGTCAGGTGACAACGGGCTGCCGTCGAAATGAAACCAGCCATGTTTGTTGACGTGAACGCGGCGCTGCTCGGTATCGATACGATCCACCGAGTCCAGTTCAATGTGCTGATGGCCAAGATCCGACACACACACCGGGATCACCAGTCCGGGTCGAACATATTGGTGTAGCCAGGCTTGTGTTTTGTCTTCAGGGTATCGATCGGCCGGGCATTTGGCCGCTTGCTTGGCCTGCCAGCTACCATTGTGGACATCAACCGCAATCGGGGCTTTACTGCACAACAATTGTTCTGCGGCACGCTTGATATGATGACTCAGACCACCGATGCGTCGTTGCAGCAAGCTGAGGTTCGGGGATGTCAGTGCCGCCAATGCCGCCAGCTCTCGTTCATACAAGGCATTACATAACTCAGCGAATTGTTGTTGTCGCTGATCATCGGCAAAAATGTCGACTTGCTGGTGCGGATCCATAGCTGGTGGTGGGCGCTGTTAAGACTGCTGTGATGTCATGCTAAAACAAAACCCACCGTCGCTCAAAATTCCTTTTGCTCGACGGTGGGTTATTAGCAGATGTCAGTGCTTACTGACCTTTAATTTCCTGACGGCCGCGGTAGACCACTTTTCCCGCCAATTGCTCTTCAATGCGCAGCAACTGGTTGTATTTGGCAACCCGGTCAGAACGGCACAATGAACCGGTTTTGATTTGTCCGGCAGCAGTACCAACGGCCAGGTCGGCAATGGTCGCGTCTTCGGTTTCACCACTGCGGTGTGAAATCACTGCGGTAAAGCCGGCGTCCTTGGCCATTTGAATGGCTTCCAGGGTTTCGCTCAATGAACCGATCTGGTTGAATTTGATCAGGATGGAGTTACCCACGCCATTGTCGATACCGCGCTTAAGGATTTTGGTATTGGTAACGAACAGATCATCACCGACCAATTGAACCCGTGAACCGATCTTGTTGGTCAGATCGGCCCAACCGTCCCAATCACTTTCATCCATGCCATCTTCAATCGATACGATGGGGTATTTGTCACTCAGCATTGCCAGGTAATCGGCAAAACCGGCTGCATCAAACACCTGGCCTTCGCCTTTCAGGTCGTATTTACCATCGTGGTAGAATTCAGACGATGCACAGTCCAGAGCCAGGGTCACGTCATCGCCCATGCGATAGCCGGCTTGCTCAACCGCTTCAACGATAACCGCCAGGGCTTCTTCGTTTGATGCCAGGTTAGGGGCAAAACCACCTTCATCACCCACGGCAGTGTTCAGACCTTTGGCACTGAGGACTTTCTTCAGGCTGTGGAAAATCTCTGCACCCATGCGCAGGGCTTCACGGAAGCTCTTGGCGCCGACTGGCTGAACCATGAACTCCTGAATATCGACGTTATTGTCAGCGTGCTCACCGCCGTTGATGATGTTCATCATCGGCACAGGCATGGAGTACTCTCCGGGGGTGCCGTTCAGTTCAGAAATATGTTGGTACAGAGGAATACCTTTTTCATTGGCTGCTGCCTTGGCAGTGGCCAGGGACACGGCCAGGATCGCATTGGCGCCCAGGTTTTCCTTGTTTTCTGTGCCGTCCAAATCGATCATCAGCTGATCGATTTGCTTTTGGTTGTCGGCATCACGGCCCAGCAACGCGGGCTGAATTTTATCATTGATAGCGGCCACTGCTTTGAGCACGCCCTTACCCAGATAACGTTTTTTGTCACCATCACGCAGTTCCAGTGCTTCCCGGGAGCCGGTCGACGCGCCTGAAGGTGCCGCTGCGCGGCCCCATGCGCCTGATTCCAGGTACACGTCAGCCTCTACGGTGGGGTTGCCCCGTGAATCCATGATCTCGCGGCCAATGATCTTGCTGATTTTTGCCATTGTAATAGCCTTCCTAAAAGGTTGAATGCCAGATACGTGATGCCCGGCAACAAGCCGGGCATCCTGTGCAGATTAGTTATTATGCTTATGGTATTCCCCCGCAGCGCGGACAAACCCTTCAAACAAAGGGTGACCATCGCGGGGCGTAGAGTTAAATTCCGGGTGGAACTGACCGGCGATAAACCATGGATGGTCTTTCAGCTCAATCACTTCCACCAGGCGCTTGTCGGTGGACAAGCCGGAGACGGTTAACCCGGCGGCTTCAATCTTGTCGCGCAGGTTGTTGTTCACTTCATAGCGGTGACGGTGACGTTCATAAATTTCGTCACTGCCGTACAGATCGTGCACTTTGCTGCCTGGGATCAGGTGACACAACTGGCTACCCAAACGCATGGTGCCGCCAAGGTCAGATTGCTCGTCACGGGTCTCGGTACTGCCATCGGCATCCAGCCACTCGGTGATCAAACCCACCACAGGATACGGCGTTTCGGGGTCAAATTCGGTACTGTTTGCGCCTTCCATGCCTGCCACATTGCGCGCAAACTCAATCAGTGCAACCTGCATACCCAGACAGATCCCCAGGTAAGGTACCTGGTTTTCACGGGCGTACTGGGCGGCCTGGATTTTACCTTCGATACCACGCTCACCAAAGCCACCCGGAACCAGGATGGCGTCCAGATCTTTGAGCAACTGGGTGCCTTTGCTTTCGATGTCCTGACTATCGATGTAACGGATGTTCACCGCCAGGCGGTTTTTCAGACCGGCGTGTTTAAGGGCTTCATTCACCGACTTGTACGCATCCGGTAATTCCACGTATTTGCCCACCATACCGATATTCACTTCACCGGTTGGGTTGGATTCTGCGTACAAGACTTGTTCCCACTCACTCAGGTCGGCTTCGGGGCAGGTCAGACCGAAACGGCTGATCACCAGATCATCCAGACCCTGAGACTTGAGAGACGCAGGCACACGGTAAATGCTGTCGACGTCTTTCAGACCGATAACGGCTTTGTCCTGCACATTGGTGAACAGGGCAATTTTGGAACGCTCGTTAGTGGGCAATGCACTTTCAGAACGGCACACCAGAATATCCGGTTGGATACCGATAGAACGTAATTCTTTAACCGAATGCTGAGTTGGCTTGGTTTTGACTTCGCCTGAGGCGGCCATGTAAGGCACCAGTGTCAGGTGCATGTACATGGCGTGATCGCGGCCAAGCTCGGTGCCTAACTGGCGAATGGCTTCCAGAAACGGTTGTGACTCAATGTCACCCACAGTGCCACCAATTTCGACGATGGCAATGTCGGAACCTTCGGCGCCTTCAATCACCCGGCGCTTAATTTCATTGGTAATGTGCGGGATCACCTGAATGGTGGCACCCAGATAGTCACCGCGACGTTCGCGTTTGAGGACTTCTTCATACACACGACCGGTGGTGAAGTTATTGCGCTTGGTCATCCGGGTACGGATAAAGCGCTCATAATGGCCCAGGTCGAGGTCGGTTTCGGCACCGTCATCGGTGACGAACACTTCACCGTGCTGAATCGGGCTCATGGTACCGGGGTCGACGTTAATGTAGGGGTCGAGTTTCAACATGGTCACATTGAGACCGCGGGCTTCCAGGACGGCGGCAAGGGACGCTGCTGCGATACCTTTACCCAGCGATGAAACGACACCACCCGTGACGAAAATATAATTTGTCATGCGTAACCTAAGGCGTTGGAATTGAAAAGACTGATATACGGTCCAAACGCCAAATCGAATTGGCTACCGGACGGCGTGACAGTATACGCGAAAAGTGCCGTTCCCTCAATCTGCAATCACAGGGAAACGGCGTTTTTTACGCTGGTCCAATCAATTAGCGGGTCTGGCGGTTCAATTGCTTCAGTTCGTACAGCAGTGTCAGCGCCTCGCGCGGCGTCAGATCGTCGGGATTGATGCTGTCTAATTTGTCGAGCACCGGATCCGGTGCACTAAACCCCAGTTGTTGTGGCTCAGGTTCCACCGGCGTGGTACTGATTGCCGCCGACGGACTTTGCTCCAGTTCCTGAAGTTTATGCTTGGCCACCGCGATGACTGCCCGCGGCACGCCGGCCAGTTGGGCGACCTGCAGGCCATAGCTGCGGCTGGCTGGTCCTTCCTGAACCGCGTGCATAAAGCGGATCTGATCATCGTGCTCCAGTGCATCCAGATGGACATTGGCCAGTGCATCACGCTGTTCGGCCAGGGCGGTCAGTTCGAAGTAGTGGGTGGCAAACAGGGTGTAGGCGGAGATTTGCTGGGCCAGGTACTCAGCACATGCCCAGGCCAGTGACAAACCATCGTAGGTACTGGTGCCACGACCAATCTCATCCATTAACACCAGGCTATTGGCGGTGGCGTTGTTGAGTATATTGGCGGTTTCCGTCATCTCTACCATGAAGGTTGAGCGGCCTGATGCCAGATCGTCCGAAGCACCGATGCGGGTAAAAATGCGATCAATAGGACCAATACGGGCATTTTCAGCCGGCACAAAGCTGCCGACATAAGCGAGCAATACGATCAGCGCCGTTTGACGCATGTAAGTGGACTTACCGCCCATGTTGGGGCCGGTAATGATCAGCATGCGCCGGGTCATGTCCATCGCCAGTGGGTTAGCGATGAAGGGATCGTTCATGACTTCTTCGACCACCGGGTGTCGACCCTGATCAAAGTGGATCCCGGGCGATGTCTGCAAGGTTGGGCGATGGTAGTTAAGGCTTTGTGCCCGTTCCGCCAGGGTATT
Source organism: Fluctibacter halophilus (assembly GCF_020687825.1). Lineage (GTDB taxonomy): Bacteria > Pseudomonadota > Gammaproteobacteria > Enterobacterales > Alteromonadaceae > Fluctibacter > Fluctibacter halophilus. The sequence continues at coordinate 358,216 of NZ_JAJEWP010000002.1, forward strand.
CAGTACATCCAGCTCTGCCAGTGCCATGGCGCAGTGGATCAGGGCATCCAGGTGCGGCAGGCATCGGTCAAACAGTTCCTCGTACAGGCGCTTTTCCAGTGCCAGTGCGCGGCTCTGACTGGTCAGCACTTTGTCTTCGTGGGCTTTGAGCTCCGCAATGATGTAGCGTTCGTTGTTTTTTAGGGTCTGACGGCGCACATACTCTTCAGGCACCAGATGGGCCTGGCTCTTGCCGATCTCAATGTAATACCCGTGCACTTTGTTATAGGCCACTTTCAGGCTGGCAATGCCGGTGCGCTCTTTTTCCCGGGTTTCGAGGGCGTGCAGATAGTCTGTTGCTCCTTTGGCCAGGTTGCGCAACTCATCCAGCTCCTCGTTGTAGCCTTCGGCAATGACGCCACCATCACGGATCAATACGGGGGGATTATCCACGATGGCCTGGTTTAACAATGCGTGAAGCTCATCAAAGGTTGGCATGTCGTTGTACAGCGACGCCAGGCGTTTGGCACTGCTGTTCAGTGACGCCAGGGTAGTGCGCAGAGACGGCAAAATTGCAAATGCCTGGCGCATGCGGGTGAAATCCCTTGGCCGTGCGGAGCGCATTGCCAGTCGGGCCAGTACCCGTTCCAGATCGCCGACTTGCTTGAGGTCTGTCTGGATGCTGTCCATGTCGCCCTCCAGCAGGGCTGCAATCGCATCCTGGCGGCCGTTTAATGTGTCGATGTCGGTCAGTGGGCGGTGTAACCATCGCTGCAACAAGCGACTGCCCATTGCTGTGGCGGTGCGATCGAGTACCCAGGCCAGGGTATTTTCGGTACCGCCTGACAGGTTCTGGGTCAGTTCCAGGTTGCGGCGGGTTGCTGCATCCAGGATCACCGCATCGTGGTGCGATTCCAGCCGGATGGCGCGAATATGGGGCAAGGCATTACGTTGGGTGTCTTTCACATACTGCATCACACAGCCGGCTGCACACAATCCCAGCGTCGCGTCTTGAACACCAAACCCACGCAGCTCGCGAGTGCCGAATTGCTGATTCAACTGAGTAATGGCGGTATCGAGATCAAAGTCCCACGGTGCGCGGCGGCGGGTGCCTTTGCGGTCGGCAATCAGATGACTGTGACTGAAATCCTCCGGGTATAACAGTTCGGCGGGATCGGTGCGCTGCAATTCTGCCAGCAGGGCTTCTTCGTCATTCAACTCAGATAACGCAAACCGTCCGCTGGTGATGTCCAGGGTGGCATAACCAAAACGATTGTCATGACCGTATACTGCAGCCAGGATGTTGTCCTGGCGGTCGTTGAGCAGGGCTTCGTCAGACACGGTTCCCGGCGTAACGATACGTTGTACCCGTCTTTCTACCGGGCCTTTGCTGGTGGCAGGGTCACCGACTTGTTCGCAGATCGCCACCGATTCGCCCATTTTTACCAGCCGCGCGAGGTAATTTTCCACCGCGTGATAAGGTACACCGGCCATCGGGATAGCATTGCCACCGGATTTTCCCCGTGCAGTCAGGGAAATATCGAGTAATTCAGCAGCGCGCTTGGCATCGTCGTAAAACAATTCGTAAAAATCGCCCATACGGTAGAACAACAGGATGTCCGGATGATCAGCTTTGATTTTCAGGTACTGCTGCATCATCGGTGTGTGTTGTTCGAAAGTCTTGTCGGACGCTTGCTCTGCAATTTTGTTCAACGGCATAATGGGTGAATTCACACTTATTTTTTGGTTTTGGTTATGAGGGATTCAATCCTGTCCTTGGCTGCCCAGTTGGGCGAACAGCTTGTTGCCCGCGATTGGCATGTCAGTACTGCCGAATCGTGCACCGGAGGCGGTATAGCATACGCGATTACCAGCACGGCGGGAAGCTCTGGCTGGTTCAATGAGGGTTTTGTGACCTATTCAAATGACGCCAAAATGGCGTTGTTGGGGGTTCCACAAAAGACCCTGGAAGAACACGGGGCAGTGTCCCGTCAGACGGTGGAGAAAATGGTCCAGGGGCTGGCCCAACGCACTGGCGCTCAGGCCAATGTTGTGGTCAGCGGCATTGCTGGCCCTGATGGCGGTTCTGAAACCAAGCCGGTGGGCACGGTATGGTTCGGCTTTTTGGTGGACGGCGTGGTGCGTACCGAGGAGCGGCGCTTTTTCGGTGATCGGGCACAGGTCAGGGACAGTGCCATAGAGTACAGCCTGCAAAAATTACTGCAGTTGATTACAGATTGAGCGATCGCAAAAAAAATCTAAAACAGGACTTGTAACTGTATAACTATACAGTATACTCCTGATCAACTTAGCGACACTTCATTCACCTGTCTGTTAGCGAGAGGTTACGTCGAACAGGCAACAGAATAATAAGGGTTTTCCAAATGGATGATAACAAATCTCGCGCATTGTCAGCCGCGCTCGGGCAGATTGAAAAGCAATTCGGTAAAGGCACCATCATGCGTCTGGGTGACAACCAGGCCATGGACATTGAATCCATCTCTACTGGCTCTTTGAGCATCGATATTGCCTTGGGTATTGGCGGTCTGCCTTGCGGACGTGTGGTTGAGATTTACGGTCCTGAATCCAGTGGTAAGACAACCCTGACGCTTCAGGTGATTGCGGAAGCGCAAAAGAAAGGGAAAACCTGTGCGTTTGTCGATGCGGAGCATGCATTGGATCCTGTTTATGCGGAGAAGCTGGGCGTTAACATCGACGATTTGCTGGTTTCTCAACCGGACACTGGTGAACAAGCGCTGGAAATCTGTGACATGTTGGTCCGTTCCGGTGCCGTTGACGTGGTTATCGTCGACTCCGTTGCTGCCTTGACCCCTAAAGCTGAGATCGAAGGTGAGATGGGTGACAGCCACGTTGGCCTGCAAGCTCGACTGATGTCTCAGGCATTGCGTAAGCTTACCGCCAACATTAAACGCTCGAACACCTTGTGTATTTTCATCAACCAGATCCGGATGAAAATCGGCGTGATGTTTGGTAACCCTGAAACCACCACAGGTGGTAACGCGTTGAAGTTCTACTCCTCTGTGCGTCTCGATATCCGTCGTATTGGTGCGATTAAAGACGGCGATGAAGTGGTGGGTAACGAAACCCGCGTGAAAGTGGTGAAAAATAAAGTCGCCCCTCCGTTTAAGCAGGCGGAATTCCAAATCATGTACGGTGAAGGGATCAGTAAAGAAGCCGAACTGATTGATTTGGGCGTGAAGCAGAAACTGGTTGAGAAAGCGGGTGCTTGGTACAGCTATAACGGCGACCGTATTGGTCAGGGCAAAGCCAATGTTGTTCGCTTCCTGAAAGAGAATCCGCAGATTGCTAACGACATTGAGCAGAAAATCCGTGCTGAACTACTGTTGCCAAAAACAGTGAAAGAAGAAGAAAAGCCGGAAAGTGAAGAAGTTTTGTAAGCGCTGAACGACTCCCGAGTCGAGCCTTTTACCCCGCCCAATGTGGCGGGGTTTTTTGTGCCTGAAAGAATGTCCGTTGAACCCTGGCTATTATGCGATGTGAGTGCCACATTAGTTCCAGTGATGCCGAGTATGGTACAAATAAATACGCTGAAGTAAAGGTTACTAAAATGTAAAAATATGCGGTTTTGATGGGTAAAAATGCACTTATTGGCCAAAATCCGCCATAAAAGGGCATTTCATATGCATAAATGGCCCATCTGATTGGTTGTTTTTTGCCAGACAGCATGATACTTATTTTCGACCTTTTCCAATCCGAGAGATGCTATGCAACAGGACATAGGCCAACTACTGATTGAGGCAGCGACTTTGCTAGTGGCTGGTATGACATTTGTCTTTTTGTTTTTAACCTTGCTCATCGGTGCCATTCACGTGATCGCATGGATAAATCAACGATTAGGGGCAGAACCGACTATCGAGCACGCCGTTGCGGCTCCCGCGGCAAATCCCACCGAGCCATCTCAAGGGGTGATCAGTGCGATTAGCGCGGCTGTTCATCAATACCGAAAACAACACCGTTAATAAGCCATCCACAGGGAGAAACACTATGTCTAAGCCGTTGGCCATTACTGAATTGGTCCTGCGTGATGCGCATCAGTCACTGCTGGCAACCCGTTTGCGCTTGGAAGATATGCTTCCGATTGCTGAAAAGCTCGACAAAATGGGCTATTGGTCTGTGGAGTCCTGGGGCGGTGCAACCTTTGACGCCTGTATCCGTTATCTGGGTGAAGACCCGTGGGAGCGCATTCGAGCCCTGAAACAGGCCATGCCAAATACCCGTCAGCAGATGTTGCTGCGAGGACAGAATTTGTTGGGCTACCGGCACTATGCTGACGACGTGGTGGAAAAGTTCGTCGAACGGGCACACACCAACGGTGTCGATGTGTTCCGGATATTCGATGCGATGAACGATGTTCGTAACCTGAAAACCGCGATTCATGCTGCGGTAAATTGTGGTGCCCATGCGCAGGGGACAATTTCCTATACCGTCAGTCCGGTACATAACAACCAGTTGTGGTTGGACATGGCGAAGCAGCTGGAAGATCTTGGCGTGCACTCTATCTGCATTAAAGACATGGCGGGACTGCTTAAACCTTATGATTGTGAAGCGCTGATTGGTGGTTTGAAAGAGGCTGTGTCTGTGCCCATTGCCATGCAATGCCATGCCACCACTGGTCTTAGCACAGCAACCTACCAGAAAGCCATTGATGCAGGCATCGATATGCTCGATACGGCGATTTCTTCTATGAGTATGACCTATGGTCACACCGCAACGGAAACCATTGCCGCTATTGTCGAAGGAACAGAGCGGGACACTGGCCTTGATCTTGAAGCGCTGGAGGACATTGCCGCTTACTTCCGTGATGTGCGCAAAAAGTACGCACAGTTTGAAGGTTCCCTGAAAGGCGTTGATGGACGGATCCTGACGGCCCAGGTGCCCGGTGGTATGTTAACGAACATGGAAAGTCAGCTTAAAGAGCAACAGGCTGCAGATAAATTGGACGAGGTGCTTAAAGAGATCCCGCGAGTTCGCGAAGATCTCGGGTTCATCCCGCTGGTAACACCAACGTCGCAGATCGTCGGTACCCAGGCTGTGCTCAATGTGCTGACCGGTGAACGCTATAAGTCGATTACCAAAGAAACCGCCGGTGTACTGAAAGGCGAGTATGGTGCCACCGCTGCACCGGTAAATGCCGAACTGCAACAGCGCGTGCTGGATGGCGAAGAGGCCATCACCTGTCGACCTGCTGATCGCATTGCACCGGAATTGGACTCCCTTGACGTGGAACTGGGTGAACTGGCCCAGAGCAATGGCATCACGTTGGCCACCGATAAAATTGATGATGTTCTTACCTACGCGTTATTTCCGCAAATTGGGCTTAAATTCCTGCAAAATCGCGGCAATCCGGATGCGTTTGAACCCGCACCAGGTACTGAAGCACCTGCCGATGTGCCGACTGCTAATGCCCAGCCCGCCAGTGGTGGAGCTGAAGCGTACTCTGTGCGTGTGGACGGAAAAGTGTATGAAGTGGAAGTGGCACCCAGCGGGGCTTTGTCTTCAGTGACAGCCAGTTCCGCTTCAGCGCCAGCGCCTGCTGCCTCTGCACCTGCGGGACAAGTTCAGAATGCCCCGCTATCCGGCAATATTTTCAAGGTACTGGTGCAACCCGGTGATACCGTCGCAAAAGGTGATGTGGTAATCGTCATGGAAGCGATGAAGATGGAGACGGAGGTGCGCGCACAGTTCGACGGTACGATCAGCAATGTAATGGTTAAAACCGGCGACAGTGTGCAGTCCGGTCAGCCATTACTGGCGATGGGGTAAGCCATGGAGAAGCTCGCTATTTTATGGGACAGCACGGCACTGGCCCACTTTGAGACCGGCCAGATTGTAATGATGCTGGTGGGCTTTTTGCTGCTCTACCTGGCGATCGTGCGGAAGTTCGAGCCCTTGTTGTTGCTGCCGATTGGCTTTGGTGCGTTGTTGACCAATATCCCGTTGGCAGGTTTCAGTGAAGCAGGAGGGCTGCTGTACTACGTCTATAAAGTCGGTATCGACACCGGTGTTTTCCCTCTGTTGATCTTCATGGGGGTCGGCGCCTTGACCGACTTTGGGGCGTTGATTGCAAATCCTCGGATGTTATTGCTGGGGGCGGCCGCCCAGTTCGGCATTTTCGCCACCCTGTTCGGTGCTATTGCGCTCAACTATATTCCAGGCTTCGAATTCACCCTAAAAGATGCCTCCGCGATTGCCATTATCGGTGGAGCGGATGGACCAACCGCCATCTTCCTGGCATCGAAGCTGGCTCCGGAGCTGTTGGGCGCGATTGCCGTTGCTGCGTATTCTTACATGGCATTGGTGCCGATCATCCAGCCGCCGATCATGAAGGCCCTGACCACTCAACAGGAACGTGAAATTGAGATGTTACAGCTTCGGGAAGTGTCGCGGCGAGAGAAGATCATTTTCCCCCTGGCAGTACTGCTGTTAACCATTCTGTTTCTGCCCACGGCGACCCCTTTGGTTGGGATGTTTTGTTTGGGCAATCTGATGCGCGAAAGTGGCGTTGTGGATCGCCTCAGCAACACGGCGCAAAATGAGCTCATCAACATTGTGACCATATTCCTGGGCTTGGCAGTGGGGTCAAAGCTATCGGCTGACAAGTTCCTGACCCTGGAAACCCTCGGCATTCTGGGCTTGGGTGCCGTTGCCTTTGCGATTGGTACAGCGGCTGGCGTATTGATGGCGAAATTGATGGCCAGGTTCAGCAGTAATCCAATTAACCCGCTGATTGGTGCGGCAGGTGTATCCGCCGTGCCGATGGCAGCCAGGGTGGTCAATAAGGTCGGGCTACAAGCCAACCCACATAACTTCCTGTTGATGCATGCGATGGGACCAAACGTCGCCGGCGTATTGGGATCGGCGGTGGCAGCCGGGATCCTGTTGGCACTGGTTGGTTAGGTTTCAGCACACAAAAAAGGGCGCCAGGCGCCCTTTTTTTATTGCACAACGTAGTCACTACGCTTTGAACTGGGCGATATTTTTGCGCAGGTTGGAGGCCTGACTGGCGACTTCCTCACTGGCTTGCTCGTTAACGCTAACGTTGCGCATCGTGTCTTCTGACAAGTCGCGAATGTTAACCACATTCTGATTCACCTCAGAAGCAACGTGGCTTTGTTGTTCAATTGCAGTGGCAATTTGGGTTGTCATATCGAGAATGGTATTCACTTCGTCGCTGATTTCATTCAGGCGTTCCATGGCCTTATCGGCTTGCTCATCACTGCTTGCTCCTTCTTGCTGACAGGCTTTCATCTCGGTGACAATTTGCTGCGTACGTTCTTGCAGCGCCGTAATGATAGATTCAATCTGGCTGGTCGATTCCTGCGTGCGCATAGCAAGGGTTCTGACTTCATCCGCCACAACGGCGAAGCCTCTGCCTTGCTCACCAGCCCGGGCAGCTTCAATGGCCGCGTTCAATGCCAGCAGGTTGGTTTGTTCTGCGATACCGCGTATGACCTCCAGCACCGTGCCGATGGTGTGGCTGTCTTTCTCCAGTTCTCCCACTGCACCGGCAGCACTTTCAAGCCGTTTAACCAGGTTACGTATTGAGGTCACCGTATCGCCGACCTGGTTGCGGCCGTGTTGCGCATTGTCATTGGTGGAACGGGCTTTGTCCGCCGTGTTCTCGGTGTTGGTGGCAATTTCCTGGATAGTCGCGCCCATTTGGGTGATGGCAGTAGCGACCATTTCGGTTTCGTCTTGTTGGGTTTTCATACCCTCGGCGGTATCGTTGGTGGCGGTAGCGAGTTGCGCGGTGGCCGTATCGAGGTTTTCAAGGGCGACATTGATCGATTTGATCAAATCCTGCACGTCATTCAGCAGTGAATTGATGTCTTTACTGAATTGGGTGATCTCGTCGTTGCCTTCCTCATCAAGACGTAAGCTGAAATCATGCTCTCTTTGTACCCGGGCGATTTGCGAGGAGGCCTGTTGTAGTGGTTGATTGATTGAGCGTGCTAACACCAGAATCATGCCCGATACCAGCGCCAGAACGACCACAAATACGGTCAGCCCAACCGCTTGCAATTGTGACAGTGACGCGTTGATTTCGTCATTCAGTTGTTCGGACATGGCGTCAAGAATGTCTTCGGTAGCCTGAATCGCTTTTCGCATAGAGCCTTCAGCGCCTTCGCCAGGGGTCAGGCCTCTCGCCTTTGTACCGTCAACCAGCGCGTTAAAACTGTCGGTGTATTGTTGAGCCTGGGATGCCAGGGCCCCCGGTATCTGCTGGTTTAACTGGCGCGACAGGTCATTGAATTCTGCGACATCCTCAACGGTCCGTCGCAGAATAAAGTCTTTCTCATGGCGTCGCATTTGTAGCAAGGTGGTCAGTGCTCTATCGTTACTCACCAGCCCTTGTTCTACCTGCCGAGCGGCGGCTCGAAGCTGGCCTTGCAAGCCATCTTCTTCACTAAAGCCAATGTTACGTTCAATGCTGACCAGATCTTCAAAAGTACTGGAGTAGTCGTTGACCAGACTACGGAATTGTCCCACCTGGCGGGTATCAATACCCAAATCGTCAAGGTTTTTGCTCAGGGCAGTGGCTGTGGCCTGCAACTTTGCGACCACTTTTTTGTGACGTTCAGGGTATTTTTCCTGTTTGCGCATCAGGAAGTCTTTTTCATGCCGCCGCAACATCAGCATGTCGACGGTCAGACTGTCTACCTGTCCTTTGGCTTCAGACAGTGAACCGGTAGTACTGGCTTGATATAACTGCAGTACCAGCATTACCGCCATGGCGGTAAGGGCAATAATGCCAATTAAAACCAGTCGGAATTTGATTGTTAACGTTCGAATTTGCATAGCTACACCCTGTACCTAACACTGAGACTTCTGTATCGGAATCGACGTTTGAAACGTTAGTTAAGTCTAGGACGTAAAATGAATTTTTGCGTAACTACCCGCTATCGGTTGATCAAAGATTGGTGCGCCATGACCAGTTTTTCGGTGTATTCACTTTTGGGCCAATTAAACACGGTTTCGGTTTTGCCGGATTCGACCACCAGGCCTTTCTGCATCACCAGTAATCGGTCGCTGATGTGGCGCACAATGCCAAGGTTGTGCGATATAAACACAAAGCCGAGGCCCAGTTCACGTTGCAGTGCCATGATCAGGTTAACGGTCTGTGAGCGAACCGACGGATCCAGAGCCGCAAAAGGTTCATCCGCAACGATGACCTGGGGATCCAATACTAAAGCACGGGCGAGGCCGACACGCTGACGTTGGCCGTCTGACAGCATGTGTCGATAAAAGAACTGATGATCCGGTAACAACCCAACGAGTTTAAGGGTATTAACCACTTTTTCCTGACGGGCTCTGGCGTCCAGTTGGGTATTTAGCTTTAACGGTTCTTCCAGGATTCGCCCCACTGACAGGCCAGGGTTGAGCGATTCATTGCTGTGCTGGAAAATCATTCGGATGTTCAGGCAGCGCTGTTTAATATTGAACGGATCGAGTTTCTGACCATTGAGGAAAATATGTCCTCCACTTGGTCGTTCGGCCCCTACCAATAAACGCGCCAGCAATGATTTCCCAGAGCCGTTGTCGCCGATGATGGCAAGGGTTTCACCCGCGTTGATTTCAAAGCTGACCGGGCTGAGGGTAAAGCGCTCCTCACTGCCCAACCAACCTTGTCGCTTACGAATGGTGTAGGTCAAATCCTGGACCGAGAGCAGTGCCGTCATTTCAGGCTCCTGTGCAAGGGAAAGTGACAACTGTAGAAATGATTGTGGATGCGGCGTTCTTCCGGCACCTTAACACACTCTCTTTGCGCACGAGGGCAGCGGGGACCCAGACGACACCCAATCGGAAGGTGTTGCAGCGTTGGTATGGTGCCATCCAGTGTTGCAAGAGGACTTTTCGGCGGTAAGTCCTTGCGGAAACTCGGAGCACTTTCCATCAATGCATGGGTGTAAGGATGCAGCGGTCTGCGACGCAGTTGATGCATTTTCCCGCTCTCGACGGTTTGCCCGCAATACAGCACTGTCATGGTGTTGGCCATGTTCGATATTGCCAGCAAATCATGACTCACGAACAGAATACTCAACCCGCGGATCTTGTTCAGCCGGGTCAGCAGTTTGAGGATCTGGACTTTGGTGGTGACTTCCATACCACGGGTCGGGTCATCGGCAATCAACAGTTTCGGTGACGCTGCCAATGCGCTGGCGATCATAAACTTCTGACAGATATCGTCGGGCAATGCACTGGGATATGCCTGCAGGTACTTCGAGTGCTCTTTGATGCCGACTTTGTGCAACAGTTTAACGGCAATTTGTTTGCGCTGTGCAGCTCGTTGCCAGAACCAGCCCTTGTCCAGCAAATGATCAGGGATGCTTTCCATCAATTGCTCGCCCAGACTGGCTGACGGGTCAAGGGAGTTGACCGGATTTTGGAAAATCACCGCAATGTCTTCACGCATGATGCGTCGTCGCGCATCACTGCTCATGCTGATCAAGTCCTGTCCTTTCCAGCTCATACGGTCTGCCGTGATGCGCCAGTGCTCCGGTATCGCACCGACGATAGACTTAACAATCAGGCTCTTTCCGGATCCCGATTCGCCGACCAAAGCACGGACTTCACCACCCTCCAGTTGCAAAGAGACTTTGTCGAGTGCCTTGATCCAGCCTTGAGTCGACTCAATCTCCAGGGTCAGGTTCTTGATATCGAGTAGTGGCATTACTGTCTCATCCTGTTGCGGAGCGCCGAACGCAGGCCGTCGCCAACCAAGTTGACGGATAACACCATCACAAAAATCGCCGAACCGGGTAGGGCGATGCTACTGGGGCTCATATACGCGATCTTGAGGCCTTCGGATAGCATGGTGCCGAGTTCCGGTGACGGCGCTTGGGCTCCCAGACCGAGGAAACCCAGCGCGCTGATGTCCAGAATGGCAATGGACAGCGCCATGGTGCCTTGAACAACCAACATTTCGACCATGTTGGGCAAGATTGTGATGAAGAAAAGATGCACTTTGTTGGCACCGTCCAGGCGCGCCGCCGTGACGTAGTCTTTTTTCATTTCATTGCGCACGAAGTCACGGGTATTGTGAACAAATTGCGGGATAAGGGCCAATGAAATGGCCCACATGCTGTTGACCAAACCGACGCCGAGTATGGCCACAATGATGATCGCAATCAATAACGTCGGGATAGCCAGCAAGGAATCCAGCAAGTGGTTCAACACACTGGAGCGCACCCCTCGTGTCATACCGGCCAGCGCGCCGATAGCAACGCCGACGAGCATCGCCAGCAATACCAGGATCAGACTGATCCCCAATGTCATGCGGCAACCATAAACCAGCCGTGACAACACATCCCGTCCAACACTGTCGGTGCCAAACAGATGCTCGATACTGCCGTTGGGCTCCCAGGCCGGGGGTATCAGCAAGGTATCGGTGTGCTGCTGGACAGGGTCAAATGGCGCAATAAGGGGCGCAAACACCACCAGTGTGGCGAAAAAACCCAGGATCCATAACCCGATAACGGCAACATGGCTTTGACGGAAGGCCAGCCACGTATGTTGCAGTGGCGAGGGGTGATACTCTTCCTGATACAGGCTAAATCTTGGCACGCGCACCTCTCTCCCGGGTCGGGTCGATGATTCTGGCCAGCAGGTCGATAAATATGGTCAGCGATACGACCAGGGTTGAAACCGCCAGCATGCCAGCTCGAATGGCGGGATAGTCCCGCTGATAGATGGCTTGGATCAGCCAGTTACCAATGCCCGGCCATGAATAGATCACTTCTACGATCATGGCATTGGTCAGCAGGATTGTCGATTGCATGGCCAGCAACGGCAGGATCGGCAGCATCGCATTACGCACAACATGACGCAGAATAACCTGATGCTTGCTTAATCCGCGGGCATATGCGGCCTGGACATATTCTTTGGGCATCACTTCGACCACCGCCCGGCGAGTCAATCGCAACACAATGGCGGTCGTTACAATGGTGATCGACAAGACGGGCATCACCATGTGTTGGACGGCATTGATCATTGCCGCGCCTTTGTTGGGCATGTCTGATAACCAGATATCGACCAGAATGAATCCGGTGTCGTGAGGCACGTCAAACAGCAGGCTGATGCGACCTGACAGAGGAAACCAGCCCAATTGCAGGGAAAACAGCAAAATCATCAATAGCGCCAGCCAGAACACCGGTGTTGAATACCCGACCACACTGGCTGCCAGCAACGCATTGTCGGTGGTTCTGTGATGGCGCAGGCCTGCCAGGAAGCCCAACGGTATGCCGATCAACAGTGATAACAACAGGGCGTATGTACTCAGTTCAACGGTGGCGGGCAACGAGTCGAAGATTTCCTGGTATAAGGGCAGTCCGGACGAAAAGCTGAATCCCCAATCACCGTCCCAAAGCAGCACCAGGTAGTGCCAGAATTGCACCAAAATGCCACTGTCCATGTGGTATTTTTGTGCCATGGCCTGATAGTCGGCAGGATCGTTCAGTGTCAGCCCGGTCAGGTTCACCAAGGGGTCGCCGGGGAAAAGGTAAGCCAGCCAGAACGAGAAAATACACAGTACCAGTAAGGTCAGTACATAGAGATTGAAGTGGCGCAGCACAAATCTGAACATCAGTCTTTCTCAACCTCACCGAACCGAATGGCGCCAAACGGATTAATCACCAAACCCTGCAATGAGCGATGATAGGCCTGATAACGAAACGCATGGGCCAGCGGTACCAGCGGCATCTCTTGTTTCAGCAACGCATTCGCCTGCCAGTAGATGGCCCGACGTTGGTCAGGGTCGGTGTGCTGCAGTGCATCGTTGATCAATGCATCGTACTGCTGTGAGCACCACATGGCTCGGTTGGTCCCGCTGTTGATCGCGTTGCAACTGAGGAGCGGTCGATAAAAATTGTCCGGGTCCCCATTATCAGCGGACCAACCGATCAAAACAGAATCGTGCAGACCCTGCTTCAGCCGCTGTCGGAACGTCGACCACTCGTAGCTGACAATGTTTGCCTCGATACCAACCTGGCGCAGATAGCCCTGGATCAGTTCGGCCATTTTGCGGGCGTTGGGGTTATAAGCGCGCTCTACCGGCATGGCCCAGATGTTCATCGAGAAGCCTGGTTCTATGCCGTTTTCCTCCAGTAATCTGCGTGCCAAGACAGGGTTATAACTGGTGTCAGTTAAGCCTTCCTGATAGGCCCATGATGACGGTGGCAGCAGGCTTTTGGCATTCACTGCACTGCCGAAATACACCGCTTCGAGTAAGGTGTTTTTATCAATTGCCAGTGCCAGCGCTTGTCGGACTTTTGGATTGTCGAACGGCGGGCGGGCGGTATTGAATGCCCAGAAACCGACATTCAGCCCCGGCTTTTCATCCAGCACCAGGTATTCCCGCTGCTCGATAGTGGGTAATTCACTGTGCGCGGGCAACGCCATGGCATCACACTCGCCGGTCATTAGCTTGGCGACCCGCAGTGAACTGGAGGTGGTGATGTCATAGATCAGATTTTGTGGCGCACGATCGTGTCGCCAGTACTCAGGATGCTTGGCATACCGAATAAAGCGATCTTTTTTGTAATCAACAAACTTGAAGGGGCCGGTTCCGATGGGGAACGTGTCCAGACGGGATTTTTCACCTTGCTGCGCCAGTTGGTTGGCATATTCAGCTGACAAGATAACGGAAAAATCGGTGGCCAGGTTGGCCAGAAACGAGCTGTCCGGGCGCGACAGTGTGAGCTCTACGCGGTAGCCATTGACCCGTCGCACATCGGTGATGATGTTATTTAATCCCAGACTGGTGAAGTAAGGATAGGTGCCACCAGACACATTGTGATACGGATGATCTGCCTGACGCCAGCGGTTAATGCTGAATAACACATCATCAGCATTAAACGAGCGGGTTGGGGTAAAGTAAGGCGTTTGGTGAAATGCCACCCCTTTTCGCAACTGAAAGGTATAGGTGAGACCATCTTCGGAGACCAGCCAACTGCTCGCCAGTGCCGGTACGACACGACCACTTTGAGGGTCGAAGTCCATCAGGCGATCGTAAATCTGGTGTGAGGATGCGTCTGAGGTTGTTCCCGAGGCATCCAATTGCGGATTAAACCCGTTGGGGTTCCCCTCCGAGCAATACACTACACCGTCGGGTAAATCGTCCGGATTGCCCATACATCCCGCCAGCAGGAGCAGCAACGCGAGTCCTGGGAGTCCCCCACACCGATTGCCGCTGGCTGAAAACGTCACGCCTGTGCATCCTCATTGGTACTGTCCAGCAGGTTGTATTTCTTTAGGTAGCCGCGTAATTGGTGATAGGTCAGTGACAGTTTTTCTGCGGTTTTCTTCTGATTAAACTGACTATCGGCCAAGGCCTGCTTTATAAGGTCGATTTCATAATCCTGAGACAATTGCTTCAAATCGACCGGAAAAGCATGCTGAGGTTGTGTTGCCGTAAAAGTCGCGCTGTCCTCGGCAGGTGAAACGTCGTTGTTTTGCGCGACGGGTTGCGGTGTCGAGACCGGCGCCGGGGCGCGGTCTCGCGTTTTGATCCGGGTGGTTGGCCGGTACTCTGATTCAAACGGGTCGAGTACAATCTGATGTACCGGGACGTGTGGATTGTTGCAGCGATACACGGCTCTTTCCACCACGTTTTTCAATTCACGAATGTTGCCAGGCCAGTCATATTCGAGCAACGTTCGCTTGGCCTTTTCGGTGAAACCACTGAACAGTTCCATTTCCAGTTCACGGGCCATATTGATGGCAAAATGTTCGGCCAACATGAGGATGTCTTCTATCCGTTCTCTCAATGGGGGAAGGGTGATGACGTCAAATGCCAGACGGTCAAGCAGGTCTGCTCTGAATTCCCCTGCGTCGGCAAGGGACGGTAAATCTTCATTGGTGGCCGCAACCAGACGGACATCGACTTTCACGGTACGTGAGCCACCGACACGTTCAAATTCACCGTATTCGATAACACGTAACAATTTTTCCTGGATCAGGCCCGACGTATTGGCCAGTTCGTCAAGGAACAGGGTGCCATTGTGCGCGACTTCGAAGCGGCCTTCGCGGCGTTTCTGTGCGCCGGTAAATGCGCCCGCTTCGTAGCCAAACAATTCACTTTCCAACAAGTTTTCACTCAGCGCCGCACAATTTAATTTGAGGTAGGTTTGTTCCCATCGCTTGGACAAATAGTGCAGACGGGCAGCAACCAGCTCTTTACCGGTTCCTCGTTCGCCGATGATCAACACTGGCTTGTTGAGGGGCGCGATTTGGGATATTTGCTCCAGTACCTCAAGAAAACTGTTGGATTGGCCGAGCAAATTGTCCTGTTGGCGAAAACGGCTCATGTATTTCCTTAAAAAGTGGTCTAATCCACCAATTGTTGGCTTGGTTAAATAATATTGTAGATGGCGGCCGACACCAAGTAAAATTTTATTTCTTTAAAATCAGTGATTTACCAAGTTTGCTCGATTGGCCTGGTAATTGAATAGTTAATGCAGAGAATGCGTTTACCACTGTGGTTGTGCATTTAGACTGTAGCCAACACGAGCAAGAGGAAAAAACTATGGGTATCTTCTCGCGTTTCACTGACATAGTGAACTCAAATATCAATTCATTGCTGGATAAGGCCGAAGATCCGGAAAAGATGGTTCGCCTGATCATCCAGGAAATGGAAGACACATTGGTAGAAGTGCGCTCTACCTCAGCAAAGACGCTGGCAAACAAAAAGGATATCACTGCGCAAATCAGTAAGCTTGAAGCTGAAAGTGCCGATTGGGGTGCCAAAGCGGAGCTTGCCATTAGCAAGGATCGTGAAGATTTGGCCCGTGCCGCACTGCAGGAAAAGAAAAAATGCAGTGAGCATGCAGAAGCACTGCAAAAAGAACTGGCGATTGTGGATGAGCAAATTGCCAAACTGCAGGGTGAGATTGGTCAATTGCAGGAAAAACTGGCTGATGCCAAAGCCCGTCAGAAGACCATTATTATGCGTCAGAAGACGGTCAGCTCACGGCTTGACGTCAAACGTACGCTGGACAGCACCAAAGTCGAGTCCGCGATGGGGCGCTTTGAGCAGTACGAGCGTAAGATTGATGACCTTGAGTCGCAGGTAGATGCCTATGACCTGGGTAAAAAGACCCTGGCTGACGAATTCGCTGAATTGGAAACGGATGACAAAATTGACGACGAACTGGCTGCACTGAAGAAAAAAGTGCAAGGTAGTACCAAGTCAGGGGCCAGCAAAGCCAAAGCGAAAAAGTAACGTCCCTAAACAGTGATGGAGTAGTGTTGTGGAAGATATATTAATCGTAACCGTTGGGGTACCTACTATCATCTTCATGGTGATCGTCGCCCCCATCTGGCTGATACTGCATTATCGCAGTAAAAAACAGGTCAGCCAGGGCTTGACTGAGGACGAATATCGGACTTTGCAGGAACTGGCAGACAAAGCAGAAAAAATGTCGGATCGCATCCAGACACTGGAAGCAATACTGGATGCCGAGGCTCCACAGTGGAGGAATAAGGTATGACCATCAACAAGTCACTTTACCGGGATCCCGAGCGCGGCCGCATTGCAGGTGTATGTGCGGGTATTGCAGAGTACTTCGGACTGGAAATCTGGTTAGTACGGATTCTGGTGGTGACAGGCTTTGTTTTGCTGGCGGGGCCGTTTATGTTGGTCGCTTATGTGGCAGCTTGGTTTATCCTCGACAAAAAGCCCGGTACCGGTAAAGGCAAAGGCAAAACGCCAGCTCATCAAACGGTATTCGCTCATCACGGTGGCAAGGGATGGCACAATGTGGATGACGAAGAGCGTAAAGTTGAGGTGAAGTCACGGGTATGGCAGGCAGGTGAGCCGCCCAGACAAGCGTTTTTTGACATCAAACACCAGTTTGAAAAAATTGAAACCCGGCTACGTAAAATGGAAGGGTATGTTACCTCGTCGGAGTATCAGTTAAATCGAGAAATCAACAAGTTGTAAACGATTCAACAACCAATAGCGTGGAGGTTGAAACGGTGCTTCGAGATTCGGAGCAACAGATAAAAGCGGCCTAGTGCCGCTTTGCTTTTTTGCGGGAGAACTATGAGTACGCGCAGTGAAGGGGATGTTAGCAGCCGGGTAGTGTCGCGCATCAAAACTGCCGCACAACGGTTGACGGATCAGCATGTCAGCCTTGCCGTCACCGGCCTCAGCGGCAGCGGAAAAACGGCGTTTATTACGTCGTTGATCAATCAGTTGTTGCACGCCCCAGGGCAGCAAAACTTGCCATTTTTTGAGCCGCAGCGAGATGGCCGCCTGATCGGTGTCCGTCGCGACATCCAACCGGATCTGACCGTAGGGCGATTTGCTTACGAAGCGGCCATGCAGGGATTAACGACGTCACCCGCTCAATGGCCAGCATCCACTCGCGGTATCAGTCAGGTGCGCTTGCAATTGCGCTATCGCTCAAATCGGGCATTGTCCCAGCTGATGTCCGAAACACGTACATTAACCCTTGATATCACTGACTATCCTGGTGAATGGTTACTCGATTTACCGCTGTTATCGATGGACTATGAGCAATGGTGCCAACAGTTCTGGCTGGCTCAGGATGATGACAATAAGCGTGAGTTGAGCCGTGGTTATGTCAGCCATTGTGACGTTTTGTTGGATCCGGCACAGCGCAATGAAGTCACTGTGGCGACCCTGGCCGAGGATTATCGTGGCCTGTTACTTCGCTACAAAGAGAAAGGTTATCAGCTGGTACAGCCGGGGAGGTTTGTATTACCCGGTGAACTGGAGGGGGCGCCAGTCCTACAGTTTTTCCCGCTGCCGGAATCTTTGTTTCACCAACTCAAAGACGATCCGATTTTCGGGCTGCTTGAAGGCCGATATAAAGCGTATCAACGCCAGGTGGTAAAGCCGTTTTATCAGCAACATTTCAAACGCTTTGATCGCCAAATCATTTTGGTTGACTGCTTGTCTGCACTGAATCAGGGCTTACACAGTTTTCACGATTTACGGCGCTCGATTCAATGGATAATGGGCAGCTTTCATTATGGTCAGGGCAGTCTGATCAAGCGTCTTTTTTCACCCAATATCGATCGTTTGGTGTTTGCCGCCAGTAAAGCCGATCACATCACGGCTGATCAACAACAAAACCTGGTCAAGTTACTGGATACAATGGTCAGTGAAGCGCGCCAGCACCTTAAGTTTGACGGTGTGTCGAGTGAAGTGACGGCGTTGGCTGCAATACAGGCTTCCCATCCCGTGACGTTAAATATCGACAATACTGAACAAGCAGCGCTGCAAGGGCATAGTCCTGATGGCTCGGTGCGCACACTTTACCCCGGAGACGTCCCCACGGCGTGTCCGTCGACGGACTTTTTCAAACAGCAGGGGTTTTCATTCCCGGCGTTTTCGCCCCCGGTCTTTGATGCCGGGCAGCCTCTGCCACACATGCGCATGGACAGCATTGTTCACGATGTGCTTGCCGATAAAATGAGGTAATCATGACTGACAAATCTGCGCCGCTAAGGCCGGCCAAAGAGTTTTCATCCGAGCAGCAAACGCTGACGGCTCCGGTACAGGAAGTGTCTCCACTCAAACCTGCCAGTGAGGTTGATAATTGCGACATTATCGCGCCCGAGGCACTGGACAGTGTTGAGTCTGAGCCATTACCGTCTCCCCGGCGGGCCAAATGGTGGTGGCGTTTGGGCTTGGCCGTAGTGGGCCTGAGTGCGGTTGAAGTGGTGTTGGCGGGGCTTGCCGCGTGGCAAAGCGCGGATTGGTTGGCAGGATTGTGGCTGGTGGTTCTGGTCGCTGTGTTGTGGTTGTCGGGTCAGCAATTGGTGCAGGAGTGGCGTGGATTACGTGCTCTGCGCCGACAATCCCGGGAACAGGAGCTGGCTCGGACCCTTTTGCGCAGTCCCAGCATTGGTGTGGCGCAACCGTTTTGCGAAGGCATTGCGCAGCGAATGCCCAGTGGATTGGAAAAGGATGTTGTCGCGTGGCAACAGCACCTTAAACCGCACCACAGCGATGGTGAGGTCATCGCGCTGTTTGAGCGGCAAGTTCTGGGGAGGGCGGATGAGCAGGCGCGAAAAATTATTCTTCAGCAAGCTTCTGCTTCAGCCGCACTGATTGCGGTTAGTCCCTATGCCACACTGGATATGGCCATCGTGTTATGGCGCAACCTGCGCATGTTACGCCAGATCGCCGCTGCGTACGGTGTAGAACTCAGTTATTGGGGGCGGATTGCCCTGGTGCGTCAGGTACTCAAGCACATGGTCATTGCCGGCGCCGGCGAGATTGTCAGTGATGCAGCGACGCTGGCGCTGGGATCCAGTGTCACCGCGAAACTTTCCGGCAGGGTTGCCCAGGGTATGAGTGCCGGCTTGTTGACCGCCCGTATTGGCGTCCGGGGCATGTCGGTTTGCCGTCCCTTGCCTTTCGACGCGTTGCCCTCGCCCAAATTGTCAGATGTGGCCAGGACAGTGCTAAAAACGCTGACTTCAAAGGGTTTGTAATATATTGATTTATAACGTTTAAATGTAATTTTTGTAAATTAAATGTTACATAATTTGGGTTGCTTATTCGGTGAACCTCTCTTTCGCTTTGCTGTCATTTGAGTAGACTCCTTAGCATTCTTCGTGGCGCTGTCCACGGCAACGAACGCAAAGAGAAGACAATGGCAAAAAGCAGTAACTATACCTCTCGTCCTATGGGGCCGGATGGCAACATCGACTGGCCTGCAGAAGAAAACCAGATCTGGCAGGAATTGGTTGAGCGTCAGCTCAAGCTGTTGCCTGGCAGAGCCTGCGATGCATACATGGAAGGGCTGGAACTGTTGGACCTGCCGAAAGACCGCATTCCGCAGTTGGAAGAAATAAATGCCGTACTGCGTCGAGAAACGGGTTGGGAAGTTGCCCAGGTACCTGCGTTGATCAACTTTGATGAATTTTTCCGTCTGCTGGCCAACAAACGCTTTCCGGTCGCCACGTTTATCCGCACCCGTGAAGAGTTTGATTACTTGCAGGAACCGGATATTTTCCATGAAATTTTCGGTCACTGCCCGCTATTGACCAATCCTGCGTTTGCCCATTTCACCCAGACCTATGGCAAGCTGGGACTGGCGGCGAGCAAAGAAGATCGTGTTTACCTGGCGCGTTTGTACTGGTTTACCGTTGAGTTTGGGTTGATGAATACCACCGATGGATTGCGTATCTATGGCGGTGGCATTTTGTCATCACCGGGTGAAACCCTGTATGCGTTGGAAAGCGAGCAACCTGAACGTGTTGCGCTGGATCCGGTAGAAGTATTGCGTACCCCTTACCGTATCGACATCATGCAACCGATTTACTACGTCATCGATGGCATGGATAAATTGTTTGAGTTGGCGGACATGGACAT
Organism: Fluctibacter halophilus; assembly: GCF_020687825.1. Classification (GTDB taxonomy): domain Bacteria; phylum Pseudomonadota; class Gammaproteobacteria; order Enterobacterales; family Alteromonadaceae; genus Fluctibacter; species Fluctibacter halophilus. The sequence goes on from NZ_JAJEWP010000002.1 coordinate 378,587, forward strand.
CATGTCTTTGGTTGAGAAAGCCAAAGCGTTGGGTTTGCATGCACCGAAATTTCCACCCAAGGAAAAGATGGCAAGCTAACCGCTAGCCCTATCATCCTGGCCGGGCGCGTCTGCGTCCGGTTGCTGGTCTGTTCAGACCAATTACCGTAAATACCCCTTGGTCTTGTTGGTCAGGTGTAATAATATCTTTACATAAAACAACAACCGGGTCCCTACACCGATGCGATTGGAAATTACCTGTCAGGACCGACTGGGTATCACCCAGGATGTGCTGGATATCCTGGTGAACTACGAGATTGACTTGCGCGGGATTGAAATCGACGAGTCAGGTAAAATCTTCCTCAATTTTCCCAATATTGAATTTGCTGATTTTCAGCACCTGATGCCTGAAATACGTCGGATTGAAGGGATCACCGATGTAAAAACCACGCCATTTATGCCGCTGGAGCGAGAACAGAACCAACTTCGGGCCTTACTGCAAACCTTGCCTGATCCGGTGTTTTCTCTGGACACCCGGGGTCGTATCTTGCTGGTCAACGAAGCGGTGACTGCGTCTTTGGAGATGCCAGTGAAGACGTTGTTAGGTAATGACATTGCCGAATTTGTTCGCGGTTTCAACGTTACTCGTTGGTTAGACAGCAAGCAACCCAAACCACAAACCCAGAAAGTGAAGTTTATTGAACAGGATTTTCTGGCTGACATTTTGCCGGTAGTGATACCCGACGCAGAAGGCAGCACTATTCTGGCCGGTGCGTTGTTAATGCTGAAGTCGGAATTTCGCCTGGGACAACAATTGACCGTGTTTCATCAGGCAACCAGTGACAGTTTTTCATCGGTATTGGCCAACAGCGCGGCGATGAAAAAAGTGGTGCGTGAGGCCATGCGCATGTCTGAACTCGACGATGCGCTGATGATTTTCGGCGAAACCGGAACCGGTAAGGCATTGCTGGCCAGGGCTTGCCACGAGGCCAGCCGCCGTGCCAGCGGCCGGTTTGTGACCTTGCAGTGCAGCGCGTTACCCGATCCGCTGTTTGAACAATCGTTGCTTGGCACTGCAGATGAGCCAGGATTGTTGGAACAGGCTCAGGGCGGCACCTTGTTCATCGATGACGTTGCGGAAATGTCGCCATTGGCTCAGGCCGTTTTACAACGGGTGTTGCAACAAGGGGGGTACACCGAATCAAGTAGCGGTGAAACCCAACCACTGGATGTGCGTATTGTGTGTGCCACACAACACGATCTTGGCCAGAAAGTACAGGAAGGCGCCTTCAGGGAAGATGTGTACTATCGCTTGAATGCCCTCAGTCTGGTGGTTCCGCCGCTGCGGGATCGAAAATCAGACATCGTGCCGTTAGCAGAGCGTTGTTTGAAACAGCACAGTGTGAAGCTAGGACGCAGACCGCCCAAGTTGAGTAAGTCTTGTGTGGATTACCTGATGGCGTATCCATGGCCTGGCAACGTACGACAATTGGAAAATGCATTGTACAGAGCACTTTCCTTATTGCAGGGCAATGAACTCAGCAAAGAGCACATCCAACTGCCCAGTGCGGCGACCAGTGTCAGCATTGTACCGGAAGATTTTGAAGGTTCACTGGAAGATGAAGTGAAGCGATTTGAAAAGGACTTGCTGAAACGGCTTTATCCGTATTATCCGAGTACTCGACAGCTGGCCAAAAAACTGGGTTTGAGCCATACGGCGATCGCCAATAAGTTGCGTGAATACGATATCAACAAGAAAACTGTAAAACTCTGAGTATCAGCCTTGATTGGATGAAATGCTGTTCAAATGCTTTTGACAGCTTATATAAAGGTTGGCGGCAAGATTTAAACATTCGAATGACTGAGGTAACAAATGAGCCTGAAACTATACGGATACTGGCGCTCTTCGGCGACGTATCGTGTAAGGATTGCCCTGAACATTAAAGGGCTGGATTATGAGTATGTACCAGTGCACCTGGTCAAAGAGGGGGGAGAGCAGCACCAAGATGCCTATTCACAACTCAACCCTGCCCATCTTGTCCCTACGCTGGTTGATGAAGATCGCGACATCATTCTCAATCAGTCCATGGCGATTATTGAATATCTCGACGAGCGCTATCCCCAAACGCCGCGATTGTTGCCCAGCCACACTTTGGATCGCGCCCGGGTCCGAACGGTTGCACTGGATCTGGCCTGTGACATTCAGCCGTTGGCCAACCTGCGGGTGTTGAACAAATTGGCTGACGATTTTGCCGTTGATCAAGAAGGTAAAGCTGCTTGGGCTCGGCATTGGATAACGCTGGGCTTTGAAGCGCTGGAAACGCGCTTGAAGAATACAGCCGGTGACTATTGCTTTGGTTTTGATGTGACGCTGGCGGATGTTGCCTTGGTTCCGCAGGTGTATAACGCATTGCGTTTTGGCGTTGATATGTCGAAGTACCCACTGATCGACAAGGTCTATCAGAATTGCTCGGCGCTGACGCCATTTAAGCTGGCTGCACCGGAAAATCAGCCTGATGCGCAGTAAAATGAATCAACACAAAAAAGCGGCTGAATAAGCCGCTTTTTTTATTGCCGCTTGATCGGCAGCTCTGTGGTATTTTTGACTTGCTTGAGGGCAAAGGTTGAACTCAGGTGATCAACCAGAGGAAGGTGAGTGAGTTGCGTTTTCAGTAAATGCTCATATTCCTCTATGCTTTCTACGATCACTTTAAGCAGATAGTCTTTCTCGCCACTGGTCGTGTGACACTCAACAATTTCATCAATGCTTTGTACCGCCGCTTCAAAGTCATTCAACGAATGACCATCATGGTTCTTCAGCGTAACGTAGATAAATACCGAAACACCCAGATTGAGTTTCTTGTTGTCCAGCAGGGTGACTTTTTGCTTGATAATACCGTCGGCTTCCATTCGCTTAACCCGACGCCAGCAGGGGGTGTGTGACAGTCCCACCCGTTGACTGAGCTCGGCCATGGATACCGTGGCGTCTTTTTGCAGAACACGAAGAATTTCGCGATCAAATTTGTCCAGCTTCATAGTGTGCTAATAAGGTCGATTTGCGCGATAGCATGCTTAAAAATTCTATCTTTTTCAATACAAAAAAATAGGATGTATATCCTAAGTAATGGAAGGTTTTTGTTACGCTATACCGGAATGCCTGATTCCGTCTGAAACATCGCAACGCTTGTCCTCGTGGCCATGCGCTACTATGTTGCAACCCGATGACAGAAAATAGGCAGAAAGACCGATGTCAGTATTTGAACACCCCGAATTTGAAGGCCACGAACATGTTGCCTTTCATCAAGATGAAGCGACCGGCTTAAAAGCCATCATTGCTGTACATAATACCAACCTTGGACCCGCACTAGGCGGATGCCGGATGTGGACATATCAGGACTCTGCTGAGGCCTTGAATGATGTTCTGCGCCTGTCGAGAGGAATGACCTATAAATCAGCCATGGCGGATTTGAAGCTGGGCGGGGGGAAGTCTGTGATCATCGGAGATCCTCGCAAGCACAAGACCCCAGAAATGATGCAGGCAATGGGACGCTTTGTGGATAGCCTGGGTGGACGCTACATCACTGCCGAAGACTCAGGTATTGCCGTGGCGGACATCAAGGAAATGTCCAAACACACGGCTTATGTGGGCGGCGTCGAGGCCAAGTACCGTTATGATGGTGGCGAAGCAGACGGTAACCCGGCCCCATCAACGGCGTACGGTGTGTTTGTTGGTTTAAAGGCGGCTGTTCAACATAAACTGGGCAGTGACCTGAAAGGTGTTAAAGTGGCCATCCAGGGACTGGGACATGTCGGTTACCGGTTGGCCGAGCATCTGCATCGCGAAGGCGCGATTTTGTACGTTACCGATATATTCCCGGACAACTTAGCTCGCGCGAAAGAAGAGCTGGGCGCCATTGTCGTAGAGCCTGCCGATATCTTTGGTCTGGATGTTGATGTGTTTGCGCCCTGTGCACTGGGCGCGGCCATTAATGAGTCCTCATTGGTTCAATTGAAGGCGCGGGTGATTGCTGGTGCTGCCAATAATCAGTTGGCCAATGAATCGATCGGCAAAGCAGTACGCGAGAAAGGATTGTTGTATGCGCCGGATTATGTGATCAATGCCGGTGGCGTGATCGACATCTACCATCAGCGTATGCTAAGCACACCGACCGCACTGCGTGCCCACATCGAGAAGATTGGTGAAACACTCAGTGAAATTTTTGTGCGAGCAGATGAAGAAGGGCGGCCGACCAACGTGGTGGCAAACCTGATGGCCGAAGAACGTTTCAAAGGAACGTCTGTAAACGGTTAAAAAAAGCGCGACCAAGACCGGTGCCCTTGCATGTTGCGAGGGCTTTGGTCATAATGCGCGCCGTTTCCTTGAACGCTCAAGGAAACATTTTCAATGGTGGCCTTTTGGTCCTTTCGCAATGATACTCTGTGAACCCGGTCAGGCCTGGAAGGGAGCAGCCGCAGCAGACGACTCATGTGCCGGAATGTGGCTGGAGGGCCGCCACCCAATCCTATCGGTTATTCCTTACCGCTTTTGTCGTCCAGATATTCCATTGCCTTGCGTACCGCATTGACCACGTTCATTTCCATCTGTTGACGTTCGTTCTGTGGCAGGTAGAAAGCCATGTCAACTTCATAACGAATGTAGCGCGGGGGTACCTGATTGAGCGCCAGGCAGCACAAATCGGCCAGATAGTTTGCGTCTTTGCTTTGGTTGAGCCCCAACTGCTCGATACGTTCCAGTACCAAATGTTCATAATAATTATGAATGTCGTCATCCAACTTCACGGGCGTTCCTCAAAAAACATAGGTTAAAAAAACAGGCTTATGAACGTAGCGCCGACCTGTTGCAGGTATCGGGCATTTTTAACAGTCCCGAATAGCACTTTCATTGAGCGCATTTTGTTCGTAACAACTCTAGCTTAGCTTAGGTTTGTGGGTTTGCCACGGCCAATTGAGACACAGGAAGCAACCGTACAAAAATTGTGTTTATGGTGGCGCGTTGAAGCGGGAGTTACTCTGGCTGCGGTTGTAGAGTGGTGTGGGTTGATGTCTTGCTTGCAAGTTAACGATTACGTAAAGGGTACGCCATGAATCGTACAGAATACCTTGCGATGTAAATTTTGTGTGAAAATCGGGCGGGGTTTATTAACCCGGTGTAAACATTTTCTTACTGTGTGTCACAGAAGTTTCAAAAAATAATTTAGAACTTTTCATTAAAGCCGCGATACAACCAGTTGACCGTGGCTCAATGTTGTGTTTATTATCCTTAGCGAGGTTCACTACCTTACTAATAAAAAACCGCGTATAGCGGTAAAACAAACGCACTAATTTCACACATTAGTGGTCCAGGGAGACAATACATGTTTACTAATTCTAAGTTGGCGAATTCTGTTCGCCTGGCTATGGCATTTGGCGCTACGTCAATTGCTTTGGGTGCTTCTAACGCTGCTATCGCTCAAGAAGCTGAAGCGTCCGAAGTTGTTGAGAAAATCTCCGTAACAGGTTCACGCATCAAGCGTACTGACCTGGAAGGCGCTTCTCCAGTTATCTCTATCACCGCTGCTGACATCAAGATGGAAGGTGACTTCACTGTTGCTGATGCGCTGCGTAGCTCTTCTTTGAACTCTTTCGGTTCATTCTCAGAGCGTTCTGGTAGTTCTGCACAGTCACAGGCAACCATCAACCTGCGTGGTGCTGGTTCTCGTCGTACCTTGGTTCTGTTGGACGGTCGTCGTTTCCCAGGTTCTCCTACTCTGGGTGGTGCTTCTGCTAACTTGAACGCCATTCCTATGGCTGCCGTTGAACGTATCGACATCATGACCGATGGCGCTTCTGCGGTATACGGTTCTGACGCAATGGCTGGTGTTGTTAACATCATCCTGAAAGAAAACTTCGAAGGCCTGACGTTCAACATCGGTGCTGGTCACCGTGACAACGACGAAGGCACAACTTCAAACGAATTCTCTGTTGTTGGCGGTCTGTCTAACGACAAAGGTAACATCACGTTTGCATTCGACCATCAGAAACGTAAAGGTATTTCTGACGGTGCTCGTGATTACACCAAAGCACAGTTCAACGATTTCAACGGTGACGGCGTAATCCAGGCCTACACTGAGACTTCTGGTTGGTCAATCTACGGTGCCACTATTGCAGCACCTGATTACTCAACTGCAACTGCTTCTCCTCTGTGTAACGACCTGATCAGTGAGTACGGTAGCGATACTTTCGCGTTGGTTAATGCTGACGACGACTGGTCTGCTGGCTCTACTTACTGTATGTATGCCTACGCGAACGTTTCTTACAACACAGCGTCTATCGATCGTAACACGCTGTACGTAAACGCAAACTATGAAGTGACTAACGACATCGAGTGGTTCGGTCAGGCAATGTTCGTACAGAACCATTCTTTCGGTCGCTACGCGCCGCCAGCTGCTCCATGGCGTGGTATCACCGCCGATAACCCTCACAACCCTTACGGTGAAGCAACACCTGTAGGTTACTTCCGTTGGGTTGGTATCGGTACTCGTGACGGTAACGTTGACGATTACAACCAAGATTACACCACTGGTTTCCGTGGTACTCTGGATTGGAACGATGCGTCTTGGGAAGTCTACTACCACTACAACATGGCTGATAACAAGTCTGTAGGTGAGTACTACCTGTCTTACGGCGGTCTGGCGCACAACCAAGCAAACGACATCGATCTGGGTTCTGACCAAGGTACTGCCAACATGAAGGCAACTACCCTGCAAGACTCAAGCGCTGGCTTCAACCAGTACTTTGCTGGTATCGGTTTCGATGCGTTTGAATTCGACGGCGGTGTTGCTGCTCACTACTTCGGTGCTGAGTACATGGAACAAACTTACTCAGACACTTATGACGGTCAGTCAGAAGCTGGTCTGATCGGTGGTTCTGCTGGTAACTCTGCTTCCGGTGAGCGTGACATTACTGCGATCTTCTTCGAATCAGTACTGCCTATCACCGACGCTATCGAAATTAACGTAGCGGCTCGTTACGATGACTACTCTGACTTCGGTGATAACCTGGCGCCTGCAGTTTCTGCTCGTTGGGAACTGATGGAAGGTCTGGTACTGCGTGCTTCTTACTCTGAATCTTTCCGTGCTCCAGGTCTGGACGAACTGAATGCAGCGACGTCTTTCTCTGCTGAAGGTGCGATCGACTACGCAACTGGTGCGACAACTGAGAAGCAGTACGACACTTACTACAAGTCTAACCCTAACCTGGGCGCTGAAGAATCTGACTACACCAACTTGGGTGTAGCTTGGGACATCAACGACCAAGTCGGCGTTAAACTGGACTACTTCAACCTGTCTATCGACAACGTAATCCAAACCAAGACCCTGCAGTCTCTGCTGACTGACGAGTCTAACGGTCTGATCAACGCTGTTGCTCCAGGTACTGATACTAGCAACTCTACCTTCTATCTGGTTCGTGCAGCTTCTGGCACCCTGATTGAAGCGGGTACTGGTTACTTCAACGGTCGTGGTTTCGAAGTTGAAGGTATCGATTTCACCATCAACGCAATGATGGAAACTGAGTTCGGTGACTTCCGTTTCAACAACGTAAACAGCTTCGTGCTGAAGTATGAGCAAGAGCTGGGTGGCGTTATCACTGACACTGCTGGTTTCTCTGGTCAGCCTGAGTTCAAGTCTGTTGCAACCCTGTCTTGGGGCTACGAAGACCACTCTTTGGCGTGGAACATGACCTACACTGACAGCACGTCTGAAAACGAAGTTCTGGTTAATGACCGTTGGACTCAAGAAGGCAAGCTGGACAGCTGGTTGATTCACAACCTGACTTACACTTACGACGCAGGTGATTACGGTGCAGTTACTCTGACCATCAACAACCTGACTGACGAAGATCCAGTACTGAACTCTGCCGGTCAATGGACCGACCAGGATCTGTACAACAACTTCGGTCGTGACTACCGCGTAAGCTATCAAATCAGCTTCTAAGCGATACGTCTAAGTTGTAGACTACAATCAAGCAAAAAGGCCGATGACTATCGGCCTTTTTTTTTGAGTTTTTTAAAGGAACGTCTGAATGAGTGATTATTGGAGTCAGTATTGGCAGCAAGGCCACCTGACCTCGTTTGGTAAAGACATTCATGGCAATTACACCGGCGTTTTAGCCAATACCTGGCAGGCGTGGCTCAACGGTTTGGATAAGTCTGAGGTCGTTGTCGATCTGGGCTGTGGAAACGGTGCATTGTTGGATCTGGTTAAGGACTGGGTGCAACCCGATACACAATTGGTTGGTGTTGATGCCGCGTCATTAACGGTGCCTGAACGACTCGCGGCAATGGACAACATACGTTTTTTAGAGCGCACCGATATTGCCAACATGCCGTTACAGGACAACAGCGTCTCAGCAGTGATGTCACAATACGGCATCGAGTATGCTGACCTTGAAGGTGCAATAAAAGATGTAGCACGGGTCTTGACCCGTGGAGGAAGGTTTCGGTTTTCAATGCATGATGACCAATCCGTGGTGGTCGTGCCCAATCAGCAAATCCTCGCGGCGGCACAGGCATTGATCAAACCCGACGGCGTTGTGGACAGGATTCGTCGTCTGGCCCAAAGTTTGGCGGATTTTGGCCAGCAGCACCCACACAGCGAACAATGTCGGTTGGCACTCAATCACGCGATAGATGCGTTGATCAATGACCATCAGCAGGGGATTGCGGGTACGGATTTCCCTGCCTTTATTCAGTCAGTGATGTACCCCGGGAATGATCTGGCGAAGCGTAACGCCATGTGTGACCTGTTTGAGCAGGAAATGTCAGGCTTGGTGATGCGTCTACAGGAACTCGTACAGGCCGCATTGTCATCAGAAAGGAAGGCCTTGTTCGCTGCCAGTTGTGAGGCCTCGCAACTGACAATACTCAGCAGTGGTGAAGAGAGGGACGATCACGGTCAGCTTATAGGTTTTTACGCCGAAGGCGTAAAGCGCTAATACCCGCGGTGATATCATTTATACAACGGCATACTTATTCCCTTTCTGTCTGGTTGATAAAGGGAAGGGGGGCCTCCTGTGTCGGTGCTAGTACTACATCGACAGCAATAGCGCTCCGGCCCCTGGCTTTCCTGGCTCCGACTATTGGGGTGCGACGGATTAAATGGTATGTTACGGGGATTTGTAACCGTTCGGCACCTTCGCGCTGAAAAGACATTGAGTCCTGTTCATGTCAAACACCAACCCACAAGTTTTACTCAATCAAGGCATGCAATTTCTACAGGCTGGCCAACCTGAAAAAGCGTTGCCACTGTTTTTGCAATTAGAGCAGTTAGGTCTCAAGGATGCGCGACTGTTCAAAGTGATTGGGGGGAGCTATGAACGCCTGCACCGCTGGTCCGAAGCTGAGCAGTATTTTGAACGTTCACTGGCTTTGTTGCCAGCACAGGCCGAGCTGCACAACGCCATTGCACGCTTCGCTAAACGGCAAGAAGACTATGTTAAAGCATTGACGCACTACCGTAAGGCGATGGATATCCAGCCGACGCCAGAACGGGATCTGCAGTTGGGTCTTTGTTGCTTGCAGCAATCTCCTGCTCTGACAGAAGAAGCCAACGCCTGTTTTCAGCGCCTGTTGAATCATCAGCCAGACCACGCCGATGCAATGACGGGCATGGCAAGAATTGCTGCGCACAACCAAGATGAAGCATCACAGCATCAATGGCTTGAAAAGGCCTTAGCTCAGGACCCCACATGTGTGATGGCGCTGAGTGATTTAGCCTGGTGGTATAAAGAGCGTGGGGAAAGTCAACAGGCCCTGGGGTATTTTGAACGGCTGCGTGAGCGGCGACGTGAAGACCCGGATGTGTGGGAAAGCATTGCGTTGAGTGCGCTGGACATCGGTGACACGTCTAAGGCGTTGCAGGCGCTAGAGCAGGCCAATCAGCGTTTTGCTCAGCACGCGGGTGTTGCTAAGCTATATGCCGCTTTACGCTTTGAACTCGGAGATGAGGCGTATCTGTCTCATTACCATAACCTGCCCAAGACCGAGGCTTTCGTACCGCAACGCACCGAGCATGCAGCGTTATTGATCAAAGAAAAGCAATTTGAACAAGCCGCTGAGGTTATCGAAGAGATCAGGTCCATTGCCCCTCATCAGCGCCAGTGGCGCAGCCTGCAAAGTCGACTTTTCACCGCACAGAACAAGTTTGAACAAGCCGCAGAAGTGTTGGCGATAGCAGAGGCAAAGTGGCAGGACGTGCCGGACCCGTTGCTGGAACAATGGATCGGTGCATTGTTGGCGGTGAATGAATTTGCGCGCGCACAGCCTCTGATCACGGCGTTGATTGATCGAAATCCACACGATCAGTATGTGTGGGCGCTGCAATCCGTTGCCTGGCGGCAAGGGGGGGATGAGCGCTACCACTGGCTATGTGACTACGACAGATTGGTCAGGCAGCAACCGATCATTGTGCCAAAGGGCTATTCTGACCTTACCAGTTTCAATCAGGCATTGCGGGAAACCCTGTTTGATCTGCACACCATGCAGCGCAATCCGCTGGAACAATCACTGGACGGTGGGACACAAACCGCAGGTACGTTGCTGGCGAAACCCATTCCCATTATCCAGTCTCTCAGGCAGGCGTTATTGCAAACGATGCAGCAAACACTCGGAGACCTGCCCTTTGAACAGACCCATCCCACCCTGGGGCGTGTCGGCCCAACACTGGACTTTTCAGCGTCCTGGTCTGTGCGGCTAAACAGTGCCGGTTTCCATCATGCCCACATTCACACCAAGGGCTGGTACAGTAGCGCATACTATGTGGACTTGCCCCGGGACATGGAAGGTGACGACCCACACGCAGGCTGGTTGCATCTTGGTCAACCGGGGCTTGCACTGCAACAGCCACTCGCCGCAGAACGCTGGATCAAACCCGAACCGGGCACCTTGGCCCTTTTTCCGTCTTTTGTGTGGCACGGGACACAACCGTTTCACAGTGATGAAGCTCGCACAACGGTGGCCTTTGATGTGCTACCGAAAAAACGCTAACGTATTGATAACAAACCACTAAACGTCACTTTTTGGGGGCGAATAAGTATGCCGCTTTGGCGAATATTCGCCCATGTTCTGTGCTCAGCCGTTTATCGCGAAAAGTGCTACTTTCAGCGAATTCATTCACCCAGCTGACACAGCCTGTGTGTCAGCATTTTTAAGCTGGGGCGAAAGGTGGGAACTGTGTGGTTAATGGGGTTGCTTTTAGCGGCTGGATGTAGTGGTGCAGGTGGTTTTTATCGCCAGTCGTTTGATTTCTATGCAACCGGGCTGCATTTTCGTCCTTGTTAAGAGTGTGTTACTTGACTCTGGCGGCATTTCCGTGTGACCATTTGCGGTTGAGAGCTTTGAACTTTGATGTTTCGAAGCTAGACTCCTATAACTATACCGTTTTATAGCCCCTTGCCACCCATTTGCTGCGGTCAGGCGAGGATTCAAAACAAAAAATTGGTTGGGAACTATGTCCAAAATGAGCAAGAGAACCCTTATTGCTTCTGCCGTTATTGGTGCCTTCGTACTGGGTAGTAGCGCTGTCTCTGCAGATCCTCTAGAAAACCTGCATAAGGAAGAGGCCAAGATCCACGCATCTGCAGCTAAATCCCAAGAAAAGATCAATAGCCTGTATGAGCAGTCTCAGGAATTGTTGGCGCAATATCGTCAAGTGGTTGATGAAACCGAAAACCTGAAAGTCTATAACGACTACGTTGCTACGTTGGTCGCTGACCAACAAGAAGGTATCGATTCCTTGCAGCGTCAGATTGACAGCATCGAAGATACCAAGCGTGGTATCGTTCCGTTGATGTTCCGCATGATTGATTCTTTGGAGCAATTCATTGAGTTGGATATTCCAATCAACTATGAAGAGCGTAAAGCACGTGTTGAACGCCTTCGTGACATCATGGGTAACTCCAACGTAACGGTATCTGAGCGTTTCCGTCAGGTCATCGAAGCGTACCAGATTGAAAACGAATACGGTGCAAACATCCGTGCTTACCAAGGTAGCCTGAACTACAACGGCACTGACATCACGGTTGATTTCTTCAACCTGGGTCGCACGTTGCTGCTGGCATTGTCATTGGACCAGAAAAACGCTTGGCGTTGGGACAACGAAAGCCGCTCTTGGGAGAAGCTGGGCGATGAGTATGTGGAGTCTGTTGTTAAAGCAGTTCGTATCGCCAGAAAGACCTTGCCTGCTGACCTGATCAAGCTACCTATCAAAGCTGCGGAGTAATCATCGATGAAAACAGTACTTAAATCTGTATTGGCTGTAGCGACGGTTTCTTTGTTGGCCTCCACAGCTCAAGCACAAACTGCGAAGACACTCGACCAGTTGCTGGACGAAGTGAAGAAAAGCCGTGTTTCCGAAGCGCGTCTGGACGCGCAGCGTGAAGCTGAGTTCCAATCTGCTCGTGCTGACAAGCAAGCGTTGCTGCGCAAAGCACAAGCTGATCTGCGTGCTGAGCAAGCCCGTGGTGACCGTCTGGCTAAGCAATTCCAGGACAACGAAGTAAAGTTGGCCGAGAAAGAAGCTGAGCTGCAACAAGCGACCGGTGATCTGGGTGAGATGTTTGGTGTTGTACGCCAGGCGGCTTCTGAAGCCTTCGGTCGTATCTCTACCTCTATCGTAAGCGCAGAATATCCTGGACGTGCAGCGTTCCTGCAACGCATGTCTGAAGAATCTAAAGGCCTGCCGAACATCGGTGAGCTGGAAGATATGTGGATTGCACTGCAAACTGAAATGACTGAATCTGGTAAAGTTTCTCGCTTCACCACTGAGGTAGTAAACCTCAACGGTGGTACTGAGACTCAGGAAGTTGTCCGTGTGGGTACTTTCAACCTGATCGGTGACCAGGGTTACCTGGTGTATGACGACCAGAACCAACAGGTTCAACCCTTGGGCCGTCAGCCTGATGACTACATGGTAGACTCCGCAGAAGATCTGCGTAGCGAAACTTCTGGTGTACATCCTTTCTACGTTGACCCTTCTCGTGGCGCTATTCTTAGCCTGCTGAAAGGTAAAGCGACGTGGGAAGAGCGTTATCACGCCGGTGGTATCGTAGGTTACATCATCACTGTCATGCTGGGTGTAGGCTTGTTGATTGGTCTGTACAAACTGATTACGTTGACGTTGGTTAGCGGCAAGATCCGTGCACAGCTGAACAACACAGGTAACCCGTCTGACAGCAACCCTCTGGGTCGTATTCTGAAAGTTTATGCTGAGAACAAAGGCTCAGACGCTGAAAACCTCGAACTGAAATTGGACGAAGCCATTCTTCGTGAACTGCCTCGTATCGAGAGCGGTATCAACATCATCAAGATCTTTGCGGCAATCGCACCGCTGCTGGGTCTGTTGGGTACCGTACTGGGTATGATTGCAACGTTCCAGCAAATCACGCTGTTCGGTACTGGTGACCCGCGTATCATGGCAGGTTCAATCTCCATGGCATTGGTAACCACTGCTCAGGGTATCATCGCGGCTCTGCCTCTGATCCTTACCCACAGCATCGTTGCGGGCCGTAGCAAGTCTATCGTTCACATTCTGGACGAGCAGACTGCGGGTATCGTAGCCTCTCACGCTGAGACGGAGAAAGCTTAATATGCTATACCTGATTGGATTATGGGAATCTGTCAGGGACTTTATCGCTACCGGTGGCGACGTGCTTTACGTCGTCGCCTTAGCGCTCTTTCTCATGTGGGTGTTGATGATAGAGCGTTACTGGTTTTTAACCGCTGTGTTTCCCAAAGTTCGTGCACAAATCGTGAGCGATTGGGAATCACGGAAAGACACTACGTCTTGGTATGCGCATAGAATCCGTGACGCATGGATTTCTCAAGCGTCGGATGCATTAAGTGCCAGAATGTTACTGATTAAAACTCTGGTTGCCATGTGTCCGTTGATAGGTCTTCTTGGGACTGTTACTGGCATGATCAACGTGTTTGAGACCATGGCTACCCAGGGAACAGGTAACCCTCGTTTGATGGCAGCAGGTATCTCGATGGCAACAATCCCGACAATGGCGGGAATGGTTGCAGCACTGTCGGGTGTATTCTTCAGTTCACGCCTTGAAGCGCGTGTGAAGTTTGCCCGAGAGAAGTTAGTCGACAGTTTGCCTCATCATTAAAGAGAGAAGTTTATGGCTCGTAAAGTTCGCGAAGAAGAAGAAGAAGCAACGATTGATATGACGCCCATGCTGGACATCGTATTCATCATGTTGATTTTCTTCATCGTAACCACCGTATTCGTAAAAGAAGCGGGAATTGAGGTGAACAAGCCTGGTGCGACTCAGATTGTTTTGCCAAAGAACGCCAACATTTTCATCGCCATAACAGACGACGGTGACGTTTGGTTAGACAAACGTGAAATCAAAGTGGACAGTATTCGTGCCAACCTCGAACGGTTGTTGGCAGAACAGCCCACTGACATCGTTATCATCCAAGCGGATGAAGACGCCGAGCATGGCGTCGTGATGAAAGTGATGGACCAGGTTAAAGCCGCTGGCATTAACCGCATTTCAGTAGCAGCGAAGGGAGCATAAGATTATGGTACGAGTAATTTTATCTGTCCTGATTGGTGCTGCTATCGCCTTTACCCTGTTTGTGGTCATGGCGAAGCTGATTGAAAACTCTTCCCGCCCAGGTGAAGAAGTGGAACCACCTCCGGTGATTGATATCGTTATGGATACCCCAGACGATAGCACCCAGACCCGGCAGCGTGTGCCACCACCTCCACCGCCGCCGCCCAAGCAGCCGCCTAAAATCCAGCCCGTAGAGCCGGATCAAGCGGATGCCGACGCGAGTGGTATGTCTTTCAATATGCCAAATGTTGATGTAGGCGGTGCCTCTATCGACATCGGTGGCGTAGGCGCGATGCAACGTGACGGTGAAGCGACACCTATCGTTCGTATTGAACCGCGTTACCCTGTACAGGCTGCTCGTGATGGTAAAGAAGGATGGGTTCGCCTGTCGTTCACCATTAACGAAGTTGGCGGCGTTGAAGACATTGACGTGATTGAAGCCGATCCACGCCGCGTGTTTGACCGTGAGGCCAAGCGTGCGTTGTCCAAGTGGAAGTACAAGCCCAAGATCGTTGATGGCAAACCCGTTAAGCAGTACAACATGAAAGTACAGTTGGACTTCAAATTGGATCAAGGCTAATGAGTAAGTTTGTAAAAAATGTTTGTGCAGTCGCAACAATGACTGCAACGTCGTTGCTATCAAGCTATGCCATGGCCCAGCAGACACCTGTTGTTCTGTGTCCGAACTATGAAAAAGGTCCGACAGAGATCATCGGTGAACGTGCCGGTAAGAAGCTCCAAAAGGCACTGGAAGCGTACAACAATGATTTGATCGATGAAGCGCTGGTGATGTTGAAAGACATCGATCCCAGCCAGGACTTCGACAAAGCGTTTGTTGACCAGTTTATCGGTAAAGTACTGGCAGGCCAGGACGGTAAAGGACTTGAAGCCTTACGCTACCTGAAAGGTACTGTGACCAAGCGGGTGCTTAATGACCGTGAGCACGCTGATATTTTGCGCCTCATTGCTGATCTCAGCATGCAGGAAAAGCAATATCAGCAAGCGATCGATTATTACCAGCGTTGGATGACGTTTACGTGTAAAGAAGATGCCGACGTGTACACACGTATGGCAAACGCGTACTACGAAACCAAAGAACTGGATAAAATCATTGCGCCGGCTGATAAGGCCATTGCTCTGTACGATAAGCCTAACAAGAACCCTTACGTGTTGAAGATGACGTCTTACTACGAACGTAAGATGTATCCTGAAACCGTAAAAGTGGCTGAAGTGTTGGTGAAAACCTTCCCGGAAACCAAGCAATGGTGGACGCAGTTAGGCTTCTTCTACATGCTGGTCGAAGATTACAAGCGCGCCCTGTCGACGTTTGAAATCGCTTACCGTGAAGGCATGTTGTCGAAGAAATCCGAGATCAAGGCCCTTGCTCAGTTGTACGCAACCAACGGTATCCCGTACAAGGCGGCGAAACTGCTGGACAAGTACCTGAAATCGGGTCTGCTGGAAGCGTCTGAAAGCAACTATGCGACGCTGGCCAACAGCTGGCACCAGGCTCGTGAGTACAAGGAAGCTGCGGCGATGTATGCAAAAGCGGCATCGTTCAAAGGCAACGCTGATTACTACCGTAAACAGGGTACCTTATTGCACGCAGCTGAGGACTACAAAGGTGCATTGGCTGCTTTGCAAAAAGCACTGGATGCCGGTGCTGATCAGGTTGGTCGTATCCACATTACGATGATGGAAGCGAACCTGTATACCGGTAATTTCCGTCAGGCTCTGGTACACGCACGTGAAGCGAAGAAAGATAGCTCAACACGCCGTAATGCGGCAGCTTGGGAACCTTATATCAAGGAAAAAGCCAAGAACCGAGGTATCAACATCTAAAAAAAAGCGCCTTCGGGCGCTTTTTTATTGCCTGTTTGTCACCGGCATTCGCTAGCCGTTCTCTCTATCGCTCGTCTGGCAATCCGACAGCAGCATTTCCAGGGTGCTGCGTACCCCATCATTCAAAGCCTTCTTACCACTGAACCCATAGCCCTTGCACACCGTTGAAGGTGGTTGCCCTTGCAGCAACAATGCAATACAGCCCAGCAAACCCCGATCACTGCTGTGCTGTTTATCATCGAAGTGATGACATAGCCAATGTTGCAGCAAGGCGGCAAGGGAAGACTCACAGTGATGGTACGCCCTCGTTCCTGCCACGACTTGCTGTACCACCGTGAGTTGTCTGGCGGTTGGTGCAGAGCTGTCTCTGAATAGCTCATTCGACAGCAGACAAACCAGAACCGGGCTCATTTGTTTGAAACGTCTGGGTAGATGATAGTGGCTATCTTCACGCATCAGGGTGCGAGTATCGTCAAACACACGCTTACCGTCTTGCTGCAACGGCACGCCCATTAAAATGCTCCGCTCGCCACTGGCAGTATCCAGCTTGTGGCCCAGTTTCAGCGCCCGCCATTGGCTGTTGTACCAGAAACGATAGAGCGAATCCGTCAGACCAAAACTGGTGGTCAGCAAGTCGACACTGTGCTGTTCAGACAGCGAACGAATATGTGCCAGTAACGACGTCGCAATACCTTGGCGCCGATGTTGTGGCGCAACCGCGATACGGACTATTCGACGATAGCGTAGAGTAGCGTAAGCAGGTTCTGCACAGGTGAAACACAATTGTTGTGCGCTAAGGTGTCCGCTAATACGGCGCTGGCCACTGGCAATACCGTCGCTGACTTCCAGCAACGCCTGATCCCCTTCATCAGCACATAAGGCAACAGCGGTTACCCCGTTATTAACGATATTCACCCACAGGCTTTGCTCAGGGGCATCTAGCAGGCGTATCAGATCATCCGGCGATGTCTGATAGTGGGCGGCTAATAACAATTGAAATACCTCATACAGGCGTGTTGGGCACTGTATCAGTTGCTTGGCACTCAGGCGGTGATTGCCGTCGCTCAGTTGTTCAACCTTTGGTTGTTCACAGAAAGGGGTCATTGCCATCGCTTTGAACCAGAAGGCTTCCACAGGGTCGCCTTCGTACCAGCGAATAGGGGTATTGAGGTGCAGGGATTTATAATCCGGATAATGTTGATGCAAAAACCCCTTGAAGCGGATTTCGAACCCTCTGCCACTGCCCTCGTAGCCATGAGTGGTGGAGCAAAACACCACCCGGGGATAGTGTTCTACGACCTGTTGTAACAGTGCAGTAGGAAAGCTGGCGGCCTCATCAATCAACACCAGTCCTGCGTCAGGTTTGTCGGCGATCAGCTTATCCATGGCAACAAAACTCAACGCCGCAGCGTGTTGTTGGCCATGCTGCTGGCAGTAGTCTATGGCCGTGGCACAATTATCAGGTCGCGGTGCGGTGATGATGCACTGGGTGCCATGTGCGTCGTTTAATTGCAACGCGGCGATAGCAAGGGCTGTCGTTTTGCCACGCCCGCGATCGGCGGTAATGACCAACGGACGATGACGATGTCCTTTGGCAACGTGTACGATGGCATCGACGGCCATCTGTTGGTCGCTACTCGCACAGGGACCTTTGATCTCATCTGTCGGCAAGTCGATTGGCACGGCTTTCGGCCAGGGCTGGGAACTGGCGGTAATCAGTTGGATGTCCTGATCCTGCTGGATGCAGTGGCAAAGCCACTGGATAACCAGGCTCGGGTTGCGTGGATTTATGCCATAGGAGTGTTTAACGCTAACGCTGGCTGATTCTGGCCAGCGCGACAGAGAAGGGCACAGCACGATCATCTTGCCACCTCTGCTAACACAGCCGCTCAGGGCAAATGCCGCCGTCAGCGGCAACTGCTGGCGGGCATCAATGACCAAGGTGTCACATTCCTGGCCCAGAAAATGCCGGTACTGTTGATGGCTCTCTATCAGCACAAACCCTTGTGGCGCATGGCTGCCAAACCACCAACAGCGGGACGACACTACAACATGCTGACAAAGGTAGCGCTCGTGCCAAGGTTCATCGCTGGCGATAACCAGCAATTGTCGGTGTGTGCCGGGTGTCATTGTACAATTGTCAGGGATATTCGTGGTCACTGGCAAAACCTTGGTATAATTCGACCCATAGTGTAAGTAAATGCAATGAGGAATACGAATGCGCTTTTTATCTCGTCGTTTGGTGATGCCCAATGATTTGAACTATGCCAATGCATTGTTCGGCGGTCGCGCGCTGGAGTGGATTGACGAGGAGGCTGCGATTTATGCCATTTGTCAATTGGAGAGTAATTATCTGGTCACCAAGCACATTGGTGAAATCAGTTTTGAGTCACCGGCGATGCAGGGGGATGTGGTTGAGTTTGGTTTGGCGACCAAATCGGTGGGGCGGACCTCCATCACGGTAACCTGCCTGGTGCGCAACAAAGCCACCAAGAAAACCATCTGCCTGGCAGACGATATTGTGTTTGTGAGAGTGGATCCCGAAACCCGTCAGCCGGTGCCACATGGCAAGTCATTGGAGATCCTTGAAGCGCAGACCAAAGAAGAGTTAAAAACGCTTAATATGTTGGATTAAAAAAGGCGGCCATGGCCGCCTTTTTTGTCTGTCAATGGCCTATAAGCTGGCCATAACGATTTCGCGGGCATGCTCCGGCGTGATTGCGCCATGCTCGCCGAGCTTCTCCAGGCCGTTTTCGCGCAGCTTTGCGGCCACTGCTTCACCGATGTCGTCACCGATATTGTGTTCCGACAAGCGTGTCATCATGCCCATCTGGCGGAAAAACAGTTCGGTTTTTTCGATCGCCAAATCGATGGTGCTGTCCTTGTCGTAGGGGCTGAGTCCCCACACCCGTTCGGCGTATTGGAGTAACTTGTCTTGTTTGGCGTCCCGCTGATGCTGCATTACCCTGGGTAAAACGATAGCCAGTGTTACTGCATGATCCAATCCATGTAATGCGGTGAGCTCGTGACCGATCATGTGGGTTGACCAATCCTGTGGTACGCCTACACCGATCAGCCCATTGAGAGCTTGCGTTGCATTCCACATCAGGTTGGCCCGTACGTTGTAGTCCTGGCTGTCGAGAACTTGCGGACCCAGTTCTATCAGGTTTTGCAAGATACCCTCAGCGAAACGGTCTTGTACACTTGCACCCACCGGGTACGTCAGGTACTGCTCCATAACGTGTACAAACGCATCAACGATGCCGTTGGCCAGTTGGCGCTTGGGCAGTGAGTAAGTGACTTCGGGATCTAAAATGGCAAATTGTGGACGTACAGCATCGCTGATAAAGCTGCGTTTCTGCTGTATTTCGCTGCGGTTGACCACTGCGGCTGGATTGGTCTCAGAGCCCGTCGCGGGCAGGGTAAGAATGCAACCCAGTGGTACCGCGTCTTTGACCGCTGCGCCTTTGGCAAGAATGTCCCAGGGTTGACCATCAAACTTTAACGCCGCGGCGACAAACTTGCTGCCATCGACTACTGAACCACCACCCACGGCAAGGAGAAAGTCGACATTCTGTTCCCGGGCCTGTTCTACCGCTTTCATCAAGGTGGTGAACTCCGGATTGGCTTCAATACCGGAAAATTCGCACCATTGATGTCCATCCAGTTGGGCGACAACCTGTTCATAAACCCCGTTTTTTTTGATACTGCCACCGCCGTAAAGCAGCATAATGCGTTTGCCTTCAGGCAGTAAACCGGACAGTTTGCCGATACTGCCGCGTCCGAACACCACTTTGGTTGGATTGTGGAACACAAAATTTTGCATGGTTCACCTTGTTTGTTAAACAACGGGGTAAGAAGCCTTTGATATGCCATCAATTTAGCAGATATCAAGGGGTCATGCAGGTCCTTGCAGTTTCTTACCAGACTGTTACACTGCGCCGGTCTTTCACATGAGAGACATCATCCAGGGGGTGCCATCGATTGGCTGAGATGCGTGACTGCACGCGAACCCTTAGACCTGATCCGGATAATACCGGCGTAGGAATGGGTAAGTTGACCACTTCGGTCTTCGACAATTGTTCGCCATTGACCTGCCGTATCACCGGATCTTTTCATTGATTAAGAAGAGATCCATACATGAAATATACTCCACATAAACTTGCCAACGCAGTGGCGCTCGCCTGTGCAGCGATTGGTTTTTGCGCACACGCAGAAGACGCTGACAACAGCGTTGAAAAAATCACCGTACACGGTGCCCTCGTCGAACAGCCTTTGCGCACCCTTGCCACCAGTATTTCGGTGATTGGCAGTGAAGGCATCGCCGACCGACAAGCACAGCACCTCGAGACTATCCTCAACCGCGCCGCCAACGTGAATTTTGCCAGCGGTGCATCACGCGGGCGTTTTATGCAAATTCGCGGTATCGGTGAGCGCAGCCAGTTCGTCGATCCGATTAACCCCTCTGTCGGCTATCTGGTGGATGGGATCAATTACTCCGGCATGGCAGCCGGCGCCAGCCTGTTTGACGTTGAACAGGTTGAGGTCTTTAAAGGACCGAACAGCGCCCGCTTTGGTACTGATGGCCTTGCCGGCGTGATCAATATCATTAGCCGTGCGCCCACAGACGACACCCGGATAAATCTGTCTGCAGGTATTGCCAACTACGATAGCTGGCATGTGGGTGCCGCTATTGGTGGGGCAGTCACTGACGGGCTGAATTACCGCCTGTCACTGCATCAGCAAACCAGTGATGGCTTCATCGAAAACACGTTTTTACAGCGCGACGATACCAACAACGTGGATGAGCGCACCGCTCGATTGAAGCTGGCCTGGCAAGCCAGTCAAAACTGGACCTTTAACGCGGTGATGCACGCCATTGATGTGGACAACGGCTACGACGCCTTTTCTCTCGACAGAGATCGCACGACCCTGTCTGACGAGCCGGGCTTCGATCGTCAGGACAGCGATGCCTACGCGCTAAGTGCCCACTATGCTGGCTGGGACAACATGCAACTGGAAACGCGCATCACCCGGTTGGATGCGGATCTCGGCTATGGCTATGACGAGGATTGGAGCTATGTCGGCATCGCGCCTTACGACCCAATCAACGATCCTGACGGTTACTTTGCCGAGTACTCTTCCACTGACCATTACTTTCGGGATCGCACTGACCATACCTTCAGCATGAAGCTGCACAGTCTGCCGGGCAGTGATTCAGTCTGGTCGTTGGGGATTTACGCCAGTGATGAGGACGAGCATCTGTTGCGCAATTATTTTGATTGGGATATCTGGGGGCCGGCGACCTTTAACAGTGATGTGCGCCGCAAAGAGCAGGCAGTGTTCGGCTCATACCAGTGGCATCTGGATGCCAACAGCTGGATTTCTACCAGCCTGAGACTGGCCAGGCAGCAACTGGACTATGCCGATGTACGGGGCATTGAAGCCGATCTGGATGAATCCGACTGGGGCGCAGAGATCAGCTATCACCTGAAGACTTCCGACTCGACCATGTTGTATGCGAGCCTGTTACGCAGCTACAAGATGGGCGGTGCCAATGGCGAGGCGCTGGGCAAGGCTGAAGATCCTGAGCTGGCAGTATTCCGCGAGATCTTGTTGGACAATGCCACGTTTGAGGGTGAATCCATGCGTGGCCTGGAATTTGGGGTTAAAGGTGAAAATCCTTCAGGTACGTTGCAACTTAACGCAACCGCTTTTTACCAGTGGCGGGACGATATTCAGTACAAGAACTGGATTTTGCAGGACCAGACATTTGTTGGTTTTTATAACAACGCTGCAGATGGGCACAATTATGGTGTCGAAATTGAGCTTCGCCATACCCTCAATGAGGCGTTGAGCTGGTTTGCTAATCTTGGCTACTTGCGCACTGAAATTAATGGCATCACGCGCCAGGACAGCGGCGAAGTCCTCGATGGTCGGGAACAAGCACACGCGCCGCAATATCAGGCGAACGTGGGGTTACGCTGGACAATTTCTCCGGCTTGGGAAGCCTTGCTGGAAGTCGATCGCAAAGACGCGTTCTTCTATTCCTATTCCCATGATCAGATCAGCGATATTCAAACCCTGACCCATGCCAGTGTGACCTATCGTCATGACGGTTGGGCAGTCAGCCTGTATGCCCGCAACCTGTTTGATCGCGACGTGGCCAACCGCGGATTTTATTTTGGCAACGATCCACGCGACGGTTACACCACCCATCTTTACGAGCAATGGGGTGAGCCACGCCGCGTTGGTATTACTGTGCGTTACCAATATTGATCTAAGCTTAAGCGCGTAGCCTGGCGTTCCAGGCTACGACAGGAGATGTCCAATGCTATTGTTTGTCGAAATTTCCATGTACCCGTTAAAAGAGGCGTACATCGGTCCGATTCAGACCTTTATTGATCGGCTGAACAGCCACCCGTCGCTGGATGTGGCGACCAACGCTACCGCTACCCATGTCAGTGGAGAGTATGCCGAGGTGATGCAGATCCTGGGGCAGGAAATGCAGCGGATCCATGAGGAAATTGGTCAGAGTATTTTTGTCTGCAAATTCCTCAATGGTGACAAAATGGGAAAACGGGCCGGTGAGTGAGTGGCTTAACACGCTGGCGGCCCAATGGGCCAGCCAGTCGCTGTTGGAAATCATCGCCGTTGTGCTGGCACTGGCGTATGTTGCCCTGGCGACACGTCAGCATATTGCGTGTTGGCCTGCAGCCCTTGTCAGTACCGCGTTGTATATCTGGATATTCTGGGAAGTGAGCCTACCGTTTCAGGTGGTGCTGAACGCCTATTATCTGGTCATGGCAGTGTATGGCTGGCGGGCCTGGCGTAAGGCGCCGAAGCGCCAGGATGTGAAGCACAAACCGCTGCAATGGCATGCGCTGTGGTGTGTGGTACTGACGGGTGTGTCTTTAGGCCTGGGAGAGCTGGCGTCTCATTGGTTTAACGGCCAATACAATCACCTTGATGCGGCAATTACTGTGTTCAGTGTGTTTACTACCGTGTTGGTGGCGCACAAAGTGATTGAAAGCTGGCTGTACTGGGTGGTTATCGATCTCGCTGCGGCGTACCTGTATGGCGTGACGGGTCTATACCTGACCAGCGTATTGTTCTTCATCTATACTGTAGTGGCAATATATGGGTATTGGCGCTGGCGTAAGGATCACGCTGATACAAACGCCGTTTTGGTCGAGGGTGAAGCCCTCGAATGACTAGGGTTGTGCAGTGACGCCGACAGATACCCCCGCTTATTTCCTCCATTTTGCTGGCAGTGACACCGTGCATGCACTCGGTATTCTGACTGCCATGATGCACGCTGTGTTGGCCAGCCGTCTGAGCATGTGGTGCTGGTTGGCAGGGTTTCTCAGCGCGATGCTTTACACCATCATGTTTTTTGCCATGGACCTGACCTTGCAGGTGGTCTTGAACAGCATTTACATGTTGGTTGCGGTATGGGGATGGACGGTCTGGACACAGCGCACATCCAGCTCCCAGCCAAGTGCGGAGGGGCTTTGGTCAATGACGTGGCGTCAGCATGCCAGCGTCATTACGGTTTGGGTCGTACTGACCCAGGTGTTGGCCTCGCTGTTTCATGCCATTGAACCCGGGCTTCTGACCTTTACTGAGAGCCTACTGATGTGGGGGAGCCTGGTAGCGGCGATCATGACGGTGTACCGCATCTTGGAGAGCTGGTGGTATTGGTTGGTCGTCAACGCACTTAGCGCCTTTCACTATGGCACCAATGGCGAGTGGTTTGCGGCTGCACTGTTTATCGCCTTCTTACCGATTTGTGTTTACGGTGCGTATTACTGGCGCCGGGGCTGGCGTGGCGAGTTGGAGCACTTGAATGTCGAGTAATCTGTATGACGCATTGCGCAGCACCCATTTGTTTGGCGAACATTTCACCCTGACCCCGGTGGACGGTGGCGTGATCAATCACAGCTTTAAATTGCAAACGACGGAACATGCTTTTTTCGTCAAACGGTTTCAAACCAACCGCCTGACGTCTGTGGATCGACAGGCTCAATACTCCTTACAACATCAATTGGCGCAACATGGCGCAGCACCTGAGCCGGTGTTTTTGTCCCAACGTCATGATGTGCAGGTTGAGCATTGGGTCCCGCACAGCACCCTGGCTCAGGCCAACCGCAGTCAGGAAGACAATATCCTCGCTCTGGCACAGCGGCTGGCTTGGATCCATCAGTTGCCGGTGTTTGCCCTGTCACTGGACTTAATGGCTGATTGGGAGGCCTACCTGGCGCGTGTCGAGCATCTCAATGGTGACTGGCGTCAGCAAATGGCCAAACTGGCACCGGTGTGGTACGACAGCCACGGCGTTGATCAGGTGTTGTGTCATCATGATCTGCAATTTGAGCATGTGTGTGCCGATATTTCCTGCGTATTTGACTGGGAGTACGCGGCCACCGGCAACCGGTATTTCGATGTCGCCAGTTGCGTTGCGATCAATCAGCTAACGGTGCCTCAGACGCGAACCTTGCTGAATGCTTATGCCGACGCCAGTGGCATACATGGCGATGATGTTGCCCGCGGTTACCAGCAGCAAGCGCCGTTGGTAACCTTGACCAACCAATTGTGGTTTGCGGCTGCGGATAGCTTGCGCGAGAGTGATTAAATCTCCGCCAATTGAATCTAAAAGCACACAAAAAACCTTTACCTTTACCCGCGCACCAGTATAATGCCGAGGCTTCGACAGGGGTGTAGTTCCAATTGGTAGAACAGCGGTCTCCAAAACCGATGGTTGGGGGTTCGAGTCCCTCCACCCCTGCCATTATTCGTCGAAAAAACCGCATTCAGTGCGGTTTTTTTGTGCCTGCACTAAAGGCACTGATGGGGTGGATGGGCGAGAACCCCCATCGGGGTTTGACACCTTTGCCGGGAGCAAAGTGTACCGCGCCAGCGCCGCTTGCGGTCAGGCACAGGGATGTGCCTGAGGAACTCCCTCCACCCCTGCCATTATTCGTCGAAAAAGCCGCATTCAGTGCGGTTTTTTTGTGCCTGCACTAAAGGCACTGATGGGGTGGATGGGCGAGAACCCCCATCGGGATTTGACACCTTTGCCGGGAGCAAAGTGTACCGCGCCAGCGCCGCTTGCGGTCAGGCACAGGGATGTGCCTGAGGAACTCCCTCCACCCCTGCCATTATTCGTCGAAAAAGCCGCATTCAGTGCGGTTTTTTTGTGCCTGCTGAGTTCTCTACAGCCTGCCACTTTGGGTATTTCATGGTAAGCTCCACCCATGAACGAAAAAATCACTTCTGAACCTTATACTCCTGCCCAGATTGCTGCCTTGCAAGCGATGGGGATTGGGATGTGGCATGTTTTTGACAGTACCTCGTCAGCTGGCGTCCAGGTCAGCGAAACTCAACCTGAAGCGGCGCCAGGCAGCGAAGTGCGCAAAGGAATACCCGCATCGGTGTTGGCGCTGAGAACATCGGCTGAAAAAACACCGCCTGTGGCGCCATCCGAACCAAGCGCTGCGGTTGATGCGCCGGAGCAGGGACAAGCCAGCCCTGTTTTGGAAGTGACGGGCAAAATCGTCATTGTCGCCGAACAGCCATCAAGCCTGCCTCGTTGGCTGGCGGACGTGTTTGCCCTGTTGCAACTAGAAGAAGCTGACTGGCTGTTTGACACCAGCGACGCGTCTGCACACTATCCTGGCGCCAGGATGGTCTGGCAAAACAGCGATAATATCCGGTTGTCTGACGGCAGGTTATCGCTGCCGCTGACAACAACACTCACTGGGGCGCAGAAATGTGCACTGTGGGATTGTATCGGACCGCTGTTACCGTGACCCTCAGCATTGTTGCGCTGCCCGAACAGGATGGCGTTGCAGCCCATCACATTCATCAGCAAAGTCATGTCCAGCCCTGGTCACAGTCGACGTTCATCGACACACTGACCGAGCCCTATTTTACGCTGGCGGCCTATCACGGCAACGTGCTCGCCGGGTATGCGATTGGTTTACAGGTACTGGATGAAATTACCCTGATGGATATCGCCGTGGACCATGACCGCAAGCGTCAGGGCATTGGGCGTGAGTTATTACAGCAGTTTATCCGTGAAAGTCATCAGCGGCAGGGCAGTGTGGTGTGGTTGGAAGTGCGTGGCTCAAACAGCCCGGCAATCCAGTTGTACCAAAGCATGGGGTTTGAATTGATGGACCGCAGGAAAGACTATTACCCGACCACCACAGGTCGTGAAGATGCGCTGATGATGCGCAAATCACTGACCGATGTCAGTGGCGTCTGACATCGGCCTGAAAATAGAGGGAAATTAACGGATGTTGGCGCGACTCAGGTTCAGCTGAGCACCGGTGCTGCCCCGCTCTACCGCCATTTCAACGATGGCAGAAGAATTGAAATTGCACCCCGCACACATGGCAATAAACTGGTTCATGTTGGGGCTCCCCACATTCTTTTCCCAGTTTTCGTAAGTTTTACGGGTCTTCACATTGGCCAGTTTAGCCATTTGAACGGTGGTTAGGCCTGCTTCCAGACGCATTTTGCGCAAATCTGCACCGGTAATGTACATGACGGGTTCCTCGCCTGTTTTTGTTATTGAAACGACGACAGTCACGCCCAAGGCGGCAACTGTATTCTTTATAGGCTGAGTCTATGCCAGAGGATGTGGATTCGGCTCCACAAAGTGAAAAAATCTAACCGAAGTAACTAACTGATTGATTTTGAAAGGTTAATAATTTGTCCGGTGGGGCGGGTTAATGTAAGCGGTAACATGCGGAGGGGACAGGCGTCCCCGCAGGGAGCGCCTGTCGTACCGGTTAGTCATTGACAGTGACCAGATCCCAGATTTGCTCGTACCAGGATTTTTCCTGCTCTTCAGCAACGGGGGGCTTGGTTTTGCTGCCGGTACCAGCTTGTACAGTACCAGCAAAAGTCAGGGTCAGGGTTAACAGTACAGCAATCAATTTAACGTTTTTCATCAGTTTTTCCTCGGAATGTGTGTGGGTAAAAATGTGGATTAGAATCCACATTTATGGTGGATTATGCTGGTTTTATAAGCAAATTGGCAGTGCTGGGCACAAATTGGCCGCACCGTACCGATTGGCGATGTCAGATACGAGGAAAAAAGGGTGTTTTATAAAGGTGACGGGTATGCGAACACATACCGTTGATGTCAGGCTTTTAGCAGTCTTGGTAGCAGGAGGCGGTAGCTTTCGTTAAAAATGACCCAAACAGCATAGGTTGCTAAAGCTTGAGCTACATACGGATAAGTATAGTAGACATAGGTGATTTTGATAAAACCAAATACAGAACGAACAATGTATTCGGCAATCATGATCAGCTGAAGAAAACTTGCCACTCCATATAATTTAAAAATATGCCAATCCAAATTGATTGATTCGGCTTTTTGGGGGAAATAATCACCTGTAAACCCGACGCGAACAAATACTAGATACCTTACAAGAAAAGCATTTGTTGCGACAAAAACGTACCAGTAGATTTCTGGTGCACTTTTGTCAGAGAAATACCAGTAGGCTTCAGATAACAACGCGATGGTAATGGTGGTTAAAAATACCTTAGATAGTTCGTCGAATCTCGTTTTGTAGTAGACAAATAAGGCTAGCCCGTAGAATACGGCTTTCACAAGCAATTCATGATTCGCCTCGCTGATACTCCACCCTGCTTCTTCAAGCAGCCGTTGGATCACTAAAATCACCACGACCCCCAGCACATTGACGTTTTTTCGGCAGATCAGTGCGGTGAAAATCAGTACCCCGATAAAAATCCGGTCAAACAGCAGGGCGTTACCAAAGGTATAGAAGCCCGCAAAGACAAACAGCCCTCCGAAGAGGGCTGTTAGTATTTTGGGCGTGTAATGGCGAAGGAGCATCAGCTATGGGTAAAACCGAAATAATCCATCACGGTAGAGAAGAATGACTGGCGGGTTTGCTCTGACGCCTTCTGTCGGCACACAGACCACCATTTGCTGATGACTTCTACCCCGATACTGTTCATTGTCTCGGGTTTTTCATTTTCAATCGCAGATACAGTCTCACGGCTGATGCCGATACGTACAGCCAGTTCTTCCTGGGTGTATCCGGATTCTTTTCTGAGGGCCCGCAGCTGCGCACCACTAAAATTCTTTCGACGTGCCATGGCGTTTCTTCTACCAATTACGAACGTTTTTCGATAAGAGCGCTTACAGGTAAAAAAATTACCTCTAAGCGAATATATGACAAAGTTTGCGCGGAGTAAATCTTTAGGTGCACAAATTATCGGATTTTTTGCCGATATGCGCGGCCCGAATGAGGACATTTGCACATGGGTCGTATACAATGCGCGGCCGTATTTCCTTTAACCCGCAAGAGTTCAGAGTCAACCCATGGGATTGCAGCAAGAAGTCGACAAGCGCCGCACCTTTGCGATCATTTCTCACCCCGACTTGAACCGGTAAGACAACTTAAGCCACCTAAAGACAGAAATATTAATAAAAACAAAATGTTATAAGACGTCTTGGGTTGTCATATTGACCATCAAAGCCTACTTTTGCCACCCTGAGTCACAGGAAATGGGTACAAATTTGGGTACAAATTCTTGTGTGCAAAGGGCTTAAAAAAATTTTGTACCTTTTCTTAGTTTTCAATAACTTAGAGGAAAGGGTATGGCACTTACTGAATCGTGGTTAAAAGCGCAGTACGGTAAATCAAAAACCAAAGAGCTTGTTAAAGCTGATCGTGATGGGCTATGCGCTCGCGTATCTCCAAAGGGTAAAGTGACCTATTCGTTGCGGTACTACTACAACGGTAGCCGAAAACGGATTGACTTAGGTTCCTATCCGTTAATGTCACTCAAAGAAGCCAGAGTCGAGGCGCTCAGGCTTCGTAAAAAGCTAGAAGAGGGGCATGATCCAAAGATCGTTCGCCAGCTTGAGAAGCAGGCTATTATCGCCGCTGAATCGCTGTCAGGGCTTTTTGACCTTTGGTATGACTCATACTGCATAAAGAACAAAAAAGGCCATCATGAGATCAAGCGAAGCTTTGAGCTTCATGTATTCCCTAAACTCGGTTCACTGCCTGCCGAGCGCATCACTTTGCATGCGTGGCTCGATCTACTAGAGCCAATAGCGAACAAGCGCCCAGCCATCGCCGAGCGTTTGCTGGTAAACACCAAGCAGCTCTATAAGTTTGCGGTGAAGCGAAAGCTGGTTCCAGTCAATCCGCTCGCGGACATCTTCGCTAAAGAAGACCTGCAAATTCAGAAACGCTCAGTAGACCGTTGTCTGTCTGACGAAGAAATTAAAATGCTATGGCTTGCTGTTGATTACTCACGTATCACGCCGAAGAACAAGCTCTTCGTTAAGCTATGCCTCATCTATGGATGCCGCAATGGAGAGTTAAGACAGGCCGAGAAGAAGCACTTCGATTTTGACGCTAGTGTCTGGACGATCCCGCCGGAAAATCACAAGCTTGGCAAGAAAAGTAAAAAGCCGTTACTGAGGCCAATTACTCCTACGATTAAAGGTTATTTGAAACAGGCTTTTGAGCTGAGTGCTGGGAGCCCTTATGTCTTTACAAATGATGGAACGACTGAAATGCTTGGAATGAGAGCACCGCTCGCCATCCCATATAATATTCTCCAGTACTTACGCAGGCACGAAAACTACGAAATGCCGCACTTTTCTATGCATGATTTGCGCAGAACGATGAGAACAAATCTTTCCAATGGCATTACAGATTTTGTCACCGCAGAGGTAATGCTTGGCCACGCTGTTGGTAGCTCTGTTGCAAGGGTCTATGACCATTATGATTATCTCAAAGAGCAAGCAGAAGCTTATGAAAAGTGGTGTCGTAAGTTACATGAAATGGTCGGTGAAGAACTTCCAGAACCATTGAATGACAATGTGGTGGAGATGAGAGGGCGCAGAACTGCATAAAGATGGGGTGCGATGCACCCCGTTTAGTTTCAGTGGAAATTGTTGTCTTCAGGCTCTTCTCTGCTTCGGCTAATTTCCTCCTGCTCATTTAAGAAGCGATCAATCGAAGTCAGCTCCCGTTGTCTGGCATCCCATAGCTCAACATCTTTCTTAAGCCAAAGGTTTGAGCTGCCAGCCATCTTAATCGCTGGAGCAGGAAACGGATTGTCAGGTTTGTTCATTCGACGAAAAATCGTTCTTGATGAAACTCTATATCTGTCGGCCAAGTCTTTTGTGTTCAGGTAAATATCGGTCATGGTCTTTCTCCATTAATGGTAAGTGATGTCGCTATGTTTTTGGGCTTTATCAAGGGCTTCTTGCTCATCAAGAAACTCATCAATTAGTGTTTGCCTGTCTTTGGGGATTTGACATGGCATTGGCTTTGTCCGTGATACGCTAACGCCACACTCCAAACAGTGGAGGCCAAGGCACAAGACGCAGCGATCACAATGGCAGGCGTAATGGTGAATTTGGCAGTTCTTAGCCATGCTTGTTCTCCTTTGTTTCGAATGTAGTCGAGGAATTGAAGATAACGCTCTCAATAGCTTTTCTGGTTTTTTGTAAACGAGGCATAAAACCTGTGATGGCATCGTCGTTGGAATAGCTCTTTGATGTGATGCTCAGTGTTCCAATAAACCAGAAAGTAACGGGTACAATTGTCATTGTGAAAAGGCAGACATACTTCTCTTCCTCAAATAAATACTGACTGTATTCTTTGAGCAGTAAGTAACTGCCTATAGCTAACGGAAGTGAAAACCAGAACAGAGGGCGCTTGATAGTGATGCGCTCAATGTCTCGAATTCGGTACGAGCGTCTAGCGGTTCTAAATAGGGTCGAGCTAACCAGCAAGCGACCAGACTGATAAATAACATCGCTCATTATTTTTCTCCCGTTAGTAAATCAATGAAGAAATTCATCTGCTTTTTTACTTGTTGCTGATATTGCTCTTGCGCCTCTTGTTCAAGTTGGCGCTTTTTATTAGCAAGAGCTTCCATGCGAGCTTTTTCAGCGACCAGCCTTTCTTGCTCTAGTGCTTTAGCTTCCATAGCTCTTTGCTTTTGCCTTGCTTGGCTTACGCCGCACGTTTCATCAAGGCTGGCTTCAGCAATGAGCTGCTTTTCTTTGTATTGCTGATCAAAGTGTTTGAAGGTCGCGGTATAAAGCGCTGCTTCTACACGGCCAGTGTTCAAAATGGCTGAAGCCATATTTTCTTGAATACACTTGCCAACGCTTTCTGGAAGTTTGTTAGCGAGGTGGAAGTCTCTGTACTGTATGGGTGTATCTACCATTAGTACGCGAGGAGTTAAGGTCGAATAGTGCAAGCCGTACCAAACTCCCACACTCATCATTACTGGAAATAACCAGTCGGCTGTTTTCTCAATCACTACTTGGTACATTTAGAAAGCCTCCGTAACATCGTTAATTAAATTTTTTGGCGATACGTCTAACTTTCTAAAAGCGAGCCAGTGGCAGCTATACGACGTGTTGCGGCTATAAAATCCTCCGAAGGCATCGAGGTATGCACAGCGATAGCCTTCATCGGCAATAAGAAGCGCGGGGATACCTTGGGTTACTAGACCCCAGACAAGAAAGGCTGGTACTAATCCACCGGTTAGTGCCCACAGAGCATTCAGTGGCTTTAGAATAATGTTGGCCGCTGGCAGCTCGGTAGGTTTTGAATAATGAACAGTTACACGTTTCATGTTCTTGCCTCCCGATATGAGATGGATACCTTGGGATTAAGCGGAAGTTTTCCGCCCTCCAATGGGTTATCATCGAGTATCGCGTGCCATTCAGGGACGTGATGATAAGGAAGGCGCTTGCATCGAATAGGGGGTAAGCCATGCTTGGAGATAAGGATGATTTGTTCATCCTCACCTAAGCGTAATAGCTCCTCTGGCATTAGGAGAGGCCGACCAGATTCTGATGTAGAGTTTTTTAAATCAGACCAAGGAGAAGTTTTGTCTTCCCCTAAACTGTGACTCTTCACGGTTGTTTGACCGATTGAATCCGATATTTCCTTGGCTTCCTGATAAGACGTAATGCTATTGAACTGCTTTAAATCACATTGGCTGTAAATGGTCTCAGTCTGTTCCTCACCGTTGACTCGTCGTGATTCCGATTTGGCTTGGAAAGCAGATCGAGTTCTAAAACCATTGCCTCTTAGGGCTGTCATATCTGCTGCGAATCCAGGCAATGGCATGTTGGTGGCCTCGTCGAGGCAAAAGAAAACTGGAATGTTGCCATCAACCTTGAAGAGCGCCTTAATCGCCATTTTAGTGACTAATCCTAGCCATGGAGCGTAAACGTCTTTACGGTCATGGCGAGCCATGATGTAAACTGTAGTTGGTTCTCGTTTTAACGATTCAAAAGTAAAATCCGAAGCAGATACTGAATCAGCTAATGGTGAACTGGGTGAAAATGGTGAGAGGGCTTGCAGCGCGCCACTTCTGAAGCTCGCAAAATGATCGTCGGTTGCCGCTAAAATATCGGATGCGCGAGTTGATAGCTCTCCACAAAGAACATCCAGCTTTTTTGCTTCCTCTAACGTCTCTTTTAATTGCTCGGCATTTCCAATAACACGAAATAGCTCGGGGAAAATGCAGCTTGAGGGAGCGGAACAGGCGAAGAACAACATCGCAGTAATAATCTGATCACGAGCACCTTGTCGAAAATAAAAATTCCCATCATCTCCTTTACTTGGTTCTGGAACCAATAGCAGCGCCACTTCAGTTGCATCCGCAACAGCGAATTTATTCAGTGGCTTATGCGAGATATCATCAATGACCCCTTGGAGTGGATTAAAACGTGTATTGCCGAGGTTGTATAAATTATCTGGGTTTAAAAAGACTACCTTGTGGCCATGTTTTTCTGCGCACAATTTGGATGTCATGTAGCCGTGCTCGCCCTTAAGGTCAGTAACGACCATTGAAGCGGCTTGGCTATTACCTCTGCCATCTGGAATTCGATAGCCATGGGCAAGAATTCCACCAATAACTAGGCTTTTGCCGCTTCCAGCCGGAGCCACATTTAGCGCATGAGTCGGGGTATAAAACAAAGGGCCATGTTCATCGATGCCAATTGGAATACCATTATTGGGATCGTAAAGGTTGGCTGCTTTTTTCTGTTCAAACGTCGCATAAACTGTATTGCCATGAATATCTGATGGCGTTTCATTTTGATACCTAAGTTGAGCTTGATACTTTCCATACTCATAAGCTGTCCAAGTACTCTTCAAGTTCTTGATCAGCATGAGTACGCCAACAAATAAATACACATATGTAATCCAGTGCAAGCTGTCTTTGTGGTTGTATAAAGCAATGCTGAGCACGCCCCAGAAAACCACCCATACCAAATTATTTAAAACCTGCCGTTGATGTTGAGTTGATAGGGATTTCATTCGTCATCCCCTTTAGTCAAATCTTTATTAAGCTGGATAATGCGCTTGATGGCTGTAACAAGTGTTTCTAAGCTCTTGAGGCTTACAGTACTTTCTTCAATTGGCTCGGCAATGGTCTGCCTATGTTTTGCCCATTGAGCCCAGACCAAAAAGATGGGAGAAACTTCCAGCAGGATCACCATTAATGCGATTGACCAGCCATTGGCTATATAAAGAACTGACAGGTAGATTGGGGAGCTCACGCGCCATTCAGGCGGTTGTTCAATTTTTATATCTTGCTCCTCCAACGCTGCAATAATGCTTTCCGAAATGATTCCCATCTCTCTGTTTACACGCGCCATATGGGTTGCTTGATCACGGTCATGTGTGGAAACCATGGTCTGCTCAAAACCGCTGAGCATGGTTTTTACCTGAAGTGCTAGGTTCTGCTCCGATAATGTCTGAAAGTCGGTGAAGAAGTTGCGTTGCGCTTTGGTGTATGCTTCCAGTCCGTCAAATGGCGAACCATTTACCGGAATTGCTCTACGCATCCGTTGGATTTGGATATTTGCGCTATCCAATAGCGAATTGATATTGATTTCTGATTGAATAAGAAGGTCAGAAATGCCGTTGAGCTTGTCTTTACCTTCGATAATCCGGCGGTATATCTCACCGCGACCACCAACACCAGTAACGAGGCCGTTCTCTTCACTTTTTGCTAAGTCTTCAAGAGAGCCAACTTTACTTCGTACAACATCTTTGAAGAGCAGTATGCGATTAGCAGATTTTGCTGCATGGTTGATCGAATTTTGAGCATCTACGATTCCTTCTTCCATATGAAGGCGGTAAGCTGTGTTGTGATAGACGTATACGAAGCTAGCCATACCGGAAACAAGCACAGCGAAGATCGGCGTCAATATATGAACCGCCCAAAGGCGCTTATCACGATATAGAGGGTCAATGGTGATGAATATAGTCTCTTGTATTTTCCAGAGGCCATATAGAACAATGCCAACAACGATGGCTATTAGCCAACAGATAGCATGCTGCCAGAAGGTTTCGGCTCCCATAATCAGCTCCATACCTAATGCGCCGGTTATGGTGCCAACTATGATCAGCGGTATAGTAATAAGCTTAAAAAGCCTCGATTGGTTTTGATTTGTCATAGCTTTTCTCCTGATGCCTATAATTGACGTTCAGGATTTATGCTATTGATATGAGCCAAATATACTCGGCACATATCGCGTCCAAAACTCGTAGAAATTCCGTAAACTGTTTAAATGGTGAACAATTTGGAAGGGTTTAAACCATATCTTGTACAGAAAGGGGGTTCCCCTGAACGCAGAAATGAGTTCTATCGTAGAAACGATCGTGATTATCAAGACGCTTTAGTCGAAGTTTTTCGTCAAACTATTAGGGAGTTGAAAGGAACTGAGCTTGGAAGACCTGTCCGTATCCTTCAAGAGATGGCTACGTTCAGTGCAGACGTGCATTCTGAATTAGAGCAGCGTTTTACGAATATGTTGGATAATGTCAGAAGGGGGAAAAGCAAAGGTATTGGTGACCCTGAGTTTTTTGAGCTGATGGAAAGCTTTGTGTGGAAGCATCGACCAGAAAATATTCGAGGTTTAAGAGCTGGCTCTCTTGTTAAACACTTAGGGAATGCAATATCAGTTTTTATAAGTCCCAACGAATATGATCGCGCATTAGCAATACGATACGAAAGTGATATTGAGTACATTCCTGAGCGCCCTTTAGAATCTGGAGTGCCACCACTAGAGGAGGGAGTGGTTTATAGAGCTGCATATCTTACTTCCTTTGATCAGGAGCCAGTTAAATGGAGTGAGTTATCTGGCAGATTTAAGCTGAAAACAACGCAGTCACAGGAGGAGATAGATAATAGTTATTTTGCCATCAAGAAGTTAAAAGGAAATCCATACGATTTTGTGATCTCGTTTAATGAGGCTACAGGTAATCAAATTCATTATGGAGTCCATTTGCCACAGCGAAATTTGATTTTGTTGAAGTCCTTTAGAACTAACTTCCCTGTTTATGTTGATTATTCATTGAGTACGAAAAACTCTTATAGCAAAGACACTTCTCGTCACCCGCGATCCCATACGATTATAAAAAACTATTTTGAACCGCTTGGGGAGTGCGATGTTGACCCAAGCTATTCCAATCCAAAAGAAGTCGCCTATGCAAAGCAGCGAGCTAACGAAATATTTACTAATTTTGGTTTTTAATTGATTTAATTGGGTGATATATGGCACTACCTCAGAAGTGGCAATACAAGGATGAAGGGACTAATGGAATGGAACCGTGTATTTTGCGTGCGGCAGAGCGAGGCGACATAGAGGAAGCTCTGTCTGCAATGAAAGGTAGACCAGACTGTATAAACGATACTGATGATCTTGGAATGAATGCGTTGCAGGTTGCTATCGTTTCAATGCGTACTGATTTTGGGCTTTTCCTGCTAAATAATACGGAGGTATCCTCGTTTATCTGTTTACATGAGGATGACCAAGGCCGTAATGCCTATATGCTGGCGCTTATGGGCGGTGCGCCAAAACTCAGAGAGGCGCTTGATGAGAGAATCCGAAAAGAATACGGTTTATGGTGGGAGCTTGAAGATAAAAAAGACGCCGAACTAGAGGCTGCTAATCCAAAGCCACCGACTCCATGATTTAGGTTAAATCGAAACAAATCATATCTAGCCACTTCTTTTTCTGCTCTAGGCTTGGCCCATCGCCGTAGCGTGGGCGAGCATACTTGTGACCCATAAGCGCAGCCTGAACCTTTTCTGGCGGCTCTACCGCTGTCAAACGATCCTCAAAACTATGTCGCAAGCTATATATTGAATGCTCGGTTGTGGGCAATAAACCATGATTGCGCAAAAAGCCGTTTAGGTTTGCAGATAGTTGATCAGCTTTCCTGTAATAATGCTCAAATCCTTGCGGTAAATTTTGGAAAGCAAATAACGAAGCGCCAACCAATGGTATCTGCCTTTCGCTTTGAGCCGTTTTAAGTGCTTTGTCTTTTGCAGGTCGTATAAAGATATACGGAATAGGTGCATCAAGCCTGATATCTCCATTGGAGGCATCTAAACCTAGTAGCTCAGAAGGGCGAGCGCCAGTGTCTGCCATCGCAAATAAGAAAAGCTTCGCCTCTGGATGCAGCCCATCCAAATTTTTTATATTTAGCAGGTTATCCCTAATGTGGCTCGTTTCGAAAGGGGGGCGAGTGCTGGCACGGTTTGCAAATCTAACCCTTGAAAACAAGTAGCTGATATCGATGTCCAGTTTTTGATCATCACGGGCGAAAGCAAACAGTGATCTCAAGTGAGAAAAGTCTTTGTTTGCAGAGCTGGGTGATAAACCTTCGTTTTCTATCCTACCAAACCACCATTCCCTGAGGCCGAGGATATGATCACGGGTTACTTTGTCAATCGGCATGTCAGAATATAGTGATACAAGGTTATCAACTGCTTTAAGGCGCGGGTTCTTCCACTTTTTAATCTGATGGGCGCTTTTATTAGTCATGTCTGCCCTGTAGTAGTCGCAGAATCTGTTCAAGGTTTCCCTTATGGTCGGTGCAGTAGAACTATGCTTTCCTAATACAGCTTCTACTTTCTCCTGTTCGCTCGATACGACTGGTTGGATTGTGTTGAGCCTGCTTACTAATTCGGAGCTGCCCGCGCTAATAATCTGATCCATCGTCAAATACGGAAAACCATGTGCTTGTGCAATTTCTTTGGCTTGTTCTAATTTGCTTTCGGCCTCTTCGTGTCCGTTTGAACGCAAATCAGACCACAGTGAATCCAACTGAGTGTTTAATAGGGTGGCACGTTGTTTGGCCATGGTCATGGAATCTGTCTTTAGTGAAAGTTGAACGAAGTCGCCATCATAAAATCGCGCAATATCTTTCGGTATACGCCGCTTGTAATGAAACCAATTTCCCCGTCTAAATAAATACTCCATGTGGCCTAAATGTTCCCAAAATGTATAACAAATTTAACCCAATAACCCATAAGGAAT
The DNA here is from genome assembly GCF_020687825.1 of Fluctibacter halophilus. Classification (GTDB taxonomy): domain Bacteria; phylum Pseudomonadota; class Gammaproteobacteria; order Enterobacterales; family Alteromonadaceae; genus Fluctibacter; species Fluctibacter halophilus. The sequence continues at coordinate 416,400 of NZ_JAJEWP010000002.1, forward strand.
GGTTAAAGAAAGGTCAAATATAAGTGGGAATTCAACTATATCAGTGACTTAGCATTTATGATGGGATGTTCATTGCAGGGGAAAATGGCGGACACGGTGAAAATCAATACAGTCGAAAATACCGCACCAAGTTATTGTAAATAATAGATTTAAAAATTACGTAAATCCTAAATGTTCCCAAAAAGTTACCAAAATGTGCGACAAAAACTAGCTGTTAAAATGGTTTTTTATGTTGCTGACCGTAAGCAATTAATTTGGCTTTTTCCACAAGTTTTTCTTTTTCTCCATATTTATCGAGCTTGCGTTGAAGGTCAACAAATATTGGAAGATAGTCGTCGCCGTACTCAGCCACAACCTGAGCCGCGATTACATAAGCTTCTTTTATATCTTCGTAAGTAACGCTTTCAAAGGATGCGCGTTGCTGGAATTCCGCATTGAATGGTCTAGCCTGTTTGCGTGGATCAAGTTCTTGAATGACCTTATCAATATCCCAATCTCTCGTTCTAGTCATGGCGCATCCTAAACCCTTTATCTTTGATGCCTGACTGACTCGTATAATATTCAGAAGGGCTGTTTAGCCACTTCTGAATATCGCGTACTCGGAAAGCCAGTTTGGTTTCGCGATTATCCAAGGATAGGTTCTGAGGGGGCGGAAACCGGCCTTCACGAATTCTGAAATTGATGTCTTGTATGGAGAGGCTGCATAGCTGCACAGCAGTTTCGAGCGAGACGAGAGCGTTTGACTGGAGCATGAGAGAGGCCAATACGTTTGCTTCGCAATGACCAACTTGACTGTCGCCAGATGTTGCGAAGGCTTTGCTTAGGCTTTTGCTGATGTCGTTCATTGTCGCCCCTTCAAGTCTGATTTGTAAGTATGGGAAATGAATTGCGTGTTCATTCCCCATAACCAACAAGCCCCGTTAAGGTAGTGGCGACATCCCCCCATAGAAAAACGGCATCGTAGCTATGAGCTTAGGATGCCGCCTACCAATATTAAAACACATAAAGGTTAAGAAACTCTTAAGCAGGGAAGGGCTTCTGAGTATGCCATTGTTTTTCTAACGGTGTCGTAGATCGGCCAAACTTGTCCCGCCCTTATGCTCTAATGCCTTGCAAAGCGCAGAAATTTTGTAAAGGCAAAATAGTGCAACCGTGTTCTCGTTCGCTACGGCTCTCTGCGAGCCGCACCACTTACCCGATTTTACCTTTACAAAATTCCTACGCCCCGCTGTTCGGCTCGCATAAGGCCGAGACAGGCTCGGCCTAAGAATCCATTGAAAGGAAAAAACAATGACATACTCAGAAACCTACAACGCCGAAAGTAAAGCTCCAACGCATAGTGCGCGTATTAAGCACGGGCAGGGGAAACAGGCTCACTTTGAGACAGTCGGTGTAGCTTGGCTAAACGAAGATGGCAAAATCACCGTTCAGCTTTACGGCAAACAAATTGTTGAAGGCCGTATCTACTGCTCAAGAATTAAAAATTCCGAAGCATAAAAACACAAATCTGTACTGCCGAAGACGGTGGTACAGATTTTCCTCATACCCAAATATGGCGAGCGAAAAACTTAGCACGAAAATAATTTTGTGCTAATGTCTAAGCGTGTCTTAACATGTCGCAACCACCGAAAAATCAAGCATTTACAGCATAAAAAATGCTGATCTATGATGCATTTGAACTGATTTTGGGTGGTGCGGAAAGTAAGGTGGCATGTCCACCTTGCGGTGGAGTGGGGAATACCCCACACCCGTTGGCTTTAACTAAATCTTAGAACATTTATGTTCATCATTGATAAGCCAACATGCAAGCTGTGCCTGCTAGTAGCAGGCCATCTTGGTGGGGGAAAACAGGCTTTTCCCCGCACCCCCCTTTGAAATGCGCTTCGGAGGGTAATGTTATGACTGGCACAACATCACGCAAGAGACCACCACCATTTTCACTTTGGCTCACTCCAGATGAGCGGCGTGAAATTGAGTATAGAGCCGAGCGAGCTGGCTTATCCATGGGTGGCTATTGCAAATCAATCATCTTCGATGCTCCTCCTCCGCGTCGATCACGTAGACCCGTGACCGAAAAGGTTGAGCTTGCCCGACTTTTAGGCTCTCTCGGGAAAATCGGGGGGAACCTCAACCAGCTTGCCCGCCAGATACACATTGAGGGATCAGTCGAAATACCAGAGCTAAAAGAAGCTCTGATCGACTTGGCCGAAATGCGGGCTGCGGTCATGGTGGCGCTCGGCTATAGGGAAGGCGACCATGACAAAGGAGCGACGTTACATTGATTATTCGATGCTCTCAGCGCTCAGGTGCTCGCAACCTTGCGACGCATCTAAATAACAAGCGCGATAACGATCATGTAACCGTCGCCGAGATTAAAGGACTGGTCGGGCTTAATCTGCACGAAGCCCTACTAGAGATTGATGCGGTATCAAAGGCGACTCGTTGTGAGCAGCCTTTGTTCAGCACGTCCTTTAATCCTCCCCCCGGTGCCGAAGTCACCGAAGCCCAGTTTGAAGACGCTTTCAAGCGTTTTGAAAAGAAGCTGGGCTTAACCGACCAGCCTCGTGTGGTGGTCTACCATGAGAAAGAAGGTCGAGGCAGACACGCACACGTAGTCTGGTCTCGCATAAATGTTCAGGAAATGAAAGCTATTCGCATGTCACACTTCAAGAACAAATCTATGGAGTTGAGCCGTGAGCTGTATCAGGAACACGGCTGGGATATGCCAAGAGGAATGGAAAACAAGCAAGAAGCAGATCGATTCAACCTCACACCAGCTCAATGGAATCAGCTCAAACGGCAGAAGGTCGATGCAAACGAGCTGCGTGGGCTGATTAAGGATGCTTGGCAGGCTTCGGATAATGTAAGCAGCTTTTCACACGCACTCAAAGAGCGTGGACTATTTCTAGCCAAGGGTGATAAGCGTGGCTTTGTGCTGATGGATCATACCGAAAAAGTATTTTCGCTATCAAAATTTGGCGACTTCAAAAGGAAAGAACTAAAGGCCAAGCTGGGTGATCCTGATGGTTTGCCCTCAGTCGCGATGGCAGCAGTGGAAATTCGCTCGATCTATAACTCAGAAATGAAATCCTTGATCAAAGAGCTGAAACAAAAGCATAGAAACGAAATGTTACCGCTTGAAGAAAAGAAGGCACTGCTGGTCACTATCCAGCGTGCTCAGCGACAAGAACAAAAAGATCAACATCGAGTGAAGCGAAACCTCACATCCAAGTCTGTTCGTGAAGGTTTCAAAAAGGGCATCCTTGGCCTGTTCGATAAAGTGACAGGTAAAGAGCGCCGATTAAGGCTGGTAGGGAAGGATAAGCTCAGCAAGCTAAAAGAACACCATGGCAATTCGCGGCAAAAGCTCGTTTTTGAACATAACCTACAACGAGCCGAGCTACAGAAAGAAATTCAGGCCAAACGGGATGAGCAGCGTTTAGAGCGCAAAGAACTGGCGAAACGTATCTTCGATATTCGTTCTCATAATCATGAGCAAAAGCGTGGCACCTTGTCACATAGGTTTGATTCCTCATCGCTGGATAAATCCAAGCAAAACGAGCTAGACCTGACAAATGATCATGAGGATAGTTATCAGGAAAAACGTAAGAGTGAAAGGAAGCGGGAGAGTGAGCAAAACAAACGCAAGAAGGGTAGATCATTCACTCGTTAGTGACCTGCCCCCTAGCAATGCACCTAAGTGCTTGTTTTTGATCAAATCGCGTACTTGGCACGCTTTCCTCAATCTAATGTAGAAAAGTCGGAGGTAAAAGCCTCATTAGCCTTGTTGATTCCCCAATTTTCCCTTATTGTCTCATGTGTCTAAGAGTGGATACGCTATGGCTGATGAAATTTTGACCTTGAAAGAGGTCGCCGACTATCTCAAGTTGGCAGAAAAAACTGCATACCGACTGGCCGCAGAAGGCAAATTGCCCGGATTCAAAGTGGGTGGCAGTTGGCGGTTTAAGAGGGAGGATGTCCTCCATTGGATTGAAGAACAGAAGAAGAAAGGTTAATTCATTTGAAAATAGTTCACGAGATAATGGCTGAAACAATAGAAAGGGAAAAAGAATGACAAGCATCCAACAACGTGCCGCCCTTCAACGTCAAATCTGGTCCATCGCCAACGATGTGCGTGGCTCAGTCGATGGTTGGGACTTTAAACAATATGTCCTCGGCACCCTGTTTTATCGCTTTATCAGCGAAAACTTCTCCAGCTACATTGAGGCCGATGACGAGAGTATTAATTACTCAGCACTTAACGATGATGTTATCACGCCAGACATCAAAGACGACGCCATTAAAACTAAGGGCTACTTCATCTACCCAAGCCAGTTGTTTGTGAATGTCGCCAAAAATGCAAAGACCAATGAAAGCCTGAATACCGACTTAGCCGAGATCTTTGCCGCTATAGAAGCCTCTGCCAGCGGATACCCATCAGAGGGCGACATAAAGGGCTTGTTTGCCGATTTCGATACCACCAGTAATCGTTTGGGAAATACAGTAAAAGAAAAAAATAGCCGTTTGGCTGACGTACTAAAAGGCGTGGCAGGATTGGAGTTTGGCAAATTCGACGCGGCTCATATAGACCTGTTCGGCGATGCCTACGAGTTCCTCATCTCGAACTATGCTGCCAATGCCGGTAAGTCCGGTGGCGAATTTTTCACTCCGCAGCATGTCTCCAAGCTAATAGCGCAACTGGCCATGCACAAACAAACCAGTGTCAATAAAATCTATGACCCTGCCGCCGGTTCCGGTTCGCTGCTTTTGCAGGCTACAAAACATGTCGACGCGCATACGATTGAAGAGGGTTTCTTCGGGCAGGAGATAAACCACACCACGTACAACCTGGCTCGTATGAATATGTTTTTGCACAACATCAACTACGATAAGTTCAATATGCAGCTGGGTAATACTCTAACCGACCCACACTTTGGTGAGGATAAACCCTTTGATGCCATCGTTTCTAATCCACCTTATTCAGTGAAGTGGATAGGCAGTGACGACCCAACGCTAATTAACGACGAGCGCTTTGCACCTGCGGGCGTACTCGCGCCTAAGTCCAAGGCTGATTTTGCCTTTGTACTGCATGCACTGAGTTACCTTTCGAGCAAAGGCCGTGCTGCCATTGTTTGCTTTCCTGGTATTTTTTACCGAGGCGGCGCAGAGCAGAAAATCCGTAAGTATCTGGTCGATAACAACTACGTCGAAACGGTCATTTCACTTGCGCCCAACTTATTTTTTGGTACCACCATCGCCGTGACGATTCTGGTGCTCTCCAAACATAAAACGGATACCAATACCCAGTTTATTGATGCGAGCGGGCTGTTTAAGAAAGAGACCAATAACAATACTCTCACAGATGATCATGTTAAGCAGATCATGGACGTTTTTGATAGCAAGGCGAATGTAGATCACTTTGCTCGGTCAGTGCCCTATGAGGAAGTAGCTAAAGACTACAACCTTTCCGTAAGTACTTATGTAGAAGCGAAAGACACCCGCGAAGTCGTCGATATTACTGAGCTCAATGCCGAACTGAAAGTTACCGTAACCAAGATTGATCAGCTACGAAATGAGATTGATGAGATTGTCGCGGAGATTGAGGGATGAGCAATCTAAGCTTTATGGAAAAGTTGCTGGATGGGGCTGACGTTGAACAAAAAACTTTAGGATGGGTTGGCGAAGTTCGCATGTGCAAACGCATTATGAAGAACCAAACCAGTGATGTTGGCGAGATTCCATTTTTCAAAATAGGGACTTTCGGTAAAGAGCCAAATGCTTTTATATCAAGAGATGTTTTTGAAGAATATATAGAAAAATATAGTTATCCAACGATAGGTGAAATTTTAATTTCAGCTAGCGGCACAATTGGAAGAGCCGTTATTTTCGATGGAAAAGAAGCATATTTCCAAGACAGCAATATTGTATGGCTAGAAAATAACGAAAGCAAAGTGCTGAATAAATATCTGTTTCACTTCTATAAAATAGCGAAATGGCATGTTTCTAATGGAGGGGTAATTAGTCGTTTGTATAATGATAATATCAAAAAGACGTCTATTCCCATACCTTGCCCAGACAACCCCAAAAAATCACTGGAAATCCAAGCCGAAATTGTCCGCATACTAGACACCTTCACCGAGCTGACCACCGAGCTGACCACCGAGCTGACCACCGAGCTTAATGCCCGTAAAAAACAATACAACTACTATCGCGAGCAGTTATTGAGTTTTGAAGAAGGAGAAGTGGAGCTCTTGCCTATGGGACATAGTGAGGTCGGTGAATTCATTCGTGGTGGTGGCTTACAGAAGAAAGATTTCACGGAGACAGGTGTTGGTTGCATTCACTATGGGCAAATTTACACGCACTACGGGACGTATACGGATACGACCATAAGTTATGTCTCACAAGAGTTTTTTAAAAAAGCTCGTAAAGCTACGTACGGCGACTTAGTAATAGCCACAACAAGTGAGAACGATGAAGATCTCTGCAAGGCTGTTGCTTGGCTGGGACGCGAAGACATTGCTGTTAGCAGTGACGCCTGTTTTTATAGGCACAAATTAAACCCTAAATACGTTTCTTACTTCTTTCAAACAGAGCAGTTCCACAAACAAAAAAGACAATACATTACTGGTGCAAAAGTTCGACGTGTGAATGCTGATAATTTGGCTAAAATATTGATCCCCATTCCTTCTCCAGAAGAACAGGCTCGCATCGTTTCCATCTTGGATAAATTTGACGCATTAACTAGTTCAATCACCGAAGGCTTATCCCGTGAAATCGAATTGCGCCAAAAGCAATACGAGTATTACCGCGATTTGCTGCTGAGCTTTCCTAAATCGGATATTGAGGTAGCTGCCTGATATGAGTATGCAATTAAATGACTTAGCCAAACAGCTAAAGAATACTAATAAAAAAGTGCAGTTAATCTATGCCTTTAATGGTTCGGGTAAGACTCGCTTATCGAGAGCATTTAAAGACTTGTTAGCAGCCGATCTAGAATCAGATGAGGCTGATGGCCCGTCTGAATTATCAAAGAAGAACGTTCTTTACTACAACGCGTTTACTGAGGATCTTTTTTATTGGGATAACGATCTGCTTAATGATGAAACCCGAGTGTTAAAAATTCATCCGAACGCATTCACTGATTGGGTTTTTAAAGAACAGGGTCAAGACAGAAATGTGGTCAGCCACTTTCAGCGTTATACCAATCCCAAACTGACCCCTCATTTTAATGAGGAGTACACCTCAGAAGAAAGTGAAGGTAAGCAGAAAATAGTGCCCGCGTTTACCGAGGTGAGATTTTCATTTGAACGAGGGGATAATGAGAGCGAACCCAATATAAAAATCTCGAAGGGTGAAGAGAGTAACTTTGTTTGGAGTGTTTTTTATAGTCTTCTGGAGCAGGTTATTGATGTGCTCAATGTTATTGAGGAAGCAGACCGAGAAACGGATCAGTTTAATCAGCTTAAATATGTTTTTATTGATGATCCCGTAAGCTCTTTGGATGAAAACCATTTGATGCAGCTTGCAGTTGATTTGGCGTCATTAATAAAAAAGAGTACTTCGTCGATTAAGTTTATCGTTTCTACTCATGATACGACCTTCTATAATTTTCTCCATAATGAATTGAAGTCGAAAGCTTGTTACTTATTGGAACGATTGGAAGACAACTCTGTTTCTTTGGTTGAAAAAAATGGCGACTCTAATACAAGTTTTTTCTATCACCTAGATTTAAAGCGGCAACTTGAGGCTGCAATCGAACAAGGTAATGTCCAAAGATATCATTTTACCTTTTTACGAAATCTATACGAAAAGACTTCAAGTTTCTTAGGGTATCCCCGGTGGTCAGAATTGTTACCTGGGGATAGTGAAGAAAATAAAGAAGCGTATCTCAATAGAATAATTCAGTTCTCGAGTCACGATACATTGGCAAATGCTCAGCCTCCTCATTTAAAACCAGAAGAAAAGCAAATTGTTAAGTTTCTTCTAAAGCACCTGGTTGATAACTATAGCTACTGGCAAGAGGTTCAAGAGTATGCCTGAATACACTAAGCCAATTGCCGAGTCGAACAGCTTTATTGTTCTGGATAGGTACAATAAAGATTGGAAAGTAGCCGAGAGCTATCAGAGTGAAGATGCCTTAGAGCGCGAGCTTATTGAGGATTTGCAAAACCAAGGTTATGAGTTTTTACCTGCCTTAAATAACCCTGATGCCATGCTGGCCAATGTGCGTCAGCAACTGCAAACTCTCAATAACGTCCAGTTTGCTGAAGGGGAATGGCTGCGTTTTGTCGAAACTTATCTGGATAAGCCCAGCGACTCCATCCTGGATAAAACCCGCAAGATTCACGATGACTATATTCACGACTTTGTGTTTGATGATGGCAGCATTAAAAACATCTACCTCGTGGATAAAAAGAACATTGCTCGTAACAAAGTACAGGTAATCAAGCAGTTCGAGCAAACCGGTAGCCACGCCAACCGTTACGATGTAACCATTCTGGTCAATGGTTTACCGCTAGTACAGATCGAGCTGAAAAAGCGCGGTGTGGCGATTCGCGAAGCCTTTAACCAAGTGCATCGCTACAGCAAAGAGAGCTTTAACAGTGAGCATTCGCTGTATAAGTACTTGCAGTTATTTGTGATCTCGAATGGTACCGACAGTCGTTATTTTGCCAATACCACCCAGCGCAATAAAAACAGCTTTGACTTCACCATGAACTGGGCGAAGGCGGATAACACGCTTATCAAAGACTTGAAAGACTTTACCGCCACTTTCTTCCAAAAGAATACCCTTCTCAACGTCCTGCTGCATTACTCGGTGTTTGATGTCAGTAACACTTTGCTGGTCATGCGCCCCTACCAGATTGCTGCTACCGAGCGCATATTATGGAAGGTGAAGAGTTCATTTGAAGCGAAGAACTGGAGCTGCCCAGAAAGCGGTGGTTTTATCTGGCACACCACGGGCTCAGGTAAGACCTTAACCAGCTTTAAAGCTGCACGATTGGCAACAGAGTTAGAGTTTATCGATAAGGTATTCTTCGTGGTCGACAGAAAAGACCTCGACTACCAGACCATGAAGGAATATCAGCGCTTTTCGCCTGATAGCGTGAATGGCTCTGATAGTACCGCTGGCTTAAAGCGTAACTTGGATAAAGATGATAATAAGATCGTTGTCACGACCATTCAGAAACTCAACAACCTGATGAAGAGCGAGGGTGATTTACCGATCTATAACAAACAGGTCGTGTTCATTTTTGATGAATGCCACCGCAGCCAGTTTGGTGAAGCTCAGAAAAACTTAAATAAGAAATTCAAACGGTTCTATCAGTTTGGCTTTACGGGTACGCCCATCTTCCCACAAAACGCGTTAGGTGCAGAAACCACGGCTAGCGTATTTGGTCGAGAACTGCATTCTTATGTAATCACCGATGCGATCCGCGATGAAAAGGTGCTCAAGTTCAAGGTGGACTATAACGATGTGCGAGCACAGTTTAAGGCCATTGAAACAGAGCAAGATGAGAAGAAACTCAGTGCGCTTGAAAACAAACAGGCCTTATTGCACCCAGAGCGTATTCGTGAAATCTCCCAGTATGTTCTCAAAAACTTCCGGCAGAAGACACACCGATTGCAGGCTAATGCAAAGGGCTTTAATGCCATGTTTGCCGTGAGCAGTGTAGAAGCGGCTAAGTTATACTATGAATCCCTCAACCAACTGCAAAAAGACTCAGACAAGCCTCTGAAAATCGCCACCATATTTTCTTTTGCTGCAAACGAAGAGCAGGATGCAGTGGGAGATATCCTGGATGAGAGCTTCGATGTCTCAGCGATGAATAGTAGTGCCAAGGAGTTTTTAAATGCGGCAATAGGCGATTACAACGCCTTCTTTAAAACCAACTTCAGTGTCGATAGTAACGGCTTCCAGAACTACTATCGTGATTTAGCCAAACGGGTTAAATCTAAAGAGATCGATCTGTTGATTGTGGTAGGCATGTTCTTAACTGGGTTCGATGCCCCGACACTCAATACCTTATTTGTGGATAAGAATCTGCGTTATCACGGGTTGATGCAGGCCTTTTCGCGCACTAACCGCATTTACGATGCCACCAAAACCTTCGGCAATATTGTCACCTTCCGCGATTTAGAGAGAGCAACGGTAGATGCCATTACCCTGTTTGGGGACAAGAACACCAAGAATGTCGTGCTAGAGAAAAGCTACAAGGAATACATGGAAGGCTTTACTGATGTGGTAACAGGTGAAGCACGACGCGGCTTTATGGACGTAGTGACTGAGTTAGAACAGCGCTTCCCTGATCCTTCGGCTATCGATAAAGAGTCCGACAAGAAAGACTTTGCCAAGCTTTTCGGTGAGTACCTACGTGTAGAGAATGTGCTGCAAAACTATGATGAGTTTGCCACATTGAAAGCCCTTCAAAGCGTGGACATGAGCGACGAAGAAGCCGTTGAAGCGTTTAAGGTAGAGCATTACTTAGATGATGAAAAGCTGGCTGAGTTGCAGACCATACGTCTTCCTGCTGAACGTAAGATTCAAGACTACCGCTCAACATACAACGATGTACGCGATTGGCAGCGCCGACAAAAATCGGCAGACGAGAAGGAAAAGTCTACCATCGACTGGGATGACGTGGTCTTTGAAGTGGATTTGTTGAAGTCTCAAGAGATCAATCTCGATTACATTTTAGAACTGATCTTTGAGCACAACAAAAAGAACAAGAGCAAAGCTGAACTCATTGAAGAAGTTCGCCGCCTGATTCGAGCGAGCCTTGGCAACCGCGCCAAAGAGAGCTTGATAGTAGACTTTATTAACCAAACCAACCTCGATGATATTGGCGATAAGGCCAGTATTATTGATGCCTTCTTCACCTTTGCTCAAGCAGAGCAGCGAAGAGAGGCTAAAGAGTTGATTGAATCCGAAGGTCTCAATGAAGACGCGGCTAAACGTTATATCTCAGCATCATTAAAACGAGAGTATGCCAGTGAAAATGGCACGGCGCTGAATGAGGCTCTTCCTAAAATGAGCCCACTGAACCCTCAGTACAAAACTAAGAAGCAGAGTGTTTTCCAGAAAATTGCTCTATTTGTAGAGAAGTTTAGAGGTGTCGGTGGGAATGTTTGATGGCAGGTAAAGATTTTTTTGTCTGCTAATATTACGAAATAAATTCTTGATATTGTATATGCCATGACCCAACTATTTCCGTAGTTAGGAAATCAAGGGCGTAAAGCCCTTGATGTAAATTCTATTTCGATATTTTCAAGTGAAGCCAGTGCGTTCACACGTTCCAGTGTTCTAGGCTCGCTTCGTACCATTGCGTTAAACACTTCCTTATGAAGGCTACGAAGCTCTGTTGTGCTTTTAGCTGCTAGTTCAAATCTTGTAATCAATCTCATTGTTACCTCCTGTTTTTGGAGGCCGTGACTGCCACGGCCTTTGTGAGGCCGCGTGTTTGTGCAAAGAGACTGATTAAGCACCTTCGGTCGCAATGATATGGAGAAGCTTTACGCTTGCTGATCTATGGGCGCTTTGCGCTAGTGGTAATGCTAAAAGGCAGTGCTGTTTATGGTCTTAGGTCAGGTGGTTACTGATTGATAGAAAGACGCTGGCAGTGCAGAAGCACAGCTGCTTTGAATGGCTTAAGAAGTAAGCGCTGAGCTTGGCTTTAAGAAGCTGATGGCGGGAACACTGGTCGTGTTCGCTTCTTATGGTTTTATTTCCCCTTTTGGGTAGACGTAAAAATATCACATAACTTGGCTCCATCAAGACATCCCCCAGCCTTCCGCGCTTACGCTTGTGCAGGCAGGGTGGTTCCCCCTGTCTGGATTCCGCCAAAACATGTGATTTTACGCTCTCTTCGCTCGCTCCTTTTTCTGAGGTTTTCAACCCCAAAAGGGGATGTGTTTTTAAGATTAAGGAGACAAAGACATGAGCGAAGAAATCAGAATTTATGTGGCGTGTTTGGCAGCTTACAACAACGGCAAGCTTCACGGTGTTTGGATTGATGCGACTGACGATATTGACGACATTCAGGATCAAATTAACGAGATGCTGAAATCTAGTCCTGAAGAGGATGCAGAGGAGTGGGCAATGCATGATTATGAGGGTTATGGTTCTTATAGATTGTCAGAGTATGAAGGTATTCAGAGTGCGCATGAAATCGCGTGTTTCATAGAGGAACACGGAGAAATAGCCGCCGAGTTGCTAAGTCATTTTTTAACGATTGATGAAGCTAAAAAGGCGATGGAGGAAAATTATGCAGGTTGTCATGAAAGCGTAGCCGACTTTGCCGAGGAGCTAACAACCGGTACCACCGAGATTCCCGAAAGCTTAGCGTTCTACATCGACTATGAAAAGATGGGGCGTGATCTGGAGCTGGGCGGCGACATCATCACCATTGAGACGGGATACCGCGAAGTACACATTTTTTGGAATCACTAACAGGAATAGCCTCTGCCACGGCAGGGGCTTAACTGCCCGAACTTTTGGGGTTCAGCGGCCTATGGCCATAAACGCTCATGCTTCGCGTATCTTGTCTCCTGATCTCGCCAAGGCTGAGCCCCAAAAGCCCTTGTCATTCGTGATGACAAGGGGGAATTGAATGTTAGTATTGATATACGTTTTATTTACAAGTACAAAAAACGATCGGACTGATGGTTTTATGAAGTCACGACTTCAGGTGGACGCTATGAACATGGATGAGCTCAATAGATATGGGTGGTGGAGAACTCAAGTAGGAGATTTAGATCGCCTTCAAGACGTAATGGTTGGAATTGGTGAGCGTTTGGGTAAACCCACTGCAAGTAGGAAATCTAAAGGAGTTGTACAGCAGTTGGTTCCTGTGACCAAAAAAGAAGCTTTCCCCAATTCACTAAGTAGCAAGTTTGAAACCGGTCGTTTTCCGCTGCACGTTGATACGGCATATTGGGCAACACCGTGTCGTTATTTAATATTGGGTTGTGTAGATGCGGGAGAAAGTCAAAGGCCGACTAAATTGCTGGATTTTTATTCCCTTAATTTGTCAGACGTAGAGAAGGATCTTTTGTTCAATTCTCCATTTTTAATTCAAAATGGGAGGCGCTCCTTCTATGGGAGCGTTCTATCGCGTGACCGGTCATTTGTTCGGTATGACCCAGGATGCATGGTTCCCGCAAATATGAATTCCCAAAAAATTGATCATATATTGTCTTCTGAAAGGTTAGAAAACGTTTCGCATGAATTGTTTTGGGAGAAAGGAATGGTATTGGTTATTGACAACTGGCGTGTTCTGCATGGCAGAGGGGTTCAGCAAAAAGATGGTAGAGATAGAGAATTATATAGGGTGTTAGTTGCATGACAAAGTTACCAAATCCAGCGCTACAAACCGAGGCGCTATATTCAAAGTCGCAAGTCTATATATCTAAAGGACTTCGAGCAAAATTAGCAAATGATCTTGAAGAGTATCAGCTTTGGGCATCACTAGCGCTAGAGTTATTGGCTAAGTCCTCTTTAAGTCGAGTCCATCCTGCGCTAGTCGCTGACCCTACTCATTATCAGTCGCTTTTTGCTGCTTGTGGTATTTCTGTTTCTCCCGAAATAAAGACAATAACAGCTAAGACCTTATTTTTGAGGCTGAGTCACATTTCAAAATCGTTTGATCTCCGAGTAAGAGAGTTTTGCGAGCAGTTGGCGCTGAGAAGAAATTCAGAAATTCACTCAGGAGAATCACCGTTTTCCGGAATGAAAGCTGAAGCTTGGGAAATGAAATATTGGCATGCGATTGAAGTTATTTTAGAGATGCAAAAAAGGGAGCTCGATGAGTGGCTTGGTGCGGAGGACTCTAAGGCTCCAAAAGAGATTCTTCAGAATGCGGAACGTGCGGTTCAGATGGCGGTACAAACGAGAATTGACCATAAAAGAGAGGATTTTGAAAAATTACATAAAAATAAGGTGAAAAGAGAGGAGTTAATCGAGCAATCAAAAAGCATTAGATATTGGGATCACTGGAAAAAATTTGAATATTCAGTAGATGGTTATGAGTCGAGCAAATGTCCATCGTGTTCTGCTTTTGGAATTTTGGGTGGAGTACTTTGGCATGAAGAAGTATCCGATGAATATGATGAGGATGATCCTTTTACTGAATATGTTGAGAAAACTTTTTCTACGGAAGAGTTTTTGTGCCCTACCTGTGGGCTTCATTTGGCTGGGACTAGAGAACTGTATGTAACTGATCTTCCGGAAGAGTTTTGTCAGACCGAAGAGCGAGAGCGGGAATTTGAGCCTGAGTATGGGAATGATTAGACGTTTTAAGGGACCTCTGAGGGTTTAGATATATTGTTATTTAGGTACTTAAAGTACCCAAAAAAGAAAAAATATAAACTTCTTAATTGATCTGGTTTAAAAAGTGAGTTAGATTGGTACTATGAGTACCGAAAACGAGTCAAAATTAAACCATTTGCTCAGCACTCAGCCTTTGGGCGTCGTGCTTTCTTCGGCATGGCTTGCTGATCAGGGTTACAGCCTTGATTTGCAGAAACGCTATAAGCGTAGCCAGTGGTTTGATTCTATCGGTACAGGAGCCCTGATACGCCATAGCGATCAGGTGGACTATCTGGGCGGCATCTATGCCTTGCAAAGCCAGTTAGGTCTATCTGTGCATCCAGCCGCTAAAACCGCGCTATCCATGCAAGGCAAAGCGCATTATTTGGAGCTGTCTACCAAGGCAGTACAGCTCTTTGGTGGCAAGGATGACAGTTTGCCACTGTGGTTTAAAAAGCGGGATTGGGGTGTCAGCGTGGATTGTAAACTGACATCGTTTCTACCGCCGGAACTTGGCTTGGTAGAAATAGAGCATAAGGGCTTTAAGGTAAAAGTATCCAGCCCCGCACGAGCGGTGATGGAATGCCTTTATCTAGCTCCTAAGTCTCAACCACTTTTGGAAGTGTTTGAGCTAATGGAAGGACTAAATAATTTAAGGCCAGCCAGCGTTCAGAAATTGCTGGAAGGCTGTACTTCCGTGAAGGTAAAACGCCTGTTTGTGTACTTGGCGGATAAGGCAGGCCATGACTGGCTTAGCTATATCAGCCTCGATAAGGTTGATCTGGGTTCAGGCAAGCGTGCCATCGTGAATGACGGTGTTTATGTTTCGAAGTACCAGATAACCGTGCCCAAGGAGCTGGAGGCTGTTCATGAATGAAGCCTATAAAAAGCAGGTCAGGCTTCTTTTGGATGTGCTGCCTGAAGTCGCCAAAGAAGAATGCTTTGCCATGCATGGCGGTACGGCGATCAATCTCTTTGTACGGGATATGCCAAGGCTGTCAGTGGATATCGACTTAACCTATGTCGAGATTGCCGAGCGGAATGAAACGCTTGAAGGCATTAATTCAGCCTTGTTAAGGATTAAAGAACGTATCGAAGCACTGCGTCCATCGATACGGGTTCAACACAAAGATAAGGTTTGTAAGCTGCAACTTGATGAGCATGGCGTGCTGATCAAGATAGAAGTGAATATGGTCGGGCGGGGTTTGCTAGGCGAGCCCAACAAAGCGCCCCTTTGTGAAGCTGCTCAAGAGCAGTTCGATGCCTTTTGCGCTATGCCGCTGGTGCCGTTGGCACAGTTATATGGCGGCAAATTATGTGCAGCCTTAGATAGGCAGCACCCAAGAGATTTATTTGATGTAAAGCTCTTGTTTGAAAATGAAGGGCTGGAAAACGAAGGCTTTACGGACGAGATCAAGCAAGGATTTATTCTAGGGCTGGTGAGTAGTAATCGCCCGACCCATGAAATGCTTGATCCACATTTACTGGATCAGCGCACGGCTTTTGAAAATCAGTTCGAAGGCATGACGACGATTGAGTTTAGTTACGATGATTATGAGGCAACAAGGCTTCAACTTATCGAAACAGTAAAAGCCAGTTTGAGCGGTGACGATAAAGCCTTTTTATTGAGCTTGAATGGTCTAGTGCCAGACTGGTCGATTTACGATTATCAGAGTTTTCCATCGGTGAAATGGAAGCTTCTGAACTTGGAGAAATTCAAGAAAGATAATCCAGAGGCTTATCAGCAACAACTGAGTGAGCTGGAAAGTGTTCTGGAGCAGTAATTTATAGCGCAGTTGTTTATTGATAAAATAACGCGTTTTTCGCCCCCAATTGGGGAAATTTACGAATGGGTACAAAATTAGGTACAAAGTAGGAATTATTCGGTATGGCTGATAGCAATTTTGTCAATGAAATCAATAAGCGACGCACGTTTGCTATCATCTCGCACCCGGATGCCGGTAAAACCACCATCACCGAGAAAGTGTTGTTGTTCGGAAACGCCCTGCAGGTCGCCGGTACGGTGAAAGGCAAGAAGTCCGGTCAACATGCCAAATCCGACTGGATGGAAATGGAAAAAGAGCGGGGCATCTCTGTGACCACATCGGTCATGCAGTTCCCCTATCAGGATCATCTGGTCAATCTGCTCGACACCCCGGGACACGAAGACTTTTCTGAAGATACCTACCGTACTCTGACGGCAGTTGATTCCTGCCTGATGGTGATTGACTCGGCCAAAGGTGTCGAGGCGCGTACCATCAAACTGATGGAAGTTACCCGTCTGCGAGACACCCCAATTATCACCTTCATGAACAAGCTTGACCGGGATATCCGCGATCCCATCGAGTTGCTGGATGAAGTGGAAGAGGTGCTCAATATTAAATGCGCACCGATCACCTGGCCGATTGGCATGGGTAAAGAATTCAAAGGGGTTTATCACTTGCTGCGTGATGAAACCATCCTGTACGCCACCGGCCAGGGACATACCATCCAGGACAGCCGGATTATCAAAGGCCTGGACAATCCCGAGTTGGATGACGCAATTGGCAGCTATGCCGATGAATTGCGCGATATGCTGGAGCTGGTGCAGGGCGCTTCCCACGAATTCGATCAGGACGCCTTCCTGGCCGGTGAACTGACGCCGGTCTTTTTCGGCACCGCATTGGGTAACTTTGGCGTGGACCATATGCTCGATGGGCTGGTGAAATGGGCGCCCAAGCCGCAGGGACGGGAAAGTGATGCCCGTTTTGTCGGCGCTGATGAAACCAAGTTCAGCGGCTTTGTGTTTAAGATCCAGGCCAATATGGATCCCAAGCACCGTGACCGTATCGCGTTTTGCCGCATTGTGTCGGGCAAATACGAGAAGGGTATGAAAATGCGCCATACCCGAATTGGTAAAGACGTGCGGATATCCGATGCGCTGACATTTCTGGCCGGTGACCGGGCACTGCTTGAAGAAGCTTACGCCGGCGACATCATCGGCTTACACAATCACGGCTCTATTCAGATCGGTGACACCTTCAGCGCTGGCGAGGATTTCCGTTTCACCGGTATTCCGAATTTTGCCCCGGAGCTGTTTAAACGTATCCGTCTGAAAGATCCGCTCAAAATGAAACAACTGCAGAAAGGCCTGATCCAGCTGTCTGAAGAAGGCGCGGTGCAGGTTTTCCGTCCGTTGATCAACAATGATCTGATTGTCGGTGCGGTCGGTGTCCTGCAGTTTGACGTGGTGGTTGCGCGCCTCAAAGCGGAATACAACGTTGACGCCATTTACGAGCATGTCAATGTTGCGACGGCGCGCTGGGTGTCTTGTGACGATGCGCGCAAACTGGACGAGTTTCGCCGCAAAGCCGAAGTCAACCTGGCGCTGGATGGCGGCGACAACCTGACCTACATTGCACCGACCATGGTAAACCTGCAATTGTCGCAGGAACGTTATCCGGATATCGTGTTCCACACGACCCGTGAACACTGATCAACTTATTGACTGAAAGACACGAAAACAATGAACATTCATGCATTATTGACCGAACGATTTCGTGCTGCCGCAGTGGCAGTGGGGGCCCCAGAAGACGCGCCGGTTCCGCTGAGCCGAAGCACCCGCCCGGAGTTCGGTGAATACCAGTTTAACGGTGCCATGGCGCTGGCCAAATCGTTAAAGAAGAATCCCCGTGAGATAGCCAACCAGATCGTAGAAGCGGTCGATTTGGACGGGATTGTTGATAAGTTAGAGATTGCCGGCCCCGGATTTATCAATGTGCACCTGGATGCCAACTGGCTGGCAGGTCAATTGAGCATTGCCAGTCAGGATGAGCGTTTGGGCATTGCCCCGGAATCCCCCCACACCGTGGTGGTGGATTATTCTTCTCCTAACCTGGCCAAAGAGATGCACGTCGGTCACCTGCGCAGCACCATTATCGGCGATGCGGTGGTCAAAGCCCTTGAGTTTATGGGCCACAAGGTGATCCGCCAGAATCACATGGGCGATTGGGGCACTCAGTTCGGCATGCTACTGGCCCACCTGAGCGACAAATTACAGGCCAACGAAGTGGCCGAAACGGCCCTGTCGGATTTGGAAACCTTTTACCGCGAGGCTAAAATTCGCTTCGACGAAGAGCAGGGCTTTGCCGACCGCGCACGTGAATACGTGGTGAAACTGCAAAGCGGTGATGCACAGTGTCTGACCCTGTGGCAGCAATTTATCGATGTGTCGGTGACGCACAGCGAAGAAGTGTATGACAAGCTGAATGTTACGCTGACCCGCGACGACATCATGGGTGAAAGTGCATATAACCATGACCTGGCTGCCGTTGTTGCTGATCTCAAGCAACAGGGGATTGCGGTAGAAGATCAGGGCGCACAGGTGGTGTTTTTGGAAGAGCTGGCCGACAAAGAAGGCAAGCCCGCCGTGTACATCATTCAGAAGTCCGGCGGCGGCTACTTGTACGCCACCACGGATTTGGCCGCTATCCGCTACCGTTGTCAGACCCTGGGCGCAGACCGCACGTTGATTTTCACCGATGCCCGTCAGGCGCTGCACTTCAAGCAAACTGAGATGGTGGCACGCAAAGCGGGCTTTATTCAGCCACAGCAAACCTATGAGCATTGTCCGTTCGGGATGATGCTGGGCAGTGACGGTAAACCGTTTAAAACCCGTACTGGCGGAACGGTAAAACTGGCTGACCTGCTGGATGAAGCGGTCGAGCGCGCCCATGCATTGTTGGCCGCCAGAGACAGCGACCTGAGTGAACAGGAACGCAAAGACATTGCTGCCAAGGTAGGGATCGGTGCGGTGAAATATGCCGACCTGAGTAAAAACCGTACCACGGACTATGTGTTCAACTGGGACACCATGCTGGCCTTCGAGGGCAATACCGCCCCTTACTTACAGTATGCCTACACCCGGGTTAAAAGTGTGTTCCGCAAAGCGGGCCTGAACGTGGATGACGTAGCCGCGCCAATCCGCCTGGAGGCGGCGCAGGAACGTGCCCTGGCGATCAAACTGTTGCAATACGTTGAAGCGATTAATCAGGTCACTGCAGAAGCAACACCCCATGTGTTGTGTGTCTATTTGTATGAACTGGCCAGTTTGTTCATGAGCTTCTACGAAGCCTGTCCTATCCTGAAACCGGGTATCGACGAAGCCGTGCGTGACAGTCGCTTGATGTTGGCCGCGCTGACGGCTCGCACCTTGAAGTCTGGTCTGGATTTGCTCGGCATTGCCAGCATGGAAAAAATGTAAGCCAGCTGTGCAGAAAAAAAAGCGCCATTTGGCGCTTTTTTTGTGTTTATGTCCCAGCGGTTCAGACTTTAAAACTGCTCAAGTTACTGTTCAGCGCGTCCAGTAGCGACAGATTCCGGGAATTGTGGCTGGAGGTTTCGCTGGCCCCTTTGGCCGTATTCTCGGCGTTTTGTTTGATGGTCAGCAAGCTACGATTAACGTCGTCCACCACAATTGACTGTTGCTCAGCCGCCGCGGCGATTTGGGTTGCCAAATCCGCAATGCTGTCGGCAGATTGAATGGCTTGTTGCAGTGCATTGACGGCGATTTCACTTTGTGATTCACAGGCCTGGGACTGTTCAGTTGTTCCTTGCATGCTTTTTACCGCCTTCTGGGCCTGGGATTGCAACGATTCCACCAGGTGTTCAATATCCACCGTGGAAGTTTGGGTCCGTTGCGCCAGTGTGCGTACCTCATCGGCAACCACGGCGAAACCTCGACCGCTTTCTCCAGCGCGGGCTGCCTCAATGGCGGCATTCAGGGCCAGCAGGTTGGTCTGTTCGGCAATTTCACGAATGGTGTCAAGCACCATGCCGATACGGGTGGACTCCTCCATCAGTTGACCGACAACTTTCGCCGCAGCATCCATGTCACCGGTCATATCATGCACCACTGTCTGGGTTTTGCGCGCCGCTTCCTGGCAGTGGGCAATCTGATTTTTCATCTCATCGGTCAGTTCTGAAGCGCGCGCTGTACTGCGAGCCACATCACTGATGGTACTGTTCATCTCGGTGACAGCCGACGCGACCTGATCAGTTTCCTGATGCAGATGCTCGGCAGCCTGCTCATTGGACTGGACGATTTTTGACGATTGATGGGTGGCATTGCGCAAAGAGTTGGCCTGTTCACTGGTTTGTGACACCAGTGAGCGCAACACGCCCAGGAACTGGTTAAAGGCCCGGGCGACCTTGCCGGTTTCGTCGCGGGCCGATTCATCCAACGTTACCCGCAGATCGCCATCGCCGCTGGCCACTTCCTGTAACCGTTGTACCAGGTAATTGATCGGCGTCGTGATGGAGCGTGAGATGAATAGGGGGGCCAACAGGGCGAAGACAAGGGTCACAAAGAACACGCCGTACAACAGGGCAATGGCGTCCAGTTCAGCCTGTTCCGCATGTTGGGCTGCCAGCAAGGTAAAGCGTTGGATTTCTGATGTTGCTTCAATCAATAGGGTGTGATTATTGTCTTCCAGGGTATGACGTTGTTTCAGCAAGCTTGTGTAGGAGGCATTGTTGTCCAGTGTATCGCGGATTTGGGTGATGAGAGTTGCTCCTCGCTCAATGTTGCCTTGCACCGTGTTAAGGATGCCTTGCATATCGCCAAGCACTTCTGATAAATCCTGTTGAATATCCTTGCCCTGTGCTTGCTTGATAAACTGTCGGGTTGTGTCGATTTGTGCCAGCGTTTCAGTCACGGAGTTGTTGATGGGTGCTATGTCCAACTGCGTTGACTGCCCGCTGGCTACCTCAAGGAGGCCGCGCTCCAGCATCAGGGCGGTTTCTGACTGGGCGCGGGTAATGGCCGACAGTTTCTGGCTGAGGGGCACATCGTATTCCGCAATCGAAGTGATTTTTTTGCCGATGGCAGACATTTGTGCGATGGCGATGCCCCCGACCAGCATCAATAACAGTAATTCAATGATGCCAAGGGAGTAGACCCGTTGGGCAATGTTCATGCGTTTAATCATAAGTACCTGCTCGTTGCGAATGATGGCTCTCGTGTCCTGGTTAGAAAGCGTAGGTAAATGCTATCCCTGCAACGTACGCGGTGTCGCCGTCGATAACATCAACCGCCAGTGTTGGTGCGACGCCGAATTGATCAAAGTGAAAGTCGTAATTACCGCTGATGCGGTAGAGGGTTTCCGAATGGGGATGTCCGCCACCGACCCGTTCCTCGCCCACGCCGACGCCAAAACGCCAGTGCTGATCAGGGTGGTAGAATGCGCTGGCCAGCGCGACCGTCACACCATCATGGTGATGAGCATCCGGGGTACGCTCGTAAACCGCGCCCATGCCCCATTGAGGGTTGATTCGATACTCATATTCAATGCCAAATGTGCTGTTGGTTTCGCTATCAAAATGGGTGGCGCCAGCAAAAACGCCGAGCACATGCCGGGCAGTTTGGGCGGAAACGGAAAAGGTAAGTAGTGGCAATGCTGCCAGAGAAAAAATCAGTGAGCTTCGTAGACGTCTTTTTCTGTTTGTGTAGGTCAAACGGATCCCCTGTACATAAAACAGTCTAACCAGTGTAGACACAAAATTGCACAAATGACCAGTCTTTGCATAAACCGTAGACAGCGAATATCAATCGTTCGGGTTCAGCGGCGGTGACCATCAGTGGGAATGCCGTGTGATTTTAATACCGGCAACGCCTCTTCACAGAGTTTCTGCACCGAAGGCCGTTGCAGGCAACGCTGAATGTAGTCACTCAGATGGGGAAAGTCGATGAACGGGTATACCCAGCGGGCGTAAAGCAGCGGCGGAATCGCGGCACAATCCGCCAGGGTGAAGGTATCGCCGGTGATCCACGGATGCAACGACAGACTCAGGTTCAGCTGTTCAAAACGACAGTCAATGTTGTATTGCAGTGATGCTTTTTGTTTGTCACCGAGAGGTTTGCCCAGCTTGGCAAACAGCAAGGTTACCATTGGATCATTGAGGTACAGATCGCTGAGTCGGTCTGACAAGCGCACGGTCAGTTGCAGGTCAGGGTCGGTCGGCAACAGGGGATGGCCGGTGGATGAATGGGTATCGATGTATTCAAGGATCACGCTCGATTCCGGCAGTACACACGTTTCATCCACCTCCAGTACCGGTATTTTGCCCAGCGGATAGCGCTGGCGGAACGCGTCATGGGCGTTGCTGTCCATCACGTTGACGTTCACCTTGTCCACCCGCACATGCTTTTCAGTTAATCCCAGCAACACCTTCTGTGAATAGGTCGATATGGGGTAATAATAAAGCTTCATAGTGACCCTCCCGTCTTTGATCCGGACAAGCCATGTTTACGCTTAAGCATAGCTAACATTGGCGCTGGACGGGACATTTGCTAACCGTAGCGACAAGTCCAATATGTGATGAGGTTTGGAGTGACGCAAATTTGCGTCTAATCGTGATTGTATTTGCTCGATGAATGGGTAACAATTTACGCCACTCCAACCTTGTAACGCGACACACGAGTGCGAGTTAAACCATAGGACGACTCTTTTTTGTCTTGGATGAAGCAGTTCCTGTATTTGAGTGATGTCCAACACCCTGATGATAGTGTTGAAACCTGGCGCATTAGCGTGCTGCGTATCATCTTGCTGTCGGGCTTTTTGCTGTGTTTGTGGATCGTTGTGCACAGCAGCTATCAGGCCATCACGGTTAATTTGTATCACGTCATTGTTCTGTGTGTCAGTTTCTACGCGGTGATGGGGCTATTGCTGTGGGCCAGCCGGCGACACTACAGTATTGCTGCATATGGCTTGTTGGTGACCATTCTGGCAGCCGGGGTGTGCATTAACCTGTTTGCCATTTCCGGCTATCTGCACATGTTCGGCGCCCTCATCTGGTATGCAACCCCGTTGGTGGCGCTATTGTTGCTGGGCACCCGTGCGGCATTGGGCTTTGCGCTTCTCAACATCCTGGCGTTTATGGCACTGCTCGCTAAGCTCGATCTCAGTCAGTACAGCGGTATAGAACGGGAACTGCCCGATGCCAACCTGTATATTCAGGCGCTGGTGTTCATGTTTTTCAATGGCTGTCTGCCCCTGGCAGCGGCGCGTACCATCAGCGCTGCCAATAAACTCAGTGAACAACGACGCCTTAATATCCAGATGCTGACGGAGCAAAATGCCCTGTATCAGTCCCTTTTCCTACAAACGGCTGCTGCGCAATTGATTGTGGACGAAAATGAGCGTTTAGTGGACATCAATGCCAGGGCAATTAACGTCCTGGAACTCGATGCCAAACCTGTCGATGGCACTCCCTTGTCTGATCTCCTGCTGCACGTCAATGTGCGAAACCATGCCGATGGTCGGTTGGCAAGTATCGAATGCGCTCATCGTCACTACGAAGTGGCCAGTACCGCGATGCAGGCAGAAGGCCATTACCTGCTGACCCTGAATGACATCAGTGCCAAGAAGCACCTTCGGGTGGCCTTGCAGCATCACGACCAGGCCGAGAAACGGGCTCGCTTTATTGATGGCGCATCGGGATTGCACAACCGCGCCTGGTTGCAACGTGGGTTACAGGAATGGCAACCGGCCCCTGGCGGGCGGGGGAAGCTGCTGGCGGTAAACGTGCGCAATCATGGTTACCTCGAACAGCGGTTTGGCCAGCGCTACTATCTTGATGTACTGCGACTGGTGGCAAACAATCTGCAGCAATTGTTAGCAACTGTGGGGATGTCGCAACCCGTGTGCTTACTCAATCACCGCGTACTGGGTGTTTTGTGTGACGGTGACCAGATTGCGCAGCAACGGGTGTTTGAACAATTGGCCGACGTGTCGCTGAGCACCGGTGTTGATACCCCTCAGGGGCGTGCGTTGCCGGATTTACGCTTGGGGGTTGCCACAGTGTTACCGTCGACGCAGAGCCGTGAGCAGGTGATAGATAACGCCATATACGCCGCGGAGCACGGTGTGGCGTTTTGCAATGATTTCACCCCGGAACACCGGGAGGCATTTTTGCAGCAACAGGAGATTACCCTGTTGCTGAGCGAAGCGATCGATGAGCAGGAGTTGGGGCTGGCGTTTCAACCCAAGGTCACCGGGCAGGGCTCTGTGATTGGCATGGAAGCTTTGCTGCGCTGGCGCTCAGCGGTGTTGGGCAATGTCTCCCCTGCGATGTTTATTCCCATGGCAGAGCAGGCCAACCTGATCCAGCGCATTACCTTGTACGTGATTGAGCAGGTGTGCAAACACCAGCAGCGCTGGCAAGCTCAGGGGTATAGCCCGGTGCCCGTAGCGGTGAATATTTCTGCGTTGGACCTGGATCAACCGACCTTTGTAACCCAGTTAACCCAAATGCTGCAACGCTACGCCGTCAGGCCCCAACAGGTAGTGATTGAACTGACCGAGTCGGCTGCTTCGATTGACCCTGATGCCACCCTTCAGGGCGTTCGCACCTTGCGAGAATGGGGGTTTTACGTGGCGCTGGATGATTTTGGTGCCGGGTATTCGGGGCTGGCCAAGCTGACCCATCTGCCAGTGGATGAAATCAAGATTGATCGTCACTTTGTGACCGATATTGAATCCAATCACCGCAAGCAACAGGTGCTGGGTGCGATCTATGCGATGTGTGAATCCCTTGGTATCCACGCGCTGGTGGAAGGTATCGAACGGGATGAACAGTTTCATTTGTTGGCGAGCTTAGGGTACGATCTGTTTCAGGGCTTTGGTTTTAGCAGGCCGCTCAGTATTGATGCGGTTGATCGCTGGTATGCCAATGGGCAACCGGCACTGTCGCTGCAAACCGAAATGAACCGTGAACCCACCTGCGAGATGGATTAACCATCCCGGTGGTCGCACCCCCAATGATTCAACAACAGGATGACAGCATGGTAAAAATTCTCGCATTTGCAGGCAGTGGCCGCAAAGACTCGGTAAACAAAAAAGTGGTACAGGTTGCGGCTCAAGGGGCGAAAGAAGCCGGTGCTGAAGTTACCTTTGTGGAGTTGGAGTCTTTTGACATGCCGATCTTCACGGAAGACCTTGAAGCTGAAAAGGGCATGCATGCCGGTGGTCAACAATTCAAGGAATTGCTGATGTCACACGATGGTTTTTTGATCGCGTCACCGGAATATAACAGCTCTTACAGTGCGTTGTTTAAAAACGCCATCGACTGGGCGTCACGTAAAGTCGGCGATGAAAAACCCCTGCAGGCCTACAAAGGCAAAGTTGCCGGTATCATGGCGGCGTCGCCCGGTGCTCTGGGCGGCATGCGGGTGCTGGTGACACTGCGCATGTTGATGGAAAACCTGGGTACACTGGTCTTGCCCACACAAAAAGCAGTGGGTAATGCGTTTTCTCTGTTCGATGAACAGGGTAACTGCACCGATGAGAAAACCGAAAAGGCGTTGAAAGCGATTGGCCGCCAGGTGGCAGAAACCTGTCAGAAACTGAAAGACTGATACCGACGGTGCTATCGGGCACCTGGTAATAACTTATGCAGCCCCGCCCTTTGGTGGGGCTGTTTTTTATCACCAAAATTGGGTAAAATCCGCCCCCTTTGCAATCCAGTGATGAACGTCTAATTATGTTTGAAATCAACCCTGTACAAAATACCCTGGCTGATGTCCGTGAGCGCAGTGAACTGCTTCGGGGGTATCTTTGACTACGCTGTCAAAGTAGAGCGTCTCGAAGAAGTCAATCGCGAGCTGGAAAACCCTGCTGTCTGGAACGAACCTGAGCGCGCACAGGGGCTTGGCAAAGAGAAAGTTGCCCTGGAAGCTGTAGTGCATACCCTTGAGCAGTTGTCTCAAGGCGCTGATGACGTTGAAGGATTGCTGGAACTGGCCGTCGAAGCTGAGGATCAGGACACCTTCGATGAAGCGGTACAGGAATTGAACGAACTGGTGACTAAACTGGAGGAACTTGAGTTCCGCCGCATGTTTTCCGGGCCTAACGATGAAAATGATTGTTATCTGGATATCCAGGCTGGCTCGGGTGGTACCGAAGCTCAGGACTGGGCCAACATGTTGCTGCGGATGTACCTGCGTTGGGGCGAAGAACATGGGTTCAAGACCGAGCTGATTGAAGTATCAGACGGTGATGTTGCCGGCATCAAGAGTGCCACCATTCGATTTGGCGGGGAGTATGCGTTTGGCTGGTTACGCACCGAAACCGGTGTACACCGACTGGTGCGTAAGTCTCCGTTTGATTCGGGAAATCGCCGTCATACCTCGTTTGCATCGGCGTTCGTCTATCCTGAAATCAACGATGACATTGAGATTGACATCAATCCGGCGGATCTGCGCATTGATACGTACCGGGCGTCGGGTGCCGGTGGACAGCACGTTAACCGAACCGATTCAGCGGTACGGATTACCCACTTGCCGACCAACATTGTGGTGCAGTGTCAGAATGACCGCTCACAGCACAAGAACAAAGATCAAGCCATGAAGCAGCTGAAGGCCAAGCTGTATGAGTTTGAAATGCAGAAACAGAATGAAGAAAAACAGGCCATGGAAGAAAGCAAATCTGATATCGGTTGGGGCAGCCAGATCCGCTCCTATGTGCTGGACGACTCACGTATCAAAGATTTGCGTACCGGGGTAGAGACCCGCAACACCCAAGCCGTTCTGGATGGCGGTTTGGATGCCTTTATCCAGGCCAGCCTGAAATCCGGCCTGTAATTTTTGCCGACGCACTTTATTGGAAATGTCGATGACTGAACTTCAACAAGACGAAAACAAATTGATTGCCGAGCGCCGCAGCAAACTGGCGCAGATCCGCGAAAACTGTGATGCCAATGGGTTTCCCAATGATTTCCGCCGTGACAGCTATGCCAATGACCTGCAGGTGGCTTTCGGTGAGCACGACAAAGAGGCGTTGGAATCGCTGGATAAACAGGTCTGCATTGCCGGGCGCATTCTGGCTAAGCGCGGACCATTTCTGTTGTTGCAGGACATGACCGGACGCATCCAGGCTTACGCCGACAAAGACACCCAGAAAGACATCAAAGCCCGTTACGGCAGTCTTGATATCGGTGACATCATCGGCGTCAGTGGTGCACTGCACAAATCCGGCAAAGGCGATTTGTACGTCAACATGGCGTCTTATCAATTGCTGACAAAGTCGTTGCGTCCATTACCGGAAAAATTCCACGGTCTGGCCGATCAGGAAACCAAGTACCGCCAGCGTTATGTTGATTTGATCACCAATCCGCAGACCCGTGAAACGTTCCGGGTGCGCAGCGAGATTGTGAATGGTATTCGTCGCTACCTGACCGACCGCCAGTTTATGGAAGTCGAAACGCCAATGCTGCAGGTGATCCCCGGTGGCGCCAGCGCCAAACCTTTTGTGACCCATCACAATGCGATGGACATTAGCATGTTCCTGCGTATTGCACCTGAGCTTTACCTGAAGCGTCTGGTGGTTGGCGGTTTCGAACGGGTGTTCGAAATTAACCGTAACTTCCGTAACGAAGGGCTGTCCACACGTCACAATCCGGAATTCACCATGCTGGAGTTCTATCAGGCTTACGCGGATTATAATGACCTGATGGATTTGACCGAAGATATGCTGCGTTACCTGGCTCAGGAAGTGATGGGCAATGAAGTCATTGTGAACACTGAAAAAGATGCAGAAGGCAATGTGACCCGCGAAATCCGTTACGATTTCGGCCAGCCATTCCAGCGTCTGACCATGAATGAAGCGATCCTCAAGTACTGGCCTGAAGCCGATGCCGCGGCGATTAACGATCCGGAAAACCACCTCGATAGCCTGAAAGCCATGGCCAAGAAACTGCACATCAAAGAGCCGGAAGTTGATGGTATCTGGGGGCCAGGTAAATACTTGTGTGAAATTTTTGAAGCCACCGCCGAGGAGCAGTTGGAGCAGCCGACCTTCATTACCGCCTATCCTTGGGAAGTTTCCCCGCTGGCACGCCGCAATAATGAAAACCCGTTTGTGACTGACCGGTTTGAGTTCTTTGTTGGCGGTCGTGAATTGGCCAACGGTTTCTCAGAGTTGAATGACTCGGAAGATCAGGCCGAGCGTTTCCGTAAGCAGGTGGAAGAAAAAGAAGCCGGCGATGATGAAGCGATGCATTTTGACGACGACTATATCCGCGCGTTGGAGTACGGTTTACCGCCTACCGCCGGTGAAGGGATTGGTATCGATCGTCTGGTCATGCTGTTTACCGACAGTCCGACCATCAAAGACGTTATCCTGTTCCCGCACATGAAGCCTGAAGTGCAAGGCGAGTGATCGTGACAGGATGAAAAAAACCGGCCATGAGGCCGGTTTTTTTATGCCTCGTTGTCACCGAGCGGCGGCGTGATCGCCATCACTTCCTCGAACAAGTGCTGGTGGGCGGGGGTGTCCAACCCGTGTGCACGGGCCCGTTGCAGCAGAAAGCCGGTGATGTATTCCATTTCTGTCGGCCGATGGGCATCCACATCGCGGTTCATTGATGAGTAGTTGTCAGCTGTTTGGCGACACACGGTGAGTGCGCGAGCCAGCAGTTGTCGGGGATCGGCAATCATCCCTTCGGCTTCCATCACTGCCGCAGTCTCTTCACACAGACGGGTCATCTGGCTGTGGAACGCAGGTTTGAGCAGTTCGCCGTTGCGGCAACGGTGCAACGCGGTTAACGGATTAATCACGGCATTGACAGCGAGCTTCTGCCACTGGGCATGACGAATGTCTTCAAACCACTGGCATGGTGGCAACAGTCGATTCAGCAGTGCGCTGTGGGCGTCTTTGAGCGAACGAGATGCGGGCGTGCGCAACCAACCGGCCTGGGTACTGCCATGCCCGGTGATCGTCACTTCACCTGGGTGGGGGCGGTATGCGCCGTAGCTGGTGGTCGCCATGATCAGCGGTTGGCTCACTGTCTCCAGCGCCTTATCCGCCGTGCCCATGCCGTTGTGCAACAGAACGACGGTGGTCTGGGCTGCCAGGTGGTCCGCCATCTGCTTCAGTGCCGGTAGGATTTGGAACGCTTTCAGCGGCACGATGACCATGTCAGCATCGATGTCCATGTCCAGCGTTTGTGTCATCGGTGACAAGGTCACCGGCGCTTGTTCTTTATCGCTGATCGCGATACTACCTGCCTGTCCGGTGCGGGTTAATCGCAATACCGGGATGTCAAGCCGATGGGCACGATACAGGACAAGACCTCCAATACTGCCGTTGCCGACGATTGCCAGTTTCATGGGCTGTCGTTCTCCTGAAGTAATTGGCGCTGCAGGTGTGAGGGCAGCGCGGGCCATGACAGATTGTTTTCGCAGCACAACGCGTCGATGGCTGTCTGCACGGATGGGTGTTGGAACCATTCACCGTGCTCCGGGATGCGCTGGAAACACTGCGGTTGTCCCTGATAATCGAACTGCAAGGCATACGCATGCAGGTAGGTGCGATCTGCCGCCTCTCCACTGTAGCGAGCATCACCAAGGATCGGCGCGGAATTGCTTTTCATCGCGACGCGCAATTGATGGGTCTTGCCTGACCAGGGGCGCAGAAGGTAGACCCGCATCCCTTGGCTTGTTCCCTTGGATAAGAACTGGGTCACTGCGGGGTTTTGCAGCGAGTTCGACAAGGTCCAATTGCCCTGACGACGCTTGATCATATCACCGGCAATCAGGCCCTGTTTCTTTTTGCCTTTGCCGGGACTGAGGGCAAGGTAGTACTTGCGGGTTTTGCGTTTGGCAAAGGCTTCGCCGATGTCGGCAGCCGCTGCTGCTGAACGGGCCAGTACCATAATGCCGGAAGTCACTTTGTCCAGCCGATGCACCAGATGCAGCCCCTGCCAACCATATTGCTGGTGAAGGTGTTGTAGCAGGCCGGGGCAATCGGTTTGGTTCTGAACCGGCACGCCAGGGGGCTTATTGATGATGACAAAGTCCCTGTGCTCGAAAACCCGCTCTATCACGGTCGTCATACTGAACTACAGCAGTGCTATCGCCGTGGCGTAATCAAGGTCGTCGACAGCGGCAGCGACCTTGCTCTGGGTTTCAGTGTCCAGGTCGGTTGCCGCCAGACGTTGTTGCAGCTCCTGCGCGGGAATGAACTCATTGCGTTGCAATGCCGTTTTCAGATCCTGACGCACAGTGTTTGCGTCAGCGCCAGGCTGCTCGTTGGATGGTTGCGTCGGGGATGGCGATGGGGTTGTCATCGTTGCGTCGAGCTGTGCCTGAATGGCGCTTAGCGTCGCTGCCAGCACGGAAAAAAAGGCTTGTTGGTTACCATCGTCAACACCGTCTTTCAGGGCGGTTTCAAAATCCTTTGAGGCCACATGCAGCGCATCCAGACCAAGGTTACCAGCAACCCCTTTCACGGTGTGTACACGTTGTTTTGCCCGAGTCCAGTCTTTATCGCCCATCAGCTCGTTGAGTTCTGCCGCCAAACCACTGTATTCATCATAAAATGCCGATAACAGTTTATTCAGCAGGCCTTGGTTGCCGCTCAATTGTGATAAGCCGAACGTCAGGTTCACCAGTGCTGGATTCTGACTCATAGTACATCCTGTTAAAATGCTCGTGTGTTGATAATAGCACTCGAGCTGAGCCGGGGAAACGGCGAATGCCCTTTGCTGCATGACGAATGGATAGTTGCGGGGTGGTGTGACCTGAGCGGGCGAGGTAGACTGTCGTTCTTATCCACCAGAAAATCGCGTCCATGTTGTTAATGCGTCACATATTCGTGGGGCTCTGTGCCCTCGCTGTACAGTCCTGCACCTGGTCCACTGCACCGTCATTACCGTTGCCGGAAGGGGTCAGCTTGCTGGAAACGGTGGTCAGCGACGATGAAGGTTTGTCCATTCCTTATCAAAAGTTCCGTTTGGACAACGGGTTGACGGTAATTTTGCACCCCGATGATTCGGATCCGCTGGTGCACGTTGATGTCACTTATCATGTTGGCTCAGCCCGTGAAGCGCTGGGTAAATCCGGTTTCGCGCACTTTTTCGAACACATGATGTTTCAGGGTTCCAAGCACGTAGCGGATGAGCAACATTTTCAGATCGTGACCCAATCTGGTGGTGACATGAACGGATCCACTAACCGTGATCGCACCAACTACT
The DNA here is from genome assembly GCF_020687825.1 of Fluctibacter halophilus. Taxonomy (GTDB): domain Bacteria; phylum Pseudomonadota; class Gammaproteobacteria; order Enterobacterales; family Alteromonadaceae; genus Fluctibacter; species Fluctibacter halophilus. Next base: position 447,721 of record NZ_JAJEWP010000002.1, read on the forward strand.
ACCAGACCGTGCCTGCCAATCAACTGGAAAAAGTACTCTGGCTGGAATCTGATCGCATGGGTTTTTTGCTCGATGCGGTGACCCAGGAAAAGTTTGAAATCCAGCGCGATACGGTGAAAAACGAACGAGCGCAACGGGTGGATAATCAACCTTATGGGTTGCGCAGTGAACGCAACGCTGAGGCGCTTTATCCTGCTGATCATCCCTATTCGTGGCCGACCATTGGTTATGTCAGTGATCTCGACGCAGTGGATGTGAATGATTTGAAAGCGTTTTTTCAGCGCTGGTATGGGCCAAATAATGCGGTGGTGACCATTGGCGGCGATTTCGATACTACCGAGGCACTGACCTGGATTAAACAATATTTCGGTGATATCCCGGCTGGTCCTGAGGTATCGCAACCACAACCTCAGCCGGTAACATTGTCCGCTGACCGCTACGTGACGTTGGAAGATAATGTCCATTTGCCACTGATCCAGATGACCTTTCCGACCGTGTACGCCCGTCATGAGGATGAAGCGGCGCTGGATGTGCTGGCCAACATTCTGGGCGGTGGCAAGACGTCATTGTTTTATCAGCATCTGGTTAAACCTCAGCACGCCGTACAAGCCGTGGTTTCCCATCCTTGTGAGGAGCTGGCGTGCGAATTTCAGCTATTTGCTTTGGCTAACCCGGCTACCGGCCCCGCACTGGCGGACCTGCAATCCCGTATCGAGCAAATCTTTGCGGTATTTGAACAACGGGGCGTAGAGCCGGATGATTTGGCGCGCACCAAAATGGCGATCCGTACTGACAGCATCTTTGGTTTGCAAAGTGTGGCGGGCAAAGTCAGTGAGCTGGCCCACAATGAAGTGTTTTTCGGCCAACCTGATCTGGTGCAGGATGATTTGGACCGCTATGCCAGCGTCACTGCAGACGATGTCATGGGGGTGTATCGGCGCTATATCAAAGGCAAGGCCAAAGTGGTTTTGAGTATTGTTCCACAGGGCCAATCGCAGTGGGCCGCCGCACCGGCCAACTATGTCCCTGTGCGCGCATTGCCAGACAAATCTGAGGCACCGCCGGCGTTGGTCGCCACACCCACGCCGGTGACCTTTGACCGAACGGTCATCCCGCCCGCTGGCAAGCCCCCGGTGGTGACAGTGCCTGACTATTGGCAACACACCCTTGAAAACGGCATCAAGGTCATCGGTCACTACAGCCAGGAAACACCTACCGTCGATTTGGTCCTCAGCCTTGAAGGCGGGCCATTGCTCGATCCCATCGACAAAGCCGGTTTGGCGTCGATGACGGCGTTGATGATGAATGAAGCCATTGAAGGGATGAGCAATGAGGCGCTGGCCAACGAGCTTGAATTGTTGGGCAGTCATATTTCGTTTTCTGCCCAGGGCCGTTACACCCAGATCACCCTCAGCAGTTTGCGCGAAAATGTATTGCCAACACTGGCACTACTGGAGCGTAAACTGTTCCAGCCGGCGTTTCTGGCAGAGGACTTTGAACGTCTGAAACAACGTATGCTGCAAGCAGTGCAGCAGCAACAAAAGAATGCCGGCGTGCTGGCCAGCCTGGGCCGTGATCGTTTGTTGTTCGGTGACGAAAACCGCCTGAGTTTGCCTGACAGTGGTACGTTCCAGTCATTACAGGGAATCACACTGGACGACGTTAAGCGCTTTTACCAAACCTACTACACTCCAGCCAAAGCCACGGTTGTGGTGGTTGGACAAATGCGCCAGTCGGCGGTGATTCAGAGTCTGGACTTCCTGTCAGCCTGGCAGGGCGAAGACTATGTCATCCCACCGTATGGTGTGTTTCCAAGCCCGGACACCCATGCCCTGTATCTGATTGACAAGCCGGATGCCCGGCAAGTCACGCTCAGGGTGTTCCGTAGCGGGCCAGCGTTTGACGCAACCGGTCCATACTTCCAGTCACAATTGATGAATTTCCCTTTGGGGGGACATTTTAATTCTCGCCTCAATCAGGTGCTGCGGGAAGAAAAAGGCTACACCTATGGTGCGTCGAGCGGTTTTGTCGGCGGCAAAACACTGGGGCGTTTTGAGGCCAGTGCTGAGGTGCGGGAGGATGTTGCTGCACAAGCTTTGCAAACCTTGATGGATGAGCTACGTGGTTATGCGAGCGAAGGGCCAACAAAGGCCGAAGTTGATACCTTGCAAAGTGCGTTTACTCAGGCCCGGGCGTTGAGTTATGAAACGCCGTACAGCAAGCTCACCTTCTTGCGTCGGATCCAGAGTTATCAGTTGGCTGAAGATTTCTATCAGCAGCAACAGCGACTGATCAATACCGTCACACCACAGCAGCTAAAAGCACTGGCTGGGGAAATGTTATCGGCGGATGATATGATGATTGTTGTGGTGGGCAATCGGGCTGCCATCGAGGAACAACTGCAAACCGTGGGCAGGCCTGTGAAGCCTCTGGTGTTGTCACAGGGGCAATGAAAGATTGTCCAGTGTTGGACTGTCTGATAGAAGCGGCCGCGATCTTGCTGCGGCCAAACAGGGCTGGCGAGCGAAATGCCAGTGGATATGCTTGAAATTGTGGGGGATTTGCCCCACTTCTGTTGCTTAACCTTTTGCGTCAGGAATGATTTTGAACAAACAACCGTCTTCTTTCGCTGCGCGTCTTGACGTGCTGCAACAAACCGGTGTCATGGCAACCTTGGGACAAATCCGCCATGGGGTTGAGCGTGAAGCGTTACGCATTAATCCAAATGGTAGCCTGGCGCAGACACCACATCCACAGGCGTTGGGCGCAGCGTTGACCCACGAGTTGATTACGACGGATTTTTCTGAGGCTCTGCTGGAGTTTATTACCCCCCCGGAAGTGGATCCGAATACTACCCTGGAACAATTGCGCGATATTCATGCCTTTGTGCATCGCTCGCTGGGGGAAGAACGACTATGGCCAATGAGCATGCCTTGCTTCATCAAGCACGAGGATGATATTGCGCTGGCGCAGTTTGGTTCGTCCAATATCGGCAAGATGAAAACCCTGTATCGCAAGGGGTTGAAACACCGTTATGGCAGTATGATGCAGGCCATTGCCGGTGTGCACTTTAATTTTTCATTGCCCGCAACCTTCTGGCAAGCCTGGTTGCCAGAGGCTGAAGGCACGCAAGCTGATCAGGCGGCAGTATCGGCAGCCTATTTCGCGATGATCCGTAACTATCGTCGCTGGTGCTGGATTGTGCCCCTGTTGTTCGGTGCATCGCCCGCGCTGTGCCGCTCGTTTTTGCAAGGCAAAGGCGCCAACTTGCCGTTTGAAACCATCGGTAAGGGAACCTGCTACCTGCCGTACGCAACATCTTTACGAATGAGTGACCTGGGTTATACCAATTCCGCCCAATCCGGTCTGGCGATCTGTTACAACGACATTGATAACTACATTGCCTCGCTGCGCAAAGCCATCAATACGCCGTCAGCAGAATATGCCAAATTCCGACCTGGCCCAGACGGTGAATTCAAGCAACTGAACGACAATGTGTTGCAGATTGAAAATGAACTGTATTCGCCGATACGGCCCAAGCAGCCAACCCATAGTCTGGAAAAACCCACCGATGCTCTGGCGGACAGAGGAGTGAGTTATATTGAAGTCAGGGCATTGGACGTGGACCCGTTCAGTGACGTTGGCATCAGTCTTGAGCAATTCTATTTTCTGGATGTGTTTTTGCTGTATTGCCTGGTTAAACCCAGTGCAACCATGGCGCCGGAAGGCTTTCAGGAAACTGACCGCAACCTCAAAAAGGTGGTGGTTGAAGGGCGTAAACCGGGCCTGGAACTGAGTCGTGACGGTCAACCGGTGGCATTGACAGACTGGGCGAAGGAATTGTTTGATGACATGCGAGCGATTGCAGCGGTGATGGACAACGCCAGTGGCACAGACAATTATTCCCGGGCGTTGGACAAGCAATGGGCCAAAATCTGTGATTTTTCACTGACTCCGTCGGCACGGATCCTGGCGCAGTTGAAAGCGCATAACACCGATAATGGTGCGCTAGGGGTGGCGCTGGCAGAGCAATACAAGCAGGGTTTTGCCCAGCGCTCGTATTCTCACTACAGCGAAGCGGAACTGGTTGAAATGGCTCAGGTTTCGTTGCGACAACAGGCACAGATTGAACAGGCTGATCAGTTGTCGTTCGAGGCGTTTCTGGCGGATTATTTTGCCAAGGACAAGGACGCGGTTCCATCGGCAGGATAAAAAAATGCCTGACACGAAGGTCAGGCATCAAGCTACTACCAGGGAAAACACACAATAACTAGAACACACTTTGTAAGAGTATGGGTGCGCGTGAAAGTTCAAACGAATTTACATTTTTTTAAAAAAAGTGTCTTGGGGGTGCTTTGTGTCGCCCTGTTAAGCGCCTGCACAACCACGCCACCAAGCAATAAAACCAACCTGTGTGAGATTTTTCGCGAAAAATCCGACTGGTATGATGCCGCGGCAGACATGCGCGATAAGTGGGGCGTTCCTATTCACGTACCCATGGCCATGATGTATCAGGAGAGTTCGTTTCGTTCCGATGCCTTGCCGCCCCGCGATTATGTGTTTTTCGGCTTGATCCCCTGGGGACGGGTAAGTTCTGCCTACGGTTACTCGCAGGCCAAAACACCGACCTGGGAGGATTATGTGCGAGAAACGGGCAACAGTTGGGCCGACCGGGATGACTTTGACGATGCCATCGATTTTATGGGCTGGTTTATCGCCAAGTCCTACACCATTAACGGCGTTTCAAAGTGGGATGCTTATGCCCAGTACCTCAACTATCACGAAGGGTGGGGTGGCTATCGGCGTAAAACCTACGCCAGTAAAGGGTGGTTGGTGAAAGTGGCCAAGCGGGTTAACGAGCGCGCCTATGTGTATGCCAAACAGCTGAAAAGCTGCGAAGAAGAGTTGAACGAAGGTTGGTTCTGGGGCCTGTTTGGGTAGTCGAACACCGCACCAGAACCGCTTACGGTCAGATTGCCTGGGCTGAGTTGCTGCGTCGCAGCAACATGACCTGCGCGGTGAATCCCACCACGTATAACCCCAGAAACGCCAGATAAAAACCCCTTAGCAATGGATCATCGATACGGGTCACGACGGGATCGTGTGTGGGCAGGCGCATCAACCCGTCTGTGATCGCCGGGATCATATGAAACAGCAGCGTCGCGCTGTAACACATTGCCTGTAGATACGGACTGAGTTTACCCAGAGGTGACTTGTGTTCCGCCACCCAACCCACCACCAGTGCCAACAGGGTCAGTACTGCCAGGCCGTGTGCCACGCCAAAACCGCCGTGACGATAGATTGCCAACGCTGACAAGGCGGCAAGCAGGGTACTTAGCAGGTATATTTTTCCAGCCATATGATGGCTGTCGATCAGTCCTCGTTTGGCCAGTGTGATAACGCCGGCGATGATCGCACCGCCGCCGACCAGGGTGTGAAACCACCCGAACAATGATATTTCTGGCATCTCCATGCTCCGTCGTGTTGTTTGCGCTGTTCAGGCTACGGATATTGCCCGTCCTGTCGACTGATTTTTACCAATAGTCATTTATTGACCCTGTCTATGAACCGACAAAGTTTGCGCTGGCGCAATGTTTTTTTACCGGCGGTCAGGTAATGTAGTGAAAACGGTGTACTGAATACACACGGAGGGATATGCGCATGAAAGTCTGGTTGGCAGGCATAGTAGTGATTGTGGGGATCGGAATTTGGTGGTTTGGTCAATCACCGCCGCCACAAGTTCAAGGGATCAAGGTTACCCGGGGCACGGTGCTGTCACAGGTCACCAATACCCGATCTGGATCGGTCGAGGCTTGTCGTCGGGCGAAATTGTCAGTGCCTATTGGTGGCCAGATCAGTGATATCCGCGTAACGGAAGGCGACAGCGTTGCAGCCGGTGATATTCTGTTGACGTTGTTTCAGGGCGATATTCTGGCCCAGATACAACAGGCTGAAGCCCACCGCATTGCCGCCGGGCATCAATCCGAGCGTCAGTGTGTGTTATCCGAAGCGGATGGCCGTGAAGCCAAACGCATCGCCCGTTTGATTGATGATGGCCTGGCCAGCAAAGAGCAGCTTGACCTGGTGCAGTCCAAAGCGAAAGCCAGCGCAATGGCCTGTAAAGCCAGTACTGCTGACATTGCCCAAGCGGATGCTCAGATCAATGTGTTGAAGGCGCAATTGAGCAAAACCACACTGACCGCACCGTTTGACGGCACGGTGGCCGAAATTAACGGCGAAGTCGGTGAGTTTGCCACCCCTTCACCACCGGGTATTCCCACCTTGCCCATGGTCGATTTGATTGATGATCACTGTTTTTATGTGACGGCGCCCATAGATGAAGTGGATGCCGGGCAATTACAACTGGGGCAGGCGGTAACCATCCACCTGGATGCCTACCGTGACAGGCCATTGAAGGGCACCGTACGCCGCATCGCCCCCTATGTGTTTGCGATGGAGAAGCAGGCCCGCACCGTGGATGTGGAAGCGACAATCGGCGATCAATCACTGCCGCTGCTGGTGGGCTACAGTGCGGATGTGGAAATCCTGATTGAACAGCATGACGATGTATTGGTGCTGCCGACCCAGGCGATTTTCTCCGATGACCAGGTGTTTGTGGTCAAAGACGGGGTGTTGCAACAGCGCACCCTGACGCTCGGACTGAGCAACTGGCAAGTGTCCGAGGTTCTGTCTGGCCTGGTTGAGGGGGAAATTGTCGTCAATGGCTCTGCACATGGTGACTTGGCCGAGGGCATGGAGGTCAGCGTCAACATCCAGCAGGCGCAACAATGATAACCCTTAAGCAACTGAACAAGTGGTATCCGTCCGGCGAAGAACCGCTGCATGTACTCAAGGACATTAACCTGACCATTGCACAAGGTGACTATCTCAGCATCATGGGGCCTTCCGGGTCAGGCAAATCAACATTGCTGAACATGTTGGGATTACTGGATGTCATCGATGAAGGGGAGTACTGGCTGGAAGATCAGCCCACCCACCAGATGACAGAAGAGCAGCGCGCCCGGCTGCGCAGCCAGCACCTGGGATTCATCTTCCAGAACTTTCAGTTGATCAACCGTCTCAGCGCGGCAGAAAACGTTGCCTTGCCGTTGGTCCTGGCCGAAGTGCCTAAAGACCAACGGGACGCCATGGTCAAGGATGTATTGAGTAAAGTGGGTTTGCTGGAGCGTGCCCACCATCGACCCGGTCAGTTGTCCGGCGGGCAGTTGCAACGGGTTGCCATTGCCCGGGCCATTGTCACCCAACCGAAAGTGATCCTGGCTGATGAGCCCACCGGCAACCTGGATCAGACCTCAGGCCACGACATCATTCATTTGCTGGAATCACTCAACCAACAGGGCTTGACCCTGTTGGTGGTGACCCACGACATGGAAATGGGCAAGCGTGCGTTACGCAAAGTGCGTATGGTCGATGGGGTACTGAGCGAACAATGAAAACCCGTGACATCATCCAGTTCAACAATCAACTGTTTGCCCGGCATCGCTGGCGAACAACCTTGTTGATGTTGTGCGTGGCATTGGGTGTGAGTGCGGTGGTGTTACTGGTGAGCGTGGGCGAGAGCGCCCGCCAGTATGTGGAACGGGAATTTTCCATGTTGGGCAGTAATTTGTTGATCATCCTGCCCGGCAAGAAGCAAACCAGCGGTGGCGGTGTGCCCTTTTATGGCACCACGACCCGAGACCTGACCCTGGCCGACGCTAACAGCATCCGTCAGCTTCCGGGGGTACGCAGTGTTGCGCCAATCATCGCGGGTACCGCCAACGTCAGTGTCGGGCCGCGTTCGAAGAATGTGATGGTGATCGGTTCCACCCGTGACTTTCTCACCGCCCGGCAGCTCTCGATCGCAATGGGACAGTCGTTGCCCATCGATGCCGAACAGGTATCGCGCAATGTCGCGCTGATCGGCAGTGAACTGGAGGAAGAATTGTTTGCACCCAACAACCCGCTGGGCGAAATGCTGACCATTGATGATTATCGATACCGGGTGGTGGGTGTGCTTGCGGTGCGCGGGGAGTCTCTGGGACTGGATATGCGTGATACGGTTATCTTGCCGGTCAAGGCCGCCGAAAGCCTGTTTAATTCGGCGTCACTGTTTCGAATCCTGATTGATCTGAATGGCCTGGTCGATCAGCAGAAGGTGATTGAAGACGTTTATGCACTGATCAAACAGCGTCATCAGGGCGAGGAAGACATAACCATTATCACCCAGCAATCGGTGATGGAAGCGTTCAATAATATCATGGTAACCCTGACCGCCGTGGTGGGGTTGCTTGGTGCCATCAGTTTGGTTGTGGCGGGCATTCTGATCATGAACCTGAGCCTGATATCCGTGCAGCAACGGCGCACTGAAATTGGCCTGCTCAAGGCGCTGGGCGCCAGCCGTCAGTTGATATTGCGTCTGTTTATATCCGAGTCTGTGATGCTGGTGCTGATTGCCTCAGCGTTTGGTCTGGGAGCGGCACAACTGATCCTCAGTCTGGCCAATCAATGGATCCCGGTATTGTCACTGGCAACGCCATTGTGGGCCCATTTGTCGGCTGTCGGTGTGGCGGTATTAACCGCATTGGTATTCAGTTATCTGCCTGCCCGGCAGGCGGCCAATGTTTCACCGGTGGAGGTGCTACGGGGATGAAAACATTCGATGCACTCAATTGGGTCAAAACCTCTGTACTGTCGCAACGCAGTCGTAATTTCCTCACCGTACTGGGGTTTGCCATCGGTGTCAGTGCGGTCACGCTGTTGGCGGCCATGGGCGACAGCCTGAAGCAGTTTGTGCTCAACGAATTCACTCAGTTTGGCAGCAATATTATCGGTATTACACCCGGTAAAACCGACACCATGGGGGTTACCGGTATTCTGCGCACCAATCGGGGTATCAGTCTTGAGGATGCCCAAAGCCTGGCCACGTTGCCCGAAGTTGAGGGTGTCGTCCCGGTGGTTGCGGGTACCGCAGAAATCAAATACCGCAACCTGACCCGGGCGACGGAATTGGTCGGGGTCAGCCACTACGCCGCGCAGGCCTGGAAGATGACGGTTGCACAGGGACAGTTTCTGCCCGCCGATGATTTGATGCACCCCCGTGCATTTGTGGTGTTGGGGAGCAAACTGCACCGGGAATTGTTCGGTACCGCGCCGGCATTGGGGGAGCCACTACGGATTGCCGGCAGCCGTTTTACGGTGGTGGGGGTGTTCGCGCCCAAAGGCCAATTCCTGGGCATGGATCTGGATGAAATGGCGTATATTCCTGCCGCTCGTGGCTTGTCGATGTTTAATCGTGAGTCCCTGATGGAAGTGGATTTGTTGTATTCACCTGGCCTTAACAGTGACTGGGTGGCTGAACAGGCCCGTCAGCATCTGCTGCGCCGCCACGGTGTGGAAGATTTTACCATTGTTACCCAGGACCAGATGCTGGACACGCTGGATGGCATACTGAATGTGGTGCGCTTCGCCGGTATCGCGATTGGCAGTATTTCACTGTTGGTCGGTTCGGTGGGGATCTACAGCATTCTGACCATCAGCCTGTGGCAACGGCGCAATGAAGTGGGCCTGCTGCGGGCGTTGGGCATGCAACAAAACCTGTTAGTCCGGTTGTTTCTTGGCGAAGCGGTGTTCATTGCGGTGCTGGGGGGGGCGGCAGGTCTGGTGATCCTGACCGTGGTTCAGATGGTGTTGTCTTTGGTACTGCCACAATTACCACCATTGCTGACGTTGTCCAGCGCAGGGCTGGGGCTGGGCGTATCAGTGGTCATTGGCATCCTGGCCGGCGCGCGACCGGCCATACAGGCATCCCGTTTACCACCGATTGAAGCCCTGCGCGCAGAGTAGACAACCGGCCGGATTAAAACATGCCGTTGTCATTGGCCTGTTGCTCGGGGATCGCTTGTACCGTGTCCCAGTGTTCAACGATCAAGTCTCCCTCCACCCGAAAAATGTCAATCACTGCGTTGCCGCGGTCTTCAGGTGAGGTTTTCCAGTGGCTGTGCACCACGACCAGATCCTGCTCGGCGATGATCCGCTTGATGGTTACGGTTGCGTCAGGATAACGGCTGAAATAGTGCTGGAAGGCCTGACGCAAAGGCTCTCGCCCAGTCGCGACATACGGGTTGTGTTGAATGTAATCAAGCGCAACAAAGCTGTTCAGTGCGTCGTCTACCTGTTGCATCACAAACATGCGCTGATAGAACTGCTGTACAAGGGTTTTGGCGGGGGTTGCCAGCGTGCTGAAGGCGCTCAGCAGGGTGAACAGTAATAGGCTTGTTTTGACGGTGTTTCGCATAATGATCCCTTTTGGCGTTTTTAGTCTGGACAGTGTTCGTGCGCACTTTCTTTCACCGAGGCAGCAAAATTGCTGCGCGAATGAAGTTACCGTGCCAAACGCTGATCTGGATCAATACACCATCACAGGGGGTTGGTAGTCTGAAGCTGTTCCCAATCCAATTGACGAGGTGACTGACATGTTATCCATTATGATGAAAGATCCTGTTGTATGGGGCTCTCTGCTGGGCCTGGGGGTGGTGATCGGTATTTGCGCTTACTACCTGTACCTGTTCGTGCACAATACTCACGAAGATCTTTAATACGCGAAAAGTCGCCTGGACGGTATAGCCTGACTTCCCGACCTTGTATCCCGTTACAGGGTATTATTCGGCCGCGAACGGTGTTGTTCGCGGCTTTTTTGTATGCTGTGGTGGCTGATTCTACGCAGTGACTGGGGTCTCGGTACTCAGGTCCTGAACGCTTGATGAAGACGCCGTTTCATTGTCGCTATCGACCGCCTCACAGGCCGTTTCCGGCTTACGTATATCCAGCACCAACAAGCCGGTATGCTTGGCTTCAATGCCTTTCAGACGGGCAATGTTGACCTCGGTGAGCACCGTGCCTTCTGACAGCACCAGAATATGCTCGTCATTGTACAGGTTGCTTTTCAGCACCATGCCTGGCTTCAGCTCATCTGTGGTCAAAGCATACTCGTCCAGGTGGCGGGGTTTTTCCGCCAATTGGCTAAACAGGGCTTTGAGGACCTGAGGGTCGTATTTCAGTCGCTCGAACTGACGCATCTCCAGTTTTATCGCCCGATGAGGCATTTTATTGCCGGTCATCTCTCCGGTGGCATACCAGTAGTAGTCACGCACAGCGGCCAGAATACGCGCACCGATGGGGATCGCTTTGCCGCGCAGCTTATCCGGATATCCGCTGCCGGATACCTGCTCAAACTGATGGCGAATAATGGCTTTCACATCGTCCAGATGGCTGGCCGGCGACAGGATCATTTCGGCGTGTTGAATTTGTGCGTAGAAGCCTTGTTGCTGTTGGTAGGTCAGCTTGTTAAACGGCCTTTTCAGCAGCGGCACATCGAGGCCCAGTTTGCCGATCTCGCCCAGCACGGCGGCCAGACGTAACTGTTCTATTTGCCCATCACTCAAACCCAGGCGTTTGGCCACCTGCTGCGCCGTATAGCTGATGTCTTTGGCCCGCTTGCCATCAAGGTAAGGATCGATACTGATAAAGTTGTACAGCATCTGCTCAAAGGCACGTTGATGTTGCTGCAACTGCGTCAGTGATGAATATAACTGGCGGGAGCGTTGCAGCACCTTGTCGCGCAAATCCAGCGCCATCGACTTGAGCTGATGGTTCTGCTTGTGAACCAGGGTTTCAAGTCGCTCGTTTTCACGTTTGAGGCGGGCATTCTGAACACCATTGGCAACGTGCTTGAGTAGCACTGCAGCTTTATTCGGTAAGGGCACAAAACGGTCCAGATCACATTGGTTTACCACCTTGATCAAGGGAGCGGCCTGATCGCCATGCACAAGGCCAATGACAAAACAGTGGGGAAGCAAGGTGTTCAGGGTACATAAGGGCGTCAGCATGGCTGTCGGATCGGTTCCCAGATCGACAATCGCGACATCTGTGTTCAGTTGTTGTGCCAGGCGATCCTGTTCATCAGGCGCACAAACGCTCAGCGTCACGCCAGTACCCGCGAAGCTGGCTGTGATCCAGTTTTGCGTGTCGGCATTAGCAGAGATGCAGACAACGTTTGCTTGGTTGAGCCCGACAGTGTGAGCTTTTGGCATAGCAACTCCTGAACAGCTGGGGTCGTTTATGTCGTTTGTGCAGGCCCTGTGAGGGCCGTTGCATATGCCTTAATTGTCTGAAAAGTAACCAATTGAATCCATTAGTCTTTGGTCTAGAGTGATCAGCGTCTGTCCATCGTGTCCCTGGGCAGGTCAATCAATGCCAGCAAGGCCCCCTGACCGCCCCATTCCAGTGGCGCCTGATGAAAACATAAAATGGCCGGATGCTGCACCAGCCAATGGGGAACTTGCTGCTTCAGTATTTGGCCACCCACACCATGCACAATACACACGCAGTGGTACTGTTGCTGTTGTGCTGCGTGCACCAGCGCGGCGATTTCCAGTTTGGCTTGTTCACGGGTCAGACCGTGTAGGTCCAGGATCAGATCGGGCGGGTATTCACCGCGGCGCAAACGTTTGACTTCAAAGGTATCTGCGCCTTCGCGCACCCATTTGAGCGGACCCTGGCTGTCAAAATGGGCCTGGTATTGGTCGGAAAAGTGAAATTGGGCATGTACCTGGCGAGGATCGGGCCCATGTGCAGCCCGTTTTGCCTGGGTGCGCAAATTGTCCTTGCCGGTCTTCCGGGGGGGCGGTATCTTGTCTTGTTTTAACGGTGCAACATCCTTGAACTGGTCACGAAACCAGTTGCCGTCGTCCGGATCAAGATCGGAAGGTTTTTTCATAGTGCCAAAAGTATGGGAAAATATCGCGCAAGCATAGCAAAATGCCTGTCATCTTGACACCACCGGGCGCCGCAAGGGCCCATCGCTCACCTGAAACCGGTTTACAGATTACATGAGTACACAAGATCCTATCGCCAGCCCTGACGTGAAGGCACTTTCCACCGTATTGGATATGGTACGCTGGTGCGTCAGCCAGTTTAATCGCGCCGATCTCTATTTCGGCCATGGTACAGACAACCCCTGGGATGAGGCGCTGGCACTGGTATTCAATGCCGTGCATTTATCCCACGATGTCTACCTCAAGGCCGGGGATATCCTGTTACAGTCTAACCTGACGGCAGAAGAAAAAGTCGCGGTTTTAGCCTTGTTGCAACAGCGTATCACCACCCGCAAGCCATTGGCGTATCTGACCCATGAAGCCTGGTTCTGTGGCCTGCCGTTTTACGTTGACGAGCGGGTACTGGTGCCACGTTCCCCCTTTGCCGAACTGATCAGTAATGGGTTCGCACCCTTTGTAGAAACTTCACCGAGCAGTATTCTGGACATGTGTACCGGCAGCGGGTGTATTGCGATTGCACTGGCGTATCAATACCCGGATGCGACGGTGGACGCAGTGGATATCAGCAGCGAGGCGCTGCAAGTGGCGGAAATCAACATAGCTGAACACGATTTGGTGCATCGGGTGTATCCGCTCCAGTCAGACTTATTCTCCCAACTGGCAGGCCAGCAATATGATTTGATTGTGTCGAACCCACCCTATGTAGATGCCGAAGACATGGCCGATCTGCCGGATGAATTTCACCATGAACCGGAACTGGGCCTGGCTGCCGGTGAGGATGGTCTGGATCTGATCGAAGGATTGCTCAGGGGGGCGTTGACCCACCTTACCGACAATGGCTGGTTGTTTGTGGAAGTCGGCAACAGCATGGTGGCAATGGACGACAAGTTTGCCGGCCTGGGGTTGACCTGGTTGGACTTTGAACACGGTGGCCATGGTGTCTTTGCAGTTAGCAAGGGCCAGTTGGCAGACTACTTTAACGGATAAACAAGGAGCTCGAACACACGATGGCTGGCAATACCTTTGGTAAGTTGTTTACGGTCACGACCTTTGGTGAAAGCCATGGTATCGCGATTGGTGGAGTGGTTGACGGTTGCCCGCCGGGGATGGCCCTGTGTGAAGCAGACCTGCAAGTGGACCTTGATCGACGCAAGCCCGGTACGTCACGTTACACCACGGCACGGCGTGAGGATGATGTGGTGGAAATTCTCAGCGGCGTGTTTGAAGGGCAAACCACCGGTACCAGCATCGGCCTGTTAATCCGCAACAAAGATCAGCGCAGTCAGGATTACTCCAAAATTAAAGACCGCTTCCGCCCCGGTCACGCGGACTACACCTATCAGCAAAAGTACGGGTTGCGTGACTACCGTGGCGGCGGACGTTCATCGGCGCGGGAAACCGCGATACGTGTGGCGGCCGGTGGCATTGCCAAAAAATACCTCAAAACCCGCCATGGCATTGAGATCCACGGCTACCTGTCTCAACTTGGGCCTATCGCGCTGGCCTGTGAAGATTTGTCGGTGGTCAATGACAATCCGTTTTTCTGCGCAGAGCCGGGCAAACTGGATGCGCTGGATGCCTATATGCGCGATCTGAAGAAATCCGGTGATTCCATCGGCGCCAAAGTGTCGGTGGTGGTAAAAAACGTCCCGGTTGGTCTGGGTGAACCCATTTTTGACCGACTCGACGCCGATCTGGCCCACGCCATGATGGGCATCAATGCGGTCAAAGGCGTGGAGATTGGTGACGGATTTGCGGTGGTGGAGCAAAAAGGCAGTCAACATCGTGATGAGCTGACGCCGCAAGGCTTTGCCAGTAATCATGCCGGTGGTGTGCTCGGTGGGATTTCTTCAGGGCAGGATATTCTGATCCATATGGCGCTGAAACCGACCTCCAGTATTACGGTGCCGGGAAATACCATTGATACAGCGGGTCAGCCTACCGAAGTGATCACCAAAGGTCGGCATGACCCCTGTGTCGGCATTCGCGCAGTGCCTATTGCCGAAGCCATGGCTGCACTGGTTTTGATGGATCATTTGCTGCGACATCGTGGACAGAATGCTGATGTGAAGAGCACGACACCGGTCATTGCCCCCTAGTGGCGGTGACTACCGCCCCACGCCGGTGGATCAGTACCACCTACTTGTTCTACTACGGTATCCTTGGGGTATTGGTGCCATATCTGGGCATCTTTCTGGATGGACGGGGTTTTTCGTCACAACAAATCGGTGAAATCTTTGCGCTGATCACCCTGGCGCGGATCCTTGGCCCTAACCTCTGGGCGGGGCTGGCTGACAGTTCCGGCAAGGGCCTGTCGATTTTGCGTCTGGGCTGCGCGCTGAGTCTAATCAGTTTTCTCGGTCTCTATCTGGTGGACGGCTACTGGCCAATTACCCTGTGTCTGGGACTGATGATGATGTTCTGGACCGCCATTTTACCCCAGTTGGAAGTGTATACCCTTAATCAGGTCGACAGTGATCCGGAGCGCTACAATCGCATCCGACTGTGGGGCAGTGTCGGTTTCATTGTACTGACCATTACCACCGGTTGGGTGTATGACTGGCTGGGCAGCGAAGCGCCGGTACATGTGTCCGTGTGGGTATTAAGTGGGTTACTGGTCGCTGCACTGTGTTTACCCGCCCAACCGCCATCAGTGAGCGCTGCTGCTGGTGCCGAAGGCGGCTGGCGCCGCGCCCTGGCCATTCCGTTTGTGGTGTTCATCGCGGCGACCGCCTTGTTGCAGATGAGCTTCGGTCCGTTTTATGGCTTCTTTTCGTTGTACCTTCGTGATCTGGGCTATGATGGTGAAACCACCGGGTATTTGCTGGCGCTGGGTGTGGTTGCCGAAATCGTGGTGTTTGTGTTTGCCGGGCGATTAATCGCCAAAGGTGGCATTAAAGCCTGTATGGCCATCAGTGTGTTGTTGACTGCACTGCGCTGGAGTATGCTGGCATGGTACGCTGACATTGCTGTGGTGTTGATTATCAGTCAATTGCTGCATGCGTTCAGCTTTGGATTGACCCACGCGGCCTCGGTGGCTTTTATTCGCCACTACTTTCCGCGCCATTTTCAATCCCGCGGACAAGCCTTGTATGTGAGTCTGGGGTTTGGTGCTGGCGGCGCGTTGGGCAATTATCTGGCCGGGGTTTTCTGGCAGCAGGGGAGTGGTGCTACACTGGCGTTTACGCTGGCGGCACTGGCAGCGGGTCTGTCAGCGGTATTGATTGTGTGCTTACCGCGACGGCACTGGGAAAACGAATGAATCAAGACATCCATCATCAGCGTTCCGCGCGGGGCAAATTTGAACTCCGCTTCGAAGCACCGCTATTGATTTCCTGTGTACGTGGACAGTGGAACGGACAGACGGCCAAACGCTATGCCGATCAGTTGGTGCAGATCATCGACAAGCAGGCACAAGGTCCCTGGGCCAATTTAGTCTTGATGGATGATTGGGGGTTGGGAACGCCGGATATTGAACCGGAAATCCGCGCACTGGTAGACTGGTGTTTTCACCAGGGGGGAACCCGGGTGGCGCTCGTGTACCGTCAGCACCCCGTCAAACATTTTCAGTTGGATCGTATGATGCGCAAGCAGCGAGGAGACTTTTTACGTGAGTCATTTGAGCACTGGCAAGACGCACTTGTATGGCTCGACCAGCAAGGGTTTGCCTGCCCGCCCTCGTTGCAGCAGTGGTTGGTGGAGCAACAGAGTAATGATTAAATCATTTGCCACCTTTGCGCTGTTGTGCGCCGTTACGCTGGCGGTTAAGGCCGATCCAATCGCAGTGCCGGGATTGGAGCGCTTCAACAGCGGCAATACGCTGGCTGTCCGTTCCGACTGGGATATTCGCGATGTGCGGTTGGGTGAGCCGGTAGTAGAGGGGGTTAAAGCCCTGCTTGAACAAGGCGGATCATTGCATTACATCACCGGTGGCAGTCGCAGCCGCAGGGTTAAAGTGTCTTTCTCCAGTGCATATCAACAGACCCGCCTGGAACAGACGGTGATCCTGAACTTTGACCCGCAACATGGTTTCATTCATAACATCGAGGTGCACTACACGCTGGCATCCGCCTATCAGGATATTGCACCGTTGTGGCAGCAAGTATTGCAACGGGCGCGGGACAAATACGGTGCTCCCTGGTCAATGCCGGCGCTGGACAACATTGCCCCTGCCGGTCGCAACGGTGTTCGATTGCAGGATTTGATCGCAAAGTTGCCGGCAGATTTGCCTTATCGTGATGCCGTTGGCGAGCATTTCAACGATCTCATTGTGACACCCCGAAGTCGCTTTCAAGCGTCAGACAACGGGGAGGCGGAATTGATCAGTGGTTTCAAACGGTGTCGCTATTGGTCGGATGAAAAATGGCAATCGTTGTTGTCATTGTGTGGCTTTGCGCCTGACAGTGGTAACCGCAGTGGGCAGGGGCTGACCCTGATGCTGGAAGACTTCGCGGTGGCGCAAGCGATCCAGGCATACCGGCCTCCGTCCAGTGATGATCCCCTTAATTTGTAAACGACGCGCGCCGTGACAGCGACAGGGTTGCACTGCTCTGATCGATGCTGAACACGAATTCCCGCAGTACATCCATGCCCAACAGGCCATCGCTGTTGCCAATCCGTTCCACCGGCAGCACCACAACCGCCAGATCAGACAGGGTCTCATCGCCCAGCGACAAGGCCAGGAAGCGGTATACCGGCGCGGTGATTTGACCACCCGCGGTATTGAGCCGGTATTCACCCACGTAGCGTACATCTGCATCGTCCTGCCAGCGCGCAAACGTCTCGCGGCTAATGGCGGTGGTGGATGCGCCGGTATCGAGCATCAACGTCACCTGTGACTGATTGAGCATCGCGTTGACCAGATAATGATCGCCCTGGCGGCGTAGCGGGATCGCGGTGGATGCGGTAGCCGTTGGCGCGGGGGTACTGCTGGCGGCCAGAATATGACGTATGCGCAAGCTGTCCGGATCATCCGGCGGCAAAGAGGCCAGTACAAAGTCGACCAGTGTGGGCATGGCCTGACGGGCGTAGGCTTCGCCAAGGGCCAGCATATAATCGCGATTATCGGGGGCAAATTGCCATAAGGGCTCGACAAAATCGGCCAGAATGGCCCAGGCTTTGATGCTTTTTAAGTTGCCAATACTGGGCTCGGTCAAGGCGGCGATACGGCGGTGAATTTCAGCCTGGTGCTGGGTGCTCAATGAACGCTCCAGCAATTGGTAATAAAACGCGATGGCATCAATCACCGGTTGGGTTTGTTCGGTCAGTCGCCCTTCCAACAGCAACCCTTCAATGTCGTCTGGGAAACGCTGCAGGTGCAATTGCAGGGCATCACGGGCCTCGGCGTAGCGTCTGGCAGTCAACAAATCGGTGATCCGTTGCAGTGGGTCGGATGCCACAACCGTCGCTGGGGAGGCCGGTTGAGATGCTGGTACGGCAACCTGCGGTGTCGGTGCGTTGTCGTTGGTGGCCGTTTGCGACTCGATGTGGCGGTCCTGTTGCCACTGTTGGTAGAGCCACAGGTTCATGGCTACCGAAAACAGTAGCAACAGGGCCAGCCATATCGCGATCCTGTTCACTCTTGCACCTTGGCCGCCCCATAGACACTGGCGTAGCGCTGCGGCATGCGCTTGGGCTTGCCACTGGACAGCGCGATGCAGACAAAATCGGTTTGTGCCCGCAACAGGGTTTTGCCGTCACTGAGGCGGCGGAATTGAAAATGACGTGTCAGCGAAAGACGCCCATCACAGGTCACTACCCAGGTAGCGCATGCCAGAGTGTCGCCGAGCAATGCAGCACCGAGGTAGTCAATCTCATGACGGCGTATGGCCATGCCCCGGTCCAGCGCGCGGTATTCGTCGATGCTCAGTCCCAGGTTGTTGGAATGGGCCCAGGCGACCGTCTCAAGCATTTTCACATAGGCAACATTATTGACGTGATTGTAGTGGTCAATCTCATCGGCGGCGATGTCCCAGTGATGGACGTAGGGAGCAGGATAATCCCAGTCTTCATCGCGCAGTGACATGACTAGAGCCCCTCCGGCAGTGGATTGGCCTGATCACTGAACAGGGCTTCCATGATGGCTTTTTCCCGGCTAATGATCGGGTGCAGAAAGGCATTCACATCGCCAAGTTTCTTGAACGCTTTGAAACCTTTTTCAAGGAACTCATGCAAGGTCAGAACGCCCGCCAGCTTGGCCGGTTTGCGCGACAACATCAACAGGGTGCCGATACCTTTGATATGCACGACGTTGGCCAGCTCCTGCCCCAGGGTTTCAATGTATTCAATCTGTTGGACGCGCAGTGAACGGTTGTCACAGGCGCGATAGGCATCGGCATAGCTATTGCGATCAATGGTACGCCCAACCAGCTGTTGATACATGGCAATGTCCAGTTCCAGCGACAAGGCATTGAGGTGCAATGCCGCGGCGAGGGATTCAAGTGCCTGATCAGGTAGCAGTGCCGACATCTTCGGGATCACACGGGCGATGTCGGCATCCCGTTGACTAAAGTCCTGTGGGCCATACAGCTCGTCGACAAAGAACGTCATTGCCGGGCGAAAGGCTTTGTGGCTATACAAATCCTGATGGCTGGCCAGCAACCGCTGGCATTGCCATTCCTGCAACGCGTGTAATTGTGTTAGCTCCTGATTGTCACACACCTGCTGATACAGCTGCTGCGCGCGACTGAGGTGTTGAATGATCCGTTCAACCGGCTCTGACATCATGCCTTTCCTGTCTGTTGTGGCAATAACGACGCGGGAGTTTCCCGCTGCTTGACTGTTATTATGCGTATCATTGGCCACAAACCAAGGGTTTTCTGAGTATACGGTTTGCCTTGGCCGTGACCGCACTGGTAAAATTCGCGCCCATTCCCATCAAGTCGTCACAGGAGCTTTGGTCGTGCTGAGCCGTAACATCGACGCGCAAGCGATCATCGATGTGTTTGATGCAATGTTCTTTGCCCGCTACAACACCCGCTTGGTAAGAGGTGAGGGTGAACCGATATACCTGCCCGCAGACGAGCACTGTGAGTATCATCGCATCGAATTTGCCCATGGCTATGTGGCCAGCGCGCTGCACGAAGTGGCTCACTGGTGCATTGCCGGTGCACAGCGACGGCTGCAGGAGGACTATGGCTATTGGTATTGCCCTGATGGACGTGACCTACAACAGCAGGCTCAGTTTGAGTCTGTAGAAGTCAAACCTCAGGCCCTGGAATGGGCCTTTTCGGTTGCCATCGGTAAAGCCTTTTCGGTCAGTACTGACAATCTGAACGGCGCTCCCGTGGATCGGCGTGGCTTTACCCTGAACGTTTATCAGCAAGTGCTTGAGTACCTGGAACGGGGATTTCCGCCGCGGGCGCAGACGTTCATTGATGGATTGCGCAATCTGGCGCAAACACCGCCACTCTCAGTGGCCGATTTTACCCATCCGTTTATGCAAAGGACCTTCGATGCGGCGATTTAAACTGGGATTGGTGGTTAATCCTTACTCCGGCATTGGCGGCGCCATGGCGCTCAAGGGCAGTGACGGGCCTGACATTCGAGCCCAGGCACTGGCCATGGGCGCCCAACAGCTGGCCAATCCCAAGACCGCGCAGGCCCTTGCGCAGCTCGACGCCCTTGCGGATCGTGTAGAGGTTTTCACTGCCGCCGCTGACATGGGTGAGCAGGTAGCCCGACAAGCCGGATTGCCCTGTCAGGTTGTGTATCAGCCTGTTCAGCACCAGACCGAAGGCGAGGATACCGAAGCCGCACTGCGTGCCATTCTCGAACATCAACCGGACATGATCCTGTTTGCCGGCGGTGATGGTACCGCGCGGTTGGTGTTTGATGTGGTGGGTGAGCAGGCGACCGTGCTGGGTGTACCGACCGGCTGCAAAATTCACTCCGGGGTTTTTGCCGTCTCGCCGGCCGCAGCAGGACGGGTGTTGTCCCAGGTGGTTGGCGGACAGCTGGTCAGCGTGCAGCGCGCCGAAGTCAGGGATATCGATGAGACGTTGTTCCGGGAAGGTAAAGTCCAAGCGCGCTACTACGGTGAACTGTGGGTGCCGCTGGAGCTTCGCTATATGCAATCGGTCAAAAGCGGCGGCAAAGAATCTGATGAATTGGTACTGGATGACATCGCGGATTACGTGGCCGCGGATATCGAAGAGGACGATGACTGCCTTTTTGTGATCGGTTCAGGTTCTACCACCGCCCACATCATGCAACGGTTGGGGTGTGACAACACGCTGTTGGGGGTGGATATTGTGCAGCACGGTCAGCTACTGGACAGTGATGTGACCGAGCAGGCACTGTTTTCACTGGTCAGTCAGCAGCGCAGTAAACTGGTGATCACCCTGATCGGTGGTCAGGGGCATATTCTGGGGCGAGGCAACCAGCAACTCAGCCCCCGGGTGGTGGACGCGATTGGTCGTGACAATATTGTGCTGGTGGCAACCAAAACCAAGCTCAATGCCCTGAATGGAAGACCATTGCTGGTGGACTCCGGTGACCCTGAGTTTGATCAGCGTATGAGTGGTCCGATACGCATTGTGTGTGGTTATCAGGATCATGTTTTGTATCCCGTCGCAGGGTTGGAGGACTAGCATGACAGACAAGCAACGTCAGTCGTTTGAGCAGGGTATTGATGCCATAGAACAGGCCCTTGACGACGTGGTAGAGCACGGCAGTGATGATGAGCTGTTTATCGCCAGTTATCTGCAAGGCCACTTTGCACTGGTTGTGAGTCGCGTGCTGATCCACCAACAGCATTGTTTTGACGTGCTGAACGCCACCCTGTGTGCAAGCCTGGATGAGGCGTTTGCCAATCAAGAGCTCGAAGACGCTGATCAACAGGCAGTCCGTCAGCGCTGGGCAGCATTGATTGAACCCTACCTGTAATCCGTCCGGATTTGCCGCCTGGCGGTAATGGATTGCCGCTTTTTCTGCGGTTGATGGTCCAGAACCCCTTATCTTTCTTAACCCCTTACTGCCAGACGTATTGGCGTAATTCTTGCTGCAAGCCAGGGTAACGACAATTTTTCGCCACCCTGCTGCATGAACGGCTCGTGTGCGGGGCAGAACAGGGGATACCCTATGAATCGCTGTAATACCGCGCTATTGACACTCTTGCTGACGGTGCTGACGGTGCTGGCCGGTTGCGCCAGTGAGTCGGTCGAACAGGTGCGTCAACGCACAGAAATGCGCGCACCGGCCAATGCCTTGGGCAATATCGAAATACACACCGCAGAGCTGGCCGACGAGTTGTTTGCCAGTGTGCCCAGCACAGCCCAGTATCGCTATGCTGTTGCAACCTTTGTACCGGCGGACACCCTGGCGTACGACCCTCAGATGCAGGGTCCATTGCAATTGCTTGGCCACCAACTGGCAGAAGGCATGATGACAGAAGCCAATCGACGGGGATTTATCACTCAAGACTACAAAGCGGCGAGCGATATAATATTGAGTAGCGAAGCTGAACGTGTGTTGACACGCAATATCGAACAACTGGCAACGCAACGAGGCGTGGACTTTTTCATTACCGGCACCATCGTTGCGCAACAGGAAGGCGCCATCGTAAATGCACGTATCATTCATGCCCGCAGTCAGGACGTTGTCGCTGCGGCAACCAAATTCTTTCCGGCCACCTTGTTTTGGTCCCGGGAAAAAGTAACCACCCGTCAGGGTAAGCTGTACCGAACGGGCAGTTAAGCGAGAGGTGAATACCGTGAAGCAGGCATTGATTTTAGTAGGGTTGGGTGTGCTCCTGAGTGGTTGCTCGAGCACCGCATCGTTTACCAACTGGTTTGAGTCAGAAGAAACCCAGATGGAGGCGACAACCGATGCGCCCCAGCAGGACATGCAGGTGGTCAACGTGACCTCGCCCAAGCAGCCTCACCAGGGCGATGCAATGTCTACGATGGAAAGTTATTACAAGCCCGGCGCTGACAACCGTCACTTCGGTGCATTGGACAGTCAGCCTGAGTTCTCGAATGGCCAAGGGGTTTACAACGGCCGTTTGTTAACCAAACACGTCGGCGACTATGTCCAGAGCATGACCCAGGACCTGGTTGCCAACATGGAGCATGTGACGGATAAAACCGCCGTTGGCGTTACCCACTTTGCACTGCTGGACAGTGACTTGGGACAAACCAATTTGCTCGGCTATCAACTGGCTGAGTCATTTATGCACGAACTGCACAAATTTCGCATCCCGGTGATTGATTACAAAGCGACCGAATACATCAGGGTCACCGATGCAGGTGACTTCTTCCTGACCCGGGATTTTCTGGAGCTGAGCAATACTGCACCCATCGATTACATTCTGACCGGTACATTAACCCGGCATCAGGGCGGCTATCTGGTCAATGCGCGGATATTGGGGTTGAAGACCAAAGCCGTGGTCGCAACGGCACAAAGCATGTTGCCCTTCTTTGTGGTTGATGCGTTGCTGCCGAGTCAGGACAGTAGTCAGGACGGCGTTCGTGTGATCGAAGGGGACTGATATGAGCGTGGGCTATCGTAGTTTAGCAGTGTGTGCTGGCGTGTTGCTGAGCTTAGGCGGCTGTGCCACCAACAGTGTGCATCTGCCTAATTGGTTTGCACAGGAAGGACAGTCTCAGCCTGCAGTAGCGCCTGGTGAGACGGCCGAACAAGATAACGGACTGCGCTACACGCCGGAACGTCGCGAGCTTGAAACACAGACTGCCGGCCCACCTGTTATGGTGTACATGACACCCAAGACAGTGTATCAGCCCCGTTTTACCCACAAACCTTTGCAGGACTATGCCGAACAGATTGCCATGCAACTGATGGACAGTGCACGGGGGCTGCGAGCGGATAGTCGTGTTGGCGTGGCGTCCTTTGTTACTCTGGACAGCAGTTTACAGCACGCTGACAGACTTGGTAATCAGTTGGCTGAAATGCTGATGACCGAGGTGCAGCAATTTGGTGTGCCGGTGGTGGATTTCAAAATGTTCGGTGGTGTCACCGTGCGCAGGGACGGTGACTTCGTGTTTACCCGCGCGCCGGGTGAAGTACGTCGTCGGGCACCAATGGACTTTGTTCTGGCCGGAACCCTGGTGCGGGATGAAATGGGCGTGCGGGTCAACGCACGCATCATGGATTTTACCAGCGGCGCATCTGTGGCCAGTACCAGTGTGTTCATTCCGCGTTTCGTGGTTGAAGAGCTGGCACCACGTGCCGTGATGGTCAGCCCATAATGGTCGTTGGCGATTAAGGTGCCGCCGGGCACCTCGTTGCTGTCCGACTAGAGTTTAAATTGTGCCACCAATCTGTCGAGTGAATGGGTCTTATCCTTCATCACATTGCAGGTCTGCATGTTATTTGCCGACGACTCGGCGAGTGTGTGCGTGTGTTCGTTGACCTCATTGATCCGGTTACTGACATCATGGGATACCTGACTTTGCTGTTCCGCCGCAGTGGCAATCTCTGTATTCATCTGATTAATGGTCTGGGTCGCAGTCGCAATCATCGACAATGACTTACGGGTTTCCTGCACTCGTTGTTGAGTATCCTGACTCTTATCCAGGCTCGATTGCATCGTATCCAGTGCTGAATTTGACCCTGACTGCAGGCTACTGATCATGTTTTGGATTTGCTCAGTACTGCTTTGTGTTTTGCTGGCCAGGCTACGTACTTCGTCGGCGACAACCGCGAAACCTCTGCCTTGTTCGCCAGCTCTTGCCGCTTCAATCGCCGCATTCAGTGCCAGCAGGTTGGTCTGCTCGGCGATGCTTTCGATGATTTGTAGCAGGTCGGTGATTTTTTCGACATCACTACCCACCCGTTTGGTCACTTCACTGGCGCGGCTGATCTCTTCCAGCAGGCCGTTCATGCTGGCCACCGTTTCATCCACAACACCAGCAGCTACAGAGCCTTGTTCGTCGGCTTGTTTGGCAGCTTCCGCAGCACCCGAGGCACTCTGTGAAACCGATTGAGACGCGGCGGACATTTCGGTGACAGCAGTGGCGATCTGGTCGGTACTGCTTTGTTGCTCAAGGGCAATCTTGTCCAGCATGATTGCCTGGGATTCCAGATTGCCGGTCTCTGTACGGATGTCCTGTACCAAGTCGCGAATGTCCAACATCATCTTGCGCAGGAAGCCGGTCAGCTGATTCACATAACCGGCCAATGCGCCGATTTCGTGTTCGTCGCTAACCTGCACCGTCTGGGTCAAATCGCCATTGCCGGCCGCCAGATCCCGAATCGAATCGGATACCTGATTGAGTGGTTGAATGATGCTGCGTTTGATCAACAACCCGATACCGACGGCGATGCCAATCAGCGCGGCGCTGATCACCGTAAGCCAGGTCAGCAGCACGGTAGTTGAGTCGTCGATTTTCTGCTCGATGCGTTCAACGTGTCCTTCAATTTCATCGATATAAAAGCCGGTGCCGAGCATCATGTCCCAGCGGGGGAAATACACTGAGTAGGACAACTTTGGATGAGGTGTTTTTTCACCTAACTTAGGGAAGTAATAGGTCACATACTGGGTGCCATTGCCAAGTCCATTGTTCTTACCTGCGGTGATCAACTCTCGGATCAGGTAAGTGCCGTTGGTGTCCTTCAGATCCCAGTAGCTGTTGCCCACACCGGCTTCATCCAGACCGTTGAATAGCCGTACGCCTTTACTGTCATAACCGAAAAAGTAGCCTGAGTCGCCAAAACTAAAATGCTTGAGCAGGGCGATAGCCTCTTCACGGCTGGCATTCCGTTCATATAAGGGAGACACCAGGCTGACACCAAGCTCGATCAGTGATTTGGCTTCGTGTTTGCGGTCGTTAAGGAGCAACGCTCTGCTGTCCTCCAATTGCGTGTCTGACAGGCTATTCAGTTCCACGATGAGTGCGGTGGTAAGCAGACATCCCAGCAATAAGGCCGGCACGATGGACAGCAGCAGAAGCTTTTGTTTGATGGAAAAATTCAGCATATTGAGCCTACCCTTGGTCCCGCAGCAAACGTTTCGGGTTCGGTTTTGTTGAAAGGGAACCCGATGAGGTCGGTAAATAGATGATTAACATATAATTAACAATCCTCCGCATGTAAAGTTTACGACCACAGTTGTCAGCACTGATGAGCAATTCCTGTCAGATTTTTTTAAACAAATATGTCAGGTTTTTCCGATGCCACTCGTCTACAGGGATAAGTCACGAGAAAAAAGGAAAAAAGACCATGACAATCTCTACCCCATTCGTCCCGACCAAAGCCACCTTAGACGATAGCGCGAACTGGTTAAAAAAAGGCTGGCAGCTGTTTACCAATGCGCCTTTTTCGCTATTCGGGTTGCTGATGACGCTACTGATAATTGAGGGCGGTCTGCAGTTGTTACCCGCGCCGATGGGCGTGCTGCTATCCAAGTTAATGATGGCTGGTTTGATGGCATCGTTGTGGCCATTGCTGCACAACCTGTCGACCAACGGTCGACTGTCGTTTGCATCCTTGCGGCAGTATTCAGGCTGGCACCGGATCCCGTTGTTGTGTTTGCCCCTCCTGTTGCCCTTTATCGTGCAGTTGGCCGTTGCCGCAAGTCTGCTGGGCCGCGATGGATTGGACTTGCTGCTGTTTGCCGTACCGGTCGATATTGCGGCCTATCAGCTGGCGATGATTTTTGCCGCGGGCGCTCCCGTAAGCCTGCTACTGATGTTTGCCCCTGCACGTATTTTGCTCGCCAACGACAGTGTAGGCACAGCGCTCAGGGCCAGTGTTTCAGCCGTATTGCGTGCCTGGCGCCCGCTGTCTGTCGTCCTGTTGATCAATGTGATAGTTTTGGCCCTGGTGCCATACACCTTCCTGCTCAGTGCGCTGTTGCTCAGTCCATGGCTGATGTGTGTGCACTATCAGGCGTATCGCGGGATTTTTTCCAATCAAAAGGAGACTCGGTGAGTCAGGGAACAGACATTGAGCAACTGCTGACTGAACACGCGCCAATGTTGGCGCGTATTGCAGCAAACCATGAAGTGAATCTTGCCGTGCGGGAAGAACTGTTGCAGGAAATCAGCGTTGCTGTCTGGCATGGACTGGCGCGTTTTCGCGGCGAGGCCAGTGTCAAAACCTACATTGCGCGTATTGCGCACAATCGTTGTGTGGATCATGTGGTGCGTGAACAGCGGCACTATCACCCATTGGACACAGACGCGCCGGTTGAACAGGCCCCCGAAACCTTTGTCAGCGAAAGTGAACATGTTCGGATGGATCTGCACGCGGCAATGCTGCGCCTGTCATTGGGTTTTCGTCAGGTGATTGGCATGCAGTTAGAAGGCTTTACCCAGTCAGAGATTGCTCAGGTGCTCGGCATTAGCGAAGCCGCTGTTGCCCAGCGCTCTTCAAGGGCCCGCAAGCAACTTGAACAATGGCTTTAAAGGAGATCGTATGGATCCCAAATTGACACAATGGCAACAACAGTATCAACAGCAAACTCCTGCGGTGGACGTTGCTGCGCTGGTGGCCCACGCACAACGTCAGCAACGCAAGGAACACGGGTTGGCGCTGTTGGATGTTTTCGCCGGTCTGGCAGTCAGTCTTTTTTGCCTGATTGCCTTGGTGTTTCTGGCGCAAAGCTGGCAGGAGCAAGTCTTGTATGCCGGCCTGGCACCGATCCCCATTGGTTTCGGTCTGTGGGCATACCGATTGCGTAAACGACACTGGCAACAGCAGGCGCTGGATGTGTCACATGCCACGGCGTTGAAGCGCCAACAGTTGTATAATCAGTGTCGCTACTGGCAGGTTTCTGCCTGGGGCGTTGGCCTGCTGTGGGCTGGCCTGGCGTTGACCGCACTGATTGTCACACTGGGCCATGGCGATGTTCATCCCTGGGCCGTGTCCTTGGCCGTCAATGCTGTGGTGTTGGCCTTCACGGTGGGGCGCTACCGTGTTGTAAAAGCCCGTTTACCCCTCAAACTCAAAGCCCTCGACGGGATTCAGTCTGACGCTGACCCGTAGTGGTTTACTGTGACAACTCGTCGAGGATCACAATGTCTGCACCATGTTGGACGTTGTCCAACACGTTTAAAAACCGGGTCAGTGGCGCGTGGGAGGATTTATCCCCCATGCCCCAACTGGCGTTGCCATACCCCCATGGAATAACGGTTTTGCAGGACAGGTCTTTCGCCGCCATCAACGCATCTTCCGGGGTCATGTGGACATAGCGATACCATTTGGGGTGCGCCTCGCTATGGTAGGATGCTATGGGCAGCAAACAGATATCCATGCCGCCGTAGCGCTGGCCAATGTCTTTAAAATGCGCTGAATAGCCGGTGTCACCGGCATAGAAAAGGGTTTGGCCCTGACTTTCCACCACCCAGCCAGACCAGGACACGGCGTTCTCATCTTCGTACAGATACGGCACCAGTACGCGACTGCTGAAATGGTGCGCCGGCACCGCCGTGATGACACTTTGACCTAAGGTCGTTTGACTGAACCAGCCTAACTCATTGACCGACAAGCCAGCGTCAGGAAAGTGCCGGGACATTCCCAGCGGCGTGAAATAACGCACATTGTCTGGCAAATCACTGACGCTGGCGCGACTGAAGTGATCATAGTGGACATGGGAATACAAAACGCCTTCAATTGCGTCGAAGCCACCCTGTGGTGTCGGGTAGCGAAGTCGGTAATTGCCATTAAACCAGGCATGCAGCCAGTTGATCGGCCAGTCAAACTCTTGCAATACCGGATCGGTTGCCAGTGTTTCACCGCTGGGAGTGGTGATCAGAAAAAACGCATGTCCCAGCCATTGAACCCTGAACCCCTGTTCAAATTCAGCCGCCCCTAATGTGCCTTGGTATTGGCACCCTTGTTCGGGCCGACAGTGGATTTCCTGGCGGGGCTGATAGCAATTTTCAGTACAGGTAAAAGGGTAGTCCTTTTCTCCGGGATACAGGTTGGTGTAACGCCCGGAATCACTATCAATCGGTTGTTGCTGATCTTGAGTCACCTGCACGCGGTTGGCGCTGCAACCGAACAGTAAGGCAAGACACAACACGGTCAGCGCGGATTGCAAAAAGCGAAGCATCAATCGGTTCATAATGTGACAGGGGTTCCTCGTTGCAGGTCTCGGATCAAGAAGCGGTTCGGCGCCACCGCGTCCGCCATAGCTTGTGAAACGGGCAGACTTTCACCCAGCAGGTCGCTGACCAACAGCTCGGCCAACAGCGGAGCACTGGTTAATCCCCGTGAGCCAAGGCCGGTTAGCACTGACAAGCCGCTGTGGATTGCTGGTAGAGGCAAGTCGCTGCGGCGGGCATCTTTACTCAGTGGTGCATAATCCTGCATCTGTTGATGCCAGTGGGGCACCTGACCGGCCACAGGCATGCGATCGGGGGTGGAACAGCGCAGTGCCGCTCGCCCGGTATCGTCATGCTGCAGGTGTTGCGCCCAGTTTGTTTGCGCCATAACGCGCTGATGCAGGTCAATGTTGTGCGCCGCCTCTTGGGCCCTGAACTGGCAATCGGGATCCTGTTTGACGTAGGTCGAGCCCAGCGCCATTCGGCCTTCATACGCCGGGGTCATATAGCCTTTGTGACAGAGTACCGTGCGCAGTGCGGCATACGGGGCGTTGGCCGGAATGGCTTCGACCTGACCCCGAACTGCGCTTAGCGGCAGCCCTGCCAGGGTCTGATGGGTGCGCAAATCAGCACCTTCACACAAAATCACCTGATCATAGCGGGCATCGTGCGCCTGGTTAAAACTGACCCGCCAGCCTTCGTCCTGGCGTTGTAAAGCCGACACGGTATGGGCGGTTTTAACCGCTACAGGAGCCAGGGCAGCGCTGGCGTCGAGTAGCGCTTTGACCAGTTGCTGAGGGTGGATCCAGCCCCCCAGGGGTATCCACAAGCCAGGGTAGGGCAAATCCACATTGGCCAATGTGGTGGATTCGTCGGCCTCAGTTGGCCGTATCAGCCACGTTGGCCACACGTTGTTGTCTATCAGCGTTTTACGCCGTTGTAGGGTTGTGTCGCTAAAGGCCAGTTGCAGCACACCACACCAGTCGTGGGCGAAGTCAAAGCCTTGTTTCAGCACCTCATCATAGCGACGGCGGGCATGCAGAAAGCCGCTCGCCTGCCATTGACTGGCGAGACTGGCTACGCCGTGAAGCTGGGGGTAAAAGCCGCCCTGTCGATTGCCGGAAGCCCCGGCGGCAATGCTGTCTTCGCGGCACACCACATCTGCACCGATCCCTCGCAGTGACAGACTGTAGGCGACATTGGCACCGGCCAATCCGGCGCCGACAATCAGCACCCGTTGCTTGTCAGTCAGGTTGCCGTCAGCACGCACGAACCAGGTTTTGTCCTTGATGGGGACCGACGGCCCGTGCCATTGGCCTGCCAGCATGTCTCTCTTACGTCCAAAGCCGCGCCGTTTTTCTACCTCAAATCCGGCATCCCGAAGCGCCCGTTTGACAAAGCCGGCGGCGGTGAAAGTGGCAAAAGTGCAACCCGGGCGTGCCAGTCGCGCCATGTTGTCATACAGGCACCCCTGCCACATTTGCGGGTTCTTACTCGGTGCAAAACCATCCAGAAACCAGGCATCAATCACGCCACCGGGCCGGGCGGCCAGCTGTGGCAATGTGTCGTTGATGTCACCCAGGTGCAGATCCAGGATCACCTTGCCCTGATCAAACGTCATGCGGTGCAGACCTTCTAACGGCAGGCAATAGGCATCGACCAGTAAATTGGCTTCACAGGCCAGTTCTGGCCAGGCTGTCAGGGCTGTCTTTAAATCTTCACGGGTTAATGGGTATTTTTCTGTAGTGAACACGTGTAAGCTGAAATCCGGACCGTCGGGATTTTCACGTCGAAATGTCCGGTATGCGTGCCACAGGGCCAGAAAGTTCAGGCCAGTGCCAAACCCGGTTTCTGCCACGGTAAAGCGCGGGTGCTGCCATTGCTGCCAGCGCTCGGGCAGTCCGTTATTGGTGAGAAACACATGACGGGTTTCTGCCAATCCATCGTGATTGGAGAAATACACGTCATCGAACTGTTGGGCAACCGGTGTTCCCTGTTCGTTAAAGGCAATGGTGGCAGGTGTGATCGGCACGGTAACGTCTGGTTCTGAAAAATGGGACGACAGTGTAAGTCAGCTGTGCCGTTTTGACAAAAGAGCAGACCACTTATGGCGTGAAAATCATTACTATAGGCGGCGAAATTTTAGACCCACAACGATCAAAGGTTAATTGAACTATGAGAAGAGCTGTTATCACCGGTATGGGCATCGTGTCCAGCATAGGCGTGAATCAACAGGACGTATTGGCGTCGCTGCGCGAAGGCCGCTCGGGGATCACCCATTCCCAGGAATTTGAAGACATTGGCATGCGCAGCCATGTGTGGGGCGACATTGATATTGATTTGTCCGAACATATCGATCGAAAAACGTTACGCTTTATGGGCGATGCAGCCGGTTTCGCCTACGTTGCTATGCAACAGGCGATTGAAGATTCAGGCCTGACCGAAGAGATGATTTCCAACGTGCGCACCGGCATTATCGCAGGGTCGGGTGGTGCATCGTCGAAAAACCAGGTTGAAGCCGCTGACATTCTGCGTGAGAAAGGCGTAAAGCGCGTTGGTCCCTACATGGTTACCCGCTGCATGGGTAGCACCGTTTCTGCTTGTCTGGCAACGCCGTTTAAGATCAAGGGCGTTAACTACTCCATCAGCTCTGCCTGTTCGACCAGTGCACACTGTATTGGCCACGCGGTGGAACAGATCCAACTGGGCAAACAAGACATCATTTTTGCCGGTGGTGGTGAAGAGCTGCACTGGTCATTGTCATCCGAATTTGATGCCATGGGGGCATTGTCGACCAAGTACAATGACAACCCGGCCGTAGCGTCCCGCACTTACGATGCCGATCGTGACGGTTTTGTCAGTTCCGGTGGTGGCGGTATGCTGGTGGTTGAAGAGCTGGAACATGCGCTGGCACGAGGCGCGAAAATTTACGCCGAAATCGTCGGTTACGGTGCGACGTCCGACGGTGCGGATATGGTTGCACCTTCCGGTGAAGGCGCTATTCGCTGCATGCAACAGGCGATGGCGACCGTGGAAGGGGACATCGATTACCTGAACACCCACGGCACTTCCACCCCGGTGGGCGACGTTAAAGAACTTTACGCCATCCGCGAAGTATTTGGTGACAAAGCGCCGCCGCTGAGTGCCACCAAAGCCATGACCGGTCACGCACTGGGCGCCGCCGGTGTCAACGAGGCGATCTATTCGTTGTTGATGCTGGAGCACGGCTTCATTGCGCCGTCGATCAATATCGACACCCTGGATGAACAGGCCCAGGGGCTGGATATCGTGACGGAAACCCGCAATACCCCCCTGCGCACGGTGATGTCCAACAGCTTTGGCTTTGGCGGCACCAACGCAACATTGGTCATGCAGAAGTATCAGGGCTAGTTCAGAGGCCTCAATGCTAAAAAAGCCCGCCTTATCGCGGTTTTTTTTGTGCCTGTTGGCTTAACACGCCAGTTGTTGCAAACCATCGGTGTCGTGTACCACGATTTTTCCGTAGTGCAGGGAAATCAGTTCGCGGCGCTGCAATTCTCGCAGGCGCTGATTGACCGCCTGTCGTGAGGCATTCAGCATCGCGGCCAAATCATCCTGTGACAGTGACAAGGTATGGGGCAATCCCGCGTGCGGATCCCGTTGGCCGAGGTTGGTGGTCAACATGCACAGTCGTAGCGCCAATCGGCCCATCAGCGACAGTGAGCCGGCATCGTCCATCAGGCTGAACAGCAAGCGTACACGCTGACACAGCAAGCGGGCGAAATGGGCGTACAGCGCCGGCTCCTGCTCCAGCAACTGTTCAAAGCTGTGCTGCGGAATGCGCAACAAATGCACGTCACTTTCGGCCACATTGTTGTGGGTGCGCGGTAAATGGTCAAACAGCGAAATTTCGCCAAACCAACTGCCGGGCTCAAGCCAGGTCAATACCATTTCAGCGCCCTGGGGGCTGACGTTGCTGATCCGCAACCGGCCCTCGAGTAACACATACAAGCCATCCGGCGCGTCACCTTTGTGGTGCACTACGGCCCCAGCATGCAGGTGCTTTTCGCGGCAATGGGCAAGGAGCAATTGCTGAATGGCAAGGGGAAGTTCGTTGTACCAGCTATTGGTGGCGAGCGTGGCGTGTTGTTCAGGGGTCAGGGTTATCATGAGCGAAATGTCAACCAGATGACAGTTTAAGGCAAAGGTCTAGGATAGGGTGGACGCTGACACAATTCAATCGGCCAGGGGACAAGACGATGAGTACAGTGAAAACGCAGGTCAGTGACGCAGAGTGGCAAACCCGGGTGGATTTGGCCGCCTGTTATCGAATGGTAGCCCAATACGGTTGGGACGATTTGGTGTTTACCCACATTTCCGCCCGGGTACCAGGACCTGAACACCATTTCCTGATCAACCCCTACGGCATGTTATTCGAAGAAGTCACTGCTTCCAGTCTGGTTAAAGTTGACCTGCTTGGCAACAAGGTGATGGACAGTGAATTCGACATCAACCCGGCGGGTTTTACCATTCACAGTGCGGTGCACGAGGCCCGTGAAGACGCACGCTGTGTGATGCACCTGCATACCAACGCGGGTGTTGCTGTGTCGGCGCTCAAGGACGGGCTGCAGCCGCTGAGTCAGCAGTCGCTGTTCGCGTTGTCTTCACTGGCCTACCATGATTACGAAGGCGTCGCGTTAAACCCTGAGGAGAAGGTTCGCCTGGTTGCCGATCTGGGGGACGCTAATTTTATGATATTACGCAACCATGGCCTGCTGACCTGTGCCGACACCATTGCGGATGCTTTTTTATTCATGTTCATCCTGCAACGCAGTTGTGAAATCCAATTGCAAGCGCAGGCCACCGGGCAACCGTTGATTGAAATTCCCAAGCCGATACTGATTGGTATCCAGGCGCAGGCCAAAGCGGTGACCCGCTCCGCAGGGGGAACACTGGCGTGGCCGGGCATTTTACGCAAACTGCAACGCGACAATCCGGGGTTTGACCGTTGAACACCGATCTCAATCACTATCGGGATGCCGCCAACACCGTCGAATGGCACGGCCACCGGATCCGGTTCTGGCGTCAGGTATCCCCGGGAAAACCCTGGTTACTGCTGGTGCACGGGTTTCCCAGTGCCAGTTGGGATTGGCACGGCCTGTGGCCCCAATTGTCTCAGCACTTCTGTTTGTTGGCGGTGGATATGCTCGGTTTTGGCCTGTCTGATAAGCCAGCAGACCACCACTATTCGTTGCTGGAACAGGCCGATTTGCTGACCGATGTACTGCAACTGCAGGACATCAGCAACTGTCATGTGCTGGCCCATGATTACGGTAATTCGGTAGTGCAGGAAATGCTCTACCGCCAGCAACAGGGCGAGCTGGATACCCGCTTGCTCAGTATCTGCTGGTTAAACGGGGGACTGTTTGCTGAGAGCCATCGCCCGTTAGTGGCACAGCGATTATTGAAGTCACCACTCGGTCCGCTGTTTGTCAGGTTGATGGGCAAGGGCGCATTTTCCCGCAGTCTGAAACGGATTTTTGGTCCTGATACAGCGCCGGAATCCTCAGCCGTGGATGTGCTGTGGTGGTTGCTTGGCTATCAACAGGGGCGGCGGGTGCTGCCGCGCTTATTGCACTACCTTGATGAACGGCGCATGTATCGCGATCGATGGGTCAGGGCGATGCAACACACGGACATTCTCCTTGGTTTTATCAATGGACATCACGACCCCATCTCCGGTGAACACATGCTGCAGCGATTTCAGACCCTGTTACCCGAGGCTTATACCGCCCGACTGGCAGTGGGGCATTACCCGCAAATCGAAGCGCCACAACAGGTGTTGAGCGCCTATCAGGGCTTTGTCAGTGACATCATGTCCTGATACAGCTGGATGTGATTGGTCAGATCGGTGAGATCAACGTCATTCATGGTGTGCAACAAACTACGACTGATGCCGTATTTTTTTAGGAACACGGCCGTTTCGCGCGGGTGAATACGCCCGGTTTTAAACAATTGACGATAAATGGCGTAGGCTTTGGCCTGATGGAAGACCTGTGAAATCGGATCATCATTGGTATAGCCCAGGATATAGGGCAGGGGATCAAAGGCACTGAACCCCAGGTTTTCCAGAATGTGGGGTTTGATGATCTCTTCCATACTGAGGAACTCCCGCAGGGTATCACCGTCCATCACAAAGGTATCCAGCACCTGTCGCTTTGAGGCATCCACTTCCGGGTCCAGATTGGCCCGCTGTTGTTCAATCAGGCCGGTGACCTCCTCACTGATCATACTGATCAACAGTATCAGTGGCGCAAGGTTGAGCCCGGCCAGTGTGTACAGCGTCCAGGTTTGTTCGGTGTCGAGACGGTGCTGTTGTTGTTGCAATGACAATGCGATAGCACCGGAAACCAACCGCCCGTTGGTTCTGATCCGATCCACCGTGTGATGCAACGATGGGTGCAACCGGTTGGCGATTTCCATGCCTATCCAGCGTGGTAACAGCCACACAAACAGGCGGTATCCCATGGCATTGAGTAATACTTTGACATCGTCGCTGTCGGGCAAATTCAGTTGCTTTCGGTACTTGGGCTGGCGGCTAAACGCCCTGATGGTCTCTACCAGCCAGTCAATCGCCAGCACGCCATTGATCAATTCCGGAGTGAAGGTCTGCCATTTGTCCAGGTTACGCCAGAACGGCAGAATGGCGGCTATCTCACGGCAGCTAGCGAGCAGATCGTCGTTTTCCAGTCGGGCGTTGATACGGTGTTTAAGCACATAATCGAGCATGCTTTTGTATTCGGGCGCTTCACAGTGCGCATGGCTTTGTTGGCGGCGTTGGGATTGGGAAACTTCGACGTCCAGTAAGATGCGGCACAGGTTACCCTGGGCAAAG
Source organism: Fluctibacter halophilus (assembly GCF_020687825.1). Lineage (GTDB taxonomy): Bacteria > Pseudomonadota > Gammaproteobacteria > Enterobacterales > Alteromonadaceae > Fluctibacter > Fluctibacter halophilus. The sequence continues at coordinate 483,438 of NZ_JAJEWP010000002.1, forward strand.
GAGAACGCTTCTTCCTCCTTGCCTTCGAAGGCATAAAACAGCTTTTCGTAGCAACCGCCAATCAGAAACAAGTAGTAGCGGCGTTCCAGTTCGCTGAGGATCAATCCTTCATTGATCAGCGGCTCCGGGGCAATCGTGGTGTCCATATGGGAACGTGTTCGTGAGTCCATGAAACGCTACGGTAAGCCAAAACATGTAGAAAAAATAGCATAAATTGCAGTCCATATCGGCAACCTGCACCGAGTACCTTCGATGCGTGGCCAATGTGTGGCATACTCGCGCCCACCTGCAAGCAACCTGTAACTAACCATGCGGATCCTCTACGAAGACACCATGCCCTTTGCCGATGCGTTGTTTCCCAAGCTCGGTGATTGTCAGGTGTTTAATCACCAGACAATCACCGCGCAGGATGTAGCCGACGCCGATGTGCTGTTGGTGCGCTCCACAACCCGTGTGAATGAAGCCCTGCTACACCAGGCCAAACACTTGCAATATGTGGCGACTGCCACCGCAGGTACCAATCACATGGACATCAATTACCTTCAGGAGCGCGGCATCCCGTGGGGATCTGCGGCAGGCTGTAACGCGGTTGCGGTGGCCGAATATGTGATCAGTGTTTTGTTGGTGATGGCACAGCGCCAGCAGTGGGATCTATCTTCCCGCAGTGTCGGGATAATCGGTGCCGGCCATGTTGGTACTGCCCTGAGCAGTAAACTTGATGCGTTGGGGATCCAGTACAGGTTGTGTGATCCGCCGTTGCAGGCGGCGGGCGATCCACGCCCTTTCTGTCATCTGGACGCTGCGCTTGATTGTGACATTGTGACCTTGCATGTGCCGCTGGTCACTGCGGGCCCGCACCCCACCGAACACCTCATCGACGGGCAACGTTTGCGCGCCATGGGTCCTGAACAATTGCTGATCAATGCATGTCGGGGGGAGGTGATGGACAATGCTGCTGCACTGGCGTGCAAGCAGCGAGGAGACGGTCCGTTGCTGGTCATGGACGTGTGGGAAAATGAGCCGGATATTCTGTGGCCGCTGGTGCAGCACACAGAGCTGGCGACCGCGCATATCGCGGGGCACACCCTGGAAGGCAAAGCGCGCGGTACAACGCTGTTGTATCAGCAACTGGCACAGCGATTGGGGAGGCCAGTTGAAGACCCCTTATCCACCTTGTTGCCTGTAGCGCAACCGCAGAAATTAGAGCTTGAAAGCGCATTGCAGGGAATGCAGGCCATCACGGCGCTGGTTCACGCTGTGTACGATGTGCGACAGGATGATCGTGCGTTTCGCACACAGGTTCAGTGTGCAGAGGATTTCATTTATAGCCGTAAGCACTATGCTATACGAAGAGAGTTTTCTGCACATCGCATAAACGCTGGAAATTGTGCGCTAACACAGGCACTCTACGGCCTTGGCTTTGCGTGCTGACGCCGCACAGTCGTTGTCCTTTTTTGTTTCGATTTTACACACAGGAGTAGACCGTTAATGTCCCGTTCTTTTGATGTCGTTGTGTTGGGTGCCACTGGGTTGGTTGGGCAACACATGATTGAAATTCTCGAGCAGCGAGAGTTTCCCGTCAATCAACTCTATCCGCTGGCCAGCGCTCGCTCTGCCGGTGGTACGGTGACGTTTAAGGGTAAGGACATTACGGTATTGGATGCCGACACCTTTGATTGGTCAAAGGCACACATTGGATTCTTTTCTGCCGGTGGCAGTGTGTCGGCAAAATACGCACCGCTGGCTGCCGAGGCCGGTTGTGTGGTCATCGACAATACGTCCCATTATCGCTATGAGCCGGACATCCCGCTCGTTGTGCCGGAAGTCAACGCCCACGCACTGGCGGATTTCCGTAATCGCAACATCATTGCCAACCCGAATTGCTCCACCATTCAGATGCTGGTTGCGCTGAAACCCATCCAGGATGCTGTCGGCATTGACCGCATCAATGTGGCGACCTATCAGAGCGTATCGGGTGCGGGTAAAAGCGCCATGGAAGAGCTGGCACGACAGACCGCCGATCTGTTGAGCAGCCGTGAGATAACACCCCAAGCGTTCTCTCGTCAGATTGCCTTTAATGTGATCCCGCAAATCGATGTGTTCCAGGACAACGATTACACCAAAGAAGAAATGAAAATGGTCTGGGAAACCCAGAAAATCATGGGTGATGAAAGCATTCGTGTGAATGCCACCGCAGTTCGGGTACCGGTGTTTTACGGTCACGGTGAAGCCATTCACCTTGAAACCCGGGTTCCCATTGATGCCACCCAGGTCAAAGATTTGCTCCGTGACGCACCCGGCGTCACCCTGATGGATGCGCCTGAAGATTTCCCTACCCAGGTTGGCAATGCCAGCGGCAAGGATGACGTGTTTGTGGGACGGGTGCGTAATGACATTTCGCACCCTAACGGTATCAATATGTGGGTTGTGTCAGACAACGTGCGTAAAGGGGCCGCGACCAACAGTATTCAGATTGCGGAAGTGTTGGTACGGGACTACCTGTAACGCGCTGGCATCAATCAACACACAGGGGCCTGAAGGGCCCCTTTATTTTATCCACGCCCGGCCGATAACCAGACAAGGAAGTGACCGTCACAGGATTGCAGTGATATCCGGGGCTGATACCGGCAGTCACTTCTAGATCATCTGAAAGGCCTAGTTTATAGTAGTGGTTAACTCTCTGGTTTATAATCACATTTTGGAATGTGTTTTGCTTGTGATTTAACTGTCAATAGCTTGACAGTGGCACAGACCCCCTGTGAATGCGTGCCTGGCAGGGGGACAGACAATGACATACAGCCCGATGAACGCCGGTCAGGATGGTAATCGGCAATGACATCAGACGATTGGGACGACGAAGAATAAATCTATGAATGTGAGACAGGTTGTTTTGCTGGTATTGGCTGTATGCAGTCTCGCCATGGTCGAGCCGGCAATGGCTCAGCAAATCCAGATCAAAGGCCCCAAATCGGCAGATTCTCAGTTTTCTGGCAACACCTATGGCCCCATTACTTCACAGGATACCTTGTGGCGGATTGCCAGTGACTATCGTCAGAACCGGCCCGTTAGCGTGTATCAGATCATGCACGCCATTCACACCCTCAATCCAGACGCGTTTGAAGACAACAACATCAACAAAATTAAGGACGGTGCGATCCTCAAGTTGCCGTCTATTCGTTATGTCGCCCGGCTTGATGCTCAAGAGGCACAGCAACAGGTAGAACAAGCGATAGCTGCGTTTACGCCTGCCACTTCGTCCGGTGCTGCAACAGCCAGCAAGCCGAAAAGTGTGCCGGAAAATGCTGCCAGTAAAGAAGATCTGACCCAAACCAAGGAAGATTTGGAAAAGCGCCTGAGCGCAATCGATGCGGAACAAAATCGCCAATTTCAGGCAATACGGCAACAATTTGCCGATTCGATCCAGAGCGTGCAGACCTTGTTGGAAGAAAACCAGAAGGTGTACGAACGTCTGGACGGCGTGAATCAGGAAATCAACGGCCTTCGTACCCGGGTCGATGACGAAATCCAGACCCAGATTGATCAGATGTTGGTGTTGCAGAATGAGCTGTTAGCCATCTCGCGCGAGCAGCAAGCCCGCCAGCAAGCGGAATTAGAAGCACAGCAGCAAAGCCTGTTCAATGACCCGATGGTGCTCATTGCGGGTTCGGTGGTACTGACCCTGTCCTTGCTGGGTGGTTTGGCAGTCTGGTTGCTGAAGCGTCGCGGCGCCAATCTACCCTCAGAACTGAAAGAACAAGCGGTTGTTGACCCACTACCGATGGCCGAAGGTCAGGCGGAGCTGGACGATTTATCCGACGCACTGAGCGATGAATTATCAGGCGAATTGACGGACGAAGACAGCGATGATTTGTTCGGCGAAGACGATTTGCTCGACGATGTGTTGTCCGAAGAGCTCGAAGAGTCGCTGGATGAAGCGCTAGATGAAGAGTTGGAATCGTTTGATGATCTGGGCGACGAAATGCTGGACGCCGGTGAAGAAGATGCCGGATTGGATGTTGACGACGATGAGTTGTTTGAAGCCGGTGATGCCGTGCTGGGTCAGGATGACATGGACAACTTGTTTGATGAAGACGATGACCTGCTGACCGACATGGGCGAAAGCATGGATGAGATTGACTTGTCCGAGCTTGATGAAGATGAAGCAGCGTCAGACGCTGAATCACAGGCTGATGCTGAGCTGGATGAGTTGCTCGAAGAAGATGATATCGATGGCCTGTTGGATGAAGTGGAGCAGCAAGAAACAGCAGAGCCCAGTGCCGCCGAGACTGAGGTTGAAAAACCGGCCCAATCAGAGTCCGCTGAGGCGGTAGCCGACGCCGAAGAGATGGCGGAGATCAAAGCTGAGCCGCCCACCGGGGATGCCCCCAGTGAAGAGCCGCCTGCCAAACCGATCGTTGAAGATGACAACGAAAAGCCGGAAATCAGTATTGATGAATTGCTTGATGAGCCTGAACCTGAGGTACCTGAGGGGATCACGGTTGACGGTGAAGAGACCCTGAGCGAAGAAACCCTGCAGCAGTTAGATAAAGAAATTGCAACGCAGAATCAGGAACTCGACAACATCACCGATGAGTTACTGAACGAAATCGAACAGCTGGAAATGATGGGCGATATGCTCGATATGGACAGCGACGACGAACAGACCCCTGATGTCGCACCTGAAGATGTGCAACACGGGATCCAGACCCTGGATGATTTGGCTGAGGATGTCGACGAATTCGACGAAGACGCGTTACTGGCCGAGATGCCCGCGACGGCACCTTCGCCAAGTCCGGCCGCACAAGAGACAGACGATGATGATGCGCTGCTGGCTGACATGCCATCGCAGGAATCCGCAGAGAGTGCATCTGAATCCGCTGGACAAACAGCCATTGAAGAAGAGAGTGAACAGCCGGTTGAAGCGGATATCGATGATGTGCTGGATGAACTCAATGTCGAGAGCGCAGAAGTAACCAGTCCAGAACCCGAACTTGAGCCAGAGCCAGAGCCAGAACCTGAGCCAGAACCTGAGCCAGAACCTGAGCCAGAGCCAGAACCAGAACCTGAGCCAGAGCCAGAAACAGAGCCAGAACCTGAGCCAGAACCAGAGCCTGAGCCTGAGCCAGAGCCAGAGCCAGAATCTGATCCAGAGCCAGAGCCTGAACCAGCGCCAGAACCTGAGCCAGAACCTGAGCCAGAACCAGAACCGGAGCCAGCGCCAGAACCTGAGCCAGCGCCAGAACCTGAGCCAGAGCCTGAACCGGAGCCTGAGCCTGAGCCAGAGCCAGAGCCTGAGCCAGAACCAGAACCTGAGCCGGAGCCAGAACCTGAGCCGGAGCCAGAGTTAGAGCCTGAAGTCGACGCCGAGGCGGTGTCTGACGCCCAATCCGACCTTCAGGAGGACGGCGACGACAACCTGTCAGTGGTCGGTAGCTCGGCGGATGAAATGCTGGAAGCCCTGGACGGTGCTGAAGACGGCGATAACGCGGCAGCACCAGAGGTCGCCAGTGACGATGAGCTGGATGCAGCGTTGGCGGAGTTTGAAAGCGAAGCGCTGCCAAGTGAACCCGAATCCGCGCTGGATGACGATATTCCCAGCCTCGAAGACATCGGTACGATTGACGATTTTGACGATGACGAACTTGAACAGGCGTTGGAAGATCTGGTTGAGCCAGACGACAATGTCGATGCCTCCTCTGTGGACAGCGAGTCCATGGATGAGTTGGATGATCTGCCGGGCCTGGGCGATTGGTTGTCGGAAGGCAATAATGACAGTGACATCGAAGAACTCGAAGGCAAAGACTTCGATGAGATGCTCGAATCTCTGGAAGATGAAACAGAGCGAGACAGCAAAGACGACAGCGCTGATGCGATACTGGACGATCCGGGGCTGGACATCGAAGCCTTGCTCAGTGAAGACGCCGAACAAGCTACTGAAGAATCGCCGGTAGAGATCGAGTCAGACGACGATTTCCTCGATGTTGACGCACTGCTCAACGAAAGCATGGACGATACAGCGGACGACCTTGACGAGAAACCCCTTGATTTGGACGTGGCGCTGGAAAATTACACCGGTGCCAGCGATGATGCTGATGCCATCGATGTTGATTCGGACAAAGGCTTGGGTGGCAAACTTGATCTGGCCCGTGCATACATAGAGATTGATGACATCGAAGCGGCCAAAGAGTTGCTCGAAGAATTGATCGCACAATCTGATGACGATGCGGCAAGTGAAGCGCGCGAATTGCTGGCCAGCCTGGACAACCAGCCCCCAGAGTAGGGGCGCTGGGGTTTGCCTATGCAGTGCTTTGATGCATAATGCGCGCCGTTAACGGTTGTTCACTTGCGCGCATTTTTCGTCATCGGAGTCACTCATAAGCATGTCTGATACCTTACCCAAACCTGAAGCTTTTCACCGTATTGCCCTGGGCATTGAATATGACGGAGCCTCCTACTATGGCTGGCAGCGTCAGCGCGAGGTGGTGGGCGTACAGCAGGTTTTGGAGCAGGCGCTGAGCCAGATCGCTGCGACACCGGTGGAGTTGCAATGTGCCGGCAGAACCGATGCGGGTGTCCATGCTACCGGACAGGTGATCCATGTGGATGTGCCGGCCAGTCGGCCGATGCGCGCCTGGACGCTGGGCATGAATGCCAACCTGCCGGACAGTATTGCCGTGAAGTGGGCAATGCCGGTCAGTGAGGATTTCCACGCACGCTTTTCGGCCACTGCGAGGCGCTATCGCTACATTATTTATAACAACAGATTACGCGGCGGCATTCTGACCCGAGGGGTTACCCACTTCCACCAAGAGTTGGATGAACAGCGTATGCACCAAGCCGCCCAGTGTTTGGTGGGTGAGCATGACTTCAGCGCGTTTCGTGCCGCAATCTGTCAGTCAAAAACCCCGTATCGCAATGTCACCCGGGTGTCAGTAAAGCGGCAGGGCCCATACGTCATTCTGGACATACAGGCCAATGCCTTTTTGCATCACATGGTACGGAACATTACCGGTTCACTGCTCTCGATTGGTTGCGGTGATCAACCGGTTGAATGGATGGCTGAGGTGTTGGCCAGCCGGGATCGCACGATTGCAGCGGCGACGGCCAAGCCCAACGGCTTGTACCTGGTGGATGTTACTTATCCGCAAGGGTTCGGCTTACCCCGGTTGCCATTAGGGCCGTTGTTCCTGGCAGACGAGTAACTGCACTTCTAAGACCAGTTTTGTTTTCGCCCCGTGCACAATCTATGCTTTAATGACGCCAATTTTGTCGAAATGACAACCGACGGGTGAAAAACCGATCAGAACACAGGAATAATCAATGAGTTGGATCAAAAAAATACTGCCTCGCACCCAATCGTCCATCAAGAGTAATGTCCCTGAGGGCATTTGGACCAAGTGCGGTGAATGTAGTGCGGTATTGTACAAAACCGAGTTGGAAAAGTTACAGGAAGTGTGCCCAAAGTGTGGTCACCACATGCGAATGACCGCCCGTGCCCGGATCAATGCGTTCCTTGACCAGGGCGAGCGTAGCGAAATTGGTGCCGACCTTGAGCCAAAAGATATCCTCAAATTTAAGGATTCCAAACGTTACAAAGACCGCATCGTTGCGGCACAGAAAAGCACCAACGAAAAAGATGCCATGGTGGTCATGAAGGGCAAGCTCAAAGGCATGCCCGTGGTAGTTGCGGCGTTTGAATTCTCCTTCATGGGCGGTTCGATGGCGTCGGTGGTCGGTGCTCGCTTCGTCAAAGCCGTGGAAGCATGTCTGGAGCACAATGTGCCGCTGATTTGCTTCTCCACCAGTGGTGGTGCACGGATGCAAGAGGCGCTGTTGTCATTGATGCAAATGGCCAAAACCAGTGCGGCGCTGGCCAAACTGAGTGACAAAGGTCTACCGTACATTTCGGTACTGACCGACCCGACCATGGGTGGTGTGTCTGCCAGTCTGGCTATGTTGGGTGACATCAATGTCGCCGAACCGAAAGCCTTGATTGGCTTTGCCGGCCCCCGTGTCATTGAGCAGACCGTGCGTGAAACACTGCCGCCAGGCTTTCAGCGCAGTGAGTTCCTGCTCGAAAAAGGCGCCATTGATATGATCGTTGATCGCCGCGAGATGCGCGATCGTTTGCATGGTCTGCTGAGCAAACTGCACCGACCTGCCGCCTGATACCTTTATGATCCCCACCGATACCCACCAGGCTGATACCTCAGCCTGGTCGCTCAGCCAGTGGCTCGGCTACATTGAGAGCATCCATTCCAGCGCAATCGATTTAGGCCTGGAGCGGGTGCGTCAGGTAGCGCAGCGCCTGGATCTGAGCTTTGACCAGCGTCGGGTAATCACCGTTGCCGGAACCAATGGAAAGGGCACGACCTGCGCGATGATTGAGCAGGGATTGATGCTGGCCGGAGAGAAGGTTGCCGTATACAGCTCCCCCCATCTTCTCGATTATCGCGAGCGGGTGCGCGTCAATGGCCAGTGGTGTGATGAACAAGCCCATTGTGATGCCTTCGCTGCCATTGAAGCTGCGCGAGGTGAGGTGTCGCTGAGCTATTTCGAATTTGGCACCCTGGCGGCCCTGTATCTGATTGACCAGCTCAAGGTTGACACTGCCATTCTGGAAGTTGGTCTTGGCGGAAGACTGGATGCCGTTAATATCATTGATGCTGACATCGGCGTGATCACCACCATCGACATTGATCATCAGGATTGGCTGGGCAGTGATCGCAATGGCATTGGTCGAGAGAAAGCTGGCATATTGCGTCCGCATCAACAAATGGTGATTGGCGAACTTGATCCACCACCCAGCATTGAACAGGCGGTAAACACACTACATGGCAGCGCACAGTGGCAGGGAAAAGACTTCCACGTGCAACGACAGGGTGGTCGCTGGGACTACGTCAGTGAAGACTGTCACTTTGACGACTTGCCAGAACCCGCTATCCCGCTGCAAAACGCAGCAACTGCATTGACAGTATTGCGCCTGTGTCTGCCAGACCTGACCACCCAACAAGCCCGACAAATTATCCAGGATACCCATCTGCCAGGCCGGTTTCAGGAAATCGACCAACGCCCCCGCGTGATTGTCGATGTTGCGCACAATCCTCAGGCAACCGGCTTGCTGTGGCAACAATTGCAACAGCGACACTCGGGGCGTTTGCACCTGGTAGTGGGGATGCTCGGCGACAAAGACAGCAGGGCCAGCCTGGCTCCCTTCCTGGTCAGTCAGCCTAGCTGGTATCTGGCGGATCTATCCGTGCCTAGAGGCGCCAAGGCTGAACAGCTCAAAGAGGTACTGGTCGGACAACAAAGCGTGTTATGCTATCCCTCCGTTGAGCAGGCCTATCAGGCGGCTCGATCAGAGGCTGCACCCGATGATACTATTGTGGTGTTTGGGTCGTTTTTTACCGTAGCGGCCGTGTTGCAAGGAGAACACTAGTTGTCAAACGTGTTATTGAATCGACTGGTCGGCACCATGGTGCTGGTGGCACTGGCGGTGATTTTCCTGCCCAGTATCCTGGATGGTAAAAAACAGTCCAACAAGGATCTGTTTGTGGAAGTGCCTGCCCGTCCGGCAACCAAGCCAGTGATCGATGCTGAGCAGTTCCCATCCCAGCGTGTGGCTGAGAACAGTCAGCGACAAGTGGAAATTGTTGCCGATGAGGCGGACGATGATCCAAAGCCTGCTGCTGCACAGCAATCCGAAGCGCCGGTAGAAACCGCGGCTTCCGCCATTGTCGATACGTCCCTGGAGCAGGAAACAGTGGTCGACACTGAATCCGACAAGTTACTCAGCAGCGCGGGCTGGGTTGTGCAACTGGGGGTTTTCCGTCACAAGGCCAATGTTCGCGAGTTACTGAACAAACTCGAAGATGCCGGATACCGTGCGTTTAGTCGCCCGGTTAAGACCAGCACGGGTGAACTGACCAAGGTTTTTGTCGGCCCGGATCTGGAAAAAGAAAACCTCGAAAAAGCCGTACCACACCTCAAAGAACTGACCAATCTGCAAGGTCGGATTACTCCCTTTACGGTAAAATGAGGGCTGGCTTTTCGGTCCTTGTCTGGTAGAATGCGCGCGTTTTCATCTGCAACCCGACGCACCCGAGGATTAATACCTGCGGCTGCAAGGATACACAGAACGCGCTCATGAACTGGATAGACTTCACCATACTCGGTGTTATTCTCCTCTCCACAGTGATTAGCCTTGTACGGGGCTTTATCAAGGAAGCGCTGTCTCTGGCGATCTGGTTCGCCGCCTTCTTCATCGCCAGTCAATTTTATGCCGACGTGGCCACTCTGCTGACACAGCTTCAGGATCCCATGGTGCGAAATGGCGTTGCCATCGCCTTGCTGTTTGTTGCAACCCTTATCTTGGGCGGATTGCTCAATTATTTGATTGCCCAGTTGGTGCAATACACCGGGCTGAGCGGCACTGATCGCGCACTCGGCAGTGTGTTCGGCCTTATCCGTGGCGGCCTGATTGTGGCCGCGGCGTTGTTTTTTATGGATACCTTTACCACAGCGGCGTCGTCACAATGGTGGCAGACGTCGGTGTTGATCCCGGAATTTACACCCATTATTGAGATGTTCTTCGAGTACTTGCAGAACAACTCCAGTTTTTTGAAACCCGCTTAATTATAGGTATTTTGCATGTGTGGTATTGTCGGAATTGTTGCTAAGAGCCCTGTCAATCAGGGGTTGTATGATGCATTAACGGTGTTACAACACCGTGGACAGGATGCCGCAGGGATTGTCACCGTTGATCAGGGAATGTTTCATTTGCGCAAAGCCAACGGCCTGGTGCGCGATGTGTTCCATACCCGCCACATGCAACGCCTGACCGGCAACATGGGTATTGGCCACGTACGCTATCCCACCGCCGGAACGTCCAGCAGCGCCGAAGCGCAGCCGTTTTATGTCAATTCACCGTTTGGTATTGCGTTTGCCCACAACGGCAACCTGACCAATGCCCATGAGCTTCAGGATGAAGTGTTCCGCATTGCACGCCGTCACATCAATACCACCAGTGACTCCGAACTGTTGCTCAACATTTTTGCTCACGAACTGCAAACCTGTTCTGGCCTGACACTGCATCCGGAAGACGTGTTTACGGCGGTTTCGCGGGTACACGATAAGATCAGCGGCGCTTACGCCGTGGTTGCTGCGGTAATTGGTTGCGGTATTGTGGCGTTTCGTGACCCGTACGGTATTCGCCCATTGGCGCTGGGTATTCGTAAGACCGAGCAAGGTGACGAATACATGGTGGCGTCGGAGAGTGTGGCGCTGGATGCTGCCGGGTTTACCTTCGAGCGCGATGTGGCGCCCGGCGAAGCGGTGTTCATCACCCAGGACGGTCATCTGTATACCCAGCAATGCGCGAAAAACCCGACTCACGCACCGTGTATTTTTGAATTTGTTTACTTCGCCCGTCCGGACTCCTTCATTGATGGTATTTCTGTGTATGCGTCACGGGTAAACATGGGTCGCAAGCTAGGGCAGAAAATCGCTCGAGAATGGGCTGACATGGACATCGACGTGGTGATCCCTATTCCTGAGACCTCCATGGATGTGGCGCTGCAAATCGCCCAGGAGCTGGACCTGCCTTACCGTCAGGGGTATGTGAAAAACCGCTACATCGGCCGTACCTTTATCATGCCGGGCCAGACCATGCGCCGTAAATCGGTACGCCGCAAACTGAACGCCATCTCGTCGGAATTCAAAGACAAAAACGTGTTGTTGGTGGATGACTCGATTGTGCGTGGTACCACGTCAGAACAGATCATTGAAATGGCCCGTGAATCCGGTGCTAAGAAAGTGTACTTCGCCTCGGCAGCGCCGGAAATTCGCTTCCCCAACGTGTACGGCATTGACATGCCCAGTGCCAATGAGTTGATCGCCTATGGTCGTGACATCGATGAGATTTGTGATCTGATCAAGGCCGACGGTCTGATTTTCCAGGACATTCAGGATCTGGTAGACGCGGTAAGCGAAGAGAACCCGTCGATTACCCGTTTTGAAACGTCGGTGTTTGACGGCAACTACATCACCGGAGACGTCGATCAGGCCTATCTGGAGCGCATCGACACTGCCCGCGGTGAGAAGAATGCGGTTAGCAGTGTACAGACTGAATTGAGCAATCTGGAAATGCACAACCTCGACAGTGACCAGTAGTGATGCTCTGTTGATTGAATGAAAAACGCCGCTGAAACAGCGGCGTTTTTGGTTTTTGGGGCCGGGTTATTTGGTCGCGGCCGTCTCGTTATTGTCGTTATTGGCGTCAGGCTCAATCACCGGCCAGCCCCCCAACGCCTGCCATCGATTGACGATGGTGCAGAATAACTCTGCGGTCTTGGTGGTGTCATACAGTGCGGAGTGGGCTTCTTTCTGGTCAAACGCAATACCGGCGGCGCGACAGGCCTTGACCAATACGGTCTGACCAAAGGCCAGTCCGGCCAGCGATGTGGTGTCAAAGGACACAAATGGGTGAAACGGCGTGCGTTTAATGGCGCTACGTTCGATGGCGGCGTTAACAAAACCCTGGTCGAAAGACGCGTTGTGCGCCACGATCACCGAACGTTGGCAGTCGGCCGCTTTCTGCGCTTTGCGGATCTGCTTGCACAAGTCCTTCATGGCCTCGGTTTCAGGGATCGCACCGCGCAATGCACAGTGGGGATCAATGCCATTGAATTCCAACGCGGCTGGCTCAAGGTTAGCCCCTTCGAATGGGGTTATGTGGTAGTGAAAGGTCTTGTCCGGACACAGAAAGCCCTGTTCGTCCATCCGCGTAGTGACCGCAGCCAATTCCAGTAAAGCATCGGTCTGGGCATTGAATCCGGCGGTTTCAACGTCTACGATGACAGGAAAGTAGCCACGAAATCGGCGGTTCAGGCTGGGGGTTGTGTCAGACATGGTATCCTTGGCATGGCGAAGCAAAGCGGCAATTATGTCAACTATTGACGACCTAATCCAGTCGCAGCAAGGCGCAGGGTTAAACCTTTGCCTTGAGCGGCCGATACAACCCATGAGGCGCCTTCAATGGATGTCTTTAAAACGAAAATAACGATCGAATGTTTCGCGTGGGGGCGTTGACATGTTCAAGACTCGGTGGCTACTGGCCCTTATTCTGGTAATTCCTAACCTGGCATTTGCGGGGTTGCGGCACTATGCGGCGGACGTACCGTCTTCGTCCTGGAAACTCAGCGAGCAAAGCCGCCTGCAATGTACCCTGTCTCATCCCATTCCTGGTTATGGGAATGCACTGTTTACCAGCATGGCATCTAAGCAACTGAACATGGAATTTGAACTGGACATGCTGCGTCTGCCCAAAACCTACGGGGTGGCAGCGGTGTATTCGGTACCGCCGGCGTGGATGCCCGGTGAAGGGCAGCGGGAAATCGCCGATATGTCGCTGCGCAAACAGTTTAATGGCGATCTGCCTGAGCAGGCAGCCTGGACCATGTTGTCTGAACTGGAAAAAGGCTTCTGGCCAACGGTGTATTATGCCGATTGGTACAATCCCTATGACAAGGTCGCCGTCGGCCTGAACGCGAGTAATTTTGCGCCTACCTATGAAGCCTTCGTAAACTGCGTGGCAAACTTGCTGCCGTTTAATTTTGACGATATCGCCTACACCGTTCTGAGCTATCAGAAAAACAGCACTGAGCTGACCAAATACTCGCAGAAACGCCTGAACATGATCGGAGAATACCTCAAAGAAGATACCGACATGGAACTGGTATTACTGGACGGTTACTCAGACAGCTACGGTGGTCGCTGGAACAACCTGCAATTGTCTATCCGCCGGGCAGAAGCAATCCAGAACTACTTTGAACAGATGGGGGTTGATCCCGAACGTATCGAAGTCACCGGCCACGGCGAGCGCCGGCATGTTGCCGGCAACAGCCATGCGATGGACCGGGCCAAAAACCGCCGCGTCGTCGTGCGTCTGGCCAAACCCTGAGTTAGTCGTCGCTGAGCGTATCCCGATGAGCCACCGCAACGTCAGGGAAGTCACTGAACACACCATCAACCTGTAAGCTAGAAAACAACAGGTGTAGGGTTTGTGCTGCGTCCAGGCCCTGTGGCAGTTGTTCCAGCCGGAAGGTATACGGATGCACTACCAGACCCTGTTGATGGGCTGCTTTGACAAGCCCGGTCGGGGCGAGGGTGTTCACATCCACAATCTGCGGCAGCCAGGGGCCGATCCCATCGGCGACCTCGGCGATGCGTTTTAACCCCTCGGTTGTTTTTAATCTGTCATAGTCGGTGGCAGATTCCTGCCAGTCGTTTTCACCCAGCAGTTGTACCAGTTTGGCCTTTACCCCAAGATCGCGACGCAGACGTTGAGTCTCAGCAAAATCAAAACACTGAATAAACACCGGTGCCGAGGCATTGTCGAGACCGTGCTTGCGCAGTATCGACAGCACGATAGAACTGATGTCCTGACCTTGCTCACGGTGCCAGGCGGGGGACTTTATCTCTGGATAAATACCCACGGTACGACCCAACTGACGTTGCAGCTGATCTCGCAGCGCCAGGTGCTCTTCAAAGGTGGCGATGGTAAAGGGTGATACACCCTGCCAGCGGTCGGGAAACACCTGTTGGCCATCGACCGATTGGCGTTCATGCACATGCAGCTGTTTGAGTTCCGCCAGGGTGAAATCAATCACGTAATAACGACCATCTGCACGGTGCCTGCCCGGGAAGACCTGCTCCACGTTGGTCACCGTGTCGAGATGAATGTCGTGTAACACCACCGGCACGCCGTCCTTGCTCAGCACCAGGTCTTGTTCAAGATAATCAGCCCCTTGTTGATAAGCCAGTGTGGCAGCTGCAAGCGTGTGTTCGGGCAAGTAGCCAGATGCGCCCCGGTGGGCAATCACCAGTGGGTTGCTCTGAGCCAGTAAAGATGTGCTCAACAGTACGGTGGTGGCGAGGGAAGGTAGCAAGCGCATGATCATCCTTAAAACAGCAAAAAGCGTCACGCTACCTTAGCAGGATGACAACCGTGTGACGAGGCAGTATCACCTCTTTACTCCAGCCAATGCGCCAAGCCCCCGACAAGGCATTCTGTCCCGCCTGTGAGACCATTCGGCGCATTAAAAATACACTTTTATACATTTAAATACAGTCACTTACAGATATTTCCTGTGTAATACCGCGGTCATAAGGACATCCAATCAATCAGGACAAAACACACATGCAAAAAATCGCTTCTTTGGCGGCCGCCCTGGCCGTATTGAGTGCAGCGCCCGCGCTTGCCAATGACTACAACACCTTTTTATCCGCGTCCCACCAGAGCAGAGACGGGGCCAATGGTGATACCGTCAAGGTCAACAGCCTGTCTGCGCAGCATTTCTTTACCGCCCGCCAGTCACTGGGCCCATACGCTGAATTTAATTACATGATCAATGAGTCCTTCATCGGCGCCCAATACCTTGACGTGGATGCAGGCTACTCATTCAAAGGCATCACTGGCGAGGCTTTTATTGGCGACGTGATTGTGGGCGCCAGCTATACCGATCAAAACGGTGTTAGCGGCGAAGACAAAACCGTGATGCTGGGCTACCGGGTCAACAACCAGTTGCAGTTCCGCGCCCGTCTGCTCGACACCGACGATGACAATGTTGCCTTGAGCGCCCGCTATCAGCACGATTTAAACGGTGACAGCTACATCGGTTTTGAAGCAAGCACAGTGACCGAAACAGACAACTATTCGCTGTCGGGTAAGTATTTCACGCCCCTGGCCAACGGCCGTTTTCTGGCCTTGCGCGCCGGTGTCGACTTGATCAAACACGGCGATGATGTCTATTTCGTCGGCGGCGACTATTACTTTGATCAACACCTCAGTGTGGGTGGCGCGGTGGGCAGTGACGATTTGGTTTCACTGAACGTCAACTACTACCTGAATCAGAACCTCTCTGCACGTCTGAGTTATACCGACAGTGACTATGCAGACAATGCATGGATGGCCAGCGCCAGCTATCAGTTCTGATCGATGTGCTGAAACGCGATTGCGCAGTGTCCTTACGCTGTGCATTTTTTACCAGGTTACCGGCGCACTGAGCGCCGGTATTATTTAGGAAAGCAAGATGAACACGTCATCCCGAATGCAAGCCCCGTACGTTCTGTGGGCAAGGCGGGCGTTGATTGCTGTTCTGGCGGGGTTGTTGATCTTCTATCACAGCAACCTGCTATATGCTGGTTATGTCGCGGGTTCGGCATCACAACTGACAATGTTTGATCATCTTCAGTTACTTTGCCGTGGCGTAATCGTATTCAGTTTATTGGCGGTGTTGCCGGGGCAACGCATAGCATTGACGGGCATGTGGGCAGGGATTACAGCGCTGATAGCAACCCAGTATTGGGCACATTTCGGTGACCTTCCGCTTGAGTTTACCCATGACCGACATCCGTTGTCGTATCTGCGCGGCCTAATCTTTCCTGCACTGATCAGCCTGGCATTTGTGGGTAACAAGAAAAGCGCAGAAAACTGATCGTGGGGCAGTGATTGCTTTTTCCTGAACTGAGATTAACAATTGGCGGTTTGACCCCGTTCACCGTGCTAGTGAGGTAATTCTTTTTATGATCAATGACTTCCAATTTGTTCCGCTACACAGCAACATATTTGAGGGGTTAAAAACTCTGTCCGACGACGAATTGTTGGCCCGCCATGCCCGATGGATGGTGGTTGATGAGTCGCCCGGATACCCCTGTCGGGTCTCATTGCAGGATGCCAAGGTTGGCGAGCGTGTTCTGTTTATGCCCTACTGGCATCACGATGTGGACTCTGCCTACCGCGCGATGGGGACAATACTGGTGCGGGAGTTTGCCCAAACCGCAAGTCCGGCTGTGAATGAAGTGCCGCAAATGCTGCACCACCGGATGTTGTCAGTGCGTGCCTACGATGCCGAGAACATGATGGTAGGCCATGACATGGCTCAGGGGACTGATCTACAAACACGTCTGCATCAGCAGTTTGAGAATCCGGCGGTGAGCTATATCCATTTGCATTACGCCAGTCCTGGCTGCTTTAGCTGCGCCGTGCAGCGCGTTTGACCGTGCCAATGCGTATTCAACAGACGCCACCGGAGGCCGCCAGTTTTGCCCGTTTGCGCAGTACCGTGGGCTGGACCAATCCGAATCTGGACATTCTGGCGCAGAGCATCACCGCTACCTTGTACTGGGTGTGCGCCTATGAAACAGGCAGATTGATTGCCACTGGCCGGGTGATTGGCGATGGGGCGATGTATTTTTACGTACAGGATGTGATTGTGCACCCCGACCATCAGGGCGCGGGTTTGGGCAATACATTGATGGAGCACATTAACGGGTATCTGACTTCGGCCTGTCGGCCAGGGGCTACCGTAGGGTTGTTTGCCGCCAAGGGCAAAGAAGGGTTCTATCGCAAGTATCAGTTCGTTGAGCGGTGCGGTGAATCGCTGGGTCGGGGCATGTGCCGGTTTGTTGTCTAAGAAAAAAGCGCCGGTACAGGACGTGTCCGTGCTCCAGCGCCATGACTTCGCTTATTCGCCAACCATGCAGAAGGCGTTCAACTTGTTGCCGTCCAGGTCTCGGAAATAGCCGGCATAAAAACCTGACGTAGCCCCTTCTGGGCGAAAGCCCGGCGCGCCCTCACAGGTACCGCCCAATCCCAGGGCTTTCTGGTAGAAGGCGTCAACCTGCTCAGGGGTTTCCAGTGCAACCGCTGCCATGGTGCCGTTACCGACCGTGGCGGGCTCCTTGTTGAATGGCAGGGTCACTGCCAGTGAGCACTGCTCCGGTGATTTGGCCCAGGCGATAAAGTAATCCGGCTCTTCCAGAAAGCGGCTTGCCCCGATGCTGCCCAGCAAGTCGTCATAGAATGCGCTGGCGCGGTTTAAATCTGCAGTGCCTAAGGTTACATAGCCAATCATTGTCTGTTCTCCTTTAAGTGATGAATGACAGCGAAAACATGTTAGCCATTGACTACTGACAATAGGTGTCAGTAGTGTTTACCTACACTGCAATTCACCCTTGAGCGACCCGGACCTTCCCTATGCGTAAAGCTGAACGACTGAATGAAATCGTCCATTACCTGCGCCGAATGCACCAGGCCGTCACGGCAGAGGTGTTGGCACACGCGTTTGAGGTCAGCCCGCGCACCATCTATCGTGACATTCAGGATTTGATTGACGGTGGCACGCCCATCACCGGCGAAGCGGGGGTAGGCTATGTGATTGACAAGCAATACCACCTGCCACCGATCATGTTTGATGCCGATGAGATTGAAGCCATCGCACTGGGCATTGGCATGGTCAGCAACTGGACGGACGAATCCTTCGCGCAGAAAGCGCAAAGTGCCTACCGCAAAATCCAGGCAACCCTGTCGGCACCGATGATCCATGAGCTGACCCAAATCAGCACCTTTTCCGCGCCTAGCCACTATAAAATTCCCTGGCAGGTGAGTTTTACCGAGGTGCGCGAATGCATCCGTCGCAAGCAGCGGGTGTCGATGGCCTACCTTGACCTGAATGAACAACTGACCCGCCGAACGGTGCGGCCGCTGGCGCTGATTTCCTTCAGTCCCGTGTGGTTGCTGGCAAGTTGGTGTGAGCTTCGGCAGGATTTCCGCAACTTTCGCCTCGACCGAATCAGTGACTTTACCCGCCTGAATGAACGCTTCAGCGATGAAAAAGACAAGAGTCTGGCGACTTACTTAAAGCGGGTTGAGCAAAAACAAGCCGCCGCCAGGGCCAACGACTGTGGGACATGATAGCGAGCGGTATGAGCGAGAAGCGGATCGCCACGAATTTAAACAGGCGCTGACGCCTTCAATGCCTTCGCACTCGGTTGATAAATTCTGAAACATTTTTCTTGAAATCCTTTGTTTATTAATGCCCTTGTTGTGTTTATCTTTATGTAAAGATAATTTAATGGCGGTGCAACAATGGATACAAAGCGTATGCGATACAAATCAACAATCTTGCTGTGGTTACTACTGCAAGGCATCTTTGTCAGTACAACAACTATCGCCACCGAATCCGGCCTGAATAAATACGACGAATTACTCAATGCTTATCATGGGGTTTACGGTTTCAGCGGCACGGTAAAAGTGGTTGGCCTAAACGGGGGAATTTTTGAGAAAAGCTACGGTCAAGCCAATCGAAGCTTTGCCATTCCAAACACGCCAGAAACACGCAACTCGATCAATTCGATATCCAAAACTTTTACCGCAGTTGCTGTGCTTATGTTAAACGAAGAAAACAAAGTCAATTTGCACGCTTCGGTCGGAGAATACCTGCCTTCACTTACTGCTGAATGGAAAGACAAAGTGACGGTCCATCACTTGTTGACACATACTTCGGGTCTACCAAGAGAATCAGGGGTGCAGGCCCATGAAGCGTTGTCCTTTGAACAACAGATAAAGCATTACATCAACGATTTGCCGCTGCTCTTTACGCCCGGTGAACGCTACGAGTACTCAAATGCCGGAATAGTGTTGTTGGGTGCTATTATTGAACGCGTTACGCAAGACGATTATGCCAACGTTATTACTTCACTGATCATTGCGCCGTTGGGGCTGAAAAACACGGGTGTTTATCATTCCCGTCAGGTGATTGAAAATCAGGCGGTACCTTACCGGTTTTCTCGTCACGGAATCGAATCTGCTCAACGTAGCAAGCACATGGGGGACAATGCGGGTGGAGGACTTTATTCCACGCCTTCAGATTTGCATGTCTTTGTTTCCGCACTCAAAAATAAAGAGCTTTTGTCTGAAGCCTCTACCAAGCTGCTATTTAAACAACACGTGAAGTCCTCAGAGACAGAATATGAAGGGTATGCCTGGAGTATAAAAAAGGCGGGAGATGACACACTATATTTTGCCGCTGGCAGCGGATATGGCAGCAAGAGTGTGATGATTCAATCTTCTACCTCAGATCGCTTTGTCGCCATTACTTCGAACTGGGGGAATACGCCAATATTAAGGATGCTGGGTGATCTTTACAGGCTATCGCTAGGGCAGACCGTAGCCGTGCCAGATACCAGGGCTCTGGCGCGGGCGGAGCACTACAATGCACACTTGGGGAAGTATCGTTTTGAACAGGAAGCAGTCCTTACCCAACTGGGTATCGACGACCCAATTATTCGCCTTCAGGCTTTTGAGGGAAAGCTGTTTCTAAATGATGAGCTAATGGCGCAAAAAAGCGACCAAGTGCTGGGGCTGACCTATACCGATGAGATGCAAGTATCTTTCGACAACAACATTATGCGGATCACGATGAATGACAATGTATTGGAAGGTAGAAAAGACAAATAATCTGCGCCCAGTGCGGTTTAACACAAGGTAATGGGGTTTTGTGCAACCTAAGATTTTGCTTATACTCGCTTTCCGCCATGCAGACTATCGGAGCGTACTATCAACAAGCTTAATCAAGTTCCCCATTTGTTGGTCCGAGCGGAGAAACAGTGGTGTGAGACACGTCCTGATCTGCCCGTGGCCGACGCCACGTTGCTTGGTGGCATAATTGGGGTTGCCGCTAACTTAGACGCCATCGGCCTGAAGGCACTGAAATCCTTTGGCTTAGGGCAGTCTGAGCATGATGTGCTTGCCTGTGCAAGACGACAGGGTACGCCTTACGTTGTCACTCCTGCTCGGCTTTTGGAGGAAGTGCGTATCACGTCTGGTGCCCTAACATCTTGTATCAACCGATTGATTAAAAAGAAGTTAGTCAAGAGAGTGCAGGCAGACAACGATCAGCGTTCAAAGCCGATTGTTTTGACCTCAAAAGGGAAGACGCTCATTGATGACATTACCACCCATCGGTTTACACTGGCGCAATCTCTACTGTCCGGCTTTTCTGATGCAGAAAAGGCAGCATTGAAATCCATGCTGTTGAAGCTGGGGCAGAGCGCTTACGCCAATGGTGACTAAAAGCGAAGGTAATGAGGCTAAAAGGTATCCATTCATTCATTATTTTTTGAACGGGAACCGTTGCTCTAAGCACCAAAACGGTGAATAGCCAGCCTGTGCCCTGTCGAATCCAATCGGGGCTTGTTTGGGTAACGACATGGCATTGCCTGAACAACGGGAACCGCCGCTGCTGGCTTGTTGCGTTGCCTTCGCTCCCTTGACCAATCAATGAGCAATGGTTTATTCTGCCGTCAATCTTCTTCAGGAGCTTGCGCCGACATGAACAACTAAGCCTGTCATCCATACCTTCATTTTTTGGATCCACAGGGTTAGTAGGCGTAGTGCACTTTCAGATATTTCTTTCATATCAAAAGCTTGCACTCAAAATTCAGATGATTGACATCGTCTGTTTTGATGTCATTTGAATCGTTGTTTCGCTACGGCTGTTGTCCCTGTCTTACAGGAGACGCATCATGCCCGTATTACAGGCTAACAATATCAGTTATCAATTTGCCAACGGCGACATGCTGTTTCAGCAGGTGTCATGCACGATGGCGGCAAACCGCGTTGGGCTCGTGGGCCGCAATGGGGTTGGAAAGTCGACCCTCGCAGCGCTGCTCAGTGGCGAGAAACAGCCTTCACAGGGTGCCGTAATGCGCCCTCCATCATTGTCGGTGTATCGTCAGCAGCCGCGACAATTGTTGTCCGATAAGCGGTCGATTGGCGCCTTTTTGGGCGTGGAGAATGTGCTTGTAGCGCTAAAACAGGTTGAGCGTGGCGATTGCGCGCCGCATTGGTTCGATGTTATCGGTGAACAATGGGATTTGCCCATGCAACTCACGCAGCAACTGACTGAACTGGGCTTACCCGCGGATCTGGATTTTCCCTGCGCGCAGCTCAGTGGCGGTCAATTGGCCAGGTTACAGCTGTGGCAATTGTTCCAACGCGAAGCGCACCTGTTGATCCTCGATGAACCTTCCAACCATCTCGATACAGCGGGAAAACAATGGTTGATTGCCTCTATGCAGGCCTTTAACGGCGCTATTTTACTGGTCAGCCATGACCGTGCATTACTGCGGGAGATGGACGAAATCTGGGAGCTGTCCGGCCTTGGATTGAGTCAATACGGTGGCAATTACGATGCTTATGCCCGGCACAAGCAAACGGAATTGGACGCGATGGCGCGAAAGCTGGTCAGCGTTGAGAAGCAGAAAAGAAAGCTGCAGGTGCAAGCGCAGCGCAACAGGGAAAAGGCCGAACAACGGGCGGCGCAGGGCAAAAAGCGGCGTAATGACGGCAGCCAGCCCAAGGTGTTGACTGACAGCATGAAAGACAGAGCAACGGCACGCGCGTCACAGCGTGTTAAGGGGGAGCGACGTCGACAGACCGACCTGCAAAGGACCCGGCAAGCCTTAAAAGCCCAAACAGAACAGCTGAAAAGCCAGACCCTGTATCTGCAAAACAGCGCTGGAAGAGGTCACCGCGTTGCGTCTGTGCTGGAAGGTGTCATGTGTTTTGGCAATGCCCAACCCGTGACACTGCACGTGCATGGTGATGACAAAATTCACCTGATCGGTAACAACGGCTGTGGCAAGTCGACTCTGTTAAAAACCCTGCTGGGTGAGTTAAGGCTTAAGCGGGGGGAGCTGCAAGTCAGCAAGCCACTGTATTACCTTGAACAGCATTTCGGTACGG
The DNA here is from genome assembly GCF_020687825.1 of Fluctibacter halophilus. Taxonomy (GTDB): domain Bacteria; phylum Pseudomonadota; class Gammaproteobacteria; order Enterobacterales; family Alteromonadaceae; genus Fluctibacter; species Fluctibacter halophilus. The sequence continues at coordinate 506,026 of NZ_JAJEWP010000002.1, forward strand.
TGCGACCCACGCTTTCGGTGCTGGAAAACCTGTTGCAACAGTGCGATGGGCTCAACGAAATCGACGCCCGGACGGTGCTGGCAGGTATCGGGTTTCGTGGTGACAGTGTGTATCGATTGGGTGAAATGCTCAGTGGCGGCGAAAAGATGAAATTGGCGATGCTCATCGTCGGCCATCAACCACAGCAGCCCTTTTTGCTGCTGGATGAGCCTGATAATCACCTCGACCTAGACGCTAAACACGTGTTAGCCCGCACCTTGTCAGCATATCGTGGAGGTTTCATCGTCATCAGCCATGACCATGACTTTGCCAACGACGCGGGTGTGAATCGGCACTACATTATGCAGTGACGGGTGGGCCAACCTGGGGGAGTACAAGTATGCTTTGCTACGGGTATCGAACGTGTCTGGCTATGCGTCGCTGGTTTTGTCTTTAAATTCACACAAGTCTTCGATAAGACAAGCGCCACAGCGGGGCTTGCGTGCCACACACACGTAGCGGCCGTGCAGGATGAGCCAGTGATGCACGTCCAGTTTGAACTCCTTGGGCACCACTTTCAGCAGCTTTTTTTCCACATCATCGACGGTTTTGCCCATTGCCAGCTTGGTACGGTTAGACACCCGGTAAATGTGGGTGTCCACTGCGATGGTTGGCCAGCCAAAGGCGGTGTTGAGGACCACGTTGGCGGTTTTGCGACCGACACCGGGCAGGGCTTCCAACGCAGCCCGATCTTCAGGTACTTCGCTGTTGTGCTCGTTGATCAGAATTTCGCAGGTTTTGATCACGTTTTTGGCTTTGCTGTTGTACAGACCGATTGTCTTGATGTACTCCGACAAACCGTCAACGCCCAGCGCAAAAATCCCCTCCGGGGTATTGGCCACCGGGTACAGTTTGGCGGTGGCTTTGTTGACGCCGACATCGGTGGCTTGCGCCGACAGGATCACGGCAATCAACAGCTCAAAAGGGGTGGTGTAATTGAGCTCGGTGGTCGGGTGGGGGTTGGCATCGCGCAGGCGCGATAAGATCTCAATGCGCTTCTCTTTGTTCATCCCTGAGCGTCTCCTGTTACACGGGCGCGGGACACCACTTTGGGACTGTCATCGTTGGCCATCATGGCTTCTACCCGATGGTTAAGACTGTTTTTCAGGGCGATCAGCAACCCCATACCGAGAAACGCGCCGGGGGGCAGAATGGCCAGCAGGAACGGATTGTCACTGCTGAACACGGTGATGGTCAGATCACGCGCCCATTCACCCAACAGCAGATGGGCGCCGGACAACAGGGTGCCATAGCCAAGCAATTCTCGCATCGCGCCGAGAAGCACTAGCACCAGGGTAAAACCAAAGCCCATCATCAATCCGTCCATGGCAGCGTAGTGCACAGGGTTCTTCGATGCATACGCTTCGGCGCGGCCGATGATGGCGCAGTTGGTGACGATCAGCGGAATGAATATGCCCAACGCTTCGTAGAGTTCAAACGTGTAGGCGTTCATCAGCAACTGGATAATGGTCACGAACGCCGCGATCACCATCACAAAGACCGGAATACGGATTTCATTGGGCACCACGTTGCGCACCAATGACACCGTACAGTTTGATCCAATCAATACCAGGGTGGTGGCCAGTCCCAGACCCAGGCCGTTGATCACCGTCGCGGTGACCGCCAGCAAGGGGCACAGACCCAGTAACTGTACCAACGCGGGGTTGTTCTTCCACACGCCCTGCCAGGTTAACTGTTGGTATTCGTTCATTGTGCGCTCTCCTGAGTCTCGCTCGGTGTGGTCGCTTGTTCGGCACACTGGTTGTCCATTCGGAACAAGCGCTCAGCGTGTTGCTGATAATACTGCACGGCGCGCTTGGTGGCGCCGACCACGGCGCGGGGAGTAATGGTGGCACCGGTAAACTGGTCGAACTGGCCGCCATCTTTACGTACTGCCCAGCTGTCCTGGTTATCGTCGGTCAGTTGCATGCCGGTGAAATCCAGGATCCAGTCGCTGATGCGCAGATCAATCTTATCGCCCAGGCCCGGGGTTTCTTTGTGATCCTGAACCCTGACGCCAGTCACTTCGCCATTGCCGGTCACGCCAACTAACAGGGCGATATTGCCGCTGTAGCCGTCGGGTGCAATGGTCTCAATCGCCACCGCTGAGGGGTTACCGTTAAGCCGCGCTCGGAATACCCGTTGGTTGTTGTCGCTACCCAGTAATGCGGCATCAGAAACGATGACGCAGTCGTGCTGGACATCATTGTCATGCAGGGATGCGGGCAGAACCGCGTTCAGCGAAGCCACCAGTTTGTTGTTCTGCTGAGTGGCAATGGTGTCTGCGGTACCCCAGTAGGTGGCACTGATGAGGCCCGTGGTGACCAGTGCAAACAGGGCCAGTAAACCGCCGTGTCGGGCAATACTTTTCAGCATGGTTACTTGCCCTCCTGCTCATCCTGGCGACGGATGACTTTCTTGTGTTCGCTGCGATGGCCGTAGGTACGGGGCCGGGTGTAGTAATCGATCAGTGGTACTGCCATGTTCATCACCAGTACCGCAAAGGCGATAGCATCCGGATAGCCACCCCAGGTGCGGATGATCACAATCCACAGTCCGATGCCGGCACCAAACCACAAACGACCGCGATCGGTGGTTGATGCTGACACAGGGTCGGTGGCGATAAAGAACGCCCCGAGCATCGTGCCGCCACTGAGCAAATGGAACAGCGGTGATGTGAATCGGTCGGAGTCGGCCAGCATCAGAATGCCTGCGGCAATCGCCATGGCCGCCAGCATGCTGACCGGAATGTGCCATTTGATGGCGCGAATTTTCAGCAGGTACAGGCCCCCGAGCAAAAAGCCGATGTTGACCCATGCCCAGGCCGTTGACAGGCCATCGGCGTATTCCGGACGTGCCAGACTTTCTGACACCGTCAGTGATTGGGTCAGGTCGGTTTTTACCATGTCCAGTGGTGTGGCCATGGTGTGGCCGTCGATACCCATGCGTAGCTGTTCCAGCGAGTAGCCGTCGGTGGTGAAGCCGGTAAAGATGATCCAGGCGGCATCCAGCGGGTTGTGTGACACCGGTGTCAGGCTGTAGGGGGGTAACCAGCCGGTCATGATGACCGGAAAACTGATCAGCAACATGACATACGCGGCCATGGCTGGGTTAAACACGTTGTAGCCAAGACCACCGTAAAGCTGCTTGACGATACCGATGGCGAACACGGTACCAATCACCGAAACCCACCACGGGCTGAACGGCGGAATGCACAGTGCCAGCAGCAACGCCGTCAGCAATGCGCTGCAGTCTTTGATGGCGCGCTCAAAATCCCGTTTTCGCACTTCCAGGATCAGCGCTTCAGTGACCACCGCAGTGATGCCTGCAATGGCAAAATGCACCAGGTTACCCCAACCGAAAAACCAGATTTGCAGGATCACGCCGGGCAGGGTGGCCAACATGACCAGTCGCATCAGGTCGCCGGTGGAGCGCTTGGCACGGTGGTGAGGAGAGCTGGCTACGGCAAACTTCATCGTTTATTGATCCTTGTCATCGGCTTTTGCGGCCCGGCGCGCTTTGGCTTTGGCAACCGCTGCCGCGATGCGTGCCTGTTTATCGTTGGCGTCGCTGCCCGTGTCAGGAGTTTCAGCCTTCACGTCGGGGGTGGATCCCTGAGCCGCCTCGGAATGTTGCGCCGCGCGCTTGGCTTTGGCCTTGGCAACCGCTGCTGCAATGCGTGCCTGTTTATCATTGGCATCGCTGCCCGCGTCTGGGGTTTCAGCCTTCACGTCGGGGGTGGATTCCTGAGCAGCTTCTGTTTGTTGTGCTGCGCGCTTGGCTTTGGCCTTGGCAACCGCTGCCGCGATGCGCGCCTGTTTATCATTGGCGTCACTGCCCGCGTCAGGGGTTTCAGCCTTTACATCGGGGGTGGATTCCTGAGCAGCTTCTGTTTTTTGCGCCGCGCGCTTGGCTTTGGCCCTGGCAATCGCTGCTGCGACCTTGTCCTGTTTATTGTCTTCGCTGGCAGACGGGGTTTCATCTGCCGACGGCGACCCGGCCGCCTGGGCGCGTTTGGCTTTGGCGCGGGCTATCGCGGCCGCCACTTTGTCATTGCTTGACGGTGCGTCGGTTGACGCCGTGCTGCTACCTGCTCCGGTTTCCTGAGCCTTCTTGGCTTTGGCGCGGGCCAGGGCGGCGGCGATCTTGTCTTTGGCATCATCGCCCGATTGATTCATCGCCTGACGACGGGCCTCGGCGGCTTTACGGTGTTTCTCTTCCCGTTCGGCCTGTTCACGGGCCAATCGCTCCTTGCGTGCTTCGAAGCGCTCGCGAGCCTTGTCGGCTTTGTCTTTCTCTGCCTGTTGATGACGGATATCGGCTTTGGCCTTGCGATAATAATGCACCAATGGAATATGACTGGGGCATTCAAACGCACAGGCACCACACTCAATACAGTCAAACAGGTTGTAGTCCTGAGCTTTATCGTATTCCTGGGCTTTGCTGTGCCAGAACAATTGTTGGGGCAACAGGCTGGCGGGGCAGGCGTCTGCACAGGCGCTGCAACGGATACAGGGCTCTTCATGCTGCGTTAAATCGATTTCATGATCAGCACCGACCAGCATGCAGTTGGTGGTTTTGACCACAGGCACGTCATTCGACGTCACCGTAAAGCCCATCATCGGGCCGCCCATGATCACATTCGGGGTCTGTTGTCGTTTGGCGTGGTATTCCCCTTGCGCCAACAAGTGCGACATCGGCGTGCCGATGGGTACCCAGGCATTGCGCGGTCGGTTCAGCGCTTCACCGGTCAGCGTCACAACCCGCTCGATAAGGGGTTTACCGTGCATGATGGCATCGGCCACGGCATAGCAGGTACCGACATTCTGGGTGATCACGCCCACGTCGATGGGCAGGCCCTGACGAGGCACTTCACGGCCGGTGATCACCTGGATCAATTGTTTTTCGCCGCCGGCCGGGTATTTGGTCGGGACCGGCACGACCAGGATATCGCTGGTTTTGTCGCAAGCAACCTGCATCGCTTCGATGGCTTCTGGCTTGTTGTCTTCAATCGCGATGACCACTTTTTTGGGGGATAGCAGGTGCATTAACACATCGATGCCCTGACGAATCTGCCAGGCGTGTTCGCGCATCAGACAATCATCGGCGGTGATGTAGGGTTCACACTCGACACCGTTAATGATCAGGAATTCGACATTGTGTTTCGGCGCTACCTTGATGTGGGTAGGAAAACCGGCACCGCCCATACCACTGATCCCGGCGGCACAGATCGCCTCGATGATGCGGGTTTTGGCCTGCTTCTGGTAGTCTTTGAGAGGCTTGAGCTCAATCCATTCGTCTTCGCCATCCGGGGTCAGCGTCACCGTTTGCTTGCTCAGCCCGGAAGGGTGGGCAGCCACGTGGGGGCCGATGGCTTTAATATGACCCGACGTGGGGGCATGCACGGGCACGGCGAATGGATTGGTACTGCGGGTCAGCGGTTGCCCTTTGAGGACCCTGTCGCCGACATTGACACACACCTGACCGTCGGTGCCGATATGCTGTTTGACCGTAACGTACAGTTCGCTGGCCATCGGCAAATGGGTGATCGGGTGCTTGTTGGACAGGGTCTTACGCCCATCCGGATGCACGCCACCAGGGAAATCCCACAGGCGACCCTGGTTAAGGCGTTCAAGGATAGTGTCAAATTCAACGTACACGGCAGATCCTTATTGCACTTGTTTGATCGCGATGGGTTCCAGCTGCCAGCGCCAATTGGTCGGCGTTGGCTCAACGGGCACCATGTCGATACAGTCTACAGGGCAGGGGTCAACACACAGGTCACAGCCGGTGCACTCGTCGACGATCACGGTATGCATTTGTTTGGCGGCACCCAGGATCGCATCGACCGGGCACGCCTGAATACATTTGGTACAACCGATACATTCGTCTTCGCGGATAAACGCGACTTTTTTAACGTCTTCTTCACCGTGGGCGGCATCCAGCGGTTTGGCTTCTACTCCCATCAAATCGGCCAGTTGTTTGATGGTCGCTTCGCCGCCGGGTGGGCACTTGTTGATTTCGTCACCGTTGGCGATCGCTTCGGCATAAGGGCGACAGCCAGGATAGCCACACTGGCCACATTGGGTCTGCGGCAGAATGTCGTCAATCTGATCAACCAGCGGATCCCCTTCAACCCGAAAGCGGATCGCGGCATAGCCAAGCACAATTCCAAACACCAGTGCCAACAGGCCCAGCGCAATCATGGCAATCAATCCCAGCATCAGTATTTCACCAACCCGGTAAAGCCCATGAAGGCCAGCGACATTAAGCCTGCGGTGATCATGGCGATGGACGCGCCTTTAAAGGGGGCCGGGACATCGGCCACCGCCAGACGCTCTCGCATGGCGGAGAACAGGATCAGGACCAAGGAGAAACCCACCGCGGCGCCAAAGCCATAGATAATCGACTCAACAAAGGTGTGCTGCTTGGTGATGTTCAGCAGGGCGACACCCAATACCGCACAGTTGGTGGTGATCAGGGGCAGGAAAATCCCCAGTAATCGATACAGGGTAGGACTGGTTTTGTGCACCACCATTTCGGTGAACTGCACCACCACGGCGATGACCAGAATAAAACTGAGGGTACGCAGGTATTCAATACCCAGTGGCATCAGGATGTAGTGCTCGACCAGGTAGCTGCTCATGGATGCCAGTGTCAGTACAAAGGTTGTGGCCATCGACATACCGATGGCAGTCTCCAATTTGCTGGAGACACCCATAAAAGGACACAGGCCAAGAAACTGGACCAACACAAAATTGTTAACGAGTACTGTGCTGATCAGCAGCAGTATAAATTCAGACATGTTAACCAGAGCTTTTGTCGATTTTCGTTTGCTGGCGCCATTATCCTTGTTTCTGGCGCGATTAACAACTTGATAAATTTAGGGTTATTGTGGAAAAAACAGGCGAAAAGACAGCCGAAGGGATTCGGGTGATATTTGACAACGAGGTTTTGATTCAGGAAGGCTGTACAGCCGTGTATGTCAGGCCCGCAAGATATGGAGCAAAGGTGGCTCCCCCTCCCCGACTCGAACGGGGGACCTGCGGATTAACAGTCCGTCGCTCTAACCAACTGAGCTAAGGGGGAATCGCACGAAAAATGCCGTTGAAAGTTGGCTCCCCCTCCCCGACTCGAACGGGGGACCTGCGGATTAACAGTCCGTCGCTCTAACCAACTGAGCTAAGGGGGACCAGATTTTCAACGGAGGCGAATATTAAAGAGCTGCCTTGAACCTGTCAACAAGTTATCGCTGAAATTTGCAATAATCTGACCGTTTGCTGTTTTGCTGAGCACATCGCTGAATTATTCGTCATAAAGGGGCATTAATGAGGGCAAAAAAGTCATTTTCGGGTAGGTTTTATTCCCCGATGTTTGTGGACTGAAAGAGACGCCCAGATACATATGTCTATTTATGCATAAATACTAAATTATAATTCCTGATAACTATAAGGAAGATCCGATCCTATGGATCTAGATCCAGTGTTTAACAAAAATGTAACCAAAACACAGACACCATAAGGTTAGTGGTGACTTACGTGTTTTTTCTGTACGTTCGTCCAAGTCGGCGGAATTATTGAGCTTGTGCCAGTTATCCACTAAATCTGTGGATAACTATGTTGATGAAATTGTTGATTTGGCGCTAACACCAATGAATTCGTTGTCAATAGGTTTGTGTGAAAAATCCGACAAAAAAATAAAATTTCAATAAAAACAAATGGATAGGATATCATTGTGGAAAAACTGGGCACAGTGGGCGGATTTATAAACAACCGGGGCTTGTCTTGTGTGTTAATTAGTGATTAGCACCCCATCTCAGGACGCTAATTGCTTGAAGTTGTTCACATAGACTGTCCACAACCCGACTGCATGGTCAACAGCGTGAAAGCGTTTACCGGTTCAATTGGGGGCCGAAGTGTCTGTGATCGGAGACAGGTTGAGATCCCCGATCCGATCCGGCAGCTTCGATGAAGAAAAGGTATCCTGCGTTCGCAGGCATGGTAACGATCGACGCCATCGCATAGAATGTCGCGCACTGTTCATTGAGGAACTTCACACTTGAAAACACCATCAACTGCCAAGCACCGGGATCTGCTCTCAGACGACATCGGATCAACGCTAAAAAGCATGACCTTACCGATGATCCTCGGCATGATCCTGTTGATGACGTTTGGCTTGGTGGATACGTTTTTTGTCAGCTTGCTGGGCACAGACCAACTGGCCGCGATCAGTTTTACCTTTCCCGTCACCTTTACCCTGATCAGTCTTAACATCGGTCTTGGCATTGGCACGTCGGCCACCATTGGCCGTTATCTTGGTGGCGGTCAGACTCATCTTGCGCGGGAGTATGCCACCGGTGCATTGATGCTGTCTTTTGCCCTGGTCGGGATCCTTGCCTTAATAGGCTTGTTCACCATCGATCCCATCTTCCGCTTGCTGGGGGCTACCGAGGAGCATTTGCCCTACATTCGTGACTATATGGTGGTGTGGTATGCCGCCGGCGTGTTTCTGGCCATGCCGATGGTGGGTAATAGCGTATTGCGCGCCTCCGGCGATACTAAAACCCCCAGTATCGTCATGGCGGCGGGTGGTCTGATCAACGCCGTCCTTGACCCGTTATTGATTTTCGGCTGGGGACCCTTCCCCGAAATGGGCATACAGGGCGCTGCTGTGGCGACCATGATCGCTTGGGCTGTCGGGGTGTTTTACATCATTGGGCTGTTGATCAAGCGGGATCTGATGCTGGCCCGTTTGTTATCCCGCCAGGAGTTACGTGAAACCAGTGGCACCATATTGAAGATTGGCTTACCGGCCGCCGGGGCGAACATGCTGACCCCCATCGCGGCCGGTGTATTAACTGCCATTGTGGCAACTTACGGCACCGAAGCGGTGGCCGCCTGGGGAGTTGGCAGTCGTTTGGAATCGATTGCCAGTATTGTGATCCTGGCGTTGTCCATGACATTGCCGCCCTTTATTAGTCAGAACATGGGGGCCAACAAATTCAACCGGGTGCGGGAAGCCTACCGTCTCAGTTTACGCTTTGTGCTGGGCTGGCAACTGTTAGTGTTCGGTGTCATGTGGTTGCTGGCCAACTGGATTGCCGCGTTGTTCGCCGAGGAGCCGGCGGTGGCCGAGCTGATCCAGTTGTTCCTGGCCATCGTACCGCTGGGGTATGGTTTGCAGGGTGTGATTATCCTGAGTAACTCGTCCTTCAATGCACTGCACCGACCGATGTCGGCGTTGGTCCTGAGTCTGTTACGCCTGTTTGTGTTTTATGTGCCCTTTGCCTACCTGGGCAGCGTGATAGATGGTCTGAATGGCTTGTTCTGGGGCTGTGTGGTTGCCAACCTGTGTACCGCCAGTATTGCATTTTTGTGGTTTAATCAGGTCGTCAGCCGAGAACAGGGCGAACAGACCGGTCAGTTACAACGTCAGGAGTAGAGGGTGTCTCGAGGATTCGAACTGGTCAGTAAATATCAACCTGCCGGCGATCAACCGGCGGCCATCGAGCAATTGGTGGACGGACTGGAATCAGGGCTGGCCGGGCAAACCCTGCTTGGCGTGACCGGTTCAGGCAAGACATTCACCATGGCCAACGTGATCCAGCAGGTCCAGCGTCCAACCCTGATCCTGGCGCACAATAAAACCCTTGCCGCGCAATTGTATGGGGAAATGAAAGAGTTCTTTCCTAACAATGCGGTGGAGTATTTCGTTTCCTATTACGATTACTACCAGCCGGAAGCCTATGTCCCCAGTACCGATACCTTCATTGAGAAAGATGCGTCGATCAATGATCACATTGAGCAGATGCGATTGTCCGCCACCAAGGCACTGATGGAGCGTCGCGACGTTATCATTGTGTCTAGTGTGTCAGCCATTTACGGTCTGGGTGATCCCGAGTCCTACATGAAAATGCTATTGCATTTGCGCCAGGGCGATTTGATGGATCAGCGAGACATCTTGCGCCGTCTGGCCGAATTGCAATACACCCGCAACGACGTGGCGTTCGAACGGGGCACCTTCCGGGTGCGGGGCGACGTGATCGACATATTCCCTGCGGATGCCGAGAAGCAAGGGGTACGGGTAGAACTGTTTGACGAGGAAATTGAAAAGATCAGTTTGTTTGACCCGCTGACCGGTGCCGTCGACAAAGAAGTCACCCGCACCACGGTCTTCCCGAAAACCCACTATGTTACCCCGCGGGAAAAAATCCTTGCGGCCATTGAGCACATTAAGGACGAACTCAAGGAGCGCCGTGCCCAATTAACGTCGGTCAACAAACTGGTTGAGGAACAGCGCATTACCCAACGCACCCAGTTTGATATCGAGATGATGACGGAACTGGGGTATTGCTCAGGGATAGAAAACTATTCCCGTTATTTGTCCGGTCGGGCGCCGGGCGAGCCGCCACCGACCCTGCTGGACTATTTTCCTGCCGATGGCCTGATGTTCATCGATGAGTCTCACGTGACGGTGTCCCAGGTCGGGGCGATGTACAAAGGTGACCGTTCCCGTAAAGAAACCCTGGTGGAGTTCGGTTTCCGTTTGCCCTCTGCATTGGATAACCGGCCACTGAAGTTTGAAGAGTTCGAGCGTATCTCTCCACAGACCATTTACGTGTCGGCGACGCCGGGCAAATATGAGCTGGAGAAATCCGCCGGTGATATCGTCGAGCAGGTGGTGCGACCGACCGGCCTGGTCGACCCGACCATTGAAGTGCGCCCGGTAGGAACGCAGGTGGATGACGTGATGTCGGAGATCCGTTTGCGGGTGGCCGTCAATGAGCGGGTACTGGTAACCACCCTGACCAAACGCATGGCGGAGGATCTCAGTGACTATCTGGATGAACATGGTGTACGGGTGCGCTATCTGCATTCTGACATCGATACTGTCGAGCGGATTGAAATCATTCGTGATCTGCGTCTGGGCAAATTCGATGTGCTGGTGGGGATCAACCTATTGCGGGAAGGTCTGGACATGCCGGAAGTGTCGCTGGTGGCCATTCTGGATGCCGATAAAGAAGGCTTCCTGCGCTCCGATCGCTCGTTGATCCAGACCATCGGTCGGGCTGCCCGTAACATTAACGGTAAAGCCATTCTGTACGCCGACACCATTACCGGCTCCATGCAGCGGGCGATGGAAGAAACTGAACGTCGTCGCGAAAAGCAGATTGCGCACAACGAGGCGCACGGCATTACGCCTCATCAACTCGACAAACCGATCACCGATATCATGGATGTTGGCGGCGGCAGTCGGGGTGACGGCAAAGTTCGTTTGCGCAAAGTGGCCGAGTCCACGAAGGCTTACCAAGGTAAGAGTGCTGCTGATCTGATGGCCGACATTGCCGAGTTGGAGAAGCAGATGTTTACCCATGCCCGGGAACTGGAGTTTGAAAAAGCGGCGGCATTGCGTGACGAGATAGAAGCCCTGCGCGCCCAAGCCATTTCCCTGTCATAGCCGCTCAGTGTGCGCGACACACCTGTTTTCAGGTAGGCTGTTCGATCACGGGCAGCCCTGATGTGTCTGGCTTTGACGACAGTTTGTGGTTTTTTTACTGACCTGCCTGCGGCAAACGCAATTAATCGTTGTAATACCCTGCGCGAATGCCTACTATTGCCGATAGAGTATCTAAAATTATACCTATAACAAAGGTGCTGGCATGTTAAATCGTCTGCAAGAATCCGACATCAAGTTGCTGCGTGTGTTCTACGCCGTGGCCTCGTGTAACGGGTTTACTGCCGCTGAGCCGGTTTTGCGTATGCAACGACCGAACATCAGTGCGGCCATCAAAAAACTGGAAGAGCGTTTGGATCTGGTCTTGTGTCACCGTGGTCGGGGTGGCTTCCAGATGACCAAAGAAGGCGAAGTGGTCTTTCAGGAAACCAAGCGTATCTTTAACGCGTTTGATAATTTCGTGTTTAACCTCAAGAGCTTGCATGATGATTATTCGGGGCATGTGACCCTGGTGATCATGGCGGGCTTGCCTTTGTCGATGCAGTTGGCGGTCAGTAAGGCAGTCAAAAGCACGATGAAGAAGTTCGACGATATTCATGTCAACATCCAGACACGTCTGTACAACGAAGTCGAACACGTGGCGTTATCCGGTGAGTGTCACCTGGTGATTTCCACCTATGACATGGTCAAGCCGGAGTCAGTGACTTTCCATCCGGTAGAGATGTCCTGTGAAGGACGCCTGTACTGTGCACCGAGTCACCCATTGGCTAAATACCGTGACGGTCTGCCTGACAACATCAATATCGAAGATTATCCCGCCATCGGTATTTCCGGCCTGTCGTCTGCCAACTACATCGAAGACGAGCGTCGCTTGTCGATTCAAACCTTCTCGGATTCCTATGATGCCTGTATGTCGGCAATCATGACCGGTGAATACGTTGGACTTCTGCCTGACTATGTACCCAAAGAGCAGGGGGCCGGTCTGGGGCTGGTGCCGGTTGGCGGCGGTGAGTATTTCAAGTTTTCTCACGAGTTGTTTGTGATGAACGGCAAGAACACCCGTCTGAACCCGGTTTTGCGTCATTGCATCAAAGAACTGTGTTACTTCATTAAAGAAAGCCAGAAGTAAGCCGGGTTTATGGATATGAAAAAGGCGTCCTTCGGGACGCCTTTTTTTATCGCGTGTTGGTCGACAGTGTGCACACCTGGTCGCCGTAATAGTTGTTGGCGTAGTTGCACTGCATGACGGTCGCTGCCGGCTTTTGGGTCAGGCGGGTCAAAGATTGTAGTAAGCGTTTCATGGTTATCCTCCGTTCAGTTCCAGGTCACTCTACGTCCAGAGAATAAATAGTAAAACCAATTATAATTGATTGTTCTAATAGTAATAATCGATTTGAAGCTTAAGCCGTGTTCATCGATCCTGAATGCCAGCCGGGATAAATCCTTTTTTTTATCATTATCAAAAAAACTGATTAAATGAATCGAATTGATTCGTTTTAATAGTTTTTAACTTTCCTCTAATCTACACCCAACGTTTCAAGACGTTGAACAACATTCAACATTTATTTGAGTAACTTAGAGGAAATTGAACATGGCTAAAATTAACCAGATGATCCCTGAATTTACCGCTGAAGCTTTCCACAACGGCGAGTTCAAGACCATCACCAGTGACAGTGTGAAAGGCAAATGGTCAATTTTCCTGTTCTACCCAGCAGACTTCACCTTTGTCTGCCCGACGGAACTGGAAGACATGGCCAAGATCTACAACGAGCTGCAAGCGCTGGACGTAGAAGTGTATGCCGTATCCACTGACTCTCACTTCGTGCACAAAGCATGGCACGAAACCTCAGATGCGATCAGCAAAGTCAACTACCCAATGATCGGTGACCCGACTGGCCGTATCACCCGTGGTTTCGACATCATGATCGAAGAAGCCGGTCAGGCACTGCGTGGTACCTTCCTGGCTAACCCTGAAGGCATCATCAAAGTCGCCGAAATCCACGATTTGGGTATCGGTCGTAGCGCCAAAGACATGCTGCGCAAAGTCAAAGCCGCTCAGTACGTGGCAAACCATGACGGCGAAGTTTGTCCTGCTGCCTGGGAAGAAGGTGAGAAAACCCTGACTCCTAGCCTGGACCTGGTTGGCAAAATCTAACCGCCCAACGCCCTTGAACCGAAAGGGCGGCAATGGCCGCCCTTTTTTCTGACAGCCACAACGCAGGAGACAGTCACATGTTGTCAAACGATATCTTAACCGCCCTGAAGCAGTACACGGCTGACATGCAGCATGCTGTCACGTTTGTGCTGAAAGAAGGTGAACACAACAAACGTCAGGAACTGGTCGAGTTTCTTAGCGCCTTTGCTGGCGTGTCCGACAAACTGTCGTTTGAACAGCGTAGCGAGCATGCCGAGCTGCGCAGCCCGTTGAGCTTCACGCTGGAAGTCAACGGTGAACCGACCGGGATCATTTTCTCAGGTATTCCCGGCGGTCATGAATTTAATTCTTTGGTGCTGGCGGTGCTGCATGCCGGTGGCAAAGAGGTCAAACTGGATGACACCATCCGCACCATGATCAGCAATGTACGCACGCCGCTGAAATTTGACGTGTACGTGAGCCTGAGCTGTCACAACTGCCCGGATGTCGTACAGGCACTGAACCAGTTTGCGATCCTAAACCCGCACATCAGTACCGAGATGATCGATGGCGGTTTGTACCCTGAGCTGATTGAACAAAACAACATTCAGGGCGTACCCACGGTGTTTCTCAACGGTGAGGTGTTTGCCAACGGTAAAATCGACACTGCACAGCTACTGGACAAACTGATTGAGCGTCATCCTGAGATTGCCAACGTCAGCGCCGATGCCCCGCAATTACCGGTGCAGGATGTGACCGTGATCGGTGGTGGACCCGGTGGTATTGCTGCGGCCATTTACGCTGCCCGTAAGGGATTGGCCGTGACGCTGGTGGCTGACCGTATTGGTGGTCAGGTCAAGGATACTATGGGGATTGAAAACCTTATCTCGGTGCCCAAGACCACGGGCCCTGAACTGAGTGGTGCGTTACTGAACCATCTCAACGAATACAACGTAACCCTTAAAGAACACTTGCGTGTCAATCAGATTGAAAAAGGTGACGTGAAAACCCTGCACCTGTCTTCCGGTGAAGTGTTCCAGAGCAAAACCGTGATCATCGCCACCGGTGCAAACTGGCGCGAGCTGGGCGTACCCGGTGAGAAAGAGAACATTGGCAATGGTGTGGCCTACTGCCCCCACTGTGACGGCCCGTTCTTCAAAGGTAAAGATGTTGCCGTCATCGGCGGCGGAAACTCCGGTATCGAAGCGGCGCTGGATTTGGCCGGCATTGTGAAGTCGGTCACGGTGTTTGAGTTTTTACCGGCGCTGAAAGCCGACAAAGTGCTGGTCGATCAGGTTGAGAAACGTGACAACATTACGGTGATCAAAAACGCCGCAACCCAGCAAATTCTGGCCGAGAATGGCAAGGTTACGGCGCTGGAATACCAGGACCGCGAAAGCGGCCAAAACCATCGCGTGGACCTGGCCGGGGTGTTTGTCCAGATTGGTCTGGTACCCAACAGTGGTGCATTTAAAGATCTGGTTGAAATGACCCGCTACGGTGAAATCGTGATCAACGAAAAAGGTGAAACCAGTGAGCCGGGCATCTTTGCCTGCGGCGATGTGACCACTGTGCCGTACAAGCAGATTGTGATCGCCATGGGCGAGGGAGCCAAAGCCTCACTGGCAGCCTTCGACTACCTGTTAAAACATCATTAGGCCCGTTGTGATGTGTGTTGCCCCGCTCTGGCGGGGCTTTTTTTTGCCCGTCGCGCCGTTACTCGCCGTTTTGTGTTTGTAGCAACGCCTGGCGCTTCAAGCTGAGTTTAATCAGCGGCACGGTTTGGGATAAAGCGATGACCCCACCGATCAGCAGCAGTGCATAGCTGTTGGTTGGGGTGTCAAAAAAGCTGTGCAATCCGCCTGGATCCGGTGACAGGGTGCCAAACAGGCCCAGCCCTACCAGGATATTTGCGGGGGCGGAAATCAGTGTGGCAGTGCGGATCCGTTTGTTGATGTTATTCAGTTCATCGTCCGTTTCGTTGTTCATGGGTACTCCTTTTTTGAACAATCGCCCGCCATCGGGCAAGATCGCTACGGTAGCGGACGCGCCGCTGCAGTGCAACCAGGCAGGACATCGGAGTTTTCAGCCCATTTTTTTTCGCGTATGCTGTAGCGAGCATTAGGAATCAGTAATCAATACGATATGCCCTTTGGTTCAGACGACCTTTACAAA
The DNA here is from genome assembly GCF_020687825.1 of Fluctibacter halophilus. GTDB lineage: Bacteria > Pseudomonadota > Gammaproteobacteria > Enterobacterales > Alteromonadaceae > Fluctibacter > Fluctibacter halophilus. The sequence continues at coordinate 521,828 of NZ_JAJEWP010000002.1, forward strand.
CTCAAGCTCAGTGGCAACGTGCTGTGCGTGTCAATGCGCGGCGTGTGGCCCAAAACCCTGATCAACACCATCTTTGAACAGACCCGGGCGCTGGTGAAAGACATCCGGCATGAGCCGTGGGCGGCGCTGGTGGACATGCGGGAGTGGATCATGCCGACCATGGAAGGGCAGGAGAGCTTTCAGGCCATTTATGACTGGTGTGCCGCTAACAACCAGACCCATGAGGCGACGGTGTGCAGCTTTGATTTACAGAAGCGTATTGTGAGTGAAAGCACCAGTTACGATGCCAACACCCAGGTTTATACCCGTACCGTGGAAGAGGCCGCCCGTTGGTTAGTCGACAAGGGCTTTACATTTTCCCCCAAAGATCATGCTGTGTTGCTGGGTCAGGCCGATACGTCTTCGCAGTGAGTTATTCGTAGTCCAGTGGATCGCTGGCGTTATTCAGTGCAAACGCTTCTAACCGTTCCTGACAGGCACCACATTTACCGCAGGCTTTTTCGCGGCCGTTGTAACAGGTCCAGGTCTTGCCATAGTCCAGTCCCATTGCCAGACCATCGGCCAGTATGGCGATTTTGCTGTCATGCAGGTAGGGGGTGACGATATCCACCGGTTCGTAATTGGCGATGGCACACACGTCTTTCATTTTCTCGACAAATTCCGGTCGACAGTCGGGATAAATGGCATGGTCGCCGGAATGGGCACCGTAGTGGACTTCACCGGCACCCAGTGACACCGCATAGCCAACCGCCAACGAGAGCAGGATCATGTTGCGGTTAGGCACCACCGTTGACTGCATGCTCTGCTCTTCATAGTGACCTTCCGGTACATCAATGTCAGAGGTCAGTGATGAACCGCCGACCAGGCTGTTGATGGCGGAAATGTCCACCACTTTGTGGGGCACATTGAGATCAGCACAGGCGCGGGCTGCGTAATCCAGCTCCTTACGGTGTCGTTGACCGTAGTCAAATGACAGGGCGTACACCTCATTGCCTGCCCGTACCGTTTTGTTCAGGACCGTGAAGGAATCCATACCGCCGGAAAAAATTACAACCACCTTTTGTGCCATGCTGCTCGCTTCTTTATAATTCGCCAATGAAGCAGGGATTTTACGTGAGTCCCGTCAAAAAAACGATAGGTGAAGTCTTGAACGGTGTGAACCGCTACAAAATTAACGAAGTGTTCCAGTCGATACAGGGTGAGGGGGCGCTGACCGGTGTTCCGTCGATATTTGTGCGCATACAGGGGTGCCCGGTGGGCTGCCCGTGGTGCGATACCAAACACACCTGGGACATCAACCCGGACGATGAACGCAGTGCCGATGATGTCATGGCTGAACAGGGTGAATCGAGTCACTGGTTCCAGAGCAGCTTTGACGAGCTGATGGCGCTGTTTGCCCGTGAAGGCTACACCGCGAAGAATGTGATCCTGACCGGCGGTGAGCCGTGCATGTTCGATTTGACGGAGCTGAGTAGCCAACTGATTGCGCGGGGATACGGGGTGTCGATTGAAACCAGCGGCACATTTGAAGTCCTGACCCACCCGGACACCTGGGTCACTGTGTCACCCAAAGTGAACATGAAAGGCGGCTACGACATTCTCGACAGCGCATTGGCCCGGGCCAATGAAATCAAACACCCGGTTGCCATGGAGCGCCATGTGGATGAACTCAAGGCCTTGCTGACAAGACTGCCTGAAGGGGCGGCGCCGCTGATCTACTTGCAGCCTATCTCGCAACAGGCCCGCGCCACCGAGTTGGCGATTAAGCATTGCATTGAAAATAACTGGCGTTTGTCGCTACAAACCCATAAATTTATTGGTATCGAATAATAACAGGCAGGGATCATGTCGAGCCAGGCGGAACGTTTTTTTGAAGGCTATCAGCAGGCATTGAATGCCAACGATGCCGCAGCGATGACGGCGCTGCATCAAACCCCCAGTATCTTTGTATCTGATCAGACCAAACGGGTCTGCAGTCAGGTTGATGATATTCGCACCGTCAACCAGAGCATGATCGATGGGATCAATAACGCCGGCGCGTCGCGCTGCGAAGCGCTGGTGAACCAGGCCATGCGCTTGTCTGATTCAGTGTTTTTCGTCAACGTGCGCTGGCAGCTGTTTGACCAGGCAGACAAAAAACTCAGCGTGTGTCATTGCTCCTACACCTTACAGCGCGATGCGGCAGGCGATTTGCACATCATCGTTGCCGTGCTGGATGACGAGGACAAACTGTTCAGCGCGATGCTCAACGGAGGTGTACATGCGCCATAGTCTGCTGTGCCTGGTGGGGCTGATGCTGATCGGGATGTCGGCGGCCCATGCTGCCAAATGGAACATTCATTATCCCCGACCGCTGACCGACAATGATCAGCGTAACCAGTATCCGATTGCCTTGCTGGAAGTCGCGCTGCAACAGACCGGGGTGCGTTACAGCCTGATGCCATCGGAGCGCATCATGTTGCAGAACAAGGCGCTCAAGCAACTGTCGGAAAACCGCGAGGTCAATATTGTCTGGAGCATGACCGACCAGAGCCGTGAAGACAGCTTGTTACCGATCCGGATCCCCATTTACAAGGGCCTGATAGGTTGGCGCATTTTTCTGATCCGTCAGCAGCAGGCACACCGCTATGTGGGGATGGAAAAAATTGAACAACTGATGCAATTGCGCCCAATCCAGGGGCATGACTGGCCGGATACCAAGATCCTGCAATCCAACGGCTTTGACGTCAGTACGGCCAAGGAGTACCTGGATCTGTTCACCATGCTCGATCAGGGCAAGGGCGACTTCGTGCCACGCTCGGTGGTGGAGATCTGGGCAGAGCTGGACGGCGAACGGATGCCTGACGGTATCGTTCTGGAACCGGAATTGGGTATTCGCTATCCCAGCGCGATGTATTACTTCGTCAATAAGCGCAACACCACCATGGGCCGCCTGATCCGTGATGGGCTGGAAAAAGCCATTGCCAACGGTGAGTTTGATCGGCTGTTTTTGCAGTACCATCAGGACATCATCGACAAAAGCCGCCTCAATGAGCGACAGTTTTACCAACTGGAAAACCCGCTGTTGCCGCCCGAAACACCACTATCCCGTGAGGAACTGTGGTATCGTCCGTCTTCCTGACGGGATAAATTAAGAGGGCGGATTGTTATGTCTGAAGTCACCCGAGTCCGCCAGCTTGCCGGTTTAGGGCCACGCAGCGAAGCGCTGTTGGCCATGGTCGGCGTGCATTCCGTTGAAGCGTTTATGGTCGCCGATCCCTTCGCGTTATATCGGCAACTGGCCGAAGCCGGCTATACCAACCTGAACCTGCTGTATGCCATGATAGGGGCACAGCAAGGGTGCCATTGGCAAACTGTCGCCAGACAACAACGCACACAGATACTGTTGCGGCTGGATGACATGGGGCTGGCACCCTGAATAGCGGGAATTGGAGCGCACGATGAATGGAAACACCTTATTAACCGTTGCCGCCGGGCTCAGCTTCAGTGCGGCCCTGGCCCATGTTGCTATCGTGTTGGGCGGCCCTGATTGGTATCGCTTTTTCGGCGCCGGTGAACAGATGGCATCACTGGCCGAAGCGGGCAGCCTGCGTCCTGCCTTCATCACCTTATTGATCGCCACCGTGCTGGCGCTGTGGGGACTTTACGGCCTGTCAGGGGCCGGCGTGATCAGCCCTTTGCCACTGCTCAGGCCTGCATTAGTAGTGATCACCGCGGTGTATCTTGTGCGCGGTATTGGCGGGTTTATCCTGCCATTTGTGTCTTCCCACCCGGCTATCACCCAAAACAGCGTGACGTTCTGGCTCGTCAGTTCATTGATTTGCAGCCTGTTTGGTGTGTGTTACCTGCTTGGGGTCTTGGCCAACTGGGCAAGCCTTGCACTAGCCAAAGGTTAAGCCCTGCCACTCTCTGGTGCAGGGATTAGCGTGACAAGACGTTGAACGAAACCAAGGAGATTTAGGATGTATTCTGCCACAGTGATCGCGTTACTCGGGTTCATCGCCTGGACATTGGTGTTGCTGGTTGCCATGGAAGTGATCCGCTCCAAATTGGTGATGACCAAGGCGGTCGCAGCCAATCAATTTAACCCGTCAAATACCAATCTGTCGCCGTTTATGCAGCGTCTGGCGCGCGCCCACGCCAACTGTATTGAAGGGTTACCCTTGTTCGGCGGCTTGATGGTGGTGGCGATCCTGACCGACAACACGGCCATCACCGATCCGTTGGCCTGGATTTTCCTGGCCGCGCGCATCGCCCAGTCGTTGTTGCATCTGAGCAGTTTAAGTGTCACCGCGGTGACGTTGCGTTTCAGTGCCTTCGCGGTGCAGGTGGTCATTGCGCTGGTGTGGTGCTATCAACTGGCGATGGTGATGGCGCAGTAGGCCCGGTCAAACACGGCTTAAAACAAGCAGGCCTGTTGGCCTGATCAGCTTTGTAGAGGAAGCGGCAACAATGGACGATCAACAACGACAACACATCATCGACACCAGTTGGGCTTTACATGCTCAGGTGGAAGAGGCCTGTCTGCAGCATCCGGCCAAAAAAGGCGATGACGACTGGGCGGATAGACAGCGTCTGTTGCTGGCGGATATGGCACTGCACCTGCTGCAGACCGCGCTCAATCCTGGTGAGTTGCGTGACGACAAGCTGCGCAACAACCTCAATGCCATTCTGACCATTAGCGACACCTTCCTGCCCGATGCGGGGCTGAAGCAGGCGACGGAATCCCTGTACCCACTCCCCGGGGACAAACAAGCACAATAAACCCCAATGACCGCACCAGCAAAAGCCAATGGATTGAAACTCATGCTCAAACGTATCTGTACACTGTTACTGTTAGTGCCTTCGATGGTCAAGGCTGTGCCACTGCCTTCGTTGTTGGATGACATCATGGCACAACAAGCGCCCGATCAACCTGGCCTGAGCGTGCTGGTGCGCCATCATGACAAAGTGATCTATCAACGCAGCGAAGGACTGGCCAATCGGCATACCGGACAGGCGATTACCGCGGATACCGGATTTCGTCTTGGGTCAATCAGTAAACCGTTTACTGCAGTCGCGATTATGCGTCTGGCAGAGCAGGGTAGATTGTCGCTCGGTCATCAGGTGAGCCGCTACATACCGACGTTGCCCACCGTGTGGCAATCCATCACCCTTGAAGATTTGTTGGCCCATCGGGTGTTTTTGTCGCAGGATTTTTTTGCCGATGACAACCTGTCATTAGCTGATGGGGCTGACAATGCTACCCTTGTGACTTTTCTTAGCTCCGATGAGCTGATAGTGCGTCCGTTGGAGGGGGGGCGCGGTATTTATTGCAACAGTTGTTATGTGCTGCTGGCCGAGGTGGTTTCCCAAGTAAGCAAAATACCGTTTGCAGACTTTTTACAAAGGGAAGTGTTCGAACCGGCACAAATGGTCCACAGCCATATTGTCGCTTCAGGTAAGGCATTGGCGGCCTCTGATGCACTCAATTATGCCCAAACAAGGACATTTTTAGGGATCCGGCAATACACCACCGGCGCCATGGCCCAAGTCAGCTCTGTGTCGGACTTAAATCGCTTTATCCGTGCCCTGAAAGCTGGACGTATTGTGCGGTCCGACACCTTGACGCAGATGACACGGATACACGGAGATTTGGGGGAGGATGGCGTATATGGTTTAGGATGGTTTATTGGCCCAGGAAAGCAGCCATTTTTTGCCCACGGCGGCTCGCAGGATGGCTATCAGACCGAATTATTTATCGATCCCCAACACGATTTAGAAGTGGTGATCCTCAGCAATGGTGGTGAAACAACTTATGCCTTGCAGGTGCAAATAATGCGCACGGTGTTGCAAAGTATAAGGGGCGAGTAGGGCCAGAAGGAGACAGGTATGTCGGATTGCCGACAGCGACCAGAAGGCGCAGTTAATGCAAAGTATCAATCCATCCATGGCGTTGCGCCCAGTCTGACCTTCCACGGTCAGTCGCTCAGCTCTTTATTCACCACTTCCATGTGGCTCACCTGCTTCGCAGGCCAGCTAAAGCTGTTCAAACTGGTTCCTTACCCGTTTGTTGGCGTGACGTTAAGTCACCCCTCGTTGCTAACGCAACCGCGCTTCACCCGCTGGACTCCCCGCATTCCGTATCGGGAAAAACGTTCAACAGCTAGCCTGGTAAGGTGTCACCGTACCCAAAAATGAATCCCACATCTTCGGTACTGCCTCGAGCTACTGTCTCGGCTTCCACCTTGCTGTTTTGGCTATCTGCTGAACTTCGCTAGAGCGGGCAGTAAAGTTCTGAATAAGCTATGGAGATAAGTTTTAGCTAAGTGTCAGTAGTGGACGGTGACATTAAGTTTTTCTGTTTAAGTGGCTTTTCTTCCCGCTCTATCTGCGAAACGGCCCCATTTTTTCATCACCCTGGGTGATCACATAGCCGGGACTATTGGGGTAAAGCGGTGCGTCCCACCCGGCGTATTGAACAATAAGGTCGCTACGGCATCATGCTCGTCCATTACAAATTCAAATGACACATCTGCCTCTAAAATTACAAAATGTGTCTTATCGGTAGGATAAAGGGTAAATTTAGGTTTCCCGGGTAACTGAACGTAAAGCCCCGACTTATCGCGGCTGACTTTGATATCCATTCTGTCAGAGTGATATTGCCCTGCTAGCTCGTTCATTTCTGTGTCTGACAAGGTAACTGGGTGAGTCAACAGGTCAATCCGTTGTTCAATCTTAGTTTGCAGCGCAGGCTCAGCATATGATACCGCTTTAGTATAAGCCTGAATTGCTTTCCCGGGTTGATTCGATGTGGCGAAATCATCCCCAACCTTGCTTAACGCTAATGGGTTCGTATCAATCAAGCCGGTCTGAAACAAAATTTCATAATTCCCTTTTTCTGTAAGCGACTCAATCGTTTCCCCGCCGCTTCTCAGAGCCTGTTCGACAATAAATTTACCCGTACGGTAACCAATATATTGCCTGCCATCAGGGTGTGTTCCCATCATCCATGTTTCATACGGTGCATTCACAGGAAGCGCCAGGATCTCTTCCACCCATTTATCGACAGAATCGGGATAGCTTAAGTGAGGCTGTTTTATTCCGGACACCTGCTCGGCGAAGACAATAGCGAGCCCTTCATTGACGGCGGCTATCATAATTCCAGGGCCAAAACGATTGTTCTCAATGGTCCACCCGCGCTCAATGTGATGTAACTCATGCAGCAGGGTAACTTTCAGACTCTGCTGAATAGGGGCTGCCAGCTCCTCTGAAAATGAAGCTGCGATGTCAATATCCACAGATTCAGGAGATTGCGCGATTCCGATCACCCCGCCAACGTGATCAAGGTCTTGTTGCGTGGTCCTAATTGTTATCGTCAATTGGTCAGTAAATTGGGGAAAATGTTCCCGCACCAAGGACGCTACTTCAGTCACTGTGTCAATTAACATGGAAGTATATTGCTCAGATAGTAGCCGCTGAACATCCGGATTGATTCGTACAGTACCAATGTCTATTGCCATTGTTAGTGTGCCGTTCTCATCTTTAACCAGCCCTTGAGCTGCGGTGGCAGCGGCACAACCATTTGCCATAATTGCGATGCACAACAGGGCGATACTGCACCATTTTTCTATCGCTAGCTTAAAACCTTCAATTACAGTCATAAAATACTCTCCCATCAGTGTTAGCCGAGGTATAAAGGACAGTTATCGGGATTGCCGCTGAAGTTTCTCTAACGGCACTTTTCTCTGCTCAACCGTCAGTTCGCCGTGCTATTCAGACGCCGCTTGTAATGCCTTTTCCAGCTTGACGTCGAACGCTGACTCCCACTTCCGGTACTCACTCATAATGCTTTTCACATCCAGACGGTCTTTTTCAGCCATCTGACTAAAAAAACTGCTCCACCATTACTTTGTTAATGGAAACGTCTTCAGCAATTGACTTAACTGACGTCATCGGGGTTAACGCCAGCGTCATACTTCATTTCGAGGCTACCCCTCCTGAGTTGTTGATTACGGTCACCGATACGGAAAGCGGTATACCGCATCTCCTTATTTCCAGACTGTTTGATCCCTTTTATCGGGTTGAACAATTTGAACACAGGGAGACTAACGGTACCGGTCTCGGGTTATCTTTGTGTAAACGAATTGCGCAGCCCATGAGGGCCATATTCAGGTCTCAAGTACCCTGGCAAGGGTAGCGGTTTTTCTGTCTCATAGTCTGTGATATCGCAATGACAGTACCATGGTGAGCGCAGGTATTGACGACCTGACTGTCCGTCTCTTATTTTACCTGCTCTTTTCCAAATACCTGTTCTATGCCTGTCAGGAGTGTTAACAAAGGCAGCGTCATAAACATATGTTCGCTGAAATCGCGGTAGTCCCAGGCTACATTCGGAGGTAAATTATCACTTAAAATCTGGTTTAGCCTGGCATATTCATCCAATTGATGCTTTTCTTTCACGCCACTGCCATGTGTTATCAGTACATAAACCGGAGGCGCATCTATTGTCTTCATACCAGAAGCTGCGGCAGACAAGATCCCTGCATAGTCGTCTTCAAGCTCCGGACTGGTAACAAAATACGCGTTGAAAAGTCCCGGCTTGCGCAGCATGGCTGACAGTGCCAATGTACCGTTCACCCGAAACCCGCTCATTATGCGAAAGCCATTGGTCCGATAGTTTTTATCCAGGGCAGGCAAGAGCTTAGCCTCAAAAAAGTCGATTAAGGGCGTCGTCTTACCCGATGCGTCAAATAGCCGCCCGACCGGATTACCCATTGCCGGGTTCACAATAATGGTTTGCGGCCATGGCCATTCACCATTGTGGCTTAACCAGTCGTGCATTCCTTTGAGATAGCTATCTGCATACGGATGAAAATCAAACAGCAATGCATAACGCTTATCAGCATTTTGTTCATAGCCGTCCGGAAGATTTACCGTAAACAATAATGGCTTTTCAAAACGCTCGTCCTCTATCTGAAGCTGCTTTTCCGCTGCATTCACTTTCATCACTGCGAAAACCCCAATGATGATGAATAAGATCCTAACTACCTGACACATGATTACTCCGATTTGTTATTTTTTGCATTACAAAGCTTCCTTACAAGCCCAGCAACTGATGCGCTTTGGCCAGTACCGGGTCGGCCCCAAAACTGTGGTTTGACAATACCACTAGGGTATGGCCACTGCTGAGGTGCATTTCCATCTGGCTGCTAACCCCTGGGAATGAGCCGTTATGCCCGACGACAGGCTTACCGTTGCGATCCCACAGGATAAAACCAAAGCCATAATTTGATGCACCGAATTCTTTTTTTGGTGTCATCGCCAGCTTAGTCATTGCCTGGCTCAATAACTCATGATTCATCAACGCCTGGGCAAAATGGAATAAGTCTTTCACGGTCGAATATCCACCGCCAGCCGGCCCGCCTCTCTTATCATGGATAAACAGATTGTTGCGCCACTGGTTCTGCTGGCCATGGAAGGAGTAGCCAATCGCCGCATTTTCAACAGGGAACTGCAAATCAAGGCTTGCCGTATCCGGCATAGCGGCTTTGTTAAACACGTTTTGCTGTACCACGTCGTAATAGGATAAGCCGGTGAGTTGTTCCAGCACCAGGCCGAGAATAAACATACCATCACTGCTATAGCGATATTGCGTGCCAGCGGGAAAATTACTGCCGATTTTGGCCAGCTTAGCCAGACAATCGTTTCTATCTGCGGTAGTGGTCAGTTCGCCCATCGGGCAGCTTAATGAGCCTACTCCGGAAGTATGCGACAGCAGGTGTTGAATCTGTACCTGTGCTAATTCGGCGCCGGGCTCTTCTAATGGCATCACATCCACCAGCTTGTCGCTTAATTTCAGCTTACCGGCTTCCACTTGTTGTAAAATCGCTACACTGGTGAACATCTTGTTCATCGATCCCAGATTGAAGCGCGTATTGATATTGATAGGCGCTTTAAATCGCTTCGACGCCATGCCCACTGCTTTTTCCAGCAATACCTTATTGTCCTTAGCGACCAACACCGTGCCGGAGAACACATCTTTAGAGGCAAGGCTATCAATGTAGGCAGAGAGTTCAGCCATCACCGCCGGTACGTCGCTTACCACAGTATCAGGCGAATCGGTAACGTGTGCGCGAATGCGAATACGGGTGATTTTTTGCGGGAAGGTGTCGGTGTAGGACATCTCTATTCGGTAGGGCATTTGCGTATTGGATGAATTCACAAACACTTCAGAGGACACTACACCGTCGGCATGGTTCAGCACATTGGCGGATTGCAGGGTAAAGGCTCCATGGAAATGGCTTTCCGCGGATAAATACCCTGCATACATATCCAGACCCAGTCGTTGCAGGGTCGAATCGGCAATGGTCGAGCTGGTAAAAGTACGGATCTGCGCGTAGTTTTGCGAGTTAATCGCGTTGACCAACTTATCACTCAATAAGCGGGTCAGGGTGCTTCGGGCCTCACTACACCATGAACAATTCTCATCGGCAGCTAAATCCAGCGCCTGTTGAAAGTGACGTTGTGCATTTAATGCATCGCCCTTGCTTGAGTAGCGCTGCGCCAGATTATTTAATTCACCTGCGCTTTTCTGCTCATCGCCAAAAGTGGGCGCGCAGAGTGACAGCAAAAGAGAACTAAATAATGCAAGATGTAAGCGGGAGACATTCTGATTTTGATTCTTCAACGACCTAATCCATGTAGATAACTATTTATTCACCACATTATTAGGAAGGCTTTCGTGCCTGAACTCAAGGTGAGCTGGCTGATGAAAAGCTGATGGTTTGTTGAGGTAACGGATTTTCTCGGAAAAACTAGCCATATCATTACTGCAATAGTCAACTCCCACAGCAGCAACGTAGTGAAGCGATTTGGGCTTACTGTAACTCGGCTACTTCCTGATTGATATTGACATACTGACTGAGTAGCAGCTTGCCATCCTTCAGGTCCAATACTTTCCAAGTGGTCGGTGTGAGCTGAATCACTGGCCGGATAAACGTACCGTCAGTACTATACTCATTTAATACGAAGGAGCTTTTATCCGCGCTGTATAGCTTCTGCTTGTGAACGAACAATGCGTCACCGTTTAATGCTGATAAGCGACTTACACCTGGTATGTGAGGGTCTAAAGCACGTACGAATACCTCGCCTTTAACATTGCTAAAGATAATCTGGTCGTTCACTTGCCAGGCGTTCACAATCCGTTGGAGATGATAGGGTGTTAAGGTGTTTTTACTTAGGTCAAGCTGATACAACGCGCCGGGAACTGGATCATTCAATGTAACCAGCAATTGCTCTTGTTCAACCCAGCCTAACACCGCGGTAATGGGTTGATGGGTAGGATAATGCTGACGCATTCCTTCAAGATCAGAGATAACCAGACCTGTTGTTGATGCCCACGCCAGAGAACGGCCATCTGGCGCCCACGCATAGCTTCTTATCGGGTTTCGTGGGCTTTCATCACTAAGTTGAAACGCTTTGTGGTTATCCCAAATCCAGACTTGATCGCTGCCGCTTCTGTCTGACAAAAAAGCAATGAGTTCGCCAATGGGCTGATAGCGGGCAAGATGTTCCTGTGCCCTAGTGCGGGCAAAACTTTTAAACGGCAGATTGGTTTCATTCACATCGTTGCGAAGTTGTGCACGCGGTTTGTCGAACAGCGAAATCTGGGCAATATCTACATCTTTGCCCCCTTGAATGACCAACATAGCATTTGATATCGGATGCATATCCGCTTCAACAATATTATCCGCTGGCGTTTTAATGGCTTGCATATCGCCGTTAAGGCCAATGTGGAATAAGGCGCTATTGATGACCGCATAGAGATAGTCTGCGTCCGGGGAAAACTTACCTTTTATCTGCACATCAGGATGCATTCCGGGTAATAAACGAATCGCTTCTCGGCTCTGCACGTGGCCTCTATGATCAAGGAAAGTCATCACAGGGTGACCTGTCTGGTCTCTTCCAAACACAACCAGCTTTCTTTCCTCAGGAGCATAGTCAAAGTGGTAAAGATACTCATCGTCAGGCGCGTATATCACCTGATGGACCTGGGTTAAATCATTGTATTGCACCATTTGATTTTGCCCATCCACGGATTGCAAGAATACGTATTGGTGATTGGACAAAGCCTTAGGCATATAAACATATTCAGCCTGGCATTGATGACGTAATACCGGCTTTTGCGGAGTTTTCAAGGCTAACGAAAAATCTAATGTGGCGACGCTCCTGCATTGTCCGTCATCAAACCAATCGGAAACGTTCTGCGCAGCCGTTTCACAGTCAGATGACACGGCAAATATCAGCTCGCGCCCATCGACGGTATAGCTTGCTCCACTATATTTGGCCGCAACAGCAGTCAGTTGAGTTTCCTGTCCAGTAGCCAATTGTCTGGCCCATAGATGACTTTTGCATCCACCGGCATAACGGTTAAACACGATATAGTGACCATCCGGGCTATATATTGCCTGCGACTCATGGGCATCAGTTTGGGTGAGCGTTTGAATTTCAGTGTATTGCTGTGACTGCCTGCCCGGTAGAAAATCAAACATGCTCAGGAACAATATTGCTGTGATCCCCGCCAGCGTAAAAGCCGTCACTTTAATTCCCCAACCTTTCGGTAGATTAGGGGTTGATGGGAGTTTCAGTGGGGTTGTATTCTCATCCAGCCAGCGTACCTCCGCATTTAGCCGGTAACCAATTTTAGGATGAGTGAATATCACATGAGGCGATTTAGCATCGTCACCTAACTCTTTGCGTAGAATGGCAATACAACGCTGCAAGGCATTAGGCACCACCTCCATGCCTGCCCAAGCATGCTGCATAATTTCCTGATGAGTGACGACTTCATTTTGTCTGGACGCCAGGCAATATAAGACCTTCAACACCTTGGGTTCAACCTGCACCTGCTGCTCCCCGCGAATAATCAGTGAGCGCGGCAAGTCAATCAGGAAATCGTTAATGTAGAGTTTTGTTTTAGCCGGCATACAATCGTGCAACACGTAAGTCTCAGCGCGCCAGTCTATTCGCTGGAAATAGCTCTGTCCACCTACCGGTCCTCTTTACTGCAAATCCCCGTTAATTTGCAGCCATCAGGAATTCATCAGCAATTCATCACGTTACCATTGTGGCTCCACATTGCTGCGGCCTGTTCAATATCTGCCTTGATTCGTTTTGCCTTAGGATATTAAATGCAAAATCACTACGTTAGGGTACGAAATACCTTGCGCGGCGCACTGTTCATACTTACAACGCTTGTTGCGTCACATGTGGCAGCTGCGACGAAAGAAAATCAAATCATTCAAAAAACGGTTACAGCCTACGGCGGTAATACATTATTGAAGCTGCAAAGCCTGACCCTGAATGATTCTTTCTACCAATACTCACAATGGCAAAGCAGCCATGCGTTACAAGGGCCGATGATAGGTTATTTGAGTGAGCAACAGGTAAGATTAAGCATAGATTTTGTTAATCATCGCAAAGCACTCAGACAGGCCACCTTCAGGCTGGTAGACGGTCACGGCAGCGAAATCCCCAGCGTAACCCATCGTCTTTTCACAGACACAAGAGGGTACTCAGTTGACCATGCATTGCAGGTCTACTACGACGCGCCCGCAATGACCTTTGATAACGCAGATTCAGGCATGAGTCGTCTGATTGACACCCTGATTGTTAAGCAACTTTACGCTGATAAAGATCACAGCGAGTGGCGTGACATTGCCTATATTCAGGGCGTTCCTCACGATGTTCTAAGCGTTAACTCAGGCCAGAAAAACGAATATACCGTGTACCTGAATCAGCAAAACGGTTACCTGAGCCGGGTCCTGCGTAAACAAGGCGCTCAGTTAACCACCTACAATTTTCTCCAGCATCAGCGAAGCGGTGATTTAGGCTGGGCCAGACAAGTTTTTGTGAGCACTCCAGTCCGTCCTGTTTATCACTCAACTAACCGGACAATTACGTTTAATACGACACAGGAAGGGGATTTCAACCTGCCAGAAATCTATCCTCAGCGTTCTCGGTCAGCGGTAGTGGATAGCACCGAACTTACCCTGCAAAAACTCGCCAAAGATGTTTATTGGATCGGGCAGGACTGGAGCTACAGCCTGTTTATTGATATGGGCGATTATTATATTTCGGCGGGTGCGTGGCAAACAGACCGCGAATCGCATGCCTGGCAAAATGGTCTGGACTTGCTGCACAAGACGACAGGGAAAAATAAGCCAGTAAAACAGCATATTGTCACCCATCATCATCATGACCACATGATGGGTTTACATGACGTGATTAAACAAGGCGCCGAGTTAGTCATTCATCCCAATAACATACCTGCGGTACAACAGCACTTGTCAAAGCCTCTGTCCGAACAGCGTTTTATCCCCATCGCTGATACCACGCTGTTGGCCAACGACAAAGTCATGTTGTTTGATGTCCCCAACAGCCATGCCAATCACAATCTGGTCATTTACCTGCCAGAGCAGAAAATATTGTTCTCCGAAGATATGTTCGGTAGCGGTTTACAGCAAGGGTTTCATTCACCGGCCAACTGGCCGGATCTGGATACCTACAACCGCTTGCAGACGCTAAATGATAAAGTCACGGCACTGGCATTGGATGTTGAACAATATGTATCATCACATCACGCTCGCGTATTAAGTCAGCAAGAAATCGATCAGGCGCTCTCCATCATCGTGCCGAAAAAGCAAGAACTGCTAATGCGCTTATTTGCTGAACACTAATTAGCGCTTATGCAATCAGGGCTTCAACGTGTTTAGCACGCCAGCCCTGACACCCCATATGCCGGATAAGGTTAAAAGGACCGGGTCTTGAACAGGTTAATTTGGGTGATTGACTCGCCCTACTCCAGAGCGACAAAATGGCTGTTGCTAAAACTGCACGTGAGCCACGCTGATCATCTGCTTGGCTGGCAAAACCTGGCTCATGATCCTCTGTTACTTGCGCACAACCCCAAGCAGCAGGTACCCACGTTGCTACTGGAAGACCGGACAATTAGCGATTCCCTGCTGATTGCCTTGCAGTTTTTACCTGATGAATGGCATCAGACAGTAGATGCGCAGCTTTTCCGATTGGCTGACGGTGATTTTGAAGCGGCAATTATCTTCTTTTTCCGGGCAAATCTGCTGGAAAAGAACTTTAGCAAAAATGACAGCAGTGAGTTTATGCGTCAGGCAGGCGAAACGACTTACAGAAAAAGCCTGGATGTTTTATTTGATACCATACAAGTCAGCGACATTGAGCAACCGATAAATTTTGGTCTGGTCCTGGTATTTTCAACCATCCTGGCCTGCCGGCATCTCGCCAACAGTCTAGAAGTCAACACACACAGACTTAATGAACTGCAGGCGTTAAGTCGCCTTATTGAGACCGATAAAGAGTATCAGCATCTGGTCCAACACTATTTTGCTGATTCGGAAAATGCGCTGCCATTTTATATCGGCAGCGAGATAATCCCCGATTGCTAACAAACCAATCATTTCAGACATAGAGTCTGGTAAATAACCACCTGTTCAGTAGACACATCACTACCATACTTTAAAGTTAAGCGTGTGATCGGATGTCTGCTTTGGAGAAATTGCTAGATCAATTTCTCGGTACAACGAAGGTCCGCATTTGCTCTAAGCGCTCATATGGAGCTACGAAGAGTCGTCATCCTCGCGCACGACTGCATGGATGCAGGAGGTAGAGCGTCTCAGGAGACAAAGCCGAGGCGAGGACCTCCCACATTTATTGACTCACACGAATTAACACTGTTTTGGTTAGTCATCAACCCAATGGAGATTGCGGCCTTCGCCGCAATGACGTTAGCGTTTGCTGAACTTCGCTAGAGCGGGCAGTACGGCGCTGAATATGCAATGGAGGTGGGTGTTTGCTAAGTGCCAGAAGGGGGCTATTGAAACAAGTTAGTGTAATATCTTTTCTATTACGAAGTGGACTATCAATAAATGGTTTCATAGAGATGGGGAATATTGAATTGAGAGGTATTTACCTTGAGTTTTACAACTGGTTGATTGAAAGGCGACTCTTAAGTATTTCGATAGTGATAGCTGTATTTTCTTTTGGAACGCTTATCGATATCGAGACAAAAAACTACTTATTTATTTATTCCATTTTCCTTTTTAGTGGAATTTTTGTGCAAGACATTGAAGTCGACACCTCATTTTTTCTCGACAAAAGCGAGCTGTTCGAGTTCGACAAGGCCTACTTTTACTCAATGTTCCATACTTTCAAATGGATGAGTTTTTTGGTGACTTCCTTAATTGTCTCAAAATGGAAACTGTCTCTAGATCTTTTGATTGCAGTTGCATACGGTGGTCTGCATCTAGCTACATGGATTCCACTTTATTTTGTGCCAAATGGAGGAATACAAAGTAAGAAGCAAGCGTGGACACTTATGGCGGCTGAACTCTTTGTTTTCTCATTCACAATCCTAATTGGGCAAAACCTAGTATCAAAATTTTCTGGCTTGACTTGGTTTGGTCCAATTTTAAGTAAACCTCTTGAGTTATTTGGTCTTAGTTGAAGTGTTTGCAAAATCAATCATAGAGAGGCGCTGAATCTCTACCAGCGCAGTAGACACATCGTAATCATAAATTGCAGAGTAAGATAAATTTGAGGATGGATGTCGTCTTTGGAAGAATGAGCGCCAGCCAAGCTTTAGACGTCCCATTTATAATTGCCTTGTTATCTGAATTTATTCAATATCCCACTCAGCAACGTCTTCGACTGGCCTTGGCAATCTGCCTTCTAACCATTCAGCACATGTGCCTGGTCTAAAGTCCATGTTTTCGCACTCTATTACCCAAGATAAGAATTCTTCGGGGCCACCGTTCATATATGGTGGTGGCGACACAGGGTAAAACGAAGTTGGAAGTCGTTCATCTAATGATAAGTAATTTAGTACATGACCTAACTCTTGAACTGTATGCCATGCTAAGTGGTGGTTGATATCAATTGTAAACTTAACCCACCAGCTTTCATTGTCTTCTGAGCCATAACCTATTGAACCTGTTATCGCAGGTACTTTTTCTAGGAACTCAATTAACTTTGTATATGCTCGATTATCCATAATTCACATAACAACTTATTACTGAGACTTCATAGTAACACTCGCTTCCCCTGAAAAACCATGTTCCGTGTTTTCAATGGAAAGGGTGTTGTGAAAACTAAGGTCTGCTCAACGCAAAAGAGCAGTCATTCGTTAGAACTTCCTGCTACGTCAGCAATTCGCTCTGTCCGGCCCTCTGGCATTATTCTGAAGGCCAGAGAACGGTCTGACAGTGAAACCTTCAGAGTTTGTTAAACACAACCCCACCGTATTCCAGCGATTGCACCTGGTCGTCTACGTTAAAGGTGATCACCGTGCCTGAGGTGGGCTCCAGTTCCACACGGATTTTGTCGGCCTCGTTCATGCCGGTGGAAGACGAATGCATCACGCCCCATTCAACGTCGAAACGCTGTTCCTCGTTGTGGCGCACAAAAATACTGCCCAGTTGTGGGTGTCGGTACTCACCCACATAGTGTTGCTGCGGTAAGCTCAACCGCCACTCCCGGCCGTTGATCTTTTGTCGCTGCTTTGCCATTTGCCCATCCAGCCCGGCGAGTTTTTGCTTAAGCTCATCAGCCCGTTGGGTAACCCTCTGTTCAATGTCAGCTTCACCCAACAGGCTGCCATACACATAATCGGCAATCAGGTTGGTGAGGCGCGCGCTGAGGAAATCTTCGCTGTTGAGCACCACCAGACCGATTTTCTGTGCGGGTATAAACGACAGATGGGCATGGGTGCCGGCAAAGCCACCGAAATGGTGCAGCATGCGCTGCGCTTTGTAGTCACCGGTGTACCAGCCCCAGGCGTAGCCGTCGCGGGTAAAATCCAGATAAGCACGGTCTGTGACCGCCTGTTGGCGATGAGAGCGGGCAATCACCTCTGCCGGATAGACCTGTTTGCCGTCAATCATGCCCTCATTGAGCTGGGCAATCAGAAAGCGCCCCATATCGGCAGCGGTGGAGAATACGCCGCCGGCGGCGTGCAGCGTATTGTCACCTTTTTCCAGGTACAGCGCGGTTTGTCGTTGCGGGTTCATCAGCGAGTAGGGCTTTGCGACAAGAGCCTGGTCGCCAATGTCTGAACGACGGGCCGTGGTGGCCTGCATTCCGGCAGGAGCAAACACCTGTTGTTGCAGCTTGTCCTGCCAGGGGCGTTTAAAAGCGCTGTCGGCATACACGCTGTAAATGTTGTAACCCACATTGGTGTATTTAAACTCGCCGACCGCCTCTGACGACGGCGCTGAGTATTCTGTTACCAGGCGCGCCAGTGAGGCCGGGCTGTGAACGCCGCTGTAAGCGGTGGCAAGCACCAGCGGGAAGTTGTTTATTGACGCGGTATGGGTGAGTAGCGCTTTAGCAGTGAGATCTTCGCGATCCGGCAGGGCCAGTTCAGGAAACATCGTTGACAGCGTAACGGTCTCAAGGCCGCTGTCAGTGTTGGCGTCCAGCAGGTAGTTCAGCGCAACGAACGGTTTGGTGACCGAAGCGATGTAAAATCGGCTGTTGGCATCTGCGGCAACACGATTCTCGATGTCCAGATAGCCGAAATGATCCTGATAGATGATGCGGTCGTTGTGCACCACGGCAACAGCTGTGCCGCTTGGCAGTGCGGCGCTGGATTTGATGTCGTTGACCAAGGCGTTCAGGAAAGCGGTGTCCAGAGCGCTTTCTTCAGCGCAGAGGTTAGGGGTGACTGCCATCAGCAGCAGGGCGGTAAGTCGAAGCAATGGGCGCATGTTTTCTCTGTTCTGTGTTTTTCAATTGACGCCATTGCACCAGACTTGCCGGCAGAGGGATAGAACAAATGTAACATCAGGCCCCGCTGCGCGGGGTGTGTGCCAGCAATGTTTGCAGCGCCTTGGGGGTCACGCCCAAGTGCTTTTTCAGTGTGCGGGTAAAGTGGCTCTGATCGGCAAAACCCGCGCTGACACTGGCCGTCGTGATGGTCTGTCGGTGACTGAGGATTTCTGCAATCCCTTTTTGCACCGCCAGTGATTGCCGGTACTCGGAGATGGATAGCCCAAAATGGTCGTGGAACACCCGGCTGAGGTGAACCCGGTGAACACCCACATCCAGAGCAATTTGTTGGATATTCATGGATGTTTCATGTAGCGCCTGTTGTGCCAGTAGCAGCCACACCGGTGGTTGCCTGAAGGACGGCGTGTCGCCTTTTGAGGCGCTGAACATGCCCAGTACTGTCGCCTCCAGATCGACATGCCCGGCATTTGCTGGATTAAATAGCACAGCAGATAGCTGGCGCCACAGTGACCTGGTCTGTTTGACCTGAGACAGGTGCCAGTTTACGTGGCCAAACTCGGCAACAAACTCATCCTCTTCGGCGTCGAGGTTGATCGACAGGAATAACGCACCGTTGGGGCCAATCTGGTTGCTGTGTTGGTAGGCGACCGGCTTGTATTCAACCATGCCCTTGGTTTGGCTGAATTCAGTGTTCAGGGTGCGTTCTTTGGCCTGTCCGCACAGTAATGTTGATAGCTGGGCAACTGAATGAGTGTGTGGTGGCATGTACACATCAGGGGCGTAGTACACCAGCCTGACGTCTTTCACGATGTCGTTGATGACCGGCGAGAGCGCGACGGCGAGGTGTTCATCATCGGCAAGACGACGAAGGGTATTTGGCATCGTGTTTACACCTCGCTAAAAGGGAATTCATGGATGTAAATATAGCAATGCAGAGGGTCGGTTCAAAGGCGCCCGTTGTAACGGTCTGTGTCGCAAAGCTGACCGAGCACTGTGCCACCGTTGCAAACCATCACCCATCGGCCAATGTTGGCCTTGAGTCACTGCGAACACACGTCCGTCGCTGTTTCATAAAGTTTTTTAGTTTCAATGTGTTAGTATGCACGCCGAGTCACAGCATGCCTGGTCAGGGACAACAACAGAATGGCTATCACGTTTACCATCAATCATCCTATTTCGGTGCAACAGTTTGCTGAAGTGCTCGGCGCTTCCGGTCTTGGCGAGCGCGAGCTTGTCGAGGACGCGGTATTTATGCAGGGCATTCTCGACCATGCTGACGTGCTGGTGTCGGCCTGGCATGGTGAGCAATTGGTTGGCGTGGCGCGCTCCATTACCGATTTTCACTGCGCGTGTTATCTGTCGGAGCTGGCCATTCGCAAGGACTATCAAAACCTTGGACTGGGCAAAAAGCTGCAACAGCTCACACAGCAGCAACTGGGGCCACGGTGCAAACTGATCCTGCTGGCGACCGACGGTTCAAACCACTACTACGAAAAAATGGGCTTTCAGAAAAACCCACGTTGCTGGGTGCTCGAAGGCGGCTAGTCCTGCGTCGCCGGGGTGGGCACGTCATTTTTAAGCACCATGCACGCGAGGTAAATAAACCCCAATGGTGGCATAAAGGCCAGCAGCACACCGATCAAACCCGCCAGTCGCGGAGTGTTGGTTTTGCGTTTACCGAGCAGGTAGCTTGAGATACCGATGATCACCACAGAGGCGACGATAAACTGGCCAAACAGGGTGGCACTGATGTTCATGGGCAAAACTCCTTTTTGCGAACGTTATTGACGCTGGTGTGGATCACACGCCAGAAATAGGTTTACGTTGAACTAACTTTATCACGGCATCGTCGCTGACGTTTTCTTCCACGCGCTGTAAAACGTATTCATTTCCCTCCTCTGCATTTAATTCATAGCGACGGAACATGAAAAAGGATGAGCTGTCACAGCGCAGAACAACTTCGTACTTATCTGCTGGCAAAATGGCACTTTTCGTAGCCAACGCAACGGGGTCATCGATGATGATATTACCTTGTATATCGAACACTTTTTGAATTTGAGTAGCGTAGGCGACGCCAAATAATGCAAATTCACTTTTGGTTGAGATCTTGATGGCCTTCGACATGTCAGCTTCGTTCACAAGTGGTGAAACATGGGCACAAGCAGTTAACAGGGCTGCCGTAAAAATAACGAATAGTTTGTGCATGAGGTTTCTCCAACTCTTTACGTTATTGCACGTCGTTTGTTGCTTGGTTTTCGAGTACGTTTAACGTTTTGCTGAGGGTTATCAGGTGGATATTCAGGTCATCGGGGTGAATATGCCAGCCTGTCCCATTGTCAACGATCGTTTGCAACCCCTGAATCTTGCTGTAAGTCTTCTGATTTTGAATATCAAATACCGATATCTTGATGCTGATTGCTGGTGTCGTGCCGTTTGAGCTGTCAAACAGTATGTTGGGCGGATGAATGGTATTGTCGGTTGCGTTGTCCCAGGTGGCGACATTCCCTGAATAGCGGGCAAAGGTCTTAAAAACCTCGAACGATACCAGTAGTTGAGCATCGGTCTCGCTGACCAATGTTGCAACAACTGACGCATTGAATGCGTTAAATTTCTTAATGTCTTTCTGACCCGTCACCGGATCAAAAAAACCGCCAAACTCTCGTTGCTTTTGCGCATAGATCGTTTGGAATCTGCTCGAAGCCAAAGCTTCAAACCCTTTGTCTTTCAGAATGGCCAGAATGCCACGTTCAAGATCCTGCTTAAACTGCGGGTGCAGGCGCAACTCCTCAGACACGAGGATATCGGAGATTGCGATGGTTTTGACAGGGCGATCAAGCCAACGGGCATTGTCCTGAACGATGATATCTGGATTAGGGATCATGCGACATCCCGTCACCAGCAGTAGCATGACAGAACAGTATAAGAATCGCCGTTTAATCATTGAAGAGTTTCCGGAACGCTTCTTCGACAGAAAAATCCAATTTGGCCTCGTCGCGTAACAGCTTATCAACGGGGATAGATTCAAACTCATCGTCATCATTTAGTTTGGCAACCAACTGTACACCACCGGCACCCATGTACAATTCCTTACCGTCCATATCTTCCATGAACACCATCAAAGAAAGCGCCGGGATTTTGCCTGATGTATTCGCCACCAGTGTGCTGAGGAAATTGGTCAGGTCACTGTTACTCAGTTCGTAGGGTTCTTCCTGTCCATCCCACTGGGCTCGATAATCACCAAAATGCGCAGTACGACGTCGTAAGTCATAAAACAAGACACTGTCTATACCGTGAGTCGCACGTAAGGATTGCAGGGTTTTTTGACGGATTTGATTACGCTTGTCAGTATCGACCTTGCCGGTGTATTCATCAATATAGCCGCCTGCCAGGGCTTTCTGTTTTTCAAACTCGTCAAAATAAAGGCTTTCGTCGAAGACCTTGATCCCTCTGGATTCGAAAATGTCTGTGACTTTTGATGCGTAATAGTCTCTGATGTCGGTACGGTACTCCAGTGCGTCAGGCATTGAGAACCCAGTCAGTACAATGGCTTTATAGTTGACCAGGTATTCCTGTCCGGAAATTGCAACGCGGTGGGTGCTTTTACAGGCGGAAAGCACGAAAAAAGAGCAGATGAGTACTGAAATAATACGCTTCAAGGCTAAGTTCCTTTTTGGTCGTTCGTCCTTTGCCAACAATGGCACTTCCTATGGAAATAGTTTGCCGTACTTTTTCGTCAATGTCGATAAAACCACAGTACACGCCAGTGACACTGTGAGTTGTGCACTCAGCTCGGAGAGTAACGTTTTTGACTGACCTTGATGTGCCGGGCTATTTTACACTCAGCCAGCCAGTCGCAACGGCACTTTTACGTTACTGGCAGGCAAATAAAGCCCTCAACGCAGCTTCTCGCGGTGATCGTAATCATCGTCCTCAAAGCCACCGTCAACATAGTACATGTACTCTGACAGGTAAGACTTGGCATAGTCCTGCAGGCGATTGCGCAGCCGCTTATAACGGGGAGGGGCGTGGTTCTCTTTTTCCCGTGCGGTCTTCTCCGCTTCCAGTGCGGCGCTGACTTTTTCAACCTGATCCGACAACACCCCTTCCCGCACACTGCCGTCGTCATCGCCGATCAGGGCTTCGCCACGACCCACGTCCATGTCATACCCGGCATGCAGCGTGTGGTTGGTGCTGGTGGCAGGGGTTCGCGATGCACTACCGGTGTTGTTCAGGGTCTGAATGTTGATGGCGGTGTACCCCGACTGGCAACTGTAATCCAGCGCCACATTGCCGCAAACCTTGTATTCGTCATCGCTGAACTCCGCGTCATACACCCGTTGATGCAGTGAGGTGCGGGACACGGTCGGGTTATCTGAGTACGTTTGACCTGACGGCGCGGAGAACGACACGCCCCAGCCAATCCGATCGCCATGGCCCAGTACCATTTGGATCCCCAGCGCGCGTTTTTGCGACAGCAGCCGGGCATGTCGGTCGATGGCCTGTCCAATGCCCTCAAGGGTGCGGATATTCGTGTTGTTGATGTAGGTGTTTTGCGAGCCGCCGCCGGTAAACAGGCTGCCGAATATTGGTGCGCGCAGATAGCGTGGATACACCGCTGTCACATTGCACCCCAGCGCGGTTAGCTGGGGTTCGATCAGTTCATGGGTGCGCATGTCCAAATCGTAAAACGCGCCGTAGCGGAAAAAGTCGATCAGCAGTGCTTCGCAGCCGTTGTCTTTGACCGGGCATTCGTCGGCCTCATCCTCTTCGCCATAGATTGCCGGCGGTGGCGTGTCGGTGGGATCATCGCCATCATCGTCGCCGCCTTTGAGGGCAAGGGTGGTGACCTGGGCCTGAATGGGAAAGGCGTACAAATAGCTGCCCATGGTCGGCACCACCAGTTTGAGGACCACCGTCTCGCCAACGCCCATCGCAGCATGGGTGAGTACATCGATGCCATAACTGAGTTGATTGGCAGCCAGGGTCACATTACCGCTGAGCACCTCAATGCTGACGTGCCGGGTGTTAATGGCCGGGTTGAGGAAAAACAATGACGCGGTATTCCCGGCGCTGACGGCGGGTGTGGCGGCAAAAAACAGCCCGCGCAATTCACAGGGCATCGCCGGTTGGGTATACAACAAGGGGCCGTCAATCGGGATGTCGGTGCCGGCGAACCACATTTTACCGTCCATCAGATGGCCAAAGGCGTCTATGTCCTGGCTACTTATCTGCCCATCACCGGTCAAATCACCGGCGGCCAGACAACTCACCGGGGTAGTGTCGGGCTGTTCAAGGTAGCGCCCCAGCAGGTTGGCATCTTGCTGGTTGGCGACGCCGTCCCCGTTGACGTCACCCAGGACAAACTGGGGCAGGAATTCTCCTGCGCGATAGAGTTCTTCAAAACGTTTCATTACCTCAGCAGGGAAGGGTTGTTGACCTATCACGGTGACCGGATTGTGGTTCAGTTGCCAGTTGAGCTTATCCAGCACGACGTCGTTTTGGGCGCCACCGCGCACGGTAAAGCCGGTATGACTGCGCTGTGTGGCGCCAGGGTACAGATCACCAAAAATGGCGTGGTTGTCGGTCAGCTCGAATCGCTCATCCTGTAACTGCACTGTACCTTCAGTGGCGTGGGACACGGTGGTGGCATCACTGACAACAATGGCGCGAAAGGTGTAGTCCATCAGGCCACTGTCGACCGGTGTGCGGGCCATCAGGTCATAACCGGTTATCGTGATACCTTCCAGACCTGTGGCAACGTTAAGATCCCGGTAGCTTGCCAGTGGGATTTCACTCGGTTTGGCCACTTTGGACGATGTGGCCGAATCGTCATCAAACAGTGCGCAGCCGCCCAGCAGCGACAGCAAAATAAGGGAAAGCAGGGGTTTCATCACAGCCTCCATTGCAGGGAATGTCTCTGCCCGCATCAAAAAAGGCTGGATGGTGGCGACCGCAGAACCGGACTCATTGACGTTAGTATAGAAGAGACTGGCCAGGGGCTGCGTAGAAATTTATCCTGCTAGCGGCAGACTGACGTAAACGAAAACCGCGCCACACAGTTGGGCAATCACGCCCAGCGGACGAAAACCGTGGCCAATTCTGGCGGTTCGCAAGGCAAAGCGTCGATGGCGCTGTTCACCGATCATGATCAGAAACACACTGACAAAGCACAGCAGTCCACCTAACCCTGCCAGTAACCACGGGTAGCGAGAATGGGAGGCAAACACGATGAACAGCACGCCCACGAGCAAGCGGCTGGTGATTTCAACGCCATGAAACCAGCGCTTGCGACTAAACGCAGCGATGCCGTTGGCAAACGCCATCGGTCGCATCAGCATCAGGGTTCCGATAGCAAACATCCCCACGCCAAACAAAAACAGTACAATCACAGTGTGGTTTGTTCCTTAAAAAAGTCGCCTCATGAAGACAGTCTGGTTGGACGGGCCTGCATGAATGCGTGTTTATCAGGTTTACTGTACTACAGCGAGCCAGTGTAACCACGTTGTGCGTCGACAAAAAAGCCGCCAGAAAGGCGGCTTTTTTTAATACCAAGATCCGATTATTTGGATGGTTGCTGGCCGTGCACACTGATCACGCTGCGACCGGAAGGGTCCGCCATGTTCTTGAAGCTTTCGTCCCACTCCAGTGCTTCCACCGTGGAGCAGGCGATGGACTTGCCACCGGGCACACATTTGGCGGCACTTTCCTGCGGGAAGTAGCTCTCAAAAATGGTGCGGTAGAAGTAGCCCTCTTTGGTGTCCGGGGTATTAACCGGGAAGCGGAACTCAGCCGTGGCCAGTTGTTGGTCGCTGATTTCGTCCTCAACGTGCTCTTTGATCGAGTCAATCCAGGAATAGCCTACACCGTCGCCAAACTGTTCCTTCTGGCGCCACAGCACTTCGGCTGGCAGGTATTCGCCATTGTCGAAGGCTTTACGCAGGATCCATTTTTCCATCTTCCCGTCCAGACACATTTTGTCCTGTGGGTTGAGGCGCATGGCCACATCCACAAAGCGCTTGTCGAGGAAGGGCACACGGGCTTCCACACCCCAGGCCGAGGTGGCTTTGTTGGCGCGGGCACAATCGAACATGTGCAGGCGTGACAATTTGCGCACGGTTTCCTCATGGAACTCTTTGGCATTGGGGGCTTTGTGGAAATACAGATAGCCACCAAAGATCTCATCGGCCCCTTCCCCGGACAACACCATTTTGATCCCCATGGCCTTGATCTTACGGCTCATCAGGTACATCGGCGTGGCAGCACGGATGGTGGTGGTGTCATAGGTTTCGAGGAAATAAATCACATCACGGATGGCATCAATGCCTTCCTGGATGGTGAAGTGGATTTCATGGTGCACGGTGCCGATCATGTCCGCCACTTTGCGCGCGGCAGCGAGGTCCGGTGCCCCTTCCAGTCCGACCGAGAAGGAGTGCAAACGGGGCCACCAGGCATCGGTTTTGTCTTCGTCTTCGATCCGCTTGGCCACGTATTTGGCCGCAATGGCGGATACCAGTGACGAGTCCAGTCCGCCGGACAACAACACGGCGTAAGGCACATCTGACATCAGGTGTGATTTGACCGATTGTTCGAAGGCGGCTTTGAGGTCTTCCAGCGACGTGGTGTTGTTCTCGACCGCAGCATAGTCCATCCAGTCGCGCTGATAGTACTTGGTCAGCTTACCGGTCTTGCTCCACAGGTAGTGTCCTGGCGGGAACTCCTGCACGGTTTTACACACCGGCACCAGGGCTTTCATTTCCGACGCGACATAGAAATTTCCGTGTTCGTCAAAGCCAGTGTACAGCGGAATAATGCCGATATGGTCACGGGCGATGAGGTAGGCGTCTTCGGTTTCGTCATACAGAATGAAGGCAAACATGCCTTCCAGTTCGTCAATGAACTCGACCCCTTTTTGCTGATACAGCGGCAGTATCACTTCGCAGTCTGAACGGGTCTTGAAATCGTACGGCTCGGCCAGATTCTGCTCAAGCTTCTTGTGATTATAGATCTCACCGTTGACGGCCAAAATGTGCTGGTTATTTCGGCTGATCAGCGGCTGTGCACCATTATCGACATCGACAATGGCCAGGCGCTCGTGGCATAGGATCGCATTATTATTATTCCAAATACCTGACCAGTCAGGGCCGCGATGGCGTAACAATTTGGAAAGCTCTAAGGCTTGCGTCCTAAGTTCTGACACGTCGGTTTTGACGTCCAGAATACCGAAAATACCACACATAGTTTTTGTTCTCTCTTGTTGAATAATGAATGAGTGTTGAGGGGCAGGCTGTTGGGCTGTCGACATTTCGCTTCCGACCCTGTGTTCCAGCACGAAGGGGGTGTCTGACACCAATGGAAGGGGAAATGACAGGCAAGCGGCAGTACTGCAGACCTCACCTTGAATGTGCCAGTCTGGTTAAAAAATGCAAGGAGAAAGTGCGGTTTGCTTACAACGTAAGGGAATAAGCTGTAATTAAATTACAGACACGGGCGTTGCGCCCGTGTCTGCGGGTGGGCTAGGGGCGCTGGAATTCGCTGGTCTGTGACCATTCAGGCCAGTGCTCGTCGTTGGCAATGTGGTAGCCCACATCGAACAACAACTGGGTATCTTCCACGATACCGCCAAAGTCCCAGTGTTCGCGGTACTGATCACACACCTGGTGATAGCAACCGCGCTGTACCAGACCGGTGCGCTTGCGGTAAGTCGCCGTAGCGTCATCAATCGGCTCTTTGCCACCTTTGGCATACAGCGCCGGCACGCCCTTCTTGGCGAAGCTGAAATGGTCGCTGCGGTAGTAATAACCCGCTTCAGGACGATCTTCCTGGGTCAGGTAACGGCCTTGTTGTTCAGCCGCCGACGCCAGGTATTTTTCCAACTCAGACTTGCCCATACCGATGACCGAAATGTCTTTGGTACGACCCAGAATGTTCATCGCGTCCATGTTGATGTTGGCGACGGTTTTGTCGAGGGCAATGACAGGGTGCTCGGCATAATACAAGCTGCCTAACAAGCCCTGTTCTTCGGCGGTTACCACCAGGAACGTCACCGAACGGGCCGGGCGTTGGGCCAGCTTGGCGAAGCTGTCAGCCATGACCAGGGCCGCGGCAGTACCGGTGGCATTGTCATGGGCACCGTTGTAGATCTGGTCGCCTTCTTTGCTGGTGTCACGACCCAGGTGATCCCAGTGGGCGGTGTAGATGATATGTTCATCCGGACGCTCACTGCCGGGCAGGGTGGCCAGCACGTTGTAGCTGACCGATTTTTTCAACTGGCTGTTAACCGTGATGCTGGCGGTTTGCGACAGGCTTTGATGGTATGGGCCCTGCAATGCTTTGGCTTTTTCCGCCGCAAAGTCCAGACCGGCGTCTTTGAACAGCGTTTGCGCAGCGTCCAGCGAAATCCAGCCTTCTACCGCCACCCGATCGGCATTGCCGTTGTCAGTGACCAGGCTGTATTGCGGGCCACTCCAGCTATTGGCCACCACCGACCAACCGTAGGAGGCGGGGGCGGTTTCGTGCACGATCAATGCGCCGGCAGCGCCCTGGCGGCTGGCTTCTTCGTATTTGTAGCTCCAGCGACCATAGTAGGTCATGGTGGTGCCCTGAAACTTGCCGCTATCGGGGTTCTCGAAGCCAGGATCGTTGACCAGGATAACCACGGTTTTGCCTTCCACATCCAGGCCTTCGTAGTCATTCCAGCCATACTCCGGCGCATTGACACCGTAGCCGACAAACACCAGTTCGGAATCATTCAGGCTGACGGTTTGCTGTTCACGCTTGGTAGACGCGACCATGTTTTCTTTGTAGGTCAATTTTTGGTTACCCAGCGTCAGTGTCATGTCGGGATCAGCAGTGATTTCCATCAACTCCACCGCTTGCAGGTAACTGTCACCATTGCCCGGTTCGAGTCCCATCGCTTTGAAGTTGCTTACCAGGTAATCGAGGGTTTTCTTTTCCCCTTCAGTGGTTGGCAAACGGCCTTCAAACTCGTCAGAGGATAAGGTTTTGGTGTGCAGGCGCAGGGCACTGTCGTCGATGCCGTTGTATACCTGGGAATAGTTGTCAGGAGCCGGTGTCGGATTGCTGCATGCCGCCAGTGTTGAGGCAAGCAACAAGCCGCAGAGGTGATGTTTTTGCATTTTTTGTCTCTGCTTGGTTTAATCGTGCGCCCAGTATAAGGAATGCCATTGACAAGCTCTAGCCCCATGTCGCTAAACCCCGACCATCCATCGCATTGGAACGCCCTTTTTCACGCCCGTGCTGACGTCTCACCGTTCAACCAGCTCAATGATCTGTTGTCGATCAGTCACTTGCCTGACTGGCCGGATGCCGATGGCTTAAACCGCTGGGTAGAAGCGCTGGGAGTAGCCACTGTGCCTGCTTTTGTGGATCAGGACAGTCTGGCACAAGGGCTGGGGTACTATGAGGAGATCATTGCCAGCGAAGGGATCATTCCAACCCGTTCGCGCAATTGGCATGACCTGTTCAACGGCATCATCTGGCTATTGTTTCCCCGCACCAAGGCGCTGTTAAATCGCTTACACATGGATGATATCGCGGCGCACGGTGTGCATCCCCGTACCCGTCGGCGCAATCACATCACCCATTTTGACGAGTGTGGTGTGGTACTGGCGGTGTCCGACCCATCGGTGCCCGAGCTAATGGCTGAACACCAGTGGCGCGATGCGCTGGCGAACAAGCGTGAAGCCTGGGGGAACACCATCAGCCCGTTTGTGTTCGGACACGCCAATCTGGAGATGTTATTGACGCCTCACTTGTCCTTAACCGGCAAGTGGTTGGCGGTGGCGGTGGAGAATGACTTTCATCAATTGCCGTTTGCCGAGCAGTGCCATCAATTGGATGCATTGCTGGCCAGTCAGTTGCAACAGCAACAGACGTTTTCACAACCGCGTCCGCTGCGGCCGTTGCCGCTGTTGGGCATACCCGGATTCTGGCCCGATAACCAGAACCCAGCATTTTACGACAATACTGCGGTGTTCAGGCCCAAGCCTACACCACCACAAACACCGCCATCAGGCCCCAGATGATAAGGTAAGGGGCAATGGCGATGATCCAGGCCTTGTTGCTGGGCAGTTTGGTCCACTGACAAACACCGACGGCAATCAGGTACATACTCCACACATTTTCCAGCCGCATGGCGGACAGCAGGTTGAACCATTCACTGCTGAAATCCACACCGGCGATAAATGCCAGTGACAATGGGCTGAGATAAGCGGGGGATAATTGGTGATCGCTGGCCAACGCAATCAACAACAGGCTGATAAGCCCACCGATCAGGGTCGGCATACCGGCCCACCAACAAAACCCGTACCAGTCGGTAAAGCCCATCACACAATCGTCGTCCATTTTACTGGTGACATTAAGGTAAATCGCCATGATGGCGTTGATCACCACGATGCCCAGAAAGCCGAACACCAGCACATTGAAGGTCATCACCCCGGGGGTCATGTAATTGCGCACCTGATCCTGTTCGGCAGGACTCACTTCGGCATAATCCTTGGCGATCAGCATGTCGGTAAACCAACTGAAGTCGACAAACTGGTAATACATGTAGCTGGGCAGCAGGGCCATCATGACCACCAGTGCAAAGGGGATCCATGACCAGTTGTTGCGCTCCTTGAGCGTGGCAAACACCGCCCGGGGGCGGAAGAACACGTCGTTACAGGCCTGGATGGGGTTGGATACAGTTTCCATCGGGACAAATTTCCTTGTTGTCTGAGTTGTTTTTTCCCATAGTCTGCCAGAACTCCAGGGTGTTACAAAAAAATTTGCCGTTTGTGTGTAATAAAATCGGCAGGCGGGCATACTATGCTGGCATGGAAAACGCGCAACAAGGAAAAGGCATGATAGAAATCAAACAATTAGCCAAGAAAT
This sequence comes from Fluctibacter halophilus, assembly GCF_020687825.1. Lineage (GTDB taxonomy): Bacteria > Pseudomonadota > Gammaproteobacteria > Enterobacterales > Alteromonadaceae > Fluctibacter > Fluctibacter halophilus. The sequence goes on from NZ_JAJEWP010000002.1 coordinate 552,524, forward strand.
TCAAGGTCGAAAACCCGAAAAAACTGAGTGAGCAAGAGAAGAAAGATCCCCGCCTGCAAGGGCGTTTTTTCCACTCGGTAAAGGACGTTTCGTTCCGTTGTGAAAAAGGTCAGGTGCTGGGCTTACTCGGTCCCAACGGGGCGGGCAAAACCACCACGTTGCGGATGTTGTCCACCGCGTTGCAACCCAATGCAGGCAGCGTTGAGATCAATGGCATCGACGTGATGAAAAACCCGTTGCTGGCGCGCCAGAAAATCGGCTTCCTGTCCGGCTCAACCGGCTTGTATGGGCGCCTGAGCGGACGTGAAAATATCCGCTATTTCGGTCAGCTTCACGGTATGGATGAAGGTGCGATTGATCGTCGCCTGGAAGAGTTGATTGAATTGCTCGACATGGCCGATTTTATCGACCGGCGCAGTGAAAACTTTTCCACCGGCATGAAGCAGAAGACCGCCATCGCCCGCGCGGTGATCCACAGCCCCGATGTGGTGATCCTCGATGAGCCCACCACTGGCCTCGACATCATGGCGACCCAGACCGTACTGGATTTTATTCGTCGCCTCAAAGATCAGCAGGTGCCGGTCATCTTCTCCACTCACCACCTGGATGAAGTGGCAGAGCTGTGCGATGCGGTAACGGTGATCAACCAGGGCGAGACCAAGTTCTCCGGCAGTCTGGCGGCTTTTTCAGACCTCGCAGACGGTTCTTTGCACCAGTCATTTTTAACCGCAATTCAATAGGGAGTGTCGTTATGTGGTTAGTGTTTTTAAAAGAGATCAAGGAACTTACCCGGGATCGCAAAACCCTGTTTTTCATGATCGCATTGCCGATTTTGTTGTTCCCGATGATTTTCGGTGTGGTGGGGTATTTTTCCAGCAAAGCCCTGCAGGATGCTGAAAACAAGGTGCTCAAATACGCCATCATCGGTGCCGAGCATGCACCGGCGCTGGCTGAAGGGTTAGCCAGCGATGAGCAGTTTGCTCTGGTTGAGGTGGACCCCAGTGCCGACTATGCCGAACTGATCAACGCCGAAACCGTCGAGTTTGTGCTGGAAATTCCCGCCGGCTTTACTCGCGACGCGCTTCAGGACGGCCAGTCGGTGATCAAGTTGTACCTCAACGATGCCGGCGTCAATATGGTCCAGCGGCGGGTCAGCAAGCTGACCGATGACGCCTCCCAGCAATTGCAACAGGCTGCCTTCACCACACTGGGCCTGTCTGACAACCAGAAAACGGCATTGCTTGAACCGGTAGTGCTGGAGAAAGTCAATGTGGCTGACCAGCGCGAAAACTGGGGCGAGCGGATTGGTGGTCTGGTGCCTTACATTATCTTCATTTTGTGTCTGCAGGGCGCGATGTTTCCGGCCACCGATCTGGGCGCCGGAGAAAAAGAGCGCGGCACACTGGAGACCCTGCTGATCTCACCGATTGAGCGTCACAAACTGGTACTGGGCAAGTTCTTCACCATCGCCTTTGCTGGTGTGGTGGCAGCCCTTATCACGGTGTCGAGTATGGCGATATGGGGCATGGTACTGAGCCAGGGCATGGCGATAGAAATGGTCGCCGAGTTTATGGGCGCCATCAGCGCACTGGACTTTATCCTGATGTTCCTGATGCTGGTACCGGTGGTGTCTATCTTCGCTTCCGTTTTGCTCAGCCTGTCCATCTATGCCCGCAGCTTCAAAGAAGCGCAGAGCTACATGGGTTCCCTGGTGATCTTTGTGATCGTGCCCATCATCCTGGCCATGTTGCCCGGTGTTGAACTGGAAGACGGCTGGGCGTGGGTGCCATTGACCAATGTGGCACTGGCGATCAAAGAATTGATCAAAGGCACCATGGACTATGTTCAACTGGTCGGTATCTTTGGCTCCACGGCGTTGATCGCCGGCGCCCTGATTGCCTTCTGTGTGCATTGGTTTAACAAAGAAAAAGTGTTGTTCCGGTAAACTGTAGGGCGTCCTTTTGGCCGCCAACAATGTGACCAAAAGGCGGGGCACCCTGACAGGTGCCCCGCTGTTATTTGCAGGAGAGCGTATGCCCCATTGCGTGATTGAGGCCAGCCAGTCGCTGGTTGACCAATTCGGTGCAGACACCCTGGTTGAAGCCGTGCATCAAAGCGCCGCCGATTCGGGACTGTTTGACCCTGAAGACATCAAGACCCGCCTTATGCCCATTGCCCATTACCGTTGTGGCAGTGGCAGTGGCAGACTGGCGTTTATCCATTGTATTGTGCGCATCATGCCCGGGCGCAGCGAGCAACAAAAGGCTATGCTCAGTAATACTGTGCTGAACGGGTTGCTGTCACTGTCCCAACAACGGGTGTCACTGACCGTCGAAGTGTTAGACATTGACCGGGCGTGTTACAGCAAACGCGTGTTGACGGAGAATTAGGATTAACCATGTACCCTGATGATGTACTGCATTTCTGGTTTGACACCCTGACGCCACAACAATGGTTTCAGGTTGACCCCGAGGTGGATAAGGCGATTCATGCCCAGTTTGCAACGGTGCACGCCAGGGCAAGCATGGGCGAGCTGTGGCACTGGCGGGAAAAGCCTGAAGGCGCACTGGCCGAAGTGTTGGTGCTGGATCAGTTTTCCCGCAACATGTTCCGCAATACCGCCCGCGCATTTGCCAGTGATCCGCTGGCGTTGGTGCTGGCCCAACGGATGGTCGAGCTGCAGCAGGATCAGGCCCTGACCGAACGTCAACGGGGATTTGTGTACCTGCCTTACATGCACAGCGAGTCCCGTGCCATTCATGATCAGGCGGTACGCTTATACAGCGCGCTGGGGGATGCCGAACAGCTGGAATATGAATATCGTCACAAAGCCATCATTGATCGTTTTGGTCGCTATCCCCATCGCAATGCCATTTTAGGCCGCAACAGCAGTGCAGAAGAAACGGCGTTTCTGGAAACGCCTGGTTCGGGTTTTTAAACCGCCGTGCTAGGGCGCTGAAGACGCCGGCTTGCCCGGCGACTGGCCGAGTATGGCGTTGATGGTGCCCTGTGCTTTGAGCTGCTCAACAATCTCACCGATTTCGCGGCGCAGGTACGCATTCGCTGATGCTTTTGACAGGCCGATATAGACATCCCGGCTGCCCGGGTGGACATAGCTGGCATGGCGGATTTCCTCACTGTGCCCGGTGCTGGCGAGCAGGTAATCTGTCACCGTCTGTGAGCCGATAAAAGTGTCGATGCGGCCTTTGAGCAACATGTCTATCAGGCCTTCGAGGGTACTCAGCGGCACTTTGCGTAATCTTTTGTCCTGATCAAATTCAGCGAAGTACTCGCTGTCTCTGAGCACGCCGATGGTCAGGTTGCTGAGCGCATCGTAGCTGTCGATGCGCAGCGGACTGTCTGCCCTGACATAAAATGCCTGCGGTGGCTCTTTGGCAATGGCCGGTTCGACAAAATGGATCCGTTTTTCCCGTTGAGGACTTCGAAACAGGCTGACGTAGACGTCGGCACTGCCATTTTCGAGCATTTTGACACAGCGGGCGAAGGGGCATTGGACAAAATTCAGCTGCGCATGCAATGGCGTGGCAATGGCGCGCATGATTTGTACATCGAGGCCACTGGGTGGTTGATTGTCATTGAGCACGGTGTAAGGCGGAAAGTGATCCACTGCCATGGTCAATGTTGGTGTGATGTACGGGCTGATGGTTTCGTCGTAAAAGGCGCGCAACGCGACTTTGTTTTCCTGCGGCACATGACGCAGGTGCGCTTCCAGAAATGCCGCTGAGCGGTATAGTTTACGCAGTGCCTGATCCACGGAATCGATAACCCGCTGGCCCAGCGGGGAGCGTGAACAACTGATATGGCTGATCACAAACTGTTTTTCCTGGGCAATGGCGGCGGTCTTGATGTCGGTACGTTGGGCGCGCTGGGGAAAAAACAATGCGATTTGGGTCGGGTAGTCCAGTGACGCGTCAACCAATCCGTCGAGCAGTAGCTTGGGACCCGATTGGAAGCGGTTGTCGACGCTGTAGTAGCTGATTTGTTCTTCGGACAGGGCTTTGACCTGACGGTCGAGTGTTGCGCCAAGGGATACCCCTTTGACCAGTGCGATGCGGGTGCCGGGGTTGGCATCCAGCAGGGCTTTGAGGTCTGTTACCTGACCGTCCTGGTTGCGCAATGACGGTGGAATATGGATGCGTGTGGCGTTGTAGTACAACTGGGCCAGTGGGTGCACGTTAAGGGGCAGGCTGAACAGGTGGGTTGCTTCCCGTTCGGGCGTTTTTATCCGGTTGGCAACACAGGTATTGGCGGTTGCTCTGAGTTGCGCGTCCATGCGCGCCACGGAAGAGAACACAAACGAGATGTCATACTCGTCCAGTGCTGCCAGCACCAGATTGGTGGTGTCCATGCCGATGGAGTAAGGCTCTGATACGCGATAATGGTTGAGATCATCCTGATCATCCGTCAACCACAGGATGCTGTCTTTGCTGTTGCAGTGCAGTGACAACAACAGCAGCACACCACACAGGATGAGTTTTTTCAAAATGACGTCCAAGGCCAGGGATCATGACGTGTTGTAAAGCATAGCTCGCTTGGTGACGATTGCCCATCGGTCTTTGGTATAAACAGGCGCCAGACGGGCAGGGCGCCCGATTTATCGCGATAAACCGGGCGCGGGTGTTTTGCGTCAGGCCAGTTGACGCTTTAACACCTGCATCACGCTGACCGTCAGCCGCAATAGCAAGTAGCCGAGGATAACCGCCAGTGGGGTGTACCAGAAGCCGGTCAGCTCATCGCCCGGTGGCACCTTGTCGCTCACCATACCCACCACGATAGAATCGCCGCCAGCGGCCGACCACACGCCCACCGAATCGGGCACGATAAGGTTGGCAAAACCGGTCAGGATCAGTGCTGCGGCGATGGAAAATCCAAATACGGCCATGCCGTAGTACAGGGTTTTGGTCACGTTGCGGCGCACCGGTCCGATCGCGGCGAACCCTTCAGGTGGTGGGGTGCCCTGAGTAACATGCTCGACATAACTCTGTGCCAGCGAGCGAGGCGAGCCAAATCCCTGTAGGATCTGGTCGGCATCCACGACCTGGCCGCGCTGCTCGGTGGCTTCGATAACATCAAAAATATGTGACTCAATTTCCCGCAGCACTTCGTCGGCCTGGCCTTTGTCAAGACGGGACAGGTACCGGGATAAGGTTGTCAGGTAGGTATTGATCTGTTCGCGTTCGGTCATTGGGTACTCCTTGTTTATGCCGCTTGCTGCAATAGTGCTTCAATGTCTGCAACGGATTGACGCCAGCGTGCGCCTAAATCGGTCAGTCGTTGTTGTCCCTCGGTCGTCAGGGCGTAGTATTTGCGTGGTCGCTCATCACCTTGTTGCTGCCAGTTGGCGCTGATCACCCCATCCCGCTTCAACCGATCGAGCAGGGGATACAGGGTCCCTTCGGTGATTTGCATGGTGTCGAACTGGTGCAGGTGGTTGAGCAATGCCAAGCCATAGCGTGGGCCGGGGGCCAGTGCTGCCAGTACCACCAGTTCAAGAGAGCCTTTGCGCAACTGGGCATCCCACTTTGTAGCGGTGTCGCTCATTATGTTTCACCTTTTACTTTGTAATGAAAGTTACTATGTAATGCATAGTAATAATGTATAGCAATGTTGTTCGGTTTTGCAAGTGTCTTTTTTGTGACCGCGTGCAATGGTCCGCACAAGGCTGGGGAGCAGCACGTCAGAACGGTCAGGGAGCAACAGCGCGATGGGCGGTTTTATGCCACCCTGACACCGTTGTGGGGTGTCAGGATGACGGGGAAGGGATCACCTAGTGGTCTTCATGGCCCCAGGGGGCCGCAGGTGGTTTGACCGACGTGGTGAGGTCGAAATCGACCTGAAAAACCCGACCATCACGGCTCATGCGATAGCTGAAACGATCCGGGTACAGGTAAATCGACCAGGTATTGCCGTTGGATTGGGGGATCCCTTGGGCAACAAACAGATCCTGGGTTTCTGTGTCGGCCGGAAAGTCCTGTACCTGTGGCCAGCCGGAAGAAACCGTGTGGCCACCATAGTTAGTCAGAACATCATTGCTGCCGTCCTGGTGGCGATGGTCATGTTTAAGTACCAGGCCAGCATCATTACGGGTAATGATCCAGGTGCGCGAGGCGTCATCGCCGACATGAAACGGAATGTGCAGCTGTTTATCCGAACAGCGTCGCACGTGCATGATCAGGCGTTTGCCCTCGAAGCTACCACCGGCGGGGGTGTTTTCGACGATCTCACCTGCAAACGCGCGGCCGCACAGTGTTCTGAGTTGTTCAAAAAACGCCTCCTGGGGTGTATGGGCAGCAACAGCGGGGGCACTGGCGAGCGAAGTGGTGAGCAATGCACTCGTCAACGGTATAACCGATAAATGTTTTTTCATAAGCCGTAAGAAACCTTTAATAACCACAACACAATCACCGAATAGGTTATCGAGATGGGTAAACCAAAACGCAGGAAATCCTTGACCCGATAATTACAGGCGCTGAATACCAGCAGGTTGGTCTGGTAACCGTAAGGTGACAGGAAACTGGCGCTGGCGCCAAACGCGACGGCCAGCGCAAAGGGCATCAGCGGGGCACCCAGGGCTTCGGTCAGACCATACGCAAACGGGAACATCAGCGCCGCCGCTGCATTGTTGGTGACCAGTTCTGTCAGCAACAGGGTTAACAGGTAAACGGCCACCAGTGCCCAAAACGGATCGGTACTGCCCAATACCGGCCCTAACTGCGTGGTCACGGCGGCAATGACGCCGGTTTGCTCAAGGGCGGTGGCCAGACTCAGGGCGCCGACGATCACGATGATCAGGTTGACCGGTAAGTTGCGTTTGATTTCGCCATTGTTGGTGATGCCACACAACACCAGCGCGGCCAGGAAAAACAGCAGTCCTGTGGCCAAAGAGAGGACTTCGGTTGCTGCCAACAGCACCGTAAGCAGGAAGCCGCCGATGGTCAGGGTTTCCTGGAACGGGGTCAGCTTGGTGGGGATTTTCTTTTCTGACAGGATGAAAAAGTTTTTGGTCAGGTTGTGACGACTGAGAAAGTCTTTGCCGGTCGCCAACAACAGAAAATCACCGGCCTGCAGTTTTACTTCACCGAGTTTGCCGGATACCGGCTCGCCGTCCCTGCGCATGGCCACCACAGCCGCATCGAACAGGGCCCGAAAGCCAAGGGCTTTAAGGGTCCGGCCGATGATTTGTGCACGATTGGACACAATCACTTCGGTCAGGTTGTCGGTCAGTAAGCCGTTGCTCTCCGCGAACAGGGTCAGCCCCTTGATGTGACTGAGGCTGCTGACATTTTTGACGTTGCCGGAGAAGATCAGTTTGTCGCCGGTGTGGATTTCCAGCTCCGGGGTGACCGGGGTGATCAGCTTGCCGTTACGCACCACTTCAATCAGAAACAGCTCGGGCAGGTTACGTAAATGGTTCTGCTCCACGGTTTTGCCGACCAGTTCCGAGTCGGCTTCCACTTCTGCCTCAATCATATAGTGCTGATAGTCGGCCTGGCGATTTTCAATCGTCGGTAGCAGGGGTTGCAGCACAAACATCAACAAGCCGCAGCTAAGACCCGCCACCACGCCGTACAGGGTGAAATCCCAGAATGCAAAGCCGGGGTGGCCGTGTTCAATCAGAAAGCTGTCCACGATCAGGTTGGTGGAGGTACCGATCAGTGTCACTGTGCCGCCGAGTATGGCTGCGTAGGACAGGGGGATCAGTAGCCGGGACGCCGGATGATACTGGTTTTGCTTGACCGGCCCAATCATGCTGGCCACCACTGCGGTGTTGTTCAGCAGTGCGGAGGACACAAAGGTCACACCAAACAGGCGCAGGAAGCTGCCGTTAAAATTGGCCGTAACCAGGGTGCGACTGAGCTTCTTGATGATCGCGGTTTTGTCCACCGCGTTGCTGACCATCAGCAGTAAGATCAGGGTCAGTAACCCTTGGTTGGTCAGGTTATGGGCGACATTCTGCAACGACAGTTGCTGGCTGCCGATCAGCACCAGAATGGCAGCGGCGAAAATAAAAGAAGGGCGCTTGTGCGTAAACACAAGCGCCGCAATCGTGGCAAAAAACACTGCCAATACCAGCAGTTGATTCAGCTCCATGCTGTGCAATCCTGTCCCTTACTGGGCTGAAATATCCAGCGCGTTCCAGTGCGGGAAGTGCTTTCTGACCAGGGCATTGAGCTCCCGTTCGAACTCTGAGTATTCGCCGGTCTTGCCACTGTCCTGCACCGCATCGATGATCATACCGGCACCGACTGTACCGTTGGTCATGCGATCGATAATGATAAAGGCCCCCGTCGAGCGGTTACGGGTGTAGGGGTCACAGGCCACCGGCTGAGTCAGCTTGATGTTGGTGACAGCAATTTCGTTCAGCGCCAGATGCACCCCTTCGGTGTGCTCCAGGGTGTTCACATCAATCAGGTGATCGATGGAAGACACCGAACCCGGCACAAACTTGGTGGCAAATTTAAACCCATACTGTTTGTTTGGCATCATCGGCTCTTCTGCCATCCACACCATGTGAGCCTTGTAGGCATCGCTGTGCATGGGCAGATTGTCTGACTTGACGATCATGTCGCCACGGGAGATATCGATTTCATCTTCCAGGGTGATGGTCGCCGTCAAAGGCGCATGGATATAGTCCAGCTCGCCGTCAAAGGTGACAATCGATTTCACTTTGGACTGCTTGCCGGAAGGCAGGGTCGTGATCGCATCACCTTTGCGGATTTCACCGGATACTACAGTTCCGGCAAACCCACGGAAGTTAAGATCCGGGCGGTTGACGTACTGTACCGGGAAGCGGAAGTCCTCGGTGTTGATGTCGTCAGCCACTTCAATGGTTTCGAGCATTTGCATCAAAGGCAAGCCTTTGTACCAGGGGGCTTTTTCGCTCAGGTTAACCACGTTGTCACCGTCCAGTGCGGAGATCGGCACGAACTGAATATCCGGGATGTCCAGTTGCTTGGCAAATTCCAGGTAGTCTTTACGGATTTGCTCGTACACGTCCTGACTGAAGTCCATCAGATCCATTTTGTTGACCGCCACGATAACGTGTTTGATGCCCAGCAGGGACACCAGGAACGAGTGACGCTTGGTCTGGGTTTTCACACCACCACGGGCATCAACCAGAATGATAGCCAGGTCACAGGTAGACGCACCGGTCACCATGTTACGGGTGTACTGCTCGTGTCCCGGCGTGTCAGCGATGATGAACTTACGCTTTTCAGTGGAGAAATAGCGATAGGCAACATCGATGGTGATCCCTTGCTCACGCTCGGACTGCAGACCGTCAACCAGCAGGGCCAGGTCGACTTTATCGCCGGTGGTACCGACTTTTTTACTGTCTTTGGTAATGGCGGCCAACTGATCTTCGTAGATCATTTTGGAGTCATGTAACAAGCGGCCAATCAGGGTACTTTTGCCGTCGTCCACGCTACCGCAGGTAAGGAAGCGCAGCAGATCTTTCTGCTCGTGCTGTTCCAGGTATTTGAGGATGTCAGATTGCAATAATTCGTTTTCGCTGTTCATGACCTTAGCAACTCACTAAAAAATAGGGGTTCAATACGGATTCTTTCTGGTTGTAACGCAGGGGCGCGGCGTCTTCGCGCAGTGGGTCGTCGCTGTCGATGACCGTCACACTGCCGCCGGCAGCTTCCACGACCGCTTGTGCGGCACCGGTATCCCACTCAGAGGTGGGGCCCAGGCGTGGGTACAAGTGTGCTGCACCTTCAGCCACCAGGCACAGTTTCAACGAACTGCCCATCGCCACCAGTTCGGTATCACCGGGAAGACGTTCCAGCAATGCCTGGATTTCCGGGCTCTGGTGCGAGCGGCTACCCACCACTTTCCAGGTTTCACCCTGTTGGTGTGCCTTGGGTGTGATTGGACTGCGCTGGCCTTCGCTGATCTTAAACGCGCCATGCTGGTCAATGCCCACATAACACACGTCCAATGCGGGCGCATAGACCACGCCCAGAACGGGTTTGCCGTTGTCAATCAGGGCGATATTAACGGTGAATTCACCGTTTTTCTTGATAAATTCTTTGGTGCCGTCCAGAGGATCAACCAGCCAGTAACGATCCCATTGCTGGCGGGTCTGCCAGTCAATGTCGGCCGATTCTTCGGACAGGATGGGCAACTCAGACAAACCGCTGAGGCCCTTTACAATCACATTGTGGGCGGCCAAATCGGCATCGGTCAGCGGACTGGCATCCTGCTTTTCATACACACCAAAGTCTTGCTGGTAGATGTCCATGATGGCGGCGCCAGCCTGGCGGGCGATACGCTCCAAGCCATCGCCAAGTGCTACTAAATCCATGTTGTCTAAATCCATCCGTTTTGGTGTAACTGGGCGAAGATTTTTTCTGCCGAGGCCGCTGCATCTTCACCGTCATAGGTCAGGTGAATTTCCGCTGCGTCGGGCGCCTCATAAGGCGAATCAATGCCGGTAAAATGTTTGATGTCGCCCTGGCGTGCCTTCTGGTACAAGCCTTTGGGATCGCGCGACTCACACACCTCCAGCGGGGTATCGACAAACACTTCGATAAACTCGCCATCATCCAGCAAAGAGCGACAGAACGCACGGTCGGCTTTGAACGGCGAAATGAACGCGGTCAGTACAATCACGCCGGCATCAACAAACAGTTTGGACACTTCACTGATGCGACGGATGTTCTCGACGCGGTCTTTGTCACTGAAGCCCAAATCACCACACAGACCATGGCGAATGTTGTCACCGTCGAGCAGGTAGGTGTGCTTGCCAGCGTCGGCGAGGCGTTTTTCCAGCAAATTGGCGATGGTGGATTTGCCTGAACCGCTCAGACCGGTCAGCCAGATCACACAGGGTTTTTGTGCTTTGGCCTCGGCACGACGGGCTTTATCCACGTCATGCTGATGCCATACGATATTGTTGCTCATCAGAAATACCCTTCCATTTTCTTTTTCTCCATCGAGCCAGAGGAATCGTGGTCAATGACCCGTCCCTGACGCTCGGAGGTTTTGGCCAGCAGCATTTCCTGAATAACTTCGGGCAGGGTACTTGCTGTCGATTCCACTGCACCGGTCAGCGGGTAGCAACCCAGCGTACGGAAGCGAACCGAGCGCATCTCAGGCTGTTCGCCGTCTTTCAGTGGCATACGCTCATCATCCACCATGATCAGCACGCCATCACGCTCAACCACCGGGCGCGGTTTGGCCAGGTACAGGGAAGGAATGTCGATGTTTTCCAGGTAGATGTATTGCCAGATGTCCAGCTCAGTCCAGTTGGACATGGGGAACACGCGGATGCTCTCGCCTTTGTTGATCTGTGAATTGTAGATATTCCACAGCTCCGGACGCTGATTTTTCGGATCCCAGCGGTGATTGCTGTCACGGAACGAATACACTCGTTCTTTGGCGCGGGATTTTTCTTCATCACGACGGGCGCCACCAAAAGCAGCGTCGAACTGGTATTTGTTCAGCGCCTGTTTCAGCGAGGCGGTTTTCATGATGTCGGTGTGTTTGGCACTGCCGTGGGTGAACGGCCCCACACCCATGTCTACGCCTTCCTGATTGATGTGTACAATCAGGTCGAAACCGTATTTTTTCGCCATCTCGTTGCGAAACTCGATCATTTCCTTGAATTTCCACGTGGTGTCCACGTGCATCAGAGGAAACGGGATTTTACCCGGCGCAAAGGCTTTGCGTGCCAGGTGTAACAGTACCGATGAGTCCTTTCCGATCGAATAGAGCATGACCGGGTTATCAAACTCCGCGGCGACTTCACGAATAATATGAATACTCTCAGCTTCCAGTTGCTTGAGATGGGTCACGGTTGGGATTGACTGCGTCATGAATGTGTCCAGAGTGCTTGGTTATATACGAAAGAATTATATGGTTAGAACCTTAACATATCCTTTCACCACTAAGTATTATGTTTTGCTATAGATAAAAGCAAAATGGTGTAACTGAGCTATTACTGTTAACAGCCCGTTAACAGCAAGGGCCCGAAGGGCATCTGTTCAGATACTCATCGGACCATTTTTTGCTTACAAATGCTCGCGCAATTCTGCGTCAACGGCATCAAATGTTGCCTGCAATTCTGCATCCGGTTCGTTGCTGAGCAAACTGACCACTACGATGGTCAGGCTACAGGCCAAGAAGCCGGGGACGATTTCATACATCCATGCGCTCAGGCTCTGACCACCGATAGTCACCGGTGCATAGATCCAGAACAACACCGTGATCGCGCCGACCAGCATACCGGCAATCGCCGCCATGCGGGTCATGCGCTTCCAGAACAGACTGAACAGAATGATCGGACCGAAGGCGGCACCAAAACCGGCCCAGGCATTGCTGACCAGGGTCAGTATAGTGCTGTCACGATCATACGCCAGGTAAATAGCAACCAGCGCGACAATGGCGACCGAAATCCGTCCCATCAGGACCAGTTCTTTCTGACTGGCCTCTTTGCGCAAAAACGCATGGTAGATATCGCCGGTCAGCGAGCTGGAGGTCACCAGCAGTTGCGACGAGATGGTACTCATGATGGCGGCCAGGATAGCTGCCAGCAGGAATCCGGCAATCAGTGGGTGGAACAGAATTTGTGACAGGAAGATAAAGATGGTTTCCGGATCACCGTCGAAACTGCCGGTTTTCACTGCATAGGCCAGGCCGAACAGGCCGGTGGCCATCGAGCCGATGAGGGATACGATCATCCAGCTCATGCCGATGCGTCGGGCCACTTTCATTTCCCGTACGTGGCGTATGGCCATGAAGCGCACGATGATGTGGGGTTGGCCGAAGTAGCCCAGTCCCCAGGCCATCAGGGATATGATTGCCATGGCGCCCAGTGCCTGGTTGCTGGCGGCATCGACCATCAGGTTGGTGAGGTTTTCATTCTGGGTCTGCAACACCGCAACGGTTTCCCCGAAGCCGCCCAGCTCCATCATCACCACCACCGGTACCAGCACCAGCGAGATGAACATGATGCAACCTTGCACGAAGTCGGTCATGCTGACCGCCAGGAAGCCGCCAAACAGGGTGTAGGCCACCACCACACCGGCAGTGATGTAAAGACCCAGTTCATAACTGGTGTTGAAGGAGGACTCGAACAATTTGCCCCCGGCCACTACGCCCGAGGAGGTGTACAGGGTAAAGAACACGATAATCACCACCGAGGACACCACCCGCAGGGTACGGCTGGTGTCATTGAAGCGGTTTTCAAAGAAATCCGGGATGGTGATGGCGTTTTTGGCTTTTTCGGTATACACCCGAAGACGGGGGGCCACAAACACGTAATTCAGGTATGCCCCGATGGTCAGGCCAATGGCAATCCAGGCGCTGGAAAAACCCGACACATACATGGCACCGGGCACGCCCATCAGCATCCATCCGCTCATGTCTGACGCGCCTGCGGATAAGGCAGTGACTTTGGGGCTGAGATTGCGACCACCGAGCATGTATTCCTGCATGTCGCTGGTGGATTTGCGGTAGGCGTAGAGGCCGATGGCCAGCATGGTGATGAAATACAGGGCGAGGGATATCAGGGTGCCGGTGGCCATAGGAAACCTTTGTTATTGTTATAAGAGCGGTTATCCTAGCAAGCCTGTCCGTAGACTACCAGAGCAAGCCATGTCCTTGATCCTCAAATCCTTTTCCGAACTGTCTGGCGATGAATTGTACGCCGTGCTGAAACTGCGTCAGGATGTCTTCGTGCTGGAGCAGCAAAGCCTGTATGGCGACCTGGATGATCTTGACCAGGTATCACTGCACCTGCTGTGGGGGCAACCCTCTGAGATGGCGGCTTACTTGCGTCTGCGCGAAGAGCAGGGGCAGTGCGTCAAAATTGAACGGGTGGTCACCGCGGCCCACGCCCGTGGCCGTGGACTGGCGGGGCAACTGATGGACCGCGCCCTGAGTGAAGCTCACCAGCGCTGGCCTGAGCTGCCGGTACGCCTCAGTGCCCAGGTCGAGGTGATTGAATTTTACCGCCGCCGCGGCTTTGTGGTGTGCAGCGACCCCTATGACGACGGTGGCATCGATCATGTGGACATGGTGCTGGCGGATTAGCAAAAAAGCTTTTGTACATACCCATTAATCGTCTTTGACCATCAGGCTGTCACGGGCGATGGGTTGGCCGTGCAAGAACACGGTGTCGATGTCATTCCAGGCCTGGATGTCCGATAACGGATTACCCGCAAGCAGCAGCAGGTTGGCCACTTTACCAACCGCCACCGTGCCGTAATCATCCGCTAAGCCGAACTGCTTCGGGCCATTGACAGTGGCGGCCTCGAAGATGGCGCGCAGCGAAACGCCCGCGTCATGCATCTGCAGCAGCTCGTGGTAGGTCGAGAGTCCCGGAGCTGCAGCGACGGAGGGGCTGGAGGGATAGTCGGACGCCAGCAGCATCGGGTAATCCTGTTGTGCCAGATAAGCCGTGGCCCGTTTGGCCCGCCCAAGTCCATAACCCAATAATTGATGAATGGTGTCGTCAGGGGTGTCAGGGCCAAAATCATCCCGCAGCTCCTGTTTGAAGGCCTCACTTTCGGGAGTAGTAAACCACGCCACTAACGACGGGGGTAACACCTTGCGCCTGGCCGGGTCGGCCAGGAAATCCTCATCAAACATGCTTTGCAGGGCCAGCATCACCTGCAGCGTCGGCATATAGCCGGTACGCTGTGCGATCAGCGCATCGAGGGTGTCGGAAACCGGCGGTTCACCCTTATCTTCCGGCCATTGCCAGTTCCACAAGCCGTGGGACAGCACGTCGATGTTGTGTTTCAGGGCAATCTGGTACATGTCGATGGCATTGGCGTGGGCCAGCAGTTGCAGACCATGGGCGTCAGCAGCGCTGCGCACCCGCTGCAGGGTATCATCCGAGGGCAGTGGCCAGTGGCTGGCCGCACCGAAACCGTCTTCCAGGTACAGTTTGATACAGCGGGTGCCGGTTTTGGCAATACGTGCCACAACCGCTTCCGGGCTGTGCTGGCTGGCATCAATCGCGTACCCCTCCAGTGGCGGTGTGTTGGCGTCCACGATAAAGGTGTTACTGTGGCCGAGGGTAAATTCGGCGTCCGTGTCGGGATAGCCGCCCACCACCGGGATGGGTACACAGCTGTAAAAATCCGGGTGCAGTGACGCTGAGGTAAAGGCTTCACGGCCGTCCTGGCTGCCCAGATCCATCACCTGGGTGACGCCGTGGTACAGAAAACTGCGTGGCTGCTGGTCAAAATACGCTGCCACCAGTTGGGGATGTTGCTGGGCCAGTGGCGATGACACAAAGCCAAGTCCGGGAATACTGCCAACGTGCACATGGCTGTCCATCAGGCCGGGAACCAGAAACTTGCCGCTGCCATCAATCACCATCGTATCCGCTGGATCGGCGCTCAATGGTTCAGCAGACACCGTGGCAATGCGCCCGTCGACCAGCCGTACATCACGTTGTGTTAGTGGTTGTTGATGCTGCGCGGAGACAACGGTGACGTTTCGGATCAGTACGTCGTTGGCGCTGACGGTGTGGGCCAGCAGGGTGAGGGATAAGCCTGCCAATGTCCGGGTAAGCATATGCGTCACGGTCCTTGTTGGGAAACTGCGCGCCCAGCCTAAGGCATGTGCGCCAACGAGTACAGGGATGAAAAGTAACCAAATGCAACGACTTACGTTGTGTTTTGTACACCATGAAGTGAAAATTCCTTTTTCCCATCCGGTGATTTTCTTTTACCCTTAAAGGGCACGTTGTCCACTGACGAGAGAATACATTGCGCTCATTTCTGTCCCTTTACATTGCCAATCTGTTCCTGGTCGGTGGCGCGGGTCTGCTGACCACTTACCTGGCGTTGTATCTGGGCCAGCACGATGTGTCGACGTTCTGGATTGGTCTGCTGACCACCTGCTATTACCTCGGCCTGTTGCTGGGCGCTAAGGTCGGCTATTACCTGATCAGCTCGGTGGGTCACATTCGCTCGTTTGCTGCTACCACGGCGCTGGTGACTGCCTGCGTGGCCACCCACGGGGTGTCCGACAACCTTTACCTGTGGCTGGCACTGCGCCTGGTTGTGGGGGCGGGCATGATGTGTAACTACATGGTGCTGGAAAGCTGGCTGAATGAGCAGGCCAGTCACGAACACCGCGGCAGGGTGTTTTCCCTGTACATGATCACCTCCTATCTCGGCACCGTGGTGGGGCAACTGGCGTTGTCACAATTTCCGGAGCTTGGCTATGCGCCGCTGTTTCTGGTTTGTATCGCGGTATCAATAGGGATCGTACCCATCGCCATTACCCGTCGCATCCATCCTAAACCGCTGCGGCCGATGGCGGTGGGCTTTTTCAATTATGTAAAACTGGTGCCCCAGTCACTGACCGCGGTGATGTTTGCCGGCATCATCAACGGCAGTTTTTACGGTCTGGCACCGGTGTTCGCCAGCCAGGCCGGGTTTGATGCGGCCGGCATTGCATCGTTTATGGCGGTGACCATTTTTGCCGGCTTGTTGGCCCAATGGCCGATGGGTGTGCTGTCTGATCGGGTACGCCGCAGCGTGTTATTGCGCAGCAATGCAGTGGCCCTGACCCTGATCGCCGCCGCGCTGTTTTTACTGCCCCTCAGTCAGACCCAGATGCTGGTGGTGAGTTTCCTGTTTGGTTTGTTTGCTTTCACTCTGTATCCGCTATCGTCGGCACTGGCCAACTCCCGGGTCGATGATGAAGACCGGGTGGGGGTTTCATCGGCGTTGCTGGTGGCCTTCGGTGGAGGTGCCGGGGCAGGCTCTGCGGCGCTGTCGCAGGTGATGGAATATTTTGGTCACCCAGCCCTGTATGGCGCGATTGCGGTGTTGTCGTTGTTGATGTTCACCGCCCTTACCCTGATCAACCATCGTCAGAAAGCCGAGCGCATGAAACACTCCGATTACGTGGTCAGCCCCTCTGACATCACCAGTTCGCCGCTGGCCGCGGCGATGGACCCCCGTATCGAAGAGGCCACTGCCCAGGAGCAGCTGCTGGTGGTGGATGAGGAACAGCCGCCCACCGGGGACGATGCCCCTGAGCAGGTGCGCCCCTGACACCCCAACCATGACATGAGTTTGCCATGACCACCGACCCTTTTGCCGTGCACCGCCACTACACCCGACAGTTGCTCGCCCTGATCAACAAAGCACAGGCCCATTCAGCAAAGGCAGAGGCCTTGTTGCATGCCCGCCTGAGCGATGACATGTTCCCGGTGCATCAACAGTTCACTACCGCGCTGTCGTTTGTGTACCGCGCCATCAATGCACTGCTGGGCACACAACACCGCGAACAGATTGAGATTGCGGTGACCTGGTCAGCGCTGCAGGAGGCCATCAACCAGACCCTCAGCGCGTTGCAAACCGCCTCGCAGCAGGGGGAGGAAGCAACTGACAAGCCCATCGCCCTGGTGGCAGGGTTTGCCGAATGTCAGTTCAGTCCACAGGATTACCTGCATTTGTTTTCCATTCCCAACATGTTGTTTCATATCAACATGGCCTATGCGACGCTCCGTGCAGCCGGGGTGCCATTGAGTAAACAGGATTACGACGGTTTTCATCGGTACCCGGCGGGCTTTCAGTTTGCGTGATTTGGCTGAGCCACACGTTAACGGGATTACTGGGCTTTTCGCTGGGCACGACATCGTTGGTTTGGGGCCCGGTTTTTACACATTCCTATCAAGGGTTTATACATCCACCGTTAAGGTGTCAGGCATGAAAAAAATCACATTTTTGGCGCTCCTTTTTTTGCCCTTACATTCGGATTCGAGCGAGGTCTACATTTTTGATAACCCGCAATCAGTTCCGGACAACTGCATACACTATGTGAAGCCCAATCGGTATGTTTGTAGAGACGCCGATGCATTTGTTGAATTCCACAATGTCGCGTACGTGGATGAGATTTTTTCGGCCTATAAAAATACATCCAAAGACGGGATTTTTTTTGAGGCCAGGGAAATCGACGGGTATACCCATATGTTCGCGAAGGAAGAAACCGATGATGGAGAATACAAACAATATTCTATCTGTGATAAACAACAGTGCATTGTGGTCGCAGCACAGAGTAATACCGCCATACAGCAGTGGTTGCAGCCTCTGTCTTCAGTGCTTTTAATCGATGGGAGGTAGTCTGTATGGCATCACGAACGAGTTGCCATTTCGTGCTCAACATTGCATGTAGGGCATCGATTCTGGTTGCAGTATTTATGACATCCTATGGTGTGCGCGCGGATGCCACAAGGGCATCGACGTGTAGCACGTCTGAATTTTATGCGTCAGATCCTTACAAGCACTACTTAGTCAGGTTAGCCCACCTAAGGAAGGAGCTGAATCAGCAAGATAACCAACTCGATCTTGACGAATTAGACAGGCTGTTACTGGATACCATTGTGTCCTTAAAAGAAATAGGGTGTATCGAAGAGACCACTCTGAACAATCTGAAAACACTGAAACGGCACTTTGTTGCCATGCCAGTTGGATCTGAAAAGTTGTCACAGCGTTTTTCGAGTATTTTTGCAGAACTAGGTGTTTAGTAACAGACGACTGCTGTAACCCCTGTTTGGTAAAAATACATTGTCTGTTTTAAAGGAAACGCATCATTTTTTTGTGAGTATGCAGATGAGAAACATCGTATTCCTGATGTTAATGTTGTTACCTTTGTCCTCCAATGCTTCGGTGCCCCGACCTTGCCAAGCGAGTGAAGAGGAACTTCACCTCACTCTGGTTGCGTTGGCTTCAACCGCGAGACAGTATGTGGCCAAAGAAGGTGCTTTGCCTGGGATGTGGTCTGCAGGGATGGGTCAAATTATTGAAAGCACTAACGAGATGAAAGACGTCGGTGGCAACGTTAACCCAGGGGGCGACCGGAACTCATTGGAATTAATGTGCTCGGATATTGAATCAGGTGTCCATACAATCTATTCGATTGATTTAACCACCCAGGCAATAAGCAGTTGGACGGTAAAGCCGGCACAGTAGCCAATGCCAATAAGCCGCATATAGGCGCCGGCAGGACATCACTCAGCGCTGGCGAGCATGTGGCACCCGATGTGAGCGGGATGGAACTAAACATTGATGGCCAGCGCATTGACTTAATGGGTCAACTTGAAGCGACGAGAAAAGATCGCGCGGGCAATTGAATGGAGTTGTGATCCTGGCCGCGGACTATCACACAGGGCAAATCACTGCGCTCGCGGGCCAGACGGATTGTCCGTGTTTCGATGACGTAACCGGTACACTGATGACAGCAAAGAACCCCCTCACGCGAAAGCAACCCGCGTCAGTCGTCACTGCAGTCACAGGGCAGTCGCGTCCCGTTTAACCGGTGCCAGCGGCAAATGCTCTCCCAGATTTCCTCGGCGGTTTCGGCATACCAGAACAAATCCCGGTCTTCCGGATCAACCACCCCTTCGGCAACCAGAAAATCTATGTCAACGGCCTGGCGCCAGTAGGTTTCACCCACCAGGACCACGGGCATGGGTCTGAGTTTTCGTGTCTGCATCAGGGTGAGTGTTTCAAACAGTTCATCGAGGGTGCCAAAGCCGCCCGGAAAAACCACCAGTGCACGGGTGCGCAACAAAAAGTGCAGTTTACGCACGGCAAAATAATGGAACCGGAAACACAGTTCAGGGGTGATATAGGGGTTGGGGTATTGTTCGTGTGGCAGGTTAATGTTCAGACCAATATTCTTACTGCCGGCATCAAACGCGCCGCGATTGGCGGCTTCCATAATCCCGGGACCACCACCGGTCATGATCAGAAGTTGTCCGTCCGGCAGGATCTTGCTGGCCTCGCTGACACGTCGGGCGAACTGCCTTGCGACATCGTAGTAACGACATTTAATCAGTAACTGGCGGGCGACTTTCAGACGTTGTTGAAGGATGGCATCGTCCGGAGTTTGCGCTAGCTGCTGATTCAGCGCTTGCAGATTGGCATGTGCCGTTTCTTCGTCGGTAATGCGGGTGCTACCAAACACCACAATGGTGTGCTGGATATTGTGTTCGGTCAGCAGGTTTTCGGCCTTCTGATAATCAATCTGCAACCGTGTACCGCGCGTGGCATCGGTGTTGAGGTAATCAATGTCCTGATCGGCCTGCCGGTAGCTTGGGCTTTCGAGTATCGCACGAGTTCTGGCATCGATGCTGGCGTCATGCCGGTCTGACTTAGGCTGGCTCCACGGCAGTGGCGCATGGCGCTGTTGCGGATGTGGTGGAACCGGCATCTTCACGGTGGCTGGCGTGTCGCCAGGTATCCTTTTATTGTTCATAACAGCTCCTGATTCTCTCGGCGATGCCGTGTCAGTGTATGACAACAGCATAAGCCATGTCGCTGATCATTGGCGGAAAAGTTATTCGGGATCAAAGTTCGGTGTTTTCTTTCCTGCTATAACTTTCACTGCTACAACCTATTAAGGGGAGCAAAAAGGTTTGTTTTGCAGGAAAGGATAGCAGTGACAACAACGCAGCAGCCGATTGGCGAAGTAACCCAGGTGCAGGGACCGGTGATTGTGGTGCGATGCAATCGTCTGCCTCCCCTCAATCGTGCCCTGATGGCCAGGGTAAACGGTGATACCTATTTTTTTGAGGTGCATCAGCATCTGGACGATGATCATGTTCGCGCCATCATCTTGCACCGCAGCACCGGACTGCAGCGCGGAACCCTGGTGTATGACACTGGTGCTGCGGTGCGGGTGCCGGTCAGTGACGCCTGCCTGGGACGGGTACTGGATATCTTTGGCGCGCCGCTGGACAACCAGCCAGCGGCAGACATCAGTGATTACCGTGATATTCATTCACCACCCCGTCCCTTAAGTGAATCGGTTATTACCGACGACATTCTGCCGTCGGGTATCAAGGTTATCGACTTGCTGTGTCCGTTTGTACGCGGCGGGAAAACCGGCCTGTTTGGCGGCGCCGGGGTGGGCAAAACCATGCTGATCATGGAATTTATGCATGCGATAGCTCACCTGCATAAAGGTTTGGCGGTGTTTGGCGGTATTGGCGAGCGGATCAGGGAAGGTCATGAGCTATGGCACCAAATGAAGGAAGCCAATGTGCTACCGCACTCGGTGCTGGTTTATGGCGAGATGGATGAATCGCCGGGGGTGCGCTTTCGCGCTGCGTTAAGTGCGCTGACCTATGCAGAGTATCTGCGCGACACGCTACAAAAGGAAGTGTTGTTTGTGGTCGATAACGTTTATCGGTTTGTACAGGCGGGCAGTGAAATATCCAGCCTGCTGGGCCGCATGCCAGCCACTGTCGGCTATCAGCCCACGCTGGCGTCAGAAGTTTCTGAGCTGGAAGAGCGGATTAATTCGACACCGGAAGGGGCTATCACCTCGGTACAGGCGGTCTATGTACCGGCCGATGACATGACCGATCCGGCCGTCAGTGAAATTCTTGGCCACCTGGATACGCGGGTTATTCTCTCACGCGCGGCCGCCAGCCAGGGACTGTACCCAGCCGTTGATCCGCTTGCGTCCGGCAGTCGGTTGGTCGATGCCTACGTGCTGGGCGAGCGTCATTACCGCATTGCGCAACAGGTGCGCGAACATTTAAGTCGATACAAAGAGCTGGAAAATATTATCTCCATGCTGGGCATGGAAGAACTCTCGCAGGAAGATCAGCGCGTGGTGAAACGTGCCAGAAAGCTGCAGCGTTATCTCACGCAGCCCTTTTTTGTTACCGAAGCCCATTCCGGGGTGGCAGGTGTCAGTGTGCCGCTGAATGACACACTGGATGACTGCGATGCGTTCTTAAGCGGCAAGTTTGACGACATCCCGGAAAAAGCCTGTTACATGCGTGGCAGCATGAAAGAGGGGGCGTCATGACCCAGGCTTATACACTGCGAATTTATGCTGCGTATGGTGATGAAACTGTACACAATGTGAGCGCGTTTATTGCCGATGACGACTCTGGCCGGTTTTGTCTGTTACCCGGTCATGCGGATTTTATGACTGTGCTAAGCGTCGGCATGGCGACGCTGCGGTTTGTGAATGGTGATACTGACTACCTGGCGACGCCAGGTGGATTGCTGCACTGTCGGCAACGCTCGCTGACACTGCATACTCATCAGTACTGGCGTGGACGTGAACACACTAAAATGGTTGAACAGCTACGTTTTCACTTTTCCCAGACAGAAGACAGTCTGTACCACAGCAAGTCAAACCTTGAGCGTATTGAACAGTCGATGATGCGTCACATGTTCGACATGGAGCGCTGGCAATGAAAGTGGATAAAAAAACGCTGGAAAAGCGTATCGAGCGTCAGAGCAAGCAGTGGAATAAAGCAGGCACAGACCGGCACTTTCTTTCGCAGTTGGGACTACTGGGAACACTGGGGCTGCTGTTCGTGATCCCCTTGGTTGCCGGTGCATACCTTGGCAGCTGGCTCGATGCCCGACTGGAAGGCTTTTCTACCAGCTGGACAGTGAGTCTGATCATCGTTGGCGTGTTTGTTGGGGCGTTTAACGTTTATTTTTATATTCGCGACACGGACGGAGAACCGCATGACAGATAATGCGCTTTTCAGTGACTGGGTGCTTACTGTGGGGTCGCTGGACATCAGCAAGAGTGTGCTGACCAGTGCCGGGGTAACGCTACTGCTGGTAGTGCTTGCTTACGTCCTGACCCGTCGCATGACATTGCATCCAGGTATGCGCCAAAGCATGCTGGAGGGCATCGTCGGTTCGATAGAAGATGCGGTGGCGGATGTCCAGCCCGATTACGCAAGGCAATTGACGCCGTTGATTGGCACATTGTGGATTTTTCTGGTGGTCTCAAACCTTACCGGCCTTATTCCTGGGCTCGAGTCGCCCACGCGGGATCTGTCTGTTACCAGTGCGCTCGCTATTATCGTGTTTTTTTCTGTTCACTGGTACGGCATTCGCGCGAACGGCCTCAGGCAGTATCTACGTCACTACCTGTCGCCATCGCCGTTACTGTTGCCATTTCACATCATCAGTGAGCTGACCCGCACACTGGCACTGGCAGTGCGTTTATTTGGCAACATCATGAGTCTGGAAATTGCCGCGCTGCTAGTACTGATGGTGGCAGGCTTTCTGGCACCAGTCCCCTTGTTAATGCTGCACATTGTTGAGGCGCTGGTACAGGCCTACATTTTTGGCGTGCTGGCGCTGATTTACGTAGCCAGTGCTATACAAACGCAGCAGGAACATATTGAAAAACACAATCGGAAAAAAGGAACCCCTTGATGAATGACATGACACTTCTGGTGGTGGCGTCTACCGTCGCCGCGTTGCTCGCAATTGGCCTGGGGGTGATGTTGCCGGCTATTGCCATGGGTAAGGCCATCAGTCAGGCGCTGGAGTCGCTGGCCCGTCAGCCGGAATCAGAGAAAACCATCATGCGTACGCTGTTTATCGGTCTCGCGATGATTGAGTCGCTGGCTATCTACGTGCTGGTGATTGTACTGATTGTGCTGTTCAGAAATCCGCTTTTGTCGCTACTCTGATAACGGAGACATGCTGTGGAACTGAACGGCACCACGTTTATTCTGGAGCTCATCAATTTTATTGTGTTGATGTGGCTGCTGAAGCGGTTTTTGTATCGCCCTGTGATCGACGCTATCGAGCGGCGCCGAAAGCGTATTGAAGACTCGCTGGAAGAGGCCAGGCAACATCATGAAGAGGCCGATGCAATAAAGCTGGACTATGAAACCCGTCTTGCTGAGCTGGAGCAGGCGTTCAAATCGCGGGAAGCCGGGATCACAAAGCAGATCACTGCGCTTCGTGAACAGAAGATGGCACAGCTCGAACAGGACTTGGCAGAAGAAAGATCTCGCAGGCTGGTGCTGCTTTCGGATGAACAAAACGAGGCCTGGCATGCACTGGAAAAACAGGCCGCAAATCTGAGTTGTCAGTTTGTTGCAAGATTGCTGCGTGAGTTTGCTGGCCCGGAGCTTGAAAAGCAGATGGTGCAGCGCCTGATTAACGATTTGTCTGCATTGCCAGAAGCCCGAAAAAAAGCGCTGCGTGATCGGGCTGGCAACGCCAGAGCCATGGTCACGACTGCCTATACGCTGCCTTCACCGTTACAGCAGGCACTGGCGACGGCGCTAGCAAAAACAGCCAACGATGACGCACTTCAGTGCAGCTTCGAGGTTAACCCTGCGCTGCTCTCGGGGGCAGAAATTGCGTTGGATGCATTTCGTATTCAGGCAACCCTGAACAGTGAACTGGCTTTCTTCAACGAGTTGCTGCATGAAAGTTAATCCGCTTGAAACCAGACATCACTCCCCGCTGATGAAAATTGCCGATCGACTCAGCAATTACACGTTTGCGCCACGCATTCATGAGACCGGACGCGTGATGTCAGTTGGGGACGGTATTGCCTGGGTTGACGGTTTGCCGTCAGCAGCTATGGATGAAATTCTGCTGTTTGAGGACGGCAGTCGTGGATTGGTTTTTCATCTTGATGAGCATCGCCTTGGTGCCATCCTGATCAAACAAACCGCCGCGCTGGCAGCCGGTACGCTGGTCAGCCTGTCTAAACAGCAGATGACTATCCCGGTGGGCGATAACTTGCTTGGCAGAGTCGTGTCGCCGCTGTCGGAACCGCTTGATGGAAAAGAGCCTGCTGACTGTCCAGACCGACACATGCTCGATACTAAAGCCCCGTCTATTTATCAGCGGGATTTTGTCAATAAACCACTGTATTCCGGCATTAAAATTGTGGACACGCTGATACCGATTGGGAAAGGACAGCGTCAGCTGATTATTGGTGATGAGGGACTCGGGAAAAGCTCGATTGCGATTGACGCTGTCATTAATCAGAAAGACCGTAATGTGCGCTGTGTGTATGTGCTGATCGGTCAGCGTCGCTCCGCAGTGGCGTCCACGATTCAGTATCTGCGCGATGCCGGAGCAATGGACTACACTACGGTGGTCGTCAGTGAAGCCAGTGCGCTGGCCGGAGAAAAATACCTGGCCCCCTATGCAGGCTGTGCGCTGGCCGAGTACTGGATGCACAAGGGGCACGATACGCTGGTGGTGTATGATGATTTGACGACCCACGCCCATGCGTACAGGGAATTGTCATTGTTGCTGCGCCGTCCACCCGGACGTGAGGCGTATCCGGGTGATATATTTTTCCTGCACGCGCGCCTGCTGGAGCGGGCAACGTGTCTCGGCGCGGAATTTGGTGGTGGAAGCATGACGGCGCTGCCAGTAATTGAAACCCTGCAGGGTGAAATTGCGTCATACATTCCGACTAACCTGATCTCAATTACCGACGGCCAGATTTACCTGACGGATCAACTGTTCAATGCTGGCTTCAGACCCGCTATTGATATTTCCCGGTCGGTTTCACGGATTGGTGGCAACGCCCAGCATCCGGCGATTAAACGTGAGGCCGGGCGAATTAAACTGGACTATCTGCAGTTTCTTGAGCTGCAAATTTTCACTCGCTTCGGCACCCGCCTTGAGCCGGGTATGGAAAAGGTGTTGCAGCGTGGGCGTGTGTTACAGGTGTTGCTTAAACAAAACCGTCTGGACCCGGTGTCTCCGTCATTTAATCTTGCCTGGTTACTGGCGTATAACCAACACTGGCTTGATGAGGTGTCACCTGCCAGCATACCGCAGGCACTGGCTGACCTGAAAGAGGTCGTTGACGGGCTGTCGCTGGAGCTGGACGCTGACCGCAGTGTCTGGGTCGAAGCACTGACGACCTGGCGCGAGTCACTGACATGATCAACGCGCGTGTCCTCAAGACCCGCATGGAGCAGTTAGGCGACATTGCGCTGATCATTGGTAGTCTGAAATCCATTGCACTGTTGGAAAGTCAGCAGGCCAGGGGCTGCGTAGAAAGCCAGGCTGAGGGACTTAATGCAATGCAACGGGCAATAGTACGCAGTATTGCTGGGTGTCCGGAGTTATCCCTGCCTGTACCGGTAACGCCGTCGATCCTGTTAATACTGGGATCTGAGCGGGGCTTTTGTGGCAATTTTAACGCGCGCCTTTGTGATGAACTTGACGCGCTGACTGAAGCTGGGACGGTGTCCAATTGTCAGATTTATCCGGTCGGCTACCGGCTGTCTGTAAAGCTTGAGCATGACCCGCGTGTCGTCAGCGCGCTTAAAGCAGCGAGTGTGTTCGCAGAAATCGACACGGTGCTCACTGCCTTAACGTCTTTAGTCAGTCAGCCGGAAACGCAGATTACGCCGGAACAGGTTGCCGTGCTCTATCACGACGGTGTATCGGCAACGCCGCGCTTTGAACCGTTACTCGGGAGTCTGGCTACCCAATATCGTGAGGCTGGGGAGGGGATGCGTCCACTACTGAACCTAAACCCTGTAGCGTTTTATGCGCAGGCCATGAGTGAATATATTCTGACCCGACTGAGTCACTTGCTGACCCTGTCATTTTTCAGTGAAAATCAGGCCCGGCTACAGCACCTTGAAAATGCGCTGAGTAATCTTGATGAGCAGACCCTGACACTGGAAAAGCAGCGCAACCACCTTCGCCAGGAGCAAATTACCGAAGAGCTGGAAACCATCTTGTTAAGCGCAGGACTAAAAAGCGGGGAAAAATCATAATAAGTCAGCCCGCAACAAGGCTTGCACCACCGTCAGAAAAGAAGCCGGTTAAACCTGATCATTCGACATGTCAGCCACTGGCACAGATGTCATAACCAGCAGGACAACGTTTCTCCTCAAAACTGTCAGTCCAATGCCTTAGCTCGTCGATGCTGAAGGTGCGCCAGCTCCGGGTATCGATCAGTGTCTCAATGTCAATTTCCAACTCCTCCAGTTGCTGGCGAAACAACACCATGTCTTTGTGGATCCTTGGCTTGGCGGATTTAAGGTCCGTTTCATAGTGATCATCCGCAACCACCATTTTTTCATCAGGCACGTAAGTCAACAGATAGTGCTGCGAGTGCGCCGTGGCGATATCAAACAGTGTGAGGTATCCCAGTAGATAGGGTTGCCGGTCAGGGACAGCTACAAGATTGTCTGCGGTTGCAGATGGCAGCGCCTCCAGCACGGTAGCTTTGTGTGCGCCTGCAACCACGAGTTTTGCGCCCAGTTGCAATACGTTGCCAAGGCCACTGAGGTTGCGCCGGTGATGATGACTGACAATGAAATAGGTCAATGGCTTATCGCGTCCGGTGTGTCTCTTTAATGCCTCAAAGTTGATCGCGATATCCGCTGCCTCGCCAGATGCTGAGTAACTGTTGTCATGCTCGTAAAAGACTGTCATAGAACGCCCCTCGCCAACCTGATAGGTGTGGTTGCCAAGCTGTCTTATGCCGTCCTCCGGGCGCGTTAGTGTCTCTCCCCATGATGAATAGTCATCAAAGCCTTCAAACGCATCGCCGACGGGCTGATCCACCTCGATGTCCCGGTGCACGGATGTCAGGCGCAGCGCACCGTTAACAAAGAAATTCATGTCCGCCGCGAAAACAACACCCTGTTGTTGCTGGTGGTTGGAAAACACATACAGCAATTCGGCGCTGGGATGTTTGCGCTGGACTTTGCTAATCAAACCGGTGGTGGCGTCAATGAAGTAGACAAATTCGCCACCTTTTTTCAGGGTGACATCTAACCTGTGATGCAGCTTTCCGCGGTAGTATTCATCTCCCAGGCTTTTGACGTGCTGTAGGTCGTTGTGCAAACCCAACGCGTGCATCGTATCGCTGGCGCGGACCATTGAGCCACCCAGCCAGTCGTACGATGCCCAGTTTTCGTGGGTATATTTGTTATGCAGAATGTCGTATTTAATCGTTTTTTCGCCATCATAGAGCCACTTTTCCAGATCCACGGTGGTACGGGGCACGCGGTAAGACAGCAGGCTTTTGCGCTGACCGGCAAGGTCGATAGTGAGTATTTCATTGATCCGCCACAGCTCGGGGACGCCGGGATTTTCGCTCTCACCCGGCCACGGCCCTTTGTTATAGTCGGTGATGCGAACCGTCTTGGCGTGGGTCAGTGCTGTGCCGCCATAGGCGTTAATGACCTTGGAAATAATGCTTTGCGACGGATCTGGCGCTTGATTGGCTGACGCTGTCACTGCAGACAGACCGAAGAGCACGGTTAAGGCATAAGCGACCAGCGTCCTTGTCATTGTTGTCTTCATTTGTTGTTCCCTAAAATGTTACCCGCGCACCGGAACCGCCCAAAGTGCGTTCAATGCTTCTGGATAGGAGCGCTAAACAATACTGCATTGGCGTCATCTATTCTGTGCAGCCGCTACGGCTTGGATAGCGTATTGTGGGTGCTACTGTCGCGATTTATTGGATTTTTCACAAGGCGGTTCAACGGCGGAACCACACCTTTAATCGCGTTTGCGCTGGCAGTGGAAAGGGGAAAGAGGAAAGAGGACGTGATAACCATCTCAGGTAGACAGTAACCACCCGAGAATTGTTCAGCACAGATGTCTTGGAAGAACGGAACCACAAACAATGTGTTGTCCTCACTGACTTGGGCCATGCCGATCATTCACGCAACAACGTAACGATGGCGACGCCGTTGTCAGTCACGCTCAGTTGGTCACAGCCGTGAAATGTTAGCTGAACGGGCACAAAATCACCAGTGCTTGCATTGTACATGTCTCCGGACCAAGCGGGTTTTAGGTTTTGTATAACCGTTAGCCCCTCTGCATCCGGGTTATCCAGGTGGGATTTAACGAACACCGTTTTAGCGGCTAAATCGACTTCAAGCCACGCATTTTTATCAGCGTGCTTCCAGGTCCCTGATAGTTCACAAGGGGCCTGCTGGGCATAACTGCCAGACGATATCAGTAGGGCTATGATCAGGTATTGGAGGGATTGCATAACATCCTCTGCGATGACGCATGATTTATGGATAAAAAACGGCTGGTTGCAATATTAACCGAAATGAACACAGCCCGTTGGGGTTTATCGAGGAATATGGACACTTACTTTATGACGGGGGATTCGAAACCCCTTTTGTTCTGTGTCCGGGGGTAGAGTGGGCTGTCGCTTTGAGCGAAAAGTGGACCTTCGAACGTAGTCATGGTTGTATCCACTCCCTGTGTTTCCGCAGTCATTAAATTCTGCCTACGAAGAATCGTCATCCTCGCGAAGGCGAGGACCTCCCCGGATGTTATCGTAGAGTCAAACAGAGCGATTTTTTGTAGCTTCGTATTTCAAATAGCTTCAATCTATGCCACAAAACTTCTCGCTTTCACGTAGTCAAATTCTCGCTTTGCACAGGTCAAACCATTTTAATCGTCTGATTTATATCAGGATTTGTTTCCAAGCCTTTATTTATGAGGACCTATATAAACCCCGATTCTCGCTTTCCCCAACCCTAAAGCTGGTAGTAAGC
Organism: Fluctibacter halophilus; assembly: GCF_020687825.1. Classification (GTDB taxonomy): domain Bacteria; phylum Pseudomonadota; class Gammaproteobacteria; order Enterobacterales; family Alteromonadaceae; genus Fluctibacter; species Fluctibacter halophilus. The sequence goes on from NZ_JAJEWP010000002.1 coordinate 581,820, forward strand.
CTGGTAAAGTTGCCTATCTGGTTGTTAGTATTGGATAAAATAATACACACTGCGAGTACAGGCATGGCGCAAAACTGGGCATACCGCGAATTCGCAGTAATACACTGTTATAGCTCACAAAGGTTCCTATGAGACTTTCACTACTTTTGATAATTTTTTTAACAGGATGTGTAAATACACCTAATAACTCTCCAACATATTCACAAGCAGAAGTTGGGGTACCTGATTCAGAAAAAGCTGTATTAGTGCTATACCGTAAAATGGTGCCCCCATTAATTTATACAGTTTCATCAACTATCAATGGTGAGAAATTTGCTAATTTGCCAAACAATGCATTTTCTTGGACATTTCTTCCTGCTGGCAATCATGAAGTCAAAATTAGCTGGCCATTCCTCGCATTAACGCCAGGTAAAACTATAAACCTTGATGTTGAAGCAGGTAAATATTATTTCGTTGAATTCGGCGGTAATACAGAGTTCTCAGGGGTTGGTGCTGTTGTATTCAACACTCACGACATTTCAATCAATGACTATAAGCAAGGAATACAAGCTGTGACAAGTTGTTGTGGCTATGTACCAAGTTCGCTATAACAAGCCAATTCAGCGCGGGACTTTTTACAGCTTGCTTAGTTCCGCTTCGCTGCACATTTTAGCAAGCTATAAAAAGCCCCTGATTGGGGCGTTATATGCTTTTTCGAGTCAGGAATAAGAAGCTTGAGTATTGAGTCAGTCCAAAAAGAATGTTGTGATCATTATCAAACAATTTATGCTCCTGTTGAGCCTACTCAGCTTGTTACTATTTCTAAAGGCATTTATGAGGGCTCAACACCAGTTGAAGGAGTTCGTTATCCATCACCAAATCATATGAGTGGTTGGTGGTTAACTACAGATGAGTACGACGGTAATACCAGCTCATTAGTTACGGTGCACTTTGAGCACATCATCGAAAAACGCCCTGAACTAGCAATATATATGGCTCTTCCATTCGGGTATCGTTTTAACTTAGGTGGTGAGTCAGAGCATGTTTGGTTTGACCAAGCAGTTGCAGATGAAAGCATATAACAAAGTGCTTAAAAGGCGGACACAAAAAGCTTGGCTGTGCTCGTTCCTCGCAAATTTTAGCCAAGCATTTTGTGCCGTTTAGCACGGCGTTATAAGGCAGCGCAATCTATGAGACTTGCTCTCTTTTTAATTATTATTCCATTTTTTTCAAACGCTACAGCTGTAAAAATCTTTCATGATAGAGAATTTACATTACCTGAGAACTGCTACATGGTAGTTCGCGGTGGGCACGAAAATGACTTCACTTGTCCAGTATCATCTGACAGATTTAGAAGTATCTCATTCCCTCTGTTAGAGGAAGTCGAAGAGGAAAATAAGGAACATTTCGATAGTTTGAAATCAAGATTGGAAACTGAGGCGACTGATTTACGATTGCTTTCTTTTACAACTAAAGAAATTGAAGAAAGATTACATTCTTTGGAAGTTTGGGAGTTGAACGGCATTACCAACTATTCATATACTATTTGTGACTATCGGTCTTGTATAAGGATTAGTGCAAATGAATTTTCGTTCATCGAAAGCCTCGGGAAAACTATTAGTTCAGAAATAATAGAAATAAACTAACATGCCTTATAACAAGCCAAGTCAACGGAAAGCCACTCCCTGGCTACACCAAAACGCTCGCGTTTTCCGCTGTTTGGAGCGTTAACAGTCTGCTATTCACCCAAAACACCCTTTCACTTTTGAGTTAACCACAGTCCACTACTGGCACAAAAAAACCTTTCACTGACGATCGCGATAAAAGTAAACCCCATGCGCTCACTGTTGTTCGTCCGAGCACTTGACCCCCATGATCAATAACCACAAGCAGGTGCCGATTTCGCCGATCGAACCGGGCAGTTTTACAAATCCGGGGATTGTAATGTGCGGGAACAAGAGGTGCTGGAAGAAAAACACCAAATATCCCAGGCAGCCGAACATCAACAAAATACCCAGCACCTTGGGCAGGTAGCCAGAACGAACCACCAGATACCCGAACGGCAATAGCCACAGGCCCCAAAACAGCTGTGAAACCCCTATGCCATTGTAGTAGGACTTGAGCAGCAACATGACCTGGGTTTGTAGTTGCTCTGTGGTGAAGGGGTCCAGGTAGCTTGCGCCACTTAACAAGGTCAGAATATCGATTTTGGCGACGATGCTGAACAGTGAAACCGGCACGCTGATCACGGCAAGGAACACCATCAACATTGCCCATTGTCTGTCCACTGACTTGAAAAGGTTGTACAGGATCAGGGGCAACAGGGCGAAGAACACATAGCTCAGTATGCCGGCCACAATACCCGCTCTGAAGAGCCATTCCGATGTCTGAATGCTCGTCAGGGTGAGTGCGGCATCGTTCCAGTGGATCAATTGTGTGGGAACGTAGATCAGGTTAAAAATACCGGTCAGCACGACCAGTAAATAGACAACGCCGGCTAATCGGCCCAGGTTTTTCTTTGTCATCAGATTATTTCCTGTCACTTATGCATGAACATTGTTGCTGACCTGGCCCAAATAGTGGCCGTGATCAAGCTACGTCAACAGCTACAGTGTGGCTGAAAGGAAGACCGTTGTAGTGCCGATTTTTAAATTCGGCATAACAAATCTGGTCTTTTGTGGTTCATTTCATCACCGCAATAGAGTCAAACCCCGGTAATCCGATATCGCGACGGCATTGTATGGGCGTTGTCTGTCAACCATCGTCATCGCCACCAAGCCCTGACGAGAGGTATTGTTGAATAAAATAACACACATAATGTGTTAGATAGCTTACTTGGTGTTAAAAATGTTTGACATAGAGTCCGCGTTAGTTTACTTTTTCGCCATCACAGCATAGGAGAACGTGATGGACATTTCGTACAAAGAGAAAAGTGCATGGATTTCACTGGTCAGCACCGTGCTGATTTTTGGCTACTACCTGATCAGCCTGACCGGGTTATCCGATTTGCCACCAGAGGAAGGCAAAACCCAGGCATTGTGGTTGTTGGGTCAGACCTTGCTGCTGACGGTGATTGTTGAAGCCGTATTCCACGCCATGCTGGCGGCCTCAAACCGACGGGATGCTGAACTTGACGGCGACGAGCGGGATCAGTGGATTGCCCTGAAAGCCAACCAGGCCGGTTATCGGGTGTTGGTCACCGTCATCTGGGTGGTGTTGGGGCGCATGGTGATCCTGGAGTTTAATCCCCAGTTTGCCGATGAAAACAGCAGCATCTATGTCCCCATGCTGACGGTTCACCTGTTGATGTTTGGCTTTATCTTCTCTGAAGTGGTGCGCTTTGGCAGCCAAATCTGGCAATACCGTCGGGAGGCCTTCGGTGACTGACTATCAGATTGTAAACCGGGTGCGGGAGCTGCGTTTTTTTGCCGACGAGATGACCCAGCAGGCTCTGGCCGAGCAGGTCGGCGTGACCCGCCAGACGATCATGGCCATCGAGAAAGGCAAGTACTCGCCGTCGCTGGAAGTGGCGTTTAAGATCGCTCAGGTGTTTGGCCAGCCGCTGGAAAGGGTGTTTCAGTATGTACCAGGGCAATAGAGCCCTGGCATCGGAATAGGGTAGCGAATACAGGGGCGGCGTTGTGATGTCTATCCGAGCATGAATCCAGCCAGTCAACACCGCATTAGCCATCTTTGGCGTTTTTCATTTGGTCTATCCAGCGGTCAATTTTCTCTAGCTTGTCGTGCAAATTATTGTGTCTTTTTTTGTTCAGTTCTCGGTTCACACCGTTTTCATTACAGGTGTCTTGATCGACCGATAAAGTCCGAAGGGTGATGAAAGCCTTTTTCAGCGTATCATAGCTCTCATAGTTAAACAGGCGAGCGTTGTCGCTGAACACATGATTGTATTCTGGCAGTTGACGATAATACTCATTCAGGATTACTCGCAGTTGTTTCGTGACCGTGTCTTTGTGTTCGCACACCGTCGAATACAGTGCCTGGCTCTCGCGATTGGCTTCTTCCACCAGTATGTTGTAGTCGTCGCGCAACTCATTGCACTTATAGGCGATGTTGTCTCGCTCTCGCAACAAATCATTGTATTCACCCACCAATTGATTGTATTGCCAGTTGGGAACCTGTGCTGCGGTCGTTTGTGTCAGTAATACACTGGTGATCAGGATCAGGAATCTGGGCATTGTCGAACCTGCTACGCTGCTGCATGGCGCACCCAAAAGGTGACACCACCAAGGGACTGTTGCCTACAAATTTAGACCGCAATGCTGGCGGTTGCCAGTTGTCTCGTCCAACGGGCTTCCCGTGAGTCGGTGTCATGTGGGAGCGGATTGTTGCGTCAGTGTTTCATGGCCACGGACATCCCGTGGCCATCGCTTACGCATTGTCCGCTTTGTGCAGCAGCCCAACCAGTAGATTACCTTCGGGCGTCAGGGTTGTACTGACAAGTTCAAAGCCCTGTCGACCGTATTCCTGGGTCAGGTGAATCGACAAGCGGTCGGCTTCATCTGACGACGTTATGCCTTCAAACAATATGTATTTGATGGTGTTCATGAGCAGGATCCTCCTCGTTGCAGCAGTTGCGCCAATTCATTGTGCAGCGCTTCAGTATAATTGCTTATGCCTGCACCGGTCTGGCTTTCCAGTTGCTGCATCTGGGCGGTGGTCAGATCGCCATACGCGGTCCCCGTGACAAGATTACCTGTTTGGGTAAACTCGCTGGCCGTGAGCCCGTCGCACATGATTTTCAGGCTGGATTTGGCCAGATCGGAATAGGTTGGGATGGGTTTGGCCATACTGACAGCGGCCGCTGCCTCAACGGCATCTAATTCGCTCAGGTTATTCGCCGCATCACCGGAGATCAGCGCAGCACGAAAAGTGATCACATCGTCACCACTGCTGTTTTCCACATTGTTGAACTGCGCATCGCTGATCAGCGCCATCACATCCTTCCCATCGCCCATCTTGGGATTGAGAATGAAGGTGCGGGTTTTGTAGCCGAAATTACCTTGCACCGGCTTGTTGACATCCACACCGCTGGTTTCAACAGTCAGTGAAGAGCGGGTAGCCTGGTAAAACGTAATGCTGTTACTGCACCCGCCAAGGGTGACAACGGCTAACAGGAATAGTATTCGCATAGTGTCATCCTCATTGACAGTTGTTGGTGTTGTCGCGGGCGGTGTCGTAAATCGTCTCGCGCAGGCTGGTCAGGACTTCGCCGTTTTTGGCGATTGCCGCAGCGGCATTGCCAGTAGCATTAAATTGTTCGTAATTGAAACAATCCAAACCCTTTATTGCGCCATCGATAATGGCGACGCTTGACGCCGCGTCCAACCCATCGCCTTTTTCAGGGATCACCGCAAAGGTGTCGGTGGTGTAGCCCACCGACAAGCGGTTGTTGCCGCTGGTGCCTACGCCCACATCGACGCCGACTACGGTTTCCTGAACATACAGGTAATGGGATGACTGACAACCGCACAGCAACAACAGTGCGCCGACAAGACTTCCCGGTCTTGTGAATGATTTCATGGTGATGGTTCCTCAGTAAGAAAAAGTAAGGCTTGTCCCTGTGCCGCTTCTCCGGATAAGTACTGCAGCCGAAAAACACTGTGGGTGTCTTTCTGGATATGCACTACCGATTGTTGCTGATGTCCTATCAACAACCGAAATAAGGTGGGTGAAAAGTCCATGCTCAGGCCGCTGCGGGCCCGTTGAAAGGCCGCCGCATCCTGGCACAGTGCCAGCGAAAATTCGCTGTCAGTGCTTTGTACTGCCGGCAGGTTGAACAGCGAGTCGGTGCTGATTGAGTCCAGTGCCACAGCCTTTGAGGGACACAGCAAAAAGCGCTCGATGTGGCCGATGACCAACGAGCGGGTCGGGCTGCGGGTGTCCAGCAATACTCCAAAGCCTTCGATGCGCTCGATGCTGCCGTAGTCACTGGTGTGTGTCTGGCGGCTGAAGCCGACACCATAGCCGTTGATGGCACAGCCACTGAGCATGGTAAGCAGTGCAACCCACAATCCTCTTTGCACGGTCCCTGGCATGCAGTGTCCTTATTGTTCAAACGGTATTTTGGCGGGCTCGCCGATGGCGGTGGGTTTTTCCGGCTTGGGCTTGGCTTTTTCAGTCCGGTTGATATCCATTTCGCGGGGATCTTTACCCAGTAAATAACCGCCAATCGCCCCCAGCAGACCAATCACCTGGGTGAGGGTTTCCTGTTCAATACTCGGCACTACCGTGAGGATCAGGGTGATCATCAGGATCAATATCAAGCCAAGCAGACGGATAACCGAGTAGGGCGTCCAGGAGTATTCGGTGTATTTAACCAGTATTGTTGCGGCCACCAGTGCGATCACCGCCAGTATGAAGATCAACGTGATAATCTCTGAAGCATCAGCCAGTGATTCGGCCCAGGATGCCGCGGCAGCGTCAGAAAGGTGCAGTTGAGGGCCGGACGCACTGTCAGCGTTGTTGCCGGCTTTAGCCTGTTGGGTTGTCGTCGCAACCGCGGGGGTGGTGCTACTGTTATTGTCAGTTTGAGCAAAACTGCCGGGGGACAACAGCACTAAAATCAGAAAAACGCCAAGCCATCGACTGCACATAAGCAAAATCCTTGTAAGGTCACTAGCTCAGGCACATCAACAACAAGCTATTAGATTGTTTTTCTTAAGATTATCATGCTTCCCGAAACTGTCAATTTCACGCCTTTGGTTAAGTTATTCGCCTTTGGCGCAGAGCGATGATTTCCGGGTGGTAATAAAAGGCCGCCCATTCATCTCTGGCATTGCCAAAACGATCCTGATGTTGCGCCAGTACCGCCATGGCGTCTGCCAGTTCGGTGCTTTGCGGTTCGGGCGGCGACACCGTCGCAGGTTTGGTCAAACGCTTGCGCAGCGCCTGCATATCAACCTGATTGCCGGGGCAGGATTTCGCCGTTCGGTAGCGGTCTGACAGTACGCCCCGGTCGACCAGCAGGTTGAGCTCCCGGTGACCAATCACTCGCGAGACAGGAATGCTGTGGGTTTCCATCAATTGATCCAACAAGGCGATGAGGCTGTCATATTGGGCTTCAGTAAAGTCATTTTCATCGCCGTGGCCAACACAACAAATCCCCAGGGAACGGCTGTTCAGGCCCAGAGCATGAGCACCCTGCACATGGTCGGGGCGGCCTTTTTCGACCATTCCATCGCTCTTGTGGCTGTGTTTATCATTCAGGATCACGTAATGGTAGCCGATGCCGTTCCAGCCTTTGGCCCGGTGCCAGCTGTCAATCATGTCTTTGTCGCAATCCTTGCCGTTGAACGCGGCAGTATGAATAACAATGTAGTCCGGTGTCATATTCAGGTCCTTGTCACGGGTAAACCTGATACCGCAAGGTTTTTTGCTGAGGGTCAGGATCTATAGACCGTCCTTGGCGGTTTTACAAACCGGGGCTGGTTGTGCGTTGCCGGGTGTAACGATAAAGTGCCGCCAGCAGCAGGCACAGTGCTGCGGGTACCAGCATGGCGTAGAATTGCACCTGTTGGAAAAGCCAGGCACCCAGGGCCGCCCCAAGCACAAACCCGCCGATGATCAGTACAAACAACATGCCTTTGCGCCGATCCAGCGGTTCCTTGCGGCATCGGGCGCCCAGCATCAGGCCCAGATCAGTGACGATACCGGTCAGGTGAGTGGTTCTGACGATGGCGCCACTGTAGTTGGTGGCCAGGGCGTTTTGCAGTCCACACGCGGCAGACGCCAGGTAGTGGCCAATATAGACGTCTTGATTCAGGAACAGCAGGGCACCGCACAGCAGCAGGGCTTCGATCAGTAAGGTGGTGTCGTAGTGTCGACCCAACAGCAACGCATTGCCCGGCAACATAAACCCGCACAGGGTGGAGCCGAGCAGGAAACTCAGCACAATCCCGACCAGGTGCAATACCGCCGAAGGATGGTCGCTGATAAGGGCTGCCCCCATCAGCGTGGCGGTGCCAGACAGGTGGGAAATGGCCTGGTGTTCAACCCCCAATAAGCCAATCGCATTGATGCAGCCAGCGACCAGCGCGAGTAAAAACGCACCGTATTCAACCCAGCGTGGTAATTGGGTGATCACATCCACTTCCCCTTAGTGTCTACGCCTTTTGAGTGTCTCACCTGGCAGAGGTGGGGGTAAAGGTATCAGGCATAAAAAAGCGCACCGAAGTGCGCTTTTTCAATCGTTAAAGGTGTTCAATCAGGCACGACGGCGACGGATGAACAGACCCGCCAGGGCCAGACCGAACAGAGACAGTACGGAAGGTTCTGGCACGGTTACCCGCTGCAGGGCACCGCTAAATACCTGTTGGCTGTCCTGGTCGCTCAGTCCCTCAACGCTCAGTTGGGTGTACAGGCTGTTGGCAAAATCCACATAGCCGCCATTCAGAGCAAACGCCTGGCTTAATGCGGTGAGGCCAAAACGATCGCCGTTCTCAACGTCAAAGCTGATACTGATATTACGATAAGTATCGGCGTCAGCGGCAATGTCAGCGTCGTTACGGCTGCTATAGCTGGCACTGGCCAGCGCGGTACCGAAGTTGCTTGGGAACAAGGCTTCTGCGGCAATCTCCAGTCCCTGATAGGCACCAATTAACAGTGAATAGGCAGAATCATTCGCACCGTCCCACAGACCGTTTGACATCAGAAAATGGATGTCGGCAGTAAAGGTTAGGGTGGTTGCTTCACCACTCCATTCGTACTCCTGATAGGAGAACAGGTTGGCCGAGTTACGCTCAAAGGCGTCTGCAGCCACTACGAAATGGGCTTCAGGCAGGGTCAATGCGCTGTCGTCCAGCTCGGCACTCAACCAGATATCACCGTCGGCATTCTGCAAAAAGGCTTGCAGTTCATTGGTGGATACAACCTGCTGGGTCATTCGTGAGCCCAGACCTTCTTCACCTTCCTGGAAATATTGTTGCCACTGGGTATTAAAAATACACGCATGTTCAGCGGTCACATCCGCTTCATTGCTCGGCATCCCCCGTCCGTAATCGCGGCCAAACTGCGCGATGACAGGAGCCCATTGGCTCATATAACCGGGTTCACCTACAGCAGAGCAGCTGCGCTGGGTGACATTGACACCCGTTTGCGTTGTGACAAATGCAGCTTGGGCGCTGGTGGATACCAGCAAGAAGAGTGACGCGCTGGCGCCTAGAATGTTCCACAGTTTCATTAAGTACGACCTCAACCTTAATTAATTCGGCGAGGATTAAGCAGGTACCGTGCCAACATGAAAAAAACATTCTATGACAGAAGATTATGGTTTCTGTGAGTGATAGTGCCAGGAGAAGTGTTAAAAATATCGACACTCTGGTCGTACCAGAAGCGCATAGGCTGAATGGCGTTTTGACAGCATAAAAAAAAGCGCACCGAAGTGCGCTTTTTATTCAACGGTAATGTTCAATCAGGCGCGACGGCGACGGATGAACAGACCAGCTAGGGCAGTCATGAACAACACTGCAACGCCAGGCTCGGAAACCACGGCAGGTGGTGCACTCAGTGACAACTCACCGAACACGACAGGGTTGCCTGAAAAGGTGTCAAAGATATCGATGAAGTTGTCCAGCGCAGGGTCAAATGCGAAGGCATCAAAGATGCCCTGGAACGCGTAACCGTCAAAAGATTCAGTGTCGAACGCCAGGAACTCGATACCTGCAAACAGGTTGGTGCTGTCAACAATGGCTTCGAAGTCAAATACGCTGAAGCCCATGTCACGACCAAACATCGTGAAGCTGGTGAACGTGTCAAAAGACAGGAAACCGAAACCGTCGTCTACACCATCAATGGTGTCGATGGTGATTTCACCGTAAGCCGTGCCATCAATCAGCACGTCATGGGTGATCAGGGTGGCTTGCGCGGTGGACACGGTGCCCAGTACCAGCAGCAATGCTGCAAAATAGTGTTTTACAAATTTCATGATAATACCTACATCAAATCAAGTTGAACGGGCTGCCAGTCTCACTGGCAGCCACTCACGTACATTAAGGTTGAACTTCCAGAACAGTCGTACCGGCTTCGTTACCTTCGTCGTCGTAGAAGGTAATTGCACCCATGTACAGATAGTCTGCGTCCAGGCCGCTGGTCATCACGCGAACGTTGTTGTAGCGTCCGTCAATGGCGCGCGGTGAAGCAACGATACGTGTTTCAGCACCTTCGCTGTCCGCTACCCATACAGGCATGGTGAAGGTGGTGGTGTCAGCACCAGCCAGTGACCAGCCGTGTACCCATACCAGGTATACGTCGCCCGCACCGATGTTAGCGCGTGGCTCTGGGTTCACCAGGATAACGTCTTCGTTAGAACCGCCATTAGTAGAGGTGGCAACTTGCGCACAGCTCCAACCGGTACAACGGTAAACGTACAGGTCAAGGTCGCTACCAGGCTGGGCAACCAGGCTGTCACGCAGGCTGAAGCGCGCTACTTTGGTACCTTCCGGAATGTGGTAGAAGTTGGTAGACAGACCCGCTTCGTTGAACGAGAAGCTTTGGTCAGGGTCTTGTGCCACTTCACCCTCAGTACCGAACGGAGCAACCAGACCGGCGTAGCTCAGGCTGGTAGAGCCGCTGTACAGCATCTTCACAGGGAAGGTTGCGCGACCACGGTTAAGATCCAGAGACAGACTCTCAGGTACTTCGATCTTCACGTCTGGGGCAGGCATCACAGCGATTGGGCTGCGAACCACAGTGCCGTCAGTACCGGTCAGAACAACAGCGCCGAATACCCACTCGTTAACCACTGTTTCTTCGGTTTTCGCGAAAGTGACAGAGAAGCTTGCAGTACCGTTGGCGTCAACCACCAGGTTTGCAGACTCGGTCTCAACACCGTCAGCATCATAGGTTTTGGTGCTGGCCGTCAGACCTTCAAGGCCTTCCAACGCAACAGTGTAGTCACCACCGATACCAGACACGTCAGTCAGGGTACGGTAGATGGTTTCTTGCTCAGTCAATTTACCGATAGCAATAGACGGGTAGTTCAGCTGGCTTGGGTCAGTTGAGAAGCCAGCGCCTTCCAGGTCGGCACAGGTAACACCAGTGGAGCCCTCTACGAAGCTATCTTCGCCCAGACCACACATGAACGCCATGTAGTCACCCAGGTTAGCGTCATAGGTCAGGCCCGGTGCCATTGCTGGAACAGGGTTAGCGTGACCTGCACCAAAGTCGAACGGATCCGCAGGCGTGGTGCCGTCTTCTTTGGTAACGCCTTGATAGGCTGTTGTCATCAGCGCAGACTTGATTTGCGCAGGTGACCAGTCAGGGTGCTGACCTTTCAGCAACGCCGCCATACCGGCGATGTGCGGAGATGACATTGAGGTACCGTTCAGGTACTTCACTTGCTCGCCTTGCGGGCCGAACATTGGCGTTGAAGAGGTGGCTGCCAGGATGCGTACACCCGGAGCAGTGATGTCTGGCTTGATCACATCCAGGGTTGAACCGTTAGGACCACGAGACGAGAAGCCCGCCATCATGTTGCCGGTTTCTTCCTGAGTAGTGAAGATAGACGCGCTCATGCGCACAGTGATCTCTTCACCGCCAGTGATGGCTGCGTTCAGCGCGTCACCGGCTGCAGTGTCAATCATACCGCCAGGGATGTCGTAAGAACCGTCACCACCTAGGGCGGTTACCGGGCGACCATCGCTGTAGATGATAACCGCAGCAGCACCGGCCAGTTGGGCACGTTCTACTTTCTCGGTAAATGCACAGGTACCGCGTTGGATCAGGGCGATGTTGCCATTGATCGCTTCAGCGTTGTCCAGCGGCGCAGAAGCACCGTCAACAAAACAGCCTTGCAGAGGTTCTGCGATAACCAGCTGACCGGCCTTGTCGCCAGTTTCGATCAGCGGCGCAGTGATCGCACCTTCAACGAAAGGTACTTGCTCCAGCGGATCGCGAGAGGTCAGTTCGATGGCGTTGGTGGCGCTGATACCGTCATAGGTAGAAGCACCGACACTGGCAACCCAAGGGGCTGGCGTGCCAACGGTTACGGCGGTAGGGCCGCTGTTACCGGCAGATACGGATACGAATACACCGGCATCAGCCGCGCGCAACATCGCCGCTGTAGAAGGAGTTGTAAGGTCAGTACGACTGCCGCCGATTGAGTAGTTGATTACGTCAACACCGTCAGCGATTGCCTGATCGATAGCGGCCATTGAATCACCGTAGAAGCAGCCAGCTTCATCATTGCCTTCAGGGCTTACATAATCGGAATTCCAGCACACTTTGTACATGGCAACACGGGCACGTGGCGCAATACCGCTGATGGTGCCAATCTCGGTACCAAACATCTCTGCAACAACGCCTTCATTACCAGCGGCGGTACCCGCGGTGTGGCTACCGTGGCCATCTGCATCACGGGGAGAGATGAATTCACCCAGACCGGTCTGAATTTCATACTGGGACTCAAAAGTGTCCTTATAGTAGCGGGCACCAATCAGTTTGTTATTACAGCTGAACGTACCGGCATCAGTTTCTTCACCAGCATCACAGCTGCCCGTCCATCCCAATTCGGCGGGATCAGAGTAGCTGCCGTCATCGGCAAAGCTTGGGTTTTCCGGAGTAATACCGGTATCCAGAATACCAACGATAACGCCTTCGCCTTTAATGTCCAGCGAGTGCTGACCACCAGGGCCGGTCAGGCCTAAAAAGGCAGGCGTATTCGACGTTTGCGGCTTGAACAGTTCATCTTGCCAAACACCGGCAACGTTTGCATTCGCTTCCAGTGCCTTGGCTTGCTCTGGGCTCAACTTGGCAGCAAAACCGTTGAAGGTGTGCACGTAGTTGTGCAGCACATCGGTAACACCCACTTCTTGGGCAATTTGCTGTTGTTTGGCTTTCATTTGTGCCGCATAGGCACGCATGTTGGCCGATTGGGCGTTGTAACGGTTACCTTGTGCAACCACTTGGTTGCTGGGTAACAGCTCGCCAATCGACTCGGCGTAAGAGATACCGGACGCGTCTTTCAGTTGTACAATGTACACGCCGGAGCTTTTCTTCACGGATTGAACGGTGCCGCTTTGTTTCAGCTGGCTTAAATCGTTCGTGTAGACTTGTTGGGCAAGGGCAGCGGTCGACAACACACTGGTTGTAACTGCCATAGAGATCATGCTTCCCAGTAGGGATTTCTTGAACTTCATTTGCGTCTCCTGTTGACACTTTTTTTATATCCGGGCGGTAGACTCATCGGGCGATGGTTACCGTCTTTTTCCCTGTTGCGCTATGATTATTATTAAAGCAGCGCTTCAGTTTGCGTGACGGTGATGGGTCTTTGCTCTTGCCCATTTTTTTGGCCGCTCTACGCATGAGCTGAAATGGACAGCAAAAAGTGGGCCTCTTTTATAACGTCATGTATTTAAAGGAAATATTTCATTCTTATGTGATTTGATTGACAGTTCTGTTAAAGAAGCTGACAGTGGTGTTGATAAATTGAACGATGGCGGTGCAATCTGCATTGAAACGCATAAATCGAGGACTCTAAATATTTATGGAAGCGATTACACGCACTGTTTTCGGGATTGCCGGATGATATGGGACTGTATGTAAACTGCGACGGATTGTGGCGGGAAGTGATCGAGTTGCAGGCGCATTATTTCCCCTACCCGGATGGCCTATACTCCCGTAGCCAACCTGCGCTGGGATTGGATGATGATAGCTGGTTGCCATTGGCGGATGTTCCTCATCAGGGGTTGTGCGTTAAATATCTCGACACCGACAGCGAGTGGCAGCTGGTTGATTGGCCCCTTAGTAAAATAGAAGATAAGGCGGGGTTTTGACCCCTGCGAGCTGATTTGCCGGCAAAACCTCTGCCTTATATATAGGAATGATTACTTCTGGTTGAAAAGTGCGCAGTTAAACGCTTTTTTTGAAATATCGGTTGATCTGAATCTTAAGGCCTGTAGAATGCGCGCTCGCTTCGGGGCAAACCTTGAAGCGGCGCAACCCGGACTGAGTTTCAGTCGATAGCTGTAAGGCTTACGGGAAGCGGGATGCAGCGAGATGGATTCGAAATTAATTTGAAAAAATCTGTTGACATCGACATGGGGAAGCGTAGAATGCGCGTCCCGCTTGAGAGAGTCCTGAGACACTCCAAGCAGCCGGAAACGAACGTTTTTGGCACTGTTCTTTAACAATTGATAACAAGACAATCTGTGTGGGCACTCGTTAGAAGAGTGTCAACCAAAAATTCATATTTCGATATTTAATTGAAGAGTTTGATCATGGCTCAGATTGAACGCTGGCGGCAGGCCTAACACATGCAAGTCGAACGGTAACAGGAAGTGCTTGCA
>NZ_JAJEWP010000003.1 GCF_020687825.1 Fluctibacter halophilus
CTGCATCCCGCTTCCCGTAAGCCTTACAGCTATCGACTGAAACTCAGTCCGGGTTGCGCCGCTTCAAGGTTTGCCCCGAAGCGAGCGCGCATTCTACAGGCCTTAAGATTCAGATCAACCGTTTTTTCGAAAAAAGTAGTTAAGTGGCTGTTTTTAAGCCTGATCGTTCAATATTCGACTTAAAAACAGTCCTTTTCTGCTAAAATCGACCTAAAGCCCTTAAAAGTAAATGTAGAAAACAATGGCAATACGACCCTATAAAGACAAACACCCCCAATTCGGACAACGCTGCTATATCGATGAATCCGCGGTCATCGTAGGTGATATACAAACCGGTGATGATGTCAGTATCTGGCCGCTTGTGGCAGCGCGAGGCGATGTAAACCATATGCGCATTGGCGAGCGAACCAATGTCCAGGACGGCACGGTATTACATGTCACACGTAAAAGTGCACAGCATCCCAAAGGTTACCCGTTGATCATTGGCGATGATGTCACCATAGGTCATAAGTGCATGTTGCATGGCTGTACACTGGGGAGTCGTATTCTGGTTGGCATGGGTGCCATTATCATGGACGGAGCAGTGGTTGAAGACGATGTGTTCATTGGTGCAGGTTGTCTGGTTCCACCAGGAAAGACCCTGAAAAGCGGTTACCTCTATGTGGGAAGTCCTGCCAAACAGGCCAGGCCGATAAATGAAGGTGAGAGAGCGTTCTTAAAACAATCCGCAGAAAATTACGTGCAACTAAAGGAAGACTATCTGGCGGACTAGCCCAGTATGCTTTGCGGCGATAGGGTTAATGGACCGTCATTGGGTGGTTCATTGTCAGCAAACCACTGTTCGAGCGCCTCTTCAATTTCAAACTGGTGTTGGTGATAAAAGTGCTCGGCGTCAGTCCCGGACAATGGGCCAATATCACAAGGGATACTGGCACCTGCCACAAGTACTGTCACACGCAGATACTGTCCATCCCTGACTGACGCAAAACCATCCTGAACGATAACCCCTTGGTTCACAACATCGATCTCAGTTGAGACAGAACCGGCGTGATGTCAGGATGCACCCCACGCCACAGGAAAAAGCTGTACGCCGCCTGCCCCACCAGCATCCCCAGCCCGTCATATGCAGCGCCCGTTCCGTTTGCCAATGCTGTATTCATAAATACGGTTGGATCGGACTGGTAAACCATGTCATAAGCAATGGCAGCGTTTTGATAAACGGAAAGCGGCAAGGGTGGAACTTGTGCAGACAAACTCAGACTCGTTGCATTGATAATGATATCGGGTCTGAGGACTTCGAGCTCACCAGCAGAATAGTCAAACCCGTTAAATTGCGCGTCAGGGATAACCTGTGCCAGGGCTTTTGCTTTAGTCAGCGTACGGTTTACGACAGAGAAGCGACGCACCCCAGCTTCATATAAAGGCAGCAATACACCACGGGCAGCACCGCCGGCGCCCACAACCATGACATGAGCATCCGTCAGAGGGGCATTTTTATTGCGCAGATCCAACACCAACCCCATGCCGTCAGTGTTATCACCCAAATACTCACCGTTACTGCGCCGAACAATGGTATTCACCGCACCCGCTTGCCTGGCGGCAGGTGATAGTGAATCAACCCATTCAAACGCCTGCTCCTTAAAAGGCACGGTCACATTCACGCCTTTGGCCGCGGAAACACTGAAAAACGTTTGCAGGGTTTCTGCAAATCCATCCAAGGGTGATAAAATGGCCTCATATTCTAACGTCTGCCCGGTTTGCTCAGCAAACAAACGGTGTATCAGTGGCGACTTGCTGTGACCAATAGGGTGACCAATAACGGCATAATGATCCATGAAGTGGTTGTCTTCTTTGTTATTCAGTAAACGAAACGTAACGCAAAACGCCGCGCAACAAAACCACCCGACGGTGGAAAACACCCCCTATAAACTCATCGGCGGTGAACAAGGTGTCAGAGCCTTGGCCGAACGGTTTTACGATATCATGTCCACAGATCCGCAGGCGCGGGATCTGCTAGCCATCCACCCACAGCCCCTGGATACCATTCGGCAACGCTTTTTTGAGTATTTAAGTGGCTGGATGGGCGGCCCGCCCCTGTTCGAACAACAGTATGGGCACCCCCGCCTTCGGGCCCGACATTTACCCTACGCGATCAATGAAACTCTGAGGGATCAATGGATGTATTGCATGCACATGGCGCTGGAAGATACCGTCGATAACCCAGCGCTAAAAGATGGTCTGCGCCAATCCTTCTGGCAATTGGCCACCCATATGATCAATCAGCCGTCAACGCCCAGCCAGTCCCGTGGCTGAAGGAAGTGCTGGTACAAATTCGCTTCGGGCGAATTCGGCGCAGGCTGGTAGTCATACTCCCAACGGGCCAGTGGCGGCATCGACATTAAAATCGACTCGGTGCGCCCACCGGTTTGCAACCCAAACAAGGTCCCCCGGTCGTAGACCAGATTAAACTCCACGTAACGGCCGCGCCGGTATAGCTGAAACTGGCGTTCTCGTTCGCCGAATGACAGCCCCTTGCGACGCTCAATGATAGGAACATAAGCATCCAGGTAACCGTTACCCACCGCGCGCATGAATTCAAAACTCTTTTCAAATCCCCACTCGTTTAAATCATCGAAGAACAAGCCACCAACGCCCCGGGTTTCATCACGGTGTTTGAGGTAAAAATACTCGTCACACCACTTTTTGTAACGGGGGTACACATCATCACCAAAGGGCTGGCACAGATCACGGGCTACCCGGTGCCAATGTTCAACGTCCTCCTGAAACGGATAAAATGGCGTGAGGTCAAAGCCACCGCCAAACCACCAGACTGGCGCCGCATCGGGCTTGGTTGCCAGAAAGAAACGCACATTGGCATGGGAGGTAGGGATGTAGGGGTTATTGGGATGGATCACCAGCGAAACCCCCATGGCTTCAAAGCTGCGCCCCGCCAATTCAGGCCTTGCTGCAGTGGCTGATGCAGGTAACTGGGCGCCACTCACATGGGAGAAGTTAACCCCCCCCTGCTCAATGACATTACCCTTGGTCAACACACGGGTTCTGCCTCCACCACCTTCTTCGCGCTGCCATTCATCCTGCTGGAAGCTGCCTTTTCCATCAGCAAGTTCGAGGGTCTGGCAAATATCATCCTGGAGTTTAAGCAGGAACGTTTTAACGGCCTGAAGGTCAGGCTGAGACTGTGTTTGCATATTAACTTGCTCTGATCAGTTGGCCGGTCAGGCCATGGCGTATGGAGGACGGGTTTGCAGCGTTACCCAGCGCACCCTCGATGCACAACAGGTCTTCACCCAATTGTTGCTGAGCCTGAGTCAGGGTTCGAGCAGCTTCCAGCCCGGTGACATTGGCACTGGTTGAGACTAACGGCTTGTTGACCCGCTCACACAAGGATTGCACCACAGGGTGTGCAGTAACCCGCACCGCAATCAGATCTGAGCCGCCGGTTATCCAGTCTGGTGCTGATGCCGATTTGGGTAGTAACCAGGTATTCGGCCCCGGCCAACTGGAAAATATCTGCGTACGACGATCCATGGGAATTGCATCGTCGTTGACATAAGGCAGCAATTGAGAATAGGTTTTGGCAATCAGGATCAAGCCTTTCTCGACCGGCCGCTGCTTACGCGCCAATAATGCTTGAACAGCAGTTTCGTTGTCGGGATCACAACCAATACCATAGACGGCTTCGGTCGGGTACAAAAACAGTGCGCCATTGTTAAACGCCGTTACAAAAGGATCGTCACTGGATAGTTCGGTCATGGTCATTTCAGGTTAGTATGCAAGGGGCGCGTGAGGCCAGCCTTCAGGTTTCAGTTTCGGCGGGCATTTTATACTGGCAATCACGCTGAGGACAAACCCACAGTGACTCCGATGCTTGGTTTTTTTCACACATGATTGCCCAGCCACACTGAGGACAGGCTTTGTTCACCGGCGGATGGTTGACCACATATTTGCATTTTGGATAGGCGTTACACGCATAAAACGCCTTGCCGAATTTATTGGTACGTTTTAGCAAGTGCCCTTCATGACACAACGGACAGGTCACATGGGTATCGGTTTTTTCCTGTAACGACGCGATATGGTGACACTGGGGAAAGTTGCAGCAACCAATAAACAAACCAAACCGGCCTTTTTTGATCGCCATGTCACCCCCACATTCGGGACAGACTGCGCCTTCAATGCGTTTTATCTCGGTGGTTTCTGTTTCGTGTAGAGGTTTGCTGAAATGGCACTGGGGATACGTAGAACACCCCAGGAAGTTACCACTTTTGCCGTGTCTTACGTGGAGGGGCGCTCCACACTCAGGGCAATCACCGTAAGCTTGCTGCAGTGCATGGGCATTGGCCTGAAAAAGAGAATGATCGATCTTCGACATAGACTATCAGGCTACCTAGTTCCCCCACATGGGGGGTGTATGAGGCCGTTGCTCAGTGCAACGGGCCGTCAGGTTCTTCGAACAACAAATCTTCCATCTGTGCATAGGCATTTTCCTTGCCTGGCACATTGAACAGCACCATCAACACAACCCACTTGAGATCTTCCAGACAGAATTCGTTGGAATCAATCTCCATGACACGGTCAATGACCATCTCTCGGGTTGACGCGTCCAGCACATTAATTTGTTCCAGAAACATCAGAAAGCCGCGACATTCAACATCCAGTCGCATTTCCTCTTCATGGATGTAAATACGCGTAACTGGCGTATCACCCACTTTTACGAGGTACGGATTAATGTCGGTTTCCTGCAGGGCGGCGAGTTTTTCCAGCCAGGACAAGGCTTTGTAAATCTCGTCATGGTGGAATCCGGCGCGCACGAGTTCCTCGGTCAGTTCATCCTGATCGACACGAATTTCGGTTTCACTGTGGATAAAGTTCTCGAAGAGATACATGAGGATATCGAACATATTAATTGCCCCCCAATCTGACGTAGCCACCCGGTACGGCAGCCACTAAACCACGCAGCTCATATTCTAATAATTGTACCGTTACTTCTGATATCGGCAGATTACTGCGTTTCGCAACCACATCTGGTGCAGTTACTTCATAACCAACACTATCTAACAAATCCATACATGCCAAGCTTTGGCACGGCTTTTTTTGCAAGTTTTTCACCTCTTGTTGCCACACATTTTGATTAAGATGATGATATTCCTCAGTAATATCATCTACCCCTGTCACCAGCTTGGCGCCTTGCTGTATCAGCCGGTGGCAACCTGCCGTCAGCGGGTTATAAATCGCCCCCGGCACAGCAAACACCTCACGGTTCTGCTCACAGGCAAGGCGCGCCGTACTCAGTGAACCGCTGCGCGCAGCCGCTTCAACAACGACCGTCCCTAAACTAAGACCGCTGATCAACCGGTTGCGTTTCAGAAAGTTGGCGGGATAAGTCTTCGCGCCGGGCCCATGCTCCGATACAACCACGCCACCTTGTTCGACAATGTGTTGCGCAAGGGGGGCGTGGGCTTTGGGATAGGTATGATCGATACCATTTCCCAATACTGCAATGGTCTTGCCCTGTCCCTGCAGGGCACCACGGTGTGCGCAACCGTCAATACCACTCGCCAGCCCACTGGTAATAACCCAGTGCTGTCTCACCAACGCCGCACAAAGATGTCCTGTGACCTCTTGTCCGTATCGCGTAGGCTGCCGACTGCCGACCACGGCAATTTGCGGCCTGAGTAACAACATGGGGTCACCTCGGCAGAATATCAATGTCGGCGCATCACTGAGTAGCGCTAGAAGCGGAGGATAGTGAGGGTCAGCCCGAGCTATATAGTGGTGTAAGGGATCGGCGTTAAGCCAATGCCAGGCAGCGTCTGCCGCCGGCGGAGCGCAGTGGCGCAAATATTCCACCTGTTCACCACTCCAGCCCAGCTGGCTGAGCTGTTTGTCGCTGGCTTGCCACAATCCCTGCAATGCAGCGACTGAGTCTATCGGCTGCTGCAGTCTGGTCGCGCCTCGCCCCGGCAAGGTGGCAAGGGTGTACCATTTGAGAAAAGTTGCATGGCTTGCTGAATCCACGGGCGCCTCCTTGTGCCTCGGGCATTCAGCGATAGGTAGGGCTATTCCTGACTAAGGTTTTCCAACAATGGAGCCCATACGGATGGTTTTTGTCGACCGGGTGATCAATCCATAGCTGGCCTTTTCAAAGGTCTTGAAAATCACCACATCACCGATTTTAATTGCGGGCTGAACCACTTCCTGCCCTTCACTGAATGCGCTGCGCATGACATTGTTTTCATGTTCATACAATGGTTGCTCACTATCCAGAATAGTCGGTCCTTGCTGGTACACGCCCAAAACCGTACCCGGTTTCACTTCATCTGCACCGAGGTCGACAATGACAACGTCGTATTTGCCCAGCAAGGTGTGCTGCTCAAGACTGCTGACAATATTGCCCCGTTGATCCGTCGCGGCTTCGAGCATCAGGGTGCCAGGGTCGGTGTCTTCGACAGCCATCAGTTTGTCACCACGACGGGCCTCGAAATTAGAATCCTGCACTTCCACCAGCCACTGACCTTCAAGCTCAACGTCCAATGGAGTGGCGTCTGCGACGTGGCGGATTTGATAACCAAGAAAATTTTCCTCGTTATCGTACAATTCATTCTGTTTACGGGTGATCACCAATCGACCGCTTTGGCGGCGGTCTGCACGGGTCAACACCAGGTCGCCAGTGGCAAAACTGACCGCCCCTTCCTGATTACCCAGTAAATGTGGCAGACGGGCATACTCGCTCTCATCCATAATGCTCGCACGCTCCAGGTACGGCGCAATCACAGACCAGGGCAACGCATTGATTGGCGTAGCAGACTTGACCTGTCTGTTGCCTTGAGGAGACAACGTGAGTTGCACTTTGGTTCTGCTCGGCGCAGGTGTCACAATGGCCAGTTCCGGCTCACCTTGCTCGTTGTAGGTCAAACGCAATTCATCGCCGGGATAAATAAGGTGTGGATTGGTGATATGCACGTTGTTGCGCCACAATTCTGGCCACAACCAGGGTTTATCCAGATACATGCTGGAGATATCCCACAGTGTATCGCCTTTCTGCACCACGTATGTTTCTGGTGCCGTGTCTTTAATGGTCAAGGTGTCGGCAAACGCCATCATCGGTAGCAATAACGCTATCACCAACCACTTTTTCATATTTGTCCCCATGCTTTCCTCTCGCAGTGCGGCCACAACTCTGTTCTTTGGTATTCATCGCATTTACGCTAGAATATCGGCAAGTATCAAGGAATAAATAGCCTAACGCATTGGATCGTATAAGAATCAATACCGTCCAATCGGATCGGGCGCTCTGTTCCTGAGTGTATCAACAAGTGTAGCTGAATTGACTGATGGCATTATTAGAAGTACTCCGTTTTCCTGATGAACGCTTGCGCACCGTTGCCAAGCCGGTAGAAAAAATTGACGACAGCATTCGTCAATTGGTCGCTGACATGTTTGAAACCATGCGCGAAGAAAATGGCATTGGCCTGGCCGCTACGCAGGTTAATGTTCACCAGCGCGTCGTTGTTATGGACGTATCAGAAGATCAAAATGAGCCACGCGTCTTCATCAATCCTACCATCACGCACATGGATGGGAAGACCATTAGTGAAGAAGGCTGTTTGTCGGTTCCCAACAACTGGGCGAAAGTCGAGCGGGCAGAACGTATCACCGTTGAAGCGCTGGACGAGACAGGCAAAGCCTACACGCTCGAGGCCGAAGGCCTGTTGGCGATCTGTATCCAACACGAACTGGATCACCTGAAAGGCAAATTGTTTGTCGATTATCTGTCACCGCTGAAACGTCAGCGGATTCGAACCAAGCTTGAAAAAGAAGCCCGGTTGGCTACCCGACTGTAGGAGCCATTGTGACCCATCCACTACGCATTGTATTTGCCGGTACACCGGATTTTGCTGCGCAACACCTGGCCGCGTTGCTGGGTACAGAGCATCACGTTGTTGCGGTCTACACCCAACCAGATAGGCCTGCGGGTCGGGGCAAAAAACTGCAAGCCAGTCCGGTCAAGCAACTTGCCATCGACAACCAGCTACCGGTGTTGCAACCCGAATCCCTGAAGACCGCCGAAGCACAAGCCGAACTCGCCAGTTGGAATGCCGACGTGATGGTAGTGGTTGCCTATGGCCTGTTGTTGCCCGAAGCCGTGCTGACCACCCCCAGACTTGGCTGTCTCAATGTACACGGTTCGCTGCTTCCCCGCTGGCGAGGCGCCGCCCCCATCCAGCGGGCCATCTGGGCCGGTGATCAGGAAACCGGTGTCACCATCATGCAAATGGATAAAGGTCTCGACACCGGTGATATGTTGCTAAAAGCAGCGTTACCGATTGAAGACACGGATACCAGTGCCAGCCTTTACGAAAAGCTTGCAGTTTTGGGCCCTGATGCCCTGATCCGTTGCCTGGACAATCTGAACAGCATTACGCCAGAACCGCAGGATGATGAATTGGCAAATTACGCCAAAAAGCTGAGTAAAGCGGAAGCGCTGGTTGACTGGACCCTTGATGCCGAGCAACTGGAGCGCAACGTACGCGCCTTCAATCCCTGGCCGATGGCATTTTTCGAGCTCCCCGCCGGGCCGGTAAAAATCTGGCAGGCGCACTGCGTGGATCAACAAGGTCAGCCAGGTCAAATACTCGAGGCCAATCGCGACGGTATCGTCGTTGCCTGTGGACAGCACGCATTAAAACTGACGATGTTGCAAGTACCGGGCAAAAAAGCCATGCCCGTGGCAGACATTCTGAATGCCCGGGCTGATTGGTTTTCTGTGGGCAAAACCTTGTCGTGAGTCATCAAAATCTCCCTCCTTCGCGCCTGCGGGCAGACGCAGCCAGGGCTCTGTTTGCCATACTCGAGCAAGGCCGTTCCGCACGGGACGTGTTACCCAATCTGCAAAAGCCCTACGCTGACAAAGACAAGGCGTGGATCCAGGAAATGGTCTACGGTGCACTACGACAAGTCCCCTTGTTGCAGCACTGGCTGCGACAGTTGCTCGACAAACCGCTGAAGCAAAAAGCCAAAGTGGTTGAACACCTGATCCTGATAGGCCTGTACCAACTGGCCTTTAGCCGGGTATCCACCCACGCTGCGGTGTCAGAAACGGTCAATGCAACCAAACACCTACAAGCACCTGGCCTGAAAGGATTGGTTAATGCCGTGCTGCGCACCTTTATTCGCACCGAAATGGCATCGCAACTGCCTCAGGATGCACACATTCTGGCCGGCTTGCCAAAATGGCTGTACAAAACGCTGGATACTGCCTACCCCGAACAGCTTGATGCAATACTGGCAGCAATGACACAACGAGCCCCGGTATGGCTACGTGTTAACCGCCAACGTTGCAGCCTGGACAACCTGTGCAAGGCGTTTGACAAACACAAGGTTGACTATCAGACCAGTGCGCAGCATCCCGACGCACTGATCCTCAGCCGCAGCGGTGATGTTACGCAGCTGCCCGGATTCGAAGACGGCTGGTTCAGCGTTCAGGACGGCGCGGCGCAGTTAGCAGCCCAGTACCTTGCCCCCGCACCCGGTGAACGTATTCTTGACTGCTGTGCAGCGCCGGGCGGTAAAACCGGCCACATTCTCGAGCGACAGCCGCAACTGGCGGCCTGTATCGCACTGGACGTCGATGGGGCTCGCATTGCCCGCATTGAAGAAAATCTGTCGCGATTAGGGCATCAGGCAACAATGGTGTGCGCGGACGCAACCCAATCTACCTGGTGGGACGGGGTTTTGTTTGATCGCATTTTGCTGGATGCGCCCTGCTCTGCCACCGGTGTTATCCGACGTCATCCGGATATCCGCTGGCTGCGCAAAGCCAGCGACATCGAACAACTGGTCACATTGCAGGCCAAAATACTGGATACCCTTTGGCCGATGCTGAAGCCCGGCGGTACGTTGTTATATGCCACCTGTTCGTTATTGCCTCAGGAAAACAGTCAGCAAATCCTGTCCTTCCTTAGCCGCACAGCAGACGCCGAATGGCAGCCACTGTCTGACGGCGAGGCCGCACAGCAGCCTGGACGACAAATCCTGCCTGCTGAGCAACAAATGGATGGTTTCTACTATGCGAGACTGTTAAAGTCTCCTACCATAGATAACAAAACGCGATAATCCGGTAGTTTAAGCCCAAGGCGCGATGAAAATAATAATCCTCGGAGCCGGCCAGGTCGGCGGAACATTGGCCGAAAACCTGGTTGGTGAAAGAAACGAAATCACCGTCATCGATTCTGATCCCGACACCTTACGTCATTTGCAAGACCGACTCGATCTGCAGGTGGTTTGTGGCGTCGGTTCTCACCCGGATGTACTGGCCAAAGCTGGCGCAGAAGACGCGGACATGCTGATTGCCGTAACCAACAGTGACGAAAGCAACATGATGGCCTGTCAGGTTGCCCACAGTCTGTTTCACACCCCAACCAAGATCGCCCGGGTACGCTCCGAACAATACATCATCTACCAGGAAAAGTTGTTCAAGCATCAGGACATCCCCGTTGATCACCTGATTGCCCCAGAGCAATTGGTCACCAAAGCAATCAAACGCCTGATCGATTACCCCGGTGCACTGCAGGTGGTCGAGTTTGCCGATGGCAAAGCCAGCCTTGTGGCGGTTAAAGCCTACTATGGCGGCCTGTTGGTCGGTCACGCCCTGTCGGCGCTGAAAGAGCACATGCCCAACGTTGAAACCCGGGTTGCAGCTATCTATCGTCGCGGCAAACCCATCCGTCCGCTGGGCACGACCGTGATTGAAGCCGACGATGAAGTGTTTTTCATCGCCGCAACCAAGCACATTCGTGCGGTCATGAGTGAATTGCAAAAGCTCGAATCAAGTTATAAGCGGATCATGATTGCCGGCGGCGGTTTGATTGGTGAAGGCCTGGCCAAGCGCCTGGAGCATAACCACAACGTTAAACTGATTGAATACTCCGGTGAACGGGCCAAATACCTGTCGGCCAAACTGGACAAGACCATCGTGTTTTGCGGCGATGCCTCTGATCACGAATTACTGACTGAAGAAAACGTCTCGCAGGTTGACGCGTTTATCGCCGTGACCAATGACGACGAAGCCAACATTATGTCAGCGATGCTGGCCAAACGCCTTGGCGCCCAAAAAGCCATGGTGCTGATCCAGCGCAGTGCCTATGTGGATCTGGTTCAAGGGGGTGAAATTGACATTGCCTTCTCTCCCCAGCAAGCAACCATTTCAGCGTTGTTGACGCATGTCCGCAGAGGCGACATTGTTAATGTGTACTCACTTCGGCGCGGGGCCGCAGAAGCCATAGAAGCCATTGCCCACGGTGACGAATCGACCTCGAAAGTGGTCGGTCAGCAAATCCGCGATATCAAGCTGCCCCCGGGCACCACCATCGGCGCCATTGTGCGTGCCGACGAAGTCATCATTGCTCACAGTGACACACGCATCGAAGCCAATGACCACGTGATCCTGTTTCTGGTCGACAAAAAGTTCATTGGTGACGTGGAGAAACTGTTTCAGCCCAGCGCCTTTTTCTTCGGCTAGAGGACTAATCCCGTTTAACTGCGCCAGAAGGTCGGCGAAAACAGTACCAGCAGCGAGAAGATCTCCAGCCGGCCGAACAGCATCGCCAGGATCAACAACCATTTTCCGTTGTCGTTGACATCGGCAAAGGTTCCCGCCACATCACCCAGACCCGGTCCCAGGTTGTTCAGTGTGGCAGCCGTTGACGAAAACGCAGTAATGTTATCCATGCCACTGGCGATCAGGCCGATCATGATGACAACAAACACGATGGCGTAAGCAGAGAAAAAGCCCCATACCGCTTCCACGACACGTTCAGGCATGGCCCTGTCACCCAGCTTTACCGAATAAACGGCTTTGGGGTGTATCAGTCGCTCGACTTCCCGTTTGCCCTGCAGGTACAACAGGAACACACGGATCACCTTCAATCCGCCGCCAGTACTGCCTGCACAACCGCCAATAAAGCTCGCAAAAATCAGCAGGATCGGCAAAAACGCCGGCCAGTGGGCGAAATCCGCAGTAGCAAATCCAGCGGTGGTACTGATAGAAACGGCCTGAAACGCAGCCTGATCCAGGGCCTCTTCTGCGGTGCCATACGTACCAAATTGCACCAGCACCAGAAAACACACCAGGATCAGTGATAACTGGATAAAAATGAACGCTTTAAACTCCGGGTCGTGCAGATAGCCCCTCAGAGTACGCCCTGTTGCGGCGGCATAGTGCAATGCGAAGTTCAGCGCGGCAATCCACAAAAACACAATACAGATGGTGTTGATCAACGGGCTGTTAAAGTGGCCCATACTGGCGTCATAAGTACTGAACCCACCAATTGCTATGGTCGAAAACGCATGACAAATGGCATCAAACAGGTTCATCCCGGCGGCCCAGTAAGCCAAGGTACAGGCAATGGTCAGCGACAAATAGATATACCAGAGGTGTTTGGCAGTATCGGCGATCCGCGGAGTCATTTTAGAGTCTTTGACTGGACCGGGGGTTTCCGCCCTGTACAACTGCATGCCACCCACGCCAAGAATGGGCAGTATGGCAACCGCCAACACAATGATCCCCATTCCTCCCAACCACTGCAGTTGCTGACGATAGAACTGTACCGACTTGGGCAGATACTCAATCCCTTCAATCACCGTTGCACCGGTTGTGGTCAGGCCGGAAAAGGATTCGAAAAACGCATCGGTTACCGCCATCTCTGGCTGCTTTAACAACAGAAAAGGCAGGGCGGCAAAGCTGGCCAGTACGGTCCAGAACAATACCACAATCAGGAAGCCTTCTTTGGCGCGCAGGTCGCGGCGATAGCGGCGATTGGGATACCAGAAAGCGAGGCCGGTAAACAAACACAGGAAAAATGCCAGCAAAAAGGGTAAGCCACTGCCATCCTGATAGATCAATGAAACCACCGCAGGTGGGATCATGGTCACGCTGAAAAGGGCCACCAGCAACCCCAGGATCCGGATGATGGTGCGGTACTCCATCATGATAGACGTTCCTTCTGCACGACAAGGTCATGTCCGCACTGATTGGCGACCGCTGTTCTGATTGTTTTTTTCACCCTACGCCCTGTACACCGATGTTTTACGGAATATTTTGACACACTTCAGTCTGATAACAGTCTACATCGGGAAAAACAGCAATAAAACTCGATATTTAGTTCTTTGCACAACAACCTCCTGAAAGGGACGCATGGGATCACTGCCGCAGCAAACTTGACACTGTCAACATTAGTTCTTAGTCTGTGTGCTCGCGCACCCGACAGGAGACCATTCATGACTGTCAAAGAGACACCGCTCACGTTAACCACACAAGCGGGACATACCTTGTCTGCCAGACAATTCAGTGTATCGGCCTCCCAACAAGCCATTGTGATAGCGCCGGCCATGGGCGTAGAACAAAGCTATTATTTTCCTGTCGCGCGCTGGCTTGCTGAACAAGGTTTTGAGGTACTGACCTTCGATTATCACGGTATGGGTGCATCCCAACAGGGCCCGCTCAAGCATCACCGCAGCTCCATTCTCGACTGGGCCAGACAAGACGCCAGTGCAGCACTGGCGCACATCAGACAACAGATCGCGGGCGATATTCTGTGGCTCGGCCACAGCCTTGGTGGACAGGTTTTCCCGTTGGTCAACGATATCCAACAGGTTCAGCGGGTCGTTACTGTGGCTTCGGGGACCGGCTACTGGCGCCACAATGCGCCGCCCTTGCGACGCAAAGTGTGGTGGTTCTGGTTTGTGCTCGTGCCTGTATTGGTGCGCATCTACGGCTACTTCCCGGGTAAAAAGCTGGGTATGGTCGGTGATCTGCCAGCGCCGGTGATACAACAATGGAAACGCTGGTGCATGCACCCAGAATACTGCGTGGGTACCGAAGACGCTGCAGTAAGACAGTCCTTTGACACGGTCAACGTACCGATTTGTGCCCTGGCCCTGGAAGATGATGAAATGCTGTCAGACAAGAACATCAGCGCGCTATTTGCCTTGTTTGGCAGTAAAGACAAGTCACTGCACGTTGTTCATCCCGACGACTTTGGTCTGGACAGGATCGGTCATCTGGGCTTGTTCAGGGCACAATTCGAAGACACATTGTGGCCGCAAGTACTGCTTCCTGCGCTTACCTCGGGTCAGCCACAGAACACCCGTTGACCGAATTCAGCACAAAGTGTCCCGCCTGAAAGATCTGTTTACAATTCTATTGCTGGCTGAGTGACCAATTGCTGCGGTATGATGCCCGGCTTGGCACGGAGCACTCATCCTATGAAACGACTATTTTATGCACTTTGCGTAATGGCAGCCGCAATCCCTTCTGCGTGGGCGATTACGGCAAAAGACATTCACACCTTCACCCTGGATAACGGCATGCAAATTATGGTGTTGGAAGATCATTCCATCCCCAATGCCAATATGTACCTGTTCTGGCGTGTAGGCTCTCGTAATGAATACCCGGGCATTACCGGACTGTCGCACTTTTTTGAACACATGATGTTCAACGGATCAAAAAATTACGGTCCGAAAATGTTCGACCGTACAATGGAAGCTGCCGGCGGCAGCAACAACGCCTACACGACAGAGAACTCTACGGTCTATACGGACTGGTTTCCGACCGAAGCACTGGAGACCATTTTCAAACTGGAAGCGGATCGCATTCAATACCTTGATATCGACCCTCAGGTGGTAGAAAGCGAGCGTGGCGTGGTCACCTCTGAGCGTTCCACCGGCTTGGAGAACAGTAATTTCCGCTTCTTGTGGCAAGAAGTTAAAGGGGCCGCGTTTCGCGCCCACCCTTACAGTTGGCCGGTCATCGGACACGCGTCTGATATTGCCAATTGGTCGCTGGAGGACTTGAAGCAATATCACAAGACATACTATGCACCCAACAATGCACTGGTTGTCATCGCCGGTGACGTCAAACTGGACAATGTGAAGGCGTTGGCGAAAAAGCATTTCGGACCGATCCCAGCACAGGCGCCGCCGCGGGAAGTGCACACCGTTGAACCTCAACAAATTGGTGAGCGCCGTGTGTATGCGCACAAACCATCCGTTTCTACGCCCAATCTGATGATGGCTTTTCACGTGCCACAAACCCAACATCAGGACTACTATGCACTGGCGATGCTGAGTGACATTCTGGCTACCGGCAACAGTTCCCGGCTGATGCGTGCGCTGGTGTTTGAGCAGCAGGTGGCGACCCAGGTTTTCACCTATTTCCCGATGTCAATCGACCCTAACCTGTTTTACCTGTATGCCGTGGCTGCGAATGGCGTTGACGTCAACACCCTGGAAAAAGCCATGATCAGTGAGCTGAACAACATTGCCAAAAACGGGGTCAGCGCACAGGAGCTGGAAAAGGTTAAAAACGCCCGGTTGGTGAGTTTCTACAACGACATGTCGACCATCAATGGCAAAGCCAACACCCTGGGTAACTATGCCTTTTATTTTGGCGACTACGCCGCATTGTTCGATGCCCCCAAACAGTATGAGAATGTGACCGTGGAGGACATCCAACGGGTAGCACGTACCTACCTGCGAAAAGCGAATCGTACGGTCGGCATTCTGGGTTCACAGGAGGATAGCCATGAAACGGATCTTTAAATCAGTGGGCCTGGTGGCCTTGCTTAGCTCCCTTTGTGGGCTTGCTAACGCCGCGTTTACCTTACCAGAACACCAAAAAGTTGTTCTCGACAACGGCCTGACCGTGATGTTGTTAGAGCAACACGAAGTACCGTTAATCAACGTCGCAGTGGTAGTGAAAGCGGGCGCCGTGCTGGATGACAAAGCAGGCCAATCGGCACTGACCGCGGATAGTCTGTTGCTGGGTACTCAATCACTGGACAAAGCAGCCTTTGAGCAGCAACTCGACTTTGTTGGCGCCAGCTATTCTGCCAGCGCCAACTTAGAGGCCAGCCAACTGGCGTCAACCTTTGCCAGCAAGGATGTTGACACCGTTCTGCCCCTGATAGCAGAGGCCGTCCTACAACCCGCATTTGACCAAAAAGCCTTTGCTGATCATAAAACCCGATACGTCGCAGGCCTTGTGCAAAAACAAGAAAGCCCACGGGCAATGATCAGGGATTACTTCAATGCACTGGTCTTTCAGGGCCACCCCTATAGCAACGTTCAGGGTGGGACACCACAGAGTTTGGAAGTATTGTCGCTGGAAGACGTGCGCACGTTCCACCAGCAGTGGTATACGCCAGATAACAGTGCGGTCATTGTGACCGGGGATTTCGACAGTAAAGCCATGCTCAAAGCGGTCAAAAAAGCCTTTGCTCAGTGGCAGGGCAAACACGCACAAAAGCCCGCTCTGCCAGCCCTTCCCAAAGCAGATAAATCCCGGGTATTGCTGGTCAATAAAGGCGACGCCCGCGAAAGCACCTTTATGATCGGTGGTCCGGGAATTGCCATCAACGACCCGGATTATGTGCCTGTGCTGGTGGTAAACACCGTCTTAGGTGGCCGGTTCACCAGTTGGCTAAATGACGAGCTTCGGGTGAATTCCGGATTAACCTATGGTGCGCGAAGCAGTTTTGACCGTATGGGCCAGGGCGGTAGTTTTGCCATGTCATCCTTTACCCAACAGGCAACCACAAAAGCGGCCATGGATTTGATGCTGAAAACCTATCAGCGTTTATGGGAACAAGGCATTGATGACGCATTGCTGGCATCCGCAAAGGCGTACGTGAAAGGACAGTTTCCACCGGATTATGAAACGGCGGCAGATTTGGCAGGATTGCTGGCAGACATGTTTGTTTACGGCGTTAATGAAGATTTTATCAACCGTTTCAACCAACGGGTCAATGCGTTGGACAGCGAAACCGTGGCTGCCGTCATCGAGCGACATTTCCCCCGTGAAAACCTGCAGTTTGTGGTGATCGGTCAATCAAGCGCAATCAAAGACATTGTGGCGGAATATGGCGAAGTGACACTGGCGGAAATACGAGAGCCTCTGGCACTTTAACCGTGTATTGACGAACAACAAAGCCACCATTCGGTGGCTTTTTTTGTAGGTCACCTGAGTCGTTATAACCGCTCACCGTATTCAAAATCGCAGGCCGGCAACCATGGATATGCCTCTACAGGCGCCAATGTCACCACCAGGACATCACTGATCTTATCCCTGATGGTTTGCCGCTGAATGTGCAGGTAGTCCGGCCATTCATCCCCTTGCGGCGTAAGCTCTATGTACGGAAAGGCTCTAAATGACCAACGTCCCCCCGCCACAACGGTGTTTTCGCGGAACAATTCAAATGCCCCATTGTTGCCCAACACGAGCTGAAAAGCCGACGGACAGTCTTTGCTTTGGTAGGTTTGCGCCAACTCTGCCTGTGTCTCAAAACGATGAATACGCCTTCCTTCAGGTACCAGGTAGACACCGAGGGTGTTTTTCTTGTACCAGTGATTACCGTTCATCAACGGCTGAACCGAGGGCACCGACCAGCCCAATGCAGCGATAAGATTCAGCAATTTGTCCACATCCCCCTGCTGCTCCAGCATCAAAGAGTACACCAGGGTGGAATCGCTGATGCGCTGGGGGAATGCATGGGTGTTGACGTCAACGTCGAAGCCGTTGTCTTGCAATAACTGAGTAACTTGTTGTGTCATTTCCGGACTCAGATAACGGGCGTTCAGCACCACAGTTGAGGAACTGCAGCCGCCCATCAGCAGAGCCAGACACAGGATTGACATACGCCACATTGGGAGTCCTTTTCTAATCATTTGCGTGAGATGAAGGGGCGAAGCAGTTGCTACGCTGCCGCCCTCGAATGATCAAGCCGTGGGGAAAGGCTCCCGTTTATTGCACCAGGATCAATTCACTCTCGTCCGAATGGTTGTCTAGCGCCGCTTTTTTACCGTCTTCGCTGAGTACAAAATCAAGTTGCACCAGCACCCCGTTGCGGGCCATACCATCGACGTCATATTGCCATTGTGAAACCGCTGTCAATGCCGCATTATCAAAGGTCTGGGCGGGATGACTGTCCAGCACAGACAGGTTTTGAACCCGCCCTGCACTGTCGAGGTCAAATTGCACCACAACATGACCTTCAAGCCCCTGTGCAGCTGCCTGCTCGGGATAAACAGGTTCCGCCCGAAAACGGGGATACACCTTGTCGTTGCCCGCATGAGAAAGTGATATTGAGCCCAACACCAGCATCAGCATGGTAAACACACTGGCGATAGCCACCGATGGTCGGCCATCACGTCGTTGATGGGCAGGGAGTAATGTCAGTCGCTGTTTCATTTGTTGATAAGCTCCGGTGTAGGTTGTTAGTAGAGGAGATTGAGGGTTCGTGTCGGCAGCAGACAACATAGCGTACCCATAGCGCGCCCGTTGTGCCGTTGTCGCGTTGCGTAAAACGGCCTGGTCACAGGCCATCTCCTGGGCACTACGAAACGCCCGATACCCCAGCCACATCAAAGGGTTAAACCAATACAGGCAACACAAAACGCACGCCAAACCGTTCCACAGCGGATCTCGACGTTGCCAATGTACCCATTCGTGCAACAACATCATGCGCTGCTGCTCAACGGAGTAACGCTGACAGAAATCGTCGGGCAATGATAATCGCGGGTGCAGCCAGCCAATCAGGCAGGGGCTCTTTTCATCGCTGTGAGTTATGCCTGGCAGCACCGATAGGATCGCACGATGTCGGCGCAATTTGCGCAGCAGTGCCTCACTGACCGGGCGCATGTGGCGATGATGGCGATAGACCATTACCGCTGCGGCACACACCATTGCCAGCGAACCAATTGCCCAGATTGCAACATAGAACAGCGCACTGTCCTGATGGACAAATGCCGTGATTGTTGGTTGAGACATGCCAGCCAGAACGGTAAACGACGCGGGCACCTCAACCTGCCACAGAGGCAGGGCACTGGACAGCATCGACACGGGCACCAATAGCCACAACCGATAAGCCCCGGATGCGCCCAACACGCTTAACCAATAGCGCTGACTGGCAAGCAATACCAGGATTGTCAGCGAAGCCGCTATACCCGCGTTCACCAGCACCTCAATCATTGTCCCGCTCCCAGTTTTCGATGAGCGTTTTAAGGGCTTCTACATCCTGAGCTTGTAAGGACTTTTGCTTTGCGAAGGCAGTAACGAATGGCGATAAGCGCCCACCGAAAAAGCGTTCAATGATGTGTTGGCTTTGCTGGCGCTGATAGGCTTCTTTGGCGAGGCTTGGCGAATAAAGGTAAGCGCGGGCGTCTTTCTGAAACGTCAAGGCGCCCTTTTTAACCAACCGCCCCAGTAAGGTTTTTACGGTCTTGTCATGCCAGTCTTTGTGTGCGGACAAACGGGCAATGATGGTCTTGGCATCAACCGGGTGGCCCGCCCAAATGGCACACATAACGTCATATTCAGCATCACTGATTTCCATTTTGCCCTCATTGATTACACTTGTAGTCAATTAAAGATTACACATGTAGTCAATTAGCGCAAGTGATTTATTTCACGATGCGAATGCCGGGCAACACGCCGCTAACGTGTCAATACAGCCTCTACCCATCGCTCAATACCAGCTGCAGCCTCTGAAATTGACCCCGCCAGCATGTAAGCAGGTGTCGTTACTACGTTATGCTGCTCATCAACGACAATGTCGTCAACCGCACAATCCATATGCACTGCCCCCATTGCTTGCAGAGCTGAGGCGGTTTCTGGATCATTACCGATGGTTAGCTGGATGCCCTCGCCATACACTTGACTCAATAGCGCGGGAGCAATACACGCATACCCTGCTGGCTTGCCAGTGGCAGCAAAGGCTTTCAAAGGATTAACAACACTGTCAGGCACCCGGCAGTCTTGCCCCGCAACGGCAAAATCACATAAATTCTTCGCCATCCCAAATCCGCCCGGAACCAGCAGCGCGTCAAATTCAGCCGGGTCAAAGGCCGCCAGTGGCTGTATAGCTCCCCTGGCAATGCGCGCTGCTTCGACCAGCACATTGCGTGTCGCACCGGCATCGACCTCCCCCGTCAGATGGTTTATCACATGCATTTGCTCAAGATCAGGTGCAAAACACTGGTATTTGGCCCCCATCTTTTCGACATTTAGCATAGTAAGTACTGACTCATGTATTTCCGCACCATCAAATACGCCACATCCACTGAGTAAAATTGCGACTGATTTCATAACACCTCCACATCCATTGCTGTCATTGGCTTATGCATAAACTGACCACTTTTCATGCAGTTTACATCTAAAAAATTGTGACTTTGTTCTTTTCTTCGCCACCTGTTGTGGTAGAGTTATCGACCCGCGACATGAAATACAAAATTTCTGCTCGGGCAATATCCACAAGGAAATAATAATAAAAATAACAGGGTCCGGTTTCCCCTTTATTTTTCAAACCTAGAATTTATAAGGCTTTCAGACACTTTGCGTAAATCCTTCGCAAGGTGGCGTTATGCTGTGGCCAAAGTTCTTCAACAGAGTTATCCACAGAGTGTTCATACGCTTAGCGTAGATGCCTTGGCTGTAATGTGGCATGCTTTACGCCACTTCACCAACACGCTTTTATGTCAATTATGAGTAAATTGCCCGACAACCCATTGATCCTGGTTGATGGTTCTTCATATCTGTTCAGAGCATTTCATGGAATGCCTGCACTTACTAACTCCAAAGGCCAGGATACTGGGGCGATCTATGGCGTAATCAACATGTTGCGCAGCCTCATCAACCAATTCCACCCCACTCATATGGCGGTGGTATTCGACGCTAAGGGCAAAACGTTTCGCGACGACATTTATCCTGAATACAAGGCTCATCGTCCTCCCATGCCTGATGAGTTGCGCAGCCAGATTGAGCCTCTGCACGCCATCATACGCGCCATGGGTCTGCCGATCATTGTAGAAACCGGTGTAGAAGCGGATGACGTTATTGGCACACTTGCCCGTCAGGCCTCAGAACAGGGGATCCCCACGCTAATCAGTACAGGGGATAAGGACATGGCGCAGTTGGTCAATGAACATGTCACCCTCATCAACACCATGACGAATCAAGTACTCGACCCTGAAGGCGTGGTCGAAAAGTTTGGCATCCCCCCGTCATTGGTGATCGATTTTCTGGCCCTGAAAGGTGACAAAGTAGATAACATACCCGGCGTCCCTGGGGTAGGTGACAAAAGCGCGCTTGGCATGCTGCAAGGGATTGGTGGCATTAATGCGATATATCAACACCTCGACGATATCGCCGGTCTTGATTTTCGTGGTGCCAAGAAAATGGCGGACAAGATGCGTGAATACGAGGAGCAAGCTCGTCTGTCGTACCAGCTTGCGACCATCAAGCTCGATGTAGCGCTGGATTATTCTCCTGACAGCCTGACACCCACAGCGCCTGACAATGAAGCACTCAAATCGCTGTTTGCCGAATACGAATTCAAGCGCTGGCTGACAGAGGTCTCCAACGGTAACTCATTAACCGCCCCAAAAGGTGCGAAAGCGCAACAAACTGATGATGATGAGCCAGCTTCTAAGACCGTCACTGCCCCGCCGGTGCTGAGTGACAACTATGTCACCATCCTGGACAAACAAACGTTCCAGACTTGGCTGCAAAAACTCAATAACGCTGTCCTGACGGCGCTGGATACAGAAACCACATCACTGGATTATATGCAGGCGGAACTGGTAGGACTGTCTTTTGCGACAGAAGCTGGAGAAGCAGCTTATGTACCGGTCGCCCATGACTACCCAGATGCGCCGGAACAACTGGAACGTGAATGGGTACTTGAGCAACTCAAACCATGGCTGGAAAATCCGCAAGCTAAAAAGGTGGGTCAGCACATCAAGTACGACAAAAATGTGCTGGCCAACTACGGCATTGATTTACAAGGTATCGCCTTTGACACCATGCTGGAGTCCTATGTTTTTAACAGTGTCGCCACGCGCCATGACATGGACAGCCTGTCGCTGACATACCTTGGGCATGCCAGCATCAAATTCGAAGACATTGCCGGCAAAGGCGCTAAACAACTGACCTTTAACCAGATACCATTGCAACAGGCAGCCCCGTATGCGGCTGAGGATGCCGACATTACGCTACGTCTGCATCAACATTTATGGCCGAAATTGCAGGCCGCTGACGATCTCTGCCAGGTATTAACCGACATCGAAGTGCCTCTGATCCCTGTGTTGGCCAACATGGAACAGACCGGCGTTCTGATCGACAGCCAGCGCCTGGCACAGCAAAGCCAGGATCTGGCCAACCGCATCATCAACCTTGAGAAACAGGTGCATGATTTGGCCGGTGAGCCTTTCAATCTCGGTTCAACCAAACAGTTGCAGGAAATACTGTTCAATAAGATGGGGTTACCGGTGATCAAGAAAACCCCCAAAGGCGCCCCCTCTACGTCAGAAGAAGTGTTGCAGGAGCTCGCTCTTGAGTATGAGTTGCCCAACATGCTGATGGAATACAGAGGCTTAACCAAGCTGAAAAATACTTACACGGATAAGCTGCCCAAAATGATCAATCCGCGTACCGGCAGAGTGCATACCTCTTATCACCAAGCCGTTGCAGCAACCGGTCGTTTGTCATCCACCGATCCTAACCTGCAGAACATCCCAATCCGCACCCCTGAAGGGCGAAAAGTACGCCAGGCATTCGTTCCACGCCCAGGCTATCGGATTGTCGCGGCCGATTACTCTCAAATTGAGCTACGCATCATGGCGCATTTATCGAAAGACGAAGGTCTGCTGAAGGCATTTGCCCAAGGTGAAGATATTCACAAAGCCACCGCCAGTGAAGTATTCGGCACCGCTGTGGATGAGATCACCACAGAACAGCGGCGCAGTGCAAAGGCCATTAACTTTGGCTTGATCTATGGCATGTCAGCGTTTGGTCTTGCCCGCCAACTGAATATTCCCAGACATGATGCTCAACACTACATGGATACGTATTTCGAGCGTTATCCAGGCGTTCTGCAATACATGGAAGATACGCGGGAACAAGCCAAACAAACCGGATACGTTTCTACCGTATTTGGGCGTCGCTTGTACTTACCGGACATCAAAGCCAGTAACGGTGCAAGACGCAAAGGGGCGGAACGGGCTGCTATCAATGCGCCGATGCAAGGGACGGCTGCTGACATCATTAAAAAGGCCATGATTGCGGTACACGGCTGGATGCAAACAGTTTCAGCTGACAACATCAGTCTGATCATGCAAGTTCACGATGAACTTGTTTTTGAAATAAAAGAACAGTTTATTGATGAGTATTGTTCGAAAATAACGTCCTTGATGGAAAACGCAGTATCCTTATCTGTACCGCTGCTAGTCGAAGCTGGTGTCGGAGATAACTGGGATGAAGCGCATTAAAAGAAGGACAAATCAGTACCAATAGAGCGGTAACCTTAGTACAGATATGTAATTAAATTTCAAAAAACCTTGCCTTTTGCAAGAAATTGGCTATTATTCGCTCTGTAGGGTACAGAGGTAAGATGTTAAATCTTTATAACCTTTGCTTTAACCCCGGCACTTGCCGGGGTTTTTTTATGCCTGAAAAAAGTTTACAAGCCTATGATTGGCTCTTACGGCACAAAAAAATAAAAAAAAGCGGGTCGTTGGGAACTAATGCTGGGAAGGGGCGTCTACCAATACAGTTATTGTGTGTTTTCTCTCAGTCCTGTAAGCCTCTCCTTTTGGAGAGGCTTTTTTTTACGTGCGGTTTAACGCCGTACGATGACGTTATAGATAAACCTACTGCGCTGCGGTTTGCGGCTGTTCCTTACTGTCCACGCCAAACCAGTTCAACAGGTGAGCTTCTACCTGAGGCTGTCCCACGCCGTTGAGTGATGAAAAGGGTAGAACGGTGACATCTCCACAAAATGCCAATGCTGCTTCCTGCGCCATCATGACTTGCGCCTTACGTTTACCTGACTTGAGTTTGTCGGCTTTGGTTAGCAGTGCCAACACGGGAATTTTAGCGTCAACAGCCCATTGGATAAGCTGTTGATCGAGATCTTTAAACGGATGGCGGATGTCCATCAGCACGACCAAGCCTTTGAGACTTTTCCTCGCCTGCAAATATTCGCCCAAGGCTCGTTGCCACTTTTCTTTCATCGCCAGCGGCACTTTGGCGTAACCGTAACCGGGCAAATCGATCAAACGACGACCAGGTTCAAGCTCAAACACATTGATCAATTGGGTTCGGCCAGGCGTTTTACTCGTGCGCGCGAGGTTTTTTTGCCGGGTGATGCGATTTAACGCACTTGATTTTCCAGCATTGGAGCGACCAGCAAATGCAACTTCCGTCCCCTCATCTCCGTCCAGATGACGAATATCGGGTGCGCTGGTTTGAAATTTTGCCTGTGTAAAGTAGGACACGGGAATTATCTTCCTGTAAATGACTCGGTGGATTGAGGGCAATTATACCATCGTGAACACGGTTTTTACGCTATTGTCTTGATTTAACCCTACTATTCTTCTGGAAAAGATTTTAACAACCGAAGAAATGTGTACAATATCCCACTCAAGAATGACCAGTACACACGACGTTTGGCGAGAACATATATGAAAACATTGGGCCTGATTTTTTGTTTGACTCTGGGTGTCGCCGGCCAAGCCTTAGCGCAAGGTGATGCACAAGCCGGTAAAGAAAAGTCTGCAACCTGTGCAGCCTGCCACGGTAACGATGGCAACAGCATGATTGACATGAATCCGAAAATAGCTGGCCAACATGCCGGTTATCTGGTCAAGCAGCTGAAAGAATTCAAACTGGCAGCGGAAACCGGCGGTGCTGAAGGCCGTAATAATGCGGTGATGAACGGTATGGCCGCGCCTCTGTCTGAGCAGGACATGCTTGACTTGGCAGCGTATTTTGCCAGTCAGGACATGAGTCAGGGATCAACTCCTGAAGACGTCATTGCTAAGGGTGAAGCACTCTATCGCGGTGGTGACGCAGATCGCGGGATTACTGCATGTATCGCATGCCATGGCCCGCGCGGAAACGGCATGGCACTAGCAGACTTTCCTGACATTAGCGGTCAACATCCGACTTACCTGAAAGCACAGCTGGAAGCATTTCGTTCCGGACAACGGGCAAATGACCTCAATGGCATGATGCGGGATATTGCCATGAAGCTGTCTGATGAAGACATTGAAATCCTGTCCAAATACTTGGGTGGCTTGCACTAAGCAACTCAGCGCAATATTTGAAAAGCGGTGTTATCACCGCTTTTTTTGTGCCTAAAACTGAAAGCCTCCAAAGGACTTACATTTTTTTGCCAAAAAGTGATTGTAAAAAAGTTGTAAAATATATTTTATCGTGTATTCTTTTGCGTCAAATAAAAACAACAAGGAAGCGCAAGCTTTCGCTTGCCACGGAAGAAAAAGGCGACCTCAAAAAATAACAATAGTTGCCTCATTCAAGCATCTTGGGAAAGATACATGGATGAAAAATAAAGTGTCAGGATGACCGAAAACAAAAAAGAGCTTCGTGAACAAAAATAATAAGTGAAGCACCGCGAAATGGAGAGCCCTGATTGTTCAGGACGAACCACAACGGGAGAAGTGTCAATCGGCACTTGGTTAAATGAAAGGTGATAGCTATGCTATCGCCTTTTTTCTTGTCTGAAATTCAGGAATATCCATGTTGTCTTGCCCTTTGTGCCTCGCTGCGCACTGTACCCCTTATCATCAGGACGCCCGCCGTCGGTATTTTCAGTGTCAGACCTGTGCATTGGTATTTGTCGATCCCCAGCAACGCCCTTCGTCAGATCAGGAGCGACAGGAATATAACCTGCATCAAAATCATGCTGATGATCCCGGGTATATCCGTTTTCTTGAGCGCGTTATTCACCCTATCGAGGCGCGATGCCCGTCCCCTGCAAGCGGTATTGATTTCGGGTGTGGGCCAGGACCTGTCCTGGCTACACAGCTTCGACAGCGTGGCTATGAGATGACCATCTACGATCCCTTTTATTTTCCAGACCGAACCCCACTGTCTCAAACCTATGATTTGATAACCTGTACCGAAGCCATTGAACACTTTCATCAACCGGCCAAAGAATGGCAAATGTTCACAGCGTTGCTCAACCCCGGAGGGTGGCTGGCGATCATGACCAAGCGCGTCATTGACCCGCAACGCTTCGCGACCTGGCATTACAAGAATGACCCCACCCATGTCAGCTTTTTCAGTGAACAAACGTTTCGCTGGCTGGCACTTAACCATCATATGCACTGTGAATTTTTTGGCCCGGATGTGGTGTTAATGCAGAACAAGAGCGAGAATTAAGCTAAAATGCGCACCCAATTGGAGGTAAGCATGGCAAGTCGCAAAAAATCCCGCAAAGTCGGTCGGATCGGAGTACCAAAGTCATCCCAGCCGCGTCCTATCAAGCCTGAAAGTGGCAGTAAACCGAAAAAGCACACGGGAAAACCAGCAGGTAGTCGTCATAGTGTGGCCCAGGCCCGCAATGAAAATCGCGCCAACGCTGACAAAAAAGATCCACGTATTGGCAGTAAAAAGCCGGTACCGCTGATCGTAGAAGACAAAAAGGAAGTACCAAAACCGAAGTATTTTTCTCCTGCTCAGGAACTTGAAGCGCTTGAAAACGACAAGCAACTGAATCGTTTGCTCGACAAGCTGGAGCAAGGTAAATC
Source organism: Fluctibacter halophilus (assembly GCF_020687825.1). GTDB lineage: Bacteria > Pseudomonadota > Gammaproteobacteria > Enterobacterales > Alteromonadaceae > Fluctibacter > Fluctibacter halophilus. The sequence goes on from NZ_JAJEWP010000003.1 coordinate 26,626, forward strand.
GTTGTCAGCAGAGCAACAGGCATGGGTCGATCAAAAGATGGCGCGTCACCGTACGCTGTGTGACCTGCTCGGTATTCAGGACGAACCTCAAACCGAAGATGCACCATCGGAAGACGATGTATTCGACCGGTTTGACAATGCCGATCTGAACAAATGGAAAGACCAATAGAGGACCGCAATGATTTCTGACACAACCGCCGTTTTCGCCGCTGGTATTGCCCTTTGCATTGTCCTGCCATTGGCGTTTTATGCCGGTAAACTGCTACACCAGTTGCGTGCACAAACAGTCCGCCAGAATGCCGTTAGAACAGCCCGTCTGGCGAACTTAACCGAGAGTATCCAAACCATCGCATTGGCCATGCAACAGCAACAGTGCAATCTGTCAGAAGGCGCGATTCGGTTGGTAAACCTGCTCGAAGCACTTCCTCTGGCAACACCGCCGAATTGTCAATCAGACTACCCTGCCCTGTATGCACTTTACCTGGAAGTCAGGGACCTACCCACCCATGACGCGAGAAAAGCATTGCCTCGCAATGAGCGACAAGCGCAGGACCGGGTAAGAGAAGAACACGAAGCCCGGCTGGAATCCGCAATACTGACGGAAATTCAGCCGCTGACACAACGGCAATGGTAGTAGCACATATTGTGTGACAACCAGCCCTGTTGCTAGTATAGAGTTACACACTACCTGCGCGGACGTTGTTCAAGCATGAGGTTCATCAAAGCAGCCATACTACTGCTACTGTCGGCAAGCTGTGACATTCTGGCGCAGGACGTGATTGTCTATACCGAACCTTCCCCCCCCTACCAATACACCCAGGATGGTGTCGTGGTTGGTCAGGCAACAGAGCACGTTGAACGCATTCTGGCGACCGCTGGTCTTAGTTACCGGATTGAAATGTACCCCTGGGCACGCGCCTATCGCAATGCCTTAGAGACCCCAAATGCGTTGATTTACGCCATCGCCAAAACGCCAGCCAGAGCACCTTTGTTTCACTGGATCGCACCTGTGGTCGATTACGAACTGGCGCTGGTCAGCTTATCCGATCGACGCGATCTAACTGCTGACGCTCTGGCTTCGCTGCACCGCTACCGATTTGCCACACAACGTGACGATATTGCTCAGCAGTGGCTTGAACAGCAGGGACTTAACGAAGACAAACATTTTCTTAGCTGTGCAGATATTCAATGCTCCTGGCAGCTATTACTCAATCGAAATGTGGATATGATCATCGATGACCCTGCGCTGATAAAGCCAGTGTTGGACGCGCTGGGCACTCATGAGACAGCCAAGATTGTAGCGCCCATCCCGGCACTGAAAATCACCGGCTATCTGGCGGCCAATCAGCACATGCCGCCGGGAAATATTAAACGGTTGCAACAAGCCATACAGCAACTCGCACTCAACGCTGAATCACAACATTAACTGCGCGCCAAAGCGCACACGTGTTCATAGCAATGACAGTCGGTGGTATGGTCATTTACCATACCTACTGCTTGCATAAAGGCATAACAAATGGTCGTGCCAACAAACGAAAACCCCTGTTTTTTCAATGCTTTTGCCATTGCATCGGACGCAGGTGTAGACACTGGAACCTGGTCCAGCCTGGACCATTGGTTCACCACTGTGCAGCCATCGACAAATGACCACAAATAGTCATTGAAACCTGTACCCTGTGCTTCAAGCGCAACGTATGCGCGGGCATTTTTTATCACTGATTGGATCTTGAGACGGTTTCTGACAATCGCCGGGTTTTGCATTTGCCGTTCGACAAAAGCCTCATCCAATGACACAAGCTGGTGGGGGTCGAAGTTGGCAAACGCCGCTTCATAGCCCTGTTGTTTCTTCAGGATCGTTAACCAACTGAGACCGGCCTGCTGCCCATCAAGACAAAGCTTGGCAAACAATTCTTTACTGTCAGTGACCGGCCGTCCCCAGACCTTGTCATGGTAGTCCAGGTAAATCGGATCCTGAGTCACCCAGCCACAGCGTTTTTTATCCACTTTTCCCCCCTAATCACCAACAAATTGATGATTTAACCTACATTCAGCTCCCGACAAAAGGTATACTGGCGAGCATTTTTTTGAAACCATCAGTTTAGCAGCGTGACATGCAGAAGTTTGACATAAAAACCTTTCAGGGCTTGATTCTGGCCTTACAGGATTACTGGGCACGCCAAGGGTGTGTGATTATCCAGCCATTGGACATGGAAGTGGGTGCAGGTACCTTTCATCCAATGACGTTTTTACGTTCTTTGGGACCTGAGCCTATCAGCAGCGCCTATGTACAGCCATGCCGCCGCCCGACTGACGGGCGCTATGGTGAAAACCCCAACCGCTTGCTGCACTACTACCAGTTCCAGGTTATGTTAAAGCCTTCGCCCGACAATATTCAGGAGCTATACCTTGGTTCACTGAAGGAACTGGGTTTTGATCCCCTTGTCCATGACATTCGCTTCGTCGAAGACAACTGGGAATCACCGACTCTCGGTGCCTGGGGACTGGGTTGGGAAGTATGGCTGAACGGCATGGAAGTGACCCAATTTACCTATTTCCAACAGGTCGGCGGTCTGGAATGTTCACCGGTAACCGGTGAAATTACATATGGCCTGGAACGATTGGCCATGTACATCCAGGGTGTAGACAGCATTTACGATCTGATCTGGACTGACGGTCCGATGGGTCGAGTCACGTATGGCGATGTGTTTCATCAGAATGAAGTTGAGCAATCGACTTATAACTTCGAACACGCCGATGTAGATGCGTTGTTTAAACAGTTTGATCAGTGTGAAGCCGACTGTCAGCGTTTACTCGACGCAGAGCTGGCGCTACCAGCCTACGAGCAGGTGATGAAGGCCTCCCATGCATTCAATATGCTGGATGCCCGCCATGCTATCTCCGTGACAGAGCGCCAACGCTACATTTTGCGCGTGCGCACCCTGGCCAAAGCCTGTGCCGAAAAGTACTACCAAGCCCGAGAAGCGCTTGGCTTCCCCATGTGTCAGAAGGAGCAGTAACGATGCAGACGGATAACCTGATTGTTGAACTCGGTACAGAAGAGTTACCCCCGAAAGCGCTGACACAACTGGGTAGCGCCTTTGCACAACAGCTCACCAGCGCACTGGACGCGGCAAACCTGTCTCATGGCGATGTCACCTGGTATGCAGCCCCACGCCGTCTTGCAGTGGCTGTAGCGCAACTGGCTGAGCAACAACCGGACAGCGTGGTCGAAAAGCGCGGCCCTGCAGTCACCGCTGCATATGACGCTGATGGAAAGCCAACCAAGGCTGCAGAAGGCTGGGCCCGTTCAAACGGCATTAGTGTTGAGCAGGCCGAGCGATTGAAAACAGACAAAGGTGAGTGGTTACTGCACAAAGCTGACATCAAAGGTCAATCACTGGATGTATTGCTGGCCGATTTGGTTGAGGGCGCGCTGAAAAAACTTCCGATCCCTAAGCCGATGCGCTGGGGCAGTAAGAGTACGCAATTTATTCGTCCGGTTCACAGCCTGACCATGTTGTATGGCGATCGCGTTGTCCCTGGCAGCGTACTTGGTCTGACGTCGGCAAGAACCGTATTCGGTCACCGTTTTCACGGTGACAAGCAATTTGAGCTCGACCATGCTGACAGCTATCTGAAGGCATTGGAAAGCCAGTACGTATTGGCTGATTTCGGCGCGCGGAAAGAAAAAATCCGCCAAGGATTGCTTAACGCAGCACAGCAGGAAGGCGCAACAGCGGACATCGACGAGAGCTTGCTTGAAGAAGTCACTGCGCTGGTCGAATGGCCTGTGATCCTGAAGGCGTCTTTCGATGAAGCGTTTCTGTCAGTTCCCAAAGAAGCGCTGATCTACACGATGAAGGATGATCAGAAGTATTTCCCGTTGCTCGATCAGAACGGCAATCTGCTGCCGCGTTTCCTGTTTGTTAGCAACATCGAAAGCCAGGACCCACAACAAGTGATCCACGGCAATGAGAAGGTTATTCGCCCCCGGCTTGCCGATGCGAAGTTCTTTTTCGACACCGATAAGAAGACCACCCTCGCATCCCGTGTGGCGTCACTGCAAACCGTTTTGTTCCAGAAGCAACTCGGCACGCTGGCCGACAAATCTGCTCGTATTGCCGCGTTGGCTGGCAAGATTGCCACGTCAATCAACGCCAATGCCGAAGATGCTAAGCGGGCCGGTGAACTGTGCAAGACCGATCTGATGACCAACATGGTAATGGAATTCCCCGATGTACAAGGGGTAATGGGCATGCATTACGCCCGCATTGATGGCGAAAACGAAGCCGTCGCTGTTGCGTTGAATGAGCAGTACATGCCTCGCTTCGCGGGTGATGAACTGCCTCGACAAGGTGTCAGTCAGGCGCTGGCATTGGCTGACAAGCTCGATACACTGGTGGGCATCTTCGGCATTGGCCAACTACCCAAAGGTGACAAGGACCCGTTTGCCTTGCGCCGAGCAGCCATTGGTGTACTGCGCATTATCGTTGAATGTAATCTGGATTTGGACCTGGTCAACCTGATTGCTGATAGCCAGGCATTGTTTGCTGACAAGCTGACCAACCCTGACACATCAGAACAGGTCGTAGACTTTATCCTGGGACGATTCCGTGCCTGGTATCAGGAACAAGGTGTCGAAATCGATGTCATACAAGCGGTGGCAGCAAGACGTCCAACCAAACCTGCTGACTATGCAGCACGTATCGCCGGGGTTACCCAGTTTAAGGCCCACCCTGAAGCGGAAGCGTTGGCTGCAGCCAATAAGCGGGTTGCCAACATTCTGGCCAAGAATGACGTCACCACCACCCAAAATGTAGATAACAGCCTGTTCGAAAGTGACGAAGAGCGGCGACTGGCCGATGCACTGCAACAAGTGGAGGCGGCCATCACCACCGCCCTGGCCAACGGCCAGTACGGTCAGGTGTTAACCCAACTGGCGTCTTTGCGAGCACCTGTCGACGGCTTCTTCGACAATGTGATGGTTATGGCAGAGGATGTGGCCGTGCGCAATAATCGATTGGCCCTGTTGGCTAAATTGCGCAGCTTGTTCTTACACACTGCTGATATTTCATTGTTAAATCAGGCGTCGGTGTAATTCCAAATCAAGAGGTAGAAACGTGGTAAGAATAGTTTCTTTTTTATCGTTGTTGGCACTGCTGGCCCTGACGGGTTGTGCCAGCCGCACGGGTTTTGAATTGCCCTCCGCAACCCCTGACTACAGTGAATTATACCTTCGCGGGGTATTTAATTGGTGGGAAGCTGACGACCAATATCGTGTGCAGGAATTGGGTACCGATCTGTACGGTGCGGAAGTTAAGCTGATTGCCGATGGGCAGCCTTACGACTTCAAATTTGCCGACAGTCATTGGACGCCAGGCTTAAGCTGCGGCAGCTATCGTGGCGATGATAGCGTCACCATTCAATTGCATCAGACCCTCAGTGCACGCTGTGACAACCCTCAGGGTAACTTTCAGTTCACCCCTGACCGCTCCGGTGTCTATCAATTCAGTATCGATTTCTCTGATCACGACAACCCACAGGTGTTTGTCCAGTATCTCAGAGAGAAGTGAATTTCAAACGGTAAAAAAGCCAGCGTTTAGCTGGCTTTTTTTACGCTACTCTGCCAGCACCACTTCGTTATGGTTGGCTCCCGCCGGTATCATCGGATAGCAGTTTTGGTCTTTTGTGACGCAACAATCCACAATCACGGGTCCATCGCAGGCTAACATTCGCTCAATCGCACCATCAAACTCATCCGCATTTGATATGCGTATTCCTGTCGCACCGTAGGACGCTGCCAGCGCAACAAAATCTGGCAGTGACTCAGCATAGGAAAAGGATCTCCGACCCTGATAGTGTCGGTCCTGCCACTGGCGGACCATTCCCATACGCTCATTATTAAGGATGAATATTTTCACCGGTAACTTATACTGAACCGCCGTTGCCAATTCCTGAATGTTCATTTGGATAGAAGCGTCACCAGCAATATCAATGACCAAATCATCAGGGTTGGCCCATTGGGCACCAATCGCTGCAGGTAAACCAAATCCCATGGTGCCCAAACCGCCAGACGTCACCCACCGTCTTGGATACCTGAAGCGGCAATACTGTGCAGCCCACATCTGATGCTGACCAACTTCCGTGCACACGATGGGATTCAGGTCCCCTACTCGCTGCCAAAGCCTGTCGATGGCTTCCTGAGGGGATAGTAGTCCACCACTGGATTGATAGGCCAGACATTCTTCATCCTGCCACTCACGTAATTGTTTAAACCAGGAATCCAGTGTCAGCATGCCCACCGCCCGTTCTCGCCACAACGATAACAATCCGGGCAACACGTCTGTAAGATCAGCGCACACAGGCACATCAGTGCGAACCAACTTATTGAGACAAGCCGGGTCGACATCGACATGCACTACCGTAGCTTGTGGCGCGAATCCGGCCAGGTTTCCTGTCAGCCTGTCATCGAAGCGCGCACCCAAATTGATCAACAGATCACATCCGTGCAACGCAAGGTTGGCTTCCAACGTTCCATGCATTCCAGCCATGCCCATATAACCTGGCATTTCCGGCGCTACTACACCTAGGCCCATCAATGTGGAAGTGCATGGAATACCACTGCAAGCCAACCATTGACGCAATGCATCGACGGCCACTGGTCCCGCAGCAGTCACACCGCCGCCGACCAATACCATGGGACGCTGCGCTTTTTCGCAAAGGGCAATGATTTTGTCGTAAACCGGCGTCAACTGTGTCTCATAAGGTCTACGCACGAACCAGGCGTTCAACGTGTCATAGGAAGTGGTCTGCCGGTATTCGGCGCCTTGTACATCTTTGCTGATATCCAGACTCACTGGACCAGGTCGCCCTTCCCGGGTAAGTGCAAGACTCTGTGCCAGGCGTTCAGGCAGCGTATCGAGCTGGGTAACCAAGCCATTGTATTTTGTTGCTGCTCTGTACAGTGACACCATGTTGGCTTCCTGGAAAGCCTGAGTACCTAATAGCGCACTGTTCACCTGCCCGCTGATACACAAGACCGGCGTTGAATCCATGAGCGCATCAACCATCCCCGTTAACGTGTTGGTTGCACCAGGCCCCGACGTGACGATGCAAACGCCGGTTTTCCCCGTAGCTCTCGCGTATCCCTGTGCCGCATGTACCGCAGCCTGTTCGTGTCGCACCAACACGTGTTGAATGGCACTTTGTCGGAATATCGCGTCGTAGAGCGGCAGTACCGCGCCGCCTGGATAGCCAAACACGGTATCCACACCAAGTGATGCCAATACCCGTAGCAACTCGTCAGCACCCGTTACAGGGCGTTCAGACAATGAATCATCTACGCACATCGTCAGGAAGCCTCCTTAAGCCTCTCCAATTGGGTATCTGCGAGTCTGCTGGCGGCACACCCCAACACGCCAACAGTCGCGCCTGCCTGGTCAACGAAGCGCGTCAGACAATCTTCAGGCAAGCATATGAGTAAATTTCCCACTAAATGATTCTGTTCACTTTCAATTGAACGCCAATGACAACTCAATGGTTGCTGATTGATCGCTGCTAACAAGTCCAACAATCGCTGAACCACATTGAGGTCAGAAACTGTGCTGAAGTCGACGGAATAGTAATTTGTATCCATTTGGCCATTCATTGACATAACCCTGGTTATTGTATATGAATAAAATACCAGCAATTTGACGCATTAACTCGACCATTTAATCACCTTTAAGCCTGAATTAATTAATATTAATTCGCCAAACACAAGAATAGAGAAATATATATGCTAGATAAGACAGACCGAGAAATTCTTCGTCTTCTGCAACAAGACGCGCGACAGAGCAGTAGCGATATCGCAAACAGTGTTGGCTTGTCTCAAGCACCTTGTTGGCGCCGTATTCAACGACTCGAAAAAGAAGGCTACATTCGTAAAACCGTAGCACTACTGGATCCGCAAAAAGTAGGATTGGGCACGATAGTGCTCGCCCATGTAAAGCTTTCAGCCCATGGACGTGCCAATCTTGATAAATTTGCAGACAGTATCCGCGACATCGAACAAGTACTCGAGTGCTATTGCCTGATGGGTGACCAGGACTTCTTTATGAAGGTTGCGGTTAAGGATGTCTACGATTACGAGCAGCTGTTTTTCCAGCGCATTTCTCAAATAGAAGGTGTTGCAGAGGTGAAGAGTACGATGGCGTTATCGAAGATAAAGGATACCACAGCCCTTCCCCTGACCGCACCACAGCACTAGTCAAAATCAAGTGATGGCTTTTGACTGTCACAAAGACAAAAGGCCATTCCAATCGGAACAGCCTTTGACAATGAACGTTTGCAGATTACAGATGAACCGAAACAGTCCGGCATCCGTTGATAGGTTAAACGTCTAGGTTAACCACCTGCAGTGCGTTGTCTTCAATGAAGGCCCGACGAGGCTCTACCTGGTCACCCATCAACGTAGTGAATAACTGATCGGCAGCGATGGCATCTTCGACCGTGACCTGTAGCATACGGCGTGAATTTGGATCCATGGTGGTTTCCCACAATTGCTCGGGGTTCATTTCACCCAGCCCTTTGTAGCGCTGAATGTATTGACCACGTTTGGATTCTGCCATCAGCCACTCCAGAGCCTCTACGAAGCTCTCTACTGGCTTCACCTTTTCACCACGTTTGATGTAGGCACCTTCTTCCATCATGTCTCTGATTGACTCACCCAGGGCTGAGAGGCGGCCATATTCGGTAGAATCAATGAAGTCATGATCCAGACGATACTCGTTATCAATGCCATGTTGACGCAAAATAATGGCGATGTACCAAGAGTTACGTTCTTTATCTTCTCTGATCTCAAAGCGATACGTCTTGCCATCTGACTCTGCTTCGGTCAACGCATCCACGAACGTGTTGGCAAATGATTCCAACGCTGACTTGTCGTTCAGAGCATCCACTGTCAGTGTCGGGCTGTAAATCAGATGATTAAGTAGAACCTTAGGCATTAAGCGACTGATACGATCAATCATTTTGACCGTGCTTTGATACTGGTTAACCAACGTCTCAAGGCCGCTACCGGAAATCCCGGGAGCATTGTCATTAACGTGCAGAGACGCACCATCCAACGCGATACTGGTTAAGTATTTTGTCAACGCATCATCGTCTTTCAGGTACTGCTCCTGCTTACCTTTCTTGACCTTGTACAAAGGTGGTTGGGCAATATAGATATAGCCTTTTTCGATGATTTCAGGCATCTGACGATAGAAGAATGTCAGCAACAAGGTACGAATGTGGGAACCATCAACGTCCGCATCGGTCATGATAATGATGCTGTGATAACGCAACTTTTCAGGATCATATTCATCACGGCCGATACCACATCCCAATGCAGTGATCAGCGTTGCAACTTCCTGTGAAGACAGCATTTTGTCAAATCGCGCTTTTTCTACGTTCAGAATTTTACCCTTCAAGGGCAAAATAGCCTGGTTCTTACGATTACGTCCCTGCTTAGCCGATCCGCCGGCTGAGTCACCCTCCACAATATACAGTTCTGATAGTGAAGGATCTTTTTCCTGACAGTCAGCCAACTTGCCTGGCAATCCAGCCAAATCCAATGCACCCTTTCTGCGTGTCATCTCACGGGCCTTACGGGCAGCTTCACGGGCGCGAGCTGCATCAATGATCTTACCTGCAATGATTTTGCTTTCAGTAGGATTCTCTAGCAGGAACTCCTGCAGCTTTTCACCCATTGTTGTTTCAACCGCAGGTTTCACTTCTGAAGAAACCAGCTTGTCTTTGGTCTGGGAAGAGAATTTAGGATCAGGGACCTTTACCGAAATAACCGCTGTTAACCCTTCTCGGGCATCATCACCGCTAGCATTGGTCTTGGCTTTCTTGTTAAGGCCTTCCGCTTCCATGTAGTTGTTCAGTGTACGGGTTAACGCACCACGGAACCCGGCAAGGTGTGTACCACCATCTCGTTGAGGAATGTTGTTGGTAAAACAGAAAATGTTTTCCTGGAATGAGTCATTCCACTGCATTGAAACTTCAACAGAGATACCGTCTTCACGCTCTGTTTGGAAATGAAAGACTTTCTGGTGGATCGGCGTTTTATTTTGATTAAGGTATTCAACAAACGCTTGGATACCACCTTCGTATTTGAAGTGGTCTTTTTTACCGTCACGTTCGTCGGTCAATACGATGGAGACGCCAGAGTTCAAGAAGCTCAATTCCCGTAAGCGTTTGGCCAGAATGTCGTAGTGAAATTCCACGTTTGAAAAGGTGTCTTCACTGGGCCAGAATCGGATGCTGGTACCCGTTGTTTCGGATTCGCCCACGGCTTCTAGTGGCGCAGAAGGGACACCATGCACATATTCTTGCTCATGAACTTTTCCATCTCGGCGAATACGCAAGCGTAACTTCTTCGACAACGCATTAACAACCGACACACCAACACCGTGCAAGCCGCCGGAAACCTTATAGGAGTTATCATCAAATTTACCACCTGCGTGGAGGACCGTCATAATAACTTCCGCGGCTGAAACACCCTCTTCTTCGTGAATAGAAGTAGGAATACCTCGTCCATCATCAGTAACCGAAACCGAGCCGTCGTTATGAATTTGAACATTTATCTCAGAACAATGACCTGCTAGCGCCTCATCAATTGAGTTATCGACAACCTCGAATACCATGTGATGCAAGCCGGTGCCATCATCGGTATCGCCAATATACATCCCTGGACGCTTACGTACTGCATCGAGGCCTTTTAGTACCTTAATACTGGACGAGTCGTAATTTTGTTCATCAGCCATTGGGGTCATTCTCCTCTTCCACGTGACCATGTTCCACGTGAAACAACTTATAATCGTTATACTTCTTTATGAATGGCACTTGCTGTTGCTCAATCGCAGTGACGAACACTTGCGCAGAACAGGCGAGTAACTCATCTACAAACACTTCGCGCTTACCAGCATCTAACTCCGCCCCAACATCATCCAGCAAAAAGACACAATCCTTTTGATGTTTACTGTTCAGGTACTGGGCTTGTGCCAGTTGCAACGCTGCGATGAGCATACGCATTTGACCTCGCGATAAACGCTCAGCAGCATCATGCCCATCCGCTTTAATTTTAAGGTCAGCTTTGTGCGGACCAACGCTAAGAAAACCAAAACGCTGATCCTTCTCAGCTTTTTGTTGTATTGATTCTTCCAGCGAAGCTTCTTTATCCCAGCCCCTATGATACGAAATTTCGACGCAAAACTCAGGTAGAAATTGCGATAGATTTTGCGATAGATAGGGCTGAATGGCGTTAAGAAACTGGATTCTATAGTCAGTTATTGTTTTGCCTGAAGATATCAGTTGTTCGGTCCAGTAGTTGTCTTGTTGCTGCCAACCTGAACCTTTACTTCCCGATTTCAACAATGCGTTTTTATGACTCAAGCAACGACGATAGTGACCACTTGCCATCGCGAAACCATGTTCCACGTGGAACACTCCCCAATCAAGGTGCTTTCTTCTTAACGAGGGAGAACCGATGATAATGTCGGAACTTTGCGGCGTAAAAATCTGCATCGGGATTTGACTTACCAGGGCCGCTACTCGGTGAGAGTGTTCTCCATCGATGTTAACGGTAATACTGTCATCATTCCCTCGGCTTACCCCCAATTTCCTGAGGCGGCCTTGACCGTCAAGCCCTTGCCCAAAAACGTGGAAGGCCTTCTTATCGTGTTGAATAACATTTCGATGCTTATTGGTGCGAAAAGACCGGCCAAAGCCGAGAAAATGTAATCCTTCCAACAATGACGATTTGCCGCTACCGTTCTGTCCAACCACCAAATTGACACTGGGCGATGGAGTAAGGCTGACCGACGTTAAATTGCGAAAATCCTGAAGCCGGACCAAATCCAGTTTCATAATGGAAAAAACCTGCCCACGGCTGTGATTCTACAGCCTCATTGGCATTATGACGTACAGTGCTGAATCATCACTGGCATCTTCAATCAGTGCGCTACTGTTTGAGTCAGACAACGAGACCTTCACATTCTCTGAATTCAATGCATTAAACACATCGAGCAAGTAAGCCACATTGAAGCCGATTTCCAGTTCGCCGCCTTGATAATCAATATCAACGATCTCTTCGGCTTCTTCCTGTTCTGGGTTGTTCGCCGTGATCTTCAACTCACCATTGGACAAATTGAGCCTGACGCCACGAAACTTTTCATTGGAAAGGATAGCAGCGCGAGCAAACGCGTGTTTCAGGAGGTCCTTACTGGCTTCGATGATTTTGTCACCATCTTTGGGCAGTACCCTGCGATAGTCAGGGAAACGGCCGTCGACCAGCTTGCTGGTAAAAATAAAGTCGTTAGAAAACATCCGGATATGGTTGGCACCAATCTGCACTTTAATCAACTTGTCATCCGCCTCGATGAGGCGGGAAATCTCGAGCACACCCTTGCGAGGAATAATAACCTGGCGGGTCGGTAGCGTTGCGGCTTCGTAAGGCATACGGCACAGTGCCAGGCGATGACCATCTGTTGCCACGGTGCGGATAAGATTCTCTTCCGTCTCCAGTGACATGCCATTTAAATAATAACGCACATCTTGCTGCGCCATTGAAAAGTGAGTGCTGTCGATAAGGTGCTTAAGATCCGCTTGAGAAATCTCAAACTCAACCTCGCCCTCCCAATCTTCCAAATTGGGATAATCGTTAGCAGACAAGGTAGATAGCGTGTACTTACTGCGCCCAGAACGCAGTACGGCTTTGTTGCCGTCAAGGTGAAAGCTCACCTCGCTCTGATCTGCCAATCCTCTGACGATATCAAACAATTTCTTAGCCGGGACGGTGATTTCACCGTCTTCACAATCCCCTGTCAGGGTAACATTCGCGATCAGCTCTACTTCCAGATCCGTGCCGGTCAACCACAATGCGCTGTCGCTCACTTTTATCAGCACATTGGAAAGAATTGGTAATGTATGACGACGCTCAACTGCACCGGAGACCAATTGGAGTGGCTGAAGAAAGTTTTCCCTGCTAATCGTAAATTTCATCGTTTCGCTCGTGTTTTGATACTTATGAGGATAGTGTGCGAATAAGGTTCTGATAGTCTTCTTTTATATCATGACTTTCTTCCCTAAGCTGCACTATTTTTCGACACGCGTGCAGTACCGTGGTGTGGTCTCTACCGCCAAACGCATCGCCGATTTCCGGCAAACTGTGGTTGGTCAGTTCTTTGGCCAACGCCATCGCCATCTGGCGAGGCCTTGCTACACTGCGACTGCGTCGTTTGGACAGAATATCTGCAATTTTAATTTTGTAATACTCGGCCACCGTTTTCTGAATATTATCAATGGTGACAAGTTTTTCCTGCAACGCTAACAGATCACGCAATGCCTCGCGAACAAAGTCAATGGTAATGGGGCGTCCGGTAAAATTAGCGTTGGCAATGACACGGTTCAATGCACCTTCCAACTCACGCACGTTTGAGCGCAGTCGCTTGGCGATGAAAAAAGCCACTTCATCAGGTAGATGAATTTTGTTCTCCATCGCTTTACGCATCAAAATCGCCACCCGCGTTTCTAACTCGGGTGGTTCGATGGCAATTGTCAGACCCCAGCCAAAACGAGACTTCAGGCGATCTTCAACACCATCAATTTCTTTGGGGTAGCGGTCGGAAGTGAGGATAATTTGTTGATTACCTTCCAACAGGGCGTTGAAAGTATGGAAGAATTCTTCTTGAGAGCGTTCTTTATTGGCAAAAAACTGAATGTCATCGATCAAAAGCGCATCAACAGACCGATAATAACGCTTAAATTCTTCGATCGCATTGTTTTGCAATGCTTTCACCATGTCTTGCACAAAACGCTCAGAATGCATGTACACAACCGTGGCATTTTTCTTACGTGCCATGATGCCATTTCCTACGGCATGCAACAGGTGTGTTTTACCCAAACCGGTACCGCCGTAGATGAACAGCGGATTATAGGCGCCGCCAGGATTATCCGCTACCTGCGACGCAGCAGCCCGAGCGAGCTGATTCGATTTACCCTCGACGAAGTTATCGAATTTGTAATTGGTATTGATGTTACTTTTGTGCTCCACCTCAACCAGACCGGAAGTCCCGCTGCTGGCAGCAACAATCGGTTGTGGCACTACTGTCGATGGTGTCGCCGGCGTGGCAGGATCAACGTTGGCACTACCATTCACCGTTTGCACTGGCGAATGTTGTGCAGGTACTTTGTCTCCCTGCCCTACATCCAGCCGCAATGTGGGCGCATCAGCGCCGCAAAATTCGGAAAACAACTCAGTGATCTTTGCATGGTACTTGTCTCGCACCCAGTCGAGGACAAAACGGTTGGGCGCAAACAGCGTCAGAGATTGCGGGTCTTCCAACGCCTGCAACGGTCTTATCCACATACTGAACTGTTGTGTTGGCAATTCTTGTTGTAGCCTATCTAGGCACTTATTCCATAAAGACATGAAGAAAACTAGCTCCGCGCCGCGTAATAAGGGCAATTTTTGCGAAAAAGCGGCGATAATCGGTGTGCCCCGAACGGTAAAGGGGAACCTGGTTTTTTTGCGTTATTGTACCCACCTCTGAAGCGGGCTGTGAATTATCGCAGCATCCCACGGTAAAGTTCAACGTTGATCTTTCGCTTATTTATGCTTTGGACAAAAAAGACACATAAACCATTGTTTATAATAAATTTTATTATTCTTATTATTTTTTATTATTGAAATTTATTTGTTAGTAACCGTTGTTGTCGTTGGATAAAAACGTGCCGACAAAATAACCAATTAGGGCCACCCCTTTAAGTTCCTGTGGATATGTTGTGCACTTTTATTTTACTTACTAACACCTGCGGCTAAAAAGGCCATCAAATATTTACAGATCGTTGCGATCTTTGATTGACAACTGTGCAATTGATCTCTAGAATTCAGCGTCCTTTTTGAGCACCCCGGTGTTCATTAACCTTTTAACCTTATGTAGCGGGACTTGGTCATGAAAAGAACATTTCAACCCAGTAACTTAAAGCGTAAGCGTTCACACGGTTTCCGTGCCCGTATGGCGACAAAGAATGGCCGCAAGGTTCTAGCTAGTCGTCGTGCTAAAGGCCGTGCGCGCTTGTCAGCTTAATATCCAAAGTGGGCGAAAATTCGTTTTCCCGGGAGTTGAGGCTCTTAACTCCCTCCCACTTTGAATCTGTTTTTACAAACGCCACCCCGGCGGTATCTCCTACCCTCACTTTACTCGGTACAGCTAACCAACTGGAACATCCCAGACTGGGCATAACGCTGTCCAAAAAACGCGTACGCAAAGCCTGTCAACGCAACCGCATCAAACGCCTCATTCGCGAAAGTTTCCGTCATCAACAGCACCAACTACCCAGCATTGACATCATTGTGATCGGAAAGTCCAACCTTGATACACTGAGCAACGACGAAATCCGACATCAGCTAAGCAAGTTATGGAAAAAATTAGCCAAGCGCTGCGACGCCTGAGCATCGGCCTGATCCACGTCTATCAGCGTTGGATATCACCACTGCTCGGACCCCATTGCCGGTTCCATCCTACATGCTCACATTATGCTGTTGAGGCAATAAATCGGCACGGATTCGCAATTGGTGGTTGGTTAACCGTTAAACGCATATTAAAATGCCACCCTTTACATCCTGGCGGTGTCGATCCGGTTCCAGACAAAGCGTCATCAACAACCTGTTGTCACGCTCCTTCGTCTGACCATACCGCACACCAGGAACACGACAAAAACTAGACCGACACATGCCTGTAGCCCAGTCAGTTGGTCGTGATACAGCGGTACAATAAAGAGAACTCTATGGAATCCCAACGCACACTCGTGGTGATTGGCCTGTTGATGGTCAGTTTCCTGTTATGGCAACAATGGCAACTGGATTACGGCCCTAAACCCGTAGCGCCGGTAACAACCGCCCCGAATTCACAGAATTTGTCCGTCGAAGGTTCTGATTCAGCAGACATTCCCGCAACCACCGATTTAGGCTCACACGATCTTCCTTCCACTGCGGTGGCCAACAGCAGTCGCGTTGTTACTGTGAAGACAGATACACTGGATGTGTCTATTGATACCCGTGGTGGTGACGTTATTGCCGCTAACCTGGTCGACTTTCCGGTTACCCAGGGCGCTGACGATGCTTACAGCCTGCTGCGTCCGGACAATGCAACGCTGTACGTTGCCCAGAGTGGTCTGATTGGACCTGACGGCATTGATACTGCCAGCGGTCGCGCTAACTATCAGGCAGCCCAGGACAGTTATTCGATGCAAGGCGATACGTTGCGTGTGCCACTCACCTGGCAATCACAAGACATGACGGTGCAAAAGGTATTCACCTTCTATCGTGGTGAGCATTATGTTGATGTGACCTATGAAATCACCAATACCAGTGACAGCAACAAACAGGTTCAACAATTTGCCCAACTCAAGCAGACCATCAACCTGCCCGAAGGCAGTATGTTCATGCCGACTTACCGGGGTGCTGCTTATTCAACCGCGGATGAGCGCTACGAAAAGTATTCATTTGATGACATTGAGGACGAGCGTCTGAACAAATCCACTGTCGGTGGATGGGTCGGAATGCTGGAACACTACTTTGTGTCTGCCTGGATCCCCCCGCAGGAAGAAACCAATAAACTGAACAGTCGCATACTGTCTGATCAATTTGCGGTGATTGGCTACACCACCACAAGCAAAACCATTGCCCCCGGTCAGCAAGGCACGCTGAAGAGCACCTTGTACATGGGTCCCAAAGATCAAGACAAGCTGGCACAACTTGCCCGCGGTCTTGACCTGACCGTTGACTACGGATTCCTGTGGTTCATTTCACAACCGTTATTCAAATTGCTGCAATGGATCCACGAACTGGTCAACAACTGGGGTGTGGCAATCATTATCATTACCATCATCGTGAAAGGTGCCATGTACCCATTGACCAAGAAACAGTATGAGTCGATGGCTAAAATGCGTAACCTGGCGCCGAAAATGCAGCAGCTCAAAGAGCGCTATGGCGACGATCGACAGAAAATGTCTCAGGCGATGATGGAAATGTACCGTAAGGAAAAGGTTAACCCAATGGGTGGCTGCTTCCCGTTGTTGCTGCAAATGCCGATTTTCCTGGCGTTGTACTGGGTACTGCTGGAAAGTGTTGAATTGCGTCACGCAGACTTTGCATTGTGGATTACCGATCTGTCGGTTAAAGACCCGTATTTTGTATTGCCAATTCTGACCGGTGTCAGCATGTGGTTGCTGCAAAAGCTACAACCAATGACCATTCAGGATCCGATGCAACAGAAAATCATGCAATGGATGCCCGTTGCCATGAGTCTGTTCTTCTTCATATTCCCAGCCGGTCTGGTGTTGTACTGGTTGATCAGCAACGTCATTACGCTGGTACAGGCTAAAATAATATACAGCTCGATGGAAAAACGCGGACTGAAAACCAGCTAAGCATAACGCTAAACGCATAAAAGCCCGCAACAGCGGGCTTTTCACCCTAATGAACGCTCAACGATCAAAAAGGAACCGCTATGCCTTCGTTTGATATTGTGTCTGAAGTAGACATGGTTGAAGTAAAAAATGCCGTAGATAACGCCAACCGAGAATTGAGTACACGCTTTGATTTTCGCGGTGTAGAAGCCACTTTTACCCTACAGGATGATGCCGTAACCCTGGCGGCTGAGGGTGATTTTCAGATCAAACAAATGATGGATATGTTGCGCAATGCGCTGGCTAAGCGGAATGTTGATACCAACGTGATGGATCCCCAGGACAATCAGATCAGCGGCAAAAATCATCGCAAAGTGGTCAAATTCCAGCAGGGCATCGATCAAGCCACCGCCAAAAAGCTGGTAAAGCTGATTAAAGACAGCAAAATCAAAGTTCAGACCGCGATACAGGGTGAACAACTGCGGGTGACGGGTAAAAAGCGCGATGACCTTCAACAAGTCATGGCACAGGTCAAACAGGCAGATCTTGGCCAACCCTTTCAATTCAATAATTTCCGGGATTAACAATGTCCATCAGCACGCATGAAACCATTGCTGCTCAAGCCACTCCGGCAGGCCGGGGGGGCGTTGGCATTGTGCGTGTATCCGGTCCGTTAGCCGCCAGGGTGGCCAAGTCAGTACTTGGCAATTGCCCTGAACCACGGCGCGCCTATTACGGTGATTTTTTAGATGCCAACGGGCAACAGATCGATCAAGGCATCGCATTGTATTTTGCAGGCCCCCATTCTTTTACGGGCGAGGATGTCCTTGAGCTACAGGGTCACGGTGGCCCCGTTGTGATGGACATGCTGTTGAGCACAGTCACCCAGGTGAAAGGTGTCCGTCTGGCACGCCCCGGCGAATTCAGCGAACAGGCTTTTCTGAACGACAAACTCGACCTTGCCCAGGCGGAAGCGATCGCCGATTTGATTGATGCCAGCTCAGAACAGGCGGCTCGTAGCGCATTGCGCTCTCTGCAAGGTGAGTTTTCAAACCACGTGTCCAGCCTGGTCGAACAAGTGATCCATCTGCGTATGTACGTTGAAGCGGCTATCGATTTTCCTGACGAAGAAATCGACTTTCTCAGCGATGGCAAAGTCCTTAACGACCTACAGCATATCATTACGCAAGTCAGTGAGGTCCAGACGCAGGCACAGCAAGGCAGTCTGTTGCGAGAAGGCATGCAAGTGGTGATTGCCGGCAAACCCAACGCCGGCAAATCCAGTTTACTCAATGCTCTGGCCGGACGGGAAGCTGCAATCGTGACTGACATCGCGGGCACGACCCGGGATGTCCTAAAAGAACATATTCACCTGGATGGCATGCCCCTGCATGTTATTGATACAGCAGGCCTGAGAGACAGCGATGATCCAGTGGAGCAAATCGGAATTGACCGCGCCTGGAAAGAAATTAACAGCGCCGACCGAGTATTGCTGATGGTAGATTCCAGCGCCTCGGATGCCAATGACCCACAACACATCTGGCCAGAATTTGTCGACCGACTGCCGGTCGGAATGGGTATGACAGTCATACGCAATAAAGCTGACCTGTCCGGAGAAAGTATTGGCGTTGACAATCAAGGCCAGTACCCGATTTATACGGTCTCAGCCAGCACCGGGGAAGGTCTGGACAACCTGAAACAACACCTGAAAGACTGCATGGGCTTTCGTGCTGGTGGAGAGGGACAGTTTATCGCCCGACGTCGTCACCTCGATGCCATTCAACGGGCAGCCGAACACCTTGACAATGGTCAGCGGCAATTGTTGGATCATCAGGCTGGCGAGTTATTGGCGGAAGAATTGCGGCTTTGCCAACAACACCTGAATGAAATCACCGGTGAATTCAGTTCCGATGATCTGCTTGGGCGTATTTTTTCCTCATTTTGTATCGGCAAATAGGAGCCAATGTGGCACATATCGAAATCATTGTCGGCAGTGTATTGGGCGCGAGTGAATATGTTGCAGATGCTCTGAGTGAGGTTTTGCAGCAGCACGGACATCACTGCAACATTCACCTGACACCGGATATGCCAACGCTACGCAGAGATGCAATCTGGCTGGTTTGCAGCTCTACCCATGGTGCAGGTGATTTGCCGGACAACATACAACCTTGGTTCGAGCAACTCAAATCAACCGATTTGACCGCTCAACCGGTCATGCTTATCGGCTTGGGTGACAGCAGTTACGACACCTACTGTCATGGGGCGATAAAAATTGAACAGGCGTTACGGGACGCAGGTGCAGAAATGCTCCATGCTCCCTTGCACATTGATGTACTGAACCACCCCATTCCTGAAGACGTAGCTGTGAAATGGCTCAGCCACCAGCTGGACAAACTGGGGTGAGTGATGACCGGTGACGAACGCGAGGCATTGCAACAGCCTATTTCAAACGCTGCAAGAACCTTGTATCTGTTGGGGTTACGTCCGGACCACGATCCCAGCAGTGGATACTCGGCTCCGATCCACTATAAAACGCTGCTTACTCTGGTCAATGATGCCCATTTTCAGGTTAAGTTGGGCCGTGACATTAATGAATTGTTGGGTGAATTGATCACTGCAGGACTGGTTGCTCTGAATGAAAGTCAGTCGCTGGAACAAAGCCTTAACGGTCAACAGGTCATGCTGCCATTGGCGCAATCACCAAAGGATGCATTCCAGCAAACCCACGGCAACTGGCATGCGATGCACCGGGAGTGGCAACCTGAAGACAGCGTATTTGAGGACCTTGCCACTCTTGTTGGACTCATCGATAAGGCGTACAGTGAGCATGAATTGGGTGAGTTTATTGCCTACTGGCTGGGTCGCCCACAAATGCAGTTCAGTCCGTTCCAATGGACCCAGAAATTTGTCTTTCAATTGCGCCAGAAGCGCCTCGCGTATGGCGCACCGAGACAACAAGTCGGGTTGCAAACCGTCACCACCCAAGCTGGCATTGAAGTGGATGACAATGCCCGACAGTTAATGGAAAAGTACCGTAAAAAAGAGAACTAAGCCGTGGACAGTATCAAGGCACGAATAGACGCATTGGCCAAATCACTGGGCAAAAAAGTGATCAGTGATAGTTACACTGACTACCACACATTGCGCAAAGATTACGAAACACAAGCCAATCAAGACGTGGCAAAGCTACAACAGGAATCCAAACGCCAACGTATTGAACAACTGCACGGACGCTCAGAGCTGAATCCGAAGTGGACCTTTGCCAATCTGGTCGAAGACAGCGAGGATGTGGTTGAGGCCGTTAGTATCGCCCATTCCTTTATCGCAGCCCATGATGATCCTTCCTGGCGACAATCCGGTTCACACATGATGATTTTTTACGGCGATTACGGGCGCGGTAAATCACACATTGCCGGCGCGATTGCCCACCAGTTGATCGATCAGTATGAAATTACTGTCCTGTACCGCCAGTTATCAACATTGCTGGAAATGCGTTTCTTCTCGTATGACTACAGTGCACAGGACAACATTGGCGAAAAATTCCGTGAAATGCAGCAGGAGCTGCAAGACGTCGATTTGCTCATCCTCGACGAAGTGTGCGTCAACGAAACCATACTGAAAAAGAATGCCCAAAGCTGGTTGGGCAATTTGCTGCGACAACGATTGGTTAACAATAAGAATTGTATTCTGATCACCAACCACAATCTGGCTGAATTGGAACAAGCATTGGGCGCCTATTGCTTTGAATCGATCAAAGAATATGACACCTATAAGGTGCGGTTCAGTGGACCCAGTCGACGCAAAGCCGTTGTACCCAGTGCGCCGGAACCAACCCGGGTAGCCGGCTACAAACCCAATCAGGTGCGCTAATCCCTATCACCGTGCATTCATGACGATGATGCAATCTATTGAAAGGTTCAATTGTAACTTCGGGAATGCTGTTTCTACTATTAGTCACAGCATTCACTACTGGAGCCTTGCATGTCGTCTATTCCAAGAGACCCCGCAAATGACTACACCGAAGCGTCAGCCCAGCGCAGACGTCTTTTTATCCAGCAACAAACCGGTCAGTCTCTTCAGCATGTCGGGCACTACTCACAACCCATAGAAGAATTGCCCGGCAATGTCGAAAACTTTACTGGCGTTGCGCAAATTCCGATTGGCTTTGCAGGCCCATTAACCCTCCATGGTGAACACGCCAGTGGTCAGTTCTATGTCCCTATGGCCACCTCTGAGGGCACGTTGGTGGCCAGCTACAGTCGCGGTATGCGACTGACCCGCGAAGCAGGGGGCATTACCACGACAGTGCTGGATGATGCAATGCAACGGGCACCGGTGTTTCGCTTTGCCGATGCGCGCAAAGCCCAGGCGTTTGGGCGCTGGGTTGAAACACACTTTGAGGACATCAAACGGGCCGCAGAATCAACAACCTCAGTGGGAAAACTGCGCAATATCGAGCAATACGCGGTCGCCAAACTGCGTTGGTTACGGTTTAATTTTAGCACTGGCGATGCTGCTGGTCAGAACATGGTCACCAAAGCCACCCGGGAAGCCTGTCAATGGATACTGTCTAACAATATTGATGGTCTGGAACATTTTGCCCTGGCTGCCAACCTGGACACGGACAAAAAACATTCACATCTGAACACGCTGCACAGCCGTGGCAAACGGGTGGTGGCGGAAGCAACAATTCCGGCCGAGATGCTCAAACATACCCTGCATATCAGTCCACAGGCGTTGTTTGAACAACGCCAGTATTCCAACATGGGTGCAATCGTTTCCGGTGCGGTCAGCAATGGTGCGCACTTTGCCAACGGTATTACCGCATTGTTTATCGCCTGCGGTCAGGACGTTGCCAATGTCGCAGAATCGGCCTCCGGCTTCACCTACAGTGAAATAAAACCCAATGGTGACTACTACTTCTCTGTCACCATTCCTTCGTTAATCGTTGCTACCTACGGCGGAGGAACAGGTCTGGCTACCGCACGAGAATGCCTGGGCGCGCTTGATTGCTACGGTCAGGGCAAGGCACTCAAGTTTGCCGAAATCGTCGCAGCAACGGTGTTGTGCGGAGAATTGTCGCTGGCTGCCGCGATCGTGGCAGATGAATGGGTATCGAGTCACGACCACTATGGTCGCAATCGCCCCTGAGGTAAGTCATTTAAACCTTCGTTGGATCGAATGCGACTTAACGGTAATTACACCTGAAAGGAATACGATCCAATGAACACACAATCGGTAAAAAAACCGCTGCTTTGTGCAGCCGCACTGCTCTTCAGCTCCACCTGCCTGGTTGCTCATGCCGATCAGCAATATACCTTCGATGTCGCCCAGGGGGGCACATTGCACTTAAAAACAGATGTTGGTGCATTGGATGTCGACACCCATGGGGATGACAGCGTCGAGATAGAGGTTCTGATAGAGGGCAAAGATGCTGATGATTTTGCCGTTGATGCCAAACAACAAGGCAACGATGTTTGGATTCGAGGCGAAGTCACCCATGGTCACCGTTGGCGTCAACAGCTAAAAGTACGCTATACGTTGCGCGTACCACACCATTACGACCTTGATCTGAAAACCGCAGGTGGCGGCATCGATATTGCTGATTTACGCGGCAATATCCAGGCTCACACATCCGGTGGCAGTATCTCGATAGGCAGTGTCCAGGGGAACGTCAATGTGCACACCTCAGGTGGCTCCATACGCACTGACAAAGTGGATGGGCAAATTGATGCACACACGTCCGGAGGCAGCATCACGGTAACCTTCGCCAGCCAACCAACACAAGATGCCGAATTGCATACCTCCGGCGGCTCGATCACAGCGTACTTACCTAGCGATGTGCAACTGGATGTTAATGCCACTACCAGTGGTGGTCGCGTACGCAGTGATTTTGATGTTGATGGTCGGGTGAAGAAGCAAGCCATCCGCGGCACTATCAATGGCGGTGGACCTCGCCTTAAATTGCACACCAGCGGTGGCAGCGTATCGCTGAAAGAACACTGATCCGACGATCAGATCCGGCGGATCGGGGATCACAACTTTTCCACAGGTAGATCACCTGATCCGCACATTTGTGCATAAAACTATGTATAAGCCTTTAAAAGGCTCTGTTTATTCACTTAATAAGATCACGTCAAAAAACGACTGTGGATAAAACAGCGATCTGATCCCAGCTTATACCCGAACGATCACTCGTTATCCACACCCTAGATCCTTCTTTAACTAATTGATTTATATTAATAAAAAGCAGATACACACAGATCTTGTCGGCCTTAATAATAGATCTAATAAACAAAAGATCTAAAAAGATCATAAAGATTAGGATCGGGATCTTCTTGACGATCCTAGTTCTTCCCTCCATTCATCATTACCGTTAATGTCCCATACCAGCGAGTGTTTTAAGGATTTCCTTTGTACTAAAATACGGCTAGAATATGCGCCCTTTTTTTCGCCGATCGAGAGATCAAGCGATGTAACGATCTGATCAGCGATCCCTGTTCAGATCGAACAAGGGTCTTAATGGTTGATTCGTGAGGTACGGCAATGTTTTATTCTGAAAAATTTGACGTAATCGTTGTGGGTGGAGGGCATGCCGGTACAGAAGCTGCTCTTGCCGCTGCGCGTATGGGTGCGTCTACATTGCTGCTGACACACAACATTGAAACCCTGGGCCAAATGTCATGTAACCCAGCCATCGGTGGTATTGGTAAAGGTCATTTGGTAAAAGAGATCGATGCCCTGGGTGGTGCAATGGCGACTGCCATCGATAAAGGTGGTATTCAATTTCGCACATTGAATTCGAGTAAAGGCCCGGCTGTGCGTGCTACCCGGGCGCAAGCTGACAGAACCCTGTATAAAAATGCGATTCGGGCAACCCTGGAAAATCAACCTAACCTGACATTGTTTCAACAGTCTTGTGACGATCTGATCGTCGAAAACGATCGCGTTGTCGGGGTTGTTACACAAATGGGGCTTAAATTCGCCGCTAACGCCGTTGTACTGACTGTAGGTACGTTTCTAGGGGGAACCATCCACATTGGGTTGGAAAACTTCCGTGGTGGCCGTGCAGGCGATCCTCCGTCAATAGCCTTAGCTGAACGTTTACGAGCGCTGCCATTCAGGGTCGACCGATTAAAAACCGGTACGCCGGCAAGATTGGATGCCAGAACACTGGATTACAGTGTCATGCAGGAACAACCCGGCGATACACCAACACCCGTATTCTCCTTCATGGGCAGCGTTGAGCAGCACCCTCGCCAGATCCCTTGTTACATCACCCATACCAACAGTAATACCCATGACATCATTCGGTCTGGATTAGATCGCTCACCCATGTACACCGGGGTGATTGAAGGCATTGGTCCACGCTATTGTCCTTCGATTGAAGACAAAATCATGCGTTTTGCTGACAAAGATACCCATCAGATCTTTGTTGAACCCGAAGGGCTTAACAGCATTGAAGTGTATCCAAACGGTATTTCCACCAGTTTGCCGTTTGACGTTCAATTGGCGATGATCCGTTCGATCAAAGGGTTTGAACAAGCCCACATCATTCGTCCTGGCTACGCCATTGAATATGACTTTTTTGATCCGCGGGATCTGAAACAAACTCTGGAAACCAAGTTTATCGACGGACTGTTTTTTGCCGGCCAGATCAATGGCACAACGGGTTATGAAGAAGCTGGCGCTCAGGGACTTCTGGCCGGTGCCAATGCCGCATTGCAGGTCGCTGAAAAAGAGCCATTTATTTTGCGTCGTGATGAAGCGTATGCCGGCGTATTGGTTGATGATCTGTCCACCATGGGAACCAAAGAACCGTATCGTATGTTCACCAGCCGTGCTGAATACCGGTTGTTATTGCGCGAAGATAACGCGGATGTTCGCCTGACCCCGAAAGGACGTGAGATCGGTTTGGTCGACGATCAGCGCTGGGCGGCGTTCAATGCAAAAATGGACGCCATTGAACTGGAAAAACAGCGGCTGCAGAGCACCTGGATCCATCCACGACATGAAGCGGTGGAAACCCTTAACAATGTTTTGAAAAATCCGGTAACCCGGGAACACAGTCTCGAAGATCTGATCCGTCGACCTGAGATGACCTATGCGCAGTTGATGGCCCTTGAGGCCTTTGGCCCCGGTATTGACGATCCTCGCGCCGCTGAACAGGTAGAGATCCAAATCAAATATGCCGGTTACATCGAACGGCAAAAAGACGAAATTGCCAAAACACAGCGGCATGAAAACACGTTGTTGCCGATGGATTTCGATTACAGCAGCATTTCCGGACTGTCCAATGAAGTGATTGCCAAGCTGACAGATGCACGACCTGAGACAATCGGCAAAGCCTCGCGTATCTCCGGCATTACACCTGCAGCCATTTCATTGTTGTTGGTACACCTCAAAAAACAGGGTTTGCTGCGCAAAGCTGACAAGGTATCTGCCTGATGGAAGCACTCAAGGCCAGCCTGCGCGCACAGTTGTGTGAAGCGTTGCAAGGCATGATGGCACTGGATGTCAGTGAGCAACAACAGCACTTGCTGGTGGACTACATTCTGCTTATGCACAAATGGAATAAGGCGTATAACCTGACATCGGTGCGCGATCCACAGGACATGCTGATCAAGCACATTTTGGATTCCATTGTGGTGTCGCCCCATTTACACGGCAGCCGTTTCATCGATGTTGGAACGGGCCCCGGCTTACCGGGGATCCCACTGGCAATTCTCAACCCGGACAAACACTTCGTTTTGCTCGACAGTCTGGGTAAACGGGTACGTTTTATGAAGCAAGTTGGGTTTGAATTGGGGTTGCATAACATTACCCCGGTGCAAAGCCGTGTCGAGGACTATCATCCGGAAATTCCATTCGACGCTGTACTCAGTCGTGCGTTTGCGTCGCTAAAAGATATGTTGCACTGGTGTGCGCATCTGGTAGATTCTCAGGGAACGTTCATGGCGTTGAAAGGTCAGTTTCCGACGCAGGAAGTTGAGACCTTGCCTGAACCGTTTGTTCTGCACGATACCATCGAATTGCAGGTACCGCGTCTCGAAGGGCAACGGCATCTGCTAGTATTGGGCAAAACCAGTCATCGTTAAGTTTCGTACCGGGGAGCAGCGCAGCGCCCTGTTCAATCACTGTGTGGATGGGAATTTTGGCCAAAGTCATTGCAATTGCAAATCAGAAAGGTGGTGTGGGTAAAACCACGACTGCTGTCAACGTGGCGGCGTCCATGGCGGCGACCAAGCGCAAAGTGTTGTTGATTGACCTCGATCCACAGGGTAACGCAACAATGGGCAGCGGTATCGACAAATATGACGTTGACGCGACCAGCTACGAATTGCTGATTGAAGACAAGCCGATCAATGAAGTGATCGTTACGGAAACCACCGGTAAGTACCATCTGATCCCTGGCAACAGCGACGTAACCGCTGCTGAAATCAAGCTGATGGAATTGTTTGCCCGGGAAGTGCGTTTGCGTAAAGCGCTGGACCCGGTGCGTGACTATTACGATTATGTGTTCATAGATTGTCCGCCATCGCTCAGTCAATTGACAGTCAATGCGATGGCTGCTGCAGATTCTGTGCTGGTGCCGATGCAATGTGAGTACTATGCGCTGGAAGGCCTGACCGCTTTGATGGATACCATCAAAAAGCTCGCTTCAGTGGTGAATCCCGATTTAAAAATTGAGGGTGTGCTGCGCACCATGTATGATCCCCGCAATCGTCTTGCCAATGATGTTTCAGAGCAATTGAAGCGTCACTTCGGTGAGCAGGTATATCGCACTGTGATCCCGCGCAATGTGCGGTTAGCCGAAGCCCCAAGTTTTGGTGCGCCGGCAATGTACTATGATAAATCTTCCACCGGTGCAAAAGCATATCTGGCCCTGGCCGGAGAAATTTTGCGCCGTCGAGACAAACACCTGAAACAAGCCAGCTAGCGCTTGGACTTCAAGGGCAGAGAGGTAAAAAGAGACTCCATGTCGGCGAAAAAACGAGGATTGGGCCGAGGACTGGATGCCCTGTTGGCCACCAGTCATGCCAACGAAGAACGTGAATCCAACGCAGCCACCAAAGGCGAACTGCAGAAAATTCCGATCGAATTTTTACAGCCTGGCAAGTATCAGCCTCGCAAAGACATGTCTCCCGAAGCGCTGGAAGAACTGGCGTCATCGATTCGATCCCAGGGCATTATCCAGCCGATTGTAGTGCGTAAACTCGACGAGCAACGGTTTGAAATCATCGCCGGAGAGCGGCGCTGGCGCGCTTCCCAGTTAGCACAGCTTGATGTAGTACCTTGTCTGATCAAGGATGTGCCGGATGAAGCCGCCGTTGCTATCGCGCTGATCGAAAACATTCAACGTGAAGATCTCAATGCGATGGAAGAGGCCCAGGCTCTGGATCGCCTGATGGTCGAATTTGAATTAACCCATCAGGAAGTGGCTGAAGCGGTCGGTAAATCCCGCACTACCGTGACGAACCTGTTGCGTTTGAACCACCTCAATGACGATGTGAAGCTGCTGCTCGAGCATGGCGATATTGAGATGGGCCATGCCCGAGCATTACTGGCCTTGACCGGCGATCAGCAAACGGAAGCGGCACAAATCGTATCCGGCAAGGGGATGACGGTGCGCGACACTGAAAACCTGGTGCGCAGGTTACTTGAGCCGCCCAAAGAAAAAGCTCCCAACAAGCCAGACCCTGACGTAGAGCGCCTCGAGTCTCGATTGTCAGAAAATCTCGGTGCGCCGGTGTCGATTGCCCACAATGCAAAAGGCAAAGGTAAAATGGTGATTAATTTTTCCAGTCTGGAGCAGCTCGACGGCATTCTTGCTCGTATCAAATAATCCTAGAAAGGGTCGGGCAACGTCAGGTGAGCATATTGCGGTCGTTGTTTGACCGACTTCAGGACAGTCCGGATCAAGGCAATGGTTTCAGGTCTCGTGTCCAGACTGGCTGCTAACCACAGCTGTTTGACGTCCTGAATGACACCCAGCGGATAGAGTTTATTTGCCATTGTCGGGTGGCGCTTGCTATAGCGGTTAAATATCTGTTCCGACGCATAGGCCAATTGCGCACGATTGCGCTGCAATAATCCCCAAACATCATCATGATCCACTGCCAGTATCAGATTTTTTCCGGGCCTAAATCCAAGTTTTAACAGCGCTTCTTCTTCGTAGCTCCCACGGGTAGCCGCTGCGATCAAACCCTTCGCCTGATCCAGCGAATTCAGTGCTAGAGCGTCTGGTGGCTGGTTGGCATAGATGTGATAGCGCTCAGTAAAAAGCACATCGATCCATTCAAACAGCGGCTCCCTTTCGGGGCTGCGGATAATGGAAAAAATTAACACGTTCGGTGCGTGCTGCGCTTCTTCGAATGCGCGTGCCCAGGGCATCACTTCAAAAGTGGCTTCAATACCGGCTTCAAGTAAGACGTCGTACATCATTTGATAAGAAAGACCGTCGACCAGACGCCCTTGATGCGCTATTTGATAGGGGGGAAGGTGCTCAGTCACTATCCGTACTGGGGAACCATCAGACGCTGCCCAGCTGGGGTAGGACAGCAACATCAACAACAGTAAACAGCATCCATGCAATCTTGAAAAACGCGATAGCAAGGTGATCACGACCAAGGTAAGAGTACGTAGAACTAAGGGTAGCTGTTGGAAAGTCAAATGTCAGATTTATGTCAGCTAAACAGAATTTATTGCGTTAAAAGTACACTTCTACGCCAATTTGATGATACTTTGGGCAATTAAGTGCCTTGATTTATCAGTACTTTGAAGCCAAATCTGAAATTTTTCAAAACACCGTACAAAACGCGGTTAGTGGTTGAAAATTTGCGGTAAATCAGTATACTTTTGGCGCTTTTTGTTTGGGTTTAAACATACAAAGGACACAAGTGATAACAAGCTTGACCGAAAATGGTCGAAAGCTGGTCAGGAAAGTGGTGTGGGTTCAGAGCGGCGTTGTCGTTGCCTGCGCACTGGTTACGACGCTGATGATGGAAGCGACGACTGGGTTATCGGTTTTTTATGGGGGGCTTATTGGCATCCTCCCGTTTGTCCTTTTTGCGCGATTCGCGTTTCGATACGCCGGCGGTCGCAGCAACCAGAAAGTTGTGCGCAGTTTCAGCCAAGGCGCCAAGCTCAAACTACTGACAAGTATGATTTTATTCGTTGTGGCATTTGCCGTTTTGAACGCTCAACCGTTGCCCGTATTGGCCGGTTATGCCGCAACGCTCATCGCCCAATGGGGAGCGATGCTGGCAAACAGTTCAACGCCTGACTAGGGGCGATGCCAGGAACGGTTTTTTTCACTTTAAACAATTTGGGTTAACTAATGGCATCTGAATATACAACCTCAGAATACATCAAGCACCATTTGACCAATGCCTCCATGTGCTCCACGGACAATGGCATCGCGTTCAATAAAGCCTGTGCTGATGCCGGTTTCTGGACATGGCACATTGACACACTGGCGTGGTCAATCGGACTGGGTTTATTGGTAATGTGGTTTTTCCGCTCAGTGGCAAAGAAAGCCAACTCGGGCATACCGACCAAAACGCAAGCCTTTGTTGAGCTGGTGGTCGACTTCGTTAACGATAACGTTGTCAGCACTTACCACGGTCGCAGCAAATTGATTGCGCCGTTGGCCCTGACCATCTTTGTCTGGGTACTGGTGATGAACCTGATGGATTTGGTACCGGTCGATGTACTGCCATCCATTGCTGGTCTGATCGGACAACACGGTTTTGGTATGGATCCTCATGACGTTTACATGAAGGCTGTACCCACTACTGACCTGAACCTGACCTTCGCGCTGGCGATTGGCGTGTTCGGTCTGATCATCTATTACTCGATTAAGATGAAAGGCATTGGCGGCTTTATGAAAGAGCTGACCATGCAGCCTTTCGGTCACCCCCTGTTTATTCCGGTCAACTTCATCCTGGAAACCGTTACCTTGTTGGCTCGCCCATTGTCGTTGGCGCTGCGTTTGTTCGGTAACCTGTATGCCAGTGAATTGATCTTTATCCTTATCGCCACCTTGGGAATCTGGCAGTTGCCGTTGCACTTCCCGTGGGCAGTGTTCCACATTCTGGTACTGCCGTTGCAGGCGTTCATCTTCATGATGCTGACCATCGTTTATCTGAGTCTGGCTAGCGAAGATCACTAATTTACCGGGCCATGCCAATGCGGTGTGGCCGGAAATGAACCGAGTTTTTTAAACATTACTTTTAACTTTTAACTTTTAAACTTAACGTAAATTTGGAGACTTAAATGGAATACATTTATATTGCTGCAGCTCTGTTGATCGGTCTGGGTGCCCTGGGTACTGCTATCGGTTTTGGTCTGCTGGGTGGTAAGTTCCTGGAATCAGCTGCTCGTCAACCTGAACTGGCACCTCAACTGCAAGTTAAAATGTTCATCGTAGCCGGTCTGATCGACGCCATCGCGATGATCGGTGTTGGTATCGCTCTTTACATGTTGTTCGCTCTAGCCGCCTAAGTTTAATTACGTCATTAGCGAACATTTAAAGAGGAGGAGCGGTTGTGAACATTAACGCCACTCTAATCGGCCAATTGATTGCTTTCGCAGTCTTTGTGGGCTTCTGCATGAAATTTGTGTGGCCCCCATTGCTGGAAGCGATTGAGAAGCGTCAGAAGGACATTGCTGACGGTCTGGCCAAATCAGAACGCGGCCAAAAGGAACTTGAACTGGCTCAGGAGAAAGCAACTGAGCAGCTCAAAGAGGCCAAAGCTCAAGCAGCTGAAATTATCGAGCAAGCCAAGAAGCGTGCTTCCCAGATCGTGGATGAAGAGACGCAACGCGGCCATGACGAGCGTGAAAAAATCATTGCGCAAGGTCATAGTGAGATTGACGCTGAGCGTAACCGTGTGAAAGAGGAACTTCGTAAGCAGGTTGCTGTGCTAGCAGTAGCCGGTGCTGAGAAAATCCTGGCGCGAGAAATCGACGCCGCTGCACAAAGCGACATCGTTGAAAAACTTGTCGCTGAGCTATAAGGGGTTAAAGAGCTATGTCTGAATTGACTACTATCGCTCGCCCTTATGCCAAAGCAGCTTTCGACTATGCGGTCGAGAAGCAAACCGTACCTGCGTGGCAGGACATGTTGAACTTTGCCGGTGAAGTGGCCAAAAACCCCGATATCAAAGATTTGATGTCCGGTGCCTTGGCGGCTGAAAAACTGGCTGAGATTTTCATCAATATCTGCGGTGAACAACTCGACGAACATGGCCAGAACCTGATCAAGGTTTTGGCTGAAAACGGACGCTTACAAGCGCTTCCTGAGATTGCCCTGTTGTATGCACAATACAAGGCAGAGTACGACAAAGAGATTGATGTAGATATCACCTCTGCTGTCGCACTGGATGCCAAGCAACAGGCCGAGATCAGCGCGTCTCTTGAAAAACGTCTTGCACGAAAAGTTAAGCTGAATTGTGACGTGGATGCGGCCCTGGTGGCCGGCGTCGTTATTAAAGCCGGTGACACTGTGATTGATGGTTCTGTACGAGCCAAACTCCAACGTCTAGCCGACACGTTACAAGCATAACGGGGAAAAGAGCATGCAACTGAATTCCACTGAAATTGCAGAACTGATCAAAAAGCGAATTGAGCAGTTTGAAGTAGTAAGTGAAGCTCGAAATGAAGGTACTATCGTTGGTGTAACCGACGGTATCATCCGCATCCACGGCCTGGCCGATGTGATGCAAGGTGAGATGATTGAGCTTCCTGGTAATCGCTACGCTATCGCATTGAACCTTGAGCGCGACTCTGTCGGCGCGGTAGTAATGGGCCCTTATGCAGATCTGCAAGAAGGGGTCAAAGTAAAATCCACCGGTCGTATCCTGGAAGTACCCGTAGGTCGTAACCTGCTGGGTCGTGTTGTTAACACCCTGGGTGCACCTATCGATGGTAAAGGCGCAATTGACGCAGACGGTTTTGAGCCGGTTGAAAAGATTGCCCCTGGTGTTATCGAGCGTCAATCGGTTGATCAACCGGTACAGACTGGTTATAAGTCCGTTGACTCCATGATCCCAATCGGTCGTGGTCAGCGTGAGTTGATCATCGGTGACCGTCAAACCGGTAAAACTGCGATGGCCGTTGACGCCATCATCAACCAGAAAGAATCCGGCATTAAGTGTGTTTACGTAGCCATCGGTCAGAAAGCATCGACCATTGCTAACGTTGTACGCAAGCTGGAAGAGCATGGTGCAATGGATCACACCATTGTGGTTGCTGCATCTGCATCAGAATCTGCTGCACTGCAATACCTGGCACCTTACTCTGGTTGTACTATGGGTGAATATTTCCGCGACCGCGGTGAAGACGCCCTGATCATTTACGATGATTTGTCCAAGCAAGCCGTTGCTTACCGTCAAATCTCATTGTTGCTGCGTCGTCCGCCAGGCCGTGAAGCCTATCCTGGTGACGTATTCTATCTACACTCCCGTCTGCTTGAGCGTGCTGCTCGTGTAAACGATGTGTACGTAGAGAAGTTCACCAATGGTGAAGTGAAAGGCAAAACCGGTTCTTTGACCGCGCTGCCTATCATCGAAACCCAGGCCGGTGACGTATCAGCCTTCGTACCTACCAACGTGATTTCGATCACCGACGGTCAGATCTTCCTGGAAACTGACCTGTTCAACGCCGGTATTCGTCCTGCGGTGAACGCCGGTATCTCGGTATCTCGTGTTGGTGGTGCTGCGCAGACCAAGATCATCAAAAAACTGGGCGGTGGTATCCGTCTGGCGTTGGCTCAGTATCGTGAGCTGGCGGCGTTCTCTCAGTTCGCATCTGACCTGGATGACGCGACCCGTGCCCAATTGGAGCATGGTGAGCGTGTAACTGAGTTGATGAAGCAGAAGCAATACTCGCCATTGTCGATTGCTGACATGGGTGTTTCGCTGTTTGCAGTGGAAAAAGGTTATTTGAAAGACATCGAACTGAACAAAGTTCTGGATTTCGAAGCTGCCCTGCACTCCTTCATGAACACTGAGTACGCAGATCTGGTCAAGACTATCAACGATAAAGGCGACTACAACGGTGAAATCGAAGCCATGTTGACTGAAGCTTTGGACAAGTTCAAAGCAACACAAACGTGGTAATCACCGGTGCTTCATACCCTCGGGTGTGAAGCACATAAGTTGAGTTAGCGGAGATAGAGTCATGGCCAGCGGAAAAGAGATAAAAGGTAAGATCGGGAGTATTAAAAATACTCAGAAGATCACCAGCGCAATGGAAATGGTTGCAGCGTCCAAAATGAAAAAGGCGCAAGACCGTATGGCATCAAGCCGTCCATATGCTCAAAGCATGCGTAAAGTGATCGGTCACCTGGCGCACGGTAACCTCGAATATCGCCATCCTTATCTGGAAGAGCGTGAGGTGAAACGCGTAGGCTATATCGTCATCTCGACTGACCGCGGTTTATGTGGTGGTTTGAACACCAATGAGTTCAAGCTGGTAACGACCGCCGTTAGAGAGTGGCAGCAGAAAGACGTAGAAGTTGACTTTGCTGCACTGGGAGCGAAAGCCTGTGCTTTCTTCGGCCGTTTTGGTGGCAGCGTTCTGGCGGCAGAGTCCGGCCTGGGCGATGCACCGAGCGTCAGCGATGTGATTGGTACAGTGCGTGTCATGTTGGATGCGTACGATGAAGGCAAGATTGACCGATTGTTTTTGGTCCACAATGAATTCGTCAATACCATGTCACAGACGCCGAAAATCGAGCAATTATTACCTTTGCCGAAGTCTGACGATGATGATTTAACACACCGTTGGGACTACATCTACGAACCGGATCCAAAAGCAATTTTGGAAACATTGATGGTGCGTTATGTGGAATCCCAAGTGTACCAAGGCGTAGTTGAAAATTCTGCGTCCGAGCAAGCAGCCCGTATGGTGGCAATGAAAGCAGCTACCGACAATGCCGGCAATCTGATTGATGACTTGCAACTGGTATACAACAAAGCACGTCAAGCCGCGATCACTCAGGAGATTTCCGAGATCGTGAGCGGCGCTGCGGCGGTGTAGGCAAAGGTTTAAAAAGAAATTGAGGACAAATTATGAGTCAAGGTAAGGTCGTCCAAATCATTGGCGCCGTTGTGGACATTGAGTTTCCACAGGATGCGGTACCAAAAGTGTATGACGCACTGAAAGTTACCGAAGGTGACTTACAAGGGCTTACCCTTGAAGTGCAACAACAACTCGGTGGTGGTGTAGTACGTGGTATTGCACTGGGTACTACCGACGGTCTGCGTCGCGGACTAACCGTTGAAAATTCCGGTGCGCCCATTTCGGTTCCTGTGGGTAAAGCTACCCTGGGCCGTATCATGGATGTATTGGGTAATCCTATTGATGAAGCAGGCCCCATCGGTGAAGAAGAGCGTATGTCTATTCACCGTGAAGCGCCAAGCTACGAAGATCAGTCTAGCGCGGTTGAACTGCTGGAAACCGGTATCAAGGTTATCGATCTGGTATGTCCCTTCGCTAAGGGTGGTAAAGTCGGTCTGTTCGGTGGTGCCGGTGTAGGTAAAACCGTAAACATGATGGAACTGATCCGTAACATCGCCATCGAGCACAGCGGTTACTCTGTATTCGCCGGTGTTGGTGAGCGTACTCGTGAGGGTAACGATTTCTATCACGAGATGAACGAATCTAACGTACTGGATAAAGTATCGTTGGTTTACGGTCAGATGAACGAGCCACCGGGCAACCGTCTGCGTGTTGCATTGACCGGTCTGACTATGGCGGAAAAATTCCGTGATGAAGGTCGTGATGTACTGTTCTTCGTGGATAACATCTATCGTTACACCCTGGCCGGTACCGAGGTATCTGCATTGTTGGGTCGTATGCCTTCAGCGGTAGGTTATCAGCCTACGCTGGCTGAGGAAATGGGTGTGCTCCAGGAGCGTATCGCCTCAACCAAAACCGGTTCAATCACGTCTATCCAGGCCGTATACGTACCTGCGGATGACTTGACTGACCCTAGCCCGGCAACCACCTTTGCTCACTTGGATGCGACGGTTGTATTGTCACGTGATATCGCATCACTGGGTATCTACCCTGCGGTTGATCCATTGGATTCTACTTCTCGTCAGTTGGATCCTCTGGTTATCGGTCAGGACCACTATGACACCGCCCGTGGTGTTCAGACGGTTCTGCAGCGCTATAAAGAGCTGAAAGATATCATTGCCATTCTGGGTATGGACGAATTGTCTGAAGAAGACAAGCAGGTGGTTTCACGTGCGCGTAAGATCCAGCGTTTCTTGTCTCAGCCTTTCTTCGTTGCTGAAGTATTTACCGGTTCTCCGGGCAAATACGTGTCTTTGAAAGACACCATCGACGGCTTTAAAGGCATTTTGGCTGGTGAATATGACCACCTGCCAGAGCAAGCGTTCTACATGGTTGGGTCTATTGAAGAAGCCATCGAGAAAGCCAAGAAAGCCTAATTAAGTCACTGACGTGCAGTGGTTCCATTGCACGTCAGTCTTAACACGGTATTGGCTTTTCGCGAATAACCCAGGTAGGAGGTTCAATGGCAGCAATGACAGTACATCTGGATGTGGTAAGCGCCGAAGAAAAATTGTTTTCCGGTCGCGTTGAAACGATTCAGGTGACAGGTAGCGAAGGTGAACTGGGTATTTATCCCGGCCACGCCCCTTTGATTACCGCCCTGAAGCCTGGCATGGTACGTCTGGTTAAGCAGCATGGTCACGAGGAGATGATTTACATCGCCGGTGGTATGTTGGAAGTACAACCTGGCTCCGTTACCGTATTGGCAGACACCGCTGTTCGTGCCGAAGATTTGGACGAACAAGCCGCTCTAGACGCGAAGACTCGCGCCGAAGAGCACATTGCCAACCCAGGTACTGATTTCGATTATGCAGAGGCTGCATCTCAACTGGCAGAAGCAATTGCCCAGTTGCGATTGATCCAGAAAATGCGTAAATAATTGAAATACATATGTTTCATGTGAAACCCGGCTTTACGCCGGGTTTTTTATTGCCTGCTTCGCAATCTCAGCATTGGTGGGACGGAGGTTGCCGGTGATGTTGTTGCAACTGGTCAAATACGTTGTACAGGCCATCAGCACTCATTCCCCATCCTGCAGTAAGGGTATAGGCGACTGCCTCAAGGGTTGATAATCCATTGGGCTGCCGTGTGTGACGGATACGATAGCTGCTGTCAGGTGGATTGGCGAAATGCCAACTGGGCAATGCGTGCAACCATGGATTGAGTTGCCAGAGTTTATACGCTTTTCGCCAGGTCGCATCCAACACGACGACATCTGTCACCGACCGTCGCTGGGCAGTGGGTACTTGTTCCAATGCAACACTGTCGGCATTTGGATAGAGCACAACAACATGGCGGTCAGGTCGGTCACTAATCTGTTTTAGGACGTCGAAATCGTCCTCGGTTTCGCCTCTCAGGCATTGGCTGTTTGACATACACAGCGAAACCAGGCGCGCGGTATTTTTGGCGTGTTTTGTTTCTGTGGGGTGCTGCAATATCCACCAGTGAACGGGAGATGCTATCTCACAGAGGTAACTGCATAGGCAGGTACTGAGGGGATATTCGCAGTGGGGGCAATAAGCACGCTTGTTCATCATCAGGATACTAGCACGTGTTTGCCGCAGACAGAGAAAAACACTCGCCGATTAACACTGAAAACTGGTAGTCTTTGGCGATAACTTTTGCGCACAAGGGCCTGAGCACAGGCCGTGAGAAAGGGACTGTTCATGCACACCAGACCGGTTGACGTATTACCACCTGACTACGATCCCCATCGACATCAGCGCGATGAACAAACACGCATTCGCAAACAACGCTGGCTGGTGTTCAGTGCGGTGACTATTTTGGTTGCTTTGATAGGACTGGCACTGGTGTGGATGCGCCCTGCTGTGTATCAGAGCCAGGCCCGCTTGTATTTTGATTATCCAAGCGGTACCGACACGAGTGTGCAGGACGTGGCGCAACAGCAACTCAGCCTGCACCGACAACGTCTACTGGCCGCCGACATTTTAACCCAGGTGGTTGAGCAACAGGGGAATTCACTCGACATTGCATCGTTGCGGCAGATGCTGTCAGTGTCGCTGGATGTTGATGCAAGAGTGTTGCTGTTACGCGCGACGGGCAGTCGTTCCGGGGAACTTGCTTCGATCGTACAAACCTGGATTGATGTGTTTCGCTCTGCTGACCAGTTGCAGCTGGACAGCGACACCCAACGGGAAATCCGTCGTATTGATGACCAGCTGGAGCAACTTGAGCAACGTCTGAGTGACGCCAGAGGGCTGATGCAGGCGTTTGGCCAGCAACACAATATCGTTTCTCTGGAGCGTACCGAGAATCGTGCCCTGAATACGGTTACCGGTATCAGCAAAGCCCTCGATCAGGCCCGTGCTGAGTATGCTCAGTTCAAGGGGTTATTGGAAAGTGTCCGCCAGGGTATCGCACAGGGACAGACCATTGTACGACCGGCTGATGAGGCCCGCCTGAGTAATTTGAGCGATCAAATCGAAGTGCTTGAACAAGAGCTGTCAGACTTGTCTGAGCGTTTTACCGATGAATACATGGCTCTTGACCCGGACATTGTGGCTAAACAGCGTTCGTTACAACAGTTGAAGAATTACAAAGAAGAGCAACGGCAACTGAGTCAACAGCAATATCTGTTAGAGCTGGAGCGGCAAGTGACCGCAGCAGATGCTAAACGGCAACGACTCAGCGATGAGCTAAACCTGCTCAATAAGGACGCTGCGGCGTTTTCTGATATTTTGGCTGAGTACCAGCAGCGTGCCGAGCTGGTGGACCAACTGCAAGTGTCTCGGGATCAACTGCGCAATCAACGCCTTTCCCTTGAAGTTATTTTGCCCGATGTCCCGCAGATCGATGTGTTGGAGGCGCCCCAAATAGCAGATACACCCATTGCGCCTGATTATTGGTTGGATTCATTGTGGGTGGTTGTGGGCGCTCTTTCGTGTGGTTTCATCAGCTTGTTACTGCATTGGTTGGTGATGGGCAGCGGTCGACCGGTGAGCAGTGGTGCTACCCACTACACGGTGGTCAATCCGCAACAGGGCCCGTCAGCATTGTCACTGTCTGGTGGTGAAGCTGATCCGCGTTTGTTGGCGGATGGAGGGGCCCCACTTAGCTTGCCTCAGGCGGGTACTGGAGTGGTGCCGACGCCACTGAGTCAGACCGCTGTGCAACAACTGTATGACGGCGGCAATGATCGTTCAAAATGCATCGTGGGATTGCTCATGTGCGGCGCCTCGGTGGATGATTTGCTGGGTATTACCGTTGAGCAACTCGATTCAGAGCACAACAGGGTGCCATTGACGGATGGCCGTCAGCTTGAATTGCCTGCGCCGCTGATGTCTGTATTGAAGGCATTGACAGGTGCTGTAACGGCCGGCAGTGGGAGTATCTGGCCGGTGCATTATAATCCGGAGGCTGTTGATCAACTATTGATTAACCTGGCTCATGACCATGGCATTGAACAGGCGGACAGCCTCACTGCACAGCGGTTGCGATTGACCTATCTGGCGTCCCTGATGGAGAAGGGTTGTCGACTCTCTGATCTTGAACTGATCGCCGGCGCGATCTCAGCGCCGTTACTGGCGGTGTGCCGAGAACAATCGAGACCAGCGCAAGCCCTGGATTGGCAACAGATTGACCCGATATACCCACTAAAATGGTAAGTGCTAACTATCAGCGAATCTGGCACACTGTAATGGCTGTGCCACCTGGTCGGGTAGCAACCTATGGCCAGATCGCCGACCTTGCCGGATTGCCCGGCCGTGCCCGCTTGGTGGGTAAAGCGCTGGGACATGCACCAGAGCACTTAAAGGTACCCTGGTTCAGGGTGTTGCGCAGTGACGGCAAAATCGCCTTTCCACCAGGCTCAGATACCGCCTGTCAACAAATCGGGTTACTGCAGGAAGAGGATGTTGCGGTGTTAAATCATCGGGTGCGACTAAAACAGGTGCAGTGGCAACCGGATCTGGCGACACTGCTGCAGGGCCTGCCATATTGACCCTTTGTTACAATTGTAGCGCTGGTGCTTGCCCCATCAGAACGATTAATATATTTTGATGAAATCCGGACAATAAGGTTAGTTGCCGTTGGACTCCCTTAAAACGATCAGTATTGAAGAATTGCAGCCTGGCATGTACGTGCAACGTATCGTTGAACAGCGCGGCAATTTAAAGATCAAAAGCAAGGGAAAGGTCACTTCTCGTGCCATTGTCGAGCAGCTTAAAAAGCAAGGCATCAAACAGCTGGTTATTGACCCCAGCAAGGCTTTTATTCCTTTTGGTGAAGAACCCCCCGAGCCAGCAATAGAACCCGAATCTGCGCCGGTGCCAGCGATGGTGGAAAAGACCGAAGAGTTGCAGTTTGACGATGAAGTCAAACGGGCCAAAGGCTTGCACGATAAAGGTAAAGGGGTGCAGAAGCGCCTGCTTGACTCCGTTGCCCGTGGCCTTCCCATCGACATTTCCATTCCACAGGAATTCACTGAACAGCTGGTTGGTTCTATCGATCGCAATCCCAATGCGCTGATGTGCCTGACCAAGATCCGTGAAAAAGACTCCTACCTGTTGGAGCATTCACTGAATGTGGCCATTTTGTTGGCCAACTTTGCAAAACACCTGGGATTACCCGAACACGAAGTACAGGAGTTAGCCCTGTCTGGGTTTATTCACGACATCGGTAAAATCAAGATCCCCGACGAAATCCTGCATAAACCAGGACGCCTGACTGATCAGGAGATGGTGATCATGCGCGACCATGTCTATTACGGCATTCGCACGTTGGAAGAAATGAACATGCCCGACAGGATCATCCGTACCATGGCAGAGCATCATGAACGGCTGGACGGTTATGGTTATCCCGACGGCGCAAGGGGAGATGAAATCAGCTACTTTGGCCGCATGATAGCGATTGTAGATACCTACGATGCCATCACCGCCGATCGTTGCTACAAACCTGGAATGCCCTCTCAGAAGGCGTTAAAAATCCTGCTTGAAGATGCGCCGGCAAAGTACGATAAGGTGTTGGTAGAACGCTTTATTAAATGTGTGGGGATTTATCCGGTGGGTAGTTTGGTGAAACTGAACAGTGAACACGTTGCGATGGTTGTCGAGCAACGTGAGGAACGGCCGCTGAAACCGGTGGTGAAGTTATTTTACAGTACCCGCGGTGGCCATTACGTGGCGCCCAAAAACATCGACCTGGCGGCCAGCCAGTACAAAATTGAAAAAGCCGTTAAACCGAGCGATTTCGGTATCGATTTCAACCGGTTCTTCAACGAGAAAATCGCTATCTAGCGGTTACTCTCTGTGCTATTGCTCGGCCAGTTTCATCACTGAACGCATCTGTTCGGTGGTCACATCTGATGGGCACAATCCTTTTTCCACCAACGTATTACGCACGGTTTCCGGATTTTGTTCGAGCACGGTATCGTGACGTTTCAGATAGCGGGCCAGATTGTGTTGGAGCTTACGTGTCAAACAAGACATAACTTCTACCTACTGCTTAACGACTGAAAAGTGCCTTCGCCTAACTTTGTTAACGGCATTGTGTCAGATCTGCTCAAGATGAATTGTTCATAAAATGAGCATATTGACGCTTGCAAACGAATAAGCAATAACCGGCCCAAGTGTTAAAAGTGCAATATTATCAATAAGATAGAATTCGATCGCAAAGCGAGCTGGGCTTGGGTGTTAAAAGGGCTGACAAGACAACAAAAAAAACCGGTGCAGGTGCACCGGTACAACAAGGGAAGAAATGACTCATGCTGGAATCTATGATTCAAACAAGATGCACTTGAGCAAGCCATGCCGGAAATCCACACAAACCGGACATGGCGTCAAATACAGATCCAGTGTAGGGCATCCCAGCGGTAAGGAATATTGTCCGTTAGTCTAATTTTTGTACAGAATGGGCTGGTAATAAAAAGCCCGCTTTTGCGGGCTTTACCTATTCAAAAAGTCGCGTAGTTGAACATTACTCAATGTTCTGGATCTGCTCGCGCATTTGCTCTATCAGTACTTTGAGTTCTACCGCTGACTGGGTGATGTCGGTGTGAATCGACTTGGATCCCAGGGTGTTCGATTCGCGGTTAAATTCCTGCATCATGAAATCCAGTCGTCGGCCTACCGCACCACCCTTGTTAAGGATGCTACGGGTTTCACCAATGTGGGAGACCAGCCGGTCGAGCTCTTCGGCGACATCGACTTTCTGGGCCAACAGGATCATTTCCTGCTCGATACGGCCTTCATCGAGCTCCAGTTTGGCTTCTTCAAAACGGCTCAGAATTTTGTCTTTTTGCCAGGCCAGGATTTCCGGCATACGCTGTTTGACCTTGTCCACCTCAACCTCAATGCCGTCCAGGCGCTGCTCTATTAAGGCTTTGAGGTTTTTACCTTCATTGCCGCGGGCGTCGATAAAATCGTTCAGGGTGGCGTCGAAGCTTTCCAGCATGGCGGCCTGCATGGTGTCTGAGTCGGTTTCTTCGGCGGCGATAACGCCGGGCCAACGCAGGATATCA
Organism: Fluctibacter halophilus; assembly: GCF_020687825.1. GTDB lineage: Bacteria > Pseudomonadota > Gammaproteobacteria > Enterobacterales > Alteromonadaceae > Fluctibacter > Fluctibacter halophilus. The sequence continues at coordinate 68,630 of NZ_JAJEWP010000003.1, forward strand.
ACCGGATTGACGCCGGTGGATTGGCCATGAGATTGTACCCAGTCGGCGGCGTGCAGCAGTTGCTTGGCCAGCTCTTCGTTCAGGTGCAGGGTACCCGTTGCCCCTTCATTGGGGGTAAACCGCAGCGCGCATTCAACCTTGCCGCGCTGGAGCTTCTTGCGGAACTTGTCGCGCAACACCGGCTCCAGTGCACGGAATTGCTCCGGTAAACGGAAGTAAGTTTCCAGAAAACGTTGGTTGACGGAGCGAATTTCCCACACCACGGTGCCCCACTCGGCTTTGTGTTCACGACGGGCAAAGGCCGTCATACTGTAGATCATGCACTGTCCTTGGTTGATGCCAAACTCTGGGTTTGGCGCTGATAAGCGTTATGGCTGTATGGTAACGCAAATCAGTCGGCGTTAAACCCGATTTTTGGCAAACGGCCATGCTGTTTTGGCCCGAATCGCCCGATGGCATTCCACCCAAAGGTGACAATGCGGTATACTCCTGCGCCAAAGAGATAAGGAGTCAGCCATGCGTCCAAGCGGAAGAACCGTCAGTCAGATCCGTCCCGTTACCATTACCCGTAATTTCACCTGTCATGCCGAGGGGTCGGTACTCATTGAGTTCGGCAACACCAAGGTATTGTGCAATGCTTCCGTTGAAGAAGGGGTGCCGCGCTTTATGAAAGGGCAAGGCAAAGGTTGGATCACCGCTGAGTACAGCATGCTGCCACGCGCAACCCACAGCCGCTCTGGTCGGGAAGCTGCACGCGGCAAGCAAGGTGGACGTACGCTGGAAATCCAGCGCCTTATCGCCCGTTCATTGCGCGCCGCGGTGGATTTAAAAATGCTCGGTGAAAACACCATTACCCTGGATTGTGATGTTATCCAGGCAGATGGCGGCACCCGTACCGCGAGTATCACTGGCGCCTGTGTGGCATTGGTCGACGCGCTGAACTGGATGCGCGCTAAGGGCATTCTGAAAACCAACCCGATGAAGCACATGATTGCCGCATTGTCGGTGGGCGTTTACAAAGGCAATGCCGTCGCCGACCTGGAGTATGTCGAAGATGCCGATGCCGAAACGGACATGAATGTGGTCATGACAGACACCGGTAAGCTGATTGAAGTACAGGGTACCGCCGAAGGCGAACCGTTCAGCTTTGACGAAATGCAGGAAATGCTGGAACTGGCCAAACACGGTATTCGTGAACTGTTTGATGCCCAGAAAGCGGCACTGAACTAGGAGGTTGGCTGTGCAGGATTATCAACGCGCATTCATTGAGTTTGCCCTGTCCAAAGGGGTGCTGAAATTCGGTCAGTTTACCCTTAAGTCAGGCCGCACCAGTCCGTATTTTTTCAACGCCGGTTTGTTCAATACCGGTGCCGACCTGGCCAAGCTGGGTCAGTTTTACGCCCAGGCGTTGGTGGCCTCAGGTATCGATTACGATGTGTTGTTTGGCCCTGCGTACAAAGGGATCCCTATTGCCACCACCACGGCAGTTGCGCTGGCCGACAAACACGGCATCGATACACCGTATTGTTTTAACCGCAAGGAAGCCAAAGACCACGGTGAAGGTGGCAACCTGGTCGGTAGTCCCCTGCAAGGTCGCGTTATGCTGGTGGATGATGTGATCACCGCCGGTACCGCCATCCGTGAATCCATGACCCTGATTGAGGAAAACAACGCCCAGCTCGCGGGTGTATTGATTGCCTTGGATCGTCAGGAGCGTGGCAAGGGCGAACTGTCAGCGATCCAGGAAGTCGAGCGCGACTTTAACACCCGTGTCGTCTCGATTGTGTGTCTGGCCGATTTGATTGAATACCTCGGTCAGCAGCCTGGCATGGACGAACACTTGGCGGCGATTACCCAGTATCGCAAGGATTATGGGATCTGAGTCGATGACCGCGTCCTGTGAGGATTTTCAGGCCCTGTATGACAGTGCCGATGAGCACCTTGATGCCATCGGCCTGCGTTGTCCCGAGCCGGTCATGATGGTGCGTCTGGCGATCCGCAAGATGGCCAACGGACAAACCCTTGCCATCAGCGCGGATGATCATTCCACCACCCGTGATATCCCGAGTTTTTGCCGCTTTATGGACCACACACTGGTTGCTCAGTCTGTGCAACAGGCTCCCTACCAATACGTGATCCGCAAGGCTCACGACTGATCTTCTTGACCCGATCCGTTGGCTACCGAGGCCAGTAACAGTCGCTGCACGATCCGCTTGCTTGAGGGCTGATGACAGCGCAGTTCATCAGCGTGCAGCGCGTGTTGTTCGAACAAGCGGGTCAGAGCGTCTGCCCGTAATGACAGCGCAACGAAGGCATCGGCTGATGTCGAGTCAGTGTACGACATGGTTGGACTGCTGCCATTGTTCAAACCATCGTGTACCTTGGCCCAGGGCTTTAATACAGGCCAGAATGATACCTTTCAGGTGCTGATCGGCATAGGCCAACTGATGTTCTCTGACCAGGCATTGCTGGGTATGTCGAAGCACGTCGGTACTGGTCAGATCGCCCTGGCAATGGGGCAGTACGTCTGCCAACAACATGGCACTGTGGGTCAATCCCAGTACCAGTGCTTGTTTGTCATCGTTTAATCCTCGCAAGCCGATATCTGCGGCTTCCCAAGCGCAGCCAAGATGACTAAACGCCTGTGCGACAATACCTTGTTCACGACAAGACTGAGCATGATCCAATGCAGTGTAAAACAGTGCCAGTGCTGCGGTTGGGTGGGACTGAAGCCATTGACGGTGCAAGGGGCAAAGAAAGGTTGCAGACATAATAATCCTCCTTGTTTGCACTTTAAGTTAATGCAAATGAGAATTATTATCAAGTAAGATGTTGAATTAAGCGCCGACCTTTGTCGACGCTTGGTTGTTAGCGGGGCTTACGGAATTTCAGTGTGAAGCGGTCGGTGTTGCCTGTCACGCTGCGTGCGCCCACTTCGTAGCGCAATTCGTCGTCCTCGCGGTAGTGAATGTCACTATAGTCCACCAGCTCAAAGCCTGCGTCGAGGATTTCCTTGATCGCCATGACCGGATCCACCCGACGACGGTTAGTGTCTCGGGGCGGTTCCATGTGTCGCGCTGTGTGGTCTACAACCGCATAAATACCACCCGGCTTTAGGGCATCAAATACGGCACGGTTCATTTCTGCTCGGGCGATAGCATCGAAGTTATGGTAGTTGCGGAAGGTCAGCACCATGTCGATATCTTCAACTCCGAGTCCCTGCAATGCCAATGAATAGAAACGCGCACCCTCATCCCGCCAAATCCGCGCGTCTTCCGCCACAATGCGCATGTTCTCAAACCCAGGTTTGTCGCTCAGTTGTTCCTTGATTCTACCGGTGCCCAGGGCGGCATAATATTGACCTTTCTCAGCCAATACCGGTGCCAATAGCTTGGTGTACCAGCCGCTTCCCGGGATCAACTCCACCACGCGCATGGAGTCTTGCAGACCAAAAAACTGCAATGTTTCAATTGGCTTGCGATTATCGTCACGCTCTTTTTCAGCCATTGTGCGTATGTCACTGTTCATGGCCTGGGTCAGTTTTTCGGTCAGCACAGTATTGTGGTTGTCAGCCATTGCACTGGCTGATATCAGCAGCAGAGCAACGAACGGGATCCTGCGTAGGTGTTTTCTCATTATGACGTTCCTGTTTGTTTTAATCAGTTTCAGTGCTGCTAGGTTTTACGAACTTCAGCAAGAAGCGATCACTTTCGCCGATGTCCAGCATGGCCTGCTTGCCGCTATCATCAATGGCTAACACCGGTGGTAAGCTCCACACGCCATTGGGGTGATTGTGGGTATCCTTAGGATTGGCCAGCAAGTCAGATTGCGCCTCCAGTCTGAAGCCCGCTTTTTGGGCAACAGCGATTATCCGCTCGGCACTGATATAGCCATTCTTGGCAAAGGGGTCTTCCTGGGCGGGATCGGGCCAGCGATGATCAACGATGCCGAGCACGCCGCCGGGTTTCAGCACGTCAAACATGGCGGAGAAGGCTGCATCGGTGTAGCGACCACCACCGTACATTTCGCTGTACCAGTTATGCACATTGCGGAACGTCAGGACCATATCCGCGCTATTGGCATCTCCCAGTCGCAGATCGTAAGGCAATGCAAAGGGGATCACTTCGACGTGGCTGAACAACTTGGGCTGTTTGCCGAGCAGGGTCATGAAACTGCCCAGCGCCCTGCGTTGATAGGCAAACGGCGGATTCAGTTCATACTGGGCGGCCACGAAGCGACCGTTGTCTTTGACAAACGGCGCCAGTATTTCGGTATACCAACCACTGCCCGGCCACACTTCAATCACCGTCATGTCATTTTGAAGCCCCAGAAATGACAGCGTTTCCAGCGGCTTTCGATAGACATCCCGGGCTTTGTTTTCCGCACTGCGGTGATCGCCATTGATCACCTCCGGCAAGGTTGTGGCGGACAGGGAAAAACTCATCAGGGTGCACAGTATTACTACGATACGCATGGCGGTTCCTTATTTTTTGGTTTTTGTCAGGCGTCCGGTGCTTTGACCACGGTGCCATCTTTCATGACAAAATGGATCTTCTGCATCAGGGTGATGTCTTCCAATGGGTTGCCGGGCACGGCCACCAGGTCTGCCAGCTTACCACTTTCGACACTGCCTAAACGTGCTGATTCGCCGAGCAACTGCGCACCGTGCCAGGTGGCACTACGAATCGCCTCCATCGGGCTCATGCCAGCGTCGACCATCAGTTTGAATTCAAGTCCGTTGTCGCCATGGGCCGAGACACCGGAGTCGGTGCCAAACGCAATCTTGACACCGGCTTTGTGCGCCCTGGCGAATGTGTCCAATATCAGTGGGCCGATGGTGGCCGCTTTGGGACGCACCAGTTCCGGGAAAAATCCGTCGATTTTGGCTTTTTCTGCAACCCAGTTGCCAGCCATGACGGTCGGCACATAGTAGGTGCCGTGCTTCTTCATCAGCGCCATGGTTTCGTCATCCATGTAGGTGCCGTGCTCAATCGAATCCACACCGGCTCGAATGGCCCGCTCCATGCCTTCCTTACCGTGCGCGTGCACAGCGACTTTCATGCCGTAGTCCTTTGCCGTATCGACAATGGCTGCCAGCTCATCATCCATAAACTGTGGGTTCTGGCCGCTTTTCGCCACGCTGAGCACACCGCCAGTGGCGGTGATTTTGATCAAATCCGCACCGTCTTTATAGCGTTGACGTACCGCTTTTCGCGCATCGGCAATACCGTTGATGACGCCCTGCCGAGGACCGGGATCACCCATCAGATCAGCACTCCTGCCGTTGGTGGGGTCCGCATGACCGCCGGTGGTCGCTATTGACTTGGCTGCAGTGAATATCCGTGGCCCCCTGACCTTGCCTTGGGCAATGGCATTGCGTAGGGCGACGGTTTCATTGTGACTATCACCGAGGTTACGGATGGTGGTGAAGCCGGCTTCAAGGGTGCGCTCGGCATACATCACACCATTAATCGCATAGTCAGCTTCATTCAGTGTGAAGCGTTCCATATAACTGCGTGCACCATTGTGTTGGGAGCTGATATGAGTGTGCATGTCCATCAGACCCGGCATCAACGTCGCATCTTTCAGATCGATAACATCATCACCTTTCGCAGGTTGACGGTAGCCCGCTTCAATGCCGGCAATGGTATTGCCATCGATGATAACGGTCACACGTTGATGGGGTTGATCCTGCTGACCATCGATCAGCGTGCCGGCGTGGATCAGGGTTGCCCCATGGGCAGACAAGTGTGTCAGAGTGGCAAAGCCCAGTGCGAACAACGGGCGACGAAGTGAGGTCATGCTTTGTTTCCTGAAGGTGAAAAGAAAACTCACAATAGGTGAAAGGTTGACGGTGGTCAAAATCACTCATCGCAAATTGTGCTAAGGTAAACGTACCCGATGCCTTGAAAATTGGGTTTTTTGGTCGATACCCTTATCATCTCAGGGCAAAAAGCCATTCCTTACAGTACAGTGTTGCAGTAGTCATCAGGAGTTATCCATGCGCAGAGGTCAACAGGTCATTGATCAGGAAGTCGATTATCCGGCGTCCAGAGAACTCGTTTCTACCACCGATAAACGGGGCATCATTACATATGCCAATCCGGATTTCTGCGCGGTGGCCGGTTATGATGTCGAAGAATTGGTGGGTAAAAACCATAACATCGTACGCCACCCGGATATGCCGAAAGCCGCGTTTGCGGATTTGTGGGCCACACTGGAAAAAGGTAAACCCTGGCGTGGGATGGTGAAAAACCTGTGCAAGGACGGCCGTTACTATTGGGTGGATGCCTTTGTTACGCCTATGTTTGACGGTGATACGCTGACCGGCTATCAGTCGGTACGGGTCAAGCCAGAACGCGCGATGATCAAGCGTGCAGAAACCCTCTATCGGCGCGTCAACCAACAGCAATCCATCACCGGTTTTCATCTCAGTGGCGCGGCCAAGCACGCTGCGGCCGGTGGACTATGGGTGGTGTTGCTGGCCTTAAGTGCCTGGTTTGGAAGTGGCTGGCTGGCCCTTGCCGTCGCCATCGTCGGTGCCGCGCTGGCAGTGCTGTACAAACAGGAAATTTTCGATTTACCGGCGTTGTCCAATCAATGGTTGGCAGACTATGACAGTGTCAGTCGGTTGGTCTATGCCGGCACGGGCCCGGCGAGTGTGTTTAACTATGCCCTTGGCATGCAACAAGCTAAGAGTCGAACCCTGGTTGGTCGAATGATCGATGCGGGTAAAGGCTTGCGGGGGATTGCCTCGGACACGGTCAATGCGGCTGACCAGACGGCGGTTGGAATTGAACAGCAATATCAGGATGTGGACACCATCCGTCGCGCCATCAATCAGATGTCGGAAACCTTCGAAGACATCGTCAATAGCAGCGGTGATACGGCCGAGAAAGCTGCCGAGACACAGCAGAAGTGCATCGATGCGCAAAGCCTTATTCTGAAAAGTCGCGACCTTATCACTGTGTTGGCTGAAGATGTTGACAAGGCGGCCTCGTCAGCCGATACCCTGGTCAGCGAAGCGGACCGTGTGGCCAGCAATATGGATGAAATTGAAGCCATCGCTGACCAGACTAACCTGTTGGCACTGAATGCGGCGATTGAAGCCGCCCGTGCCGGTGAAAGTGGTCGTGGTTTCTCGGTGGTTGCTGATGAAGTACGCGCCCTGTCAACCCGTACACAAACCTCAACCGGACATATCTATGACAGCCTGAAAACCATGCGCACCACATTGGATGCGTGGGTGAAAGCCATGCACACCAGTCGAGATCAGGCCATCGAATGCGCCGAGCAAGCCGCCACATCGGCAGACTCCATTGAACAGATCAATGCCATGATGGTGGATGTGACCCGTTTCTCTGAGAATATCAAGCAGGCCAATAACCAGCAGCAGTCACGTTGTCAGGATATCGGCAATAACATTGACTCTATATTGGAAGTGGCGGACAAGAATCAGCATGTGGCACAAAGTATGAGCGATTCAGCTAACGCATTACAGGATGCGGTCAACAAACTGACGGGCATCTCCAAGTCATTCCACTAGTCCTGCGGCGCAAGTTTGCCAAGGGGATAGGCAATGCCTGCACTGTGAATGACCAGATGCGGTTCGCCGTTGAGTTGTTGGGGGGTGCCGGCTTCCACCAGCTGATAGTAGACATTCTGATGCAACCGCGCCCACAGGTTGCGTCTGACATTGACATAGGGCAGCTGCTCGCCGGTGACCCTGTCTTGTTGCAATGCCAGCGGGTGAGTAGCATCGATCACGACCGGATCGTCGGTATCGGTGAACATCATTAAGTTATCGTCCTGCCAGCGCCACTGGGTGATCAACAAGGGTACATCTTCAACCTGGATACCAACCTTTTCCACCGGGGTTACCAGGAAGTAATCATCACCTTCCCGTTTCAGTACGCTGGCAAACAGTTTCACCAAGGCTTTTCTGCCGATTGGAGAACCCATATATAACCAGCGACCATCGTGTTTGATGATCAAATCGATGTCGCCACAAAATGGCGGATCCCACTGTTCCACCGGGGGCTGTTTGGCAGCATGGTTTGCCAGTTGTTGCTGCAGCGTAGACAGATCCATGACTATTGTTGAATGATCGCTTTCAGCTCACGCAGCTTGGCTTTTATCCGGCGCATGTTTTCAGGCCCGGTGCGCAGTAGTTGCTTCTGCACTGCCGAGAGGTTTTCTAAGCGCTCATTGCGGTATTTGTACATCACGCTGTCGGTGTAGACCTCTACGGGAACCGGTACTTCTGGTGTGTCCAGCAGGTGGTTGATGGCATCAACCAGGACGTAGTCAAAGTTGTCATCCGGATCGCCGATCTCAGCGTACACCTCGCGTATCGCCGGTTTGTAGGTGCGATAAAGATCAATCAGCTTTTCATTATCCAACCCTTCCAACACGTCGACATAGGGGGTGTAACGTTTATAACTGGCAGCGTCGATCCATTCTTTGTCCGCTTGTTGATAGACCCGGAAACTGTGTTCCGGGGGATTCATCAAGCGGAACCGGGGGGCGAGTGTCCCGTTGGCCATATTGGTGGTCTGCACCACAAAACGACGCAGCAAATCATCATTAACCAGCAGTGCAGCGGCCGTCTCGTAGTCGGTCATCTCCAGCACCAGGGTTTTCAGTGTGCCATCACTGGTATCCAGCGGTTCAGGCTCCAGCGGTTCTTCGATGGGCTGAGGATCAGGCTGCGTGACGGGCTCCTCAAAGGTGGGTTGTGGTTCGGTTTCAATCGGTTCGGGTTCTGCCAGCGTCGGCTCGGGAGCCGGCTCAGGGCTCTGTGCTACGGGCACGTTGACCGGTTCAGGTTGAGATGACTCCTGCAACCAGAAAAAGCCTGCGATAATCACCAGTACAATCAGCACGACGGCAATGATATGGGGAACCAGTGACTTTTTATCGGCCATTTCTTCGCTCATTTTCTCTCCTACTCACAGCGTGCGGTCAACATATAAAACAATAGGTTACTGCTTACACTCAGACAACAGATTACGGCAATAATTCTTAATCGGCACTGAATGCCCAAGTTTAAGTCTAACAATATCTGGACGCTGGACAGGCCTGGATTGCAGGCGTAAACTGGTCTGACAACTTTTTGTTAACTTTTTATTTACACGGACGTTGCCATCGTCCAGCGAGCGTTAGAAACCATGACAATCATTCTGTATGCCATACCGGCTTTCTTTGTCCTTATAGGTATTGAGTTGCTGTTGGAAAAAATCAAGGGCACGGATTATTACCGCGTCAATGATGCAATCAACAGTTTGTCCATGGGGGTATTGAGCCGCATGGTTGCTTTGATGAAGCAACTGGTGCCATTGACGTTTTATGTGCTGGCGTTTGAACATCTGGCCTTGTTTGATTGGCCTGATGTGTGGTGGACCTGGCTGGCCGCGTTTGTCATCTACGACTTCTTCTATTACTGGAACCACCGCATGGGGCACGAAATGAGCCTTTTGTGGGCCGCCCATGTGGTGCATCATTCCAGCGAAGAATACAATCTCACCACCGCCCTACGTCAAACCTCAGGCAGTGTCTTCAGCTGGATATTTTACCTGCCGCTGGCCGTGCTGGGTTTTGAGCCGGCACTGTTCATCGCGGTGGGAGCATTGAATCTCGTCTATCAGTTCTGGGTGCATACCCGTCATGTGCCCAAACTTGGCTGGTTTGAAGCCGTGTTTGTCACGCCGTCTAATCATCGGGTTCATCACGCACAAAACCAGATTTACCTGGATCGCAACTATGGTGGCGTGTTTATCCTGTGGGATCGCTGGTTTGGTACCTTTCAGGAAGAGTTGGATGACCAACAGCCTATCTATGGCGTGCGCAAGGCGTTACACAGCTGGAACCCGCTATGGGGCAACGTGCAGGTGTATACCCAGTTGTGCAAAGATTCGTGGCGCACACAACGGTGGTCAGACAAATTCCGGGTCTGGTTTGGTCGTACCGGCTGGCGGCCGGATGATGTGGCGAAGGCCTATCCGCTTCCCCGGGTTGATCTCAACACCTTCACCAAATACGACACGCCCATGTCGCTGACGGGCAAAGCCTATGCAGTGGTGCAATATGTGCTGATGACCGTGATCGCGTTGGCCTTCATGCTCAATGTGAGCGCGATCAGCACGGTGTCACAAATTGGACTGGCGGTATTTGTCGCCCTGTTCAGTGTGTCACTGGGGTGGATGATGGAAGGACGTCGATGGGCCTGGTGGACGGAAGGTGTAAAAAACATCATGATCCTTGCGATGCCTTGGTGGTTGGGTCTGCCTGACCCCCTGCTGTGGGCCTTGAGTGGGCTGAGTGGTGGCAGCCTGTTGTTGGCGCTACTGGCCGGCAAGCAGCGCAACGCAGACATCCAAGCGCAGACGATGCAGTCGGCAGAGTTGAACCACTAGCGACGATTCCCCGTACACAAGATACTTCGGTTAACGCGGTATCTTGTGTCATGTTTCAATACCAAATCCTGATGGCGTCACCTGACACTGTCATCGACCTGCTCGACGTTCAATCTTTTGAAATGGGCATTTACCTGGTACGTTTGACCATCGGATCCAAGTCCGCTCTGGTGTATGATGGTGATGTACCGATGCGCTTCAAATCCAGCCAGCACATTCGTGAGGCATTCAGTGGCATTGCCGTCAGGGCCGCTTGCATGACCCACGACTCGCCCTACGATGAAATGATCGGTAACCCCAGTAGTTCGCTTACGTCACGGTTACCCTTTTCAATGGTGCATCCTTACTGACAGCAGCGCAGCACATTTCACGCAAGAGGACGCTATGCAATATCTACATACCATGGTTCGGATCAGTGATGTGAACGCATCGCTGCGGTTTTATTGTGATGGACTGGGGCTACGAGAAGTCCATCGTGTCGATAATGAAAAGGGGCGCTTCACGCTCATTTTTCTCGCTGCTCCTGAAGACGAGAGCCGCGCAAAACAACAGCAAGCGCCGCTGTTGGAGCTGACCCACAACTGGGACCCGGAGTCTTACACGGGCGGGCGCAATTTTGGTCACCTGGCGTTTCGGGTTGACGACATCTATAAGGTTTGTGAGCACTTGCAATCAATGGGGGTTACCATTAACAGGCCTCCCAGAGATGGTCATATGGCGTTTGTGCGCTCGCCGGATGGCATTTCCATCGAACTGTTGCAGGCTGGCGAAGCCCTTGAACCCAGTGAGCCCTGGGTCTCGATGGAAAACAGCGGTAGTTGGTAGCAATGCAGGGTTACGGGTTCCCTGACCCTGTTGGATCGAGATTGTAATGGGGCAAGTAGCGTTGTAACCATTTGGCCATTTCCTGACGTGAGATGGCAAATTGCTCATACACCGCTTTTTTCCATCCCCGTTTGTCCATACCGGTTCGACGGCAGGCCTTTACGAACGCCTCCACAACGTCACAATTTACCCGCTCAACGGTTTTGTGGCAGGCGTTGCGCCACACATCTCCGTTCGGCTGGACACCCGGCAGTGAATTGATGTGGTAGAAGCCGTCTGGCAGCTTAATGGCGGCCGAAGGTGCTGGCCGTTGAAGCATCAATCGCTCCAATCCCCTGACGGCAACCGGGTCTTCGTAGACAGCGCCAAAGCGGGTACGCATACCTTCACAGTGGGCCAACACGGCAGGTTGCTTACCCTGACGCTTCAGGATCCATTGATCAAAGCGCTGATGTGCCCGTCGCAACAACGACGGGGTGTTGTGCTGGGTGGGGGCTGGTAAGTCGCCATGGGCGACTTTTTTTTCAATTTCATGCAACAACGCCTGGGTTTCGCGGGCATCAAAACCTCGCTGCACCACACTCGATTCCCAGGCTTGCCACAAACGTTCTAACGCAGTGTCCGCCGACATGGGCATTGTCCTCTTAACCGTGTGTCTGGGTTTATAAGACACACAGGGTAAAAAGGATCGTTTTTATCCCTCAGCAGTGATCGGAAATTCCCGTTCCTGCAACTGGCGGCGCCAAGCATGGGTCGCCGTCACCATGTTGGCCAGTGCCGGACGTACTTGCGGCCACTGGCGGGTTTTCAGCCCACAATCGGGATTGACCCAGATGCGTTGCGCGTCGAGATGCACAAGCAACAGACTGATACGCCGTTCGATGTCTGCAACCGATGGCACGCTGGGTGCGTGAATGTCATACACGCCGCAGCCCATTTGAGCGCGTACTGGCAGGTTGGCGATCTGTTTGAGCTGCTGGGCATCCAGCCGGGCTGTTTCCAGTGAAATCACGTCGACATCCATTGCATCAATTGCATCACCAATGTCTTCAAACCGGGCATAGCACATGTGGGTATGAATTTGCGTGCTGTCAGCCACGCCGCTGGTGGCCAGGCGGAAACTCGCCACTGCCCAAGCCAGATAGTCACTGTGTGCGGATTGCCTGAGTGGCATACCTTCCCGCAGCGCAGGCTCATCAACCTGAATGATATGGATCCCGGCTTGTTCCAATGCGCCAATTTCAGCCCGCAACGCCAGGGCGATTTGTTCGGCGACCTGCCAGCGTGGGCGATCCTGCCGAACAAAGGACCAGTTGAGGAGCGTTATCGGCCCGGTCAGCATGCCTTTGATTGGTTTGTCGGTGAGCTGCTGTGCAAAGTGCGCCCACTTTACCGTAATCGGCGCTGGCAACTGAACATCGCTATGCAGGATGGGTGGCCTCACACACCGGGAACCGTAGGATTGCACCCAGGCACTGCGGCATACTGCGAAGCCATCAAGGTGTTCGGCGAAGTATTCAACCATGTCAGTGCGCTCTGGCTCGCCATGTACCAGTACGTCCAGACCACACTGTTCCTGTTGCCGGATGCATTCAGTGATGTAATCCTGCATGCCCCGCTCATACGCGTGATCGTCAATCGCTCCCTGTCTGAATTGGTGTCGCAATGCCCGTATCTCTGGTGTCTGAGGAAATGATCCGATGGTGGTGGTCGGTAGCACCGGTAAATTGAGGCGGGCTTGCTGCAGCGCCCTGCGTTGATTGACCGGCTTGCTGCGTTGCAGCAACGCGTCGTCCCAGCGAGGGGTTGGATGCGTTGCTGTTGTGGATGTCGTTGCCGCTTGCGTGGCGTCTGGCGCGAGCAGGCACTGTTTGATGTGCACCAGTTCATCCAGTTTCTGTACCGCAAACGCCAGTTGTTGGCGAACCTCGTCGGGTAAGTCCTGCGCCAGTGTCAGATCGTGCGGTACGTGCAGCAAGGAGCAGGATGGCGCCAGCCAGATATCCCGGTTTTGTTGTTGATACAGGGGCTGCAACCATTGCAGTAGGGCATTGACGTCGCAACGCCACACATTACGCCCATCGACCACACCCAGGCTCAGGGTCACCGTGTCCGGCAAACAGTCTGCTGCCCAATGTGCGTCGTCCGGGCCGTGGCTACAATCGATATGCAGGCCCTGTATAGGGAGGCTTGCAATCAAGCTTCGGTTATCTCCCAAAGTACCGAAGTAGGTGGTCAAAAGGCGCTTAATCGGCAGGTTGTTAAGGTGCTGGTAGGCGTAGCGAAATGCCATTTGCCATTCACCATCGAGTTCCGTACACAGGATGGGTTCGTCCAGTTGTACCCATTCCACACCCAGGCGGTGCAATTGTTGCAGCAGCGTGCTGTACTGCACCAGCAAGCTGTCCAGATGCGCCAGTACGGATGTGTTGTCTGTACTGCGACCTGACGCCAGATAAGTCAGTGGGCCCAACAGCACCGGCTTGGCCAGATAGCCTTGTTGGCGGGCGCGTTGCACCTGTTGGATCAACGACTGGCTGTGCAGCTCAAATTGGGTATTGGCATCGAATTCCGGTACCAGATAATGGTAGTTGGTGTTAAACCATTTGGTCATTTTTGCCGGTTTGCAATCGGGCAGATGGTTGGCCAGCGGATCCCGTCCCCGTGCGCTGCGAAAATAGTGGCTTAGCGGATTAACCCCCGGTGCACAGGCACGAATCGGAAGATTGCCAAACAGGGCACTGGCGTCCAGGACGTGGTCGTACAGCGAGAAATCGCCGACCGGCAGCCAATCCAGGTCTCGTTGCTGTTGCCAGTGTGTGTCCCGCAGTTCCAGAGCGCGAGACTGCAACGCCTCGGCTGACAAGTCTCCCTGCCAGTAGTCTTCCAGAGCAAATTTGAGTTCTCGCTGAGCGCCGATGCGCGGAAAGCCAAGGTTGTGGATGTATAGCATGTTAGTCGTCCTCCGTGGTGAAGGTGCAGACTAACAATGGCAAAGTATTAAAAATAACGATATAAATTCAGTAATACATGAAAATTGGTCATATATTATGTTGGAAAGACACCATCTTGCCATTCTGGAGGCCACCGATCGTCTGGGCACGCTCACCCAGGCCGCAAATGCCTTGTGCCTGACCCAGTCGGCTCTGAGTCACGGCATTAAGAAGCTAGAGGGGCAATTGGGCGTGGCGCTGTGGGAACGTGACGGCCGCCGACTGCGTCTGACCGCCGCCGGACGGCATGCGCTCGCTTTTGCCCAGCGGATGCTGCCACAATTCGCTGATTTGGAAAATGATCTGGCCCAATATGCTAAAGGTTTGCAGGGGTCGTTGCGTATTGGTATGGAGTGTCATCCTTGTTATCGCTGGCTGGTGGGGGTGATGCAGCCTTTTCTGAGCGCGTGGCCGAAAGTCGATATTGATGTGCGTCAACGCTTTCAGTTCGGTGGCCTGGGGGCATTGCTGGGGCATGACATTGATTTGTTGGTAACGCCTGATCCGGTCTACAAACGCCAGCTGCAGTATACACCGGTATTTGATTATGAATTGGTGTTAGTGGTTGCGGCGAACCACCGCCTGGCGGACAAGACCCATGTGGAGCCTCGGGACTTGGGGCCAGAAACCTTGTTTACTTATCCGGTAGAAACCGCTCGCCTGGACATTTTCAGCCAGTTTCTCAACCCCGCCGGTGCCAGTGTCTACCGACACACGCCTCTGGAGGCAACCGATGTGATGTTGCAGTTGGTTGCTAATGGCCGCGGTATTACCGCCCTGCCCCGTTGGCTGGTGGAAGAGTACCAGCCACGGCTGTCATTGAAGAGCTTACGTCTGGGTCAGGACGGGCTGTTCAAACAGCTGTTTGTGGGTATTCGTCAGAGTGACCGGGACGTCCCCTACATTCAGGCCTTTATTCAACACGCTCGGCCGGATTCAGTGCCCTTGGTCGCGACATGACTCATGGTGAAACTCCAGTTCAATGGTGGTGTGAGCCAGATCATAGGGAGCCAGCACTTCACTCACGCGCTGTTTGATCAGACTAACCTGATCGAGGTCACAACCTTCGACAAGCACAAGGTGGGCGGTTAATACATGGTGTTCACCATCCAACGACCAGAAATGCAGGTGGTGGACATCCTCTATGCCGTCAAGGGCGGTCAGCGCGCCCCGAATACGAAGTCGATCGTCACGGTCCGGGGTGGCCTGCAGGAACAACTGCACCGTATCCCGTAAAGTGCGCACCACATTGACCAGAATGAAAACGGTAAACGCGATCGACAGTAACGGGTCGAGAATGGGCAAGTCGACGAACATCAGGGTTATCGATACGATCAGTACTGCAACCCAGCCGAGTACGTCTTCCAGTAAGTGCCAATTCAGTACCCGCTCGTTGAGGGATTTTCCGGCACTCAGTTTAAACGCGGCATAACCGTTTACGGCGATGCCGAACACCGCCAGTAACGCCATGCCTTCTGTCACCGGCATTTGTGGGTCGGCCAGACGAGGAATGGCTTCACTGATCACCCACAGAGAGCCAACCAGCAGGATCACACTGTTGACTAATGCACCGAGCAGCGCAAAGCGCCGGTATCCGTAGGTGAACTGTGCCGTCGCCTGTTTGCCGCTGATGGTTTGCAGCAACCAGGCTGTACCAATCGACAAACTGTCACCCAGATCGTGTACCGCATCGGCCATGATGGCGGTACTGTTGGTCAACCAGCCACCGATGAATTCAATGATGGTAAATGTCACATTGAGGAAAAATGCCCAGCCAATCCGTTGGCTCGCTGTTTCGTGATGATGATGGTGGTGATGGTGATGGTGATGCATGTCGATCCCGTTAACCCTGATTCTGAGCGCGTCTGATGATGCGTTTTAAGGCCGGGCGGATGGGCATCGGCCGAAATGGACTGACGTTACTGCCCCCAGTGTTTCCCCGCGGAAGCCATCCCAACCATGTTTTACTCAAAGCGCCTACCAGTCGCAGACATTGACCGCGTACTTCGCGCCATTGACGATGCTGCCCGGCCAGCGCGAGCATGCGCCAATGGGCAACCCAATGCCAGTAGGTAGACAATTGACCCAGCACATGGGCATCCTCCAGATGCCTGAAGGCCGCCGCATAATTTCCTTGTTGTTGAGCCTGACGCGCGGCGTCCAGTGTGTCGCGTACCGGTGCTGCGATAGCTCGGCTGAAGGCTGACATAGCCCCTCCCGATCAGTTGATAACATATTCACTTTGCTGAGCATAAACCCTATAGTGGCTATAGAGTCAAGGTCACTGGGCAGGCGGAACACGTGTATCAGATTGGAGAGTTGGCCAAGCGGGCGGGTTGTAGTGTGCAGACGGTACGCTACTACGAGTCACGGGGCATTATTCACGCGACACAACGCACAGACGCCAACTATCGGCTGTACGATGATCAGGCGGTGAGCAGCCTGTTGTTTGTGCGCCGTTGCCGTCAGTTGGGCATCGGATTGGCAGATATCCATCAAATACTCACCCACCAGGCCAACCCTGATCGTGACTGCCACGCTATCGACGGGCTGATTGAGGCGCACCTGAAGACGGTTGATCAGAAAATTCACGAACTCCAAACCCTGCGTGAGCACCTGCGCGCCTTGGGCGGTGCCTGCCCTGATAATGGCACGGTTGAATCCTGTCAGGTATTGCAACAATTACAACGGGTCAGTGTTGGTGACCGTCAGAGGACAAAGCAACCATGAAATTGATCATAGGGAACAAAAACTACTCGTCCTGGTCTCTGCGTCCGTGGCTGCTGATGACCGCGCACAATGTACCTTTTGAGGAAGTCTGCATTCCGCTGTATACCCCCCAAACCAAAGCCAGGATCCGGGATTATCATGAAGCCGGCAAAGTGCCGGTATTGCTGGATGGGCATACCCGTGTGTGGGATTCTTTGGCCATCTGCGAATACATTTCTGAGCGTTATCTGGACAACCGGGGCTGGCCAGACGATCCGTTGTTACGGGCAGAGGCCAGGGCGTGTAGCTGTGAGATGCATTCGGGTTTTTTTGAGCTGCGCGAACGGATGCCGATGAACTGTCGGGCGCAAGACCGTCTGGTTGACAGGGATCCGGCATTGGACGAAGAAATTGCCCGTATCGACAGTATGTGGTGTGGATTGCGCGCGCGTTTTGAGTCCCAGGGCCCATGGTTGTTCGGACAGTTCAGTATTGTCGATTGCATGTACGCACCGGTCGCTGTGCGGTTTAACACCTATCAGGTGGCGTTGTCTGAGTCGGCACAGGCTTATCAGAACACCGTGTTGGGACATCCGGCGGTGCAGGATTGGATGGCGCAGGCGTTGCAGGAGTCTGCGGTGATTGTTGATGCGGAAGTGGGTCAGTGAGGTATCCCTATGCGAACTAAGTTCGCCATGCACGGAACATTGTCTGTGCGTATCGACGGACAAGTGCTGATCCTGGAAGGGCAAGGCCCTTGGAATACCGAAGCCTTGCAAATCGAAGATGAACGCATCATGACCCAAGTCAAAGGATTGTACGGTCAGCCATGGGGTGTGTTGGGTCTGTTTCGGGGAGAAGCGGTTTACGTGCCTGAGGCGGCGAAAGCGTTGGTCGAAAACGTACGGGAGGAAAAGCACCAGGGCAGGATTGCGACCGCCATCGTCATTGAAGCCAGTCCCTCTGCACAGTTTTCGCAGTTACACCTGAAAGACCTGTACCAACAGGCATCAGAGAATGTGTCTTTTTTCAGCACTGAAGCAGACGCCATGGCATGGTTGCAGCGGCAGCTTCAGGTCGCTGGCAAAGGCTGAAAAAAAGCCCTGTTAAACAGGGCTTATTGTTTTAGTGAGCGTGACCATGGTCACTGACATCCACGGTGAGCAACTCAATGTTGTCACTGAAGGTCAGGGTTTTTACCCCGCCGTTTCTCTCAATGTTGACGGTGTTTATCTGACTGTGCCAGATATCGCGCAGAGCATTGTGACGGATTTTCAGGCTGCTCAGGCCCTGCAGTTGCTCAGTTTCCTGATACACCCATAAGAATTTGCCGTCCAGTTCGACGCCGACCCGACTCAGGGGCAAAGGCTCGCCATTATCGGTCACTATGAAGAAACGCTCGGCCACATAATCGGCAAACTGTTGTCGTGTCTCGGCTGAGCCGAGTACGTCCGCTTGCTTACCGAAAATTTCTTTAACGGCGTGCTCGGCATCGTGCAGGTAGAAGCGATGCATCACCTCGATGTTGTCGGTGCGTGGATTAAACAACACTTTGGTGATCGCTGCCTTTTGCTGATGGGCATGGGCGCCGGCTGACAGCAGCAGCGCGCAGGAGGCCACGATGAACACACGGAGCCAGTGCTTCACTGGTCATCCTCCGCAGCGTCGTCGCTGGTTTTTAACTCGGTCTTGCTGTCTTGCATGATATCCCGGTAAACCTTGCCTGTACGCTTTTTCGCTTTGTATGACTCAATCCGGGAAGGAATGATACGGCGTGGATAGTGGTTGTTATCCACATCGACGTCGGCGGTTTCCCAATGGGGATCGACGGTCACGCTTTTCAGCACTTTGTCCTTGTCGGTGACAAACAATTTGCTGACCGCTTTGGGTGTTCTGCGCCAGATTTCAGCCGGAATGTAGTGCTCCTCCGTGCTGCCGTCTTCAAACGACAGCTGCAGGATGATAGGCATGACCAGACCACCCAGGTTGGAGAAGTCCATGACATAGTAGTTCTTGTCTTCCTGAACTGCCCGTTCAAGGGCTGTGCGCTCCCAGGGCTCGAGCTTGTCGAGATAAGACTGGTAAGCATTGCGCTCTTTGTTGGTGACCGTAAAGCGATCATTTTCATCGTAAAAGTCGCTGATATCGGGGAAACGCTCGATCCACAACTTGCGGCCTTCTTCACGATTGCGAATGTCGGTCAGTGACTTAGGCTTGTCCAGTTCGGTCTGACGTTCACGGGCAAAGTCGATGTCCGGATCTTCGGTATCAAGGCGCAGCTTATACACTCTGTCGATAGAAATATCGACGTGATCGGTGGAATAGAACCAGCCACGCCAAAACCAATCCAGATCAACACCGGTCGCTTCTTCCATGGTGCGGAAGAAGTCTGCTGGAGCCGGACGTTTGTATTTCCAGCGTGTGGCATATTCTTTAAAGGCAAAGTCGAATAACTCTCGGCCGAGTATGGTTTCGCGCAGAATGTTCAGCGCAGCGGCCGGTTTGGTGTAGGCATTAGGCCCCAGACGCAGAACGCTGTCTGACTGGGTCATGATAGGCACCTGAGTGGATGACTTCATGTAATCGACAATGTCACGGGGCTCCACACCCCATGGGATATTCGGATCCCATTCACGGCCGGCAACGCCATCCAGAAAACTGTTTAAGCCTTCATCCATCCAGGTCCACTGACGTTCGTCAGAGTTAACAATCATCGGGAAGTAGATGTGTCCGATTTCATGGATCACCACGCCAATCAAGAAGCGTTTTTCGGCCTGCGTGTATGTACGGCTGCCATCGTCCTGCAGCGTAGTGCGAGGTCCGTTGAAGGTGATCATCGGGTATTCCATGCCACCGACAGGGCCATTCACAGACTGGGCAACCGGGTACGGGTAATCAAACGAAAAGCGCGAATACACATCCATCGTGTGAATGACAGCTTCGGTCGAATATTTCTTCCACAGATCGCCACCCTCTTTGGGGTAGAACGACATCGCCATGACCAGGGGTTGGACGTCGCCGCCTTGTTGATAGCCGCGCGCGTCCCACATGAATTTACGTGAACTGGCCCAGGCAAAATCCCGCACATTTTGTGCTTTGAAACGCCAGGTTTTGGTTTCATCGGTGCCGGCTTTTTCATTTTCCAATGCTTCTTCAGGGGTTACCACAAACACGGTGCGCTCGGCTGTTTTGGCTTGCTCGAGCCGATCCCGTTGGGTTTTGGTCAACACATCCCGAGGGTTTTGCAGTTCACCGGTCGCCGACACAATGTGATCTGCCGGGACGGTGATGTCGACGTCATAGTTACCAAACTCCAGGGTGAATTCACCGCGACCAATGAACTCTTTGTTGGTCCAGGCTTCATAGTCAGTGTAAGCGGCCAGGCGCGGGAACCACTGGGCTAACAGGAAAATGTCGTTGCCCCCTTCCCGGGCGTCATCGGGGAAATGCTCATAACCTGAACGGGCTGAAACGGCATCTTCCTCGACGATGTTGAACGCAAAATCAATGCTCAGTTGTGTACGTTGACCGCTTTTCAGCGGCTGTTTCAGATCCACACGCATCAGCGTGCCGACAATGGTGTGACGCAACGGGTTGCCGTCGGCGTCGGCTACCTTCTGAATGTCATAGCCCAGTTCATGGTCTTCAACGAAATGCTGACGACGCAGGGCAGCCAGACTGATTTTGGCCGGCGCGTCATCGGTTGCCGCCTTTGTGCCCGGTCCGCGGTTACCGATACCACCAAAAGTGGTGGTCTTGGCCGACATAGAATCATTGCGGAACTTGTTTTGATCCAGTTGGATCCAGAGGTATTTCAGG
Organism: Fluctibacter halophilus; assembly: GCF_020687825.1. Lineage (GTDB taxonomy): Bacteria > Pseudomonadota > Gammaproteobacteria > Enterobacterales > Alteromonadaceae > Fluctibacter > Fluctibacter halophilus. The sequence goes on from NZ_JAJEWP010000003.1 coordinate 89,391, forward strand.
GTGTCCGGTGAATTGTTGTGGTAGGTGATGTGCTCACTGCCCTGCAGACGACGCAGTTCTTCGTCCAGGGTTACCTGAATGCGATAGTCGACCTGCTGTTGCCAGTAGGCATGGCCCGGCTCACCGGCAGCATTGCGATACACATTAGGGGTAGGAAGCACTTCGTCCAACTGACGGAACTTGTCTTCAAAATCACCTTTGGTTTGTTGAATGGCAGCCTGTGCAGGCATGCCGGTGAAGCACAGTAGCAGTGCAACGGAAGAAAACAACGACTTCATGGGACTCCTGAAACGGTGTGACGAAACGCGCGATTTTAACGTTTCTGTTCGCGTGTGTCCCTGTCATTAAGGGCAAAAATACGGTCAGTCATCGTATGTTGCGCATTCCTTTCCATACCTTATGCCATTCAAAAGCTTGTTTATTCGCGCTGTTGTAATAGATTACCTCAATTGCAGGGCTATCAACGGGTCGAAGAGAGGAACGAGGGCGTGGAAGGGGCGACACAATTCAAATGGCAACGGGCCGTTGTGAAAGTTGGCAGTGCACTGGTGCGTGGGGACGGTGCAGCCGATCCCCAACACTATGTAGCCCGCATCGCAGGGTTCATTGAAGCGGCGCTGGCACAAGGCAAAGAAATTATTCTGGTCTCATCCGGCAGTGTCGCCGCCGGCAAGGATCACATTGCGGTCTATCATCAGCCGACCATCGCTGAAAAGCAGGCCATGGCGGCGATTGGACAAATGCGCATGATGGCCAACTGGCAGCAGTATTTTTCCCGACCCTGTGCGCAATTGTTGTTGACCTACGGTGATTTGCACCACCGCACCCGCTACGTCAACATCAAAAATACCCTGCGGGAGCTGTTAAAGCACAGTGCGCTACCGATCGTAAACGAGAATGACACGGTGGCGGTCAATGAGTTGAAAGTCGGTGATAACGACAATCTGGCTGCCTATACGGCGATGATAGCTCAGGCGGATACGCTGTTTATCCTGTCTGACATTGATGGTCTGTTCACTGCCGATCCCCGTCGCGACCCCGGAGCAACCAAGATCCCTGTGGTGGAGACCATTACGCCTGATATCCACCGTCTTGCCGGCGGCGCCGGTTCAAGCGTTGGTACCGGCGGTATGCAGACCAAACTTCAGGCGGCTGAAAAATGTGCCAACAGTGGTATTCAGACAGTGATTGTCAATGGTCGTCAGGACAGTGTCTTTGAGCCCTTGTTGCAGGGCGTGTCGCCGGGTACCTTGTTTTTGGCTCAGCAATCCGGCCAAAGTGCGCGCAGCCAGTGGCTCAAGCATACGCTGAAATCCCAGGGGGAAGTGCTGGTGGACGAGGGTGCTGCCGATGCGCTGCTGCGCCGCGGTGCATCGTTACTGCCCAGCGGGATTGTCGATGTTATCGGGCAATTCCACAGCGGTGATGCCATTACCGTGCGAACCGCGCAGCGGGTTATTGCCAAAGGCCTGGCCAATTACAGTGCTGCCGATTTGTCACAGTTGAAGGGATTGCGCACCAGCCAAATCGCAACGGTGCTGGGCTATACTCGTGGTGACGTGGCGATTCATCGCGACGATTTGATTCTACTAACCGGACAGTGAGGGATCCTATGAATTTTTCGATACAAACCGCCGCCAAGGCTGCCAAAGCGGCTTCACGACAGGTGGCCCGTTTGTCAGGACCACAGAAGGAAGCCTTGCTGCTCAGTATTGCTGACATTTTGCGAGCCAACACGTCACGTATCCTGGTGGCGAACGAAAAAGATCTCGGTGAGGGACGGGCCAATGGACTGGACAGTGCGATGTTGGATCGGTTGCTGCTGAACAGCGATCGGATCAATGCCATTGCGCTGGCCGTTGAAGCCATCGCCGCGCAGCCCGATCCGGTTGGTGCGATTGCCAACATTGAACGTATGCCCAGTGGCATACAGGTTGGCAAGATGCGCATCCCGCTGGGTGTGATCGCGATGATTTACGAGTCTCGTCCGAATGTCACCATTGATGCTGCGGCGCTATGCCTGAAGGCCGGTAATGCTGTCATTCTGCGTGGTGGCAAAGAAGCGTTGCACTCCAACCTGGCATTGGCCAGTTGTATCCACAAGGCTCTTGAAAAGCACGGCATCGATCCGGCTGCGGTGACGGTGGTGCCGAATCCCGACCGAGCTGTGATGCAGGACATGATGACCCTGGAGCAGGATATTGACCTTATCATTCCTCGCGGTGGTGAAGGTTTGATCCGCTTTGTGTCCAGCAACAGTCAAATCCCGGTGATCCAGCATTACAAAGGGGTCTGCCACCTATACGTCGCCGAACACGCCTCGCTGACCACCGCCGAAGCCTTGCTCGAAAATGGCAAAACTCAGCGCACCGGTGTGTGCAACGCCCTCGAAACGTTGTTGGTTGACCGGCGCATTGCGGACGCTTTTTTGCCCCGCGCCAATGCCGTGTTCAGCCGCCACAAGGTGCGTGTGCATGCCTGTGAATCGAGCCGTCCCTATTTTGACGATGCCGAATCGGCCGTCGAGGGTGACTGGCATGCAGAATACCTGGCGATGGAAATTGCCGTGCGCGTGGTGGATGATTATGATGCGGCACTGGAACACATTATGACCTATGGCTCAGGTCATACAGAAGTGATAGCAACAGAGAACTATGCGCAGGCGCAACGTTTTCTGCGTGAAGTTGATTCGGCCGTCGTGATGGTGAATGCGTCGTCGCGGTTTTCCGACGGCGGTGAGTTGGGGTTAGGGGCTGAAATTGGTATTTCAACCAGCAAGCTGCACGCCTACGGGCCGATGGGGGCCGCATCATTGACGACCGAAAAATTCATTGTGTTAGGCGAAGGGCACGTGCGGGCCTGAGTCCGACTACGGGTATCTGAAAATGGAGAATACTGTGCAAACAACATCAGAACTGGACGCAAAAAACCTGGCCACCTTGGTCTATGCCCTGCAAGCGGCCTCTTTTGTCATTGGCATTACCTTTATCGCCGCCATCATTATCAATTACGTGAAGCAGGACGATGTCCGCGGCACGCTGGCTGAGTCCCATTTTCGCTGGCAAATTCAAACCTTCTGGATCAGCGTGGTGTTGATCATCGTCGGTATGTTACTGATGGTAGTTTTGGTCGGCTGGTTGGTGCTGGTGGCCAACGCTATTTGGGTCATCTATCGCATCGTCAAAGGCTGGGTTTACCTTAGCGACGGCAAACCCATGCCTGTTTAAGCGTCACCGTCACCCATCGCGGTTGCCATCAACAACGCGTGGAAAAAGCGAATCGCGCGTTCATAATCCGCCACTGCCAATTGCTCATTGATGCCGTGAAAGCGCGGCAGTGATTCGGGGGTCAGGGTTACCATCATAAACCGGTATACCTGATCGCTGAGTGGGTAAAAGTGTTTCGCATCGGTACCGCCACGTACCATGTAGGGTGCGACCAGCACATTGCTGTCTATACGTCGGATGGTTTTTTCGATCAGCCGATATCCCAGGGTATCCGTTGAAGACACCGGTGACGCCTCATTCGCCATGAAAGGGGTCAGCGTAACCCTGGGATCATCAATCGCCTGCTGCAAGTGAGCAATCACATCGTTGGTTGTCACTCCCGGCATGGTGCGTAAGTTGACCACCGCGCTGGCTTCGGTGGGCAGAATGTTGGATTTCGAACTGCCGGACAACATTGTCACCGCCGTGGTGGTGCGGATACTGGCGGCACTGTTGGGATCGCCGAGCAGGGTTGCTTCCACCAATGGCGCCAACAACCACAGATTGGCCATCGCCAGCTTCTGGCCAAAGCCCGCATGCTGACCGACCCGGTCAAATGTCATGCGGGTAAATTGTAGGTCAGTCTCGAACGGCGCGTTTTCTACCTTCACGATGGCACTGGCCAGGATCCCCGCGGCGGTGTGATCAGGGGGCTGTGACGAGTGCCCACCTTCGGCGTTGACGGTCATCTTCACATTTACAAAGCCTTTCTCGGCGACACCGACAATGGCCACTGGCTGTTGAATGCCTTGCATCAGGCCATCTGTGACGGCTCCACCCTCATCGAGCACAAACGCAAAGCGGATGCCTTGCTGGGCAAAGGTTTCGGCGATGGCCTTGGCACCCTGTTCTCCACCGACTTCTTCGTCATGGCCAAATGCGAAATACACTGTGCGCTTGGGTTGTACGCCCTGACGTAACAGGTACTCGAGGGATTCAAGCAACGCCATCACGGTGACTTTATCGTCCATCGCGCCCCGCCCCCAGACGATGTCATTGGCAATCACACCGCCGAAGGGATCGTGTTGCCATTGTTCACGGGTGACGTCATCCACTGGTACTACGTCCATGTGCCCCATGAACAATGCTGGTTGCAGGCTTGTATCGCTGCCCTGTACCGAAAACACCAGGCTATGTTCGTTGACCGTTTGTGGGTTGGCCTGTTGATGCACCAGTGGAAAAGCCGTGGCCAGAAAGCGATGAAAGTCGGTAAATGCCTGTGTGTCTACCTTGCTGGGATCATCATGGGAAATCGTGGCGAAAGTGAGCGCTTTGGCAAACCGTTGTGTCGCCGCTTGCATATCGATGTCGATGGGGGCAATCTGCGGTTCGGCGCTGACTTGCTGATAACCGTAGTAGCTGAAGGTTCGCACCACAGCGACAGCAAGTGCCAACGAAACCGCCAGCACCAGCAACAGCATGATCTTTTTCATGTTGATTCCTCTGGTATTTTTGTCAGTATACGCAGGTTTTATGTCGTCGCGCCAGCAGCGGTCCGAAGGGCCATACGTTCGCTACCACCGTCACACGTTTGTGAGGATACATTGTGTCAAATCCGCTGTTGTTTATGATCTGTGTGTGTATCTGGGGTTCGACCTGGATAACCATACCTTACCAGCTCGGAACGGTTGATCCGGTGTTGTCAGTGGCCTATCGCTTTGCCCTGGCCGCAGTGATGCTCGGGCTATTCTGTCGTTGGCAGCGTATTTCATTGCGACTGCCAGTGCATATCCACGTAAAGATGGCGGCGGTTGGCCTGGCACTGTACACCCTAGACTATACCTTGCTGTATCACGCTCAACAGTATGTGATCAGTGCCCTGGTGGCATTGATGAGTTCATTGATCATTTATTTCAACGTGTTTTTAAGACGCCTGTTATTGGGCAAACCCATCCGCATTCCGGTCCTTGTCGGGGCAACCCTGGGCCTGGCGGGCATGGTGTGTATTTTTTATCCTGAGTTTGCCCATGTTCAGCAAGATAGCTTGTTGTGGCTGGGCATATCACTGGCGCTGGCGTCTTTCCTGTGCGCGGCAGTGGGCAATGTGATTTCCGAGCGGATCCTGGATCACGGTACCCCGGTTGTGGCGATGAATTTCTGGGCAATGAGTTATGGACTGGTGTGGTTGTCGAGCTATGCTGCAATCAGTGGTGCCCGTCTGACACTTCCGGCAGACCCTCATTACTACTGGTCGTTGCTCTATCTGTCATTGTTTGGTTCAGTGCTTGCCTTTGGTGCCTACATGCGTCTGTTGCAACAAATGGGCTCCGACAAAGCGGCGTATGTGGTATTGCTTTATCCGCTGGTGGCATTGGCACTGTCGACGCTGTTTGAGGGCTATCAATGGCACATCAGTGGCCTATTGGGGGTGATGCTGGTGCTGCTGGGGAACGCCATCGCGATGGAGAAGCTGCCCCGGCAGCGCCAACCGTTGTCGACCCTCGCGTCCGAAACGGGTAAGGCTCCGGACTAAAGCCGACGTATCTGCTGATCAATACTGTAACCGGGTTCGGTGACGATGGCTTCCAGTACCTCAATACGCTTTTTGAGCTCAGCGATTTGGTCGTTTTTCTTGCTTTGGGGTTTGTTGCAACCGGGACGTGGATCCCGGACCTCGCCATTGAGCCAGGCGCGCAGTTGCCATCCACGGGTGGTATCGATGCGAAAAGCGAGGTAGTACAGTCCGGCAAAGGACGCTAAAAACAGGGTCAGAAACAGGTGCTCCATTGGGCTTCTCCGTTGATTGATTCACACCGATAGTCCATGGCGAGGATTTTTTATTACATCCGTTGTAATAAAAAAATCTCCGTGCAGACTAAAGAGCAAAACACAAAAACACCTTTTATCGGGACGTCAAAGGATTGCAAACCTCCTTCGAACACATCATTAAAGAGTATGACGGATTGTTAGGTCGCGTCGCAGCCACCTATGAGGCGAACCCTGCACTGCAACAGGAGCTGGTGCAGGAGATCAGCCTGGCGTTGTGGCAGGCATTGCCTCGCTTCGAAGGTAACAGCAGCTTGAAAACGTACATTTTGCGGATCGCGCACAACAAGGCTGTGAACCATATTGCGTACCACACCCGTCAACCCCGCACCCAATACGAGGACGGTGATGCCATGGAAGTGGTCGCGCCGACGAATACTGAACATCAAATCAGTCAGGATCAGCAAGTTGCGCAGTTGCTGGCTTCGGTACGCAGGTTACCGTTTCAGAGCCGCCAGGTAGTGACGCTGATGATGGAAGGATTGAGCTACCAGGACATTGCATCCGTCAGCGGTATGACGGTGACCAATGTTGGCGTCACGCTTAATCGGGCTCGTAAGGTCCTAATGGAGAACATTGATCATGTCGGATAACCCTGATCCGCTACAGCGCTTATGGCAAAGCCAGCAAACCCAGCATCCCGATCTGGATAAACTGCGACGGGACTGGCGTTTGATCCGTTACAAGCAGATAAGCTACATGACCTTGGATATCCTCGGCTTGTTGACCGGTCCGCTGTTGCTATGGTTGATGGCCGAACGCATGCACTGGTTTGAATTTGCCTGGCTGGTGGCGATCGTCGTCCTGGCGACCCCATTAACTGGCTATGTGCTGTGGCAACGCAGGGATGCTTTGCGTACCCGGGAGATTGCAACCCAGGACTACCTGGTCCTGTTGCTGAACCGTTCCAGACGGAACGTTAAGATTGCCCGGGTCACCCGACATTCAGTGATTGCCCTTGTGCCGATGTTTTTTATTCTGCATGCCGGGGTCTATTGGCTGGACGCCTATCCGATGGAGCGTTGGCTGAACAAAGTCATCGCGTCGACCGTCATTTTGGTCGTGCTGTTGCCGGCCATGTGGTTGTGGGCAAGGCGTCGGGAGCGACGCTTCGAACAGGAATCCCGCCAGTTGCAGGAACAAATACACGAACAGTAGTCACGCCAGGTTTATATACCTTTGTCCGCCGTCGTCGAATCAGCGCAGTGGTCGTGCTACAGTGAGTGGTGGTTCGACCTACTGAAGGTTTGCTTGTGCCTGGGGTTCAAGTAAATTGACGCCATCAACACCTATCTGGGCAAATGCCATGAGCGAAATTCAACACCTGCTAGACAATAACCAGCGTTGGTCTGAGAAAATCAACGACGCCGACCCGGACTTTTTCGACAAGCTGTCCAAACAACAATCCCCTGAATACCTTTGGATAGGTTGTTCCGACAGCCGCGTGCCCGCTAACCAAATCGTCGATTTGTTGCCCGGTGACATTTTTGTGCACCGCAATGTGGCCAATCAGGTCATCCATACCGACTTCAACTGCCTGTCGGTGGTGCAGTTCGCCGTGGAAGTGCTCAAGGTGAAGCACATTATTGTGTGTGGGCACTACGGTTGTGGTGGTGTCGAGGCAGCCCTGACCGACAAAGGCTTTGGTATTGTCGATAACTGGCTGGGGCATATTAAGGATTTGGCCTACAAACACCGTGACGAACTGGCCACTCTGGAAGGCCCTGTAAAATCGGCCCGTATGTGTGAACTGAATGTGCTAGAGCAATCGGCCAACCTGAAGCGTAACAGTATCATTAAAGATGCCTGGGCCCGTGGTCAGGATTTGACCATTCACAGCTGGATATACAGCCTGAAAAACGGTCGAATCACCAATCTGGATATGCAGTAAACGGCGTTGTACCGTCGGCGTGTGTCGGTAACTTACTGACATACGTCGATCTCCTGCAAATGTAAACATTCACTAACAACTTTAACAAGGATTTTACTCTTTAGTCCTTCCCCCATTCCTTGAGTGTGGTATAACAAAATTTCGCCGGACAGTATTTTGGGCGAAAACCACATAATAAAAGGGAAAATCCATGAACAAAAACACGAAAATGAAGATTGCCGTCGCTGCAGCTGCAGTGAATCTCGCTCTCACATCTTCTGTCGTTGTCGCACAGGAACAAGAACAGGAACAGGATAGCATCGAGAAAATCCGCGTCACCGGCTCGCTGATCAAGCGAACCGATTTGGCCGGACCTTCGCCGATCACCTCCATAGACGCAGACCAGATTGCCAATACCGGCGTAACCGATCTTATCGGCTTGTTTACCAAGTTGCCGATTTCTGGTCAGGGTACCTTCTCGACCCAGGGCAACAGCTCTGATGATACTGCTAACGGTGGTTCGAGCGTGTCTCTGCGTGGACTGGGTGCCGACAGCACCTTAATCCTGATCAACGGTCGCCGCGTGTCTGTATCGCCTTTTGCCAAAGGCATCGATACGGCATTTGTGGATATCAACAATATCCCGCTGTCCGCCATCAAACGGGTTGATATTCAAAAAGACGGTGCCTCCGCTACCTACGGTTCTGATGCCATCGCCGGGGTTATCAACATCATTCTTAAAGACGATTTCGAAGGTGTGGAAGTCAGTGCCAAAATCGGTGATACCGCCGATGGCGGTGGCAAGGAGCAAAACCTTAGCCTGATGTTCGGCACGGCGACCGATAAAGCCAGCCATACCTTTATTCTGGATTATTTCGATCGCGAAGAAGTCCTCTATGCTGATCGCGACTACAGCCGTTCTTCCAACCAGGCGGCATTGCGTCCCAACGACCCTGATGCGGTGGACTTCCGCAGTTCGTCGGGCATTCCGGGTACCATTGCGTTGGCGTCAGACCCGACCAACCGCATCATCGACGAATTTGGCAATGACACCTGCCCTGCAGAGGACATCGATCGCGCCAATAACCTGTGTCGCTATGATTATGCGCCCTACATGAGCATGTTCCCCGATGCCGAGCGCCTGAGTTACATCTACCTGGGTAATTACGAGCTGGATGATGACATGCGTGCTTTCGTCGAGTTCAGTGGGCAGAACTCCAAATCGGTTGTTCGTGGTGCCGGTAGCCCGAGTTTCAACGAGTTGTTCATGTCCGGTGATAACGCCAATCATCCGTTTGCCGATGACCCCACCCACCCGTTCTATGGTCAGGATTTGACCATGCGTCGTCGTACCGTGGATATCGGTAACCGTGAAAAGCGCGTCGATACCGATTATTACCGCGCCATTGTGGGTCTGGAAGGTGAATTTGGTGACTGGAGCTGGGAAACCGCGTACAGCTACATCAAAAGTGAGTCGGTAGAGCGTGGTGTGGACGGGTTCCCGAATTCCCGCCGTATCCAGGAAGCCATCGACAGTGAGCTTTGGAACCCCTTTGAGCCCTCGTCCAACTCCCAGGAAGCACTGGACTACATCGAAACCACCACCACTCGTATCGGTAAATCCACCAACAAGTCTCTGGACTTGGTGTTCTCCGGCCCTATCGCCCAAATCGGTGAGATGGACGTGATGATGGCCATCGGTGCGGAGTACCGCGAAGAAGCCATTTCGGATAACCCGGATGAGCAATACCTGCGTGGTGAAGTGTTCGGTACCGAAGCCACCCAGGCCAACGGTAGTCGTGACAGCACGTCGATTTTTGCCGAAGTGATCGTGCCAGTGTCAGACACCTTTGAGATGCAATTTGCCCTGCGTCATGAAGATTACAGTGATTTTGGTACCACCACGGATCCGAAAATCTCGTTCCTGTGGACACCGATGGATACTCTGTCGATTCGTGGCTCTTATGGCACCGCGTTCCGCGCGCCGTCGCTGCATCAACTGGGCCTTGGTCGTACCGATGAGTCACCAAACCTGGTCGATACTGCCCGTTGTAATGCTGTAGGACTGGGTTGTCAGCCCCAGGAATATACAGCTATTTTTGCCGGTAACCCGGACCTAGGGCCGGAAGAGTCGACAAACTACAATATCGGTCTGATCTATGAAGTCACTGACAATCTGGATTTCTCAATTGACTACTACAGTTACGATATTGAGGACATCATTGATTCTGATACCCAGTTTGTTTTCACCAATTTCGGTACCGACTCCTCTGTTGTAGAGCGTTTACCCACGTCTAACCCGAGCGATCCCGGCGAAGTGGTACGCATTTACGACTCGTTTCAAAACATCGGAGACCTGGAGACCACCGGTCTTGATCTGGATGTGGGTTACACCCTGCAGTCCGACATGGGCGACTTCCGCTTCAGTTACGTGATGAACTATGTGTTGAAGTATGAAGAGTACCGTCCGAGTGTGGACGGTGGACGTCGTCTGAATCGCCAGGAAGGTGAATTTGAACAGCCCGAGGTGCGTTACACCGCAGCGATGGACTGGTCCCGCGATGTGTGGAGTGCGTCGGTGGCTGTCAACTACATTGGTGAGTTTGACGGCAGTGCGGATGCCGGTTTTGGCGACAAAACCGTCGATGCAATGACCACCGTGGATTTGGTGGTGAACTATGTCGGCTTCGACAACACCACATTGACCGTGGGGGCAACCAACCTGTTCAACGAAGAACCCCCGTACAGTCATCACGACTTTATGGGCTTTGTGAACACCACCCACAGTGGTCAGGGCCGCTTCATGTACGCCAAAGCGACCTATCGCTTCTAAGCGAGCCAATCAGTTATAGAGGCGCCTTCGGGCGCCTTTTTTTTGGCGCACAGGGCACATAAACGGTATACTTCCTGGCACGATTAAAGGAGATGTCCCATGTCACGGATGCTATGGGCGCTGGTGCTCTGCCAGTGCGTTGTTATGTCGGCTGCAGCCACCACCGCCGCCAAGGTTCCTGTAGAAGCTTTTTCACAATTACCCCAGTTTACCCGACCCAGTCTGTCCCCTTCCGGCAACCGAATTGCGTACTTGCACAATGCACAGCAACCGGAAGTGACGGTGATGGGCTGGAAAGATCGCACCACCGGAGAGCAGGGTTATCTGTTTTCGTCGGACAACCTCAACGCCCGTATCAACTGGCTGCGTTGGGTCAACGAAAGCACGATTTTGTTCAGTGTCCGGTTTGCCGACAATCGCGGTGGTGTGGATACCAAAGAGACCCGCCTGTTGTCGATCAATGTCGAGCATGAAAACCCCGAGCCGACGGTACTGATCAAACCGCACAGCTTTCGTGATCACATCTCGCAATTTCAGGACAAGGTGATTGATGATTTGCCCGATGATCCTGACCATGTGCTGATAGAGGTGGATCTCGACGTTCAAAACCAGCCTTCGGTGTACAAGCTGAATGTACACACCGGGGCGAAATCCCGGGTAGAGAAAGGCAAGCGTCAGATCCGTTGGTTTATGACAGACCAGCAACACCGCGTGCGATTGGGCGAAAAGCTCAGTTACCGTACCGGTGAAGCCGTCATTTACGTGCGCCAGGCAAACAGCGAAGAGTGGCAGTCACTGTACGAATATGACGCCCTGAAAGCGCCGGGCATTGAACCCTTGGGCTTCGATTTGGACCCCAATATTCTGTATTTCGCGGTGTTCGAGAATGACCGTAAAGTGATCAAATCGATGGATTTGCGCAGTAAAGAGCAGACCCTGGTCTACAAAGACCCGGACTACGACGCCGATGGTCGCCTGATCTATTCCAGCGCAACCGGAGAGGTCATCGGCATCACACACCTCAATTCACCCACCGGCCGCATTTACTGGAAAGGTGACCGGCAACGGTTATTGGACGGCCTCAATAAAGCCTTACCGGAGTTTGACAATTACCTGGTGGATTTCAGCCGCGACGAGCGCGTCTATCTGATGTATTCGGAAACCAGCAACATGCCTGGGGCTTATTTCCTTGGTGACCGTGACAAAGGCACCTTGGAGCTGGTATTTGAACAGTACCCCGAGATACCGACCGATTTGGGAACCCAGCGATTGGTTACCTATCAGGCCCGTGATGGGGTGAGTATCGAAGGCTACCTGAGTCGCCCGGCAGGACAGGATGGCCCTGTACCGACCATTTTGCATCCTCATGGTGGTCCCGGTGCCCGAGATGTCAGTGGCTTTGACTATTGGACCAGCTACTTTCTGAGTCGGGGGTATGCGGTGTTTCGGCCTAACTTCCGCGGTTCGACCGGCTATGGTTACACCTTTGCCCAGCAACAGATGCAAGGCTGGGGGCTGGCGATGCAGGATGATCTGACCGATGCCGCTCATTGGCTGGTCGAGCAGGGCATTGCGCAAAAGGATCGTATGTGCATTGTTGGTGCCAGCTATGGTGGTTATGCGGCATTGATGGCAACGGTCAAGACGCCGGACCTGTTTCAGTGTGCGGTGAGCTTCGCCGGCGTCAGCGATTTACCTGAATTGATTTCACACCATCGTCGTTATGTGGGCTTGAAGTTTGTGCGTAACCAGATTGGTACGGACAGCGATGATATGGAGGCCCGCTCGCCTTATTACCATGCAAAATCGATCAAGACGCCGATTTTGTTGGTACACGGCGAAGATGATCGGGTCGTGGACAAGCGCCAATCGGCGCTAATGGCCGATGCGCTGGAAGATGAAGATAAAGACGTGGAATATATCTTGTTACCTCAGGGCGACCACTACCTGTCAATACAGGGCAACCGTCACCGCTTTTTCCGCGCCATGGATGCCTTTCTGCACACCCACCTGGCTAAATAGCGCCTGCGATGTTTGTGCACCATTAAACGATGAAGGGCTGCGTCATCAGGGCCCGGCAATGTTATACTGCCGGGCTTAATCATCCCGGCAGTAGACTATGAGTACCCCACACGTTTCCACCGCGCCCAACACTAAGCCCGCCCTGGGCCTGGTTGAGTTCATCATCCTGATGGCGTTTATGACGTCATTGGTGGCGCTGAGTATCGATGCGATGTTGCCGGCGCTGAGTCTGATTGGAGAGGATTTACACTCCAGTGGTCCGCAACAGGATCACCTGATCGTGTCGTTGTTCTTTTTAGGCATGGCGTTGGGGCAGTTGGTTTATGGACCCGTGTCTGACGCCAAGGGACGGCGGTTTGCGATCATTTCCGGGCTGGTGATCTTTGCCATCGGCACGGTGATTTGCATGTTGGCCAAAGACATGACCGTACTGCTTTTTGGCCGTGTGGTACAGGCGTTTGGTGTCTCCGGTCCAAGGATTGCGTCGCTGGCACTGATCCGGGACCAGTACGCGGGCGATGCAATGGCTCGGGTGATGTCGTTTATCATGATGGTGTTCATTCTGGTACCGATGCTGGCGCCGGTATTTGGCCAGGCCATCCTGTGGTTTGCTTCCTGGCAGCACATTTTCACCTCATTTTTGATCTTTGGCGCCGGACTGGGCGTGTGGTTTTACCTTCGTCAGCCTGAAACCCTGCCAGCATCGCAGCGGGTCCCGTTCAGCTGGCAGCAGTTGTGGGTGTCTTCCAGATTTATTCTGACCCATCGCCAGGTGATGGGGTACACCCTGGCGATGGGGTGCATTTTCGGCGCGTTTCTGGCCTATCTGAGTGGCTCGCAAACACTGTTTCAGGATATCTATGCGGTGGGAGAATGGTTTCCGGCCTTTTTTGCAGTGTTGGCTTTTTCGATCGGGTTTGCTTCGTTTGTAAACGGCAAGCTGGTGATGCGACTGGGTATGCTGCGTTTGTCACTGGCCGCGCTGAAAGGCGTCATCGTTGGCTCTGTGGTGTTGTGTGCGTTGGCCGTTAACTATCAGGGCCTGCCACCGCTGGCACTGCTGGTGGGGGTACTGTTTGTGACCTTTTTCTGCGTCGGTATCCTGTTTGGCAATCTGAACTCCATGGCCATGCATCCGTTGGGGGAAATGGCAGGACTGGGCGCGGCCATCATTGGCTCATTGAGCAGTTTGCTGTCGGTGCCGGTCGCCATCGTGATTGGCAGTTTTGTGCAGCACACCATGACGCCTATCGCGGTTGGATTCTTACTGTTTTCGGTACTGGCTTATCTGGCGGTGAAATGGGCAGACGCCAATCAGCATAACAATATTTGCTGACCGCCGAGCTGCCTTCATCGAGGATGTGTTGCGGGCGTTACTTCACCAGGCGCACGGAGCGTGGTGCATGCAGGTTTTCGACAATGTCCACAACCCGTGGATGACGCACACCATTTTTCATTTTGTCGTAGTGGAAACTCTTCATTTCCAGTGCCTGACAAAAGCGATAAAAGGTCATAAAGTCCTGACGGGTGAAGTCTTCGGCTTCACGTGTCAACTGACTGTCTATGTACATCTGATCCCCATTTGCCGTCAGGGTTGCAACGGCGGTGTAGGGGTCACCATAATTCTGCACGCGCAGCGCTCGAACCATTTTTACTTCAAAAATCCAATCATCCATTTGGGTGAAACGTGATATTGAAGATTTCATCTATTTTTCTCCTGCAAGTCACACTTGCATCTTCATTCAGGACTCATAACGACGGACCACCGGAAGACAAAGCAAGGCTCAGGCCATAACCTCAGAGCCTTACAGGCGGTGGCTTAGAAAATTACGTTATAAAAAACAGTCTCCATTCGGCGACACCAAAAGGCGGCCAAACGGCAATTCTTCCGTGAAGGTGGCGTTTTGTCCGGTATTATTGTTATTAAAATCAGGCACTAAGACCAAAAATGTAAAAAATGGTTCGCTGTCACTTTTCGCCGACAGTCCCTGAAACCCCCCATTTATCTGGGGATAACACCGATAATGCGACTCGGTTGAACGGCTTAAAACGGCAAAATAAACCCGTTTGCTACCATATCGGCAGTGGCAGTGTATTTCTACACTTTTTTTGGATTTTTTCCAGAATCTTAGCGGCTTACAGGCGGGCTGGGAAAAATATTTTCCGTCATTAAAGTGTCATTTTTGCGCAGACAGAAAAAACCCGGCCACAAGGACCGGGTAAAAGGGCTTAGTAAAGCACCTAACGACAGAAACTGTCAGGCCATCGCTGGCCGTGAGATCAATGACTCTCGACGATCGCTTTCATGTCGGTCATGTATCCGCGTAATTGTTCACCCACGGTTTCGACACCGTGCTGGCGAATGGTCTTGTTCACCTCAACCAGGGTTTTGTTGTCCACACCATTATTGGACAGTTGCAAACCTTTACCGATGTCTTCGCTGGTCAGGGTCGGCATTATCTTGTCACGCAACAATGGGATAGCGGCATTGGCGAATAAATAGTTGCCGTATTCGGCTGTGTCGGAGATGACCACGTTCATTTCATACAGGCGCTTACGGGCGATGGTGTTTGAAATCAACGGCGTTTCGTGCAGCGATTCATAGTAGGCCGACTCGGGCAGAATCCCCGCTTCTACCATCACATCGAAGGCCAGCTCCACACCCGCTTTAATCATCGCTACCAGGAAGATGCCATGATCGAAATACTCTTGCTCGGCGATTTTCCCGTCATACACAGGGCTTTGTTCAAAGCCGCTGCGACCGGTTTCTTCGCGCCAGGCCAGCAAGTTAGCATCACCGTTGGCCCAGTCTTCCATCATGGTGCTGGAAAAGACGCCGCTCATGATGTCGTCCTGATGTTTCTCGAACAGCGGTCGCAACGTCGCCTTCAAGTTTTCAGACAACGCGTTAGCGCGCAGTTTGGCCGGATTGGATAAACGGTCCATCATGTGGGTCACACCGCCGATTTTCAGTGCTTCGGTGATGGCTTCGAGGCCGTATTGGATCAACGCGCCGGCATAACCAGGGTCAATGCCATCGGCAACCATTTTGTCGTAGGCCAGAATGGCTGCGGTCTGTTGCATGCCGCACAAGATGGTTTGCTCACCCATCAGATCGGATTTCACTTCGGCTACAAAGGAAGATGCCAGTACGCCAGCCCGATCGCCGCCAGTGGCAGAGGCCAATGCTTTGGCAATGTCCCAACCTTTTTGCTCTGGATCGTTCTCTGGGTGAACCGCGATCAACGTCGGTACACCGAATCCGCGTTTGTATTCTTCGCGCACTTCCGTGCCCGGACATTTCGGCGCGCACATCACAACGGTGATGTCGGCGCGGATCTGCTGACCTTCTTCGACAATGTTGAAGCCGTGGGAATAACTCAGCGTAGCGCCCTGCTTCATCAACGGCATTACCGCTTCGACAACACTGCTGTGCTGTTTGTCGGGTGTCAGGTTGTAGACCACATCTGCCTGGGGAACCAGCTCCTGATACGTGCCGACCGTAAACCCATTGCTGGTCGCCCGTTGAAAAGACTCACGCTTTTCATCGATGGCTGCCTGACGCAGAGCGTAGGAAACGTCGAGACCAGAGTCGCGCATGTTCAGGCCCTGGTTTAAGCCCTGCGCACCGCATCCGACAATAACGATTTTCTTGCCTTTGAGGTAATCGCAGCCGGTTGCGAATTCTTCGCGCTGCATAAAGCGACAGCGGCCAAGCTGGTCCAACTGTTGACGTAACGACAACGTATTAAAGTAATTAGCCATGGTGATCCTATTCCAAACATCAAGTCAGTGACGATCTTGTGGGGTGAGGATAGTAGAACGGTTTTGTTGTGGAAAATGATATATTTGCAAGATAGTATTTCATTTTGTGCAATAACGAGGCGCGGCGTGGACTTAAAGACACTTCAACTGTTCCAGCATCTGGCCGGAACGCTACATTTTGGCCAAACAGCAGACGCGATGTACGTCAGTCCGTCGACACTTAGCCGCGCTATCCAGCGTCTGGAAGATAGCCTCGGGGTCGCCTTGTTTGTGCGTGATAACCGCAGTGTCACGTTAACGGCCGCGGGGCGGCGCACGCTGGCCAGTTGTCAACGCATACTGGAAGAGTGGCAGTTGTTGCACGGGGAGTTGGATGAACAGCAGCAGCTTTTGCGCGGTGAACTGAGTTTATTCTGCTCGGTAACCGCCAGTCTCAGTCACCTGCCCTCGATACTCAATCGGTTTCGCCGCGCACATCCGCAAGTGGAATTGAAATTGGATACCGGCGATCCGGCATTGTCGGTGCGCAGGGTCACCGAACAATCCGTTGATGTTTCCATCGCAATTCATACGCCGGATTTTCCGGCTGAGCTGCGTTTCTTATTGTTGGATCATATTCCTTTGCTATTGATTGCACCCAAAGCCCTGGGGTTGACCCGCCTCAGTGAGGTTGACTGGCGCAAGCATCCGATGATCTTACCCGACTCGGGACCGTCAAAACGTATTGTTCACCATTGGTTTGCCGAGCAAGGGATCAGGCCCAGGGTGTATGCCAGCGTCGGTGGCAATGAAGCCATCGTCAGCATGGTCGCACTGGGCTGCGGAATAGGTATTGTGCCGCAGGTGGTGGTGGATCATTCCATCGCAGGCCAGTCGGTCAGCCGCATCGCTATTCCGAATATAGAGGACTATCCGCTGGGGCTGTGTTGTCTGCAAAAACGCGCCCAGGAACCCGCCATCAAAGCGCTGTTTAACGAGGCCGCGCAGGCATGGCAGTTGCCGGGTTAAGCTGACGAAAAATTGTGTCCAGAGCCCGATAGCTCAATGCTTCTGCAAGGTGAACCCGCTGTATGGTTGTTGTGCCGGCCAAATCTGCAATCGTGCGGGCTACCCGCAATACGCGATGGTGGCTGCGCATTGAAAGCCCCAATTGCTCGATAGCGGTGTGCAAAAATTCTTGTTCATCATCGCCCAGGGCACAAAACTCGGTTAGCTGCGGTGGCGTCAGCCGGGCATTGCTGCAGCCGCTGCGGGCTTGTTGACGGTTATGGGCAGCAGCCACCCGTTTACGTACCGCATCGCTACAGTCGTCTGCAGGTTGCTTGACTTGTCGTCGTTCATTGGCAGGTACCAAGGGTACATCGACCTGCAGGTCAAAACGATCCAGCAGTGGACCGGATAAACGCTGCAGGTAGCGCAACACCTGATCGGTCGTACTGCGTCCATCGTTCAACGCGCCGGTCGGGCTGGGGTTCATTGCGCCCACCAGTTGAAAGCGGGCCGGAAAACACACTTTGTATTTGGCCCGTGCAATATGAATTTCACCATTTTCCAACGGTTCGCGCAGCCCATCCAGCACAGAGCGGGCAAACTCGGGTAATTCGTCGAGGAACAGAATGCCGTTGTGAGCCAAGGAGACTTCGCCGGGTCGTGGTAGGTTGCCACCGCCCAGCAACGCAGCGGCAGAACTGCTGTGGTGCGGTTGACGGAAGGGGCGGGTTCGCCAGTTGGGCTCGTCGGTGTTGCTGCACAACGATTGCAGCATGTGGTGCTCAAGGGCCTGGCTCTCATCCATCGGCGGTAACAGCGCAGGCAGGCGCTTGGCCAGCAAGGTCTTGCCGGTGCCCGGGGGGCCGACCAACAGAATGTTGTGGCTCCCGGCAGCAGCGATTTCCAATGCCCGCTTGGCATGGGCCTGTCCAATGACATCGTTAAGATCCGTGTTTTGTTGCGGCGCAACCGGTGAGTGGACGGGTTGGACACCGGGCAAAGGCGTACCGCGCTCGAGGGACAGAAATGCCTGTTGCAAGTCCGTTGCGACGCCAATGTCTTGTGTATCGACAAGCGCTGCCTGGGTCTGATTGTCCGGTGGGATAATACACCGGTGTTTGGCCTTTCGGGCTTGATACAACATGGCCAGCAGGCCGGCGACGGCGCGCACCTGTCCGTTTAATCCCAACTCGCCGAATACTTCCAGCGACGGCCAATGGCGTGTGTCTAGCTGATAATGGGCGGCCAATATCGCCAGCGCAATGGCCAGGTCCATGTGACCGCCGTCTTTGGGCAGGTCGGCGGGCGCCAGATTGATGGTGATACGGCGGGCCGGAAACTCAAAGCCACTGTTGATGATGGCACTGCGCACCCGTTCACGGGATTCCCTGATGGCGGTGTCACCGAGCCCGACCAGTTGAAAGCTGGGTAATCCCGGAGACAGGTGGGCTTCAATGCTGATCAGCGGCGCTGACAGGCCCAGGGTGGTTCGGGAATGCAATACGGCCATTGCCATACCACGGATCCTTGTGGTGGATTGTCTTGATCCAGAGTGTAGCGCAGCGTCTGGCCGACCTAGTCGAGTTTTGTGCCAGCTTCAAAGACCGGCAAGTGCCAATGCCACTTCATGGCCGCGAGGCGAGCAAACAGGGTGGTCAGCATGGCCATGACCATGGCGGTGTAGGCCGGCGCGTTGAAAGCATCACAAAGCAGATAGACAATGCCCCCGGCAATGCAGGTTGTGGCATACAATTCACCTTTTAACACCACCGGGATCTCGCGGCACATGACATCTCTGATCAAGCCGCCAAACACCCCGGTCATGGTGCCCAGGGCAATCGCGACCAACGGAGAAGCGCCATAAGTCAACGCTTTTTGCAGACCCATGACATTGAAGAACGCCAGACCAAAGGCGTCTGCCACCAACAGGTAGCGCAATGGAAAGCGCTGGCTTACCCGCAACCACACGATGGTGATCAGCGCCGCTGCCAGAATGGCGTAGAAAAAGCTGGGATCTTTGACCCAGAATACCGGTAAATCCAGGATCATATCCCGCAAGGTTCCCCCACCGATGGCGGTGACGGCGGCAAGTACAACCACACCAAAACCGTCCATGTGCTTCTTGTACGCCATCAGTGTGCCTGACATGGCAAACACGGCCACCCCGGCCAAATCAATCCAATGAAACCAGGTTGTCATGGCGTTATCCCCTTGCAGTTGTGCTCGCCATCATATCGGCTGTCAGGCGCCAAGTGAATCGTCGTTTTTGCATCAATGATGCGCAAAGCTGCTTGATCCACGCCATTCATTCATGGTAACTGTATAAACAGTGACGATATACGAGGCTTTGGCCCAAATGACCTATTCCAAGTGCGGTAATGTGATCGACATTATTGTGAACGTAGTGGTGGTAACGCTGCGGGGGTAGGTTGTGGCTGAAGGCCGGATACCTGAACCCCCGCTTGTGTAAGCGGGGGTTTTTTCGTTTTGGGGCGCTGAAAACTGATGTGACCAGCCGTCTCAGCTGCAAATGCGGATACAGTACCCGGGCATTTGCATGTATGATCCAAGGGTTAATATTTTTACAGACTCTGTGCCCCAGGCAAGAATAAGGAAAAACAATGGCGAAAAAACCTGCAGAACTCATCTGGTTTAATGGTGAAATCATTCCATGGGAAAAAGCGACAGTGCATGTCATGACCCATGCTATCCACTACGGCTCATCGGTATTCGAAGGGATCCGTGCTTACAACACGCCGGATCAAGGCACCTGTGTGTTCCGTTTACAGGAACATAACCGTCGTTTGTTCGACTCGGCCAAAATCTACCGCATGACCATCCCCTACACCCTGGATCAGATCAATCAGGCCACCATGGACATTATCCGTGCCAATAACCTGAAATCCGCTTACATCCGACCCATCGCCTACTACGGTGACATCGGCATGGGCTTGCAAGTGCCTTTCGGTCAGGAAACCGAAGTCAGCATCGCGGCCTTCGAGTGGGGTGCTTATCTGGGTGAAGAAGCCCTGAAAAACGGCGTTGATGCGGGTATTTCGAGCTGGAACCGACTGGCCGCGAACACCATGCCTACCGGTGCAAAAGCCGGTGGTAACTATCTGTCTTCACAGCTGATTTCGATGGAAGCCCGTCGTCACGGCTACGGTGAAGGTATTGCGCTGGACCGCAATGGTTATGTGTCCGAAGGGGCCGGTGAAAACATTTTCGTGATCCGCAATAACGTGGTCACGACCACGCCAAAAACTGCCGCCATTTTGCCGGGCATCACCCGCGACACGGTGATCACCTTGCTCAAAGAAATGGGCTATGAAGTACGTGAAGAAAACATTCCACGGGAATCCATGTACGTGGCTGACGAAATCCTGATGTGCGGTACCGCCGCTGAAGTGACGCCGGTACGCAGTGTGGACGGTATTCAGGTCGGCAACGGCGGACGTGGCCCGATCACCGCGCAGGTACAAGACATGTTCTTCGGCCTGTTTAACGGTAAAACACCGGACAAGTGGGGGTGGTTAACCCCCGTATATGATAAATCGTAAACTAGAAGGGTAACACCATGCCAAAACTCCGCTCGGCCACCACAACGCAAGGCCGTAACATGGCCGGTGCTCGCGCTTTATGGCGCGCCACCGGAATGACAGATAAGGACTTCGGCAAACCAATCATCGCGATTGCCAATTCCTTTACCCAGTTTGTTCCTGGCCATGTACACCTCAAAGACATGGGACAATTGGTGGCGGGCAGTATTGAAGCTGCGGGCGGAGTGGCAAAAGAGTTTAATACCATTGCCGTGGATGACGGTATCGCCATGGGTCACCATGGCATGCTGTACAGCTTGCCTTCCCGGGAGATCATCGCCGACTCGGTGGAGTACATGGTCAATGCCCATTGTGCCGATGCTTTGGTGTGTATTTCCAACTGCGACAAGATCACCCCCGGCATGCTGATGGCAGCGATGCGCCTGAATATCCCGGTTATTTTCGTGTCCGGCGGACCGATGGAAGCGGGCAAGACCAAGCTGTCAAAAGACATCATCAAACTGGATCTGGTGGATGCCATGGTTGCTGCAGCCGATCCCAAGGTGTCTGACGCAGACAGTGAGGAAATTGAGCGTTCGGCCTGCCCGACCTGCGGTTCGTGTAGCGGTATGTTTACCGCCAACTCAATGAACTGTCTGACCGAGGCTCTGGGATTGTCCCTGCCCGGCAATGGCTCGTTGTTGGCCACCCATGCTGACCGTGAACAGTTGTTTTTGCAGGCGGGCCGGGAAATCGTCAATTTGTGTCAACGCTACTACGCCAATGATGACGAAAGTGCGTTGCCACGCAACATAGCCACCTTCGCGGCGTTTGAAAATGCCATGTGTCTGGACATTGCCATGGGCGGCTCGACCAATACCATTTTGCACCTGCTGGCCGCTGCAATGGAAGGTGACGTGCCGTTTACCATGGCCGATATCGACCGCTTGTCCCGCAATGTGCCTCATTTGTGCAAAGTGGCTCCTGCCACCCAGCAATATCACATGGAAGATGTCCATCGCGCCGGTGGTGTGATGGGGATCCTGGCAGAGCTTAAGCGTGCAGGTTTATTGAATAACGACTCTGGTCATGTGCTCGGAGGCACCATTGCGGATGTTATCGACCGCTACGACATTGCCAACAACCCAAACGAGCAGACATTGTCTTTTTATCGGGCCGGTCCTGCGGGTATCCGCACCACCAAAGCCTTCAGCCAGGATTGCCGCTACGATGAAGCCGACACAGACCGCCAGGGAGGATGCATTCGCAGTGTCGAGAATGCCTTCAGTCAGGAAGGGGGGCTTGCTGTATTGTTCGGCAATATCGCCGAGAATGGTTGTATTGTAAAAACCGCCGGGGTGGACGAATCCATCCATGTCTTCAGCGGCCCTGCGCGCATTTATGAGAGTCAGGACGATGCTGTCAACGGCATTCTCAACGACGAGGTGCAGGCCGGTGAAGTGGTGATCATTCGCTACGAAGGTCCCAAAGGCGGGCCTGGCATGCAGGAAATGCTCTACCCCACGTCTTACCTCAAATCCAAAGGATTGGGTAAAGCCTGTGCTTTGGTGACCGATGGCCGTTTCTCCGGTGGCACGTCAGGTTTATCGATAGGCCACTGTTCCCCTGAAGCCGCCAGCGGCGGTGCTATCGCGCTGGTGGAAAACGGCGATACCATCGCGATTGATATTCCTAACCGGCGTATCAATTTGATGATCAGTGACGAGCAATTGTCTGCCCGACGCGAGGCCATGGAGCAACGGGACAAGCCCTGGCAGCCCCTGAATCGTGACCGCCAGGTGTCTCTGGCGTTAAAAACCTTTGCTATGCTGGCCACCAGTGCCGACAAAGGGGCCGTGCGTGACCCGTCCAAGCTGGAGGGGTAAAGGGTGATTGAAGCACACGAGTACCTGAAAAAGATCCTGTTGGCGCCGGTCTACGACGTGGCGGTCAACAGCGAGCTGGAACACCTGGACAAATTGTCTGCCTCTCTGGGCAATGATATCTGGCTTAAGCGAGAGGATCAGCAGCCGGTCAAGTCCTTCAAGTTGCGCGGGGCGTACAACCGCCTATGCCACTTGTCGGCACAGCAACTGGCACGCGGCGTGGTGGCTGCATCAGCAGGAAACCATGCCCAGGGCGTGGCATATTCGGCCCGTATCAAAGAGATCCGCGCCACCATTGTGATGCCGGAAACCACCCCTGATATCAAAGTGGATGCCGTACGCACCTTCGGTGGTGAGTGGGTCAATGTGGTGCTGCATGGCACCAGTTTTGATGCCGCCAGCGAAGAAGCGAAGCGGCTGTCCCGGGATGAGGGCTATACCCTGATCCCACCATTCGATGATCCCGATGTGATTGCCGGACAAGGCACCATTGGTCGGGAA
This sequence comes from Fluctibacter halophilus, assembly GCF_020687825.1. Taxonomy (GTDB): domain Bacteria; phylum Pseudomonadota; class Gammaproteobacteria; order Enterobacterales; family Alteromonadaceae; genus Fluctibacter; species Fluctibacter halophilus. Next base: position 112,829 of record NZ_JAJEWP010000003.1, read on the forward strand.
ATCCTTGAACAGCACCCTGATCTGGACATTCTGTTTATTGCCGTCGGTGGCGGCGGGCTTGCGGCCGGGATCAGTGTGTATCTGAAGCAACTGCGCCCGGACCTGACCATTGTTGCGGTGGAAGCCGAAGATTCCGCCTGCTTACAAGCTGCACTGGAAGCGGGTGAGCCGGTACCCCTACAGTCGGTGGGCATTTTCGCCGACGGCGTGGCGGTAAAAACCATTGGCTCGGAAACGTTCCGGTTGTGTCAGCAATACGTCGATGACGTGATCACCGTGTCCAGTGATGAAATCTGCGCGGCAATCAAAGACATCTTTGACGACACCCGGGTAATTGCAGAGCCAGCCGGCGCACTGTCGGTGGCTGGGATACGCAAGTATGTGCAGCAACACCAGGTGTCAGGCAAGCGGCTGGCCGGTATTTTGTGCGGTGCCAACATCAACTTCCACACCTTGCGCTACGTGTCGGAGCGCTGTGAACTGGGCGAGCAGAAAGAAGCGGTGATTGCGGTGCGTATTCCGGAACGTCCGGGTGCTTTTAAGCAGTTTTGTGAGTTGATTGGCGGGCGTATCATTACCGAGTTTAATTACCGCTATGCCAGTGACGCCGAAGCGCACATTTTTGTTGGCTTCAAGTTGCGTCAGGGACGAGAAGAGTTGCTGGCGTTGACCGACGAACTGCAGCAACAAGGGTATGACTGGTTTGATTTATCCGACAATGAACTGGCCAAGTTGCACGTGCGTTATATGGTCGGGGGGCGTCCGCCGGCGTTATTGGACGAGCATGTGTTCAGCTTTGCGTTTCCGGAACACCCCGGTGCGTTGATGAAGTTTCTCGACACCCTGGGTGAACGGTGGAACATCACGCTGTTCCACTACCGTAATCACGGTGCAGCAGAAGGGCTGGTGTTAGCGGGTTTCAGTATTCCTGAAGGGGCCAGAGAGGCGTTTGATCAACACCTTGAAGCACTTGGTTACCTTGCCCAGGAACAAACCGATAATCCGGCTTACCAGTTCTTTTTATCCAATCACAAGCGCTGATGGGGCGCAGCTTAACGCTGCGCCATGCCACTCAAGTGTTCCAGCCGCTGGCCAATTTCCGGCGCAATCAAGGCGACTACCTGGTGACGCAATGCTTCACTGGCGTCACTGAACTGCAACTGGCCATCATCACTGCTGTCGATAATGTCGTTTTCCCGCAGGGCATTGATAAAGGTGGCCAGAACATTCTTGTCGAAAAACTCTGGCGAGCTGATGCCATGCAATGAGGATAGGCGCTCGGCATACAGCTGGCTCTGCTTCTCGAGTGCGTTTCGGCTCATGGTTTGTTCTTTGGCCAGCAGGCTCAACACAACCGCATAGCGATGCAATGTTTCCTGGATGGCGCGGTGTAGCAGCCACACCGAATAGAAGGATTGGGAGGCGGCTTCAATCGCCATGATCTTGCGACCTTGCTGGCGTAACAGGCCCTGCTCTTTCATTTGATCGATCAGGGTTTCTGCATAGCTGATCGCCTGTTCATCGGTCATGTGAAGGAACCATTCGCGCTTGAGCAACGGGTAAAGCAATCGTACATGGTCGAGGATTTTGGTCTTCTCCATGCCATTGTGGGCAATCACGCAGGCACTGATCAGGCCTGGCAAGGCGAACAGATGCAGAATGTTGTTGCGATAGTAGGTCAACGGCACGGCGGTGCTGCGGTCCAATGAAATGATCGGACCAAAACTGTCTTCAGACACCGTCAGCTTGTTCAGCTTCAGGGTGTTGGCCACAATCTCGGCGCCACTTTGCTCCGGCAGGCTAACCAGCTTGTGGTAAGGCGCTGCCCGCAGCAGGGCCAGGTAGTCATCCAGGGCTTGCTCCAGTTCGCGCAACGACATGGCGCGCTGCTTGGCCGACAGCAGACACAAGGCACACAACGACATACCGCTGATGGCGGCAGTCTGGTTGATGCGGGTCATCACATCATTGGCCAACTGATTGACTGTTGGGGTCAGCCAACTGGGCTTTTTGTCGCTGTCTTTTTCTACCGTATCTCGCCAGTTCGGCACCTGCTTATCGAGGAAGTTGCTGACCTGGATAGGTTCGCCGAAATTGAGAAAGCCGGTGCCATAGTTTTTCAGTTTGCGCACCACCGAAAACAGTTTGAACACCGATTCTTTTTCTTTGCTGCTGCCTTTGAGTTCTTTCAGGTAGCTGGCCACTTCCATGACATGCTCATAGCCGATGTACACCGGTACGATGCTGACCGGGCGGTTAACCCCTTTCGCTACCGCTTGCACGGTCATCGCCAGCATACCGGTTTTGGGCGGCAGCAGACGGCCGGTACGGCTGCGACCGCCTTCGGCGTAATACTTCACCGAATAGCCTTTGTTGAACAGCAATTCGAGGTATTCGCGGAACACCGCGGTGTAAAGCTTGTTGCCGGCGAAGCTGCGGCGCAGGAAAAACGCACCGCCGCGGCGGAAGATGCCACCCACCGGCCAGAAATTCAGGTTGATGCCCGCGGCAATGTGCGGCGTCACCAAGCCTTCGTGATAGATGACGTAGGTCAGCAGCAGATAATCCATGTGGCTACGGTGACAGGGCACGTAAACAATCTCGTGGCCGTTCTGGGCCAACTGACGAACACGCTCTGCGTGGCGTACTTCGATGCCGTTGTATATCTTGTTCCAGATCCGGGTCAGAATGCGATCACCGATTCGGATCAGGCCTTCACGGTAGTCGGCGGCAATCTCATCTATGTATTCCCGGGCCATCTGGCGGGCTTTGTCCGGACCGTGCTTTTTGCTTTTCGCTTGTTCGGCAATGGCCCGTTTCACGCTCTCGGAACCAAGAATGGCGTAGTACAGCTCCGAGCGTTCCAGCAATGTTGGCCCTGTTATTGTCTGGCGCTTGCGGTGAAAGTGAGTGCCTGCCAACCGTTTCAGTTTGTGGGCAATTTCCTGGTCGCTGCCCTGCAGGTTGCTCATCGCGCGGCTGGACACTGCCTTGCTGTAACAGACGAAATTATCGCGGCCTAAAAACAGCACGATAAAGAATTTACGCAACCAACTGGGCGATGCCACGTCGGCCAGCAATTCCGACCAGCCGGACGACGTTTTGCCAGGCGCACGGCCCCAGAAAATCGACACCGGAACGATCTGAATATCGATATCGGGGTTCTGACGGTGCAGGTGGAACAGGCGCTCAACCTGTTCGGTAATGTCTGTTTCTCCCTGGCGGCGACGAAACACTTTTTGCGGCTGCTGCAGAAACAGACAGGCAGGCAAGGCTTCACCGCCCACCGACATCGTACCCAGCGGCGTGGGTAACCCCAGCGACGTGGCTGACATCTTCAGCGCCAACTGGTCAGTCACCGAGTGGGTGCGCAACAGATAAATGATCGGTTTGTTACTATCGATCCCCAATTCTTTGGACAGGTCGGCGGGAATGCTGTTTGCTTTTACCAACCATTGTACGGGGAATTTGATCAAAGCCAGCAGCAAATTGTGCAGCCATGCCATACCGGGTATACCTCTGAAACTCAAAACCCGCGAAGCATAGCATTTTCATCGGTGTTTTTCTTTTACTATCGTGTTTCCTGTTGTTTCGATGACATCAACGTTCGGTTGGTCAATGAAACCACTACCTCATCGTCGTCTTAGCTTGCGGTGAGACGATCAGGAACGTGCTGCTATCGCTGAAAAGCCTTGTTGGACAAAATCTTATGTGTGAGTCACCGATTGTGAAGATTGTTGGCTATCGGCGTGTTGCAAATCGTATATAAGGTTTGCACTGAGGCAATAACTGTATATACTGCCAGTAAAACTGTATGAAAAAACAGGCTGTTTATGCGTCCACTAACTCCGCGCCAAGAAGAAGTGTTGAACCTGATCAAATCCACCATGTCGCAAACCGGCATGCCGCCCACCCGTGCAGAAATTGCCCGCCAACTGGGGTTTCGTTCTGCCAATGCAGCCGAAGAACACCTCAAAGCGTTGGCCCGAAAAGGGGTGATTGAGATCCTGCCGGGAACGTCCCGGGGCATTAAACTGAATATGCCATTGGACGATGTGGAAGAAGAAGCCGGACTGCCGCTGATTGGTCGGGTCGCTGCCGGTGAGCCAATCCTGGCCCAGGAGCATGTAGAGTCCCACTACAAAGTGGACCCGAATCTGTTCCATCCAAATGCCGATTTTCTGCTGCGGGTTTACGGCGAGAGTATGAAAGATATTGGTATTCTCGACGGCGACCTGCTGGCGGTGCACCGCACCACGGATGTGCGCAATGGTCAGGTAGTCGTCGCGCGAGTCGATGACGACGTAACGGTGAAGCGCCTGGAACGTAAAGGGCAGGAAGTTTTGCTGCATGCTGAAAACGACGCCTTTGCGCCGATCAAAGTCGACCTGGCAACGCAGCCATTCAATATTGAAGGCATTGCCGTGGGCGTGATCCGCAACGCCGATTGGATGTAATACCAACGATTCCCCTTCTACGGCCTTCTTAAAGCCATCCTGATCATCAGGATGGTTTTTTTATGCCTGAAAATCATATCTATATTAATCACTTAAGCCACCGTTCGATTCTTGTCGCTGACTGTATAAAAAATACCCAGATGGGTGTTTTTTTATCAAAAACACTAGACTCGCCCCCCCTGTTTGAGTAATTCTTAATCGTCTCTTAACAAAATGATAACAACAGTCGGTCATTTCATTAACTAGGCTTAGTACGGTGGAATGGGTTTCTGCGTCTTTTCTCCCCTGGAAATAAGACTGATAACAACAGGAGGTGTTGGGTGAAAAACACGTTGTATGGCGTACTCGGGTCCCTGCTAAGCGTCACTGCGTTTGCAGACAGTGGTGCGCAGAAGGATCAATACCAATTAAACCTCAGCAAAGGGGTGACGGACATTAGCGGTCAGGTCTATGACCTGCATATGTTGATGTTTTACATCTGTGTGGCGATAGCTTTGGTCGTGTTTGGCGTTATGTTTTATGCCATGTACTTTCACCGCAAATCCCGCGGCGCAAAACCGGCCCATTTCCACGAGAGTGTCAAAGTCGAAATCGCCTGGACGGTGGTGCCTTTTATTATCCTCATTTTTATGGCCGTGCCCGCGGCCAAAACGTTGATTGCAATGGAAGACTCCAGCAAGGCGGATGTGACTGTGTTGGTCACCGGCAGCCAGTGGAAATGGCATTACAAGTACATGGACCGAGATCTGTCTTATTACTCGTTACTGGCAACCCAACCTGAACAAATTCAAAACAAATTTGCGAAAGGCGAGAACTACTTGCTGGAAGTCGATCGTCCCTTGGTGATCCCAACCGGCAAGAAAGTGCGTTTCCTGATCACCTCAGATGACGTTATCCACTCCTGGTGGGTACCGGATTTTGCGGTTAAGAAAGATGCCAACCCCGGCTTTATCAACGAAGCCTGGACCCGTGTGGATCAACCCGGCATTTACCGCGGCCAATGTGCCGAATTGTGTGGCAAGGACCATGGCTTTATGCCGGTGGTGGTGATTGCCAAAGATCCGGCCGAATATGAGGCCTGGGTTAGTGAGCAGGAAGCGATTCAGCGCAAAGCCAAAGAAGAAGAACAGAAACTGCTGGCCATGAACATGAGCATGGAAGAGCTGATGAGTGTCGGCGAACGGGTCTATAACACGTCATGTGCGGCGTGCCACATGCCAAACGGCGAAGGGTTGCCCGGTGTATTCCCAGCCCTCAAGGGCAGTGACATGGCACTCAACGATATGCCAGCGCACATCGACATTGTGGTCAATGGTAAGTCAGGCACCGCAATGCAAGCCTTCGGCAAGCAATTGAGCCTGAAAGAACTGGCTGCAGTTATCACCTACGAGCGAAACGCCTGGGGCAATAATACCGGTGACACGGTACAAGCCAAAGACGTAAACGCCGTCATGAATGGACAATAGGAGGTTGGCAATGAGTACTGCAACAGAACACGCTCACGACGATCATCATCACCATATGCCAACCGGCATCAAGCGGTGGATCTTCACCACCAACCATAAAGACATCGGTACCCTGTATCTGTGGTTTGCTTTCATCATGTTTCTGGTCGGTGGTGCCATGGCCATGGTGATCCGTGCCGAGTTATTCCAGCCGGGTCTGCAAATTGTTGAACCGAATTTCTTCAACCAGATGACCACCGTTCACGGTCTGATCATGGTCTTTGGGGCGGTGATGCCGGCCTTTACCGGTCTGGCAAACTGGCTGGTGCCGATGATGATTGGTGCGCCGGATATGGCCCTGCCGCGGATGAACAACTGGAGTTTCTGGATACTGCCGTTTGCGTTCATCATTTTGTTGGCGTCATTATTTATGGAAGGTGGCGGTCCGGCTTTCGGCTGGACATTCTACGCGCCCCTTTCAACCACCTACAGTGGTGATTCAACCGCGCTGTTTGTGTTCTCGGTACACATCATGGGTATTTCATCGATCATGGGTGCCATCAACGTGATCGTAACCATCTGGAACATGCGTGCGCCGGGCATGACCTGGATGAAAATGCCGCTGTTTGTGTGGACCTGGTTAATCACCGCGTTCCTGCTGATTGCGGTAATGCCGGTTTTGGCTGGCGCGGTGACCATGGTATTGACGGATAAATTCTTCGGTACCAGTTTCTTCGACGCTGCCGGTGGCGGTGACCCGGTGATGTTCCAGCACATTTTCTGGTTCTTCGGTCACCCGGAAGTGTACATCATGATCCTGCCAGCCTTCGGCATCATCTCGCAGATTGTTCCGACCTTCTCGCGCAAAAAGCTGTTTGGCTATGCATCGATGGTGTACGCCACCACGTCCATTGCCCTGTTGTCATTCATCGTGTGGGCGCACCACATGTTCACTACCGGGATGCCGGTAGCCGCCGAACTGTTTTTCATGATTGCGACCATGTTGATCTCGGTGCCGACCGGGGTGAAAGTGTTTAACTGGGTCGCTACCATGTGGCGGGGATCGTTAACCTTTGAAGTGCCAATGCTGTTTGCACTGGCGTTTATCGTGTTGTTTACCATTGGTGGTTTGTCCGGGTTGATGCTGGCCATCACACCGGTGGATTTCCAATACCATGATACGTACTTTGTGGTGGCGCACTTCCACTACGTGCTGGTCAGTGGTGCGGTGTTCTCCATTATGGCCGCAGTGTATTACTGGCTGCCCAAGTGGACCGGAAAAATGTTCGATGTGACATTGGCCAAGTGGCACTTCTGGTGTTCACTGATTTCGGTCAATGTGTTGTTCTTCCCGATGCACTTTATCGGTCTGGCCGGTATGCCACGACGTATTCCAGACTATGCCCTGCAGTTTGCTGATTTTAACAAGTGGATCAGTATCGGTGGCTTTGCCTTTGGTTTGTCACAGCTGATCTTCCTGGCCGTGGTCATTAAGGCCTGCCGCAAACAGGGTGAACCGGTCTCGGATCAGGTTTGGGAAGGGGCTGAAGGTCTGGAGTGGGAAATTCCGTCTCCGGCACCTTATCACACCTTTGAAACGCCGCCGGTGGTGAAATAAGCCATGAGCGCGTCTGAACGTCCGCAACACGGCCGTCTGGTGGTCAAACTGGTCGCCATTGTGGTGGGTATGTTTGGCTTTGGTTTTGCCCTGGTGCCTCTGTACGATGTCTTTTGTGACATCACAGGCATCAACGGCAAGACCGAAAACACCGCGGCCGTTTATGACGGCGTAACGGTCGACACCAGTCGCACCGTGACGGTTGAATTCATTACCCGCACCAACAGCGGCATGCCGTGGGAATTCACTGTCGAGACCCGTCGTGTGGATGTGCATCCGGGCGAAATGGCACAGGTCAATTTCTTCGCCCGTAATCCCGCATCCCGCGACATTGTCGGACAGGCAGTGCCGTCAGTATCACCGGGACAAGCCGCATTGTTTCTTAACAAAACCGAGTGTTTCTGCTTTAACCACCAGCCGTTGGCGGCCGGGGCTGAAGCTGTGATGCCGATGAAGTTTTATGTCGATCCGCAACTGCCGGAAGATATCCGGTTTTTTACGGTTCAATACACCTTGTATGACGTAACAGCCAGTGTCGCTGACGTTGCCATGAATCAAGGATAAAAGGAGCGCCTGATGGCAGAGCAAGAATACCAAAAATATTATGTTCCTGAACAAAGCCCCTGGCCCATCGTCGGCGCGGTCGCGCTGTTTTTGATTGCCGTCGGGGCAGGTAACTTCGTGATCGAATCCACCAAAGGCGAAAGCGGCTTCGGTGGTTGGATCCTGTTGGCCGGCATTGTGACCTTATTGGTGATGCTGATTGGCTGGTTTAACAACCAAATCAATGAATCCATGAACGGTATGCACAGTGATCAGCTCGGGCGTTCATACCGCCAGGGTATGTCATGGTTTATTTTCTCTGAGGTCATGTTCTTCGCCGCGTTCTTTGGAGCGCTGTTCTACGCTCGCGTGATTGCGGTGCCGTGGTTGGCCGGTGAGGGTAACAACGCGATGACCAACGAAGTGTTGTGGCCAGGCTTTGAAGACATGTGGCCACTGACAAAAACGCCGGGTGGTACTGAAACCACCGCGATGGGCTGGATGGGGTTACCGCTGTATAACACCATTATTCTGCTGGTATCCTCGTTTACCTGTCACTTTGCCCACGTGGCTCTGGAAAAGGAACAACGGGGCAAGTTGAAGCTGATGCTGGGGCTCACGGTATTGCTCGGCTGTATTTTCCTGTTCCTGCAAGTTGAAGAATATGTCCACGCCTACCGTGAAATGAACCTGACCTTACAATCCGGCGTGTACGGTAACACATTCTTCCTGCTCACCGGCTTCCATGGCATGCATGTGACCTTGGGCACGATCATTTTGATTGTGTTGTGGTTGCGCATCATGAAGGGCCACTTCACGCCGAAAAATCACTTTGCGTTCCAGGCTGGTAGCTGGTACTGGCACTTTGTGGATGTGGTGTGGGTGATGCTGTTCTTCTTTGTCTACATTCTCTGAATAGCCGGAACCTGATGCGCCCCTGATCAATAGGGGCGCGGATTCGGTTGAATAAGGCCAGTCGCGACGGCCACTAAGATAAGGATTACGATCAACGCGGATGTAAACACCCGACGCCCAATGAATTTGCTCATGGGTGGCTGGTTCGGGTCATCTTTCATCATCACTGTCATGGCCTTGAACAGGTTGTAAATCATAAACACCAGCAACGCGCCAATAAGGATTTTGATGATCATTGTTTTGAACCTCCTGCTGCCATGAAAGACAGTCTTTCAGTGCTGAAATCGTTGCCACCCATTGCCACCTTAGTCACTTTAACGGCGGTTGTCATTATGTTTACCCTGGGGGTCTGGCAGCTGAACCGTGCTGAACAAAAACAACAGCGTTTGGCGCACATCGCAACGGTTTCCCAACAGCAGGGGATAAGCCCAACGCAGGCGTTGTCACAGCCTGACTGGCGGGATATGCCGGTGATAGTTGATGGCCAATGGCTGGACCCATGGTTTCTCATCGATAACAAACTTCACCGAGGCCAGCCGGGTTACTACGTGGTGCGATTACTGGATAGCACTGAGGGGGTCATTGCCGTAAACCTTGGCTGGATTGCAGCGCCCCGACAGCGGGATGTGCTACCGACGCTGCCCCAAGCTGATCCTTTGTTGCCCTTGACCGGTGTGGCCTGGCAGGTGACCGATAACCCCATGATCCGGGAGACGGCCACTGTCAGCGCAGAGCCAGAATGGCCGGTGCGATTGCAACAGATTGATTTGGCGGTCATGGGCAAATGGGCAGGTCTGCCATTGATGCCGCTGGTTGTACTCAGCGATGCTCGGGATAACAGCCCGTATGTACGAGAATGGCAGCCGGTTGTCATGCCGCCCGAGAAGCACATTGCCTATGCAATTCAGTGGTTTGGCATGGCATTGGCGTGTATGGTGGTTTTTGTGGTTGCAGTCAGAAGGAAGAACCGACAATGAGTGAAAAGTCCCCGTCGACGAGTAAAAAGACGCTGATAATGGTCATGGTAGCCTTTATCGTCCCTGTATTGGTGGCGAAACTGGCGTTGGACAATGACTGGTTCAATCGTGGGGCAACCAATAAGGGAGAGCTTCTGCAACCTGCCCTTGATGCGCGTGGGTTGTTTGCTGACCAACCTCCCCGTTGGCGAATCGCCTATGTGATGCCTCAGCAATGTGGTAATGCTTGTGACAATGCCTTGTACAGTGTGCATCAGGTATGGCTGGCGCTGGGCCGTGAAATGGATCGGGTAGAACCGGTTATTCTGGCCACAGACAGCAGTGACGGTACAACAGCGCAGCATGTTTCTGCGTTTGAAAACATGAAACTGTTAACGGTGAGTCAGCAAAGTGTTAATCAAGTGTTTAAAGATGTCGCGCCAGATGGTATTTTTCTGATAGATACGCTGGGTAATGTGATCATGCATTACCCGGTTTTTGAACAAAAAGAACAGGCGGTACTGCATAGCCGCGATATTTTGTCCGATTTGCGTAAGCTGTTGAAGTTGTCTCGCATCGGTTAGGGAATGGTGAAAATGAGAAAGCTGGTGTTGGTGGCAATCCTGTTGGCGATGGTCGTTATCATGCTGGGTGCCTATACCCGATTGACCGACGCCGGATTAGGCTGCCCTGATTGGCCCGGGTGTTACGGGCACCTTACCGTTCCTAAGGAAGAACATCATATCGAGGCCGCTGAACTTGCCTTTCCTGAACGTCCGTTTGAATCCCACAAAGCCTGGAATGAAATGATCCACCGCTACTTTGCCGGTAGCTTAGGACTCTTGATTGTCGCGATCTTCGCTATCAGCATTTGGAAACGTGCTTATCATCGTCCCCTCAAGCTGCCTTTTTTCCTGGTGCTGCTGGTGTGTTTCCAGGGCGCGTTGGGTATGTGGACGGTAACCATGAACCTGATGCCGCTGGTGGTGATGGGACACCTACTGGGTGGCTTCAGCGTGTTGTGTTGTCTGTACCTGTTGTATTTACGCCTGACCCCTTATCGTATTCCCGGTGGCGACCCCCGGGTGATGGGGCTGGCCAAGTTTGCCTTGTTGGGCATTGTGATCACCGTCGCCCAAATTGCCCTGGGTGGTTGGACATCAGCCAATTATGCTGCGCTGGCCTGTACCGAGCTGCCGATTTGTGAAGGTGAGTGGTATGAAAACATCGACATTGTCGGTGCGTACACCATTCCTGAAGCCGTCAGCTATGAATTCGGCGCCCACGACTACGCAGAGCGAATGACCATGCACATCGCTCACCGCTTCGGTGCGGTGATCACCTTTATCTATTTGTGCTGGCTGGCGTTGCGAATGTATGCCAGCGCCGCTTCACAATTATTGCGTACCTTGTCTGTGGTCTTGGTGCTGGTGTTGGGCGCTCAGGTGATGCTGGGCGTCAGCAATGTGGTGTTCAGCCTGCCGTTGGCCGTTGCGGTGCTGCACAATGCCGTCGCCGCGCTGCTATTGTTGGTGCTCGTCACCATTACCTATACGTTATATCGGAAAATCTAGGAGGCTGGGATGAGCAAATCTGTCGCCGTCGCACAGCAAAAAAGTACATCCACCGGTTTTGCCCACTGGCGTGACTATTATGAAATGACCAAACCCAAGGTGGTCATGCTGCTGTTGCTGACCGCATTGGTGGGCATGTGCCTGGCGACGCCGGGTTGGGTCCCCCTGCAAGTATTGCTGGCAGGATTGGCGGGCATTGGTATGTTGTCCTCATCCGCTGCGGTGATTAACCATGTGGTGGACAGACGTATTGATGCGCAAATGGCACGCACCTTCAATCGCCCGGTACCCAAAGGTAAGATCAGTCCACAGCGAGCGCTGGTGTTTGCCGCTGTGCTGGCGGTACTGGGTTATGTGTGTCTGGACGTGTGGGTCAATCGTCTGACGGCTCTGCTGACCTTGGCCAGCCTGGTGGGTTATGCGTTTATTTATACCATGTATCTGAAACGGGCGACGCCGCAGAACATTGTCATCGGTGGTTTGGCAGGCGCTGCGCCGCCGCTGTTGGGCTGGACCTCTGTGACCGGAGAAATCCACCCCCATGCACTGCTGCTGGTATTGATTATTTTCACCTGGACGCCACCACACTTCTGGGCACTGGCCATTCATCGGGTCAAAGACTACGCCAAGGCGGAAGTCCCTATGTTGCCCGTGACCCACGGTGTCGAGTTCACCAAAACGGCGGTGTTGTTGTATACGGTACTGCTGACCTTAGTGTGTTTGTTCCCTTACCTGACCGGTATGACAGGGCTGGTGTATTTGCTTGGTTCCAGTCTGCTCAACGGTGGCTTCCTGTATTACGCCTGGAAACTCAAATATGCGCCGACGGAACGCACCGCGATGCAGACCTTTGCCTTTTCTATCGTGCATTTGATGGTACTCTTCGTGGTCCTGTTACTGGATCATTACTTTACCTGGACCTTATGAATCAACGAATTTTGCTTGGCAGTGCCGCTGCCATTGCCCTGGTGATCGGTTTGTATCTGGCTGTGGTGATCGCGCCGCCGTCGGAACCTGAGTCTCCACAGTACATGCAACAGTACCCCCAGCCACGGGCATTGCCGCCTTTTGCATTGTATACCGGCAATCAGGGCGAGTTTACGCAGCAGGACTTACAGGATAACTGGACCCTCGCGTTTGTGGGCTATACCTTTTGCCCGGATATTTGTCCGACAACCCTGGCGGAGTTGAACCGGATATATCCGCTGTTGCAACAACAGGTCAAAGATACGCCGTTGCAGGTGCTGTTTATTTCTGTCGACCCCAACCGGGATGATGCCCAGCGACTCGGTGAGTACATTCGGTTTTTCAATCCGGACTTTATAGCCGCCAGTGCTGAACACAAAACCCTGTTCCCGCTGGTCAGGGCTATGGGCATGATGTACGCCATTGCAGATGATACTTCTGATGGCGAGTACCTGGTTGACCACAGCGCTGCAGTCGTGGTGATCAATCCGCAAGGTCAGGTCATCGGTCGCTTTAAGCCAACCCATGCACCTGGCCAGTTGGCCATCAGCGATGGCGATCAGATCCTCGCTGACCTTCCACGGTTATTGGCACGGTAATGCACAGGGAATGGCGGGTCAAAGGATTGTCCGCCGCGGATGCCCGTCACGCTGCAGCCCTTATTTATTCGTCCGGACCACGTAGCCTCAGTGCATTGTTTGATGTGGATGATGTTCACACAGCATTGGACTTTCTGGGTCTGGCGTTTGCTGCCGATGAAGGCCAGTTCAGCCACCGCTATCACCAAGGTGTTCATGCGCCTGACGGGCGTCTCGTCGGGTTGGTGACCCATTGGCATGGCCCTCCCTCTGTGGCGTATCGCCAGGCGACTTTGCAGCTGTTACTCGATTATTACGGTGAGGAATCCACACGGGCGGTGATTGGCCGTAGTCAATGCCTTGCGCCTGTGGTAACTCTGCCTGATGCCGACCGATGGATACTGGGTCACCTGGGCGTAGACCCTGCGTTTCATCGTCAGGGCATTGCCCGTAGTCTGGTGAATGCGGTTGAACAGGCGGCACAACAGGCTGGTTGTGCGACGCTGGGTCTGGATGTTGAAGCAGACAACGACACGGCCATTGCTTTTTATCAATCCATTGGCTTTAAACCGCTTGAACGCAACGAACCCGATGCACAAGGGGCTTCACTAGGACTCGTACCTCACCTGTTCCTGAGTAAGTCTCTGGCCGCTTAGATCAGTGCAGCCATTGGCCGCTGGGATCTGCCACAAACCAAGGTTGAGAATACCAATAGTAACGTGAAGGTTGGCTGTTGCTCGGCACCGTGCAATTGATGCGGGTCCGTCCAGGCGACAGCGGTCCTGGTAGTGGCATGACAATGGCGGCAGCGGCCTTTTCGATGGTCATGGGTTGACCGTCCAAAAAGCAGTTAACCCGAGCCACGGATAAGTCTTTGGTGTCCACCGTCATTATTTGAGTCGGGGCTTCTGCGCCCAAGGGTTGTTCGGGATCATTGATGGCCAATTCGCTGACGGGCATGGCCAGGCTACGCAGTTTGACATCCAGGGTTTTCAAATTGGCGTAAATGCCTGCGGCGGCAAAACGTGGCAGGGCGCCGAAGTCGCTGTGACTGGCGATGGCCCCGGAATGCTGCGCAAATCCCACATAACCGGCGTCGCGCAGGCGCTGCTTCAGATCATGATTGAACTCTCCGAAGGGATACGCATGAAACCGCGGCACCTCGCCCAACTGCTGTTCAAGCATGACCTGGGCCTGCTCAATATCCTCCATCGTGCGGGTTAACCAGGCCGCCTGGGTCTCCTGCGCCTGACGTGTCAGCAGGTGATCGTGATACATGCTGTGATTGGCAAAGGTGACCCCGTCTTTATGCATGCTTTTGACCTCTTCCCACGTCAGTTGGTCACGATGAACACCAATCACCCCCGGGCTGATGAACACGGTATAGGGCATATCATAGGCTTGAAGCAGTGGGTGGGCGTTGGTCAGTATATTGCGATAACCGTCATCGAAGGTAATTGCCACGGTTTTGTCTGTTAGTCTCTGTTTGCTTTGCAATGCGTTGATGATGTCGGTCAGTGGGCGTACCTGAAAACCCCCATCTTTAAGGTGCTGCAAGTGACGACGGAACTGCTCGGGACTGATACTGGTACTGGGCGGTGTTGATGTGCTGACGTGGTGATAGATCAATACCACGGCGTTATCGGTGGATGCTCCGGCCAATCCCGGTAACAGGCACAGCAGCAGGCATATCCGTGACAAATATGATAAAACCGACGACATAGATTCTCCTTAGGATTTCAACACGTTGCAGCGATCAGACATGAGTTTAACAGGATTTTGGCAAGCCTCCGAGCATCGACGGCTTTGGGCGCTGAGTGTGCCGATGCTGCTGGCCAACCTGACCACGCCGTTAATCGGCCTGGTGGATACCGCGGTGCTGGGCCATATGGGCGGAACCGCTCCGTTGGCGGGCGCAGCGATAGGATCGCTAATCCTGACCCAGATCTACTGGGTCTGTGGCTTCCTGCGTATGTCGAGCACCGGACTCAGTGCCCAGGCCTATGGCCGCGGGAGCAATGTGCAGAGCAGCAAAGTGTTGCTGCAGGGTGGTACGGTTGCACTGGTGCTCGCCATGTTGTTATGGCTATTGCAGGTCCCCCTTGTGCAGGCGGGCATTTTTCTCAGTGATGCATCGCAGCAGTTGCAGCCGATCCTGAGTGCCTATTTCCATACCCGGGTGTGGGGGGCGCCAGCAGCACTGTTGAATCTGGTGGTGATTGGCTGGTTAATCGGTCGTCAGCAAACCCGCCAGGTGTTGTACATTCAAATCGTGGGTAACCTGTTAAACGCCCTGTTGGACGGGGTGTTTGTGTATGGACTGGAGTATGGCGTTACCGGCGTGGCGGCGGCATCCGTGATCGCTGAGTACACTATGTTGGTGCTGGGTATTCTTACGGTGCGTCAGGTGTTGCCCAATCTGCGCTGGACGCCGGCCTGGCTGCGTATGCGGGCGTTGAAACCGCTGGTGTTGATCAATAACGACATGCTGATACGTAACCTCGCTCTGCAGTTGTGTCTGGCTTATCTGACCCTGCAGGGAGCCCGCTACGGCACTCACGTGGCCGCGGTAAATGCCCTGCTGATGCAGTTCTTTGCCCTTATCGCCCTGGGCCTGGACGCCGTCGCCTACGGTGTTGAAGCATTAATGGGTGAGTATAAGGGGCGTAAGGATCAACGGCGAATGTGGCTGACATTGTGGCGCGGACTATTCTGGTCACAGGGCCTGGCAGTGCTCTATTGCCTGGTGTTTGCCGGTGGGTTCAGTGGGATTGTCGCGCTGCTGACCGACAGTGCAGCATTACGCGAGGATGCCCGGGGCTACTATGTCATCACGTTGGCAATGCCGCTGATCGCCCATGTGTGCTTTTTACTCGATGGGGTGTTTGTCGGACTGACCCGGGCCAAGGCGATGCGTAACAGCATGCTGCTCAGTGCCCTGGGGGTCTATTTTCCTTTGTGCCTGTTATGGCTGGACTGGCAGAACCATGGTTTGTGGTGGGCACTGCTGGCCTTCATGGCTGCCCGGGGTGTCACTTTGGGGGGCTACGCCATCTGGTTACTGGGTTATCGTCGCCAGGCGGTCTAGCCTTCATCCGCAGTCGGTGGACCAGCAATACCGCGTAACCTGACATCGCCAGGGCAAATCCGCACAGTATCAGTGCCACGGCAACCCACAAGATTTCGGTCCAGCTCGGGGGTACCAGGATGACCATTGCAAGCCCCAGCATAAACACCAGCAAGCCGACCAAAAAACGCCGCCAGCTGCCGTGCAATGGATTCTCCGCTGTCATCCTTTAACGACCCCCGGTCAGGGTTACTAGTAGTACGAGTGTTCACCGGCCTGGTGTTCGGTGGCGTCTTTGACCCCGTTCAATTCGCCGGCAAATTGCGCCAGCATCTGCTTTTCAATGCCGTCTTTTAACGTCACATCAACCATTGAACATCCGTTACAACCGCCGCCAAACTGCAGCAGTGCGATGCCATCCTCAGTGATCTCAACGAGCATAACCTTGCCACCGTGGCTGGCCAGCTGTGGATTGATCTCGGCTTCAATCATGTAATTGATGCGTTCTTCCAGCGGCGCGTCGTCAGCGACTTTACGGGCTTTGGCGTTGGGCGCTTTCAAGGTCAGCTGCGAGCCCATCTGATCGGTCACAAAGTCGATTTCGGCAGCTTCCAGGAAAGGCTCACTTTCCTGATCGATCACCGCATCAAAGCCATTGAACTCGATCACGGTATCACTCGGCTCGACCGCGTCCGCAGGGCAATACGATACGCCACATTCGGCGCTGGGCGTGCCGGGGTTGACCACAAATACACGAATGTTGGTGTCTGGCTCTTGCTTTTCCAGCAGTTTGCAGAAGTGCGCTTGTGCGGCTTCTGAAATGGTAATCATGGTGAAGTCCTGTTGGTGAATCATGGCCATAGGATACCAAATTTACTTGACTAAAACACTCAAGTAATAGGATTTTTATGTTGCTACAAATTGCGGCATACTGGGCAGGTAATTTACGCCAATTAAGGAACCTGTTTATGCGTCGCATGTGCCACTGGATACTCTGGTGCTGCTTTAGCCTGGCCGTAATGGCTCAGCCTGTTAAGGACAGTGATTACTTGCCATCAGACATGGCTTATGATCCTGCCATTCCCACGCCGTCAGCCATTTTGGGTGCCCCCGTCGGGGAATGGCATGTGCGTCATGATCAGCTGGTCAGTTACATGTATGCTCTGGCTGATGCGTCTGATCGGGTGCAGGTGATAGAAACCGGACGGACCCACGAAAACCGACCTCTTCTACTATTGGTGATCACAGCAGAGAAAAATAAAGCCAAGGTAACGGATTGGCAAAAGGCCCATCTGCAGCGGGTGATGGATGGCACGCCTGCGGATAAGAATGATCCGTTGTTTCTTTGGATGGGCTACAGTGTGCACGGTGACGAGGCTTCAGGCAGCAACGCGGCATTGCTGGTGGCCTACTATCTGGCCGCCGGCCAAGGCCCTGCGGTAACGTCATTGCTGGACAGCAACGTGGTGTTGCTGGATCCCTCCATTAACCCTGATGGTCTGGCGCGTTTTGCCCAGTGGGCAAACATGCACAAAGGGCGAAATCTGGTCGCTGACCCTGAGCATCGTGAACACGTACAGGGCTGGCCCAGTGGCCGAACCAATCACTATTGGTTCGATTTGAACAGGGACTGGCTGTTGCTGACACACCCGGAGTCACGGGCCCGTATTGCGCAGTTCCATCAGTGGCGTCCTCACGTACTGACCGATTTTCATGAAATGGGCGCTGACAGCAGCTACTTTTTCCAACCTGGCGTACCGTCGCGCAAGAACCCCTGGACACCGGCCAATAACGTTGAAATGACCGAAGCGTTGGGCAAGTTCCACGCTGCAGCGTTGGATAAGAAGGGAGAGCTTTACTACACCCAACAGGATTTCGATGACTTCTACTATGGCAAAGGCTCAACCTATCCGGATGCCCACGGTAGCGTAGGGATTTTGTTCGAACAAGGCAGCAGCCGAGGACACTTGCAGGACACTATCAATGGTCCACGACACTTTTCCGATGCCATTGCCAATCAGTTCGCAACCTCATTGTCGACCTTTGCCGGGGCCATGGCGAATAAGCAAGCGCTATTAAACATGCCATCGTCCTTCGCCGAGCAAACCGCGTCATTGGCGAAAAAAGACGATGTACGTGGCTATCTGATCCAGGAGCGCTTTGATGCTACGCGGCTTGAGGCGGCCAAAGACTTGTTGCGTCAGCACCACATCCGTTTTCAGGGACTGGAAAAGCCACTGACCGTAAATGAAACGACCTTTGATCCGGTCAGTAGTGTGTTTGTGCCGCTGGAACAGCCTCAATACCGCCTGATCAAATCCCTGTTTTCGACCCGCACCCGGTTTGATGATAATACGTTCTACGACGTGTCGACCTGGAACCTGGCGCTGGCGTTTAACTTTGAGTGGGCTGCGGTCGAGGGGCGCGACATGCGTAAGATCAGCGTTGGCGATGTCAATGCTAACGCCGCCAAGCCGACGGCGTTGCCCTCAGCCTATGCATACGGTTTTTACTGGCAAGACAGCCAGGCTCCGGCCATGTTGCAACGTCTACTGCGCGATGGGGTGCAGGCCAGGGTCAGTGGTCAGGCATTTTCTGCCCAGACCCCTCAGGGCACGATCAGCTTCCCGGCGGGCAGCGTGGTGATCCCTGCCGGCCTCAAACAGCCGCAAAACCTCACTGCGTTGCTCAGTGCCCAAATGGCCCAAACCGGGATCACGGTGTGGCCTATTAACAGTGGTCTGACGCCACAAGGCATTGATTTGGGGAGTGCATCAATGGTACCGGTCAAAGCGCCACGGGTACTGTTGGTGGGCGGTCGCGGTACGTCTCAATATGAAGCCGGGGAAGTGTGGCACTATTTGGATCAAACAGTGGATATGCCGGTTTCGATCATTGAGTTATCGCGCCTCGCACAGGTGTCATTGGACAACTACACGCACATGATTTGGGTTAGCGGGCGTTACGACAATGTCGATGAACCTCTGCGAGACGCGGTGGAACAGTGGGTCGAAGCCGGCGGCGTGCTGATCGGACAACAAAATGCCAGCCGCTGGTTTGCACAGCAGGAATGGTTGCCGGTGACCTACAAGTCCAACAGCGATGTCCAAAAAGCGTTCGAAACAGACGGTTTACGTTATGCCGACAAAGAAGCCCTGGCGTCTCGTCAGCGAGTGGCGGGTGCGGCATTTGAAGTGACCCTGGATTTGTCTCACCCGTTGGCATTTGGTTATACCCGTGAGACCTTGCCGGTGTTCCGCAACCGCAGTGATATCATGCAGTTGCCGCAAGGACCGTTTTTAACGGTTGCTCAGTACACGGCATCTCCGCTGATGGCTGGCTATGCATCGGCCGAAATGGAAGAGCAGATTGCCGGGTCAGCTGCGTTGGTCGCAACCCGACGGGGACAGGGGCTGGTGATTGGCTTTAGCGACAATCCGGTATTCAGAGGTTACTGGCGCGGGACGCAACGGTTGTTTGCCAATGCATTGTTCATGAGCCCATTGCTGATGAATTAACGGTTAACGTCAGTGCCCATACATCGATTTGCAGTGACGGTTGTTGTGCTTTAAGCGCCGCTGCTACTGCATTGATGGTGGCTCCGGTAGTGACCACATCGTCGAGTAAGGCGATGTGGTTCAATGCAACCGGACACTCGACATCAAACCCGTTGTGCAAATTACCCCGCCGCTGTGAGGCATCTAGCTGGTGCTGGGGTCGGGTGTTTCTTCGGCGCGTTACCAGATTGGGGTAGTATTTTATCCCGCACTGGTTGGCCAGTTCGGCAGCCATGACACCGGCCTGATTGAATCCACGGCGAGCCTGTCGCCAGGGATGCAGGGGCACTGGCACAATGCCTCTGGGCAAAGGCTCAATCTGCTCCAACAAGCGCTGACGAAATCCAAAAGTCAATGCCCGTCCAGCTGCCCTACAACCACTGAATTTAAAGCGTTGAACAAGGTAAGACCAAGGCCACTGATAAGGCGCCATGGCGTATAACGTGGTGATATGTGCCGTTTGCAGACCACTGCCTTGTCGTGGCGTGAGATCGGGCAAGCGTGGCGCATCCTGCAGGCAGATGTGACACAGTGGCGTCGAGGCCGGTTGTTCACATAGCAAGCAATGATCGTCAAGCGCAGGCAATAAGCCCATCGGCGGGATTGCAAAATTCATGTCTATCCTTAGACTGACGGCTGTTTAACACTTCACAGTATAGACCGCGCATGAAATTACAGACCGACATCTCCGGATCAGGGGAGCCACTGGTACTGCTTCACGGTTGGGGGCTCAACAGCGGCGTTTGGCATCCGCTGTTACCACGCCTGACTGAACGATATCGGGTTATCAGCATTGATTTACCGGGATTCGGCGTCAATGCCGACCGTCAGCCTTCGCCCTACGCATTGACATCGGTAGGACACATGCTGGCGGATGCGATCCCGGACGGCGCAACGGTATTGGGTTGGTCGTTGGGCGGGTTATTGGCGCAATGGCTGGCGATCCACTTTCCTCACAAAGTCAAACGACTGGTATTGGTGGCCAGTACACCGTGCTTTGTTCAACAGCAGTCGTGGCCAGGGGTCAGGCCGGCTGTGCTGCATACCTTTGAGCGTCAGTTGGAAAACGATTTCAGCGACACGCTGGATCGGTTTCTGGCCATTCAGGCCATGGGCAGCCCTTCTGCACGCCACGATATTCGTAATATACGTGAGTGCGTCAGCCAGTTTCCTGAACCGGATCCGGCCGCCCTGCGTCATGGCCTGACCTTACTGGGGACAGTCGACCTGCGTCATGAGTTGCCCCGAATCACTGCGCCGATTGCGCGTTTTTACGGCCGACTGGACAGTCTGGTACCGCACAAGGCCATTGAACTGATCGAATCTGTAAAGGGAAGTGATTACTTACATATTTTTGAACATGCGTCCCACGCGCCATTTATTTCCCATCCCGACGCCTTCGTTGAGCACCTGATGGCGGCATGTGACTCGCCCGTGGCGTAAAAAACTTCTCCAGCCCCCAGCGCAACTGGGCTGAGGCTAAAATTCGACTTTCAATTTTGGCTAAATTGGTTAATAATTAGCCATGAGGAAGTGGAGGTTTTTTTATGACGATCAACGTCAATGCCAGTGTTAATTCGGCGATCGTATCCGGCGGCTTGGGTTTACAGCGCGCCAGTGATGGGATTACTGAAGCGGCAGTCAACATTGCCCAACGTAATGCGCAAGCCCGCAGTCCACAGGAACTGCTCAGTGATGTTGCTACGCAGCAGCTGGGCGGCGTGCGTTCACTACTGCCCTCCGGCGGTGATTCGCTGACCACTGATCTGGTGGGCCTGAAGGTCAACGCCATCAATGCCCAGGCCTCCGCCAAAGTGTTGGATGTTGCTAACGATACCGTTGGTCGCATCATCGATGAGCTAGCCTAACGGACCGCCGGCAATGAACATTGTTACGCCACTCCCCACAGCCGTTGTTTTCACACCTGCGAATGTGAACACTGAGGCTGCACGCCGTGATAATGTACTGCGAGAAACCATCCCGCAAACCAGTGGTCTTGAAAACAGCGCTGCTGAAACCGGCTTGGGATCTGAATCTGATCGGGTCAAAAAGCCTGGCCAACCGCCTCAGCCTGTGACCTATGAGCGTCCGCAGCCCCAATCTGCCAATCCAACGGCGCGTGATGGCGACCCACTGGCCAAAGACAATGGTGAAGACCCCAGTGCCGGGCGTGAAAATGCTGAAAGTCGCCAGGAACAGCAGCAGGCGCAGCGAGAACAGCGTGAAATAGACGATCTGAAACAGCGAGATCAGGAAGTCCGTGCCCATGAACAGGCCCATGCTGCCCGCGGTGGTGAACATGCTGGCGCTCCGAAATACGAATTTGAAACCGGCCCTGATGGCAAGCGCTATGCGGTGGGCGGAGAGGTGTCCATTGACATCAGTGAAGAGGGCTCCCCGGAAGAGACGCTGCGAAAAATGCAGCAGGTTCGCTCCGCGGCATTGGCCCCTGCAGAGCCCAGCCCTCAAGATTTGAGGGTCGCCAGTGAGGCAAACCAACGCGCAATTGAAGCCCGCAAAGAAATAGCCAGTGAGCAAGCGGAACAAGCCTCACAAGCTTATCAGCGGGTTTTTCCTGACGATCAGGCGGATGCTCAGAATCGTCAAGGCCCAGAGCTGGACGATATTGTTAAAGGTATTCAAGGCGGCGGTGCACCCATCCGCAGCCTGTCTGAAGATCCTGTGGCGGAAGCCGTGGGGCTGGAGACGCCGAGACAACAGACCCGTGATTTGCTGTCTTCCCGGGATGAGCGGATAAACCGTCGCGCGGGCGTGATCGAAAACTTCTACCTCAACATCAGTGAAACCCGGCAGTCGCAGTTACAGCAGACCGCCTGACGTTGGGATGAATCTAGGATGAAAAAGCCGGCTGATGTGCCGGCTTTTTTGTGTGCTATTTCTGCTTTGCTTTGGCAAAGGCATCGGCAAGCGCGCTACCCATCGCACTGTTAACCGGTGCGGGTTGTTTATGCCGTTGGCCGCCGCCCGTTTGACGGGGACCTTTTTTGCCAGCGCGGTTGTTATCTGATTTACCGCCCTGGGATGGCGCGCCTGGCTGATCGTCCAGTCGCATGCTGAATGAAATTCGCTTGCGGGCAGGATCCACTTCCATCACTTTCACTTTGACGATATCGCCGGCCTTCACAACGTCGCGGGGGTCGTTGATGAATTTGTCCGTCATGGCGGAAATGTGCACCAAACCATCCTGATGAACGCCCACATCCACAAAGGCGCCAAAGTTGGCGACATTGCTGACCACCCCCTCGAGGATCATTCCCACCTTTAGATCATTGAGGGTTTCGACGCCTTCTTTGAAGGTGGCCGTTTTGAACTCAGGGCGAGGGTCACGGCCGGGTTTTTCCAACTCACTGATGATGTCGGTAACCGTTGGCACGCCGTAGCGGTCATCCACAAAGGTATCCGGCGACAATGCGCGCAGCACGTCGCGGTTGCCGATTAGGTCATTCACTGCCTTGGCAGTATGCTCAACGATCTTGTTCACTACCGGGTAGGCTTCGGGATGTACCGCGGATGCATCCAGTGGATTATTGCCATCAGTGATGCGCAGGAATCCGGCACACTGTTCGTAAGCTTTGGGCCCTAACCGCTCTACGTTGAGCAGGTCACGTCGGTCGGCAAATGCGCCGTGTTGATCCCGGTATGCGACAATGTTGTGTGCCAGGGTGCGGTTCAATCCGGAAACATGGCTCAGCAGCGCCGGAGAAGCGGTGTTGACATCCACACCAACGGCGTTCACACAATCTTCAATCACTCGCTCCAGCGAGCGTCCCAGATGACTTTGGCTGACATCATGCTGATATTGACCGACGCCGATGGCTTTGGGTTCGATTTTCACTAACTCTGCCAACGGATCCTGCAGGCGGCGTGCGATTGACACGGCTCCGCGCAGCGATACATCCATGCCTGGCAGTTCATTGGAAGCGAGTTCCGAGGCCGAGTACACCGAAGCGCCCGCCTCACTGACCATGATTTTCTGGGCTTTGATTGCACTGTTGGCCTTTAACATGTCGCCGACCAATTTGTCGGTTTCACGGGAGCCCGTGCCGTTGCCGATGCTGATCAGTTGTACTTTATGTTGTTGGCACAAGTTGGCCAGGGTACGCAGTGATTTGTCCCATTGGTTTTGTGGTGCATGGGGGAAAATGGTATTGGTGGCAACCACTTTACCGGTAGTATCAACGATGGCTACCTTAACCCCGGTACGCAAACCGGGATCCAGACCCATGGTCACTTTTGCCCCGGCGGGCGCTGCCATCAGCAGGTCATTAAGGTTTTTGGCGAATACCTGAATGGCTTCTTCTTCGGCCCGTTCACGCAGGGCGCCAAACAGTTCTGTTTCCATCGACAGCAGAATTTTTACCCGCCAGGTCCATTGCACCACTTGTGTCAGCCAGCTGTCGGCGGGTCGATTAGCCAGGCGCAGGTCGAGGTGGTCGGCAATGATTTGCTCACAAAAGGACGAACGGTCGTTAGCATCGTTGCTCGGATCGGCATCCATGGTGACCTGCAACATGCCCTCATTGCGGCCGCGAAACATGGCCAATGCCCGATGGGACGGCACGCTAGCGAGCTTTTCACTGTGCTCGAAATAATCGCTGTATTTAGCGGCCTGCTTTTCCATTCCGGCCACAACTTGGCTTTTGATGTGAGCATTCTTGTTCAGGTGGGCGCGAATTTTTTGCAGCAAAGCCGCATCTTCGGCAAAACGCTCCATCAGAATGTACTTGGCACCGTCCAGTGCCGCTTTGACATCTGCGACCCCCTTGTTTGCGTCGACAAAAGCCTGCGCTGTTTGCTCGGGATCCTGGTTAGGGTCGTTGAACAAGCTATCTGCCAGTGGTGTTAAGCCTGCCTCGATGGCAATCTGGCCTTTGGTGCGCCGCTTGGGCTTGTAGGGCAGGTACAAGTCTTCCAGTTCGGTCTTGTTTTCAGCGGCCATCAATTTGCTTTTCAGCACATCGGTTAGCTTGCCCTGCTCATCAATGGATTTGAGAATGACGTTGCGACGGTCGAGCATGTCACGTAAGTAGGTCAGGCGACTTTCCAGTCGACGTAACTGGGTGTCATCCAGACCTTGTGTCGCTTCTTTTCGATACCGCGCGATAAAGGGCACAGTCGCCCCTTCATCGAGCAGGTTAACCGCGGCATTGACTTGTTGAGGGCTGACACTCAGCTCCTCGGCAATTTTTTCTATGATCATGTGGTTTCCCTGATCCGTCGTCTTTTGAGGTCCGTTACTGTGGCGGACTTTTACGTAGTGTTATGTGGGGGCGAGCGCTACAGATTCCTAGTTCTGGACAGTAAAACCCTTGCTCGATTGATGAAAAAGCGCGCAGCTAGTCCTTGCCGGTTGGTTTTTCATACTCAATGGCGGTTATCCACCACACAAATTCTCCGGCTTCTGTGCGCACGACCGCTTCGTCATCGACTTGTTTTTTCAGCAGCGCTCTTGCCATGGGTGAGTCGATTGATATGTGGTCTTTTTCGCCAAAAATTTCATCGTAGCCAACGATTTTGAAGCGTTTTTGTTCTCCGCTATCATTCTCAACGGATACCCAGGCGCCAAAAAATACCCGACCTTCCTGTTCAGGTGAATAATCAACCACTTTGAGGTTTTCCAGGCTCTTGCGCAGGTAGCGCACCCGTCGGTCAATCTCCCGCAAGCGCTTCTTGTTGTACTGATAATCAGCATTTTCACTGCGATCCCCCAAACTCGCAGCCCAGGTTACTTTGCGGGTCGTTTCCGGGCGCTCAACACGCCACAGATGATCCAGTTCCTGAGTCAGTTTCTGATAGCCGGTACGGGTGATCAGCGGGGTTCTCAACGGGGTTTCCTCACAACAAGCCTATGACGTCGCAGTATACGTGATTCAACATCAAGGCTGTAGACAAAACCGTGTTTGTCGGTGTTTTTCGAACACGGAATAGACAGCGCCTTTGTTAGTCAAAATTGTTCCAAGAAAGAACACTGACAGGCAGGCAATCTGTCTGGTTTTTACTACACTTTAAGTAGGCTGAAATGAACGTACAGTTACGTAAAAAGGGCGTAACCTGTATCAGCCAGTGAGGTATGCAGAACTCTGTTGCCGGTGGCGCGTATCTCTTTCACTTACATTGTTAATTACACTGTTATAGAACGTCTTTTTGACAAATCGAACGGCAACACTGACAAGTCAATACCCGATTCTGATTGGGTAAAATTGCGAATGAATTAGCCAATTCGTGAGGGAATAAGGTTCAGCAGGGAGATACTAAGCTGATGTGTTGGAATAAAAAAAGCCGGGCATGTTGCCCGGCTTTTTTTGCGCGTTTAATAGGGGTTAGTCAGTCGCTTCTTCAGCGCTTTTCACCACTTCCAGCAGCTCAACTTCAAACACCAGTGTCGAGTTAGTGCCGATCTTGCCGGTACTGCGCTCACCATAAGCCAGCTCGGAAGGAATAAAGAATTTATACTTTGCCCCTTCTTTCATCAGTTGCACACCTTCAGTCCAACCTGAGATCACGCGGTGCAATGGGAACACGGCTGGTTCGCCCCGTGAATAGGACGAGTCAAATTCAGTGCCGTCAATCAAAGTGCCGCGATAGTGCACTTTTACGGTGTCCTGTGCACCCGGGCTGTCACCCTCGCCCGCTGTCAACACCTCATACTGCAGGCCTGAATCGGTAACGACAACGCCTTCACGCTTGGCATTTTCGGCCAGGTAGGCTTCACCGTCTGCTTTGTTCTTTTCGCCTTCAGCGGCGCTTTTCACTTGTTGTGCTTCGCGCACACTTGCGTCAAGGGCCTGAGCCAGGGCTTGCAGCTCTTCCTGGGTCATCTGTGACTGGCCTTGAATACCCGCGACGAAGCCTTTGAGAAGCAGCGCGCGATCCAGTTCGATTCCCAGCTCTTCCTGCATGGCCAGCTTTTGTTCAATGAATCCGCCCACACCGGCACCCAGTGCGTAAGCTTGTTTTTCAGCGTCGCTTTGCAGTTGAACTTGTTCGACTTTTAGCGGATCAGCTGCCTCCTGTTGACAGCCTGCCATGGCCAGCGTGGAACCGATTAGCATGGCGATTGCAGCCTTTTTCATTATAATTCTCCACAGTTTAATGAATGCATTGCTGTCCAACGGATGACAATATCCCTCGATAAACGGGTATCCGTTACAGCAGCGAAGGGCTTATACTAAAGCAAGGATGTGAATTCACAAGTGAAGAATCGGTTTTGTCGGGCCAGTGGGCATTAAATGACGTTATTTCAAGGTGGGGAAAGGCTGTGAAGGTGGTCATCAAAGGATGGTTAGTCGCTGCTGTTGCGGCCCTGAGTGCCTGTAGCCTGCCGGAAACGTCACCGGTGTCGCGAACGCGGCATGTGGCCGACGCGACCTATGCAGCCGATATCACCCCTGATGCAACATTGAGTGTTGTATCCAGCAATACCGAAGGGATCCTCGTGTGGGATCTGCAAACCCAGCAGCAGCGATTTCAACTGAGTCATGGCGATCCGAGTGTCAATGTGGTGGCGACTGTGCACGTCGCCGCTGATGGCAGTTACATGGTCAGTGCCGAACGCAGCACCTTTGCGCTGTGGAATCTGACCACCGGCGATCCGGAAGGGTTCTGGCGCATTGATGAGTCCAGCGTGCGGGATGTTGCGGTGGCCAATGGTGGTGTCGGATTGTTGGTGGGCAGAGGCAATGGCAAGGTCATGTACTTCGAGCCGGGCACTGGGCGTCGCCTGGAGTTTCTCGGTCATCAGGAAAAAATCAACAGCGTTGATTTGTCACCCAACGGTCATTATGCATTGACCGGTGGCAATGACTACACCGCCTATTTGTGGGATACCCGCAGCGGTCAGGTCATCCACCCGTTTCATCACAGCAGCCGGGTGACCAAAGTGGTGTTGGATGACAAGGGGCGTTATGCGTTTACCGCGGACAGCAAACGGGACGCGCGGATTTGGAATGTACAAACCGGCGAGCCGATCAGTACACTGCGCTACTTACAACGCCAGAAAATTTTCAGTTCAGCCGTCTTTTCCGACGACGGTAAGTATTTATTAACCGGTTCTCCATCGCGACGCATCAGTTTGTGGGAAGTGAGCAGTGGTAAAGAAGTTGCGGAGTGGAAAGTCGCACCGAAAAACGGTTCACAGCCGCCATCTGCGGTTGTTTACGCCGTTGCGTTTCGCGGTGAAAATCAAATTATGTCTGAAAGCAGTAGTGGTTTTGCCGAAGTATGGGCAATTCCATAAGAGGAAACTATGAGCCATTCCCTAGAAGAAGAAATTCACCAATTGCAGATGAAAGTCGCGTTTCAGGAAGACACCATCGAACAATTGAATGAAGCCTTGTCCAGTCAACAAAAGCAACTGGATGCACTGACCTTTCAGATGCGTCATGTTGTTGATAAGCTGAAACAGGTGCAGCCGTCTAACATTGCACGGCCAGACGAGGAAACACCTCCTCCCCATTACTGAGCAAACAGGAGTCACCTGGTATGCAAGGAACGAATACGCCCCCTACGCCTAAATCGGATAAACAGCTGGTGTCTGCCAGTGGTGAGGTTTTGAGCAGCGATCACCAGACCGGACGTGCCGTCGAACGCAGCCAGGAAAACAGTGAATTCGTATCGGTGATCGTGAAACGTACGGATGAAACCTTTCGTCATCCGGATGACATTCTCGAAAAAGCCATACACGAAGGCAAGGAGCAGCACGAACGCCCGGCGTTTTCGCTGTTTTTGTCCGCCGTTGCGGCAGGCATGATCCTGTGTTTCACCGTGTTAGCCGTTGCGGTAACCGCCTCAGTGCTGGGCTCAGAAAGCAAAGGTTTCGAGCGCGTGATCCTGGCGACCGTATACCCGCTGGGATTTGTGTTGTGCATATTGTCGCGTACCCAGTTGTTTACTGAGCATACCGCCACTGCGGTGTATCCGGTGTTGGATCGCAAAGCCCAAATCCGGTCACTGTTGCGCCTGTGGGGTATTGTGATTGCCGGTAACATGGTTGGCGGATTACTTGGCGCGGCAATGCTGGTGATGGCCGAACCGGTGATTGTTGCTCACGTGGGCTATGTGCAACTGGCTGAACATATTATGCACTATCCTGCTGATGTGCTGTTCATTAGCGCAGTGCTCGCCGGGTGGCTGATGGCGTTAGGGGCCTGGATTGTGCTGGCCACTCACTCGACCATCAGTCAGATCCTGAGCATCTATATCGTAACCTTTGTCATTGGACTGGGTGGACTGCACCACTCCATCGCTGGCAGTGTTGAATTGTTTGCCGCTGCATTGGTGGGAGATGCTATCGATTTTGGCCATTTGCCCTTCACCATCCTGACCATGTTGGCCGGCAACCTGGTCGGTGGAAGCGTGTTTGTGGCGGTGCTTAATTATGGCCACATCCGCCATTCCCAACGGGTGGAAAAAACGCCCGCCAACGCTAAAAAGTCAGGGTAAAACGGGCACCTCCCTGGGGCACATTGACGACACCGATGGTGCCCCCGTGGGCAATCATGATTTGGCGGCTCAGTGCCAGTCCTACGCCGGAACCTTCACGCTTGGTGGTAAAAAACGGCACAAAAATCTTATCCAACAGATCCGGCTTGATGCCCGTGCCGTTGTCAGTCAGGCTGAGCACGGCGTGACTGCGTCGGTTTAATCTCGCCTCAATCTTTACTTCACCGTTGTCGGAGCCTTGCAGTGCGTGTTGTGCATTGTGCAACAGGTTAATCAGCACTTGTTCCAACATTGCCCGGTCCGCGGAAATTTGCAATGACGCAGGCTGAACGTCAATGCTCAGGGTGATGTGCTGGTTTTGCCAATCGTGGGCGACCACCGTTGCAACATCATCCAACAGCGATTTGACGCCAACCGGTGCCAGTTGGGGATCCGGTAGCCGGGTCAGACGACGATAACTGCCGACAAAATGCATCAGGCTGTCACTGCGCCGCGCTAACGTGTCAACCGCATCTTGTAGGTCCTGCATGTCGTGATGCAATGCCTCTGGCAGGTCGCTACGTTGTTGGATGTCAGTGGCCAACTGGCTGGCGGTCTGTGCCAATGAGGCGATGGGTGTCATGCTGTTCATGATCTCGTGGGTTAACACCCTGACCAGGTCCTGCCAGGCATTGAGTTGTGCGGTGTCCAGCTCGCTGCGTATGTCCAGCAAGCTGACCAGTTTTTCTCGTTGCCGGTCATACAGCAGATCGGTGGCAGAGACCGCCAGTTGATGGTCCATACCGTCCACATCGAAAGTCATCAGTTGTCGTTGGCCGGGCTGCAGCTGATTGATTTGGGTAGGCACGTGGGGGCCAAACACGGCCAGATTGTCGATATGGGTGATCTCGCCTGATCCCAATAAACGACGGGCGCTCTTGTTCCATTGAGTGAGCTGACCATTGGTGTGAACGCTGATCAACGGGACCGGAACGTGCTCGACCATGGCTCTGAGGTGTCGCAGTGCCGTTTCCTGTTCTTCGCGCTGATGCTGGAAGCGCGCCAGAATCGCGTTGAAGGTGCTGCCGAGCTGTTCGAAGCCGGTGCCCAGCGACGGAAATTCAAACCGTTGGGTGAAATCGCCATAGCGCGCAGCGTCCAGAAAGCGACTCAGTTCTTCGTTGGTCTTTTTTACAAACGTCAGTGTTTCCCAGATCAACACCATACACAGGCCTGCCAACGCGATGCTCAGAATGTGGTAACCGGGGGTGGCAATCGCCCACACCAGCGACAGTACCACGGTCACCATGATCACGACGCGGACACTGAGGTGCCAGGAAAAGTGATTAAAGGCCATGTTTTTCCATCCTTCGGTACAGTGCTGCACGGGTCAATCCGAGTGCCTTCGCGGCATGACTGATGTTGTATTTGTGTGTCGTCAGCGCCCGTTGGATGGTGTTTTTCTCCAGCTGTTCCAGGTTTAGTTCTTCAGATGCCTGAGAAGGGGCGGCTGTGACGCTGCTATCGACCGAGTGGGGCACTGGATTTGATGGCGCGACGGTTGCGGTCAGGAGCAGATCCTGTGGCGTCAGGGAATCCCCACGGGCCAGGATCACAGCCCGTTCAATGGCGTGACGCAGCTCTCGAATGTTACCTGGCCATGCATAGCGGTGCATTTGCTGCAGCAATGCAGGGGCAAAGCCATTGATGGTTTTGTGGTACTTGCGTGCATAATGGCTCAGATAATGCTCGGCGATGGGTTGAATATCGTCGGCCCGTTCGCGCAACGGTGGTAGGGTGAGTTCTACAGTGTTGAGCCTGAACAATAAATCCTGTCGGAAGTATTGCTCATCGCGCAATTGACTGACCGGCAGGTTGGTCGCAGCAATTACCCGAACATCGAAGGGGATCCCTTTGTTTGCGCCCAGCGGTGTCACTTCCCGTTGCGCCAACACAGACAGTAACTTGGCCTGTAAATGCAGCGGCAGATTACCAATTTCATCCAGAAACAACGTGCCGCCATCCGCGGCCTGCAGCCGACCCGTGCGGTCTGATTGAGCGCCGGTAAAGGCCCCCTTACGGTGACCGAACAATTCACTTTCGAACAGGCTTTCGGCGACAGCACCCAAATCCACCGCCATAAATACCCGGTCCTTGCGCGGGCTGGCGGCATGAATCGCGCGGGCCATCACTTCCTTACCGGTGCCGTTTTCCCCCAGTATCAGCACATTGGCATCCGACGGAGCGCAACGCTCCACCAGATCCAGACAATGCTGCATACTTGCTGAGCGGGCGATGATCGGCTGGCGTACTCCGGCTGACGCTTCCACCAGTGCCGAGTTGGTATGGCGTAACTGATCGGCTTCATTTCTGGAGTGACCCAGCTTGACCGCACTGGAAACGGTCGCCAGCACTTTGTCATTGTGCCAGGGCTTGGCAATGAAGTCGGTAGCGCCCCGTTTCATGGCATCGACGGCGACATCGACGCCACCATGGGCGGTGATCATGATCACCACCGCCTGGGGATCGAGATGGAGGATTTCGTCCAGCCACCGGTAGCCCTGTTCGCCACTGCTCTCGCCCGGCCCGAAATTCATGTCGAGCAGAATTGCATCGAATTTCTCCCGGCCCAGCAGGGTCGGAATGTGTTCGGGCTGATTGCACACGGTGACATCGCTGAAATGCCGTTTCAGCAACAGTTTTCCGGCGACCAATATGTCCTGATCGTCATCCACCAGCAGGATGCGTCCTGTTTGCTTGTCCATCGTTGTATCCATTGCCTGACTGTTCAAAAGCGTACACCAACTGTTCGAATTCGTACACTTTGGTATGAATGCACCTGGCCTATATTTTAATTTAGTTAATAAAAACAATGTGTTATGAGTTGGCCTGATCCTTGTACTACTCATGCCAGTGATTCATTGACAGGAAAAACAACCATGACCCAAGCGCGCTCTGTGGTGAAAAATTTGCATCAACCGACGCCAACGTCCGCTACCAATGTGTCTGGTGCCGGTATGGACAGGGTGATTGAGCGCCCTCAAAAGTGGCGCATGCCTTGGCTTATTGGCATCGCCGTTGCTCTGATGGTTGCCATTGTCTGGTGGCTACAACAGCAGAGCAGTGGTCAATCGCTCAACGTCAATGGTCAACAAATCATGCTGGGCACGGTGACACAGGGCACCTTTGAAGATTTTATACCGGTACGAGGCCGGGTGACGCCGGCTAAAACCCTGTACCTGGATGCCATTGAAGGCGGTCGCGTTGAGCGTGTTCTGGTGGAAGATGGCGCGACCCTGGAAGAAGGACAGTTGATCGTTGAATTGTCCAATGCCGCCTTGCAACTGAACGTGCTCAGCAACGAGGCCCGGGTCGCAGAGCAGCTCAACAACATTCGTACGCTGGAGCTCAATCTTGAGCAGAACCGCTTGCAGCATAAGCGCAACATCATCGATATCGAATATCAGATCAAAATGCTGACCCGTCAGTTGGCCCGTGAAGCTACGTTGCGCCAGACCAACGCGGTCAGTGAGTCCCAGTATCAGGACACCGCTGACACGCTGGCGTGGTATCAGCAGCGCCTGAATATCACCAAGGAAAGTCAGGCATCGGATGCACGGATGCAGGAAGCCCAACTGGTGTTTCTGAAAACCACCGGTGAGCGCCTTGAGCACAATCTCAGCCTGTCGCAACAAAACCTGGAGAGCATGAACGTGCGTGCGCCGGTGGCGGGCAAACTGTCTGGCTTTGATGTGGAAGTCGGACAAAGCATCGGACGTGGCGAGCGTCTGGGCCAGATTGACACCCCCAACGATTACAAGATAAGCGCCCTGATTGATGAGTTTTACCTGGGCCGCGTGGATATCGGCCAACTGGCGGAGTATGACGGCTATCAACTGCGTATCAGCAAACTGTATCCGCAGGTGCAAAACGGGCAGTTTGAAGTGGATCTGGAATTTGTCGGACAACAGCCGGATACCGTGCGTCGTGGTCAGTCGGTGCAACTCAAGCTCACCCTGGGGGATGCTGCCAAAGCTGTACTGATCCCCAACGGTGCCTTTTACCAGGACACGGGTGGCCGTTGGGTGTTTGTGGTTAACGCTGACGGCCAACAGGCGGTGCGTCGCCCCGTGCGTCTGGGTCGCCGCAACAACCAATTCATCGAAGTTATCGACGGGTTAGAGCCGGGGGAGCGAATTGTCATCAGCCCCTACAACAACTACCTCGAGATGCAGCAACTCAACATTCAGAATGCAAAGTAAGGACTCACTATGATTACTCTTAACAACCTTTCTCGCGTGTACCAGACGGATCAGGTCGAAACTATGGCCTTGAACAATGTCTCGGTTGATATTCAGGCTGGCGAGTTTGTGGCCATTATGGGGCCTTCCGGGTGTGGCAAATCCACCCTGCTCAACATCATTGGCATGCTGGATAACCCCAGCAGTGGTGAGTACCTGTTTAATGGTGAAAACATCGCGACGTACAACGAAGCCAGACTGGCCAATCTGCGTAAGCACAACATCGGTTTTATTTTCCAGAATTTTAACCTGATTGATGAGTTGACGGTGCAGGAGAACATCGAACTGGCGTTGTTGTACCACAATGTTCCCGCCCATGAGCGTCGCGAACGTGTGGCCAATGTGATGGACAAGGTTGGCATTGCCCATCGGGCCCGGCACATGCCCAGTCAGCTGTCTGGAGGACAGCAACAACGGGTTGCTGTTGCACGGGCAGTGGTCGGGGGGCAATCGATGATCCTGGCCGATGAGCCAACCGGTAACCTGGACAGCACCCATGGCCAGGAGGTGATGGAAATGCTGCAGGGCCTGAATGATGAGGGAACCACCATCATCATGGTAACTCACAGCCCGTCCCATGCCGATTTTGCCCGGCGCACAATCCATTTGTTTGATGGCCATGTGGTCACCGAAAACGTTAAAGCAGCCTGATTGGGAGGCATTATGTTGAGTAACTACCTGCTCACGGCATGGCGCAACATTCATAAGAATGCCCTGTTCTCTGCCATTAACATCATTGGCCTTGCAGTGGGGCTAATGAGCTGCATCCTGATCCTGTTGTTTGTGCGCTCAGAAACCGGCTACGACCAGTGGATCCCAAACAGCGACAAGGTTGCCCGTTTACATACTGCTTATACGCCGCCGGGACGTCCGCCGTTTCTGACCGTTCGCAGTGCCGGAATGATGATGCCCGCCGTACGTGACTATCTGCGCAATGATATTGAAGCCGGTGTCCGTCTGGTGCAGTTTGGCACCACCGTGCAACGGGATGGCGAGGGTTTTGCTGAGTCGGCGACCTTTGTCGACGGCAGTTTTTTCGATGTACTGGATTTACCCTTTGCCCACGGCAGTGCCCAAAGCAGTTTCACCGATGAGATGAACTTTCTGGTCACTGAACGCATTGCCAACAAGTATTTTGGTCGCACCGATGTGGTGGGTGAAACATTGACCCTTTGCTGCGTGCAGGACCGTGCGATGGACGTTGCGATTACCGGCGTTCTTAAAGACTTGCCGGACAACACTCACCTGAATATCGACTTGTTGATTTACCTGCCTACCCAGGTATTTGCCAATATTCCGGGGGTGTTGGACACCTGGACCAGCGTCAATGTGTATACCTACTTCAAGCTGCGTGAGAATGCCACGCTGGCAGGTACGCAGGAACGCCTGACCCATTGGATCAACACCGAAAGCCCGTTCGTTGAGATGGCCAAGAACACTTTTGGTGGATTGCCGGAAGGTACCCAGGTGTCGGATATGGTGCAGCACAAGCTGATGGCCCTGGAGGACTTACACCTTAGAGCCCATGAAGATGCAGGCAACATGGGCGATCTGAGTCCAATGGGGGATCAGGCCATGGTGGTGACATTCACCCTGATTGCGGGCCTGGTATTGTTCATCGCGTGTATTAACTTCATGAACCTGGCGACGGCGAGGGCCAGTCAGCGAGCCCGTGAAGTGGCGATGCGCAAAGTGTTGGGTGCTACCCGTGGACAGGTTGCTATCCAGTTCCTCGCTGAGGCGATTGCGCTGGTGATGCTGTCGTTGCTGGTGGCATTGATTGCTGTAGAGCTGGTGTTGCCGGTGTACAACGATATTCTAGGTAAACAACTGACCTTTGAAGTCTTTAACGACCCCACATTGCTGCTCATACTGGTTGGTGGTGGCCTGCTGGTGGGTGTGTTGGCGGGCAGCTATCCGGCCCTGGTGTTGTCACGCTATATGCCTGCGCAAATCCTCAAAGCCAGTAAAAGCAATGACAGCGGTGCATCCACCCGCTTACGCAGTGCGCTGGTGGTGTGTCAA
The DNA here is from genome assembly GCF_020687825.1 of Fluctibacter halophilus. Classification (GTDB taxonomy): domain Bacteria; phylum Pseudomonadota; class Gammaproteobacteria; order Enterobacterales; family Alteromonadaceae; genus Fluctibacter; species Fluctibacter halophilus. The sequence goes on from NZ_JAJEWP010000003.1 coordinate 148,272, forward strand.
TTCAGCATCTCGATTGGGTTGTTGATCTGTACCGCGGTCATTTTTGCCCAGACTCGTCATGCCAACAGTATTGATGTGGGCTACCAGAGTGACGACAAGTTGGTGCTTAACATCCGCGCCGCTGGCGATAATCTTGACAGCTTGCGTCAGCAATTACTGAATTTGCCGGAGATCACCTCGGTGGTGTACTCCTCTGAAGCGCCGACCCAGGACAACGAAAACAACCAGAACTTTACCTTGCTCTCGTCTTCCGACCAGGGCGAACAGGTGACAGAGCTGCTTAACTACCACAACATGGGGTTGGGCTTCTTCGAAGCGTACGATGTTCAGCCCCTGGCAGGACGACTGTTTGACGAGGCGCACGGTACCGATCGAATGCAACGGGCCGAAGAAGGGGAAACCCGTCAGGCCAGTGCCATTGTGAATGAATCGGCGGCGCGTAAACTTGGCTTTGCATCACCCCAACAGGCGATTGGGCAGGTTTTGCAAGGGCACGTCAGTGGACCGGGCATGCAGCAACTGACAATCATTGGTGTGATACCGGATATCTACTTCCGCTCAATCAAATTCGACATTCGTCCGTCGGTTTACATGATGAACCCTGACCGTTTCCGGGTGGCCAGTCTTCAGTTTGACACCAACGACTTGCCTGCGCTGATGGCCAAAGTAGAAGACGTATGGTCGCAACACGTGCCCATGCAACCGATCAGCCTCAGTGTATTGAGTGAGATGATGGTGGCCCAATACCATAATGAAGACGTTCAGATGCGCCTGTTCACCGCGTTCGCCGTACTGGCGGTGCTGGTGGCGTGCCTTGGACTTTACGGGTTGGCGGCATTCAGTGCCGAGCGGCGCACCAAGGAAATCGGAATCCGCAAAGTGATGGGTGCCCGGGTGCGCGACATTGTGATGCTGTTGTTGTGGCAGTTTTCCCGTCCCGTGTTGCTGGCCAATGCCATTGCCTGGCCACTGGCCTGCTGGTGGACAGTGGAGTGGCTGCAAAGCTTTCCCTACCGTTTGGAAACCTGGTGGTTGCTGCCCATTTGCGCCGTGGTCGGTGGTGGCAGTCTGATGATTGCCTGGTTGACCATTGGTGGTAATGCCGCCAGGGTGGCGCGGGCCAATCCGGTCAATGCATTGCGATTTGAGTAGCGTGGAGCGGTGTCGGTAACACCGAGCCTGAACAAAGGGGACGCACGAGCGTCCCCTTTTTTTTAATGACGGTGAGGGTGGGCATGCATGCGGTTGACCAATGCTGCGCCGGTTTTATCGAAGCTCGGATCCGGGGTGCCGGTAAAGCAACCCATCACCCAAGGGTATTGATCGGTAATGTAGTAGCCGTACTGCCCATCCACGGTCATGCCATTGCAGATGTCCAGGTCCCCACTGTCTGCCTGATACTCCCAGTCACCGACGAACTGACCATCGTACTGATCACTGGCCACCACGCCGACCCCTGCCTGCGGGGTTTGATAGCCCGGCTCAGCCTGACGTGCGCCACCATTATTCTTCAATTGATAACTGGATAGTGCCTTGCGCACATTGCCCTGTTCATCGGTAAAGCAACTGCCGTAGATGGGAAAGCCATCGGCGGCGAACCCGACCACTGGCGAGGGGACGCCAGTGAGATCACAGTCCTGATCAAATAACGCCTGAGGATTACCATGGTAGTGATAAGTGCCATCCGGTTGGGTATGGGCATTGTGGGCATCGGTGCCGAAGGTGTTCAGAGCAGACATGGGGTCGTAACGCCAGGGATTATCAATCTGATCCTGTCCGCAGCCAATTTTCTCATTGCCCAATGGTTCGCTACCAATGCCATAGCAGGCTGCAGCGAGCAGATCCAGCGTGGCACCATTGAGAAACACACCATTGGTGGTGGTCAGGCTCAGAGGGGTTACGTTGCCTGCCTGTAGCGGCGAGGTCGGGATGTCCAGTTGATTGTTTTGCGCAGAAACCGGCGTGGCAAAGGCGGCGCTGGCGTCGTTAAAGTCATGGTTGGGGATTTCATTGGAGGTCAGTCGACAGGTGGATGATTGGGTCTGAATGGTCAGTTCACCGACGAAGGTTTCACCCCGTTGCAGATCCATGACCTGGGATTGGTACTCTCCCTGGTACGCCTCACAACCGGCGCTGGTGTCGCTGAGCAGTTTGTCGGTTATGTCCTGAGCGGTGCTCAATACGGTGATCGAGACGGTCACAGCGACACTGTCAACCAGGCCATCGTTGACAACAAGCTGCACAACGTAAGTTCCGAGGCTATCTGCCACAAAGCTTGCCGCCACTTCGATGCTGTCGACGCTGGCAGTACTGGTCTGCGGGGCCTCCAACAGCGACCACTGGTAGGTCAGCGTATCGCCGTCAGCATCACTACTGGCTTCGCCAGACAGGGTCACGGTATCGCCCAGGGATACGGTCTGATCGTTGCCTGCATTTGCCAATGGTGCCGAGTTACTGTTCTGGGGGATGTCATTGGTTGCTGTGTCACTGCTGCCACCACAGCCCACCAGGACACTGGTAACACACAAGGCAACGGCGCTAAAAAGAGTTCGGTACGGTTTCATGGTTAGGGTCCCCTACATCAATCGAACGCCCAACCTATCGAGAAAAAGTGCAAATAATTAGCAACAACCCCACAAACACAGTGGAACGTCGCCCAGTCGTTACTGGCATTGCACAGTCCGGAACGGCATTCAACCGTAAAACCCGTCGTATCGCCTCAAATGCCTTTTCCTGCGTGGGCAACCGGATAACACTGAAGCGCCTGCAACCGGTAACCGTGCTTCCCGGCCATGGTGACGTGGCCAGTTCAGCAGCGGTGGAACGTGACCTGGCGTTTCTTGGACGAGCCTGGGCTGTGGTGCGGCAAGGTCTTCAGCGACAGACCCCGCTGGGGGAGTTGCAGAGCGCTCTGCAACAGACCTTGGGCCCAATGTACCGTGAGCAGTACGTGGATTTTGATGCCAGTGTGAATTATCTGGTGGAAATGATGTATCACAAGCCGGCTGTGTGAGGGACAGACTATTCCGGTTTAAACACGCCGATGACGTTCTCGTTGCTGCGCTGGGCGTTTTGCACCTGTGTATCGGTTTGTGACTGGTGATACCCACAGGACACACATTCAAGCTTTTCAACGTTGTTTTCGAAATACAGCATGATGGTGTCGAAGGCCTTGCATTTGGGACAGGTCGCGCCAGCGACAAAGCGGCGTTTGATTTTGCGCGTCATGGTTCCACTCGCTCCCGGGATTCAGTGTTTGATATACTCCCGCCATTCTATCATCGCAACGCTAGGGCGGCCTGACTTTTTCATGATCCAATTGACCGAAGTAACCCTCATGCGTGGCAGCAAAGTGCTGTTGCGTGAAACCGATGCCACCATTAATCCCGGCCAGAAAGTCGGACTGATTGGCGCCAATGGGTGCGGGAAGTCCAGCCTGTTTGCATTGTTACGTGATGAATTGCAGTCGGATCACGGTGAGGTTTCGGTTCCTCAAGGTTGGGATGTTGTGTCGGTGGCGCAGGAAACGCCCGCCAGTCCCCGCTCTGCATTGGACTATGTGATTGATGGTGATACCCGGGTCAGGGGCCTGCAACAAGCGCTGGAGGCTGCAGAAAGTGCCGGGGACGGACAGGCTCTGGCGCGCCTGCATGGCGAGTTGCAAGACGCCGGTGCCTATGACATTGAGGCGCGTGCAGCGACCATTCTGGCAGGTCTGGGGTTTGCTCCTGACAGTCTGTCACGGCCGGTCAGCGACTTTTCCGGTGGTTGGCGCATGCGCCTGAACCTGGCGCAGGCACTGTTGTGCCACAGTGACCTACTGTTATTGGATGAGCCCACCAACCACCTTGATTTGGATGCGGTGATCTGGCTGGAAAAATGGCTGGCCCGTTACAGCGGCACGTTGATGCTGATCTCACACGACAAAGCCTTTCTCGATGCAACCGTCGATACCATCGTCAGTGTTGAGCAGCAACAACTGATCAGTTACACCGGTAACTACAGCAGTTTCGAAAAGCAACGCGCGGAGCGCATTCGTCTGCAGGATATCGAGTACCAGAAGCAGCAGCAAAAACGCGCCCACCTGGAATCCTTTATCAACCGTTTCAAAGCCAAAGCCAGCAAAGCCAAACAGGCTCAAAGCCGGATCAAGCAGTTGGAAAAACTGGAAGACCTGTTGCCGGCGCATAGCCAGTCGCCGTTTTCGTTCAGTTTTTTTGAACCGCCCAAGTTGCCCAACCCGTTGATCAAAATTGAACACGTGCAAGCCGGCTACGGTGACAAGGTGATCCTGGAAAATGTGCACCTCAATCTGGTTCCCGGTAGCCGCATCGGTTTACTGGGACGTAACGGCGCCGGTAAATCCACCCTGATCAAATTACTCGCTCAGGCACACCCGCCACTGGCAGGAAGCGTTGAAACCTCTTCTGGCTTGCGTATTGGTTATTTTGCCCAGCACCAGTTGGAAACCTTACGTGCGGATGACACCCCTTTGGCGCATTTGGTGCGTCTCGATAAAAATGCGACAGAACAGCAGCTTCGCGATTACCTGGGCGGATTTGGCTTCAATGGCGATGCAGCATTGTCCAAGGTGGCGCCGATGTCCGGTGGCGAGAAAGCCCGCTTGGTACTGGCATTGATGGTATACCAGAAGCCAAACCTGTTGCTGCTTGATGAACCCACCAACCACCTGGATCTGGAAATGCGTCATGCACTGAACCTGGCATTGCAGGCATTTTCCGGCGCGATGGTCCTGGTGTCGCACGATCGCTTTTTGCTCAGTTCGGTGTGTGACGACTTTTATCTGGTCGACAGTGGCCAGGTGGCGCCGTTTCAGGGTGATTTGGATGACTACCGCGATTGGTTGCTTAACCAGACCGCCAGTGAGGTGGCCAGCAAGAAGACACAAAGCGCCAACAATAGCGGGCCGGATCGGAAAACCGTTAAGCGCCTGGAAGCTGAATTCCGTCAGGCAACGAAAGGCCTGCGGGAAACCATCAAACGCGCCGAGCGCCAGATGCACCAATGCCAACAATGCCTGCAGGATCTTGAACAGACGCTGGCCGATACGTCCCTGTATGAAGACAGTGCCAAACAACAACTGCGTGACGTGTTGGATAAACAGCAAGCCGCCACGCAACAACTGCAGGACGCCGAAGCCGAGTGGCTGGAGGCACAAGAAATGCTCGAACAGCAACAGGCGGAGTTTGACCGTGCAATGGCAAGCTGAGCACTTCTGGTCCTACAGCCTGCGGTTGTATGACATGCCTGATGTGGCACCGCAACTGCTACAACTGCAGGACCGTTATGGCCTCAACATCAACGACGTGTTGTTGGTGTTGTACCTGGCTGAAAGCGAACTGATGGTGTCTGCAGCGCAATGGCGGGTGATGCGGAAGGCGACCCAGTCTGCGCGCCAGCAAACACAGAGTATACGCACGTTGCGAAGAGCCGCTAAAGGCACGGATGATTATGAGCGGCTCAAAACCCTCGAACTGGACAGCGAAAAACAACAGCAACAAGCGTTGCTTGCGCACCTGTCGGATCTCAGCGTGATGCCCCTCAGCAGCCCCCTCAACGGCTTGATAGCTTGTGCCAGTGCCACCAAGGTAAGTGTGGAACCTGGGTTGAACGAGGCGCTGATAAATCTGCTGGTTGCAGTGAACGATGAGGCTCGACAGTGAAAGATTGCAGAACTGATTCAGCACCATTCGGGGGCATCGTTCGCAACGCCTATCGCCCACCCTGGTGGGCAAAAAATCGCCATGTGCAGACCATTTGGCCGAAGTTTTTCCGGCGCAAACAGGCGCTTGCACTGCATTGGGAAGTCTTGGATTTACCCGACGGAGACGAGCTGGAATTAGCATGGGCTCCCAAGCCTGAACAACCTGAAGGACTGGTGGTGTTGTTCCATGGCCTGGAAGGGGATGTTCATTCTCACTATGCCAATGACACCATGGCGACCCTGGCTGCGCGCAACTATTGGGTCGTGACCATGCACTTTCGAGGCTGTGGCCGTTCTGTCAATCGTTTACCGCGCGCCTATCACTCCGGTGAAACAGGCGATGCTTTGCATGTCTTATCATTACTGGCTGCCAGGCACGCCGGGCTCGATCTGTTTGCGGTAGGGTTTTCCTTGGGCGGCAACATGCTGCTAAAACTGCAGGGTGAGTTGGGTGAGACGTCCCTTTTACGGGCCGCGGTGGCGGTCAGTGCGCCGATGTGTCTGTCGGCCTGTGCTGAGGCGATCAATCGCGGTTTTGCGCGGCGCTATCAGAACTACCTGCTGGACAGCATGAAGCAAGGCGTGTTGACCAAGATGGCCAAGGGCATCTATCCCGCCAGCGCCAACCTGAGTGAGGAGAAGGTGCGCCAATTGCGCTCGTTTCGGGATTTTGATCATCACATTACAGCGCCGCTGCACGGTTTTGATGGTGTCGATGATTACTACCGGCGAGCCAGTGCCATGCCCTTCCTGAAGTCTATTGCCAGGCCAACGTTGATCCTGCACAGTGAAGACGACCCGTTCATGGATGGCCGGGTGATCCCTGGCCAACAACAACTGTCGGACAAGGTTCGCCTTGAACTCAGTGCCAGCGGGGGGCATGTCGGGTTTGTGCAGGGGCCGCCGTGGCGCCCACAGAGCTGGTTACCGGGACGTATTGCAGATTTCATTGAACAACAACGACAGGAGGCTGGTAGTGCGTATTCCGGTTGAGCAACTGGCGGCGGATACGCTGTTGAATATCGTGCGCGACTTTGTGCTGCGGGAAGGTACCGATTACGGCGAATCGGAAGTGCCTTTGCAAACCAAGGTTGAGCAGGTAGTGAGTGCACTCAAACGTGGTGAGGCGGTGCTGCTGTATTCTGAGTTACATGAAAGCGTCGATATTATCAGTATCGAAGCATACCGGGCGAGCCAGATGACACCGCCCGAGCAGAATTAGTTGGCGCGAAAGGTCACCGATACGCTGACCGGCACGGTGTGGCCAATCGCTTTCAGGCCGGCAATACCTTGAAGGACGTCTAAGCCCTCAGCCAAGCCGAAATCGGTGGCTTTCAGCAGTACCGGCGCCACACTGGTCGCGACGAAGCCTGCATTGGCATCGCGCATTACCATCAGATCCAGAGAAAGGGATTGTTGCTGGCCGTTTAACGACAGCGTCGCCGGTACGACAACCCGCTGGGCAGTGCCTTTGGCCATCGTCATGATGCCTTCGTCCAGGTTTGCAGTGATGGTTGCTGCAGGCATGGCGGCAACATTAAACAATTTCTCCCGCATCCGTGTATCACGGATTTCAATGCCGGTTTGTACACTGGCCAGGTCAATTGTTATCGATAAGCTACCGTCATCGGTCAGGGAGCCGGACATCTGGCTGAAGTGGTGCAGCTCGCTGACGTGGGTATTCTTGGTACTGATAAAGTGTACGCTGGAGTGTTCGTTGGCCAGTTGCCAGTTCGCGGTTGCGGTTGTGCTGATCGCGCCAGCCAGCGCCAGAATGGCTAATCTCATGTTGATTTTCCTTTGTGATAATTGACGATGCCCTGCCAATTGACCCGCTGGTCGCCGGTGACCACGAAATCCGGATTGGTCAGAATGTCACGTTGGTTGTAGGTAAGCGGGTCAAACTCGGCACTGAAGATTTTGCCACCGGCTTCGTTAACAATGCATTGTGCCGCACCGGTATCCCATTCTCCGGTTACGCCGATGCGCAGGAAAAGATCAGCTTTGCCTTCGGCGATGAAGCAGGACTTGAGTGAGCAGGAACCCAGGGGCACCGATTGGTAAATTCTGTCTTCGTTCATGCGCGACATCACTTTGTCTCGGGACTGACGACGACTGATGGCAAGCATCACTACGTCCTCGTTCGGGTCGTCAAAGTCGCGCACATGGATCTGGCGTTGTTCCATCGGACATTCTTTAAACGCGCCTTGTCCCAGCACCGCGGAATACAGCGTTTCCCCCGGCGGCCAGTAAATCACGCCGATGACGGGTTGGTTGTTTTCTATCAGGGCGATATTGACGGCAAAATCGCCACTGCGGGCAATAAATTCCTGGGTGCCATCGATGGGATCAATCAGCCAGTAACGGGTCCAGTGTTGTCGCGAGGCCAGATCGCCATTGTCGGTTTCTTCCGACATGATAGGAATATCCGGTGTTTCTTGTTGCAGGATGTCCATGATGATTTCGTTGGCGCGGTAATCTGCGGTAGTTACCGGTGAATCGTCGGCTTTGTCGTAGGCTTTGTAGTCGCCACTGTCGTAGATGGCAAGGACCGCTTCACCGGCGGTGCGGGCCGCACGTTTGGCAATTTCAACCAGTTCAGACAAGCTATGAGAATCAGTCATGCTGCTCCTTTAACCAACGCTCGGTCAGTAACAGTGCAGAAATGGAACGGGCTTCAACAAAATCATCCCGCGCCAGCAAGGCGTCAAAATTATCGATAGACCAGGGGATCACTTCCAACGGCTCAGGCTCATCGCCTTCCAGCCGTTGAGGGTACAGATCCCGTGCAATGATGATGTGCATGCTGGCATTGAAGAAGGTGGGTGCCATAGAAACGGTATGCAGTGACGTCAGCGAGTTGGCCGCGTAGCCGACTTCTTCCTGAAGCTCTCTGTTTGCCGCTTGTAATGATTGTTCGCCCGGATCGATTAACCCTTTGGGAAACCCCAGTTGATAGGAATGGGTACCGGCTGCGTACTCCCTGACCAGCAATACCGTTTGATCGTCAAGAAAAGGTACGATCATGACCGCGCCCCTGCCACTGCCAGCCATTCGCTCAAACTGGCGCTGGGCGCCGTTGGAGAATTCCAGATCGATGCGTTCTACCCTGAACAGGCCGCTGCTCGCGACGATTTCACGGTGATGAATAAGGGGTAAAGGCTTGTCTGGATCTATTTTACTCATGGACCTATCACGTTACTATGATGACTGCGGGTCAGCGGCATCCCTGCTGACGTCTCTGTCTACTTTATACTAAGGAAAACGGCCTTGCCACACTTGCTCTGGAACCAAATCGACACGGTGTTACTCGACATGGACGGAACATTGCTCGATTTGCACTTTGATAATCACTTCTGGCTCGAACATGTGCCGGCCAAACTGGCGGCCCGGCAAGGGATTTCATTGCAACAGGCAAAAGCCATGATGCAGTCAGAGTATGAAAAAGTGCACGGTACCTTGTCGTGGTATTGCCTGGATTATTGGGCGGAAAAACTGGACATGGACATCATGCAGGCCAAGCGCGAGATTCAACACCTGATTGATATGCGTGACGATACCCTGCCGTTTCTGGACGCCTTGCATGACAGTGGTCGGGAAGTGGTGCTGGTCACCAATGCCCATCCAGGCAGTTTGTCGCTCAAAGTCGAGAGAACCCAACTCGACAGTCATATCGACAGACTGATTTCTACCCATCAGTTTGGTGTGACCAAGGAGTCGCAGTCACTGTGGCAACAACTGCAGGCCATGTTGGGATTTGACCCGATGCGGACGTTATTTGTGGATGACAGTCTGACCATTTTGCATGCTGCTGAAACCTTTGGAATAAAGCACCTGCTGGCGGTGGCCAACCCTGACAGTCAGCAGGCGGTGCGCAGCATCGATGGATTTCCGGCGGTCACTGACTACCGGACGCTGCTCGACGATATCCGCGCCAATCCTGTGCTCAGAAGTTGATCGCGTAGTAACCTTCAGCGTCGGTTTTGCCAAAAAACGCTGCCGCCTGATGGACTTCTTCGGGTAAATTATCCGCCGGTTTGAAGCGTCCAATGACACTGAACTGCAGTTCAGGCGATACGGTGGCATCGGCGGTCAGTCCGAATTCATTTGGCGGTCGAACACCGATCATGACCGAGCCATCATCACACATCAGTTGTGCATCAAAGTTACCCAGTGCGATAGGCCCGCGGGTGCCGGCAACACTGGCATTTAACCACTGGCCTTTGCCCTGCAATTGTTGACAACGACCAGCATACTGCAGGGTGTCGATGCTGACTTTGAATCGCCCGCCGGCATTGACGGGCAACGGCAATGGCAGTTTGGCGATGACAAGATCGGTGGGCAAATACAGCTCCAGTGACTCGGCCTCTATGGCCGGTTCGCCCCACAGCGGCACTGCTAATGGACCGCTCAGAGAAACTTCTTCACTGTCCCGGGCATTACCGGCTTTGAGGCTGACCCGGGCCTGGCCGATGAGCAAATGCCACGGCGAAATTTGCCATTCGAGACCGTGAATGGGTAGCCCGTCAATCCAAACCTGTTGCGCTTTGCCTTGCCATACGGTGCCTGAAACACCCTGAACCTGAACCGATGCTGGCAGCGGCAGATGAGGCAGTACCTGGCGGGCGGGTAATGTGACCAGCAGGGCGATCAGGTAGATCGCGATGGCTGTCACTGTCCATTGCCATACTCTCATGATGTCCCCAGCTGCAAACTACGGATTTTGATTTGTCCCGGCGCATCGCCTTTGGCCAAATCGATATCAATGATCTGTACGCCACGACGTTCAAGGTCATGTAGCCAGCGCATCACCGCCTGGAAGTCAGCCTGATCAACCCAGACTTTGAGCTCTTCGTTTTGCGGTTGCATGCGGGTGATGCCAATACCTTCACGGCTTGCGGTCTGATTCACCAGTTGAGTGAGTGAGCCGTTAAATGTGGCTTTCTGGCCCACTGATTGTCGCAACTGAATCGCTCGGTTGGCCTGTCGGGTGATCCACTGTAAGTCGTCCTGACGGGCGCTAACGGCTCGACGTTCGCTGTCGAGGCTGGTGTTCAGCGGCGCCCAGATTAACCAGTAAAACAGGCCAATCACAACCACCACTGCACTGAGCAGCACCAGGCCTTGTTCCCTTTCTGTCAGGCTCTGAAACCATTGACGTACCTTATCCACCTTAGCTCCTTATCGACAACGAACCGATGAAGGTGTTGTCCCGATTGTTGATGGCGCCCTGTTCGACGGTGAATCCTTTGGCTTCAGCCAAGCGCTTAAATTGCTCCAGTGCTTCAAAATTGTCGGCTTCCGCCAGCATGCGCAACTCGGCACGTTTGCTGTCAAAACGCAGTGTCTGTGGTTTGACCTGGCTGGTGGCAAATGCTTCCGATAACTGAGACATGAACACCAGCATAGAGGCACTGCCACCGCCTTGTTCGAGACGGGTCATATTGTCACGTACTTTACGGCGTAAATCGCGGTACGCTCCGCCTTGGGGGAATCCACGCTGATATTCAGCGGCAATTTGCTCGCTCAGGCTGGCGCGCTGTTGCGACAATTGTTGCAGCTCGAGTCCCCTGTCCACCAATGTTGTAGTCAGAGCAAGGCCCGCGAGCACCGCTGCAGCACGCCACTGGCCCAGTTTTACACTGCGCTCACGGCGTATTTTGAACTCGCCTTGCAACAGGTTGAACGGCTGGGCGATGGCGCCCACTGCCAGTACCTGCATCGGCATCTCGAGGGGCATAACCTGAACATCTATATTGGCCATGGGGGGCAGTGTTACATCGCTGTAATTGTCGAGTACAACCGGCTCAGCCTGTTGTTTGGCGGACAATGCGAGGGCCCCCAGCACCCAGTCGCGATGGCCTTGCATGCCCATCCACTGAGATTGACGTATCAGGACTTCATCACCCAGCGTGATGAATGACCAGTGATCCTCTGTGCAGGGCATGGCCAGCGTATCGGGTATCAGTTTGTCACAGAACAATCCTGCCTCGGTAAGGCGCTGTTGATAATCAAGCAGCGTCGCCCGGCGAATGATCGCCACGGCTTGCTGTTCATTGCTGCGTGGTCCCAATGCGAAAAACAGCGCGTCGATATCTTCAGCCAGTTCTTCTTCCAGCATATACGGGATTGCAGCCATGGCTTTGCGTCCCGCTTTGGCGGGTAATTCGACGTGGGTAAGATTCACCTCACTGCCGGGGATCAATGCAATCACCGGACGGGTGCCGGCACGCTGTGCCAGGCTGGACAGCTCGTGATCGTCGTTCAGTTGCCCTGAGGCAATGATATCCTGTTGTTCGGTCGACCATACCAACCAATGGGTAACGGGATTGTCGGCGCCGCCCAGGCGCACAATCAATTGTTCCATTACTTGACTCCTCCAAATTCGCGGCGCACTACCGTTACCTGGTCGTTCGAATCGACCCTGAATAAAGTCGACATGTTAAATGTGGCGCTATTGTAACGGGTCTTGATACGTAACATAAAGTATTGTGTTGTGACATCCAGCAGGGCTTTCTGATCATTGCTCAGGTTCAGGGCTGTGATTTCCGGTAGTTGCATGAAATCGTCGACTTTTTCCCATCCCTTCGGTTTGCGACTACTGATGATCCCTGTGGCGTCTGACAGGGACATACCGGTCACACCGGCCAGGACTGCCGCATGATCTTCATCGATGGTGTTGATGTTGATTTTGAGGCGGTTGTCTTCAGGTAACACGCACAGCAACGGTAACACCTGTGGCAACCATTCCATGTCGGCGCCATTGACCAAACGCAGTTCCGACAAGGTGGTCATCAACTGATTGGCGGCCAGATAGGCCGGAGAACGACCGGCGTATTCGCTGTCTTCGGCACCGTAAGTGCGCATGGTGTCATCCTCGTCCAGCCAGTCAGCCAGAGAATCACGCAGGGTTTCGGCGCTGTAGCTGTCAATATTGGCGCTTTGCAGCGCACGTAACATGGTCTCGAAGGCGGCCGCACGGATTGCCAGGGTGCTGCTGGCGGTTCCCTTGGTGCCGCCTGTGGTCGCTCCTGCATTGTTTGCATTGTTTGGCTGCGGGCTATTTGTTGCGCCGCCGGGAGTTGTGCCGGAGGGCGTGCGTAAGTGATTAGTATCGCTCAGGGCATTGAGGTTGAAACAGCCCTGCATGTCCACCAGATGGGCTTCAATACCGCCGCCCGGCAGTGGGTATTGCAATGGCTCACTCCAGGGTTGCTCGAGGTTAACGATACCGTTGTTGGCATCGATGAGTTGCTTGATGGCCACGGTGGCAAACTGTTCGGCACCCAGTGCATACAAGTAAGCCTGGTTGTTATCTTTGATGTTGCTGGCCCGCTGGATACTCAGCTGTAAGCGACCACTCATTTCGGTCGCCAATATACTGACCAGTGCCACGATCATCAGCACGATAACCAGGGCTACGCCGCGTTGCGATTGATGCCCCCTCATTGGGCACCTGCCAGCAACCATTCGCGACGTATGCGGCCAAAATCTTTACTTTCCAATGTGATGGCAATGGCGCGTGGTAATTGCGGCGTAATGGTATCTTCTTCCCATTGGGAATCGTCGTAGTCTCCCTGGCCGGCAAGCAGTACTTCAACCTGAAAATCGTCGATATTGTCCAACAGCACGCGAACTTTCGGTTCAACGCCGGTGCTGTTGTCGACGTGCACGGTATGCAACCGTTGCAGCTGCCCGTCCTGAACGCGATATACCAACGCCTGCAATGTACTGCGTGGCAGCATTAACTGGGGATTTTGCCAACCGCTACGCACCAATCCCACGCCGTCCATTTCGCTATCAAATTCGTTGGCACCCGAGCGCAGGACGGCGTCAATGGACTGTCCTTCATAGCGGATTTTACGCGGCACCGCTTGTTGAAAATCGCGCTCCATGATCATCATTGCACGCTGCAGGTGTTGAAGCTTTTCAACCCGCTCAGCGGACAACTGATTACTGTCTATGACCGTGGTAAGCACGGCAGTACTGCCCAGGCCGATAAGGGTAAAAATGGCCATGGCAATGAGGATTTCAAGTAGTGTAAAACCGCGCGCCATCAGAAGTCAGGCTCCGGGTTGGCGATGTAAGTGGTGACGGTGGTGATGGTATCTGTGTAGTTTTCACTCAACCCGACGCTGACTTCTATCGCGCGAAGGTTGTCGTCGTTGGTTTTTAATACTTTTTGTTGCCAGTACCAGGTCACATCCCCCATCACTTCATTGCCTTTGAAGTTGTTTTTCGGTGGCCAGTTGTTCTCCAGGCGTAGCCGCGTTACGCGGTTGTTGGCGACCCAGGTGGCGAGGGTGATTTCTTCCAACTGCGACAATCCGTTGAGGTGGTCGCCGGCGGCTTTCATCACCGCCACGCCGGTCATGGCAAAAATGGCCAATGCGACCATGACTTCAAGCAGGGTTAAGCCGCGATTGTTCATAGGCTATCCAACGGGCCTTCCCGTTCCAGCGGCGGTAAATCGATGGCATTGACCCTGAAATAGACCGGGTCGTCACTGCTGAATGTCGGTTCGTATGCAAACGCCAGGCTGAACGGTGTGATGTCGCCACTGGACAGGATGAGGATTTGTGGCGGCGGTAACGGCTTGTCTTCTTCATCGCCAATCTGGGTTTGATCGTCGCTGACGCTGAGGGACTCATCGAACAGATTGTCATCAAACAGATTGTCTTCCTGCGCCCAGGGTAAATCTTCGAGCTCAAGCATCAGGGTGAACGGTTCCTGCAAGCGATGTTCAGCAAAGGCCTTTGAATCTTCCAGCCACCGCCAACGCTCTTCTTCATCCAATATCATAAAGCGGTAGATGGGGAGGTCATCGTCGATATAAATGCCCAGCTGTTGTTGATTCAACACCGCGAAATCACTGGCCATATCCACCACAACCTGAAAGCGCTGTGCTTCCTTTTGCAGTCCCTCTACAGGGGTTTGTCCAAACGCGTTGAACAACACGTAGCTGACGGAGAACCCCATGATCACCAGCACCAGCATCACTTCCAGTAGTGTAAAGCCCTTGTGTGAGCGGGTGACCATGGACATGGGATTAATTCAGGTATTCGTCAATGTTCCAGTTACCGATATCATCTTCGGTACCCGGTTCACGATCGGGACCGTAAGTGAAAATATCCACCGCACCCATTTCACCCGGGCTCAACAATTGATAGGGGTTTCCCCAAGGGTCATCAGGCAGACGTTTGATGAAACCATTTTCAGGATAATTGCGTGGGATCGGCTCAATGCTGGGGGCGGTGACTAAGGCTTCCAGTCCCTGCTCCGTGGTCGGGAACATGTTGTTGCGCAATTTGTACATTTCCAGTGCGCTTTCCAACTGCTGGATGTCCACCGCGGCTTTTTTCAACTGCGCTTCTTCCTGGTTACCCAGGATCTGCGGAGCGACCATTGAGGCCATGATACCGATGATCAACAAGACCACCATGACTTCTATCAGGCTGAATCCGGCCTGACGCTTCAACATTTGTTTCATTACACATTCACCATGTTATTTAACGCTAGTATGGGTTGCAGTATGGCCATGACGATGAACAACACGATCACCGCCATGCTGACGATCAGCAATGGCTCAAACACTTTTAATGAGACACCAATCAGCGCCTCAAATTCCCTGTCCTGATTGTCGGCGGCGCGCGCCAACATCTGTTGCAGTTCCCCACTCTTTTCACCCGATGCAATCATGTGCATCATCATGGGGGGGAACATGCGTGTGTTGTCCAGTGCAACGCGCAGGCTGGTTCCTTCTTTGACCTTGACCGCGGCATCGGCAATGGCATTCTTGATGTGACGGTTTTCCAGCACGTCGGCGGCAATCCGCATGCTTTCCAGCAACGGCACGGCACTGGCGGTAAGGATACTCAATGTGCGCGCAAAGCGCGCAGTATTGAGCCCTCGGGTCACCTTGCCGATCATGGGCAGACGTAGCAACAGCCGGTGGTAGCGTAGCTTCATCGCCGGTTGTTGCAGTACCCGATTAACAATAATGAGCAGTACACCGATGGTCAGTGCGAGATACACGCCATAATTTTGTAACCACTCACTGACGGAGATCAAGACTTGCGTGATGGTCGGCAGGTCCTGACCCATATGGTCAAACTGACTGACAATTTTGGGCACCACAACGGTTAACAGCAAGAGCACAATACCGAGGGCGAAAAACATCATCAATGATGGGTAGATCAGTGCCTGGATAATCTGACTGCGGGTTTGTTGGCGACGCTCAGTATAGTCAGCCAGTCGATTCAAAACGGTATCCAGATGACCTGATTTTTCGCCGGCCGCCACCATGGCCCGGAACAGCTCGTCAAACACCGATGGGAACTCGCCCATGGCATCGGCCAACCCGTGTCCTTCCACCACTTTCGAGCGTACTGCCATCATCATGTTTTTCTGACGGGGCTTTTCGCACTGTTCCGCTACCGCCAGCAGCGCTTCCTCTACGGGTAATGCAGACTCGACCAGGGTCGCCAGTTGGCGGGTGAGTAACGCCAGATCACTGGCAGAAATTCGCGGTTTAAACCATTGTAATCCACCACCGCTGCCTTTGGCTTTTTCAGCCACTTGTTCCACATTGAGAGGGATAAGGCCTTTTTCACGCAATTGCTGGCGTATCTGCCGGGCATTGTCACCCTCCAGCACACCGGATTTATTCTGGCCTTTAGCGTTCAGCGCTTTGTATGCAAATGCGGCCACTGTCGCTACTCCTCACGGGTGACACGCAAAACTTCTTCCAGGGATGTCATTCCCAACAAGACTTTGCGGCATCCATCACCACGGATACTGGGGGTGGATTGACGAATGTAGCGCTCGATGGCCTGTTCCCCGTGTCCGTTGTGGACCAAGTCACGGATTTGCTCATCAACAATCAGCAATTCATGGATGCCGGTTCGGCCTCGGTAGCCGGTCTGATTACAGGCGGCGCATCCCTGCGGACCAAAGAGGGTTTGTTGGGTTGGATAGGCAACACCCAATATTTCGCATTCCTGTTCACTGGGTGCGTGCGCGGTTTTACACTCCGGGCAAAGGGTTCGCACAAGTCGCTGTGACAACACCGCCAATAAACTGGATGACAGCAAAAAGGGTTCAATGCCCATGTCTTCCAAACGGGTGATGGCACCTGCTGCGGTGTTGGTGTGCAGGGTTGATAACACAAGGTGACCGGTCAAACTGGCCTGTACGGCGATCTGTGCGGTTTCAAGGTCACGAATTTCACCGACCATTACCACGTCCGGATCCTGGCGCAATATGGCCCGTAATCCGCGCGCGAAGGTCATGTCGACCCGAGGATTGACCTGGGTTTGACCGATGCCCTGCAAATCAAATTCGATGGGATCTTCGACGGTCAGAATATTACGATCTTTACTGTTGATTTCGCTCAGACCAGCGTACAAGGTCGTACTCTTACCGGAACCGGTGGGCCCCGTGACCAGGATGATACCGTGAGGCTTGCGGATCAACGATGAGAAGTGCTCACGGTTCTGTTCGGTCATCCCCAGATCGGTCAGGTTCAAGCGCGCATTGTTTTTGTCCAGCAAACGCAAAACTACCCGCTCACCGTGGGATGAAGGCATGGTCGAAACCCGCACATCCACCGCCCGTCCGGCGATCCGCAAGGTGATGCGACCGTCCTGGGGTACGCGCTTTTCAGCAATGTCCAGTTTGGCCATGACTTTAATACGGGACACCAGCATTGACGCCATTTTGCGATTGGGACGCAGGATTTCCCGCAAAACACCGTCGACCCGAAAACGCACCACCAATTGGTTTTCAAAGGTTTCGATATGGATGTCGGACGCCCCTTCCTTGATCGCTTCGCCCAACATGGCGTTGATCAGCTTGATGATAGGCGCGTCGTCTTCGGACTCCAGCAGATCCTCAGTATCCGGTAACTCTTCGGCCAACGAAAACAGATCGGATTCGTTACCAATGTCTTCCATCAATTGTTTCGCCGCTGATGAATCCCGTTGAAAGGCACTGGTCAGCAGGTGTTCGAACCGTTCCGCGTCGATTTCATCGAGCACAAAGTCACGACCCAGGTAGCGTCTGACTTCCAAAAACGTGGTGGGTTGCGTTTCCACGGTGTGATACACCACTGCGGGTGATTTGCCCTCGTCAAACAACACCTTGTGCCGCTTAGCAAAGCCAAACGGTAACTGGTGTGGCCGCGATTGCTCATCGTCCTGGCCTTCCTCTATAGGAGGCAGGTTGTCTTCGACCGGCGCTATTGCCTGTTCTGACTTATCCGTGTCCATGCTTACTTCTCTTCCTGGGCTTTGCGGTCCTTTTCCATCAGGTATTCTTCATACGTTGGCGGCAGACTCAATGACTCATCCCACTCCGGCAATACCGGGGACTCGGACAGGGGCATCAACGGGATGCCGTCGGCCGCTCGCTTGAGCTGCTGGGCGCGGATAAAATTGTATTTACGCTGGCTGATTTTGTTCATGGTGACGCCGTCACGGACAATGGTGGGGCGAATAAAGACCATCAGATTGCGTTTACGTTTGTTGGTCGTGGTGGACTTAAACAGGTGTCCAAGGATCGGAATATCGCCGAGCAACGGTACTTTGGAGACACTCTCCTGGACATCTTCGTCGATCAGTCCACCCAGTACGATGGTGCCACCATCATCGACGATGACCGTGGTTTTGATTTCACGTTTGTTGATCGCGATATCCACCGACGTTGCACCGCTGACACTGGAAACCTCTTGCTCAATCAACAGTTGAACGGCATCCCCTTCGTTAATTTGCGGTGTCACTTTCAACTTGGTACCCACTTCTTTACGGTCCACGGTCTGGAACGGATTGGAGTTGGCATTGCTGGCAGTTGAACCGGTAATGATGGGCACTTCCTGACCGACAATAAAGAATGCTTCTTCGTTGTCCATGGTGGTCAGGTGTGGGGTGGCCAGGATGTTCGAATTGGTGTCGTTGCTGACCGCCTGAACCACTGCGCCCCAGCCATCTTCGACCACGCCAACCATGAAGCCATTCAGACTTCCCAGCAAGCCGGCCAGTGAAGACAGGTTGCCTTCGATGGTTTCGGTGCTGGTGACCACTTCACCGTTGGCGGTCACTGTGGTGCGATTAACTTCGCGGTCTTCGGCTTCGCGCAGGGCCACGCCCAGTGAGCCGATGCCGATGTTACCGTTAGTAAACTGTTGTCCACCGCCGCTTTCGGAAGCCCATTGCACGCCCAGTTGCGTTCCGTCACCTTCGAACACTTCGACGATGATGGCTTCAACCTGAACCTGAGCACGTCGCACATCCAATTGGCGGATAACTTCTTCCAGCGAGCGCATCATGTCGGGTTCTGCGGTAATGACCAGTGCGTTGGAATCTTCATGGGCATCGATATTAACGTCTCGGGAAGCACTGCGACGGGCGTTATTACCCGCACCCTTTTCTTCCGCCTGAATACTGGCACTGACACCCTGCAGGACCTTGACCAGATCCTCAGCCTTGGCATAGTTGAGGAAAATCACCCGGGTATTGCCGTTGGTTTCCAGTTCCTGATCCATACGCGAAATTAAGGTAACCAGACGCTGGCGAGCTTTCTGATCGCCACTGACAATCACACTGTTGGTACGATCATCGGCAACTGCACGAGGTTCTGACTTGCCGGTTGGCTGCTTGCCCTGAGACTTGTTAATACTCTCGATAATGCGAACCATTTCACCGGCGGAGGCATACTTCAGTTTAACAATATCAATTTCTTCGTCACCGGCCTGATCCACCCGTTCAATGATTTCCACCAAGCGGTTTACCACTGCCGCGCGGCCGGTCAGCATCATCACATTTGAGGGATCGTGGCTGACCACGTTGCCACCCGCGGCCTGGTCATTCAACTGACGCAGGATGGGGGCCAATTCACGTACTGGCACGTTGTAGACCGGAACCACCCGGGTGATCATTTCATCGCCGTCAAAGGGGGTGCCTTCGACCACCGGAATATTGGAGGTCTTGGCGTCTTTGGAGCGGACGATTTTGAGAATGCCATTGGGCATTTCAACCACCGCGTAGTCATAGACCTGAAGCACGTTGAGAAAGAACTGATAGTACTGTTCCTCATTCAGCAGATCGTAACTGCGTACGCTGATTTTGCCTCTCACATTGGGATCGACAATAATGGTTCGGTTCAGGTTTTTGCCAACAATGTTGATGAATTCGGTAATTTCAGTGTTCTTGAAATTGGGCGAATACTCGGTGGCAGATACCCCGATTGACACACTAAAACAAGTGGCCATCAGTGCGATAGCGAAACGTTGGCTGATGAAGCGGCCGGCTCGTTTCATAAAAATAATCCTTATAACTCTGCGCCCGGTTCGGGCATATCCAGATACAGCGTGAGGAGGTCACCTGCACGATTCACAGTGATCTGTAGCGATAGTGACGTACGCAACATGTTCATGGCTTCCAATGCTTGTTGCGGATCGGTCAAATCAAGGCCGTTAATTTCGGTAATGATATCACCTGACTGAAGTCCTGCAGCCTGAAATAGCTGTGGCTTGCGACCAGGGCTGACTTGGTAGCCAACCAGCTCGCCGTCTTGTTGCTGCGGCGAAATGGCGATGTAATCGGTAAAATCACCGGGGTTTTCCTGTAATTCCCGGGTCGCTTCAGCAGCATCCCGTGACAGGGTTCGATTGACATCCTGTTCGGGCTGTTGCTGACGGGCTGGGTTACTGGGGGTGAAGCTGGGCCGAACAGGCTTGGCGGATGCGCGCTGCGTGGACGGCTTTTCATACTCCAGACCATCGAGCATCAGGGTTTCCCGACTTGGGCCATTCTGTAGGATCACGCGGTCGGCAAACACTTCCTTGAGAATGGCGTTGGTGCCATCAATTTTCTCATTCAGACCATAGGTTGCCTGTGTGCCTCGGTTTTCGATGATTGCCGCGCTCTGGTTACGGGTTGTGGTTGCAACCACACCGTGCAACGTCAGGTTTAGTCGGGTTTGTGGTGCGTCGGTTACAACCGGTTGTGTCGGTTGTTCAACAGCGCTTGGGTCGCCGAACAGATGCAGTCGGTCAATGGCTGCCAAGTCAATACGAGGTCCTGCAGCAGATGTGCGGTTGGACACCGAAGCAGCAGGAGGGGTATTTTGCGCGTCTGGGGTAGGCTCAGGTAGCAGACGCCAGGTCAGCTGTGCGGCGAAATGCAGCAGATAGACAGACAGCACCACGACCACCACAACGTTGATGGGCCGTTGATATTTTTGAATGTGTAGCCATATTGCAGAGAGGTTCTGGCTTGCTGCTGTCATCTGTCGTTATTATCGTATGCTGATTGTAGAGCCCGCCAATGATAACGGCTCGCCAAAAGGGTCACAACACTATTCCTAAATCATTACTAAAAAATTACAATTACCGGTTATGAAAGCAAACCACCCCGATAACACGCACAGCGGCGTGCGCCTCGACAAGTGGCTGTGGGCCGCACGTTTCTTTAAAACCCGGGCATTGGCACGGGAGGCGGTGCAAGCTGGTAAAGTACACTATAACGGTCAGCGCAGTAAGCCGAGTAAACTGGTGGATGTCGGCGCTATCGTGCGGGTTCCTGCGGGATACGACACTAAAGAAGTGGAAGTGGTTCAAATCAGTGATCAACGTCGCAATGCGACCTTGGCGCAAACGCTATACGTCGAAACCGAGCAGAGTATTGCGACCCGTGAGAGTAACGCACAGGCGAGAAAGCTCAGTGCCTTTCACAGTCCTCGCCCGGATGCCAGACCGGACAAAAAGCAGCGTCGCAAGATCATTCAGTTTAAACATCAAGATACATAAGGCACCTCATGCAATCTCAAGACACCTTATATCGCTACCTGTTTAATGACGCCAATGTGCGTGGTGAGCTGGTGCAGTTACAGGACAGCTTCCAGGCGATCCTGGACAACAACAATTACCCTGCACCGATTGCCGAGCTGATTGGTGAGATGCTGGCGGCAACCTGTTTATTGACCGCAACGTTAAAGTTTGAGGGTGAAGTGGCATTACAGCTGCAAAGTGAAGGTGCGGTGAAGTACATCGTCATAAATGGAACGCATGATCAAAAGGTGCGCGGCGTGGCACGCTGGGATGAGCAGTTGGAGACGCTGCCAAGCAGTTTCGACCAACTGTTTTACAAAGGGGTGCTGGTGATCACGATCACGCCAGACAAGGGGGAGCGTTATCAGGGGATGGTGGCGCTGGACAAAGGGTCGCTGGCGGCGTGCCTGGAGAGCTATTTCGAGCAGTCAGAGCAATTGGCCACGCGGGTCATGCTGGCCACCGACCTGAGTACCGACAAACCCCGTGCCGGTGGCATTCTGCTGCAGGTGTTACCCACCTCCAGTGAGGCGACCCAGCGGGCAGATCGTCCGGAGTTTGACCATCTGATGCAACTCACGGACACCCTTACCAGCAAAGAGATGCTGGAGCTGCCCGCCCAGGATGTCCTGTACCGCTTGTACCACCAGGAAACGGTCGAGCTGTTTAGTCCGCAACCGGTGCAGTTTACATGCAGTTGCAGCCGCGAGCGCAGTGCCGCGGCGTTGGCCAGTGTTGATAAGCAGGAATTGCTCGATATCATCGCCAGCGACGGTGACATTAAAATGAACTGCCAGTACTGCCATGCAGAATACCGATTCGATGCCATCGATGTTGAAACATTGCATGCCGGTGGCGAGTTGGGCCCTGATCAGGGCTCTACTGCCCATTAATGACAGTTTGATGCGGTAAAAAAGCGCCTTTAGGCGCTTTTTTTTTGCCTTTCAGTTACGTTCGGATGGGGTGGAATTCCGACCAGAATGATCGAATTATTCAATCATTCTGAGGGATTTAGACCCATGCTGGGGGGTTAATGTAATTTTATTACATATTTATTGAAAGCGTAGTCAGGTGGGGTTTCAATATATTGTGGATGTTTGTTGCTCAAATGCTTAAAAAATGGGACACTTCGCGCCCATCTGAAACCGTGTAATGCATAGTGTAAGTGATGATGGGAGACCCGCGAATGACCACCAACCCTGCCAACCAACTGGTAGATTTATCTGTACAAGAACTGATTGCCCATGCGCTCGAGCGCGGCGAAGGCGAACTGGCCGACAATGGGGCATTGGTGGTGAAAACCGGCGCTCGCACCGGTCGTTCTCCGAAAGACCGCTTTATTGTAAAAGAGCCAGGCACTGAGCATGACATCGAGTGGGGTAACACCAATCGTCCCTTCGACCCGACGGCCTTCGATGTGCTGTGGGACAGGGTTGAACAGCAGTTGTTGTCGCAACCGTATTTTGCTTCTCACCTTCAGGTAGGTGCCGACCCTGAGCATGCATTGCCGTTAGTGGTGCGTACCGAGACAGCCTGGCAGCACATTTTTGCCAACAACCTGTTTATTCGTCCTGAGCAATGGAACCCTCGCAACGAACAACCCTGGCAGATCCTGAATGTGCCCGGATTTGAATGCTTGCCCGATCGCGACGGTACCCACAGTGATGGTACGGTGATCATCAATTTCGCGGCGCGCAAAGTGTTGCTGGCGGGTATGCGCTATGCCGGTGAAATGAAAAAAGCCATGTTCTCGGTGCTGAACTTCTTGTTGCCGGCGAAAGACATTCTGCCGATGCACTGTTCTGCGAATGTCGGCGAGCAGGGTGATGTTACTTTGTTCTTTGGCCTTTCCGGTACCGGTAAAACCACGTTGTCAGCGGATCCGAAGCGCTTCCTGATCGGCGATGACGAACACGGTTGGGCACCGGGCAGCGTGTTTAATTTTGAAGGCGGGTGCTATGCCAAATGCATCGACTTGTCTGAGAAAAATGAACCGGTGATCTGGAATGCGATCCGTCGTGGCGCGATCCTGGAAAATGTCGTGCTGAACGAACATGGTACGCCGGATTATCGCGATGACAGTCTGACACAGAACAGCCGTGCGGCGTATCCGCTCAGCCACATTGAAAAGCGTATTGAAGCCAATATGGCCGGTGAACCTCGCGCTGTGGTCTTTCTGACCTGTGATGTCAGTGGTGTTTTACCACCGGTGTCCGTGTTGTCAGAAGAAGCCGCTGCATACCACTTCCTGTCTGGTTACACCGCCAAAGTGGGTTCCACAGAAATGGGGTCGAGTGCGGCCATTGAGTCTACCTTCAGTACCTGTTTTGGTGCGCCATTCTTCCCGCGCCCTGCGGGTGTTTATGCTGAGCTGCTGATCAAGCGCGTACGTGAATTCGGTGCCAAAGTGTATCTGGTTAACACCGGCTGGACTGGCGGGCCGTTTGGTGAAGGTGAGCGATTCTCAATCCCTACTACCCGTGCGGTGATTGATGCCATCGTGAACAACACCCTGGCCGATGTGGAAACAGAACATCTTGCCGCGTTGAACCTGGATGTACCGGTTGCAGTTCCGGGTGTGGACAGCGCCTTGCTGAATCCACGCAATACCTGGCAAGACAAACAGAAATACGATGATTATGCGCGAAAACTGGCCGCCCAGTTCGCCGATAACTTCGCCAAATATGATGTCTCTGATGCCATCCGTAACGCAGGCCCTAAAGGCTAGGTTACTTCAACGGTAAATCAACCCGGGCAACCAGCCCACCTTCGGGGTGGTTGCTCAGGGTAATACTGCCGTAATGCAAATCTACAATTCGTTTGATGATCGCAAGACCCAGCCCTGAACCCAAAGAGCCTCGTGCTTTGTCACCCTGCTTAAAGGGTTCAAACAACGCATCGACCTGATCCTCAGGGATGCCGTTGCCAAAATCCCTGACCTCAAAAGACACACAACGCTGCTTGGCATTGTGACAGGAACTGACTTCGATGTTACTGCTGCCGTAACGAAACGCGTTTTCAAGCAGGTTTTCCAGCACACGTTTTACTGCAATCCGGCGTAACATGGCTTTGGGCAGCGGTGACAGGTTAAGACAGATAGTGTGTTCTTCTTCGATGTTACGTGCCGCCACAACCTGTTCAATCAACTCATTCAGGTCGGTTGCTTCGCGACGCTCCTGCTGATCCTGACGGACATAGTCGATGAACTGGTCGATGATGTCATTCATGTCCTCAATGTCGTGCACAATACCGTCTTTGATCCAATCCTGATCCTCTGGCAGCATTTCTGTCGCCAGCCGTATGCGGGTTAGCGGTGTGCGCAAGTCATGGGAAATCCCGGCTGTCAGTAACGCCCGATCATCCTCGAGTTGTTTGATCCCTTTGGACATCTGATTAAAAGCGCTGGTCACTGCAATCATTTCGCTGGTGCCTTGCAATTTCAGCGGCTTGGGGAAGCTGCCGCGTCCCACAGCCAGAGCTGCCTGCTGCAACGCCCGCAAGGGTTTGTTCAGACGGTGCACAAACAACCAGCCACCGGCGACACTGAGCACACCAATGACAAGCAGGTAGACGGTCAGCGGCGAAATGTCCGGTTCACCAATGCCGGCCATTGGAACGCTAACCCATACATCAGGATTTTGTGGCGGCTTAATCCACATCCGGTAAGGACGGCTGGGGGAAATTCGTACTTCGGTCGGTCCGCCGAGGTGCTGGCTCAGATCCCGTGAGAAAAATTGATAGTGACGGGCCTGATCCAACCCCCTGTCGCGAGCCTCCTGTTCAGAGTAAACCCGAAGGTCAGAGGCCTTGTAAAAGCTCTCCCGAATGACCGGATCATCACGATCGATACCTTCCAGAAACACCAACTTAATCTGCGTCGCAAGCAAGCCATTGATTTGTTGATAATTAGGCTTGATGAAGTAGTAAGTGACGGACACATAGGACACCACCTGATTGATCAGCAACAACACGCCGATCAGCAGGACGGTTTGCCCAAAGGCACTTTTGGGGAGTAAACGCACAATAACGCCGGTTAGCTTTTTTCGCCGTCAGGCACAAACACGTATCCAAGTCCCCATACCGTCTGAATATAACGGGGGTTTGCGGGATCATCTTCCAGCATACGTCGCAGGCGTGACACCTGCACATCGATACTGCGTTCAAGGGCACTGTAATCGCGGCCGCGAGCGAGGTTCATCAGTTTATCGCGGGATAAGGGTTCTCTGGGGTGTGTGACCAGCGATTTCAGCACTGCAAATTCGCCACTGGTAAGGGTCAGGGGCTGACCGTCGGCACTCATTTCGCGGGTAGCCAGGTTGAGCCGGTACTTGCCGAACGCCACCACCTGCTCTTCCATGGATGGCGCACCGGGTGCTTCGCTGGTTTTGCGTCGCAGGACTGCTTTTACCCGTGCCAGCAGTTCGCGGGGGTTGAACGGCTTGGGCAGATAATCATCGGCACCCATCTCGAGACCAATGATGCGGTCCACTTCATCCCCTTTCGCGGTCAGCATGATGATCGGTAAGGCACTTTCTTTTTGCCGCAAACGGCGGCAGATGGACAGACCATCTTCACCGGGCAGCATTAAGTCCAACACCATCAAATGGAAGTTTTCGCGCTCCAGCAAGCGATCCATTTGCTCGGCATTGGCGGCGGCACGCACCTGAAAGCCTTGTTCTACAAGATAGCGCTCCAGCAAGCTACGCAGGCGCATATCATCATCTACTACCAGTATTTTTGGGGTTTCTTGTCCCATACCCGTGTTCCTGAAAACCTCTGACGACTTCACTATATGTCATTGTCGCACAATGCAAAAGCATCTGCGTGCAAGACAGGTTTTGAGGATTGTTACAAAGTTTGTCGTGCGTCGGGTCAGGGGACGACTGTTGCCTCAATCGGGACTGTCTCTGAGGTGATGATCGCTGGCCAATCCCAGGTCTTGCATGATCACATACAGGCAGGGGATCACCAGCAGAACCAGAAATGTTGATGCTGCAATTCCGAAAATAAGACTCACCACCAACGGTTGCAATACCTGTGCTTGGGTACTGGTTTCGAGAAGCAACGGGAATGTGCCGGCGATGGTGGTGGCACTGGTGATGAAGACCGCTCGGAACCGATCCCGTGAGGCATGTACTGCGGCGATATGCGCGTCCAAACCCCGCTGCATGTGGTTTTTAATAAATGTCACCAACAGAATCGAATCATTCACGACAATGCCGGCAAGGGACACAAAGCCGATCATGCTTGGCATGGTCAGATCAAAGCCCAACAGTGCATGCCCGATGATCACGCCGATAAGTGCCATCGGAATGGCGAGCATGACAATGACCGGCTCCAGATAGCTTTTAAACTGGAAACTGAGAATGATAAAAATTCCTACCAGACCCAGCAAAAACGTGCCACCGATAGAACGTGCGGTGGTTTGTCCTTCTTTGCTTTCACCTTCAAATTCGATACGCAAATCTGGGTATGTGGACTGTTGCTCAGCCAGTGTACCGGAAAGCAAATGTGCGAGAATTTCCTGTGTATTGCCCCGTTCACTGTCGACATCACCAATCACCGTGATGGTACGTTGTCCATCGATGCGGTTGATACGGGACGGCCCTCTCTGATAGTTAAAATCGGCCAGCGCGGACAGCGGAATTTGGGTGCCGTCGTTCAGCGTAATCGGGTAGTTGTTCAATTGCTCCAGATTCATCCTGTCCGAGGCTTGCAATTGAATGTACAACTCCAGTTGTTCGTCGTTATGCTGTAGATCATCGATTTTATAGCCATTGAACGCACCCCGTAACTGTTGTGCAATCTGGCTACCGTCAACACCCAACGCCAGCAGGCCGGGTTTCAGGGCCAGGCTCAGCTGTTCCGGCCCTAAGCGGGTATCAGCCAGCACATTGTGCACCCCATCATAGGTGACTATCTTTGAAAGTAATTGTTCACTAACGTTTTGCAGCATGCGCATATCTGTGGCTTGCAGACGGATCTCTATTGCCCGACCGGCCGGGCCAAACGTGGGTTCCGTAAACGTCAGTACCACCGCTCCGGGAATTTCACCGACTTGTTGTTGCCATTGCTGCTTGATCTCAGCCAAGGCCTGTTGACGCTCGCCGACGCCGAGCAAATCCAGTCGCACCAGAGCAAGGTGTGCGCCGCTGTCAAAGGCATCAGGGTTTTTGCCGTACTCAACGGTCAGGTGCTGGATCAGAGAGCTTGACTGTGCTGAGCTATCGGCCCATTCATTCAGTCTTTTTGCCCCTTCAACAATACGATCAACCGCTTGCTGGGTCAGTCCGTGTGAGGTGCCTGGTGGCATGATCAACCGGGCCTCGAGGATATCCCCTTCCGTTGCGGGGAAGGCTTTGAACTTAACCCAACCGACACTGACCAGCGTCAGCGCGACAAACAGGCTCGCGATCACGGCACCCACAAAGGCATAGCGATAGCGAACGACACTCTCTGTGATAGCCAGTAAGCGGTGCTGACGAAAGGCATCGAAGCGTTGAATAAACCGGGTCTTGAAAGCGGCCTGTGGGCGCTGGGTCTGCTTGTCGTTTTGCATCGCATGCAGCAGATGGTGAGGCAGTATGAAAAACGCCTCTATCAGAGATACCGACAGCGTCAGTAACAGCACAATGGGAATGTCTTTCAATACTTGTCCGATGTCACCGGCAATAAATGCCAGTCCGGCAAATACCGCGCAGGTGGTGAGGTACGATGACAGCACGCCTGGAAAAACAGCCCGCACCCCGCTGACCACAGCATCCTCCAGCCTGCCGCCCCGGTCGATTTCGGCGGCAATGTTTTCAGCAATCACGATGGCGTCATCCATCAGGATGCCGATGGCCATGAGCATGGCCACCATGGAGATCATATTGATGCTGACGCCCAGCATC
The DNA here is from genome assembly GCF_020687825.1 of Fluctibacter halophilus. GTDB lineage: Bacteria > Pseudomonadota > Gammaproteobacteria > Enterobacterales > Alteromonadaceae > Fluctibacter > Fluctibacter halophilus. The sequence goes on from NZ_JAJEWP010000003.1 coordinate 176,716, forward strand.
GACATGCAGAAAAAAGCACCAAGAAAAGCGACCGGCAGGCCCATGGACACCCAGAAGGCATAGCGCCAGGCAAAGAACAGCCACATCACTGCAAACACCAGCACAAACCCTTGTATGCCGTTCTCTACCAGCATGGACAATCGTTCGGCGATGATCGTAGAGGTGTCATTGGTCAGGGTAAAGGTCACGTCGTCCGGCGCTGTTGCTGACAATCGGGTGACAAAATCGCGCACTTCGTCAACCAGTGTCAGGGCATCCTGATGCTTGCTTTTTTCGATGATCAACAGCGCGGCACGTTGGCCGTCAATCGTGGTGAATATGTCTTCCTGCTCAAAGGTGTCTGTCACGGTAGCGATGTCACCCAGGGTGACAGTACCACCGTCGGCACTGCTGCCGATAGGAAGCTGTGCGAGGTGTTGCGGCGTGACGGCCTGTTGATCGAAGCGTAACAACAGTGTTTGTTGATGGCTTTCCAGCTTGCCGCTGGGCAACAATACGTTCTGATCTGCCAGTCTGGCCTGTAACTGACGCATGCTCAGGCCATACTGGCGCAATTTGCGCAAGGACACGTTGACCACCAATTGATGATCGGAAAAACCCTCCAGGCGAACCTGGGAAACGTTGGTGTCTCTTTCCAGGGCGTCTTTCACCGTTCGAGCGTAGGAATACAGGGCGCTGGGTGAGCGCTGTGCCGTGATGGCGAGGTGGATCACCGGATCGTTGCGGCCGAGTTCCTCTACCACCGGCTTCTCGGCGTCGTGGGGAAATTCGGTGATCCCATCAATGGCGTTTTTGGTGTCTGCCATTAAACGTGAAATGTCACCGCCTTCCTGTAATGTTACCGTCGCGATCGCCATGTCCTGGCGCGCATCACATTGGACTTCGTCAATCTGGTCGACGTCATCCAGTGCATCCTCAATCGGTAAACACAATGCACTTTCGGCGTCTTGTGGCAATGCGCCAGGGTACAGCACTGTGATGCCCACCTTTTGTGCGGAGAATTCCGGAAAGGTTTCCCGCTTTAAAGCGGATATTTCGCTCAGACCCAGAAAAACGATAGCAATCATCAACAGGTTGGCAGCCGTTGGGTGCAACGCGAAAAAGCGGATCATGGCTGAGCGTCCTGCTGTGTAGCGACACGCACGGACATGCCCTGACGCACATTCAACAGGTCACTGATAACGATGCGATCGCCGTTTTTCAGGCCCTCGGCGATGACGCTGTTTTGCTGTTGATGGTAGGCGACGGTAACCGGTACGACAACAATGCGATTGTCGTCGTCGAGGCGATAAACCATGCCATCGTGGACGACACGGCTTGGCACTGATAACACGTCACGGCTGGGTGCGGACACCGATACCTCAACGAACATGTCCTTGACCAGTGGCGGCGTTTCTCCGGGCTCGAAGTGGGTGAAATCGTTGTGCACCGTGACGGTGATGCCAAGGGTATTTGACTGGGGGTCGATGCTGTCGGCCAGACGTTGCACCGTGGCGGGCCAGGAAAAGCGCGTATTGTCGACCATCAGATTGACAGTAGCGCTTAAGCCGAGGGTGGAGATGTCCGGTAAACCCAGCGGGGAGCGGGTGGCAGTCAGGCCGCTTGCCAGTTTACGCATGTCAGACAACGCAAGGTTCGCAGTAACTTCCATGGTCGTGATGGCATGACTGGTGAGCAGTGACTGTTGCTGAGATACCACTTGATCCTGGTCTACATTGACCTGACCAATCCGACCATCAAAGGGCATGATAATGTGGGTTTTTTGCAGTGCCCGCTCGGCTTCTGCGACACGGGCTCGTGCTACGTCGATATTGGCCGAGGCCACAGCCATATCGGTGGGGATCAGATCGAGCCTGCTCTGGATATCCCATACCGCACTGTCCTGTTGCAAAACCCGGCCTTTTTGCGCTTCGACTTCGGACGCTGATACCAACCCTTTTTCAAGCAGATCCTGTTTGCGGGCTAATTCGTCCTGCTCAATGGCCAATCGGTGTGACGCGATTGCCAGGCTTTGTTGATAGGACCGTTGGTTGACATCGACCCTGGCCCGTTCCAGTTCAGCACGTTTTAGGTTTGCTGTGGCTTGAGCGAGGGCCAGTTCATAGTCGGCTGGGTCGATGGTAAGTACCTCTGTTCCGGCCTTGATCATATTGCCCTGTCGTAATGCCGGATGCCTGAATATGATTTTGCCGCTGACATCGCTGACCGCGTGCCAACGGTCTTTGGGTTGTACCCGACCAAAACCACTGATGGTGGGCTGAACAGGTGCCGTTGAAAGGGTAGTGACCTCAACCAAGGGGGCTGTCGTTGTGGGTTGTGATTGACCCGGGCCCGGACTCAGCCAGCGACTGATGGCGAAAATACCCAGTCCCAGTAGGGCCAGTATCACCAGCCAGCGCTTGTTGTGTAATCTATCAAAGGTCATTGCTTACTCGTGAATAAAGTAGTCGCTCAATAGCTGGGCATAGAGTTGGTACAGCTCGGTCAGCAGTCTATTGTCGAGCGGTTGGTGGTTGAACTGTTCGAACACATCTTTCATCAGGATTGGCATCACGGCCAACGACATCGTGCTGAGCAAGATATGCGGCGCTGGAACGTCTGCGGTTATTGCGTGCTGCTGTTGGTACTTCTGCAACAGACCCAGCAGAAAACCCGCATTGGGTTTGATCACATTGTCGATGACGACCTGGCGTCCCTGTCCCTGATTGAACACCAGTTCGCGAAAAATCAGCTGTGGTAAGGCCGGCATTTCCGTGACCAGGCGCTGATAGGCGGTCAGTAAGCTGCTGAATGGGTTTTCATCGGTGGTGTCGAGATGCTGTTGGATGCCATCGCGAAAGGTCTTCGCCACATCTGCCAGCATGTGCTGGTACAGGCCCTTTTTGTTGATGAAGTAGTAACGAATCAATGAGGCATTGACGTTGGCGTGCTCTGCCAGCATACGGGTGGTTACCGCAGGGTACGGATGTTGGGTAAAACACTGTCTGGCCGCCACAAGCAAGGCTTGACGGGCATCCTGACCTGATGCTCTTGGCCTGCCCCGATTAGGCTTGGAAGGGATTGGTTTATTCATCATACGGTGAATTAAAGGCGAAACGGGCGCACATTGCGACCTAAATAATTCGCCAAAATCCCGACTTTGATGAATTAGGCCGGCACGCTTTCCCGATGAGAGGCGTGTTTCAGCTTAGCTGCCGAGTATTTTATGCATAACCCAGTTGGTGTGCAGTGCACTGTCCGCTGTGGAGGGATGGGGCACCTGCCTGAACAAGTGGTCGGCCATGGCCTGCACGTGGTTGCCCTGGATGGGCATGGGTTTGGTCATGTCGACGCTGTGGCTATCTGTAGCGGTATAAAACTGCGCAGGAGATTCACCGAAAACACTGAAGGTCAGGCTGCCGCTACTGCCGTCAATGCACACTTCATCAACCTGTCGGTGACTGGCAAAGTTCCAGTTGCCACTACCGGTAGGGCCACTGGCATGTTGCCAGCAGCCGGTAACGGCATCACAGGCGCTGTACAGTCCTTGTTGGTTGGCGGTGATGCCGTGGGCCTCAATCACCGGCCCGAGCAGCCAACAGAGCAGATCCAGGCCGTGGCTGGCCAGGTCATCGAAATAGCCGCCGGGTGCGATGCGACGGTCTGTGCGCCAATTATCGCTGCCAGCAGTGTCATGGGCCTTGGGTGGGCGACTGTAGTGCCAATGTACGTGGCGTATCTCGCCGATATAGCCTTCATTGAGCAGCGCTTTGACACGCTGAAACCCGGGCAGAGAACGGCGGTAGTAGGCCACAAACAGGGGCAGCTGTTGTTGTTGAAAGGCCCGTTGCATGCGCAGGCACTGTTGATAAGAGACCGCCATTGGCTTTTCCACACAACAGATCTTGCCGGCTTCGGCCACTGCCAGCGCATATTCACAATGACTGTCCGGTGGGGTTGCGATGTAGATGGCGTCGAGCGCCGGATCATCGATCAGGGCATCGGCGTCTGTATAAGCGCGGGGGACATTGTGGCGGCGGGCAAAGTCGGCTGCTTTGCCCGGCGTGCGGGCCATCACGGCGTCGAGTCGAAAACCCTCGACCTGTTGATAAGCCGGACCACTTTTAACCTCTGTGACATCCCCGCAACCAAGAATGCCCCAGCGAATTGGCGGTTGATAACGGCGCATGCCTCAGCGCTCGGTTACCCAATCCATCTGGAAGCCGGCGCGGCGCTTTTTATCCAGCAACTCCTCGATCAACGGCGACAGGATCAGTTCCATGGCCAGACTGATTTTGCCACCGGGAACAACCAGCGTGTTGATCCGGGACATGAATGAACCATCAATCATTTGCAACAGATACGGGTAGTCGACGTTTTTCATTTCACGACGAAACCTTACGACCACGAAACTTTCATCCTGGGAGGGAATTTCCCGGGCGCTGAACGGATTGGACGTATCCACGGTAGGAACACGCTGGAAATTGACGTGGGTTTTCGAAAACTGTGGGGTAATGTATTTGAAGTAGTCATCCAGGCTACGCACGATGCTGCTCATCACCGCTTCCCGGGAGTGACCGCGATCGGTGGTGTCGCGAACGATTTTCTGGATCCACTCCAGGTTTACGATCGGCACCATGCCAACCAGCAGATCGACGTGCTTGGCCACATCCGCTTCGTCGGTGACAACACCACCATGCAAGCCTTCATAAAACAGCAGATCGGTGTTTTCCGGCAGGTCCTGCCAGGGGGTAAAGGTTCCGGGCATCTGATTAAATGGCACGGCTTCATCAAAGCTGTGCAGGTATTGTCGATGTTTACCGGCGCCGGTCTGGCCGTATTCAACAAACAAGGACTCTAACAGCGAGAAATCGTTGGCGTTGGGACCAAAGTAACTGATATGCCGACCTTGCTCCTGCGCTTTGCGGATTTCCACTTCCATTTCCGGACGGGTATAGCGGTGGAAACTGTCACCGGCGACCACCGCAGCATTGATCTTGAGATTGCGAAAAATATGTCGAATCGCATTGGTCGTAGTGGTTGTACCGGCGCCGGATGACCCGGTGATGGCAATGATGGGGTGTTTTACAGACATACTGTTCGCTTAGCATCGACAGGAAGGCTATTTATAAACAGCCCCTTGACCAAGGTCAAGGTCACCAGCAACGGATGCGTCCGATCCTTGTTTTCTGATGGATAAACTAACATAGTACCTGTAAGCGCGTTTGACCAAAAGACTTAGCATGTATATTCAGTTGTTTATCGGCACGCTGGCCATTACCTCGACCATTGTCGTGCAGGTCATTGTCATGCGTATCCTGGCCGAATTTTATCGCCGTCACCAGCACTGGCTAAGTACCGGTCCTGAACACATGCGCACGACCATTGCGATGATCCTGTCGGTGCTCTGGCTGGTGGTTGGGATCACCATTAACACCTGGGGCTGGGCGTTTATTTTTCTGGCTATCGACGAGTTTCCGGACATTGAAACCGCGCTGTATTTTGCAATCTCGTCCTTTACTACGTTGGGATACGGTGACCTCATTCTGTCCCATGAATGGCGAATTTTGGGGGCACTGAGTGCCGTGAATGGCTTGATCGTATTCGGACTCAACACGGCATTCCTGCTCGAATTGATGATTCGGACCTGGGGTCGTCGCGCCGGTATGTAAGGGGGAAATACCATCGAACCGTCCACAGAGATCGTCGTGTTGGATACCGAATTTACTGCCTGGCCGGGCTCGATGGCGCGCAATTGGCGTGGCGACAATGAACACCGGGAAATCGTCCAGATAGGCGCCTGCCGTTTTATTGTCACGGCCACCGGGGCCCGCCCTGGCGCGACCTTCAATGTCTTGATAAGACCCCAGCGTAACCCCCAGTTGAGTGACTACTTCGTGAAACTGACGGGAATTGAGCAGGCGATGATCGACAACATGGGGATTGATTTTCCATCCGCCTTAAAGCAGTTTCATGACTTTACCCACCAGGGACAATTAGCGTGTTTTTGCTGGGGTAATGATGTTGATGTGCTGGCCGAGAATTGTCGATTGCACGACATTGCTATGCCGCCGTTTCGTCAATGGCGGGACCTGCGTCAATTGGCACAGTCGCATGGGGTCAGTGCGTCGCACAATGACAGTGGGCAGCTCGCTCAGGCATTGGGGATACCCTTGCTCGGGCACAACCATAACGCGCTGTTTGATGTGCGCAGCATCGGCGCTGCCCTCAACCATTGGTTGGTCGAGGGCGAACTGTCGGTGTCGGGGCTTATTGCTCGCGACGAATAGCCCGGTAGGCGATATCGTTGCGGAAAAACATGCCGTTCCAGTCAATGGTTTTGGCCAATGCGTAAGCCTGTTGTTGCGCTTCGGTGACGGTGTTGCCCAGTGCTGTGGCACACAGAACGCGGCCACCATGGGTGACCACGGCATTGTTGTCATCCAGACGTGTGCCGGCATGGAACACCTTGCCATCCAGCGAGGCTGCGCTATCCAGCCCGTGAATGGTATCGCCTTTTGCGTAACTGCCGGGATAGCCACCCGCGGCCAATACCACACCAACGGCAGCGCGAGGGTCGAACGCAATGGATTGCTGATCAAGCTTACCGTCGATGGCGGCCAGACATAGCTCAACCAGATCCGATTGCATGCGCATCATGATTGGTTGTGTCTCCGGATCACCAAAACGGCAATTGTACTCAATGACTTTGGGGGTGCCATCGGCAGCAATCATCAGTCCGGCGTACAGAAACCCGGTATAGGGGTGGCCTTCACTGGCCATGCCCTTAACAGTCGGCATGATCACTTCGTCCATAACCCGCTGGTGGATGTCTGGTGTTACCACAGGGGCGGGTGAATAGGCACCCATGCCGCCGGTGTTCAGTCCGGTATCACCATCGCCAACACGCTTGTGATCCTGGCTGGTGGCAAACGGCAGCACATGCTCACCGTCAACCATGACAATGAAACTGGCTTCTTCACCATCGAGAAATTCTTCAATCACCACGCGGCTACCGGCATCGCCAAAGGCATTGTCAGCCAGCATGTCGCGAATGGCGGCTTCGGCTTCCGCCAGGGTCATTGCCACGATGACACCTTTGCCAGCGGCAAGGCCATCGGCTTTGATCACGATCGGCGCACCCTGTTGATTGACATAGTCAAGCGCTGCATCAATGTCAGTAAACGTCGCATAAGCCCCGGTCGGGATGTTGTGACGGGCCAGGAAATCTTTCGTGAAGGCTTTGGAGCCTTCCAGCTGGGCCGCGCCCTGACGGGGGCCGAAGATTTTCAGTCCGGCCGCTTCAAAACGATCCACAACCCCTTCGACCAGAGGCGCTTCCGGGCCGACGATGGTCAGGTCAATGCCGGTTTGCTGCGCAAACGCCAGCAAACCATCGATGTCTTCTGCACCGATTTCCACGTTTTCCATGTTGGGTTCAAGGGCTGTTCCGGCATTACCGGGGGCAACATAGACGTTGTCGGTCAGCGGCGATTGAGCGGCTTTCCAGGCCAGTGCATGTTCGCGGCCACCGCCGCCAATGATCAGTATCTTCATCATGGTGTCAGGATCTTTTGGTTTAAGGTTTTACAAATTTCAGGGTCATGCGATCGCTCTCGCCTATGGCGAGGTATTTATCACGATCGGTGTCTTCCAGCATTAACCGCGGCGGCAGTGTCCAGACGCCTTTGGGGTGATTGTGCTGGTCGAGTGGATTGGCATTCACCTCACTGCTGGCAAGAATTTCAAATCCTGCCTGCTGGGCCATTTTGACCACATAGCTGGTTTTCATGTAGCCCGAGCGTTGCTGCCATTCATCCGGCTGATCTTCCGCCAGGCGGTGCTCTACCACACCCAGAATGCCGCCGGGTTTAAGGGCTTTGAAAAATGCCGCAAAAACGCGCTCAATGCCTTCATCACCGTGACGCATGTACCAGTTGTGGACATTGCGAAACGTCAGAACCCGGTCGACGGTACCTGCAGGTGCGAAATCCAACGCATGGGCCGGATCGAAACTGGTCAGTTTAACCGCCTGATAAACAGGATCCGTTTCAATACGTTGGGCAAAGCGCTCCCGTGACTGACGAAAATAATCGCTGCTGTTTTCGTCAACGTGGAAATGGGCGGCGTACAACGCACCTTCGTCCTTCAGTAAGGGAGCCAGAATGTCTGTGTACCAGCCGCCACCCGGTGAGATTTCCACGACGGTCATGTTGGGTTGGATATCAAAGAAACGCAGGGTTTGTTGTGGATGGCGGTATTCGTCGCGCAAACGCGCTTCGCTGCTACGATGTTCACCGGCAACTGCATCTTGCAGAGGATCTGCCTCTGTGGGTGAAGTCCAGGCAGCTAAGAGCAGCATCGCTGTGGCTGTTATCCGGATCATGAGAACTCCTTGTCATAAAAGGCATAGGTAAGGTGCGCCACGTGATGCGGCACACCTTGCGTGGGCATTAATGACGGAAGTGTCGCATGCCGGTGAATACCATGGCAATGCCATGTTCGTCGGCTGCTGCAATCACTTCTTCGTCACGCATGGAACCGCCTGGCTGGATGACCGCAGTGATACCGGCCTGCGCTGCGGCGTCAATGCCGTCACGGAACGGGAAGAAGGCATCCGAAGCCATCACCGAGCCTTTGACTTCGAGGTTTTCATCGGCGGCTTTGATACCGGCAATTTTGGCTGAATAGACGCGGCTCATCTGGCCTGCACCGACACCGATGGTCATGCCGTCCTTGCAATACACGATGGCATTGGACTTGACGTATTTGGCCACTTTCCAGGTGAACATCAAATCATTCAATTCCTGTTCGGTTGGCTGACGTTTGGTGACCACGGTCAGATCATCCATCTCCACCATGCCAAAATCACGTTCCTGCACCAGCAAACCACCATTGACCCGTTTGAAGTCGTAGCCTTCGGTCAACTGACCCTGCCAGTCGCCACAGGCCAGCAGACGGACGTTTTGTTTGGCTTTTACCACCTCAGCTGCGGCATCACTGACCGATGGGGCAATGATCACTTCAACAAACTGACGTTCGATGATGGCGTTGGCTGTCGCTTCGTCCAGTTCGCGGTTGAACGCGATGATGCCACCGAAGGCGGATGTTGGGTCAGTTTTGTAGGCGCGATCGTAGGCCTCCAACAGAGTGTTTCCGAGAGCGACACCACAGGGATTGGCGTGCTTCACGATCACACAGGCAGGTTGATCGAACTCTTTGACACATTCCAGCGCTGCATCGGTATCAGCGATGTTGTTGAAAGACAATGCTTTGCCCTGCAACTGGGTTGCTGTGGCGACAGAGTTTTCCTGGATGTCATTTTCAACGTAGAAGGCTGCCGCCTGGTGGCTGTTTTCGCCGTAGCGCAGATCCTGCTTCTTGGTCATCTGAACATTGTAGGTACGCGGAAATTCGCTGTGGTGATGATCACAGTCGGCTTCACAGTCATGGCTGTCCAGACGTGCGCCAAAATAGTTGGCAATCATGCCATCGTATTCAGCGGTATGCTCAAAGGCTTTGATGGCGAGATCAAAGCGGGTGTCGTAGTTCAATGAACCCTGGTTAGTTTTCATTTCTTCCAACACGCGGGCATAGTCAGCAGCATTCACCACAATGGTGACATCTTTGTGGTTTTTAGCCGCGGCACGGACCATGGTGGGACCGCCAATATCGATGTTTTCGATGGCGTCTTCCATGCTGCAGTTTTCATTCGCAACGGTCTGCGCGAACGGGTACAGGTTGACTGCGACCAGATCGATGGGCTGAATGGCCTGCTCAGCCATGACACCTTCGTCCTGCCCTCGACGGCCCAGAATGCCGCCGTGTACTTTGGGATGAAGGGTTTTAACCCGACCATCCATGATTTCCGGATGGCCAGTGTAGTCAGACACTTCGGTAACCGGCAGGCCGGCTTCAGCCAACAGCTTAGCGGTGCCCCCAGTGGACAATAGTTCAACGCCCATGCCGACCAGTTGGCGGGCAAAATCGACGATACCGGTTTTATCGGAAACGCTCAGCAGGGCGCGGCGAATGGGTTTTGGCGTGTGCATAGATGTTCTCTCAATTGGTTCCTGACCAAACAGTCAGCTTGGTCGAAAACAAAAAGAGCACCCTGGGGTGCTCTTTGTCATTCAATCTAACGTCGGCTTAGTTCATGCCGTATTGCTTCAGCTTCTTACGCAGTGTACCGCGGTTGATACCCAGCATGATTGCTGCACGGGTTTGATTGCCACGGGTGAAGGTCATGATTTCTTCCAGCAATGGGGCTTCCACTTCTGCCAGCACCAGCTCATACAGATTTTCGATGTCGGTATTGTCCAGCTGCTTCAGGTACTTGTTCACGGCTTGTTTAACAGAATCACGCAATGGCTTTTGAGCCTGGGTTTGCGAAGGTGTAGTTACCGTGGTGGTAAAAGGAGAAGTCACATTTTGTTCGAACATAAACATCTTGCTCTTTGGTTAATGAATACTATGCAGCAGGCGACATGTGCCCGGAGGCGTCGTCTGCCATCTTGTCGAAATAGCGATTTAATGCATCCAATTGCTCATTGGCATCATCGATGGCATTAAACGTGGCGCGAAACGTACGTTCCTTATCGTGTTCCGCGATATACCAACCCACATGTTTGCGGGCAATTCTTACTCCCATGGGGATCCCATAAAACCCGTGAACCCCCTTGACGTGTTCGAGCATCACTGCCCTGACTTCCGCCAATGCCGGCGCAGGAAGTAACTCGCCGGTTTGCAGATAATGTTGAATCTCGCGGAATATCCAGGGATTGCCCTGCGCACCCCGTCCAATCATCAACGCATCTGCCTGGGTGTAGTCCAGTACCTGTTTTGCTTTCTCGGCACTGGTAATATCACCGTTGGCAACAACCGGTATCGACACCGCTTCCTTGATGGCGCGAATGGTGTCGTATTCCGCGTTACCTTTGTACATGCATGCCCGTGTTCTGCCGTGTACGGCCAACGACTGAATGCCGTTGTCTTCAGCAATACGGGCAATATCCACACCGTTGCGGTTTTCCGTGTCCCAGCCGGTGCGAATTTTCAGGGTCACCGGCACATCAACCGCGGCAACAACCGCTTTGACAATGTCGGTAACCAGTTCCGGAAACTGCAGCAATGCAGACCCGGCCAGTTTCTTGTTTACCTTTTTGGCAGGACAGCCCATGTTGATGTCAATAATTTGCGCGCCATTATCGACGTTCAAACGCGCAGCATCAGCCATTAACTCGGGATCGGCACCGGCAATCTGCACGGCGCGTAAACCTGACTCTCCGCGATGGTCCATTCGTTGACGTGACTTGACCGAATCCCAAACCCTGGGATTTGATGACAGCATTTCTGATACCACCAGGCCTGCACCCAGCCGCTTGCACAATTGCCGGAATGGCCGGTCTGTTACACCTGCCATTGGCGCCAAAAAGAGGTTGTTATCCAGTTTGTAAGGGCCAATCTGCATTACGTCCTCGGCGGCTAAAATCGTGCAAAAAATGTCCACTTCGCGAAAAAGGGCGCTAATCTTACGGTTTTTTGACCCGCTTGAAAAGGCTAGAAATTAAACAAAATTTGACTTTATTTGACCTCAACCTATTGACAGCGCAGTCATGGTCAAAAAAGCCCGGAGTAAGTGTTTGTTTTTCACAACAAATTGACAATCAAATCGGCAGTCCAAGGGATTAAACGATATGACGGGTGCCTGAGACTCTGGCCCAGTCTCCCTCGATGGCAACCGGTTCCAGGTCAAAATCTTCACTGTACAGTGTGGCGATTTCATCTGCCTGCGTGGCCAGAATACCCGACAGCACCAACCGTCCTCCCGGGCGGCAGTAGTTAGTGATCACTGTGCGCAGTTCACGCAGTGGACCGGCCAGAATGTTGGCCAGCACCACGTCGCCTTGCAGGTCGGGTTGATCAGCAGGTAGAAATACCGCCAGTTTATCCTCGACGCCGTTACGCTGGGCATTGTCGCGACTGGCAAGCAGGGCCTGTGGGTCAATGTCGATACCGATCATACGTTTGGCCCCCAGTTTGAGTGCCGCGATACCGAGGATTCCGGAGCCGCAGCCGAAATCAATCACAGTAGTGTCATGTAAGTCCAGCCCGTCCAGCCATTGTAAACACAGGTGGGTTGTAGGGTGGGTACCCGTGCCGAAGGCAAGTCCAGGGTCGAGCAGTACGTTGACTGCATTCGGGTCGGGGACATCACGCCAACTGGGACAGATCCACAGTCGTTGCCCACACTGGATGGGGTGAAAGTTGTCCATCCATTCCCGTTCCCAGTCTTTGTCTTCAAGGCCATCCAGTCGGTACGCAAACCCTTTACCGAGCACTTTGGCTTTCTGCAACTGCTGGATAACCTGTTGCATGTCATGCTCCGCGTCGTATAACCCGACCACTTGCGTGTCTGGCCACAACATGACTTCGCCGGGCTTAGGTTCATACATCGGGGTGTCTTTGGCATCGATGAAGGTGACGGCTTGTGCACCATTGGCACTGAGCAGATCGCCGATATGCTCGGCCTTTTCTGCTTGCGTATCGATTTTCAGTTGGATCCAGGCCACAGGGATTCTCCGCAAAAATTTTGCGCAAGTATACAGGAAAAACACCGGTCTAGTGGGTATGCTATAGAAAGGCGCTGTCATGCTTTGCTGGCATGGGTATGCACCGTGAAGCAGACAGAGACTAGGGAGTGTACATGGTCAAATTTTTGCGGACCCTCGTTCACCTGTGGTTGTGGGGGCATATTGCCGTTGGCGGAATGCTCGTCGTTGAGGCAAAAAATCTCGACGTGGCGGTGGGCTGGACCAAGCCGCCGTATGTGATTGCCGATGGCAATACAGGCTTTGAGCTTGATTTAGTGCGCTCGGTGTTTCGCAGCATGGGGCATGACATTACCCCGATTTATGTGCCCTTTGGCCGCTCTCAGACGATGCTAAAAGAAGGTATGGTGGATCTGACGTTGACCATGACCGAGCAAATGGGGATTCCGTCAGCGCAGTTAAGTGACGAATACGTGGTGTACCAGAACGTCGCCATCAGTTTGAAATCCTCCAAGCTGGCTATCGACTCGATTGAGCAGTTGCATCATCACACCGTGGTTGCGTTTCAGAATGCCTCTTTGGTGTTGGGTGATGAATATCGTCAGGCGGTGGAGCAAAGCCGTTTGTACATCGAGTTGCCCGAGCAGCGTCGACAGGTGGAAATGTTGTTGATGGGCAATGCTGCGGTGGCCGTCATGGACATCAATATTTTTATCCATTTATCACGGGTGTTGACCGGTGAGAACCAACTGTACAACGTGAATGTGCACAAACTGTTCCCTGCTACCCCCTATCGGGTTGGGTTCAAAGATGCGGCCCTCAAAGAGGCGTTTAATCTGGCACTGGCCCGCTTTATGGCGTCAGACCAGTACCAGTGGTTGAAATACAATTACGCCTTCTATGACGCCCGCAATGCCGCTGCAGGCGTTAACGAGGCACAATAAAGTCGCGGATATCCTGCACCAGTGCTTCCAGTGACGGCTGGTGGATGTACATCATGTGCCCGGCCTCGTAGTACTTCATTGTGACCCGCTCAAGATCAATGCCGTGGTGGTTCATGCTGTGCTCCGTGGCAAAAAACGGCGTTGCCAGATCGTAGTAACCATTGGCCACAAATACCCTGAAGTCTTTGTTCTGGCGCATGCCTTTGGCGATAAAGGGCGTGACGTTCAGGAATCCCTGTTCGCGGGCCGTGCGGGCATATAACCAATTCCAGTTCATAAACACCTCACCACTGAGGATGTGATACGGCTCCTCTCGTTGTACATTCAGGTCGGCAGCAAGGTATGCCTGAATCGCCGCAGTGTAGGCGCCATCAATGGCGTACGAGGATGGATCGGCTTCAAACCGCTCGCGCACGATACTGGCATCTTCACCCAGGTAGCGGCTGTCCAGGCGGCCAACCACCTGACCACGGTCGCGGAGCAATTCTTTCATAAACAGAAATTCATTAACCCGCAGATTGGATTGGCGGATGTAGTCGGGCTTCAGGCCGGTAAACCGGTGCAGTTTGTCGACCACATTGTTCACTTGTGCTTCGCTTGCCAATGCACCTTTTAACAAAACGGTGGCGTAGTCTTCCAGGGCAAATTGGCGCACGTCCTGCAGAAATGCCTCCAGACTGCTCCATTGATCCTTGTTGGCAATGGCATTGTGGTACCAGGCGGTTGCTGCATAGGTCGGTAAGAAGGTGATGTACGGCGTGTCATTGCCTTCGGTGAAATCACCGGTCTGAAAATCAAGGATCGACGAAATCAGCAGCACACCGTTGAGATCAATTGAGCCCCAACCTTCCTGCAGTTCGCGCACCAATGCTCCAGCCCGGGTTGTACCATAGCTTTCGCCTGCCAGGTATTTGGGGGAGTTCCAGCGCTGATGCTGAGTAATATACACGCGGATAAACTCAGCCAGGGTTTCGGCGTCCTCTTTGACCCCCCAGAACGCCTTTCCTTCATACTCGCCGAGTGGTTTGGAGTAGCCGGTGCCGACCGGATCAATGAACACCATGTCGGCCACATCCAGCAGACTCAGTCGATTGTCTTCTACCGTGAAGGGGGCAGCACCGACCCGTTCTGCATCACTGGGCAACACTACACGTTTGGGACCAAAGATACCCATGTGTAGCCACACAGACGATGAACCTGGGCCACCATTAAAGACAAATAACAGGGGGCGCGCCGGGCTGTTGTCAGCGTCAGTACGGGTATAGGCGATACTGAAAATGCTCGCTTTAGGGTTGCCCTTGTCATCTTTCAGGTAGGTATCGCCGGCGGTGACGCGATATTTAACCGTGTCGCCGTGAAATTTGCCTTTGTGTTCAGACACCGAGACTTGCGGATCGGCAACCGGGGCTGGCGGTGTTTTTGTGTCTTCGGCCTGCGCCAGTGCTGTTGCTGCGGTTAGCAGCAGACCTAGGGTAAGTTGTTTCAACATAGACGTTTCCTGGTAAGTTGAACGGAATCGCCTGGGTAAAAATACACAGACGATTCCTGCATGTTACAGGGCTTTTAACGACTCAATATAGGCATCCGGACTAAACGGACGGCCCAGGAACTCGGCGACGAATTCTCTGGCTGGCTTACTGCCAGCTGCGCCCAGCACCTTCTCGCGGTAGGCGGTTGCGACGTCCTGGTTACGCATGCCCTGTTGCTCGAACACCGAGAACAGGTCGGTGGCTATGGCCAATGACCACTGATAGGTGTAGTAGTTGGACGAGTAACCATTGAGGTGACCGAAGTTGGCGTAGAAGTGTGTGCCTTCGACATAAGGATACGGTGCGTAGGTTTCCTGTAAAGCCAGCATCAGCGGCTCCAGCTCGAAGGTAGACGGATCCCGGTTGTAGTAGTTCAGGGATAGATTGGCATAGAAGATTTGTGTCGCCGTGCCAGTCGCCTTACCAAAGTCGCGGGCTTTGTTCATCTTGTCGACCAGTGCTTTGGGGATCGGTTCACCGGCGGCGTTGGTGGCGAAGCCTTTGAGGGTGTCATAGTCCCAAATCCATTCTTCCAGCATCTGCGACGGGGCTTCGACAAAGTCTCGCTCCATGCTCATACCTGCCACACCAAACCACTGCTGGTTACCTGAAAACATGTTGTGCAGCAGGTGACCGAACTCGTGCAGGAAGGTTTCTACCTGACCATGCTCCATCAGACCTTTGGGAAAGTTCTGGGCCAGACCCGAGAGTGGAATTTGGCGATCTTTGAGTCCGGTGCGCAACGTCCAGTGCGCCGCATGCTTGTATTTGTTCGGACGCGGGTGGTTATCCATGTAAAAGCGGCCGAGTAACTGACCGTCTTCGAGGATTTCGAAGGTCTCGACATCTTCATGCCAGGTTTCCGTTTCCCACGGTCGGATTTCTACGCCAAACAAATCTTCAGTCAACTGGAAAATGCCTTTGCGTACCTTGTCATAGCTGAAGTACTGACGCACTTCCTTGCTGTCCAGGGCATATTGTTCCTGACGCAGCAAATTCATCAGGTAGCCGGCCTGCCAGACCTGTACCTGCTCTGCGGTCGGTTCAATCGCTTTCAGGCGCTCGAGTAAAATGGCCAGTTCCCGTTTTACCGGCTCATCCAGCGCTTCACCTACCTTGGCGAGAAACGCCTGGGCATTGTCAGGATTGCCAATCATCTTATCGGCCATGGACAGGGCGGCAAAGTTCTCAAAGCCCAGCAGGTTGGCCAGCTCATGACGCTTTTCAATCAACGATTTCAGCACGTCGGCATTCTGCGGATACCCCCGGGAGCGCGCCGCAATGCGCAGTTCTTTGCGCACATCATCGTTCTCGGCATAGGTCATTACCGGATACAGATCCGGATAGTCCGTTGAGATAGTAATGTTGCCATCAGCATCGGCCGGATGATCATCCAGATAATCCTGTGGCAGGCCCGCCAATTGCTCGGCGGTGACGGTAATGTGGCGAACGTCTTCACGAATGTTCTGGTTAAACACATTGCCGATTTCGGTAATGTCTTTAAGCAGGGCGCGGATTTTGTCGCGGGTTTGTTGATCTTTGTCCATGCCAGCACGCTCATAATTTTCCAGCGTTTGTTTGAGCATATGACGTTGCACTTCGCTTAATGGCGCGGTATCGATGGCGGCCAGTCGCTCGTAGTACGGCTTCGACAAATTGACCCGGGCCGCATAATCAGAATACTGCTGTCCGCATTGGGTAGCGGCGTCCCGGACATCGGCATCCGGGTGTACGGCTTTGATATACCAGCTGTGCTGAATTTGCTGCAGATCAAAATTAATCTGCTCATAGGCGCCAATCACGCTGTCCCAGCTTGCCGGGGTGGTCGCGGATTCAATCGCACTGAAGTCGTCATTGGCCTTGGCCAGAACGGCGTCACACAAGGTGGTGAGCTGCTGGGCACTCAGTGACGGGTCGATACCGTCCGTCAGGCGCTGATCGTTTTGCACCATCGCCGTTGCGCTGGCAGAGGTAGTGTTGGTATCGCTGATGGTCGTGGTTGTCTGACAGGCACTCAGTACCAATGCAGCCACAGGGGTCAGAAGGCGTAACTTCACGAGGTTTATCCTTTGAGTCGGTTAATCGTAGCAAAGTTAGTGTACGCATTAGCCGATGGCCTGTCTAAACAGGGCGATCTCAAAGGGTAAGGAATTGTTTCCGTCAGGGATTGGACGTGTAAATGTGCACGCTGTCGTCTGGGATGTCGCAGTTGGCAGACTTTGCCGTCAGTCCGAGGGCGTACCAATGTGCTCTATGGGCGAAGCCGAGATCCACAGCGTTGTTCAGTGAGAAGCACTCTGGTGCGGTTTCATCGCTGGCGATAATGACCTGATGATCGTTCTGCAACCATTGCCATGCCGCGCGCCATTGCTGTTGTTCGGGGGTGTGGTAACCGAAATGGGTCACCGGATGTGGTGAAAACAGAATAAATTGTTCGGAGAAGTTGACCAGCCCAATTGCCCGAGTGTCCGGTAACATTTCGCTAAGCTGCTGGAACACCGGTTTCGGGGTTTTTACCGCGCCCAGAAGCATGTATCCCCAGGTGCTGTAGATCAGCCACAGGATACTGATTACCATTGGCCAGGTGGCTAAGGGTAGACGCTTGCGGGTATACAGCGCCGCGACTAAACCCAATCCCCCTACTGTCGTCAACATGGCCCAGGGCGAAATGTCATGTTTGGCTGCCAGCTTGATGGCAAAGGCAGCATCAAACAGGCCTCCAAGCCCGAGGACGAGCAGCACCAAAGCCAGCACAACACACAGACTCCAGAGCAAACGACGGAACCAACGGCTGGCTGTGATTTCCTCGTAGAACGGCGCCAATGCAAGGGTCAGCATCGGCAATGCTGGCAGTACATAGACACCGCGCTTGCCGGGACTGAGACTAAAAAACACCACCAACAGCAGGGTAAACCCCAATGGCAGAAGAGTGCGCAGATCATTGTCAGCCCAGGCCTGACGCCAATGTTTTAGTGCAAAGGGGATCGCCACCGACAGGGGTAGCCAGAATACCGGTATGACAGAGACCACGTAGTACCAGAAGGGCTTGATGTGGTGCCAGGAATCGGCATAACGGGTCACGGTTTGCTTGAACAGGATATTATCGCGGTAGGCGGTAAACAGTGGGTCGTTGTAGGCGTCAACCAGCACTAGCATGGGGACAAACCAGGTGGCGATGGCCAGCAGCATCGACAACGGCGCAATGACCCAACGCCAGCTCCATTGCATGGGCTGGTTGGTTTCCCGTCGGATCCGCATGCGTACAATGGCAAAAGGTATGAGCATCAACAAGGGCAAAAAACCGACGCCTTTGGTGATCACGCCAACACCCATTGCCGCCCCCGCCAGCCCATACCATCGCCACCCCTGTTCCAGGATCAAGAAGCGCAGCAGGGCGTAGCATCCCAGGGTGATCCAAAAGCAGACCAACGCGTCTATCTGTGCGGTCTTGGCTTGCAGGGTGAATTGCACCGTAAATAGCAGGATTGCACTGGCACGAAAGGCGGTAACAGGTGACCAAAGACGTCGGGCGATGTCATAAACGAGGGCCAGAGTACCGAATCCGGCCAGTAAGCTGGGTAGCAGGAATGCCACCGTAATCGAGCCTGTCAGCGCATAGAACGCGGCAATACTCCACATGAACACTGGTGGTTTGTCAGGGTACAGTTCGCCACCGCGCATGGGGAAAAACCATTGGCCGCTATCAACCATTTGCTTGGCAATTAACGCGAAACGGGGCTCATCCGCCGGCCACGGATCACGCAAACCCAGTCCGGTTGCAAGCAGCAACACACCAAAAACGGTCAGCCAAATCAGGTTTTCGCGGTGATTGTGGCCCGTGATGGTCAATGGGTTATACATGCACTCGGTCTCTCTGGCATCAGGTGGACTGGTTGACGGCATCGGTTGCCGATACGGGAGAATTCTGTTGCTTGCTGTAACGCCGGTAAAGGTGCCAACTGAGGAGGCTCGACAGTACAAAAAGGGCCACACTGAGCATGACCTTCCACATCGACTGGATCACAATGCCTTTGCCCATCAGGGCAAAAATCGCCATCTGCGGGATGTAGCCAATCAAGGAGCCTGCGATAAACGCCGGCCCCGAAACATGGGTGACCCCGGCGATCAGGTTAGTGATCAGGTTATTGCCTACCGGAAACAATCGGATCAACATGGCCTGCATCATCGGTTGGTAGGCCAGAAAACGGTCGATACGAACAATCCGTTGGCCAAAGCGGGCATGTATCAGTTCGCGAATGCTCAGTCGTGCACTGTAAAACGACAGCACACAGCCAAACGTGACTGCCAGGGTGGATAATGCCGTGCCAACGACGAAGCCAAATGCGTAGCCGCCCAGAAAAGCGATCAGCTGACGGGGCACACCCACCGCGCAGGCCAGCGCGCCCATCACCAGATAAGTGCCGATCCCCTGCAGGCCGTTGTGGCGAATGTGTACATCAATCCATTCGCTGTTGAGGCTGTGCAAGGCCGGATGGGTAGCCAGCAGCCAGCCACCGACCAGAAACAGGGTTAACGACACAAAGGGTTTGAGTCGCCGCTTCAGATACCCTTTCACTGCGACGGGTCCGTCTCGGTTACCAGCTCGGGAAGTTTGGCGCGACGCTGCAACCACATCACGCCGAACATATCGACAATGCCGACCCACAAGCGGCTGAGCATGGTGTAGTTGGATGTGCCTGCCATACGGTCCCGGTGATGCACTTCGACAATCACGATGCTCCCGCCCAGGCGCCGGATCAGTGCCGGTATGAAGCGGTGCATGTGATCAAAATAGGGCAGTTCCAGAAAGGTGTGGCGCGGAAAAATTTTCAAACCACAGCCGGTGTCCGGCGTGCCGTCTTTGAGTAACGCGGCGCGGATGCGGTTAGCAAAACGCGACTGGAAGCGTTTCCAGGCGGTGTCTTTGCGGTTTTTACGGTAGCCGGCAATGCAGAAGTGACCGCCTTCGGTCTGCTGTCGGGCTTGTTCAAGCATGTTGGGAATGTCGGACGGCGCGTTCTGACCATCGGCGTCCATGGTGCAAATCCACTCCCCTTTGGCGTGCTGAACGCCGGTGCGGACCGCCGTGCTTTGTCCGGTGGAGACGCGGTGGCTGATAACCCTCAGGTGCGTATCACCGGCGTTTTGCAGCCCTTGGATCCGGGCCAAAGTGTCATCTTCACTACCATCATTGACGTAGACAATTTCATAGCGGATTTCATTGCCCAGGGCCTGATGTATCTCAGCCACCAGGGGGGCAATGTTGTCTGCTTCATTTTTAGCAGGTATCACGATGGAGAGCATAGTTCACCGTCTGTTTTTCAAATCGGGCGAGGTTATCTTCGCAACCTTAAGAGAACCTTAACCTTATTGGTTATAAATTAGAACCGCTGTTTAACTTCCAGACGCCATTCCCAGGAATCCACCCCTGGGCCGCTGCTTAGCGGCTTGATCACATCCATATGGATCACGCTACGGTGACTTGAACGACTCGAGTACAGACGAACACCCGCGCCGACACTTGCCAGTGGGCCAGACTGTTCGTTGTCGTGTGCATCAGCACCGCCATTCGCCCTGCCCACATCAACAAACGCCGCATAACCGACATCCAGTAGTTGCCATAGATTGGTCTGCGGGTACATGCGTAATTCGGCGCTGGCGGACCAGCGTCGGTCACCGTGCTGGTATTGCAACGGGTAACCACGTACTCCCGTATCGCCATCGATGACCAAAGGTTGATCAGCAAAGGGATGATTCACCCTGGTGGTTGCGACCCGTGTGTAGCTGCTGAAAAGGGGGGATAACCTTTGAATATATTCGAGTTGGGTGCTGATTTGCGCATGATCTTCGTCGCTGATCCCGTTCTGCCAGTAACCATTCAACGACCAGAATAGCCAGCCATTGCCGAGATCGGTGCCACTGTTCAGATCCAGCATAACGTGTTGACCACCCGCGCCTTCCTGGGGTTGATTACGTTGCTCAATACCGACCTTAACGGTGCCGTGCCAGCCCAGATTGATGTCCTCGGTCTGGCCAATCAGGTGAATGTCCTGCAGCGCACGATAGTCAGACTCCAATAGCGAGATGCCCAGCCAACCAAATCGGTAGTGGCGATCCTGCGGTAGCCACAGCTGCTCAGAGGGATCCCTGTCCACGGGTATTGTGAACATATATTCTTCATCAACAACGCCGGTCATCAAGCGCGCGACCCAATTGTCATGGTGCCAGACGCGCCAGCCGGCAGACAGTGCGTAACGGTGTTGCTGTTGGTTCAAGTGATTGCGGGTTTCACCGTTCTGGTAATAGGTTTGTTCAGCATCAAGTTGCAGTGCTTCGGCGCGGAACATGTGTTTAGCCTGGGTCTGGTAAAAAGGATTGTCGAACACCACTTGCCTGGATTGGCCATCATCGTTTTGCTGATAATCCAGTAACAGCGTTGAATGAGGAATGAACGACACCGGCAGTAGCAACGTGCCCTGAAAACCGCTGCGCTGGTTGTCATCATTGTAACGGATCCGGGTACGGATCCCCTTGCCCAGGAAATTGTCTTCTTTGATCCCCAGTGCCAGGGTGTTGGTGCCACTGGTGCGCCCAAAACTGATGGTCGGTAGCAGTGACCAGTTATCCCAGGTTTCGACCACCACTTCCTGGTTGCCGCCGGCATCACACTGTGACACCAGGCGTACGTTAGCATCACGGATGTAGGGTTGTGCGCGGATCAAGCGTTCCGCTTCGGCCAAGTCATCGCTGGCCACAGTATCTCCCTGGGCGAAGGGCAGGCGTTCTTCGACCACGTCCGGTTCGGTGCGGATGTGCATCCAGTTGGCGAATTGATGCAGCCAGCCATAATCAGGGTGTTGCTCATCGAAAATCGCGTGATTGATCACCCTGAGGTGATCCACGGTGATACTGTCCTGGCTGGTATCAGCACAAGGAGGAGGTTGTTGGTCCGCCAACGCAGTGGTGGAATGTACGATCAAAAGACCGAACAGTGATCTGTACAACACGATACACCTCCGTCACCTGCTTGCCGGGAAGCGAGCGATGCACAACAGTGCATCGCGTCGATCGGATCAAAGTTTGGCGTTGATTTTTGCCATCAACGTATCAATTTCAGTATGACGGCCACTGTCTGCCAGTGGACGCAGAGGACGGGCGGGCGCTTGCTTCGCGATGGTCAGATACTTTTTGGCATCTTCATATTCGCGCTCGTCATACAGAAATTCGGCGAAGAAATAGTTAGGGTCGATCCCTTCAGGGTTAACTTTCAACGCTTCGGTCAATAGCTGTCGCGCTTTCTTATCGCTGCCAAAGCCGATCGGCCAGCCGGGAACTTTATGATACAGCACGCCCAGACTGGTCATGGCAGAACCCGACAAGGCATTGGGATCAATTTTCAGCGCATGCTCAAGGGATTTGCGCGCCGCTTTGGCATACTTCAGGGCACCCAGTCCGCCAACAGCACCGGCCGTGCTACTCTGGGTTATCCCCAGCCAGATCCAGCCAGCGGCATCGTCCGGATGACTATTGGTATAGTGCTCTGCCTGCTCAATCAGCACCAGGAAGGCGTCTTCTTGTGCATCTTCCTCGAGGGTGTAGTTCACCTCAGCCCAGCGGGTTTGTATGCCCTGTACATCCAACGGGGCTTGTGAGATTGCGGTTTCAGCCAGGGTGTGAAAGCACACCATGGCCGCCAACAAAGGTAAAAGTTTGATCAGTTTCATAGGTTTGACTCCACGGAGTGTTGGCCGGCAAAGCGTTTGATGGTGGCGAGCTTTTTCGCCAGTGCATTGTCGACAAGGTAGGGAAATGCGCCGTTAATGCGTGCGAACAGCTTTTCAGGAAAGCCAATGAACTTTCGTGCACGCAATGACGACAGTTGTTCAATCAGGGCCTCGGCCACTACGGCAGGGGGATCCATGGTGTTACCAAGGGCGGCGTTCATGCCGATAACCTGCTCGGAGTTGATCGCAGTTTGTGTTGCCCGGGGCGCCAGATACATCACGTGTACAGAGCTGTCCTGCAGCTCCCTGTGCAGGGCTTCGGTAAATCCACGCAGCCCGAATTTACTGGCGCAATACAGACTATGGCAGGCAAAACCGATGCTGCCGAAGGTTGAGCCTACATTCACAATATAGGCCTGAGACTGTTGTTTTAGGTCAGGCAACAACTGTTGGGTCAGCCACATCGGGGCCAACAGGTTGGTTTGCATGACCCGTTCAATGTCGTCTGCGGCCAAATGCTCCAGATCACCTACAGCAGAGACGCCGGCATTATTGATTAACATGGTTACCGGCAGCAGTGCCGGGATTGCGTCCTCGACCATTTGCCGACCCTGAGCGGTGCTCAAATCACCTACCAGAATATGATGGTCGCCGGGCAGCGCATGCTGTAGTCGCTTTAGGCTAACCTCGTCCCGACCTTGCAGGATCAGGGTTACCCCACGGTCGGCGAGACGGCGGGCGATGGCCTGGCCAATACCGCCGGTTGCCCCGGTGAGTAAGCAGCGTTGTTGTTGCCATTGCATCATGGTGCTCCTTATGCCGCCGCTGCGATGCCGTGTTGGCTTTGCAACTGGTGGAAAATGTTGCCGTACAAATGGAAGAACATGTTGGCACTGTGCAGGATCAGGGCTTGTTCTTCGGGATCGGTGATCTTGTTCATCAGGTTTTCATAAAAGACTATGTGTTCTTGGTCCAGAGCACCGTGAGATGTCAGGTAGCTAAAGGCTTTTTTGGGTAAACCCAGGGTGCCACCAATGGCTTTGGCGGCATTGTCAGCCAGGGCAATGCTGGTGCCTTCAAGCACAAACACCATGCCAAAGAAAGCCAGTGGATTGACCCGGTTCACGCAATCATAGGCATAAGAGACCATCAGTTCAGTGGCCGCTGAAGGCTGGCTGCGCCGCGCCTGTTCTTTGTCATAACCACAGGCGGCAATGTCATTCAGGATCCACTCCTGATGGCCCATTTCTTCTTCGATGTATTCACCGACCGCTTCGCGCAGCCATTCTTTGGATTCCGGTAGTCGACTGCCAACGGCCATCAGCAGAGGGACGGTATGCTTTACGTGGTGATAGGCCTGCTGCAAAAAGGCAACGTAGTCATTCAAATCGATATCGCCACGGAAACAGCGCTGAATGATCGGTGCACTGAGCAGGTATTCTCTTGCTTGTTGGGTTTCATGTTCAAGACGTTGATACAACAACATGTCTGTGCTCCTGTTGAGGGAAATGGGATAAGGCATACAGCGCTTCAATCGTATCGCTGTATGCAGCCTGGATTGATGAGCGCCGTGGGCGCATATTGTCTGTCAGCAATCCGGCGTCACTGGTCAAAGGGTGTTTCAATACATGCCAGCGTTGCACCTGCGCATAGTCAGGAAGCTGGCGATTTACGCTATCGATCGCGGCTGACATCTGTTGTTCAGTGACCAACGGGCTTGCCGGGTACAGCAAGGCGACGCAATAGGGTTTTGCCTCACCAAACACCACCACTTGTTTAAACAGGCCGGTGGCGATGATTTCAGCTTCAACCCACTCCGGTGACAGGTTGCGCCCGAAAGAGTTGATCAATTGGTTTTTGCGACGGCCTTTGATGGTCAGGTTGCCGTTGTGAAGGCTTACCAGGTCACCGGTATACACTTCTTTGGGGTACCAGCTGTCGGGTTCGCCGAGATAACCCAGAAACAGGTTGCCGGACAACACCAGTTCATCGTCTTCGATGCGCAGGCTGTGGCAACCCAGTAGTGGACCGACGCTGCCAGGGGTGTTCTGGGCGGGGGTGTTCAGTGTCACCACTGAACAGCATTCAGATAACCCATAGCCCTGATAGACCGGTATCCCCGCCTGGGTTGCTGCGAGCAACAGTTGTGTTGACACTTTGCCGCCGCCGACGGCGACAAACTGCAATGATGTGGGGGGTTGCCAGCCTTGCTGCGTGGCTAATACCAGTGCATGCAGTAATTCAGGCACCAGTATCAGCGACGTGGGCTGATAGCGGCTGATGCACCCCAACAAACCCTTCAGGTCAACCAACTGGCTACCAAAGAATCCTCGTTCTTCATCATTTGGGACAATCACCTGTCCGCCAATGCTCAGCGGTGCATACACGCCTGCGATGTTTTCCAGCAGTGTCGCAAGGGGCAGCAGGCACAGGTGAACAGGGTTACTGTGCTGTGCCGCAGATGCTAGTGCCAGCGCTTGCTGCTGTTGAGATTGATGACTCAAACAGACGCCTTTTGGGGTGCCGGTTGACCCTGAAGTAAAGGTGATTTTTCCCGTACCCCGGGGCATCAAGGCCGGTGTTGACGGGGTAAATGTGCACAAGGCAACGCCGTTAAAAGGACTGTCAGTGGCGGGCCACAATGGATCGTCCGTCCCGACCAGGCAAGCGTCCATGGCCGTTTGCTGTTGCAGGTGCTGGCGTTGCTGGGGTGAGAAAAACGTCGGCACAGGCACACAGCATAGATTGGCTTGTTCACATGCCAGATCAAACAGTACCCATTCAATGCCATTGGGCAGTGCAATACCGAGGGTGCTGATGCCCTTTTCCTGCAACCAGGACTTTCGCTCGGCCACTGCGTCTTGCAGTTGCCCATAGGTCAACTGCCGACGACCATCCGATAACGCGATGCTGTTATTTGTTGCTGTGATCATCATGCCAGGCACCGCAGTTGTTGGTAGACCGCAGCGACATCTTGCTTGAGCAGCTTGTATAAACTGGTCAGCTCCAAGGAGTGGTCAATGGTGCGTTTTACCTGCGCCAGATCCAGCGCAATCACCTGAGGGTTGCTGTCATAATAGCTACCCCAGTGGTCGTCGCTGGGTAACAGTTTACGTGGGTCGGCCGGACACAGACGAACGAGGGACAAGCCCCGACGCTCCAGCAGACGAGCCACTTTGGGCGTCGCACAGAACACCAGGTGCTCAATGCCTGCCTGATGCAGCGCCATGCCGGTCACCAACAACAGCGGTAACGTATAGGCGCTGGATCGGGAGTGCAGGTTGCCGATCTCTGCAACCTGTTCCGCTTGGGCATCAATGCCGTGTTGCGCCAGGGTTTGCTCTACATTGTCCGGCATGTATTGCTCTACGAACAGTCCCTGACGGGCACTGCGCACACCGAGCGCGGCCTGAATCGCATGTCCTTGGGCAAACACCATAACAGGTAAAAAATGGTGGATATCTGCGTTGTAATGGCGAGCAAACCCTTGCTTAACGAAGGTTTCGACGTCTTTTTTACGCTTGGACAATGCCGTCACTGCGCTAACGCGCAGGGCGGGGCGTTGTTCAACGGCGGGTTGCCGGGTTTGCAATGTGCCGGTGTCGGCGATGGCCTGGAACATACATGAGCCTTTTCTGACGAATACAGGCTCAGGTTAGGGGGCGAAACTTAAAGCAACCTTAATGCTGAAAAAAAGTTGTCTAAAATTCGTATTCCAGCGCGAAGCGCAGGCTGTGATCTTTACTGTCGCCGTTCAGGCCGGCGATAAATCCAACCTCCCACTTCAGCTGTTTTTGACCTTCGTAGCGGTGCACGCCCATAAACGCAGGGCCAATGCCGACGTAATCTTCGCCGGCATACAGCTCGACGGCAGGTTGAAGCCAGGGTTGCCAGCGATAGCGATACTGTAGGCGTAATTCGCTTTCGATTTCGTTGTCGATATCCTGCCCCCACTCATATTTCACCATCAGGTTGGTGGTCAGGCTGGTGGGGCCAAACTCCTTTTCAATCAGCAGCCCGGTGGTGAATTCCCAGATATCTTTGTCGTGTTGCTTTTCGACTTCAAACAGGACACCGAGATCGGCCCAGTATTTGCCCTGTTCGGTCAGCATCCAACGCACTTCCACTTCTGCGCCTTCAAGACCAAAGTCATCGCTGTTGTCCCGAGCGGCAACAATGTAGGTTTCCACGGTCACATACTCACTGACCCAGTGACCGAATGCGAAGCGTTGCGTAAGGATATTGCCATCATCGTTCTGACGAGAGGTAAAGCGCCACTCAACTTCTCGTTCGTAGGGCAATACGTAAGGATGGTAAACCCGATCGACAGCAAAATTATCGGCCCGAACAAGCGCTGGCAGGAGGCACAGCAGCATACTTCCCAAAACGGACAGACGAGAGATCATTGAGCAGCCTCCTTGATAGTTGTGGCACGGTGTTCAGAGTGCGAGGCGCGTTGAGCAAAATACAGGGAAACACTGACAAACAGGGCATACAGCAGCAAGTAGGCCAGTGACGGTGTGGCTTCATACCCAAACAACGCTTTGGCGAGGTGACCGTATTCACTGGTGTCACGCAACAATGCATTGCTGTCCCATACCTGAACCTGTTCCGGCAGCCAGTTGACTTGCGCCAGCAGCGGCGCTATGCCTGCGCTTTGGCCGGCGACAAATAAACACAGCACACGCCTGCGCCACAGCAACGAGGCAGACGACAATGCGAGGAACAGCAGGACGGCAATGCTCAGGCAAATGCCAACCCCCAGCGCAGTGCCAACGGACAATGCCGGCGTACCCTGTTGGTGGGCCCAATAGCCCAATACATAGATGGTAAAACTGGTGCCGTTGGTTGCCAGCACCAGGGTTGTCATTGCAGCCAACATTTTGTGGGTCAAATCAGGCCGCGTTAGATAGGCAATCAGCGCGACAAACAGCAAGGTGTGTAACAGCATCTGCAGCAGTTCATACCCTGCACCTTCGAACCATTCGCTGACAGACGCCACATTGATAAAGATCACAACCAGCAGCAGTATCCCGCTTAACAGCCCGTGCAGCAACCAGCGCTTCCAGTGGGGGTTGATGGACCACAGCAGACCAAGCAGTAAAAACACCGGCAACGCATCGCGTAAAAACAGGATCACGGTATTAATGAGCACGTTGCCACTCCTGTTCCGAAACGACTTCAACCACACCCTGTGCCGTGGCAGGATTGAACTCGCCGAAAAAGCTGTATTTACCTTCAGGCAGTGGCCCCACATATAAACTGGCCTTGCTGTTGGCAAAAACGACTTTTTCACGGTTCAAATCAAAGCTGTCCAGCTCTTCTGGTGTGTTGTCGTGATTGATGAAGGTAATTTTCACCTTTTGATTGGCAGGAATGATCACCGTGGCGGGATAGAACAAGTGTTCTCTGATGTCCACAAAGACTTCCTCTATGGCCAGTAGTTGTGGCGTGACTAAAAGACAAAGTACGCTAAGCCAACGGGGATTAAATCGCATCCTGCGCTCCCGTTTGTGACGGCAGGGTGACGTGTACAGACAGGCCGCCAAGGGATGACGTGTTCAACAGGATGTCGCCGTGATGCAATTCGACAATCTGCTGCACGATGGCCAGGCCCAACCCACTTCCTTCCGTTTGCTGGTGTTGTTCGTGTCGGTAAAAACGTTGCAGGATATCTTGCCGCTTTTGCACCGGCACGCCGGGTCCAGAGTCTTCCACGCACAAATGCACCGCATTGTCCTGCCCGCTGACATGCACATGGATCGTGGCACTGAGCGGGGAATACTTGCTGGCGTTGGCGATCAGGTTCTGCAATAAGGTGTACAGCAGAAAGCGGTTTGAACGCAGCGGTGTTTCAACACTGAACAGTTCTACTTGTTGCCCCTTTTGGTCAATCTGAGGGTACAGATCGGCAATCACAGCCTGTGCAACCTCTTGTGCGTCAACGTCTTCGAGTTGTGCGGCGAACAAGTCGGGGTTGGTGCGGCTGAGCATCAGCAATTGATTAACAACCTGGATCATGCGGTCAGTATCATGTTGCAACTTATCAATCAGCGGCGCTTGTTGCGGTGCGTCTTTACGCAAGTTGTGCAGGTTTATTTTCAGCACGCTTAGCGGCGTGCGTAACTCATGGGCAGCATTGCTGGCAAACTGCTGCTCCCGCGACAACACCCGGGCCAGGCGCGCAAACAGGCTATTTAACGTATCCACCACCGGAGACAGTTCGGCCGGTTGGTTGTTCAGACGCACCGGATCCAATGCTTTCACATCGCGATTATCCAATTGCTCCGCCAGGGCGCGCAGCGGGGACAGCCCTCGGGATACCGACAAATAGATCAGTACCGCAAGAAACGGCATGCTGATCACCAATGGCAGCATGGCCGACAGGATCATATCTTCGGCAAGTTCTACCCGGCTGACCAACGGTTGGGCAACCATGTACCACTGCTGCGGGTCACCGCGGCGAACGTATACTCGCCAGCGCTGGCCACTGAAATTTTGTTCGCTGAATCCCGCCTCAAACGGTGCGATGGGGCGTTCCGAGGTATTTTTGGAACGCAATGCCCAACGGGTATCATGCCAGATTTGCAGTGCGACATTGGCGTGCGTATCGATCACCGCCTGCAGATCATCGCTGCCCAGTACGTCAAGACTGGCCGAAAGTGTGACCAGTTCCGCATCAAACAATTTGGCCGAGCGCTGCATACTGGCCCGATAGCCCTGGATAGCGGCGCTGAACGTGATCAGCACCAGCAGGGAAACGAGTAACAGTGTCAGGTAGCGGCGGATAGAAGTCATTATTGATGTTAGCTGGATACCGGCTTGTTGATACTATAACCCACGCCCCGAATGGTTTTGATGAACCCGTCTGGCAATTTTTTTCGCAAGTTGTGTATGTGTACTTCGATGGCGTTACTGGCCACTTCATCTCCCCACTCGTACAAGGTGGTTTCCAATTGTTGTTTGGAGCGGATACGTCCGACATTTTCCATCAGGGCTTTGAGCAGCATAAACTCCCGACGTGAAAGAGTGAGACCCTGACCATCAACGGTCACTGCGTGGTTGGCTGCATCCAGACTGACCGCGCCGACATCAATGGTGGTACGGTTGCTGGTGCCCAGTCGCCGTTCCATTACCCGCAAACGGGCCAGTAACTCGGTCATGTCGAAGGGCTTGGGCAGGTAGTCATCAGCACCGCTGTCCAAGCCACTGATTTTGTCCGACAAGGTATCGCGGGCGGTCAGTACTAAAATGGGAATATTGTTGTTCTTGTGGCGGACGCGATTGAGTACATCAAGACCATCCATATCCGGCAAGCCTAAATCCAGGATCACCAGTTGTGCGTCACCGGCATCAATGGCCGACAGAGCGTACTTGCCATTGTCAACCCAGTCGATGGCATAGCCTTCTGAGCGCAACGACGCAGAAAGGGCATCTGCCAACGCGCGGTCGTCTTCTACCAACAGTATTCGCATGATCTATCCTGTGTTCGCCGTGACATTAGATGCTAGTATAGTCACCTTAAGGATAGCTTAAGGTATCCATGTACAATAGTCTTTAGCAGCCATTGCTGCCAATGATAAAAAATCAACAAAAACAGGAAAATACAATGAAGAATGGCTATTCATTTTCCCAACGTCTGGTGCATTGGCTGACTCTGCTGGTGATCATTGTGGTGTATCTGGCGATTGAGAATCGTGGTTTGTTTGAGCGTGGCAGTGACGAACGTGCCCTGGTGATGCTGACCCACTTTTACGCGGGCTTCACGATATTGATTTTGGCCATTATCCGTCTGGTATTGCGCATGACTAATAGCGTTGCACCGATTGACCCGCTACCTCCCGTGTGGCTGCAGCGCAGCGCGATGTTGGGTCACGTCTTGTTATATGCATTTTTGTTGGCAATGCCAATCATTGGTCTGGTGATGCTGAATGCAAAAGGCGGCAGTCTGGATCTGTTTGGGGTCTCATTGCCGAGCTTATGGCCCAAAGATCCGGAGATGGCTGAGCAACTGGAAGAACTGCATGAAAGCATCGGCAAGTTTGGCTATGTACTGATTGGTCTGCACGCCGTTGTTGCCCTGGTTCATCACCACGTTCTGAAAGACAACACCCTGACACGGATGACCCGCGGGCGTTGAATATGGCTCGCCTCACCGTCGTCACAGGGCCGCCAGGTGCAGGCAAGAGTACGTATGCCTGTCAGCTGGCCGCTCAGTTGGGCGCGGTATTGCTGGATATGGATGTACTTGCCGGACCGGTGATTGAAGCGGGGCTGCGCCTGGCAGGCGAACATCCGGATGATCGTGACAGCGCGATGTATAAATCCAGCTTCAGAATGCCGGTATATCAGGCGTTGTTTGATGTTGCCCTTCAGAATGTGGCCCATTTGCCGGTGGTGATCGTGGGACCTTTCAGCCGTGAAATTCAGCAACCAGACTGGCATGAACAGCTGGCTGAGCAGTTTCAGTGTGATGTGGATGTGGTGTACATGCTATGTGCGCTGGCGCAACGAAAACGTCGCATGGAGCGACGCCATAGCGCGCGTGATCGCGCCAAACTGGCAGATTGGGCAGGCTACGTGGCAACGCTTGATGCTGAAACGCCGCCACGGTGTGATCATCGAGTGGTGATCAGCGACGAATAAAAAAGCCGGTTCACAGGAACCGGCTTTTTCTATCCTCACCCTCAGCTGCTCAGAAGCGATAGCCCACTGACAGGGTGTAAACCATTGGGTCAATGTCCACGTCCACTTTACCGGCAGTGCCGTTTAAGGTGAAGGTGGCGTCAGTATCAATGTCGATCCAACGGGCACTGGCGTTAACGTGCCATTTGTCATCGATGACGTAATCCATACCGAGCTGGAAGGACAGTCCGAAGGAGTCATCCAGAGAAAGGTCGTCAAAGCCTGCTGCAGCATTGGCATCAGTAAACTCTTCATCAAAGAAAACGGTGTAGTTAACACCGACGCCAACGTAGGGTTGGAACGGTGCGCTGGTATCGTTGAAGTAGTAGTTGGCAGACACGGTCGGTGGCAAATGTTTGGTGCTGCCCAGTGCGCCAACGGTGTTCAGGGTAATGTCATGGGAAAAAGGCGTTGCTGCCAGTACTTCGATGGCCAACTGCGGTGTATAGAAGTACACCAGATTGAGACCCAACTGGGTGTTGTTGTCGACATCAACACCAATGCCAAGATCGGCACCGCCGACAAACACGTTGCTGCTGTCTGCATCAGGTGCAACCGTCGTTACACCACCACGAACCAACCAATCGCCGGTTTCATAGGCTTGCAACGGCAGTGCGGCAACCAGAGCCAAAGCCGTCAGTGTGCGAGTAAAAGTGCGAGTTTTCATGTGTGTTTCTCTTCGTTTGATTAGATGGTGCTAGCCTACTGCTAAGCGACCTACGAAGACTTGATCTGGCGCAAACCTGGGACGTAAACAAAAAAAAAGGACGCAGCTGCGTCCTTTTCAATGGGCTGTCGGTGTGTCGGCGTCAGTTGATGCCGAGCTTCTTCTCCAGGTAGTGGATGTTGGTTCCACCATTGAAGAAGTTTTCATCCGCCATGATGCGTTTCTGCAGCGGGATATTGGTCTTAATCCCTTCCACAACCAGCTCATCCAACGCATGACGCATGCGGGCAATCGCCACATCACGGTTCTCACCGTAGGTGATCAGTTTGCCTATCATAGAGTCATAGTTGGGGGGCACGCTGTAGCCCGCATAAATGTGTGATTCCCAGCGCACGCCAAATCCACCCGGCGAATGGAACATATTGATTTTGCCCGGACTTGGAATGAAGGTGTTGGGATCTTCGGCATTGATCCGACATTCAATCGCGTGACCGCGGATCTGGATGTCTTTTTGTTCCAGCGCCAACGGTTGGCCAGCAGCGATACGCAATTGTTCCTTGATCAGGTCTACACCGGTGATCATTTCTGACACAGGATGCTCTACCTGAATACGGGTGTTCATTTCAATAAAGTAGAATTCACCGTTCTCGTACAGGAACTCGAACGTACCGGCACCGCGATAACCGATTTCGATACAGGCGCGGCGGCATCGTTCGCCAATGCGTTCGCGGGTCTCTGAATTAATGCCCGGGGCGGGTGCCTCTTCGACCACTTTCTGGTGACGACGTTGCATGGAGCAATCCCGCTCACCGAGGTGAATGGCATTGCCCTGTCCATCGGACAGCACCTGAATTTCAATGTGACGTGGATTTTCGAGGAATTTCTCCATGTACACGACGTCATTATTGAACGCAGCACCGGCTTCTGCCTTGGTGGTTTCAATGGCTTTGAGCAATTCCCCTTCACTGCGTACCACGCGCATACCACGACCACCACCGCCGCCTGCGGCTTTGACGATGATAGGGTAGCCGATACGCTTAGCGATGGCTTTGTTGCGGTCAGGATCGTCGGTTAGCGGACCGTCAGAACCCGGTACGCAGGGAACTCCCGCCTTACGCATCGCGTCGATGGCAGACACTTTGTCACCCATCAATGTGATGGTCTCGGCCTTTGGCCCGACGAACACAAACCCGCTTTTCTCAACCGCTTCGGCAAATTCAGCATTTTCTGCCAGGAACCCGTAACCGGGGTGAATGGCAATGCTGTTAGTGACTTCAGCGGCAGCAATGATGCGCGGGATGTTCAGGTAGCTTTCGGACGCGGCGGCCTTTCCGATGCAGATGGATTCATCTGCCAGCAATACATGTTTGAGATCTTTGTCGGCCGTGGAGTGCACCGCTACGGTTTTGATCCCGAGTTCTTTGCACGCGCGCAAGATGCGAAGGGCAATTTCGCCTCGGTTGGCAATGAGCACTTTATCAAGCATAGAGGGTGCCTGCTTATTCAATCACGAACATGGGTTGGTCAAACTCAACGGGTTCCTGGTTTTCAACCAGGATTTCTTTGACGATACCCGCTTTGTCGGCTTCGATTTGGTTCATCATTTTCATCGCTTCAACGATGCACAGGGTGTCACCCACATTGACTTGCTGACCAACCTCAACAAAGGCTTTGGCGCCTGGAGACGATGAACGATAGAACGTACCTACCATCGGAGAGCGAACGATATGGCCGCTAGGCTCTGCCGGTGCCGCAGGTGCTGCAGGGGCAGCCGGAGCCTGTTCGGCCACAGGGGCAGGTGCCATAGGTGCAGGCATTGCGTGAGTGTAGTGCATTGGTGCTGCCTGGCTGCCACCACGGTGGATGCGAACAGATTCTTCGCCTTCAGTGATTTCCAGTTCAGCGATGCCTGATTCTTCAACCAGTTCGATCAGTTTCTTGATTTTTCGGATATCCATACTGTAGTTCTCTAACGCTAGGTGATTATGGCATCACGAGGATGCATGTAGTTGTTCGGCGGCTTGCAATGCAAACCGATAACCTTGTTCGCCAAAACCGCAAATCACGCCTTTGGCAATATCTGATAAATAGGAGTGTTGCCGGAACGGTTCACGAGCATGCACATTGGATAAATGCACTTCAATGAACGGAATGGAAACACTCAGCAGTGCGTCACGCAGGGCGACACTGGTATGGGTGAAAGCGCCGGGATTGATGATGATGACATCCACGTCGCCCATGGCCTGATGAATGGTGTCGATCAGAACATGTTCCGCATTGGATTGCTGATGGATGAGCTCGATGCCCTGTTGCGCGGCGGTTTGCTGCAAATCCGCTACGATATCGGACAGGGTTCTGTCTCCGTACAGGTGGGGCTCACGTTTGCCCAACATGTTGAGGTTGGGGCCATTCAGCAATAAAACTTTCACAATATTGTCGCCATCTTCCAGAAAAACACCATCATTAACCATTTAAACACAGCTTGCGAGAAAAAAATGACCGAGACTGTGTAAATTTTCGCCAGCATGACGTCATAGTTTCCTCATTATAGAGATCAAACCCAGATTAGCAGCAAAATACTGGTCTTATCAGCGAAGATTGGCGCAAAGTTGCCTCAGGTTTGTTTCGATTCAACCTGACTTGCAATCCTATCTGGGTCGTGGGATGTTGACGCTATTCACTTTCTTTGCCGATTGGCGGTTTTGTGCGACCTGAACGACACAAAGTACATTTAACCCTTTGGTTTGACGCGCCCGTCGAGACAATATTTACTGCGCTGGCTGACCACGAGCAGTTTGGGCGCCTGATTGGACAGTCCATTCAACGGGTAAGAGCAGGACAGCCACCTGACCTTAACGGTTTGGGATCGGTTCGACGCATTAAAATAGTGCCGGGGATCTATTTTGAAGAAACCATTACGGCGTTCGAACAACCTTCTTATATTGCCTATCAGGTCACCAAAGGGAGTCCAATCACCGATCATTTGGGTGAGTTGCAGTTCAGTGAACTGAGTGGCCGGACAAGGCTTGACTACACCATTCGCTTTCGCCCCCGATGGCCGATCCCCGGTTGGGGAAGGCTATTGTGCAGCCTGATAGAAAGGCCAATTCGTAAGGGATTGGAACGCTTCGCGGCCTCGTTACTATCTGCTCGATGAACTACCTTGCTCACTTACACCTCGCCGCGGTATCTGGCAGCGACCTGGTTGGTAACTTTCTCGGTGACTTTGTGAAGGGCAGTCAGCTGGATGCTTTCCCTGTTGAGATTCAACACGGGATACGTCTGCACCGCGCCATCGACTCGTTTACCGACCGTCATCCACAGGTGAGAAATACAATGGGGGGGTTCAAGCCGCCGCTGCGTCGGGTTGCTGGCATCGTGCTGGACGTCTATTTCGATCACCTTTTGCTGCGCCACTGGCAGACATTTTCTGAACGCAGTCCCGAGCACTTGGTTGAACAATTTTACCGTCAACTGGCGAACTTTGACTGGCCCGTTACGAAACGCTTTGGTCATGTCCGTGACAGTTTGCTACAGCACCGTTGGTTGCTAAACTATCAACAGCGTGACGGCGTAGAGCAAGCGTTGACCAGCATTCAGCGCCGACTTGGGGATCGTATCATTTTTGCCCGGCAGGCCATGCGGCTCCTGAATGAGCAACACCAGGATATTGAAGCCGGCTTTTTGGCCTTTTACCCTGAGCTTATGACCTATGCCTGTCAGACACATAACATCAATCAGAGAGATGCAACCCCATGACCGTGAAGCACATCGATCACCCGTTATTACGCCATAAAGTCGGCTTGTTGCGGGCAAAGGGCACCAGCAGTAAAGACTTTCGGGAGCTGGCCAGTGAGGTTGGTAATTTGCTCACCTACGAAGCCACGCGGGATCTGCAAACCGAAAAAGTCAGTATTGAGGGCTGGACCGGTGAGCCAATCAAGATTGATAAGATTAAAGGCAAGAAAATCACTGTCGTGCCGATTTTGCGTGCCGGGTTGGGCATGCTGGACGGCGTACTTCAGTTGATCCCCAATGCGAAAATCAGTGTGGTCGGGCTGTATCGAAATGAGCAAACGCTGCAACCCGTGGCATATTTTGACAAAGTGGTTAAAGATGTTGACCAACGAACAGCGCTGATTGTTGACCCTATGCTGGCGACTGGCGGGACGTTAATTGCTACTATTGACTTATTGAAGCAAAAAGGATGTAAGCGCATCATGGGGTTGTTCCTGGTTGCTGCGCCGGAGGGTATTGCAGCGGTTACCGAGGCCCACCCTGATGTCGATATCTATGTTGCCGCCATTGATGAGCGTCTGAACGACAAAGGCTACATATTGCCGGGATTGGGTGATGCCGGAGACAAGATTTTCGGCACTCGCTAACGTCTCCAGAACTTTTTGATTATCAAATGCTTATTAGGCGTTTGGTGTATAATTGTGTAACATTACGGCAAGCATGGGGCGCATTAGTTAACCAGGGTTGGGTACCGTTAATGATTCTTTGCGAAAGAGGCAGTAACCGCTTTGGTCAAACGCATGATTACCGCAGTGCAGCAGTGTATTCCCCGCAATAAGCCGTTGTTGCTGGTTTGCGTATGGCTGTGTCTGGTGCAATCTGCGCTCGCCTTACCCCTCTTAAAAGAACCCAAATTTACCCAGGTATCGACCGAACAGGGACTGTCGCAGGACAGTGTCCATGACATGTTGGTCGATCATGAAGGTTTCTTATGGCTGGGTACAGGGGCTGGGTTAAACCGCTATGACGGTTACAGTATTAAAAAAGTCAGTGGCTTAAACGACATCCTGGCCGATCAGACTGTCTATTCGTTGTTTCAGGACAGTCGCAAAAACCTCTGGGTCGCCACTGAAAGTAATGGCAATTATTTGCTGGAGCTCAGCACCCAACGTGTCTTCCACATCGGTAACTGGGCTTACAACATGCAGCCGGATTGGCTGCAGTACGCTTCAATGTTCACCGAAGATGAACACGGCAATGTGTGGATCGTTATCAGTGAACAAGTGATCAAAGTCAGTCGCGAAGCCATTGAAGGCATACTGAGTTCACCGGCAACAGCCAGCACCGAGATCGGCAGTGACATCGGTGAAGTGATGTTCGAATTGCCAATGTCACTGGTGGAAAATCAGCAAAGTATCCGCAATGTGCTGTTGCACGGTTCTTATCTGGTGGTGGCCACCACTCAGGGCCTGTACCTTAAAAACCTGCAGTCCGGTGAGCAACAGCTGATTGACTATCTGGGTGATATCGAAGCCAATATCAATAACCTGAATACCAAGCGTTTGTTTCTGGATCGGGAAAACACCCTTTGGGTCGGCACCGTAGAGGGCCTGTATTCCGCTCCGATTGACCAGATTATCAGTATGTTTGAGGGTGAAGCGACCATGGTTGCGTTCAATGCCCACGCTGAAGAACGCAATATCTGGCAGATCTTGCCGCGCGCAGGGATGCCCCACTATCTGGTTACTGATCTCGGATTGTACATCTATCAGGTCGAGGGCGATCAACTGCAGCACCTGTTCCGTCCGACGGATAGCCGTTTATACCTGACCAGTGATGAACTGGTCGGCGCCATTTATGATCGTCATAACAATCTGTGGCTGTCGACCCGTTACGACGGCGCATTGTACTGGTCGCCGAAATCGACCCGTTTTACCAATATTGTTAACACGCGAGGCGAAAATGCTTCACTGAGCACCAATGATGTGTGGAGCGTGGCGCAAAGCACAGACAACGAGCTGTGGATCGGCACCAACAACGGTCTGAATCGCTATGATCTGGACTCCGGTGATATCGACAGTTTTCTGGTCAACGATGATAAAAAGGCGGTGTATTCCGACAGTTCCATCGAACAAATCATGCCCGCCAGTGACGGTACCCTATGGCTGGTTTCCGCTGCCGGCCTGCAACGTTTTGATCCGACCAATAGCGAGTTTCGTCCGCTCAACGTGGATGGTGAAGAGACCCAGAAAACCTTGTCAGGCATTTTATGGGGGGCAACCCTGGACAGCCAGGGACGGGTGGTATTTGCTACCGAACAGGGGATCAAGCGTTATGACCCTCGTCACGGAAGCATTACCGATCTGGAGTCGCTCAACACCCAGATACCTGCGGTTGAGGTCTACCACATCCGCTATGTGCCGTCGGTGTTTGAGGACAGTCTGCTGATCAGCTCCCTCGGTAAGCTGTGGCGCTATGACGAAAACACCGGGCAGTTAACCCTGATCCACCAACTGCCACGCACCGGACAACAGCACATGATTGGCTGGGACTCGGTGGTGACTGATCGCAATGGCACGCTGTGGGTGACCTACCCTGGCTGGGGGCTGTACGGCATCGATGCGGAAACCTATGAACAGCGGGCGCATTATGATCAGGACAACCTGCTGCCCGATACCAATATCTATGGCTTGCAGTTAGACGGTGATGGCAATATCTGGATGAGCTCACATCAGGGCCTGTTCAAATTCTATCCCTATACCCAGCACATTCAACGCTTCGGTTATTCTGAAGGATTGTCGACGCTGGAGTTTAATCAAGGTGCTGCGACGCGGCTGCGCGATGGGCGCATGGTCTATGGTTCACAAAAGGGCGTTACCTTGTTCCACCCGCAGGATATGCAATACAAGGTACGTCAGTCCTTCGGCGTATCCATTACCGACATCGGGTTATCGTCACAGCGTTTAAATTTGCCGGTGGCGGATTTGAACGGCCAGCAGCTGACCCTTGAACATGATGATGTGGGACTGCGCATTGCGTTTTCGACCCTTACCTATGAGCATCAGTCCAGTACCCGATATGCG
This sequence comes from Fluctibacter halophilus, assembly GCF_020687825.1. Lineage (GTDB taxonomy): Bacteria > Pseudomonadota > Gammaproteobacteria > Enterobacterales > Alteromonadaceae > Fluctibacter > Fluctibacter halophilus. Next base: position 215,616 of record NZ_JAJEWP010000003.1, read on the forward strand.
TATAAACTCAGCGGTTCCAGTAGCCTCGTCTACCCGGTAACCCGTGACCCGGAATTGATCATACCCACCCTCAAACCGGGTCAATATACCTTCACTGTATCCGCGTTTGATCCCATCAGTGGTAAAGAAAGTCTGCCAGCTGAGGTGTCAATCACTGTGCGCTATGCCTGGTGGGCATCCCCCCTCGCCTACTCGTTGTACGGCTTTTGTATTCTGATGTTGCTGTTTTTGTATTGGTACCGCAGCCGTCTGCAAAATGCCAAAATCATGGCAGCCCATCAGGAAGCCCTGACCAGTCGTAACCGTATGACGCTGGCTTTGACGGCCAGTAACAGTAATGTCTGGGAATGGCGAAGTGATACAAATACGGTATCCGCACCACGTATTGTGGATGAATTGGGCTATCCGGACATGGGCCAGGATGTGTCTTTTGAACAGCAACTGTCGTTGATGCATCCACAAGACAAGCTGTTGTACGAAGCGCGTTGGCAAAGCTTTATGGACAATCCGAAGCCGGGCTTTGATGTGACCTTCCGTATGCGCGCTGAGGACGGCAGTTGGAACTGGTATCGTGACGTGGGCAGCCTGGTCAGCGATACGTCCGCGGGAATGCGTGTGGTCACAGGTACCTATAGCAACGTGACCGAGAGCCTGGCCAATATTGAGAAGGTGCGCTTGTTTGGAGAGGCGTTTAAACATACCCGTGACTGGGTAGTGATATTTAACGGACAACACAAACCGATAGCAGCCAACCAGGCGTTTTGTGAAGCGTTCTCCATCAATGAGAACGGTGACCTGGACAAGCAGGTGCGTCGGGAGTTCGGGTTGGACAGCGCCGAAGTACCCCGTTTCTGGAGCAAGTTGCTGGAGTTGTCAGCCACACAGCACTGGAAAGGTGAAGAAGAGCTGGTTCTGCGCGACGGACGCACCAGCAATGTGCTGATCAACATGACATCCATAGCCAGCATGCGTGATTTGGGGGTTGTGGACTATTACCTGATGATCATGTCTGACATCAGTGAACAGAAAGAAGCGGAACAGGAACTGCGTCGGCTGGCCAACTACGACAGTCTGACCAACTTGCCCAACCGTACCTTGCTACTGGATCGTATCAAGCACGGCATCGATCATGCGCGACGTTATAAATCTCAAATAGCCCTGTTCTTTATCGACCTCGATCGGTTTAAACAGGTTAACGACAGTCTGGGTCACAAAGCGGGTGATGAGTTGTTGCGGGTCGTTGCCCAGCGCCTGACCAATTTGTTGCGACAGGACGATACCGTAGCCCGACTGGGCGGGGATGAGTTCGTGGTGATGGTGGAAGAAATCGTTCATGCGGACAAGCTTAGCACCCTGGCACAGGAGATCATTGCGGTCGTTGAGGAGCCCGTGCAACTGGGCAATCAGACCGTGAGTGTGTCGTCCAGCGTGGGGATCGCCATGTTCCCTGGCGACGCCAACTCTTCTGAAGAGCTGCTCAAAAATGCGGATGTGGCGATGTATCACGCCAAGGAGTTGGGACGTAGCAACTTCCAGTATTTCACCGAGCAGATGAACGAAAAAGCGCAAGCGCGTCTGACCCTGGAAAACCAGCTGAAAAAGGCGCATCAGAGCAAACAGTTTGAAAACTTCTACCAGCCCATTGTTGGGATGGACTCCGGTCGTGTAGAAGGGTTTGAATTGCTGATGCGCTGGCCAAACGAAGACGGCATGATCCCGCCGGATATCTTTATTCCGGTGGCTGAGGAGCTGGGGTTGATTGAAAACATGACCTGGGATGCCATTGAGCGTGCCCTACCTGTTCTGAGTCAATGGCAGCAGCCTGATCGCCAGGTGTATCTGTCGGTGAACCTGTCTGCACGCCATTTCGAGCGCCAGATTTCGATTGAAAATATCCTGACCTTGCTGCGCCGTCACAAGCTGCCGGTTTCAGTATTGCGCTTTGAGATCACCGAGAGTGCCCTGATGCATGACTATGAGCGCGCATTGGAGTACATGCATGCCATGTGTGATGCCGGATTCAATATTGCGCTGGATGATTTTGGTACCGGATATTCATCGTTGAAATACCTTAAAGAGTTTCCGATCCAGATCCTCAAAGTGGATAAGAGCTTTGTGGATGACATTGGTAAGAACAGCAGCAATGAAGCGCTGGTGCTGACAACGCTGCGCATGGCCGAGAGCCTTGACATGGTGTGTGTGGCTGAGGGGATTGAAGATGCTCGTCAGGTGGCGTTTTTCCGTCAACATGGTTGTGAATATCTGCAAGGCTACTTTTTCTCCAAACCGGTGCCGTCCGATGAGACGCTGGCACTGATTGATAAAAGCTGGGTACTGTAAGCGCTACTGCACGAACGAAAATGGCACAGACTGATAGTTGCCGTGACTGCGAGCCACATATACGCCGAAGTGGAGGTGTGGTTGCGATGAAAACCCAGTGTTGCCGGAATACCCCAACAACTGACCCGTACTCACCACGTCACCACGTTCCACCACCACGCCCTGATGTTGCAAATGGTAGTACTCGCCGAGTGTACCGTCATTGTGCAATAGGGTGACGAAATTGGCGTAACGAGAAAAGCGCCGGGAAGGGCCGCCGCGACGGTGGTGTTCGGTCAGATCGATGACAATCCCGCCTCTGGCGGCATGCACCGGGGTACCTACGGGCATGCCAAAATCAACTGCATAGCGTGAGGCGCCCTGATGGCTGTACCGGCCGCCAAATCCCTGGATTAACGGAAAGTTTTTTGTGGGTTGAAACGGTCGCTGATAGGGATACTTGATGGGGACCGCACGCCAGTCTCCCGGCGTCCAGTGAAATGCTGTGTTTGCCAGCGGGGCTTTGTGGCTGTCGGGCGCAAAGCTGAACAGGGTCTTACGACTGAAACCATCCAGTGACAGGGTCTTTTCCTGCGCGGAAGGGGTGGCGTCAGACATGGGGAGTTCCTGCATGTTTACCGACAACGTCACCGTAATCGGATAGGGCTGGGCATTGTACACCGCAAACTGTACCCCGTGCTGATCCTCAATACGCTCTACACAGGCCCACTGCTCTATACAGTATCCCTGCGCCGCAGCGCTGCCGATGGCCCACAACAGGGGCAGCAGCGACTGCAATCGCGGGCGCATTATCTATTCGCCACTGCCGGTACCCAGGTGCTGACGAACATGTTCGGCAAACACCTCTGGGGACATAAATCCGGTTACCCGGGCGCGGGTTAGCTCCTTGCCCTGGTGGTCAAAAAACAAGATGGTGGGCAAACCCAGCACCGAGAAGGCATCCTGGAACGCTTGGTTGGTGGGCGTATTGTCGGTCAAATCAATTTGCATCCACTCGGTGTTGCCCAGTGCCGCAATGACGTCTGGGTCCACAAAGGTATACTTTTCGAATTCCTTGCAGGCGACACACCAGTCGGCATACAGGTCAACCATCACCGACTTGCCTTGGGCATTGGCCGCAGCGAGTTTGCTGTTGAAGTCGTCAAGGTCTTTAACCACGGTAAAGGTCGGATGGGACGGTTGAGCCTGTTGCTGGTGGATGGGTAAATGATGATAGCCGTAGAAGCCTGCAGACAGGATACCGACCAGCAGAATAAAGGTACGTATGCCGTGCGCAAGGTTGAGCGCGGTAGTGCGATTGATCACCCACAAGTAGGTCAGCATAGCCAACGCCAGTAACGACCAGGCGATTTCAGTTAACCAATGGGATACCAGACGTTCGACAAACACCAGTGCCACTGACAACATGGCAAACCCGAAGGTCACTTTCACCACGTTCATCCAATGTCCCGCTTTGGGAAGCAGTTTACCGCCCGTGGTGCCGAACAGGATAAGGGGAATTCCCATCCCCAGACTCAGTGCGTACAGGGAGACAAAACCCAACACCATGTCACCGGTTTGGGCGATGTTGAGCAAAATGGCCGTTAGTGGCGCTGTGGTACAAGGTGAGGCAACCAGGCCACTGATGACCCCCATCACGAACACACCGGTGAAGCGGCCGCTTTTTTGTTGATTACTCAGCGCATTGAGGCGTGATTGCCATGCGCTGGGCATTTGCAGCTCCCACATACCGAACATCACCAAAGCCAGTAACACGAACAGGGTGATCATGATCCCCAGTACCAGGGGTTGCTGCAATGTGGCCTGGAATTGGGCGCCGGCTGAGGCGACCACCAGACCCAGCAATGAATAGGTCAGGGCCATCCCTTGCACATAGACAAATGACAGAGCAAATGCATGGCGCAAAGACAGCTTTTTGCCCTGACCTACCACAATGCCGGACAAAATCGGGTACATCGGATAGACACAGGGGGTAAAGGCCAGTCCGATGCCCAATACAACAAAGCCCAACAAAACCCACAGCAGTCCTTGTCCCTGGGTAAAGCTAATAAGTCCGCTCAAAGGGCTGTTGAGGGGTTGAGGGGATGACGCGCGGTTATCGGTGTCTGACGCGACGCTGTCGCCCACAGCTTCAAGGTAAATCACTTTCACCGTAGGTGGATAGCATAACCCGGCTTCGGCACATCCCTGATACTGTATTTTGACCACGCCATCCTGTTCTGCCTGCTCGATGGTGTAATTCAGGCTGACTTGCTGAAAATACACTTCCGATACGCCAAAAAACTCGTCCTCGATTTCCTCACCGTGTGGTAACTGCGGCTCGCTCACCGTGGCGCGCTTGGTGACGGTCTTGAATTGCTTTTTGTACAGGTAGTAGCCGGGCGCGATACTGAACGATAACGTCAGTTGATCACCTTGTTGAACATAATCGAAGCGGAACGCATCGTCGACATCCAGAAAGGTGGGCTGCTGGGCGAAAATGTCATTCAGTGGGTCAGCGGACTGGGCATTTGTTAGTGGCGTCACCATGCACATCAGCAGGCCACCAAGCAGTAACAGGGATCGCAATGTCATTTCAGATAACTTCTCATCCATTGGGCATATTGTTCGCTGGCATCAACTGCCGTCAATACCAGCCATTCGGGGGTATCATACGGGTGAGCCTGGTGAACGGTTTTTGACAATTCGGCCAACGCATTGTCACAGGTTTTAATCACCAGTTGAACCTCGTTGTCTTGTTGTACAGCGTCATCCCACCAATACAAGGAGGTAATGCCTGGCAAAATGTTCACGCAGGCAGCCAGACGCTGAGCAATGATCTGTTGTGCGATGTGCTGTGCCGACGCCATGTCAGGGCAGGTGCACAAAGCAATACGAATATCAGACATAGGCCAAGACCTCCTTTATCAGCGGATACTTTCAATCCGGATCAAATTCCTGTCAGCATATCATGAGTTTCCAACCTGTAGCGGCCTGACGCGACGGGCGGTGGAAACTGTCTGTTCATTGCCCTTGTTATCTGCGCCGTTGACCACCATGATGTGTCTATTCCCAGCAATAAAAGTGAGTAATGTGGGTAAGTTATTTCTGTTGTTTGCCATCATGCCGATTGTCGAGATTTCGTTATTGATCCAAGTGGGTGAGCAAATCGGCGGTTGGAACACCGTGTTGATTGTCATATTGACGGCTATCATTGGCGCCTACCTGGTGCGCAGTGAGGGGCTGGCAACATTGCAGGCCGCTCAGGCGAAGTTAAACAGTGGTGCCATGCCCGGTGAGGAAATGGCACAGGGGCTGTTGCTACTGGTCGCCGGGGTGCTGTTGGTCACCCCCGGCTTTGTAACCGATGCGCTGGGTTTGCTGTTCACCGTGCCATTAACCAGAAACTGGTTTGCCCGTGGTTTAATCAAACACTTGCAGGTACAGGTGGTTAGCGGACAACAGGGATTTGAGTACCGTGCGTATCAACAACAACGGCGTTCCGCAGATGACGACATTATTGAAGGTGAGTATCGGCGTACCGATGCCAGCGACGATGAACGTTTGCCACACGACAACGACCGCCGCCCCTGACATCACCGTTGTGATTGTGCGCCACCGGTGAGGGCCAGGCGCATGGCTTCTTCAACACTGATGTCCAGATTGGTCAGTTGGTTGCGTGGCACATACAGCGTGTATCCGCCAATTTGATAGCTCAGCGGCAGGTAGACGCCGACAGTGTCGCTGTCATCAAACAGTCTGGTACCGCTGTGCTCGCCGGTGACAAAACCAATCATCCTGATCCCCGGCATGATTTCCACCGATACCACTTTGCGCTTTTCTGACGTGTCATTGATTTTGAACACGGTCATGGTGTCCTGAATCGCCCCGAACAGAGATTTAACCAGCGGTATCTTTTCCAGCTGCCGGTTGACCAAGCTGACCAGTGCATTAAAAAAGTACAGATTAACCAGCAGTCCCACAATCACAATGGCACTACACGCCAGCAGGATGCCAATCCCGGGGATATACCATTGTGGCGGAATGTAGGGGCGCAGCAGTGCTTCGGCGCCACTCATAAACCAGTACAGAAAATACAGCGTCAGGGACAAGGGCAGTAAGGCAGCAATGCCTTTGAGGGACAGGGACAAGAGTTTCATGCAAGCCTCAGTTTGTGGGTCGCTGGACCCTAAATTGGTGCGAAAAGGCCTCACTTTGCCCCAACAACGGACGGATTTCGACAATCAACGGTTTTTTTTTACAAATTTTTGCCAAAAGACCTTGAGTTCAACAGGGGTATCCCCATTTAACCTCGCATGACGATTTATTGCCCAGCAGACCTGTGGGTTTGCAGGCACACCGATTCCCGAGCCTTTCGGGGTTATTAACATTCTACATTGGAATTTTCAGGAGATTTGAAAATGGCAATCCGTCCTTTACACGATCGCGTTATCGTTAAGCGTCAAGAGCAAGAGAGCAAGTCTGCCGGTGGTATCGTGCTAACGGGTTCTGCTGCTGAGAAGTCAACTCGCGGCGAAATCATTGCTGTGGGCAACGGCCGTCTGTTGGACAACGGCGACGTGAAAGCACTTGATGTGAAGATCGGCGATATCGTGATTTTCAACGATGGTTACGGCGTTAAGACTGAGAAACTGGATGGTGAAGAAGTGCTGATCATGAGTGAGAGCGACATCCTGGCAGTTGTAGAGTAATAGCAGTTAATCATTTAGACAGTTTTTAAGAGGAATTTAACAATGGCAGCGAAAGAAGTACGTTTTTCCGATGACGCCCGCACAAAAATGCTCAAGGGCGTTAATGTTCTGGCAAATGCAGTAAAAGTCACCCTGGGTCCTAAGGGCCGCAATGTGGTACTGGATAAATCCTTCGGTGCTCCTACCATCACTAAAGACGGTGTCTCTGTTGCCAAAGAAATCGAACTGGAAGACAAGTTCGAAAACATGGGCGCACAAATGGTTAAAGAAGTGGCGTCCAAGGCGAATGATGAAGCCGGTGACGGTACCACTACCGCAACTGTATTGGCCCAGGCTATCGTGACCGAAGGTCTGAAGTCTGTTGCTGCGGGCATGAACCCGATGGACCTGAAACGCGGTATCGACAAAGCGGTTGCTGCTGCGGTTGAAGAGTTGAAAGCCTTGTCTGTTGATTGTGCAGACAGCAAAGCCATTGCACAGGTTGGTACTATCTCTGCTAACTCTGACCTGGAAGTCGGCAAAATCATCGCCGATGCCATGGAAAAAGTGGGCAAAGAAGGTGTTATCACCGTTGAAGAAGGTCAGGCCCTGCAAAACGAGCTGGACGTGGTTGAAGGTATGCAGTTTGACCGCGGTTACCTGTCGCCTTACTTCATGAACAACCAGGAAAACGGCACCGTAGAGCTGGACAGCCCATACATTTTGTTGGTTGACAAAAAAGTGTCAAACATCCGCGAGCTGCTGCCCACTTTGGAAGCCGTTGCTAAAGCCTCTAAGCCTTTGCTGCTGATCGCTGAAGACGTTGAAGGCGAAGCACTGGCAACATTGGTTGTGAACAACATGCGCGGTATCGTGAAAGTTGCGGCGGTTAAAGCGCCTGGTTTCGGTGACCGCCGTAAAGCCATGCTGCAGGACATCGCAATCCTGACCGGTGGTACAGTGATTTCTGAAGAGATCGGTCTGGAACTGGAAAAAGTTCAATTGGAAGACCTGGGTACCGCCAAACGCGTTGTGATCAGCAAAGACAACACCACTGTGGTTGACGGTGCTGGCGAAGAAGAAGCCATTCAGGCGCGCTGCGCGCAGATCCGTGGCCAGATTGAAGAGTCCACCTCTGACTACGATAAAGAGAAACTGCAAGAGCGTCTGGCCAAGCTGGCTGGCGGTGTTGCGGTGATCAAAGTTGGCGCGGCCACTGAAGTGGAAATGAAAGAGAAGAAAGCCCGCGTTGAAGATGCGCTGCACGCAACCCGCGCTGCAGTAGAAGAAGGCGTGGTACCTGGTGGTGGTGTTGCGCTGGTTCGTGTTGCGGCGAAAATCGCTGAACTGACCGGTGAAAACGAAGACCAAACTCACGGTGTTAAGCTGGCCCTGCGTGCAATGGAAGCGCCTCTGCGTCAAATCGCGTCTAACGCCGGTGCCGAAGCCTCTGTTGTGACCAACAAGGTCAAAGGTGGTGACGGTAACTTTGGTTACAACGCTGGTAACGACACCTACGGTGACATGCTGGAGATGGGTATCCTGGATCCAACCAAAGTGACTCGTAGTGCGCTGCAGTTTGCATCCTCTATTGCCAGTCTGATGATCACCACTGAAGCGATGGTTGCTGAAGTACCGAAAGAAGAAGCGCCTGCAATGCCTGATATGGGCGGCATGGGCGGCATGGGCGGCATGATGTAAGCCACCCCTCTGGTGTACAAAAACCCGGCCTTGGCCGGGTTTTTTTATGCCGTCAACATCCAGCTAAATCGTGAACGGGGCTGACGGCAACCGTTATCGCCGGGAACACGTTTTCGGCGGCAATTTGGCGAGGTTGGCTATACTACAAGCATGAAAAGCCCTGCATTGTTGCAACGCGGTATCTGGCTGATTTTACTTGTAAGTCTGCTGCTGTTTGCGCTTCAAACGTCTGCGGCACCAAAGCGTGCTGATGACGATGGTGTACAAAAAAGTCCCGCTCTGGTGTGGGGCTATATGCATTTTCCGCCACGCATCTACACCGATAAACAGGGTAAGGTCGCCGGTGAACTGGCCGTGGTAATGAAAACCGTTCTAGAACAAGGCGGATACACTTATCGGGTTGTGGCGAGTCCGAATAGGCGCATGTTCCACATGCTAAACAGCGGTAGCATTGATCTGATGCTGATCCGGGCGGATGCAAATATCGATAAGGAGGCATTCCTGCTCAGCAAAGCCAGTTTTGGCGAATTGGTGTTGCAGGTCTATTGGTTGGACGGTCAGGCAACAGCGGTTTCTCAGATATCCCAACTCAGCGATCAATCGGTCATCGTATTGTCGGGTTACCGTTATGGTGGACTATTGGAGGACCGGCAACAGGTTACCGGTGTCAACACCTTGGTGGTGGAAAACCATCAACGGGGTTTTGCCGCTTTAAAACTGAAACGTGCGCCCTATTTGCTGGACTATCAAAAACCAGCGACCATTGCCATTGATGCGTTAAAGCTCACCAATGTACGCAGTTACACCGTGTCACGGGTGACCGTCAATCTGATGGTGCGACGACAATTGCCCGGCGCCGAGGCACTGTTGCGAGATTTAGAAAGCCGGTACCAACAGCATTTTCCCGACATTTACACACGTTACAATAGCCCGCCGGAACCCTGAGAGCGGCGTTGTGATGTCTTTATCCATTTTTGACTTGCGTATGTGCAGACAGACGCTGTTTGCATGGCTTTTTTTGGCTAAAGCCGATAGGCTATCCATCCATTAAATGTCCGCAACACGAGGTGTATTTGCCATGGATGACAACACGACCAACAACCCCACAGAGATGACTTTCGTTGAGCCTCAATTTCGTAGCGCAGCGCACGGTCTTCAATGGTTGAGCGATGGATTCGCACTGTTCAAAAAAGATGCCGCCAATTGGGTGATTACCCTGTTGGTTGGCTTTATTCTCGCCATCGTGATCGGCATGATCCCGGTGCTGGGTCAACTGGCCAGTCTGTTAACTACCTATATCTGGACGGGTGGGTTGATGATGGGATGTCATGCGGCGGCCAAGGGAGAATCTTTCGAACCTAAGTATTTGTTTGCGGGCTTTACCGGGCCGTACCTGATGCCTCTGGTGGTGATGTCGGCAGTGGTTTCGTTAGTCTCAACCGCCGTGGTTTTTGCGGTAATGGGTACTGCAGCCATGCCGCTGATGATGGGCGAAGGTGGTGAAAACCTGAGTGAAACAGAAGTGATGGCAGTGCTGCAGGCCAGCCTATTGATCATGCTGGTTAGCCTGCCATTGATCATGGCAACCTGGTTTGCGCCTGCACTGGTCGTTGTAGAGAACATGGCACCCCTCAAAGCCATGAAACTGAGCCTGATGGCCTGTTTGAAAAATGCCATGCCATTTCTTCTCTATGGCTTGGTATCGCTGGGATTGATGGTGCTTTGTATGTTTACACTGGGGCTGGGATTGCTGGTGTTGATGCCGGTGGTTTACCTGTCAATGTATACCGGCTTTCGTGACATCTTTTACACCACCGCCGATCACAACCAATAAGTCAGCCAACTGGCCAACACCACCAGAATGCCGTGTGGTAGCAACTGGGTTGGCCTCAGGCCATTGAGCAGATAACTTTTCAGCAGCCCCGCAACGCCGGGGCGTTGCACGCCCCACAATGAATGAAACTGCATGGCACGGTAATCCTGCCCTTCCTGCAAAGCGCCTTCTACGTGCAGCAAACGCTCCTGATAGCGGGACTGAAACGTCTTCCACATCGCATCTATCATCCACAGCACCAGGCACAGTACTGGAACCAGGCCATCCAGGCGGGTATGCCACAACAAAGAAGTCACCACCCCAACACTGACTAACTTTACCAGTAGTGAACCGGTTTCAAACTGCCCGTATTGTCGTTGCAGCAACAGCCACTCTTGTTGTAACCCCTGATGTTCTGTCATGCCTTACTCTCCTCGGATGGTATGAGTGTCAGTGTACGTCTGAACACAAAGCAGTGCCAGTGATCGGGCGGAGGGTAAACAAACCGTCATTTTCCGGGCAATAAAAAAGGCGCCCTAGGGCGCCTTTCTTGTCATCTGCGATGGCGATTGCGATGAATTAGATGCGTTCGTTCAATACTGCTGCCAGTGGACTTTCCATCATACCGGCATCAGATACCCAGGCACGCAGGGTTTTGCCGTCCGCTTCAGGCGCGTTCAACTGGCTCTTTGGCATTTTCTTAACCAACAGCGTACCGGCCTCGATGGCGTTAGCGTGAAACGCGGTGCGGATCAGGCTGTTACCGTCACAGGTAACACCGTTGTAGTAGTCTTGCAGTTTCAGACGATAGTTGGTCTCGACCGCTTTCATCTTCTTACGCAATTCACCTTTATCGTCTGCTTTAACGATGGTGCAAATATTTTGCAGAGCATCTTCCACACCGGCATGGGCAGTGGTAGTGATCAGCAAAGAAGCAGCAACGGTAACAGCAGACAATTTCACAAATTTCAACATGGTAATATTCCTCAGTAAGAATGACCCGTGGGTCGGACGGCGCGCATTAAACGAGAAAACCAGCGGTTAAAAAATAATCGGAGAGATACTTAGGTGTTTATTCTTATACCTAAGTGGCGCGGATTAGTGACAGCTCCACTGTTGCAGAATGTCTATAAGATGTTGTTTTGTATGTAAATTTTTTGCGTGAATTGGGCAAATCAGACCAGTGACTTTTAGGTGTAGGGTTGGTTGAAAAATAAGCGATATTTCGATGTTGTAGGTTAGCGTATTGGCAGTATTTGCTTATGCTTCCGTTCACTGCAGTTGCGGTCACTGACTGATAATTGGCGCCCGTTGCTCTGTTGATGGCGGTCTACTTCCTTTATGGTTATGTCAATCAACACATGGAAGGATATTACAGTGCGTTATTGGCTCTATCTAATGAGTTGCTTGGTGATTTGGTCGACACCCGTATCAGCGACGGGCCCGGATCTGAGTGACTTCAGCAGCGAAAAAGTGAATCAGCATGTTTATGTGATGGTACAAGACTACGGTGATGCCAAGATCAATTTTGCCGTGCTTGTCGGACACAACGATGTGGTACTCATCACGACTATGATGAAGGAGTTCAACCCGCACGTTGAAGCGTTGATTCGGGGGATCAGCGACAAGCCGGTAGGTTATGTGGTCAGTATCGACGGTGACTATTATCACTATTATGGTAGTCGGAAGTTTGTCGAGGGAGGCGCTACATTGATTGCGCATAAAAACCTGATCCCCGACGTTTTCGACAACCGCGTTCTGGTTGATGAGCCCTACCGTCTGGATGTTGGAACTGAGCAACTGCACGCGATCCCCACTCGCGCGCATACCCTTGACCATATGATGGTTAAGCTGGACAACAGCAACGTTGTATTTGCAGGCGATGCGCTGAGCTTTGACTGGATCGTATATTCCGGTCCCAACGGCCCCGATGCCCATATCACCGCACTGCAGCAGATGTTGGCACAAGGCGACAAAGAGACCCGTTTTTATCCGGGCAACTGGGTCAGTCAGCAGTATGGTAGCAAGCAGGATGTACAATCACTGATACGTATCTACAGCGACTTTGTCAGTTTGGTCAGAACCGAATATCAACAAGGCAAATCTGCAAAGGAGATTGCACAAAGCCCGGCAGTGCATGATTTACTCGAACCATTGAAGGATTATCACAGACAAAAGCCCTACATTATTAACTACGTGAAGGATGTGTTGGGGCAGTCTTCTTAGGTGCAGGAACAGGGGGGAACGTCTGTCGTTGGCAACGTGAGATAGCCTGCCTCACCTTGCGCTCATCGCAATAGTGTAGGATATACAGACAAGACCTCGTCGCGGGGACAAGGTCACGTAGTGATATTGTGGTTGGCAGCGTCAGATAGCCTGCCTCACCTTGCGCTCATCGCAACAGTGTAGGATATACAAACAAGACCTCGTCGCGGGGACAAGGTCACGTAGTGATGCTTGTGGTTGGCAGCGCCAGATAGCCTGCCTCACCTTGCGCTCATCGCAACAGTGTAGGATATACAAACAAGACCTCGTCGCGGGGACAAGGTCACGTAGTGATGTTTGTGGTTGGCAGCGTCAGATAGCCTGCCTCACCTTGCGCTCATCGCAACAGTGTAGGATATACAAACAAGACCTCGTCGCGGGGACAAGGTCACGTAGTGATGTTTGTGGTTGGCAGCGTGAGATAGCCTGCCTCACCTTGCGCTCATCGCTGAGACAGAGCACTCAGTCGATGACCACCACATAAAAAAACGGCTCCTAAAGGAGCCGCCTTTTTAAGGGCAGGGAGTGACCCTGCCTACCATGTTGAACGGTACGTCAATATGGTGTGATCGCCGTGGCAATCAAATTCGCAGTTTAGATGCGCTCGTTCAGCACGTCAGCCAGAGGCGAAGCAATCAAACCTTCGTCAGATACCCATGCGCGCAGGGTTTTACCGTCAGCTTCAGGTGCGTTCAACTGGCTTTTTGGCATCTTCTTCACCAGCAAAGTACCGGTTTCAACAGCGCCAGCGATAAACGCGGTGCGGATCAGGCTGTTGCCATCGCAAGAAACGCCGGTGTAATAGTCCTGCAACTTCAGACGGAAGTCAGTTTCAACAGCCTTCATTTTTTTGCGCAGCTCACCTTTGTCATCCGCTTTAACGATGGTGCAAATGTTTTGCAACGCCTCTTCAACACCTGCATGAGCAGTAGCAGTCAGCAACACAGAAGCGGCGATAGTAGCAACAGAGAATTTAGCAATTTTCAACATGGGTAGTTCCTCAGTTATGAAGACCCGCTGGGTCAGATGGCGCGCATTAAACGGCAATTCGATTGGCCAAGGAATAACCAGGCTTATACATAGGTGTTTGTTTTCATACCTATTGTGCTGAAAGTGTCCTGAAATGGCCCATGAATAGTGCGTTAACCCTATGAAAAACTGAGAAAAGTTGTGGTGAATTAGCCAAAAGTCTAAATTTATATGGGTGGTCAAAAAACAATCAAAAATAGCCGTTTCTGAAAGGAGAGAGCGCGCTAGGCGCGGTTTAAAAATGCTTTGCTTGCCAACCCAGGGTGTCGAGCGCGTGTTGACTAGATACTTGCTGGTTGCAGGCATAGCCACTGGCCCAGTGACCGTATTTTTGGGTCCAGTATTCGATGGGTAATACTTCAACAGGGTTGCTACCCTCTGGCATCAGGGGAGCCGCTATGTCCTCCAACCGTGTGCCACCATCGGCGGCGGCCAGGTATTCGTTGCCGGCTGCGCCACCTGACAATGCCAACACATACATTTCAGCGAGATTGTTGACTTCAACTCGTGGCCAGTGATGGATTTTATCAACCGGTACACGGACGCTTCCGGTGTCAGCTAATTCGTGGTGGAGGATGGAGGGAATAAGTTGCTGGTCGAAAGACACCACGTTGGCTGGGTGAATGATTTGGGTTTCCAGTCCCTGTGCATTTTGCAGTTTCTGGCCGTTTTCGACCATCCATCGAAAGGCCTCAACAGGCGCTTTTTGAGTCTGTTCGGTGATGACCTCATCGGCACTGCCAAAACACCAGATGCCACCGGTGTACAGCACTTTCAGTGCCGCGGAGCGAATTTTCGCCTGTTCGATGATGGCGGTCGTTACATGATGGTCGGTTGCTGCCATGGCATGGTCAAAATTGCATGCCACATGAACAAGTGCGTCTGCAGTTTGTAAATGGCGAGCCCAGCGAGTTGGATCGCATAAATCGCCCTGTAACGGGGTAGCGCCCATCGATTCCGCTTTTTGACAACTCGCGGTACTGCGACACAGCACGGACAGTGTTGCGCCCTGCTGATGCAACTGGTTAACAATGGCGGCGCCGATGTTGCCGGTACCACCTAATATCATGACGTGCATGGATGAATGGCTGACAGAAAAAAGAAGACCCTATTGTGGCATCTTCGTCGTGAGGATTTCAACGGTACAGAAAACCAGACTGCCGGTGTGTAAAAGGCAGCCTGGTGTTTTGAGGTTGGTTAAATCCGCTCGTTGAGCACGGCTGCGAGCGGCGTGTCCATTAATCCCTTGTCGGATACCCAGGCACGTAGCGTTTGGCCGTCGGTTTCCGGTGCATTCAACTGGCTCTTCGGCATTTTTTTGATCAACAGGGTTCCGGCTTCTACAGCATTGTTGACAAAGGCGTGGCGTATCAGACTATCACCGCCACAGGATATGCCGTTGTAGTAGTCCTGAAGCTTTAGTCGATAGTCGGTTTCAACGGCTTTCATTTTTTTACGCAGCTCGGCTTTGTCGTCGGCTTTGACAATGGTGCAGATATTTTGCAATGCATCTTCGACACCGGCGTGAGCAATGGGGGCTGCAATCAATGAAAGGGTTGCAATTGCCAGGGATGCTTTTACACATTTGAACATGGTTGTTTCCTTAGACACAGGTCAGTGATGAAAATCTTCCGACGGTGCGCTGTATGCGTCGCTCGGTACTTCAATTAAACGTCAGAAATGCCGTTTCGGCGAATTTGTTGCGCGGTTTTTTGCGCCGTGAAAATTTACGCCGCTGCAGCATGCCCTGCGAATAAGAGCTGTCCATTCTGACCGGCTGGGGCACTGGCCCCTTTGTCAGTGATAGAAAAATTGTTGTGAGGAGTATTGTGTTTTTGCAGACAATTTTATATATAAGTAATTATATAATTGCTTTTATGGTTGTCGTATGGATTTTATTGATGAGTTAGGCCCGCTGGCATTGGGGAGTCGGCTGAAACGTCTTAGTGACCTGCTGGTCACACAGGCGACTGAAGTCTACAAACACTACAACATGCCCATTCAACCCAAATGGTTTCCATTGTTGGCGCTGCTCTACAAGAGCAAGGCTGTTTCGATTCAGGATGCCGCCCAGCGACTGGGTATTTCTCAACCCGCGATCAGCCAGTTTTGCGCTCAGTTGCAACAAGCCGGACTCGTTGAAGTGGCAACCTGTCCGCAAGATGGGCGGCGCCGGGTGATGTCATTAACGTCCGAGGGAGTGGCGTGTGTGGATGCCATCCAGCCGGTTTGGCAGGCAGTTGAACGGGCCGCTATCGCGCTATGTGACGAGGTAGATCCTCGTCTTATGGCGCACATACGGGCGCTGGAAACGGCGCTCAGTCAACAATCACTGCTACAAAGGACACAGGCGCATGAACACCTCTGAGATTCGGTTTTTGCCTTTTAATGATGGGCTGGCCGGTGCGTTTGACCGCATCAATAGAGCCTGGATTGAAGACATGTTTCGGGTCGAGGCTGTGGATGATCGCGTTTTGCGTTATCCCCGGGAAACGATCATCAACAAAGGTGGGCACATCTGGTTTGCCGAGCATGTCGATTTGGGTATTGTCGGCACCTGTGCCTTGGCCAACAAGGGGAATGGTACGTTTGAATTGACCAAAATGGGTGTGCTGGCGAGTGCCCGTGGACTGAATATTGGCGAGCGCCTGCTGGTGTATGTTATCGGCCAGTTTGAGGCTCTCGGCTGTCAGCAGGTATTCCTGTTGACCAATAAACGTTGTGAAGCAGCGATACATTTATACGAAAAACATGGCTTTGTGCACGATGCTGAAGTGATGGCAGAGTATGGTGCCAGTTATCAGCGCTGCGATGTGGCAATGCGGTACGTGAACACAGCCGCGCCTCAGGACAAAATCGCTCAGACTGGGACCCGGGCGTAAAATGTGATAGCGTGGCCCAATATTTTGACCTGATAGCGTTTGCAATGCCATCCAACCAACAACCTGGTTATGAGATTCAGATCCTGCATAACGTCCTGGCAGTAAAGCTGACCGGACGCTGGGACCTGGCCAGCGATCGAGACTATCTCCACGACCTGTCGCAAGCCATCAATAACGTCAATCATCAGCCGTGGGGAATGCTGGTGGATATGCGCGACTGGGGCTTGCAGCAGGTGGACAGCAATTTGTTCAGTAACAATGTTGCCAATATCCACCTGGATCGCAAAAACCAGGTGTGTGAATGCTGGCTGGTCCACCACCTTACTCAAGGGGAACAATTGGTCCCCTTTGTTGCGACGCTACCCAACCTGCACTTTAAGCGTGTGTTGCGTCCTCAAGATGCGCAACAATGGCTGAGTTTGTTTGATCTGGAAATGCCGTCACTTGCCGTCTAAGGTTCGTTGTTAGGTCATCAGGGAGAACGTCATGTCTGATCCATTTATGCAGGCTGCCATTGAGGAAGCTAAAAAAGGTCTGGCTGAAGGGGGCATACCCATTGGTTCAGTGCTGGTACACCGTGGAGTCATTATTGGTCGGGGGCATAACCGCCGGGTACAATCAGGCAGTGTCGTGTTGCACGGCGAGATGGATGCGCTGGAAAATGCAGGACGTCAGTCGGCCAACGTTTATCGTGAATCAGTCCTCTACACAACGTTGTCGCCCTGTGCCATGTGCTCAGGCACCATACTGTTGTACGGCATACCGCAAGTGGTCATTGGCGAAAACAAAACCTTTGTCGGAGAGGAACAATGGCTAACCCAGCGCGGAGTTGAGTTGACGGTGTTACAGGATCCAACCTGTGTTGCGTTGATGCGCGACTTTATTGACGCCAACCCGACGTTATGGAACGAAGACATAGGTGAGTAAGCCGATCTGGCTATCGCCATTGACTGGCTATGAAAAAAATCAGCATAGTGATGCAAAAAAACGTGAAGTTTTGCCCTTGTCATCCGTATAATGGCGGCCTTTTTTAACCACCCGGTCAGGGCGACGACGTGGGTCGCCACTTGCAAGGCATCTGAGCCCCTCTAATTGCGGGCGCAGCAAGGCAATGGAGTTAATTGTGAACAAACATTCTTCCTGGACAGTTGAAGATGCAGAAAAGCTATATGGCGTAAAGCGCTGGGGAGCCGGCTATTTTGAAATCGGCCCTAATGGTAATCTGCACATCACACCCGATCAGGCAAACCCGGACATGCGTATCGACATGCGGGCTGTGATCGAAGAGATCAAAGAAGAAGGGATCCAATTTCCCGTTGTATTGCGTTTTCACGACATTTTGCGCAGTCAGGTGGCCGCGCTCAATGAGGCTTTTATCAGTACGATTGAAGAAGCCGAATACCAGGGACGCTACCAAGGGGTTTATCCGGTTAAAGTTAACCAGATGCGTGAGGTGGTCGAAGAAATCGTGGATGCCGGTGCTCCCTATGATTATGGTCTGGAGGCGGGCTCGAAAGCTGAATTGCTCAGTGTGTTGGCGTACAACACCAACCCGGAATCACTGACCATCCTGAACGGTTACAAAGACGAAGAATTTATGCGTCTGGCCCTGTTGGCGCGTAAGCTGGGGCGTCGCATTATCGTTGTGATTGAGAAGTTTTCTGAATTGCTGCTGCTGGTGCGACTGGCCAAGCAACTGGATATCAAACCGCTGGTTGGATTGCGCTCCAAAATGACCGTTAAGGGTCGTGGTAAGTGGGAAGGTTCTGGTGGCGATCGGGCCAAATTCGGTCTGACCATCTCGGAAATCATCAAAGCTGCCCGCTACCTTGAAAGTGAAGGTATGGGTGATTGCTTCAAATTGCTGCATTTCCATATCGGAAGCCAGCTCACTGACATTCGTGCAGTGAAAGAGGCCATCAACGAAGGCGCGCGGATTTACGCTGAGCTGTATCGGATGGGCTTTGAGCTGGAGTATGTGGATGCCGGTGGTGGTTTAGGTATCGATTATGACGGTAGCCAGTCCACCAGTGATTCTTCGCGTAACTACAGCATGAGCGAATACGTTGCCGATATCGTTTTTGGCATGAAAGAAGTGTGCGATCTGGAGGGTGTTCCGCACCCCAATCTGGTGACCGAGAGTGGCCGGGCGATCACTGCCCATCACAGCTGCGTGATCACTGAGATTGTCGGTGAGATCCGCGCCAACAGCGCAGAAGTGGATACCGTTGCCGTAGAGGGTGAACATTACCTGGTGAAAAACATGCGAGAGTTGGCGGAAACCGTCATGTCGCAAAACAATTTCCAGGAAATCTTTAATGATGCCTCGCAGTGGAAAGAACAGGCCATGGATGCGTTTAAGTTGCGCGTCGTCTCCTTGGAGGAGCTGGGCAAGATAGAAACCCTGTATTGGCGTACTATGGTCGGCCTGCAAAAACGCCTGAAGGCAGAAGAGTTTGTGCCGGAAGAGTTGCAGGAACTGGACTACAACCTGTCTGCTCAGTACCTGTGTAATTTCTCCGTATTTCAGTCAGCGGCAGACACCTGGGCTATTGAGCAGGTACTGCCGGTGGTGCCGGTATCACGCATGAATGAAGAACCGACCGAGAACTGCTCTCTGGTAGATATTACCTGTGACAGTGATGGTAAAATCGACCAGTTCGTGATGTCCGGTGGAATCACCGACGTGATCCCGATGCATACCCTCAAGCCCGGAGAGGATTATTATCTTGGTCTGTTTCTGACCGGCGCCTATCAGGACGTGATGGGCGATATGCACAATCTGTTTGGTCGCCTGAACGAAGTGCACGTGTTCAGTCACGATGATGATCCTCAGGATTTCTACATTGAGGAGTTTGTTAAAGGCTCTTCGGTGGAGGATGTGCTGTCAATCATGCAATACAACCCGCAGTTCATGGCACAAACGGTCAAGCGTGAGATCGATCGGAAAATCAGTGAAGGTACGATGCAGCCTCGGGAAGGGGTAAAATGGACCGACTTTTACGAGGATTGCCTGAGTGGTTACACCTACCTCAAGCGCGCCCGGCAGGTTTAGTAAAAATCCATCATAAAGCCACCTTCCAGGTGGCTTTTTTGTCGCTATTGCTATTCTTCGGCTGCAGTCTGTTGTCGAAGTTGTTCGCCTTCGGCATGTCGAATGGCAAAAAAGCGTGACCAGAACTGCGCAGTAAAGCCATTGATTAAATTGGATTCTGCATTCATCAACATGGCGTAGCCCACACCAAATTCGGGCACAAACGCCACGTCAGCGCGATAACCTTTTACCCAGCCGCCATGATAGTTGACGGTGTGTCCTTTGAAATCGTAGATTCGCCAGCCTAATCCATAGTGCGCGTCATTCAGAAAAGATCGCCATGCCCGACGGCGTAATTCACGTCGGGTGCGTATGTGTGGTGTGGTTACTGTGCTCACCAGTTCCTGGGACATTACATCCGGGTATTCACCCAACAACGCCCGCAACCATATTTCCATATCGGCCAGACTGGCGTTGACGCCGGCAGCCGGTGAGAAACGGTAATAATTATTTTCGACCGGGCTTTTACGCCATTTGCTGCGGGTAATGGCGATATGTGGCTTCGCCCAGGAGTCTGAGGATTGCAACGCCACTTTGCCTACACTGGCATGGGGCATGTTCAGAGGAACAAATAATTGTTGGGTCAGTTGTTGCTGATAGCTGCTTTGCTGAGACTCGAAGTAGTGCTCAAGCACACCAAACAGCGCATTCTGATAGGTGTAGCAGCGGCCGGGTGAACACAAAGGTTCCAGATCGGCCAACATGTTCAATACCCGTGACAACGGATAATTGGCTTCAATGAGATTGTCATAAGCATTGGGTGAAAAGCCGCTGGACTGGCTGAGCAAATGGGCCAGGGTCAGACGATCGTGTCCCTGAGGGGTAAAGCCAAATTCAGGTGCCAGGCGCGACAACGGGGTTTGCCAGGCCAGCTTTCGCTGTTCAACCAGCTTGGCCATCAGTACGCCGGTGAAGGTTTTGGAAACCGATGCCAGGCGGAAAACCGTGTCCGCATCGATGTCGTCACCGTTGCGTTCCGTTTTACCATAAAACTCAAAGTGTGCTGGTTGGCCCTGCTCGACAAACACCAACCCCATGCCAGGAATATTGTGATCTTTGGCTTGTTGACGGACATGTTCCGCAAAGCTGTCGAGCCATTGGTGTTCGGGATGAACCTGGGCCGTCGCCTGTGCCATTATCCCACAGGCCACCAACAGGTACAGTAACCTCAGCACAATGACGCCTCAGCATGATGGGAACTGGAACGGATAAGCATCTTGAATAAGCGCAATATTATTGTTGTTTTAGTCCGTTGATTATCCGTTGTTCTGCCCCCTTTTGGCAAGGGTATAGGGGTTACTTGGTCGTGTTTTGGACAATGCTGGACGAACGGCAGCATGATATTCAGTTCCGTTTTCCGCGCGTTTTTAGTCGACAATCAGCGTACACTCCAGACACTGAGTTAACCGTTTGGGGGTTGCGTGCAACAACAAGCATTTCAAAATGCGCGATTGGCGCGAGACCGACGTTTCGATGGTCGCTTTTTCGTGGCGGTGAAGACCACCGGCATTTTTTGTCGGCCAATTTGCCCTGCGCCAGCGCCTAAAGAAAGCAATGTTGAGTATTTTGACCTGGCTCACCAGGCCGTGCAGGCAGGTTATCGGCCATGTATCCGCTGTCGGCCCGACAGTGCGCCTTCTTCGTATGCCTGGAAGGGCGTGGATACCACATTGGAGCGGGCTATCCGTCTATTGAAGGCCAATCCGCACCAGGACATTGCTACCATCGCGCAGCGGTTGGGTATCACCGATCGGTACTGCCGACAACTGTTTAACCAGCGCCTGGGAGTGAGCCCCAAACAGTTCCAGTTGGCCGAACAATTGTTGTTTGCCAAACAACTGCTGCAACAAAGCCCATTGCCCGTTGAACAGGTTGCTCAGGCCTGCGGCTTTCAGAGCGCCCGACGGTTGCAGGACAATATGCGACGTCATTTTAATCTTACTCCCAAACAACTGCGTCGGGCTGATATTGATTTACCGTCCACGTTGACCCTTAGCCTCAGTTATCGACCGCCTTACGATTGGCTCGGTGTCAGACGTTTTCTGGCGCTTCGGGCGGTAGAGGGGATGGAGACTGTGACAGAGCACAGTTATTCAAGAACAATAAATCTTTTTAGTGAGAACGGCCAGGTTGTCGTGACCGGCGACATACACGCCACGCATGTACCAGATGCCCACCGCTTTGATGTTCAGTTGCGCCTCTCAGACATCGGCTACGTGAAACCGGTGGTAGAGCAGTTGCGCCGTTGTCTGGACCTGGACGCCGACCCGGCCAGCATTGCCAGGGGATTGAGTGACGCAGGGATTGACGTTGGTCAGCAAACACCCGGCCTGCGGCTGCCAGGCGTCTGGCACCCGTTTGAGGCGGGCGTGCGGGCCGTTCTCGGCCAACAGGTCAGTGTCACCGCTGCGATTGGTCTGGTGACCCGGGTTGTCGATGAATTGGGACAATGCCATTCATCGGGACGTTTTTTCCCTACGCCCGAGGCCGTTGCCAACAGTGAACTGTCTTTTTTACGCATGCCCGGTGCTCGGCGCCAGGCGTTGAGAACGCTGGCGACCTTTTTTGTTGATGCACCACAGGCAGCGTTGCAGCCGGAAAATTGGTTGGCACTGAAAGGCATTGGCCCGTGGACAGTAGCGTATGCAAAACTGCGCGGATGTTCAGAACCTGACATATTTTTGGAGGGAGATTTGGTGATCCGTAAACAACGGCAAAGCGTCTCTTTGCGCCCTGAAATGGCGACACCCTGGCGCAGTTATCTTACGTTTCAGTTGTGGGCCTTCGCATGAATAATGGCAGTGATAAGATCAGCCGCACAACCGTGAAAACGCCACTCGGCGATTTGACCGTACAGTGCAATCCAAAGGGCTTGCAGTGGGCCTTGTTTGATAAAGAACAAGAATTCACAAAAGCAATAAATAATGATCCGGACGCACAGCGGTGGTTAAATGCAGCAGTAACCCAGTTGCAGGATTATTTTGCCGGCACACGGTTTGCGTTTGATATCCCGCTGGTGCCTCACGGTACCGTATTTCAGCACCAGGTGTGGGGATCGCTGATAGACATTCCGTATGGTTCAACCTGCAGTTACGGTGACATCGCAGTACGACTGAGCAATCCCAGAGCGGTCAGAGCGGTTGGGGCAGCCAATGGGCGTAATCCGGTCTCGATCATTGTCCCCTGTCACCGAGTGATTGGTCGCAGTGGCGCATTGACCGGTTATGCCGGCGGGTTAGATCGTAAGGCCTGGTTACTGGCCCATGAACACAACATGTTGAGCGCACGAGGAGTACGCAGGTAATGAAATGGCAAGACGGGTTAGCATTGGTTGTGTTGGCTGCAATGTGGGGAGCGTCTTTTCTGTTCATGCGTACAGCCACCCCTGAATTCGGTGCAATTGCCCTGGTGGCGGTACGTACCGGTATTGCAGCAATGTGCTTGATCCCAATCATGATGATGCGGCGTAAGTGGCCGGATTTTGTCCTTTACTGGCGTCCGATATTGTTCGTTGGTGTGGTTAACACGGCCATTCCGTTTTGTCTGTTCAGTTATGCAACCGTGCATCTGGGCGCCGGATTTGGCGCAATCCTGAACGCCACGGCCCCTATGTTTGGTGCGTTGATGGCGGTTGTGTGGTTGCATGACAAGTTAGGGATCAGCGGCGTGTTGGGGCTTATCGTCGGGTTCATCGGTGTGGTCGTGGTCAGTTCCTTGCGGGTTGATGAAGGCGCCATCAGCGGATTGTTGCCCATTGCAGCGGCATTGTGTGCAACCACCTCCTACGGGATAGCCGCCTGTTATACCAAGAAACGATTGGCCGGGGTGAGTACCCTGGCGATTGCAACCGGCAGTCAAATCATGGCCGCGTTGGTGTTGGCGCCGCTGGCAGCAATGACTTGGCCACAAACCTTGCCCAGTGCATCTGCGTGGACTCAGGTGGCCGTTTTGGGCGTTGCGTGTACCGGGTTGGCCTATTTGCTGTACTTTCGGCTGATTGAAAACGTCGGTGCTGCCAAGGCGATGACGGTCGGCTATCTGGTCACGGTGTTCGGTGTGTTGTGGGGGATCCTGTTTCTTGACGAAGTGCTGTACCCGCGCCTGATCGTGGGGGCGGCGTTGATCATCATCGGTGTCAGCATGACCACAGGTTGGCTACGCTGGCGCAGGATTGCAGCGCGGGCAAGTTAGGCCGCGTGTGTCAGTTGTA
This sequence comes from Fluctibacter halophilus, assembly GCF_020687825.1. GTDB lineage: Bacteria > Pseudomonadota > Gammaproteobacteria > Enterobacterales > Alteromonadaceae > Fluctibacter > Fluctibacter halophilus. The sequence goes on from NZ_JAJEWP010000003.1 coordinate 239,620, forward strand.
CCCTGACCTGATTGCGGCCATCCCGTTTTGCCTGATACAAGGCATCATCTGCGCGGGCTAACACTTCTACCAATGGGCGATCGCCTTCCGTGTAGGACACGCCGAAACTGGCGGTGATTTGCAATGCCAGAGAGCCGGTTGACGCGGTCATGTTGGCCAGCCGAAGTCGCAGTTTCTGCGCCACTTCATACGCTTGTTCCGGTGTTGTGTCGGGTAACAGGATCACAAACTCTTCGCCGCCCCAACGACCGATAATGTCTTCTTCACGTAGCTGGCTGTCCAGCATGCTGGCCACCTGGCGTAACACGTGATCACCGGCGTTATGGCCATGGGTATCATTGACCGCCTTGAAGTGATCAATGTCGAGCAGGATCACCGCAATTGGACGTTTTTGATCCACCAGTTCGGCATAACGCAATTCCACTTTGTTGCGGTTGGGCAACTTGGTTAGCGGATCGATCTGAACATTACGCTGCATGTCCCGTTTGAAATAATACAGCAGATTGTAGATCAGCATAAACAGGGCAAAAATCACCACCAACAGACTGATAATACTGAAGATAAAGGTTCGGCTGAGGGCTGTCTGGCGTTCACTCAGGGGGCTGAGCAGATACATGGTCCAATCAAAGGGCTGGATGTTGATTTCGGCAACCAGAAAATCTTTACCGTCTTTCTCGATCAAGCGGTTGTTGACCGATGTTTCACCGTTTTCCATGGCTTCCCGATACCAGGCCAGATCGGCCAGGTGATGAAACTTCGAATTGGCAGCGACCAAATCGGGGTCGGATGACAAGGTGATGTTCTTGTCGGCATCGACAAAAATGAAGTCATAACCGTATTGTTGTTTGTACTGCGCAAACAGATCGAGGAAGCTGCGCAGGCTTTTACCGGTGCCGAAGAATCCCAGAAAGCGTTCCTGGTCGTCATAGATCTTCAAATCGATATAAAAATGGGTGTCTTCCCATTTGCCGATGTCAGCCACCGCATTTTCGGGTTTGTCTTTGTATTTGAAATACCAATTCACTTTCCCTTCAACCAGCGCATGTTCACTGCCGTCAGAGTTATATTGTCTGCGTGCTGGCTCGCTGGCGATAAAAAATAAGAATCCAAATTCTTTTTCGAGCCTTTGCAACGTCTCATGCACGGCTGTAGCGTCGATGGTGTCTGCCTCCATCAGGGCCTGAAGCTCTTTCGACTTGGACAGGGTCTGAGACACATGCAGCGGCTTCATCAGGTGCTCTGTGATCAGGGATAACGCCGGTGACAGTGATTGCTGATGAATTCGGCTCTGTTCAGCGACGATTTTGGAAACGCTGAAATGTGCCAAGGTAATGATGGCAATGACAACGATGGCAAACAGAAACAAAATACTGCGGTGCAGTGTCCGAAAGATACTCAAGAGTCACCTTTTTCGTGGCGAAGAACGCGCGTGCCATTCCATGTTACCGACTGGTCTCGCTGAGTGCTAGAGAATTTTGTTGCTGAGACTGTGATCACTCGAAACTGCAAACCCGGTTGCGACCGCTACGCTTGGCTTCGTACAACGCGGTATCAGCGTCTGCCAGCAGGCTGGCCAGTGAGCGGGTGGTTTTTCCTTGCGCCAGGCCAAAACTGGCAGTGATGCTCAGCTCACCGTCTTCCAGGGGCATGGGTGCATCCACAATGCGCTGCCGTGCACGCTCGGCAACAGACATCGCGTGATCACGAGATACATCCGGCAGCAGGACAACAAATTCTTCTCCGCCCCAGCGACCAATGGTGTCCAACTGGCGGACTTCCTGTTTGAGGATGTCTGCGACATGGCGCAACGCCGCGTCACCGACGTTATGCCCGTGTTTGTCATTGATCTTTTTGAAGTGGTCAATGTCGACCATCATGACAAACAACCTGCCAGGTTTGCGCTTGAGGCGCTGAAAGGCGCGATAAATGTGTACCCGGGTAGGCAGGCCGGTCAGAACATCAATGCTGGCCTGGTCTTCCACATTGCGTTTGAAGCGCATGACCAGAAAGAAGGTTACCAATACCAGTACGCCGACCAGGGTCATTAATCCGACCGTGTTGGTCAGGAACGCCTGGGTCAGGTGCGCTTGTCGGGTTTCCAATGGGATCAGCAGTAACACCCGCCAGTCCAGCTCTTCGATCAGGATTTCCGACAGCAGATAATCTTCCTGATTGACACTGACCAGCGAGTTAACAATGACATCGTCCTGTTCACCTACCCGCGCGTACCAACTGAGGTTACTCAGGGCGGGTATGTTTTCATTGGTCACCACCAGGTCTGACATCGACGACAATACAATCTGATCATTGTCATTTACAAACAGGAAGTCGTAGCCATACAGGTTTTTATACTCATCGAACTTGTCGACGAACTCGCGCATGCTTTTGGCGGTACCGACGATGCCAAGAAATTCGCCCTCGGCTGAGTAGATTTTGGTGTCGAAAAACAGATGCACGTCGCCGACTCTGCCCAAATCAGCAAACAGATCACGGGGTTGTTGTTTGGCCTCGAAATACCAGAATACTTTTCCTGGCACCAGTTCCAGCGTGTTGCCGTCATCGAAATATTGCATACGGGCTTTTTCACTGGCGGCGAAAATCTTTAAATCAAACTGTTTGCTCAGGGTTTGAAGGCGTTCAATCACAGCGTCTTTATCCACCGCTTCTGTGGCAAATAAGTCGTGAAAGTAGTGAGCACTGCCGATTGCCTGGGCGAAATGCAGGGGTTTGAGCAATTCTTCGTTGACCAGTGAAAACACCGGTGAGGTGGCTTGGAGCTGAATCCGGCTCTGTTCACCCACCACGTTACTGATTGCCTGGTAAGCACCAAACAGCACTGCACCCGCCAACAGGACAATCAGAACAATGATGATATTGGCGGAGCGCAACATAAAATCAGAAACCACACAGCTAATTATGGCGCAAAGGATACTCAGAATGTGCTTAAAATGCCAGCAACAATAGATTGCCAAGGCGGTTGGCATAAGGCATCAGCAGGCCTTACAATGCGGTTAACAAATCGAACAGGAATTCTTATGGCATTTTCAGTAGTTATCCTGGCTGCCGGCAAGGGCACACGGATGAAATCTTCGCTTCCCAAGGTGTTACACCCTATTGCCCACAAGCCCATGGTCCAACATATCATTGATACCGTGAACCAATTGGGCGCCGATCAGATACATCTGGTGTACGGGCATGGTAAGGATCAGCTGAAAACAGCGCTGGCCCATAACGATAACCTGACGTGGTGTTTGCAGGCCGAGCAATTGGGCACCGGGCATGCGGTGCAACAAGCTGTGCCGGCGTTGAAAGACGATGAAGATGTGCTGATCCTGGTCGGCGATGCGCCGCTGATCAAGGCACAAACCCTGCGCCAACTGATCGAGGTGAAGCAAAACGCGGATGTGGCATTGCTGACCGTTGAGTTGGATGATCCCACCGGTATGGGACGTATTGTGCGCGATGGAGACAATGTGGTTGCCATTGTAGAACATAAAGATGCCAGTGACGCCCAGCGTGAGATCCGTGAAATCAATACCGGCATGATGATGATGTCAGCGCAGGATCTGAAGCGCTGGTTATCGGCACTGAGCAATGACAATGCCCAGGGAGAGTACTATCTGACCGATGTCATCGGCATGGCGGCCGCAGAAGGAAAAACCATCAAGGCATCCCATCCGTCATCCGAGGTGGAAGTCGAAGGGATCAACAACCGCGCCCAACTGGCCAACATCGAACGTGCCTGGCAGGCCGAGCAGGCAAACCGGTTGATGGCGGAAGGGGTAACATTGCGCGATCCCGCCCGCTTCGACCTGCGCGGTGATCTGACCGTCGGTGAAGACGTGGTGATTGACGTGAATGTGATCATTGAGGGCTATGTGACCCTGGCCGATGGGGTGAAAATTGGCCCTAATTGTGTGCTTAAGGATTGTGATATCGGCCCCGGCGCCGTGATCGAGGCCAACAGCATCATTGAACAAGCCAGCGTAGGCCCAGCTTGCCAGGTGGGGCCATTTGGTCGCTTACGTCCGGGTGCCGTCATGGAAGAAGGTGCCAAAGTGGGTAACTTTGTTGAAATGAAGAAATCCACCTTGGGCAAAGGCTCGAAAGCCAACCACCTGACCTACCTGGGAGACACAGAAGTGGGCGCCGGCGCCAATATCGGTGCGGGCACCATCACCTGTAATTACGATGGCGTGAACAAGTTCAAAACCATCATCAAAGACGGCGCCTTTATCGGCTCCAACAGCGCACTGGTGGCGCCTGCGGTGATCGGAGTCAATGCCACGGTGGGGGCCGGCTCGGTGATCACCCGAGAAGTCGAGGACAATACCCTGGCGATTGGCCGGGCAAAGCAGCGCAACATCGACAGTTGGCAACGGCCAACCAAGAAATAAACACCGCACAAATACGATGAAGCCACCGTTGGGTGGCTTTTTTTTGCTCATCAGTTTACGAAATGAAAGAAATGGTGTTATCATTTCTTTCGAAATGAAATATAAGGTGGGTGGGCAGGTGCAAAAGCGCAACACACAACAACGTCGCCGGGCGATTGTCGAGCTGGTCAATCTGCAGGGCGAAGTGGCTGTGGATGAACTGGCCAAGCGGTTTGACACCTCTGAAGTGACTATCCGCAAGGATCTGGCAGAGCTGGAAAGCAACGGACTGTTGCTGCGTCGCTTCGGTGGGGCGGTGTTACTGCCCAGTGACGCTGGTGAGTTACGGGATGATAAAGTCTCGCCACAAAAACAGGCCATTGCACGGTGTGCGGCCGAATTGGTGCGTGATCATGATCGCATCATCATCGACAGTGGCAGCACCACTGCCGCACTGCTGCCTGCCCTGCGTCATCGTCTCGGCCTGGTGATCATGACCAACTCGTTGCATGTCGCCAATCTGGCCTTGCAGGCCGAAAATGAACCTAAACTGTTGATGTCCGGTGGTACCTGGGACCCCCAATCTCACGCCTTCCAGGGCCAGCAAGCCGAACAAATGATCCGGGCCTATAACTTTGACTGGGCCTTTTTGGGCGCCGCTGGCCTGGATGTGAGCCGCGGTACAACCACCTTTAACGAATTGACCTACCTGAGTCAGGCCATGGCCGACGTTGCTGCGCGCGTCGTGATCATGGCCGAATCGGACAAACTGTCTCGCAAAATACCCAATGTCGAATTGCCGTGGTCGGCGGTGTCGATACTTGTCACCGACGATGGGATAGCGCAAGATGCCAAACAACAAATTGAACAACACGGTGTGACAGTGATGTGCGCACCGGTGACGTCAGCCTGATAGTGGAGAATTCCTATGTGTGGAATAGTCGGGGCAATTGCCGAACGTAATGTAGTCGAGATTTTATTGGAAGGCCTGCGACGCCTCGAATACCGAGGGTATGACTCCGCCGGGGTTGCGGTACTGGATGGCGCTGGTGCACTCCAACGTGTCCGCCGTACCGGCAAAGTGCAGGAACTGAGTGATGCCATCGCAGCGCATCCGGTCAGGGGCCAAACCGGCATCGCTCACACCCGCTGGGCAACCCACGGTGGCGTCACCGAAGCCAATGCCCACCCTCATTTCTCTACCGACCGGGTGGCTGTGGTGCACAATGGCATTATTGAAAATTACCTGTCACTGCGTGATGAGCTGGTCAAAAAAGGCTATAGCTTTACCTCTGACACCGATACCGAAACCATCGCGCACACCGTACATGAAATGCTCAAAGACACCGATTCATTGCTCGAAGCGGTGCAACTGGCGGTAAAACAGTTTCACGGTGCATATGGTACGGTGATCATGGACCGTACTGACCCCAGCACGGTGGTGGTAGCCCGTTCTGGCAGCCCGTTGGTAATTGGTCTGGGGATTGGTGAGAATTTTATCGCCTCTGATCAGATGGCACTGTTGCCGGTAACCCGTCGCTTTATCTTTCTGGAAGAAGGGGATGTGGCGGAGATCACCCGCACCAGCGTGGCGATTTTTGACAGTCAGGGCCGCCCGGTTGAGCGGGAAATTGTCGATTCCGACCTCGAACATGATGCCGGTGACAAAGCGGGCTATCGTCATTACATGCTCAAGGAAATCCATGAGCAGCCCATCGTGGTGCGCAATGCGTTGCAAGGTCGCTTGGGCGAAACGGATCTCGAAGGCGGGATTTTCGGCGCCGGTGCTGACGATATCCTGGCCAAGGTTAAGCACGTGCAGATCGTGGCCTGCGGAACCAGCTACCATGCGGGCATGACTGCCAAGTATTGGCTGGAGCAATACGCCAATGTGTCCTGCAACGTCGAAATTGCATCGGAATTTCGTTATCGCAAGTCCTTCGTCCACCCAGACAGTCTGCTGGTAACCATCTCCCAATCCGGAGAAACCGCTGACACGCTGGCTGCGCTGCGTCTGGCCAAAGAGCAAGGTTACATGTCCAGCCTGACCATCTGTAACGTACCAGGATCATCACTGGTCCGGGAGTCAGCGCTTGCCTTCATGACCCGAGCGGGGGCGGAAATCGGTGTGGCGTCGACCAAGGCGTTTACTACCCAGCTGACGGCATTTTTGATGCTGACCCTGACGCTGGGTCGTTACAATGGCATGAGCAAAGACGATCATGATGCGATTGTTAAAGGCTTGCACAGCCTGCCGGCCAAACTGGAGGAAACCCTGAGTCTGGCGGTCGGTATCGAAGATCTGGCCGAAGAGTTTGCCGATAAGCAACACAGCTTGTTCCTGGGCCGGGGGGATCAGTACCCGATTGCCATGGAAGGGGCGCTGAAACTTAAAGAAATCTCGTATATTCACGCCGAGGCGTATGCATCCGGAGAGCTGAAGCACGGCCCGCTGGCACTGATCGATGACGAGATGCCGGTCATTGTGGTGGCGCCGAACAACGAATTGCTGGAAAAGCTCAAGTCGAACGTCGAAGAAGTGCGCGCCCGTGGCGGTATTATGTACGTGTTTGCCGACAAAGATGCCGCGTTTGCCAGCGATGAGACAATGCGAGTGATCAATGTGCCCCATTGTGAAGCGTCCATTGCACCAATCATCTACACTCTGCCGTTGCAGTTGCTGTCTTACCACGTGGCCCTGATCAAAGGTACCGACGTGGATCAGCCACGCAACCTGGCCAAGTCCGTAACTGTAGAATAATAGTTCTTTATTAATCTATTGATTAAAAGGGCCTTTCAGGCCCTTTTTTATTGCCGCAACTGGGACTTTGACGCCTGGGGCACTATAGTCAATACAGGGAATACAGTGAACCATTGCCATGTACATGCGTAACATTCTGGTCGTTGATGACGACGCCATTACCCTGGAGCTGCTTGAAAACATGCTGACAAAGACAGTGTCAGGGCAAATCTGGACCTACGATAACAGTGTCGAGGCGTTAAAATTCATTCAGCAAGCGGACAGGGACACGATTGATTTGATCATCAGCGACTGGAACATGCCCGGCATTGATGGTGTGACGTTTCTGCAAAAATCCCGTATGCGCTGCCCGGCCATTCCCTTTCTGATGATGACCGCCACACCCACCCGTGAACTGGTGACCGAATGTAAAACCCTCGGTGTCGACGACTTCGTGGTCAAGCCGATCCACAAAGACGACTTTATTGAAAAAGTCACCGCGTTAATCATGGATGATTAACCCGTTCTCTATCAAGGGACGCTTAGAGCGAAGAGTGGACCTTGGTTTGTTCGGTTACGTCGGTCTTCTAAAGACAAGGAGCAGACGTTCAATCACCCCATTTTGGGCTCTGCTATTATTCTCTTCACTTGCCACAAAATCTCGATGGCAACGCGAGAGTAGCAATGCATGCTAACTCATTGCTACTATTGGGTTAATCAATGGACAACTGTGGACTTCGTAGTGGCTCTGAAACCGGCATATTGCGAATTCGCAGTAACACACTCTAAGGTAACTCAAGATGAAATTGAGCGCCGAAGAACAAGAGTTGTATAGGCGAGTAGATGAAATACTTCATTATCTTTGGGATCCTATTGGAGTTTCCGATATCCCTCTTGCCAGAGATGAATACCACTCTTACCTTCCAAAAGTATTCAGCTTAGTCATTTCAGAGGCTAAACATCACGAAATTTCAGAATACTTGGTTAAAGTAGAGTCTGGCTCAATGGGTATGTCGCCAAATAATGGTAAAGCGATTGAAGTTGCAAAATTACTCATAGAGACCAAAGAAGCATTGTTGGAGTAAGTTACCTAACAAGCGCATCAAGTGAAGGGACTGATGACGCTTGGCCGGTTCAGCTTCGCTGCACAAGTATAGCCAAGCATTATCAGCCCCTTATGCGGGCGTTAGGAGACAAGGGAATGTTGCAGTATAAAAGGATTTTTATGTTTATCCCTTTATCAATTCTTTTGCCCGCATTGAGTGATGCGATTCTGGTTTTAGTGTTTAGTCGTTTTGGGATCGCTACTACTGCTTTTTCATTCCTGGCTACGTCGTATATTGTAGGTGGCACTTTAACCTTTGTGGTTTTCTGGTGGTTTGCTACAGGTGTAAATAAAAAGCCATATTTGCATGCGTTTGTGATGTATTTTTGCAGTTTGTTAATATCAACTTTCGTACTTATGTTGTTTGTTGGAGGTGGTTATATTTCTACTAATTTAGCCTTTGACGCTTTAATTTCAATTATGGTTATGTTCGTAGCAACCAAAGCCGGTTATAAAAACAAGGAGGTATCAAGTGATGTCTCCTAATAAAAAAATGTCGCCCGCAGGCGGTCTGGGAGACAAACAGTCAGGCGGCTTCGCCATTGTCGCCTGCATGTCCGCGCCCTATATTTGCGACGCTAAAAGCTCGCTATTCAACCAAAGCCCCCATTCACTTTTGCTTTAACCACCGTCCACTACTGGCACTTAGCTATCATTCATCTCCATTGCATATTCAGAGCTTTACTGCCCGCTGTAGCGAAGTTCAGCAGACGCTACCGTCATTGCGGCGGAGGCCGCAATCTCCATGGGGTTGATGACTAACCAAAACAGTGTTAATTCGTGTGAGTCAATAAATGTGGGAGGTCCTCGCCTCGGCTTTGTCTCCTGAGTCGCTCTACCTCCTGCATCCATGCAGTCGTGCGCGAGGATGACGATTCTTCGTAGTTAACTTACTTGGGCCTCTCTCCACTACCTGCACGTAGCGTCCCGCCATAACGCCCGCAATCGATATGTCAGCTCACTGTGTACGTCGTCACTCACGATGGAGGGGGACTGTGGCTGCGATCAGTGGTTGAGTATGTCTTTTAGCCAATACAAGCTTTGTACCGCAGATAGCGGAAATGCCGAGCTGTGATCTTGCGATGCCAAAACGGTAAATTCAATTTGCGCACTGTGTTGTGCTTTGGACTTCAGGAACTGAACCAGACTCGTTGCGTGCTGAATATATTCCGCCTCTTCGTCTGAGCCTACAGAGACGAAAACATTCGCTTTCAGAGTGGATGGGAATGATCCCCAAAACGGTTCATATTCATGGATAAAATGCCCTTGGAACAACGTGGCAGGACTGCCTATGATGTAGTTTTGAAATGTTTCTGGCTGGGTCAACAGGATATAGCTGCCGAAGGTGCCACTCACAGAGTAGCCAAAATAGGTCCGTTGATTGGGGTCAGCGTTGTACTTTTCTTCAACGGTGCGAAACACATCATTGCGGATAAACGCAAGGTGATGGTCAGCTTTTCCCGTTGGGTGTTTGTAATCTGTCCCTGCGTATTCATTGGGCATGTAATCGCGCATGCGACTTTGTTGCACCGGTATGCCTTGCTGCCAGGACACACCGACCAAAATAGCATCATCTATCAAATAGCCAACCGCACCTGATAAGACCTCCAGGTGCCACAGTGCATCGGCTATATAGATGACCGGGTGGGTTTTATCATTGGTTGCGTCGTAGCTGTCGGGTAACCGGATGAACAATTCATAGTCGTGCCCCGTTGCACTGTCCTTGAGCGGCAGCGTTTGAATCGCGGGATTCTGAAACGGCTCTGCGTTCGCCAGTGAACACAGCAACAAAGTGCACCCTGCAACGAACACACAGAATGGTTTCATATGCATATCATTATCCCCCAATGTTTATATGGTCCCATACGCAGCATAGTCATCACCGTTTAAAGCAAATACAAGATTTGTTGCAATTTCAGGCAACAAAGTACTCCGGTTTTGCCAACCCTTTATCTTACACTCAAACCGTACCAGCAACCCTGTGATTGTCAGTGTATACAGCATGTACGTCGAATGAATGCAGTTAATACGACGGGTAGCCGGTACAACACGTTTAACAGATGCGATATGAGGTGAAAGGGAGCGCTGCGAGCAATGGACATTCATATCCAGCAAGGATGGGATCTGTCGGCATCCCCGCAGGTCGCAACATTGTACGAAGAGGCGTTTGGGCCGAAGTTCATGCGCGCGATACCGGATAAACAAACACGCATTGATATCCTGTCCTGCAGTTTCAAACCTGCATTTTCTTTCGTCGCGCTGTCCCAGGGTGAGATCGTCGGGTTGGCCGGTTTCCAGCAGACGTCTGGTTCATTGACCGGCGGACTTGGTGCCTCTGTCCTGTTGAAAAAGCTGGGTATCCTCAAAGGGCTGTGGGCCTGTCTGGTGCTGAGCCTGTTCGAGCGGGAAGCGGATGACAAGGAGCTGGTGATGGACGGCATTGTTGTCGATCCAACTGTGCGCGGTAAAGGGGTTGGCTCTCAACTGCTTGACGCGATTATCCACTATGCCACAGAGCAGGGCTACGATACGGTGCGACTGGATGTGATTGATTCGAATCCAAGGGCCAGAAAGCTGTATGAGGCGAAAGGCTTTAAAGCGGTTGAAACCAACCACATTCCTTACCTGAAATGGCTGGTCGGGTTTTCCGCTGCGACAACGATGACATTGCGTTTGTAGCCTTGGGTTTCGTCGCTTGAACGTTACGGCTGCGAAACCTAATAGGGCTTAAAAAAAGCGGGCATGCATGGGTGCGCATGCCCGCAGGAGATTGACATCAAGTCAGGACCCGAAGACCCGATGTCATACAGGCAGGGTTAGATTGCCCTAAATGAAAATGATTATCAATAACATTTTGCATTTTTGTTTGCCTTTCCCCTGCGACGATTGCGCACGCTCAATCAACGCAGTTTTTCGGTGAACGGTCGAGCCGATGGAATCATTGCAGTAAAAAACGCTCTATACTGATAGACAGATGAGAAAAAGTGATCGAGATAATGATTAAGCAGTGGTTGTATGGATTGTGTTTCGTCCTGGCGGTCGCCAGTGGCGTAAATGCGTCCGCGCTGTCTGACAGGATCGATCCGGTACAGGGTGTTGACAAACTGGTTGCCGAACCGGTGGTCGCTCCGGTTACCGATGCCTTATTCACTGACATTCTTGATGACGATAACGACGATGGATTGCTGCTGCAACCGATTGACCTGTCCACTGGTGTCAATACACAGCGCACCGGTTTGCGCATCGCCAGCGTCGATCTTCATGTCCGCCCCCACAACATACGTGGTCCTCCCTCTTTGCGTTAATCCCCTTACGTTGTTGGCGTTGTCACGCCAGTATTTTTGATTAACGAAAAGCACTATGCGAGATGTAGACACCGGATACTCCTCTGTGAGGAGGTTTGATGTGGATACGTCGGAGGGCAATTACCATGCATGCATTACCTCTCTACAACACAGAAACCATTGATAAACTGGCCTGGCCTCAGCACCAGGCACACCTGTCACTGTCATCCTCGGCACTGACCATTTTTACCGACTTCAAGCGGCAGATGCCCCTTGTGGTTGACCGTCATATGAAGGCGGTCGAGCTGGAGCGCCTGATGAAACAGTCTCACGTTAAAATGAAACTGGTGCTGGATGAACAAGGACAGTTTATTGGCATTGTTTCGCTCGCTGACTTGAGTGAGCAGGAGATCATGAAGCACATTGCCAAGGGTATCGCCCGTGAAGATCTTGTTGTTGAAGACTTCATGCAACCGAAAGCAAAGCTGATGTGTTTTGATTATCACCAACTGGTCAGATCGACGGTGGGTGATATCGTGCAGACCCTGAAAGACAGCGGACAGCACCATTGTCTGGTCCTTGATCGCAAACACCACGAAATTCGGGGCGTGATCTCGGTCAGTGATGTGGCCCGTACGCTACGGTTACCACTGGACATTCAGGCGCGCCCATCATTTGCCGAGCTGTCGCGCTTGTTGGCGGCATAACCACACACATGCGAAGGCCCGCTGTGCGGGCCTTTTTATTGTCGGTGTTTACCACTGCCAGCTCAAGGTACCGTGCACGGTTCTGCCTCTGCCGTACAGTCGCTCACCGACAGGTACTGAAGCATCGGCAACCCGATTGATGCCTGCAAGGTGTGACTGGTACGCCGTGTCAAACAGGTTGGATACTGACAAACGCAGCAGCAGTCCGTTTGACCAGCGGTATTGCCCGTGCAGGTCTACCAGGCTGTATGCTTCACTCGGTGTTTCGAGCTGAAGGCTGGAGACGTCTGTTTGGGCGGCGATCCACTGTGCCTGGGCACCCGCTGACCATCCCCCTTGTTGCCATTGTACAGCGACCCTGAAATTGGCCGGTGCAATGCGGTACAAGGGCTCATCCCGATCGTCACGTTTGCCCCGGGTCAATGCGCCGTTGGCCTCAAACGACCACTGTGACGTCCATTGCCAGACCAGGCCAGCTTCCAATCCCCACAGGTGAGCATCGATGTTCTGCCACTGCAGTGGAACTGAGTTGCCCATCATCATGGCGACCTGATTTGCCAACGTGTCCTGGGACGGTTCGCCAAGGATGTAGTCGGCGATGTCCTGATAGAACAGTTGCGCTGTGAACTGAAGGTCTTGCCGGGCGTGGGCGATGCCCAGGTTCAGCTGGCGGTTTTGCTCTTCGTTGAGATCCAAATTACCAAGGTAATTCTGCCCATCGGCCAATCCGCCGCTGATCCCCAGCGGTAGCCAGGTGTAGAGTGTGGAATACTCCGGCGCGCGGTGTTTGACCCCCGCATCCAGGGTTCCTTGCCAACCATCAGACCAATCCCAGACCAGGTTCAGCGTTGCATCAACAAATTGGAATGATTGTTCTTTATTTGCCGTGTTGAAGCGTTCAACCAACCCTGCAACCGCAGGCATCATCATCGCCATGCTGTGCGAAACGTCGTCTGCCTGCGCTTCAACCCGGGTTGCCCGGGTACCCACCTGTAACTGCCAGCTATCTGCATTGAACTCCCACTGGCCAAACAGGCTGTACCGATCCCGCTGGATGTCATTGAAGTTGTCAATCTGCAATGTGCCCATCAGCGGATTGGTGATCACCGAATTGTGCCGGGCAGCCAGCGTTTCCACGCCCCATTGCATTGTGCTGCTGTCCGATAGCCGGGACAACAGCGCCACGCTGCCGCCCAACGCGCGGCTGTCCACTGTGTTGAGTCGTGCCTTGTTGTTGGGCGTGGGGCGGAACTGGTAGTTGTTCATGCCATGTTGATTGGTATTGCCGAACCAACGCACGGACAGACTGTGGTTGCCTGACAGTTGTCGCTCAACGCTTGCCCGATACCATTGCGCATCGATGTATTCAATGTCCATCGCCAGTGCTGGTGTGCCTGAGGCATCGGTATTGAGATTGTTGTATTGCCACTGCAGGGTTTGCTGCGCATCCCGCCAGCCCCCTTGCAGATTCATCGCCCGGCGTTGATAAAATCCGTTTGGAATGGCGTTGTTATTGCCATCGAAACGGGCATCGGCGCGTTGCTCCATGGCTGTCATGGCGGCGTAGTAGTTGTCGTCGCTGAGCAGCACATGGCCGCTGTGGTTACGCTCATTGCCCTGGTTAGTCGCCTGCAAGGTGAGGTTGCCCTGCAATCGTCTGGCGTCAGAAAACAGCGCTTCGGTGTTTTGGCTGACGGACAATTTGCCCGCGAGGGTCTCCGCGCCCGCGCTGACCGGCGCAACGCCTGCGTAGAAGGTGATTTGTTGGGCAGGCAGAGGCAAAGCATGACTCAGGGGGGGATCCATGGCGTTGGGGCCTGCACCAATGACCGGTGCGTGGTCGACATCCACCGGTAACCGGTAGCCGAACAATCCCCGGTATTGGGGCAGTGCCGTCAACGGCCCATTGCTGTTGACGGTGACTCCGGGCAATGTGCTAAGGGCATCACGATAGTCAGCGGATAACGCCGAGGAAGGTGCCAATGGCACCTTGGTCATCGGTGTACTCTGGCCATGGACTTGTATGGTTTCGATGGTCTGTGCAGCGACACTGGCGCTTACAGCAGACAGGCAGAACAATGCGCGGCATAGGACACCCTGCCGGCGTAAAAATAATACGGACATAATCATTTCTCATGAATAAGCATTGCAACACGCGCTCGGTGTGCGAACGCGATGACTAGGGGCACACAGAAGGTGCCTTAAATCAGCATCATGGGTGTGGGGGGGCGCGCGATTGTCCGTGTTGGTAGGCAAAAAAGGTATACGGATGTGCCAGCAGTCGGGCCTGCTGCACCTGATAGGTCAGGGTGATGTCCAGTTGTGCGACCGGGGCGGGTGTCAGCCCCGACGGCAGTTCCCCTTGCAGTTGCATCGGACACAGGTTGTCCAAATCAATATCAGCAACGACAGCGGGGGCTTCGACGTAGACAAACTCACCGGCGAGCTGAGACTGTGACACAGAGACCCACTTCATGGTGGTGCCGGTACAGATCAGTTCGATGTCGGCAAATTGCCACTGCTTTATCGTGTTCAGCGCACTGGCGTTTGACCACATAGCCAACGCGTTTTGCAACGCAAGGCTTAAGAATAGCCAGCAAAGTGTGAATAAACGGGTTCGGCGGGACAACAGCGACGGATCCGGTCGATAGACAATGGCGCTAGTGTACGATGATTTCGGGGCGATGCAAGTGACGGTTAGGGGTTAATCTGCGCAATCCCGGCACTGTTGAGCGGTAGGCACAATGTTTAAGCGGGCGGGACTGATGTCTTTGCCGCAGTCTTCGCATATGCCAAATTCACCCCGTTCGATGCGCTGTAAGGCCTGGTTGATGGCGCGGATTTCTTCCTGGGCTTCATATTCCAACTGTTTTAACACTTCATCGTTTTCTGAGCGCATTGCACCATCACTGCTGTTATTGCGCTGACCCTGGGCGAAATCCTCTTTAATGCCCTGTAAACGGGTTTGCAGAATTTGTCGTTGGGACTCCAGTTTTTCTTTGAATTTAGCCACTTGCATGAAACATCCTCGAAACAATAGCACCTTCCCTAGCATAGCCGAGCTTTGCCGCAGCGCCACAGCGTAAGGTATATTTTAGATGTTCAAAAAATTTGAATTAAATGACTCAAAATGTTCCGCTACAACGAATGAGGTTCTTTATCTATCATCTATCTCGTGGTTCGAAATTAACAAATTATTTGAATAGATGAGGATATTGACGATGAAACATGTAATCACATTGGTAAACACACCTGCCCACTGGGCACCATTGGTTTTGCGCGTTGTTGCGGGTGTTATCTTTGCCGCTCACGGTGCACAGAAGTTGTTCGGTTGGTTTGGTGGCTACGGCCTGGAAGGTACGGGTCAATGGATGGCGTCAATTGGTTTGACTCCGGGTTACTGGATGGCGCTGTTGGCGGGTAGCGCAGAGTTCTTTGGCGGCTTGCTGTTGTTGGCGGGATTGCTGGTACGGCCTACGGCACTGATGCTAGCCGTGACCATGGTCGTTGCCATCGTTACCGTGCACCTGGATAACGGTTTGTTTATGGCCAATAACGGCTACGAATTCGGACTGGCATTGCTGGCAATCAGTGTGTCACTGATGATGTCAGGCGCAGGGCGCGTGTCGGTCGATCGCCTGCTAACCCAACGATTGCAATAATGGAGGTGCTACATGATTACGGTTCGCTTGGCTGAAGACCGCGGTCGTGCCGACTTCGGTTGGCTCGACAGCCGTCACACGTTTTCGTTTGGCAGCTACTACGACCCCGAGCACATGGGATTCTCCGCCCTTCGGGTGATAAATGACGATAAGGTGGCACCGGGTGCTGGCTTTGATACCCATGGCCACAAAGACATGGAGATCATCAGTCTGGTGACCGAGGGCGAAATTGAACACAAGGACAGTATGGGCAATGTACAGCGCCTGCCCGCCGGTGAGTTTCAACTGATGTCTGCGGGCAAAGGTGTGTTCCACAGCGAATACAATGCCAGTAAAGAAAAGCCGCTGCGCTTTTTGCAGATTTGGATTGTTCCTGAACAAACCGGCGGAAAACCGGGCTATCAGCAGAAGGATTTCGGCCGTGCACCCGGACTGACGCCGATCGTTACCCCCGACGGGGCAAATGGCACGTTGCAGGTAAAACAGCAGGCCTCTTTGTTTCAGTTACTCCTGCCACCAGAGGGTCACCATGACATGCGATTGAACCCTGCCCGTCGTTACTATGTGCACATGGTGACGGGGCAACTGCGCGCAGGGGAGCACACCTTGCAAGCCGGTGATGGTGCGGCGATTGAACAGCACGATAGCCTGTCCTTTGTCCAGCAGGGCGGCGAACAGGCGATGGCGTTGATTTTTGAACTACCCTAACCACAGGGCTGTCTTCGGACAGCCCTTTTTCCGTTTGGAGAACGTATTATGCATCATGCCGTAACCCTCGACGCACTGCGTGTTTTAGTGGCTATCGATGAGAAAGGCAGCTTTGCAGCCGCAGCCCAGAGTCTGTTCAAAGTGCCTTCTGCGCTGACCTATACGGTGCGTAAGCTGGAGGATGATCTGGGCGTCACCCTGTTTGATCGGGAAGGCGGTAAAGCCCGACTGACCCAAGCCGGACAACAATTACTGCAGGACGGCAAAGCGTTGCTGCTGGCGGCATCCCGCCTGGAAGATCGCCTGCGTCAGAGCGAGTCTGGCTGGGAGCCCCGTCTGATCATCGCCAAAGACACCATTATTCCCGATCAGCCGTTGCTAGCGTTGTTGCAGGGGTTGTGCGGATTGGATAAAGCGATTGATGTGCAGTGGCAGGATGAGGCACTCGGCGGCGGCTGGGATGCCTTGCACAGCGAAAGGGCAGATCTGGCGTTGGGCGTTACCGGTGAGCCTCCCGGGGGCAACTATCGGCTTGAACCCATGGGAGAGTTGTCGTGGGTGTTTGCCGTAGCACTTGAACACCCTTTGGCGGACACACTGGGTACGCTCTCCTCTCAGCAGGTTGCTGATTTTCCGGCGATTGTAGTGGCAGACAGTTCCCGTGCGTTACCGCTGCGTTCCAGTGGTTTGTTTGACAGCAAGCAAGTGATCCGGGTGCCGTCTATGCAGGCCAAGCTGGCAGCACAAAAAGCCGGCCTTGGTGTGGGCTTTTTGCCACTTCACCTTGCCAGACAGGCGCTGGATGAAGGGACGCTGATTGCCAAAAGTACCGAGCTGCACCGCCCTTCGACGCCGGTATATGCCGCCTGCCAGCGCAATAAACGGGGCCTGGGATTGGCCTGGCTGATGGACAACCTGACCAAGCTGACCTGGTTATCGGACGGCGAAAACGGCGATTGAGTGGTCAATCTGGCTAACTCAGTCAATGCATTATTTTGTAACTTGTTGAAATATATAGATTAAAAGTTGTCACGGATGTTGCAACGCTTTGCTTTTCGATGAATAGAACGGTTTCGCCCCACACGGGCAGTGTTGAAAAGGAGGCTTGCATGTACCCCAAACGTTGGTATGTCGCCAGTGCATTATTGACCATCACGTTGATTGTGATCACGGCGTCGGCGTGAATGCCCTAGTGGTCTTTGTGACGGATGCTGACGCGCACGCCGCTGCTATCAGCCAGATTGCTCAGTGACAGACGGGCGTCATGGTATGTGGCGATCATGTTGGCAATGTGTAATCCCAGCCCCAGGTGGGGGGCCTCATCCTGACCCGGTTGACGAACAGAGACCATCGATTGAAGCAACTGGTCCTGCATGTTTTCAGGTAACAGGGGGCCGTGGTTGTCGATGGTTAGTTGCCAGTCCGCCGACTGGCCGGCCAAGCGGATTTCGATAGCGCTGTCGGGGGCCCTGAATTCCCTGGCATTGGTGATGATTTTATCCAGCATCTGGGCAAACAAGTCAGCCGAACCTGTTACGTCTATCGGGCTATCTGCAAGCTGAAGTTCAAAGGGGCAATCGGGATAGGCGAGCCGGTATCCCTCGGTGCAGCCTGACACCACTTCGCATAAATCGAAGCGCTCCTTTTCACTGCTGGCCAATGCCTGTTCTAACCGTGTGGCCTCGCTCATGTTGGTAAGAATACGACTGAGGCGACGAATACCCTGTTGTGCCCGCTGGATATACTGCTTTCGCTCTGCCGCGTTCAAATCACTGTCCTGCATTGCCAGGTTTTCCAGCGAGGAATTGACGATGGCTACCGGTGTTCGCAATTCATGGGACAAGCGAGCGCCCATGTTTTCAAGGTAGCCGTGATAGCTGGACAACCGACTCAACACGTTGTGAAAACTGCGTGACAAATCACCGATTTCATCTTTGGTCCGTGATGGCGTAATGGTACCGATGATTTTGCCGTTGCGATCGATGGCCGCTTCGGTGGCGTTGCGAAGCCGGCGAATGCGTAGCGACATCCGCGATGCGAATACAAACAGCACCAGGGTGCCCAGTACGACAACCCCGAGGATCACATGGAACAGTTGTTCCAGCGCCCGGTTGCGCAAACTGCGGATCCCGTGGGTGGTTTGTTCGACGATCACCGCCCCCATCACCTGATCATCAATGAAAATCGGGTGTGCGGCGGATAAAATTACCGCTTTATTGTCGGGACTGAGGCGCCAAAGGGACGCTTCCTGACCCTGCATGGCCTGCGCCAGCTCACTACCGGCCAGCGAATAAGCATTTTCAAGCTCGTCGACGAAGGCATCAGGGGGCTTGGTCAGAATGCGGTAATACAGCGGCAACAACCATTCGCGCTCGATGTATTGCCACCATGCCGGTCCGTCGTCCTGGCGGGAGGTGGCTCGAATACCGGTGGCGGATAATATCGAGCCGGTGCGGGCCAGAACCCGCAGGTGCTTGTCGACCACCCACATTCGGGCATTGGCGTATCGCATGCCACGCAGGATGCTTTCGATTTCAGGCGAGGGGATCAGTACGGTGCCGAGGGTGTCTGAGCGATTGGGGTCGGCGGTGCCGACCACCTGTTGCAGGGTGCGGGTCTGTATGTCGTCAACATCGGCTACCGCAAAGGCGATGCTGCCGGACGTCATCGACAACGGAAAGCGCAGTTCAACCTGATAGCCGCTGGCGGTCTGACGCCAGTATCCCTGGATACGGGTGTCCAGGGCATCGGGCTGATAGGAGCCCGGCTGATCAACGAGCCGGTAAGCATTGACCCAGCCGGGTTGGCGCGGGCCGATGATGAAGCGCGAAAAATGCCCCTCGGGGGTGGTCATGGCAATGATCAGGTGGTCATTGCCGTCAATCCGTAAACTGTTGGCCGGGCGGAATACTACCGTGTCGTCGGTAATATTGAACATGGCGTACAGATAATGCTGGAACTGGCCGACCATGTGGGTGAAGTGCAGGCTCTCGGCCTGGTAGTTATCACGCGCATGTAAAACGGCGTCTTCAGCATAGGTCAGCGCCAGCGATTGATAATTGGCCCAGTCATCAAGACGCCCGTCGAGCTGAATGGCGCGGTTGATTTTGTGGGCATATAAATCTTTGCCGGGCTCGACATCCTGTAAAAAAGTCGCCTGGGAGCTGAACAGCCGCGGCCGTTCATGCAGGGCCGTGGCGACGGCCCGGGCAGTGCCGACCATGGTTTGTTCCTGACCGAGGCGCAGGTAACTTTCCAACTCCCACACATAACGGTATCCCAGCCACGGAATGGCAAACAGAAACAGTGACATCAATGCCAGTTTAAGGCGAATGCCGATACGCATCAGGACCGAACCTTCCAGCGATAACCCATGCCATACACCGTTTCAATATGATCAAACGCCGGGTCGACCTCGGTAAATTTGCGCCGGATGCGTTTGATGTGCGAGGTAATGGTGGTGTCATCGACAACCATCTGCGAGTCATCCATCAGTTGCTGGCGACTTTTAACATGCCCGGCATGGCGGGCGATGGCGTACAGCATCCAGAATTCCGTCACTGTCAGCTCAATGGCCGTTGTTCGCCAGGTCACGGTCATGCGTTTGCTGTCCATGACCAAATCGCCGTTTTGGATCAGATCGTCATCCTGGGTGGGTTGCTCCAACAGTGCCGTGCGCCGGAATAGTGCGGCGATGCGGGCCAACAGGTGGGGCAGACTGATGTCTTTGGTCAGGTAGTCATCAGCGCCCATACGCAGTCCGCAAATGGTGTCGTAGTCATTGTCCCTGGCGGTGAAAAAGATAATCGGTAAGGTTTTGGACAACCCGCGCAAATGCTGGCAAAGGCCGAAACCACCGTCTATTTCATCTTGTAGTCCAATATCAATGATCGCCAGATCCGGCAGTCGCTGGGATAAAGCCTCTTGTGCATCAGCACGGTTAGAGTAAGTAAGTACTTGATAACCTTGTTTGCTGAGCGCACTGGCATAGTTATCCCGAATCGCGGGATCGTCTTCAATCAGGGCAATGCGTTTACTCATAAGGGGCCGGTTCGATGATGGATAAGCGCACTATACCGCAACTGCACTGCGGATCGAGCCAGCAAGAGTAATTTCCATTTTTCCGCCACAATTCATCCCTGCATTGCCACGATTGCGCCCCTAAATGGCCTGAGGTGGGTGGTTAACTGTTTATCGATGACGATAACCAACGGAGAACATCACCATGTCTAAAACATTACTCACCACCCTTATGGCAGTATTTTTTTGCGCCAACGTACAGGCACAGCAACAAGATGAACAGCAAGCGACCCGAGACAGCCTTATCGGCTTCGGCTCCGGTGCCGTGATTGGGGCCGTGGTCGCCGGTCCCGTGGGTGCCGCCGTCGCTGGCGTCCTTGGCATCATCATTGCCGATGATCAACATGACGAGCGCACTAAGAAGGCGCTACGTCAGGACTTACAGCAGCGGGACGTGGAGCTGGTCGCGTTGCAGCAACAAATGCAGGATGTCAGTGAGCGCTATCAGGCGCAGTTGATGAACATGGAGCAGCACCTGTCGCCTGCCACCTTAAACAGCCTGAGCCAGGTGCAATTCCGTACCGGTTCATCGCAGATTGAAGCGCACTTCAAGCCTCAGCTGGATCTGTTGGCTGCACAACTGCGTGCCTTACCGGAACTGCATGTGGCGTTGTCTGGCTTTGCCGACCGTCGCGGCGATGCGCAATACAATCAGACCCTGTCGGAAGCCCGTGTTCACGCCATTAAGGCTTACCTTGTCAAGCAGGGTGTAGAAAGTAAGCAGGTGCTTACATACTCTTTTGGGGAGTCAGATCCTGTGCTGGCCAACCAAACCTTGGACGGTGATTCATTTGATCGTCGTGTCCTCATGCGGGTGGGCGAACAAGGTGAGGTGATGGCCGCCGTTGATCAGCGGTAGTTGACGGCAGCACACAGGGCTTGTTGCCTCGGGGCATGGTGGTTACCATGCCCTTTTTTATTGATGGAAACCCGCCGTGCTGGAACAAGATGCGCTGCAACCGTTACTCGACAACCTGCTGGTTAAACACCGTGAACACTACGTGCATGGCACTGTGGCCAATTACATCCCTGCGTTGGGTGAGGTCAGTCCGCAGCTGGCAGGGGTTGCCATTGCACCGTTAAATGGCGATGTCGTGGGCGCTGGAGACTGGCAGACACCGTTTTCGATTCAGAGCATCAGTAAAGTGTTTGCTCTGGTGATGGCGATGCAGCGGATTGGCGACACGCTGTGGCAGCGGGTTGGCATGGAGCCCTCGGGACAGGCCTTCAACTCGATCATCCAACTGGAGTGGGAACAAGGTATCCCACGCAACCCGGTGATCAATGCCGGTGCGTTGCTGGTGGCGGACGTGCTGGTCAGTCACTTTTCCGCCAGCCAGTCGGCGTTCAGTCATTTTTTGCGCAAGCTGGCGCAGGATGAGCACGTGTTTGCTGATCAGCGGGTGCTGAGCAGTGAACTGGAACACGGCAGCCGTAATGCGGCACTGGCTTACCTGATGAAGAGTTTTGGTAATATCCATGCCGACGTACCGGCGGTACTGAACCACTATTTCAGCCAGTGTGCGATGACCATGACCTGCCAGCAACTGGCGCGCAGTTTACTGTTTCTGGCCAATCGCGGGGTCGATCCGGTCACCGGTGAGCAGATTTGCTCGGCGCAGGATGCCCACCGGGTCAACGCGATCCTGTCCACCAGTGGTATGTACGATCAGTCTGGCGAATTTGCTTTTTCCGTCGGCCTGCCGGCCAAAAGTGGCGTGGGGGGTGGCATTGTTGCGATAGTGCCACAGCAGGGGGTTGTGTGTACCTGGAGCCCACCCCTGAATGCGCAGGGCAATTCCGTGGTCGGCATGCGCCTCATCGCAGATATTGCCCAGGCATTGGGGTTGTCGATCTATTGATTAAGACTGACGGTGTTTGCCGCCAGTCCAGCCGCCTTTGGCCAACACCTCGTCGCCCAGGGCGGTCGGTGCCTCTTCCAGATCCGTTGCCATTGAATCATTCCAGCGGTTTAAAAAGCCATACAGACAAATGGCGGCCAGGATTTCGACAATTTCATCGTCCTGCCAGTGGGCTTTCATGCGCACCATCAGCGCGTCATCGACGGCATTGGGCACGCTGCCAGCGGCCAGCGCATAATCGAGTGCAACACGCTCAGCGTCGCTGTACAGCGGACTGGTCTGATACTCCCACACCGCAGCGACCTTTTCGTCACTGATGCCATGGATCTTGGCCGCGATCAGAGAGTGGGCCTCACAATACTGGCAGC
This sequence comes from Fluctibacter halophilus, assembly GCF_020687825.1. Taxonomy (GTDB): domain Bacteria; phylum Pseudomonadota; class Gammaproteobacteria; order Enterobacterales; family Alteromonadaceae; genus Fluctibacter; species Fluctibacter halophilus. Next base: position 262,512 of record NZ_JAJEWP010000003.1, read on the forward strand.
CTGCCGCGCGACTGGCGAAATGGGCGAGCAGTCGTTTGAATCCGAGATCCACACTGCCTTGTGGAGACATCACCGCTTTGGTCAGCACACCAAACCCGCGTACAATCTCGGGGCGACGTTGCATGGTCAGTAAACTGTTCGGTACAAAACCGAGAATTTGTTCAAAAATGGCAAAATCGTCAGCCAGTTCAGGGGTAGTCTGCGGCGGTAAAGGTTGTAAGTGAGCCATGGTGTCCTCTGTGAGTCAGTGAGTCCGTTGGTTGAAAAATCAGCAAAGCGGTGTCTACGCTAGCATCGCCAACCCACGCGCGCAATCTCCATCCGCCCCTTGAATTTCAGCCATTTGCCTTCATATAAACTGGCTAACATGGGCAATCGGGCGATTTATGAAAGCACTCAATATTTCAGGCCTGACCAAGACGTATCGTGGCGGCACCCAGGCGCTGCGAGGCATCGATTTAACGGTCAGTGAGGGAGATTTCTTTGCACTGTTGGGCCCCAACGGCGCAGGTAAATCGACCACCATTGGTATCATCAGTTCACTGGTTAACAAATCCGGCGGTAATGTGTCGGTGTTCGGGCATGACATTGATACCGCGCTGGTGGACGCAAAGTCCTGTATCGGGCTGGTTCCGCAGGAGTTCAACTTCAACCAGTTTGAAACCTTGTTGCAAATTGTGGTCAATCAGGCCGGCTATTACGGCGTGCCACGGGATATCGCCAAACAACGTGCCGAAAAGTACCTCAAGCAATTGGATTTATGGGACAAGCGCAATCAGCCCGCCCGCGAATTGTCCGGCGGGATGAAGCGTCGTCTGATGATCGCCCGGGCACTGATGCACGAACCCAAAATGCTGATCCTCGATGAACCCACCGCCGGGGTGGACATCGAAATCCGCCGGTCGATGTGGACGTTCCTCAAAGCCATCAACGAGCAGGGGATCACCATCATCCTGACCACCCATTACCTCGAAGAGGCGGAGATGCTGTGTCGCAACATCGCCATCATTGATAAAGGCACCATTGTCGAAAACACCAGCATGAAAGCGTTGTTGGCCAAACTGAACATCGAAACCTTTGTGCTGGACCTGGCGCCGGTGGAACAAGCACCAGCGTTAGAGGGCTTCACCCATCGCCAGTTGGATGATCACACCTTGGAAGTGGATGTGCCCAAAGAAAGTGGCCTCAACGATGTGTTCCGTCAGCTTAGCGATCAAGGTGTTACGGTGTTGAGTATGCGCAACAAGGCCAACCGGCTTGAAGAGTTGTTTGTCAGAATGGTTGAATCGGGCCGCCAGCAAAAAGACCAAGGAGCTGCCAATGAGTAACCGCAATTTCGTTGCATTGCGCACCATTTGGATAAAGGAATGTACCCGCTTCCTGCGCATCTGGGTACAAACCCTGGTGCCACCGGCGATTACCATGTCGCTGTATTTCGTGATCTTCGGCAACCTCATTGGTGAACGCATTGGCCAGATGGGTGGTTTTACCTACATGGAGTTTATTGTGCCAGGCCTGATCATGATGGCGGTGATCACTAACTCCTACGCCAATGTGTCATCGTCGTTCTTCAGTGCCAAGTTTCAGCGCAACGTGGAAGAGCTCCTGATCGCGCCGGTGCCGAACTGGATCATTATTCTCGGCTATGTCGGTGGCGGCGTGGCGCGGGCCATGCTGATTGGTGTCATCGTGACACTGGTGTCGCTGTTTTTTGTCGATGTGCACATACACAGCCTTGGTATCATCGTGCTGACGGTGCTGCTGACATCAACGTTGTTCGCTACCGCGGGCCTGATCAATGCGGTGTTTGCCAAAACCTTTGATGATATCAGCATGGTACCGACGTTTGTGCTGACACCTCTGACCTATCTGGGTGGCGTGTTTTACTCCCTGAGCCTGTTGCCGGAATTCTGGCAATGGGTCAGCAAAGCCAACCCGATTGTGTACATGGTGAATGGATTCCGATACGGCTTCCTCGGTGTCTCCGATGTCAACTACCTGACCAGTCTGGGTTTGCTGGTGGTATTCAATCTGGCGTTGTTTGCGGTTGCTTATCAACTGATCAACCGCGGTGTGGGGATCCGGCACTGATGTCATCCGGTAACTCCCGTACCATTACCAGCAACCAAACAGGCCCGCACGATAAACTGGCAGAGATTGTCGCGCGGCATCTGGCCCATCCGACCCAAAAACCGTTTAACCAGCACACCCTGGACGCGTTTGCCCAGGTAGAAGCGTGGCGCCAGGACAAAGGGCCCCAGCGGCCACTGATCCTGGATGCCTGTTGCGGGGTCGGAGAAAGCACCGCGTATCTGGCCAGTCAATTCCCGCAACACCTGGTGATTGGCGTGGACAAGTCAGCGCTGCGTACCCAGAAACATGCACACTACGCCGTGGATGGAGACAATTATTGTGTGGTACGTGCGGATCTGAACGACTTCTGGCGTCTGGCTCACCGTCAGGGCTGGCAGCTCGATCGGCATTATCTGCTGTATCCCAATCCCTACCCGAAAAGCGCCCATCTGCAACGTCGCTGGCATGGCAGTGCCGCGTTTGCTGACATTCTGCGCCTCGGCGGACGACTCGAAGTGCGCAGCAACTGGGATATTTACATCCAGGAATTCGCGCTGGCGTTACGTCAGGCCGGTTACCAGGCCCATTGCGAGCCTTACACGAGTGACACCGCGCAAACCCCCTTTGAGCGTAAGTATTGGGGCAGTGGGCAACAAAGCTGGCATGTGGTTGCGGATTTGGACAGTAAAGGGTTGCAGGGTTAAGTCTGGGCCAGAGGCTGGCAGAAATAAAAGCCCTGGGCAAAGCGGATGCCTCGTTCCTGCAATCCATCCAGCAAAGTGGCACTTTCCACGTGCTCGGCTATGACTTTTACCCCATGGCGGTCAGCGCTGGCGAGTAAGCCATCAATACGCGCTGCCTGTTGTGGGTCACACAGGCGCACTGCTGCGACCTTGCAGCCTTTGATGGGTAAGCTGAACAAGGGGGCAATGTCGTTGTCACCGGTGATATGGTCGACCACTATACCAATGGATTGGGCATGACATTGTTCGACAAAGCGGGCAAACCGTTCAACGTCATTGAGTGCAACGCCGGCCGTCACCTCAAAATAGACCCGTCCGCGGGTGCCGTGCTGCTCCTGGTAATCCTCCAGCATGTGCAACAGTTGGCGGTTTTCCATGTCCTGGGCAGACAGGTTTATATTCCAGCTGACGTTGAAATCTTTAAAGTAGTTGGCACTGCGGTAGAAGATGGTTTCTGTCAGCTCTGTACCGACCTGATGACGTTCCACCAGGTGCAGAAAGTCGCTCGGCAGGAAGGTTTGCTCATTGGGCATGACCAGGCGGGCCAGGCACTCATAGCGCCAAACGGAGTTGGCCTGTAAGTCCATGATCGGCTGAAAATATGGCACCACCCTGTCCAGACTGAACTGATCCGATACTTCCTGAATGTGCATGTGATTCTCTTGTTGTCTGCTACCGATGAGGGAAACCCGCAATACATCAGCTGTGCAAACCCTCTACAGCCACTATAGCGGCCAAACCGGTGTCTGTCATGTGCAACGCATTTATTTGGTAAGCGGCCTGAAGTAAGGTAAAGTTCGCGGTTGAAAATTTTCAACGAAGGTTACCGGTGTGAGTAAAGCGGAAGTCAGTTTGGCACATTTGTTTCGGGTGTTTACCAAACCCGAAGGCAAAGACTCTAAACTTGCGCAAATTGAACAGCACTTGTCAGACAATCTGGCTGACTTTCTGTCCCAGCATGTGGTCACCAAAGCCCGTTCGTTGGAAGACATTGAGCAGGATTTCAGTGATCCCCATGTCCCTGAACACCCGGAGTTTGTCTCTGAACATGCTGATGCGCTGCTGAAGAAGCTGGTTTCACACTCCGTAAATACCTACTCACCAACCTTTATCGGTCATATGACCTCGGCGTTGCCGTATTTTCATTTGCCGCTGGCCAAGCTGCTGGTGGGCCTGAATCAGAACCTGGTCAAGATTGAAACATCCAAAGCGTTCACACCGTTAGAACGTCAGGTTCTGGGGATGATGCACCAGCTGGTGTTTGGCGAACAGGACAGCTTTTATCAGCAGTACCTGCACAGTGCCGACCAGTCACTGGGGGCGTTTTGTTCCGGTGGCACGGTAGCCAATATGACCGCGCTGTGGGTGGCCCGCAACAAAGCGTTGCCGGCCGATGGCACCTTTAAAGGGGTAGCCCGGGAAGGACTGGCCGCCGGCTTGATGCATTATGGTTATCGTCATCTTGGCATTCTGTCGTCCAAACGGGGTCACTACTCGTTGTCCAAGGCCGTCGATTTGCTTGGGATCGGGCGCAATCAGATGGTCACTCTGCCGTGCCCGTCACAAACACTGTCGCCGGAACAAGCGCTAGCAGCGGGCAAGGCGTTTGAACAGAAAGGCAATAAATTGCTCGCCATTGTCGGCATCGCCGGCACCACTGAAACCGGTCACGTGGATCCGCTCGATGAACTGGCCGATGTGGCCAAAGAACTCAACTGCCATTTTCACGTCGACGCGGCCTGGGGAGGCGCCACGCTGTTCAGTCACCGCTATCGCCACCTGCTAAAAGGCATTGAGCGGGCCGATTCGGTCACGCTGGATGCGCACAAACAGATGTATGTACCCATGGGCGCGGGCATGGCCTTATTCCGCAACCCGAATGATTCCAACGCGGTACGTCATCACGCCCAGTATATTCTGCGTACCGGTTCGAAGGATTTGGGTGCCACAACGTTGGAAGGCTCCCGCAACGGTATGGCGATGATGGTGTACGCCTCGTTGCACATTCTTGGCCGACAGGGTTATGAGTTGCTGATCAACCGTAGCATCGAGAAAGCCAAAACCTTTGCCGCACTGATTGATGCGCATCCGAATCTTGAGCTGATCACAGCGCCCACGTTGTCACTATTGACCTACCGGATCCATCCCGGTCAGGACATCAGCCGCGCTTGTGATGATACGACCATGAAGCAACGCAACGGCGTGTTGGATCGCCTGACCGTGGGAGTACAGAAACAGCAGCGTGAGGCGGGTAAATCGTTTGTGTCGCGGACCCGACTGGAAGTCGCCCGTTATCCTGGACAGCCCATCACCGTGTTCCGGGTCGTGCTGGCCAACCCGCTGACTACCGAACAGGATTTACGCAACATCCTGGATGAACAGCTGTCCATTGCCCAGACCACCAGGGCCTGGGCCGAATTGACGGCTTAATCGCCGTCTTTAAGCTCCACACAAATATTGTCAATCAGTCGGGTCTTGCCCATGAAGGCCGCCGCCAGGATCACCAGACGGGTGTCTTCGTGACTTGGGTGCAGTAAGGTAGCTGCATCGCGGATTTCGATGTAGTCCACTTTAAACCCTGCCTCGGTTAATTGCGTACTGTAGTCGCTGATCAGGCGCCGGAAGTCCCGTCGGCCTAGCTCGAGGTGATCACTCAGTTCGCGCAGACAGCGGTACAGAAAGGGCGCTTTTTCCCGTTCTTCACTGGTCAGATAGTTGTTGCGTGAACTCATCGCCAGACCATCAGGCTCGCGCACGGTCGGAACACCGTGGATTTGCAGGTTCATCGACAGGTCCTGAACCATCGCCCGTATCACCTGCAACTGCTGAAAGTCTTTCTCGCCGAAAAAGGCCAGGTTGGGCTGGACCATATTAAACAGCTTGCAGACGATGGTGGCGACGCCGCGGAAGTGGCCCGGACGGCTGGCACCGCAAATCATGTACGAAATGCCCGGTACCTCGACAAAGGTTTGTTGCTCCAGTCCACGGGGATAGATGTCGTTAACGGTGGGGGTGAACAATACATCCACGCCTAACGCTTCCAATGCGGCTTTGTCGTGTTCCAGTGTGCGCGGATACGCATCCAGATCTTCATCCGGTCCAAATTGCAGTGGATTGACAAAAATCGACGCGACCACAATGTCTGCCTTGCCCTTGGCGGTCTGAACCAGACGCAGATGGCCGTGGTGCAAGTTGCCCATGGTAGGAACAAAGGCAATCACTTTGCCGTCAATCTGCCATTGACGACGCTTCTCCCGTAACTGGGTAATGTCACTGATGACCTGCATAGCCTTTCCGCTTAGTTGAAACTGTGCTGCTCGCCGGGAAAAACACCTTCCCGGACCTCAGTAATGAAATCCACAACGGCTTGTCGCATGTCACCACTTTGTTGCAGATAGTTCTTGGAGAATTTGGGCATGTAATTGGCGCTGATACCAAACATGTCATGCATTACCAGGATCTGGCCATCGCAGGCCACACCTGCGCCGATACCGATGACCGGAATGTCGACCGCCTGAGTGATTTTCTGCGCCAGGGAAGAAGGAACGCATTCCAATACCAGCATCTGGGCGCCGGCTTTGGCCAGCGTCTGGGCCTGTTCGAGCAACTGCTCGGCCTGCAGGTCATCACGGCCTTGTACCTTGAAGCCACCAAAAACATGTACCGATTGTGGGGTCAGTCCGAGGTGAGCGCACACGGGTACGCCACGCTGGTTAAGGCCTTTGATGGTTTCTGCCAGCCAATCTCCACCTTCGAGCTTGACCATGCTTGCACCGGCAGCCATCAGTGTCGCGGCATTGGTATAGGTTTGCTCTGGGGTGGCGTATGACATGAAAGGCATGTCTGCAACCACAAAGGCGCGCTGTGTGCCCCGCTTGACGGCCCGGGTGTGGTAAGCGATATCCTCGATCGTCACGGTCAGGGTATCGTCTTCACCCAACAGCACCATGCCAAGAGAATCACCAATTAACAGTACATCGACGCCCTGCTCGTCAAACAACTTTGCAAAGCTGGCGTCATAGGCTGTTAGCGCGGTGATCTTTTGCCCATTCTTTTTCATGTCCAACAACGTGGACGTTGTTACTTTTTTCATAGATCGTTCTCTATCACCGATTGCCAACAGTTCAGGGTTGCTGCTGATCGCAGGAGATCTCCACAGCGCGATCAGACAGTTTTTTTAAACCGTTCATTGGACAGTTATTTAGTACAGATTGCAACCGATCGCCACCGGGCAGGATCAGTTGTGGCGCGATTTCCGCCAGTGGGCACAGGACAAATTCCCGCTCCCGTAAGCCGTAGTGAGGCACCGTCAGACGCGGTGTGTCAATGCATTGTTCACCGAACAGCAGAATGTCCAGATCCAGCGTTCTGGCTCCCCAGCGCTGGTCCTTGCGAACCCGTCCCTGCTGCTGCTCAATGTGCTGTAATGCGTCGAGTAGGTCCTCGGCTGCCAATGTGGTCTCAAGCGCACAGACAGCATTCACGTAATCAGGCTGGTCCTGTGGTCCCATCGGACGACTGGCGTACAATGATGAGGTTGCCGCCACCTGGGTTTGCGGCAATGCGGCCATGGCGGCCAACGCATCTGCCAATTGACGGGCGGGCTCTGACAGATTGCTGCCCAGCCCGATGTAAACCGTGGTAGAGGTCATGATGGTGCCGAAGAATCTCGCTTGGGCCGGCGACGGCGACGTTTGCGAGGCGCTGGCTGGCCTCCGCGCAGTTTGTTGAGCATGGCTTTGCGGTCGTTGGCGTCTGCGTCCTGGAATTGTGTCCACCAGTCTGCCAGTTCGAGCAGTTCGCCACCCTCTATCTGGCCGCGCAGCAACAAAAAGTCATAGGCAGCGCGGAACTTGGGATGTTCCAACAATTGATAGGCACGGCGTCCAAAACGCTTGGCCAGTCGCGGCTGCATGTGCCAGATATCACGCATGCCGGTGCTGAACCGTTTGGGGATCATGATGCGCTGTATTTGCCGGTGCAAAACATCGTTGATGGCAACACTGAATGCATCATGGTGATTGAGGCCTGCCTCAAGCATCAGTTTTTGGCAGTGCTCTTCCAGTGGGTACCACAGCATCGCCGCATACAGGAACGCAGGGGTCACCCGTTGACCGGTGTTAATGCGGTTGTCGGTATTGATCAGTACCTGCTCAATGAACTGGTTTTCGCGACTGTCGTTATCACGCAGCAAAGGTTTCAGTTGTGGAAACAACTGGTCAAACAATTGGTATTCACGTAACAGACGGTAGGTTGCCAGGCCCTGGCCGGACACCAGTAATTTGAGCACTTCTTCAAACAATCGCGCGGCAGGAATATTGGCCAACAGTCCGTGCAATTCGTGGATCGCGTCGGCGCTGTCTTTGCCAATGGTCATGTTCAGTTTGGCGGCAAAACGCACTGCACGTAACATGCGCACCGGATCTTCGCGGTATCGGGTATGTGGGTCACCGATCAGATCCAAGCGCTTATTTTTGATCGAAGACATACCGTCGGCAAAATCCGTGACGGTGTAATCAGCAATGTTGTAATACATCGCATTGATGGTGAAATCCCGGCGCTCGGCGTCTTCTTCGATACTACCGAACACGTTATCACGCAAAATTTGGCCGTCTTCATTTTGCTTGCCGAGGGTTTCTGGTTGCTCTTCACTCTGGTGATGACCACGGAACGTCGCCACTTCAATGATATCCCGTCCGAACACGATATGGGCCAATCGGAAGCGACGGCCAATCAGGCGACAGTTGCGGAACAACCCTTTGACTTGTTCAGGGGTCGCATCGGTGACCACATCGAAGTCTTTGGGATGCAAGCCCAGCATCAAATCGCGCACACAGCCGCCGACCAGGTAGGCCTGATAGCCGCCATTGTGCAGGCGATACAGTACTTTGAGGGCATTTTCGCTGATGTCGTCGCGGGAAATTCCATGCTCGGCGCGGCTTAACACTTTGGGTGTCAATGGGGTACGCGACGCGGACTGGGGCTGTCCCAGTGCCCGTTTCACTTTGTTTATCACCCGGCTAATGATGGTGCTGCTCCTGTTTGGCTGGTGCGCGTTATTTTTTATGGGCGCTAATCATATACCGTAAGTCGGCCTAATTCTACGACTTGTGTTTGTCCCTAAGGCGCCTGTAGCTCAGACTGGGCCGGTATTTGCTGCAAATCCCAGTGCGCTGTCGCCCAATCCAGTATGGTCGATGGTGATGCAGTGTGTAACCCGTCGGGTGGTGGATGCCCCAATAGCGTCAGTACCTGGGTCAGGTTTTCGCTGGCCCGATGATCGTCGATGCCGGCCGCATGGTTCTGCTTGCTGAGTTTGAATCCGGGCCGACTGACCAGCACGGGCAAGTGCAAGGTGGTGGGGGCGGACACATTCAGCGCCTGAAACAGCGCCATCTGACTTTGACTGGGTTGCAACAGGTCGCTGCCACGGACAATTTCACTCACACCCATATAAGCGTCATCCACCACACTGGCCAGATGATAGGCATACAGGCCATCCTTGCGGCGCAGTACAAAGTCTTCGCGACTGTGGGCATCATCACACAGAAGGGTGCCGTGCAGCGCATCCACCATCACCGCAGTGTCGCCCTGTTGCCGAAACCGTTCGGCATTGTCGTCAAAGGGAAGCCCCCGCTGTCGGCAAAAACCATCATACAGCATGTCGGGTTGACGTTGTCTTAATGCCTTGCGTGTGCACTCGCATCCATAGGTCAGTTGTTGTTGGCGAAGTTGCAACAGGGCTTCGTGATAGGCGTCATGTCGCTGGCTTTGCCACACAATGTCACCATCCCAGTGCAATCCATGTGCATCCAGCGTGCGTTGGATCTGCTGCGCAGCACCGGGCACTTCCCGTGGCGGATCGATGTCGTCAATGCGTAGTCGCCACTGACCGTGATTGACCTTGGCTTGTAAATAACTGGCAACGGCCGTCAGCAAAGAGCCCAAATGCAATGGACCGGAGGGGGAAGGGGCAAATCGACCACAATAGGTGGCATCTGACGATAAGTCAGAACGTTTATCGGGTGTGTTCATGGGATGACCCGGAGGCTGCAATGCCAGCCTCCGTGTTTCCTCGGCGGCAGTTAGCCTTGCAGCTGTTTCTCTTTGATTTCAGCCATGGTTTTACAGTCGATGCACAGATCGGCTGTCGGGCGGGCTTCCAGGCGGCGTACACCCACTTCAATCCCACAGGCATCACAGAAACCGAAATCGTCGTCATCAATGCGCTTGAGGGTTTTCTCAATCTTCTTGATCAGTTTGCGTTCGCGGTCACGGGTGCGCAATTCAAGGCTGAATTCTTCTTCCTGGGCAGCGCGATCGACCGGATCAGGGAAATTGGCCGCTTCGTCCTGCATATGATGCACAGTACGGTCAACTTCCTGACGCAGCTGGTCACGCCAGGCACACAATATTTTTCTGAAATGCTCCAGTTGAGCATCGTTCATATACTCTTCGCCGTCTTTCTCCTGGTAGGGAGTCAAACCGGCCAGAGCCAGCAGTCCGAGGGACTTATTGTCTTTTCCTGTTGGCATGTGCCAAATCTCCTAAACTACGACACAAAGGCAAATTTGTGCAAGCGGCTATCTATAGCAGAAAGCACAGACCCAGGCAATGCTTTGTCAGTGGATCATTGTGCGTGTCGTGGTGACCTGAGGGCAGCGGGAAGATGATGCATTGAAAACAACTTCACACTGCCCAAGTTTCCAATGACAGGCAAATATGGCGCTATCCCAGCAAAAATCAACCCTTAAATGCAGGTTCGAAAGGGAGTTGTTGATTTAACGTTATATTTTGGCTGTCGATATGGCATCCCCAGGCCATTACCTCAACCCCATTTTTCAACGCAAAATCCAGTGCCTGGCTGTACTGGGGGTCAATGTGCGCCGCGTCGCTGACCCGGTGTATGCCGCTGTGCTGAACGCAGAACAGCAAAACCGCGCGGTGGCCTTGTTGCACCATACTGGCCAGTTCGTGCAGGTGCTTAACGCCGCGGGCAGACTTGGCATCCGGGAAATAGCCCAGACCGTCATCGGCCAACAGGGTGACTGACTTGACTTCCAGGTAGCAATCCGGCAAATCCGCTGCCTGGAGTAAAAAATCGATCCGACTGTTCTGTTCACCGTATCTGACCTCACTGCGTACGTTGTTGTACGCCGCCAGCGCGGTGATGGTGCCGTTACTGAGTGCTTCGGCAACCACTTTGTTGGCCCGGTGTGTGTTGATACCGATGTAGTGGCCGGCGTGATTTCTGGCCAGCTCCCAGGTGTATTTCAGTTTGCGTTTGGGGTCATCATGGTGGCTTAGCCAGGCGTCAAAACCCGGTTCAGCACATCCGGTCATTGCCCCTGTGTTTGGGCAATGGGCAGTGACGGTGGTGCCATCATCAAGTTGTACATCAGCCAAAAAGCGTTTGTAACGTTGCAGCAGATGTCCGTGCAACAAGTCAGCAGGTAGTTTCATATCTTGGTATAGTAGAGTAAAAAGCCATAATGACAGACCCGCTCGATGGAACGCGCGAGGTCGAAAAAAGGAGCAAAGCATGACATACCTTGCGGTAGAAATCAGTACGCAACCTGTGCCCGCCCCCTGGAACGCACAAGCCCGTTTGTCGTTTAACGGTGACGTTGCTTGTGTGCACGTCGATCCTGCCTTGTCGGAACCTCTGCAGCATCGTCAGATTCAGCAAGCTGCCCGTCAGTTGGAGAGCATGAATCCGGCGCAAATCGGCTTACGCGGCAACTGGCACATAGAACAGCAATGGACCTTCGCCCAGGCGTTCAGTACGCCAAAAAAGCCTGACGCCATTCAGTGGTGTGACGATGACAACCAGGCGACATTGCAGGCACGCTTTGAGGCCCTCGCGTTCACCCGCAGCCTGGTCAATGAAACCCCGGAAGACCTGTCGCCTGAAACGCTGGCGCAGCGTGCCGCCGATTGGTTGATGGGCTTGGCACCCAATCAGGTGTCGGTGAAAAGCTGGGTTGGCGAGGCATTGCTGGAAGCCGGATGGGTCGGTATTTACAATGTTGGCCGTGGCAGTGATCGGCCGCCGGTGTTACTGGAAGTGGATGTTAACCCAACCGGTGATCCGAATGCGCCGGTTGCCGCCGCATTGGTGGGTAAAGGTATCACCTTCGATTCCGGTGGCTACAGCATCAAGAGCAGTGAAGGCATGTTGGATATGAAATGCGACATGGGTGGTGCTGCAACGGTCACCGGTGGATTGGGCCTGGCGATGCTGCAAGGCCTCAACAAGCGGGTGAAACTGTTCCTGTGTTGTGCGGAAAACCTGATCAGTGGCCATGCCTACAAGCTGGGCGATGTGCTGACCTATAAAAACGGGACCACGGTAGAGATTGTTAACACCGACGCAGAAGGTCGTCTGGTACTCGCGGACGGTCTGATGGCTGCCACTGAGAGTGGCGCACCATTGATCATCAATGCGGCAACGCTGACCGGTGCTGCAGTGATGGCGGTGGGCAATCAGTACAATGCCCTGTTCACCATGGATGAAGGGTTGCGTGAAACCTTCCTGGCCTATGCCCGTGAAGAAAATGAGCTGTTGTGGCCATTGCCGCTGGAGCCATGGCACAAGGAGATGTGCCCATCGCCGTTTGCGGACACGGCGAATAGCCGGCCACAAAAAGGTGGTGGTGCAGGTGGCGCATCAAACGCTGCCGGATTCTTGTCCCGCTTTGTCAGAGAAGATGGTCGTGGTTGGGTACATCTGGATTTGGCCGCGGCTTACAATGGTAATGCCAATGGTCAGCAACCACCGGGAGCAACAGGTCAGGGGATCCGCACCATCGCGCGGGCCTTGTTGGCTGGATAGACTTGGTTGGTGGGCTTGCCGTTGGCGAGCCCACAGTCTTCAACGCTCAGATGCCGCCAATGCGTTCGGCAAAGACTTTATAACGCTCTACGTCTTCTCGATCGAACAGAGGGCGGCCATCGGCATCTTTGTCCTTGCTTACTAACAAGCTTTCGCGTTCCAGTCGTTCGACGCGAATTTCCTGTACACCCAGATATTCGGCGACTTCCGCCACAGACATTAAACTCATTTATCCTTCCTCTGATAGAGACGTCTCTTTATTAAAGCCCATTTAAGGGTTTTTGCTAGTTGGCCTGTCAGAGCATGCTGACGCCGTATCGTTTCTTTTTACGGCAAAAAAAACATGCTGTCTATTCAACTCCCTGAATTTATTTAATTTCCGGTAGTTCAACTACGGTGCATGGGGTACACTTAACAGCACTATTTTCAACCCATTGGAGGACATTCATGGACATTTGGTCGGCGGCCATCATGCTGTTTCTCATCATGGATCCTCTGGGTAATTTACCTGTCTTTATGTCAGTACTGAAAACCATTGAACCCAAGCGCCGGCGCATTGTACTGGCCCGGGAGTTGTTGTTTTCGCTGGCCATCATGTTGCTGTTTCTGTTCAGCGGGCAGGCGGTGTTGGATTTCCTCAGTGTCAGGCAGGAAACCGTCAGTATTGCCGGCGGGATTATCCTGTTTCTGATTGCGATTCGAATGATTTTTCCGCAACCCGGTGGTGTGACCGGACTCGACGGTGAGCAGGAGCCGTTTCTGGTGCCGCTGGCGATCCCGATGGTCGCGGGGCCGTCAATCCTGGCTGCATTGATCCTGCTTGCCAACCAGGATCCTGCACGGATGACCGACTGGACCATTGCCTTGTTGTCAGCCTGGTTCATTTCCGCCACCATCTTAATGTTTTCGACTGCGCTACACCGGATATTGGGTGAACGCGGCCTGATCGCTGTTGAGCGCCTGATGGGCATGATCCTGATCATGATCGCCATTCAGATGTTCCTTGACGGTGTTGGTAACTATTTCTCCCATGGCGTTTGAGGCATAACCCCCCATGAGCAAACTGAACACTTTTGCGGCCGTTCGCCAGCTAAAAGGCTGGCATGCGGTTGCCTTTGCGGCGACCCTGATTGAGCGCATGGCGCCAAACTATACCTTGTTCTGTGAATCCACCGGCTACGCAGAAGTCAGCCAGTTTCGCAACGTCTTGAACGCGGTCTGGGAGTGGTTGTCAGTCCCGAAAATGAAAATCAATCTGGCGGTTCAGTTGGAGCGGATTGAAGATGTGACGCCCCATCCTTCCGAGTATGACAGTTACGGTGTATACCCTGCGATTGACGCCGCTGTGTCATTGTCATCCACGTTGCTGTTGATGCAGGGTGAAGATCCGCAGGGCGCAGTGGTGGTCAGCAAACTGTCGCAAGGGGCTGTAGAATCGTTCATTGAGGCTACCAGTGAGGTTGCACTCGACAGTGAGGGAATTAAAGCGCACCCACTGATGCAATGGGAAATTGAATTCCAACAAGAACTGTTGACCCTGTTGGCCCAGATGAAAGGCGGTCGAGAGGACGTTGCAACGCTCAAGGCGCTGGCAACCCAGGAAGGTGTCAGTAATCTTGGGATCGAATGTGACCCGTCCTGAGTCAGGACAACAGCCGGGGTAACAACAGCGCTGACCAACTCAGAATGACCAGCAGGATGCAGAAGAACACCGCCGCTGATCCCAAATCTTTGGCTTGCTTGGATAACGGATGAATGTCTTTGCTGATGCGGTCGATGGCCGCTTCGATAGCACTGTTGATGCATTCGACGGTCAGCAGCAATAACAGTGGCATGGTCAGCAGCACCCGTTCAATGGCGTCCTGGCCCATGAACAGCCCGAGCGGGATCATTACCACACTCAACCACAACTCCTGACGAAAGGCTGACTCGTGTCGGTAGGCATACGCCAAGCCATCGATGGAACAGCGAGTGGCATTGATCACGCGTGTAAGGCCTGTGCCATTGGGTTTATTCACACCTTCTCCTGTACTTCAAACAATCGGTAGCAAAAGCCTTTGGTGGCTTTATCTTTGATGCACGTCCAGTGGTTCGGCATGGTTGACAGTGATTCACCCGGTTCGTGTTCGATGTAAATCAAGCTGCCCGGATGCACCAGACCAGACTGTGACAATGCCTCAATCACAGGGTTCAATAACCCTTTGCCAAACGGCGGATCGAGAAAGATCACATCGTAACTGTGTTGCAAGCGTGTGACAGTCTGACACGCGTCGGCGAAAATCACCTCGGCTTGCTCAGTGGGGACCTGCAACGCGCGAAGGTTGTTGCGGATTTGATCGGCAGCGCCTTTGTCCAGCTCAACAAAGGTCACATGGCGGGCATAGCGCGACAATGCCTCGAGACCCAGACTGCCGCTGCCGGCAAACAAGTCCAGGCATCGGCTGTCACGAATATCGTTCATTAGCCAGTTGAACAGGGTTTCTTTGGTGCGATCGGTGGTGGGACGCAGGCCGTCCCGATCCAGTACTGGCAGTTTTCGCCCCCGCCATTGGCCGCTGATCAATCGGATACTGCCGACTGACTTGCCGCTATCGGGCTTTTTGTTTGTGCCTCGCCTCATTTGACCAAGAGATGTTATGATTGTCCGAATTGCACGATAGTGTACCCGCTTTCCTGTCGGCTTGCTTGCTGAATCCATTGTTTCAGGGCATCAGACAGCCGCGCAGTACACTGACAACCTTTATTTGCGTGACATAAGCAGGACCGTATTCACCCATGTCAAAATTTTTCCGCTGGTTTAAAAAAGACCAAGACACCGCAACTGATAACGCTGCGTCGCCTTCTGAACAGGATCTTCCAGCCGCTGATACAGCCGAACACACTGATACGCCAGAAACATCCGTGGCGCCGAGTCAGGACCCTGCCCCTGCAGCCGCAGAAGAGCCGCCGGTACCGACACCTTCGCCGTTGCCGTCGGAAACACCCGAAGAACATCCCCAAACGTCGCTGGATGCACAGCCTGAGCCCATTGTTGAACAACAACCTGTGCAGCCATCTGAGCCTGCCAATGTTGTCACTGACGCACAGAGTGAAACCGCACAACACAGTGAGCCGGAGTTGGTTGAGTCCTCTGCAGCTGTCGACGTCGTTGAAGCGTCTGAACCGGCAGCAGAATCGTCGCCCAACGTCTCAGGTGACGGGACTGACGCAGAGCAAAAGCAAGGCTTTTTCTCCCGGTTAAAACGGGGATTGTCGCGCACCAAGGAAAATATCGGCTCTGGATTTGTTGGCTTGTTCAAAGGTAAAACCATTGATGACGAGCTGTTTGAGGAGCTTGAAACCCAGTTACTGATTGCCGACGTGGGCATGGATACAACCACCCGTATCATCGATGAGCTGACCCAGTCGGCCAGTCGCGGGCAGCTGAAAGATGGTGAAGCCCTGTATGGCCTGTTACGTGAACAATTGTCGCAACTGTTGCACAAGGTGGAGCAACCGTTGACCGTGAACAACCAACAGGGGCCCTTCGTTATCCTGATGGTCGGTGTCAACGGTGTGGGTAAGACCACCACCATCGGTAAGATGGCCAAACAGTTTCAGCAACAAGGCAAGAAAGTCATGTTGGCTGCCGGTGATACGTTCCGGGCCGCTGCCGTTGAGCAGTTACAAGTGTGGGGAGAGCGCAACAACATTCCCGTTATCGCCCAGCACACCGGTGCCGACAGTGCATCAGTGATTTACGACGCCGTTCAGGCGGCCAAGGCCCGCGGAGTGGATGTATTGATCGCTGATACGGCAGGCCGTTTGCAAAACAAAGATCACCTGATGGAAGAACTCAAAAAAGTGGTTCGGGTGATGAAAAAGCTGGACGTGGAAGCGCCCCACGAGATCATGCTGACCCTGGATGCCGGTACCGGTCAGAATGCCATGAGTCAGGCACGGTTATTCCATGATGCGGTTGGTTTGACCGGGATTACGCTGACCAAGCTGGATGGTACAGCGAAGGGCGGCGTCATTTTTGCTATCGCAGATAAATTCGAGCTACCCATTCGCTATATCGGTGTGGGTGAAGCCATTGACGACTTGCGCACGTTTGACAGCCAACAGTTCGTCGATGCACTATTTAGCGAAAGCCAGTAAGGACACGTTGTGATTAAATTCGAAAACGTCAGCAAGACCTACTCCGGTGGGCAGCAGGCCTTGCGTCAGGTCAACTTTCACATTGAGCCTGGTGAAATGGCGTTTTTGACCGGTCATTCCGGCGCGGGTAAAAGTACCCTGCTTAAGCTGATCAGCATCATGGAGCGGCCCACCGTTGGCAAAGTGCTGATCAACGGCCACGATCTGAACACTATCCACCGTCGTCAGATTGCTTATATTCGTCGTGATATCGGAATGATTTTCCAAAGCCATCAGTTGCTGATGGACCGGACGGTGTTTGACAATGTCGCATTGCCGTTGGTGATTGACGGATACTCACGCAAGGAAATCAATAAACGGGTCAGTGCCGCATTGGAAATGGTGGGGTTGCGCGATAAGGTGCGGAATCTGCCAATCATGCTTTCCGGTGGTGAGCAACAGCGGGTGGGTATTGCCCGTGCGGTGGTCAACAAACCGCCGTTGTTGTTAGCCGATGAGCCTACCGGCAACCTTGATCCCAAGTTATCGATGGAAATCATTCGCCTGTTTGAAGAATTCAACCAGGCTGGGGTTTCGGTGTTTATTGCCACCCACGACCTGGGCCTGATTGCGCGCATGAAATACCGCACACTCACCCTGCGTCAGGGACAGATGATCGACGATGGCTTGTCAGAGGACTGGCAAACGGATCCCTTGCAGGAGGACAGCCTGTGAGTCTGTTATTTAAAGGCCGTCCCCAGGGCGCCCAGATGAGTCATATCAGCATGCTGCAACGGCTGATGATGTTTTTTGTCAGTCACGTTCGACAGGCATTAGGCAGTTTGGGCGAGTTGTGGCGGGCACCTGCCGCCAGCCTGATGACCATCGGTGTGCTGGGTCTCAGTATTACCCTGCCCAGCACCCTGTACGTGATGGTGAAAAATGCCGAGCAACTGAGCGCGGGTTGGGAGCAGGCGTCAGAGATATCCCTGTTCCTGCGTCAGGACACCCGTCCTGCCGACGTGCAGCAGTTGATTACCCGATTGTCGTTGTGGCCGGAAATCGACAGCCTGGTGCATATCAGCAAAGCCGATGCGCTGGAAGAATTCAAACAACTGTCCGGCTTTGGTGATGCGCTGACCCACCTCGACAGTAACCCGTTGCCCGATGTGATCCTGGTGACCCCAACCGAGCGCCATGCAAGCCCATCCTCTGCCAGTCGATTACTGGACAAGTTGCGTAAAGAGCGGGAAGTGGAGCTCGGCAAGCTGGACATTGAATGGCTGGAAAGGTTGCACGGTTTTCTGGGCATTGCCCGGGACGTTGTCGGTGTGGTTGCATTGCTGCTGTTTCTGGCAGTGGTGCTGATCATTGGCAACACCATTCGACTCAACATTTCCAACAAGCGGGATGAAATTCTGGTCATGAAACTGGTGGGAGCCACTGACGCGTTTATCCATCGTCCTTTCCTGTATACCGGTTTCTGGTATGGCTTATTGGGTGGGATCCTCGCCTGGTTTGCCGTATCCCTGTTGCTGTGGTGGGTCGATGGCAGTATCCGATATGTCAGCAGTCTGTATCAAAGCCCGTTTGAACTCAGCGGTTTGAGTGCGTCGGATTTGCTGCTGATGTTGGCGATGTCAGTGATGCTGGGCCTGGCGGGTTCGATGATATCCGTGCACCGGCATGTGCGTGAAATAGAGCCCCGGTAAGACACCAGGGCACGTGTCGGATTTACTGAACGTGAGGTTTGGGGAAATGCGGTGATATGGTCTGACGTACACTGTTGCCCCACAATACCGCTTCATTGAACAGACCATGCACCCGTTTCTGATCAAGCTGCAGTGCATCGGAAACCCGTTTGACTTTCAGCCAGGTGGCACTTTCAAATGCCCGCGCCAGCAGCAGGAACAAGGCGAAGTCATTTTGCCCGCCGCATAAGGCGAACTTCACTTCATCCACAATCGGCATTTTCTCGACCAGTTCCTTCATCGGTTGATCGAGCAACGCATCCAGCAATGAGAACAGGCCAACCATAAAACCGGTGGGTGGATTGTCACCAAAGGCCTTTTCTTTGGCCAGCGAATCACAGAACCGTGCCCGCACCAGCGACATATGGATCAACTCCATCGGCTTGTCATCGGTCAGGTTAGCCAACGCCAGCAAAGCGATGAACTTTTTAATTTCCACTTCGCCCATGTAGGTCAGGGCATGGCGCAAAGAGGTAATTTTATAGCGCTTGTTGATCAACGGGTTATTGATAAAACGCAGCAGCATGTACGACAGACCCACATCCCGCTCGATGATTTCATTGATGCTGTCGATGTTAAACGAGCGACTGGAGGCTTCGCTGATCAATTGCACCAGTGCCAGTTTGGACGTGGGCAGTTGGCCACCGGCCAGCGATTCCGGCTTGGAAAAGAAATAGCCCTGGAAATAGTCGAAACCGAGGTTTTTGTAAGTCAGAAACTGTTGTTGGGTTTCAACTTCTTCGGCCACCAGTTTGACATTGGCATTCAGTAGCCCGGGGATTTTCTGCGCGATATGCTGATGTTTGTGTTGTCCGACATCCACTTTGACAATGTCGACGAGGGGCAGCAAACCATGGGCATCCTGCTCCAGCATCGGATCATCAATGGCCAATTGGAACCCCATGTTCTTGATTTGTTTGCAGGCTTCGAGCAATCCATGGTTGGTGGTACCCGGCTCTTCAATTTCGACCACCACCGTCTGCGGATCCAGCGTGGCAGGCAGCCCTTTGAGCAGGGTGTCGCGCTGAAAATTGATAAACGCGGTTTTCTGACAGGAGATATCATCCAACCCCAGCTTCAGGGTTTCTCTGGCCATGCGCTCGGCTTTGTCGTCATCGGCATGGTCGGGATAGCAGTTGGCTACGCCGTCCCTGAACAATAATTCATACGCGTAAACCTCTTTTTCACCATCCAATATGGGTTGTCGCGCGATAAAAGCGAACATTCGTCCTTCCTCAACATGGGTCTGCAATTTGTTGTTATTGTTGTGATCGCCATTTTGTATAGTCGATTTGGTCAAAATGGCTGCGCTAACGTCAAATGTATACTACCAAGCGGGGGCAGGTCTAGGAAAGGTGCGCGGGAAGCGACCAATCACTTAAGCATTTGTGTTTTTAAGGCTGCCTGACATGGAAGCACCCCATTTGATTGCCTCGATATAAAACTGATGCAGCAGGGATTCAGTAATGTTCAACTGCTGGCTCAATATCGAAATTCGCTGCCAATGGCCGGTTTCCAGCGCGATGGCAGTGTTCAGATACAAGCGTAGATCGCTTTCTTCACCACACAGTGCCTGTTTGACATCTTCCCGCAGGGGTAGTTTGTCCATCAGTTGTTGCATGGTTTGATCAAGCATCGCATCCAGCAGTGAAAACAATCCGACCAGAAAGCCGGTGGGTGGATTGTCGCTATCTTTGCGTGCATGCGCCATCAGTTCACAAAATTTGGCCCGAACCAGTGACATATTGGCCAGTTCAAGGGGTTTGTTATCGCCCAGGTTGGCCAGCGCCAACAAGGCAACAAACTTTTTCACCTCCACTTCACCCATGTAGGTGAGGGCGTGACGCAAAGAGGTGATTTTATTGCGTTTATTGATGATGGGATTGTTGATAAAGCGCAGCAACATATAGGATAAGGCCACGTCACGTTCGATGATGCTGTTGATACGATCAAAGTCAAACCGTGTACTGCTGCTGGCTTCCATCAACTCCAGCAACAGCAGCTTGGCGTTTGGGATGCTTTTTTGCCGGATGACTTCCGGTCTGGCGAAGTAATAGCCCTGGAAATACTGATACCCCAACTGCGCACATTGTTCATACTGCTCCCGGGTTTCAACCCGTTCAGCCAGCCATTTAACGCGCAGATCCTTGAATTCTTGCTGCTTGGTTAATAGTAAACCAGGGTCTGCATGGGAAATGTCGACTTTTACGTAATGCACGTAGGGCAAAAAGGGATCCCATTTAGGATTAAAGTCGTAGTCATCAAGAGCGATGCGGTAGCCGAGATCGCGAATGTGCTTACAGGCTTCAATCAACTTAGGGTTGATGTCAACGGTTTCGACAATCTCGATCACCACACTGGACGGATCGAGAGACGTTGGGAAACGGTACAGCAGGGTATCCTGATGGAAATTGATGAATGCCAGTTTGCCGCCGGTGATTTCTTCTACCCCGAGGGTCAGGTGGCTGCCGGTCAGCAGTTTTGAGGTTGCTTCGTCAGGTTGAATGTCAGGAAAGCAGTTGTTTTCGCTATCACGAAACAACAGCTCGTAGGCAAACACATTTTGCTTAACGTCGGTAATGACTTGACGGGCTACATAAGCAAACACGGCGGCTCCTCAATGGAAATGAAAAAGAGGATTGCAACACTCTGTTGCAATTGGGTTGGTTACTGACATCAGATTGTCACGTAATTTTGTTATACATCAAGCCTATACAATATTCAGGTTTTTTGTGTCGGCTGAATGGGAATTTTTTGTCATTATTACGGTCTATTCAGGTGGCAAAACTCTGGCACCCCGGCAGTGCCTTTGATAGACTACTTGGCCGGATAAATGGATGAGGTGAATATGAGCTCAAACATGCAATCACTAGCATTAAGCGTTCCTCACAGTGGCAGCATTGAAACATACATGCAGGCTGTCAGCAGCATTGACATGCTCAGTGCCGAGGAAGAACGTTCTCTTGCTGTACGCTTGCAACAGGAAGGTGATTTAGAGGCAGCCCGTAAGCTGATCATGTCACACCTGCGCTTTGTGGTGCATATCGCAAAATCGTATTCCGGATATGGCTTGCCCCAGGCGGATCTTATCCAGGAAGGCAATATCGGCTTGATGAAGGCCGTTAAGCGTTTCGACCCCAGTGTCGGAGTACGCCTGGTGTCCTTTGCTGTGCACTGGATTAAGGCTGAAATTCACGAGTTTGTGCTGCGTAACTGGCGCATCGTGAAGGTCGCCACCACCAAAGCGCAACGTAAGCTGTTCTTCAACCTGCGCAAAGCCAAAAAGCGCCTGGGATGGTTCACCCATGAAGAAGTTCAGAAAGTGGCTGACGAACTGGGTGTAAGCACCAAAGAAGTGCTGCAGATGGAAGCGCGCATGAGCAGTCAGGATCAGGCATTCGATTTGTCTGCCGACGATGATGACAGCGGTAGCTTCGCACCGGTTCAGTACCTTGAAGACAAGAGTGAAGACGTTGAGTCCCAGGTGATCAATGATGACTGGGATAAGAACGCCGCTGACCGTTTGTATTCAGCGATCAAAACCCTGGATGAACGTAGCCAGCACATTATTCAAACCCGCTGGTTGGCTGATGAAAAGACCACGTTGCAGGATCTGGCTGACAAATACGACGTGTCTGCCGAGCGAGTCCGGCAAATCGAAAAGAATGCAATGAAGAAGCTCCAGGCCGCGATGGCGTAGGGATTCTTTATCACTGTTTTAGAAAACGCGGTCCATAGTGGCCGCGTTTTTTTTGCGCGTGGTTAACGGACAGTCGTCTTGCATGGTCACGCCACGATTGTATAACCTGCTGACTCGCGAGCCACGCAGCGATGAACAAGGAGAAATGCATGAAAGTACTGCAAGGAAAAGGGCACTGTTTGTGTAAGGCGGTGACGGTAACGGCGGATAGCGTTAAAGCCTCTGTGGGTGCATGCCACTGTTCGATGTGCAGAACCTGGGGCGGTGGACCTTTGCTCGCATTGGAATGCGGCAGCGACGTACACTTTACCGGGCAAGACAATATTGGGCGGTTTGCATCATCAGACTGGGCTGAGCGTGGCTTCTGTCGGCGTTGTGGTACGCACCTGTTTTATCACCTGCGTGAACAGGATGCGTATATTCTGCCTGCCGGTCTGCTGGATCTGTCAGCGGAGTTGATGCTCGACCATGAAATTTTTGTCGATGAACAACCCCCGTATTATTGCTTTGCCAATGATACGCGCAAGATGACGGGTGCCGAGGTTTTTGCCGCTTATGCACCACCGGATCAAGAAAAAGAATAATAAGTCTTTAATTATGGTGTGGGGTCATCCCGACTGGGCAATACCCAGTAGACCCCTTTGAATTCGGCCACCGGTGTGTCACCGTCGAGAATATCAACCTGCAGCTTGATACAGCTTTTTTTCTTCCGTTCAAGCAGGCTGAATTTGCCGTCCAGGGTCTCTATATTGCAGATTGCACGGGGCTCCTGAGTGATTGGCTTGTGATAGTGAATATCCCCGTCACCGAGCACGATCTCACCGGTTAAATCTTTCTCTTTTAATTTAAGAAAAATCATTCCCCAACCTGTCAGTGTGGCCAGTGAAAAAATGCTGCCAGCAAACATGGTGCCGTGCAGGTTAATGTTTTTATTCAACGAGGCTCTGACTTCGAGTGTGCTGCCACTGTATTGGTGCAGCTTGATGCCCATTTGTTCCGAGATGGGGATGGTGTCGTGCCAGGTTTCCTGTAACAGCTGGCACCACTTGGGATGTAACATGATGGTGTTCATGTCTGTCAGTTGCTTCACCATCTGCTGGCGCCGCAACTGGCCTAATTCATTGGGGGCTTCCTGTTCAACCTCAAATCCGCAGGCTGAGAAAAATGGGATAGACAGCTCGCGGCTGTTGGTCACCAGTCGGGTAGCCCCCTGTCGGCGCGCTTCGTTTTCCAGTGCGGAAAGCACCAGCTTACCCAGTCCTTTACCTTCGGCGGACTTGGCCACCGCAATATGGCGGATCTGGGCTTCTTCAGCGGTGTTGAGGTGCACGCGCCCAACGGCCACCACGTTGCCCTGACTGTCACGCACCATACGGTGCTCACCAACCGTTTCGTATTCGTCTTTTTCGGAACCAAGAGGGAAATTCCACGGTTGGCGCAAACGCTCCCAACGCAGGTGAAAATAGTGTTCGAAATCCTCGTCACTGATAGGGGTATCAACTTTGTACATGGCTGCCAGTGGTTCCTTTTAACCCCCTGTAAATCGGGGTGGTTGCGACAAGCGAATTTACCATTTAATCCCAACTTGGGGCAGACAGCAAGGACTGTTTAGCTTTGTAACAGAAAGGTCACCGGGCCGTCGTTGGTCAGTGAAACCTGCATGTCGGCGCCGAATTGACCGCTTTGTACTGCGATTCCTTTGCTGCCGGCGTAATCGAGGGCGTAGTGGTACAGTTGTTCTCCCAGGGCCGGGCTGGCGCCGCGGGAAAAGCCGGGACGATTACCTTTTTGGGTGTCGGCGACCAAAGTGAACTGAGATACGATCAATAGCTGGCCGCTGACTTGTTGCAGGTTGAGATTCATTTTGCCGGCTTCATCACTGAATATCCGGTAGGCGAGTACTTTATCGATCAACTTGCGGGCACTGGCTTCGGTATCTTCTTTTTCCACCCCCAGCAACAACAGAATACCCTGTTCGATGGCTCCGACCGTTTGTTGATTGACGTCTACCCGCGCCTCGCGTACCCGTTGTATCAGTCCTTTCATGTGTGTTCTTCCTCCAGAAAACGCAGCAGCGCATCGGCACTTTGACGCATCGCGTGGGCAATGGCTGGGTCGGTCAGGCTGTGTCCGGCCCCCGGAACAATCAACAGCTCTCCGCCCTCCCAGGCCCGGCACAGTGTATCGGCGCCGGCCAGCTTGCAAATCATGTCGTAGCGCCCGTGAATAACGGTTCCGGGTATGTTACGGATTTTGTCGACGTTGTCTAAAATGAATCCTGCGGGAATAAAACAGCGGTTGTGCAGATAGTGACACTCCAGGGTGGCCAGGCTTAAGGTCGTGGATAACTGTTGAGCGAGGTCAAACTCGTTCACCGTGCTGTGCAATTGTGCCAACTGTTCTTCCCACAAACACCAGGCCTTTGCCGCGGCGACGCGGTGTAGTTCGTCGTCACTGCACAATAGACGGTAATAGTGGCTCAGTACGGCCTCTGCGCTCAGTGGCGGGGAGATTTCCTGGGTTAGCTGGCGGTAATGTTCCGGAAACAGGTTGGCCGGTCCGCCACTGGGACCCAGGAACCAATCCAGGTCATCCTGACGTGCCAGGAAAGTACCCCGCAACAACAATCCGGACACTGAATCGGGCGCGTCGATAGCCGCCAATAACGCCAGCGTTGATCCCCACGAACCACCGCAAATGACCCATTGCCGGATACCAAGATGTTCACGGATGCGTGTTATGTCTGCCAATAAATCCTGTGTGGTGTTTGCATGTAGCTCACAATGGGGTGTCGATTGTCCACTGCCCCGCTGATCGAAACCGATGATGCGATAGCCGTCAGGATTGAACAGGGTGCGATAAAAAGGCGCCAGACCCGCTCCAGGCCCCCCGTGAAGGTACAACACAGGCTGCCCTGACGGATTGCCACTTTGTTCTAAATACACGCGATGACCGTCCCCCATGTCGAGAAATTCCTGTTGGTAGGGGGTCAAGGGTGGATAGGTTTGCATAGCGAAGCCCGTTTTAGGTTTGTTAAATGGTCTGGATTAGATTAATTTAGCAGTTAATCCCCCGTGTTTGACAATCAGAATCAAGGAGAAAGGTATGGCGGGTCAAGGTTCAGGTGGCAATGTAATTGCTGCAATTTGCAGTTTCTTTATCCCCGGATTGGGTCAGTTGGTGCAAGGGCGTATTCTCATGGCGTTGATATTTTTCGTCGCTGTGTCAGTGGGCTATTTCTTCTGGGTGCTGATCATCCCGGGCATTATCGGCGCGATCTTCCACCTGTGGGCGATTGTTGATGCGGCCAAGTTCCGGAGTGCAGGCTGATGAAACGCTTGCTGCTTCCATTGGTGTTGGTGGTGCTGACCGGGTGTCAGTCTGCTTACTACTCCACCATGGAAAAATTCGGCATTGAGAAGCGCGATATCTTGGTGGATCGGGTCGAAGAAGCGAAAGACAGTCAGGAAGAAGCCCAGCAACAGTTCAGCTCTGCGTTGGAGCAATTCAGTGCGCTGATCAATTTTGATGGCGGCGAATTGCAGGAAGTGTACGAGTCCCTCAAAGATCAGTATGAAGCCAGCGAAGCCTCTGCTGAGCGGGTTACCGGTCGCATTGATGCAGTGGAAAGTGTGGCTGAAGCGTTGTTCGATGAATGGCAGGACGAGCTGGACAAGTACAGCAGTGAAAACCTGCGCCGCGACAGTCAACGTAAGCTGCGTGAAACCCAGCGGCGTTACTCGTCGTTGATCACCGCAATGCGTAAAGCGGAATCGAAAATGGCGCCGGTGTTGTCAGCATTGCAGGACAACGTGCTGTACCTCAAACACAACCTTAATGCTTCGGCAATCGGCGCATTACAGGGTGAGTTTGGCACCATTAAAAAGGACATTGACCAGTTGATCCGTGAGATGAATACCGCGATTGCACAAAGCAACAGCTTTATTGAGAGTATTCAGAACTGACCACCTGAGATGTTTTTTCAGAGCGTCTGGCGGCCGCCAGGCGCTCAATTCCGCGGGTAAACTCAGCCCCGACCAAGACCACTATCCAGCTCAAATACACCCATACAAACAGAATGGGGATCACTGCAATGGCGCCGTAAATCATCTGATAGGACGGAAACGCCTTCACATACAGACCGAACAATTGCTTAGACAATTCAAACAGGGTTGCGGCCAGTAGCGCACCAATCAGTGCATGACGGGCGTTGATGCGCTTGTTCGGAACGACCATGTAGAGAATAAAAAACGCCAGCACGGAGGTTATGAAGGGGACGACTTTGAGCGTTATCGTCAGCAGTCCTGGGGTGTATTCATCGGCGAACGCCGCCAGACCGATCAGATAGCTACTCATGACGACGCTGACCCCGATCAACAAAGGTCCCATGGTCAACACCATCCAGTATACCGCAAAGGTGTAAATCCGCGGGCGTTCACTGCGTGTCTGCCAGATACGATTAAGGGTATTGTCGACGTTGGATATCAATGCAAGGGCGACGGCGACCAGAAACACAATACTCAGGGCACCCATTTTGGAGGCATTACCGACGAACTCGGTCATGTATTGCTGCACCACATCGCCGGCGTGGGGAACAAAATTACTGAACACAAACGCTTCTAATTGTTCACGCACGCTGGCAAAGGCAGGGAAGGCGGACAGGATGCTGAAAAACACCACAATAAAAGGCACCAGCGACAGCAGCGACACATAGGCAAGGTGTCCTGCTGAGACGGTGATGCGGTCTTCTTTGCATTGGTGGGTGACACTGCGTACCAGTCGCCACAGGTAATCCAGCCGCCGCTGCGCGAGCATAAGAAAGCGATTGTCTGCCAACATAATGTTCCTTAAAACAAGGTGTTGGCGTCAGTATACGCTAATTTGCGCGAACGCCTAACATGTGACAAATGGCGTAGCTCAGCTCTGAGCGGTTCAGGGTGTAAAAGTGAAAGTCCCGGATCCCCTCTTTGGCCAGCACTTTCACCGTGTCCATCGCGATACTGGCACCGAGCAGATTACGGGTCGTTTGATCATCTTTGTCGAGGCCGTCAAACAGGCGGTGTAGCCAGTTGGGCACATGGACATTGGTAAATCCGGCGAAACGCAACAGCGTCTGGTAATTGGTCACCGGCAATATGCCCGGCACGATATCCAATTCAATCCCGGCTGCGGCAGCCCGGTCCCGGAAACGTAAAAACACTTCAGCATCAAAGAAGAACTGGCTGATGGCCTGGGTTGCGCCAGCTTCTGCCTTGCGCTTCAGATTGAGCAGGTCAAATTGGGCATTGGGCGCTTCCGGGTGTTTTTCAGGGTAGGCTGCAACGGAAATATCGAAATCGGCGACATCTTTGAGCAAGCTGACCAGATCGGCGGCATACATGTCGGTTTTGTCCACTCCTTGCGGCAGGTCTCCGCGCAGGGCAACAATCCGGCGAATGCCGCTGTCCCAATAGTCTTTGGCGATTGCCCGTAACTCGTCCTTGCTGGCATCAACGCAGGTCAAATGCGGCACTGCAGCCACACCGGTTTCTTTGTGAATCCGCTTGACCACGTCATGGGTTCGGTCCCGTTCCCCGCTGTTGGCGCCGTAGGTCACCGACATGTAAGCCGGTTTTAGCGGGGCCAGCCGCTCAACAGATTTCCACAGGGTTTTTTCCATATCCGGTGTTTTTGGTGGGAAAAACTCAAAGGACACATTGATCCCTTTGATGTCGGCAATGGATTGGTTCAAAGCATCAATGCCCTGTGCGTAGGATACCATGTGAATCTCCGGTGAAAGTCTGGACGTTTAGACGTCTAAACTAAACGGTTATTTTTAGGCCGTCAAGATGTTTAGCCTTCTATATTGCAAATAGGTGCAGTACTATTTAGACCTAACACTTATAAGAAAGAAAAAAACAGAGAGCAAATTTCATGGCGAAATGGAATGGCGATTACATTCACCCCTATGCGGAACATGGCAAAAAAAGTGAGCAGGTCAAAAAAGTCACTGTTTCTATTCCGCTAAAGGTGCTCAAAGTACTGACAGACGAGCGCACCCGGCGCCAGGTCAACAACCTGCGCCATGCAACCAACTCGGAATTATTGTGTGAAGCATTTTTGCATGCTTTCACTGGTCAGCCGTTGCCTGATGATGAGGATTTGACCAAGGACAATCCGAATCGTATTCCCCGCGAAGCCCGTCGGCAGATGGTCGAAATGGGCCTTGACCCGGAGGACGTGGAAAAGGATTGAGTTGCCTATTCGCCCTTGCTAGTCTGGTCCGCCGATACCGTAAAATAACAATAATAGGAAACGGACCATGCGCAAATGCGGACTGCTGCTGATTGGACTGGCCTCCACTACCTGTGAGGCCGAATCTCTGCCCCCCATTCTTGACTATTTCCCTGGCTGCCATTACCAGACCCTGGCCACCGTCACCGAAACCCGCCAATTGGATACCAACCTAGAGCGGGATGAATTTGAAAAAGACAAACAGCGTTTGTTGCGTCAATTGCAAACAGCCGCCCGTGATGCCAATGCCGATGCGCTGGTGATCACCGACCTGGAACAGAAGAACAACCGCTTGCGGTCTGAATCCCACCAGAATCTGGTGCGCTATACCTATACGGCCAAGGCCATCAGCGGTTGTGAGACAGAAGACCCGGAACTGCGGGTAGCCAGTGAATACACCGAAACCGGACAGCGCCGTCGCCAGTTGGCGGCGTCACGGATAAGCAGCACCAAAACCGTCACGGTGGACCTGCGCCCGGCCTATAGTCAGAGCTGGTTGTTGCAAACGCCGATATTGGATGAGGCGTGGAAGCAACGCCCGCCAATGTCGCAAATGCACCTGAACAGCAAGGGTACATTGCAGGGCGTCAACCTGGGGGCAAGCATGTCGACAGTGGTTGAGCAACTGGGCTATCCCAGTGCCGAATGGCAACGCTTTGAAGGCATAAAAACCTTCAGTTACGGGCGTCAGACGTGGCTGCATTTTCGTGACGCCATGCTGGTGGGCATCGACCTCGGTGACCCGAACCTGCCCAATGCAACCCTGAACGAAATTCCATTGCTGTCAGACTGGAACGACAGCGACTGGCAATTGAACGACAACATTGTTGCCAATATGGACCGCAGCACCGCATTGACGTTTTTGCCCTCAGACGCAGACATTACGGACAAACAGGCCCAATGGCATCAGCAAGGCACCACGACCCGGTTAACGTTTCGCACTGACGGTGGCGAGCAGGCTTATGTCGCAGGGGTAAGTTTACGCAGTGGCGGTGCCCTGAAAGAACATTCGCCCGAGGGTGTCGACTATCAACCGATTGTCTCCGCATTGTCCGGTACTTCTGCCGATGCACTTCAGTCCGGCTTACAAGGGTTTGCGCAGCGTACGCCCCAACAAGCCCGCATCCATCAGGGCGACAATACGTACCTGGACATTTATGACAATGGCCTGGCCATCCAATGGAGCGGCGAACATGCCAAGCAGATCCTGATCCGGGAAAATCTGTTGGGCAAGTCTGGTTCAAACGCTGACTGGCAATTGACCCCACATATCCGCCAAGGAGCGACACTGGGACAGCTGCAGGAGGCGTTTGGCGATGAACTATCGGCCTTTTTCGGTGAAGGCACGCTGTTTCTGCAGCACTATGACGTCAAATTGTACTTTGACGGTGATGACGACGACGCGCCCTTGTATGCCGCCGAACTGACACTGTATTGAGAGGATAAGGGAATAAAAAAGCCGGCATAGTGCCGGCTTTTTTGTTGCAACAAAACGGTTAGTTTTGCATGTAATCCGCTGGCAGGCTTTCGATACCGGCAACACCCGAGTCGATGGCGGCCTGGGCGACTGCGGTGGCAACCCGCTGACACAGGCGTGGGTCCATCGGTTTAGGAATGATGTATTGGCGGCCAAACTCAAGTGAATCGGACTGGCTGGCGGCCAGCACTTCTGCAGGTACCGGCTCTTTGGCGATACTGCGAATAGCCTCGACGGCAGCCACTTTCATTTCGTCATTAATCGCGCTGGCCCGAACGTCCAATGCGCCGCGGAAAATAAACGGGAAACACAACACGTTGTTGACCTGATTCGGGTAATCCGAACGACCGGTCGCCATGATCAGATCCTTGCGTGCGGCATGGGCCAGCTCCGGCTTGATTTCCGGATCCGGGTTCGAACAGGCGAACACGATGGGGTTTTCAGCCATCAGTGACAAGGCGGCTGGGGGCAGTACGTCGGGGCCTGATACGCCGACAAAAACGTCTGCACCTTCCATCACATCTTCCAATGTGCGTTTGTCGGTATTGTTGGCAAACAACATCTTGTGCGGGGTCAAATCATCCCGACGGGTGTGAATAACGCCTTTACGATCCAGCATGTAGATACGTTCACGCTGAGCACCACACTTGATCAGGAGTTCCATACACGCCACAGCTGCAGCGCCGGCACCCATGCACACGATGGTTACGTCATGGATGGCTTTACCCTGAATCTCCAACGCATTGAGCATACCTGCTGCGGTCACAATCGCGGTGCCGTGCTGGTCGTCATGGAACACCGGTACCTTACAGCGCTTGATCAGTTCCTGTTCGATTTCAAAGCACTCGGGGGCTTTGATGTCTTCCAGGTTGATGCCGCCGAAGGTATCTGCAATGTTCGCCACCGTGGTGATAAATTCTTCTGTGGTACGGTGTTTGACCTCGATATCGATCGAATCCAGACCTGCAAAACGTTTGAACAGCAGCGCTTTACCTTCCATTACGGGTTTGGATGCCAGTGGACCGAGGTTCCCCAGCCCGAGAATGGCGGTGCCATTGGAGATGACTGCCACCATGTTGCCTTTGGCAGTGTATTTGTATGCGGCGTCCGGGTCAGCGGCGATTTCGCGCACCGGCTCTGCCACACCGGGACTGTAGGCCAATGCCAGGTCAGTCACGCTTTCGGCGGGTTTGGTTAATTCAACGCTGATTTTGCCAGGGCGTGGCTTGGCATGGTAGTCCAATGCTTTTTGTCGAAAGTCAGACATGGTAGTGCCTTTGTCCTTTGCGTGTAGGGTTTAAACAAGGGTTAGGCTCACACTTTTTATCGGGTCTCTGCCCGTTGGCATTTTTTTATCGTGAGATCTGTCGCGCACTTTACCATAACCGGAATGGCGGAACATATCTGATCACCATAACCAAAAGTCATAGTAAATGGGTTTTTGTTTTGCTGACCAATCATTGTGCTGAATGACTGGTATAGATTGGATGGATAGTGGTATGACCAGTTGGTCGGGTTTAATCGCCAGGCACAAAAAAAGGCGCGTGATGCGCCTTTTCTGAGGGTAACAAGAACTTACTTCTTGCCCAGTACGCTGAAGCGTTTCTTGAACTTGTCAACACGACCACCGGTGTCAACGTTACGTTGCTTACCAGTGTAGAAAGGGTGACAGGCAGAACAAACGTCCAGGTTCAGATCCTTGTTCAGGGTAGAACGGATGGCCATTTTGTTACCGCAAGAGCACACTGCAGTAATTTCATTGTATTCTGGGTGGATACCTTGTTTCATGGGATACCTCATCTTAAGGCCGTATCGCTATCCAGCCCGAAGCTGAACACCATACGTAATTACATTTTAACGTGCGTCGGCCGATAGGGCTTGCCGCAAAGAGGCGCGCATATTAATGTATCGACTGGTTCCGATCAAGCATTTTTGCTGCATTTATCACCAGTACACGTCAGGTTTCTGCGGTTTTTCATGTCGATAGTAAAGGTTGCACTGCCCGTTCCAAAACGGCAGTTATTTGATTATCTGAGCAACGGGCTCGAAGTGCCCGTTGGTGGGCGCGTGAGGGTGTCGTTTGCTAATCGCACATTGGTTGGTGTGGTCATGGCTCACACGGATGACAGTCCATGGGCAGATAAGCTAAAAGCCGTATCTGAGGTGCTTGATGAGGCGCCGGTGTTGGACGAACATTGGCTGACTCTGGCACGCTGGCTGGCCGACTACTATCTCCACCCCATCGGTGATGTGATTCACACGCTGTTGCCGGTTGCGTTGCGTAAAGGGGCATCTGCCTTGCCGCAGGACACTGAGTGCCTGGCACTGACTCCCACCGGTCAGCAACACTGTCAGGATGACTTGCGTCGTGCCCCGCAGCAATGGCGGTTGATAGCGCGCTTGAAGGACGGACCGGTAGCCTTACATACACTGCGGGAAGATATCAGTTCTGCGGTCATTCGGGCCTGCCGGGACAAAGGATTGGTTGAAACGACGTTACAGGCGTATGCGGTGCAGTCAGACTGGCATGCGGCGTTGACGATCAGTGACAAACCGCGACCGAACACCGAACAGGCCCTGGCGATTTCAGCCATTACCCGGGATCTGGAAGCTTACACGCCGGTTCTTCTTGAGGGGGTGACCGGCAGTGGCAAAACCGAAGTCTACCTACAAAGTATCGAAGCGATCCTCAAAGCAGGACGACAGGTACTGATCCTGGTGCCCGAAATCGGTCTTACACCCCAGACAGTGCAGCGTTTTCAACGCCGGTTTGGTATTGATGTTGGCGTTCTGCATTCTAATCTCAATGACAACCAGCGCTTACGGGTCTGGCAACAAGCCCGCAGCGGTGAGCTGGGCATTGTCATCGGCACCCGGTCAGCTATCTTCACGCCCCTGGCCAAGCCTGGCATGATCATCGTTGATGAAGAACATGACGGCTCATTCAAGCAACAGGACGGTCTGCGCTACCATGCCCGTGACTTTGCTGTTGTGCGGGCCAAAATGGAAGGGGTTCCCCTGATCCTGGGCACGGCCACTCCGTCTTTGGAAACCCTTAACAATGCGTTGCAGGGGCGTTATCAACACCTGACATTGCACGCCCGTGCAGGCGTGGCAACACACACCGTGCAGCAGGTGATGGACATCAAGGATCAACCGTTGCGTGTCGGTATTGCGCCGGGACTGATTGAACGCATGCGCAGTCATTTTGCTGCCGGACAGCAGGTGATGTTGTTCATCAACCGGCGGGGCTATGCGCCAGCGTTGTTGTGTCATCATTGTGGGCATATAGAGACCTGTCATCGCTGTGAACGTCCCTTCACCGTGCACAAGCAACTGAACAAGATTCAATGCCACCATTGTTCTGCCGCCCGGCCACTGCCCCGTCAGTGCGGTGCCTGTGGCAACGATGAGATCGTACCCAAAGGGGTCGGTACCGAGCAGTTGGACGCTGAGTTGGCGAGCATTTTTCCACACATTTCCCGGGTGCGTATCGACAGTGACAGCGTGCGCGGAAAATCGACCCTTGAAGAGGTATTGGCGGCCATCAATGAAGGCCGCCATCAGCTACTCATTGGCACCCAGATCCTGTCTAAGGGGCATCACTTTCCGAACGTGACGCTGGTGGTCATTGTGGATGCCGATGGGGCATTGTTCAGCGCGGATTTTCGTGCTGCTGAGCATCTGGCTCAATTGATCACTCAGCTTTCCGGGCGCGCAGGGCGTGCTGATAAACCCGGGGAAATGTGGTTGCAGACCCACCATCCGGGCCATCCGCTGTTGCAGGATTTGCTGCACAATGGCTATGGCCACTTTGCGCGCTTTGCCTTGCAGGAGCGTAAGGCCGCCGGATTACCGCCGTTTCAGTATCAGGTATTGATCAGGGCAGAAGCGACCGACGCCAGAAGTCCGTTTGCATTTTTGGATGAGCTGGCAACCCTGCTGCGTCAGCAGACGGATTTTCAGGTTCTCGGGCCGGTTCCGGCGTTGATGGAAAAGCGTCAGGGGCGCTATCGGGTGCAATTGCTATTGCAGTCAACCCGGCGCGGCGTGATCCAGGCTTGGCTGGCCACCAACATGGCAACGTTTGAACGTCTGCCTTCGGTGCGCAAGGTACGTTGGTCAATTGATGTCGATCCACAAGATTTTATGTAAGGCTTTGTGGTAGCCTTCGATCCTGACTGGCCACAAGAGCCAGACCGATGTGAACATGCAGTATCAGCACAAACGGGGAATTATGGCGCATAAAGATTACGTGGGACGTGGCCGCGCCGCGCCCAAACAGAACAACCGCAAAGAACAACCGAAGCCACCGTTGCCGTGGCTACGCATCGTTATTACCCTCGCCTTGTTGATTGGTTTTGTGGTTTTTCTGTGGACCATTCGTGACAATGCGGAACAGGCACCGGCCAGCGGCAATGAGCAACAAAGCCAGAAAGAACAAGCATTGCCGGAACTTCAGGAAGAAGAATGGGAGTTTATTAAACAACTGCCTTCCACCACGGTTGAAGTTGAGGTTGAAGAACAGGAGTTGTCCGAACGCCCCTATCTGATGCAGTGTGGCTCTTTCCGCACCGAGGAGCAGGCGGAGGAACTTAAAGCAAGGATCGCGTTTCAGGGACTGGAATCGCAAGTGCGGGCCAGCAACGGTAAAAACGGCTTATGGTATCGGGTGATCCTCGGCCCCTATACCCTGAAACGGGCGGCGGAAACGGATCGCCATACGCTGCGTCGTGCCAACATCAATAACTGCAAAATCTGGTACTGGAACCTCGATTAATCACGGGGGCAACGTCGCCCCCCTTGAATTCTGCCAGCCTTTCCCCACATATACCCCTATCCACCCTGCGTAGCTGAGCGATTGTGTCACTGCGCTTACTCAACGTATTTTAGGGATTAACATGACTACGATAGTTTCTGTGCGCCGCAACAACCAGGTTGTGATTGCCGGTGACGGACAGGTATCACTGGGTAACACGGTGATGAAAGGCAATGCCCGCAAAGTGCGTCGCCTCTACAACGACAAAGTGTTGGCTGGATTTGCCGGCGGTACTGCCGATGCATTCACTTTGTTCGAGCGATTCGAAAGCAAACTGGAGATGCATCAGGGGCACCTTACCAAGGCTGCGGTGGAACTGGCCAAAGACTGGCGAACAGACCGGATGTTACGACGCCTTGAGGCGCTGTTGGCGGTTGCTGATCACACGGCATCGCTGATCATCACCGGCAACGGTGATGTGGTGCAACCAGAGGATGATCTGATTGCAATCGGTTCCGGCGGCCCTTATGCCCAGGCGGCGGCCACTGCATTGTTAAAAAACACTGATTTGAGTGCCCGAGACGTTGCCGAAAAAAGTTTGACCATTGCCGGTGATATTTGTGTGTTTACCAACCACAATCAAACGGTTGATGTACTGGAATATTGATTTTCGCTGGCTGTAACAACAGCCCGCACCCAACCAAGGTAGATAGCATGTCAGAAATGACCCCCCGCGAAATTGTTCACGAACTGGATCGCCACATCATTGGCCAGCAGGATGCCAAACGTGCCGTGTCTATCGCACTGCGTAACCGCTGGCGCCGTATGCAATTGCAACCCGAGTTGCGTCAGGAAGTGACGCCCAAGAATATCCTTATGATTGGCCCAACCGGTGTGGGTAAAACTGAAATCGCCCGCCGCCTGGCCAAGTTGGCCAATGCGCCGTTCATCAAGGTGGAAGCGACCAAATTCACCGAAGTGGGCTACGTGGGAAAAGAGGTTGAAACCATCATTCGGGATCTGGCGGACATCGCCGTGACGATGACCAAGGAGCAAGAGACGGCCAAGGTCAAGTACCGTGCAGAGGAAGCGGCAGAAGAACGCATCCTGGATGTCTTATTGCCGCCGCCAGAGAATGTCTGGGGTGAAAAAGAAGACCATCAGGACAGAGGCACGCGCCAGGCGTTCCGCAAAAAATTGCGTGAAGGTCAACTGGATGACAAAGATATCGAAATTGATGTTGCTTTGCCGCAAGTCGGTGTTGAAATTATGGCGCCTCCGGGGATGGAGGAAATGACCAATCAGCTGCAAGGCATGTTCCAGAATCTTTCCGGATCGCAGAAAAAGAAAAAGAAGCTCAAGGTTAAAGAAGCCATGCGCCTGCTGGTGGAAGAAGAAGCCGCCAAGCTGGTCAATCAGGAAGAGCTGAAGGAAAAAGCCATCGACTCACTGCAACAAAACGGCATTGTGTTCATTGACGAGATCGACAAAATCTGCAAACGGGAAGGCACAGGCACTGCGGATGTGTCCCGTGAAGGGGTACAGCGTGATCTGCTACCACTGGTTGAAGGTTCAACGGTCAACACCAAGCACGGCATGGTGAAAACGGATCATATCCTGTTCATCGCATCCGGCGCGTTCCAGATGAGTAAGCCATCTGATCTGATCCCAGAGCTGCAAGGCCGCTTGCCCATTCGGGTCGAGCTGGCAGCGCTGACAACGGACGACTTTGTGCGTATTCTCACCGAGCCCAATGCGTCGCTGACAGAGCAGTACATTGCATTGATGAAAACCGAGGGCGTCGATATTCAGTTTACCGAAGACGGTATAAAGCGCATTGCAGAGGCCGCATGGCAGGTCAACGAACGTACTGAAAACATCGGTGCCCGCCGACTGCACACCGTGATGGAGCGACTGATGGAAGACATTTCATTTGATGCATCAGAAAAGGCCGGTGAACAACTGGTGATTGATGCTGACTACGTTAACCGTCATCTGGAGCTATTGGTCGACAACGAAGACCTGAGCCGTTTCATTCTGTAATGCGGGCTGGTATGCCAGACTACCCTGGGTGAGCACAAAAGCTGCCCAGTAGCGGGGGTGGCGGTATCGTCCCCCCCGACTCATGGCGAGCTGGCTTTGTTGCAAGGCCAGTGCGACATCGCCATGCTGTTGTAAGTGGGTATAAAACCCTTTCATGAGTGCCGCACTGGCCAGATCATGCACCGGCCATAACGTCCCAATGACCCGATGTGCCCCCTGGGCCAAAAAGCCCCGCGTCATACTGCGCAACCCCGAACCATTAAACAGTTTTCCCTGCATGGTGTCACAACCGCTCAGTACCACCAACTGATTGGCAACCGGCACACTCAACAGCTCACTCAGGCTGAGAAAATCTGACCCCGGGGCGGAGATGTCCGATGGAGCGGTCAGCAGGCCAACCACCTCGGGGTGCGCAGGGTCAAAATAGCCATGGGTGGCGATGTGCAGAATATCCCGATGACGGGTGTCGTCAGCGAGCAGAAATTGGCGCGTCGCCTGGGCTTGTTGTCCGAGGGATAGCTGCTGCGGGGCAAAAGTAGCAGACACATGCCGGGCCTCCAGTGCACTGCCCGGCAATGCACGCAAATCCTTGGCCTGACGAAGAGCGGGTACGTTTGAGCCGTTTTTGTCGGCAAACGCAGGATTGGCAAACACGGCCACGTTGATGTCATTCATCGTGCCTTGCAATGCTGTTGGCATCTCACCTCGCATTAACGCGCGGCTGGAGGACAGATTGATCACGCTCATGCGCTCAACCAGCGGCGTGTAGCTTCCTTTCGTGCTTGCCCCATTCAGGGCGGCAAACGGGACTTGCTCAAGGATGCCATCAGCCACAATGTACAAACGTCGAAGATTAGAGCGGTTAAGGATCGTGTCCGGTAGTAACGTCTGTCGCAGTATCAGCGCGGATGACAGCCACTCATTATTCTTGACCAAATCATGCCGAAAGCGCTCAATCAAGGGTGCCAGAGAAGGTGCCGGGCCAAGTGAAAACGTGTTGATGTCTGAGGCGGTGATCACAATGCCAAGCTGATTGTTGTCGCCGATAAAGTAACGTACCAGCATATCACCCGGCGCCAGGCGTTGCTGGATTTGCTTGAGTTGTAGCGGCTCTGGCGGGCTTTCAGGGGTGCGTTGATTCAGGTAGTTGAAATCCAGAAACGCCCGCTTGGCCGTTTCCAGGGGCTCAACCAACTGAGCGCGGACCTCGTCGGCAGCGGTGACATATTGCCGTTCCAGGGCCAGCCATCGCTGATACCGTTGTTGCAGTGCGTTTCGTTGCTGTTCATTGTTGAATGCCGCTCGATAAAGGTTGCTCTCGCTGGCAAGATCCAGATCCTGAAACGCCTCCAGCGTTTGCCACATGTGGACAAGACTGACGTTGTCTGCCCCATGATGGGAAAGGCGCTGGGCCGATATCCAGGCATCCATGACCCGCTTCTGAACCTGCCGATAGGCAAAGGGGTTCGAAATGCGGGTTTGTTGTTGTTGTAGCAACTCGATCGCCTGTTGGGCAAAGTGCGTTTGCCAGCGCCGATCGTCGGCATCTGTACCCTGATGGTGCAATATCAATAACCTCAGGGCATCGAGCTGATGGTGATAGTAACGGGTATTGCCGGTTTGCAGGGGGGCGTCTGTGTAAAAGCTGGCAATCCCGAAGGTTTGCGCCACAGCCGACAACGTCCCTTCAAGGGGCTGTCTGAGCGCCAGTTTGGCCTCTACAGTGAGTAACAGCGCGTCCCGTTTGACCGGTTCACTGTGATGAGATTGTTGTAACAGGGCAGTCAGCAACGGCAGTGCCTGCTCTGGTTGCTGCAGAGCCAGATATAACCGGGCCCGCGCCAGATGTAGGGGAGCGATTGGGCCTGAACGCTTCGGTGGCGTCTGGATTGCCGCACAATCGAGCCATTGCTGCGCGCGGGAATAGTCTTGTTGCAATCGAAATGTTGCAGCAATCTGTATCAGCCGTCGTTGAACCCTGTGTTGGTATGTCGTCGTCTGGGGGCAATTGGCGGCATCATTGGTCAAGTCAGTGGCCGCAAAGGCCGGTGCCAGCTGGCTCAGTGAGGCATGCATAAACATTCGGGCTGCGTCCAGCTCGCCCAGCTCTCGGTAGAAAAATCCTTTGTTGAACTGCAGTAAGGAAATCGTTTGCGGGCGTAAAGAAGCGCTCATGGCCAGCGCTTGTGACAAGTATCGATGGGCTTCGGCATAGTGACCCCGTCGTACCAGGGTACTGCTGATCATTGAATACAGGGTGGCCAGTGGTTCATGTTGGTCTGGTAGCTCAGCCAGCAGGGCGATGGCCTGACGTGCCAGGTTTTCGGCCTGCTGATAGCGTCCCTGATAGTTGGCCAGAAACCAACGCCCCTGTAACACGGTGGCTTGTATCCGGGGCGCAAGCTGTGCAGATTCGCGGGTCATGGCGTCGAGCAACCGTGTTGCATCCTCAATAGCATTGATGTCCCGGTTTGTTGGTGTTGCATCGTCAGGCCAGGACGTTACAACGTTGTCACACCAGCGATGGTAGTCAGCCGCTGCGATTGGCGCGAGACTGCCATTCTGACGGTAAA
The DNA here is from genome assembly GCF_020687825.1 of Fluctibacter halophilus. Taxonomy (GTDB): domain Bacteria; phylum Pseudomonadota; class Gammaproteobacteria; order Enterobacterales; family Alteromonadaceae; genus Fluctibacter; species Fluctibacter halophilus. The sequence continues at coordinate 301,858 of NZ_JAJEWP010000003.1, forward strand.
CTTCAACCAGACTTTCACTGAGTCGGGCCCTGGCGGACCAGTAGGCGAAGCTTGCTGTGTCGCCTTCAGCGTCCCACCCGCCCAGTACCTGACAATACAGCGCTATGCTGGCAACAGATGCTTCGGCATGGGTGTTGAAGCGTGACAGATGTTCAGCGATATCAGCGTTTTGGGGCTGGGCGATGGCCTGAAGCAATAATTGCGTCGATACGTACCTGGCGGTTTGCGGTGTCTCCAGTAGCGGGCTCAAGGTTGCAGTAGGCGCTGGATTGGATAACGACTGTGGGCTGGGAAGCGCGATGGATTGATTAAACTGGCGTAACGCGGCGCGAACATCTGCGGGCATCTTTTGCGTGCGTGCTTGCAACTCACCCGTTTGCGATGCCAAAGCCACAGTGATGGTGCGGGGGTGGGAAGACTCTGGCAAGGCAATGATATGTTCAATCGGTCCCCAGCCACCAAGAGCGATGGGTGGATGGATCGTTTCACCAACGGTCAGCAGCAGAGTTGATTGATCCGATGGCCGGCTTACGATCACAACCTCATCGGTTGCCACGAGCAGTGAGACAGGTGTGGCCCAAAGCCGAGCGCTGGCACAACTCAGGAGTACCCCAAACAGGGCAGTAAAAACGCGCAACGTCTCCTTGTTGGCGTATTTCATGGTCTATTTCTCGTAGTGTTCATAACCGTGCTTGGTTTGTACCCGCTGGTTCTCATCATCACCGTTTTGCCAGGTCAGCTTGTCACAGATGAAAAATGGCTGTGCTTTTTTGAGGCATTGCTGAACGGCGTCGAAACCAATGTCATTGCCGTTCGCATCGGTAGCGACAAGATCCCAGGCCACGATGTGCCAGGCAGTGCCATCGAACTTGACCCGACTCACACTGCGCCAGCTTTCGTTAACCAGAAAGTAGCCTGTGTCATCGGGAATAAAACGCAGCATCGGCTCCAGTTTCTGCATGTCTGCATGCCAGCCCATTCCTGCACTCAGTTGCACCAGATGTCCGGCACTGAATCGCGGTTCGTTGAGCACTTTGCTGTGCTGGGTGCTGGGCATCCAGGTGGCAATTTCTTCGTTGTCAACGTAGGTAAAGGTAATGACTTTTGGGGTATGATCGGCCGCTGTGGCATAAAATGGCGCAAAATCTTTAAGGCTGTACATGGGCAGGTTCCTCGTGCTGTTGTACAAATGAAACGACATCCAATATCGCCGGACGTAAACCAGTGAACAATCCTTGCTTGAACAGAGGAGTCATCCGGCTTTTCGCCCTGGCACTGACCAATCCACTGGCATCCAGCAAGGGCATATTACCAAGTGTCATGGCGCGCTTGATGACCTCACCCACCAACACGCTGCCAACCGTGCCAAGGTGTTGACCCAAATGCTGGGTCTCTGCTTCCAGTAACACGTATAACCACAGGGGCAGATCCTCAACAGACAATCCATTGACGCTCGCCAGTGGCGACGTAGCAAAGTCGGTCACAGGCTGAAGATCTACTGCTGTAGCGGCAGACGTATTGGCGGCGATAGCCGCGTAAAATGCTGTGCCAGTATCGAGCTTTATCGCTCGCGCTGCCTGCAGGTTTCGTTCGACAATGTTGACAGTACTGAAATGCGGGTTATGCCGGTTGATGGCCGCCATTTCCGAGGCAACACTGGTATCAATTGGCATCGCATGGTTGCGGGTATGCTCGAAACGGTCACTGAAACGGGCGTGGGCATAAAACACCTGCCAGTCGATCTGTTGATGGTCAGCCAGCGGCACCCCTTTACTGAACATGTCAGCCAGCGATGCGCTGACAAAGCCGCCGTTGTGGCGATGTATCAGGTAGAAAGGGCGAATTCCACTGTGACCGAAGCGAAATGCGGCATGACTGAAAAACGACGGTACCGTATCGGTGTGCGGGTAGTCATACAGCGTCATGCCTTGTTCAAACAGTGCCTTATAGACCCTGGGCGCCAGGAATATCGGCAGAAATTCGTGGTATACCAACCACTGGAACGTCAGCGCCACCAACTGTCTGGCCTGCCAGGCGTCACAGGCCAGGCCGGAGCGTATCAGCGCATTGTGATAACGCATCCATAGGATGTGCAGTTGCAGAATGATGGCATTTTCTTCATTGCGAGGCTCTGCAATGCATGCCAACTGCTTTTTGTCTCTGGGCCAGCGTTTAACGTCGGTCAATCCATTACTGTTGCGGGCCAGTTGGAAACGGTGCTGGACCAGGAATGGCGCACTGTCACCTGCGAAACGCAAATCGTTACCTGAAGCATCACCATACACACTGCCCAGGTTCAGCATCGGTTGGGTGTTGCGCACCCGCTCAAAGGGGTTTGTGTTGGGCACAATGTCATGGGAAATCATCTGGCCAATGTAGGTATAAAAGCCGGGAATACCCAAGGTCGGCGCTGGCAGCGAGCGACGTCCCTGAGTCATGGCCAATGCGATGTCATGGATCTGGGTGTCGCTCAACTGACACATAGGTGCTCCTTGCGCTTATCGGTCTAGTCGCTCAAACGTTCAAATCTGACTGACTGGGTTTCGATGGGGGTATCCTGTTGGGCCGGACGATAGTGGAACACGACAGTTCCAGATGGCAGGCGACTGGCATCAAGGTTAAGGTACAGGTTTCCATCCCGGCCGGGTTTCAGCGTTTGGGTTGCTATCACCTGTTCGTCCACAACCACTTCCACAGTGTAGGGCTGAATAACGAATGAGGAAGGTGACAGCAGTACAGTTAGCTGCTGTAGGTCGCTGTCAATCGGGAAGGACTGCACAGATTGTTGCGCTTGAGAACGCATGGCCGCCAAATCCAGTAGCTCGGTTTGTCCCTGCAGTATTGGCGAACGGTCACTTTGCCAGGGGGCAAGCATCAATGATAGACACAGCAATACCGCCGCTGCCAAAGGCAGGTAGGTGTGCTGCAATGGGCGATAGTGGCGATGCAATGGCCGAACCTGAATGTGTTGTTGCAACAATGCGTCCAGTTTCAGTCGCTCCAGGTGTTGGGGATTGTCCATCAGGTACTCTTCCACGGCCTGGGTTTCCTCAGGTGTCAGTGTGCCCTTCATGTAGCTGTCCAAATCGGCTTCGCCGACCGTCAGCGGAGAATTGTTGTCATTCATCACTGCCTCGGTACTTCTTCAGTGCGTCTGTCGCGAACGTGCATGCGCGAACGGGTATGTCGATACAGTGTGACGGGGCAACCATTTCTCTCACGCTACTACCGGCGGGGTGGTCGATGTGTGGTCGCAGTACACCGGTCACCAGCAGGGCACTGCAGCTCAGGGCCAGCAGTTGATGTACATCTAATGCACTGGGTGATATTTGCAGCTGTTCGCACAACAGCTGCTTGAGCCGTTGCCGGGCTCGGTGGAGTACCCGATCAAAATGCGCCGGTGTGAGCTCAAACTCATCGCAAATGACACTCTTATCCTGATGATAGAGGAAGTGCCGGTACAGAATTTGTCGATCCCTTTCAGTGGGTAATTCATCCAGCACCTGTAACACCAGTTGCTGAATTTTTTGCTGATTCAAACCGTCGCAAAGATCGCCGTCAGCATGAGGAAAGTCGAGATGATCAAAGTCGACGGTGTCGGTTTGTCGTCGCTGCGCTTTACGATAATGGGCGAGCAGCAGGTTTATTGCGATTTGTCGTATGAAGGCTCCAACGGCCGCATGATTGCTCAATTCACCTTGTCGGATCCGTTGCAATGCGACGAGCATCGCATCCTGCGCAATATCGGCGCTGAGATCACGATCCTGACTGCGCTTGCAAAGAATAAAAAACAGGCTTTGCCAATAGTGCTCCACCAGGTGTTGTTCTGCCGCGCTGTCACCTTCCAAAATACGCGCAACGAGGGATTGCGGGGATTCAGCTGAAGCACTGGAAGCGGTTGCATCCATGACGAATTTTCTCACCTGATCAATGGGTTATTGACAATGGTTGAATTTAATACAGTTTATCCACTGTTGCAATTTGCCATCAATTTTTGCCCGGAAACAGGAGAGGCTAAGTCTGGATGGAGCTTATGAGGCAGCGTCGTCGTCGTCCTGATCCGGGAAGGTGTCCCGAATGGCGAAAAACTGTTCAAGGTTGTCAATCAGCAGGTCAACCAACCTTGGCTCAAAATGCCGTCCTCGTTCTTCTTTGATCAGCGCAACGATTTTGTCCCTAGGCCAGGCTTGTTTGTAACAGCGCTTGCTGCCCAGTGCGTCAAACACATCAGCCAGCGCGGTAATGCGGCCTGCAATATGAATGTTGTCGGCAACCAAACCCGATGGATAGCCGTTGCCATCCCAGCGTTCATGATGCTGGTGGGCGATGGTTGCGCCGAGACCGAGGATCGGGTTGTCGGTATTTTTCAGCATCTCATAGCCGATTTCGGCATGGGTTTGCATGATTTCCCATTCCACGTCATCGTGCTTGCCCGGTTTGTTGAGGATCTGATCGGGGATACCCACCTTACCCACATCGTGCAGTGGGGAAGCCAGCTTGATCATTTCGGCATCGTATTCACTCAAGCCGTATAATTTGGCCAACAGATAGCTGGTGTGGGCAACCCGCTTAACATGACTACCGGTTTCCTTGGAACGCATTTCAACTGCTTCACCAATCACATAGGACAGTTCTTTCTGGGATTCCCGGATCATATCCCGCAATTTGAGGTTTTCATGGGCAACGGCAATATTGTGGGCAAAAAACTCCAGCAGGTTGTGTTGCATCGGTTCCAGTGGTTCATCCTGTGACACATACAACAGGTTTTCTGTCCCCCGTTTGGTAGTGAAGTAGCCGATGAAGTAGTCGGTTTCATAAACCGATTGTTTATTGCGTAATGCCTGTTTGATCTTCCGATCGACCTCTTCAGGCACCCCTCCTCGCTTGCCACCGTGATTCATGGCCAGCACATTAACCTCGGAGGGGTCGGCATCGGTTTCTTTGGCTGCTGCGCAGCAGACAATGGAGGAGGACTCGATCCCCAACACCATGGTGACTTGCTTTAAGATAGCGGAGGCAAACTGGGGCAAGGTGTCGCATTCGATAAATTCAGAGCTGGCGGCAATGATCTTCTCAAGACCCAGCCGGTGGCGTTCGATGGTCAGAATATCGCGGTAACCGCGCAGTGACGAATAAAACAGGGTTTTGAGGCGCAGTGCGGTCAGTTCGGTTTTGTTTTTGTAATCATTGATATCGTAGTTCTTGATCACGCTTTCTTCCGGCGCCTCACCGGGTTGCCCGGTACGCAGGATCAAACGGATGCGATGGTTCTGTAGTGTTTCTCTGACCCATTTCACCAGGTCCAGGCCAGCATGATTGGTTTCCATGACCACATCGACGATGGCGACGGCGAATTCACCGGCATCGTCAGCCAGCAATTTGTCCTTTGCTTCTTGCGCAGAGTAGGCGCTAACCAATTCGAGACTGCCTTGCTCAAACTCAAAATCACTGAGGACCAGTCTTGTGATGTTGTGTACTTCAGGTTCATCGTCAACGATCAGTACCTTCCATTGTCTGGAGGGTTCCACATAATCGTCGTCGTCATCGTCAACAAATAAGATGGTGTCACTCATCGCTATGTTTTGGCTCCTGAAATTTGCGCTAACCGTCACAAGCTAACTATAGACGGTACACCAAAAACACACGAAAAAATTACGGGTGTGGGTGAGGCTCCGGTCGCCATCGGCGATTTCGAGTGATAGGTAATCACTCGAAAAGGAACGTAACGACGAGACAGGGTGAACCACGCCCGCAATGGGCGAAGACGTGCAGCCCATTGAGTGGTGAACGGGAGGGCAGTGGATGCCCGACCTGGGCTTTTGCTGGCGGCAGGATGCCAGAAGCATAAAGTCTCGGCTGGGTGAGGCTCTGGTCTTCGCAGAAGACGCCGAGCAATAGGTAATTGCGCGGAGAAGAACGAACCGGATGACAGAAGTCATCCGTGGGTGCGATACCATGGACGGGGTATCCCCCGTTTCAAGACATCGTCACATACTCTTCCGCACAGGAAGTGCGGGCTGGGTGAGGCTCTGGTCTTCGCAGAAGACGCCGAGCAATAGGTAATTGCGCGGCGAAGAACGAACCGGATGACAGGAAGTCATCCGTGGGTGCGATACCATGGACGGGGTATCCCCCGTTTCAAGACATCGTCACATACTCTTCCGCACTGGTAGGGTGTATCGCCACGCAGGCATCAAAATCCGCTTTGGTGGCGCCCATTTTCATTGCCACCGCAAAGCCTTGCAGAATTTCGTCCATGCCATGCCCGATACCGTGCAGACCCACTACCCGCTCATTGGCGCCAACGCACACCAGCTTCATGCGGGTAACCTGACGGTGCCGGGTCACCGCGGTATACATCGCGCCAAAACTGGAACGATAGACTTTGACTTCCTCGTGACCGTACTGCTCCTGAGCCTCCGGTTCACTGAGGCCTATGGTGCCAATCGGGGGGTGACTGAACACCACTGTGGGTATCAGTTCATAATCCATTTTTGCATCGGTTTGTCCGTTGAATAATCGCTCCGACAATAGCCGGCCGGCTTTCACTGCAACGGGGGTCAAATCGACTTTACCCAGAATGTCGCCCAGAGCGTAAATCCCGTCTACCGAGGTATTGGAATACTCGTCGACGATGACATGGCCGCGGTTATCCCGTTCCACGCCAACGGCTTCCAGGTTGAGGTTGTCGGTGGCAGGTGCGCGACCAATCGCCCAGATCAGGCAATCGGTTTCGATACTGGTGCCATGACTGAAGTGCACGGTCAGGCTGCCGTCACTGTTGCGTTCAATCCGCTGTGGATCGCTATGGGTGTGCAAGGTAGGGCCTTCGTCGGCCATCACTTCCATCAGGGTGTCATACAGCATGGGGTCGAAGTTACGCAGTGGTGCGTGTTTGCGCACCACCAGGTGGGTTTCGCTGCCCAGCGCATGCAGCACGCCCGCCAGTTCAACACCAATGTAACCGGCCCCAATAACCACCGCCCGTTTTGGCTGTTCGGTGAGGGCAAAAAAACCATCTGAGTCAATGCCCAGTTCAGCGCCCGGAATATCAGGCCGCACAGGTTTACCGCCAGTGGCAATGGTAATGTGGGGGGCACTGTAGTGCTGGCCATTGACCTCGACGGTGTTGGCGTCAACGAACCGGGCGAACCCGTTGATCACGGTGATGTCATTATTGCTCAGTACCCGATCATAGGATTGATGAATACGTTCAATGTAGGCTTCGCGGCTTTTGACCAGGGTCGCCCAATCGAAGCCATTAACCGCCACATCGAAGCCATAATCCGGTGCGTAGCGGTGGATGGCCTCTGCCACCTGGGCGCCAAACCACATGGCTTTTTTGGGTACACAGCCCACATTGACGCAGGTACCGCCAACGGCTTTTGCCTCAATCAACGCCACCTTCTTGCCGTATTTTGCGGCTCGGTTGGCGGAGGCGATGCCGCCACTGCCTGCACCAATGCAAATGTAATCAAATTCTGCCATGTTGGGATCCTTACTGTCCTGTTCTACGTTTCAAGATATAGGGTTGACCGGCAATAATGCAACCGCGTTTCGCACCCCCTTGTTTTTCTGGCCAGCGCCTATATTTTAACAACACAGTCTATCCATCAAAAAAGGGACGTACATGACCCACACCGCGACACTCGATACCGCCAGTTTGCCTGTTTTTTCCGCCATTTCCCCTGCGAACATTAAATCCGATATCGAGCACGCCATCAGTACGTGTAAGAACACCATCGAAAGTTTGTTGGAGCAGCCCCACTACACGTGGGGCAATCTGATCGCGCCACTGGAAGAAAGCGATGATGCGCTGAGTCGGTTGTGGTCCCCGGTGTCTCACATGAATTCGGTGGTCAGCACCGATGCGCTGCGTGAAGCCCATGATGCCTGCCTGCCATTGCTGTCGGAGTATGGTACCTGGGTTGGACAACACAAAGGTCTGTACAACGCCTACAAAGCCATTCAGCAAGGCGACGAATTCGCCACCCTGAGTGAAGCGCAGCAGAAAGTGATCAACGATGCGGTAAAAGATTTTGAGCTGTCTGGTGTGGCGCTGCCCGAAGACAAAAAGCAACGTTACGCTGAGATTAAAAGCCGTCTGTCGGATCTCTCCTCGACCTTCAGCAATCATGTGATGGACGCTACCTTGGCCTGGACCAAACACATTACCGATCCTGAGCTGCTCGCCGGATTGCCCGAGTCAGCCAAAGCGGCGGCGGCAGAAGTGGCAAAATCAAAAGATCTCGAAGGTTGGGTGTTCACCCTGGACATTCCCAGTTACCTGCCGGTCATGATGTACGCCGACAACCGCGCGCTGCGTGAGGAAATGTACCGGGCGTATACCACCCGAGCCTCCGATCAGGGCCCTAATGCTGGCGAGTACGACAACGGGCCAATCATTGACGAAACCCTGGCGTTGCGCCATGAACTGGCGCAACTGCTGTCGTTCCAGAATTACGCCCAACGTTCGTTGGCAACCAAGATGGCCGACAGCCCCGATCAGGTGAATGGATTTCTGCACGATCTGGCCCGACGTTCACGGCCCCAGGCCCAGAAAGACATGCAGGATGTGCGTGACTTTGCTCTTGCTACTTATGGTGTTGGTGATCTGCACGCGTGGGATCTGGCTTACTACAGCGAAAAACTGAAAAATCAGAAGTACGCGATTTCCGACGAAGAACTACGTCCTTATTTCCCCGAACATAAAGTCGTGGCGGGGTTGTTTGAAGTGGTGTCGCGGCTGTATGGACTGCGCATTAATGAGCGTACCGATGTCGACGTGTGGCACAAGGACGTACGTTTCTATGAAATCCACGATCAGGATGGCCAGTTACGCGGTGGATTCTACTTTGATTTGTATGCCCGTGCCCGCAAACGGGGAGGTGCCTGGATGGACGAGTGCCAGGTGCGCCGTCTGTGCCTGGACGGCAGTCTGCAGTACCCGGTCGCCTACCTGACGTGTAATTTTAACGGCCCGGTTGGCGATACGCCGGCGTTGTTTACCCACGATGAAGTGATCACCTTATTCCATGAATTCGGCCATGGCATTCACCACATGCTGACCAAAGTCGATGTGGCCGGAGTGTCTGGCATCAATGGTGTGCCGTGGGATGCGGTGGAGCTGCCCAGCCAGTTTCTGGAGAACTGGTGCTGGCAGCCCGAGGCGCTGGCGTTCATTTCCGGCCATTATGAAAGCGGTGAACCGTTGCCGGACGCCTTACTGAACAAGCTGCTTGCCGCGCGCAACTTCCAGTCCGCGATGCAGATGGTACGACAGCTGGAGTTCAGTTTGTTCGATTTCCGCCTGCACGAAGACTATGATGCCGTTCAGCGCCTGGGTGTGCAGGGCGTGCTGGATGCGGTGCGTGAAGAGGTTGCGGTGGTGACGCCGCCGTCATTCAATCGCTTCCAGACCAGCTTCGGGCACATTTTCGCTGGTGGCTATGCGGCAGGGTATTACAGCTACAAATGGGCCGAAGTGTTGTCCTCGGATGCCTTCGGACGGTTTGAAGAAGAGGGGATTTTCAATCCCCAGACCGGGCGTGATTTTCTGCATCATATCCTTGAAATGGGCGGCAGCCGGGAACCGATGGTGTTGTTTACCGCTTTTCGAGGCCGCGAGCCGCAGGTGGATGCGTTATTGCGCCACAGTGGCATTGACGAGAGCTGATCCACAGGAGTGACGTGATGGACCATCTGGAATCCTACCAGGCGCTGTATCAGCGTGCCTGTGAGCGCAAAGGCGGGCCTGCCAGGCTGGAGGCGATGCTGGGTGAACCGCTCAGCCCTGAGGCGCTGGCACAACTTGGTGATGATCGTATTCTTGCTGAGTTTACCCGCAAGGTTTTTCAAAGTGGCTTTGTGTGGCGGGTTGTCGATGACAAATGGTCCGGTTTTGAAGCGGTGTTTTTCGATTTTGACATCGAGAAAGTGTTGCTGATGAGTGATGAAATGCTGGAAAAGAAAGCCCAGGATCCCCGCATCATTCGGAACTTCAACAAGGTCAAAACGGTCCGTGACAATGCGCTGATGATGGCCGATGTTGCCCGCCAGCATGGCAGTTTTGCGCGTTTTCTGGCTGACTGGCCAGCCAGCGATATCATCGGCTTATGGGCGTATCTGAAAAAACACGGCAGTCGATTGGGTGGCAATACCGGTGCTTATGCGTTGCGGATGTTGGGCAAAGATACCTTCATCATCAGCCAGGATGTGGAGGCCTACTTCCGTGCCCGCAACGTGGTCAGCGGTGGTATCAACAGCAAGCGAAATCACCAGGCCATTCAACAGGCATTCAACCAACTGCAACAACAATCCGGTCGCTCAATGCAGGCGCTGAGCCGGATTATCGCCTTCAGTCAGGGTGACAATTTTATGCAGCCAGAGGCTGTTGAGTCACCGGCATCTCAGGTAAACTAGCCGCCAAACGCGGTGGTGTAGCCCCCGCAGGTGAATACAAGGAACGGCGATGACAGATAAAACAGCAGTCGATAACGAACAAACCCACTTTGGCTTCAAGCAGGTCGACAAAGATCGCAAAGCGGCCATGGTTGCGGATGTTTTTCATTCTGTGGCTGCCAAGTACGATGTCATGAATGACCTGATGTCGATGGGGATCCACCGTTTGTGGAAGCGTTTTACCATCGATTGCAGTGGCGTACGTCCGGGGCAAACGGTATTGGATCTGGCCGGTGGTACCGGTGATTTAACCGCCAAGTTTTCTCGCTTGGTGGGGGAAAAGGGCACCGTGGTACTGGCGGATATTAACGATGCCATGCTGAAAGTCGGGCGGGAAAAACTGCGTAATCTCGGTGTTGTCGGCAATGTCCAGTATGTCCAGGCCAATGCCGAAGAGCTGCCGTTTCCTGACAACCACTTTGATTTGATCACCATTGCTTTCGGGTTGCGCAACGTCACCGACAAAGACAAAGCACTGGCGTCGATGTACCGTATTCTGAAACCCGGCGGCCGCTTGTTGGTACTGGAGTTTTCCAAGCCCGAGCATGACTGGCTGAACAAAGTGTACGACATGTATTCATTCCACATTTTGCCCAAAATGGGCCAACTGGTGGCGAATGACGCTGAAAGCTACCAGTACCTGGCCGAATCCATCCGCATGCACCCGGATCAGGAAACCCTCAAGGGCATGATGGAAGCGGTAGGTTTTGAGCAAACCAGTTATCACAACCTTACCGGCGGCATTGTCGCGCTACACCGGGGGTTCAAGTTTTAATGCCCACGGCGCAGCTGTTCGGTGCGGGTCTGGAGCAGGCAGTTAACCGGCTGTTGGCACTGGATCCGGATACGCCCCAGGCGCTACGTCCCTTGCAGGGTAAACGCCTGTCTCTCGACGTGCGTGAATTGCCCTGGCGTATTACCCTGGCGTTCAGCGATCGGGTCGATGTGCAGATGGGCAACGACGACAGCGATGCCGATGCCAGTGTCACACTGTCATTAGCGATAGCCCCGACGCTGCGGGACAATCGCCAGCTGACTCAACTGATCAAAGCCGGCGAACTCAGCGTAGAAGGAGACCTGCAGGTGGTTCAGCAGGTCAGTCAATTGGCCCGCGAGCTGGATATCGACTGGGAAGAGGTCGTGGCCCGTCATACCGGTGATGTGGTTGCGCACACGGTGTTTCGTCAGGCCCGTCAGGTAGGGCAGCGAATACAGGAAGGCGTGCAGCGTTGGCAACGCACAATCAGTAACGCAGCGTTGGAAGAAAAACCGGTTGCGGCCCATCCTCTGGCAGTGGCGCACTTTTCTGATCAAGTGGACTGCTTGCGCAGTGACAGTGAACGATTAGCGGCAAGGCTGGCGCAATTGGAAAACCAGTTAAACGACAAGGCATAAGTGGTGCGATTACTTCGGCTGTATAAAATCAATAAGGTGTTGTTACAGCATGGTCTGGATGAACTGATCCCCGACCGCTGGCTGCCGTGGTACGCCCGATTAGGTCGCAGTGCCCAATTTTGGCTGCGCAACAAGCATCCGGACAAAAGCCAGGGCGAACGCCTGCGACTTGCGCTGCAACACCTTGGTCCGGTGTTTATTAAATTTGGTCAGATGTTGTCTACCCGGCGGGATCTATTGCCACCGGGGATTGCCAACGAGCTGGCCAAACTGCAAGACAAGGTCCCGCCGTTTGACTCCGAACTGGCACAGCAGACTATTCGCCGTTCTCTGGGTGTGCAAACTCTGGATGAAGTGTTCAGTGCATTCGAATCTGCGCCGCTGGCTTCAGCCTCCATTGCGCAGGTCCATGCGGCAACGCTCAAAGCAGACGGCCGTAATGTGGTGGTCAAAGTGATCCGCCCTGACATTGCCGATACCATTCATGCCGATGTGGAACTGATGCAGACGCTGGCGTTGGCCGTACAACGGTGGCTACCGGACGGCAAGCGATTGCGCCCGGTGGAAGTGGTGGAAGAATACCGCAAAACCATTGTCGATGAGCTGGATCTGTTACGTGAAGCGGCCAACGGCATCCAATTGCGACGAAATTTTGAAGATTCCGACGCCTTGTATGTGCCCGAAATCTACAGTGATTATTGCACCCGCCAAGTGCTGGTGATGGAGCGCATTTATGGCATCCCGGTGTCGGATGTTGACGCGCTGCTGGCACAGAATACCAACATGAAAAAGCTCGCCGAACGGGGTGTTGAAGTGTTTTTTACCCAGGTGTTCCGCGACAGCTTTTTCCATGCTGACATGCACCCGGGCAACATTTTCGTGTCGCGGGAAAACCCTCAATCTCCCCAGTATATTGGTATTGATTTTGGAATTGTCGGTACCTTAAATCGCGACGACAAGCGCTACCTGGCGGAAAACTTTATCGCCTTTTTCAACCGTGATTACCGCAAAGTCGCCGAGTTACATGTGGATTCTGGCTGGGTGCCGTCCAATACCAACATCGATGAGTTCGAGGTGGCGATCCGGACGGTGTGTGAGCCGATCTTCCAGAAGCCGCTGGCGGAAATTTCCTTCGGGCATGTACTGTTGCAGTTGTTCAATACTGCGCGGCGTTTCAACATGGTGGTCCAGCCTCAACTGGTGTTGCTGCAGAAAACCCTGTTGTACATCGAAGGATTGGGTCGTCAGTTGTATCCACAGCTGGACTTGTGGCAGACCGCCAAACCGTTTCTGGAGAATTGGATGAAAGACCAGGTGGGTATCAAAGCGATGGCCAAGAAAATCCACGCCAACCTGCCCTATTGGTCGGAGAAATTGCCGGACATGCCGGATTTGATCTACGACAGCCTTAAACAGATCAAGCAATTGCCCGAATTGCAACGCCAGCATTTTGCTCAACAGCAAGCCCAGCATCGTCAGGCACAGCAACAGATGCTGGCAGGGATCATCGGCGCGACCTTTGTGATCGTGGCCGCGCTCCTGCCTCTGCACCTGTCTTCCTGGTGGTATCCGGCCCTGGCTTGCGGCACAGGCATCGGTTGCTGGTGGTGGGCGCTGACCCGCAAAGCTGTCGTATGACAGGCGGCCATCAATGGTGGCCGAAATTGCCTTCTACCCGCAACGCGACACCGTAGGAAGCAGAAAAATTCTCGTCCCTGCGCCATAACACGAAAGGTTCCACTTCAAAGAACAACCAGTCTCTGAAGGCATTCTTGCGCCATCGTACGCTGGCCAGATACTCTTCCAGCCGGTAGGTGGGTTTGCTCAGACCTTCGATATAAAACCCGACCAGGGTTGCAGTGTCGGCGTCGTGCTGGGCAAAGCGCTGCCAACTGTGCTGCCACAACCAGTCGTCGCTCTCGTCTCGGTAATAAAAACGATTTGCCCAACGCCAGATCACATCGTCGTCGCTGGCGTAATCGGTATGGACCTTGATGTTGCCACCCCAGCCGTCGCGGTTGTAGTAGTACAGGGAGGTCTCCCATTGCAAATCGACCACATCGGACAGTTGGTGATGTTGACGGTAGCGACTTTTGCCAAAAATTTGCGCCCGACGACCAACGCCGATGCGGTGAGACAGTCCGCTGTCCGGTTTGGGTTTAAAACGCAGCGCAAGACTGAAGCGGTCATCCCGGTCAAAACGCCCATCGCGGCCCGCACTGATGCGTTCGTCGGGGGCTTCGTCATCATAATCTGAAAGGATGATGTCTACCCTGTCCTTGAATTTCGGCAGTTTTACCCGCACCCGCAGGCGGGCTTCGAACTCATTCCAGTCTCTGGAGCGGGGTTCCCAGCCGAGTCTCAAACGGGCTTCGCCACGGGCTTGCTGATCCGGCGGAGAAGGGCCTTCGGCGAAGAAGCTGTCAAACCATTCGGCAGTCACGGTGACCGAGTCGGCAATGCTGTCATGCATATCATCCAGCCAGGGACGTGCAGGCTCCTGGGCGCTGGTTGTTGTGGCCCACAGGATTGAAAACGCAAAAAAAAGTCGTTGTCTGAGCAAACACATTGTCCCTTGCTGTGGTCTATACAGAGTGTAACTTTTTGCTGACTTAATCAAATCCAGTGACCTTTTAGCCAACCTACGTATAATAACCTTTTATCGGGGTGAGCCCGCTTTTGAAAGTAATGGAGTAACTGAACATATGGGTATCAGTATCTGGCAACTGCTAATCGTTTTGTTAATTGTAGTGCTATTGTTTGGCACCAAGCGTCTGAAGTCACTTGGCGGTGATTTGGGGACTGCGATCAAAGGCTTTAAAAGCGCGGTGTCCGACGATGAGAAAAAGGATGACACCGACACTGATGCTGACTTCGACCAACAGAAACAGGTTGAACAGCGTCAGAACACGACCGACACCGACGTGACCAAGACGACTGACAAAGAGTCTCGTTAATGTTTGATATCGGCTTTCTGGAACTCATGGTGGTGGGTGTGCTGGCACTTTTAGTGCTGGGCCCAGAGCGCCTGCCTGGCGCTATACGCAGCACGGTCAATACCGTGCGCAGTATACGCAATATGGCCAGCGGGTTCCGTCAGGAGGTCGAGCAGCAGTTCAAAGAACACGAATTGCACGAAAATCTCAAGAAAGCTGAACAGTTGCAACTGAAAAACCTGTCACCGGAACTGCAACGTTCGGTGGATGAGTTGAAAGATGCGGCGGCATCGGTACAGCAACCTTACCGGAAAGATAAGTGATCAATGTCTGAATCCCATAGCAGCCTGATTTCACATCTGATTGAGCTGCGCAGTCGTATACTCAAAGCGCTGTTGAGCGTGATGCTGGTGTTTCTGGGCTTGGCTTATTTTGCTCAGGACTTATACCATCTGCTGGCAACCCCGTTATTGGATGCTATGCCAGAGAACAGCCAGATGATTGCAACGGATGTTGCGGCGCCGTTCTTTGCACCGTTTAAACTCACCCTGGTATTGTCGTTTTTCCTCGCTATTCCGTTTGTGTTGTACCAAATCTGGGGGTTTGTCGCGCCCGGTCTGTACCGCAATGAAAAGCGTATGATAGCCCCGTTGCTGATTGCCAGTACCTTGCTGTTTTATGCCGGTATCGCCTTTGCCTACTACGTTGTTTTTCCCTTAGCGTTTCCCTTCTTTGCCGGCATTGAGCTGGAAGGTGTAGCGTTTACTACCGATATCAGCAGTTACCTGAATTTTGTCCTCAAGCTGTTCTTTGCTTTCGGCTTGTCATTTGAAATTCCGGTGGCAGTGGTGCTGATGTGCTGGACCGGTATTACCAACGCCAAGAAATTGCGCGAAAAGCGCCCGTATGTCATCGTCGGTGTTTTTGTGGTGGGCATGTTGCTCACGCCGCCCGACGTGATTTCTCAAACCATGCTGGCAATTCCCATGTGGCTCCTGTTCGAGTTTGGCGTGCTTGTGGGGGGATTGTATCAGCGTGAATCGGAACAAGAAGAAAATCAGGAAGTATCATGAAGTTGATGAAATCTATCAGTGCGCTGGCCCTGGTCACTCTGACCCTGCCTGCTCACGCCGACAATATCCGTGACGCTCTGCGTGAGTGTGGACAAACCCAGAACAGCTTGCAGCGACTGGTGTGTTATGACCGGGTTGTCAACGAACTGGAGAAATACTCAGGTCTGGATGACCTGATGAGTGTCCCTGCGCCATTACCCCCGGGTGGCGGTACAGCCGCTGGCAAGTTTCCCCGCCCTGAGCCCCGTGGCCAACAACCGGATACCGCTGCCCCTGCGCCGAGTGACAATTTCGGTATCGAGCATAAAAACATCGAAATCAATGAAGACATGATCACCAGTACGGTGGCATCGGTGAAGGAAGATCCTTACGGCAAATCGATTGTTACCCTGTCCAACGGTCATGTGTGGAAGCAAGTTGATTCAACCCGACTGAAACTTGATGACGGTGAAGAAGTGTATGTGGAACGAGGCATGCTGGGCTCGTTCTTCCTGGGTAAGTCCACCCAGAATCGCCGCATGCGGGTAAAACGGGTCCAGTAAGATGTCAGGGTGGTTTGACATTGGCGTAAATCTCACCGACCCGCGCCTTGACGTCGAGCCGACCCTCAGCCAGGCGGCTGAGGCCGGTGTGACCCATATGGCGATTACCGGTACCGATGAGGCTGCCAGTCAGGCAGCGCTGAGTCTATGTCAAAACCATCCCAACCAGCTGGTGTGCACCGCCGGTGTACACCCCCACTATGCCAAAGACGTCAGTGATGACTACCTGTCGGTTCTGCGTGATCTGAGCAGCCATGACGCGGTGGTGGCCATTGGTGAATGTGGTCTGGATTTTAATCGCAACTTTTCACCGCCCGAGGTGCAGTTGCGGGTGTTTGAACAACAGTTGCAACTGGCGTGTGACGTCGGCTTACCGGTGTTTTTGCATGAGCGGGACGCCCACGCGCAGCAAATTGCGCTGTTGCAACGGTATCGCGACAGGCTCAGTGGCGGTGTCGCCCACTGCTTTACCGGTGACCGAGCCCAGATGGATGCTTATCTGCAACTGGACCTGTATATCGGTATTACCGGTTGGGTGTGTGATCCCCGCCGCGGGCAGGCCCTGGCCGAAGCCGTTACCCATTTGCCGCTGGAGCGGTTGCTACTTGAAACCGATGCGCCCTATCTCAAACCCCGCACTCTATCCGGTGGCGGGCGAGACAATGTGCCGGCCAATCTGCCACACATCGGTGCGTTTGTTGCTGAACGGATGGGCGTCAGCGTCGAACAGGTGCTGGATCATAGTCGCCGAAATGCACTGTCGCTGCTGGGTGCGCCGTCGTGGAGCGTCCCATGCAATTGAATCTGACCGGCGTTGCCCTCCCTCAACGTTGGCTGTTGTTTCTGGTCTGTCTGCTCGGCGCCATCATGGTTTGGGGTGTGATCACGGTTGACAACACGACCAAGCCGCAAATGAACGTTGCCCAAGGGGTGCAGTACCTGAGCGACAATCATTTTCAGTTTGGTTTGTCTGAGGTGCTCGAACTGCCTGATATGGCCTGGGAAGTGGAGCAAAGCGGGCAGTTATCCTTTGGCATGGCGGATTATCCGTATTGGATTAAGTTTTCACTGCCACCTTCCGCTTCCGGTGAACAGCGTTTGCTGGAAATAGACTACGCCCTGCTGGACGATGTGACGGTGTGGTTTGTGGTCGGCCGGGAGCCTATTGCTGATTACCGCATGGGCGACGGGAAGCCCTTTGTTCAGCGCCCCATCCCCCATGAGAAATTCCTGGTCCCGGTGCCCTACAGTACCGGCGCGCTGGAGGTGGTGGTCAAGCTACAATCAGCCGGTACGGTCAGGAGCCCAATCAAAATCTGGCAGGAGCAGGATTATCTGGTGTTCAACGGTGAGCACAACCTGGTGATGGGGCTGTTTTTCGGCTTTCTGGCTGCGATGGCATTGAGTAACCTGTTCTTCTTCGTGACCACCAAATCACTGACCTTTCTGTCGTATTGCGGCTATGTGATTTGTCTGGGCCTGACCCTGGCGACACTGCATGGGCTGGCGTTTAAATACCTGTGGCCGAACAATGTGTGGCTGGAAGCGCGCAGTGTGGCGATTTTTGCCACGCTGACAATTTATTGCGCCATTCACTTCACCCGCCAGTTGCTGAATGTGAAAGCCCACAGCACGCTGCTGGAAACCATACTGGTGCGCACTGCCTGGGTGTTCCTGTTCGCCACGGTGTCCAGTCTGGTGGTGCCTTACTCGGTGTACATCAAAGTCTTTATCCTGATGCTGATCATCGCTGTATTGCTGATTTATTTTGTCGGCATGTTTCTGTGGTACCGCGGGGTCAAGCTGGCGCGGTTTTACACCATCGCCTGGACGGCGTTGCTGGTCAGTGGTTTTATCACCGGCCTCGATAACTGGGACTTGGTGCAACTGGATACCCCCAGCCATTATCTGCTGATGTTCGGTGCCACCGTAGAGACCTTTTTGCTCGCGCTGGCACTTGCCCTAAGCTACAGCCATCAACGCCAGCACTTGTATGACACCCAGGTGTTGGCATTGCAGCGGGAGCGCCTGGCCCGACAGTCCCAGGAAGAGTTGCTGAAAATCAAAGAAGAGGCCCAGGAAGAGCTGGAATACAAGGTCGAAGAGCGCACGCTGGAGCTGGAAATTGCCCTGCGTGAGCTATCAGAAATGAACCGCGAGCTGGAGAAACGCAACACCACCGATGCGTTGACCGGGGTCAGAAACCGGTTGCATTTCGACAAGCGATATCCCGCTGAAGTGCGCAGAAGCCGACGGGAACAGACCGACCTGGCGATTGTGATGATCGACATTGATCACTTCAAACCGATCAATGACGAATACGGGCATCTGGTCGGTGACGAATGTTTGCGCCATGTAGCATCGCTGTTGCAACGGCGTCTGAAACGCCCTTCCGACGACTTGTGTCGCTATGGCGGCGAAGAGTTTGCCATGATCCTTCCCAACACCGATGAGGAAGGCGCTAAAATCTTGATCGAAGAGTTACGCAAAACCCTGGAAGAGACCCCGGTGTCGACCTCGGCCGGCGAAATATCCATGACCCTCAGTGCCGGCATTTGCAGCGCGACCGTAAAAACCATGGCCGATGAACAGGCCATGTTGAGGGCTGCCGATCAGGCCTTGTACCAAGCCAAGCGCGAGGGGCGTAACCGCGTTTGTGTTGCGCCACTGAGCAGCGAGTTTTTACCCAAATAGGACAAGCATGAGCGAATTTTCATTTCCATCAACCCGCCTGCGGCGCATGCGCGAGCATGACTTTACCCGTCGCATGGTGGCTGAAAACACCCTGACCGCCGCCGACCTTATCTATCCGATGTTCGTGGTTGAAGGCAAAAATCGCACCGAAGCCGTGCCTTCTATGCCAGGCATCGAGCGCCTGTCGATAGACTTGTTGATCAAAGAAGCCGAAACCCTGGTGTCGCTGGGGATCCCCGCGGTGGCGTTGTTCCCGGTCACGCCGGCGGATTTAAAAACGGACTGCGCCAGCGAAGCCTTCAACCCACAAGGGCTGGCGCAAAAAGCGGTGCGCGCGCTGAAGGAATTTGTGCCGGAACTGGCGGTGATCACCGATGTGGCGTTGGACCCGTTCACGTCGCACGGCCAGGACGGCCTGATCAATGAGGCCGGCTATGTGATGAATGATGAAACCTGTGAGGTGTTGGTAAAACAGGCCCTTTCCCATGCTGAGGCGGGTGCTGACATTGTGGCACCCTCTGACATGATGGATGGCCGTATTGGTTTGATCCGCGCTGCGTTGGAAGCCCAGGGCCACCCGCTGACCCGCATCATGGCGTACAGCGCCAAGTACGCGTCCAGTTACTACGGGCCGTTCCGCGATGCAGTGGGCAGTGCAGCCAATATCAAAGGTGGCAATAAGAAGACCTATCAGATGGATCCGGCCAACAGCGACGAGGCGTTGCGCGAGATTGCATTGGATTTGCAGGAAGGTGCAGACATGGTCATGGTCAAGCCGGGCATGCCCTACCTGGATGTGGTACAGCGCTGCAAATCTCGCTTCGGGGTGCCGACCTTTGCCTATCAGGTCAGCGGTGAATACGCCATGCACCAGGCCGCGTTTGCCAACGGTTGGCTGGACGAAGAGCCTGTGATCCTTGAGTCACTGCTGGCGTTCAAGCGGGCCGGTGCCGATGGCATTCTGACCTATTTCGCCAAGCAGGCAGCGATGTTGTTAAAAGCACAGCAGGGCTGACAGCACAATCGGATGCGGTTGTGACAAAATCGTCTGCTTGTTGTGATACTTTTGCGATAAATTGACGCCAAGCTGTTCCTTACCTTCTTACAAGGAACCTACAAGGAACAGCAATGAAACATCTCTCAATCCGGTGCGCCATCGGCGCACTTTTTCTCGGCTGTGGCGTGAGTCACGCGGCAGAACTTTCTGTGTCAGTCACCAACCTCACCCAGGGCATGTATTTTACCCCCGTACTGGCGATCGCCCATGACGACAGTAACAGCCTGTTTGAGGTCGGCGAGACCGCCTCGGCGGCGTTGCAGGAAATGGCAGAAGGGGGCTCGTTGGCTGGTTTGGCGGCGATCGGTGATGCCATCGTGGCTGACTATGCCAATACCGAAGGACTGACAGCTCCGGGGACCACCCAGACCCTGATGTTGAGCACCGCAGACAGCAACACCGTGCTGTCGATGGTTGGCATGATACTGCCCACCAATGATGGTTTTATCGGACTGGACAACTGGCCAATTCCAACGGAAGCCGGCACCTATACCCTGTACTTGAACGCCTACGATGCTGGCACCGAAGTCAACGATGAAATTCGTGGCGGTGGGGCACCGGGTACACCGGGCATGCCAGTGCCACCGCCCCTTGAGGACTTGGTTGGCAACGGGGGTAGCGGCGTGACTGCCGTTGAGACCAACACTACCGTACATATTCATCGTGGCAATCTCGGTGACAGCGATATGGTCGGCGGTAGCAGTGATATCAATCTTATGACACAGCGCTGGCTGAACCCGATTGCCAGAGTCACTGTGGTCGTCAACTAACGGGAGGTTCCCATGCAATTTTTAACTTTACATGGGGTGTGGCGGGTAACACTGGCAGCTGTCGTTGTTAGCACGCTGGCAGCCTGTTCAGACGATGATCCCGCGCAACCGACACCGACTCCGCCACCAGCGGCGACGCCGGTGAGCTATGAAATAACCCTGACCAATCTGTCTCATGAACAACCCTTGTCGCCTGTTGCGGTTGTACTGCACAGCGAAGGTTCTGTTTGGGGCGTCGGTGAGCCGGCCTCTGAGGCACTGGAAGTACTCGCCGAAGGCGGCGACAACAGCGATGTGCTGGCTTTGCCGATGGTGTTGGCCAATGCATCCGGTGCGGGTGTCATCGGACCGGGAATGACGGAATCCATCACCGTCACAATTAACGATGTGGACGATGCGCTGTTATCGGTAGTCACCATGTTGGTGAATACAAATGACGGTTTTACCGGTCTCAATGGCTGGAGCACAGCCTCATTGGCAGTGGGTGACAGTTGGCAAACGATGCTACCCGTATACGATGCCGGCACGGAGGGCAACACGGAAGCGGCAGGAACGATTCCGGGACCGGCCGACGGTTCAGGCGATAGTCCGGGTTACCTGAGTGAACGGGACGATGTGGATTTCGTCGCCTATCACCGGGGCGTGGTTAGTGCCGACGATGGTCTTCCCGGTTCGGTCTTGTCCAGTGTGCACCGTTTCGATAACCCGGTCGTGCGGCTGACGGTGACGCGGGTGGAGTGAACAATGATGGGGCACAACCGTGCCCCGGTAACGGGCAGGGATATCCATGAACGATACTGTTTTGGTGGTAGAAGATGACGGAGATATTGCTGAGCTGATCCGTGTCAATCTGATGGAGCTGGGGGCAGATATCCAGGTTGTGCATGACGGTGCGAAAGGGTTGCAGCTTGCCAGGGAGCAACATGTGGCATTGGTGATCCTGGATGTGATGTTGCCCGGTATGTCGGGATTGGATGTTTGCCGCACCTTACGCCACGAAAAACCTGAGCAGGCGATCCTGATGCTGACGGCGAAAAACACCGAGATGGACCGGGTGTTGGGCCTCGAGATCGGCGCCGACGATTACATGACAAAGCCATTCAGCGTGCGTGAATTGCAGGCCCGGGTTCGTTCTCAATTACGCAAGTACCGTCTGCTCAAAGAACGCCATCAGGACAGCGTCGATGCCAGACCAACGGTGATCAGCGTGGGGCGTCTGCAGGTTGACCCGGGTTGCCATACGGCGCTGTTGGGAAGTCAGACGCTGGATCTGACTGCCACCGAGTTTGAATTGTTGTTGTATCTGGCCAGTCATCCCAATCAGGTGTTCAGCCGTGCCCAGCTACTGGAGTCCGTGTGGGGCTATCATCACAGCGGCTACGAACACACGGTTAATTCCCATATCAACCGATTGCGCGCCAAGCTGGAGAAAGATGCGCGCCAGCCGGATATGGTGCAAACCGTGTGGGGAGTGGGCTACAAGTTTAATCCCGAAGGCGCACTGGCTTGAAAGGGGCACAACAATGAAATTGCGTTTTTACCAGCGACTGGCGCTGGTGCTGGTGGTTGCATTTACGTTCATCGTTGGTGTGCTCTACGCCATCAGCAGTTGCCTGCAGACCCAGACCTACGATGAAGCGCAGCAGCGCTTACACGTTTCCCTCGCCGCGCATCTGGTGGACGACAATCCGCTACTCAAAGACGGTGTTTATCATTACGAGGCACTCAAAAACCTGTTTCATACACTGATGATCCTGGGTCCCGGGTTTGAGTTTTATTTCCTGTCGCCGCAGGGGGATATCCTGACCTATTCGGCCAAACCCGGCGATGTGGTCAGGGACTCGGTGTCACTGGCACCCATTAACACCCTGATCGGTACGCCTCAGGGAATGCCGGTGTACGGTGATGATCCCCGTCAGTTACACGGACAAAAAGTGTTTTCTGCGGCACCGGTTTATCAGGGCGAGCAACTGCAGGGCTATCTGTATGTGATCATTGGTTCGCAGCAATATGACTCAATTCTCAGTGGCACCCGGGTCAGCCACGGCTGGCAGCAGTGGTTGCTGGTGTTTGGTGGTAGTGCGGTATTTCTGCTGGTGTGCCTGCTGGTATTGTTTCGCTGGCTGACCGCGCCATTGAGGCAATTGAACGATGCCATGGAGCAGGCATCGGCGGAGGGCTTTGCCGGTCGAACCCATCGGCAGCTGATCCCCTGGCAACGGGACAGCCATCATGAAGTCCACCGACTGGGCTGCGCCTTTAACGATTTGTTGTCGCGGCTGGATGAACAGTTCTCCGCGTTGCAGCAGGTGGATGAGCAGCGCCGTGCACTCCTGGCCGATTTATCTCATGACTTGCGCACCCCTCTGGCCAGTTTGCAGGGCTACATCGAGACTCTGTCAATTCGTGGTAATAACCTGACGGAACAAGAACGCAATCAATTCGTCGACATTTGTTTGCGCCATGCCAACAACCTCAAGCGTCTCATCGATCAAATCTTTGAACTGGCTTACCTCGAAGGCGGACAGGTGACCTTAAACCGTGAGACATTCCCGATTGCCGAACTGGTACAGGACGTGGTGGCAAAATTCGCACTGCTTGCAGAGCAAAAGGGCATAACCCTGCGGGTTGCTCCCGACGCAAGCGACACGGTGGTGTTTGCGGATATCGGTAAACTGGAGCGGGTGCTGACCAACCTGATTGACAATGCGTTACGTCACACGCCCCGTGGTGGTGAGGTTTGTCTGCACCTGACCGCCAATGAGCGCAGTATGCGCATCGACATACGGGACAACGGGGTTGGCATCAGCGACAACGAAATAGCATTTATTTTTGATGCCCGCTATCAGGCAGCCAACCATAAAACGGACAATGCACTGCATGCCGGACTGGGGCTGGCCATCTGTCGTAACCTGATTTCCCTGCTTGAGGGAACGTTACGGGTGGAAAGTGAGCTGGGAAAAGGCACCTGCTTCAGCTTTGATGTTCCCCGTGCGCAAACACTCTAGTCAGGCAGACAGTGTGGCTGGATTTACCTATACTGCCGTTTTGCGTAACACCGAAAAGGACATTCCATGCAACACTCCCTATGGCTGGCGTTGGCGCTGGTATTGATCATTGAAGGGCTGGGGCCGCTGTTGTTTCCCAGGCGCTGGCAGCACTTTATGGCCGAACTGGCCAGACAGGACGCCCACAGTTTGCGAACCCTCGGTGGTGTGTTGGTCACCGTTGGGGTTGTCAGCCTGTACTTTTTACTGTGATTTCACACAGTTAACCCCAATTGCCGGCGGGCTGGCTAATTAACGACCAAAAAACGGGTGATCTACAGCGCTGAATTTTGGTAGAATCGCCGCCTAATTTTCTGACACATCTGATCCATGGCAAAAAATGTAGTAGTACTCGGCACCCAATGGGGTGACGAAGGTAAGGGTAAGGTCGTTGACCTGTTGACGGACAAGGCCAGTTATGTGGTGCGCTATCAAGGCGGTCATAACGCGGGTCACACCCTGGTGATTGACGGTGAGAAGACCGTATTGCACCTGATCCCATCGGGCATTTTGCGTAGTAATGTGAAATGTGTGATTGGTAACGGCGTTGTACTGAGCCCGGATGCATTGATGACCGAGATTGAGATGCTGGAGTCTCGCGGTGTACCGGTCAAAGAGCGTCTGGTCATCAGCGAAGCCTGCCCCCTGATCCTGCCTTATCACATCGCGTTGGACGTTGCCCGCGAAGAAGCCCGTGGTAAAAAAGCGATTGGTACCACAGGCCGTGGTATCGGCCCGGCCTATGAAGACAAAGTGTCTCGTCGTGGCCTGCGGGTTGGTGATTTGTTCAATATGGACGAGTTTGCCGACAAGCTGCGTGAAATCCTTGAGTACCACAACTTTGTCCTGACCGAATACTACAAGGCTGACCCTGTCAGTTTTGATGAGGTTCTGGCCGGCGCCAAGCAGGTGGCAGATATTCTCAAAGCCATGGTGGTTGATGTAACCGATCTGCTCGACAAAGCGCGCAGAAACGGTGATGCCATCATGTTTGAAGGCGCACAAGGCACATTGCTGGATATCGACCACGGTACCTATCCTTACGTGACGTCCTCCAACACCACCGTCGGTGGGGTTGCTACCGGCGCCGGTTTCGGCCCGTTGCACCTGGACTACGTACTGGGCATCGTCAAAGCCTACACCACCCGTGTGGGTGGCGGTCCGTTCCCGACCGAACTGGAATGTGAAGTGGGTCAGCACCTGGGCGAGAAAGGCCATGAATTCGGTGCCACCACCGGACGTAAACGTCGTACCGGCTGGTTCGATGCGGTGGCCATGAAACGTGCGGTACAAATCAACTCCATCAGCGGCTTCTGTCTGACCAAGCTTGACGTATTGGATGGCCTGCAGACCCTGAAGATCTGTGTCGGTTATCGTGATGCCAACGGCAACGTGCAGGATGTGCCTCCGATGGCCGCAGACGGCTATGACCTGATCACACCGGTGTACGAAGAAATGCCTGGCTGGACTGACAATACCTTCGGCGTAACCCGTTTTGAAGACCTGCCCCAGGCCGCGCGGGATTACATCGCCCGGATTGAGACATTGACCGGGGTACCGGTGGATATCATCTCAACCGGTCCGGATCGGAATGAGACTATCGTTCAGCGTCATCCCTACGACGCGTAACGCGAATTGAAGAAGGAGCCGATGGCTCCTTTTTTATTGCCCGCGCATCACCTGATGACAGCGGCTGCGCTGGAGTATTAACACTGGTAGGACTTCTGTGGCATACTGATTGTCTACTTGATGCACAGAGGAATGGCCAATGAACATGGCGGCCCAGACCCTGGAAGCGCAGGCGAGCATCGCCGATCGTGTCCAGGTATTGCGTGATACCTTTGCCAACGGACGCACCCGCGATCTGGCCTGGCGAAAGGGGCAGTTAACCCGGCTTGAAGCCCTGATCAATGAGCAGCAGGAGGCCATTGCTGAAGCCTTGTATGCTGATTTGGGCAAGTGTAAAACTGAAGCCTGGACGTCTGAAATTGGTTTCACCCTCAGCGACATTCAGCACACCCGCAAGCACCTGGGCAAATGGAGCAAGCCCCGCAAGGTATCGACGCCGATTGCCGCTCAGCCTGGCAAAAGCTATCAGTTGCCGGAACCGTTAGGTACGGTGCTGGTGATTGGCGCGTGGAATTACCCGTTCCAGTTGGTGTTGGCGCCGGTTATCGCCGCCATCGCGGCAGGCAACTGTGTGGTGATGAAGCCCTCTGAACTGGCGTCCAACACCTCATCTCTGCTGGCCCGCCTGATCCCCCAATACCTGGATCAGGAGGCTTTTCTGGTGATTGAAGGGGCGGTCGAGGAAACCACTCAATTGCTGGCGCTACCCTTCGACCATATTCTGTATACCGGTGGTGAGCAGGTCGGCAAAATCGTCATGCGCGCCGCCGCTGAGCATCTGACCCCGGTGACCCTGGAGTTGGGCGGAAAATCTCCTTGTCTGGTGGATGATGATGCCAATCTCGACGTCACTGCTGCACGTATCGTGTGGAGCAAGTGGATGAACGCCGGACAAACCTGTGTGGCGCCCGATTATGTATTGGTGACACCGGCCCAGAAGCAACCCCTGATGGAAGCGCTGACGAAGGCGCTGGAAACGTTTTACGGCAAGGACCCGGCGACCAGCAAGGATTACGGTCGCATCATCAATGACCGTCATTTTGCACGCCTGCAGGGTTATCTGGATAACCAGACCATTGCACTCGGTGGGCAGTGTGATGAGGGATCCCGCTACATGGCGCCGACGATACTGGATAATCCGGCTGCCGACAGCCCGGTGATGCAGGAAGAAATTTTCGGCCCCATCCTGCCGATCATCGAAATCGCCAACCTCGACGAGGCCATCGCCTGGGTGAATCAGCGCCCCAAACCGTTGGCGTTGTACGTTTATTCCAACAGCGACGCCTGCGTGCGGCGAGTCCTGAACGAGACCAGTGCCGGTAACGTGTGTATCAATGATGGCTTCATGTTCATGGTCAACAGTGAACTGCCGTTCGGCGGTGTGGGCAACAGTGGCATGGGTGCGTATCACGGCCAGTCCGGGTTTGATACCTTCAGCCACCTGAAGACGGTGATGCACCGAAGCTTCCGATTTGACGTACCACTGCGATACCCGCCGTTCAGTGCCCTCAAGCTTAGTTTATTGAAGCGGTTACTGTAATGGCGTTGGCTCCTTTTCATCTGGCTATTCCGGTCACCGACTTGGTTGCCGCCGAGCAGTTTTATGGCGTCCTGATGGGCTGTGGCCAGGGTCGGCGCAGTGAGCAGTGGATAGATTGGGACTTTTTCGGCCACCAACTGGTGACCCACAAGGTGGCGCAGATGCCATCCGAACCGGCACCAAATGAGGTCGACAGTAAAGCGGTACCGGTACCCCATTTCGGTGTGGTGCTGGAATGGGACGATTGGCAGCGACTGGCCGATCGGTTGCAGTCCAGCGGGCAGACCTTTGTGATTGAGCCCTACGTGCGTTTTGCCGGCCAGGTCGGTGAACAGGCGACGATGTTTTTGCGCGACCCGTGCGGCAACGCGCTGGAATTTAAAGCCTTTAAGGACCCCGCCCAACTGTTTGCACAGTGATTTTCAGCTCGCGCTGCGGGCATGTACCGAACTTAAGGTTGACCGAACGGTTCAGAGCCTGCAAGAATACCCTATGACAGCGATGTCAACCGAACCGAGTTCGGCCAACAGCACTCGCTGTGTGCAACCTTGTCTGGATTCGCCGAAATGGCGTTCTCCAATGGCCTGCAATGACGTCTGCGCGGCACGGTTAACGGCTCAAGCCACGATACTGATCCCGCCTGACTCCTGACGAAGAACAGCATGAAAGCAACCATCAAAGATGTCGCCGAGTTGGCTGGCGTGTCATTCAAGACCGTGTCCCGGGTGATCAATAAGGAAGGCTCGGTAAAACCCGAAACCCTGAAAAAGGTCAACGACGCGATTGCGCAGCTGAATTATCAGCCCAATACGGCGGCGCGTAACCTGGCCGGTACCACCTCCTTTGCGTTGGGGTTTGTGTATGACAACCCCAATGCCTACTACGTGATTGATATGCAGAACGGTATTCTGGATGAATGCCGGGACAAGGGCTATGAGCTGATCATTCACCCATGCAGTGCCACCAGTCAGAACATCATTGCCGAGATCACCGACATGGTAAAACGCTCGCAACTGGCCGGACTGATCATTTCACCACCGATCTCCGAAATGCCTGAGGTGTTGTCTGCGCTCGATCAACTCAACATTCATTACGTGCGGATCATTTCCGGCTCCGACGAGAGCAAAGAGCACTCGCCCTGTGTGTTCATTCACGATAAAGAAGCGGCGGCAAACATTATCGAACACCTGATCAGTCAGGGGCATCAGCGCATCGCCTTTATCAGCGGTGACAAGGATCACCGCTCCAGTGACGAACGTAAACAGGGTTACCTGGATGCACTGGCCCGCCACGGCATCGAATTCAATCCGGCGTATTTGTATGACGGCTCTTACTCGTTTGAAACCGGGGTCGAAGGGGCCAAATACCTGTTAGGCTTGGACGAGCCGCCCACCGCGATTTTTTCCTGTAACGATGAGATTGCCGCCGGTGCGTTGTTTGCTGCGCGACTGCAAGGGGTGGATGTGCCTTGCGACATGGCCATCGCCGGGTTTGAGGACAGCCCGTTCTCCCGTCAGACCTGGCCCAAATTGACCACCGCCGCCCAGCCAACCAATGAGATCGCCCGCAAAGCCGCCAGTGGTCTGATCCAGCATCTGATTGGGCTGCGCAGTGGCCGCAACAAAACGGCCGCCATTCCCCATCAGCATTTCCAGCCCACCTTGCTGGTACGGGAGTCGACCCTGAAAGAAGCGTGCCCTGAGCCTGAGCTATAGTCTCAGGCCCCATACCGCTTATGCTGGCTAGCTCGCGGTTATTGTTCGGTGGTGGTTAACCAGCGGTACAGTGGATAGCCCGCCACTGTGGTTAGGATATTGAGAAACACCGGGCAAAACGCAAAAAACAACATACCCAGAATCGGGTTATCCATTATCTTCAGCGTATAGAGGTTTGTGACATCCAATACAAACACCCCAACGCCAATAGACAGTCCGCCACAAAAAGCCATTTCGGATGTATTCCTGAGGCTTGCGAGAAAGCCTTTTGAGCGCTCTTTCCTTGTGGCTTGGTGCTGTTGAGGCAATGCCGCAAAGTAGGCCTGTGCAGCCCTTATCTCTTCGTTGTCGTGCTGTTTAGTGGTGACATTGCCTGAGGTGTGGGTACTGAGCTGATGATAGCGTTGTGCATTGCTACTCAGGGTGTGAGCGTCGACAGTCAGATGGTTCAGGCTGACATGAATATCCCCAAAGCCGCTCCAGCGCTCGAACCTGCTATTCAGCCTAGACAGTCGGGTTTGAGGGAGCTTGTAGCGGTCAGGTTGCTTAACGTTGAGACCGAGAAACGTATTGTTTTTAACGTGCTTGATGTTCACTGCGGTGACTTCTGACCAGGGAATGGTTTGGATGGGCCATTCGCGACAGTGAACGCCTTGCTGGTCAACCAGCAGAAAGGGAGAAGGGTCCATCGCCCGCTTATACAACTTCACCATCGGATGTATGAACAGGGCCATCATCGGTATGATGAGCAGCATGATTGGCGGAAACGCCACACAGAGCCACACCAGCATGGCGACCATGACCGCCATCAACGCAAAGGCGCCTATGGCGCTTCGTTTACATGGGAATACGACAATCGGGGTTGGGGTCGAAAGGGGGTGCATCCTGCGAAAAATCCTTTTTAATCAACGGTATTTTTTATGTTATATCACCAGTTCCTTGACTGACAATGTACCCGGCGTATCCCTTCAACGGCAAGGTTATCCGGGCTGATACCCTTGCTATTCGACAATACACAGTCGAAAGTTTAGCAACGACGTTAAACCTTTCGATGTATTCGGTTGCTCGAAATCATCCGCGTGACAATTGCGCATTGACGCGCCAACGGCACGCGGGTCTCCGGTTACACTTCAAAGTCGTCGATGTATAACGCCGCAATGCGGTCAACAAAGGTGGTGGGCAATCCAGTGCCGATCAGGTTGGTCAGTACCACAATCGACAGGTTGTCGTCGGGATAGGTGATCATGGTGGTGGCATCACCGCCGCTGGCGCTGATGGCGCGGTGCTGGTCGCGACCGACAACCTGCCAGCCCATGGCATAGCCGTTTTCACGGTCATTGAAACCACGGGTTTTACCGTCTTTCAGGGTAACCGGTGTCCACAACAGATCCAGGTCATTGACCAGTTTGCCGGATTGCAGGGCTATCAGGTAGTGGGCCAGTTCGGTGGCGGTGCTGCTCATACCCGCGGCTGTGCGCATCATATAAGAAAATTCGCCGTAGAAGTTGCGGTATTGACCGGTTTGCCCGTT
The DNA here is from genome assembly GCF_020687825.1 of Fluctibacter halophilus. Taxonomy (GTDB): domain Bacteria; phylum Pseudomonadota; class Gammaproteobacteria; order Enterobacterales; family Alteromonadaceae; genus Fluctibacter; species Fluctibacter halophilus. The sequence goes on from NZ_JAJEWP010000003.1 coordinate 332,248, forward strand.
GTAGAAATATTGACGGGCTTGGTTAGGAATGGGACGTTCCAGGTAATCAAAGCCCGCATCGGCGGTGAGCGACATATTCAGCGGCTTCAGTTGCTTGTTAGTGATAAAGGTGGGGAAGCCATTGGGTACGTATTTGTCCAGGATCTTGCCAATGATCACATACCCGGTCTGGTTGTAGCGAAACTGGGTGTTCTCTTCAAACTGTAGTGGCAGGGTTTGTACTTTTTCCCACGCAGCGTCGGGGTTGCCGCGTACAATCAAATCGACCCAGTGACCGCTGAGGATGCTGGGTAGCCCGGCTGTGTGCGCCATCAGGTGTTTAATTTTCATCGCCTGCCAGTCTTTGGGTAGGTCAGGCAGGTGTTTGCCGATGGGATCATCCAGAGATAAGTGGCCTTGCTCTGCCAGTTGCACCAGGGCGACACCGGTAAAAGCTTTGGTCATGGAGTTGATCGGGAAAACCGTTTTATCGCTGACGGGTACCTGATCCTGGATATTGGAGACGCCGTAGCTGGCCTGCTTAATGATCTTGCCATCGCGTACCACGGCCAGTTGCAGACCGGGAATGTGGCGTTCGGCCATGATGGTGTTGATCAGCGCATCGACCTCATCGGCCAGCGCCGGAGCTGACACGATACTGAGCAGCGCAAACAGGGGGAGAAGCAACGATTTACGTAGTACATCCAGTTTGTTAGACATTGAATTTCCTTGATTTTCCAGGCTGAAGACAGAATAGCGCGCGCATCATAGCGAAACCCGTGCGGGTTGAATAGCGTTGCCGAGGAAAAGGATGTAAGCATCGGTGTCTACGGGGTCTGTATTGACTGTGTGGTTCAATCGGCAATAATCACTACCCTTGGTAACGCATGGAAAAGGAATGCTATGGAACCTGCATCACTGATTGAATGGGCGCTATTTGTTGGTTTGGCCGTTGTGATCTTTAATGCGCTGACAGGCTTCGATGACGCGATAGCGCGCTTTATTTATCGGGCGCCGACCAAAAAAGAATTGATTGCCCGTGTCGAGCAACTGGAAGCACGCCTGGCAGCACTGGAATCAACCCAATCCTGTGACGAAAAAACACCATGAAAATCGATGTGCTACAAAACCCCGACCTTGAACTGATCGAGTTTCTGTCGGATAAACTGACGGAATTTAACTGGCAGCGCTGGGAAGTGAGTGAGCGCTTACCATTGGCGGTTCAGGCCACCGATGACGATGGCAATGTGCTGGCCGGGGCCAGTGGACGCACCTTTGGCGATTGGTTGCTGCTGGACCGGCTTTGGGTGTCTGATGAGTTACGAGGACAGCACATCGGTTCGCAGTTGCTGGAACAAATGGAGCTGGCGGCCAAACAGCGCGGCTGCACCAAATGCCTGCTCGACACATTGAATTTTCAGGCCAAACCGTTTTATGAAAAGCACGGCTACACGGTACAGTGGGTACAGGAAGGCTATCCACGGGATGGTTGCAAATACTTTATGACCAAGGATTTGTAACGGATGGCCGTTATTGTGCTGACAAGAACGCACAAAAAAATGGCAAATTACGCAATGATAGCGACGACTGAAACGCCTCGGCTGCTTTATTTACCCGCTTTTCGGGTTTTTGATAGCAGGATCCAGCGACACAAACAATGGAAAAGACGATGACAAGCAACCGTGATGAAGCCCGCAATCTTCAATACAAGTCCGCTCCTGAACCAGTGAACAAACAACGTGCTGTGTTCAAAGCGGCACTGATCGGCATGGTGTGTGGGGTGTTTTTTATCCTGGCAGCAAAGATGGTAAGTATCGCTCTCGCTTGATTGAAAGCGCCCGGACATTGTCGGCATCGGTATAAGGGCTTAAGCGAATGTAGGGCGGGAATGTGCCAGTAGGGGACGGTGGTGAATGGAAATTTGAATGACGGCTTAGTACGTAAAGTAGACATTGTGACCTTTTCCCATGAAAACACAGAATATGTTTTTTCATGGGAAACGGGTGTTACTATGAAGTCTCAGTAATAAGCTGTTAAGAGGCAAGAATAGTAGGTGCAACAATCTCAGATTATGGAAGATAAGAATATTTCAGCAGTGAGAACATTTGCTAGCTCGATAAGCTCAGGCAGTAAAGTAGTCGCCGATATGTCTGAATTAATTGAAGTTACGTCTCAGTTGCCTCTTTCGAGTTTTGACTACTGGGAA
>NZ_JAJEWP010000004.1 GCF_020687825.1 Fluctibacter halophilus
TGCAAGCACTTCCTGTTACCGTTCGACTTGCATGTGTTAGGCCTGCCGCCAGCGTTCAATCTGAGCCATGATCAAACTCTTCAATTAAATATCGAAATATGAATTTTTGGTTGACACTCTTTTAACGAGTGCCCACACAGATTGTCTTGTTATCAATTGTTAAAGAACAGTGCCAAAAACAACTCGTTTCCGGCTGCTTGGAGTATCTCAGGACTCTCTCAAGCGGGACGCGCATTCTACGCTTTCCCTTCTCGATGTCAACAGATTTTTTCAATCTTTCTGTCAGGCATCGTTCTTGCTTAATTTCTGCCGGTGTCAACGTTTTGCGTTGCTGCCGAATGCCCTTAAGCAAGAGGCGCGCATTTTAGGGATTTATAACCTTGCGTCAAGGGGCATACCCAAAAAAGATTGTGGCAAGACGTTTAAGCGGCTAGTTTTTAGCCTGTACGTAAACCCAGTTTTAACTTTGTTAATTTATTGTTATTTTTAAACTCTTTTGCGGCACGGATGTCGAACATAATGATAACAGCAACGCTTTGGTGTCCATTCAATGAATAAAGCAGTCGCGATTCTGGTTACCTGTATGACCCTTGCATCATCCGCATGGGCAGTGACCAGCACAGGCAATGAAGATAAAGAAGCCATGACCAAGGCCTTTGTACAAAGGCAGGTCGAGCAGAACATGTCCATTGGTCGAGCCATCAAGAGTATCGTCAGCCATTACCCTCAGGATGCAGAAATTATTATCAGCACCGCTCTTGACCTCTACCCCAAACAATACAAGGAAATCATCCATGCGGCGATTGCTGCTGAACCCGCGTTGACCTCTCAGGTGGTCACCATTGCACTAAATAAGGGCATCAGTAGCTGTAGCAGCATTGTAAAAACCGCCATTACGGCAGAACCCAGTTACGTTGATTTTGTTGTGCAAGCTGCAGCCAATGCTACGCCAGAGGAATTAGACGAAATCGTTCGTGTCGCTGTGATTACAGAGCCAGACTCTGCCGACACGATTGTTCAGACTCTGTCTCAATCCCATCCCAATCAAATGGTCGACATTTTAAAAACGGCCATGGGTGCCGTTCCGTTTGTTGGGGAGTATATGGTTGATGCGTTATTGGCTGTGTTCCCCAATGAGGCCGAGAATGTCGTCACCACAGCGGTGCGAGGTTCCAACGCTCAACGTGAACAAATCGCACGCATCATAGAAACAGCAGAAAACGCTGGTGTTGCCAAAAAAGACATTACCCAGTACGCCATCAATGCCGGATTGACCAAAGAAGAGATCGACACATTGTTAGCAGAGTCGGACAACAAATAGCCATAGATAAATACGAAAGCGGCTCATAGCCGCTTTTTTATTGCCGACTTTCGAAAGCGACTCGTTCGTAAAGCCCATCGATTTCAGATGCGACCCTATCAACAGTAAAATACGAGACATAACGCGCTCGGCCAGTCTTGCCCATTGTGAAGAGCATCTCTCTATTCAAGTCAAATTCGGCTATCGCGTTAGCCAAGCTGTTCGCGTCTGCAGCCTTCACAACCAAGCCGGTCTTTCCATGTTGAACAACCCAACTCATACCCGAGCCCGGAACATCGGTCACGATACAGGGTTTTGCAGCGCGCATCGCTTCTAACAATACCACGCCAAATGCCTCAGTTCGTTCAATAGAAGGAAGGCACAGCACATCGCATTCGTAGAGCTCTGATGCAACTTGCTGATCAGACAACTCTGACTTCATGGTCACAATGTCAGCGAGGCCATCTTTATTGAGACGGCTTTTTATTGAAGCTGCCAGCTCACCGCTGCCAACAAGTGTCAAATGAACAGCTCGACCTTGCGCTTGCAGTGTCTTTATTGCCGAGAGTAAATAGTCATGCCCTTTGTAATACGTCAGTCGACCGATACAAAGTAGCTTTAACGGTGCATCTTGTTGACGCACCGGTTTCGGCGCTGACGTGGGTAAATCCTCAATCCCCAAAGGAATAACCACACATTTATGCGTAAAATCCGCCAGTGCCGAACTGGACTCGAGGTACGCGGGGGATGTCACGATGATTGCGTTAGCACGACGCAACAGGGCTTTTTCAAATATTCGGTACAAGGGATAAAGAAACTTTACTTTCCAATCTGGTGCTGCGCCCAGCACATCCGAATGCCAGTGAATGACCCAGGGGATCCGCTTGGCTTCTGACAGGAATAATAGCCAAAAACACGACACATTGGGCATGTGCAGATGCAGAACGTCAGGAGACTCTTGAATGATGTATTGTCGAAAATATCGACGCGCAGTTAACGCCAGAGGAACGAATACCAACTTGGTTAAAATAGGCAATCGTAATATTTGAATGCCTTCTTCTTCTGATTGCGAAAAAGGCAGACCGGGTTGGTGATGATGGACCATAGCCATCACACGATGTCGCGACTTGCACTGACTGACCATAAGATGCTGCATGAAGTTCTCTATCCCCCCTTTAAAGGGCGAGTAGTACTTTCCAATGTGAAAAATAGATTTCATGCTACAGTGTTATACACGTTAAGAGTTTGCTCTACACACTTTTCCCAGCTGTACGACTTCGCATATTCAAGCCCTAGCTGAATGGCCTCCGATTGCTCGCGGCTGTCTTCTGATGCCTTGAGTATTGCATGCTGTATCGATTCAACACTCAACGGATCAACGTATATGGCAGCATCCAGACAAATTTCTTGCATACTAGTACCTTGACTGGTCACCACCAAAGTACCACTTTGCATTGCTTCCAATGCAGGAAGACCAAACCCCTCATAAATTGAAGGAAACAACAGCGCCTTCGCTGAAGACATCAAATATGCCAAAGACTGATTTGACTGATAACCTGCCAATACAACCCATTGCTTGGCCACTAAATCTTCAATTAACGAACGAAAAGACTGGTCGGCCCACCCTTGCGCACCAACCATTACCAACGGCAAAGGAGCTGCAACAGATTGGCGGTACTGTTTGTATGCCTGCAACAACCGTTGAACATTCTTACGAGGTTCAACGGTTGAAACAAACAAAAAATACTCTTTGTGAGTAAGACTCAATGCGTTCAGAACAGACGAAGTACTTGACGTCTCATAAGGACAAAAGCGTGTCTCAGCCCCAAGCGGTATCGCTGAGACACAATCAGGCGAAACTGAAAAACGATCAATAATTTCCTGTTTAACCAACACTGAGTCGGTAATGATATGATCAGCATATCGAGTGGCTTTTTTTATTTGGTCGTTTACCAACATGACTCGAGAGGCAGGATGGTATTCTGGGAATCGCAAGGTGGAAAGATCATGAATGGTCACTATACGGCGGCCCCTGAAAGATGGCAGCATAAAGTTTGGAGAGTGAAAAATTGCATCTCTTTTACCACCCAGTTGCAAGCGGTCTAGCCATGGGATTACGTGCTGATAAGCTTTAACTGCGAGGCGCGAGCGGGCCACCGATGCCCGCAAAGAAGAAAAAACACCTGACATGATTGGCTGGTTCTGTGCCAAGGGAGGGCATTCATGCCGCTCAAGCAACTCCCTAGGCTCAAAAAAGCGACCATGAGCATAAAAATCTAAGTGATCTACATCATTGCTGGTGTGAAGGCCTTTTCCAATTTGATACGTGTAGTGACCTATCCCCGTCAACGGCATCAACAGAGGATCGCAGCCTAAAATGATATTCAATCTTTTCCTCTTAACATCCATTCTAAGGTCTGTTGAAAGCTATAGGTTCGATAACCACCGATTACGCTTTTCAATCGTTCATCACTGCCGAACAACTGCTTAATCTCATTTTCGCGAACGAATGCGCGATTAACTTTAACGTCCAACGTATGCCCGGAAATCTCTGAGCACATAGACAATACTTCCTGCAAACTGGTTGGCTTCCCGGAGCAGACATTGAAGGTGCAGTTCACCGCTGAAGAAGACAGCAGACGTATATATGCATTCACCACATCCCTCACATCTGAAAAATCCCGTGCAACGTCAGTATTGCCTAACTCGATAATCGGTTGCTTTTCGAGAAAGGCATTGACAATTTTAGGTACCAGGAAATTAAGAGACTGGCCTCTTCCAGTATAATTAAAGGGACGAACAACCACCATAGGCAATAAATGCTGCCTCGTTCGAAGAGCAAACTCCATCGCGCACTTTGATACAGCGTAGTCGTTCTGTGGATTCAGCTCGACAGCTTCATCGATTGGCAGTTCAAGGGTATTCCCATACACATTCGCACTACTAATAAAAAGCGCTTTCTTAAGGTTTGGTTTGAACGTTGTCAGTGCATCAATCAGGTTAAGGGTACCCACAATATTTGTGCGGTACATTTCATCAACATTGCCATGAGCAACAAACGCAATTGCCGCCAAGTGCACAACATAGTCAAACGACAATTCCGATATCACCCTGTTGACCGCTTGCTTGTTTAGCAAATCTGCAACAACCGTCTCGCATAGAGATGTCCGCGTCACGTCAGACTGACTCAAAGCAATACAGGAGAACCCCTCTTTTGACGCCGCCCGGATAAAATGTTGCCCAGTAAACCCACTAGCTCCGGTGACAAGTATGGTACCTTTATTCATCAAAATGAGTAGCCTTGTTTATTCCGCCTCAGATCAGCCTCTACCATTAACTCACATAAAGACTCCAGAGAGGTCGTCGGCTTCCAACCCAAAACAGATTCAGCTTTCGCATAGTCACCGATAAGCAGCTCTACTTCTGCAGGACGGTAGAATTTAGGGTTAACCTGCACAACCGTTTTTCCTGTCGCTGTATCTATCGCCTTTTCTTGTTCAGCAGTTCCTTCCCACGCCAACGATAGACCTGCCGTTTTAAACGACAAAGTCACGAAATCTCGCACTGTTTCTGTTCGGTTCGTCGCCAATACGAACACATCAGACTCATCTGCTTGCAGCATTCGCCACATACCTTCAACGTAATCTTTGGCAAATCCCCAATCTCTCTTCGCGTCCAAATTGCCCAGCTCAAGCACGTTTTGCATTCCAAGCGAAATGCGTGCTGCGCCATCCGTGATTTTTCGTGTGACAAACTCTTTGCCACGCAAAGGGGACTCGTGGTTGAACAAAATTCCACTGGTCGCAAACAAGTCATAACTTTCGCGGTAATTAATCACCATCCAGTGCGCATAAAGCTTGGCTACGCCGTAGGGACTGCGAGGATAAAAAGGTGTCGCTTCGGTCTGAGGAATGGTTTGAACCTTACCGAACATCTCTGAAGTGGATGCCTGATAAAACCGAACCCGCGGATTTACGATACGAATCGCCTCGAGCAAATTCACAGCACCTAGCCCAGTGATCTCTCCCGTCGTTATAGGCTGCTCAAACGACACACCAACAAAACTTTGTGCCGCCAAGTTATACACTTCGTCAGGCTCTGTGCTGCTGATCAAGCGAATACTGGCTGAAAGATCAGTCAGATCATACTCAACCAAGTGCAGGTTGGGGTGAGACTGAATACCCAGTTCCTCTATTCTCCAGAAATTGACAGAACTTGTTCTTCGAAAAGTACCATAAACCTTATAGCCTTTTTCCAAAAGCAATTGTGCCAGGTATGCTCCATCCTGCCCCGTAATTCCAGTGATAACTGCGGTTTTCATGTTCTTTATTGTCCTAGTATTTCATTCAATCGTGCTTTAATTGCCTCGCCAGAGGCTTTTGGCGAGTATTGCTCAGCAATGTCTTTTGCAGCTTGCTCACCGAGCGCATTTGCGATGGCTCGATTATTGGCTATGTTGATCATTTTATCTGCCGCGTCATCAAGACATGGTTCAGCCCACACTTGCCCTTTCTCATAAGGTCCAATGGTGGTCTCCAATGTAGTGAGCTCAAACTTAATGGGCAGCGAATTAGCCTCTGTCATGAAATCAGCATTACCAGACCACATTGTCGCGATGACAGGTTTTCCAAGACACATCGCTTCTGCAATCGGCAATCCAAATCCTTCGGCACGATGTAAGCTGACATAACAATCAATATTGAACAGTATTGCATTCAATGTTGGCCTATCCAGGTAGCCCTCGATCAACTCGATACGAGTATCCTTAGCAATAGCTGCCCGCACTGCTTTTTGCAGTTCAGGCTGCCGCTCCAAGTTGGAAATTTTAAGCAACAGCCGCACGTTTTCTTCCGGTTTGCCCTGAAACGCTCGTGTAAACGCGTTAATAACCCCTAGTGGGTTTTTCCGCTGGTGCATACTCAACACATCTGACATATGAAAAAACGTAAAAGCTTCATTGGGCAAAGAAAATGCGCTGAGGTCAATATCACTGTCGATATCTACACTGACATTAGGTCTGATAAGCCTGACTGGCTTGCTGGTTTTTTGTTCCAACGCATGTTGAGTGTAGGTTGTTGCAACCCAAATCTCATCCACCTGATCAAACGCAAAATCAAACATCTCGGGAAACTCTGGTAACTCCCAGTACCAATAACCAATGTTATATTTGTCACTAAATTTATTTTCACCCAGGCTTTCACGTACAATTTTGGACTGATCGGCATTCACGTGAATTAGGTTGACGCCATATAGCATCTCATCCACCAGATTACCGTCGACCACTTCGCCCATACGGGAAATATTTCCCACCCGGTAGTCAACAATACAGTGGGGAATTTGAGCGCTATTGATACCGCGAATTGACGATCTTGCGGCTTCCCCTACTCCACTCTCAGCATGAACATAACCAATAAGGTTTAAGCCATACTCAGCTCCTTCCACATGGAGAGCTTGCTGCGGTGCACTATACGCTTTTTTAAATGCCCAATTCGCCACCCCTGCCCCAAGCTTCAGCCGAAGACTGAGCGGCAATAGCTGGCGATGGCTCCAGGCGAAGCGGATCAATCCTGAAAACAAACTGCTGTTGTAATCGGTATTTTGAGATGCATTCTTGTCTCGCCATGTCTCTAAGTCCTTGCGCATCCCTTCAATATAGACATCAGCGAAGTTCGCTTCTTTTGGGGCAGCATGACACAGCCACTCAACGAAGGAAGTCGAATCGGCACCGAGTACATCAGGAAAAGCATTCTTTAAATCGTCCCTGGATGACCACAATGCATGAGCTAAACGCGAAATGCCGATCGCATTGGAGGAACGACCACCGACACACTGATTCAGGAAGTCATGGACTTTCTGACAATCCTTGGGGTCAAAAAAATCAATTGCATCAAAAGCGGGGTCATCCTTAATAAGCCGTCGTGAGGCATCGGGCACATTGGTCCCATCAGCAAATTGACTGAAAGCATACGGAATGGATTTAAATTCATCGATACCGTGCTTAAGCAGGCACTCGTTATATATCTCACACAGCTTCACAAGTGCAGGCCCTTTATCAGCCTTAGCAAAACGGTTTTGGTGTTTACTCAGAGTTTTAGCCTCTATCGAGTAACCCGAAAAGTGAAAAAACATTAGCGGCTGACCGTTAACAAAAAACTCGTTTTGCTTTTCCACTACATCCCGATGATTCAAGTTCCAGTAGGCTACATTCCATCCCTCATCACGACATATGTAAACGCCGTCAAATAAAGAAGGCACCATATCCATCCACTTCTGATCGACGAACAGACCTCTTGATATATCAACAACGCATTCTTTGTAGAGCTTGCGTTGCCACCATTTAACCAGCTTCATGGTTTCGGTATTGTTGGCCAGCCCAATATAGCCCAGGTTGTATGACCCAGCTTGCAGAATGCCAAGCTCGTCAGGCAGCTTTCCATCATCCAATAAATTGGTCAAATGAGGTGTTAACAGCACATTGTGTTCTTGCAACAGCGCCAACATGGGGTCTAACGTGCCAAACACCTTGATATCAGGATCGAGGTAAATGACAGCGTCGTATCCTCTTTTCATCAACTCTTCGATCACGTAAGGCTTGATCGCCGTGTTCAGTTCTAGAATGGAGTATTGATAAATAAACCGGCCAATATCTTCGATGGGCAAATCGCACATCTCAATAATTTCAGCTTCAGGACAAAACGTTTTTTCGGTCTTTTTGTCGCACAGCCCTAATACCAAGTCTGCTTGTGGACAATGCTCCCTGACACTCTCGAACAACGTGTTGGCGTAGTGCAAATAGTTATTCGAAACGATGGTAAAAATACAAACTTTCACTTTCAAACCCAATTTTTAGTTAGCTCTTACATAAGCTAGAGCAAAGATACACTTAAGCAGCGGTGCGAGCGCAAAGCTCGCGTAACATCATTTTTTTCTGAATACGAAATGTTTATCTGCGATGCTTTCTACGGCCTAGTAGCTGCACTATTACGCACATACGGCGTATGAGAAGGACATCTATTCCCTTTTAAACTGTTCTTCATTCTGACTCCCTTCATTACCTGATGCTTCAGCGGCATTTTGTTGGTTGGCGGCCTCTGTTTGTGCCATGTTGACCTGCTCGACATAACGCTGATGCTCACCTAACACTCTGTCGAGTTCAATATGTAACGCACTCAATTCTTGGTCTTTTTGCGCGACAAGATCGTACAATTTTTTCTCATGTACAGACTTAGATTCAAACGCTTGATTGAGCGCCTCATAAGTATTCTGCACTTTTATCACTTCGGCTTGAAAACCCTCAATGACAGCAGATGCTTCACTGTCTTTCTGTTCAAGTAATTTTGCAAGAGCGGCAAATTGCTCTTCGTAGTCTCGCTTGAAGTTGCCTAACTCACCCTCTTTGTCGTCGAAGGCTTTTCGAAGTGACGCATAAGCTTCAGACATATTAGCCGTTTCATCAGTCAAAACTTGCTGAGTCTTTTTCAGTTCAGCTTCTTTTTGCTGTAGTTGATTTCTGAGCTGCTCATTTTCCGCGCGAAGCGCTTGCGTATCGCCTTCGCGTTCAGCAAATGAGGAACTAACATCGGAAAGATGTTGTTGTAGCTTGGTGTTTTCCTGTTCAAGCGAATTTGTATAGGTCGTGGCTTCCTCAACAGCTTTCTCTTTTTGCTGAATATGGAACTTCAATGACTCAATGTAGTCGTCGTATTCCGCGAAAAAGTGATTTTGGCTATCGACCATTATCGTGCTATGTAGCTTTTGCCGAACTTCTTCTGCCATTGAATGTTGTGAACAAACAGCGATAGAAAACTTAGCACTCTCGGCGTGAAACGGCCCTGGGCGCTCAAAGCATTGCTCTTCAACACTTAGCACGGATTGCCCCGACGTAGCGTCCGCTGAACTGATAACACTGGCGCTAACAAAAGACTGCCCCATAATCACACACTCGGGGAAATAGTTCTCAACAAAGCGGACAAACTCACGGGCTGAAAATTCTTTAATATGGAACTCGTTATCCACCTCTTTGTACAAACCTGAATTCAAATTTGGTGTTGAGATCAACAACACACCACCAGGTTTCAAAACACGCTGGAACTCACCCATCGCTTTGATTTGCTGAGTTTCATCAATGTGCTCAATGGTTTCAAACGATGTAATGACGTCAAAGGTATTGTCTTCAAAAGGCAACGCGCACACATCCCCTTGACGAAAAGAAAGGTGTTCAAGCTGATATTTATGTTGAGCATATTCAACCGTTTCGGATGAAATATCGACACCACAGACCTGCTTGGATTGCCGTTGAGCCAATAGGTGAGAACCATACCCAGCTCCACAGGCCACATCCAATACTACTTTGTCCTCCACCAATGCAGATGCAAAGTGATAACGATGCCAGTGCTCGAAACTGATAATTGAGGATTTTATCGAATCCGGAATATAACGCTCACCGCTGTATTTCATAGCTATAATTTGTTCCGCAAAGGTGAGTTAGACGGCTTCGGATGCCTGCTCAAAGGTCACTGAAAAATCTGGCAAGTTCTCTACATCCTCTTCTTGTAAAGGCCCAAAAAAGCGTGACTGTGGAGCATAAGGCGGATGCGACCAACGACGGTTGATGGGGCTATTTGCTTTGGTATTGTAACACCCCAGGAGCGCCAAACGAGAGTGGTCCGAAAGATTGTCATGGGAGCCATGAAACAAATTGCAATGAAAAAGCACCGCATCGCCGGGTGACAGTGCAATGGGTACTTCATCAAATCGCTGTTTTGCTGCGTTCAAACGTTCAGCTTCAACTTCACTGTCGGAGAAACCGTCGAACAGTGTATGCTCGACCCGACCCATTTTGTGGGATCCTGGCATTAAACGCAAACAACCATTTTCTTCTGTCGCTGCATCCAAGGCAATGAAGCAGGTTGCCATTTGTGGGAAAAGGCAGCCCATCTGATACCAATAGAAGTAATCCTGGTGAAACTTAAACCCGACTGAATTACTGTACTTTAGCGTGACTTTGTTGTGATAAACATAAGCATCATCATCAAACAAGTAGCTCACCATGTCGATCAGTTTGTAATTACGCGTCATTTTGGAAAAAACATCGTTACCGAAAACGTCATTCATAACAAAGATGCTTTCAAACGACGGCTTTTTACCACTGTCAAATTTTGCCTTAACGTCTCTGAAGCGCTCATTCATTGCCTCACAGCCGATAATGGCACGCTTGACCAGCGCCACTTCCTGCTGACTAAACGCTTTGGGGATCACCACATAACCTTTTTCCCAAAACTGCTCTTTCAAGTTGTCAAAGGATGCCAGGAAAGCCCGACTCTTTTCACTGAACGTCACACTCATATTGTTCCCTCCGGACATGGACAAAACAGGACGTCGACAAGCTTCGCACGCCCTGTCTGGCATTTACATTTCGTACCCAAAAGCACCCAGAATATGGCCCATTTCGCGTTTACAAGCCGCTTTCATTTCTTCTGACATATCTTTTTTCCAACGACCAATCGAATCAGCAGGATTCTTGGTCGTTTTGTGTGCATCCATGCTTGAGTTAGTTTCGTTTGCAGCCGCAATGACCGATGCTACTGTTTTTTCAGAAGCGTCAATTTCAGCATAATCAAACAAATCTTTCAGTACTTTTGCAGGCTCTAGGATCAGATCTTCATATTTCAGCAAAAAGGCATTACCTCCTCGCTCAGCAAGCGCGTTGGCCATCCGCATCGTACCGGCCTTAGATACATGTTCAACCCACTGAATATCATCACTGACCCGCTCCCGTCCAAAAGAAACAGTATTGCGCTTTTCATTGAACGACTTGGCTGAGCATAAAACGTCCCTGAAGTCCCTGACCAAGATGATCTCTTTCGGCTCCTGGTAGACATCGTAGTACATCGACTGAAGATGACAGGGAAGCATTTTCTCGGTGAAGTATTTCGCCCGAGGTTTGTTCTCGCTTTTGGCAACCAAATCGTAAAACGCATCAATTTGCTGGACCACAAAATCCTTGGTTTGGCGAACAACGCCCTCTGAATAATGGTCATAGAAATCAGCACTATTGTTATATTGGTTCAGGTAGTGCTCATGGGTGTAGGGATTGTGCCCGATACTCCCCATGGTAACTTCAAAATTATCTGGGTGTGAGGAGCTGGCAAAGTCGGCTGGATCAGTTAAGACCTTCAGCATCTGCATCCAATACTCTGATTGCTTTATTTCGTGAGGGTAAAAATTCGACGTGGCAATACTGGGGTGTTGAGACAACAGTTTCATTGCCCACGTTGTTCCGCTTCGTCCTATCGCCGTCAGCATCAATGGTTGATATTTGGTTTTACTTTTAAGTTTAGTTGTCTTGCGACCAGTGATTTTAGCGAACGGAACTTTAACCCGGCTCTTTGCATCATCTCCTTTAAACACAGCAACCAGTTCGAAATGAAAGTTTTCCGGCAGACCGAGGAGACCAATATTGGCATGAAACCCACAATTGACCTTGCGCTGGTCCGGCAGCTGGAAATGCTCAATCACATCTGGGCGCGCAATATTCAGCGGTAAACGTTTGAGATGAAGGCCATCAACATTGACTTCGATAGATAACAGAGGACGCTTGTCTTGAGGCAAAACCCATCCACTGATGGTTAAATCAATTGCTCGCGCTGTTTTACCAGCTTTCGGATTATCGACGGAAACTGCCTGTATGAGATCAGAAGACGTGTGTGTTAACTGGACTTCGTCGATGGTTACACTTAAAGAAGGAGTTCGGTTTATCATGTTAATACATTATTTGGTTAGGGCGCTCATTCCTGTGCGCCGGATGAAAAACGGGATTTAATGAGGTCAAGACAATCAGCCAATGCTGCTGTCCAATGAGGTCGTCGGATATTTAGTGGCTCAATCAAGTCGGAACAATCCAAAACACTGTAGTGAGGGCGTACGGCTTTGGTTTTAAATTGTCCCGATAATATGGGTTTCAAAACGAACGGATTGTTCGGGATGAGACCTTTGACAACGCCTTGCCGATGTATCTCGTAAGCAAAATCATACCAGCTTGCCACACCTGCATCGGTGTAATGAAACGTCCCATTAAGACTCGGGGTGAGTGCCGCTTTCCATACTGCCATGGCTAAGTTGTCGGCAAACGTGGGCCCCCCCACCTGGTCGTAAACAACGCCGAGTTCTTCGCGCTCATTCATCAGACGCAACATGGTTTTGACGAAGTTTTGACCAGTAGCGGAATACACCCACGCGGTGCGAATGATCGCAAAGTTTTCCAACTTTCGCACCGCGTCCTCACCAGCCAACTTGCTGGCGCCATAAACACTCAAAGGAGCTACCCGATCTGTAGGTCTATATGGTGTATTCTGGCTACCATCAAACACAAAATCGGTCGACACATGCACCAATCGAGCATTTACCTTTTTACAGGCTTCGACCAAATTATTTACCGCCTCAGCGTTAATACGATGGGCTAATTTAGGCTCATCCTCGGCCTTATCAACGGCGGTATACGCGGTCGCATTAATGACAATATCTGGCTGGCATTCAATAATGTGCGGCTGTATACGCTCCAGTACACCGAGGTCCAGTACATGGCGGTCAGAAACACTGACTGTCACGCCTTCGGGAGCGGTTGCAATCAGCGCCTGAGCCAACTGTCCATTTTTGCCAAGAATCAACACTTTCATGTTCAATCAAATACCTTTGCATTCTTTAACAATGCAGCAGCATTGTCTTTTTCGGACAACAAAGGGCCTTGCCCATCAACCAAGGGCCAATCGATACCGACATCGGGGTCATTCCAGAGAATAGAATGCTCGTGTTCTGGGGCATAATAATCTGTGCATTTGTACACAAATTCTGCAGAGTCCGAAACAACGTAAAAGCCATGGGCAAACCCTTCTGGCACCCACAACTGACGGCGATTTTTATCGTCCAAGAGAACCCCGACGTGTTGACCAAATGTGGGCGACCCCTTTCTGACGTCTACTGCAACATCATAAACGCTTCCCTGTACAACTCGAACAAGCTTACCTTGGGGATTTTTCAACTGGTAATGCAAACCACGCAATGTGCCTTTAACGGATTTACTGTGATTATCTTGGACGAATTGGATATCCGGAACAATCTCATCAAACCATGACTGACGATAGGTCTCCATGAAGAACCCTCTGTCGTCGCCAAAAACACGCGGCTCAATGATTTTAACTTCTGGAATAGTGGTATCTACGAGGACCATCCGATTTACTCTTGCTGTTATAGTTTTTAGGTTACACGGTAACGTATTCATCAACCAGTAAGGGCTACAAGGCGACGTTGGGCACCTCTGATTAGTGAGTCAAGTCTAATGAATCAAACGAAATAAGTATTCACCGTAACCACTTTTCTCAAGCTTTCTAGCCTGTGTGGCCAATTCCTCACTGTTGATAAAACCCTTGCGGTATGCAATTTCTTCCGGGCAGCTTATTTTCAAGCCCTGACGTTTTTCAATAGTGTGCACGAACTGGGAGGCTTCCAGCAAACTGTCATGGGTTCCGGTGTCTAACCAGGCAGCACCCCGACCTAGGCGCTCTACATTTAGCTTCCCTGCCTTCAAGTAGGCCAGGTTCACATCTGTAATTTCCAATTCGCCACGGGGAGAAGGTTTGAGGTTTTTGGCAATGTCGACAACATCGGCGTCGTAAAAATACAACCCTGTAACGGCATAGTTGGATTTTGGATGAGCAGGCTTTTCTTCAATCGACAGGGCTTTGCCAGCGTCATCTAACTCAACAACACCATAACGTTCTGGATCGGTAACCCAATAGCCAAAAACCGTGGCACCTTCTTTGCGATTGTTCGCATTTTCCAACTGTGCGGTAAGGTTATTGGAATAGAAAATGTTGTCCCCTAACACCAGCGCTGAATCGCCCCCATCGATAAACGATTCACCCAATGTAAACGCCTGGGCAAGACCTTCTGGGGACGGCTGTACGGTGTATTGAATATTGATACCCCATTGACTACCGTCCCCCAATAGATAAGTAAACTTGTCAGCATCTTCAGGAGTAGTGATCAACAATATGTCGCGAATCCCCGCCAACATCAAAGTCGACAGCGGATAATAAATCATTGGCTTGTCGTAGACAGGCACCAATTGTTTACTGGTTGCCTGAGTAACCGGGTAAAGTCGGCTACCTGTTCCGCCGGCCAATATGATCCCTTTGCGCATGTATTACTCCCTAAACTGTTCCGAGTCGCTCTCGTTGATAACTTCCATCCAGAACCGATTCCCACCAATCCTGATGGCTAAGGTACCATTGTACGGTTTTCCGTATTCCAGACACAAACGTCTCTTTCGGAGTCCACCCCAAGGTGCTTTCAATCTTGCTGGCGTCAATGGCGTAACGCAGGTCATGACCAGGTCGATCCTGAACGTGAGTGATTAAAGATTCATAGGATGTTACACCGTCAGGTTTTTCTGGCACTAACTCCTCGAGAAGGTCACAAAGGGTTTTAACCACGTCGATGTTTGCGACTTCATTATGGCCACCAATGTTATACGTTTCACCGACCTTGCCTTTTTCAAGCACCAGACAAAGTGCCTCAGCATGATCATCAACGTACAACCAGTCTCGAATCTGATCACCTTTTCCGTAAATCGGCAACGGTTTACCCTCAATGGCATTCAAAATCATCAAAGGGATGAGTTTTTCCGGAAACTGGTAAGGGCCGTAATTGTTCGAGCAGTTGGTCAACACTACCGGCAGGCCAAAGGTGCGGTGCCAGGCTCGGACTAAATGATCGGACGACGCTTTGCTGGCCGAGTAAGGGGAGCTGGGTTGATAAGGCGTCTGTTCAGTAAACAGGTCATCACTGCCATGCAGGTCGCCATACACTTCATCAGTAGAAATGTGATGAAACCTAAACGCCTGTTTCTCCTCCACTTTCAAGCCCTGCCAATACTGTCGGGCTTGCTCTAGAAGCACCGATGTACCGACGACATTGGTGGTAATGAACTCAGCGGGACCTTCAATAGACCGATCAACGTGGGACTCTGCTGCAAGGTGCATCACCGCCGAAGGGGCATGTTTGGTAAACAAGGACTGCATCGATGGGGCGTCACAAATATCGACTTTTTCAAAATGGAAACGCGGGTTGTCCGCACAGTCTCTCAAGGACATTAGATTGCCGGCGTAGGTCAATTTATCGATTACCACAACATTGTGATCGGATGTACTCAACAGTCGCCGCACCACCGCTGACCCAATAAAACCAGCGCCGCCGGTTACAAAAATAGTTCGCATCGTTAAAAAACCTATCTTGCTGATAACCTGTACGTAAAAGAAAGCTGACAACCACGTTTTTCGCAGCCAAGTGCCTTCAACCCAGACGATTAAAGGGCGAGAGTATACCTTTTTTCTTGATGCCATAACACCATATCAACAGCTCTCTTAACACCAGAATAGAGTGCACCGCCGATATCCAATCGACCAGATCTCTGATGACAAACCTGCTAAGTAAATTCTTGCACAAAACACACTAGTTCCTGGCTTGTTGTTCCAATACTGTAACAACTGGCGAAAACCAGTTAGTTTCGACAATTCGTTCTCCGAAGAAACGCGCTCCTTGAGGCGTTAAATGCAGTTCATCCCAAAAATACTTAACACCTTGATCTCCCATTAAGAAACAAGTCTGCTCCTCTCTGTCACAGACGAAGTCTTCGCTACTGAGTACAACCGCATCATACTTGTGCGCAATTTCCAGGATAAATTCATTTATTTTTGAAACATCTTTTTTAACATTAAAAGCCGTATGATTGACCATCTCGATATAACGCTTCGCATCGGCAATGCTTTCAATCGCCATTCCATCCAACAATCGGTCGGCTAGGATTTTTCTACCATCTTTAGGGAAGTATGCCCCTTCCTTGACCACAACAAAAGCTTTGCCTGTCTCTCTAACCTTTGAACCGAGACGGTTCAACCCGACCATAAAGTCCATAGGTTCGCTCCCCAATTTGGGACAGGCTTTCTGCATGAAGTATAAAGTAGAAACGACGACAATATCGGCGTGAACGAATTTGTCTGAGTTGAAAAAGGCCTCTGCTACATCATTATCCGTAGAAAAACAACTCAGCTGATAATCTGCCCGGTGATACTGCAAGTTTTTCCAATATCCATTGGTTTCCATCAATGCGCTGTACAAATCATGCGCTTTTGAATTTCCAACCACTAAAACATCATAGCCATCTGTATTTTCTTTGAACTGATATGAGAACGTTTGAAGATAGGCTAAACGCTCTTGTCGAAGCTTTTGATTATCTGCTTCGAAGTCCGCTAAACCGGGCAGAGCTTCATTAAAGCGTTTGTAGTCCCCCCCAGTGAATACTACATGCGACAGAGAAATAAGAATCAGTACAGTAGTAGAAAGCATGATGTAACTAAACTTGGGGAGTCCAATAAATGAGCGGCTTCTGAATGGCGTCTCCACATAAGTGTAAGAAACTACAGAGAGCAGCACGGTCGATGCTATCGCAATACTCCCTGAGACCAAGTCAAACTCGGGAATGATATGCCGTAAAAAGGCAAACACAGGAAAATGCCACAGATACAGGGAGTAAGAGATCAGGCCTATATAAACAACTGGCTTAAGCGACAAACAACGCCCAACAAAATCTTTTCCATTAGAATACATCAATACTAAAACTGTCCCTAGCACAGGGACCACTGTCCAGATACTCGGGTGTGGTGTTGTTGAAGAAAACGTGAATAACGAAAACAGGATCATCAGCATACCGATGATAACAATCACGTTTCTTTGCAGTGCACTTATATGTGGACTTAAACGTCTTAATTGCCAAACCGCAACCAAAGATCCCGCAAGCAATTCCCAGGCTCTGGAAAAAGGCAAATAAAAATTAAGATCGCTATTAATGC
Organism: Fluctibacter halophilus; assembly: GCF_020687825.1. Taxonomy (GTDB): domain Bacteria; phylum Pseudomonadota; class Gammaproteobacteria; order Enterobacterales; family Alteromonadaceae; genus Fluctibacter; species Fluctibacter halophilus. The sequence continues at coordinate 17,206 of NZ_JAJEWP010000004.1, forward strand.
TGACATACAGTTGACTAAAGACCAAACTGATCACTGCAACAGCAATAAACAGCCATCCGACTTTTTTGCCCAGCAATCGGCTTCCAAAAATAGCAAGCATCGGAAAAAGAAGATAAAACTGTTCTTCAACACTTAACGACCACGTATGAAGAAACGGCTTTAGCAGTGAAGAGTCTGCACCGTACTCCGTCGTCGCAAAGTAGAAGAAAAAGTTTGAACCAAAAAAAACCGAACTAATGATGCTCTTTGAATACTCGACAAATGCCGTCGGTAACAATAAAGCCCAGGCAAACGGAAAAGAAGCGATAAAGACAACCAATAATACAGGAAGAATACGGCGAGCTCTTCTTTCATAGAAGCGAGAGTATGAAAACGTTCCGCTGTCTTGAATTTCCTGCAAGATGATTTTGGATATCAGGTATCCGCTGATCACAAAAAAGATGTCAACGCCTAAAAAACCACCTTCAAACAGGTAGCTTCCGAATAAAATGGTTTTGGCGTGATAGAAAATGACCGAAAGTACTGCGATTGCACGTAAACCGTCAATTTCGGAGCGATACTGCAAACTTATTTCTCCAAGAGGGAGTTCACTTTTTTAACAACTCGATTCCGTACTTGGCTCCGTCGGTGTAAACGCTTTGCTGACGCAATGCTTAGCCTCCGGTATTAGCAAATCCAAGCGGTAAACCAGTATACGAATCTTGTATGAACCAGATAGTAATGTCTTTTGCTGTTTTCCCGACAGTGACGACTTCGGTCTCTCCATTGTTGTCAACATCGTCAAGGGACATCACGTCAGCTGGCCTGAACCACACCGGATAGTTTTGCTGCCGCACCACCGTATTTGAGCCAAATTCCTGTCTACGCCAAAAATCTGCCCCCATTGAGGATGTTGCCCTTGTCAATATGTCGTATTGTGTTGGAGCGCTATCATCTTTAACCAACGCAATTTTTTTGGGGATCATCCATGCAGGATAGCGATAAGAGTCGGTTATATTCCCTCTGGTAATATTTTGACTCAATCTCACATTATATCCGGCTGAGGTTTGCCCCAACGTTAACAACTCAATGACACCATCATTGTCTGTATCTGGCCCCAATAAGAATTGATTGGGTTGATACCAAACAGGAAATAACAGCTGGCGGTCGAGTCTACCAGACTCCCCATCAAAGAAAAGAGCAGTGTTAACGCCTTTAGTCGATGTCCCGACTACAACCACTTCGATTGTGCTTGAGTCCGAATTTTCTGCATGTGAGAGTACTGTATGGCCTGTAAGCCAAATTGGAAGCTTAATCGCCTTATTAACAACGAATGTTCGCAGATCATAAATCATAAAAGCCCCCCGCCCTTCGACAGTTTCAAGGAGCAAGGTCAACAATGGACGTCCATTCTGTTCAGAAACTGACACATCAAGTTGTTTGGTTGGAGTCAGCCAAGTCGGATAGCGATGACTGTAAAGCAATCGACCATCTCTGCCAGAATATACTTGCCAGCTATTTGCCCCGCGCTGAGTGGAGCCGACAACCAGTATGTCCCAGATAGAATCCCCATTGATATCATTGACCGGCAAAATACGTTCTGCAGTAAACCAGGGCACAATACGCAAAGTTTGAACCCTGTTCTTTGAATAACTGTCGGTAATGAATACTTCATCGCCAATTAACAAAGCGAGATCTTGATAACCATTATTGTTGACATCCAACTGCTTGGCGGGTCCAATATCCGCATTGTTGGGGTCACTATCCCAACCATCCAATACAAAATCTTTATCAGTATCAGGGTCTGATGGATCAGTATTAGCAACAAATTCTTGCAAGTTGCTCAGGCCATCCCCATCGAGATCACCACTGGCATCGCTAGGGTCGAGACCATCAAAACCATACTTCCGCTCAAACTCATCAGACATACCATCATTGTCATCGTCGGTATCCATATCGTCAGGAAGTCCGTCCTCGTCACTGTCTGGCATTGTGCCTTGCAAGGATACCTGAAGCAGATAGTCTGAACCGGCAGGCAATGGATTACGGTTGTACTCAGCGACTTCGATGTAATATATGCCGGGATTGGTAAAGTGATACTCCATGTATGAGTCTGTGTCACTTGTGCTGCCCGTACCACCATAATAGATACTTGCATCATCATTACTGAACACGAGCTGCCTCTGGCTATTGTACAGGCGGATAAAGGTATCGACATCACCGCCTTCGCCTCCCGTGCCCTTATCAATATCAAATATCCCCAAACTTCCAGCAACATTCACAGTAAAAGTGAATACATCTAGGCTAGCATCACCGGAACCGATAATGGTCAGGTGAGGAATGGATTGAGAGGTGTTGGTCGTCCGATCGCCAATATCACCGGAATAGTTCAACGCAAATAGTCCGTCGATACGCTGGGCTTCTTCAAAGGTATTGTTGCTTTCGGTATCGTATACTTCTATGGCCGTAGGATTGGTACCTTGCTGGTACTCTTGAAGGTTTGACATACCGTCATTATCAGCATCATCGCCACTGTCATCGGTTGTCAATGAAAGTCCATAAGTATACTCCCAGCCATCCGGCATTTGGTCACTATCGCTATCCTGAGACAAAGGAGATGCCCCCAGCCTCACTTCGATACCGTCCGGTACGCCGTCTCCATCCGTATCAGGTTTGTCCGGTCGGGTACGATGCACATTCACTTCCTGTCCATCGGTCAGCGAATCAGCGTCGGTATCCGCTAGTCTGGGATCAGTGAAATACTGGTATTCAAGAAGATTGCTCAAGCCGTCACGATCGCCATCCAGAGCAGCATCGGCAGGATTGGTTGGATCCAGTCCCATACTGGTCTCCCAACTGTCCAACATGCCATCTTGGTCCGCATCTGACAACGCATGCTCCAAAGAAACCTGCAACTGGTAAGTTGCCCCGGCGGGTAACGGATTACGCAAGTACTGCGATACCTCTATGTAATACGTACCGGCAGTAAAAAACTGGTATTCCACATAAGCGTCTACGTCACTGCTGCTTCCACCAGCACCGAAATTACTGTTGGCATCATCGCCGCTGGTAATGATAGTGCCGTCACTGTCAAGGATGCGTAAAAACGTGTCGACAGCCCCTTCGGTTTCACGATCGCCGTAATCAATGTCAAAAATGGCTTTCGCTGGTACTTTACGTACATCGACCCGATATACATCGAAAGACCCGTCACCGGTTCCAATGACAGAGACATGGGGTATCGTTTGGGACGTATTGGATACCTTGTCACCAATGTCGGGGGATAACCCTAACGTAAAGAAGTCAGTGAGGGATTGCGCCTGCGCAATGGAATTGTTGTCCTCTATGTCAAACACTTCTGGCACATTGGGATTGGTTTTCTGTCGGTACTCCGTTAGATTGGGCCGTTGGTCGCCATCAGGATCCGAATCACTGTCATTAACCAAGGGATTGAGGCCATAGTCAATTTCCCACCCGTCATCCATCTGATCATTGTCAGTATCGTCACTGAGGGGGTTTAGCCCTCTGGCGACTTCATCGCCGTCTTTTAAGCGATCATCGTCACTGTCCGGATCTACCGGATCTGTGCTATGGGTGTTAATTTCTGCCGCGTCGTCCAACCCATCATCGTCAGTGTCGCTGTCATTCGGGTAGGTATTGGCTAGGTATTCCTCCAGGTTGGTTAAACCATCATTGTCCAAGTCGGTCGATGCATCAGACGGGTCCTCAGGATCCAGACCAAAACTCAACTCCCAATAATCCGACATCAGGTCTTGATCGGCGTCGACAAAATATTGTTCGTCACACACGACGCCAACCTGATTGAATGCATCGATCACATCATCAACGGAATAACGGCGATCTATCGCTGCGGCAATCACACCACAGGCACCGTCCTTAAACGTAGAATTCGGAGTCCAGTAATTGCGGTTAGCATCCAGCATGACATCAAACGCTTTTCGAACCCCCCAGCCGGCCTTATTGGCAAGCACATAAAAAGCATGGTTAAAAATGCCGCTGCTGTAATGGACATCCAGTCCTTCATAATATTGGTCTACGTGCTTGATTGAGCGACCGTCTGCGGTCGGGTCCTGAAAGTACCTCAAAGCTACACGAGTTTTCGTGATGTCGGCACCGATATACCAGTCGTTTGCCCCCCGTAAATAGAACTCAGCGGCCTCCCCGGCCATATCGGAAAATGCCTCATTAATGCCGCCGGATTGTCCGCGGTATACCAAGTCTGAATTTTGGTCTGTCACACCATGGGCCACCTCGTGAGCAACCACATCGAGGGACACTAAAGGGTAAAACGCGCTGGCCCCATCACCAAAGGTCATTGACTGTCCATTCCAGAAGGCATTGTCATAATTATTGCTGTAGTGAACCCGCATCAACAGCTGGAATGAAAGCGGCTTGACGCTATACCAGTCCTGAAAAAGATCAAACACCGTGTTGCCGAAAAAGTGCGCGTCGTTTAGAGGGGAGTAAGCTCCGTTGATAGCCTTATACGTGTTACGCGAACAAGGAAAGCTGTGAACGTTGCCGCCACTTGTTCCGTGGTTCAGGTCAACGGTCTTGACGTTTGTGTTCTCCAGCATACAGGTATTGTTGATATTGGTAACATCCATATAGCCAAAGTCAGTACCATATTCATAGCTGCCTATTTTCTGGTTGCCGCCCGGCCCAGAAGCGTCAGCGTGATGCAAGTCGCTCCATGACTCAATCACCGTTCCGAACGTTGCATTAATCAGATAAACCGGAATAGCAACTTCACCAGACGGTGCGGTTACCTGAAATCTCACATGATAAACGAGCCGTTCTTTGCCATTATCATCGATGTAAACAAACTGCTTTTCAGCGCGTTGTTCGATGACTGTGCCCACTTGTTGAAACGCCCTATTATCAGCTTTCTTCAGGAAGCGGGCTTTGGCAATCTCAAAGGCTTGGTCTGGGCTGATCAGATTGTCTGAGGTCAACGAACTAGCGGCATCAGTATTAACGCCAATGGCAAGCTTTCCATTAACGCCGGCTACTTCACCTTTGCCATTTTCATGGGTAATGATTTGCGCTCCCCACACCGGCACGCCGTTGATGCGTTGTTCATATCGCTTATGCCTATTGTCATGCAGGGGGGACGTTACCTGTATTGGTGTCAGTTGCCAAGCACCTGAAGCATCCGACAATCCGGGAGACGAAGGTACACTTGTGACGCCTTTGGCGAGAGAGACTGGCATCCCCATATTTGTCATTAATGCGGGAAGATCATTGATTGTGACTGAACGCAATTCAGCACTGTTTGCTTGAGCAGCGAATAAAATAAACGTCACTGCAGCGATAAGATGTTTGTTCACGTTAATTGAAACCTGTCATCGAATACATTCCATTGCTCCTCTCTTTCCAACGTAAGCCAACGGGCAGGGACTACTTTCCGTCCCTGCCCCTGATACTAATTGGCTAAGGAAAGTGGGACGGCGACATTGCCAAGAGCAGCGCCTGTCAAACCATCATGTTTCATCCACAACGGGTTGCCTGCACTTGTTCGTCCCCAGGTTGCAATATCGTCTGCACCACTATCATTGCTATCCTTAATGGTTTTAATGGAGCTTGGCTTCATCCACGGCGGATATACCAACTGACGCTGCAAGTTGGTGCCGACTGAGGGATAACGTCGCCATAACCAATTCCCACCGGTTGTCTTGCCAAGCGTTACCACGTCAGCTATACCGTCGCCTTCGGGATCTTCAATCAGAGTAACATCAAACAAGTCCATCCACGGCGGTAAGGTTTGCACCTTGATCACGCCGACATAGCCAGCCCGCAACAATAACCAGGTTGTGGCACCACGTGTTGTTTTACCGATTGCCAGCGCTGTCGGCGTATCATCTGCCATGACAGGCCCTTCGACCACTTTCACTGCATTGAGGTAATAAGGTACATCCACACGTGAGATGTACGAACCGTTTTGCGCGTTGTACAACAATCGCGTCCATTGGCCGCTTTGATTTTTACCCGCCAGGGTTAGGGTCACCTTAGACGTGGTAAGCAGCCCCTCAACATCCCAGCCGTTTTGGGCATCAAACCACAGTGGTAGTTTTTGCGCAGAGATGCGTTCGGTCGTTTTCAGATCAAACACCGCGAACGCCTTCTGACCACCAGACAAACTGAACACCAGTGCCAGGTCTTCACCACCATTGCCGTTTACGTCAGCAATCGGAAAAGCATCAATGAACGACGCCGGCATCAACCACCCAGGGAAGCTGCCTTGCCTTATCTTTGCACCACCCAGGTCATACACTCGCCAGCCTTTCGAGCCTGTACTGTCGGTGCCAGCGACAACCACATCGGCTACGCTGTTACGGTTAGTATCCGCTATGGGAGTGTAGACTGAAGGCGTATAGCCATCAATGAAACGCAACGGAGACAGCTCGGACTGGGTGTTGGAATCAAACAGCCCAATTTGTTGGATACCATCCCGTTGGCCCAGCAGGTGCAGATCTTCATAACCATTGCTATCACTATCAACCAGCTTCACAACACCACCGGATGTTGGATCCATCGGTGCAGAATCTTCTCCATCTAACGTGCCATCGCCGTCGGAGTCTGGGTTACGGAAATCAGTCGTCCCCCGGATTTCCTCCAGGTTGGTTAACCCGTCATTGTCCGCATCAGCACTTGCATCAGTGCCATCGCCGGCCGCCAGCCCCAATGAATATTCCTCAAGGTTGGTCAATGTATCGTTGTCCCTATCAAGGGCGCCATCGTCGACAAGGATATCGAGCCCTTGTTCAACCTCGTAGTCATCCGGAATACCGTCGCCGTCAGTATCACTACTTAGCGGATTACTGCCCAGTCGATACTCAACCAAATTGGTCACGCCATCACGATCCAAATCCCAGTTCGCGTCGCCTGCACGGTTAGCAAGTAAACCGTAGTTTTGTTCCCACCAATCCGGCAAACCGTCGCTATCTGCATCGGTACTGACATCGTACGCCGCGATGCCATTGTTGCTACTGATGGTTAGTACTCCGGTCTGTGACAAGGCCAGCATGCCGATGTCACTCACCGACCAAGCTTGCGAGTAATTTTTGGTTTCCAGGGCAAAGGTTCCTGCGTTCGTCGATACGAAGATATGATCCATGGTCGCCAAGATATCTAAAGCATAACCTCCAGGGAGGTCAATCGATGTGACTTTGGCGCCTGTGAGTTCGTCGTATATCACTAGCCCTCTTTGCGCCTTCAGATAGATCAAACCATCCCGCAGCACCGGTTGATTGAAGCTACCGTACAATTCATCCACAGTATAGCGAAGGGTTTGCCCGTCATTATCGATGCTTATTAGATGATCACGGTTGTAAGACACCACATCATTGTAAAAACCTATCGCGGGACTTACGTTCTGCGTGTAACCCCACCAGCTATATAACGGATCGGTGACCTCGGCCAACTTTTCACCACTGGCGAGCGACAGCACGCTAATTTTATCATCGACATGCACGTAAACACGCTCACCATCAGAGCTTGGCGACCACATGTCGGTAAGATTACCGACTGAAAAGCTCCATGCCGCTTCACCGGTATCTTTGTTGACCGCTTGCAATGAGTATTCTTTCGGGTATAGCAAGAAATCTCCAACAGTGACCGGCGCGAGCCAGTCCTGCCATTGCTGACTGGCACCGACATCGAACACGGTTTGCCCCGTTGAGGAAGACAGCGCCAGCATGCGGCTACTGGAATGATTGCCCAGGTGCAGATAAATCAGATCATCACTGGTCGCCACAGACTTGAGGCCATCGCTAAGATCAAACCCTGTGCGTTGCCAACGTGTCTTGCCGGTGCGTAAATCATAGGCATAAAGTGTATCGTAGCTCACGGCATAGACGGCACCATGCCCCATTGCCACCGGCTGAGTAACCCGTGCGGTAGTTACCCACATTTTTTTGAAGCCTGAAGGGTTCAACTTCACCGGTACAAACCCTCTACGTAAGGCATTGCCAGCATAGGTTCGCCACTCGCTGACCGCGGGTTGTGAGCGGTTATTGAGCGGATTACTGGCGTTCAGGACTTCTGCACGGTCACTAAAGCCGTCACTGTCAGAATCGTCGCTCACTGCGGCTTTGTTCACTGGACTGAGGCCATATTTGACCTCCTGACCATCCGTCATGCGGTCACCGTCCGTGTCCATCAATAATGGATCAGACTTGGTAATGTGGTGTTCCTGACCGTCGGTCAGACCGTCATTATCCGTGTCAACGTTGGTCGGATCTGTGCCGCGCACATACTCCCCCCGATCGCTCAATGAATCCCCATCGGAATCACCGGTGTTGGCCACCACAGGGCTAAAGCCGTATTGCAACTCCCAGCTATCAGGTAACTGATCATCATCCGAATCAGACTTGTTGGGGTCTGTATTATGCACTTTAATTTCGTCGTAGTCCGACAGGCTGTCATCATCAGAGTCCGCATTCAGTGGATCCGTCTGATGAGTGTTAACTTCCTCTGCATCTGACAAACCGTCTAGGTCGGAGTCCGCTTGGTTCAGCAGAGTGTTGGTTTGGAAATGTTCTTGACCGTCGGTCAGTCCATCACCATCAGTGTCAGTCACTGTAGGGTTACCATTGGCACGATACTCACCCAAATTAGCCAGCCCGTCGCCATCAGCATCTTCCAACCGGTCGCCAGGGTCATTGATGTCAAGGCCATAGCGGCGCTCCCACCAATCCGGCATACCATCGCCGTCCCTGTCGCCTTCCAGTTCAATTGCCGTAATTTTTGTTGGACTGATCACGGTCAGTAGGCCTGCTTCACTCAAAGCCAGCTTACCTGAGACTTCAAACCGCTTGTCGTGGGTTTGCGTGGTCAGGTTGATCGCATAGGTGTATTGGTCAGTAGATACGAAAACGTGACTTAACGTCGCAACTACACTGCGTTTGAGAATACCTTCGGGGGCTGTCCAGCGCCATTTCACAGCGCCATCGCTCAGGTCGCGAACTTCCAGCACGTTGTCATCGAGGTTAATCGCATACATCTCGCCCGGGCCCATTGCAGGTATCGTGCTGTGATGGGATTTCTGGGCGTTAATCACCCAGTCAAACAGACCGCTGGAAGGGTCAATCAGCCCCGTGCAGTTACCTAAACGCGCAACAATTTTGCCTCCCCTGGTAGGTAGCGGCACTGCTTGGTCGTAATGCGGTAAGTTACATCCGGACAGCACCTCTCTGTCGATCGGCTTGATCGTGACCTCGTCCGTCGTCGGGTCGATTGAATATAAATTGCGGCTTGCGATTGCATAAACAGTATTATCATAACCCATGCCCAATTTATGCTGTGTAGCGTGCTGATGCATTGAGAATAACCGCTTATATTGCGAGTAATCGCTATCTATTCGCCACACCGCATTATGCCCGTAAAAGTAACTTTTTTCAGGCGTTGACAACAGGTGAGTTGTCATTGTTGTACTAAGATCAAACTGTCGTGCAAAGTCGCTGCTCGATTGCAATACTTGACCACTAATTAAACTTCGGGTTACCAAGGGCTCACTGTCAGAGACACCGTCAAGTTTAATTTGGAACAACCTGACTTCATCACCCTCGACAACCGGTGAGGTCACAAGGCCTGTATCTCTGCCGTAGACAGACCAACGGGTAGTACCGTTCTCCCGATCCAATGCATGCAACACTTCAGAACCTGTTGCATCAGAATTCACCAGCACATGATTACCTGCCACCACCGCAGGATACCCCATGTCGGAAATGCCAAATGAACGGCTCCATTTTTCTTGGAACCGCGCTGCGTCGTATACGACCGGCAGAAAACTGCTGTTGTGCGCATCACCCAGCCATTGATTCCAGGGCATGACTTTCGGTATGGAAGCACCATCACTGGGATCGCTGTCGAACCAGAACTCAGCCATATTTGGATAGCTGTCGCCGTCTTTGTCCAAAGGTGCATCGGCAGCATCGTTGGGGGCGAGCCCTGCGTCCAATTCCCACTTATCCGGCATGCCATCAGCATCGGTGTCGTTTAGTAACGGGTCGGTTTGATGAATGTGGTGCTCTTGGCCGTCGGTCAATCCGTCACCATCGGTGTCCGTTGCCGTAGGGTCAGTTCCTCGCACATATTCACCGTAGTCAGACAAGCCGTCACCGTCTGTGTCAGTGTCGGCATTAGACTGAAGTGGGTCTAAACCAAACTGCACTTCCCACCCATCAGGAATACGGTCACTGTCACTGTCTGTAGAGCTCGGATCGGTGCCTAGGTCCGTCACTTCCACATAGTCACTCAAGCCATCATCATCGGTGTCTATTTTAGTGGGATCTGAACCGTGGGTATTAACCTCGTCGCCATCCGTCAAGCCATCTTCGTCGGTATCAGTTAAACGTAAGTCAGATTTCGACTGGTGATACTCTACGCCATCACTGACACCATCACCGTCAGTATCCGCAATGGTTGGGTCACCGTTCGCAAGGTACTCAGCATAATTGCTCAGCCCATCACCATCCGGATCACTAAGACGATTGCTGGCATCATTGATTGCCAGTTGGTAACGCCGCTCCCACCAATCGGGCAACCCGTCATTGTCACTGTCGCCTTCAATATCGATCGCGACAACAGAACTGTTTCCCGTAACCAACAAAACGCCTTCGTCACTCAGGGACAAAACGCCTGACGCCGTAAACTGTTTCACACTGGACTGGGTACCAATGTCAATGGCGTAGGTATAGGTGGAATCCGCGACAAATACATGGCCTAAAGTGGCGACCACCGACCCGTTCAGGGTTGCTTGAGCTTCGTTCCAAGACCACAGCAGCTCTCCGGTAGACAAAGCGCGAGCTTCCAATGTGTTGTCATCACGATTAACCACAAACACTGTTCCTAACGCGGCAACAATTTCGGTATCACCGTTCAGGCCGAGATCCGCAGACCAGTGAAGGGTACCATCGGTTAAATCGGCCCTAATCAAACATTGGTTTGAACGCCACACTACAGTATTGTTACCGGGAAGTACTGGAGTGCTCATGTTGTAAATGGATTGCTGGCAATTGGGATCATCGATAGTGACAGACGTCCCGTTGTAAGCTCCGGTGGATGCATTGAGCTTATAGATTTTGTCGCCGCGAGGTAAAACATAACCGGCGTCAGCATCGTATCCCGCTTTGGCGCTCTCAGAATGTTGATGCAGGCTCACGGTCTGAAGACGCTGTAATTCAGCATCATAAATATTTAAACTATAATGTTGTGGTAGAACGATTCGGTCTGAAGCAACCAATAACTGCTCATTATTCACTGAGAAGGGGCTTGTCGACGTCTCTCCCAAAACTTCGCCTGAGTAGGGATCTCGGACCACAATTTGTGGACCGTCTTCACCATTGGTTTGTTGTACATAAACCTTACCATTCAACATGACTGGCGCGGACGCATAACGCAAGCTGTCGTAATCGGTTTGCCATTTAATCACACCACTACGGGCCTCAAACCCCAACATAGTCGGCATACTGGTAGTTTGTGAGCTTTTGCTAGAAACCAGGACCATTCCATTGTTTGCAATCGCGGACCGGTCATACTCGGTATTGCCTGTTGCAGTCCACCGCCAGCGCTCGAAAAAATTACTGGCGTTAGTGGTGATACCGAGAAAACCAAGGTTCTGTGAGTTGCCGCGCCATTGAGTCCAAGGCTCGAATGTCGGTAATGAAGCACCATCATTGGGATCACTGTTACCCCAAAATTCCTCTAGGTTGGTATAACCATCACCGTCCGCGTCCAGGGCAGCATCCAGAGGTGTGGATGGCGATAAATTTGCATCCACTTCCCATTTATCCGGCATACCATCACCATCGGTATCGGTCTTAACAGGACTGGAGCCATGCACGTGGACTTCCTGCCCGTCGCTCAGACCGTCACCGTCGGTATCTGCATTGTTCGGATCTGAGCCACGCAAATATTCACCAAAATCCGACAAGCTATCACTGTCCGCATCATTGGTCTTGCTGAATACTGTGGCATCCAGCAGGTGGTCGATTTCCCATTTGTCATCCATGCCGTCACCATCGGTATCAATGGATAACGGATCGGTGTTCAGGTCGATGATTTCGGCATAATCGGTCAAGCCATCACCGTCAGTATCGTTGGACAACGGATCCGTGCCATGAGTAAACACTTCAATGCCATCGTTCAGGCCATCCCCGTCGGTATCAATATTAGTCGGATCGGTGTTACGGGCATTTACCTCACCACCATCTCCGAGACCGTCTCCATCAGTGTCGACCTTGTTGGGATTGGTCAGGTACTGATACTCTTTGAGGTTTGACAAGTTATCGCCATCATTGTCTGTTGCACCGGTTTGAGAAGGGCTTTTATCCAACCCCCAGTATGCTTCCCAATAATCGGGCAGTTGATCAGCGTCATTATCATCCATCTGAATACGCGCTGTTACTACACGGCTTCGATTGCCTATACTCGTTCGCAAATAATTCAAGTCGCTATCAAAAAAGAATGAGTGGGTTGATGCAGTCCCAACAACGATCTCACCATTTTCAAGGATGGCAAGATCAGTCAAGTAAACAAAGTCTTGCCCCACTGCATCATCCTTTGCTTCAACACGAAACAGCTCATTGCCAAATTTATCAAATTTTCCAACATAGCTTGAATGTGCAGCAAAAAATGTCCCATCAGCAGCGACAGCGACTACTTCTGTGTTGGAAGGCAACTGAATACTTCGAAGCTTTTCCATGGTCAAAGGGTTAAACTCGTCTAGCCAAGCACTCGAATAGTCATCACTTACCCCGTACAACAAGCTATTCTTACCAATCTGCAGATCATCATAAAGCGTACCGACCTGATACAAGCTACTGGTGCCATTACTGGTATTAATGCGCACAATCCCAACAACACCAGCGGTAAAGTTGCTGTTATTGGTGAAGATGAAATGGTTGTAGCTGGTTAAAGAGCCGCTCACTAATCCATTGTATTGATAGCGTTGAGTGGTATCAGAAACATGATCCCATACTAGGACATCGGCATTTGCGTTGTTCAGGGATAGGCCACAGGATACTGCAATAGTGTTATCAGGGAGGATTGTTAGACCAGCAATGGAGTAACACTGATCTGAAAACGATTTTCTACTATACATTCGGCCGTATTGGTCGAATTCATAGATCGATTGGGATGTACTACCGGTACTGATAATCCCCCCAGGGTGACGCCAAAGCTGCTCCTGGGAAACAATTGTCAAGTCGTCAACAAATACTTTATTGTTGCTACCATTTGACGTAAAACGCAGGGTGATACTGTGCAATCCCTGACTGATCGGGGTCGACAAACTACGCCAAGTGTTTGCACTGCCAGTTGTAGCAGAGGTGCTGGCCTCCACACCATCAATGAGTATTTTCACATAAGCAGCGGAGGTCGAGGCTTGTTTGAAATACAACGTCAGCGTGCTGTCTTCAAAGGTGTCTGTGTAAGTAATGTCTGAGACTTCCCCGTAGCCAAGGCCGGTCGGTGAAGCTAAGCTCTTTAATCCGGATAACGCTTCCGAGCTGTCAAAATCCCAATCTAGGGTATTGTCTTTAGATTTTGTCCATTTATCGGACAGAGTAGCAGATTCAAAGCTATCGATAACTTCAGCGTGAACATTGAATGTGGAAACCACCAACAAAGAGACACAACACATCAGTATGCGTTGCACAACGGAGCGACTCATAACATCTTCCCTGACAAAACTGTACTACATTAAAGCTTCGATTGTAGCAAATCTAGTCGGCATCAAGCAATTTGGACGAATTTCAAACCTTATAATTACACTTAACCAATTGTATTTTTGATAGTTTTTTCATAGTTACTGAGTACACCGTCGACACCACCTTGGTCAATTATCTTACCATTCTCAATCAAGATCGCCCTGGTACACAAACGACGAATCTGGTGTACCGCATGAGACACTAGGATCACTGTAAGACCACTGCGTATTTTTTCATCAATAATTTGCTCGGCTTTACTCCGAAATGCAGCATCGCCGACCCCTAGTACCTCATCGATTAAAAGCACATCCGTTTGCATTTTGATGGCAATAGAAAACCCCAACCGTGCTCGCATGCCGGCACTATAGGTTTTTACTGGTTCATCAAATTGGTCCCTCAACTCAGCCATATCGTTGATCTCCTCGAGCTGACTGAGTGCGTGGGCTTTGCAATGCCCCAACAGCATTGCACTGATTAGTGCGTTGTCACGCCCCGACAAAGCATTATCAAATCCCGCATTCAATGTTTGCAGTGAAACCCGGACATTGTTGGCAACGATGCGACCTTTATCCGGCTGATAAATACCCGCGAGTAGTTTCAAAAGCGTGGACTTTCCGCAACCATTTCTACCAATAACGCCGAGTACCTCGCCTTGATATACGTCCAATTGCAGATTGTTTAATACTGTTCGCTTTTTTACCCGCAATCCATGGCGTTGGAAGTAATGGAATGTGACATTCTCAATGGATAACAATTTCGTTGTCATGACTACTCCAACAACACTCTTGGATAAACGGAATCTAATCTTTTCAACACAATGATCAGCAACACAACCACTAAACTACTGATTACCATGATGGTTGCTAATGCTTGCCAATCGGGCAGAACACCTTCAATGAGCACGCTACGGTATTGATTGATCAAATTGGCAAGTGGATTGGCTAAATACAAGGAAACGTGCTCTTCACGGATCACGGTTCTGAAGTCATAAAAAATCCCCGAACCAAACATTGCTAATTGTATTGACGTCGCTACAAGGTATTTTATGTCTGGAATAAAAGGGACCAACATCGCGCACAATAACGTTAAGCTAAGAACAAATGTAAATTGAACTAGCATGATTACCGGCAGAGCAAACCATGCGGCGGTAATATTACTATCGTAAATAGCAACAAACACCAACAACAATGCAAATACGCATAGAGATTTAACCGTATCCTGAAAAATGGTTACCAATGGAAAATACAGCTTGGGAATCCGAATTTGTGACATCAGCCCTATACCATGCGCAATTGAAGAGCAGCCATTGGAAATAGTGCGAGCAAACCACAAAAAAGGCACTTGTCCACACAATAAAAACACCACAAAACCGGGTTTGTTCTGTGCCATGAAAATGCCAAACACAACATAAAACACTGCAACAAACAAAAGTGGTTCTAAAAACCACCACGCATACATCAAGTAGCTTTTTGATGCTTCAGATTTAAGATTCAACTGAGTTGTTGTAAAGACAAGCTGCCAAAAGTGTTTGGGGGTCATTGCTGGCGATAACGTTGTAAATGATACGATGGTTGGGGATTCTAACCGATCGACGATTTGAAAAATACCGCAATTCGACACCAATTCCTGAATCGTTCTCAACACTCGCTAGCAACTCTTACATGGTACAAAAGTGTAGCTCTAAAGTATTAAGCACCGTATTCCTATTACTCCAACGTCATTTCTCTCGGAGCAAAAAAAACCCGGCTAAAGCCGGGTTTTTTTAATGTGTTGCGGTGCTTATTCCGCTGCAGCGTCTTCAGTTGCTTCAACTTCAGTAGCTTCAGGGCGGTCAACCAGCTCAACGTATGCCATAGGGGCATTGTCACCAGCACGGAATCCACATTTCAAAATGCGAATGTAACCGCCTGGACGGGTCTCATAGCGAGGACCCAGTTCGTTGAACAATTTACCTACCACTTCTTTATCACCAGTACGTGCGAACGCCAAACGACGGTTTGCAACGCTGTCTTGCTTAGCAAGTGTGATCAGAGGCTCAATAACACGACGCAGTTCTTTGGCTTTTGGCAAAGTGGTTTTAATCACTTCGTGCTTAACCAGTGAACCAGCCATGTTTTTGAACATCGCTTGACGATGGCTACTGTTACGATTTAACTGACGACCACTCTTACGATGGCGCATAGCTAATATCCTTCTTTACAAATCAGTTTAGATTGCGACCTGATTAATCTTTGTCGGCAATGCTTTCTGGTGGCCAGTTTTCCAGGCGCATGCCCAGAGACAAACCACGAGAAGCCAGCACGTCTTTGATCTCAGTCAGAGACTTCTTACCCAGGTTAGGTGTTTTCAACAACTCAACCTCGGTGCGCTGTACCAGGTCACCAATATACTGGATAGCTTCTGCTTTCAGACAGTTAGCAGAACGTACCGTCAATTCCAGATCGTCGACAGGGCGAAGCAGAATCGGATCAAACTCCGGCTTCTCTTCTTTCTCTACCGGCTCAGACATGTCACGTAATTCTACGAACGCATCCAGCTGTTCAGCCAGAATGGTCGCAGCGCGACGGATCGCTTCTTCAGGATCCAGTGTGCCGTTAGTTTCCATATCGATGATCAGTTTGTCCAAGTCAGTGCGTTGTTCAACACGGGCTGACTCGACATTGTATGCGATACGCTCTACAGGGCTGTATGAAGCGTCCACTAACAAACGACCAATGGGTCGATCATCTTCTTCAGAGGAACGACGAGTTGCAGCAGGAACGTAACCGCGACCCATTTCTACTTTGATGCGCATGCTGATTTCAGCATCACCAGTCAATGTACAAATGACATGATCAGGGTTTACGATTTCTACGTCACCGTCGTGCTGGATGTCACCAGCCGTAACAGGGCCCGCACCGGATTTCACTAAAGTTAGCGTCGCTTCAGTTTTACCGTCTAGACGCACCGCCAAACCTTTCAGGTTCAGCAGGATCTCGATAACGTCTTCCTGTACACCTTCTTTGGTGCTGTACTCATGTAACACACCGTCGATTTCTACTTCTGTTACCGCGCAACCTGGCATGGATGACAGAAGAATACGACGCAATGCATTACCAAGCGTGTGACCGAAGCCTCGCTCCAGTGGCTCGAGAGTCACTTTCGCACGCGTAGGCGTGACGTTATCAATTTCTACTAACCTTGGTTTTAGGAATTCAGTTACAGAACCCGACATTGTTTCCTCTCTTCTTTAAGCTTTACTTAGAGTAAAGTTCGACGATCAACTGTTCGTTAATTTCGGCAGACAAATCAGTACGCTCTGGAATACGTTTGAAAACGCCTTCCATTTTCTTGCTGTCTACTTCAATCCAAGTTGGTTTTTCACGCTGGTCCGCCAGCTCCAGAGCAGCAACGATACGCGCTTGCTTCTTGGATTTTTCACGAACGGAAACAACGTCTTCAGCAGATACGTTATAAGAAGGTATATTAACAACCTTACCGTTAACCATGATGGCTTTGTGGCTTACCAGCTGACGTGCTTCAGCGCGAGTGCTGGCGAAACCCATACGGTATACAACATTGTCAAGACGCTGTTCTAAAAGTTGCAGCAGGTTTTCACCTGTGTTGCCTTTCAGACGCGCAGCTTCTTTATAGTAATTACGGAACTGCTTTTCCAGAACGCCGTACATACGACGAACTTTTTGCTTTTCACGTAACTGAACACCGTAGTCAGACAGACGCCCACGACGGGCACCGTGCTGACCAGGGGCAGTATCGATTTTACATTTCGAGTCGATTGCTCGAACGCCGCTTTTAAGGAACAGGTCTGTTCCTTCGCGACGGCTAAGTTTGAGTTTTGGACCCAAATATCTTGCCATGATCTTTCTCCAACAGTCCGTCGATTAAACGCGACGTTTCTTCGGTGGACGACAACCGTTGTGAGGGATAGGCGTCACATCGGTAATGTTCGTGATTTTGTAACCTGTGGCGTTCAGGGCACGGATCGCAGATTCACGACCTGGACCGGGACCTTTAACGAACACTTCAAGGTTCTTCAAACCGTATTCCTGAGCAGCTGTACCAGCGCGCTCAGCAGCAACCTGAGCTGCAAAAGGGGTAGATTTACGTGAACCACGGAAACCAGAACCACCTGATGTTGCCCAAGCCAGAGCGTTGCCCTGACGGTCAGTGATTGTCACGATAGTGTTGTTGAAAGAGGCATGGATATGAGCCATACCATCAGCAACTTGACGTTTTGCGCGCTTACGCGTGCGAGTAGGTGCTTTTGCCATAATCTAGTCCCCCGCTTACTTTTTAATCGGCTTACGAGGACCTTTACGGGTACGCGCGTTCGTTTTAGTACGCTGACCACGCAGAGGCAAGCTACGACGGTGGCGAATGCCACGGAAGCAACCTAGGTCCATCAAACGTTTGATGTTCATTGAAATCTCACGACGAAGGTCACCTTCTACAGTGAATTTAGCCACTTCGTCACGCAGTTTATCAATGGTTGTTTCGTCAAGATCTTTGATCTTGCTATCTTCTGCAACACCAGCAGCTGCACAGATGCTTTTCGCACGTGTAGCGCCTACACCGTAGATTGACTGAATAGCAATCACAGCGTGCTTGTGTTCAGGAATGTTAATGCCAGCGATACGGGCCATTAACAGCACTCCTCTAAGTTAAATTGTCGTCAGCCTAAAAAGCCCGATAGGATACTTACCCGACGACTAAATTGCAAATTAAGGTTAGGACAACCGGACCAGCCGGCTCTCCTCCACCGTTTGATTAGCCTTGCCTTTGCTTGTGCTTAGGCTCAACGCAAATCACTCGAACAACGCCGTTGCGCTTAATGATTTTGCAGTTACGGCAAATCTTCTTAACGGATGCACGAACTTTCATTTCACCACTCCGTAATAGTCAATCTTAGCGGCCGTAGCCTTTAAGATTGGCTTTCTTAAGAACAGACTCATATTGATGAGACATCAAATGGGTCTGCACCTGTGCCATAAAGTCCATGATCACCACCACAATAATCAGCAGTGATGTACCGCCGAAATAGAACGGAACGTTCCAGGCGATCAACATGAATTCAGGCACTAAACAAATAAAGGTTATGTAAAGTGCGCCAGCCAACGTCAGGCGGGTCATTACTTTATCAATGTACCGAGACGTTTGTTCACCAGGGCGAATACCCGGTACAAAAGCACCAGACTTTTTCAGGTTATCTGCAGTTTCACGCGGGTTGAAAACCAACGCCGTGTAGAAGAAGCAGAAAAACACAATCGCCGCAGCGTACAACATCACATATAACGGCTGTCCAGGGGAAATCATCAATGCGACATCCGACAACCATGACATGGATTCATTCTGACCAAACCAACCGGCAATAGTGCCAGGGAACAGGATGATACTTGACGCGAAGATGGGCGGAATTACACCGGCCATATTAACCTTCAACGGCAAATGAGTGCTTTGCGCTGCAAAGACCTTACGACCCTGCTGACGTTTAGCGTAGTTAACGACGATACGACGTTGACCACGTTCAACAAACACCACCAGGTAGGTAAGAGCAATCACAATCACTCCAATCAATAGCAAGAACAACAAGTTGATCTCGCCCTGTCGGGCTTGTTCTGCTGTCTGGCCGATCGCTGTAGGCAAGCCAGCCACAATACCCGTAAAAATCAGAATGGAGATACCGTTACCGATACCTCGCTCGGTAATCTGCTCACCTAACCACATCAGGAACATGGTACCGGTAACCAGACTCACCACTGCTGTAAAGTAAAAACCGAAGCCGGGGTTAATCACCAAGCCTTGAATCAGGTTAGGCAGGTTGGTCGCAATTCCAATTGCTTGGAATGTCGCCAGCACCAGGGTGAAATACCGTGTGTACTGACTGATTTTGCGACGTCCTGCCTCACCTTCCTTCTTCAGTTCCATCATCGGCGGATGCACTACAGTGAGGATCTGCATGATGATAGACGCTGAAATGTAAGGCATGATACCCAGGGCAAGAACTGATGCACGCTCAAGCGCACCACCGGAGAACATGTTAAACATTTCTACGATCGTGCCCTTTTGCTGCTCAAATAATTGAGCCAGCACAGCGCCATCAATACCAGGAATCGGCACATAGGAACCCAGTCTAAATACAATGATCGCACCCAGTACGAACAACAGCCTTGATTTAAGCTCCGTCAAGCCGCCTTTGGCGCTCGAATCCAATCCTGGTTTTGCCATCTAGCTTATTCCTCTACTTTACCGCCAGCAGCCTTGATAGCTTCAAGGGCGCCTTTTGTAACCTTCAATCCACTTACAGTAACTGCACGATTGATTTCACCGCTCTTCATCACCTTGACGAACTGCATGTCTTTCTTAACCAGACCAGCAGCTTTCAACGTTTCGAGTGAAACCACATCACCTTCTACCTTAGCGATTTCGCTCAGTGTTACCTGGTCAGTAACCAGACCAACACGAGACGTGAAACCGAACTTAGGCAGACGGCGTTGGATTGGCATTTGACCACCTTCAAAGCCAGGTTTTACAGAACCACCAGAGCGGCTCTTCTGACCTTTGTGACCACGGCCACCGGTTTTACCCAGGCCAGAACCAATACCACGACCTACGCGCTTACCAGAACTTTTGGCTCCTGGTGCAGGAGCAATAGTATTCAATTTCATCACTTACTCCTCCACGATCTCAACCATGTAGTTAACACGGTTAATCATACCGCGAACTGCAGGTGTATCTTCCAGTTCACGAACATGACCGATGCGGCGCAGACCCAGGCCAGTCAAAGTAGCCTTGTGCTTTGGCAAACGGCCAATCGCGCTTTTGGTTTGCTTTACTTTAATCATCTTTGCCATGTTCAATTACCCCAAAATCTCGTTTACGGGCAACCCACGCTTGGCTGCAACCTGCTCAGGCGACTTCATGTCAACCAGAGCGTTGATGGTTGCGCGAACCACGTTAATTGGGTTGGTAGAACCGTAACATTTTGAAAGTACGTTCTGTACACCAGCAACTTCAAGTACTGCACGCATCGCACCACCGGCAATGATACCGGTACCTTCAGATGCAGGCTGCATGTAAACCTTGGAGCCAGAGTGACGACCCTTGATAGGGTGCTGCAACGTATTACCGTTCAGGTCAACGTTCACAAGATTGCGACGTGCCTTCTCCATGGCTTTCTGAATTGCGGCAGGCACTTCACGTGCTTTACCGTAACCGAAACCCACACGGCCATTACCGTCACCAACAACAGTCAGTGCGGTGAAACTGAAGATACGACCACCTTTAACCACTTTAGATACGCGGTTTACGGCAATCAATTTCTCCAACAGTTCACCATTTTGAACTTCTACTTTAGCCATAATTAACTCCTAGAACTGAAGACCTGCTTCGCGAGCAGCATCAGCCAATGCCTTAACTCGACCATGATATTTGAACCCGCTACGGTCGAAAGCGACATCTTTGATGCCTTTTTCGATAGCGCGTTCAGCGATCGCTTTACCCACTGCAGCGGCTGCTTCAACGTTACCGGTCGCTTTCAGACCTTTACGCAAGTCAGCTTCTACAGTAGAGGCCGCCGCCATTACTTCAGAACCGCTAGGAGCGATCAACTGAGCGTAGATGTGGCGAGGTGTGCGGTTTACAACCAAGCGATGCGCGGCCAGTTCACTAATTTTTTTGCGTGCACGAGTAGCGCGACGCAAGCGAGCTGCTTTCTTATCCATCGTACCCACCTATTTCTTCTTAGCTTCTTTACGACGCACAACTTCATCTGCGTAACGAACACCTTTGCCTTTGTAAGGCTCTGGCGGACGATAACCGCGGATGTTAGCTGCAACCTGACCCACCAACTGCTTATCTGCGCCTTTGACGAGGATTTCAGTTTGGCTTGGAGTTTCTACGGTGATGCCTTGAGGCATTTCGTATACGACAGGGTGAGAGAAACCCAGTGTCAGGTTCAGTTTGCTACCTTGTGCTTGCGCACGGTAACCAACACCATTCAACTGTAATTTTTTCTCGAACCCTTCGGTAACACCGATAACCATGGCGTTCAACAGTGCACGAGCAGTACCTGCTTGTGCCCAACCGTTAGGCATGCCTTCGCGAGGCAGGGCTTTCAGTTGGTTTTCTTCTTGAACAACTTCAACGGCTTCGTTGAATACACGGTTCAATGTACCGTTCTTACCTTTTACTGTGACTTCTTGACCGGCGATAGAAACTTCTACGCCAGACGCGATATCGACAGGAGCTTTAGCTACACGTGACATTGATACTTCCTCCGTTACGCTACATAACCGATGATCTCACCGCCCATGCCCGCTTTACGCGCTGCACGGTCAGTCATCACACCTTTAGAAGTAGACACGATAGCTACGCCCAGACCACCCATTACTTTTGGCAGCTCATCTTTCTTTTTGTAGATGCGCAGGCCAGGGCGGCTGACACGTTCAATGCTTTCGATTACTCGTTTGCCTTCGAAGTACTTCAGCGTCACTTCCATCACAGGCTTAACGTCACCAGAAACAGCGAAGTCTTCGATGTAACCTTCTTCTTTCAGCACTTTGGCAATAGCCGTGCGCAGTTTAGATGAAGGCATAGATACGGAGATCTTCTGTGCCATCTGGCCGTTACGGATGCGGGTAAACATATCCGCGATAGGATCTTGCATGCTCATATCTGCTACTCCTTACCAGCTGGCTTTTTTCAGGCCAGGGACTTCACCGCGCATTGCTGCTTCACGCAGCTTGATACGGCTAAGACCGAATTTGCGTAGGAAACCATGTGGACGACCAGTCACGCGGCAGCGATTTTGCTGGCGAGTGCGAGCCGAGTCACGTGGAAGTTGTTGCAGCTTCAGAACAGCATCCCAACGCTCTTCATCAGACGCGTTTACGTCGCTGATGATCGCTTTCAATGCTGCACGCTTTTCAGCGTACTTCGCAACGAGTTTGGCGCGTTTTACTTCGCGCGCTTTCATTGATTCTTTTGCCATAACCCTACCCCTTATTTTCTGAACGGGAAGTTGAACGCGTTCAACAACGCACGAGCTTCCTCATCGGACTTCGCACTGGTAGTGATAGTGATATCCATACCGCGAACCTTATCCACTTTATCAAAGTCGATTTCAGGGAAGATGATTTGCTCACGAACGCCCATGCTGTAGTTACCACGGCCGTCGAATGACTTAGGATTCAGGCCACGGAAGTCACGGATACGAGGAATTGCGATTGAAACCAAACGCTCAAAGAATTCCCACATACGTTCGCCACGCAGGGTTACTTTACAGCCAATCGGATAACCTTCACGGATTTTAAAACCCGCGACGGATTTACGAGCAACAGTGACAATCGGCTTCTGGCCAGCGATAGCAGCCATATCGGCTTGCGCATTTTCCAGAATTTTCTTGTCCGCTACTGCTTCACCCAAACCCATGTTCAGGGTGATTTTTTCAATCCGAGGGACTTGCATGACGCTTTTGTAGCCGAACTGCTTAGCAAGTTCGCCCACTACTGTTTCTTTATAGAAATCATGCAGTTTCGCCATCGTACTCTCCAATTAATTAAACCAGTTCACCGTTCGATTTGAAGACGCGAACTTTCTTGTCGCCTTCAGAACGGAAACCTACGCGATCTGCTTTACCCGTTTGAGGGTTAACAATCGCGACATTAGAAACGTGAATGGAAGCTTCTTTCTCAACGATGCCACCAGGGACATTCATGTGAGGGTTAGGCTTCTGGTGCTTCTTCACCACATTCACACCTTCAACGATCAGACGGTCTTCAGACGTCAGGACTTTCAGGACTTTGCCTTGTTTGCCTTTGTCTTTACCGGCCAATACAACAACTTCATCATCACGACGAATTTTGTTAGCCATTATCGTGACTCCTTATAGTACCTCTGGGGCCAGTGAGATGATTTTCATGAACGAATCGCCACGAAGCTCACGGGTTACCGGTCCGAAGATACGCGTACCAATGGGTTGCTTGTTTGCATTAAGCAACACTGCTGCGTTGCTGTCGAAACGGATCGAAGAACCGTCAGGACGACGAACGCCTTTCTTAGTACGCACCACCACTGCATTCAGTACGTCACCTTTTTTAACTTTACCGCGAGGAATTGCTTCCTTGACGGTAACTTTGATGATGTCACCGATATGTGCATAACGGCGATGCGAGCCACCAAGAACCTTAATACACTGAACCCTGCGAGCGCCGGAGTTGTCGGCAACATCCAGGTTAGTTTGCATTTGGATCATGTTAGTGCTCCGCTGTTAAGTAAGACTCTCTCGAGTCGTCTAAGCTGCTAAATCAGCGCGCATTTTAAGCAATGCTTGCTGAATTTTTATACATACCCCGATAAAAAGGGCGCGAAATGATAACAGAAAACATCAGCCTAAGATAGCGCAATTTCGAATTATTTTTGGGCACCGGGGAGGCCGCTGAAAAACACACCGCCATAGGTCCGGAATCCTTGTTATGCCTGGCAATCAGGACCTAAGTACGGCGCCGAAAAAGGCTCAGCACACTACGCTTTGGAAGTCAGTTTGCAGTACACCTCATATGTGCTGACGAAATCATCAAATTCAAGAGGGACCGTAAATGAAACTATTGTCACAACAGCAATACACCGCCGTGAGTGGCGGCAACCTCGGCGTTATTCGCACCATCTTTGAAGCCATTGGCATCGCCATCATCATGGATGACTCCGGCCGAGCCATGGAGCGAGGGTTCCGGGAATCGAGCCGGGAAAGCTTCTCAGACTATTACGACTATGTGGATACCACTGGTCGCTTAAGCGGATATGCGTGAGGACTGAACGATGCAACGACTCGAACAACAACTTACCACCGTGTGCGGCGGAAACTTTATGGATGAAATCTGGTATGAAGTTGGCGCCTACATGCAACGGCTAAGCTCCACCCGATACATGGAAGACATCCATGCCGCGGGACGTGACGGTGAAACACAACAAGTGCGCGAAATGCTCAACGATCCACTGCTTTGAACGCAGGTTGAAACGATGACGATTTATGGCTTTTTTGTACAGTTATTCCGTTTAACCCTACTCTATGTCGCCGTCCTGATGCTGGCACAGGTATGCCTACACTGGACGGGTATTATCGCCACCTGGCGGGGAGGCAATGGGCTGGTGCCCTATGCATTTTTGCTGGCGATAATCACGATATGGGTGTGTTCAAAGAAAGGCACCGTCTCGGCATTGGCTAACAAATCCGCTAAGCACTAAACCAAAGCAAGGTTTATCCCTGATAGCAATTTCGTTGCACATGCGCGTTACGTCGCAGACAAAAAAAAGCGGCTTCTGTCTAGAAGCCGCTTTTCACTGATAGATTCATCAGTACAACAAGGAAATGGCATACCCTGTTGGCGAGTCCGTTGATGGCTCAATGGTGATGATGTAGTTTTGCTCTTCGTTCAAGCCCAACAGTTGGGTGCGATCCAGCAATTGTTGCGTGTCTTCATTGCCATCATAAACAGCAATCAACTCATAGAAATCGCTTGGCAATGACAACTCTTTGGATTCACCAAAATCGATGCTGGACAGCACAAATTGTGCGGATTCGATGGTTTCGTCCTTACGCACGAAATACAAATCAACATCCACGAAGTCCGGTACCAGATTCACTGCGCGTACTTCTTTGTCATACACCTGAGGCAGGTTACTTTCTGCGAAAGACAATGATGACAGCTTTTGTTCCGCATCCATGTACAACACGATCGCTTTACTTTGTCCTTGGTTCAACGTCACCAAGCGGTTGTTGAAGCTCAACGAAGCATCCGCGTTTTGCGCGGACAAGCGATAGTCACCAAACTCAATGTCGGTAAAATCACTCAGGGTATTGGCATCCAAAGCAATCTCTTGCCCTTCAGTGTCGTTACCGTCCAAGCTCACCGTCAGGGTAGCATCGCCATCCAGACTGTTGTAGATACGATACTGAGCAGTAGCGTCTGTATCCGCGTAAGTAGTCACTGAAGACGAATTGGTGATCAGATCAATCTGAACCGCATCCTGGATAGCACCGGTGCTTTCACGGATCGCCAGAACATATTCGGTAGCAAAACCGAAGTTGATGGTAGGACTTTCAAACAACACTTCACTGCCGCCCGGAGCCGTCAGGTAGATGGTGTATTCACCTTCATCGAAGTCATCACTGTCTTCGTCACCGTCCCAGTAAGCAAACTCGTCAAACCCCTGGTAGGTTACTGTACCCAGCAGGTTGGCTGACTCAAACGGCGCGCCGGAATCACTCATGTAAACATCATAGCTGCCATTCGTTTCGATCGTGGAAGTGGCGAACAAACGGAAATGGTCCACCATGTCTTCACGTTCGAAAGTGTACTCTGAAAACACTGGGTTGCTGTAATCGCCAGTCAACATGACCAACGTCTTGTCACCTTCTGACAAGTTGACGGTCATTTCATCAACCAGTACTTGCTGGTCATCGGAGTCGGTGCGATAAAACTCGATGTCAACGTCACCTGCGTCCAGAGAAAACATGCTGGTAGCGTCACCGAAAGCCGCAGATCCCAGGGTACCTTGCTCCACACCGCTCATGGTTGTTACAGCACTGTTCGCAGAGCCATTATAAAATTGTAGATAACCGTCAGGGAATTCGCTGTTGTTGTCGTCACTACCGCCACAACCGGCCAGACCCAGTGAAAGGGCGACGGCTGCCAGGGGGTATCGCAGATTACTTCGCATTAACTCTAATCCTTTATTTATGATTCGAGGGAAAAATAGCCGATGATTTTATATCGAAGTTAGGAGGGATTCACCATGGAAAAGTTCATTCCTTTACAAAAACTTTGCATATTCAGCTCAAATTCATGTAACGAACGATGAATGGCGGTGATTTTTTCACCGCCATAACCACTATTCGCTCATGATGAGGCGGTTAACCATACCACCGGTTGATCGTGTTTCTGATTGATAACATCCGCAAAACGGTCTTCGAGTATGTGCCGTTTTACTTTCAGTGTCGGGGTCAACAAATCGTTTTCGATGGTCCAGGGTTCTGACATTACAATAAAGTGGTCCAGTACCTGATGACTCTCGAGACTGTCATTCACTGCCGTAAGCGTGTTTTGCAAGCTCTGATGCAGCTCATCCTTGGCCTTGTTGCGGGTTTCTTCCGCCAGCACCAGCAATGCAATGGGCTGTTTCAAATTACTGCCGGTTACACACACCTGCTCGATAATGGCATTTTCCATGATCTTGGCTTCAATCGGCACGGGCGTGACATATTTGCCTTTGGCGGTTTTAAAAATGTCTTTTAAACGACCGGTAATGCGCACATAGCCTTCGGCATCAATTTCGCCTTTGTCGCCAGTGCGAAGATAACCATCATCAGTGAACACTTCGGCGGTTTTTTCTGGCTCCAGGTAATACTCTTTCATATTGCACGGGGCTTTAACCTGGATCTCGCCTTCATCAGAAATTCGAATATCCACACCTTCATAAGGTCTGCCGATACTGCCTATCTTATCGACTCTGAACGGTACCGAACCGGTGCCATACGCACTGTTCTCCGTCATCCCCCACCCTTCGGAGATGTTGATGCCGATGCGATGAAACCACTCAATCGTCGCGGGCGAGATAGGCGCGGAACCGCTGGCCCACAAACGGGCCTTATCCAGCCCCAGTTGCTGACGAATTTTACGCGCCACCGCTTTGCCTACAAAGGGGATGGCGAGCAGAAAATTGAGTTTCTTCTGTGGCATTTTCGCCAAGATACCCATTTGGAATCGCGTCCACAGGCGGGGCACAGAAATAAACAACGTCGGCTGAGCCTGCTTAACATCGCGGGTAAAGGTATCCAGGGATTCAATGAAGCTGATTTGCATACCCGAGAAATAGGCTGCCGCTTCGACCAACACACGCTCGGTAATGTGAGCAAGAGGCAAGTAGCTGACAATCCTGTCATCACCGTTGACCGTGAGTGCTTTCAAAGAACTTTGTGCGGCCCAACAAATAGAACCATACGTATGTACGACACCTTTCGGGCTGCCTGTGCTACCGGAGGTATAGATGATCGTCATGATGTCATCCAAGGCGGGGCGGAATTCACCTTCGACAGCTGGGTTCTGGCACATTTGCTCCCAACTGATCTGTGTATCACAGCCGGGATAGGGAAAACCGATGGTTTTAATGTCGTCGGGAATAGCCGCCAACTGCGGCTCTGGGTCGTCCAGCTTGCCGACAAAAACAACCGGGCATTGCGCGTGCTTTAGCACGTATTGAATGGTGCTTTCCCCAGCGGTGGGAAAAATAGGGATAGAGACGTGTCCGGCCATCATGATCGCCAAATCAGCAATAAACCACTCTGCACAGTTTTTCGACAACAGCGCGATATGGCTGCCTTTGGGCAGATCCATGGCCTGCAGACCACTTGCCACACGACGCACAACCGCATCGAACTCGGCCCAGGTGTAGGTTTCTAACTTGTCCCCTTTGGGTTGTTGAAGAAACAGTTTATCGGGATGCGTCTGCACATGTTGATAGTGCATATCGAGTAGGGTTTTCAGCTCCATAACACCGGCCTTCCTGACTAAATGGATAACGAACGAGGGCCATACTGTTCCTCGTCAAAAGACACTCAGACTAATCAGTATGTTAATAAAAAGCTAACCAAATCGAATGATAGAGTAAATTAATTTCGGTGATAATCGGCCAAGATGGGCTGAAATGGGTAGATTTTGGTTCGTTCTGCCACAGGAACAGGTGATGTTTCATACGCGACAATGTATTCCAGTGCCAACACACCGACACGGTGATTGCCACCATAGGTCACAGACATCTTGCCCGCCTGAATCGCAGCGATAGCCTGAGATGTTGCATCGACCCCACCAATAACGGGCAACGTCTCATCGTTGCCATACGTATCCAACGCCCCCAAAGCAATATCATCATTGGCGGCCCACACGATGTGTAACTGACCGTAACGTTGCCGTAGACCCGTCGTCAACGTTCGCGCTTTTGCGCGGTTCCAGTCAGCGACAACCCGTTGCAACATGTCAACCTCCTGCGCGCTGCTGAGTCGTTGCAGCGCACCGCTGTCACGGGCGCGGGAGGTATCCAAAACACGGTCGCCGGATAATACAATCATACGCAGTGGTCTGGCTTCGAAGCGCTTTTTCGCCATGCTGATCAGCGTATCAGCCAGGGTGTAGCCGACCGACGTGTCATCAAAAAATAATTGCCCAACCCATTGCTGATAGACCGTACCTGGCGCCCCTGCAGCCTCGGCCTCCTCGCTGGGGATGGCGGAATTGATCGTCACCAATCGGGTAGCGCTGCCTTCGAAGGCCTCTAACAAGGGCAATGCACTGGCCCCTCTGGGCATGGTAATGATGTAATCTGGGGGGGTAGAGCCACTTAACACCGATTTTACCGGTTGCAGGTATTCAAATCGATTGTCGAAAGGGACCTGCTCAAACCGCAAATCAATGCCCAGTTGCGCAGCTCTGGCGGGCATCGGCTCCATGACCTGATCCCAGAAAACTGACTCACCGGGTCCCGGCCCAACAAACACAACACGTGTGACGGGGCTGGATTGCAGGTCAGACCCATGCACGGCACTGGCCAGAGCCAACAATACACTGCAAAGCGGTCTGAACATTGAGTGCCCTAGTCCAGCAAGATCAGTGTTGGCGCTGACGAACGATTTCATACAGGCAGATGCCCGTCGCCACAGAAACATTGAGACTCGATACACTGCCGGCCATTGGCAGTTTAACCAGTTCATCACAGTGTTCCCGGGTTAACCGGCGCATGCCTTTTCCTTCTGCGCCCATCACCAATGCCATCGGGCCTGTCAGCTTACAATCGTACAGAGTCTGCTGCGCTTCTCCCGCCGTACCGACAATCCATACACCGGCCTGTTGCAGACTTTTTAACGTGCGCGACAAATTGGTTACCGCGATTAAAGGGATCACTTCCGCAGCCCCACAGGCCACCTTTCGGGCAGTCGCGGTGAGCTTGGCCGACTTATCTTTTGGCACCACGATGGCATGTACGCCTGCGGCGTCGGCGGTGCGCAAGCAGGCACCAAGGTTGTGCGGATCGGTAACACCATCCAACACCAAAAGAAGGGGTTGCTCGGTGTTATTTAACAGCGCGTCGAGATCGTTTTCGTCGTACTGTCGACCGGGCTTAGCGCGGGCGACCACACCTTGGTGTTGCTCGCCGTTGACTTTGTCATCTAACGTCCGGCGTTGACAAAACTGTACCGCCACACCAAACCGTCTGGCCTGATTGACGATATTCACCAAACGCTCATCGTCACGGCCTTTTAGCACAAATAATTCGATGAGACGCTCGGGTTCCCTTTCAACAACGGCTTCCAGCGCATGAATGCCATAAAGCCACTCAGATTGTGCCATGCCTACTTCTTCCTCTTTGACGACGAGCGTCGGGTTTTACGTTCACTTTTGTTTTTTGGTGCCGCTTTGGTGCCTCGCTTGTCTTTCTTGGCGCTGGCTTTCTTCACCGGTACAGATTTACCCGAGCGGGTTTTGCCCGCGGGCTCGTCTAACAAAAAGTCGATCTTGCGTTCATCAAGATTAACCGCTGCAACTTTGACCCGCACTTGGTCACCCAATCGGTAGCGGCGATTTCCGCTTTCTCCAATCAACGACTGGTGTACCTCATCAAAATGGTAGTAATCATTCTCCAATGAGGAAATATGCACCAGACCGTCAATATGAAACTCTGCCAAACGCACAAAAAATCCAAACCCGGTGACAGAGGCGATCACCCCCTCAAACGTGTCACCCACGTGATCGAGCATAAACTCACACTTGAGCCAATCGGCCACATCGCGGGTGGCGTCGTCTGCCCGACGCTCGGTAAGCGAGCACTGTTCGCCAAGAGATTCGATATCCTCATGACTGTAGAGCTTGCCGCCGGTATTGTTTTTACGACCAGCCTTTTTATCCAGCACACCTTTGATCGCCCGGTGCACCACCAAATCAGGATAGCGCCGGATTGGCGACGTGAAATGCGCATACGCTTCCAGGGCCAGACCAAAGTGACCGATATTGTCACCGTCATACACGGCCTGTTTCATGGAACGCAGCAACATGGTCTGGATCAGTTCCTGGTCCGGGCGGTTGCGTACCTTCTCTACCACATCGGTGAAGTCACTGGGCTTGGCCCCTTCCCGTATATGGTGTTCAATGCCCACTTCGGCCAAATAGCTGGTGAAGCTGGCTAACCGATCCGCACTGGGCTCATCATGGATCCGGTACAAGCCCTCTGCTTGGTTAGTTTGTAAAAAGTCCGCCGCGGCCACATTGGCCAGGATCATGCACTCTTCAATGAGCTTATGGGCATCATTGCGCACCACCGGCACAATGTGATCAATCTTACGCTGAGCATTGAAGATAAATTTATTTTCCTGGGTCTCAAACTCAATCGCCCCACGACGCTGGCGCGCCCGTTTGAGGGTTTTGAACATGTCATGCAGGTGACGCAAATGATGAACGAAAGGTTCGTAGCGTTTATACAGGTCAGGATCACCCTGCAAAATGCCCCACACCTTGGTATAGGTCAAACGAGCGTGTGAATTCATCACCGCTTCGTAAAACTGATATTCGGTCAATTTTCCCTGCGCACTGATGGTCATTTCACAGACCATGCAAAGACGGTCAACCTGAGGGTTCAGGGAACACAATCCGTTCGACAGGACTTCCGGCAACATGGGGATCACTTGCTCAGGGAAATACACCGAGTTGCCACGATTGATGGCTTCCTGATCCAGTGCAGTACCCGGTCTGACGTAATAGCTCACGTCGGCTATGGCGACCCATAACTGCCAACCGCCTCCGTCGAGGGGTTCGCAGAACACCGCATCATCGAAATCCCGCGCATCCTCACCATCGATAGTGACCAGCGGCAACTGACGCAAGTCGATACGCCCCTGCTTGGCCTGCTCCGGTACCGACTCCTGCAAACCCTCAATTTGCCGCGTCACACCTTTGGGCCACTGATGGGGAATATCAAACGTGCGCAAGGCCATTTCAATTTCCATACCCGGTGCCATATGTTCACCGAGTACTTCCACAATTTTGCCGATCGGATTGACCCGTTTGCGAGGCCGTTGGGTTAACTCAACCACTACGATGTGTCCCTGGCGGGCTGCACCCACCAGCTCAGGAGGGATGATAATTTCGTGGCTGATGCGACTGTCATCCGGGATCACGATCCCCACACCATTTTCAAAGAAATAACGTCCGACTATCGGCTCTGTACGTGGCTCTACCACCCTGACAATCCGGGCCTCACGGCGTCCTCGCTTGTCCAATCCGCTCTCTTTGGCAAGTACCACATCACCATGCAGCACCGTGGCCATCTGAGCATCATGAATGAACAAGTCTTTCTCGCCATCTTCCCGCTTCAGAAAACCAAAGCCATCCCGGTGGCCGATCACCCGCCCACGGATAAGGTCCATTTTGTCCACCAGCCCGTATTTTTTCTGGCGGTTGAAGATGATTTGTCCTTCCCGCTCCATCGCTCTGAGGCGACGTTGAATACCGACGCGACCATCCTCATCGTTAGCATCTACACGCTGGCAGATCTCGAGAAACGACATCGGTTTTTTTTCATCCTGAAGTACCTGTAACAGATACTCCCGGCTGGCGACCGGATTGTCGTATTTCTCTTTCTCGCGTTGGTAGTAGGGATCGTCACTCATGGTGTTCTTTTCAGGCGGGATGTTGGCAACAGTATAACCAACTCAAGGGTTGTTTTGCGAAGCCTTTCGGTTGATTGTCATTTATACCAAGGGGGAAAGCGGCACAGAAACACCGCTTTTCGACCGCCAATAACACTCAGATAAAGTCGTAGGCATCACCAAACAAATGATCCAGCAGTAATCCTTTGGCATGGAAGTCTTCCCGGGCGACACCGGCCATTTCAAACCGACCCGCGACATAGACGTGATAAGGTTCCAATGACACAAAATCTTCAAGAACAGCCTTATGCACCCAGCCGGTCTTGCCGGTCCAATCTGCCGGCGGCTTTTCCACCACAGGGATAAAGGTAAAGTGTTTGAAATCACGTTCAAGCGCTTTTAATTCATCAAACGCGTATAAGTCTTCGAACGTTTGGGCGCCCCAATACAAATACACTGGCTCATGACCGTTAATGGGCAATAGCGCTTGAAGGATAGCACGGGTGTATGAAAAGCCCGTTCCCCCCGCCAGTAACACGGTAGGATGTTGCCCATCGGTCACCAATGCCGCATTGCCATGCCCACCATCAATTGTCACTTGGGAAGCGCTCTGCATTTCGGTGAGCACTTCTGCGGCATATTGATTATCCGCACCTGCGCCAATATGCAGTTCAATCACACCATCTTCACTCGGGGCATTTGCAATCGAAAATGGACGCCGGTCCTGCTCTGACATAACCACCTTCAGGTATTGACCGGGCCGATAATTGAAAGGCTGCTCAGGCTGCAACCGCACACGGCTGACCTGTTGAGTTAACGGTTCGATTGCCAATACGCGGGCTTGTGTTTCTTTCATCATTATTACTTCATCTTAATCGTTTTTAGGTGCTTGGTCGGACAACAAATCCAACGACTCCCACAGTTCATCCACGCGGGCTTTCACAGCATCGTCCATCACAATGGGGTCACCCCACTCCCGGTCCGTTTCGCCAGGCCACTTGTTGGTGGCATCCATTCCCATTTTTGATCCCAGCCCGGAGACCGGAGAGGCAAAATCCAGATAGTCAATCGGCGTGCTTTCTATCATGGTAGTGTCTCGGGCAGGATCCATGCGGGTCGTAATCGCCCAAATCACGTCCTGCCAATCACGGGCATTCACATCGTCATCACACACAATAACAAACTTAGTGTACATAAACTGGCGCAAAAACGACCACACGCC
Source organism: Fluctibacter halophilus (assembly GCF_020687825.1). GTDB lineage: Bacteria > Pseudomonadota > Gammaproteobacteria > Enterobacterales > Alteromonadaceae > Fluctibacter > Fluctibacter halophilus. Next base: position 50,828 of record NZ_JAJEWP010000004.1, read on the forward strand.
CATCATGACCCGCTTGGCATGACCAGGATATTGCTTTTTCATTGTCACCACGGCCATTCGGTAAGAACAGCCTTCCGGTGGCAGGTAAAAATCGACGATTTCCGGGAACTGCTTTTGCAAAATGGGCACAAACACTTCATTCAGTGCCACGCCAAGGATCGCCGGTTCGTCAGGCGGTCGGCCGGTGTAGGTAGAATGGTAAATGGGGTTTTTACGGTGGGTAATGTGGGTCACCGTAAATACCGGAAAATCGTCCACTTCATTGTAATAGCCGGTATGGTCTCCGTATGGACCTTCCGGTGCCGTCTCTCCTGGCGCAATATAACCTTCCAGTACAATTTCGGCACTGGCCGGGACCTGAAGGTCGTTACTGATCGATTTCACCACTTCGGTCTTGTCGCCGCGCAACAGGCCGGCAAACGCATACTCCGACAGGGTGTCAGGTACCGGTGTCACAGCACCAAGAATGGTGGCTGGATCAGCCCCCAACGCCACGGACACCGGATAATTCTGGCCGGGATTCAGGTCGGTGAACTCTTTAAAATCCAGCGCACCGCCACGGTGTGACAGCCAACGCATGATCAGTTTGTTTTTCGCCAATACTTGCTGACGGTAAATGCCCAGATTCTGGCGTTTTTTATGTGGCCCTTGGGTTATCGTTAATCCCCAGGTAATCAGAGGTGCAGCATCCTTTGGCCAGCAACGCTGAATAGGAAGACGGGTCAAATCGACATCATCGCCCTGCAACACCACTTCCTGGCAGGGTGCTTTGCTGACCGTTTTGGCCGGCATGTTGAGCACCTGCTTAAACACGGGCAACTTTTCCCACAAGTCTTTTAAGCCTTTTGGGGGCTCTGGTTCTTTCAGATAAGCAAGTAACTGACCGACCTCACGCAGGGCTGATACATCCGGTTGTCCCATGCCCATAGCCACTCGTTCGGGTGTACCGAACAAGTTAGCCAGTACCGGAATGTTGTAGCCCTTGGGGTTTTCGAACAACAATGCAGGTCCGCCGGCACGTAACACCCGGTCGGCAATCTCGGTCATTTCCAGATCGGTATCAATGGGGTGCGTGACACGCTTCAGTTGCCCCATTGATTCAAGTTTGGTGATAAAATCCCGTAAGTCTTTGTATTTCATATCGAAGACAGTAGACGTGTGATAGCGGGATTATAAACGTGTCGTCGATGACTTACGAGTCTAGTCGCTTTTCATCTGCTCTGTAACGGAAATTTCGTACTCACCTGTCGCCGAAGGCTCGGAGATTTGGACCTCAACAGGAGACTTGAAATGCATCCCAGCTCCTTCGATCATGCCGCAGGCCACAGAAATGAGACGATGATTGGAACGGTAGGACAATCGAATATGGTTGCCTTGTGTTTCAAGCACGCCAATGTGCGGCAATTCGGCTTCCGGGTATTGATCACGCACCTGTTTATGTACTTCGCTGTCCAGGGATGCCAGCATTGGGATCACCCGTTGATACGGCGTCAGCATTTTGGCATGACGGGTGGCAAAGCGAGAGAACAAATAGCGGCCGAAATGCAGTTGCAAGCGTGCTTCACTGACCCCGGTACGACGTGATGTCACGGTCAGCAAGCGTTTGAAATCTTCAAAAGGATAATAGCCGTCCGGTTTGTACATGCCTCCCACGGGGGCGCATTGCGACATCACCTCGGTAACCAGCGTTTTTCCAAAGTTATCTTCTAACAATTCAGCAAAGCTCGACATTACTACACCCAACACGACCTTTCTCCAACCTCATCGTTTTCAGGATCAACTATAGCCCAGCCCGGTCATCACGATAATTAGACATTAGTTCATAACGTTTACCCGTTTGGTCCCTGCAACTTTGAGCTTGCAGGCATAACACACTACGATGAGAGACAATGACATGAGAGGGAATCCGCAATGAAACCGATATTAATGGCTTGCTTGACCTTGCTGTGGGCCGGCAGCAGTTTCGCCAGTTGCGAAACACAACACTATCAGGCATTTGACTTCTGGCTAGGACAGTGGCGAGTGGAAACAGCGTCCGGCAAACTGGCAGGGCACAACCGCATCGAAAAGACACTCAATGGTTGCGTGGTTACCGAGCATTACACGACCGCCAAAGGATACGAAGGTAACAGCCTCAACATCTATGATCGACAAACCGGACAATGGCATCAGACCTGGATGGACAATTCCGGGCTTTTGTTACAGCTCGATGGTGGTATGGTAGACAATGCAATGGTCTTGCAAGGCCAGGGCAAAAATGCGCAGGGTGAACCTGTTACACACCGTATTACCTGGACGCCCAATCCAAATGGTACGGTACGGCAACACTGGGAATCGTCGACTGATAGTGGTGTAACCTGGCAAACACTGTTTGATGGGACATACTATCGTGACGCATCCGACTAGCCAAAGGAGTCCTTATGGCGTTTACGCAACACATGGCAGAAGAGCTCGATCTGCTGTTAAAGTTTCCAACCCAGAGCATGATGCAAGGCCTGAAAATTCATCACGATGCACCGGCATCAACGGTCGCTGCGGCACAACGACTGTTTGACAAAGGGATCATCAGCCAACCTGACGGTGGATACCTGACCGATCTGGGTCACGATCTCATCGATCACGCGCAGCGACTGGCAATGGCTCTGACCCCAAAAACCGCCTCGTCAGGGTGAAGGATTTGGAATCGGGGCCGATAAAACAGGAGTACTCATTACACCCGGCCTCGTAGGAAGTATTTTATGACAGTTCGGCAACTCAAATTAGTGGCAGCCGTCTCACTGGTGTTGTCAGCAAGTGCTGGCAACGCTGCAGAGGAAGTACAAGCTGTACAGTTGTACAGCCAGGAAGCGCTGTTGAACATGATCGATAACAATACCCATCTTGACCGTGTCGTGATGGACCGTTGTCAATTGGTCCAGGATATTGAGGCCCGCGCCGAAACACTGAAAATCCCCGCTTACCAGTTTTTGTGGGGTGACATGCTTGCCTGGGGCGTCTGCGTAGAAGCTGATCCTGAGCGCGGTATTGCACAAATTCAGGACGCCGCAGACCAAGGGCTGGCGGCTGCACTTGAGCAACTTGGTCGCTACTATGCGTTAGGCACATTGGTCCAGAAAGACGTCGACCGTGGCATCATTTTTTTGCGTGAGGCCTCTGCTCTGGGCAACTTGAAAGCGCAACTGCGCCTGGCTGATCTGTTCATAGAAGGGCATGGCAGTCCTTACGACTATCAGGATGCCTATCATTGGCTGTATAACGCCATTACCGACGACAAGAAAACCCACCAGCGTATCGCTGATTGCCTGACCGCATTGGCCAACCTGATGCATCCCAAAGCCGTACGACTGGCCAAGCGCCCATTGGAAAACTGAGGATAATAGGGCAGCAGCACCAATCGCTGGGTTTAATCGCGCCTAATCCTGCACAAAGGTTTCAAACTGATTGGGCAGATAGCCTGACAACTGCCCTGCCAGTGACACATAGGCCTGAAGCGCGGGTTCGAGACCATTAAAAATACTCGGCAGCGCGGTAACCAGTTGTTGATTGCCCGCTTCACGAGCCTGCGCAACGGCCAGAGGCACATTGGCGAAAGTGGAAAACAGTCGCAAACAATGCTTGAGGGTTTTGGCCGCATCTGGGGCTTTATGCGGATCTTTGTGTTGCATGCGTTGCCAGGCGTGTTGCCAGGTATTCTCCAGTTGCTTGTGAGCAGCCAATCCGCCGGTTAACCACAGACTGACTGGCGCGTCGGCCTGGTCGATTGCGGGACATTCGTAGCCGCCAGGCAACAAGGGATCGCCACTGCGCATTGCCGCCAATTGCTGCTGCAACCCCTTCATCAACACATCTGCCAAGGCATCTGCCTGGGTTTGATCCGGCAACTGACCATGCACAGCCAGCGACCAAGGCAGCCATTGATCCGGCATAGGTATTTCCGGGGCCGACGCAACAAAACACACCAACCCCGCCACATGGTCAGTGGGATGAACAATATTGGCTAACGGACCACAGGTCAGTTCGGACAGGCTAGCGTACCATTCAGGCGGTGTGTGCATGAGCAATTCCACGGGTTCAACTGCCTGCCACCATAGCAAACTTGATCAGGTTGCCCAAGACAGACTGCGGCAAAAAAGCGTTCAATGGCACACTAAGTAGTTGACCTGCCTATCCGCATTAATGTTATATTATCACATATCACTTGTGACAATATAACATAATGGAACACGACTATGGTTTACCCCCGCGCTTGTGTCATTGCCCTGGCGATCAGTTCTGCCCTAACCCAACAAGCTGTTGCACAGCAAAAACCAACCCAGAAAGATGAAGAGTCCATTGAGCAATTGGTCGTCACAGCCTCACCGCTGAACCGCTCTGTTCTGGAATCAGCCACACCGGTGTCGGTCATTGCCGGTGATGACCTCAAGCAGCGCCTGGCCCCGACATTGGGGGAAACCCTCAAAAACGTGCCCGGTGTACACAGCACCTATTTCGGTCCGGTTTCCAGTAGTCCGGTGATCCGGGGACTAGACGGACCTCGGATCAAAGTTGTGCAAAACGGTCTTGATGTCTCCGATGTCTCCCGGGTTGGTCCCGATCATGCGGTGTCCAGCGAAGCTTCCACCGCCACACAAATTGAAGTACTCAGAGGCCCGGCCACCCTACTGTACGGCAGCGGCGCCATTGGCGGCGTTGTCAATGTCGTGGACAATCGTTTGCCCCGCTTTGTACCAGACGCCCTGGAAGGACAGATCGGTTATCTTCACGATACGGTTTCGAATGAGAACAGCCTCAACCTGAACCTTGATGGTGGTGTCGATGAGTTCGCATGGCACGTGGATGCCTTTAACCGTTCAACCGACGATGTCAAATTGCCCGCCGATGCGGTTGATGATGAACACGATGGCGACACCCTGGACAATACAGCGATAGATGCCGACGGCTTCACCGTTGGCGGTGGCTATATCAGTGATGACTTCCGCATCGCCTTGTCCGTTGGACGACTCAACAGTCTGTATGGGATCCCCGGTCACGGTCATGGTGGTGAGGAAGAACATCATGAGGATGAAGAAGGCCATGAAGAACACGAAGAAGACATCAGCGTCGCCGCTGACCTGAAACAAGACCGTTATCAGGCCGCCATTGACTGGCTGAACCTGCAAGGCCCGTTTTCAGAGGTGCATTGGCACAATGCCTACACCGATTATCAACATCAGGAGCTGGAAGACGGCATTCCCGGCACCCAGTTTAACAACCAGAGCTATGAGTCCCGCTTGTGGGCGAAGCACGCGCCACTCAATGGGTGGCAAGGGGTTGTCGGTGTCAATGTGGTGCGCAGTGACTTTGAAGCCATTGGTGAGGAAGCCTTCACGCCCCCCAGCGAAACCAAAACACTGGCCGCTTTTTTACTTGAAGAGAAGCGTGATGGCGATCTGCTTTGGCAGCTCGGCGCCCGCGTCGAACGGGTTACGCTGACCCCGGACAACGACTTTTACGCAGAGGATGAACACGGCGACGAGCATGATGATGAAGACCATGGTGACGAAGAAATCGCCATCGAAGAGCAGCAGTTTACTGCCGTAAGTCTGTCTGCCGGGGTGGTATGGCAAGCGTCAGAAAACCAGTCTTTTGCGATCAACCTGGCCCGCTCTGAGCGCGCACCCTCCGCTGCCGAACTGTTCGCCAATGGCCCGCACATCGGTACCAACACTTATGAGGTAGGCGCCTTCTTTGAGGTTGAAGCCGATGCCGACGGAGACATACATTTCTACCCTGACAACACCGACATCGAGAAAGAGGTCTCCACTAACCTGGACCTCAGCTACCGCTTTGGTAACCAACATGTCGCATTGGACGTCAGTTTGTTCTACAACCTGGTGGACGACTACCTGTATCAGCAGGATACCGGATTGCTGATCGATACCGGGCACGCCCACGATCATGAAGACGCAGAAGAAGAAGCTGTCAATGCCTTGCCTATCTTCCTGTTCCGTCAACAGGATGCCCGACTGTACGGTATTGAAGCGCAGATGGATTGGCACATTAGCGACACTGTCCGTGTCGCCAGCTACGCGGATTACACCCGTGCCAAGCTCGACAATGATGGCAATGTGCCGCGCATTCCGCCGCTGCGGATCGGTGCCGAACTGCATTATGAACTGAGCGACTGGCATGGCGAATTGTCGGCCGTACACTATGCAAAACAAAACAAAACGGCTTTGATGGAAACCCCCACCGATGGCTACACCCTGATTAATCTGGCAGTCAACTATTACACCTCTTTCGGTGATCAGGACTGGGTTTTCTACCTCAAAGGCAATAACCTGACGGATGAAACTGCCCGGGTGCACACGTCGTTTCTGAAAGAAGATGCGCCGCTGCCGGGACGGGGCTGGGTGCTGGGGACCCGCGTCACATTCTGATCCACTGACCTTGCCACGGCCGGCCAACTTGGTACAGTGGCGTAAAACTCCGTGGATGTACGAATGAAAAAATGGGGACCCGGGCTGATGGTGACCGCCGCGTTCATCGGCCCCGGCACAGTGACCACCGCCAGCATGGCTGGCGCTCAATACGGTTATGCCCTGGTGTGGGCACTGTTGTTTTCGATTCTGGCAACCCTGGTGTTGCAGGAAATGACCTCACGGCTGGGCCTGGTGTCGGGATACGGATTGGCCGATGCCATTCGCAACAGTATTAACGCCAAAGGACTCCGGCTGGTAATACTGATCCTGATTGTCACCGCAATCGGCATTGGCAATGCCGCCTATCAGGGCGGCAATCTGACCGGTGCGGCCATGGGCCTCAGTGCCCTGGTAGGCGCTTCATCGTCCAGCTGGGCCGGCCTGATTGCACTGCTGGCGCTGATGTTGCTGGGCAGTGGGAAACACCATTGGGTCGAGCGTGGCCTGATCACGCTGGTCGTCATGATGAGTGTGGTGTTCATTGCCACCGCAGTGGTCGCCGGCCCTGATATCGGTGCCCTGTTCGCACAATTGACCGCACCCACACTGCCGAGCGGCAGCGAACTGATGGTGATTGCACTGGTCGGTACCACTGTCGTCCCCTACAACCTGTTTTTACACGCCAGTACCGTCGCCCGGCACCGTGATGAACGCCAACCGGTTAGCGAAGCCCTGCGCAACAACCGCTGGGACACCGGTCTTTCGGTAGGTTTGGGCGGTCTGGTGACGCTGGCTATCCTCTCCACATCCGCAACCGCATTTTTCAATCACAACGCCGAACTCACCACCGCCACCATCGCCCAGCAGTTGGAACCTTTACTCGGTATCCATGCGCAGTGGTTTTTCTCATTGGGATTACTGGCGGCCGGGTTGACCAGCGCAATCACTGCGCCGTTGGCGGCGGCTTATGCGGTGTGCGGTGCATTCCAGTGGCCCACCGATCTGCATGCTACCCGCTTCAGGGCCGTGTGGTTCAGTGTGCTATTGATCGGAACGGTGTTTGCTGTTACCGCGATAAAACCTTTACAGGCTATCCTGCTGGCACAAGCGGCGAATGGAATACTGTTGCCGTTTATCGCGGTGTTTCTGCTGTGGATCATGAACCGCAGCGACCACCTTGGCGAGCACCGCAACGGCATACTCGCCAACCTGCTCGGCGGCATTATCGTCAGTGCAGTCACGCTGCTGGGGGTTTATAAAGTGATCAGTGTGTTCTGATCACGTCTTCAATCGCTGCGCCAGGGTATCCAGGTGTGCTTTCGGACAACCAAAATTGATGCGCACAAAATCAGGTGCGCCAAAGTCCTTACCAGGGGAAGGTCCAATACCCCGTTGTTCGAAATAGCCCTGAGGATCATCACTGTCCAGACCGCTGGCATCCACCCAGGCCAGAAACGTTGCCGGTGGCGTAATCATCTGTAATCCAGGGTGCTCGTCAATGATGTCTGTCACCCGGGTGCGGTTTTCGCGCAGGTATTGCAGTTGCGCTTCCAACCAGTCATCGCATTGGGTGAAGGCCGCTTCGGTAGCGACCAATCCCATCAGGTTTGCCCAGGGCACCAGGCCTTTGGCAGCAGACTCAAAACGCTGACGAATTCGTGAGTCAGGAATGATGGCGAATGATGTCCCAAGGCCAGCAATATTGAAGGTTTTACTGGCCGCCATCAGGGTCACTGAACGTCCAGCCAGAGCCGGTTGCTTACCGGCAGGTAAGTGGCGTACCCCCGGCTCCAGGATCAGATCACAATGGATCTCGTCGGAGCACAGCATCACGTCATGCTGTTCACACAACCGGGCAATGTGCGACAACTCTTGCGCGGTGAGCACCGAACCGACTGGATTCATCGGATTGCACAGAATGAATAACGTACACTTGGGGTCCGCCATTGCCGCTTCCAGAGCAGCAAAATCCAGTGTCCAACGCCCCGCTTCCACCACACTGGGCACATCGACCCTCGTCAGACCATGCAACGCGGGCGCAGCCAACAGCGGTGGATAGTTGGGTGTTTGAACAATCACTTTGTCACCCGGTTGGCAGTAAGCCCGGCATGCGACGTTAAATGCTGGTACCACACCCGGGGTCCATACGATCCACTCAGGCCGGATATCCCAGTCATGCTTATCCCGCAACCACCGGACCACGGCCTGGTTGACACCGGTCTGCTGAACCGGCAAGTGGTAACCCAGTGGGCCATGATCGATCCGTTCATGCAGGGCATCCAGAATGGGTTGGGCGCAGGCAAATTCGGTATCCGCCACCCACATCGGCAAAATGTCTTTGCCAGCATACTTCTGCCATTTGAAAGATTGATTGGAACGACGATCGATAATGCGGTCAAAATCCATAACGGTCCTTGCTAACTGAACGGGAAAGGAAGACATTTCCGGCAACTCAGGCGGCTGGGGATATACACTCCCTCACCCGAGCAACCAGATCCTGTTGTTTGAATGGCTTGGCAATAAAACCGGTCACCCCGGCCTGCATGGCGGCCAGCACATACTGTCGGCTGGCGTGTCCGGTCATCATCAAAAACGGTGTATCGGGACTCTCGGCGCGCAGGGCTTTAAGGATGTCCAGCCCTGTATGATCAGGCATTTCCCAGTCGCATACCACCAGGTCAAGATCGCCGTCGCGACAGGTCTGAACACAAGCCATCGCCTCTATACTACTGGACATCAACAGCAGTTCGCCAGACACAATGTCTTCTAAGATATGCTTGACCATTTCCAGGGTTATCGGTTCGTCATCGATAACCAACACTTTGCCACTGAGCACTGCAACTTCCTCTTCGAGATTGGTTTGACTATAGGCCGTTGCAGGGGGTTTCTACAAGTGTAAAAAAAAGCGCCTAATTCCACCCCCTTGATACAGATCAATATCCCGACATGCGGCGAGCGTATAGTGAAATCATCAACCTGAAGAGGAGTTTCCTGATGAAACAGAATGTTGGCATTTTAGACACCGCTATTCGCTCCGTTATCGCTTGCGTGGTTTTGGCGCTGGCAGTTGAAGGTATGTTCTCCACCGTGGTTACCAGCATCCTGGTGTTGGTCGGTGCAATGCTGTGGTTATCCAGTTCATTCGGGGTTTGCTTTTTGTACAAAGCACTGGGCATCGATACCTACCCTGATTTTAGCGATGACTCTTTCCATCCCCAGCATTAAGCGCGAGCTAAAAGAGAGACATCTGATCATCGGACAAACGGCTGAAGTCCAGGCCAATAAACGGCAATATGCCGTCAGCAATGGGTTTTAGCTGTTTGTCGATGTAGTGCTGATAGTCTATCGGTGCGCTGATACTGTCCACGGCCTGCGGCCCCTGGGTGGTGATCACATATTCCACCCAACCACGGCCCTGGTATTTCGGGCTCTTGCCCTGTCGGGCACGCTGCTCGTTGGCATGCAGGGCGGCACGGACATGGGGCGGCACATTTTTGTGGTAGTTTTCCAATCCCTGTCGCAAACGCTTGCGATACACCAATAAATCATCCCACTGACCGTTGCGGGTCTGCAGCAACATGTCCTGGATGTAATGCTGTACATCTTGTTGATTAAACACTTTTTCGAACAGCGTTTGCTGGAAACCCTTGGCCAGCGCGGTCCAGTCACTGCGCACGCTTTCCAATCCTTTAAACACCAGGTCCTGGCCTTCTGGTCGTTGTCGGCGTCCGGCATAGCGCTTCTTGCTGCCTTGTTCAGAGCCGCGAATGGTCGGCATCAGAAACGGACTGAAGTACGTTTCAAATTCGATTTCCAGGTGGCATTCCAGACCATACTCATCGCGGATGTTTGCTTGCCAGCGGGCATTAATGTCATCTTGTAGCCGCCGCCCGATGGCGGTGGCGGATTGCAGGTCCTGCTCACCATCCAGACACACAAAAGTAGAGTCGGTATCGCCATAGATGACCTTGTAGCCTGCCTGTTCTATCCAGCGCGCGGTGGTTTGCATGATTTCATGACCACGTAAGGTGATGGAACTGGCCAGGCGCGTATCATAGAAGGGACATCCGCCAGACCCCAACACGCCATAAAACGAATTCATCAAAATTTTGATCGCCTGGGATCGGGGTGCATCGCCGGCTTTTTTGGCTTCATCCCGCTGTTGCCAGAGACTAGTAATAATGTCCGGCAGGTAATGCTGGGTGCGGGAAAACACGGCGTCTTTGAATCCGGGTATCCCCTGTTCAGGGCATTTAAGTCCCTCCACCAGCCCTACCGGGTCGATACAGAAGGTGCGAATAATGCTGGGATACAGGCTCTTAAAATCCAGCACCAACACATGTTGATACAAGCCCGGATGAGAACTCATCACATAGCCGCCGGGACTAGCCAGTCCTCCATTGGCAGGTCGCATGGGTGCCACATAGCCGGCACGGTGAACATTGGGCAAGTAGAGGTTGAGAAAAGCCGCGACTGAGCCTCCACTGCGATCCAACTCAAGTCCGGTTAGCTGACTACGCAAAGTCAGAAAGGACAGCAATCGGGTGTGGTCAAAAATGTCCTGCACCAACACACAATCCTGCAAATTGTATTCGGCCAGGGCCCGTTTGTTGTGTACAAAGTCATGCTCAATCGCCGCCAGCCGATTGTCCACATCGTCAGAAAGCTTGCCCCGACCCAGTAGGGCCTGGGCAACGTGCTCCAGTGCAAAACTGTCGAACTGGTAAGTTGCGGTGCGCAGGCTGTCAATGCCATCTACCACTTTGCGCCCTTCTATACTGACCCACGCCTGCAGTGTATCGTCGCGTGGGGCGCGCCAATACATCGGTGTGCCATCCCGCCCCAGGGCCAGTTTGACACCACAGCGCCTGGCCGCCTGGTCGAGCACTTTCATGTCAAAATTGACGATGTTCCAGCCGATCAGAATGTCCGGGTCGAGCACATGCAGTTGCTCAATCAATGCCAGTAACAATTCCTGCTCATTCTCAACCCATTGGATCCATTCGGGATCATCGTCAGCTTGCGGCGCACCAATCATGACCACCCGTTGATGACGCCCCTGCACCAGACCGACACTGAACAATTCCCCCCTGCCACTACACTCGATGTCCAGTGACATGACCTTAAACCTGGGCTGCCAGCTCCCTGGCGCCAGTTGCCCTTGACGGATCTCGCTGATGGGCCGCCGAAGTACCCGACTGGGTACGTCGATACGCGTCCCGCTAAAACGACAACTGCCATAGATAAAGCGTTCCATCAGATAGCGATCTGTGGGTTTGACATCGTGTTCGTGACACGCAACGCCGGCGGCCAAAAGGTGGTCTCTGGCGCTGTAATAATCACTCATTCGATCAAAATACAGCGCTTCTGTAGGGGCATGTCCGAAGGTACACAACGGCACCGAACTGCGACGACAGCGCAGCCCAGACTGACTCAACACCTGGTCAGCTTTGTGTCCTTGGTCGGCAGGAATAAAAAACACCGCTTGCTGCGCGGGCACTTGCAATTTAATCGGCCCGGAGGGAGTCACCAACCAATAGACGAAAACGATGCCGGAGGGCGTGTCCCGGTGCTGGCGGGTCAGGATAAAGCCTTGGTTCTGCGCTGACATGCTATGACATCATTGTTTTGGGGTGCACACGACAAACTGATCACGGCCATTGGCTTTGGCGTCATACAAGGCTTGGTCAGCTTCGGCCATCAGTTGGGTCAGGCTCGTATCCGTTCTGTTCAACACCAAGCCACAGGAAATTGATAGCCGCAATCCCTCTATACCAATGCGATCTGACAGTTCATTGACCTTCAATGAAAAGCTCTTGATGATCTTTTTCGCATCTTCCAGGCCAGTATGGACCAGACCGATCAGAAACTCTTCACCGCCAATCCGTCCGACCACATCGGTGGCCCTGAAAGTACGTAGACAAAGCTGCCCCAGTTCGCTCAGCACCTGATCGCCAACGCCATGCCCGTGGGTATCATTGATGCGCTTAAAGTGGTCTAAATCAACGATCACCACCACCAAATCGAAACCATGGCGGTTGGCCAGTTCCAACTGCAGTTGCAAACGCTCAAGGGCGAAACGACGATTCGCTACACCGGTAAGACTGTCATAGTTGGCCAGTCTCTCCAATTGCGCCCGGGCTTTGCGGGTACGATACACCAGCACAATCAACAACACACAGATGATCAGTGACGCCACAAACAACAATGTCAGTTGCACAAAGCGCAGGCGACTGTTCTGCAAATCGGACTGGGTCAGATGGTTGCGTTGCTCTAACAGCCGGTTTTCCCGCTCTTTGGCGTTGATTTCATATTGCGCGCGCAAACTGTGTAATTGTTCCGTGCTGCGTTCACTCATCAGTTTCTGTTTGCGCGGCACCGTCGCCTGCAGTTGTTCATAGGCCGCCTGATACTGGCCCGTTTTGGCTAACCACTGTGCCTTGATCTCATCGATAGCGAGTTGTTGCAAAGGCATGGTTGCAGGATCAAGGAAACCGTATGCCCGTTCGATGTGCTGGTAGGCGATGTCAGGCACCCCTTCTGCCAGCGCAATACGCGCCAGACTGAGGGAGGTGTCTAACTGCATGTAGCGATTTTGGGCAAGATCAAAAGTGCTTTGGGCTTCAGTGTACAGACGTTTGGCGCGGTCCAATTCGTTGCTGCGAAAGGCCAGCCCCGCGAGTTCCTTTAAGGCATAAGCCACACCTTGCAGATCGCGAATACTGCGCGCCAGTTCGGCAGACTCTTCCAGCTGCTGACGTCCAAGTTCGTGCTCGCCCAAATTGCTGTTGGCCCGCCCAAGACCGTACAGGGCGACACTCAACTCAAGGGTATTGCCCTGTTCACGGTGGTAACTCGCAGCTTCCTCAAAAAACGGCACCGCCAGTCCATCTTCGCGACGGTATTCATACACCAGCGCCAGTACACTGGCAATGTGAGCACGACTGACAAGGCCATCGTCCGAGGCTTGTTCATACGCATTCTGCAGGTCCTGCAGAGCTCCCTGGTAGTCCACCAGGCTGATCCGCAACTGTCCCCGGACATACAAGGCATGCACCATCAATTCGGTATTGTCGGCCAATTGTGCCCACACCAATGCGGCATTGGCGCCGACCAACCCTTCGTCTGAGCGGGCCAGTAAATCAAGGGCAAGGGATTCGGCCAGCCGAGCGTGGAAGAATAACCACGGTTGCACTTGGGGATCGGTCAACGCCATTGCCCGCTTGGCATACTCTAATGCCGGACGAGGATAGGTTTGTGCGTAATAGGCCAGGCTCAGCACATAATGGTATTGAGCCCGCTCGATATCGCTGTTTAATGCCTCAGCATCGCGGCGTTGCAACTCGCTGATGATTTTGTCGGGATGTTTGTTCAGCGCGACCAGCCAGTCAGCATAAGGCTGAGAAAAGGTCGTTACCGGCTGGGCGGCACTGGCTGCACCCGACAGGCACAACAGCATCAACAGCGTACGCAACCAGTTGGTCATCCTTTTACCCATAAACCATGCACTCTTCATACACCTCAGTGTACCTCGTGGGGCGCAGAAAAGGTTATCTGCACTCATACCTCGGCATCGTTCAGTCGCTAGCCATCAGTGCACGCTGCAGCGTGGCCCGGTAGCTACTCAATGCCGGTATCAGGCTGACCACTTGTCCACTGATGACCAACAAACCAAGCAATCCAGCACTTTGGGTAGTGAACACATTGCTGCTGATCATCACCCCGTAAGTCTGCAACAACCAAGGTTGCAGCAGCATCGCGCTTAGCCACAGCACTAACAGAGCAAGCATAGCGGCGACTAAGGTCATGAACAGAGTTTCTATCAAAATAAGTCGCACCACGAAACCGGGCCCGGCGCCGATAGCCCTGACCATTGCCAGTTCACGCTGGCGTTGTGCCATAGACGCCAGCAACTGAGTACACAAACCACCCAACGCCGCGAACAGTACCAGGCTGCCAATGACCATCAACAGTACTTCGACGCTATCGAGCAGCGACCACAATGAGGTCATCGCCAGTCGGGGCATGATTGCACTGAGCGGCTCCTGGTCAAACTGGTTAATAGCGCGCTGTAGCCGCAGCACCGCGAAAGGCGAAGAAACCCCCAACAGAAAGCTGTTGATGGCTTGTTCAGAAGCACTGCTACCGTGCAATTCACTAACAGCGCCCTTGTCTATCCACAGGGATTTATCCACCGGTGTTCCGGTGGGTGAAAGAATGCCGACCACATGAAAGGTGTGTTCACCATGCTGCTTAAAACTGACCCGCGCCGTACCGTGAGAAAGGTGCAGAGTATCGCCCACAGACAATTTCTGCTGGCGAGCGACCAATGCCCCCAAAACGACATCATGGTGCTCGGTAAAAATGCCGCCAGACTGAAAGTCCAGCGGCTGTTTATCGACCTGATAGTGGCTAAAGAATGCCGCTTCGGTACCCACCACCGGGTACCCCTGAAAACTGTCGCCGACCACCAAAGGGACGGCCCATTCAACGTCTTTGTGCTGCTGCCAATGTGAAAAACTGTCGCTGGATACCGTGGTCGGCAGCGTTCCCATATGAAAAACACTGGCCAGCAACAGGTTGATGTCACTGGTGCGCGGGCCAACGATAAGATCAACACCGGAAACTGAGCGTTCAAAGCTGCTTTTGAGTTGCTGTGAAACATGCACCACGGCCAACAGTACCAACGCACTGATCGCCAATGTCAGTGTGGTCCAAAGTGCCGTCTTCCAACGGTACAATAAGCTCTGCCAGGCGAGTTTAATCAACATGGTCGTATTCCACCTGATTCAGGGTACGCAAATCCAACTGTTGGGAAAAGTGCCCCGCCAGTTGATGATCATGACTGACAAACACCATCGATGCGCCTTGCTGCTGTAGGGTTTCCATCAGCAACCCCATAAAGCGTTCGCGGTTTTCTTCATCCAGGGCCGAGGTGGGTTCATCCGCAATCAACAATGACGGGCGATTGATTAACGCCCTGATAATGGCCACCCGTTGACGCTGCCCTACGCTGAGAGTCATGGCCGGACGCTCCTGGAGCTCAGCGGGCAATTGCATGCGCTCACACAGATGGGTCAGCATTGACAGTGTTTCTGTGCGTGACTGGTCGGCAAACTGGGCCGCCAGCAAAACATTGTCACGGACGCTGAGATACGGGATGAGATTGTGCTGTTGAAACACCATACCAATGTGGCGGGCCCGAAACCGATCACATTGTCGGGAGGACAACTCACCCAACGGTTGACCCAGTACAGTCACTTCGCCTTCACTGGCAGGCAGTATCCCGGCCAACACACTCAACAGCGTTGACTTTCCAGATCCCGACGGGCCATATAAGAACACATGCTGTCCGTGCTCGACCTGCCAGTGCGGAATGTCCAACACAGGCCGTTGCGTATTCGGATAACGAACCACCAGTCGGTCAACGGCAACGGCGGCGCTATCATGGCGTTGCAACGGAAACCTCCTGCATCGTTAACTGTCGTTGCCCCTGCTGTTCAGAAACCCGATACAAGGTACCGTAATCGCTTTCGCCGATTTCAATGCGCTGGCCGGTCAGCCGTTCAATCAATGGCGGCACGGTATTGCTGTGACCTACAATTAACACAGCACCTTCAATGTCCTTCAGACTGTCGAGTAATGCAGTCGGGTTCATCGGATCATAGGAGGTGACTGCAAGTCCCTGGGAGTCAGCGGTTGGCGATGCAGTTTGCTGCGTGCGGCGATAATCGGTTGCATATACCCGGACCAATTCTTTATCTGACAACAGCGTCGCCAGTTGGATAGCCCGTTGCTGACCGGTAGGTGTTAACCCCGGGTCCTGGACATTGGCCTGTTTTTCAAAATGTCGGGTCATGAAGATATCCGCGGCCTGAACCGGCGCAGCCAGAGTGACTGCGCACAGGGCCACGAATGACAGCAAAGTGCTACATGTATTCATCGTGCAGTGCTCACAAACCTAGTGTGGCAGCATTGTGCCAGAAGCGGCAGTCTGACAACAATGTTTCTCAGGCGATCAATGCAGGATTTTGCACGCCTGAAGTCGGGCAGACGGAATGGCCTGCCCGCGGATTGCTCCACTGAACTAGAATGTCCAGTGAATGGCCACACTGCCATTTCTGGGCGCACCGTAGTAGCTTTGCGCCCAATACAGACTGGTAAGGTACTTTTCGTCGCTGAGATTATTGATGTTGGCTGTCAGGGCAACACTGGCGCTGATCTGATATCGGGCCATCAGGTTTACTTTGGTATAGGCTGACTGCTCTGAAACGATGGCCTCACCGGCATTGGCAAACCCATCACTGACGACCCCTTGCTGACGGGAAATCGCCCCTTGCCACTGCACACTGGCCCCGAGGGTAAGACCTTCCAGCGCCGACGGCGAGTACGTTAAAGCCAGGCGGAGCATTTTTTCAGGGGTGTACGCCTCGACGGTTTGGTCGCCGTCGATGTCAAATTGGGTGTAACCAATGCTGCCCTGCACGCCCTGCAACAGTTCGCCTGTCAGTTCGACCTCAAATCCCTGACTGGTGATCCCTTCTGCAGGCACAAAATAATCATAAACGATGCCGTTTTCATCGGTCGTATTGCCACCAAACACCGCCAGATCGGCCTGGGTGATGTCGAAATAGGCCAGGGTCAGCAGCCCTTGCTGGGAAGACAGGCTATGCTTTACGCCAATTTCTCGGGCCTGCCCGGTCACCGCCGGCAGGCGCTCCCGCTGCGCGTTGCGCTCCGTTTGGCCACGGTACGTCTCGGTGTAACTGGCATACAGGTTGGTGTTGGACGTCACCTGATAAACCAACCCGACGTAAGGGATCAGCTCCTGATCAGACAGACCTTCATCCTGCGCATAGGAAATGCCGTCCACACTGATGTCATTGTAGCGTGCGCCGACCATCAAGGCGGTGGTGTCGTTCAGCGACCATCGTGTGGCCACATAGGCCGCTTTTTGACGCTCGGTAACGTCACTGTAGTATGCGTCAGAGGTGTCGGTTAACTCAGGAAAGTCCACATTGCCATCCCATGACGGCATGGCCGGAATGGGTGGGAAACCTTTACCGCTGTGAAAATCGTACAGCGAGATGTCCTGATAGGCCATTTTCGAATAATTAAGTCCTACCACCACTTCATGCTGTTGTCCCCAGGCGCCAAATTCCCCACGGACATACACATCCATCAGATCATGTTTGTCGTCCAGATCATACTCGCTGGCGTAGCCCTGCAAACCCAGGCCGGTGTCAGGATCCAGCGGCGCGACCAGGTAGGTGTAAAACAACAGAGAATCTTCGTCGGTTTCCCGACGAGAGTATGCGGCGGTCAGGGACCACTGCTCATTCAGGCGATGTTCAAGGGTAGTGAAATAGCGTGTATCCTCAACATCCCAGCGCGACCAGTCTGCAGATGTGTTTGTTGAGCGATCAAAATTGGTGGCCGAACCGTCACCGTAGTACAGCGTCAATGCGCCCCACATGTTACCTTGCGCTTCACTGTTCTGACGACTGACACCGACGCGCAGAAGGGTGTCGGCACTGAGGTCAGCCTCAATAACACCATAGGCCAATTGCTTCTCTAACCCGTAACGGTCGAGATACGAGTCACCGTTCTGGTACGCCAGCACAGCCCGCCCACGCACTCCATCAGTAAGACTGCCAGAAACGTCAACATCCAGACGATGAGTGTCCCAACTACCCCGCTGCAACTGCACGCTGCCTTGCAATGCTTGTGTGGGCTTCTTGCGCACCATGTTAATGGTTGCTGAGGGATTACCGATACCGGTCATCATACCGTTGGCACCCCTGATCACTTCAATTCGCTCATAGATGGCAGTATCAATATCACCGTGAGTATTGCCGGAAAATACCGGTAGCCCGAGGCCGTCTACCTGGAAATTGGTGATGTCGAACCCTCTGGCGGTGTAGTACGTTCGATCGGTTTCGACCTGTTCAACATTGACGCCAACCGTATTGGCCATCGCATCGTTAAGGCTGTTGAGATCGAAATCTCCCAGTTGCTGAGCACTCAGCACTGACACAGACTGGGGGATTTCGTCCAGGGACAAGGTTAGCTTTGAAGCACCCGAGGCTTGTTCAACCAGATACGGATTGGTGCGCTGCCCCACCACAACCACTTTTTCGACACCATCGTCCGGTAACCACACATCTGACGGGCGCGGTGACGATTGCTCAGCCAATGCGGATTGGCAAGCCATGGTTAACAGGGATAAACAGAATGAGGAGCGGGACAGGGAGATCATATTCACTAATACCGTTGCTTGAAAGTGAACGGATCTTAATGATAATGATTATTATTTGCAATAGTGTTTATTGCGTTTTTGCCGAGCAGGTGTCCCCTTCGGCTGATGGCGTGATTTAACAGCTTTATTGGCAGATATTTGCTGAAAGGCGGAGACTCCCCCCCTTGAAAAACGGGTTTGAAGGTGGGAAATCAGACAAGAAAGAGTACCGGAACGCCTGCACATTGTGCGCATGCAGTCATGGCGTATCCGGAGGCATCTGGCCATCCCTGCTTATCAGGATGGCAAAGAACATTAGCGCAAACTCAGCCAATCACTGTATTGACTGTCACTGCGATGATATAGGCGAGCACCCCATAGGCCAGTACCAGTCCCCAGGCAATCCGTGAACGACCGGTTTCACCGCGCAATGTGGCGACGGTGGCCACACATTGCAGTGCCACAACGTAAAATAGCAGAAGACCGATCCCGGCCCCCAGGGTAAGACCATCCTGTTGTAGCTGACTGGCGAGACCGACCAGATTGTCTTCGGCCCCGTCGATACCAAACAGGGTTCCCAGCGCGCCGACAAACACTTCCCGCGCCAGGAATGACATCAGAATTGCCACACCATAGCGCCAATCCAGCCCCATGGGCTCAAAGATCGGCTCAATCCAATGACCCAACTGACCCAAATAGGAGTTCTGCAAACCTTGATCCTGAGGAAAATAACCGAGGAACCAAATCACCAGAGACACCATAAAAATCACCGGCGCGGCGCGACGGATAAATTGCTTCCCACTATTGAGTACCCGATGCATCAAAGGCTTCCAATGGGGCAGACGGTAAGTCGGCAACTCAAGGATAAATGGCATATCAGTCAACGACTCGTTGTCTCGGGTAAAGCGGTTTAATAAAGCACTGACCACCAGTGCCATGATGATGCCGAAGAAGTATAGGCCGAAAAAGGCGGCACCCTGCAAACCGATAAGCCCGCCAAAATACACCTTCTCCGGGATCAATACCGCAATCAATAGTGCATAAACCGGCAAACGTGCAGAGCAGGACATCAGCGGAATGGTCATCATGGTGATCAGACGCTTGCGGGGTGATTCGATGGTGCGAGCAGCAAATATCGCCGGAATGGCGCAGGCATGCCCCGACAGATAAGGAATGAAACTGCGACCAGAAAGCCCGAAGTAGCTCAGCGGTTTGTGGCATATCAACGCCGCTCGGGCCAGATAGCCACTGTCCTCAAGCACGCCGATGATAAACGTTAGCACCATGATTTGCGGGACGAACACCAGAAAAGACCCTACCCCACCAAAAATCGCGTCATTGAGAAAGTCCGTCAGCATACCGGGGCCTATCATCCCTGTGACGGCTGACGCGAGTGCCCCTATGCCCTCTTCCACACCGTCCATCAACGGCGTAGCCCAGGTGAAAATACTTTGAAACAACAAGAACATGATGGCCAGAAAGGCAACCCCGCCAAGCATATTGTTGAGCAGAAACGCATCAATACGGTTTTGCCGCTTCAGGACGACATCGGTCTGAATGCCAAACTCCTGTGCCAGCGACTGACTGCGCTGGATAACGCTGATCTCATCTTCACTGACGTGTTCAGGCAACAACTGATCCGCTCGCTCCACCAGCTCAGGCAAGGCCTGTTTGAATTCGTGCACCCCTTCCAAGGACTTGGCAGACAAGGCAAAAACCGGACTGCCCAGCGCTTTACTCAGCGCCTGGGTATCAATGTGGTGACCGAAACGTCGCACTTCATCAATCATGTTCAACACAAACACCACGGCTTTGCCGTGCTGCTTGGCCAGCGCCTGCACTTGCATGGCAAACACCAGGCTGCGCTCCAGGCGCGTGGCATCCAGCACACAAACCAACAACGCAGTGACATCGCTGTTCACCGCTTCATTGAGCTTTTCGATGGCGATCTCTTCGTCCCGTGACAAGGTGCTCAGTGAATAGGTTCCCGGAAAGTCCACCACTTCAAACGCTCCCATCTGTCCACTTTTCAGCTCAACGGTGACACCGGGAAAATTGGCCACTTTCTGACGCAATCCGGTCAGCTGATTGAACAACAAACTTTTGCCGGAGTTCGGCTTTCCGACCAGAATGATATGACGTTTAACGGACTGTAAATGGGATGGATGCTCAGCTAACACGATCTCTGCTCACATATGGATGGCGGCAGTACTGCCTGAAAAATCAATAGGAATTAGGGATGTAGCGCAATCCCTTCTGCGACTTGCTTGTCGAGGGAGTAAACACAATCTCCCAGTTGCACGACCAGCGGTCCCTGCAATGGACTGCGGCGCAAACAATGAATTGACTGACCAGGATAAAAACCCATTTGGCGCAACCGGCTTGCCACTTCAGGTGACATAGCTTCAGCCAGTCCGAATACCTTAGCAGTCTGATTGGCAGCCAACTGCCACAGGGTCATCGTTGAATCGGCCATGACAAAACTCCAAATAGAAATAATTATCATTTATTATCATTCAAACACCCCCAGACTACAACCCCACGCCGGTGATTCACTGCATCTTCCCTGGCAAGCAATTATGACGCGCCTCGCGTAAAGGCAGCATCAGCAATTCCTATTAACTCAATCGATTTTTATCAACCATATGCGCTCCCTAATCGATTGGTTAGCGACTATAGTTTGGACGGTAAATTAAATACCTTCAGGACACAGAGGGAAGCAAACCATGAAAAAAACCATTCCGTTGGCCGCGGCAATCGCCTTGGCCCTTTCTCCCATTGCCGCCACAACGAATGCAATGGAGCAGGCACGAGACAATCAGTTCTGGTGGCCAGAGCAACTTGATTTATCCCCATTGCGGGACCATGACGCCCGTTCTAACCCCTACGGCGAGGACTTTGATTACGCCAAAGAGTTTGCGTCTTTAGACATGGAGGCGGTCAAGAAAGATCTGAACGAACTGCTCACCACCTCACAGGATTGGTGGCCAGCAGACTTCGGCAATTATGGTCCGTTCTTTATCCGTTTGGCATGGCACAGTGCCGGTACTTACCGTACCCTCGATGGTCGCGGCGGTGGCGGCGGTGGTCAGATGCGTTTTGACCCGCTCAACAGCTGGCCAGACAACGGCAATCTGGACAAAGCCCGCCGCCTGCTGTGGCCTTTGAAGCAGAAGTATGGTCGCAAGTTGTCCTGGGGTGACCTGATGATCCTGGCCGGTACCGTTGGCTTGGAAAACATGGGATTCCAGACCTATGGCTTTGCCGGCGGTCGTCCGGACGATTGGGAACCAGACGTTGTGTATTGGGGCCCTGAGGTAGAAATGCTGGCCAGTGATCGGGAAGAAAAAGACGGCACATTACAGCGCCCTCTCGGTGCAACGCACATGGGCCTTATCTATGTCAATCCGGAAGGCCCCAAAGGCAAGCCTGATCCTGTCGGATCCGCTAAGAACATACGTGTCGCCTTTGGCCGGATGGCCATGAATGACGAGGAAACCGTGGCACTGGTCGCCGGTGGTCACACCTTCGGTAAAATGCACGGCGCACACAAGCCGGAAGAATGTCTGGGCCGCGAGCCTGCAGCAGGTCCTATTGAGGATCAGGGCCTGGGCTGGAAGAATAACTGTGGTAAAGGACATTCTGAAGACACGGTTACCAGCGGTCTGGAAGGCGCCTGGACCCAGGCTCCTACCCAATGGACCACACTGTATCTGCAAAATCTGCTCAACCTTGAATGGGAGCAAACCCGCAGTCCAGCAGGCGCTATTCAGTGGGTACCGAAAGACAAATCCCAACACAGCTCGGTGCCGGATGCCCATGTTGAGGGCAAATTCAATTCACCGGTAATGACCACCGCAGACCTGGCACTTAAGTTTGATCCGGAATACCGTAAAATTGCTGAACGGTTCCTGGCCAATCCGGAAGAATACCGTCTGGCATTCGCCAAAGCCTGGTACAAACTGACCCACCGTGACATGGGTCCTACCAGCCGCTATGTCGGCAACACCGCACCGGATGATGCACTGATCTGGCAAGACCCCATCCCAGAGGTCAAACACAAACCGATCAATAACAGTGACATCAAGAAGCTGAAGAAGCACATCCTGGACAGCAGTCTGTCAGTACCAGAGCTGGTGCGTACGGCCTGGGCTTCCGCTGCCAGTTTCCGTGCCAGTGACATGCGTGGTGGAGCCAACGGCGCCCGCCTGCGCTTAGCACCACAGAAGGATTGGGCAGTCAATAATCCGGCAGAGATCAACAAAGTGCTCAATGTACTTGAAGGCATTCAGTCTCGCTTTAATAAAGGCTCTGGCAGCCGCAAAGTATCAATGGCTGACCTGATTGTGCTGGGCGGTGCTGCAGCGATTGAAAAAGCCGCCGCTGACGCTGGCCATAAAGTGTCTGTGCCGTTTGCCCCTGGACGGGCTGATGCCACGCAGGAGCAAACGGATGTCACGTCCTTCAGCCTGCTTGAGCCTCATGCGGATGCATTCAGAAACTTCTACAACGCCGACAAGGCTTACCGCTCACCGACTGAAATGTTGGTCGACAAAGCCGATCAACTGGACTTGACGGTACCTGAAGCCACCGCATTGTTGGGTGGAATGCGTGCCCTGAACGCCAATACCGGTGGTGCCAAGCATGGTGTGTTTACCGACAAACCTGGCACACTGACGAACGACTACTTCGTCAACCTGTTGAGCATGGACACCGTGTGGAAGCCCTCAGCCGATGATGTGTCCTTGTACGAAGGTCGGGATCGCTCGTCTGGCGAACTGAAATGGACCGCCACTCCGGTAGACCTGATTTTCGGCTCCAACTCCGAATTGCGCGCTATCGCTGAAGTCTACGGTTCATCTGACGGTGAAGCATTGCTGGTCAATGACTTTGTAGACGCATGGGTTAAGGTCATGCAGGCGGACCGCTTCGACATGAAGTAGTTTGTCGCGGAAAACGAAAAAGGCGGCCTGTTGGCCGCCTTTTTTAATGCATCAATACAATGCTTCTGACACCGTCCACTGCCCTATGATGTGGGCCGTGGTTACTGAGCGGCAATCAATATTGTTTGTTGTGCCAGCGACAGGTTGGCTGCAATCACTTCATCCACTTTGCGCAGGCGCTGTGCCTGCTTGAGATCATCCACACACTGTTTGGCATTGCCAACTTTGCAATTCAGCACTGCACGGTTGTTCAACGCGACGGCATTGCGACTACCAGAGGACACCGCTGCATCGCAGGCACTGTGCGCCGATGACAACTGCTCAAGGGCAATATAGGTTGCACACAGATTGTTCAGCAAGGGTTGTCGTTGACTGGCGACAGTTGTCCGACTGAGGGTTGCCAGCGTTTTACGCAATCCATCGTTCAGGTTCCCTGCCTCAATATCTCGTACACCGTTGACATCTTCGACACTGGTCTGCAACCGCAGGCTGTTTGCCGTTGAAGGCTCACTGGCATGACTGACAGCAGACAGGAATAGCGGTATCGCGCATACCAGCGATAGTGAAGCAGTTCTGATAAAAGCGTTTTTGGTGTGTGGCATAACGGTCCCCTTATGAGGCAGTGATAGACAAACAAAATCCCGACCCAATGGCGGTGTTGCTCAGGTCGCTCGCCCTTCGCGTTTAGCCATTGAGTCCTGGAGCGGATCTGAGTATGGTTCTAACAGGTGTGGATTTGCCTGATGGAGAGGCAATGAAAGACCGATGAATTCCTAATGAAAAACCAATGCTGCCCCCAAGGGCATTCAGGTAAGGGAGAAACACGGGTTTGCACCACCACAGCACGGAAAATGGCAGCTTCACCATTAATGACTATATCGTTGATGTGGGTGACAATACGGTGTCTGACGGCGTGGCATCACAGCATGTTGAACCTAAAGCCATGAGCGTGCTGTATGAACTGGCATTGAATGCTGGCCAGACAGTCAGCAGACAAGCACTACTGAGCAGTGTTTGGGGTGACCGAGTGGTGGTGGAAGAAGCATTGACCAGAACCATCTCACAACTCAGAGCAATTTTTAACGACAGTAAAGACAAACAGCTCATTCAAACCATTCCCAAAAAAGGCTATCGCCTTAAAGCCCGGATCACCTGGCTGCAGGATGACCAGCGTGGGTCAGACACCACGCCTCCCTCCGGCGACGACCCCAGTGCTGCGATCCCCTCTGCGCGACCGGGGAATAGTGATGCCGGCGCGCACAAGCGACCGATGTTGATTGCCTTCCTAGCGTTGATACTTGCAGCACTACTGTGGTGGTGGTATTCCTCCAAGACGACGGAGCAAAGCTCGTCGGCCCAACTACAGACTCCGTCCATTGCCTTGTTGCCACTGAAAAACCTCAGTGGCGATGAACAAACCCTGTATCTGGCAGAAGGATTGCCGGACGAATTACTCAGCCACCTGGCAAAACTCGATGCGCTGGAGATACCGTCGCGCTATTCAACCTTTGCACTGGCAAGGAAAGGTCTCACAACCCAAGAACTCGCCGAACAGCTACAGGTGCAATTTGTGTTGGAAGGCAGCGTGCGCAAGACAAACAGCGCATATAACATTTCAGTGCGGTTGGTCGATGCGGCGTCTGACAGAACGGTGTGGGCACAAACTTATCAAAAAGCACTGAGTGACATTTTTGAGGTTCAGTCGGACATTGCCGACAACCTTGTGCAAGCCATGCTGCCAGAGCAAAACCAACAGCCTGTCTCCGACGGGAATGGGAGCATGCCGGATGTGGAAGCCTACCAGCACTATCTGAAAGGTATTTACTGGTGGATGAATGGAAAAACCAGCGAATGGTTTTATCGCGCCGAAAGTGCGCTGTCTGAAGCGACACAACGCGATCCCGAATTCGCCGCGGCCCATGGTGCGTTAGCCTACATTTATGCACGCTATGACTATCATGACCTGTACATGGACAAAGCAACCGCAACACAAAAGTCCCGACAAGCGATTGAGCGCGCGCTGGCCATACAACCAGATGAAACCAATGCGCTGTTGGCCAGGGCGATACTGGCAACCTCCGGTGCCGAGTTTGATACCGCACAACGCGCGCTGGACAAGGTGTTAAGTGCAAACGCCAATCACACAACAGCCCTGTACCTGAACGCAGAACTTGCCTTGGCCCGTAATCAACCTGACATGGCACTGACGTTCAGCGAACAGGCCTTGCGCGCCGACCCTCTGTCTCCCTGGGTCAATGTCAATCTGGCCATCGTACATTTTTGGCGCGGGGAATTGGAACAAGCACTGGCCTACACCCACAAAGCAACAGACATCGATAGCCAGTATACCTGGGCGTATGTGTGGCGCGCCAAGATCCTTGAACAACAAGGCAAACTCGCCGATGCCATCACCGCGATGCAGCAATGTCTGGCCATTGACCAAGGGTCGCCCACCAACACCGCCTACCTGGGCCTGTTGTATTTGCAATTAGGTATGACACAACAGGCTCAACAGTATTTCGCCCAGACCGCGACGCTGTACGGTGACTCTAATGATGCGCGGCTGTGGCGCAGTTTCACGCGTTTTGTTATGCCACAACGGGACGACGACATCGCGATTCAATTGCTGGAGCAATCGGAATTACTGGACAACCGCATGTTCAGTCTGCTGCCGTTGCTGTATCAGAAGTATGTTTTCACCGAACAGCGCAGCCGCGGCGTGACGTTTTTTAAGCAACGGCTGCAACCCAATAGTCGTACTATTGCCAATTATCGCAATCAGCACGCCATCAATGGACTGGTTAACCTTTTAGAGGACTCGCGAGGCCAGGGTGCAGATTGGCGCACTGTGTTAACACACCTGAACAACACTTTGCCCGAGACGTTGCAGGTAACAGACACGTACCGGTTTATTAAGGCTCATACGGACAATCGCGCAACACCTGTCTATTCTGAACTCGCTCAGCCCTACACACAAAACCAATGGTGGCCATGGGTGTGGATCTATCCAGAGGCTCACTCTCCTGAACTTGAGGCGATGCGCCAGCAACAACGGTTAAAACTCACCGGAACATCTTCACCCACAAAATAGCCAGGTGTATTCGTATTGCGCACTATCACTGCCCTGAATTTGACAACCCCCCGGGTTGTGGCGCAACGTAGTCTGACTACCTGCGCAATAACAGGACACCCATATGCCCCCATCGCATCCACCGGCCGAAACACACGAGGTCTTTAACCAACCAGCGGCGCTGGAAAACTATAATGCGTTCCAATCCGATCGCATCTTGCAATACTGGGTCAGCCAGTTTGGCGGGGATTGGGGCACGCAACACCTGGCGCAGTTTGGCCATCGAATTGGTCATGACCTGCAACAGGCGGGCTTTCTCGCCAACAAACACCTACCGGAATTCCACTCCCACAACCGCTTTGGTCAGCGCATCGATCAGGTTGATTATCACCCTGCTTATCACCAATTGATGTCACATGCGGTTGCCCATGGCCATTGTGCGATGCCGTGGACAGACAAAAAGCCGGGTGCCCATGTCATCAGAGGCGCCATCGCCTACCTGCATAACCACGCCGATCCCGGTTCCGGCTGTCCGCTGACCATGACCTTCGCCAGTGTTCCCGCCATTTCAACACAACCGGAGATTGCCGCACGCTGGTTACCCAAGATACTGTCGCTGGAATATGATGGCAGCAATCAACCCTGGTTCGACAAACCGGGGGTTACCATCGGCATGGCCATGACCGAAAAACAAGGCGGCTCCGACGTGCGCGCCAACACCACCATTGCTGATCCCGTCAGCGCTGCCGGCGCCGGACAGTTGTATTCACTGACGGGGCATAAATGGTTTTGTTCCGCGCCGATGTGCGATGCGTTTTTGGTATTGGCTCAGGCCGATGAACAACTGAGCTGTTTCCTGGTGCCGCGATGGCGGGATGATGGCAGCAAAAACCCTATCCACATCCAACGTCTGAAGAACAAACTGGGCAACCGCTCCAACGCCAGCTCCGAAATTGAATTCAGAGGCGCCCACGGCTGGATGCTGGGACAACCAGGACGGGGCATTGCGACCATTATTCAGATGGTGGCGCTGACCCGCTACGATTGTATGCTCGGCTCCAGTGCACTGATGGCACAGGCAGCCAAGGAAGCCATCTGGCATACCCACGGCCGACAGGTGTTCGGCAAGAACCTGCATGATCAACCCCTGATGTGCAACGTGTTGGCAGATCTGGCGCTCGAAGCAGAAGCCGCCCTGGCGATTTCACTGCGCATTGCCAAGGCCTTAGACCATGCCGATGATCCTCATCAGGCAGCACTGGTACGCAGTGCTACCGGGATTGGCAAATATTGGATCTGTAAGCGGGCCATTCAACATACCTACGAGGCAATGGAATGCATCGGTGGCGTTGGCTACGTGGACGAGAATGTAACCAACCGTTTGTATCGGGAAGCGCCCGTCAATGCCATCTGGGAAGGTTCCGGCAATGTGCAGTGTCTGGACTTGTTGCGGGTCCTGCAACGTGAGCCAGAGACGCTGGACGCCCTGATGGCTGAACTGGCACTGGCATCGGCAAAACACCCCTTATTTGATACCGCGCTCGCGGCATTGCAAGATGAATTAGCCAACCCCCAACACATTGAAATGCGTGCCCGCCGGGTAATGGAGCAACTGGCGTTGCTGTGGCAATCCGCCACCTTACTGGTTTACGGGGATAGCATGATTGCCGAGGCTTTTGTCATTGCACGGCTGGGCGAAGGACATTTTCACCACTACGGTACATTGCCCCCCGAGGTTGATGCCAAAGCCATCATAAAACGGGCGATGCCTGAACGATAAGCGCCATGTTAACGTATATACTGAAAGACAGCGTTTGCACCATCCAAACGCGCGTGATCAAAACAACAGTGAAGATTAAACGGTAGGGATATGTCAGTAGAAGAAGCACGTCTTGAGTTGTGTAACCTGAGTAAATCGCAGTACCCGGAAATCAAGGCCTTGATGGATGAGGTCTACAATGAGCTGGGAGGTGCCTGGCCCAAGCACACCATTGATTATCTGATCGACGAATTCCCGGAAGGACAAATCGGCATCGTAGACGAAGGCAAGCTGGTCGGTATCGCCCTGAGCGTGCAGGTGGATCACAAGCGTTTTTCCAATCCCCACACCTACGAAGACATCGTCGACAGCAATGACAATGTCAAACATCAGGCTGACGGCGATAGCATCTACGGCCTCGATGTGGTGATTGCCCACAGTCACCGGGGCATGCGACTGGGGCGTCGTCTGTACGATGCGCGCAAAGAGTTGTGCCGCCAGTACAATTTGCGCGCCATACTGGCCGGCGGTCGTATCCCTCAATACTACAAATATGCCGATCAGATGACGCCGACGGAATACATCTCCAGTGTGGATCGCAAAGAGATCTACGATCCTATCCTGTCGTTCCAGTTGGCCAATGACTTCCAGGTCACCCGGCTACTGAAAAAGTACCTGCCCGATGATGACCGCTCAGGGGGCTATGCCACCCTGCTGGAATGGAACAACATTCTGTATGAACCCACTGAAACGGTGATTGAGAGTCGCAAGACCACAGTGCGGGTGGGCGCGGTGCAATGGCTGATGCGGCCGATGCAGTCGGTCGAAGAAATGATGCAGCAGGTCGAATACTTCGTCGACACCGTGTCTGACTACCAGAGTGACTTTATTGTCTTTCCGGAGTTTTTCAACGCGCCACTGATGGGGCTGGCAGAACACCAGTCGCAAACCGAAGCGATCCGCTTTCTGGCCGGTTATACCGAGCAGTTCCGCGAAGAGATGACCCGTCTGGCCATCGAGTACAATGCCAATATTATCACCGGCTCCATGCCGCTGAATGAGGATGGCATTATCTACAACGTGTCATACCTGTGCCATCGCAGTGGCAAAGTCGATGAACAACGCAAGGTGCACATCACCCCCCATGAAAAATACGACTGGGTCATTCAGGGCGGTGACAAAGTTTCCGTGTTCGATACCGATGCCGGTAAAGTGGGCATCCTCATTTGTTATGACGTGGAATTTCCTGAGCTGTCGAGACTGATGGCGGAACAGGGCCTGGAAATTCTGTTCGTGCCGTTCTGGACGGATACCAAGAACAGTTACCTGCGCGTCCGGTTGTGTGCCCAGGCCCGGGCCATCGAGAATGAGTGCTATGTGGTTATCGCAGGCAGTGTCGGAAATTTGCCCAAAGTCGACAGCCTGGATGTTCAGTACAGCCAATCTGCGGTGCTGACGCCTTCCGACTACCCGTTTTCCCACGATGCCATCCTGTCAGAAGCTACCGCCAATACCGAAATGCTCTTGTTTTCCGACTTGGACATGGACAAGCTGAAGTTACTGCACAGCGAGGGCACGGTGCAGAACCTGAAAGATCGGCGCCACGATTTGTACGAAGTGAAGGTGAAAAAATAACGGTGCCCCGGGTTGCCGGGGCACAACATTACATCAGACGCTTTCCTGCTGTATACGTAAGGCCGGCAGTACACGCCACTGGTAGTGCCCCCACAACAGTATCAACAGGCCCAATGCTATCGCCCCGATGTACATGATGGCGCCTGGTGCCTGACTCAGGGCCATCATGCTCAACGCAAGTAACAACACGGTTGTGATGGCAGTCGCTGTGTACACATTTCCCTTCAATAGCGCTGCTGCCTCCTTGCCCTGGCGTTTTATCGCTGTCCATTGCCAACACACAATCACACTCATCACCGCAATCACGACGTAGGTCATCGCACCATCCGTCGGAAAGTTTAACAGCGCGTGCATCACAATCACCGGTACCAGAGAGCCAGAGCGATAGAATAACCAGCCAATCACACAGGCATTAAAGAAAAGCGCCAGTATGGTGGCAACGTGGTAGCCATCAAGCTGATGGTATTGGGCATGACTCAGAGTAAACATGGCGGCAGCACCGATGATTGCCACGGCAGGCGGAAAGCTGTGCTGCAATCTGGCTTGCACAAAACCCCGCCAGAAGATTTCTTCAACAACCGGGATAAGGCCAAAGCTACCCACCGCCATCAACGTCCACCATCCGGCTGTTTTTTCACCGTGGATCAGTGCTTCCCGCCACGGTACGCTGGTGCCCAGATCAAACTCGGCGTCCAACACCCAAAGTACTTTGTTGGGTAAGTCGCCCAGCGCCCAGCCGACACAGCCGAGCCCCACCAGCCAGAGCAGAGAATGTCCCCGCAAAGAACCGCCCATATCCGCCACAAAGGACCGTCTGAACGCCCAGCCAAATAATAGGATAAGGACCCACCAGCCGGCATTTTGTAACATCAGAATGTCAAATAAATCACGACTGATGGCAAACAGATCCGGTGCCTCGCCGGTGAGTGCCATCAGCGGATGACCCTGAATGCCAGCGAGTTGAAACAACACTGATGACAGCATGCTGCCAACAAAAAAGACCGCGAGGATTTCAGCCAAACTTGCCAATTGGCCGGGACGGGTTTTTGCGTAATGTATAAAGTGACGATTTCGATTCATTGGGTACCACATTTCAGTTGTAAACGGTATTGTGGTACCAGCATAAGTGGCCAGAAAAGGGAGGTCGTCCATCTGGGTCGAAACTGACCCAGAAAAGGTAATGATCGGCCTATGTTAACTCGACATTACCTTTTCACAAATCCTATGCTATTGATTTTCCTTGCGATATTGACTTGGCGTCATGGCAGTGTGTTTTTTAAACGCTTTGTTGAATGTCGCTTTGTTATTGAAGCCGACTGCCAGCCCAACATCTAAAATCGGCGTATCAGACGCGACCAACTGACGTTTCGCTTCGTCAATCCGTAGCCCATTGATGTAGTCGTAAAAGTTGACCTTAAGTACATCGTTCAGGTATTCGGACAATTGGTGGGGAGTCACCTTCACGTGCTGCGCCAAGGTACGTAAATCCAGGAAGCGTTCGGTGTACAAATTGTCGGTACGAACAACCCGGTCCAGCTCAGCATCGATATGAGCCTTAACCTGTGTGTTGAGGTTGGACACTTTCTGTTTGCCGGCCTCTGATGCTTCAGGCATTTCCGGTACAGGGGCATCGTTTACATGACGGAAAATCTCAGGTTGCTGAAGGCCATAAAAGCCGGTCATGAAAATCAACACCACCAGCACCAGCGATAACACAGAATCAATGCCTGCGGGGATCATCGAGAGATCCACATCAGCCAACATCACTACCACGAACACCGTTTCAAAGCTGAGAAAGCCAAGCAACAAGTTGCGTAACCAAGACAGACTTTTTTGCTCCAGCGCTGAAAAAGTTTGCCGAATACGATGAGCGTGTTCAAACCACAGCTTCAGTGACCAGAGGGTATAAAGTACTACCGAAGTTGCTTTTAGCAGCGGTAACACACTTAGCCCCTGGTCAGCAGACTGACCTGCAACAATACCGTTAATGACACTTTCCGGGGGTGCGAAAAGCAGCGGAATAAACAGTGCCCAGTTAAGGCACACCGGTACAAAGTGAAGCAACAGCGATAGCGTGAACCGACGGCTCGGCTGTGTCAGCTGGCGGGTATACAAATACAGTAACGGCCCAAACACGAACACCACCGCACTCCCCAACAAATAGGTTTTCAACCACACGCGCCACAACTCTGTGACCTGCAGAAAGTGCACCAGTAACGCGATGGCAAAGGAGAGCATTAACGCTGCCAAAAAACGATTGGCAACCAGAGGGGCGGGTTTATGCAGCACCAAAGACAGTGCCAGAAATAAGCCCTGTACGATGCCGATTAGCAGTATTCCACTGCTCAAATCAAGTTGCATGTCGTCCAATCGGTTCCGTCCAGAAATGAATCTTGTTGGGTCTATCTTACGATGGTTACGGGTTACACGTCACCTCCCCTTTCCTGCAACCGACCGGTCCAGTCCGCGGCACCCCAACGAAAAAGGGTGGCAATGATGCCACCCTTTTATGTCACATTCGCCCTGCGCCTAGTCGTCATCCTTGTCTTGCTTTTCAAGCTTAACGACTTCAGCCAAAACGCCGCCATCTTTCGGATAGCCTTTGACTTCAACCCCAACGCCGACCGCAATATCTTCCAGACCGCCTTTCTTAAACACCGTCAGTTCGTCGATGAACACAACGGTGCCATCCACCACAAACTGACTATCGCTGGTGACCTGCGTGATTTCACCCTCCAGTTCAACCTCTTCCCGTTCGGAGAACTCGATCTTCTTGGCGATTAACACATCCCCTTCCAGATAGCCCTCAACGGTGACTTGCTCTTCGTTGGCCAGTCGCAGTTGGTTGCCATTGCGGTATTTTGTTTGCCCGGTTGTGGTCACGGCCTGATCACCAACAAAGAATGCCTGTGCGGACTCAAAACCGTTGATAACGCCGGTTAACTCCATCTCCTCGGCCTCATTCTCGAAGTCGATTTTTTCTGCCAACAATACGCCAGCCTCGCTGACATAACCTTCAACTTCAACGCTTACGCCTTGCGCCAGGTCTGACACTGCGCCGTCTTTGTAGGCCGTGCTGTCGTTCGTGGTGACACTGACACCATTGACAGTAAACTCAGTTACCGAGACAAAGGTTTCAATCACGCCTTTGACTTCGACTTCTTCATTATCATCTTCACGCTCAAACTCAATCTTGGACGCAACAATACTGCCGTCCTGATCTTCCAGACCTTTCACTTCAACGTAAGCATCTGCCACCAGATCGTCGATGCTACCGTCTTCGAAACGTGTACTGTCATTGATGAACACCGAGCGGCCGTTCAACACAAACTCGGTCTCACTGGTAACGCTGGCTACCTGACCTTTTAGTTTTACTTGGGCCGCAACTTCATCGTCATCCGATCCACGTTCCACTTCCAGAGCGAGCACATTACCGCTTTCCTGAAGCTGGCCTTTGACTTCGATGACATCGCCACTGACGATCGTTGCAAAGAAGGTATCAGCGTCTACCTCTGCATCATCAAGCTCAAACTCGGTCAGCGCCGATGTTTCCACCGTCACACCCTGAACCTGGAAATTAGGGGCTGCAATCTCAGTGACCTGACCTTCCAGTTCAATCAAACCATCGTCATCTTCACCCGCCGCTTCCGTTCGTTTCAATTGTCGGGTGACGAGTGCATCACCGTCCTGGAAAGCTTTCACATCCACAACATCACCAATGGCCAAATCATCAAGGGTCATGCGACGGACGCCCTGCGATGATTTGTCCATCAAACGGCTGTGAGAATCGACGGTGAACACGGTACCCAACACGGTCAGGGTCGAGGCGTCACTATCCACTGCACTGATGGGGCCTTCCAGTTTAATCACACCCGGTTTGTCGATACGTATCTTGCGGGCCGTCAGAACATCGTCAACGACCGTACCAAACGCTTTGATGCGCATGCCGACAACGATGTCCTGCTCATCGCCACCAAAAAATGCCGTGTCTTGTGACCATGCAACCGTTTGACCGGCAACCATAAACTGCATGTTCTCCAGCAGCTCGGTGATCACACCGTCCAATGCCACCTGACCGGCGTCGTCAGCGTCGTCATCTTCCTGAACGTACACGCTGTCCGCCACTAATACATCGTCCACCGGCGCGGCTGAGGCATGTATACGTACTTCTTCACCTTCCACCAGCGTGCCATTGACCGTCGCAGCGCTGTAATCAACAGTGAGCTGATTGACGGTGAAGGTTTGCGCAACCTCATCGAGATTTTGCAATTCTCCACGAACCTTCAACTCGGTGACTGACGAATCTTCCAACTCAACACGGCTGGCCACCAACTCGCCCGCTTCGGTTTCAATGGCACTGACCTCAACCACATCTCCCACGGCCAATGCATCGAAGGTGACACCTTCAAACAACGTCAGTTCATCAACCAGGAACACTTGTCCGAGCAATGAAAACGAACTGTCCGTAAGTGAGACAGCATCGACAGGTCCCTGGGCATTGACGTGGTATTCAACCGACAACGCCTGGGCGTCATCACCATCTGCAGACGAACGGCCTTGAATGGTCACCACCATACCGACTTTCAGATCATCTTCAGTGGACCCTTGGTCTAGGTCGGTTTCAATCACTGCGTCATTGGTTTTAAAACGAATGCCGTTAACATAAACGCTGCCAAAATTGCTGATACTGCCAGTACTCGTCACCGGCGCCTGATACACCAAGGCGATTTGATCACTGTCATTTGCCGATAACGAAACGGTCTGGGTCTCCGGTAATACATCAAACGTAACACCATCAACGGCAATGTTCGCTACGCTGAGCGTATAGCTGCCCGGGGAGAGATCGGACAGTGTTTGCGACGACGTCAATGTCTCAGAGTAACCATCCGGGCCAGTAATGGAAACTTCACCCGACATGCCCTGCGGCAGGCCGCTAATGATCACATCAAGGTTTGCTTTTGCATCGGGTACAGTGGGAGAAGGTACGTCAGTCGTGCTGTCACTGCCACCGCAACCTGTCAACACAGCACCGGAAAGCAACGAAATAGCCAATATCTTTTTCATGGTTTTGTCCAATTCATCTACATCTGAGTCCGTTTGAGTCTACCTGAGGGCACTGTTTCGCTGAATATCCGTACAGATACGGTGTATAAATCTCAATACCTTTACCGCCGACCCAGAACGACCCATAGGGGGCT
The DNA here is from genome assembly GCF_020687825.1 of Fluctibacter halophilus. GTDB lineage: Bacteria > Pseudomonadota > Gammaproteobacteria > Enterobacterales > Alteromonadaceae > Fluctibacter > Fluctibacter halophilus. The sequence goes on from NZ_JAJEWP010000004.1 coordinate 86,072, forward strand.
TACAGTATAGTTGACTAAGCGGCACATCACCTGAAGCACGGGGTTACAAAGCATCGGCGCAGCAATGCAATAGTGCGAGCTAAGTTCAGAAGCGAGGTCAGATGTTGTTGAAAGGGGGTAAGTAGGGAAAACGACCTGAATCGGCAGCGCTATTAAACCGCCGGATTCAGGTCACGAATAGCATTCGTGTTGCAGGAATTAGCGGTTACTTGTCAGCCCGGCTTTGAAACTTGCGTTCCTCGGTATTGATTTTAATCCGTTCACCGGTCGAAATGTATTCGGGTACCTGCACGACCAGTCCGGTCGACAAAGTAGCCGGTTTGGTGCGAGACGTGGCAGACGCGCCTTTAATGGACGGATCGGTTTCTACCACTTCCAATTCAACACTGGTGGGCAAGTCCAAGGCGACAGGCTGATCACTGACAATCAACACCTGAATACCATCGGTGTCTTCATTGAAGAACATTGCCTCATCCGCAATCACCTCTTTATTCAGGTGATAGGGCGAATAGTCTTCTTTATCCAGAAACACGTAGTCGTCGCCGTCCATGTAGGAAAACATTGCAGGACGACGCACCAGGTCAGCCATGTCCAGCATATCGGAGTCTTTGAAGGTTTCATCAAACTTGGCACCGCTGACCACATCGTACATGCGCATACGATAAATACTGCCGCCGGCGCGCCCCTGGGGCACTGAGCGTTCGATATCCCGCACGATGCAGGTTTTGCCGTTAAAAACGATGGTGTTGTTCTTTTTAATTTCACTTGCCTTAGGCATGTTAGTCTTCCTGATGATTTCGCCATGCATAGATGGCACTCACGTGTACTCGAGAGGGTTATCTTCGCTGATATTGAAGACACGGAAAAGCAATTTGTGTGAAAACCACTACTTGCAGCGTTTATCAACAGATATGGGTGTGTAAGTACTGCGAGGTTAGACCGGTTGGCAGATCATCAGGGATGTGTTTACGCTGACATCAAAACATCACGTTAGCGCGGCTATCATGAAGGAGATGGTTAACCACCGCACGCGAAGCGGCGGTCCATGGATGGACCGACTGGGGGCGTTACTGGGATGGCGCCAGAGAAAGCGATCGTGGTTTGTTTATTCAGAGTGACCACCCCAAAAAAGAACCGCCACACCCGTGAAGACAACGGATTGTGAATAATCCGCGTCTATTTTAGGCAAATAAAATCAATATGTTACAGGTCATAAAAGACACTTTGCATGTTCTATGCGAAATTTAGAGATTAAAATTCTTGTAGAGACAAAATCGTACTTTTGTATAAAAAGCCTCTCTTTAAAAAGGCCGTTTATTGGTTGATACGATCAAAGTATTCATCGCTACAATCGACTATATATGCGAGTGAAGCGTTTATTAAGCATAGAGTTTGCCAAAATGCTGTTCATAAATTTTTTATTGGTCTACCGGACTACTTTACCGTATTTCATCGTGCTAGCCCTTCGTTATGTGAAACTAACTCTACTTATGTTTTGCTTTGTCGGTAGCGAAAACCAAGACAATAATACCGACCAATGCGCAAAAGACGGAAGCAGATAGTATGCCGAGTTTGGCCCCATTGAGATGTTCAGCACTATAGGCAAGATTGGCAATGAACATGGCCATGGTAAAACCTATCCCCGCAAGCATGCCGGCTCCAGCAATCATCAACCAAGGTAAATCTGCAGGCAATAGCGCTAACTTAAGTTTCACCGCAAACCAACTAAACAAAAATATTCCAGCGGGCTTACCTACCACAAAGCCAATGAAAACTGCTAGTGCAATTGCCGAGGAGGAGTCGTTAATGAAAAGGGGAATGCCGGCATTTGCAAAGGCAAACAACGGCATGACAACAAAGCCAACCCAAGGATGTAGCATCAGTTCTAACCGTTCAACCGGAGAGAGAACTTCACGAGCCGCGGCCTCTGCGGTTTTCAGCACTTTTTGGTCAATACTGTTCCCTGTCCAATGATCACCTAAAGGGTAGGCCACCACAGAGTCCATTATCGAATGCAAACGGTCATCGCTGACCCATTTTGTGGTAGGTGTCATTAGTCCCAGAACCACACCAGTAACAGTAGGATGTAGGCCTGAAGCATCAACCAACAACCAAATTGCGCCGCCCGCAATAAAAAACAGGGCAATACTGCGAATGCCCATCATTGACATGGCTTTTATCACTGCCAAGCCTGACAAGGCCGCCACAATGTAAAATGCATCCAACTGCTTACCGTAACCTAATGCCACCACAATGATGGCGCCCAGATCATCGACGATAGCCAATGACAACATAAAAACCCGTAGACTCTTGGGTATACGCTGACCCAGTAACGCCAAACAGCCAATCACAAAGGCCGTATCCGTTGCCATAACAGTTCCCCAACCATGCTGCCCCGATTCACCAAATTGGAACAATATGTAAATTCCAGCGGGCACCAACATTCCACCTGCTGCAGCAGAAACAGACAACAAGGCCAAACGCGGCTTGCGCAATTCTCCCAGTACTAATTCCCGCTTTAATTCCAATGCTATCAGGAAGAAGAACAGGGTCATCACCGCATCGTTTATCCAGGCATGCAACGAGCGTTTAAAGCTCATATCGCCTATATTGATTCCAATAGAAATACGCCACAGCTGCGCAAAGTCAGAAGCCAATGGGGAATTAGCCAGACAAAGTGCTAGCAATGTGAAAAACAACAGCACCAATCCGGCGGCAGCTTCAATTTTAAAAAATCTGCCAAGAGGGTGAGTCAACCAGTCTACTGGTGATTGTGGTAATTGCGCCGCATGTCCCCTGCTTTCGGCAACTAGCCAATTAGTGAGTTTCTTTATCCTCATCAGGATTGCTCTCCTGAATCATAGCTGACTGCCTTTGCTTCTCTTTGCTAGCATAGTCAATAACATCTTGAAGCTTCTGATAATAGTGACCTTGAAAATGATAGCTAAATTCAATGGTTCTGGTAATGCCTAAGGTTTTCATCAGGTGCTTATCTTCTTTAGTCATTCTGTCACTCCTCGCGATCCAGATCGTGATGGGAAAATCATTGATGTTTAACTTCAATACTTTTTGGTCAGGGTGGTGGAACCCGCGATTCCGCTCCAGAGTCGTTTAATTTCTTTTGCTTTTTTGCCGCTCGCTTTTCTTTGGGCTTCAGAACAGCAGTTTTTTTGAGGTATTTTTAAGTGCTCCTGCCTCTGTTCATGATAGCTATTCACTCTGGTTGGGGGTGAAGTACAGATGTTGTACCTCTGCCTGTTAATTAATCCCTATTTTTTCTCAAATGTCGGTTCTGTCAGGTATTTAAACAGTTCACTGTCAGTTGACAATATCAAGGTTGTGTCGTTACCGACCACAAAAGAATAAGCCGCCATGGTCCGGGTAAACTGGTAAAATTCTGCTGCTTCGACACTTTGATTATAGGCGCTCGCGTATATTTGTGCGGCGATGGCATCTGCCTCACCACGAATCTCCTCAACCTGCCGGTAGGCTTCTGACTGAATTTTGTTCAGATCACGTACCCTGTTACCACGAATTCGCGCCGCTTCGCCGTTGCCTTCAGATATAAAGCGTTCGGCTATCTGACGCCTCTCACTGACCATTCGGTCGTAAATTTTGGGCCGCACGCTGGCATTGTAGTTAATCCGTTTGAAACGAATATCAAGTAGTTCAATACCAAACACTTTGACCTTTTCTGCCGCTGATTTAAAAATTTCCAGCTCAACAATTTTGCGCCCTTTATGGATGGGCACCAGCACCCCCATATCCGACGTAGTTTCAGCCCCTGTAAGCAATTCGTCGCGCTGAGGAGACCTGTCCTTGGTTGTGCGAATGATTTCTATCAATTCATGTTTGGCAACTGCATTTCGGGTTTCACTACCGAGAATGTCATCCAATCTGGATTGTGCACTTCGCTCATCTCGCAAACGTAAAAAATATTGTAGGGGATCGGTAATTCGCCAGCGGGCGAACAAATCTACAGAGATATACAGCTTGTCTTTGGTAGGCATATCTGACGGACTACCGTCCCACTCCAATACTCTTTTTTCGATGGGATTAACCTGCTGAATAAAAGGCATTTTAATCTGTAAACCCGCATCAACAATTGGCTCGCCTATGGGTTTGCCAAATTGAGTTACGATAACCTGCTCCACCTCACCTACCGTGTATAAAGCGCTGTTCAGTACCAGTGCAGCAGCGGCCATTAGCACCACAATGACAAAGGACATACGTTTAAGTTTACTCATGATTGGCCTGCTCTTTGCTGTTTAGGTTCAGTAACGGCAATATACTCTGCGAATCAGAATCCAGAATGATTTTGCTCGAGAGCTTTGGCATCACCTCTTGCATAGTTTCAAGATAAATACGCTTACGTGTTACCTCCGGCGATTTTAGGTACTCTACATACAAGGCATTGAATCGAGCAGTATTACCTTTGGCTTCGTTGATCCGTTTGAGGCGGTATCCGTCGGCTTCACGAATGCGTTGGTCTTTTTCGCCTTCGGCTAATGGAATAACCTTGTTATAGTCACGCCGCGCTTCGTTGATGAGTTTTTCTTTTTCCTGCTGAGCCTGGTTGACTTCGTTAAAGGATTCCTGCACCGGTTGGGGTGGGTTAATGTTTTTTAACTGCACCTGATCAATACTGATGCCCATGGCATACTTACTTGATGTAGCCTGCATTTTTATCAACGCTTCGGATTCAATTTCCTGACGACCAATAGTGATGACTTCATCCACTGTACGGTCACCCACCACTTCTCGCATGACCGATTCGGAAACATAGCGCAGTGTCTCACTGGGCCGTCTGACTTCGAACAGAAATTTGACGGGATCGGATATACGGTACTGCACCACCCATTCAACCAGTGCCGCATTCAGATCGCCGGTCACCATTTGTGTTTCACGCTGCGCATCATTGACACGGGGGCTTTGCATCGGGTCATTAGCATTGGGAGTTGTGAATCCGAACTCCTGTTTGAGTTGGCGTTTGACAGGAACAACTTGAGTGGTATCAATCCCAAACGGGAAGCGGAAATGCAGGCCTGGCGGCACATCACCGACATACTTGCCAAAACGTTGCACCACAGCCACCGAATCGCTGGGTACGGTATAAATTGAACTCCACGCCATCGCGCCAATCACGAAGATAAACAAAAGAACAAAAAACGCCGGAGGACTACCACCGGGTAAAAGTGTTTTGATTCGTTCGGAAAATTGCTTGGTAAGCTGATCTAAATCCGCCGGAGACGCTTTACCTTTCCATGGATTTCTTGGCGGATCATTGTCATTGTCTGTTGACATAATGGTTGCCTCTGATTATTTGCCCGTTATTGGCAACATGGCTACCAATAGCAATTGTGGCCGGATAGTCAGCACAATATCCGGATGGTAAGGCGATAAAGCCTGACTGGGTCAATAGGAGTCCAGCCGGTCCGTTTCACTCTTCACTACGGCGTAACATTCACAGCAAAGCGCTTCTAATTTTTCCCTGTTGATCACCGTAATATGACCGCGTCGGTATTTGATCACACCAAGCTTTTGCAGCTTGCCTGCTGCTTCCGTCACCCCTTCGCGCCTGACACCCAGCATGTTGGCAATCAACTCCTGAGTCATGGTCAGATTGTTGCTGGATAAACGATCAAGTGATAATAGCAGCCAGCGACAAAGTTGCTGATCGATGGAATGATGCCGGTTACACACAGCGGTTTGTGCCATCTGTGCAATCAGCGCCTGCGTGTAGCGTAGCAACAACATTCGAATCCCCTGATTGTTGTTAAATTCGTTGCGTAATGCCGCAGCAGGTAACTGGAAGGCAAATCCGGCGCTTTGAACGACGGCGCAATTCGGGGTACTTTCACCGCCCATAAACACTGCAATGCCGACCACTCCTTCATTACCCACTACGGATATTTCTGCAGATGACCCATCAGCCATCGTAGACAGCAGCGATACAATACTATCGGTTGGAAAGTACACGGCCGAAACACTCTGCCCCGCATCATAGATAACCCTGCCAAGCGGCAACTCGACTAATTTGAGTTGCGGAAACAACCTTCTTTTGCTCTCTTCCGGTAATGCGTTAAGCAATCTATTGTCAGTTGGTTGGCTCATATGGTGCCTATATTAGCCATTCGGTTACTCCTTACCTGGATTTCCACTCACGATAAAATCTGATCGATTACAACACTTACTCCCGCTTTGCTGTTATCTGAGCGGCAGGGAACAAGTGCTTTTGGCCAGTGCTGATTGACCGGATTCTGATAATTGTTTGACCCGTATTGTTGCCAAGCACAGCGCCTGTCGAGAAAAGGAATTTTGTAGAAAGACAATAATCTGCAATGCAAAAATTCGTTGTCATTGTCGACAATAGCTTTAGGCCAATAAGGATTAATCAGCGGTGCAACAGATGTGATTCTGCCAACCGTTGATTCGTTTAAAAGTGGCTGAATCTTGCATGTTTCCATCTTTAGTCACTCACCTTGACGGCGAGCCTCTGTTAGTGAAGATAAGTTTGCCAGCGTAACCTGATTATTGGCTTGTGTATGTTCGATAGCAAACATAAGTGGGAAGGTAACGCTCTTCAGCTGCAAATCTATACAAGGCAACTTACAGGATCCCAACTTATCCATATACGCTTTGCCAATCCACCGTGATTAATTCACAAGCGGCGGTTGAGCTTCCCCCGCTAGAAAAGACATTCAATGCGCATCCAACTAGCGTGAATCTGTTTGTTAACCTGCAACCGAGTGTTCTGAAGACATTTCTGGCACTACGAGCCACCGAAAACAAAGTTCATGTTACTGCGAGTAATACTGCTTATACTACTCAGCCTTCAACCGTCTTAACCAGTAGTTAAATGCGCAATTGAAACCAGAAACTGAGCACATCAAAGGAGTTGTTGATAGACACTATAAGTGGCCAGATATGAATGACATATACTGGGACGATAAGGTTAACCAGTTTTATATTAGTGGTGTAAAGCATGAAGTAACGTGATGCACCGCCTGATGGCTCTGTACCAGCGCAATTGAAAAGCGGACTGGATTGGATGTTCGTCTATCAGACATAATCCTGACCTTTGTTGTTCAATACCAGCAATTTTTTTTACATTGAATCATTGATGCCGTTAACCATCAGCCTCAGTTTTGAGGTTTTTCTTGTGGAATTTAAACGCCGCCGCATAACATTGACATGAAGCCTGTTTAAGACCCGATCTGGAGAGTACGTTTATTTGCCCGCGGCTATAGCTGATTAATCCCGCCCGCTGAAATGCCCCTGCTGCAATAGTTACCGCACTGCGGCGCACGCCTAGCATCCTGGCCAGATACTGATGGGTTAGATAAAACTGACTGGCGTGAGCCCTGTCCTGCGTCATTAACAACCAGCGAGCCAATCGTTGCGGCACTTCATGCGAACAATTACAAGCCCCCGTCAGTGACAGTTGTAGTATTAAAATATAAAGATAACTATGTATCACATTCCGTAACGGCAAACTGGCTTGCAAGCGCTCGCGAAATACGCGTGCATCCATCCGTAAGGCCTTTCCTGCCCCTTGAACTATTGACAGCATTGGCGCATTCCGTTTGCCCAATGCCAGCGTGGCTCCCAGCATTCCCTCACTGCCGATCAAGCCCATTTCTACCGACCGTCCACCTGAAACCTCCACTAACACCGAAATAAATCCAGTTAGTGGGAAAAAGACATCTTCTATGGGTTCATCCGTCGCGTAGAGCACCTGTCCAAATTTGAGTTCCACTGGCGTGGAATGCCTCAACAACCATCTACGTTGCGTATTCGACAGGCAATTTATTAGGTCGTTTGTCACCGTTAGGGTTGGTAGTGAGGACACTTAAGTCTCCGACAATTGAAAAAGATGATGACTAACAAGGGGGCTCTTGTTCTTTTTAGGAAAGCAACAAATTAACCGATTAAACAGTGGCCTTCTGTACGTTACATCACGGATGTTGAGATGATTGAAAATGGCAGTTTCTGGTTCGACAGGAATAGTGGGCAGACGCAGGCTAGCTGGCATATTTCAACTTTAGTGACTGATCGCTATTCACCACTGTGTTTAAAGGAAGAGTCCACCTAACACCTTAAAAAAAACCCCCAGGGCACCCCGGGGTAAAGCAAATGTGAATCAAGTACATTATAGAATCAACAAGGGATATGAATTGACCCCACCAATGCAACTAATGTCACATGAGCAATAACCTATAGGGCTATTTCTTTTGCTCTTGCTTTTTTTCTTGCTGGGACTCTTGCTTTTGTTGCTCGCTCCCTGGTGCAAGTTTCTTTTCTTGGTCAGGTTTTACATCTTTATTAGGATTTTGCATAAACACCTCTGCTATTTCACTGAGAGCGCGATTGCCACCAGTTGAAATAAGAGCTTATCAGCTCTGATAGCATCCTTCCGTTCGCTGCCACACACTTGACCAATACAAATTAAATCAACATTGCATGCTGATAATTATTTACAAAAACAGTCAGGCATAAGTGTGATAGCGAACAGAGAACCTGACCTTTCGATGGCACATTGTTTTTATCAGTGCGCCTTTTGCACGGACCGGAAAATTGACCTTTTAGCGTATTGCTATGTGTTGACCATTCGTTATCAAGCCCCCAAATACTGGAGCCAAACAAATGAACGTACTTGCCCAAGAAGTAACACCAGTGCCTTCCCAACCAGATATTTCAAAAGAAAATCTGTGCTATTTAAGTGCTGACACTTTATGTCACAACGACGTCTACAACCATAAGGAACAGAAGCTAGGCAAGCTACACAGTTTGATGCTAAGGGTGCCAATAGGTGAGGTATCTTTTGTCATTATTGCAAAAGGCGGATTTTGTGGAATTGGCGAGAAGCTATTGGCCGTGCCATGGCAAGCATTAACATTAGACAGAGAGAGAAAATGCTTCGTTTTACCTATGCCAGAGGAAAGATTGGAGCGGGCCCCGTGCTTTGACGCAAACAGCTGGCCGAACATGGATGACGCAGTCTGGGTGACGGAAATACTCAGCTATTACAATGTTGATCATTCCAAACCAGACAATGACTCAAAAATCGAGCAGAAGAGCAAGTCAAGCATCCAGTAAAGGTTTAGAGGGAGAACTGTAACTAGGCCATTGGTGCATGCAAAGCTGTAAAACTAGTTAGAGCTTGAAACCGGGCATGGACCACTTAAAAACGCCGATTTGTCCTGACTAACAAATGATTGTTGTGTAATCCTCGGCTATTCCACAGAATATGGCTGCCTGTTAAGACAGGCCTACGAACTAATATCTACTTAACCACTTAATTTACCCAGTACTCCCATCCTGATTGATGAACCGCCTTGACGGACATCACTAAATGAGCCAACTGATGTGTTCTAAGACGGCTTCAAATTAGTAGCACGGCCCCCCCTTTGCAGGTACTGTTTTTTGTCGCTGTTTTGCCACTTGCCCAACGCTTTAGGCCAGTAAAGATGAATACTAGTTGCAGGGTCTGGAATTATCCTTTTCGATTCATGGTTATTGTTTTTATGGTCATTATCCCTTTGTATTTGCTCTATCACGCTCCCTCCTCAAGAATTTTTCTAGGGCAATAAGGCGGACAGATTAAAGACAGATCAGCCCCCCTATCTGTGCGATAGCAAAATAGTGTTAGCTACTTCTCGTGAGTATTAAGGCCAGAGTAAAAAAATCAATATGGTGCTCTTAAAAGTGAACGCCTAGCTGTTCGAGAGCCAACAACTGCGAGAAGGGCAACTACGCCAGATTTTCATAAAATGTTCGCTATCGAACAGACTACAGCGACGTAGCAATCAATACTGTGTCTGTAACGTTATTGATTCCTAATTGGTTTGCCAGACCCTGCACATCGAATGTTTTAGCTTGGTAACGTTCCCAATCATTTGTAGTAACTACAAAGCAAGTACAAACAATTAGGGCTTCAAGACTGAATAGCGCAGGAGACTGTGATGAACGCCAATCTATCGGTAGCAACACGCCAAAAAACTTGGTCCAAAGTACTGCTAGTCAAATTAGCGGTTACAGTCACCTTGTTGTTTACCAGTGGTTGTGCAAGTCAACAAGTGTCCGGTCAAAATGCGCTACAAGCGCATCAGTGGCTTGACCAGATAATAATCGTCTCTAGAAATAAGCCCCCTACATTGACCGAACAATCAACGCTTCTGACAGCACTGTCAATGACCTGCAGGTCGCACTTAAAGCAAGCAAAGCTTTTGAATAAAGCACTGCGATTTCGTGTTGATGCACTGGTGCTAGCTCAAAAATCCAATGCATCTGGATTACCATGAGAACACATTTACCATTCTCGCATGAGTTCGGAGTGACATTAGTTTCAACCCGCTGGATGTTAATAATGCTGACAATCTTTTTATATGCTGCCTGCTCTTATTCATCGCCATTGAATACTGGCTTAATTGAAGCAACACAACGATTAAATGCACTGAAAGGTAATAATCGAAAATCCAGTATGGCTAGTTTGAATTCGAGTAGGCCTATGCAGCAGTTTGAACATTTGTTGTGGATGGCTGAGCATAAAATAGAACTATCCGATACCCGCTCCAGAACAAGGTATCTGGAATATGAACACACTTCATTGCTTGACCAGTTACATAGCTTGCTAGGCAAAAATCCATAGTCTGAAAAATGCCTCTGAACGATACACCTCCAACCAATGTCATCAAAGGCCAGTAACATAGATAGGAGCAAACAAGATGAAACAAGATATTGATGTAGTGGTGGTGATTCAGGAAAAGGCAATGGCCAATTATCTTTGCCATAACATTGGGCTAGCAATTCCCGGTGTTCGTCTGGTTAGGGTTCGTACACCTATGGAAGTATTGCCATTGTCTCGTAACCGAAACATAAAATTACTCGTTATAGTGACAATAGCCCAAAACTTAAACTGCCTAAACGTTGACGCATTAAACATGCTGCCTCCAAAAACCATGCTGCTTTTATTATCCAGCAAGCACAATTCTCGCAAGAAGTGCCTGTCCACTGTACTTTTCCAGTTGTCAGAATACCTGCGGCGTTGGCCGTCCCAAGCGGCCACCGCAGAAAAAACTTCAAATACCGAAAACCAGGAAAAAAGGGCTTTGGGCGCAATGGATGATGCAGTCTTCAATTGCAATAAACTCGGTCAGGTAACCTATCTAAATAGTGCTGCTGAGCAACTTACGGGGTTGCAGTACAACAAAGCACTCGGAATGCCGCTCTCTGCCATACTTCAGATAGGTTTGAGTTCAGAGGATCAAGTCCACACCAACCAAATTGAACAACTTATCGCTGGCAATCGTACTTTATTAAGTCAAATAGATTTGCAACTCATTCATCCAAATAGCGATAACGCTCATACCATAAACTCAGTCTCCCAAATACATGATAAGTCGGGTAATAACGATGGCGCTGTGGTTGTTTTACACAAGGTTAACAGTGATTATGTAAAAATGTACCACCAAGCAAACTACGATTGGCTAACTGATCTCCCTAATCGCGCATTGTTGTCCGAACGCTTAAACTTTGCCATCAGTTTAGCCAACCGACACAGTTCACTTGTGGGTCTGCTGTTTGTTGATTTAGACCACTTTAAATTAGTCAACGACTCACTAGGACATGAAGTCGGCGATCAACTACTAAAATCTGTGTCCAAACGCTTGGTAGAGTGTGTTCGCACCAGCGACACTGTCAGCCGTCATGGCGGTGATGAATTTGCAATTCTGTTAACTGAAGTCGCTGGTTTTAGTGACTGTGAACAGGTCGCTAGAAACATCCTGAAAGCCTTTAATATGCCACATCAATTAGGTACCAGAGCTTTAGTGATCAGTCTGAGTATCGGTATTAGTGTCTACCCTTTCGATGCAACAAGTGGTGATACTATGTTCGAGCACGCAGACCAGGCCATGTATTTGGCCAAGAAAAAAGGTCGGAATAGATTTGAAGTCTCTGCATACCAGAAGATTTGTAATTATGATAAGTAATTCTTACTAACGTTCCCCTGAAGTGGCAACGACCTGACAAACTACTAATCTACCAATTTGATGCACTTGGTTCCCAACATTACCACGTCAAGAAAAATGGCCTATCGTTTTGCCCATTCGTTAAAAAATAAATTAAAAAAGTGAACATTGTTCTGAATCTAATTGTCGCTAAATGAACCTAAAAACAGAGCTAGGCAAATTACGGCTTTAGACATGGTGAGTTAAAAACCAAACTGATTAGTAAATGCGGGGTAACTGACTCAATTGAGAACCCCACGCGAAGCGTCGGTTTAAGTCCGCCCCAAGCGCCAGATACACAAATTTTTTGCGGAAAAAATTTGAACAGCTTTAGCTGGCCCCGGAGGGGAAGTATCAGGACGATACGCACAAAAAAACCGACTTTCGTCGGCTTTAATTATCTTCTCAACGAGAAGATGGTAGCAGAGGGTAATTCGCGTGCCGTCAGGCATCGAATGACCTAACGTCATTCGTTAAGCGAATTACGGCGAGACAGGATGTCGAGACTGGGGGCAGATCATCAGGGACGTGTTTTCGCTGACATCAAAACATCACGTTAGCGCGGCTATCATGAAGGAGATGGTTCACAACCGCACGCGAAGCGTCGGTTTAAGTCCGCCCCAAACGCCAGATACACAAATTTTTTGCGGAAAAAATTTGAACAGCTTTAGCTGGCCCCGGAGGGGTAAGTATCAGGACGATACGCACAAAAAAACCGACTTTCGTCGGCTTTAATTATCTTCTCAACGAGAAGATGGTACCAGAGGGTAATTCGCGTGCCGTCAGGCATCGAATGACCTAACGTCATTCGTTAAGCGAATTACGGCGAGACAGGATGTCGAGACTGGGGGCAGATCATCAGGGACGTGTTTTCGCTGACATCAAAACATCACGTTAGCGCGGCTATCATGAAGGAGATGGTTCACAACCGCACGCGAAGCGTCGGTTTAAGTCCGGCTCTGAACACCAGACACACAAATTTTTTGCGGAAAAAATTTGAACAGCTTTAGCTGGCCCCGGAGGGGTAAGTATCAGGACGATACGCACAAAAAAACCGACTTTCGTCGGCTTTAATTATCTTCTCAACGAGAAGATGGTACCAGAGGGCGGACTTGAACCGCCACGCCCGTGAAGGCAACGGATTTTGAATCCGTCGTGTCTACCAATTTCACCACTCTGGCACTGTTATTCATTTTTTTTCCTGCCCTTGGGGGCAAGTGGCAGGCATTATAGCGATCAGTTCGAGGTGTGCAAGTGTTTTGTGTTTGACTGCCTATTCTATGAACAAATCCCAACGTCAGGCCCCAACCCGTTGCCACCCTCCCTGCAGGTAATATAATTACTCGTCGTCGAGGATCGCAGTCGATATATTCCGCCCGTGAGCAAATTTATATCTCGCCCTTAACGCCTTGTTTTAAAAGGTTTCAGCAACCAACCCGACACAGGAATGTAATTTTTTTGTTACCGGGCAGTTGCCACTTTGAAAATTTTGATGTAGTTTTAAGCGCAATGACAACGCTGTCAAAATTGTGGACGCACACACATGGTTTGTCATTTTTTTATTATGGATTAATGACAACGCTGTCATACACACGACAACAATAAGAGGGCAACATGAGAAAACTAAACAAGGTAACGCGTGCCGTTCATTTGGCGATTGCTGCCAGCGCAGCCTTCGCCGGGATGAATGCCATCGCACAGGAACAGCCGCCGCAGGATGACGCCCAGGCGCTTGAAGTGATTCAGATCAAAGGGATCCGGGCTTCAACCAAAGCGGCGATCAACACTAAACGGTTTGCCGGCTCCATTGTCGATGCCATCGCGGCTGAAGATATTGGTAAGCTGCCGGACATCACCATTTCTGATTCCTTGCAACGGATCACCGGCGTTCAGATCCAGCGCGTCGCCGGTGAAGGTGGCCCTGTACAAATCCGCGGTTTACCTCAGGTTGACACCACACTCAATGGCGAAGTGTTCTTAAGCGCCACTACCATTGATTCGTCAGGTGCGGACTTTAGTGACCTTCCCTCTCAATTGTTCTCCGGCGTAGACGTGTATAAATCTGCCGAAGCCAAAAACAGTGCCGCGGGGATCTCAGGCGCGATTGACCTGCGTACCCGTCGTCCTTTCGACATGGAAGACGGCTGGACGTTCTCTGGTGGTGCTGAAATCTCCCACGGCTCTATCAGTCAGGAAGAAGATCCCAGTCTGAATGGCCTGATTGCCTATAACGACGGTAAATTTGGCGTGCTTTTCACCGCCGTTAACACCGAAGTTAACCTGGCCACCGATTACAACGGTTACTTTGATACCTCCGAAAACGGCGGTATTGGTGCGGCAAACAACAACCACACCTGGGGCGCCAACCCTCGCGGTGAAGACGTTCGTCATGTGGTACCGCAAGGTTTTGCTGCCTTTAACAAGCAGGAAGAGCGTAAGCGTAATGCATTTCAGCTCACCGCACAGGCGGATCTAGGCTCAGGCTTTGAATTGACCTTTGATGCTTTCTACACTGATCAGGACCGCTTCAACAACCGCAGTGGCTTGTCACAGAACAACCGTTGGTACACGTTCAACGACTATGCTTATCCCACTGCAAACGGCTGGACAGGCGATTCCTTTGTGGATGCTGACGGCAATGAGTGGGGTGGCGTCAACGCGTTCAACCTCAAGCCCTGGCGTCTGCAGACCTTTACCCAGGTCAACAACAACTATGAAACGTCAGAAAACTACAACCTCGAGCTGAACTATGACGATGGGGGTGCCTTGTCAGGTCAGGTTCGCATGACCCGTGCCCGCGCTACCGCTAAGATGCGTCACGGTTACGGCGAAGGCGACTTGCTCAGCATTGACAGCGGCTCTCTGGTGACCGGCCCAGGTCAGTTCACCCAAGGTGCAAACTGTACCAATGGCGAAGACATTGTCGGAGACGGCGGCGGCTGTTTCGCCCAGTTTTCCCCTGGCGGTATTGCCGACCCTGACTTCATCCTCACCTATGACGCTTCCGGTGAACACCCGGTGTTCGGCGGCTTTGATCAAATCGTCAACGGTGGTGCTGGCCCGCAGTCTGTCGCCGCATACATGGCTGACATCAATTCTTACCACATTGGTGCATTCTCATCAGAAGGCAATACCGATGACGAAGGCGAAGTGAATACCTTCAGTACCAAGTGGAACTACAAACTCGAAGGCGATGTGTTTACCAGTGTCGACTTCGGTGTTCGCCAGATGGAACGGATTGTCGATCATGACCAGTTTACCTATACCTCCGAGTTTGGTGACGGTTGTGACATTGCACAGTGGAAAGCGGTTGACCAATATCACACAACCAGCACGTGTGAAGGCAACCCTGCTGCGGGTGAATACCTGACCGAGGACGTGGTGCATGACGGCAATACCATTGCTGCCGGTACCTGGGTGCCGTACACCCTGTTGGGACCCACCCGTCTGGATCAGTACACTGATGTTTACTGGCAGACCGACTTTGGTCCGGTACAAGGCGTGCCCGGCATGTGGGCTATCGACCCGAACAATTTCCGCGACCCTCGTCAGTTCCACCTGGATACGTTCGGCAACGTTCAGCGAATTGAAAACGCCGGTGCCAGCTACGACGTGAAACTGGATGAACTGAGTTACTTCATTCAGGCCAACTTCGAAACCGAAAACCTGCGCGGTAACATCGGTATGAAAGTGGTTGAAACCGACCTTTATGTTAAGCAAAACCTGGTCGGCTCCAACCTGCCGCACAGTGGCCTGGGGCCGGATACCGGCGACGTGGTCACCGAGCGCAGTTACACCGATTACCTGCCATCATTGAACCTGGCCTATTCGGTCAACGAAGACGTGATTTTGCGTGCATCATACTCGAAGAATATGCAGGCGCTGGCTCTGGCCAACTGGGGTGGCGGTAAGACCGTCGGTAAAGCCATCAATGGCGACTGTGACTGCCTGCGGGTTGTTAACGGTACGTTGAGCGGTAACCCGCAACTGAACCCCTGGCGCTCAGAGAACATGAGCTTCTCCGCCGAATGGTATCAGGGTGAAGCGTCGATGTTCTTCGCTGCCTTGTATGACATTGACATCGAAAGCTTTATCGAAAGCGGAACGGTGATGATTGATGAGCCGGATGATGACGGCATTCGCCGTGGTCCATGGCCGTTCTCCACCAATGTACAAGGTGAAGGTGGTAGTGTTCGTGGTCTTGAAGTGGGTGCAAAAATCGCATTTGCCGACCTGTTGGAAAGTGATTCATTCCTGTCCAACATGGGTGTTGATGTGAACTACACCTATACAGACAGCAAACAAAACCGTAAAGACGTGTTTGGCAACGACTTGCCGTTCGTCGGTATGTCCAAAGACACCTACAACCTTGTACTGTGGTATGAAGACGATAACTTCTCCACGCGGATTGCCTGGAACAGCCGTAGCCCACGTCTGATCACCCAAGGCAGTGCAGCCGTTGGCGGACAGTCCTTGTATCAGGATGATTACTCGCAGTTAGACATCAGTGCCACATACAACATCAATGAAGATGTCAGTGTGTACATTCATGGTGCCAACGTGTTGGAAGAGTATCAGCAAACCTACCTGGAGTTCTCCGACCAGAAGGCGTTCCAGAACGTGTATGAAGCACGCTGGATCCTCGGCGCTCGGGTGAAGTTCTAAGTCCCTGGGGTCGGTAGCACTGCGGACGGTGCTGCCGACCTTTTTTAACCGGCTGGTTATTGAGAAACGGTTTTAACTGTGTCAAAACTCTTTCTCATTACCTAGCAACAATGATCCTTTATGACCACACCCCATCACGCCATCAACAACATCGTCGTGGTTGGCGGCGGTACCGCAGGCTGGATGACCGCTGCGGCGCTGAGCCAGCATTTCAGGGATACTCCTGTATCTCTGACCCTGATCGAATCCAGTCAGTTGGGGACTGTGGGGGTGGGAGAAGCCACCATTCCAACCCTGCGTCGCTTTTACGCCAAACTCGGGCTGTCAGATATCGATGTGATCAATGCCACTGACGCCACCTGTAAACTGGGCATCGAGTTCCAGGACTGGCAAGGTGACGGGAAACATTTTATCCATCCTTTCGGCTTGTTTGGCGACAACCCTCAGGGGATTAATTTTCAGCATTACTGGCTAAAAGGCCTGGAATTGTCAGAACACGCTGACATCAGTGCCTACTCTCTCGGTGTCAACCTGGCCCGCCAAAACCGTTTTTATCTGCCCAATGCCAAGCCCCAGTCGCGGCTGGAAATTTTTGACTGGGCATTGCATTTCGATGCCAGCAAATTTGCCGCATTGATGAAAACGGTTGCAATGGGCAACGGAGTAAAGGCCATCGATGGTCGTATTCACACCGTCGGTCGGCACCCCAATGGCGCCATCAGCGGCGTACAAATCGAAGGGCGTGAGGGTGTGATTGAAGGTGATTTGTTCATCGACTGCTCAGGCTTTCACGGCCTGTTGATCGATAAAACCCTCAATACCCCTTACGTCAGTTGGCAGCAGTGGCTGCTGTGTGACAGCGCCGTGTCTGTACAAACCAGCAGCACCCAAACGCCATTAAACCGCACCATTGCCAGAGCGAAGCAAGCAGGCTGGCAATGGCGCATTCCGCTACAAAGCCGCCAGGGCAATGGCTATGTGTACTGCAGTGACGTCATCACGCCGCAGCAAGCCGAAGACAGTTTATTCGCGGACGTCAGTGGCGAAGCACTCAACTCGCCACGGCATTTTCGTTTCACACCAGGGCGACGGGACGTGGCGTGGCAACACAATTGTGTCGCCATCGGACTGGCAGCAGGCTTTATTGAGCCACTGGAAAGTACCAGCATCGCGCTGATCGAAACCGCCATTGAGCATTTGATCCAAACCTTCAGACAACCCCATTACAACGCGCAGGACGTCGCACGCTTTAATGAGGTGACCCGGGATGAGTACGAACGGGTCAGGGACTTCATCATTTTGCATTATGCCCTCAACGGACGAACCGACAGCACATTGTGGCAACACTGTCGCCAGATGACGCTACCAGACACATTGCAGGACAAAATGGCTCACTATCAGCAACAGGGTGAGGTCAAACGCCTGGCGTGGGAAATTTTCGGCGCCGACAGCTGGATAGCAGTAATGCACGGCATGGGATTCACTCCGCAACAGTACGATCCCCGTCTCTCGGATGTTGATGAAGCAACCTTTGTTGCCACCCTGCAACGGATGCGGCAGTGGATTGAGCAGGTCTGCCAGCGCGCCCCACACCATCAGGATTTTCTTAGCTACGCCAGACATCAGGCAACACGCAGCGGGGCACATGCATGAACAACAGTGCGTCACTCAAACACATCGTCATTGCAGGGGGCGGCACCGCAGGTTGGATGGCGGCCGCAACGCTGGGGAATATTTTCAGTGCCAGTGACACTCAGATAACCCTGATTGAGTCCTCACAAATCGGCACCATCGGCGTGGGAGAAGCCACCATTCCACCGTTTATTGCGGTGATAGAAAGCCTGGGGATCGACCTGGTGGACTTTATCCAGCACACCCAGTCAAGCTTCAAATGGGGGATCCAGTTTGTCGACTGGCACACCCGCGGACAGTCCTATTTTCATCCTTTCGGTACACTGGGCCAGTCCATTGATGGCCACGATTTTTTTCAGTGCTGGTTGAAATCCCAGACCAGTGACCACCCATTACCGCTAATGGCCCATTCCAAAGAGGCGGCATTGGCCGAGCATGGCGCATTTTTCAAACCCCATGAAGCCGCCAATACACCGCTGGCGTCCGCCCAGTTCGCATTGCACGTTGATGCCAGCCTGGTGGTCAAGTACCTAAAGCGTTTTGCCATGGCCAAAGGGGTGCGGCATATCGATGCCAAAATCGCTCAGGTGAAGACTCACCCCAGCGGTGACATTGCCGCGCTTCAGTTGGACAACGGCCAGCAGATTGAGGGAGATTTCTTCATTGATTGCACCGGTTTTGGTGGTTTGCTGATTGAGCAAACCCTGGCGTCGGGTTATCACGACTGGCGTATGTTTTTGCCCTGCAATAAAGCCGTCACTGTGCCCACTGCCGTTAGTCAGCCGTTAAATCCTTTCACCATCGCCACCGCCCGTGATGCCGGCTGGACCTGGAAAATACCGCTGCAGCACCGTACCGGCAACGGCTACGTCTTTGCCGACGATTTTTGCGATGATCAGCAGGCCTTGGATTGTCTATTGTCATCGGTGGAAGAAGCGCCATTGGATGAACCCCGCTTTATTCCCTTTCGTACCGGTGTCCGCAAACAACCTTGGAAAGCCAATTGCCTGGCCTTAGGGCTGGCACAGGGATTTCTTGAGCCACTGGAGTCGACGGCCATCCACCTGGTGTCCAAATCCCTGGCGTTGTTTGTGCGCATGTTCCCCAGTGCCGGCAACAATGACATCTTGCGCAACGAGTTTAACCGGCGCGTTCAGCAAGACTATGAAGAGATCCGCGATTTTCTGATCCTGCATTACTGTGAAACCCAACGGGACGACACCGATTTCTGGCGCTGGTGTCAACATGACATGCCGATACCCGACTCACTGCAGCACAAACTGGCGTTTTTCCGCCATGCCGGCGGCTTGATCCCCGGGGTCGAAACCCTGTTCCAACCCACCAGTTGGTATGCCGTGTTTAACGGTATGGGTGTGCAACCACAGGGCTACAATCCCACCCTGGATGCTCTCGACGCTGAACGCCTGAATCTCAGTCTGCAACGGGGGGCGCAAGGCATCGCAGCACTGGCCGCACAACAACCCTCTCACGCAGACTTTCTACGCACTTATTGTCCGGCCCACCCACCCGATACGTTGACAAAATAAGGAAATCACCATGCACATTTTACAAACGTCCCGGCGCGGGCGATGGCTTGCTATTGCCTGGATCCTTGCACTGGCGTCCCTGCAATCTCAGGCGCGGGACAGTACCGACTGGGTATCAGACGGCCAGTTTACCCAAGGCATTGAAGGGCCAGTGGTCGACCGCCAGGGGAATCTGTATGCCGTCAATTACCGTCACCAGGGCACCATCGGCATGGTAACTGGAAAAGACAAAGGCCGGGTTGCCATCACGCTGCCAGATGACTCCGTGGCGAACGGCCTGCGCTTCACCGCTGATCACGGATTGCTCATCGCCGACTATGTTAACCACAACATCTGGCGCTTTGAACCTGACAGCGGCGAACTGTCGCTATGGGCCCATCATGACGATATGCACCAACCCAATGATATCGCAATCAGTGCCAGCGGACGGGTGTATGCCAGCGATCCCGATTGGCGCAACAGCCGCGGTCAACTGTGGATGTTTTCTGCCGATGGTCGGCCCCACCTGGTCGAGCGGGAAATGGGCACTACCAATGGCATCGAGATCAGTGCTGATGAGCGCTACCTGTACGTGAACGAGAGCATTCAGCGTCGGGTGTGGCGTTACACGCTGGATGTTAACGGTTTGCCGACCAATAAACAGCTGGTACACACCTTCGCCGATCATGGCCTGGATGGGATGCGCAGCGATGTGCTCGGCAATTTGTACATTGCCCGTTACGGCGCCGGACAAATTGTGGTGATGTCACCGCAGGGTGACATCCTGCGCAGTTATGCGCTGAAGGGGGCATTTCCCACCAATGTTGCCTTTGGCGGCTGCGACGGCAAAACCCTGTATGTGACCCTGCAAAAGCGCGGCGCCATCGAAAAGCTGCAGGTTGAGACTGCCGGACGCGCCTTTAAGCTGGGCACTGCAGGAGGCCACTGTGAAAAATAACCTCTGCACCCTCCGGTGCCTGTTGTTCCTGCTACTCTGCCTGTCCATCGCCACAGTGCGGGCTGAGTCATTATCACTGATGCCAGCCCCACAATCCGTGCAGCTAAAACAGGGCCACTGGATATTGCCCGACGAAGTCACGGTATGGCACAGCGGCCTGTCAGCGGACCATCAACGTTCTGTGCGCGACATCCTGGCAAGCCTGCAACGCACCGTGATACTGACACATGCATCAGGCGCAAAGGCGGATATTTATCTGCACGTGGATGCGCCAGCCAAGCCCGGTGAGGTGCCTCATCTCAACAGCATTGAGTCCTATCGTCTGGCGGTAGAAAAACAGGGTATTGTCATTTCCGCTGCGCAGAGCTGGGGGGCATTGCACGCCTTGCAGACCCTGCGTCAATGGGTATCGCTGCACGGTAGCCAGCTACAACGGGGCTCCATCGACGATGCGCCTCGTTTTGCCTGGCGTGGGTTGTTGCTCGACAGCGTGCGGCATTTTCTGCCGGTCGAAACCCTCAAGCGGCAACTGCGCGGCATGGCGTCGGCAAAACTCAATGTGTTTCACTGGCACCTGACCGACGATCAAGGCTGGCGACTGCCCATTGACGGCTATCCCCGCCTGCATCAATTCGCGTCTGACGGCCAGTACTACACGCACCAACAAATCACCGATGTGGTCAGCTATGCCGCCAGCCTGGGGATCCGGGTGATGCCTGAAGTGGATCTACCCGGACATGCCTCCGCCCTTGCAGTGGCATACCCCGCCCTGATGAGCGCGCCAGGACCTTATAACATGGAGCGAAACTGGGGCGTGTTTGAACCGTTACTGGATCCGACCAACCCCGATGCCCTGACTGTCGTGAATGCAGTGTTGAAACAGCTTGCTGCCCTGTTTCCGGACCGCTACGTGCACATTGGCGGCGATGAGGTAAACCCGGCACAGTGGGACAACAATCCTCGCATCCAGGCGTATATGCGATCCCATGGCCTGGCAGACAGCCACGCATTACATGCCCATTTCAATCGGTACTTGCAGCAAGCACTGGCAAAACACCAACGCCACATGATGGGATGGGACGAAATTCTCCATCCTGACTTGCGCAAAGACGTCGTGGTGCAATCATGGCGCGGCGTTGATAGCCTGCATGACATCGTAAAGGCAGGCCACCCTGCCATTCTGTCGAGTGGCTTTTACATCGACCAACCTCAGTTCAGTGACTATCACTACCGCAACGACCCTGTGCCGGATGGCACCTCCCCCGCCGAGATTACATCATCGCCCAGCACTGACTGGCAAAGGCTTCGCGGCCAGATGCCCCGCCTCAAAGGTACCCCGGTGGTGATAACCATCTGGTATTCAGAACAAGCACAGCAGGCCATCGTTCAGTTGGATCAGCGCCACCCCAAACCGGCACGGCATGTTGAGTTTACGAACGGAAAAACCGTCATTCAGCTCGATAGTTGGATGGGCCCGTTGACCGCAGTCATTGCCACGCCTCGACAAAGTCAGATCTGGGTTGGCAATACACCCTACCCATTGACCATTTTGCAACCGTTCGACGCCCTCGCAAAAGAGGACGTGCCAATGATACACACGTCCGCCAGGGGCACCGAGGGAAGTAAAATACTGGGCGCAGAGGCCACCCTGTGGAGTGAATTGGTAACATCCGACATCATCGACCAGCGCATCTGGCCTCGGTTGTATGGGATTGCCGAACGCCTCTGGTCACCAGCCTCGTTGCAGGATCCGGTCGCCATGTATCAGCGGCTGTGGCGAATGAACAGTTTTGCTGCCGATGTGGTGGGTCTGCAGCATCACCAACAATGGCAAAAAGGCGTTGCTCGATGGGCCGGTCATCCTTCGGCGGTGGAGGATGCCTTGCTCATGACCGAACTGCTTGAACCTGCCCACTACTACACCCGCCATCACCTTCACTACCGGCAGGGACGCTACCATCAGCAGGCGGTATTGGATGGTCTGGTGGATATATTGGCGGTGGAAAGCGCGCCTATGTTGCAACTGGAACGACAAATCCGGCAATTCACCCTCGCCCCGTCGTCAGCCGAACAGCTGCACATACAACAAACATTGCAGAACTACCAATCAGCCCTTAAGCGATTGCAGCAGCGTTTTAGTGCAGAACCCAAACTGGCGCTTGTCGATAGGTTACAGCGCTATGTCGAACAGGGGTTGGCACTTCTCCACCAGTGTGGATCTGACAACGTCCACTACACACTGCATCAGACACCCAGCCTGCCTGACAACGAGATTGTCATGGCCATTGCCCGTCCGGTTGCACAGCTTGTGAAGTGGTGTGACAACCGACGCTAGTCGGCAAGGGCACGGCAATGGCGTTGTATAAAGCTGTCGTGTGTCACGGCAGCATCGGCTGCTTGCGCAATGGCACCGCGCATCTGGGCCAGATAGCCATTGAGTTTGTCGTTGGGCACTTGCAGTGCGCGGCGGTCGACGGTGTCTGGCACAACGCCGAATCCATTGAACATCGACAGCCAACTGGCGGGTTCAAACGACTCATTGGCGTATTGCAGTACGTGACCGCAGGCTTTGTACAGGTCAATTTTGTGTTGCAGCGATGCCGGCACAGGCATCGTCTGACAGTGTTGCCAGAACGCTGAGTCCTGGCGTTTGCTGAGCGCATAATGCAGGATCAGAAAATCACGGATCCGCTCCAGTTCTTCGCCGTGCAAGCGGTTGACTTCATCTGCCAACGCGGGCGTAAAGCCATTGTGGGGAAAAAACGTCTGCAATTTGGCCAGCGCGGTCTGGATTAGGGAAATGCTGGTTGATTCCAACGGCTCCAGAAAACCGGAGGCAAGACCCAGGGCGAAACAGTTCTTGTGCCAGATTTTTTTCCGTCGGCCAGGCACAAAGCGAATGGTTTTCATCTCGGTGATGGTCTCGCCCTGTAACCCTGCTTGCAATGTCGCTGCAGCCTGCTCATCTGATTCGAATGAACTGGCGTAGACGTACCCGTTGCCGGTGCGGTGCTGCAACGGGATCTGCCACTGCCAACCGGCGGTGCGGGCGATACAACGTGTATAGGGTAAAGGGGCAACATCGGTGCGGGTTTGTATTGCCAGTGCCGAATCACAGGGCAGCCATTGCTGCCAGGATTCGTAGCCGGTATGCAGAGCCTGCTCAATCAGCACCCCTTTAAACCCGCTGCAGTCGATGAACAGATCGCCACTGATCCGACGCCCATCACTCAATTCAATGGCATCGATAAAGCCGTCATCCGCGCGCAATGACACGTGTTCTACGTTGCCCTGAATGTGATCAACCCCTCGTTGTACCGCCACATCTCGCAAATAGTTGGCATACAGTCCCGCATCCAGATGATAAGCATAGGAATAGTCAGCCAGAGGATTAGGGGGGGTTGGATGGGGCTGGGCAAATTTTCCGCGCGCCGCCAGTGCACAGGCGATGCTGTAGTCCGCCAGCGCTGAAGGCTCACCAAGGCGCTGTGCGTGAAGCAGATAATGATGAAAGTCCACGCCATCAACAGGCACACCATAGTCGGAAAAGGGATGAAAGAAATCCTCGCCCAGACTCACCCAGTCCTCAAACTGGATGCCCAGTTTAAACGTCGCCTGGGTTGCCCGTATCAGTTCAATTTCATCCAACCCCAGGTTGCGATTGAAGGCCACAAAGTTAGGGATGGTGGCTTCGCCCACGCCCACCGTGGGTATGTCCGCAGACTCAACCAGGGTTACTTTCAATGGCGTCACACTCGAAAAGCGCTGCATGCTGGCGGCCGCCATCCAGCCGGCGGTGCCACCGCCGACGATGACGACATGTTTTACGGGGACTTGCTTCATCACATTGTGCTCGCAGGGTTTGACACAGTGTTTGTCCCATTCGGGACCGAACACTGCAACATTTATTTGCAAACAAGATAACATTTGTTAACATGAGTGACAACGCTGTCATTTTGATATTGATTGGATCTGCAGATTCAGTGACGCTGGATTACATATGGGGAGCACCCCACTTCATACAGAGGATATGCCGTGAAAAAACATCTTGTTGCCATGAGTATGATGGGTGCCGGTTTACTGGGCTGCCAACCCCAACCAAGCCCTGCGGATAGCGCTGCACAACCATCAGACATTGCCGCACAATTGGATGTCAAATATCAGGTGATCTCTAACCTCAACAACCAGTGTCACCATGACGGTGACTGTTATGATGCGCAACTATTGTTACGCCTGCCGTTTGACAGCAGTACGACCGATTGGGCCATCTATTTCAGTAATACCAAACCGATCCGTTTTGATGACAGCCCCCTGTTTGATATCACACACCTCAATGGTGATGTGCATCGGTTGTCTCCCACCGATGCCTTTAGCGGCTTTGTTGCCAACCAGACCTATATCATTGGTTTCCAGGGCGGCAATTCAGCCATCACTAAAAATGACGTGATGCCGAATTTCATCCTCCAATCGGGTGATCAGGCGCCACAGGTGATCCGTTCCACCGAGGAAGTGTACGATCCCGAAACACAGCTATGGACTCTGCCTCATGCCGGTGAGTTTGATGCGCCGGAACAATGGAAGCGCAGTGAAAACGATGCCGTTCCACGGGCAGACGCCACATGGCTGTACAGTCGTTACAGCGAGCAAGGCGTACCCCAGTCCATCGACCGTCGACGTATCATTCCGGCGCTGAAACAGGCCAACTGGCAGGATCAGAACGTCGAAATTTCGCGCGGCCTGAATCTGCAATTCGACGCCCCGGAGGCGGCACGCCTGGCGCTGAACGAACGGGGCATCGCAGTGGACACCACTGGGTTTAACGTCCGCCATGAACACGTCGAGATGCCCGAAGAGCACTATCGGGTGGAGATCAGCGCAAAGGACATTGTGATTCAAAGCAGTGGTGATACGGGTACCTACTACGCGTTGCAATCCCTGGCCCAACTGTACGATGCTGATAGCCAGACGTTGCCTGTCGGTGACATAACCGACGGCCCCCGCTACGGGTTTCGTGGCGTGCACATTGACGTGGCGCGAAACTATCACGACAAAGGGTTTCTGTTGCGCCTGATCCAGCAAATGGGTGCATTGAAGCTGAATAAACTGCATTTACACCTGGCCGAAGATGAAGCATGGCGCCTGGAGATCCCAGGTTTACCTGAACTGACCGACATCGGTGCAAGACGCTGCCTGGATCTGGACGATCGTCAATGCATGATGCCCCAATTGGGCGCCGGTGTGGATCCGAACAGTCAGGTAAACGGCTATCTGAGCACACAAGACTACAAGGACATCCTTGTGGCCGCCCAGGCTCACCAGATTGAAGTGATACCGTCACTGGATATGCCCGGTCACTCCCGCGCAGCAATCCAGGCCATGGAAGCCCGCTACCGTCACTATATGCAGCAGGAACAACCGGATTTGGCACGCCAATACCTGCTGATAGATTTGCAGGACACAACCGAGTATTCGTCGATTCAGTACTACAACGACAATACCATCAACCCGTGTATCGCGTCCTCCTATGACTTTATCGCCAAAGTGTTGGGTGAAATAAAAAACCTGCACGATCAGGCCGGGGTGCCCCTGAAGCGTTATCATATTGGCGCCGACGAAACTGCGGGCGCCTGGGTTGAGTCCCCCGCCTGTCAGGCGTTGATGGCAGAGCAAGGCATCGAAGAAGCCGAGCACCTGACCGCCTATTTTGTCGCCCGTGTCACCCACATGGTGAATGACATGGGTGTCATGGCGGGCGCCTGGAGCGACGGGTTGAGCCACGTTGAACCGATGAAACTCGGCAGCCGTATCCAGGCCAACTTGTGGGGCACGCTGCCTTCCGGCGGACACCAATTGGCCCATGAGATGACCAACCGCGGTTGGGACACGGTTTTGTCATTGCCGGATGTACTGTACTTTGACTTTCCATACATGGCCCACCCGGATGAAACCGGCTACTACTGGGGGTCGCGTTATACCAGTACGTTCCAGGTGTTCCAGTTCATGCCTGACAACCTGCCGGCCCATGCCGAAATCTGGACCGACGCAATGGGTCATCCCTATGTCAGCGAAGACAACACACCGTTGCAGACAGGACGCAAAGTGTCAGGGATCCAGGCGCAGATCTGGAGTGAAACCCTGCGCCATGAAACAGACGCCGAGTACATGTTGTACCCACGATTACTGGCCGTTGCTGAGCGGGCGTGGCACGAAGCCCAATGGGAAGTCCCTTATCAACCGGGTGTCGTTTATGGCCCGGAAACTGGCCATATGGATCAAGCGCGTCTCGAACAGCGCCGCAATGACTGGCAATCTTTTGTGGGCGCCATGGTCAGCAAAGTCCTGCCACGATTAACTGACAATGGTGTTTTCTACCGTCTGCCGCCGGCCGGCGCTGTGCTCAAAGAAGGGCAACTGCATACCCAAGTGCCCTGGCCTGGTTTACAGGTGGAATACCGCATTGAGGGCGATGCCCAGTGGCAAGACTACCGACAGCCCGTCTCAGTACCTGCCGATAAAGCCGTGGCTGTGCGCACCTACTTGCCACTGAGTGACCGACGCAGTCGCACACTTTGGCTAAACCGCTAATACCGATCATGGAATTTTTTACACAATGTTCACATTTCAAATGACAACGCTGTCATTAACAGGTAATCTAACCAGACTCGATGACAAAGGTGATGCTGATGAGCAGGCACGATAAACTTTTTCTGGGCATAGACGGCGGTGGCAGTAAGTGTCGCGCCTTGCTATGTGATGCACAGGGCAATGCGTTGGGCACCGGCCAGTCTGGTCCCGCCAACCCTAATCAGGGGTTACAGCAGACCATTGAATCTGTCATCGATGCCACCCATCAGGCACTGCAGGCAGCGCACCTTCCCAAAGGGGCGATTGCGCAGTTGCATGTCGGACTCGGTCTTGCCGGACTCAACCTGCCCAAATACCGCACCATGGTGCAGCAATGGGCACACCCGTTCGCCTCTATGCAGATCGCCTCTGATCTATGGATCGCCTGCCTTGGCGCCCACGGTGAGAGTGACGGTGCCGTGATCATCACCGGCACCGGTTCCACCGGTATGGTCAGCGTGGATGGGGAGGTGCATGAATTCGGTGGCCATGGTTTCAGTGTCGGTGATCAGGGCAGCGGAGCCTGGCTGGGCCTGTTTGCCATCCGACAAGCACTTCAGGCCTTGGATGGCCTGCTACCCAGCGCCCCGATGGTCGACAAAATCCTCGATACTGTCGGTTGCAGCGATGCCCAGTCGCTGGCAGAGAAAATGGCCGGCCAATCCCCGGCCCGGTTTGCCCGACTTGCGCCTCTTGTCATTGACTGCGCCAAACAACAGGATCCGATGGCCACCGCGCTGGTACAGCAAGGCGCCGACTACATCAACCGTCTGGCCCATCGATTACTGGCGTTTAATCCACCACGCCTGTCCATGATCGGTGGCCTGGCCCCGATCTTGTTCGATTGGTTGGATGAAGACATTCAAGCCCGGCTCGAACCGGCACGCTTTTCTCCCGAATACGGCGCTGTGCTATTCGCCCGCCAACACGCATGTGAGGACACCTTATGACCACCAGTATCATGGCACAAGAAGCGGCAGAAGCGCCGCAACGGATCCGCCAACAACTCACCGACAATGTCGAGCGCGCCCAACGCCTGGGCCAGCAGATCAAGCTGTTCGAACCGGCATTTGTTCAGATGATTGGACGCGGCTCTTCGGATCATGCCGGCGTGTTCGCGAAATACCTGATAGAGATTGAAACCGGGGTGCCGGTGACTGCATCAGCGCCGTCCGTGGCCAGTGTTTACCACCGTCGCCTGAACCTTCAAAAAGCCTTGGTCATTGTCATTTCTCAGTCTGGTCGCAGCCCGGACATACTCGCCCAAGCCGAGGCCGCTAAAGCATCTGGCGCCCTTGTGGTTGCCCTGGTCAACGATGAAACGTCACCCCTGGCCAGCCTGGTTGACCATGTTTTGCCCCTCAATGCAGGTCCGGAGAAAGCGGTAGCTGCGACCAAAAGCTACCTGTGTACACTGAGCGCCATTGTTCAACTGGTCGCCTACTGGAAAAAAGACACAGCCCTGATTGAGGCGCTGGACACCTTGCCTGATGCGCTGCAGCAAACGGTTCAGGCTCCGGCCCAGTTACAGGCCGATTTTCTGCGTCCGTTGGCCCGCTGCGTTGTGTTGGGACGGGGCTTTGGGTATGCCATTGCCCGTGAACTGGCGTTGAAACTCAAAGAGGTGGTCGCTATCCATGCCGAGGCCTTTTCCAGCGCAGAGTTCCTGCACGGCCCCATCACATTGGTGCAAAAAAAGCTGGCTGCAATTGATATTCAGATTGATGATGAATCACTGCCCGGACACAGCGCGCAAATTGACGATGTCATTCAGCGTGGAGGCACCGTGTGCCACCTCACACAAGCTGTCGGTGATATACACCCTCGCCTGGCACCGTTGGTGATCATGCAGCGGTTTTATCTGGACATAGAAGCCGTGGCGATCAACATGGGGTATGATCCGGACAAACCGGTGGGCCTCAACAAAGTCACCCAAACCGTGTAATCACAGGGAGCTACTTATGCCTTCAGCCTTCCGTGTAAGCCAGCTGTTTGACGGCGAACAGTTTGTTGACGACGTCACGCTGCGCCTCGACAACGGCTGTGTGGCATCAATCACATCAACCACACCCGCCGACGCCGGGTTGCCGCTGATACAGGGGCTGCTGGTGCCGGGGTTCATTGATGTGCAGGTCAATGGGGGCGGTGGCATCCTGTTCAATGCCGAACCTACCGTCGAGAACCTGCAGGTGATGTCGACGGCCCACAGTCGGTTCGGCACCACAGCCATGATGCCCACATTGATCACCGATCAATTCGACACCATGACCCGCGCTGCGGACGCCATGGCCAGTGCCATTGACGCCGGCCAGCCCGGAATTCTGGGGATCCATTTCGAAGGTCCGCACCTGAGCGAACAGAAAAAAGGCATCCATCGCAGCCAGTTTATACGTCCTCTCAGCGACGACGAACTGGCACTGTTTACTCGCTCCGACCTGGGTCAGGTCATGGTTACACTGGCACCGGAGCGCGTCAGTACAGACGATATTCGTACGCTGGTTTCAGCAGGGGTACGCGTGTGTCTGGGACACTCCAACGCCGATGCAGAAACCACCTTGGCCGCACTGGATGCCGGCGCATCGGGTTTTACTCACCTATTCAACGCGATGTCGCCGCTACAGAGCCGCGCCCCGGGCATGATTGGTGCAGCACTGCTGGACAACCACAGTTATTGCGGCCTGATCAACGACCATTACCACGTGCATCCGCTGGCCATTCAGCTGGCAATCAAGTCTAAGGGCCCCGACCACATCATGCTGGTTACCGATGCGATGGCCCATGTGGGTGGCAACGTGGATGAACTGCCGTTTTTTGATACACACATCATTCGCCACGGCGACAAGCTGACCATTCCGGAAGGTAACCTGGCGGGCTCAGCGCTGGACATGGCGTCGGCGGTGCGAAATACCCATGCCCTGGGGATCCCACTCAAGGATTGCCTCAACATGGCCTCGCTGACACCGGCCCGCTACCTGGGACAAGCGCACAAAATGGGTAAGCTCACTCCCGGCTACCGGGCCAACATGGTATTGCTCGACGAACATTTTTCCGCCCAGGCGACCTGGATAGAAGGTCGTCCGGTATGGACTCAAACTGACTGAAGGAACCCATCATGGAATCAACCCTGTCAACGCCCAACCAGGGCCACAGCAGCATCGGACCAATGGCGATCATTGGCACGCTGTTTTTTATCTTCGGCTTTGTCACATGGCTGAATGGTGCGCTGATCCCGTTTTTGCAGATTGTCTGTCAGTTGAATGAAACACAGGCGCTGTTTGTTGCGTTTGCTTTTTACATCGCCTATACCGTGACGGCGCTGCCCATGGCTGCGATCCTGGAACGCACGGGCTACAAGCGCGGCATGAGTCTCGGGCTGCTGGTCGTTGCTGTGGGTTGCCTGTTGTTCGTACCCGCGGCGTATTCCCACCAGTTCTGGGTGTTCCTTGCGGCACAGTTTATCGTCGGTACCGGTTTAACCATTTTGCAAACGGCCTCCAACCCCTACATCGTGCACATCGGTCCAAAAGAGAGTGCGGCAGCGCGTATCTCAGTGATGGGGCTGTTGAATAAAGGCGCTGGCGTGGTAGCCCCCATCGTGTTTACCGCGTTGGTATTGGGTGATTTCGACGGTGTCACTGCCAAAGCCGTGGCTGAGATGTCTGAACCCGAACGCCAGGCCCAGATAGAAGCATTGGCCTCCGGGCTGGTGCTGCCATACATCGGCATGGCCGTGGCATTGATGGTACTCGCGGTGGGCCTGTTAAAATCCAATTTGCCTGACTTGGACATCGAGGAAGATCCCAGTGTCGATACCCACGGCAAGGGCGCCAAATCATCCATCATGCACTTCCCACAACTGGTACTTGGTGCCATTGCGCTGTTTTTCTATGTCGGTGTCGAAGTTATCGCCGGCGACACCATCGGCTTGTTCGGCTCCAAGTTAGGCGTTGCCAACGCCACCAGCCTGACCAGCTATACCATGGCCTTTATGGTGATTGGTTACGTGCTGGGGCTTGCATTGATCCCACGCTTTATTCGCCAGGATCAGGCGCTAACCATTTCCGCAGTACTGGGGTTGCTGTTGTGCTGCCTGGTGGTGTTCTCCAGCCATGAGAGCACAGCGGTGTCTGCCGTGTTGTGGCATTGGATGGGACTGCCTCTGTTGCCAGACACCGTGGCATTTGTGGCCTTGTTGGGATTCGCCAATGCCATGGTCTGGCCCGCTATCTGGCCACTGGCACTGTCTGACCTCGGTAAATTCACTGCCCGGGGTGCAGCCCTGCTCATCATGGGCATTGCCGGGGGTGCTATCCTGCCGCTGCTGTATGGCGTGATGTCGGATGTGTTCAGCAATCAACAAGCCTACCTGATGATGATCCCGTGCTATCTGTTTATTCTGCACTTCGCGCTTGTGGGACATAAAAAACGTCATTGGGGACGTCACTAATGCAGCGCCGTGAACGCAGCCTGGACATCTTCCGGGGACTGACCCTGGCCGCCATGATCCTGGTCAATACACCGGGTTCCTGGGCGCACATCTATGCGCCCCTTAAACATGCTTCCTGGCATGGATTAACACCGACAGACCTGATCTTCCCGTTTTTCTTGTTTATTGTCGGTGCCGCCATGTTTCATTCGATGGCGCGCTACATTGGCCAGCCCATTCCGTGGCGTCGGATCATCAAACGCACGGTGCTGCTGTTTGCCATCGGCGTGGCACTGAATATTTACCCCTTTACCGGCGATCCTGAACACTGGCGTATCATGGGGGTGCTGCAACGGATAGCCCTGGCCTACTGCG
Source organism: Fluctibacter halophilus (assembly GCF_020687825.1). Classification (GTDB taxonomy): domain Bacteria; phylum Pseudomonadota; class Gammaproteobacteria; order Enterobacterales; family Alteromonadaceae; genus Fluctibacter; species Fluctibacter halophilus. The sequence goes on from NZ_JAJEWP010000004.1 coordinate 118,289, forward strand.
CCGGCGCGATACTGATCTTGACCTTGCCGCGCCAGGCATTGTGGTACGTCAGTGGTGCGATGCTGCTCGGCTATTGGGGCCTGTTGTTATTGGTCGACCAGCCCTTCAGTCTGGAGCACAACCTGGTCCGCCAGGTAGACCTAACCTTGCTGGGGGCCAGCCACCTGTATCAGGGCTTCGGTGTTGCCTTCGATCCGGAAGGGCTTCTGAGTACCATTCCGGCCACCGTGACACTGCTGATGGGGTACCTCACCAGCGCACTGCTCAGCGAGCAGAACACCGCCAGTGACAAGTGTCGACGCTTGTTGCTCGCGGCCATCGCAGCCCTTGCTGTAGGCTACCTGTGGGATGCTGTTTTTCCCATCAACAAGGCATTATGGAGTTCGTCATACGTGTTGGTGACCACGGGCTATGGTTGGCTGGTGCTGAGTGCCATCATCTACCTGTTGGAAATCCGCCAGCAACAAACGGGCTTTGCATGGATGGAAATCTATGGCACCAATCCGTTGTTTGTGTATGTCCTCGCCTGGCTGTATGCCGCAACCCTGTATCTCATTCCTGTCGGGGATACGACGGCCTATACGGCGCTTTACGATACATTAAACAATCTGCTTAGCGCTAAAAATGCGTCGCTGGCTTTCGCCCTACTCGCTGTTTTGCTGTTTTATGTTGTTTCCCATGTGCTGTACAAGCGCAGGATCTTCATAAAACTCTGACCCTGTGTGTCCCGGGCAGGGTCACTTTCCCAAAGGAAGGTGCCCTGCCAACTTCACAAACACTTATCACTTGATGGGCATCTTGCTACACTGCGCAGCGACGTCAACTACCTGCTATTAATATGACAACAGATCCCCTGTATCCCCGTGCTACTTTCATTCGCCGGGTCGCGGCCATGATTTACGATGCACTGGTGGCCATCGCCATCGGCATGTGTGCTGCCATGGTCGCCATCGTTGTGCTGATTTTGCTGATGGAAAATGGTGTCGTCAGCATGTCTGGATACTCCCATGCCAGCGAAGCGATCCAGCATTCTTCCCTTTACACCACAGTGATCCAGGTCTGGGTAGGGCTGTGGATGGTTGGCTTCTATGTGTATTTCTGGCGACATGGTGGCCAAACCATCGGCATGCGTGCGTGGCGCCTGCGGCTGTTCAGCACGTCTGACGCGCCACTTGGCTATGGTCGGGTGATTGTACGCCTGCTGTCCTCACTGGGAGGACTCGGAACCCTGCTGGTACTGTTTGATGTCAAACATCGTCAGGGACTGCAGGATCACATTGCCAAGACACAAATGTGCGTGCTGACCAAAGACGCCAACCATCACCGCGCATGGAAAGATTTATGACACCTTGGTTGGCGTTCAGCGCCTGAGCAATACCCCGGCGATACTGGCAAACACCAGACTGGGAAGTACGGCGCCCAGGGCCGGCGGCAGTTGATAAACCAGGCTCATGGAGCCGAACACTTCATTGCTGATAAAAAAGGCGAAGCCTGCCATCACGCCCATAATGATCCTGGCGCCCATGGTAACGCTGCGCAGCGGACCAAACACAAAGGACAATGCCATCAGCAACATGACCGCTACCGATACCGGCTGCAAAACCTTACGCCACAATGCCAGGTTGTAGCGATCTGCATCCTGGCTGTTATTTTCCAGATAGCGGATATAGTCCAGTAGTCCCTGTACCGACAGCGCTTCAGGTTTGATGGTAACAACCCCCAGTTTGTCCGGCGTAAGGGTAGATTGCCAAATGCCTTGCTCGACATTTTCACCCCGGATCTGCTCGGCACCGATAAAGGTGTATGCGACATCGGACAAACGCCAGTGCTGGCCGGCAAATTCCGCTTGTCGGGCATAAGTGATCTGGCGCAGGATCAACTCCTCATCGAACTCATAAATGGTCACATCGCGCAATTCGGAGTGAGTACTTACCTCGCCTATGCTCACAAAGTTGTTGCCGTCTTTAGCCCAGACCAGTTGCTGACTGGAAAACAAACTACCGCCGGAAATGGCCTGGGTTCTGATCTCTTTGGCCTTGGTTTCACTCACTGGAGCGACCCATTCGCCCACCGCCATCACCAGCAATACCATTACCAACGCCGACTTCATCGCTGAACGTACAATATCCCAGCGGGACTGCCCCGCCGACTGCATCACCACCAGCTCACTGTTGCTGGCCAGGATCCCCATCCCAATCAGACCACCCAGCATGGTGGCCATCGGAAAGAACTGCTCGATCTCACGGGGCAGGCTGAGTAACACATAAACACCGGCGGTGGTCATGTCATAGCTGCCCTGCCCGACGTACTTCATTTGTTCAATGAATTTGATCAGGGCACTGAGTCCCACCAGCACCAACAAACTCACAGCCGTGGTGCGCAGCAATGTGCGCGCAATGTAGAGGTCAAGGATCTTAAACATGGCGGCCTCCGAACATGGCTCTGACCCTGACCCCGACACTTCGGCCGCGGATCACCAAGCCAGACCCGATCAGTAACATCACCCCATGTACCCACCACAGACCGAGTGACGGTGGCAACTTGCCGTCTTCGAGCACTTTGCGTCCGGCCATCAGCAACATGAAATAGCCGAGGTACAGCAACAGCGCCGGGAACATTTTACCAAACCGCCCCTGACGGGGATCAACGGCACTCAGTGGCACCGCTATCAGCACCAGAAACGGTAACGATAGCGGGATGGCCAGACGCCATTGCAACTCGGCAATCGCATCCAGTGAATCATCTTCAAGCAGCGCCTGGGTTGAGTATGCGGTCAATTTACGCCGCTTCTGCTCGGCTTGCTGCTCACCGATCTGAACCTGATATTCTTCGAACTCGACGACCTGATAGTCCAGCGACCCCTGTTCTCCTTCGTACTGCACACCTTGCTGTAGCAGGAGCTGCTGAGTGCCATCGGGACCACTCTGCACATCCCCTTGCTGTGAGTAAACGATATGCACCCCAGTGGCATCGTCACGCTCGTGTTGGGCAAGAAACACTTTCTGCAACCGTGACTCGCCGGTCCCTATCTCATGCACAAAAATAACCGCTTTCTGATTGCCGGTTTCCTGAAAACGGCCGGCAATCAGCGCCGACAAGCCTGTTTCAGCCCCCGCCTGCTCTTCAAGTTGCGTTTCACTTTCCTGTGACAACGGCGCCAACCACAACGTCAGCACCGCCGTCACCACCGCCATCAGAGCCGCCAGTGCCAGCATCACCCGGGTCACGTACCATTCGCTGATCCCGCAAGCGCGCATCACCGTCATTTCACTGTCAACGTACAATCGCCCATGGGCCAGCATAATGCCGAGAAACAAACTCAGCGGTAAAATCAACGACGCCAGATAGGGCGTACTGAGGGCCAGAAATCCCATCACCAGGCTGGCGGGAATTTCACCGTCGGAGGCATCAGCCAGCACCCGTACAAACCGATGGGTGATAAATATGGCCATCAATACCAGAAAAACGGCAAGCTGGGATTTGAGGGTTTCTTTGAGTAAATAGCGGAATATCAGCACATTGAGCCCGGCAGAAAAGTCACTTTTTTAGTGGCATGATGGGAAATTTTAAGTAAACTTAACGTTTTCACAAGTTTTATTTACTACTCCGGCTTTTTTTAAGCCTTCAAAGAGCAGTTAACTTTCATATTATCTCTGTCCGGCGGGCCCTTGCAAATCCCTGTGTACGCTAGTCCGTCGTCAGCGGTAACTGTGATACGAGGATTGGGAATGGAATTTAGCGTCAAAAGCGGTAGCCCTGAGAAACAACGTAGCGCCTGTATCGTCGTCGGGGTATTTGAACCTCGCCGCTTGACTGCCGTGGCAGAACAACTGGACGAAATCAGTGGCGGTTACATCAGCAACCTGTTGCGTCGCGGTGATCTTGAAGGTAAACCCGGCCAGATGCTATTGCTGCACCATGTTCCCAACATCCTCAGTGAACGCGTGCTACTGGTCGGTTGCGGCAAAGAACGTGAGCTGGATGAACGCCAGTACAAACAAATCATTGCCAAGACCATCAAAAACCTGAATGAGACGGGTTCAATGGAAGCCGTTTGTTTTCTGACTGAATTGCACGTTAAAGGTCGCGACACCTACTGGAAAGTCCGTCAGGCTGTCGAAGCGACCGAAGACAGTCTTTATTCCTTCACCCAGTTGAAAACCAAAAAAGACGAGGCCCGTCGCCCGTTGCGCAAACTGGTATTTAATGTTTCAACCCGTCGCGAGTTAACCACCGGTGAGCGTGCCGTTGAACATGGCCTTGCCGTTGCCAAAGGCAGCCGTACCTGTAAAGACGTCGCTAACATGCCGCCCAACATCTGCAACCCTGCGTATTTGCTGAGCCAGGCCGAAGCACTGGCTGAAGAGTATGACAGCCTGAGCGTTGAAGCTGTTGGCGAGAAAGACATGCAGGCGCTGGGGATGAACTCCTATCTGGCGGTTGGTCGGGGTTCACACAACGAGTCCATCATGACCATTATCAACCACCGTGGCGGCCCGGCTTCCCAGGCACCGATCGTTTTGGTCGGTAAGGGCCTTACCTTTGATTCGGGTGGTATCTCCATCAAACCGTCCGAAGCGATGGACGAAATGAAGTACGACATGGGAGGTGCCGCGGGTGTATTGGGTGCAATGCACACCGTTGCGGCACTGAATCTGCCCATCAACATCATCGGCGTGCTGGCCGGTTGTGAAAACATGCCGGATGCCAACGCGTATCGTCCGGGCGATATCCTGACCACCATGAGCGGTCAAACGGTTGAAGTGCTCAACACAGACGCTGAAGGACGCTTGGTATTGTGTGATGCGCTGACCTACGTGGAGCACTTCGAGCCGGACACGGTGATCGATGTTGCGACCCTGACCGGCGCCTGTGTGGTTGCGTTGGGTAAACACGCCACCGGTGTCATGAGTTCACACAACCCATTGGCCCATGAGCTGCTCAATGCCTCCGAGCAAAGTGGTGACAAGGCCTGGCGCTTGCCTTTATGGGACGAGTATCAGGAACAGATTGAAAGCCCCTTTGCCGACATGGCCAACCTGGGCGGACGCGCCGCGGGCACCATCACCGCCGCCTGTTTCCTGTCCCGGTTCACTAAAAAGTACAACTGGGCACACATGGACATCGCCGGCACGGCATGGGTGGGTGGTGCCAACAAAGGCTCGACCGGTCGTCCTGTTCCTATGCTGTCCCAGTTCCTGATGAACCGTGCAGGTATCGAAGCAGAAGATTGATGCCTAACATCACGTTCTATCTCCACGACCAGGGCGAACCATCGGATGTGCCCGCCCATTGGCTGACCGCCTGCCATGTGGCTGCCGAGCTGTCGAGCAAGCGCCAATGGTGCCTGGTGCTGTGTGAGAGCCAACAACAGGCCGAAGCGGTCGACGAATTGCTGTGGCAGTTTCCCGCTGAACGGTTTGTGGCTCACAACCTGAGTGGCGAAGGCCCTGCCAAAGGTGCGCCGGTGGAAATTGCCTGGCAAGCGCCCGCCCGGCCAAATCGCCACACTCTCATAAACCTCTCAGGGCAAATCCCGGCTGACGTTGAGCGTTATCGCCAGCTCATCGACTTTGTACCAGCCGATGAAGCCGCCAAGCAGTCGGCCCGAGAACGTTATAAAGCATTTCGCGCGGCAGGGTATTCATTAGAGACCCAGCCCGCCAGCAGTATTACAGAGAAACAACATGGATAAGACCTTTAACCCGCAGAACATTGAACAGCAACGCTACCAACACTGGGAATCAAACGGCTATTTCAAAGCCTCCGGTGAAGGTGACCCGTATTGTATTTTGTTGCCACCACCCAATGTGACCGGCAGCCTGCATATGGGACATGCGTTCCAGCACACCATTATGGATGCCCTGACACGTTATCATCGCATGCAAGGTGACAACACCCTGTGGCAATGCGGCACCGATCACGCCGGTATCGCGACGCAAATGGTGGTTGAGCGCCAGCTCAATGCCCAGGGTAAAACCCGTCACGATTTGGGCCGTGAGGCGTTCGTGGATAAAATCTGGGAATGGAAGGAACACTCCGGTGGCACCATTACCCAACAAATGCGTCGTTTGGGTACATCACCTGACTGGGAGCGTGAAGCGTTCACCATGGACGATGACCTGTCTGACGCTGTGCGTGAAGTGTTTGTTAAGCTGCATGAAGATGGTCTAATTTATCGCGGTAAGCGTCTGGTCAACTGGGATCCGGTGCTGCACACCGCGGTCTCCGACCTGGAAGTACTGAACGAAGAAGAAGACGGTCACATGTGGCACATGCGCTATCCGCTGGCGGATGGTTCTGGTGAGCTGATCGTTGCGACCACCCGACCCGAAACCATGTTGGGTGATACTGCGGTGGCTGTGCATCCCGATGATGAACGTTATCAACACCTGATTGGTCAGCAAATCAAACTGCCGCTAACCGGCCGCTTGATCGACATCATTGCCGATGACTATGTTGATCCGGAATTTGGTACCGGGTGTGTGAAGATCACCCCAGCACACGATTTCAACGATTATGACATTGGCAAGCGTCACAACCTGGACATGATCAACGTGTTCACGGCGGATGCCAAACTCAACGACTCAGTGCCTGAAGCCTACCGTGGCATGGACCGTTTCGATGCCCGTAAACAAATCGTTGCCGATCTCGATGCACAGGGTCTGCTGGTTAAAGTGGATGCCCACAAGCTCAAAGTTCCCCGCGGCGATCGCACCGGCGCGGTGATTGAGCCTTACCTGACCAACCAATGGTACGTGGCTGTCGAATCACTGGCTAAACCGGCCATCGAGGCAGTCGAAAGTGGTGAAATTCGCTTTGTGCCGGAAAACTGGAGCAAAACCTACTACCAGTGGATGTACAACATTCAGGATTGGTGTATTTCCCGTCAGCTGTGGTGGGGACACCGTATCCCCGCATGGTACGACGATCAGGAAAACGTTTACGTAGGGCGTGATGAGGCCGAGGTACGCAACAAATACAACCTGGCCGACGACATTGCCTTGCGCCAGGATGAAGACGTGCTGGATACCTGGTTCTCATCGGCACTGTGGCCTTTTGCGACCATGGGGTGGCCGAAGCAAACCCCGGAGCTGGAAACCTTTGTGCCCAGTTCAGTACTGGTAACGGGTTTTGACATCATCTTCTTCTGGGTCGCACGTATGATCATGATGACCAAGAAGTTCACCGGCAAAATTCCGTTCAAGGAAATCTACATCACCGGCCTTATCCGTGATGAGCAGGGCGACAAGATGTCGAAGTCCAAAGGAAACGTACTGGACCCTATCGATCTGATTGACGGTATAGAATTGGACGCCCTGGTTGAAAAGCGCACCGGCGGTATGATGCAGCCCCAATTGGCGGAAAAGATCGCCAAACGCACGCGCAAGCAGTTCCCCGATGGCATTGCTGCCTATGGCACTGACGCTTTGCGTTTTACGTTTACGGCCATGGCATCCACCAGTCGTGACATCAATTTCGACATGAACCGGGTTGAGGGTTACCGCAACTTCTGTAACAAGCTGTGGAATGCATCACGGTTTGTGCTGATGAACACCGAACAGCAAGATACCGGTGCCAACGGTGGAGACATGACCCTGAGTCTGGCTGACCGCTGGATTTGGGCGGAGTTTCAGAACACCCTGGAACAGGTTGAACAAGCCATTAACACCTATCGATTCGACCTGGCCGCCCAGGCAATGTATGAATTTACCTGGAACCAGTTCTGTGACTGGTACCTGGAACTGAGCAAACCGGTGCTGAACGCTGAAACCAGCACAGACGCTGAAAAACGCGGTACACGACACACCCTGGTCAATGTACTGGAAAGTCTGTTACGCCTGATGCACCCGTTCATGCCGTTTATCACTGAAGAGATTTGGCAACGGGTTGCTCCGCTGTGTGGTATCGATGCAGACAGTATTATGGTTCAGTCCTACCCGGTGGTCGACAATCAGTACAAAGACGCCGCCGTGCGCAGCGACATGGAGTGGGTCAAGAGCTTCATCGTCGGAATTCGCAACATTCGTGGCGAAATGGACATTTCACCCAACAAACCGTTGTCGGTGATGCTGCGCAATGTATCGAATGAGGACACACGTCGTCTCACACTGAGTGAAGCGTTCCTGGCCAAACTGGCTAAAGTGGAAGACATCAAGGTTCTCGGCAGTGACGAACAGGCCCCCGCGAGCGCAACCGCGTTGGTGGGCGAAATGGAAATACTGATCCCAATGGCCGGCTTGATCGACAAAGACGCGGAACTGGCTCGGATCCGTAAAGCGCTGGAAAAGGTCGAAAAAGATTTCGCCCGCACCGAAGGAAAACTCAACAATGAGAACTTCGTCAGCAAAGCCCCTGCCGACGTCATTGACAAGGAAAAGGCTAAGCTTGACGATTTCCGTATCCAGATGGAAAAACTGCGCGCTCAGCAGCAAACCATTGAGGATTTGTAACTGACGTCAGGTTCATAATGCCGCCACTGTTGGCGGCATTTTCGTTTTAAAATTAGACGTTTGTCGGCTTGTTCAATAGTGGCTGTTGGGCAATACTCAGTGCACGGTCACAAAAAGCATCCCCATGAATCGTCGTCTGTGCACATGGCAAAGCCACCTGATCATTGCGCTGCTCAGCCTGCTATCGCTGGCGAGTCTGGCGCAACAATCCTCTCCTGCGCCGGTGCGGATGATTTTTGCTGCCAGCCTGCCCTTGGTACATCAACCCAAACAAGGGGACTACGCCAACCTCGCCAGTGCCGTGAATCAGATGCGCAACGACAGCCAGGTCGCCAATTTTTTTATTTTCGGCGGTGGCAGCCTCGGTCCCTCGCCCATGTCGGCATTTGACAGAGGCTCACACATCATCGACGTACTGAATAGCCTGGAGCCGGATGCCATGGGCATTTCCAAACGGGAATTCAGTTACTTTGAAGAAGAATTGTCATTACGTGCCTATGAAGCCGCGTTTCCCCTGGTAGCAAGCAACATTATTGACAATGCCACCGGTGACAGCCTGGCCGGGCTGAATCCCGTTGTGGTCATTACCAAGCAGGACGTGACCATAGGTGTGCTCTCCGTCATCGACCCGAATGTCAAAGAAGAATACTTGTTGTCGCGGGTTGACGTGTTGCCACCGGAGCAACAAATCACGCACCTCGCCAAGCAACTGCGCGACAAGGTCGACATCCTGGTATTGCTCTACACCGACTATTATGCCTTTGTTCCCTCTCTGATTGAGCAGGGTTTGGTGGATCTTGCCCTGTTAATCGACTCCGATTTCGACTTTGAAACCCAGGCGGAAGAAGTGTTTCATCCCAACGTGGTGTACTTTGACCAACCGGCACAACTGGCCGATATTACCGTGCATCTCGACAGTGAAAAGCGTCGGCCCCCCAACGTTAACTGGCGTACTTTCCCCCTTTCAGACTTCACGCCGGCACCGGACGTTGAGGAGCAGACTCTGGCCTACGCCCATCGCATCGACAGGCTACTCAACCAGGCGATCGGCGTGCTGATGTCGGACATGGACACCCAACGGGATCATGTCAGAAGTACCGAAAATGGGTTTGCCAACTACATCACTGATACCATGCGGGACTACAGCAATGCCGATATTGCCCTGATCAATGGTGGGGTTATCCGCAGTGACAATGTATTGCCCGCTGGGCACACACTGGTCCGCCGCGACATTCTCAATGCATTGCCGTTCAGAAGCCGGTTGCGCACGCTGCAGGTCTCCGGTCAGCAACTGTTACAAGCGCTGGAATCGGGTTTATCAGAAGTCGAAGATCTGAAGGGCCGGTTTCCCCATACCTCAGGGCTTACCATACGCTATGACAGTCAAAGAGCACCGTTCGAACGTCTGGTCAGTGTTACTCATCAAGGCCAGCCGATTGTCGCAGATCGTCAGTACAAATTGGTCACAACAGACTACATCGCCAACGGTGGGGACGGCTTTGACATGTTGCAAACCGCCTCGTCGCTGGACAATCCGACCCGTCTGTCGCCCCTTCTGTCACAACTGATCATCAATGCCATTCGCAGTCAGAAGTCTGTTCGATTCAACAAGCAGCAACGTGTTTTGGATTTGCATGGGGTTGCTGATGAGTGAGACAAATAACACCGCACGAAAACAGGCCCGGCTGCCGTTAAGCCGCATTCTGACCGGATCCTTTCTGGCCATCCTTGCCCTGTTTTTGTTGATCATTCTGTTAGCGTTCTCTCGCTTGTTTGATTTCAGGGATCTGCTGACGCGTATTTCCCAGGATTCTATTCCCGCCGTCACACTGACCAGTCAGATATACAGTGAGGTCAATACCCTGACCTACTTATCGGAAGCCATGGCCAATGCCGACACCGACGTTGCCAGAAAGTTGTCGTGGCGACAGATCAATCAGCAGCTTGAGCAACTGCATGTGTTAGCCAATGCAGAAAGAGCCGATCCTTTCCTGCGCACCCAACTGGCCGCACTGACACTGGAATTGAGTGAACTCAACAGTCTGGTCGAGCGGCGATTGGACATGGCCAATCGGTTACAGGAACGGCTTCACTCACTCAGCGAAACCGAAGATGAACTGGTTGAATTACTCAGCCAAGAAACCGCATTAACCAATGCGGAGTTGCGCTGGTCACTGTCGTTAATGACCCTGCTGGAGGACATCCAGCGACTGGAAGATTTCAAGCGCTTGTTGCCACTGCGGCAACTGTCAGAGCAGATCAGTGTGCAAGCCCAGCAGATGAGAGAGCAACAGGCCATCTTGTCGCCACGTTGGCGCGAACTGACAATGAATTTTCTGCTCACTGCAGAACAGGAAATGAACAGCGACACCGGCGTTATCGGACTGCGCATCGAGCAACTCAAACTCAACGGACGCACCACCGGTCGCGGCAATTTTGTCCGCAACCTTATTCTGGATTACGTCGGCCTGGCAGAATTCCAATCAGAGCAGACCAACCGCTCAATCGTACAACAATCGGCGTACGCGCAGACTCAGGTTAAAGAACAAATTCAGCGCGTCGGCATCATCGCCATCGTCGCCATCGTACTCATGCTCGGATTGTTGTATTACCTCCAGGTACAGGTCGTTGACAGATTACGCACCCTGAATCGTCGAGTGACGGTTCGCATGGATGGCAGGGGGCGGGAAACACAATTGTCGGGCAACGATGAGATCACTGACATCGATGCGACCTTTGAACAATTTGCCCGCACCATCGAATCTCAAAACCGGATCCTGGAAGAACTGTCCTTGTCAGACAGCCTGACCGGCCTTGCCAATCGCCGTGCGTTTAACAACCAGTTTGCCCATACCCTGGAGTTGGCTCGCCGTCACAATTGGGCGGTCACGATCCTGGCCATGGACGTTGACTATTTCAAAGCTTATAACGATCATTTTGGTCACTTGCAGGGAGATGAGTGCCTGAAGAAACTGGCCACTATCATGCGGGCACACCTGCAACGGGGATCTGACTTTGTGGCCCGCATTGGCGGCGAAGAATTTGTTGCTATATTACCGGATACCGACGCTGATGGCGGCTATCGCAGGGCCGAGGAAGTGCGTGCCAGCGTGGAACAGGCGCACATCCCTCACCCCAAAAGCACCATCAACGATGCTGTCACCATGAGCATCGGAGTCATCACCTACCGCTTTACCGGGCTTGACACTGTCACCCCAGCTGAGCTAATAAAACAAGCCGATGACGCGCTGTATCTGGCCAAGCAGGAAGGCCGCAATCGCGTCGTAAAATGCTAAGCAGCTGCCGTCTTCGCGGTTGATTAAATCGGTCAAAGGGTAAAAAAAAGGGAGGCCAAAGCCCCCCAATACTCACGCCCGGCGCTTCACCCGTCTCATTAGTAAAGGCACCATTAACAGCGTCAGTAAACCCGCGGCTCCGCCATGTTCGGTAACGATCACAACCTGCTCGGTTTTTTCATAGCTCTGCGCTTCCAGCGGCAGGTAGGTCAAATCCACATCGCTGTAACCGTCATAAATGGCCACCAGTGAATCGTCATACGCATCGTACAGTTCGATCAACAGTTCATAGTCATCGGGAGAGAACCCGGTGATCAAGTCACTCTCAACGATCAGCGTGTCATCGCTGCTCTCGCCATACAAAGAAAACACACTGGTGGTGTGGTATTCCTCAAACACATCGCCACGACTGAGGTACAGCCGCGCGTAGACATCCGCGTGTGAAAAATAGGTGTCGGCATCAAACTCCAACGCAAAGGTCGAGTAATAGCCGTCGGCATCACTATCACGCTGGAGTGTCACCCAGGCGTCATAGATCCAAAAATCGACATTGGTATCGTCCCGTTGCTCGCGGGGAATGGAAGCCGCCGAGCGAGCGCCGGCTTGCCCCTGCTTGGGTCGTGCATCTGATGTCTTGGTTTTGGCACTGCCCAGAGTCACGTCCCCTTGACGTTCACTGGACTGGGAAACGCGCTCTTGTGCCAGTGCACTGAAACTCATGAGCAGTAATGCCCCAACTATCCATGCTCTCATCGGCTTCTCCATTACTTACTATTGACTGTGATCACAGTATTGGAGGGCGCAGATGAATCTATCCTGAAGGCAACCTAAATGTAATTGCGGGCCTAACTACCATGCCACGCCAGTGACAGGGCCTCATGGCGTGCGATAAAGTCCTCCTTGAGCGCCTGATACAGCGAGGAGCGGCCATTGCTCTGAAGCACAGCAGCGTGCTTCACCTGTGCATACTCGGCCATTACCTTGGGGTGGGCTATCAGATAATCGCGAAAGCGCCGGTGACGCAATAAGTGATTGTCGCCCCGGGCATAGGCATGCAAGTGATGGGTTCGCTGAGCACCGCCTTTGCAAAAGTAGCGTCGCCCGGGAATGCCATATTCGCCCCTCGCCTCGTATCCCAGAGCTTGCAGTGCCGGGGTGGATTGATCCAGCGCGTCAAGATCAGTCACTTCCACCAGCATATCAATCACCGGCTTGGCAATCAGTCCGGGGACCGAGGTACTGCCGATGTGATCAATGCGCAGCGCATTGCTACCGATGCAGGCCAGTAAACGTTGTTGCTCCTGCGCAAATGTAACCACCCACTGGGGGTCATAGGGCACCACCTGAATCTGTCGACCTGACATTGACGCTCCTGTTCGCAGTGTTTGCAGCTTGACGCTACGGTTTGTCGGATTATGCTGAATACTCCACGAGTACTATGTTGGCAAAGAGAACATCATGAAACACCGGCGCTGGTTCCCTGCCCTTTTTCTATGCGCTGCCATAGGCGCAGTTTCGGCGAGCACATTACCGCACGTCAGTAGCGGGCGACTGGTACGCCACAACGATGTTCCTGCGCACGGCGTCCCAGAGCGAACGATTGATGTCTGGCTACCGTCAACGTACGACGGAAAACGTCAACACGATGTACTGATCATGCATGATGGCGACATGCTGTTTGACGCCCGGCTAACCTGGAACAACCAGGAATGGCAGGTCGATGAGGTGGCCGGTCAGCTGATTGACGCAGGCCACGTCAGACCGTTCATTGTCGTCGCGGTCCCCAATGCAGGCGCTGCCCGACACGCGGAGTACTTTCCCCAGCAACCCTTTATGAGCCTGACCGTCGACACCCAACAGGCCTTGTACGACGTGCAACGGGACGAAAACGTGCCGTTGTTTGCGCAGCCGGTGTATTCGGACGCTTATGCAACCTATCTGGTTAAGGATGTGCTGCCTTACATTGAGCAACATTATGCCGTCAATACTGCACCTTCGTCGCGCATTTTGGCCGGTTCCAGCATGGGGGGATTGATCAGCTGGTATACCCTGACCCGCTATCCGGATAGCTTTGGCGGTGCCATTTGCATGTCGACCCACTGGCCAGGCGCAATGCAGCCACAACACCCGGCCTTTGACGCGTTCTATACCTATCTGCAGGCACATCTGCCAACACTCAAAGATAAGCGCCTTTACTTTGATTATGGTGACGAGACCATAGATGCCTGGTATCCGCCTTTGCAACAACGCATCGATAACCTGCTGCAGGCAAATGACATCCCTGCCACCCAGTGGACCAGCCGATATTTTGCAGGGGCAAATCACAGTGAGCAGGCCTGGGCAGCCCGATTGGATGTCCCGTTACGCTGGATGTTTGCGAGCGCAGAAGCGAGCGCTACTCGATAAAGTAGGTGCCCCAGCCATCGTAATGCACGCCATGCTTGTTCGCGATGGCCAGCAATTTGTCGGTGTCCTGGTTGATCAGGCTGACATCCAGTTTACGTTCGGCGATGGCATCGAAACAAAAAATAGTGCCACCGTCATCGAGGATCAACTCTTCGGCGTCCGTTACTTCAAACCCGGCTTTAAACGCATCCACAGCGGCCTTTTCGAGCAGGTCAAAGTCTTGTCCGGCAAAGTGATACTCGATGGTATGCGCGGCTTCCGGGTTGCTGCCATCACTGTGCAGCGCCTCAACGGTTTCCAGATTAAATCCGTACCACTCCTGCAATTCTTGCTGTGCACTCATTTTTGTTCCTCTGTAGCACGCAGCAGGCTGACATCATGCTGCGCGACTTCTTTGTCCAGTTGTTCAATGGTCTGTTTCATTTGCTCACGAAACCACTGAGCCCATTCTTTGGTTGAACGGCTGTCATCCAGGGTAACGGGATCACTCAGCGAGATGATCAACGTACCATTGTCCCAACGATTCAGCTTAATTTTATTGTGCAGGTTGCTTGCGCAGACCATCACGACCGGCTCGTTAGTGCTCTTGGCAAGGCGGAATGCGCCGGTTTTAAACGGTAGCAATCCGCGCCCATAGCTGCGGGTCCCTTCAGGAAACAGCCACACAGATAGACGGCGTTTACGCACCTTGGCCGCTGCAGCAAGTATAGTATCCCGGGCACGACCGGTATTATTGCGGTCAATCAGGATATTGCCAGACAGCCAGTAAACCCAACCAAACACCGGGATCCAAATCAAACTTTTCTTACCAACCGTCACAGTACCCGGCTGAGCAGCCCCGCAGACTGTGATGAGATCAAAACTGTTCTGGTGATTACCCACATAAATAAACGGCCCTTGCCGTTTAACGGATGTCGGCACACGAATATCCAGCTTTAATCCGAAAATACGCGACATTGAAGAATACAGTTTGCCAGCAAGGTGGACATTATTACGATGAAAAGGCCGCGCCACACAGACCAACAACACCAATACATTGATGAACAAAAAATACGGCAAAAGAACCAACAGCCGAACACATGCAATCAAGACTTACACTTCCATTTGGGCACAATTAAAGGTCGCGAGTATACCGTCTTTGGCGCGAAAGCGCAGGTCTTCTGCAGACTCGTCAGAGGACTGCACAGGCAAGCATGAAGTGGCAACCGTGAATCTCTCCCCCAAGGTGTTCTGCTGACTATACTAAACTAGGAAATTGACCTTGCGGCTATGGTCAATATTCGCGTTCCATGCTGTACTTAACGAAGACAACAAGGTAGTGGCGTTGACGGATTTTTTGCCGATACCCCTACTATTGACAGACCATACCGAGGCACATTGACCCGATGCAGACATTTCGACACGAAGATCTTGATGACGATATCCTCAACGACCTGCTGGAAGAAATCAACGAACTCTATGAAGCCAGTGAACAGACCCTGATAGAACTTGAACTACGCCCTCAGGACAATGAATTGCAGCGTGCTTTGTTCCGCTCGGTCCACACCATTAAGGGCGATTTGGGATTGGTCAGTTTCACGCCGATGATCCCGTTACTGCAGCATGTCGAGGACTTGCTCGACTTCCTGCGTAAAGGGCAGATCCAGTATACCAGCACCATGAGTGACTTAGTGTTACTGACCATGGACAGGGTCAAACTGTTTGTTGAGAGCTGCATTAAGTCGGGCGAAGCCCAGTATGATGAAGCACTGTACACCCAATTGGTTACGCACATCTCACGGATCACGCCGGAGAATGTCAGCCAGCATGAAAAACTGCTCGCTGAAGCAGTACTATTGCTGGATCCGAAATTGGATCAGACCCCTCAGGCTTCCGCCCAAGACATCGTCGCCGATGCCAAAGCATCACGCACGGTGACCCTGGCGAATACCGGTATCCCCAAGGGGATCAGCAAAGAGAAACAAATTGATGTGCTGTTTTTTCGTGAACTGATGAAGCCCATCGAGCGTCGCTCTATGTACTGGGAAGGCCGGGGAGATAGGATTGCCAAATTGGCGTTCTACATCAATCAACTGGCGGGTTCACCCATTGATGAAGACCAGCTCGCTGTTGCCTGCTATGTGCATGATTTTGGCATGGCATTTATGCCCCTCAAAGTCCTGCACAAGCGCGGTAAGCTTGACGATCAGGAATTCAACCTGATGCGTTCCCATGTGTATAAGAGCGCGCGGCTACTGGAACATCTGGACCAATGGAATGATGCAAGAAAAATCGTCATGCAGCATCACGAGCGCATTGATGGTTCAGGCTATCCGCTGGGGCTGAAAGATGCTGATATTTGTGACGGTGCCAAATTGCTGGCGATTCTGGACACCTTTGACGCACTGACCCATGAACGGGCACACACCGGTCATGTGAAGCGACCGAAAAAACGCGCAGTAGTAGAAATTAACAAGGTTGCAGAGGGGCAGTTCTGTCCGCAATGGATGCGCCACTTTAATCACGGCATGGCCGCGTTATTAACGGCAGGCCCGCAATCCTGATACGCTGGGTAATACGGCGCAAAACAGAAGTGGGCGTCAATAGGTTACATCAGACGCCCACTCGCGTTACCGGCACAGTTACGCGCCTGCTTTTTCAATAAACGCAGCGACCTGCATTGCATTACGCTGGTTACTGAAGTCCTTCAGACCTTCACCGGCACAGGTCACACTGTTGTTTTCCAGAACTCGCTGCAGTACATCTTTCTGGCTGCCACCCAAGGTACCAACAAAACGATTGATTGCCCGTTTGAACAGCACCACGTTGTCGGTCACGACCGCTTTGCAGAAACCGGCATAGTGCGTATCGCCAACGTATTTTATGTTATTGTCTTGGACACTTGCCTGAACGCTTAGTGTCAAACCCAGTGCCAGCATTGCAGTAGGAAGCATTACCTTTTTCATATTACACCTCATGTAGTGAACACAGTTATGTTGACCAATCATCAACAGCACAAAGTGTAATTTTATTTCATAATAAATGTTGTTTTATTACTGAAAACAAGAATTGAACAGAACGTTAATAGCGCATTCAGCATCTCTGAAAATAATTCAAGTTATTGTATTTAATACACTTTAAGAGTTTATGATATTCAATGCAGGAATAAAGATATAAATTATAACTCTATACATGACGTAGTATTATTACAAAATGGGTTGTTTATTTATCCGTCAAAAGTGCATTTGTTAACGGATTGCTATCACTGATCAGCAAATTGGCAACCCTAGCGACAAAGAAATGCAGCAAAGGGGCTACTACAGCCCCTTCATTTTGGAATGTTAAGGGCGCAACGCTTTTTCACCACGGGCAAGACCACAAACCCCGGTGCGTGAAGATTCGATGATATCGGTATATTGCGCGATGGTACTGGAAAAGGCATCCAGTTTGTCGCTGGCACCGGTCAGTTGGATGGTATAGTTGTTGGCGTGCACATCGACCACCTGCCCCCGGAAAATGTCCACATTGCGCTTCACTTCTGCCCGCGCCTGTTCGGTACGGGTAGCCACTTTTATCAACATCAGTTCACGTTCTACATGCTGACCTTCGGTCAGATCAGTGACACGCAAGACGTCGACCAGTTTATTCACCTGCTTGGTAATTTGTTCAATCACCTTGTCGTCGCCGTGGCTGACAATTGTCAATCGCGACAGGCTAGCATCATCGGTTGGCGCCACGCACAAGGAGTCCACATTGAATCCCCGTTGCGAAAACAAGCCAACAATCCGTGACAAAGCCCCTGGTTCATTTTCCATCAATACTGAAATAATACGTCTCATCAGGTACGCTCCGTCTTGCTCAATCTCATGTCATCCATCGCCCCATACTTAATTTGCATCGGGTACACGTGCTCATTCTGGTCAATCGCAATGTCCATAAACACCAGGCGGTCTTTATGTTCAAAACAACGCTTCATTGCTTCATCAAGCTGATCGGGATGTTCAACTTTGATCCCAACGTGACCATAGGCTTCTGCCAGTTTGACAAAATCCGGCATGGAATCCATGTAGGAGTGGGAATGGCGTCCTTTATAAATCATATCCTGCCATTGGCGCACCATACCCAACGCACGGTTATTCAGAGAAATGACTTTGATCGGTAAATCATATTGTAAGCAGGTTGAGAGCTCCTGAATGTTCATCTGGATGCTGCCGTCTCCGGTCACCACCACGGATGTTGCATCAGGGTGAGCAAACTGCACGCCCATCGCAGCCGGCAAGCCGAAGCCCATGGTGCCCAGACCACCGGAGTTGATCCAGCGGCGAGGCTTGGCAAAGGGGTAATACAGCGCGGCAAACATCTGATGTTGACCAACGTCCGAGCTGACAAATGCATCCCCATTGGTGTGTTTGTAGAGTGCTTCGATGACCTGTTGAGGTTTAATCTGCTCACTGTCTTTCTGATACGACAAACATTGGCGTCCACGCCATTGCTCGATCTGTTTCCACCAATCCGCCAGCAATTCCTGTTGCCGGGAAAGATCCTCATTGCGCAGATGTTCGATGACTTGGGTCACCACGGTATCAACGCTGCCGACAACCGGCACGTGGGCGTTGACCGTTTTGGAAATTGACGCCGGATCAATATCCACATGCACAATGGTGGCATGAGGGCAAAACTTTTCGACATTGTTGGTCACCCGATCGTCAAAGCGGGCGCCCAGCGCCAGAATGCAATCGGCGTTGTGCATGGTTTTATTGGCTTCCAGCGTACCATGCATGCCCAGCATGCCGACAAACTGTGGATGAACACCGGAAAAAGCGCCTAATCCCATTAATGTGCAGGTGACCGGTGCATTTAACATTTCAGCCAACTCGGTCACCAGACCATCTGCACCACTGGCTATGGCCCCACCACCAACATACAACACAGGACGTTTGGCCTTGGCCAGCAAAGCCACCGCTTTGCGGATCTGTTTTCCATGGCCTTTAACGGTCGGATTATAGGAGCGCATATGAATGTGCTCAGGGTAATGATAGGGATGGCTTTCCTGAATATTGACGATGTCTTTGGGCAGATCCACCACCACCGGACCCGGTCGTCCGCTGTTAGCAATGTAGTAGGCCTTGGCAATCGCGGTTGGAATGTCTTCCGCCCGTTTGACCAGGAAACTGTGCTTTACGATGGGTCGGGAACAACCCACCATATCGGTTTCCTGAAAGGCATCCTCACCAATGTGCATGGAAGGCACCTGGCCTGACAAAATCACCATCGGGATAGAGTCCATGTAGGCCGTCGCAATACCGGTCAGGGTATTGGTTGCACCTGGCCCTGATGTCACCAGTACCGTACCGGTTTTGCCGGTTGAGCGCGCGTAACCGTCAGCCATGTGTGCAGCAGCCTGCTCATGACGCACGAGCACGTGTTTGACATCATCCTGGGCAAAAAGCGCATCATATATATCCAAAACGGCTCCACCCGGATAGCCGAACACATGTTCAACTCCCGCATCTTTGAGCGCACGCACTACCATGGCTGCACCTGACATCATTTCCACGAACCTGCCTCCTTCGGTATAAATGGGTGAGAAAATCGACGATGAGCCCCGACTATAACTGAGGGATTAGGAAGATAAAACAGCAAAAACGGGGAAAGTGAGATATATATCCTCATATATAATATTTTTAGGATATACATCACACAATGGAACGAAATATGGCCGCAAAATAGGACAATTTACATTCCATTAACACCCTGCTGGGTGCATGGCGAAACCCGGTTACGAGCCGAACACCAATGCTCCGCCAAACAGGCAATCTCAGCACACTAATCGTCGTCAAGGGACAGTTCAAGATCACTGCTGGAATCGGTGTCATCACTGTCCACATCCAACTCTGCCGGTCGACTGCCATGAATGCTACCGAGCTTAGGTCGATTGATGCGCTGCTGGTATTTCACCCAGGCTTTTTCGGCCGGACTCTGCGGTTCTCGCTGACCAAACGCGGCCTCGATAAAGCCCTTGTCTTCGTCAGTCTGAGGGGCAATGACCCCGTCGACTAACGCGGCAATCAAGCAGCCGTACTGACTCAAGGCTTTACTTTCGTTGATGGAAAAATCGCCCGAGCGCGAAAATCCATAAGGATAATGCTTGGGATCACTAAACAATCGCTTGACCAGCGATTCCCGGGTAACCGTCGCCATGCCACCGCTCTCTCATTCATCCTTGCATGCCCATCACGCAAGGTTTACGAATGTAATAGAAGCTAATTGCAACACTGTCAAACCAAAAACGATGACAATTGTAAGACGGTTAAAAACTTACCGTTTGGGTACCCAGGCCCAGATCATTTCCGCTTTGACCGGCTCAATATTGGCCGCGTCAGTTATGGTCACGGCAACACTCACATCCCCTTTGTCCTGTGACTGCATCAGGGCAATCTGTTCATCGGTCAACGATGCGGTAACGGTAATATCACCGGTCGCACGCTTGATGTAATCGAGATGCATGGTTTTGATCAGCGGCAGTTTGTCGCCGGGCAGGTTTATGCCAACAATGAAGCCACTGGCGGACTCGGCCAGTAGCGCAGTAGCTGCGGCATGCACACCACCAATGTGGTTCTGCGCTTTTTTGATATTGCGCTGCCGATAAGTGACTTGCTTGCCATCGGTGCCCAGAATGTCGAGACTGACGGTGCCGGCCAATTTGACCTTATGACGAAACATCCAGGTGATTAAGCGGCGGCTGAGCCAATCCGGGTAGGTATTGACCTTGTCAACAAACGCGCGCAAGGGATTCTTATTGGCCATGTGAGTGATCTCCATCTGGTATGACCAGCTGAGTGTGCCAAGCTCACTGGCAAAGCACAAGGTTTTTAAACAACAAAGCCCGGACCAGGCCGGGCTTTGTGAGGGTTTTGCCCATTACATCCGGACGTTAAAGCCCATAAACACGTAACGCCCCCGGGCACTGACCGGATAGGCATAGTTGGTGATAAAGGGCTCTTCGTCGGTGACATTGTTGATACCACCGTAGACTTCCAGATTATCATCCAGCACATAGCGGGCATTCAGGTCGTGGATCCACATGTCATCCATGAACACGGCATCACCGTAGAGCGCCTGTGCAGTTTCAATCTCTACATAGGCCAACAGCATTTCATCCACATACTGCCCTTGCCAACCCACCGTCAGGTTTTCATATTGCCATTGCAAGGTCACATTGCCGGCCAACTCGGGGCGACGTATCTCACCCAACTCCGGGTCAACATCGGTCAAATCCAGTGGATTGTTAAAGTCATTCAGTTCATCCACTTTGGTCCCGGCAATGCCAAACTCGAAGCGATGTTTATCGACCTCGAACTGATAATCCAGGGTAAAGTCATAACCACTGGTCTCCCGTTTGGCAAAGTTGATGGAGGTTGACTTCATAAAGTTAAAGCCACCGTAAAAGATCGAGTCAGGATCGCTGTTTCTCGCCAACAATTCGCAGAACTGTGGATTCAGACTGTTGCCCTGATAACAGCCATCGGCAATGTTCTGGTCACTTATTGCATTAACCGCATCGTCCAGTTGGATGTCCCAGTAGTCAACACTGATGCTTAACCCTTCTACAAATTCAGGGGTATACACAAACCCGATGGTGGTGGTTTCAGCGGTTTCTTCCTGCAAATCAGGGTTACCGCCGGTCAGGCCACCAAACGCCGCAGACAACGGGTCACTGAAGGCATAATTGCCCTCATCATCAAACGGGTCCAGTCCAATGGTGGCAAAATCAGCCACACAATTAGCCTGTGTATTGTTGGCGAGCTCCACCAGACCATTTTCACGCAGAGCCTGAATCTGTGCGGCATCGCAAGGGTCCGCTGGCCGGAAGGTGGTGCCCACTTCCGGACCAAACAGCTCGGTCACGTTAGGCGCGCGCACTGCCTCGGAAATGTTGGCGCGAATGCGCAAGTCTTCAAACGGTGCCCACACCACTTTGGCAAGCCACGTGGTGGTGGTGCCGATGGTCGTGTAGTCCGAGTAGCGCGCCGCCAAATCCAATGTCAGTTCTGATGCCAGCGGCGCATCGTAGAGCAGCGGAATCGACACTTCGCCGAACACTTCGGTCACTTCATAGCCGCCCCTTTCATTACGTGTGGTGGTCATTGGCCGGAAGGTCAGTTTGGTATTGCCAGAATAGTCGGCCACATTGGTACCGGCGGTAAAGGCAGAACCTTCGGGTAACACACCGCGCTGCCAGGGATCAAAAGTGGCGGTTGATTCTTCTTTGCGGTATTCCCCGCCCATCGCGAACGCGATGGGGCCCGCGGGCAACTCAAAATACTCGGACAAATCACCCGCCAGAGTAGCCGACAAGACAGTCTGTTCCAGGGTCAATTGATCCCGTTCGGTGACGGTCACCCAGTCTACCGCCTCCTGGGTGATGCCGGTTCTGCCGGCCCAGATATTCAGCGGTACACACTGCCCTGCCCCGGGGGTAAAGGTGAAATAACCAGGGTCATAATCTGGAATGTTGAACGGCGTGCCCATGGCCGGCGCGTTTGGATCAACGTCAGCACGACAGGCCGGATTGCCGGTGGCCGGATCGATCACCGCATCAATTGCCGCCATAAAGCGGTCCACAACCACCGAATTGTAACGGGTGGATTCGCGCTTAAACTTGCCGTAAACGGCACTAAGCTCGTAGTTCCAACCGTTTTCCATATAACCACGGATGCCACCAACGATGCGCAAGGTGTCACGCTCGGTTTTGGTGTTCCCTTCGCCGATACCGATAGGATCGATGGTGATCCCGACACCGCCGGTCTGCTCAGCCACCGGACGAATAAAGTCCGGCAGGAAGGGGTTATCCGGCGCGCCCAACAACAGATCCCAGAAAGACGTGGGTTGAAAGCCATTTTCGACTTCCTGCATGGCATATTTGAGCTCACCGTAGAGGGTCACATCGTCGGTCAAATCGTAACGGCTCAACAGGTTAATGTTGATTTTTTCTTCCGGGATCAACAGCCAGCTGTCCTGCTGCTGAATGGTATTGAATGAGTCACCGTAAAAACCCTGAAAGCCATTGGCCACCAAGCCATCCTGTACCGGACGATAGTTACCATCTTCAGTGACATTCCAGCATCCACCCAGGGCGCCAAACGCATCTGCAGCAAACGACGAGTTGTATCCGGTGAAAGAGTCGTAACAATCCGGCACACCGTTATTGTCCAAATCAATTGGGGTGGCGGCGTCAAACCCGGCGAAGGTAAAGGCGTTGCCGGGCACAATGTAACCGTATCCCGAAGTGAACGGGAAGGTCCGTCCTGGCAGCACAGCACGTTGAGGTGCGGCCGCAGCGGCGGCAATATAACTCAATTCAGATTGGGTCAGGTTTGGCGCACTGCCAAACGCTTCTTGGTATAAACTGACAAATTCTTCGGCACTGCCGGGGACCGCCAGTCCGAAGCTGACCCGATCATTGGCCGGACTGTAGTAGTTGGCAAAATTGGGCATATCACCGGAGATATCCCCCTGTTGAAAACGTTTCGCAGGGTTAACCCAGTCCCGCCCGGAGCCAATGAACACGCCGCCATCCCGCTGTGAGGCTCTTAAGCCATCGTCTTTGGCATACTCGATACTGATGGCAACATTACCGCGATCATTATCGAAGTTTTCTCCAAAGGTGGTAGCCAACACAAATTGCTGGGCATCTCCCTCACTGGATTGGCCAACACGGGCATCAAACTCAAAGCCCTCGTAACTGTCTTCCAGTATGAAGTTAACCACGCCGGTCACTGCATCAGCACCGTAAACCGCGGATGCACCGCCGGTCAGCACTTCAACACTCTTGATCAATTGCGACGGAATTGAACCGATATCCACCGCCGACGAACCTTGGGCACCGCCCACATGGCGCTTACCATTGACCAGCACCAACGTCCGGTTGGCGCCCAAACCACGCAGACTGAGAATGTTCGCACCTGCGGCAAACGCTTCGCCGTTGTTGGCATTGGCGGAACCGGTGGTGGTTGAAGAAAACAGTGCCGGAACATCGTTCATCACATCAACGATGTTGAACTCACCGGAGGACTTAATTTCCTCCGTTGACACCGATTGGATCGGCGAACTTGATGCCAGATTCACATCCCTTGCAATGCGTGAACCGGTGATCACCACCCGTTCTACGTCTTGGGTCGGGGTGTCTGTTTGTGCCGCTTCCTGCGCGTACGTCATCCCACTGAAAGTCGCTGCTGCCAAGGCAATCGCAATTGCAGAGTGGCGCAGCACATTGTGTTTTTGTGCTGTCATGTGTGTCTCCAGTAAGTGGGTGAAGCCATTGGCCCACTACTAATAACAGCATAAAACGTGCCCTTATCAAGGTTTAACTCCCTGAAAATATTCGGCTTTTCAGTCAGCATCTGCATATTTATGCACTATTTCCACCTTCAGCCAGCCGTTAGCAAGCCCGGTAACGGACTAAAGCACCAACATTGTGCAACTGGCTACCTCCTGGAACACAGCGCATACGGGCTTGTACGACGAATGCCCGGCACAGGTCAGTGTTTGCACAACAATCGTACAAATTCTGGGCATGAATGATTATTCATGGGCTTAACACCGGTAAAATTGGCCTGAAATTGGTCGACATTTTTATGGAATGCATCTTATTCGCATTTAACGTCACAAAAATTGCTGACATGCTATGGCGCTTTTACCCTTGTACCGGGAGTGCTACTCCCATAATGACAGTGATCAAATTCAACAAACATCACGTACCCAGATGTTGGACACAAAGAGGTTAGCCCATGTCGCGACGACCATTGACTGCAATGTTTATGTTATGCCTGATGGCATCTTCCCATGCCCAACAGCGAGGTGCTTCTGCCACTGCTGTGGTCACCCAGCCGGTTGCCTTTGAATCAGCATTGCAAACCACTCAGATTGTCGGTAACGCTGAAGCATTGCGCAGTGTTGCCCTTTACCCGGCAGTCGCTGATCGCGTGGTCGCAGTGAACTTCAAGCCCGGTCAGTGGGTGAAGCAAGGTGATGTACTGCTGGCGTTGGACGCCCGCCGACAAGAAGTTGCGGTGAGTCGCGCAGAGATACGCCTCAAAGATGCTGAGCGCAGAGTACAGCGCCTACTGGACAGTAAAAAGCAGGGCGCTGTGGCGCAAAGCGACCTGGATGACGCCATCACGGTTCGGGATCTGGCCGCTGTTGATTTGCGTGAAGCCCGAATTGCACTGGCGGATCGCTCCGTTATCGCGCCGTTCGACGGCGTGGTCGGACTGACCGACATTGAAGTTGGCGACCGCATCAACGAACAAACCCTGATCACCACCATTGATGATCGCCATCAGCTGTACATCAATTTCGAAGCACCGGAAAGCGCCGCAGCCCTGCTGAATCAGCAAACCAATGTGGCACTGCAACCCTGGACCGACAGACAGCAAACACTGGTTGCGACACTGGCGCAAATTGACAGCCGTGTCAGTGCCGATGACCGCACCCTCAAAGCACGGGCCCTACTCGACAACCCCGAGGATGTTTATCGTCCGGGCATGAGCTTCAGGGTTACTCTGCAAACCACAGGGCAGAACTATGCGGTTGTACCTGAAGCAAGCCTTGCCTGGGGAGCGACGGGTGCCTACGTTTGGCTGAATGCCGAGAGTAAAGCCAAACGGGTCGATGTGGAAATTGTCCAGCGTCTGCAGGGCCGTATCCTGGTCAAAGGGGACATCCCTGCTGATGGCATATTGATTGTCGAAGGGATCCAACGTTTGCGCCCCGGACAGGCGGTTGTAGATACGGCCGTCGCGGAGGTACGCTGATGCAATCCCCCCTGTCTACAGACAACAACGACCTGCCGTCGCTGTCGATCCGCCGCCCTGTCCTGATCGTCGTGCTCAACCTGCTGATCATCATCGCCGGCATTGCGGCGATTTTTGGTCTCGAAGTGCGTGAACTTCCTGATGTGGACCGCCCCATTGTCACCGTTACCGCCCGCTTCGTCGGCGGCTCACCGGAAACCGTTGATACAGAAGTTACCAGTAAGCTGGAAGGTGCCGTGGCGCGGGTCAGTGGGGTCAAATCCATTCGCGCCCAGAGTGAGGAAGGCTTTTCACGCATCGTGGTGGAATTCAGACCCGATATCGACCTGGAAAATGCCGCCAATGAGACCCGCGAATCGGTCAGCCGCATACAGCGGGAGTTGCCCGATCAAGTTGAACAACTTGCCATCATCAAAGCCGACAATGATGCCCAGTCCGTGGTCAGTCTGGCGGTGTCCAGTGACACACTGAACCTGGAAACCGTCACAGAAATTGTTGAAACGGATCTGGCCCCTTTATTCCTCAGTATTCCGGGCGTCGCTGATGTACGCCTGAACGGCGACCGGGAACGAGTACTCCGGGTCACCCTCGACCCGCTGCGCCTGACCAGTTTCGGCTTATCGGTCACAGACGTTGCGGCAGCACTGCGACTGGCACCGTTTGATGTGCCGGCGGGCAGCATCCGCAGCAGTGACCAACAACTGATCGTGCGCGCTGATGCCACCTCGGTCACCACCCAACAGGTCGAAGACATTGTGGTACAGGGTAATACCCGAATTGGTGATGTGGCGAACGTGTACTTCGGCCCCGCCGATGCACAAAGCCTGGTCAGGCTGGATGGCAAACCGGTCGTGGGTCTGGGCATTATCCGCCAGGCCGGCTCCAACACCATTGAGATATCCGACGAAGTGCTGGCGATGGTCGAGCGTCTGGGTGACCGTTTTGCCGATCTGGACATCGTCGTCACGTCGGATGACGCTCTGTTCATCCGCAGCTCCGTTGAAGAAGTGATCCAGTCGCTTCTGCTCACCATTGCTCTGGTCATCATCACCCTGTGGGTCTTTATTGGTTCCGGCAGAACCACCATCGTTCCGGCGCTGGCCATTCCGGTTTCCCTCGTGGGTGTGTTGTCCATCATGTGGGCACTGGGCTTCTCCATCAACATCCTGACCTTGTTGGCGCTGGTGCTTGCCACCGGCCTGATCGTCGATGATGCCATTGTGGTATCGGAAAACATTCAACGGCGACGGAACATGGGGCTGGGACCGCGTGCTGCCGCAGTGATAGGATCCCGGGAAGTGTTCTTCGCCGTCGTCGCCACCACGGCTGTGTTAGCGGCCGTGTTCATCCCTATCGCCTTTTTACCCAGCACCGCCGGGCGGCTGTTCCGGGAATTCGGCGGCGTATTGGCCGGTGCCGTGATCATATCGTCGTTTGTGGCCTTGTCACTGGTGCCCGCTCTGACCGCCCGTCTGCCCCTCAAAGCGTCCCGGGAAACCTTCCTGACCCGGTTTGGCCTGTTACTGGTCAGTGTCTACGACCGGTCACTGCAATGGGCGTTGCGACACAGCATCGTGGTGGTATCAGCCAGTCTGTTGTGTGCGCTGGGCGCAGGTTATCTGTACCAGCAACTGGATAACGAACTGCTGCCTCCTGAAGACCGCGGGAACGTGCGCATCTTTGCCCGCGGTCCGGACGGTGTAGGGATCAACTTTATGGATCGTCAGGCGCACAAAATGGAAGAGGCGCTGATGCCGTTTGTCGAAAACGGTGATATCGCATCGATCTACACCATCGTCGGGCGTTGGGATCCAAACATCGTGTTTATCACCGCGCCATTGCATCCCTGGCAGGAACGGGAGCAATCTCAGCAACAAATCATCAATGACCTGCGACCGGCGCTCGGCGACATTCCCGGTGCACCGGCACGGGCTTTCGGTGCCAACAGTCTTAACCTGCGGGGACAGGGAGGCGGTCTGGAATTTGCCCTGACCGGTAACCGTTATGAAGACATTTACCAGGCCGCTCTGGCCTTCGCTGCCGAGATTGAGCAGCGTATGCCGGCATTGGGCAAAGCGGATATCTCCTATCAGCCAACGCAGCCCCAGTTGCGGGTTAACATTGACCGGCGCCGCGCGGAAGAGCTGGGCGTATCCTTCACCGACATTGCCACAACCTTGCGGGCGGCCATCAACGGTGATGACGTGGCCGACCTCAACGTCGGCGATCAATCCATTCCGATCATGCTACAGGCGTCCCGGCAACAGCTCAGGAACCCGTCGGATCTGACCAACCTGTACGTGCAGGGTCGCAACGGTCTGGTGCCGATGTCGAGCATTGCTTACATCACCGAAGAAGGGGTTGCTGCGGAGCTTGAGCGCCACGCCCAACGTCGGGCCATCGAAATGGAACTGGAATTGCCGGCAGATGTACCGTTAAAACAGGCGGTAGAGAGTGTCCGTTCGCTGGCCCATGAGACATTGCCAGATGGCACCGGATTAGTGTTTCTGGGCGAGGCCCGGACGTTTGAAGAAACCAGTCAGCAAGTCACCATCACCTACATCCTGGCGTTCGTGATTGTCCTGCTGGTACTGGCCGCACAGTTTGAAAGTATCAACAGTGCGGTGGTGGTGATGCTGACCGTGCCATTTGGCTTGGCCGCTGCGATTGCGGCACTGTTCCTGACCGGCACGTCGGTCAACGTCTATTCGCAGATTGGTCTGGTCATGCTGATTGGTCTGTTGGCCAAAAACGCCATCTTGCTGGTTGAGTTTGCCGACCAGTTGCGCGACAGAGGCCATTCGGTCAAACAGGCGATCATTGAAGCTGGACATGTCAGATTGCGCCCCATTGCCATGACATTGCTGTCGACCCTGTTGGGTGGCTTGCCCCTCATCTTATCCAGTGGTGCGGGCGCAGAGGCCCGCAATGCGATTGGCTGGGTCGTGTTTGGTGGCTTGGGATTGGCAGTGCTGTTTACCCTCTACCTGACCCCGGTGTTCTACTACTGGCTGGCTCGGTTTACCCGTCCCAGAGCCGACGAGAGTCAGCGCCTGAGCACAGAGTTAGCCAGTGCCGATCAGGCGATTGGCAGGAGCACGGCCTCAGACCCCCAGAGAACGTAAGTTTTTGCGCGCTTCGATCAGCACCTCATCGTGGGTCACGAACAGGTCAAGGAAGCACGGGCGTCGTGTGAACGTATGCACGGCGCCTTGGGGCGCGATTTGCAGGTACAGCAATGCCGGTTCATCGTCGTCGCTGTCACACTCAACTTCGACCACT
Organism: Fluctibacter halophilus; assembly: GCF_020687825.1. Classification (GTDB taxonomy): domain Bacteria; phylum Pseudomonadota; class Gammaproteobacteria; order Enterobacterales; family Alteromonadaceae; genus Fluctibacter; species Fluctibacter halophilus. The sequence goes on from NZ_JAJEWP010000004.1 coordinate 147,521, forward strand.
TCGTTCATGTAGCGCTGAACCAGAACATTGCGTAATTCGCGCAACGAGCTCACGGTTAGGCTCGGCTCCCACATATGTCGAATCGTATACACCACTTACCCTCAGAGAATAATAACCAGGGCATTTTAGGCATTACGTAGACACAGACAATTAGACCAATGGCGAGTTTTTCATCACCTGAACGGACATGTATGAAAGAGGAGAAATTGGAGCGGGAAACGAGACTCGAACTCGCGACCCCAACCTTGGCAAGGTTGTGCTCTACCAACTGAGCTATTCCCGCATTTTGGTGCTGCGATGTGCAGACAGATTTTGACAATGTTTGGAGCGGGAAACGAGACTCGAACTCGCGACCCCAACCTTGGCAAGGTTGTGCTCTACCAACTGAGCTATTCCCGCGTCACATTGTGCGCGCTTCAGTACCGAAGCGGGTGCGCATTTTACAAAAATGCCACTAAGACGCAAGCGTTATTTTTAACTCCGCCGCGCAAGTGGCGTTTTTTTAAACGCTGAAGACCTTTTCGCGGTAAAAACGCAGTTCAGCAATGGATTCCCGAATGTCGTCCAGAGCCAGGTGGGTTCCCTGCTTGGTAAAACCATTGAGGATATCCGGCTGCCAGCGACGCACCAATTCTTTGATGGTGCTGACATCGATACTGCGATAATGAAAATAATCTTCCAGTTCAGGCATGTACTTGACCATAAAGCGACGATCCTGGCCGATGGTATTGCCGCACAGCGGCGACTTGCCTTTTGGTACGTGCTGTTGCAGAAACGCAATGGTCTGTACTGCGGCATCGGTCACGCTGACATTACTGGCACGACAACGGGCGGTGAGGCCAGACTTACCGTGGGTTTCCACGCACCAGGGGTCCATATTGTCCAGCACATCATCAGGCTGATGGACAGCCAGTACCGGCCCTTCAGCCACCACATTGAGCTGAGAATCGGTGACGATGGTGGCAATCTCCAACACCACATCCGTTTCCGGATCCAGTCCGGTCATTTCCATATCAATCCAAACCAGATTGTTTTCGTCAGCAGCCATGGTCAGTGTCAATCTCCAAAAAATACCTGCATCACGGACAGGAAAAAGTACCAATAACGGGGTCGTGAAGGTACCATGTATGCCCATTGAAGACCAATAGAGTATGACATTCCGGTGGCAAAAAGACCAAAACTGACCCATCGACAAAAACGTCAGGTTTCTGCCAACCGACGCAAACGAATGAGCCAGGCTGACACGCCAGTGAGTGACGAGCATCTGGGGCCACTGCAATCCGGTCTGGTCACCGGGCGCTTTGGTAAACACGCCGATGTCGAAGCCAGCGATGGCACCGTGTGGCGCTGTCACATTCGCCGTACCATCGACAGCGTGGTGTGTGGTGACAAGGTACAGTTCCGTCCCGGTCAGGACAGCAGTGATGTCATCAGTGGCGTGATAGAGCTGGTAGAAGATCGTCACTCGGTACTCAAACGCCCGGATTACTACGACGGCGAAAAGCCGGTTGCGGCCAACATTGATCAGATCATCATTGTCAGTGCCGTGCTACCCACCCTGTCGACCAACATCATCGACCGCTACCTGGTTGCCGCTGAGGACGTTGGCATCCCACCGCTGATCCTGCTCAACAAAGTGGAGTTGCTCGACGACGCGCAACGCCAGGCGGTGGAACAGCAATTGACTGTCTATCGCGATATCGGCTACCCCCTGCTGTACACCAGCTGCAAATCCGGTGAAGGGCTCGACACCCTGAAGCAGACCCTGATCGACAAGGTCAGTGTGTTTGTCGGCCAATCCGGGGTGGGGAAATCCAGTCTGGTCAATCAATTGCTGCCCAAAGCCAATGAGGCCATCGGCGCACTATCGGACACCTCCGGGCTGGGCCAACACACCACCACCGCAGCCAAGTTGCTGCACTTCCCCGATGGCGGTGACCTGATTGACTCTCCCGGCGTGCGAGAGTTCGCGCTGTGGCATTTGCCCACCGAGCGGGTCACCTGGGGGTTCCGTGAGTTCCGCGACTACCTTGGCGGCTGTAAATTCCGGGATTGTAAGCATCAGGACGATCCGGGTTGTTTGCTGCGCAGTGCGGTTGAGGATGGCCATATCAGTCCTGAGCGCTTTGCCAGCTATCACAAAATTTTGCAGACCATGCAGGACCAGCGCCCTACCCGGCATATTCCGCTGTAAGCAAACCCGCTGTTTTCGAATGACTTAGACCCACTGGATCTCACGTTGCCGGGCAAGTTGGTGTACAATCCGCGGCGTCATCATTTTATGGAGTAGATCCGTTGATTAATTGGTTGAAAGTTCGGTTGCAGTATGTGCTGCCCAAACATCTGTTGTCCCGTCTGGTTGGGACACTGGCAGCGGCAAAAGCCGGACGCCTGACAACGGCGTTAATCAAAGCCTTTATCAAACAATACCGTGTGGACATGTCTGAGGCGGTCTTGTCAGATCCTGAAGACTACGCCACCTTCAACGACTTTTTCACCCGCGAACTGCGTCCCGGCCTGCGTCCGTTTGTCGAAGACGACAAGCAGCTGGGCTATCCGGTCGACGGTACCGTCAGCCAGCTGGGTCCGATTGATCAGGATCGGGTGTTTCAGGCCAAAGGCCATGACTACAGCCTGACCACCCTGCTGGGTGGAAATCCGGATATCGCAGCGCCTTTTATCGGCGGTGAATTCGCCACCATTTACCTGTCACCCCGTGACTATCACCGTATTCATATGCCCATGGATGCCGTGCTCACTGACATGCTGTATGTCCCCGGTGAACTGTTCTCGGTTAACCCTCTGACCACAGAAAATGTGCCCGGCTTATTCGCCCGCAATGAGCGGGTCGTGTGTGTGTTTGATACCGCGCACGGCAAGATGGCGATGGTATTGGTCGGAGCCACCATTGTGGCCAGTATCGAAACCGTGTGGGCCGGTACCGTAACCCCGCCGGCAGGTCAGAATGTTCAGCATTGGCGTTACCCTACCGAAGGCGAGCATGCCATTCGTCTGAACAAGGGCGACGAAATGGGCCGCTTTAAACTCGGCTCCACCGTCGTTGCCTGTTTTGCCCCTGACATGCTGGCGTTCGATGGCCAACAAGCCGGGGATGTGACCCGTTTGGGTGAATTGTTTGCGACCTTGAAAGCCTGATCCTGTGGATCCGGTTAAGAAGAGCCTGTGGTCGTTGCACCTGACAGTGATCCTGTTAGGTGCGACAGCCTTGTTCTCCAAGCTCATTCCACTCAGTGCCACCGATATCACCTTCGGTCGCTCGCTGGTCGCGTTTGTGGTGCTTGCCGCGCTGGTCAAGCTGACCGGCAACAGCCTGAAGCTGCAATCAGCAAAATGTTATGCCATCGCGCTGTTACTCGGCGTATTGATGGCCGCCCATTGGGTGACTTACTTTGCCGCCATGCAGTACGCCAGCGTGTCGGTGGGCATGATTGCCCTGTTTACCTTCCCGGTCATTGCCGTATTGCTGGAGCCGCTGTTCGAGCGAAACCGGTTGCACTGGCAGGATGTCGTCAGTGCCCTGGTCGTGTTGGGCGGTATTGCGCTGATTGTGCCGGAGACGGATCTGGCCAATGAGACGACCCTCGGTATTGGTATTGGCATCCTGTCAGCCGTGCTGTATGCGTTCAGGAACCTTATCCACCGTAAACACTTTTCCCACTACAGCGGCGCCCACGCCATGGCCTATCAGACCCTGATCATTTTCCTGTGTCTGATTGGTTTTGCGTCTGATCAGGTTTATCAGGCATCCCTACACACCTACGGCTTGTTGCTGGTGCTGGGGGTGTTTTTAACCGCCCTTCCCCATGCCCTGATCGCCACCAGCCTCAAACACCTGCGGGTCAAAACCTTCTCGTTGGTGGCTTGTATGCAGCCGTTTTATGGCGTCATCCTGGCCATCGTTATTCTGGGTGAAACCCCTACCTGGCAAACATTTGTGGGTGGCATTTTGGTCATCTCTGCGGCAATCTACGAAACCATCAATGCCCAGAAACGTCAGTAACGGATCACCATGCAGATATTCGCCCATCGCGGTGCCAGTGCCCACGCGCCTGAAAACACCCTGTTAGCGTTTGAGATTGCCGTTGAACAAGGTGCCGATGGCATCGAAATTGACGTACACGAGCACAACGGCGAATTCTGGGTGCTGCACGATCGCTGGCTGCACCGCACCACCAGTGGCAGTGGTCGCCTGCAGGATCATGCCAGTGACGTGATCGAACAGCTCGATGCCGGTCAGCGACAGAGCATCCCCACCCTTGCGCAGGCAATGAACCTGATTGGCGGGCGTTGTGAGCTGAACATTGAAATGAAAGGCATTGTTCATCCACACCTGTTACTCGACTATGTTGACAATGCCTGTCAACACACCGGTTTTACTCACCCGCAATTGCTGTTTTCATCCTTTGATCACCATCTGCTCAAGGCACTTTCAGACTTAGCGCCAACCTTTCGCCTGGGCGGTCTGGTGGCCGGCAAACCCATCGACTATGCCGCCTTTGCCCAGTCGCTGGGATGCTGGTCGGTACATTGTGATGTGGGGTTCGTCGACAAGGCCTTTGTGGATGATGCCCACCAACGGGGTTTGAAAATACTCGTTTATACCGTGGATGAAAAAGAAGACTTGCTGCAACTGGCCGACTGGGGCGTTGATGGTGTGTTCAGTAACAGTCCGGTGCATGCCCGGGAGCTATTGCAGTTCAGGGGCTAACAGGGGTCGTGATGACTAATTCGATTCGCAGTGGTTGCAGGTGTTGCAGCTCTGACAAAGACGGATGTTCGCCACATGGGCCACCACAATCAGCAACGCACCGGTGGCAATGGTGAAGGGCTCATAGGCCTCACCAAACATGTCTTTGTTCCAGTAAATCAGGCCGCCAAGCAACAGGCTGTACAACGGGTACAGTTGGCGATGGTAGCGATAGAATCCGGACAGCAATGCCCAGAAACCAATCATCATCGACAGCGACAGAATGGTTTTTTCAAACCAGTCCTGGGCAAAGAAGCTCGCACTGACGTAGGGTAACACGGGGATCAGTATCGGCAGCAACAGACAATGCAGGGCACACAGGCTCGACGCCCAGATACCGACTTTGTCTTTGATTGAAGATTTTGCTGACACCGTAAAGCACCCAATTGCTCTGAAAAGAAACGTTATAGTATAACATTTCCATAAAAATGCAATGGTTGTGGTTTAAAAAAGCCGCTGTGTTTTAGGTGTCTGACTTGCCCCGTAAGCGACCAATACCCAACACGAGCAGCGCAATAAAGGCGCCAATCAATACACCAACCAGACCTTCCAGTACGATGCCGCTGACACCGTGCAGCCAGGCCGGCAGACCTTGTTGGAGCGGTGCAAGCACGCTGTCGACCAAATGGTGCAGCACCTCAATGTTGTGTACCAGCAAGCCACCACCGACCAGAAACATGGCGGCGGTACCGATCACGGTCAGACTTTTCATCAGCGCCGGGGCCGTCATCAGCAATCCCCGACCCAGTGCACGTTGCAATGGATTAAAATCACCGCTCAGTGACTTGCGCAATAAATACAGGCCCATGTCGTCCAGTTTGACGATAGCCGCCACCAGTCCGTACACGCCCACCGTAAATGCCAGTGCCAGCCCCGCCAGTACCGATATCTGAGTAGCAAAATCAGCGTCCTGAACGGAACCGAGTACAATGACAATGATTTCCGCAGACAGAATAAAGTCGGTGCGAATGGCCCCTTTGATCTTGTCTTTTTCCAGCGCGACCAGGTCGATAGCCGGGTCCTGTAGCGCTTTGAGTTTCTCACCGTGCAACGGATCGTCCTGCTGGCTGTGCAGCCAGCGATGGAGCAGTTTTTCAGCCCCCTCGAAGCACAGATAGGCGCCGCCAATGACCATCAGTACCGCAATCAACACCGGCACAAAAGCACTGATCAGCAGCGCGCTGGGCACCAGGATCACTTTGTTCCAGAACGAGCCCTTGGCCACCGCCCATACCACCGGCAATTCCCGTTCGGCACGAATACCGGACACTTGCTCGGCATTCAGGGCTAAATCATCCCCCAACACACCGGCGGTTTTCTTGGCCGCCACTTTGGATAACACTGCCACATCGTCGAGCATGGTTGCGATGTCATCGAGTAGCGCGAGTAAGTTAGCCGCAGCCATAGTGAGTTTCCTTATTCAAACAGGCCAGCCTGTGCATCAGCCGATGACTTGCTATAGCGGCCGGCGCTGTCATCACCGTTGCGACCAGGCATTGACGTGTCGTCATTCTCTCGACGGGCCAGTTGCTGTGTTTGCAGTACTGTGCTCAGTGGCACCAGTTCAATGCCCTGCACCTCAAGACGGGGCAAGGTGTTGAGCAGGTAATCCAGTGTCTCGGTATGTGGATGGGCAATCCCCACCGCCGAACCATAGCGCTGTGAGATGCGGATCAAACGACGAAATTGCGCGGCGATATCTTTGTGCGCCAACGAGTGATCCAGAAACACATTGCGTTTGGTGTAATCCAGTCCGAACTGATGGGCAATCGATTCCGCTTTGCTGTAGCGGGTGGTGCGACTGTCGACGAAAAACAGTTGTTGTTCGCGCAGGTATTGCATAGTCGTGCGCATGGGTAAGGTCAACTGGGTCAGCTTGCTGCCCATGTGGTTGTTGACCCCGATGGCATCCGGCACCGTGGCCAGTGCCGCGCTCAGGCGCGCTTCAATATCACTGGGATACAACTCTGCGGTCAACGCGCCGGGGCCGAGTCGATTGTGACCCAGCGCTTCCATCGGCATGTGCAGGATCACTTCCCGCTGTTGCCCGCGGGCCTGCTGAGAGAAGGTGGTTGAAAGCGACGTGTGTGGCAGGATTGCAAATGCCACATGGGTGGGCAGCTTAAAGGCCCGGCGATCATGCACACTGTTGCCCATGTCATCGATGATCAAGGCAATTTGCGGCTGCCGGGCGATGGCAGTCGAAGCACAAACCAACAGTGTTAAAACAAACAGTAAACGGAAATGCACGGCCAACTTAACGGTTGTTGTTATTGTATCCCTGTGCAACGAGTATACGGACAAATTCGCAGCAGGTCATCCTTTGTGCCTGCCACGCGGATCAGCGCTTGCGTAACCACTGGCCGGGGTTCACGGCAGTGCCCTTATGGCGGATTTCAAAGTACAGATTGGGTGCCGTCTGACCACCGCTTTGCCCGACCAGGGCGATGGTCTCACCCGCCGATACACCGTCGCCAGCTTGCTTAAGCAGCGCCTGATTGTGCCCGTACAAGCTCATGTACCCGTCGCCGTGATCAATCACCGTCACCAGGCCAAACCCTCGAAGCCAGTCAGAAAACAGCACTTTGCCGTCATGAATGGCGCGCACCGGAGCGCCGCCACTGCCTTCAAACAGCGCGCCCTTCCAGCGCACCTGGCCCTGACGACGGGTGCCAAACAAGTTGCGCATTCGCCCCTCTGCCGGGCGTTGCAGTTTTCCTTTCAGCTTGGCCAGGCCGGACAAGGTTGTGGGTCGCTGCCTCGACGCTCGCTCTGCCTCGGCAATGGCTTTAAGCAATGCCTGCTCGTTGATTTGCAATTGTTCAATCCGGGCCGCTTCATCATCAATCGCCCGTTCCAGTTTATCGAGGGTTTGCTGACGGGTTGCCTGACGGGCAGCAAGGGTCTGGCGCTGAGCCTTCTGTTCCTGTTGCAAGGCGGCCAGCTCAGCCTGACGGGTCTGCAGTGACGCTTCGACATCACGCAGTTCCGCCACCAGCGTGCGGAAGGTCTCAATCTGCTCCTGACGCGCTGTATTGAGGTAGTTGTAGTACGTCAGCATGCGCTCCAGCTTGCCGGCATTCTGCTGATTGAGCAGCATTTTGGCGTAATCATGATTACCGGTCATGTAGGCACTGCGCAGTTGCTTGGCCAGCAATGACTGGTGTTCATCCAGTTGCGTCAGCAACTCGGTTTTACGTTTGTTGAGGGCCTGTTGCTCGTGGCGGTTGTTTTCCAGGCTGATCTGGGTCTGATTAAGCGCCCGTGCCGTTTCAGCGATGCGCAGCTCCTCGGCTTTGAGGGTATCCTGCAGCGCTTTGGCTTCTTTCAACCGGGTGTCCAGCGCTGCCTGGCGGGCCTTAATTTGGTCCTGCAAGGCTTCCAGCTCATCGCTTTGCTGGGCTAATGCCGGCGCAATCCCCACCCACCAACACAGACAAAGCCCGCACAGTGCGCGGGCCAGAGACAATGAAGGTTGGTGGTAACGGCGCATTTACTTCAGCGTCACAATGGGCGTGCCGGTCATCTCGTCCGGCTGCGGCATCCCCATCAGGTGCAACATGGTCGGCGCTACATCACTGAGGGTTCCGCCCTCCCGGGTGGTTGCGTCGCGCCCCACATAGATAAAGGGTACCAACTCACTGGTGTGCGCGGTGTGAGCCTGACCGGTCTGTTCGTTAAGCATCTCTTCGGCGTTACCGTGGTCAGCAGTGATCAAACACTCGCCGCCGTGTTCCTGCAATGCGTTGACCACCCGTCCCAGACAATGGTCAACGGCTTCTGCCGCTTTCACCGCCGCGTCGTAATCACCGGTATGGCCGACCATGTCACCGTTCGGGTAGTTACACACAATCACATCAAACTTGCCCGACGCAATGGCGTCCACCAGCTTGTCGGTCAGCTCTTCAGAATTCATTTCCGGCTGCAAATCGTAGGTCGCCACTTTGGGGGAAGGCACCAGAATGCGTTCTTCGCCCGGATACAGTTCTTCCCGCCCGCCGCTGTAGAAAAACGTCACGTGGGCATATTTCTCCGTCTCGGAGATGCGCAATTGGGTCTTGTTGTGCTGGGCCAGCCAATCCCCCATCACATTGTTCAGGGTTTCCGGTGGAAACGCACTCGGCGCATCGATATTGGCGGCATACTCGGTCAGCATCACGAAGGCACTTAGTTGAGGACGGCTGGCACGTTCAAACCCATTGAAGTCCTGATCCACAAACGCACGGCTGATTTCCCGTGCCCGGTCAGCGCGGAAGTTCATGAAAATCAGCGCATCACCATCATTCATCGGCACTGCATCGCCAATCACGGTGGGTTTAACAAACTCGTCGTTCTCGCCCCGCTCGTAAGCCCCCTGCAGGCCTTCAACGGCACTGTCAGCGTGGAATTCGCCCTTACCCTGGGTCAGCAGATTGTACGCCGCCTCGACACGATCCCAGCGTTCATCCCGATCCATGGCGTAGTAACGCCCCACTAACGTGGCGGTTTTGCCCACCCCGAGGGACTGAAACACGGCATCGGCTTTTTCCAGCGACGCCTGGGCACTGCGCGGCGGTGTATCACGACCATCCAGAAACGCATGCAAATAGACCTTGCTGGCGCCCCGCTCAACCGCCATTTTGATCATCGCGAAAATGTGATCTTCATGGCTGTGAACGCCACCCGGCGACATCAGCCCCATCAGGTGCACGGCTTTGTCAGCCTTGACGGCATTGTCGATAGCCTCAACCAACACCGGATTATGATTGAATTCCCCGTCCGCAATCGCTTTACTGATACGGGTGAAATCCTGATAAACCACACGACCCGCGCCCAGATTAACGTGACCCACTTCTGAATTGCCCATCTGGCCTTCAGGTAACCCCACGTCCAGCCCGGAGCCGGAGATCAGGGTATTGGGGTAGCGCGCGCAGAGATCGTCTAACACCGGGGTGTTTGCATTGGCAATGGCGTTGTTGGCCGTTTCCTCACGATGGCCCCAGCCATCCAGAATGATCAGCGCCAATGTTTTCTTTGCGTCGCTCATGAAAGTCCTCCTGCGTGGGCTACCCGTGGTCTGCCCGATAAAAACCGTAATTTTATTACAGTTTATCGCGGCTGTGGTCCCTGCGCTAGGGGCAAATGACCGGCAAAACTTATCCCTTAACAATAAGTTATTCCCGGCCCCTGACAGATTGCCAAATAGGGGGTGGTTTCTGGGGCCTATTTCTATATACTTTGCACTCTTTTTTTGGGTCAATGAGGCACGGTTGTAATGGACCAGCTGTTAGAATTTGTGGGCAACCACACCATACTTGCCGGTATCTGGGTCGCGCTGGTAGCGATTCTGATTTACTCGAGCATTGCCGGCGTACTGTCAAAAGTGAAAGAGATCGGTACCCACGACGCCACCATGATGATGAACAAACATGATGCCGTGGTACTGGATATCCGTCCTGCGGCAGAGTTTAAGAAAGGTCACATCCTGGGGGCCAAGCAACTGAAGCCCGAACAGGTAAACCAAGGTGACTTCAGCGCCCTTGAAAAAAGTAAAAACAAACCCATCATTGTTGTTTGCGCCATGGGCATGACCGCCAAGCGCACCGCTGCTCAACTGTCGAAGCAGGGCTTCGAACAGGTCAGCGTGTTGAAAGGCGGCATGAACGCCTGGCAAACGGCCAACCTGCCGGTTGCCAAGTAACACCACGACATCAGGAGTTGTACATGAGTCGCGTCGAAATCTACACCAAAGGCTACTGCCCTTACTGTCACCGCGCCAAGGCACTGCTGACACAAAAAGGCGTCGCTTATGACGAGATCAAGATTGATGAGCAGCCCGAACTGCGTGATGTGATGATTGAACGGGCCAACGGTGGCTACACCGTGCCGCAGATCTTCATCAACGATCAGCACATCGGTGGCTGCGATGACATGTACGCCCTCGAAGCAAAACAACAATTGGATGCACTTCTTTCGGCCTGACAGGGCCGTCATCAAACACAGAAATAGGAAAGATAATGGCTGAAGAAAATCAAGCAGCAGACCAGGCGCAAGCAGGCGACCAGGGACAACAGGCAAAATTCGCTATCCAACGCATTTATGTCAAAGACATTTCTTTCGAAGCGCCGAATTCACCGGCCATCTTCAGCAAAGAGTGGAAGCCTGAAATCAAACTGGACATCGACACCCGCTCTGCGGCGCTGGGCGATGATCTGTATGAAGTGGTACTGGCGGTGACAGTTACTGCGACCATGGGCGAAGAAACAGGCTTCCTGTGTGAAGTACATCAAGCCGGTGTGTTCACCATTGCCGACATGCCGGATCAGAACAAAGCCCACACCATCGGCTCTTTCTGCCCCAACGTGCTGTTCCCTTACGCCCGCGAGTGCATCTCCAACCTGGTTAACCGTGGAACTTTCCCGGCACTTAACCTGGCACCGGTGAACTTTGATGCTATCTTTGCACAATACCTGCAAAAAATGGCTGCACAGCAACAACAACAGGCTGAGCAAGCACCCAAACTGGATGCTTAAACACCGATGAAAGACAGTGTAACTGTATTGGGGGCGGGGTCGTATGGCACCGCCCTCGCTTTTTGTCTGGCCCGCAATCAGGTACCCACCTACCTGTGGGGCCGGGACGAAGCACAAATGACGGCAATGGCAGCCAGCCGCTGCAATGCCCGTTATCTGCCGGATGCTATATTCCCAGAGGCGCTGCACGTCGATGCCGATCTTGCCCACGCGGTGAATCGCAGCCGCGATATTCTGGTGGTAACCCCCAGCCATGCTTTTGCTGACATGCTGCGCACCATTGCGCCGATGTTACGTGATGACCAGCGCGTGATCTGGGCCACCAAAGGTCTGGAACCGGGCAGCGGACGCCTGCTGCATGACGTCGCACGGGACATCCTGGGCGATAACCGGGCCCTGGCGGTATTGTCCGGCCCGACCTTTGCCAAAGAAATGGTCGCCGGCCTGCCCACCGCCATTTCCCTGTCGAGCACCGACGATGTGCTGGCCGATGAATTCGCACAGAAACTGCATTGCGCCAAATCCTTCCGGGTGTACAAAAATACCGACTTTATCGGTGTGCAACTGGGTGGTGCAGTGAAGAACGTGATTGCCATTGGTGCCGGACTGGCCGACGGGCTGGGCTTTGGTGCCAATGCCCGAACCGCATTGATCACCCGTGGTCTGGCCGAGATGTCACGTCTGGGCGCCAAGCTGGGTGCCAAGCCGGAAACCTTTATGGGCATGGCTGGCCTCGGTGATCTTATCCTGACCTGTACCGACAACCAGTCCCGTAACCGTCGCTTCGGTCTGGCGCTGGGTCAGGGCAAAGGGGTTGAACAGGCCATGACCGACATCGGTCAGGTGGTCGAAGGTTATCGCAACACCGAAGAAGTGCATATTCTGGCCGAAAAACAGGGTGTGGAAATGCCCATCTGTGAGCAAATCTATCAGGTGCTGTACCACGGAAAATCCCCCAAAGATGCCGCCCTGGCACTGTTGGGCCGTGATTTAAAGCACGAATAAATCCCGCTATACGGCGCCGGCAAAATCCAGCTGGCGCCACGCTTCATACACAAACACCGACACGGCATTGGACAGGTTCATGCTGCGACTGTCCGCCAGCATGGGAATGCGCAGTCGTTGCTCGGGCGCAAAGCGCGCCAGCATGTCATCGGGCAGACCACGGGTTTCCGGCCCGAACACCAGCGCGTCACCAGCCTTAAACGAAGCATTGGTATGCCAGCCACTGCCTTTGGTGGTGCAGGCGTAAACGGTTTTCGGCTGCGCGTGTGCCAGGTAGGCATCGAAGTCCTGATGACGCTGGACATTGGCAAACTCGTGATAATCCAGCCCAGCCCGGCGCACCCGCTTGTCATCCCACTCGAACCCCAATGGCTCGATCAGGTGCAGGGAAAAACCGCTATTGGCACACAAACGGATAATGTTACCGGTATTGGGCGGAATTTCAGGTTGGTATAAAACGATGTCGAGCATATCCGGACTCAGCAGCAAAAACAGGCGCGCAGTATAGCATTGTTTGCCGGTAACACAGCGCTGTGAAAATTGCAGGCGACAGCATTTTTGGTCGCTGATACCCTACGCATAGCACACATATTACTTATCATTGGATGTCTGCGTGGTCGTGGTGTAGGAGAATCCCATTGAAACTGACTATTTTTGGCCGTGACGTCGATATTATGCGCCGCCCCCACGGGTGGGAGGCAGTGTATGTCGGCAACGACGGCAAGAAACGTCGCGCCGAAGACATCCTGATCCCCAGCCATTTGGCGGAGCAGGACATCATTGGGTATGTGAGCGACGTGTGCCATGAATGGGCCAGTGCACGCTACCCCCGGGTGGAACGGCGGGACACCAAAACCCGCTAACTGACATCGAGTGGACCACCGTCCAGCGTCGGTTTTGAGCGAATAGCGGACGTTGGTTTGTTCGGTTTCGGCGGTCTTCTAAAGACAAGAAGCAGACGCACAATTATGTGCCCTCTTACTTCTGACTTTGGTAAGAAGGGAACATCAGTAACGCTTAGTGAAGATGCAAAGCACGTACGCCTTATTAACTCCTTTTGTGCAGTATGCCATCAACGACGTAATGACAATTTTTATGAGCAAAAAATCTCTTGGCTCCTTGTTCTGTTCCATGGCTATCTTGCCAGTCTCCTTCCCAATCTACGACTTTTGGCAACGGATCATCATAGTTTTCTGAGAATTTCAAAAAGTTATAAATGGCTATTACTGATTTCTGTGATAAATGCCTTAATTCTGGTTCGGGGAGGTTCTTGCCAATTACTACACAATGAGCTTCAATTTTGTTGCTGCTGATTATAGCTACCTCATCTAAGGACTCTTCGGTTTCCCAAGCTTCAATGCCGTAGAAGAACTGTGGCGGCAATGGTTGACGATTGCAGTAGTTGTCAGCTTTTACTGAAAGAGCACGATAAAGCTCTGTTCTTAGCCGTTCCTCTGCCAAGGAATAGGATTTTGTAATGTCGGAGGTTTGATGTCATTTTTTAAAGCCAATATTTGTAGCAACAGCCTAGATGCTCTAACCCAAATTATTCTGTAGTTATTTTTATCCTTTAATAAATCATAAACTTAATCAAATGAATCTCTAGCCAAATTTAGGTAAATTTCGTCGCTTTTCTTCTGACGATCTGAGCCCTGAGAGCTCGTGTCGCGGAGGTAGGTAATAGATGCAATCAAAACACCTTAGCTAATGACTATTGCAGGGAGTGTAACCATTTTACTTTGCGCAATAATAAATTCCGATATCAGACCGAATGGATTACCTATCGCTGTAGCCGTCGTCCCAATGGAAATAGCGATTGAAATTATGACCAAGATATTCACTCTGACTCTATGTCCTTGTATGGCTAGCGCCTCAATCAAAGGAAAAATCAGTTGGTTAAAATTGACGACGAAGGATAGAAAACCAAGATTTCCGCGCCCTACTTGAGCAATTTGTTAGCTATTGCACACCCTAGAACTATTAGTTTTTAGGTCTATGGCTGAACGATTTTCTAACAATTGACCATTACTAAACTCGGCATCTATGGCAACCATGATGTAGTCGAGAACTTTTTCTCCATTGACATAATCCTGAGCTGTAACCACGAAACTTGCTTCGAAAGAATCACCCGGCTTAATTAACTTATTTAGGTGCTTAAATGATTCTAAAGGATATTCTGGAGTTGTTTTTAGTAGATTAAATATCATTTTAGGGGAATGGAGTTTTCCTTCAAATATATGAAGCTTGTAGTTGACATTGACTTCTTCGACGATTTCTTGGTTTTTAAGAAAAATTAGGGAGGGTACATTATCAGCAGGTATAAAACGCTCTAATGAAACAGCCCTTTTCCCTGAGTTGTGGAAACTTACAGGAATAGAGACAAGCGTTTGGCAATCACCTACTTTATAGGGAAGAACCAATGCTCTGTCTCCGCCTTTTACAATATATCCATCATTCGATTGGTAACTTTGCCAAAGGGCAACTGCACTCACACCTAATGCAAAAATTGCAACCAAATCAATTTCTTTTTTTATACTAATGTTCAAAATATATCCTAAACAGCTAACCTTTAAATCAGCGCGAAGCCACTAGCGGGGAGGCTGAATTTTCTTGTCAAATGACTTATCACCAACACCAAAATATAAACTTGTTCCAGTGACAAACTTGAATGCTGACAGCCTATACAGATTGCGCAATAACTTTGGTGCTTTTTGTTGATGAAAATCTAGATCGCCAACGATCTTATTGTAAAGATCTCGATATTTCTCTTGCGGTTCCAATGCTCTTTCAATTATTTTACAACTATTTAAAACAAATTCTGAATTCTTTAAATTATGCTTGGTTTCGGATTGAGATAATCTTACTAGTTCATTTATGAGGTGTTTGCTTTCAACCTCTTCAGGTTTCGAGTGTGCAATACCATTTGTGCCAGGTGAGATATAAGTATAGGCCCTGTGCCCTTTCAATTTACTCGGCTGGCAAAAATTGGAATTTTGGATAAACGACTGAGACTTGTGTACGCCCCAGAATTCTTGATTTGTGTGAAACGCAGGGCTGGCATAAGTAACAACACCTTGATTACCTACACTCGCCTCTAAATTTTCGAGAGTTGATTGCTGATGGTCTAAAACTCTATACCTGTAGTATTCTTGATTCCATGAACCCCATTCCGCCGCAGTATTTTTAATCATTTTTTCTGGGCGCTTGTGCTGTATAAATGCATTAAATTTAAACTGAGGGAAGTCATTATTGAACGCATACTCTAAATCAAATGCATCCTTAGGAAAGTGCATACCATTAAGGTAAAATCTAAAAAAACGCCTATACCAAGGATAGCTACCAAGAAAGTGGCGCCAAAAATTTTTATTTCTCGTAAAAAGAGCGGCATCGAAGCCCAGCACATTTTCCAAGTGCTGCCCAGGAGGGAAAATCAAATTACTTCCTTGGAGCAACTCATTGTTTAGATGCTGCTCATATTGTTTTTCTTCAAACTCGGATAACAACTCCGATACTCCTTGTTTAACAGCTTATTTTCAGAGACTTCATAGTAACACCCGTTTCCAATGAAAAACCATGTTCTGTGTTTTCATGGGAAGGGTTGAATGTCTGCTTCATGTACTAAGCCGTCATTCAAACTTCCAATCACACTACTGGCACTGAGCCAACGCTCATCAACACTGCATATTCAGAGCCGTACTGCCCGCTCTAGCGACGTTCAGCAGACGCTACTGTCATTGCGGCGGAGGCCGCAATCTCCTTCGGGTTGATGACTAACCAAAACAGTGTTGATTCGGGTGAGTCAGGTAATCAGGGAGGTCCTCGCCTCGGCTTTGTCTCCTGAGTCGCTCTACCTCCTGCATCCATGCAGTCGTGCGCGAGGATGACGATTCTTCGTAGTCAACTTACGTGTGCCACCGTCCACTACTGGCACTATGCCGCCTCACAATTCACTGTTGCGGAAAGCACCAGCGTCTCTAAAAACGCAACAGGTGCCAGAGCACCTGCTGGTTTAAACAGGCTCCTTAAATCCGATCAAACAACGGCACACGGGCACAGCGTTGCTCCGTCGCTGCCGACCAGCATAATTTGACCGCATCGCGAGCAGTGTCGCGCAGCCGGCTGAGCAATGGATCAAAGGTGTCGCGGGTAACCCGCTTGTCATCGATATGGGTCACCACACTGTCCAGCGGTATGCCTCGCGCTTCTTCGCTGGCACTGGCGGCGATGTCTTTGACAATCGCGCCCTGGCGATGAGGTAGCAGCCGCAAACCCGAACGGTCGGCGGTAGCCGGTGTTTGCAACATCCCTGTTGGTTGCAACCACAACGTAGCGGCACTGAAATCAAACACCTGGTTAAAGCGTTTCAGCACCCGGTTGCCCAGCACGCCATCGCTGCCACTTTGCGGGTTACTGCCCGAGGTGCGGAAGTAGATGGGCAAACTGTCGAATTGCTGCTCGCCGATGTGCAGGCGCGGTAACCAGCCAACCTGATTTTGCGAGTCGCCGCTGATCCCGCTGGACCGTGCTGCGTAGGTATTTGGTGGCACGCTGATCTGCCCACCTTGGCCGGCAAACAGCGTCAGCGTGCCGGTCGAGCCGGTATCCAGCATCACTTTTACTGTTTTGGTGCCACTGCCATCGTCAACAGACGTGGTCAGATACGGCGTATCGCCCTCGACCTCCATATCCAGCTTTTGCCAGCCAGCCTGTTGGTAGCGCTGTAGCGTTTCAGCGCCACGGGGTTGCAGGTAGACCCTTTGTTCGTCGTGATTAATTTCCACCACGCAGCAGTTGAAAAAGTCGGCCCCCAGCACACCGTCAAAGTAGGTTTCATCCCGCGATCCAAACGGCATCGCCTCCTGTGGCGCATAGATGACTGCCATATTGCGGATAAACAGGGGTCCTGCGTCGATGCGGGTATCGGGCACGACGTAGGCAACCGGATCACCATCGTCGCCAGCCCCCGAGATGGTCAGCGTCTGTGTGCGCGGCAACGCCAGCGCGTCGGTTGCATCGGTTTCGAGCAGCACCGTGGCGGCGGCACCGGAATCGAGCACAAAATTCAGCGGCGCACTGCCATTCACCCGCGCCTGCACAATGATGTGGTTGTTATACAGCGTAAAAGGGAGGCCCTCACGCAGCGGCTGTTGGGAAGACGGCGCCGTCCAGCCAACCTGGGCGTCGGCATTTTGCCATTGAAAACTGGCCAGCTCCCACAACTGGCAGCCCGACAAACTGACGGACAACAACAGCGCGGTGATGATCTGGACGCCTGTGCGCCCTGCTCTTTGTTCAAACATAATATTCTCCTGATCGGTTACAGGAACAATATAACAACAATTAATTATTGTTTTACGATAATTTATTGTTAATTTGAAACAAATTGTAAGGTTGAATCGATACGCTTATCGATTACAATGGATGCCCCTTTTACGGAGAAACCGTCATGACCTCATTGGATAACCTCCGGCGCATCAGCCAGCGCATCCGCATCAGCCTGTTTTGTGTGTTGGGGTTGTGCCTCGCCTTTGCGCTGTACGGTTATGCCGTGTCTGGCACCTGGTGGGTGTCTATCGGCGATGGCCAGTTTGACCGGCTGTGGGCTTCTCATCCGGCCCTGCACACCCAACTGGCATTGATCATGGTGCCGCAATTGCTGATTGTCGCCGTGGGCATCTATCGCCTGCAGCGGCTGTTGCAATTGTTCGCGCAAGGTCACTTTTTCGCCCAGGCCAGCATGGCAAACCTGAAGTGGCTGGCATGGTTGGCGGTACTCGGCGCCTGCTACGGGATGTTGTGGCCGCTGCTGGTTTATCCGTTGCTGGATAGCGGCGATGAGCTGGTCATCGACATTGCCCCACTGACACTGCTGATGTTGTTGTGTCTGCCGGTACTGGTGCATTTACTCAGTGCGGCGGGGGCACTGAACCGCGACAACAACGAGTTTGTCTGATGCCGGTTATCGTGAATCTGGATGTGATGATGGCCAAACGCAAGGTCAGTTCCAAGGCCCTCGCAGCCGCGATCGGCATCACCGAAGCGAATTTGTCACTGCTCAAGCGTGGAAAGGTCAAAGGGGTGCGCTTTGCCACCCTGGAAGCGATCTGTCAGCACCTGCGCTGTCAGCCGGGCGATATTCTGATCTACGAGGAAGGGCAACAAGAAGCAATGGGCGACGAGTGATCTGATGCCCCAGGACGTTACCCCACCCCGTCATTGTGTCAGTGATATTCGCTGGTACAGCCAATAGCCTGGATACCCAATGACGCCACAGGCAATAACAACCGGAATTGCCACAAACGGGGCGATGATAAAATCCAGCGCATAGGTAGACGAGGTGTGCTGACCAGTAAACAGTGTCCGTTGTGCCATCCAGTAACTCGCACCAATAAACACCGTCACCCCGACCAACCACGTGGCGGTAACGCTATGAAAAGCGCGGGACGGAATGTGTTTTTGCACATACGTTGAAAACGCCATCCCGCAGACATACGGCACAACGCGAAACCCAAGGGAAAACACGTACGTCTGCAACGTGTGGGCATTGGACAAAGCGTCAACGCTGGGCAGCAATCCGTGCCCAGCAACAAAGACCGATAACAGCAACCAAATCAGTGCCTCAGAGACCAACAGGCACAAGATGAGTGCGACCAGGATATATCCCTTCATGAGCAATGCACGATGCATACCCCATCTTCGCTGCGATTTGCAGCAGCTCAGTGGGGCTGGTCACGAAACCTACCCTTCTGAATGCTCGCCGTACATATCCTGCAGGCGCTGGCATTCCGCGGTATCGGCGTGGCCGGCTTCGATTTCCTCACAACTGAGGGCCGAGATACTTTTCATACAGGCCACGGCGGGCGCGTACAACTGGTGCTGCGCACCAAATCCGGGAATATCGTCTGTCCCCGGCATCGACTCACACATGCCATCGAGGGTTTGTTCGATCATTTGGCGAAATTCGGCCGGCACATCGGCCAACTGCTGGCGCGCACAGGTACGCATGTGATCGCAGGCCTTCTGGGCTTCTTCACCATAGTTGTCGGCCTGTGACGTCGTGGCAAAAACGCACAACAGGACGAGGGCCAGGGAATGACGGGCCGCGGGCTGGGTCAGATGTCGAATCAATGTCATGATGCTTTCCTTGTAGTGATCGTTATGCACAGCGTCAGTCTGATTGACAGCCCATGCACAAACAGCGTTGAGTGGTTGTCCTTTGGCTCAACAATGGCGTTTGTCGTTCAGTGAAACCAGTGACAGATTTCTCTCACAGCCTACGGCAGATGCACAAATTATTCATCAAAAAAAGCATAAATTGCCCGCAAGCTCTGGTCGCGGTAATAATCGGCCTCCATCAACAACTCGTGGCGGGCGCCGTGGATAGTGATTTTCCTGGCGCGGGGGAAGCGTCTGGACACCGCATTCTGGGCCTGATTGTCGACGATTTTTTCTTCCCCGGCCTGCATGATCAACGCCGGGATGGGAAAGGTTCGCGAGTAACGGGCGATGTGGCTCATGGCGCGCACCGCTGCCAGTAACCATCGCCCGGTAACGCCGCCCAACTGAATGTTGGGGTTTTTCAGGTATTCTTCACGGAAGATCTGGTACCGCACTTCGCAGTGGGTGAGGATGTTCTTCTCGAACGGCTCGGCTTCATAGTCCATTTGCCCCCAGAAATACCAGGGCGACTTACCAAACCATTGATTCACCAGGTGATGGGTACCAACCACCAGGTGCATCAACCAACGGGGCAATGCCGGTTGAATGCCAAACATCGGCGCACTGAAGGCCACACGCTGAAAATCTTCCGGATACGCGAGCACATACTGGGCACCGATGGCGCCGCCCATTGAGTGGCACAACAGAAAGCGGTTTTCGCGGTCACTGTTAGGTGCCACGATACTGTCGTAGAAACGTTTAAAGTCAATCACATAGTCGCGAAAATCGTCGACATACCCCTGATGAGGATTGTCGGTTAATCGACCGGACAAGCCCTGTCCGCGGTGATCATGAATAAACACCGAGTAACCGCGGTGGTACAGGTTGAAGACCAATTCTTTGTATTTCAGCAGCGATTCTATCCGCCCGCTGGAAATCACCACGCTGCCACGGGCTTCAGGGTTTACGACATAGGCGTACGCAATCGGTACATTTTGTGCGCCGGGGAACACGCCCTGCACCACCTGTCGTTTCCAGAAAGGGATGACGCGGCTGGTATAGCGGGACAGGATCACCTGTGCATCGGGCAATTCGTTATTCTCATCCACAGCGGTCTGGGTCGGCATCACGGTCATGAATTAACGCTCAACGGGTCGGCGTGGCAAACGGATATCAATACACAATCCGCCATCGGCTACATTTGTCGCAGTCACGCTACCGCCATGCAGCAACACGGCCTGGTGCACAATGGCAAGCCCCAGTCCCACCCCACCGGTTTCCCGCTGGCGAGACGCACTCATGCGATAAAAGGGGGTAAAAATCTGCTTCAACGCTTCCTCCGCTATACCGGGACCATCGTCCTGGATCCTGATCTCCAGTGTATGTGGTGTGGTGGTGCATTGCACTTGTACTTTAGTAGAAGCGTAGCGCACAGCATTGCCCAGCACATTATTAAATACGCGGGTCAGCAATTCCCGATCACCCTGCCAATGCAACGCACAATCCGGCGAATAGAATACCTGTTTTCCCTGGGCCACCGCCTGGAAGCGTGCATCCTCGACACAAGACCCCAGCAACGCTGACACATCCAGCGTCTCCGGGTGCATTGGCATCTGGGTAGCTTCCATACGCGCCAGCACCAACAATTGCGCTAACATCTGTTCAATCTGCTGGGCCTCTTTTTCAATCCTCGCCAAACCTTCGGTCAATCCGGGAGTATTATTGCCTTCGCTACTCTGTTCAGTGATACCAATGGCCAGTTGAAGGCGCGCCAGTGGCGAACGCAGCTCATGGGAAATGTCAGCCAGTAAGCGCTTCTGCCCGTCCACGAGCTGTTCAAGCTGGCTGGCCATGGCATTGAAATCATGCCCCAACTGGCCCAGCTCATTGTTGCCCAGCCACTGTGCATCGACCCGGCTCTTCAGATCACCTTTGGCCATCTGATTGACCGCCAATCGCAGATGACGCACCGGCCGCAGCAATCGCCACGCCAATAAGCCACACAAACTGGCGCTGATCACCAAGACCACCGAAATCAATAATATGGGATGGCGTTGATGCACTCGTCGCACCAGATTGGGAGGCAGCGGTTTGCCCACAAACACCGCGTACTGCTGATCCCGCCAGGTAACCGCTACCGGTCCGAAATAACGCGCCTGAGAGGTTTTGATGGTCATCGGCTGGAGCTGATTGGCCAGCTCAAGAAACACGTCTGTATTGCCCCGAAAAGGCCCTGGCGCCCCCGACAGCACCTGCTCATTGAGCACATCAACGGCCACCACCAGACGACGATGATGGCGGGCATAGCGGTTAACGACCTCTGCAACCGGTTGATCGGCGAAGCGCATCATACTGTCATCCAGGCGGGCAACTTCATTGCGCAGAATACTGCTACCCGGTGCGGGTAAGGGTTGCATGCTGACATCATCGGACACTTGTCGGGAGATCCACAGCACCGCCATCACAATCACAAAACTGCCCAGCCAGAACCACAGAAACAGTTGGATCCCCAGATGACGCAACGGGTTTAGCCGCGACCCGATCATGACGCCGGGTCCACCAGCATGTAACCACTGCCGCGCAGGGTCTTGATGACTTGTTCACTGCCATTGGCATCGAGTTTTTTACGCACATTGCTCAGGTGCATGTCGATACTGCGATCAAAGGCCTGCAGCGGGCGCCCCAGCACCTGCATGCTGATCTCTTCTTTGCTCAATACGGCACCGTGATTGACCATCAACAGGTGCAACAGGGCATATTCGGTGGCGGTCATGCTGACCTCTTCGCCGCGGATAGTGACGGTCTGACGGGCGGGGTTAACCGCCAAGTCACCCACCGTGATGGCCTGCTGACGGCGGGCCTGGGGTATGTCCGCCAGGCGACGGCAAATGGCTTTGATCCGTGCAGACAGTTCTCGGTGATTGAAAGGTTTGGGCAGGTAATCGTCGGCGCCCAGCTCCAGCCCAAGAATGCGATCATAATCATCGCCCCGTGCGGTTAACATCAGTACCGGGGTCAGGTGAGTGCGACGCAATTGCTTGAGCACCTCGAAGCCATCCAACTTGGGCATCATCACATCCAGCAGGATAACGTCAAAGTGGCGCTGACTGGTGGCCAGTCGCAATCCTTCTTCACCGTCATTGGCGACAGTGATGTGGTAACCCTGCGACGACAGGTATTGGTCAAGTAGCTGGGTCAGTTCATTATCATCGTCAATGATCAGTACGGCATGCATGGACGGTACTCCAAAACGTTTTGTGTATGGTACAAAGTCAATTTCCCGATGGCGAGCCTGCCAACCGCACCTTTACGCAACCTTTACACTGGCCTGACGTTTCTTTGCAACCGGGTGCATACACTACACACTCATGTTCAACACAGGAGATTGCCACATGAAACCTTCAAGCCTGTTTTTTACCCTGAGTGTTGTATCCAGCACTGTCTTCTCAGCCATTGCCTTTGCCCACGGCCCTGACCGCGGTGAACACGGCCCGTTGGCGGCCCTCAAACAGCTCGACCTATCCGCCAATCAACGGGCTGATGTGCGCCAACTGGTACGCGAAGCCCGCGCCGACAGCCGCGACAGCAAAGACGACATGCGCCTGCTCCGTGAGCAGCTGCGCGACACCGTTCAGACCAGTGACTGGGACGCCGACACGGTCACCGCCTTACTGTCTCAGCAGCAAACACTGATGGACAGTATCGCATTGCAAAAGGCCATCACCGGTCAACAGATCTGGGCGCTTCTGACTGACGCACAGCAACAACAATGGCTGGCCGACATGCCGGAGGCAAATGAACCGCGCCAGCGGGATCATGATCGCCTGCTCGACAAGTTGAATGTCAGCGACGCACAGCGGGAAGCTCTTGAGCCGCTGTTGTCTGCCCTTGACCAGCAACGTCAATCACTCATCCAGGCCCGGCAAAACTGGCACAGCAGTGAACGAGCGCTGATCCAACAGGACAGCTTTGATCAATCCGCCTGGACAGCGGCCCGCGCACAGAGCAATGCCGTCATCCTGCCCCAGCTACAGGAACAACTCCACCTGCGTCAGCAAGTGTGGCAGCAACTGAGCAGCGAGCAACAGGATCAACTGGCGCAAATGATGCGCCGCCACGGTGACAAGGGCCCTCGTGGTCGCCATCACTCAACCCGACGGGACGGTGTCTGACACCGCCCCGACCGGCAGCCTATCGATCGAACTGGGGCACTTTGCGCTGATAATCCGGATGGGTGAAGCGCGGTGATGTGATCAATAAGTCAGCGGTCGATACATTACACGCGACCGGTACGTTCCACACCGAACACAGCCTCAGCAACGCTTTAACATCGGGGTCATGGGGCGCCGGATTTAACGGATCCCAAAAAAAGATCAGCAGGTCGAGCTGCCCTTCGGCGATCAAGGCGCCGATTTGCTGATCGCCCCCTAACGGGCCACTTTTATAGCGATGAATGGTCAGTCCCAGCTCATCCTGCAGTAACCCTCCCGTGGTGCCGGTCGCGACCAGACGATGGGGCACCAGCTGCTCCCGGTGCGCACCGGCCCACGCCAATAATTCGGCCTTCTTATGATCGTGCGCCACCAGGGCCAAGGTTTTTTGCTGACTCATTGTTTATCCTGTTGGTTGTGCCTCGGTGAAAATCCGAGCGCGGTAAGATCCAGTTGGGTGACATCCCGTCGCACCTGCTGATGGCGATCCATACCGCCGGGGATCACCAGTTGATCACCGATGATGGCCATGCCGCGGTGATCCATGCTGCGCTGTTGTGTTTTCACCACGCGCCAATGCTCTTTGTCCATGTCCAGTGCCCACAGGGCGTTGTCCGGTAATGCCGGACTGCCGTTGTAACCAATACCGTTGAAGTTGTAGGCCGTCGTGCTACCACCAAAGAAGAACACCTGCCCATAACGGGGGCTACCGGCCGCCGCCATTCGATAGCGCGCAATGCCGGTTGGATGCGCCAGCAGTCGCCAGTTAATACGGCGGGGATCATCCACATCAATGTCGCCCAGCAAACACCCCGGCGCGGGTAAGAAGGTGCGACGTCCTTTGACCACAGGTTGCACTTTAACCCCATCACAGACCACCATCTTGTTGCCCACGATACCACCGGCGTGTCCAAACACCGCCCGATTGGGTAGCGGGCTGGCCTGATGCCAGGTCAGGTTGCGGGTATCCAGCATCTGCACCAAATTGACGTTGCCGTCGTTGTGCCAGCCGCTGACGAGGTAGATATAGCGTTGCTGATACACCAGAGCAATCGCATCATCCACCGCCACCGGCATGGCGGGAACCTGTGCATATTGCTGGGTCACCGTATCGAACACAAAATTTTCCGGTGATGACACTTCGTGACCGTCCACGTCCACCGAATAGCCACCAAACAGGTACACACTGCGTCCGACACCGGCCGCGACTGACGCGAGCCGCCCGCGGGGATAGTGTCGGGTAGGTACGTCTTTGATCGGCTGCCAGGCACGATTTCCCGAAGCCCATCGCCATGCGCGATGATGCACATCCCCATAGCCTTTGCCTCTGGCCAGCCCCATGAACGAGTACAATTGCACCGCGCCCCGCACCTCAACCATGGCCAGCGCATTGTTGGTCACCGGCTCAGGTAATGGCGGCACGATGTGCTGTGCCAACGCCTGCAATGACCAGCACAGACCCAGAGCGACAACCGCTATGCGCATACGTGTTTCACCATGTTGCGCAACAGGGTCACGGTCGGGTCCACGTAATGCAGATCAATAAACTCATCCGGTTGGTGTGCCTGTTCGATACTGCCAGGCCCCAGGATCAGGGTGTCACAGCCCAGTTGGTTGATAAACGGCCCTTCAGTGGCATAGTTTGCCGAACCGACCGGCTGCCCGGTGAGTTGCTCTGCCAATTCCACCAGGCCATGTTCATTACGACAGGCAAAAGCCGGTGCGGTCGGGTACATCAACGCTCGACTCAGACGTCCCGGATAATGACTGTGGACCGGTTTAAGGGCTTCATCAATCAGACGAATAGCATCCTCGTCCGGCAACGCCGGAACCGGACGTAAATCGAAACTCAGCTGGCAGTGGCCACAAATACGGTTTTCGCCGTCGCCACCGTGGATGTGGCCGAGATTCAATGTCGCATACGGTACACTGAAGTCATCATCCCGATACTGATCGTGGAGTTGTTGCTTGAGGGTCAGCAACTGTCCAATCGCCTGATGCAGTATCTCAATCGCGTTAACCCCTCTGGCCGGGTCGCTGGAATGGCCCGCCTGTCCTTCGGCGGTTAGGGTATGTGCCATGTGCCCTTTGTGGCGTGAAATGGCTTTCAGTTCGGTCGGTTCCCCAATGATCGCCATGTCCGGTTTGATCAGTTGCTGTTGGGCAAAAAAGCGCGCACCGGCCATGGAGGTTTCTTCATCGGCGGTGGCCAGCACATACAACGGCTTTTTGAGCTGCTTGAGCGGGATTGTCTGTAAGGCTTCCAGAATGAAGGCAAAAAAGCCTTTCATGTCGCAGGTGCCAAGCCCGTACAGACGCTCGTCTGCCTGGCGCAACACAAAAGGGTCCTGGGTCCAGCGTCCTTCATCAAAGGGCACCGTATCACTGTGTCCGGCCAGCAACAGTCCCCCTTCACCCGAGCCGAATTTGGCCAGCATGTTGTATTTGTTGCGTGCACCGGGGACATTTTGAATACTTATGTCAAAACCAAAATCACTCAGGCGGGTCGCCAGATAGTCGATCAGCGGACGGTTGGTCATGTCCCACTTTTCGTCGAAAGCACTTATAGTTGGAAACTCAATGATATCCCGGTAGGTATCCAGGAATGTGATTTGTGGCATATCTTATCTCAAATATATTTATTCACTTTTATTGCATAATTATATTTTTAATGGCAGACTTTCCAACAACTTTTTACGAAAAATCCGAGAACACCCGGGAGTTCTCTTTATGCAACAACACACTATAGGTATGACACACATTGATGCACAAGTTTTTTCCCTGCCTTGCTATGCACTGACGGTCGGTCGACGATAATTACACTGGGTATTGCATAGCACGCTTTTTGCCTTTGCGATGAGGTCGTGCGCAAAGGCAAAAAGCGTTTTTTTTCATTTCTACTAGTTTTACTGACACAGGTTTATTGAAGGAAGGAACTGTACCGTTATGTTGCGTTGCTGCGTAGTAGGCGCGAGTGGCTACACAGGCTCTGAGCTCGTCCGTTTATTGGCCAAACACCCCAACTTTGATCTGAGTGATTGCTTTGTTTCCGCCGGCAGTCAGGATGCCCATCGCCCGATCACGGCGCTGTATCCGGGTCTGCAGGGTCACGTTGATTTGACCTTGCAACCACTGGACGATCAACGTCTGGCGTTGCTGGCCCAACAATTTGATGCCATTTTTCTGGCCACCCCCCATGAAGCCAGTCATGACTGGATGCCCGCCCTCACCGCAGGTAACGCCAGAGTGTTTGACCTGTCCGGTGCATTTCGTTTACCCGACACTGACGTGTTTGCCCAACACTACGGCTTTGCCCACCAGCACCGGGCGCTGCTCGACACCGCGGTGTATGGTCTGGCAGAGTGGCATGCGCCGCGTATCGCAGACAGTCAGTTGATTGCCGTGCCGGGGTGCTACCCGACAGCGTCGCTGCTGGCGCTCAAGCCACTGGCCGAAGCCAACCTGCTGTCGGCTGAGCAATGGCCGGTGATCAATGCGGTTTCCGGGGTCAGCGGCGCGGGTCGCAAAGCCAGCCTCAACACCAGTGTGTGCGAAGTCAGTTTGCAGGCCTACGGCGTACTGGGCCATCGCCATCAACCGGAAATCGCCCAGTATCTGGGTCAGCCGGTGTTGTTCACCCCACACCTGGGTAACTTCAAACGGGGCATCCTGGCCACCATCGCGGTCAAACTGGCCAGCGGCGTCACTGCACAACAGGTCAGTGATGCTTATCAACAACGCTATGCTGACAGTCCTGTGGTACGTCTGTTGGATCACTTCCCACGCCTCGATGATGTGGTCAACACACCACACTGTGATCTGCACTGGAAAGTGGATGAAGCGTCCGGTCATGCTGTCCTGGGCAGCGCGATTGACAACCTGCTCAAAGGGGCGGCCAGCCAGGCGGTGCAATGCGCCAATCTGGCGTTCCAGCTGGCGCCAACGGCAGGCCTGTTGGAGGTGCGCCCATGAGCACCTCTGCATTGGTGGTAAAAGTTGGCGGTGCCTTGATCGACGCGCCGACCAGCGCCAAAGCCCTGCTGCAAGCGCTGAATACGCTGCAACAGCAGCGGCCCGTCGTGTTGGTGCACGGCGGTGGTGCGGGTGTGGAGCGTCTGCTTAGCCAGTTGGGCCTTAGCAGTCACAAGCATCAGGGGTTGCGGGTCACCCCCGACGATCAAATCGACTACGTGGTCGGCGCATTGGCAGGTACTGCCAATAAACAGCTCTGTGCACTGGCGATCAGTGTCGGCGTTACGCCCGTAGGGCTGAGCCTGGCCGATGGCGGGCTGGTCAACTGCCGCGTTTTAGACCCTGCCCTGGGCCATGTCGGTAAAGCCTCTCCGGGCAACCCCGATTTGCTGCAACGTTGTTGCGCAGACGGTTTTTTACCGGTCGTCAGCTCTATCGGTGCCGATCCCGAAGGCAACCTGCTCAATGTCAATGCCGATCAGGCAGCCACCGCCATCGCCGCCACGCTGGCAGCTGATTTGTTGTTGCTATCGGATGTGCCCGGTGTGCTGGATGGCAACAAGCAACTGATAAAGCACCTGGAACAACAAGACGTTGAAACCCTGATCAACGATAACATCATCACCGATGGCATGATTGTCAAAGTGCGCGCCGCGCAACAGGCAGCCACCGCGCTGGGGCGTCCGGTCTGTATTGCCAGCTGGCAACAGACAGATGCCCTGCTGGCACTCAGCGAAGACCATTTCCCGGGCACCCTGATTGCCCCCGTCGTAGCAAGGAATACCCATGAAACATGATTTACTGACGTTTGCCGACTGGCAGCCGGGCCCTCTGACCTCCCTGCTGGCGTTGGCCGGCCGGATAAAAGCCCATCCCCATGACTATCAGCAAGTGCTGGCCGGAAAATCGGTGGTTGCGCTGTTTGAAAAGCCCTCGTTACGCACCCGGGTCAGTTTCGACATTGGCATCAACAAGCTGGGCGGACACATGGTGTATCTGGACAGTCAGGCCGGCAAACTGGCTGGACGGGAAGATGCCAAAGACATGGGTGCCAACCTGTCCTGCTGGGCAGATGCCATTGTGGCCCGGGTGTTTGATCACAATACCCTTGAGCAATTGGCCGATGCTGCCAGTGTGTCGGTGATCAATGCCCTGTGTGACCGCTACCACCCTTGTCAGGCACTGGCTGATTACCTGACCCTAACCGAAGTGTTTGGTGACATTAAAGGCCGTACACTGGCCTATGTGGGTGACGGCAACAATGTCACCCACTCTTTGCTGATCGTCGGTGCGCTATTGGGAGTGAATGTCACCGTCGTCACACCGCCCAGTCACGAGGTCGAGCCGGACATCTGGCAACACTGTCAGTCGCTGGCCGCAACCAGCGGTGCTCAACTACGCAGCGGGCATGGGTTGGATTTGCTCGAAGGCGCGGATGTGCTATACACGGATACATGGTTATCCATGGGCGACGATACCCCTCTGGCAACCATCAAGGAACGCTTTGTCCCTTATCAGGTTAATCAGGCGATGCTGGACAGCAGCGGTGCGCGTTACGTCATGCACTGCCAGCCAGCCCATCGCGATTTAGAAATTACCAGCGATGTTATCGATGGTCCGGCGTCGTTGCTGATGCAGCAGGCGGAAAACCGGATGCACGGTCAGAACGCGATTCTGGCAACCTTGCTCGGTGGCATTGAATTAGACAGGAGTTAACATGACACGTGCCAATGTCAAAAAAGTGGTTCTGGCCTACTCAGGCGGACTGGACACCTCAGCCATTATCCCTTGGCTGAAAGAAAACTATGACTGTGAGGTGGTTGCCTTTGCGGCCGATGTCGGTCAGGGCGATGAAGAGCTGGAAGGACTGCACGAAAAGGCCCTGCGTTCCGGTGCCAGTGAGTGTCATATCGTTGATCTAAAAGAAGCCTTTATTGCCGATTATGTGTTCCCGACCATCACCACCGGCGCGGTTTATGAAGGCGAGTATCTGCTCGGTACCTCGATGGCGCGCCCCATCATTGCCAAGGCACAGGTTGAACTGGCGCGCAAAGTCGGTGCCGATGCACTGTGTCATGGCTGCACCGGCAAAGGCAACGATCAGGTGCGCTTTGAAGGCACGTTTGCGGCACTGGCCCCTGACCTCACTGTGATTGCACCCTGGCGGGAGTGGGACATGGTGTCCAGGGAAGACTTGCTGGCCTATCTGGCCGAGCGTGACATTCCGACCACCGCTTCTGCGACCAAGATTTACAGCCGCGACGCCAACGCCTGGCACATTTCCCACGAAGGGGGTGAGCTGGAAGATCCCTGGTGTGAACCCAGCAAGCAGGTTTGGACCATGACCGTCGACCCGGAAGATGCACCGAATGAGGCCGAACGGGTGATGCTGAGTTTCCATAAAGGTCGCCTCACCGCGGTCAACGGCGAAACCCTGAGTCCGTATCAGTCACTGGTCAGGCTCAACGCACTGGCGGCTGCCCATGGTGTAGGACGCATCGACATTGTCGAGAACCGTCTGGTAGGTATGAAATCCAGAGGCTGCTATGAAACCCCCGGCGGTACCGTGCTAATGGCGGCCTATAAAGCCCTGGAAACGCTGGTGCTGGACAAGGCAGCCCTCAAACACCGCGAATCGCTGGGATTGGAATTCTCCCACGTGATGTACGACGGTCGCTGGTTTACGCCGTTGTGTCAGTCTTTGTTAGCCGGTGCAGCAGTGTTCGCCGAGTTGGTCACCGGCGACATCGTAGTCAAACTCTACAAGGGTCAGGCCACCGTAGTGCAGCGCCGCTCTGAAAACAGTTTGTATTCAGAAGATTTCGCCACCTTTGGTGCCGATGACGTGTACGATCAGAAACACGCCGAAGGCTTTATCCGTCTGTACAGCTTGTCCAGCCGTATCGCTGCGCTACACAAAGGAAAAACCTCATGAGTTTGTGGGGGGGCCGCTTTGTTGGCGGCAGCAGCAATATGTTCCGGCGGGTCAATGACTCGCTGCCCTTCGATCAGGTACTGGCCAGCCAGGATATTCGCGGCTCTATCGCCTGGTCCCGGGCTATCTGTCAGGCCGGTGTGATCACCGACGCCGAACAGCAGCAGCTGCAAGATGCCCTGCAGGCGTTGCTCAAACAAGCCGAACAAGGCAGTCTGGATTTCGCCGCCAGCGGCGAAGAAGACATCCACAGTTTTGTAGAAGCGGCACTGATTGAGCAACTGGGCGATCTGGGCCGCAAGCTGCACACCGGCCGCAGCCGTAATGATCAGGTCGCAACGGATTTCCGGCTGTGGTGCAAAGAGCATGTGACGCTACTGCGCACCGATTTGAAACAGGTCATCGAGGCGCTGGTCAATGCCGCCGAGCGCCACAGTACGGCCATATTACCCGGCTACACCCACCTTCAGCGCGCCCAGCCGGTTCGGTTCCCGCACTGGTGTCTGGCCTACGTTGAAATGCTCAAACGGGATGCCAGCCGCCTGGCGGATCTCAGTCAGCGTATGGATCAGAGCCCGCTGGGCTGTGGTGCCCTTGCCGGCACCACCTATGCCATCGATCGTCAGGCCATCGCGGATGAACTGGGTTTTGCGTCGCCCTGCCTCAACAGCCTGGATGCGGTATCCGATCGGGATTATGTACTGGAGCTGCTGTTCGCCGCCAGCACCAGCATGATGCACCTGTCCCGCATGGCTGAAGACCTGATTTTCTTCAACTCCGGTGAAGCCGGGTTTATCCGTCTGGGGGACTCGGTGACCTCCGGCTCATCGCTGATGCCACAAAAGAAAAACCCCGATGCACTGGAATTGATGCGGGGCAAATGTGGCCGTGTGTTCGGCAGTCTGCAGGCACTACTGGTAACCATGAAAGGCCTGCCGCTGGCGTACAACAAAGACATGCAAGAGGACAAAGAAGGGGCTTTCGATGCCGTCAATCAATGGCACATCTGCCTGTGCATCGGTGCCGAAGTGCTCGACAGCCTGACCCTTGACGAACAACGTTGTGCCCAGGCCGCCCGCGAAGGCTACGCCAACGCCACCGAGCTGGCTGACTATCTGGTCGGCAAAGGGATCCCCTTTCGCACCGCCCACGATATCTCCGGTCAGGTGGTATTGCATGCGCTGGAACAGCAGTGTGCGATTGAAGATTTGCCCCTGTCTGCGCTGCAGGCAATTTGTCCCGACATTGGTGAGGATGTCTATCCGGTGCTGCAACTGGAGTACCTGGTGGACAAACGCAACATCTTGGGTGGCACCGGCAAAGCGCCGGTTGCCGCAGCATTGAAACACGCAAAACGGTATTTACAGGAGTTTGTCTGAGCATGGTCGTTTCCCACCACGACAGCGTAAAGCTGTTTCGTAATTCACTGCCGTACATCAACGCCCACCGGGGTAAGACCTTTGTGCTTATGTTTGGTGGTGAAGCGGTGGAAAACGACAACTTTGCCAACATCATCCATGACATTGCGCTGCTTGCCAGCCTGGGGGTCCGGTTGGTGTTGGTACACGGCGCCCGGCCGCAGATTGATCAGCGTATCGCACTGCGGGGCCTTGAAAAGCGCTTTGCCAATACCATTCGACTGACCGACAAGGAGACCCTCGAGTCGGTCAAAGATGCGGCCGGCTCGGTACGCTCCCAAATCGAAGCGTTGCTGACCATGGGGCTGGCTAATTCGCCCATGCACGGCGCCCAGATCCGGGTGTGCTCCGGCAACCTGGTGGTGGCCATGCCAATGGGTGTCCGAGATGGTGTCGACTATGAGCACACTGGCTTGGTACGTCGTATCGACGTCAACGGCATCAACGATCACCTGGATGATGGCTCGATAGTGTTGTTATCGCCGATGGGCTATTCCTCCACCGGCGAAGTGTTCAACCTGTCCCATGAGGATGTCGCTACCCAGGCAGCGATTACCCTCAATGCCGACAAACTGATCATCCTGTGTGATCAGGACGGCATTCTGGATGAAACCGGTAAATTGCTGCGCAACATCGACTTCACCCGTCTGACTGACCTGCAAAAGGCGCCACACCTGGACAGCAAGCGCAGTATGCTGCAGGCCATCGCCACCAGCCTGGAGTCGGGTATCAGCCGTTGCCACTGCGTGAGTTACCAAAAAGACGGGGCGTTGTTGCAGGAACTGTTTACCCGGGACGGCGCGGGTTCGTTGATTTCAGAGCGCTATTACGAGCAGTTGCGGGATGGCACCATCGATGATGTGGGTGGGATCCTGAATCTGATCAATCCGCTGGAACAGCAGGGGGTATTGGTCAAACGCAGCCGCGAACTGCTGGAACAGGAAATCGAGCAGTTCACTGTGATAGAGCGTGACGGCATGATCATCGCCTGTGCCGCATTCTACCCTTACCCCAGCGACGGCTGTGGTGAGCTGGCCTGTGTCGCAACACACCCGGATTACCGCGGTAAGAACCGCGCCGAGCGATTGCTGGAGGCAATCAAGAAAAAGGCCCTGGATCAGGGCCTGCACAGCATCTTTGTATTAACCACCGTGACGGCGCACTGGTTCCGAGAGCAGGGCTTCGAACCGTCCAGCCCGGTTGCACTGCCAGACGGCAAGAAACAACTGTATAACTACCAGCGCAATTCCAAGGTCTTCACCCTGTCGCTGACCAGCTAGCTTAGATACTGACCCGTTTGTAAGGGCGGTATTCGGCTTTCCAGAAATTGCGCTCGATGGCGTCCTGCAGGGCTTCATCGCTCATTTCCAGCGCCAAACCTTCAGCCATGGCCACTTTGGCCACAGCAAACGCAATCTCTTTGCTCAAATCGGCAATTTTGCTCAGCGGTGGCAGTAATTCGCCCTGACCGCTGCTCGCCAATGGCGACGCCTGTGCCAATGCCTCACTGGCCGCCATCAACATGGCGTCACTGATCAAACTGGACTTGCTGGCAATCACGCCCAGGCCGATGCCTGGGAAGATGTAGCTGTTGTTACACTGGGCAACGGGATACACCTTGCCGTTATATTCGACCGGCTTGAACGGACTGCCGGTGGCAATGATCACCTCTCCGTCGGTCCACTCGATGACCTGCTCAGGACGGGCCTCAACCTGACGGGATGGATTGCTCAACGGGAAGATGATCGGCAACGCACAGTTACGCTTCATGCTGCGGATCACATCTTCGGTAAACAAGCCTGGTTGACCGGACACACCGATCAGAATATCCGGCTGGGCGCAGTTCACCACGTCCAGCAGCGAGGCATATTCGCCACTGTAAGACCAATCTGCCAACGCAGATACCGGTTGCACCAGCTTCTGCTGAAAATCACGCAAATCCGCCATGCCGTCGGTCAGTAGCCCGAACCGGTCGACCATAAACACCTGACGCCGGGCTTGCTCGTCACTCAGGCCTTCTTTGACCATCTG
Source organism: Fluctibacter halophilus (assembly GCF_020687825.1). Taxonomy (GTDB): domain Bacteria; phylum Pseudomonadota; class Gammaproteobacteria; order Enterobacterales; family Alteromonadaceae; genus Fluctibacter; species Fluctibacter halophilus. The sequence continues at coordinate 181,531 of NZ_JAJEWP010000004.1, forward strand.
ACTGATCAGCATTTCGGCGATACCACACCCCGCCGAGCCAGCCCCTACAAACACCACCTTCTGATCTTTCAGCGCGACCTTTTTGACTTTACAGGCGGCCAGTATTGAGCCGAGGGTGACCGCTGCCGTGCCCTGAATGTCATCGTTGAAGCAGCACACTTCATTGCGATAACGCTCCAGCAAAGGCATGGCATTAGGCTGGGCGAAATCCTCAAACTGGATCATGACGCCCGGCCAGCGACGTTGGGCAGCTTTAATGAACAGATCCACAAAATGATTGTATTCATCTTGTTCGATGCGTTTGTGCCGCGCACCCATGTACATGGGATCGTTGAGCAACTTTTCGTTGTTGGTACCCACATCCAGCATCACCGGCAAGGTATACGCCGGGCTGATGCCGCCACACGCGGTGTACAATGACAATTTACCAATTGGGATCCCCATCCCGCCAATCCCCTGGTCACCAAGACCCAGGATCCGCTCCCCGTCGGTGACCACAATCACCTTGACCTTGCGCTTGGTGGCGTTGCGCAGAATGTCGTCCATCTGATGGCGTTCGGAGTAGGATAGAAACAGACCACGGGAACTGCGGTAAATATCGGAAAACTGTTCGCAGGCATCCCCCACCGTCGGGGTATAGATGATTGGCATCATCTCGTCGATGTGGGACTGGATCAGGCGATAAAACAGCGTTTCATTGTTGTCCTGAATAGCGCGCAGATAAATGTGCTTGTTGATCGGTGCACTAAAGCTGTTGTATTGCATGTAGGCCCGTTCCACCTGCTCCTCAATCGACTCATAGCGAGGGGGCAGCAGTCCGGTCAGATTGAACATTTGCCGCTCCTGCGCGCTGAACGCACTGCCTTTATTCAGCAAAGGCGTCTCCAGTAACTGTGGACCGGCGTGAGGAATGTACAAAGGATTCAAAGGGTGGCTCATATCAACAGATTTCCCAATAGCAAAGGATCAATGGTTAAACAGTGTAGACTGCGCTGACAAAAAGGCGGCAAGTGTACCGAACACGCCGCCTGTTGCTGGTCTGATTAGCTTGGCTCAGAAGATTTCGTCTTCGGCCGGACTGCGACGGGGCGTATCATCCTCAACAAACGGATCCACAGGTTCATCCGGCTGGGCGTACACCGTCGGCTCGGTGCCCTCGATAAAATACTCAAACAGTGCGGTGCGATCAGTACGATTGGTCAGTTTACCGGTGTCCCGATCAATCCTCACCGTGATGATACCATCCGGCACAGGCTTGGCCTCTTCCGGCACGCCGTCCAGTGCAACCTGCATAAAGCGGATCCAGGCCGGCTGTGCGGCCTTGGCACCATCTTCAGCACCAATCATCGCATTGCCTATCCAGTTGAACCGGCTGGGATTGGCATTGATCAGGTTCTGGTTACGACTGGCCCGGCCCAGGGTGCGGCTCATGTCATCGAACCCAACCCAGGTGGTTGCCACCAGATGGGGAGAAAAGCCACTGAACCAGGCATCTTTAGAATCGTTGGTGGTACCGGTTTTACCGGCCAAATCGGTTCGCTGCAGCAAATTGCGCGCACGCCAACCGGTACCCACCCAATAGGTATTCTGTTCAGGATCTTCACTGTAACGACCGTTTCCGCGCACCGCGGTGCGCATCATTTCTTTGACCAGAAACGCGTTTTGCGCCGAGATCACTCGGGGTGCCTGGCGCACTTCACGGTCCGGGGTTCGGCTTTGGGTCGTGTCGAGCAGTCCGAACTCCGCCGCCAGCCGCGCCTCAATATCGTCTTTGGCCACGTCAGTCTGGGCAGTCAATGCACAGTCATCACACGCCACGGAGGGATTGGCCACCCACAAAGTGTCTCCCATCTCGTTGGCAATCCGCTCAATAAAATAGGGTTGCACGGCAAACCCACCATTGGCGATGGTTGCCATCCCGGTCACGACCTCCAGTGGCGTGTGGGAACCCGACCCCAACGACAGGGTTTCATCCCGCGGGATCTCTTCTCGCACAAAACCAAACTTGGTCAGGTGCTCAACCGCCGCGTCGATACCGATAGCCCGCAACAGACGAATTGACACCACGTTTTTCGACTTGCCCAGCGCGATACGCATGCGAATGGGTCCATCGTAGATCGCGGGCGAGTTTTGTGGCCGCCAGGCAACACCGGTACGCGCGTCCCATTGATTGATCGGGGCGTCGTTGATCACGCTGGCCAGGGTGTAGCCGTTTTCCAGTGCCGCGGAATAGATAAACGGTTTAATGTTCGAACCCACCTGACGTTTGGCCTGGGTTGCGCGGTTGAATTGACTCTCATAAAAACTGTAGCCACCGACCACGGCTTTGGCGGCGCCATCAAAGGGGTCCAGCGCCACCAGCGCGCCACTGGCACGGGGAAACTGGGACAACTGCCAGATCTGATCATCCTGACGTTGACGGATCCATACCAAGGCCCCTTCCGTGACAATGTCACTGGCGGTTTTGGGTTCTTCGCCCTGATGACTGTCATCGATGTAGGGGCGCGCCCACATCAACCCATCCCAGTCGATGAGACGATAGGACGCCTGGTTGTCAAACACCATAATGCTTTGTTCGCTGACCCGCGTCACAACTGCGGGACGCAGACTGCCGATTGGCTGCACCTGTGCCATACGGTCCAGCATCTGCGACTCATTCCAGGCAGGATTGTCCAGGCTGTGAGTGACCAAGTCCGGATCCTGCCCTTCCTCTGCATCCAACGGTGTCCACAGCTGGTCAATCGGCCCCCGATAGCCATGCCGTTCATCGTAATCGTGCAGGTTGCGCACTACCGCCTGCTGAGCGGCTTTCTGCATGCGACTTGGCACCGTGGCATAGACCTGATAGCCACCGGTTTCAGCCTCTTCTTTGCCGTATAACTCGACCATTTCGTTGTAGATCAGATCCGCCAGATAAGGGGCATCGAGCTCAATTTCAGCACCGTGCTTTTTGGCCGTAACCGGCGCGTTGGCTGCGGCTTCAAATTCAGCCGGGGAGATATAGCGTTCATCCAGCATACGCAGCAACACCACTTTACGTCGTTCCAGTGAACGCTCAGGGTTGCTGATGGGGTTGAGGGTAGAAGGCGCTTTGGGCAAACCGGCAATGGTGGCGATTTGTGCCAGCGTTAGTTCGCTGACGTCTTTACCGTAATACACCTGAGCTGCGGCACCAAAACCGAACGCACGATGGCCCAGTTCAATTTTATTCAGGTATAGCGCCAGGATCTCGTCCTTGGTCAGCACCTGTTCCATATGCCAGGCAATAAAGATTTCTTTCAGCTTACGAATGTAGGTTTTTTCACGGGTCAGGAAGAAGCCTCGGGCCAGCTGCATCGTGAGGGTACTTCCGCCTTGCCCTTTTTCGCCGGTCAGAACCAGATTCACCACCGCCCGTGCCATACCGATAGGGTCAATGCCCGGATGCTCGTAAAAACGGCTGTCTTCTGTCGCCAGTACGGCATGAATAAGCGTGTCAGGCACATCGTCCAGTGACAGTGGAATACGTCGCTTCACCCCAAACTGAGAAATCAGCAGACCGTCCTGGGAATAGATTTTCATCGGGGTCTGTAGACGGACATCTTTGAGCACCGATACACTGGGTAACTCGGGCTTGATGTAAAAATACAAACTGGTCAGCGCCAGTAGGCCGAATACGCCCCCGGCGAGCAAGGTCAGTAACAAGGGTTTTAGAAACTTCACGACGTTGTTGATACCTGCAATCACTATCCCAAAAGATGAACGGCGAACGGTGATTTGTTACGTTGCGCCTCAAACGTCACCATTCTAGCAAGTAAATCCCATCCAATCAGCCACTATTCGGTGTATCGGCCGTATTCGACGTCATACCGGGGGATTGCATCAGGCCTGTTCAAAAACGGCAAAGGCCTGAGCCAGGTCATCCACAATATCGACCTGCCAACCGCTGGCGGAAACCCGTTGCTGATAAAGCAGAGCGCGGGTTTTATTGGCAGGGTCCTGTGGCACGATGACAATGTGTACGTTGTCCTGCAGGTTGGAAATCACCGCCGCCAGTCCGGCGAGTTGTTTCACACCTTCCTCATCAATCTGAATACTCTGTGCACCGCTGTAGTCGTAGATGATCCGGCCACTCGCTTCGACACCGTCCAGAAATGCCGCTTCATTGTGCACCTCGAGCAGATCCAGCGTGTGTACCTTTGCGGTCAGTTGCACCAACACGATGCCACGGACAACCTTGACGGTGTAACTCATGAGGTTAATTTTCTTTCCGGTTCATAGGGGCAAGCCTACAGTAGCAAATCCATGCAACCTGCAACAAGACCGCTAACCCACCGTTTTGAACCGGTTGCTGTCAGCCGCACAGAGAATTTCAGTTGTGTATCTGGACGTGAAAAATTCTGTTTCTCTGCCATACTTTGCCAATGCCCTATGGATAAGCAAAGGCTCTAAGCGGTTGATTGCGTCGATGATTTTACGGCCAATGTCGTAAAAAGTGGTGATTGTAGTGAGCTGAGACTATAAAACGCCAGAAAGTCACAGCGACTAAACGCAATGAATGGGTCATAAACCGGCCTTACTTATCCTCATTCATACCTAAACCTATGGGCGAGAACGACAAAATTTGAATTGCAGTCAGGAACCATTTGGCGCGGGAAAATGTGTTTTTCAGCGGTTAGAAAGATACGTTGAGGCTGACTTAAGTTAGCCAAAAATCAAAGAGTTAGTGTATTGTGTCTGGGAAAGTTTAAAGTAATACTAACTTTTTTATACGTATGTACCGTTATTAGAACCATACAACCGAAAATTTTACGTAATAATGGGTCATCGGAAATGATACCCAAGGTTTGGATGCTAGCGTGTTAAACAACTTGTTTAGAAAAAAGCACCCGCCATTGATCGGGCTTGATATCGGCACTCGCTTTGTCAAAGCGGTGTTGCTTGATACAGACGGCGATCAGTACAAGCTGGTGCAATTTGCTGTCGAGCCCATCGCGGGCAACGCCTTTTCTGACCGGGAAATCAAAGATTTTGACCCGGTGAACAATGCGTTACGCAAAGTGAAGATCGCGTTGAAATCGAAAGTAAAAGACGTCGCTGTGGCCGTTTCGGGCTCCTCGGTGATCAACAAGATCGTGTACATGGATCCGGATCAATCCGACTTCGAGCTCGAGGGACAAATCGAGATCGAAGCAGACAGCCTGATCCCCTACCCCCTTGAAGAAGTGTATCTGGACTTTGAAGAACTGGGTGAGAGCAAAACCCATGTGGGCAAAGTTGACGTCTTACTCAGTGCTGCTCACCGCGACCTGATCGACAGCCGCATTACCCTGCTCAGAGAAGTCCAGTACGAACCGAAAGTCATGGACGTTGAAACCTACGCGCTGGGCAATGCGTTGGGGCATTTTGGCGACGTCGCTGAAGAAGGGAATACCGTGCTGGTATCCATCGGGGCGGCACAACTGCAAGTGTGCGTGTTGCGCGGTGGCCGGGTGCTGTACAGCAAAGAGCACGGTTTCGGCGTCAACAGCCTGATCCAGGACCTGAGTTTGGTCCACACCCTCGAGCCGCAGGAAACCGAACGTCAGCTATTGAATGACGAATTACCCGGTAGCTGGCGTGAAAACACCTATCCGATTTTTCTGTCAAACCTACAGAACAACATTGCCCGAGCCATGCAGGCATATATCAGTACAACACATGCAGAGCGCCCCACGGTGATCCACCTGTGTGGCGGTGGTGCAGCCATCCCCGGTATTGATAAAGACCTTGAGTCTGAATTGGCGGTGGAAGTGAAACTGTTTAACCCGTTTGAAAACATGAAGGTGAGTGACAAGGTTGCCCCTGAGCTGTTGGCACAACACGCACCTCAATTGGCAATTGCGGCGGGGTTAGCGAGCAGGAGTTTTAGTCCATGGCACATATAAACCTGATGCCGTGGCGGGAAAGCCTGCGGCAGAAACAGAAACAACAATACCTGACCATCCTGGTTGGCATTGCGCTGGTTGTTTTCGCGCTGGTGTATTTCATCGGCTCGGTGGTCGACAACCTGATTGGCAACCAGAACCTGCGCAATCAGTATATGGAACAACAGATTGCGCTGCTGGATAATCAAATTGCCCAGATCCGCGACATTAAAGACAGCAAGCAGGCCATTGAGCAACGTATGGCGCTGATCGAACAATTGCAAACCAGCCGCAATGTCGCTCCGATCATTCTGGATGAGTTGGCCAACATTGTCCCACCCGGCATCTCGTTCCGCAGCATGTCTCGCAGTGGCAACAGCCTGCTGATCATGGGTGTTAGCGAATCCAACAACCGTTTGTCCGACTTCATGCGCAATGTTGAGAATTCTGACGTGTTTATCAACGGTGAGTTGTCGTCGATTGTTGCCGATACCTCAGCCAGCAACGCAGTCAGCGAATTCAAATTGACATTCAGCATCAGTCCCCAGGTCGCTCCCGACTTCTCAACTGCTGAGAAGGACACCAAAAAATGAAATTTGACATTAATAAACTCAAAGAAGTGAACGAGCTGGATTTCGAACAACTGGCTATCTGGCCGTTCGAAGTCAAGTTTGTAGTCGCGCTGGTGATTGCCATTCTGGTTGGCATTGGTTCCTACTATGGGATCGTCAGCAGCAAGCTGCCGGTACTGGAACGCGCCGAGGCCAAAGAAGTTGAGCTAAAGCAGACCTATGAAGCGAAATACCGCATTGCCGTTAATCTGCAAGCCTACAAAGAACAGTTGGCGCGCATTGAGCAAGACTTTTCATCGATGCTGAAGTCTTTGCCAACCAGCAATGAAACGCCCGGTTTGCTGGACGACATCACCTTTGTCGGTACCACGGCAGGACTGTCGTTTAAATTGTTGAACTGGCAAAACGAGATCCCTAAAGAGTTCTACACAGAGCTGCCCATTCAGATGGAAGTGTCCGGGAACTACCATGAATTTGGTGAGTTTGTCTCCAACATTGCCAGTTTGCCACGGATCGTGACGTTGCATGATTTTGACATCAAGCGCGAAGGCGATGACCTGAAACTGCAGCTACAGGCCAAGACATACCGCTCTTCTGTGGCTGAGCAAAAACAACAGGCAGGAGGCAAATGATGAAAAACCGTTTGTTACTTCTGGCCGCAATGACACTGGCGGGATGTCAGGTTGAAACCCAGGATTTGGAGCAACACATTGCCACTGTGAAACAAAACACACAGATCAGCATTGAGCCTTACCCGGAGTTCACCACACAACCCCCCTTCACCTATGGTGCAGCAACCAAACGCAGTCCGTTTCAGCGTCCTAAGGGCTCTGCAGCCAAAGCGTTGGTTAAAAACGAGCGGGTTAATTGCCTGCAACCAGATTTCGACCGGGCCAAGCAACCGCTGGAACGTTACGGTTTGGACGCCTTGAGCGTGACCGGCATGTTTACCAGTCAGGGAAAACAGTGGGCCCTGTTTCAAGCCAATGATGGTTCATTATACAAAGCAACTGCAGGAGATTTTGTCGGTTTGTTCTTTGGTAAAATCACTTCAATCAGCAATGGAACTGTGGCGATCACAGAAATGCTGCCAGACGGCGCTGGCTGTTGGCAAACCAAGGAGGCAACTTTGACAATGGCTTCACAGGCAGGAGAGAGTGACAATGTCTGAGCGATTCATTTTTAATAAGCGGTTAAACCGCAACAATAACCGCCTGTGGTATGTATTGGCTTTGCTTATCGCTACGGTACTGTCCTTTAAATCACTGGCTCAGCAGGATCAACCCGTGCTGGTGGACGCCGAACCAATGGTGCAGAGTGCTTACTCATCAACCTTGAACGACCTGGCCTTTACCCGTTCTACCAACGACAGTGCCAAGGTCATGCTGACCTTTGACAATGCCGACTATCAGATGCAAATCAGTCAGCGTGAAGGCCTGTTGATTGTTCACCTGCCCGCCGTTGCATTAGGTGAAGAGCAACTGTTCTCACTGGATGTCAGCCAATTCGGTGCGGTTGTCAGTCACGTCGAGACGTTTGAGGAAGATGATGGCAGCGCGGTACATCTGCGCGTGGAAGGTCCGGTAACCTTTGAGCATCAGCGCAACGGCGAACAGTTGGCTGTGACGGTCAGCGAGCGTACGGTGGAAGAACAAACCACTGAAAGCGAATTTACCGGTGCGCCGATTTCTCTGGACTTCCAGGACGTGCCTGTACGTCAGGTGTTGCAAATCATCGCCCAGGTCAACGGCTTCAACCTAGTGACCACTGATACCGTTACTGGAAATGTGACGATCAGCCTGTCTGGTGTTCCTTGGGACCAGGCGCTGAATATGATTCTGAAAATCAAAGGCTTAGATAAGCGCATGGAAGGCAACATCCTGCTTATCGCGCCGGCTGAAGAGCTGACGGCTCGGGAAACACAGCAACTGCAATCCAAACAGCAAGTGGCAGAACTGGCACCTTTGGTATCGGCTAACGTGCAAATCAACTATGCCAAAGCGACCGAGATGGCAGCCATTCTGAAATCCGCTGAAGGCAGTATTCTGAGCTCCAGAGGGTCGGTCACGGTTGATGAACGTACCAACACCCTGCTGATCCGGGATACCCAAAGCTCGGTTGATGAAGCGCGCGCCATGATCAAGGTGCTGGACATCCCCATCAAGCAGGTACTGATTGAAAGCCGTATGGTAACTGTCCGTGATAATGTCGATGAACAACTGGGCGTTCGTTGGGGCTTCAGTGACCAACAAGACAGCGACGGTATTTCCGGTTCACTGGAAGGCGCAGATGCGATCGCTGGCGGTGTTATCCCGACATTGGATCAACGTCTGAATGTCAACCTACCGGTCAACAACCCCGCTGGCCGCATCGGTATTCAGGTCGCCCGTCTGGTGGATGGCACCATTCTGGATCTGGAACTGTCTGCACTGGAAGCTGAAAACAAAGGTGAAATCATCGCCAGCCCACGTATCACTGTGGCTAACCAGCGCGAGGCCTATATTGAGCAAGGTACCGAAATTCCTTACGTTCAGGCAACCTCTTCCGGTGCAACATCCGTGTCGTTCAAGAAGGCCGTATTGAGCCTGAAAGTGACTCCACACATTACCCCGGATAACCGTATCATTCTGGATCTCGTGGTAACCCAGGACACCCGTGGTGAGACCGTGTCCACGTCCACCGGACCTGCTGTTGCCATCGACACCCAGGAGATCAGTACCCAGGTACTGGTGGAGAACGGTGAAACCATCGTTCTGGGCGGTATTTTCCAGCAAACCAGTGCTGACGATGTTGCCAAAGTGCCACTGCTGGGTGATTTACCGGTGGTCGGTAACCTGTTCAAAAACACCCAACGGGTGAATGAGAAACGGGAACTGCTGATTTTCGTTACCCCGAAAATCATGACCAACAATCTATAATCCTACCTCCAGATGCCCGGTAAACCGGGCATCTGTCACTTTTTTACAATTAGTTTACGCGGCTACGCGCTTAAAACTTGCAAAATTTGTCACTTAACTGAGATAATCGCGCTCTCGAAATTTCAACGAGGTTCGATTCATTTATTTTTCGGGTAGTAGGCTCACCTTTAATACTGCCCCTTCAACAGTTGTGAAAGAAGCGAAATGGCTGAAAAACGTAATATCTTTCTTGTTGGCCCAATGGGAGCTGGCAAAAGCACAATAGGTAGACACCTCGCAGACGAACTTCACCTCGATTTTTTTGATTCAGACCAGGAAATTGAACGCCGTACCGGTGCCGATATTGCCTGGATCTTCGATCTTGAGGGTGAAGATGGATTCCGGAATCGTGAAGAGGCCGTGATCAATGAGCTGACCGATAAACAGGGCATCGTACTGGCGACAGGCGGTGGTTCTGTAGTCAACAAAGCGGTACGCAACCGCCTGTCAGCCCGTGGCATTGTTGTCTATCTGCAGACCACGATTGACAAACAAGTCGCACGTACTCAGCGCGATAAACGCCGTCCGTTATTACAAAACGACAATCCGGAAGGCGTACTGCGTGAATTGGCAGAACAGCGTAATCCACTGTATGAAGAAGTGGCAGATTACGTGGTCGATACCGACGATCAAAGTGCTCGTGCGGTGGCCAATCAGATCATCGAAAAAATCGGCTTATAACCCACCAAGAAGGAACTGCGCTCATGTCTACGTTACACGTCGAATTGGCAGAGCGCAGCTATCCTATCACCATCGGCAGCGGTGTTCTGCAAACGCCTGAGGAAGTTGCTCAGTACATTGCTGGCAACGCCATCATTGTAACCAATGAAACCCTCGCCGAACGTTACGCTGCACCGTTGCAACAATTATTGCCTGACCGCATCATCGACATGATTGTCATCCCTGACGGTGAGCAATACAAAAACCTCGATACCTTCAACACCGTGATTACCCGGTTGCTGGAGCATAAGGCCGCCAGAGACACGACCCTGGTCGCTGTTGGTGGCGGTGTGGTTGGTGATTTAACCGGTTTCGTCGCGGCCTGCTATCAGCGAGGCATGCCGTTTATCCAGGTGCCGACGACCTTGTTGTCTCAGGTTGACTCTTCCGTGGGTGGTAAAACGGCGGTCAATCATCCCAAAGGCAAGAACATGATCGGCGCGTTCTACCAACCCAAAGCCGTGCTCATCGATACTGATACGTTGAGTACCCTGCCAGCAAGGGAATTCGCGGCGGGTATGGCCGAAGTGATTAAGTACGGCATTATTTACGACGCTGACTTTTTTACCTGGTTGGAAAACAACGTTGACGGACTAAAAGCCTTACACAAAGAGACGCTGCAGTATGCCATCCAACGCTGTTGTGCCATCAAAGCGGAGATAGTTGCCCAGGATGAACGTGAGTCCGGTCTACGCGCGTTGCTCAACCTTGGACACACTTTCGGCCATGCGATTGAAGCGGAACAAGGCTATGGGAATTGGTTGCACGGCGAAGCAGTGTCAGCAGGCATGGTAATTGCTTGTGAGGTAGCTAGACATAAACAATGGCTCTCAGCGTCAGATTGTCGTCGTGTCGAAGCATTGCTCAAAGCGTTTGATTTGCCGATCAACGCCCCAAAAAATATGGGCTATGATGCCTTCATGCGACACATGGTCCATGACAAGAAAGTTGCCAAAGGCACTGTGCGGTTTGTTATTCCTACCCGTATCGGCGCCGCCAAGGTAACCAGCGACGTGGACCAATCCATACTCGAGAGCGTACTCGAACAGTGAGACGGTTACCGTGGCAACTTCGGAACTACAACATCGACTGGAACATCTGCTGACCTATTCTTCGCAGCTGATGTTTATCAGTGGCGAAAGCATTGGTGAACAACAACGTTCATTGCAATCTTTCCTGTCCTGTCAAACTGAACAAACCGAAATTGCCTACCTCACCGCACGTGCAGACATGTCCCCTACCGCCTACCGCCAACATCTGTGCGGACAGTTGCTCGGACAGGACAAAGGGCTGTTTAATCGCCCACTCAACGAATTGCTCGCACCATTAAACACCGTCGAAGGTCCGGTGATCATCTGCATTACCCAGGCGGAACATCTGAGTGCACCGTTTTTACAAGAGCTGTGGGAATTGGTGTTGCAAAGTCGCTTTGCCGGCAATCGCCAGCACCTGAATGTATTATTGTTTGCAAAACCCGCATGGGCCAAGCAAGCCAAAGACTGGTTGCCTGCCAAAAACCGTGAAAAACCGCTGCTGATCAGTTCAGAGCGCTTTATGTCACAGCTCGACGACAGTACCCCGTTGGAAAAGCTCCTCGCCGAGCGGCGTGACAAATTCGCCCGACGGCTGGCACATCGGGACGCACAGGCATCAGCAGATAACAATATGCCGTCCCCTACATTACAGCGCTGGTGGTTCCGCCTGGCCATTGGTCTGGCCTTTGTCTCGACCTTCGCGGCCATTTTGTTGTGGCAGTACTCTGATCGCCTGACGGTATTCAGCGAAGACAGCCAGAAAGCCACCTTTGAATTAAATGCGACTGACGCCACGACACAACCCCCAAGCGCAGACTTAGCAGCAACACAACCAAACATCGACAATGTGTCCGAAGCACAGCCTGACACTATGGATGTTTCAGTGCAGACTTCCGCCACCGAGACGCTACCCGCACCTGCCGATGAACCGCCGGCGGTGTCTGAACAGCGCCCTGTCGCCAGCTGGGATGAAGCGCTGGCCCTGACCTCATCGACGACCCAACAAGACAGCGCCAGCGAATCCCCGGACCAGCAGCCAGACATGTCGCGTCAGGGGCCAAGGGATAGCTTGACTGATAACGCCGTATCCGTCAGCGATGAGCCGGTCGACATGCAAGGTGCGGTGGATAATGATTACCCGGTCGAAGACGTTGTCAGCATCAGTCAATTGCCGCCTCGAGAAGTCCCGCAAACCGAGGTAAGCGAGGTGGCAGAGGCGGCAGCCGTGCCGATCGAACAAACGCCTGAGGAGCGACAACCACCGGCGCGACAAAATACCCCGGAACCTGCACTGGCGCTGAATCAACAGCCATTGCTGTCGCTGCAACCTGGTGAACGTGTCATCCAGCTCGCCGGGCTGGCTGACGGTCAGTTGTTGCAAGACTACTTGCGTGATAACAACCTGAATGAGGTCACCTGGCAATACCAGACTGTACGTAACAATGCGCCCTGGTTTGTGGTGGTCTGGCACCAGGGATTTGCAACGACCCAGGCGGCGCAGCAAGCCATTGCGAGTTTGCCTGCAGCGCTGCAGCGTGGTGAGCCGTTCATAAAATCCGCCGCACAAGTGCAACAAGAGATTGACCGGGCAACGCAGGCACAGTAATTTGGTGTCATGACTTGGTTAAACCGCGAAGGGCAGTTACAATCGTGGTTTTTGCCCGTCGCCTGTAATTAGCACGCCCCGGATCGTTGTTGCACATATGAAAAAGAATAAGCATCGCGCCTTTCTTAAATGGGCTGGTGGAAAGTACGGTTTGATCGAAGACATACAACGGCATTTGCCGGAAGGTGATGTTTTAATTGAACCCTTTGTGGGTGCCGGTTCAGTGTTCCTCAATACCGACTATCCCCACTATGTCCTCAACGACATCAATCCCGACCTGATTGCCTTGTACGGCATACTCAAGACTCAGGCTGACGCGTACATTGCAGACGCAAAAACGTTGTTTACCGCGGCCAACAACGATCCCGATGTGTATTACTCGCTACGTCAGGAATTCAATGACAGTCAGGACCCTTACCAGCGTTCACTGCTGTTCCTGTACCTCAACCGACACGGCTACAACGGCTTGTGCCGGTATAATTTGTCGGGCAAATTCAACGTTCCGTTCGGACGCTACAAGGCACCGTACTTCCCTCAGCAGGAACTGTATCGCTTTGCCGAAAAAGCCCAGCGCGCTACATTTACCTGCGAACCGTACGCAAATACCTTCAAAAAGGCGCAACGGGATCATGTGATGTATTGTGATCCACCGTATGCGCCAATCAGCAAAACGGCCTATTTCACCCAGTATGCCGGCAACGGTTTCAGTCTTGACGATCAGGCAAACCTCGCAGACCTGGCACACAAAGCCATGCGTGAAAAAGGGGTATGCGTGTTGATCAGCAATCATGACACCGTGGACACACGGGCCTATTATCGGCACGCCCAATTGACCACTTTGCAGGTCAAACGCACCATCAGTCAGAAAGGTAAAGGACGTAAGAAAGTGGGTGAATTATTGGCGTTGTACAGTCCGGTTGCGGACATGGCAACAGCGGACAAAGAAACCGCAGGAATGACGCTCTAAGTCACAGAGCGAACAATCAGCACCAGCGTTAACACAAAAACAGCCACGAAAATCACGCCGACGATCAGGAACGGTAAAAAAGACGACTGTTGAAAGTCATGGGAATAGTTTTGTTGCGACTGTACGCCAAAGGCACTGGCCAGCACACTTTTCACAACCCGCCACCAATGACCCACTTCAGCGGCTCCGATCAGTTACCGGTAGAAGGCTGAGAAGGCGTAGGAGTGGCCTGATCGTCAGAGCTACGGGTCAATAACTCTAATAAGTCAAGATAGTGGAACTGGTAGTTCGACGCCCGACCGGACATCCAGGATACCCAGCTGACTTCTTCTGAGGCAGCAAGGGCGCATCGGTTGGCCGGATGACTGGCAGGTAACCGGTTATCGTAAGATACCGAACCATCGCATCCACAACGGGCACTGGCATCCAGACCAGATACCTGAAAAACCAACGCTGCAGACAGCACGCCCGCGCACGCTGCTGAGCTGATGTATTTAAACGTCCTGTTCATACCATTCATCGCTCTGTTTGAAACAATGGGAAACATTATACCGAAGTACGAAATTTCAACAACTGGCATTTGTCCTGAATATTGACCGACTTATCGACACAAAAAAACCGCCACATCATTGATGCAGCGGTTTTGATAATTTGACGTTGTTCACTGCTTAACAGTGTTGATTAGAAGGTAGTACCCCAGCTAACCACGAACTTGGTGTCATCATTGCCTGACTCTTCGTCGGCTTTTGACAGGCTCAATGTGAAGTCACCTTTGCTCAGGTCGATCTGGAAATGGCCATAATCAACGTCACCTACCACCGCTTCATCTACGTCAAAGTTGTAGTAGCCATAGGTCAGTCCGAGGCTGTACTCCTCTGGCAAATCAAAACCATAACTCACGCTGTAGTACAGATCGCCTTTGCCAAAGGGCAGGTCGTCGTCAACCTGGCTGTTCGCCGTATAGGCAATCCCGAATCCAAACCCGGCATAACTGCCGTTGAAATAAATTTCACCAAAGTTGGAGTCTTCAAAACCGCTGGAAGGATACGCGTAATACACGTAGCCAACGTCATAACCAAAGTCACCTGACTCACCGGCATAACCCAGGTAGTAGTCATTCTCGGTACCTGAGCCATCCCCCCAGTTAATGCTACCAATCCAGGTGCCAGCATAGAAACCACTTTCATGAGAGTAATCAATGCCACCGGAAACCGACGGATCATCGTTGCTTTGGGTGACGCCACGCCACAGGTAGTTGCTGGTAACCCCAATATTGGCTTCAACAGCGGCCAAGACGGTTTGGCTGAAAGACAGTGCGCCTAACAATGCCACGGCAACGCTGGCTTGTTTGAACTTAGTCATGTGTGTTCTCCGGTTATTTGTATGTATTTCAGTATGTTGTAATCGTTTTTGTTCTGTCGCTTATTATTTTTCTGATCGATAGAACGCAAGAGTGATGCCGCAAGGTACAGACACCACATAAAAAACAACAAGTGAGTATAACCAACTGTATTTAATAAAATTTTTCACAACGACTCCGTCACCAGAAACGGACGGCTATGATCAAGATAGACCAAAAATGCACCATATTGGAGCGAAAGCCCCAATTTAGGGCGATGTATTGACCACTGCGCGCTTTTTACCCGCGCTAAAATTCGGTACATTATGAGGCTTAACAGCCTCCAGGAGATACCATGCAACCCTTTCTCATCGCACCGTCCATTTTATCCGCCGATTTCGCGCGCCTGGGTGAAGAAGTAGACAACGTACTCAAGGCGGGTGCCGATGTGGTGCATTTTGATGTCATGGACAATCACTATGTACCCAACCTGACCTTCGGTCCGATGATTTGTGAGGCGTTGCGGAATCACGGCGTGACTGCTGATATCGACGTACATCTGATGGTCAGCCCGGTGGATAGCATGATTGAAGCCTTTGCTAAGGCAGGCGCCAGTTACATCAGCTTTCACCCGGAGGCCAGCCAACATGTCGATCGAAGTTTACAACTGATCAAGCAAGCCGGCTGCAAAGCAGGTCTGGTGCTTAACCCCGCCACACCGCTTCATTATCTTGATCATGTCATGGACACTCTGGACCACATTCTGGTAATGTCCGTCAACCCGGGATTTGGCGGGCAAGCCTTTATTCCTCATACGCTCGACAAGCTTCGCCAGGTTAAGGCCCGGATCAACGACAGCGGCCGGGCAATCCGTTTGGAAATTGACGGTGGCGTAAAAGTCGATAATATTCGCGCCATCGCAGAAGCCGGCGCGGACATGTTTGTGGCCGGTTCAGCCATTTTTGGTCAGGACAATTACGCCGACGTGATCCAAGCCATGCGTGATGAGCTTGCCAGCGCACAGTTGCCCTCCACCGACCTTTGATTAACACAGCCAACAGATAAGATACGCATCATGAACAACAAACCTATCGTGCTGAGCGGATGCCAGCCTTCCGGACAATTGACCCTTGGAAATTACATGGGGGCATTACGTCAATGGGTGAATATGCAACAAGACCATGATTGCCTGTACATGTTGGTTGATTTGCATGCTATCACCGTGCGTCAGGATCCGAAGGCGTTATATGAAGCCTGCCTCGACGGGTTAGCCTTGTATGTGGCCTGTGGCATTGATCCCGAGCAGAGCACCATTTTCATTCAGTCACACGTGCCAGAACACGCCCAGCTGGCGTGGATCATGAACTGTTACACCCAGATGGGTGAGCTAAACCGCATGACCCAGTTCAAAGACAAATCGGCCAAGAATGTCACCAACATCAACGTTGGCTTGTACTCCTACCCGGCGCTACAGGCAGCAGATATTCTGTTGTATCAGGCCAACAAAGTGCCCGTGGGTGAAGATCAGAAACAGCACCTGGAATTAACCCGTGACATTGCAACCCGGTTCAATAATTTGTACGGCGATGTGTTCACTCTGCCCGACCCCTACATCCCGGAGTTCGGTGCACGCATCATGAGCCTTCAGGAACCTGACAAGAAAATGTCCAAGTCGGACACCAACCCGAACAACTTCGTCGGGCTGTTGGAAGAGCCAAAGAAGGTGGCCAAAAAGATCAAACGGGCGGTAACCGATTCCGATGAACAGGCGCGTATCTATTTTAATCCGCAGGAAAAACCCGGTGTATCTAACCTGCTGACTCTGCTCAGTTGTGCAACCGGCAAAACGGTTGAGCAATTGGTGCCGGAATATGAAGACAAGATGTACGGACACCTGAAGACCGATGTTGCCGATGCGGTTGTTGCCTTGCTGGAGCCGATCCAGCAACGCTACCATGCGCTTCGCAGTGACCGCGCCGCGCTGGATATGATCATGCGTGATGGCGCAGAAAAGGCCAGTGAGCGGGCGGCAAAAACCTTGGCCAACGCTTATCAAGCAGTGGGCTTTATTCCAAAGCCCTGATGCACAGCACCCGGCATAGCAACAACACACAGACATGTTACTGCTGATCGACAATTACGATTCGTTCACCCACAACCTGTCGCGCTACTTTCAGGAGTTGGGTGAACAGGTCGTGGTGGTGCGCAACGATGAACTCGACTGCCGGGACATCGCGCGTATGGCACCGAAACGTCTGGTGTTTTCGCCCGGTCCGGGTAACCCCGATCAAGCCGGCGTCACACTGGCAGCGATTGAAACCTTTGCCGGACAGATCCCGATGTTGGGGGTGTGTCTGGGCCATCAGGCCATCGGACAGGTATTCGGCGCTGACGTGGTACAGGCTCAGAACATTAAGCACGGTAAAACATCCAACGTGCTGCATGATGGCAGTCAGTTGTTTGAGGGGGTGCCCAGTCCATTTGTCGCCACCCGCTACCATTCCCTGCTACTGGACAATCGCTCGGTGTCGGCGGACTTCGCGGTAACCGCTTGGTGTGAGGAGGAGGGCAGTCTGGAAATCATGGCCATCGAGCATCAACGTCTGCCAATCATGGGCGTACAATTTCATCCGGAGTCGGTGCTGACCGTCTGTGGCCATCAGATACTGGCAAATTTTTTGGCCGCCAGCGCCGAATAATCCGACAACCACACAATAATACGTCGAAATATTGGCACTGCCCCTGTTCACAGCAGCAAGTTGCGGTAACATAGGCCAAGATTATAACAATAATGTGCGCAGACAGACCTGCATGACAGATTCTTACACTATTCAACAGCGCGTGGAACAACGCTGCAATATTCTACTGACCGGTCTGGGCAATGTTCAGAAAGTGCTCGGTGTGGATGTCGAAGGCGTGCTTCGCAAAGAAGACTCAGAGCAGTTTGACGCCCGTCGCCAACTGTTACGGGTAGAAAAGCAGGCAATCCGCGACAAAGAACTGAACGAGAAATCCGAACAGAGTTACGTGGACAGCATCCGCGATATGGTGCATGAGAATTTGCTCGAGCAATTCAAAGAACGCCTGCAAGACAAAGACACCATCTTCTACAAAATCCTCGGTTACGATGACGGCCTGACCGCACTCCTTGATGCCCTTACCGTACGAGCCAGTTCCATATCCAAGATAGAACCACTGGCCGCGGAAGTCCCTTGGCTGTACGACGATTTAATCAAGATGATCAACCAGCCTAAATACCGCAAAACCGACGCCCGCGGAAAAGTGGTGACGGTCGAGAGCCTGCGCGTTGCCCTTAGCTTTCTGGGCATGGAAAACCTCAAGCTGGTGGTCCCGGCGATGGCATTTAGGCGTTGGATCCCACAAATCACCGATCCGTATCCTGACATTAAATCCCGTTTGTGGGAATGTGCACTGGCCACCGCATTGTCATGCCGTAAGATTGCTGAACACAGCAAAGTTGATCCCGGACAGGCCTTTACGCTGGGATTGTTTCATGAACTGGGTAAGCTGGTGGTCACCCGGTTGTATTTTCGTCTGTTCGATGAAGTTCAGCGTGCCGCGCTGATCGAAGCACACAATGACCGCAAGCGTGAAGAACACACGGCGCTGACTAAAATCGAGCCCAGCGCCGACTACCTGATTTTCCTGCTTGAATCTTTTGCCGCACAAATCAGCGCAGAACTGATCACGCGGATGGGCTTCAAGCGGCTGTTTATCGCCACCGCGATTCACGAGTACGCCGAGCGTAAACCGCTAGCCCAATGCTCGCCGATGGCCAGAGTGCTGCATCAGGGCATCGCATATGCCCGCTATCGCATCCTCAAAGGTCACAAGCTGATCACCATGGACGAAGCCAAAGAATACCTGCGCGAAGTGGCCATGCCCTCCGGTGCACTCAGTGCATTAAAGGCCACCGATCTGCGCAGTCTGAACCTGACGTTCGATGAAAATTGACCCGTTTTCGTGACAGATAGTCTCCCTGCGCGCAATTTTTTTTCACATATTCATGCAGGCCCAGCGTGCTAAACAGGCATTCGCCAACAACACCGCTGGTCGCCGCATAGCACCGACTGTTTCTGCATTCACCGGTTTAGCCACCGGATAGTTATTCACTTATCCTGCAACTTTACTTGAAGCCCTTTAAATTCAAGGGTTAGCGCTGTTTAAACTGAAGACAAATCATCCAATTTCTGGAATAATGTCCGGCCAAATTTGAGCAGAATCCGTTCCTCTGGCTCCTCAGTTCGCAGCCCCAGACGGTGATAATACACCGCTACAGGCCGCCTCTGTACCCTACAATGCCGGCGGAACCGTACATCCAAAGTGAGGTATCTAACATGCAAGTCACTCGCGAAATGTTTAATGAAGTCATGGCCCCTAACTATAACCCTGCCGGTTTTATTCCGGTGCGCGGTCAGGGCTCTCGTGTCTGGGACCAGAACGGCGATGAATATATCGATTTCGCCGGTGGTATCGCTGTAAACGTACTGGGTCACTGCCACCCTGAGTTGGTCGCCGCATTGAAAGAGCAAGGTGAAAAACTGTGGCACCTGAGTAACGTATTTACCAACGAACCTGCCCTGCGTCTGGCCAAAAAGCTGACCGATGCGACCTTCGCTGAGCGCGTGTACTTTGCCAACTCTGGTGCAGAAGCGAACGAAGCGGCCCTGAAACTGGCCCGCCGTTATGCGCTGGATAACTTTGGTGAGCAAAAAGACCAAATCATTTCCTTCAAACAAGGCTTCCATGGTCGTACTTTCTTTACGGTTACTGTGGGCGGACAAGCCGCTTACTCTGACGGTTTCGGCCCTAAGCCGGGTGCCGTTGAGCACGTGGATTACAACGATCTTGACGCCCTCAAAGCGATCATTTCTGACCGTACCTGTGCTGTCATGATGGAGCCATTGCAAGGCGAAGGCGGCATCATCAGCCCGACCGACGAATTCGTAAAAGGTGTTCGCGCCCTGTGTGATCAACACAACGCACTGCTGATTTTCGACGAAGTGCAATCCGGTGTTGGCCGTACAGGTGAACTGTATGCGTACATGGGCCTTGGCGTGACCCCTGATATCCTGACCACGGCAAAAGCGCTGGGCGGTGGTTTCCCGATTGGTGCCATGCTGACCACAGCAAAAATTGCTGAAAGCCTGAAAGTCGGTACTCACGGCTCTACTTACGGCGGTAACCCGTTAGCCTGTGCCGTTGCAGAACGCGCACTGGATATCGTTAATACCCGTGAGGTGTTGGACGATGTTAAACGCAAAGAGCAAGTGTTCCGTGACGGTTTTGCTGCCATCAATGACAAGTATCATGTCTTCGAAGAAGTTCGTGGCAAAGGCTTGCTGCTGGGTGGTGCATTGAACAAAGACTATCAGGGCCGTGCCCGTGAATTCCTGGTTGCTGCAACCGAACAGAAGCTGATGTGTCTGGTAGCCGGCGCCAATGTTGTCCGTTTTGCCCCAGCACTGAACATCAGTGATGAAGATATCAAAGAAGGCCTGGCCCGCTTTGAACGCGCTGTTGAGCGTGTGGTAAACGGCTAATTTGCAGCCCCTGACAGAGAGTAAGCGAGTATGAAAATCATTCGCCCAATCCGACACAGTGATTATGCTTCGCTGCACAACGTCGCGGTTGAGTCCGGCATTGGCTTCACGTCATTGCCGGTCAATGAAACCCTGTTGCGTAGCAAAATAGCGCGAGCAGAAGATTCGTTCCGCCAGGCCATCGAAAAGCCCGGCAACCAGAGCTACTTGTTTGTGATGGAAGATCTGGAAACCGGTGACGTCGTCGGCACCAGTGGTATCGAAGCCACCGTCGGTATGGACGATGCCTTTTATCACTATCATTGCGGAAAAGTGGTGCACTTTTCCCGCGAGCTGAATGTCCACAACACCGTGGACATTCTGACCCTGTGTAACGATTACACCGGCGTGTCCGAAATTTGCACCCTGTTTTTGCGTGAATCCGCTCGCGAAGGCCTGAACGGCAAGCTGTTATCCAAGTTCCGCTTCCTGTTCATGGCTGAGCACCCGGAGCGTTTCTCAGACACTGTCATTGCAGAAATGCGCGGCGTCAGTGACGACAAGGGTGAGTCACCGTTCTGGCAATGGCTGGAAGAGCACTTCTTTTCCATGGACTTCCCTACCGCGGATTATCTGACCGGCATTGGCAACAAGGTGTTCATCGCTGAGCTGATGCCAAAATACCCCATCTATGTGAGTTTGCTGAGTAAGGAAGCACAAGCCGTCATCGGCCAGGTGCACGACAAAACCAAACCTGCCCTGCAATTGCTAGAGCAGGAAGGCTTTAGCTGCCGTGGTTATGTGGATATTTTTGACGGTGGCCCAACGGTGGAAGCGAACCTGCAACACATTCGCACCGCCCAGGCCAGTGAACGATTGCCGGTTAAGATCAATGATGCCAAGGCTGGAGAAGGTAAGAAGCACTATGTCATCAATACACAAATTGAAGGTTTCCGCGCACTGGCAACCACATTAGCAGTCGACGAACAGCAGCAATGCGTCTATTTAAGCGCAGCGGCAGCCGAAGGGCTGAATGTTGTCGACGGTGAGCCGGTTCGATTCGCACCGGCCAAACTTCGCTGTTAACGGAGAGGTTTATTTTGACTACACAAGCACATTTTATCGGCGGTCAATGGATCGCAGGCCAGGGCCACGACATCACGTCTGTTGACCCGGCTAAAAACCTGCCTATCTGGTCGGCCAAATCTGCCAGCCCAGAGCAAGTCGACGCGGCAGTCAATGCCGCACGCGACGCCTTTGTGGCGTGGAGCGATATGGGCTTTGAAGCACGTTTGGCGATTGTTAAACGCTTCGCCGAGCTGCTGGAAGAAAACAAGCCCGCGCTAACCAAAGTGATTGCTCAGGAAACCGGTAAACCCGAATGGGAAACCGCCACAGAAGTGGCTGCGATGATCGGTAAAGTGGCGATTTCCGAACGGGCCTATCATGAGCGTACCGGTACGGTTGAAAACCCCATGCCTGTGGGCAAAGCCTTTATTCGCCATAAAGCCCACGGCGTTGTCGCGGTATTTGGCCCATACAACTTCCCGGGGCATCTGCCCAATGGTCACATCGTTCCCGCCCTGCTGGCAGGTAACACCGTGATTTTCAAACCCAGCGATCTGACCCCACTGGTAGCACACAAAACCGTTGAGCTATGGGAACAGGCAGGTCTGCCAGCGGGCGTACTGAACCTGGTCCAGGGTGAAGTGGAAACCGGCAAAGCATTGGCCCAACATAACGGCCTCGATGGCTTGTTCTTCACCGGCAGCTCGCGCACCGGTAAATTATTGCATGAACAATTCGCCGGTCACCCAGGTAAGATCCTGGCGCTGGAAATGGGTGGCAATAACCCGCTGATCGTACGGGAAGTGAGCGACATTGACGCCACGGTCCACGATATCGTTCAGTCTGCTTTTGTCACGTCGGGGCAACGTTGTACCTGTGCCCGCCGTCTGTTTTTGCCCGCCACTGAGCAGGGCGATGCAATCCTGGCGCGCTTGCTGGATGTCACCCGCCGTATTCGCGTTGGCGAGTATGACGCAGATCCGCAACCGTTCATGGGTGCAATGATTTCAGCCCATGCTGCGCGTATGATGGTCAATGCCCAGCAACAGTTGGTCGAGTTGGGTGCTGAAGCATTGATCACGCTGCAACAGCCGGATGCCGACAAAGGTTTTGTGACGCCCGGCATTCTGGATGTGACCGGGATCATCGAACGCATGCCCGACGAAGAACATTTCGGTCCGCTGCTGAAAGTGGTTCGCTACAGCGACTTTGATGCTGCCATCAAAGAAGCCAACAACACCAGCTTTGGCCTGTCAGCCGGCCTGTTGGCCGACAGCGAAGCGGATTACCAGTACTTCTTCAAACGCATCCGTGCCGGTATCGTTAACTGGAACCGTCCCATCACAGGCGCCAGCAGTGCAGCGCCGTTTGGTGGTATTGGTGACAGTGGCAACCACCGCGCCAGTGCATATTATGCTGCTGACTACTGTGCCTACCCTGTCGCATCAGTAGAACTGGATGCCAGTGAGATGCCCGGTAGCCTGAACCCCGGCCTGGACTTTTCCTAGGCCGTAAACATTACCTGCCAGCTTGCGGGCTGGCAGGCATGTATAATAGTTGTTCTTTTTTTGCGCAATTCCGATATAATGCGCGCCGAATTTTTCCCAAGTTCCCTACATGCATTGAGAGGTCGCATGCACACTAATATCGAAACCCTGTTTGCCAATTTGTGGCAAGACTACCTGGCGATCACCCCTTCTGCGAAAAAAGTCCATGATTTGCTGGGCGGTGAAAACGGTACTGCTGAACTGATCAATGATCACGTTGCGTTCCGTACATTTAACATCGACAAAATCAACCTCGACAAACTGGCTGCGCACTTCCTGTCGCTCGGTTATGAAGAGAAAGGACAGTACACCTTCGAGCAGAAGAAGCTCAAAGCCAAGCACTTCGAACACGCTGATACCACTAAACCCAAAGTGTTCATCAGTGAATTGCTGGTCGAAGAATTTTCTGAGGAAGTGCAGGCTATCATTCACAAAATGGTTGCCAACATCGCCGAGGACGCTGCTACTCACAGTGACTTCCTGTACTCTGGTACCCACTGGCAGGTGACGTCAGAAGAATATGAAACCCTGCTGGAAGCGTCTGAATACGCGGCGTGGATGTCGGCATGGGGCTTCCGTGCCAACCACTTCACCGTCAGTGTTAATCATCTGGAGCATTACCAGGTATTGGCCGACGTCAATGCCAAGCTGAAAGATGCCGGTTTTGTATTGAACACTTCCGGTGGCGAAATCAAAGGTGGCTCAGAAGTTCACCTGGCGCAATCTTCCACCATGGCTGACAAGATTGAAGTGCAGTTTGCAGACACCAAGAAGCAAATCCCAAGCTGCTTCTATGAGTTTGCCCAACGCTTCCAGTTGCCTGATGGCGAATTGTACCAAGGCTTTGTTGCTGCTTCCGCAGACAAGATTTTCGAAAGCACCAACGCCAAAGGTTAAGCGATACACCGCTGAACACGATCAAAAAAGCCGGCTTAATAGCCGGCTTTTTTAATCCCTTGAGAAATCACTACCCGATTACTGTTCGCTGTCCTGGCTCTCTTCAGCGACCGCATCGGGTTGCGCAGTGACCACTTCGACACTGTCTACCCGCTGCAGTCCCCGGGGCAGTTTATTCCCGCGCCGACCGCGCTCACCTTGATAGTGTTGTAAGTCAGCGGCACTGAGGGTCATACTGCGTTTGCCTGCCATGACTTTAACATCGGCGCCTTCCGGCACCACCGCAATGACTTTGACATACTCTTCCCGACTCTTGGCCTTGGCACCGGGTATGTTGATGATCTTGTTGCCTTTACCTTTACCGAGACTGGGCAGATCACGCAACGGGAACAACAGCATGCGCCCCTCATTGGAAATCGCCATACACCAGTCGTTTTGCAAATCGTTGACCGGTACTGGTTTCAGCACTTTTGCGGCGGTCGGCAATGACAAATAGGCCTTACCCGCTTTGTTCTTACTGATCATATCGGCGAACGTCCCAACGAACCCATAACCCGCATCTGAGGTCACCAGGAAGCGTTGATCATCCTTGCCCATGATCACATGCTGGAATAGTTCGCCGCCCACGATGTTAAAGCGACCTGTCAGGGGTTCACCCTGACTGCGGGCAGAAGGCAAACTGTGCGCATCACAGGAAAACGCGCGGCCGGAGCTGTCCATGAACACCACTGGCTGGTTACTGCGTCCTTTACCACTGTCCAGATACGCGTCACCGGCTTTATAGCTGAGTCCCGGCGCATCGACATCATGTCCCTTGGCACATCGGGCCCAACCTTTTTCGGACAGAACAACGGTTACGGCTTCTGAAGGCACCAGTTCTTTTTCTGACAACGCTTTTGCTTCACTGCGCTCCACCAGCGGCGAACGCCGGTCGTCACCGTATTTTTCAGCATCCGACAGAATTTCTTTTTTGATCAGGGTTTTCAGACGACGGTCTGAACCGAGTAAGGCCTGTAATTCATCACGCTCAGCAGATAGCTCGTCCTGCTCACCGCGGATCTTCATCTCTTCGAGCTTGGCTAAGTGACGTAACTTCAGTTCCAGGATCGCCTCGGCCTGCTTATCCGACAGTCCGAAACGACGCATGAGTTCCTGCTTAGGCTCATCTTCGTGCCGGATGATGTGGATCACTTCGTCGATATTCAGAAAAGCAATCATCAGACCTTCGAGGATGTGCAAACGGGCCAGCACTTTTTCGAGGCGATGAGATAAACGGCGTACAACGGTGTCTTTGCGGAAGCGCAGCCACTCCGTCAGGATGCTACGCAGATCTTTTACCTGCGGGCGACCATCCAGGCCAATCATATTGATATTGACCCGGTAGTTTTTCTCCAGATCGGTGGTGGCGAACAAGTGTTGCATCAGTTGTTCCACATCCACCCGGTTGGAGCGGGGCGTGATCACCAGGCGGGTGGGGTTTTCATGATCTGATTCGTCGCGCAAATCGCTGACCATCGGTAGCTTTTTGCTTTGCATTTGTGCCGCAATTTGCTCCAACACCTTGGCACCAGAGGCCTGATGTGGCAGCGCGGTGATCACAACCTCACCACCTTCTTCACTGTACAAGGCGCGCATTTTGATGCTACCACGACCGGTTTCATACAATTTCTGAATGTCTTCCCGCGGGGTAATGATTTCCGCTTCGGTAGGATAATCAGGGCCCTGTACGTGGACCAGTAGATCGCTCAGTTCAGCTTTGCTGTTGTCCAGCAACGTGGCACATGCCTGTGCCAACTCCCGGGCGTTATGGGGCGGGATGTCGGTCGCCATCCCCACGGCAATACCCGTGACGCCATTGAGCAGGATATGCGGCAATCGTGCAGGCAGCACTTTAGGCTCCTGCAAGGTTCCGTCAAAGTTTGGCTGCCAATCTACGGTACCCTGACCCAGCTCATTGAGCAGCACTTCACTGAACCGTGACAAGCGCGCTTCGGTGTAACGCATGGCGGCGAAGGATTTCGGATCATCCGGCGCGCCCCAGTTGCCCTGCCCATCCACCAGCGGATAGCGATAAGAAAACGGCTGTGCCATCAGTACCATGGCTTCGTAACACGCAGAGTCGCCGTGGGGGTGAAACTTACCTAACACGTCACCCACCGTACGGGCCGACTTCTTGTACTTTGCGTTAGCGCTCAGGCCCAGGTCTGACATGGCATAAACGATTCGCCGCTGCACAGGTTTCAGGCCATCGCCAATGTGTGGCAAGGCACGATCCATGATCACATACATGGAATAATTGAGGTAGGCGTCCTCGGTGAAGCGGCGGAGGGGAAGCTGTTCCACCCCGTCGGAAGAAATACTGATATCGTCGCTCATAGTCGTATCACTGCTACTGCTTTATTGTGGTTGTTGTCAGCATAGGTGTGCCCCGCATTACCGGGGCGCCTGGAGTCTTTCAATGTCAGCCGTTGTCGGCTGGTTTTGTGTAGCTTATCCGATAAATCACGTCGGCGAAATCATCGGACAATAAAACACTGCCATCAGGCATTGCCAGGAACGCCACGGGACGCCCCCATACCGTATCATCACTGTTCAGCCACCCTTCAACAAAGGGTGTGTAGTCGGTGACCTGCCCTTGTTCAATGTGCGCCATCATCACCCGATAGCCGACTTTGCTGCTGCGGTTCCAGGAACCATGTTCTGCCACCAGCAGACGTTGCCCGCTGCTCTCGGGAAATTGACTACCGGTGTAGAAATGGATCCCCAACGGCGCAACATGAGCACCGAGGTTGTGCGCCGGTTGTACGTAATCCTCGGCCTTTTTCCCCTCGCCAAACTCCGGATCGGCAATGGTGCCACCATGAAAATAGGGATAACCAAAGTGCTGGTTTGGCGCGCTGACATGGTTGATTTCACAGGGTGGCAAATCATCCCCCATCCAATCGCGACCGTTGTCGCTGAACCACAAATTGCCCGTTTCAGGATGCCAATCAAAACCGACGCTGTTGCGCACGCCACGGGCAACCCATTCTGGCTTGGGATCTTTCAGATCAAAACGCAGGATTGACGCATACAACGGATTGTCAAACTCCTTGCCGCCATTGGTTTCACAAATATTGCATGGCGCCCCTACCGGAACATACAGGTGTCCGTCAGGACCGAAATCGATGTACTTCCAACCGTGATGTTTGTCGGTGGGTAAGCCACTGATCGCCACCTCGGCTTCGGCACCGTCGAGGTGCTCAGCGATGTCCTTGTAGCGCAATACCTGACTGACTTCGGCAACGAACAGGTCACCGTCTCTGTACGCCAGACCGGAAGGCATGTTTAATCCCTTGGCAATCACCGTTACCGACTCTGCCTGACCGTCACCGTCCTTGTCTTGTACAGCGTGCAACAGACCGGCGTCTCGACTGCCAACATACACCGTTCCATCGTCTCCCAATGCCATTTGACGAGCATTGGTTACACCCTGTGCATAAATACTGATGCTATAGCCCTGGGGTAATGTGAGTGTTTCGAGCGGTAGTTTGGCGTCAACAGCCGTGGCAGTCAGTGCCATTACCATTGAACCGATCAACTTGGTTGTCATGTTTGTTCACCTGTTATGTGATGACGTGTTCGGATATCGGTCATTACTGTACCCCAATCAGGGGGTTTATGCATCGAAATGCCCCACAATTGCCCACCCACACTGCCTGCAACATTGCCAGAGCGCATCCTGCAGTGGTTTAATGGCGTATCGGACAGCATAACGGAAGGAATGATCGGCAATGAGAGGTTGGATTTGGGCAATCATGTGTCTGTTCGTGTCCGCAATGGCGAATGCGCAGCAGTCGCTGCAACTGATCAGTACCCAAACCACCGTGCGTCTGAATCCCCACTTCCAGTTATTGTTTGAAGACCAGCGCCCTCTCACGCTGGATGACGTACTGCAACGGCGCAATGAATTTCGTTGGTTGATCAACACCAACCCCAATTACGGCTTTCAGGAACAGGGCATCTGGTTATATGCCCGACTGAGCAACGTGACCGATACTCAAGACTGGGTCATCGACCTGACCTTTCCCCAATTGGACAAAGTGGATATTTACGTCCTTGAGGAAGGTCGATTGCTCAAGCACAGTGCACTGGGCAAGCAACGCCCATCCAATCACTACCGCACGCCAACCATGCCTGTCACTCTGCCCTACGCGACGCCATTGGAAGTGTTTGTTCGCATAGAGAGCCATTCCAGCAGTCTGATCGCCCCCATCGACATTCAGAGCGCTTCCCAGCACGTTAAATACACCAGCCTCGATAACCTGCTGTGGGGGGTCTTCTACGGTGGCTTGCTGATATTGGCGATCTACAATTTTGTGCTGTATTTCGCCAATCGTGAACTCAGTCTGCTGGCCTACGTCGGCTATATTTTCACTGTGCTGATTTGGCAATTTTCCTGGGGTGGGCATGCCCATGTGTTACTGCCCAAAGGGGTCATTGACTGGTTAAGCATGCACATGGACCTTATTTTTGTGCTTATCGGTCTGGGGTCGGGGGTGTTTACCATCACCTTCCTCGACGCCCGCCACACCGCGCCCAAATCCTTCCGGGTGATGCAGCTGTGCCTGGGGTTACTGGTAGTTTCAGGCCTACTGTCATTGCTGGGCGCACTGCCACCGCTGGTGCAAAACGGGATCGTTTACGTGATCGGCATGATCGCCATTACCAGCTACCTGGTGGCTGGGTTTGAAAGTTACTTTAACCACTTCCATGCCGCTCGATACTTCATTTTTGCCTGGAGCATTCTCGCCTGTGTGGCATTGATCGGGTTACTGAGTCTGGTCAATGTATTCCCGTCCAACGCGTTTACCACCTATTGTTTTCAGGTTGGGGTATTTTTGGAGGCCGGACTATTTTCACTCGCGCTGATGGACAAAAACCGCAACCAGCTGGAGCGGGACATCCAAAACGCCACCAACGACCTGCGCAACAACATGGAATTCATCGAAGAGCAGAATGCCCGTCTGGATATCGCCCGTAAGGACGCGATTAAAGCAAGCCATGTAAAATCCCAGTTCCTGGCCAACATGAGCCACGAAATCAGAACGCCACTCAACGCCATTTTAGGGTTCAGTAAAGAGCTTGAAAACGTGTCATTACCCTATGACAAACAGGAACATGTGCGGATCATCAATAATGCCGCAGACAACCTGCTGTGTATTGTCAATGATGTGCTCGATGTGTCCAAAATCGAGGCAGGCAAACTGCAGATCAACAACCAGCCCTTCTCTCCTAACCATCTGTTAGAGGACATGGTGGGGATCATGGCCAAGTCTGCCCATCAGAAAAAGCTCGAATTTGTGTACGACTGGCAACCGTTGCCTGAAAAACTGATCGGGGATGTTACCCGCATCAAACAGATCCTGAACAACCTGTTGAGCAATGCACTGAAATTCACCCCCGACGGCCAGATCACCTTACGTGTCAGTGGTCGCGAACAAGCACACGGCTTGTTTACCCTGCAACTCAAAGTCGAGGACAGCGGGATTGGGATCAGTCAGCAAGACCGCAAGAAGTTGTTCAGCGCCTTCTCCCAGGTTGACGACCAGCTGTCTCGCTCCTACCAGGGCACTGGCTTGGGATTGGTGATTTGTCAGCAACTGGTACGCCTGATGGGCGGTAAAATCACCTTGTCCAGTGAACCAGGGCAAGGCAGCTGTTTTGACGTCACCATCAGTACCACCTTGTTGAACAAAAAATGTCAGTTTTGCGATCACCCCGACTGGAAAGGGACCCGTGTACTGGTGGTTGACCCCAATCCACTGACCGGTGAATGCAGTGTCAACCTGCTGACCCACATGGGCGCAAACGTCAGATTGCTGAGCAATCTGGCCGAATGTGATGGTGAGCAGCAGTACGATGTGCTGATTGCCACAATGCCGCAGTCCCATATTGAGGATCGGGATACCCTGGCAACGGCTCTGACCGAATGCAGTGCAGCTCATCGTTTTGTGCTTTATTCCGGCAGCAACCCTTTGCAACAGCGCCCGCAGTTGGCGGAGCATGTCGATGCCACGCTGAGTATGCCGCTGACGCCTCTCAAGCTCGATACCTTGCTGAACAGCCCGACTGAAAGCGCACAAAGTCGCATTGAGAGTCAAATCCAAAACCTGCCCGCAGTCAACGTTCTGGCGGTCGACGACATGGAAATGAATCTGCGGCTATTGGAAACCTGGCTGAAGCCGTCACCGATCAATCTGACCCTGGCCTACTCTGGCGAAGACGCGGTGAAGCTGTGTCAGCAGCACCCTTACGATCTGATTCTGATGGATGTCCAAATGCCGAACATCGATGGTCTCCAGGCCACCCAACTGATACGGCAAACCAAACATAATCTGGGCACTCCGATCATTGCCGTCACTGCCCATGCGTTCAAGGAAGAACAAAGTCGGCTGATGTCATCGGGGATGGATGACTACCTGCCCAAACCGATTGACCTGTCGCAACTGATTGAATTGCTGGCGCGCTGGTGTCAGCAGGAAGAGCATCAACCGCTGTCGCTACCCAGCCTGGACTGGGCGTTGGCATTGAAACGAGCGAATCAGCACGTCGATGCGGCACGGGACTTATTGCAGGAGTTCGCCGACCAGTTGCCGGACGCCATTACCGAAATAGAGACCCATTGGCGCGAGCGTCACTATCAGCCGTTACAGGACGCAATCCACAAGCTTCATGGGGTGTGCTGCTACACCGGCGTGCCCAAGCTACAAAGCCTGTGTAACGAGATCGAAGGCATGCTCAAGAGTCAGCAATACGACGGCCTGACGACCCGTCTTCCCGGCTTGGTGTTAGAGGCGGAACTGGTGCAATCGGCGATCATTCGCCATCTGGCTCAGGCGGATCAAGACGCACCTGATCGTGGCATTGCCTGAGCAGAGCGACAAACGACGGCGTGTCACGATCCAGCGCACTGGCAGAGATAAACACATCATAGCCCCACCGCTCTCTGAACCGCTTCATTCGGTGTGCAAACATGGCCTGAATACCGGTCAGCCATTCGCCGCTGGCCAGTTTGAAACGATCCGGCTCCAACAAATTCTCGGAATAGCATTGCCCACTATCACAGCCTTCACCACCGAGTAACAACGGGCGCTGTTCCTGCAATAAATGATTTGCCAGCCGTGGGGATAAGGTTGCTATAAAAGCGCCATAGTCGGAAATTTTAATCCCTACCACATCCAACGCCTGCTGCTCCAGCCCCGAGGTTAACCGGGGAGAGTCTATGCGTTGAATGTGTTGCCAGGGCAAAAACCATTGCCCGACGCGGTGATGGAAACGCACCCCCTGCCGGGAAATAGCAAGACTGTGAACGGGTTCACGACACTTAAACCAGCCAATCAGCAGGGTGACCAATGCCGCGCTGCACAGGAAAATTCCGGCCAGAAACAAGGCCGAAGGCATCCAGGCAAGCCAGGCTGCTGACAATAACAGCCCTAGCCCGCCGATGATCAAGGTGGTCAGGCCGTTACGTTTGGCGTGGGCTTTTACCCAGATGGTATCGTCCATGTCAGCCCCACAACACAAAGTACAGGATCAGCATCAACAGGCCCCACAGCACGATTGCCCGGTAACGTCGACACGTCTGACAAGACGTATTCCACCACGTGCGTAACCCCATTTTACCTCCCAATCAGGTATTGGTTACGCCGGTTGCTCTGCCATCTTGACCCACCGGCGCCCTTCTCTGCGCGCCAGAATGGCGCTTACCAGTGGAGTATAAACCAGAGACAACAGCACCGAAAAGCCAACACCGCCAGCCAGCACGACGGCCAATGGTGGCCAGAATGTTCCTTCACTGAACAGTAACAGTGGAATGAAGCCGCCAACGGTGGTCACCGTAGTGGATAAAATGTGCCGACTACATCCCATGGTTTCGGCAATGATAGCCTGGGTATCGCCACGATGGGCATCAGGGTTGGCGCGAATGGCCGCAATCACCACTATGGAGCCATTGATCGCCACACCAATAAGACCGGCACAGCCCAGCAGCGGGTTAAACCCTATCGGTAAACCGGACAACCACAGACTGAACATCCCCAACCCAACCGACAGTACTGCCACACTGCCAATCACCAGGGCGAAACGCACACTGGAAAAGGTCAGGATCAGCGTTGTGATCATCAGCACAAGCAGCACCGGTGCATACGTGGCCAACAACCCCAATGCCTCCTGTTGTTCATCGGCGTCACCTGCCAGGCGGATATGATAGCCGTCGGGTAAATGAAACCCTTCGCTGTCGAGGCGACGCTGGATTTCGCGGCTGACATCCACCGCTTTGGCACCCGGCAACAAAAAGCCTTCGATAATATTGACCCGTTCTCCGTTTTTACGGGTTATACCTGCCAGACTGGCGCGGTAGGTAAAGTCACCCAACGCTTGTAACGGCACCCACTGCCCAGACACATTCACCAACGGCGTACTGGCCAGGTGCGACAACGTACTGCGGTACGCATCCGGCAGGCGCACGCGCACGGGGATTTCCTCGGTACCTTCCAAGATGGAGCCACCGGATTTACCGTTCAGCCCGGTCTGCAATTGTGCGGCGATGGTATTTAACGGTAACTGCGCCAGTTGACTGGTGTGGCGGTCAGCATTCAGCACCAGCTCCGGCTCGCCTAACGTAATCGATGCGGTGGTCTGTGTGACACCCGGAATGTCAGACATCAGGCGACGCACCTGTTGGCCAAGCACATCGAGCGTCTCAAGATCGTTGCCATACACTTCAACCCCGATGGGCGAGGCTATTGGTGGCCCCTGACCAAACGCACGCACAATCACTTTGGCCTCGGGCAATGCATCATCGAACTGTTGTTGCAACGCGCCAACCAATCGAGCCGCATCACTCACCGTGTCGGTATGGATCACTGCCTGGGCGTAATGGGGTGTGTTGTCCTTGAGCATAACCTGGTTGTAATACACCGAGGGCACAGAGCCCCCCACCAGCCAGTTGACCTGGTCAATACCCGGTGTGTGTCGCAGTTGCTGGTCAATGGTTTCAACCATCTGCTCAGTGCGCGCCAGTGGCGTACCAGCCGGCATCCACACATACATTTCAAACTGATCCCGATCGGCACTGGGGAAAAACACATTGCCCAACTGGGTGGATAGACCAAATCCGGCCAAGGGTAGCGCAATGGTGAACAACAACACCCACAATGGACGGGTCAGCGCGCGCTCCAGGAAGCGACGATAGCTCTGGCTCAACACCGGTATATCAATGCCGCGGCGATACCAGGGCAGTGACGCATGGACATCACCCCGCGGCAAATATCGGGCCGCCAGTGCAGCAATGATGGTCATGGAAATGAACAGCGACCCCAGTAGTGCCATCACAACGCTGATCGCAATTGAGCTGATGAAATCACCGATGTTGCCGGGTAACAGGAAAATCGGCATAAAGCCCAGTACGGTGGTCAGGGTTGAAGCCAGCAGTGGCCCGAACAAATGTCGAATACTGATCACCAACGCATCCAGCCGCGAGTTGGAAGCATCGAGTAAATTACTGCGGATTTCGTCGGTTATCACGATGGCATTGTCGATCAACAGGCCAATGGCAATGATAATGCCGAAAATCGACATCTGGTGAATCTGCTCATCGTAAAAACTCAGGGAGAACAAGGCAAATGCGGCACTGAGCGGCAATGACAACCCGACAATCCATGCACTGCGAACGCCCATGAACAGCATCACCACCATCATCACCACCAAACACCCCAACAACAGGTTTTGGGTCAGCTCTCCCAGCCGCGCCTGGGTGTAGTGATTTTGCTCAAACACCACATCGGTTTTCACACTGGCAGCAAATTCGCGCTCAAACCCATTGACCGCCTGCATCGCCGCTTCCGTCCAGGTATCGACCCTGACGCTGGGCTGCATCCGGGCTGCCACGTAGACAATCCGCTGCCCGTTGAGCAGACCGATATCCCGCTCGGGCACTTGCCAGGCTTTCTCCACGTCGGCGATATCACCCAGTTGCAGTGTGCCACCGACGGCGTTGGAAGACACCGGAATACTGCGCACAATGTCGAGTCCGTCCAGCGCTTCTGCCACTTGTAAACGCACCGTATTTTGCGCGGAGCGGAGTGTACCTGCGGGCAGTTTGGGGTCTGCCGCCTGAATGCGTTGACTGACGTCTTCCAGCGTCAGGCCGGTCGCCGCCAGTTGCTGAGGATCCAATGTGACCCTCACTTCCTCATCAACGTCGCCATAGATACGCACCAACTCGGTACCGGGAACATTGCGCAATCGGTCCGCGAGTTCGTCTGCCAGGCGGCTGACCAATGGCATAGAGACCTGCCCGCCTTCGGGCGCACCCAGCCCAAGCAGCAAAGTGAAAGATGTCGCGCCACGTTTCTCATCCAATTCGGGGTCACCCGCTCCGGCAGGGAACCGCTGGCGGGCATCGGACAGGCTGTCGCGGATCTTGGAAAAGATTTGTTCGTTGGTGGTGTTGTCGACCCAGGCCTGTAGCTCGATATTGATCACCGAGATATCTGCGCGGGAGGTAGACTTGATCTCTTTAATTTCAGACAGCTGACGCAATTCATCCTCGAGTACGTCACTGATCAGTGCCTCTACCCGCTGTGCCGACGCCCCCGGATACGGCGTGATTACCAACACGTTGCGCGTATCGATACGCGGATCTTCCAGACGGGGAAGAGTCGACAGGGCTGAAATGCCGGCCACCAGCAGAATAACAATGGACAGCGCCAGCAGGTGGCCATGGCGGAAAAACGCCGAAAACCACGGTACTCGTGAGACAGGCACAGGCATATCAGCGCACTCCCGCGGTCAGTTTTGCATCGACCGTCCGGGCCACCACCTGCTGATGAGGCACCAACCGTTGCGTACCGTGCACGACGACGAAGTCACCACTGGACAATGGACCGCGAACGTACACTCTGTCACCGTCGGCAAACATCACTTCAACGCTGACCGGTATCACTTCCTGGGCGCCCTCACCGGCCACGGTCAATACCGTCCACAATCCCCGCACACCGCTGCTCAGTGCACTTTTCGGCACCCAACTTCCGCGCGCTTGTACAGTGCGCGTCAGTGGCATTGCCAGCGTATCACCTGGAAGTAAGGGCTCACTATCACCTGTGGTGCTGACCAACACATCCACTGTACGAGTGCGTGGGTCACGTTGTTGGGAAATGGCATCCACTGTAGCATCAATGGCTTGACCGTAGTGGCCCTTAGCATCGGCGGCCAATACGGTAACCCCCTGGCCAACCATTAACGACAATGCTTTGTCACTCGGCAAAGGAAAGCGCAATGTGCGCTGGGTGGCTTGTTGTAGCGCCAGAACCGGCTGGCCAGCGGCCACCGTTGTACCACCGTCAACCTGTCGATTGACGACAGTGCCCTGATAGGGTGCAATCAGGACGGATTTCGACAGCTCCACATCAATCCGATCGACCTGCGCCTGGGCTTCCGTGATCCCGGCGTTGGCAACCGCCAGACTTTGCTCCGCTTCGTCCAGGCGCTGTCTGGATTCGAGCTTTTTGGTCACCAGATCGGCTATTCGTTGTTGTGACAAGGAAGCCAGTCGTGCGTTCGCCGTTGCCCTGTCCAGTGCAGCGACGGCCTGTTTACGTTGGGCGTGTAAACGTTGGGTATCCAGTTCGGCCAATACCGTACCAGGCTGCACCGGTTGCCCATCATCCACGTACACCTGTTTGACGGTACCGGATAACTCAAACCCCATCTGGGTATACTGTGTTGCTTCCACCTGTCCGAACACCAGACGCTGCTGCTGATAACTGGGCTGCACATCAACCGCCATCACATCAACCACATGCTGTTTCACTGTGGTGGGGCTGGGTTGGGTTTGCCCGCTACCGGCAGCCACCAATAATGCCACCAACCCTACCGTGGGAAGTATTAACGCCAAAAACAATGTCGAACGGGACGCTTTCACGAAGCCAGACTCCTTGCAAACGGTGCCTGCAGGCACTTGTCGGATTTGTAATGCGGACTAGAATAGTATATAAATACTAGACCGTCCAGTTTGATAATTAAAATACACCATGTGCAGTAAACACAAATCAACCGGGTGCCCCTTATCCAACATGCTCAGCAATGTGCGAGTGGGTCGTCCCAAAAGCGTTGCCAAGCGGCGAGACATTTTGTTCGCTGCCAGCGAGTTATATCTGCAACATGGGTATTCCAATACGTCGATGGATCAAGTGGCCAACCGTGCCGGTGTTTCCAAGCAAACGGTGTATTCCCATTTCGCCAACAAAGATGCACTGTTCACCGCCGCCATCCGCGCCAAGTGTGAAGAATACCAGCTCGACAGTGAGCACCTACAGGCACACTGTGATGATGTGCCCGCCGCGTTGCGTCAGATAGCCCACCAGTTCGTCAGACTGCTGCTGGATCCCAGTGTCATTGCCATGCACCGTGTCCTGATCGGAGAGGTGAACAATGCCGCTCACGCCGCCAAACTGTTTTATGAAGCCGGTCCAAAGCAGGCCATGGAAGTGGTAGCGACGTTTCTGGCCCGACACGTAGAAGGGGTAAAGGATCAACGTGAGGGAGAGCACTGGGCGAGCGTTTTCTTTAACTTGCTGAAAAGTGACTTCCACATGTGCAGTATTTTGGGCTTGCCCTTCGACTTACCACCGTCACGACAAAACCTGCTGGTTGAGGAAAGTGTTGAATCGCTGTTGGTGTTGATACGTCACAGACAAAACAACGGATAGCAGCGGGGATCCGTGTAACGATGGCAGGGCATTCATCTCGACCGCTGAATTGGGATTTTTTCACCCTCACTGCGCGCAAAACCACTCCCTTTAAACAGATTTTTGATACACTCAGCAGCCAACCATCACTGACCTTGCTAGTGAACAGATGAACTTCAAAGGCAACCACATTTTATCGGTCAATCAATTTGACCGGGACTCTATACAAAAAGTATTTGATGTCGCCGCACGGATGACGCCTTATGCCATGCGCGAAAAGCGCACCACGGTTCTGGATGGCGCCATTCTTGGCAACCTGTTTTTTGAACCCAGCACCCGGACTCGGGTGAGTTTCGGTACGGCATTTAACCTGCTCGGTGGTGAGGTTCGCGAAACCACCGGCATGAGTAATTCTGCCCTGGCCAAAGGGGAATCCCTGTACGACACTGCCAGGGTACTCAGTGGTTACTCCGACGTGATTGCCATGCGACACCCCCAGGCAGGCTCAGTCAGCGAATTTGCCGAGGGCAGCCGTATACCGGTGATCAACGGCGGTGACGGGCCGAATGAACACCCTACCCAGGCGTTGCTCGACCTGTTCACGATTGAAAAAGAAATCAAGTATCACGGCGGCAGCATTGATGGTTTGCACATTGCCATGATTGGCGACCTCAAATTCGGACGTACGGTGCATTCCCTGTCCAAGCTACTGAGTTTGTACAACAATGTGCATTTCACCCTGATTTCCCCCAAGGAGCTGGGGATGCCGGAAGAAATCCGCGCTACGTTGGAAAGCGCTGGCCATCGCGTCACGGTCACGGAGCAACTGGAAGGCAGTGTCGACGCAGATATCTGTTACCAGACACGGATCCAGGAAGAGCGCTTTCCCTCTCAAGAGGAAGCCAACCGTTACCGTGGCAAGTTCCGCCTGAATCAGGACATTTACACCAAACACTTCCAGTCGAAAACGGTCATTATGCACCCGCTTCCAAGGGACTCTCGAGCGGATGCCAATGAGCTGGACAATGATCTGAATATGAACCCCAACCTGGCGATTTTCCGTCAGACAGATAACGGCGTGTTGATCCGAATGGCGCTGTTTGCCCTAACATTGGGTGTGGAGGACATTGTCAGCAAGTTTGACAGAGCCGTTAACTGGTATAGCAATAAAAGTCATTTACCCTCATGAATCAATCAGAAAAACTGTTCGAACGCGCACAAATACACATTCCCGGTGGCGTAAATTCCCCGGTCAGAGCCTTTAAAGCGGTTGGTGGTACACCGCCGTTCATTGAAAAAGCCGACGGTCCCTACATTGTCGATGCCGATGGCAAACAATACATCGACTATGTGCAATCGTGGGGTCCCATGGTACTGGGTCACAACAACCCGGCCATTCGCGAGGCGGTGATTGCCGCAGCCCAGAATGGCCTGAGTTTTGGCGCCCCCACAGAAGGCGAAGTCACCATGGCCGAGCTGGTCAGTCAGATGGTGCCCTCAATGGCCATGCTGCGTATGGTCAATAGTGGTACCGAGGCGACCATGAGCGCGATTCGCCTAGCCCGCGGTTTCACCGGCAAAGACAAAATCCTCAAATTTGAAGGCTGCTATCACGGCCACGCCGATGCCTTGCTCGTGAAGGCCGGTTCCGGAGCGCTTACGCTCGGTGTTCCCAGCTCCCCCGGCATTCCTGCCGACTATGCCAAACACACACTGACCGTCGAGTTCAACAATCTGGACAGTGTACGCGAAGCATTTGCCGCCCATGGCGACGATATTGCCTGTATTATTGTTGAGCCGGTGGCAGGCAACATGAATTGCATCCCGCCAGTGGCAGGTTTTCTGGAAGGGCTACGCAGTATCTGCGACGAGCACGGTGCAGTACTGATTTTCGACGAAGTCATGACCGGTTTCCGAGTCGCCCGTGGCGGCGCCCAGGAACGTTACGGCATTACACCGGACCTCACGTGTCTGGGCAAAGTGATTGGCGGTGGTATGCCGGTCGGCGCATTTGGTGGTAAGCGAGAAATCATGCAGCACCTTGCTCCCAGTGGTCCGGTTTATCAGGCCGGTACCTTGTCGGGTAACCCGATTGCCATGGCCGCCGGCATGGCGGCATTACAACAGTTGCAACAACCAGGGCTGTACGACACGCTGACCGACAACACCCGGCTGCTGGCTGAAGGCTTCCGCCAT
The DNA here is from genome assembly GCF_020687825.1 of Fluctibacter halophilus. Classification (GTDB taxonomy): domain Bacteria; phylum Pseudomonadota; class Gammaproteobacteria; order Enterobacterales; family Alteromonadaceae; genus Fluctibacter; species Fluctibacter halophilus. Next base: position 220,593 of record NZ_JAJEWP010000004.1, read on the forward strand.
TGCGCCAAAAAGCACCGTATTCCGTTAACGGTAAATTACGCCGGCTCCATGTTTGGTGTGTTTTTCACCGACATTGATAAGGTCACCAATTACCAACAGGCGATCAATTGTAACGTCGAGCAATTCTCTCGTTTCTACCACGGTATGCTGGACGCAGGTGTTTATCTTGCACCCGCTTCCTACGAGGCAGGTTTTGTATCGCTGGCCCATGATCGTACTATCATAGAACAAACCCTCGATGCTGCCGATCGTGTCATGGCAGGGTTATAGTATCACCATGACGGTACAGAAGGACGCCTGAAATCATGCAGGAAGTATTGCTCCATCCCTTTACGCTGACGCTGATGGCGCTGCTGATGGTCACCACCACCTTAGCGGTATGGTTTGGTGTTCGTGAGTACCATCGCCGCTTGCGTAAACTGCAGAGTGATACTGACCTGGAAGGCTATATCGCCATGGCGTCCGAGTCCGACTTGCGCTTCCGCCACAGCGCCGATGAAGCGCAGCGTCTGACCCAAACCTTTCAGAAGTTTGTGCCCCGCCAGTTTGTCGAGCATTTCGCCAAGCACGGCTCCGATACGCTGGAGCTGGGTCACGCCGATGAAGATGATGTTGCCATCCTGTTTTGTGACATACGCGGATTTACCGGCTTATCCGAGAAAATGACCCCCCAGGAATTGATGAAATTTCTCAACTCCTACTTCTTACGCATGAATGATCCCATTCATCAGAACGGCGGGTTTATCGACAAGTTCATTGGTGATGCGATCATGGCGCTGTTTGACCATCCCGACGGTACCAATGCCGACAAAGCACGGGATGCCCTCAAGGCCGCAGTTGACCTGCGTTATGCGCTCAATATCTACAATCGCCACCGTGGTAACAGCGGTTATCCGCCAATCAATATCGGCATCGGCGCTCACTTTGGGCCAGTGATCATCGGTACCGTCGGATCCGATGACCGGATGGACACCACCGTGATTGGTGACAGCGTCAACATTGCCAACCGACTTGAATCATTGGCGCCTAAATTCAGTGCCGACATCATTGTCAGTGCGCAACTACTGGATACTGCCAATGCCGGCAATGATTTCAGCTTCCGGTTGTTGGACTGGGTCAGGGTCAAAGGCCGGGAGCGGCCAGTGGAGATCTACGAAATCCTCAATCATTTGCCCCCCGATGAGCAGCGCGCAAGGCTGGCCTCCGCTGATCTTATCTCCAAGGGTCTCAAAGCGCGCATCGCGCGGGATTGGGATACCGCCATCGATTACTTTGAAAAGGCCCAGATCATCAGCCTCAAGGATCCGTTGCCCGCACACCATCTGGCCCATTGCCAGCGCATGCGCTTGCAGGTACTGCCAAAAGATTGGGACGGGGCACTGGACCTCTAACCGCGCGCCTGTCGTTTAATAAACGACGCTGACGGAGCAAAGAATGCGGCACCGGTTTCAGGGATGGAATAGTCCAGCAAACTGTCATACTGACCCGTTTGGTCACCAAAAATCCGACTGGTTAACACTTCAGTGAAGGCCTTGGGAGTGGCAGCACAACTGACGAAAAACAACCCGTTGTCGACCAGATCACCATAGGGCATGCTCTGATCCAGGTATTGCCATGGATGACCATCTGGGTCCTCAACCCGCAATCGTTCAAAGTGGCAAGCCGGTGATAAACGCGCGGCATCCAGCGGCTTATCATCTTCTTTGCGACGCCCCATGATGGATTCCTGCTGGCTGACCGACAAACGTTGCCAGGCGGGTAAATCATGCCGATAACGCTGCACGTGAATGTAGCTGCCGCCAGCGAAGTCGGGGTCCTGATCGCCCACCACCGCGACATCAAATTTTTTCATTCCCCGCGGGTTATTGCTGGCAGTGATAAATCCGGTCAGGTCACGCCCGTCAAGGTAACGAAAGCCCTGAACGTGCTCAATCAATTCGATGTGCTCACGTAGCAAATTGAACACTTCCATCGCGATGGCGTAACAGATGTCGGCCCGATCGGCGCGGATCTGAATGTATAAATCACACGGCACCGCAGGCGCTATCCGCTCACCACACTGCATATCGGGGAACGGCGCCAGCTCCATCGGCAACAAGCCCGGATAAATCTCCATCCAATAATTACTGCCCACCCCAATGACACCCGACACCATGGCTTCGTAATGTTCGTTATCATAGTGCTCGAAAACGTCGAGAATGCGCGCCAGCTTCATTCGAATGGCTTGATCATCATCGTCAATCACATTCAATAACACATAGTGGGCGTGCAAGTTGGGTTCGGCACAGATGCCTTTTTGTGGTTGTGACATCGTAGAAGACTTTCCTTCCAACGGCATGGGTCATACCCGGCTCCAGAGATACCGCTAATATACTGTAAGTTGCTGTTTACACAAAGCCTCTCGCTACCTTGCAGTCTGAAATTGATGCTCTATGGTTTTTAGAGTGAGCAAATGAAAAGGGATATCGTGGAAGAGCTATTGTTTTTATCCAAAGTATTGGACTGCGCCAAGCCGGTTTCACTGTTAAAACAATTATTTATGCGCAGTGTTGCGCCCATTGTGGTGACCAACCTCGGTGAACAGGGACAATCCCCAAGGATCCTGTATGCCAATCGATCTTTCTGCCATGTATTGGGTTATGAACTGGCAGAATTGGTCGGGCTTGATCCCCAATCGTTGGCGGCCAAGTGTGAACGACAAAACGATGCTCCTCCTTTGTGGGATAGCTTTGAACAGGTTTTGGCCAGCGAAGGATACTTCAACGGCATTGCAACCTACCGGTGTAAAGACGGCAATCCGTTCAGCTTTCAGGTCGGCATTTCACCGCTCTGCAGCGAGCAGGGAGAACGCCACTACTCGATGATGGTACATCTGCCGCTCGCGCCCTGTTCCTTAGGTTCAGATGTGATTGACGCACCCGCCCCCGTTATCACCGACATCGAACTGTTTGACGATGATGACGACCTGTTCGATATGGACAGTACAGAAAACACGGCTCCAGAGGTTGAAGCCATCAGCGCTGAAGATTATGTGGCGCTGGATCGCATCACTGACGCGGCGCTACACATGCTGATTGAGCAAGTCCGTGACACCGAAGAAGAAGTGGTATTTTTCGACCGTCGTCAACACAAAGGTCATCACCAGGAATTGATCACTCACAACTTGCGCGCACTGGCCAATGGCATTTTTTACCTCATCGATTTCAATGATGTGGCCCTTGCCCTGAACGAAGTGGCGGACATGATTGATAGTGCCGACCCGGAGCAGATCCAAAGCTTTATGCTGGATATGTTGCGCTCGTTACTGGAAGAAATCGATTACTGGTTGCATTCGGTGTTTGTTGATCATACAGCACCCAATGTGTACACCGGCCCCACCATCATCGTCGCGGCCGCCCAGCAGGCGGCGATGCTGTTAAAGAGCATTCAAGCGTCCAAATAACATGCCTCAATAGCCGGCGGCGTGACCATCCTTGCGGGTTTCCGAGGCGCCATAATACACACCATTTTTCGGATCCCGCATGATGGCCTGATAGCCGCCATAAGGTCCGGATGCCTCGCGGATTTGGTGGCCCATGTGTATCAGGGCCCGTCGCGTCGCGGCGCTGAAGCCATTCTCAAGACTGATGTAGCCGCCATCCGTCATCTGTTCGCCGGTAGGCTGACTAGAACCACTGTGCAGGATCCGGGGGGCATCCCCAGCTTCCTGAAGGTTCATACCGAAATCGATCAGGTTAATGATGATTTGCGCATGCATCTGAGGCTGTGTACCACCGCCCATCACTCCGAAACTGAGCCAAGGCTTACCATTGCGGGTTACAAAGGCCGGAATGATGGTGTGAAAGGGTCGCTTCCCAGGCGCATAAACATTGAAATGATCAGGTTGCAGGGAAAACAGTTCACCACGGTCCTGTAAAATAAACCCTAAACCATCGGGGGTCATGCCGGAGCCCATGCCACGGTAATTGGACTGAATAAGGGACACCATATTGCCGTCTTTATCCGCCGTTGTGAGGTAAATGGTATCACCGTGATTAAGACCCGCATCATAACGTTTGGCGGCTTTATCCGGGTTGATCAGTTTGCGACGTTGCTGTGCATAGGTTTTTGAAATCAGCCAATCAACCGGGATCTGGTTGAAGGCCGGATCGGCATAGTATTTAGCCCGATCCTCAAACGCCAGCTTTTTGGCTTCCACAAAGGTATGCACGAATTCGGCCGAATCCCGCCCCATCCCTTCGATGTCATATTGCTCAAGAATATTCAGGATCTGGAGTGCCGCGATTCCCTGTCCGTTGGGCGGTAACTCCCACACATCATAGCCCCGGTAATTGGTGGATACCGGCTCAACCCATTCGGACGTATGGCTGGCCAAATCCTCGTAACTCAGAAAGCCACCTTGCTGTTTCATGTAAGCGGCGATGGTTCTGGCAATGTCCCCTTTGTAAAAAGCATCCCGTCCGCCGGTAGCAATCTTTTCTAGCGTTGCCGCCAGTCGAGGATTACTGAAAATCTGGCCTTTGACCGGCGCCTTACCGTTGGGCATGTAGGTATCGCTAAAGCCGTCATACTGGCTCAGGCGCTCGGCGCTGCGTTGCATATACCAGGCGATCAATTCCGACACCGGGAAGCCCTGTTTGGCATACTCAATGGTGGGCGCCAGTATCGCTGGCATGTCCATACGCCCGAAGCGGCCATGCAGTTCAAACCAGCCATCAACCGCGCCCGGTACCGACACCGGCAGCGGGCCATAGGCGGGGATTTTATCCATGCCTTGCTGCTGGAAGTATTCCAGTGTCAGCGACTTCGGTGATCGCCCTGATGCATTTAAGCCATACAATTGTTGGCTTTTTGCATCCCATACGATGGCGAAAAGATCGCCCCCAATGCCGTTGCCGGTCGGTTCCACCAACCCCAACATGGCATTGGCAGCAATCGCCGCATCAATGGCATTGCCGCCTTGCTTGAGGATATCGAGCCCCACCTGGGTGGCCAGAGGCTGACTGGTTGCAACCATGCCCTGGGTGGCGATCACTTCTGAACGGGATGCAAAGTGATGACCCGTGATCCGGTCATAGGCCAGTACAGTGTGCGGTACCAGCACGAAAAACAGCGTTGCTATCAGGCGCATATTCATCTCTCAATCGTTGGCTAACCAGCGCCAGCATACCCCTAATCAACTCGGCTGAACACCGCACATAAAAAACGCCCCGCAAAAGCGGGGCGTCGGGTACAGAGAAAAGTCAGAAGGACATTATGGTTGTTGTTGTGCGCCCTTCTGCTTCCCGATCAGCAATGGTGTTATCGACCGCCGGTGAAGTCAGGATACGCTTCCAGACCACACTCGCTCATATCAACACCGTCAAACTCTTCTTCCTCGCTAACCCGCAGGCCAATGATGGCTTTGATGATCAGCCAGGCAACCAGGCTGGTGACGAATACCCAGACAAAGATAGTCAGGGCACCAATCAACTGACCGGAGAAGGAAGAACCACCGTCTTCTGTCAGCGGGTTGGTAACAGGCACCAGCAACAGACCCAGCAGACCCACCACGCCGTGCACGGAAATCGCACCAACGGGATCGTCAATCTTCAGTTTATCCAGGGTGACAATGCTGAATACCACCAGCACACCGCCGATTGCGCCGAACAGGGTCGCTTGCAGCGGCGTAGGGGTGGACGGTTCAGCAGTGATAGCTACCAGTCCGGCCAGCGCGCCGTTAAGGGCCATGGTCAGGTCGGCTTTGCCGAACATGATGCGAGCCAGCAACAGGGCAGCAATCAGACCGCCGGCAGCCGCAGCGTTCGTGTTCATGAACACAACAGCAACCGCGTTGGCGCTTTCCACTGTGGCTGTCGCCAACACGGAACCGCCGTTGAAGCCAAACCAGCCCATCCACAGGATGAAGGTACCCAAAGTGGCCAACGGCAGGTTAGCACCAGGGATTGCGTTGACTTTACCGTCGGCGGTGTATTTACCTTTACGCGCACCCAACACCAGCACACCGGCCAATGCCGCGGCCGCGCCGGCCATGTGCACAATGCCTGAACCTGCGAAGTCAGAGAAACCCAGATCACCCAAGGTGTACATGCCGAAAACCGACTGTCCGCCCCAGGTCCAGGCACCTTCCATCGGATAAATGAGACCGGTCATGACCACTGCAAAGGCAAGGAAAGCCCACAGCTTCATGCGCTCAGCAACGGCACCAGACACTATCGACATGGCAGTTGCAACGAACACCACCTGGAAGAAGAAATCCGCAGAAGGTGCGTAGGTAGCAGGCTCATCAGCACCTGTGGCACCGTCAGCCGTAATGCCTGACAAGAACAGGCTGAAATCATCGCCGCCGTACATCAACGAATATCCACACACCATGTACATGGTGCAGGCAATCGCATACAGGGCAACGTTTTTGGTCAGTATTTCAGTGGTGTTTTTAGCCCGCACCAGGCCCGCTTCCAGCATGGCAAAGCCAGCGGCCATCCACATAACCAGCGCACCGCACACCAGGAAATAGAACGTATCCAGGGCGTAACTCAATTCAAATGTGGTTTCCATGACTTGTGTACTCCTCTGGTTTAAATGGCTTCGCCGTCGGTCTCGCCAGTGCGGATCCGAACAGCATGTTCTAGGTCATAAACGAAGACTTTCCCGTCGCCAATCTTGCCGGTTTTCGCGGCACCGACAATGGCTTCTACCAAGCGCTCAACGTGGTCATCCTGAACGGCAATTTCCAGTTTTACCTTGGGCAAAAAGTCGACTTGATACTCGGCACCACGGTACAATTCCGTGTGACCTTTTTGACGGCCGAACCCTTTCACTTCGGTAACGGTCAAGCCGTCGATACCGATTTCTGAAATGGCCTCGCGCACGTCATCAAGCTTGAATGGCTTAATGATTGCTGTGACTAGTTTCATTATGTTGCTCCCCGTGTTTTATTATGTCTTTACTGCGTGTGCGAAAAACAAGAACAAGAGCTGTGCCAAAAGTGATTATTCTTATTTTTCATACAGTTATAAATTGCCGCGGTCAAAAGAAAGACATAGCGAGCACCATTTTAGTGCGTCCACACCAGAATGCACATATTTGGTGCATGGTAAATTAGGATTTCTGACAAGGATTTATTCAGCATGGTTTCTTTTCGCACATACCTGATTGCCGGGCTGTTGATGGCCCTGTATCACCCCTTCGATTCATGCGCTAACACCGCGCAACAAGCCCCGGTCGAGGAAGTGACCGAGCAAACCAGCGAGGAGCCTGCTGCGCCAATCCTGGAAGAGCGTATGAAAGCCGATCGTGATGCATTGAAGAACCCTTTTGCCATCACCCAGCATCGGCCAAACTACCTGTTGCCCTACAGTCATGTCAGCAATCCCAATCCACTGGGTAACAATGAAGACAGTCAGAACAGCATCGACAACAATGAAGCCAAGTTTCAAATCAGCATGCGGATGCCGATTTACCAACAAGACGATCGACTGGACGGGGTTTACTTTGGCTTCACGGTGAAATCTTTCTGGCAGTTGTATAATAGCGACGCGTCGAAGCCGTTTCGGGAAACCAATTATGAGCCCGAAGTGTTTTATGAATGGCACAGCGACATTCGCTTTTTGGGTTACGACTTCAACATCGCCCGACTGGGTATCAACCATCAGTCCAATGGCCAGAGCGGCATCCGCTCACGCAGTTGGAACCGCATATACGCCTCTCTGCTGTTCAGCGATCAGGATGAATTCTACTTTCTCAAGGCCTGGTACCGGATCAAAGAAGAAGAAAAACTGGACCCCAATGATGTCACCGGCGATGACAACCCGGACATTACCCATTACCTCGGTCACCTAGAACTCGGTTACGGTACACGCTTTGGTAAGTGGCAATTGATGACCATGTTGCGCAACAACCTGAAATCGTCTGACAATAAGGGCTCGATTGAGCTGAACCTCACTTATCCGGTGACGGAACGTTACTCGGTATTGCTTCAGTACTTTAACGGCTATGGTGACTCTCTGATTGACTACAATCGACACCAGCAACGGATTGGCATCGGCGTACAGCTGACCTTCCTGTAGCGTTCGGACACCCCGCATAACACCGGGAACTTCCGCTGGCTTCAGCACTCTATTGGTGACATCGAATCACCGCCAGGCTGTTATGCGCCATTCGCAGGAAAGCGAACCCCGTTTCAACAAATCCCTTTGGATAACCCTCGGGTTTTCGGCGGTGCTGCACCTGTTGTTGTTTTGGCTGTTGGCCACTTCAGTCACGGTTAAGAAACCTTCTCCGGCGACGGTGACACCCGTGATCAGTGCCCGTTTAGTGACCCAGCCTCACGACATCGCACCTCCACCGCCTGACCCCGATAACGGTAACATTGAAGAGCAGATAGCAGCACCGGACCCCGTTCCTGCGCCAGTCGAGGTGTCTGCACAGGAAACAGCACAACAGCAAACACCTTCGCCAGACGTGGCGGCTGATACAGCGCCGCCTGCAGAACCAACAGCGGTATCTGAATCACCCCAACCCTCGGCCACGTTTGCGGGCAGTGCAGTATCAGAATGGACCCAACGTCACGTGCAGCAGTTGCAACAACAGCAACAGCAGGGAATGGCGCAACGGGAAGCCAGTGACTACCGCCGAACGCGGATATCTCCGACACTGCGTTCATCTGCTCCCGTCTTGTCACCTGAACAAGCGCTGCGCAAAGCCACCACCGTGCGCGCCAACTGTGAGTCGGGTGCCGGCAAATCGGTGGCGCTGTTAAGTGGCTTGATGGGTGGTGTGGTGCAATGCTCTGAGCCACCACCGATAGAAGGGTTTATCCAACATCGTCTGAACAAAAGCAATGGCACGGGCTTACCTGAAGGGCCCGCGCACGAACCCCGTTAGTCACGCCCCAGAAGCCGTTCCCACCAGGACTTTTCCTGCTTAGGCTGACGTTCCTGACCCGCGCAATCCATCGGTTCCTCCGGCAATGCGGCAAGGATCGCAGGGACACTGAGACTGTTCTTACATCCGGCACGCATGTAGCGTCCATCCTCATGGTTGAAGTGAGCAATCCCCAATCCTGCCGGGAAACGACGGGTGAGCGACTTGGGTACGATGCGGCTCTGATAGTCGATAAAGACCTGCAGTGCGCCACTGGCTCCGGTCAATCCGGTCGGTTGATTGTCGTCATCACCCACCCAGGCGGTGGTCAGGGTGTACTTGTCATAACCAGAGAACCAGCTATCCCGATAATCATCCGTAGTGCCCGTTTTACCCGCCATATTGATCTCAGGGAAGCGTCCATCAAGGGCTTTGGCGGTGCCTTCCCGGGTCACTTTGTGCAACGCGTAATTGAGCAGGTAACTGGCCTTTTCATCAAATCGCTGCTCAGCAGGCGTATCGAACCGCCACAACAAGTCATCCTGGGGCGACAACACTGCCGACACCGCGTGCAACGGCACGTAGCGGCCCTCGTTGGCGATAGTCTGGTACATCTGATTGACCGATAACGGTGACAGGTCGACCGCACCAAGGGTCAACGCCGGATACAAGGGAACATCAGCATCAACCCCCAAACGCGCGATGGCATCCGCGACCACCGGTAGCCCCAACGTCATGCCGAGGCTCACCGTCGGTACATTGAGCGAGCGTGTCAGCGCTTCAACCAGGGGCACCCGTCCACGAAATTTACGGTCCGCGTTTTGCGGCTCCCAACGTTTGCCGTAGGAACTTTTCAGGGCGATCGGTTCATCGGCCAGCGGTGTAGCCAGGTTGTAATTGCCCGGGTCCTCCAGCGCGGTCAGGTAAATAGCCGGCTTAATCAGTGACCCGACCGAACGCCGGGCATCCAAAGCACGATTGAAACCGTCATAATCGACCTGACGATCACCAATCAAGGCGCGGATCTCGCCGCTACGGATATCGCTCACTACCATGGCCCCCTGCAATCTTGGGGCTTTGCTGCGGGCATCGAGGGTCGTCAGACTGGATTGCAAGGCAGCTTCCGCTTTGCGCTGGGCAATGGAGTCCAGGGTTGTAAACACTTTTATTCCCGCCTGGCGAATGTCGGGATTGGCCAGAACCTGTTGCAACTCACGGCGCACTTTATCCATAAAGGCAGGATGTTTGCCTTCGCGAAAGCGAGCACTGTCGGTGACCACCAGCGGCGCATTCAATAGCGGTTCATACTCGGTCCGGGAAATCAGATTGTTATCGAACATCAGCTTAAGCACCAGATTACGACGCTCAGTGACCCGCTCAGGATAACGTTTCGGATTGTAGTAAGAAGGCCCTTTGATCATGCCCACCAAGGTGGCTATTTCGGGCAAATTGAGTTCGTTAAGTGGCCGATCGAAGTAATAGTAACTGGCCAGCCCAAAGCCGTGTACCGCCATGGCACCGTTCTGACCGAGAAACACTTCGTTGAGGTAAGCTTCGAGGATTTCATCTTTGCTGTAACGGGCATCGATCAGCACAGACATCAGGGCCTCTTTGACTTTGCGAACGATGGACTTCTCGTTGCTCAGGTACATGTTCTTGACCAACTGCTGGGTCAACGTACTACCGCCCTGAACCGCCCTACCCGCCGCGATATTGGCAAACAAGGCGCGCAAAATCGCCAGCGGTGCAACCCCGTGATGCTGGTAGAAGTTCTGATCCTCCACCACCAGCAACGCATTGATGAGTGCCTTGGGGACGTCATCAAAGGATACCAACATGCGGTCTTCCCGTTCGGTAGTCACCAAACGCGTTACCAGCCAGGGTTCAAGTCGGAACGTTTCTCGTGTCTGGTTGCCGTCCAGGTCGCGGATCTCCACCAGCTTACCGTCCTGCAAAGTCAGCAAAACGCCACTGGCACTCTGATAGCCGTCGGGAAAGGTAAACGGTCGCACCCTCACTGCAATGCGCTGGGTGGCGACTTCGTATTCTCCGGTATTCTTGGCGTGACTGACACGACGATACCCGAGCAATTCGAGCTCATCGACGATTTCCCCGCGAGTAACATCCTGGCCTAACGCTAATGTCATCGGGCGAGCAAATATTTGTGCCGGCACTTGCCATTTGGTGCCATTAAAACGGTGTTGGATCTGACTATCGAGGTATACCAGATACGCTGCAACAATGGCCATCAGGACCAACAACAACTTCCAGCCATACCGACCAAACCAGCGCCAGGGTTTGAACATGTCTGCTACCGCCATGCTTACCAATTTCTTCCTGCATAAGTGCGCTGCAGTGTATCAAGTCAGCCCATCGGAGGTCGAGGTTTTATCCTGTCATCATTCGCAGACAGCCCGCCAGCAAGGGCCAAGGTTATCCCATCGAACGATCATTAATGGTTTGGCTCACCACCCATAAAACCAATACACCTACACAGAAGCCCAGACACTGGATACGCTGCCAAACACGCTGTTGTATTGAACCCACGTTCATACGCCTTCTCCCTTCAGTCACAAACGGTGCATAGACGACAATCAATTTCCATGCCGTCATTCAATGCTAATCACCGGTGATGACCGCTTGGCGACACAATCGCGACAATTTGGTGACAAATCAATCGGCTACATCGCGCGTTTAGTGCGGGTTGTTGCGGTTGCTGACGCGGGGTCGTCAGGCCAAAAATGCTTGGGATAACGACCTTTCATTTCTTTCTGCACCGCCTTGTAGCTGCCCTGCCAAAAACCGGCTAAATCCTGTGTGGTCTGTAAAGGGCGCCGGGCGGGAGATAACAACACCAGGCTTACCGGTACACGACCGTTGGCCACCCGGGGCGTTTCACCGGTGCCATACATTTCCTGAATTCGCACGGCCAGATGCACACTACCGTCATCACGGTATTCCAGGGCATGTTGATGACCGCTGGCTACCGCCAGGCGCTCAGGCAGCCAAGCGTCCATTTGTTGCAACTGGGCATACGCCAAACGAGCCTTTAACAACCCAAGCCAGTCCAACTGCTGCAATTGTTTGCGTGACCTGACATTGTCTACATAGGGCAACAACCACTGTTCGAGATTGTCGAGTAAATCGGCTTCAGCAAACGATGGCCAATCATCCGCCAGTGTTGACATGAACCGGGCTCGCTTCCACCAGGCCTCGACGTTGGCAGGCCACTGACACCAAGCCAGTCCATGTTGACGGATCTGCTCACCCAGCAACCGCCGCGCAGTGCCATCGGCGATCTCCTGTGCGGGTTTTCGGTTCAGAACAATACTTCCCAACGACTGTCGCTGTTCAGCGACAATACGCTCCCGCTGTGGATCCCAATAGCCGCTGTTGTGCCATTGCAACTGGGTGGCAAACAGGGTTTTCAATCGCTGTTCGGTCAACGGCTCGGCAAGATAAATCTGTGCATCGGCGCCCTTGCCCAATTGCAATTCTGCGACCAGCAAAAAATCATGCCGCGGCCATTGATCGGCGTTGCGTAACTGCGCTCCGGTGCCATTGGCCAAACGATATAGCCCCTGGCTGCGGGGTTGAGCCAGCCAGTCGTCGAAAGCGATAGCCAACAAACGGTCCACCTCTTCCAGACAGTCCCGCGCGGCGAGCAACGACACCCCCAGTCGCTTTGCCCAACGCTTGGCCTGCTGATGAAGTGGGTGACGAGATTGGTCAAGCAACCTTTTCAGGCGCACGGAAAGAACCCCCGTATCGCCTGCCAGTCCACGACTGTCGCCTTCCAGCAACGCACACACACAACACGCCAATGCCGCCAGACTGTCACCGTGTTGCCGGGCTTCAAGCAACAATTTCGCCAGACGGGGCTCACATCCCAGCGTGACCATCTGGCGCCCCAGCGGCGTCAGCTTGTGTCGCTCATCCATTGCACCAATGTGCTGCAAGTAGTCGTAAGCCTGACGCAACTGCGCTGGGCGAGGAGGGTCCAATAGGGCCAATGAAGACAGGTCGCTTCCCCACGACGCGATATCCAGCAACACACCACTGACATCAACACGGAGCATATCCGGCGTATCTTGTTGCGCCATTCTCGATTGCTGCTCCTGCGGCCACAGACGGTAGCAATGTCCGGGTTGCACCCGCCCTGCTCGCCCTGCGCGCTGCACACTGGCGGCCTGAGATATACGCTGGGTTTCCAATATCGGTAACCCCCGACGCAGGTCAAAACGCAGTTGCTTTTCCAACCCAACGTCAATCACCACCACGATACCTTCGAGGGTCAGACTGGTCTGGGCAATGTTGGTCGACAACACCACTTTACGCCGTCCGGGAGGTGACGGGGCAATCGCGCGGGACTGTTCTAAGACCGACAGAGCGCCGTACAGCGGCACCACGTCGACGTGCTGGGGGCATGACTTCAGAGCTTCCCTGAGATTATCTATCTCGCGACGGCCCGGCAGAAACACCAACACATCTCCCGGGTGTTGGTTGAGCACATCCCCCACTAACGTCGCCACGAAGGGCGCCAGCGGTGTTCGGCTGTCCCAGGGGCGATAATGCTCGCATACCGGGAAACTGCGCCCCTCACTGACCAATTCAGTGGCATCAGGCATCCAGCGTTTTAACCCCTGACTGTCGAGGGTCGCTGACATGACCAGCAAGCGCAGATCCTCCCGTAGCCCCTGTTGGGCTTCCAGTGCAAAGGCAAACGACAGATCAGAATGTATATTGCGTTCGTGAAACTCATCAAAAATGACCAGTCCCACCCCGTCCAGCGTGGGATCTGCCTGCAAACGTCGGGTCAACAACCCTTCAGTAACAATCAGCAAACGGGTTTTGTCGCTGCGGCAAGACTCACCGCGCACCTGGTAACCGATGGTTTCACCCACCGAATCACCCCATTGTTGGGCCAGATAGTGGGCAATGGCGCGCACCGCAACCCGTCGCGGCTGTAACATGATGATCTGCTGATGCTGAAATCGAGGATGACGCAGCAGATGCAGTGGCAACACTGTGGATTTGCCCGCACCGGTCGGCGCTTCAAGGATGACATTGCCGGCAATCAGCGCGGCATCCAGATCATCAAACAGGTTTTCTACAGGATGTTGCATGGACTTTACGACAAACAAGGGGATAATGAATTCACGGAGCTAAGTGTAACGATTGAGGCGAACAAATGCGCTGTTTTTTGGGATTTGATCTAACCGCAGCAGAAAAGCTACAACTGCAATCCTGGTGTGACAAGGCCCTTCCTCCGCTACACAAAGCTGTTCCTCCGGCCAATTATCACATAACCAGCGTATTCCTCGGCCAGCTTGAAGACGACCAGCTTGATCACCTCACCCAGGCTCTCGACACGCTCAACTGGGATGCCTTTGAACTGCACATTGATGAACTGGGCTACTGGAAAAAACCACGTATTTTATATGCCGGTTGCCAGCACATTCCCGACGGCGCCAACGCCGTGCACCGGCAACTGGCGGCTATCGCCCATCAGGCCGGTATCAATGTCCAGCACGGGCACTATGTTCCGCACATCACCGTGGCGCGCAAAGTGGTTGAACCGGTCCCTTCCCCGCTTTTTCAGCCCGCCATGACGATACGTCTTAGCCAGCTGCACTTGTTCGAGTCGGTGTCCGGGAAACAGGGGGTACACTACCCCATTCGACGCTCCTGGCCTTGTCGGTTACGTTCGCCGGGACATCGGCTGTGAGGCAATTCTATCCCGCCACACAAACCACTGGTCACATTCCGCTTGCCTCTGTCAACGCCCCGTATACATGATGACCCATCAGCCTACAGGAGACTGCCATGTTTCGTTCCGCCCCCTCAATTATCGCGTTAGCAGCATTGATGACATTCAGCTCCCCTGAAGTCATTGCTGACCCTTTGACAAAATTGCTGGACAGCCCCGAGCGCAGTGAAGCTGATCGCACTGCTGATGCCCGGCGCAAGCCGGCCTCGTTCATGGCGTTCCTGGACGTTCAAAAAGACATGCAGGTGCTCGATGTGTTCTCCGGCGGTGGCTACTACAGCGAAATCGCCGCTGCAGTTGTGGGCCCCGGCGGCCAGGTGATTGCGCACAATAACCAGGCTTATGTGGATTATATTGGGCAGGACAAGCTTTCTGCACGCTACGCCGATGGTCGCCTCCCCAACGTCAAACAGTTGATCCAGGAGGCAAACGAACTGTCGCTGCCACAACAACAGTACGACCGGATCCTGTTGGTACTCAGTTTCCACGACTTGTTTTATGCGGATCCTGACAATGGCTGGCCAGCCATCGATGCCCCGGCGTTTATGAAAACCCTGCGTAGCAGCCTTAAACCCGGCGGCTTGATCGGCATCATTGACCATGTGGCGGCGCCGGGAACAAACACCTCGGTGGCACAAACCTTTCATCGCATTTCGCCGGACATTATCATTGAAAAGATGCAACAGTGGGGTTTTGGTTTGCACAAACAGGCGGACTATCTCAGAAACCCCGACGATCCATTAACTGTCCCGATGTGGGATGAAAGTATCCGCGGCAAGACGGACCGGGTCGTCATGGCGTTTACTGCCCTGTAGGGCATATCCTATGCCGATGCGGTGCTTTACCTGATCGACAGAATGTCGCACACTCCGCTGATAACGCATGGATCAGGAAGCACAATGCAACAAACCTTTCGACTGATCATTGATTGCCCCGACCAGATTGGCCTGGTCGCGGCGGTCAGTGAATTTCTCGCGCAACAGCAAGCCACTATTTTAGAAGCCAACCATCACAGTGATCGTCAACTGGGCCGGTTTTTCATGCGCCATGAAATCATGGCTGATACAGTCAACCTGGACAAACAAGCGCTAGAGCAAGCCTTTGCGCCGATTGCCGAACGGTTCAATATGCGCTGGCGTATCACCGACTCCCTGCAAAAGCAGCGGGTGGCGCTGCTCGCCAGTCATGAGTCTCACTGCCTGAACGATTTACTGCACCGCTGGCACAGCGGCGAATTGGCCTGTGATATCCCGTGTATCATTGCCAACCACCCGCAAATGAAACAGTTTGCAGACTGGTACAAAGTGCCTTTTCACTGGGTTGACTTCAAAAATCAGGACAAGACTGCAGCATTCAAGGAAATTGCCACGTTACTGGAAGCCTACAACATCGATTTGACCGTGCTTGCGCGTTTCATGCAGATTTTACCGGACACCCTGTGCGAACAGCTGGCCGGACGGGCAATCAATATTCACCACAGTTTCCTGCCCTCCTTTGCCGGCGCGAAACCTTACCAGCAGGCGTACGAGCGTGGGGTAAAGCTGATTGGTGCAACCTGCCACTACGTCACTCAGGATTTAGACGAAGGCCCGATCATCGAACAGGAAGTGATCCGTATCAGTCACTCAGACACAGCCGCGGACATGGTGCGCAAAGGTAAGAATTGTGAGACTACCGCATTGGCAGCCGGGGTACGTTACCACCTGGAAGACAGGGTCATCATTCACCAGAATAAAACCGTGGTGTTTGCCTGATCTGACGCCCCTAAAACAGCCGTTGATAGCTTAACGTAACCCGGGTGTCGACATCGCCACGCTCAAACCAGGAGCCGGTCGCTGCCGAAGCCTGCCAACGCTGACGGCTGATTTCCACATCAACCTGATGGGCCTGATTGTCCAGCAACCAGCGACTGGTGACGCTGACTCGCTCGCTGGAAGGCAAGCGCACATCGGTGGAAACGCCGGCCTGAAAACGGGGCGCTTGTTGCTTTTCCCAACCCACGCCGACACTGAGGTTTTCATTAACCCGAAACCTTGGCGTGATTTGCAGTGTGGTGGCGGACAATCGCTGGCTGTACACCCCCCAATTGAGCACACCCTTGGCATAGGTAACGCCAGCTTCCAAATCCACGCGATCACTTAATGGCTGGATAAACATCAATGAGTAATCCCGGTGGCGACAACCGGCGAAGGCAATTTTGGTCTTTTCAAAACGATACTCGGTAGAATCCGGTAGCTGGGATGCCAACCATTCAAGGGATGCCTTGAGGGGAGAATCATTCTGAGCATGGACACCACTACTCAACAACAGACATAGAAACACCATTGAACGTTTCATACGACACCTCTGTGGTTGGTTACTTGTTAATCAGTGTACATCGGTTGTGTCAACAGTAGGGTAGTTGCACAGAACATCAGGTATGGATCCGGACACTTATTCATGTACGCCTGCAATTTTCAGGTCCACTGTAGCAGGCAACCCCGTTGCCGCCATTGGCAATAAGTCGCAAATGACAAGCAGGAAAATCATGTCATCCTGTGCTACACCTGAAAGAAAAAAGGACTGCTGTTATGAAAATCACCATCGCCGGACACGTTTTTTCTGCCCGTTTCGAAGAGGCGTTGTCACCCAAAACCTGTGCGTCGTTCCGACGTCACATGCCATTTGACAGCCAGGTTGTCCACGTTCGCTGGAGTGGTGAAGCGATGTGGATCCCACTGGGCAAAAAGGACTTCGAAGTGGCCTATGAAGAGGCCACTACTTACCCGACACCCGGGCAAATCCTGCTCTTCCCGCAAGGTAAAAGCGAGACGGAAATTCTCATCGCTTATGGCTCGACACGTTTTGCATCCAAGGCAGGCACACTGGCCGGCAATCACTTTGCCACCATTACGTCTGACCTGGACAAACTGTGTGAGATTGGTATGTCGACGATGTGGGAAGGTGCCAAGCCGATTCTCTTCGAGGACGACTAAGGCTCACGATACACACCTTGTAACCCTCTTTGTCACGACACGTTAGCGGGTTGTGGCATTCTAGCGTCATTTCGAGCGGTGGAGACGATTGTGCGTAAACACGTGGGTGGGTTGCTAAACCTGTTGGCGCTGGGGTTGTTCATACCGGGCATTTTACTGCCAATGTTCACCCTCAGCATGACGCTGCAAGGGCAGATTGCCGGTCAACAGCTAACGACGCCGTTAATTGACAAAACCCTGTCAATCATTACCACGATTTCAGAGTTGTGGCACGACGACCGACGCTTGGTGGCGAGCCTGATATTGGCCTTTTCGGTATTGTTGCCGGTGTTTAAAACAACCTTGTTGGTGCTGGCCTATGTACTGCATCATCGGCCCGTTTCGCGCTCCCTCATCAATACCATTGATGCCATAGGCAAGTGGGCGATGGCGGATGTTTTTGTGGTGGCAGTGTTCCTTGCAGTGCTGTCTACCGATCATTCCGGCACACGCAACGATTACACCTTTTCCGTGTTCGGGTTTTCACTGGATATGCAAATCAGCACGGCAACCGTCTCGCAGGTGGGGAATGGGTTTTACTTTTTCTGCGCTTACTGCCTGGTAGCCATGCTCGCAACCGCGCTCCTACGTAGCTCGCACAATGCCGTCTCAGTACTGCAACCGGTCGGCCGGCCAGACGCGCTTCAGCGCCTCGATTAAGCGCGGATCGGTTCCCTGGCTTGCGGCCAGATAAAACGTCACATCCAGGTCCGGCAGCAACAGTTTGGGTTCATACAGGCCAGGGGTGACATTATGAACCTTGGCTTCCTGTTCAATCAGCCAGGCAGAACTGACAATGACCTCAAGACGACCGGCGAAAAACAGTGCCGAAGCAACATCACGGTCTGTCACCGCCATCAGATTTTCTCCTTCGACAAACCCATGATCACGAAAGTAAAGGTACGCCGCGTCGTTTTTCATCAGACTGATGGTCAGTTGTTTGGCATCTTCGAGGGAATCGATTTGCAAAGATGGATTGTCTTTGCGGCCATACAAGGCAAAGTGAGAGGTTGCCATCGGCCCCACCCACTCAAACAGCGGTTCGCGAGATTGATTGCGCACCATGGCAAAGATGAACACATTGGGTGTTTTGAGCGCAATGTCATAAGCCCTGACCCAGGGATAGACTTCGATTTGCGGTAGTGTAAGCCCGGCATCAGCAAACACCTCGCGTATGAATTCGACGTTGGTGCCGGTCAGCGTTTCTCCGTCGAACTGTTGCATCGGTTCAAGAATCTCGGTGACCACGCGAAACGTGGGAAAAGGTTCACCACGCGCTGTCAGCCCAACCACCAAAAGCACAACAAACAACCACAATCTTGCCAATGCTGTCATTTCCACAAGCCACCCGTTGTGTCTCAGCTTAGCAAATCCTGTCAGACAATGGCGCCCTTTTTGCGCCAATGTACACGCTTTCATAGCCCACTGACCGCCATTGACGGCGCAGCCGACTGCGCTTCATCGCAAAAAAAGTTTAACAAAACGTAACAAGCGGGGGTGCAAGGTTGAACTTTGCCCTTTGCTCGTTAGTATGAACAACGACAGAATCCGTGGCCAAGCGGTATGAAACCGTTGCCCTAATCACTTGGAATAATTATGAATAAACCTTTACGTTCCCTCATTAGCTTGTCGGTTGTACTGGCCCTTGGCGCCTGTAGTGCAACGACCCCGGAAACACAGACATCAGCAACTGCTGACAACCAGGCCGTTCAAGCCGCCAGTGAGCAAAATGTATTGATGGCCCCATACAGCGGCCCTTATGGCGGTGTTCCCGCGTTTGACAAAATGGACCTCGCGTTGCTGAAACCCGCCATGCAGGCCAGCATGGCAAAGAACCTTGCCGAGATTGAGGCAATCGCCAACAATCCTGAGCCACCGACGTTTGCCAATACCATTGTGGAAATGGAAAAAGCCGGTGATGAACTGGGTCGTGTGTTCACCTATTGGGGGATCTGGAGTTCAAACAAAAACAGTCCAGAATTCCGCGCTATCCAGGGTGAAATGGCACCGAAGATTTCTGCCTTTTTCTCCAAAATCACCCAAAACGAAAAACTCTTCGCCCGCGTCAAAGCCGTGTATGAAAGCGATGAAATGGCAACACTGAGCCCGGAAGAGCAACGCATCACCTGGTTGACCTACAATGGCTTCGCCAAAAATGGCGCGACCCTGGAGGGAGACGCTAAAAAGCGTTATGCCGAGATTAACCAGCAACTGGCAACATTACATACCCAATTTGCCAACAACGTATTGGCTGACGAAGAAGGCTATGTGTTGTACCTGAAAGAAGACCAGTTGTCCGGACTGCCCGACTCGTTTGTAAAAGCCGCTGCCGCTGCTGCCAAGCAACGTGGGCGGGAAGGTGAGTATGCCATCACCAATACCCGTTCCTCGATGGACCCTTTCCTGACCTACTCCGATCAACGTGACTTGCGCGAGAAGGTATGGCGTACCTACTACAATCGCGGCAACAACGGCGACGAGCACGACAACAACGCGCTGATCAAGCAAATCCTGACCTTACGTGATGAACGGGTCGGCCTGCTTGGCTACGATACTTATTCCGAATGGATGTTGCAGGATCGCATGGCCAAGAACCCGGAAAATGCCATGGGCCTGATGAAAAAAGTCTGGCCTGCGGCCATTGCCCGCGTGAAAGAAGAAGTCGCGGACATGCAAGCCATTGCCGACCAGCGTGGCGACAACCTCACCATCAAGCCGTGGGACTACCGCTACTATGCGGAAAAAGTCCGTAAAGCCAAATACGACCTGGACTCCGATGAAGTAAAACAATACCTGCAACTGGACAAACTGCGTGAAGCCATGTTCTACGTTGCCGGACGTCTGTTCAACTTCGATTTCACCCCTGTACCGGATGGCAAGGTGCCGGTGTTCCATGAAGACGTGAAAGTTTGGGAAGTCACCGACAAAACTTCTGGTGAGCACATTGGCCTGTGGTACCTGGATCCATTCGCCCGCACCGGTAAACGCTCTGGCGCGTGGGCAACCACTTACCGTAGCCATACCACGTTTGACGGCAAAGACACCGTATTGTCGTCCAACAACTCCAACTTCGTCAAAGGTGCCGATGGTGAGCCTACGCTGATTTCCTGGGACGATGCCGAAACCTATTTCCACGAGTTTGGTCACGCCCTGCACTTCCTGTCTGCCACTGTCGCTTATCCCACCTCACATTCCGGTGTGCGCGACTACACTGAGTTCCAGTCCCAGTTACTGGAGCGCTGGCTGACCACCGATGAAGTGATCAACAACTACCTTGTGCATTACAAAACCGGTGAGCCTATTCCGGCAGAGCTGGTCGCTAAGATCAAAAAAGCCGCCACCTTCAATGAAGGGTTCAAGACTACCGAGTACATGGCGTCTGCAATCATGGATCTGCTGTATCACACCACCGATCCTGCCACCATCGAACCCCAGGCGTTTGAAAAAGAGCAACTGGCGGCCCTGGGCATGCCGGCAGAGATACCCATGCGTCACCGCAGCACGCACTTCGGTCACATCTTCTCCGGTGAAGGCTACGCGTCCAGTTACTACGGCTACATGTGGGCTGAGGTGCTGACGTCCGATGCCGCTGAAGCATTTGCCGAAGCGCCAGGCGGTTTCTATGACGAGGAAGTGGCCGAGAAGCTGGTCAAATACCTGTTCTCCATCCGCAACGCCATGCCCCCGGAAGAGGCCTATCGCAAATTCCGAGGCCGTGACGCCAAGGTTGAAGCGCTGATGCGTGACCGCGGATTCCCGGTCTCCATGTAATCAGCAACAAGGCGCCGCTCTGCGGCGCTTTTTTTTGCTTCATCGAGCAGAGCGATGAGACTAATCGCTTGAATTCACGTGATTTAATCCCCAACTCATTCCATACTGTGTACGTATTTTTTAGACCGAGGAGGTTATCCGATGGATCGTATTGATATTGGTATTTCTGAAGCTGATCGCAACGCAATTGCCGATGGCATCAAACGTTTACTGGCTGACAGCTACACCCTGTACCTACAAACACACAACTTCCACTGGAATGTCACCGGTCCCCAGTTCCGTGAACTGCACCTGATGTTTGAGGAGCATTACACCGAATTGGCAACTGCGGTGGATGAAATCGCTGAACGTATCCGTACCCTTGGCGTATTCGCACCTGGCACCTACAAGGCCTTTGCCGAACTGAGCAGCATCAAAGAAGTGGATGGCGTTCCTGAGGCAATGGAGATGGTTAAGATCCTGACTCACGGCCATGAACAAGTGGTTAAAACCTGTCGGGAAGTGCTGAAACTGGCTCAACAAGCCGACGACGAATCAACTGCGGCGCTGGTATCAGACCGCATGCGCGTGCACGAGAAAACTGCCTGGATGCTGCGCGCCATGGTGCGCTGATAGCCATCAAACGTCAGTAGACCAAACACCAAAAAGCGAAACCCGGGTTTCGCTTTTTTTATCCATGCCATTAAAGCACTATTTAGTTGCTGACCTGCACCTGATGTTACTCTAAAATAATCAATAAGTTGCATCTCTCTTAAGGCGCTTTCATGGGCGAAGCCCTCGAATCCAAACACGCACAGACTCAGCTACAGGCCATCAATAAAGCGCTGGCCAGTGGTATGTTTGTGCATGTGCGCAAGATGCTCAACAGTCTGCCCCCCGGTGATATTGCACTGTTACTTGAGTCCAGTCCCGCCAGGACCCGGAGTGAGTTGTGGCAACTCCTTGATGCCGATTTCTATGGCGATGTCATTGAAGAACTTTCCGAAGATGTGCGTAACGGCATCATTCGTCAGATGGTGCCTGAGAAAGTGGTCGACGCGCTGGAGGACATGGATACCGATGACCTGGCAGAAACCCTCAGTAGCTTGCCTGAGTCGGTATCCCAGGACGTGTTGATGTCGATGGATGAGCAGGATCGGCAACGTGCGGAACAGGCCCTGAGTTACGGAGAGGACACCGCCGGTTTCATCATGAACACCGACACCATAACATTGCGCCCGGACGTGTCGGTGGACGTTATTCTGCGGTATTTGCGCCTTAAAGGCGAACTGCCTGAAGATACCGACACCTTCTATGTGGTCAGCCGCACCGACCGCCTGATCGGAAAAGTCCCTGTCACCCGCCTGTTAACCGCGGTACCCGACATTACGGTAGATGAGCTAATGGACGAGGAACCCGAAGCGATCCCGGTCCATATGCCAGAAACAGACGTGGCCAAACTGTTTGAGCGCTACGACTGGATTTCGGCTCCGGTGGTGGATGAGCATCACCATCTGGTCGGCCGTATCACCATCGATGACGTGGTCGATATTATTCGTGAAGATGCCGAACACTCGATGATGAGTATGGCCGGTCTGGATGATGAAGAAGATACCTTTGCACCGGTCATGCAAAGTACCCAGCGCCGTTCTGTGTGGCTGGCGGTTAACCTGGTCACTGCCCTGATGGCGGCGGCAGTGAGTGATTTGTTCGAAGCCACCCTGAGCCAGATGGCCGTGCTGGCGATCCTTAACACCATAGTGCCCAGCATGGGCGGTGTGGCGGGTAACCAGACATTGACGCTGGTGATCCGTGGTATGGCACTGGGTCACGTCAGTCCCAGCAACTCCCGCTGGTTGGTCAGTAAAGAGCTCGCTATCGGTGCCTTAAACGGGATTATCTGGGCGTTATTGATTGCGTCGGTCATTGCGCTGTGGAAGCAAGACTTCGCCCTGGGCGGGGTGATTGCCTTTGCAATGATGGTCAACATGGTCGCTGCCGGATTGGCCGGGGCCACGCTACCCATCATCATGAAGAAAATGAAAATCGACCCAGCCCTGGCGGGTAGCGTTATCCTGACCACCATCACCGACGTCGTGGGTATTTTCGCCTTTCTCGGCACCGCAACCCTGTTGCTGCTATAACCTAGCCAGCTCAGTCATCAATGTGCTGGGCATCAATCCATTGATCCAGTTTCTGCATGTCCTGTTGTACTGCCATCTGTAGCTCTTCAACCCAGTCGTGCACGTTCTCCCACCAGGTTGGATGGTCCCCTTGCTGGATCTGATTAGCAATCTTCTGCACCCGGGCCAGACCGACCGAGCCGGCAGCCCCCTTAATTTTATGCGCATGGGCACAGACATCTTCTTTCTCATTGGCACTGAGTGACAGTTGCAGGATTTCCATGTATTCGGGCATGTTTTCCTGGAACACCTTAACGCTGGTACGCACCATTTCATGGCCGATGGTGTCCACCAGCATCTGCAATAGTTCCAGATCCAGAATCGATTCAAGCTCGGCGTTTACCGCCTCAGGCACCGAACATTGCACCGCAACCGGTTCATCGACAAACAGTTGATTGAACACGTCAATCACGCGGCTCTTTTTGATCGGTTTGGCAATAACATCATCCATGCCATTGTTGAGGTATTCTTCGCGGGTTTTAATCACATTGGCGGTCAGCGCCACGATCGGGGTCTGCTCAACCAGGCCCTCTTCGTGCAGCACCGAGGCCACATCAAAACCGGTCATGTCCGGCAACTGAATGTCCAGCAGGATCAGATCATATTGGGTGGCGCGGGCCATCGAAATGGCGTCTTTGCCGTTCATCGCCACATCCACTTTCTGGCCCAGTTTTTCCAGCAATGCGCGGGCGACCATCACATTGAGCTCGATATCTTCGACCAGCAAAATGTTCAGTCCCGTGACCTGCAGCTCGGCCAGCTGCATCGGCTTATTGCTGATTTGCACAGGGATCTCCACGGTAAAGCACGTGCCTTCACCCACCACGCTATTCACCTTGATTTCACCGCCCATCAGGGTGACCATTTCCTTGCAGATTGCCAACCCAATACCGGTGCCTGTAGCCATCTGATGATCAGGGTGTTTGACCTGATAGTACATGGCAAAAATGTTGTCGATTTCCTGTTTAGGGATCCCCACGCCAGTATCACGCACAATGAACTTTACATTGCTCATGCCCTTGCCCATATCCTGTGCTTCGATGGTTAAACTGACTTTGCCTTTCTGGGTAAATTTGACCGCATTGAACAGCAGGTTCCACAACACCTGACGCACGCGAGTACCATCCGCTTCAACCGTGTTGGGCACCGGATCAATGATTTGGGATTCAAATTTGAGGCCTTTGTCAGCCGCTAACAATTCAATGATGCTGCTGATTTCCTGGGTAAACTCTTTCAGGTTGACCGTTTTAAGTTGCAGCTCCAGACGATCACGATCAAGCTTGTCGAGATCGATGATGTCATTAAAAATATTCCCCAAAGTGATCGCACTGGCATAAATGGTACTGACCCAACTGAACTGCTCTTCAGACAAATGGGTATCCCGCAACATCCGGCTCAACCCCACAATACCGTTCAGCGGTGTACGCAATTCGTGGCTGATGGTGGCGATGAAGGCCGTCTTGTCCTTGCTGGCTTTGTTAACGGCATCTTCAGCCCGCTTACGGGCAGTAATATCACGGCCAAACGCCAACAACCCGAGGCGGGTACCGTCGTTGTCAAAAAACGGCACTTTACGCATCTCAAAATAGCGTAACCTGCCGTCGGCAAAACGCAGCCACAGTTCTTCGGTGATACTGGCATTTGATTCCAGCACTTCCTGATCACTGGCCACTACCTGCAACGCCAGCTCTTCGTCATACACTTCATGAGGTGTCAGCCCAATCAGTTGCTTTTCGGTTTTGCCGGTCATCTGTTCGGCGACACGGTTACAACCGGCAAACTTACCTTCTTCATTGCGGTAGTAGATCAAATCGGGCGAGGCATCGATGATTGAACGCAGCAACGTGGACAGACGCTTGGCCTGCTGTTCTTTTTCAGATTTGTCGCGAATTTCATTTTCCAGGTCCCGCAACACCGCTTCACGTTCTTCCTGTGCCTGTTTGCGCTGCTCAATTTCATGGTTGAGCTGGGAAATATTGTTGTGCAGTTCCCGGTTCAGCAGCACATCTTCTTCCCTCAGGCGCTCCAATTGGCAAACCACTTCTTTGAGGCTATGACGGGACTGCTCCAACTGCTTAACCAGTTCACTGAAGAAAAACAGCACCCAGGGAGCGCTGAGCATGGTCAGGATAATGGCACTGACAAAATCCTCCAGCTCGACTTCTCCGCTGATACTCATGCGCAGCGCGTAGGAACCGCCCAATGTAAACAGCAAGGTCAAAATGACAAACACAATACTGATACGTAGCGTGCCACAGCGGCTTACCAACTGGGCAATACGGATTGCCCACGACTCGATTGGAGGTTTTTCTTGCATAAAAAGTACACAGGGAACGAATTGAATGGAGGCCCATGCTACCAAGAAACAGGCCGCGACGTGAAAAAAAACGTACCGACACAGTACCATTACCTTTACGTTAACGTAATATGCACAACACTTGCATACTTATGCCACTCAGCACCGTCATTCCTGACCATTCATTCTGCTTTTAAACCCTTTGTTAGCCCTTTGTTAACATTCTGTTTTCATTAGGATGTTTGGCTATTAATTATAGCCAAATTGACAATTAAATAACCTAAAGCATTGTTTTAATTGTGTTTCTATAGATTCCGAAAGGGCCGTCGGTGGGACGAAAGTAAAAACCGTTCAGTCAGTGGATTGATTTCTTTTGGCAATCTGGTTATGTTGGCTGACCGCTCGCCAATCAGCATAAAAATTCTAAAAAAAGCGAGTGTCCACAACGCACCGACGACGACTAAAATAATACAAAGACGTCAGGCAAGCAGCATAACAATAATAACCGGCTGCACAGCAGTTCAACGCTTGCCCGACATCGCCCTCAGATGGGCTTTTTTGCATACCCTGCCCGGTCGAAGGTTGAAGGAGTTTACATTAATGAGTTTATATCATCCCCATGATTCACGGGACAATTGTGGCTTCGGCCTGATCGCCCATATACACGGTGATCCCAGCCATTCGCTGGTTCAGACCGCGATCGAGGGTCTCGATCGCATGCAACACCGTGGGGGTATTGCGGCAGACGGTAAAACCGGTGACGGCTGTGGACTGTTGCTGCAAAAGCCCGATGCGTTTTTCCAGCATGTTGCTGCGCAAAATGGCTGGAAGCTGGGCAAAAAGTACGGCGTGGGCATGATCTTCCTGAATCAGGACGACGCGCTGGCTGAGGCTGCGCGAACCGTTATCAATGAAGAATTGCAAAAAGAAACCCTCAGCGTAGTGGGCTGGCGCAAGGTGCCCGTCGATCACAGCGTTCTGGGCGATCTGGCGGCCAGCGGCGTACCGCAAATTGAGCAGGTGTTTGTTAACGCGCCACCGGGATGGCGTAAACGGGATCTGGAACGTCGCCTGTTTATGGCCCGTCGCCGGGCTGAAAAGCGTCTGGCCAGTGACAGCGAGTTTTACGTTGCCTGTTTATCAGCGCTGGTGACCATCTACAAAGGGCTGGTGATGCCCAAGGATCTGCCACGCTTTTATCTGGATCTGGCCGATGAGAATATGCAATCAGCGATTTGCGTGTTTCATCAGCGCTTTTCAACCAATACGCTACCGCGCTGGCCGCTGGCGCAACCGTTCCGCTTTCTTGCCCACAACGGCGAGATAAATACCATCCGTGGCAACCGTGACTGGGCCATGGCGAGAACGCACAAATTCTCAACCCCATTGCTACCGGATCTGCAGGATGCAGCCCCCTTCGTCAACCTCGAAGGCTCAGACAGCTCGTCACTGGACAACATGCTGGAGCTGTTTCTGGCCGGAGGCATGGATCTGTTCCGTGCCATGCGCCTGCTCGTTCCACCGGCATACCAGAACAACAACACCATGGACCCTGAATTACGGGCTTTTTACGAGTTCAACTCTATGCACATGGAACCCTGGGATGGTCCTGCCGGCATCGTGCTGACCAATGGCCGCCATGTGGCCTGTAACCTGGACCGCAATGGCTTACGTCCGGCCCGTTATGTGCTGACCAAAAACGGGATCATTACCCTGGCATCGGAAATCGGCATCTGGGACTACGAGCCCCAGGATGTGCTGGAAAAAGGCCGGGTAGGTCCGGGGGAAATGCTCGCCGTTGACACCTATACCGGCAAAATCTGGCGTTCCAACGAAATTGACGAAGATCTCAAAGCCCGTCACCCCTACCGGGAATGGCTGGACAAGCACATTAAACGCCTGCTGCCGATTGAAAAATGCGACGCCAGTCTGATCGGTAAGCGGGTCTTCAGCGACGACATGATGGCGACCTTCCATAAATTGTACAACTACAGTTATGAGGAGTTGCAACAGGTCATCAAGGTGCTGGCCAAAGACGGTCAGGAAGCTGTCGGCTCAATGGGCGACGATACACCGATGGCGGTGTTGTCGACCAAGTCCCGTACCCTGTATGACTATTTCCGTCAGCAGTTTGCCCAGGTGACCAACCCGCCCATTGATTCATTGCGAGAGAACCATGTGATGTCACTGGCCACCTGTATTGGCCGCGAACAAAACGTGTTCAGCGAAACGTCCGGCTACGCCAATCGGGTGTTGTTTGATTCACCCATTCTGATGTACACCGATTTAAAACAGTTGCGTGACTATGATCCGGAGCATTACTACTCGGAAATCGTGGACCTCAATTATGCTCCCGAAGAAGGTCTGAAAAAGGCCATTGAGCGGGTATGTAATGAAGTCGAGTATCTGGTCAAACAGAAGCATGCCGCGTTTGTGATCCTGTCAGACCGACAGATCAAAGCCAACCGTATCCCGATCCCAGCGGCCATGGCGGTAGGCGCCGTGCAACGCCGCTTAATCGACAAGGCCCTGCGCTGCGATGCCAACATTGTGGTGGAAACCGCCAGTGCGCGGGATCCTCACCACTTTGCGGTATTGATTGGCTTAGGCGCGACGGCGATTTACCCTTTCCTGGCCTATGAAACCATCGAACAGATGGTGGAACAGGGCGAGCTGGACATTACCCCGATGCAGGCGGTGCTCAATTACCGCAAAGGGATCAACAAAGGCTTGTACAAAATCATGTCCAAGATGGGGATCAGCACGGTCGCCAGTTACCGCAGCTCAAAGTTATTTGAAGCGATTGGTATCAATAAAGAAGTGTCCGAACTGTGCTTTAAAGGTATGCCGAGTCGAATCGAGGGTGCCGGTTTCCAGGATTTCGAACAGGATCAGATAAACCTCGCCAAAGTGGCTTGGCTGAAACGCAAGCCCCTGCCCCACGGTGGCCTGCTCAAATACGTTCACGACGGTGAATACCACGCCTACAATCCGGACGTGGTAACCACCTTGCAGGTGGCGGTAAAATCCGGTCGTTATGAAGATTACCAGCGCTATGCGGCACTGGTGAACGAACGCAAACCGAGCCATTTCCGGGATCTTCTGGCCATTTCGCCGGACCGGGAATCTATCGACATTGACAAGGTAGAACCTGCCGAAGCCCTGTTTCCACGCTTTGATACTGCAGCCATGTCTATCGGCGCCCTGAGTCCGGAAGCCCATGAGGCGCTGGCGATTGCGATGAATCGCTTGGGTGGACAATCCAACTCCGGCGAAGGTGGCGAAGATCCGGCCCGTTTCAATACCGAGAAAAACTCCAAAATCAAACAGGTGGCGTCAGGCCGTTTTGGTGTCACACCCCATTACCTGGTTAACGCCGACGTTATCCAGATTAAGGTTGCTCAAGGCGCCAAGCCCGGCGAAGGTGGCCAGCTACCAGGCGACAAGGTGAACAACTACATTGCGGAGCTACGCTATTCGGTACCCGGCGTGACGTTGATTTCACCACCACCCCATCATGATATTTATTCTATCGAGGATTTGGCGCAACTTATCTTTGACCTGAAGCAGGTCAACCCCAAGGCGCTGATCTCGGTCAAGCTGGTATCAGAGCCTGGTGTAGGTACCATCGCCACCGGTGTCGCTAAAGCCTATGCGGATCTTATCACCATTTCCGGCTACGACGGTGGCACCGGAGCAAGTCCGTTAACCTCGGTCAAATACGCGGGTAGCCCGTTTGAGCTTGGCCTGGCTGAAACTCAACAGGCACTGGTTGAAAACGGCTTGCGCCACAAAGTGCGGGTACAAACGGACGGGGGTCTGAAAACCGGTCTGGATGTGGTCAAGGCCGCCATTCTGGGCGCTGAGAGCTTCGGCTTTGGTACAGGCCCGATGGTTGCCTTAGGTTGTAAGTACTTACGTATCTGTCACCTCAACAATTGTGCGACTGGCGTGGCCACTCAGGACGAAAAACTACGGGATAACTATTTCATTGGTTTGCCCGAAATGGTGATGAACTATTTCCGCTTTGTCGCTCAGGAAGTCAGAGAAATTCTGGCCTGGATGGGCGTCGAGCGACTGGAAGATATCATCGGCCGCACGGAATTGCTCAACGTGGTTGACGGCATAACCGCCCGTCAGAACAAATTGGATCTGAGCCCGATTCTGGCCAAACCCCAAGCCGGCGAACATACCCGACTGTTCTGTTCACAAACCACCAATGCACCGTTGGATAAAGGCGATCTGAACCGTCAAATCCTGGCGGATGCCCAGCACGCGGTTGACAGCCTGTCGGGCGCGCAGCTGCGCTACTCAATTCGCAATACCGATCGCTCTGTGGGTGCACTGTTGTCAGGCTATATTGCCCAACAACACGGCAATCAGGGGATGGCCGACCAACCGGTTCGCATCGAGTTGACCGGTACCGCCGGACAAAGCTTCGGGGTATGGAATGCCGGCGGACTGGAAATGGTGCTCGAAGGTGACGCCAATGACTATGTCGGCAAAGGCATGACCGGTGGCAAGCTGGTGATACACCCGTCCGGCAACATCAGTTTTGATCCTCACAGCAGCGCCATCATGGGCAATACCTGCCTGTACGGTGCAACCGGGGGCAAACTGTTTGCCGCCGGACGCGCCGGGGAACGTTTTGCGGTGCGTAATTCCGGCGCCATTGCTGTGGTCGAAGGTACCGGCGACAACTGCTGCGAATACATGACCGGTGGTATCGTTGCTGTGCTCGGTAGTGTCGGTGTCAATTTCGGTGCAGGGATGACCGGGGGCTTCGCCTACCTGTATGACGCCCATGATGATCTGACTCAGCGCGTCAACGGCGAACTGGTCGATGTCATGCCAATCGAAGACAAGGGCATTCTGTCTGAGCATTTGCGCGGCCTTATCAACCAACATTACGAGGAAACCGGCAGTGAATGGGCACTGTCTCTGTTGACCGATTTTGCGCAACAATTGCAGCGCTTCCGGTTGGTCAAACCCAAAACCAGCGATGTCAAAAACCTGCTGGGCCACATCAGTCGTTCAACCGCAGAATTGCGCGTGCAGGCTCAGTAAGGGAGAGAGTGTTATGGCAAAAAATGTGTATCAATTTGTCGATGTCGAGCGCATAGATCCGCCCAAGAAACCCATCAAGGTGCGGCGCAGTGAGTTCGGAGAAATCTACCAGCCCTTGAGTCAGGCACAAACCGAAGGGCAGGCTGACCGTTGCCTGGATTGCGGGAATCCGTATTGTGAATGGAAATGTCCGGTTCACAATTACATTCCACAATGGCTCAAGTTGGCCAACGAAGGCAAAATTCTCGAAGCGGCTGAGCTGTCTCACAAAACCAATAGCCTACCGGAAGTTTGTGGCCGGGTTTGTCCGCAGGATCGCCTGTGTGAGGGAGCCTGTACCCTGAACGACGATTTTGGCGCGGTGACCATCGGCAGTATCGAAAAGTACATCACCGATACCGCATTCAAAATGGGCTGGCGTCCGGACATGAGCGGTGTAGTGGATACCGGCAAGCGGGTTGCCGTTGTCGGCGCGGGTCCTGCTGGCCTTGCCTGCGCGGATATTCTGGTGCGCAACGGTGTCAAACCGGTGGTGTTCGATCGCTACGAAGAAATCGGCGGACTGCTGACCTTCGGCATCCCATCATTCAAGCTGGAAAAGGACGTGATCAAATTACGCCGTGAAATCTTTACCGAGATGGGTGTCGAGTTTCAGCTCAACACCGAGATAGGCAAAGATATTCCGTTCCAACAATTGCTGGACGAATACGACGCAGTATTTCTCGGCATGGGCACCTACAAGTCGATGCAGGGTGGCTTCGACAACGAATCCGTGCCGGGTGTTTACGATGCCTTGCCGTTTCTGATTGCCAACACCAACCGGGTGATGGGACTGGAAAAGTCGGCTGACGATTTTATTGATATGAAAGACAAGCGGGTGGTGGTTCTGGGTGGTGGCGATACCACCATGGATTGCGTACGCACCTCTATTCGCCAGGGGGCCAAACAGGTCACCTGTGCTTACCGTCGGGATGAGGCGAGCATGCCCGGCTCCCGTCGGGAAGTGGTCAATGCCCGAGAGGAGGGGGTTGAGTTTCAGTTTAACCTGCAACCGCTGGACATCGCCGTCGACGCCAATGGCCGTGCCTGTGGGGTCAAACTGGTACGCACCGAGATGGGTGAACCGGACGCTGAGGGTCGTCGTCGCCCGGTCGAAGTCGAAGGTTCGGAGCATATACTGGAAGCTGATGCGGTGATCATTGCCTTCGGCTTTCAGCCCAGTCCTGCATCCTGGTTTGGTGATTTTGGCATCATTCTGGACGAGAAAGGTCGGGTACGTGCCCCTGCCAACGGCAAATTTGCCTTCCAGACATCCAATCCCAAGATTTTCTCCGGTGGCGACATGGTGAGAGGATCTGACCTGGTGGTGACTGCCATCGATGAGGGCCGCAAAGCCGCATCAGGGATCATGGATTATTTAGGCGTGTAATGATGCCGTCGTTGCTGTAAAAAAGCCGCCTGTCAGGCGGCTTTTTTTATGGCGATTGCTGTGCTTCAGCATTGTCCGTCAACAACGGGGGCTCGGCTTGTTTCAACAGTGCCAGCACCCCCTGTCGAAAACCCTCTGGATTGGCAGACAGATGTGTGTGGCCCTGTAAGCGAGTCACATGCAAAGGCAAGGCAGGATCGCGACGCCATCGCTCAATCCATTGGCGCAGTGGCGCCTGAAAACGCTCTGCATCCTGATCGGCGCTGAACAACGCGATGGCAGGAACATTGCTGCTTCGGGTGCTGGGTTGCAAAAAGAACGACAGGTTACGGTGCAGTGCCGGATTGATGGCGATGACACCTGACCAGGGCGATGTGCCATGCATGGCCGTGTACAACGCAAACTGCCCGCCCAGCGATTGACCCAGCAGGATCTGACGTTGAGGATCTACCGGATAATGGGCTGACAGCACCGGCAACACTTGCTCGGTGATGAAGGCATCAAAACCCGCAGCACCGCCCCAAAAGTCTCTCTCCACGGCGGGTGCCGTGTAGTCATGTGAACGACCATTGCCTTTCTCGAAGCTATCAGCGCCGTAACTCAGTGCCGCGACAATCACCGGCGGCATGCTGTCTTCAAGTTGTAAAAAACTCGCATAGCTGGCCAGCAACGGGAAATTACGTCCACCGTCGAGCAGCAGCACCAGTGGTAACGGGGCCTCTGTGGTTTGTGCAGGTACTGACACCAATAGCTGGTAGCGTTGCGTTTTTCCCTGTGCCTGTCGTTGCAAGGCATGTTGACCGGTCACCGTCAGCCCCTGCATTACGCTGAGAGGCTGTTGAACCGCGCAACCCACAGCGCAAAAAACCAATAGTAAGACAAAGACTGAACGCACGATGGGTCTCCTGTGACTGACCGGGCAATGTCAGTGTAGATGGTTACGACAGCGGCAAAACCCGATGACGATGAGAGGGCTAATTTATGCGTTCAGTCACGAATGGCTGTGTCTGGCCCAACGAACACAACGGACGCACCCGCTACACACCGTGTCACCTATCAGACTGATCAGCACCGCCAGGGCAATCCCCCACAAGATGGCCTCCGGTGCCAGGATCACAACGTAAGTGTATTGACGCAGGGTTTGCTCAAAGATCGGTCTTATGTGATCGGTTGCCACATGCCACACCCGCTGAATCGGCCCAGCCTGTAAATGCTGACGTTCAGCGGCAAGACGCTCAACCCGCAGGATAAGTCCGGCAATGGTATCTGCATCACGTACAAACACCGGGTCGTTGCTGCTGCGGTAATGGGCGACAAGACGGGACAAATCGCCGTTAAAAAACTGTTCCGCCGTGGCGCGAAACCCTGACAGGTTATGATTCGCCTCCTGCCAGTGAGCATCCACCCGTTTGGCATATTGATCGACAAAACCCGGCACCTGAATGCCCAGCAATGTGGCTATCATGAACAGGATTAAACGCAAATAATGGCGGATCACGCTGACCTCACATAACGACAACGCCAATACCTTGGCGTTCGAATACATACCTTTAGCCTAGCAAATTGAGTTGCTGTGACTAGCACAACCTTCTATATTCACAGCAACAGTTAACAAACGGGAACATCATGTTACTGCAACGTACAGCCCGACTTGCCTTGCCCCTGATGGGTATTCTGTGGGTAAGCGGCGCACTTGCCGAACCGGCTTCAACCACCGACATGCAAACGTCGGCGTGTCCAACGGCGTTTCACGACGTCCCCTTGCACCCGGATGCCCGATGGTGCCAGTCTTTTGATGACAGCCTGCCGGCCAGCCTTTCTCATTTCGTGCCTCAACAGCAACAGCAGGTGATCGCGTTTTACCAGCAGTCGCTGGGAGATGCCGAACGCCAGCAAACTGTGCATGGGCGCACGCTGCTGCAATACAGTGGTGGTCAGTTCACCATTGTTGTGTCCGATGACGGACAAGGCGCTCAGGTCGATATCCTGGTCCGGGAACAAGTCATCACACCGGATATTTCCTGACACAGATCATTCTGGCACTTCCTTTGCAGTCCTCCTTACACAGGTGAAAACGTCAAACTATCGACTGTTGTAAGGAGCTACTTATGGAATGGGCCATCATTTTGATGATGTTACTGATCGTCGTCGCTATCGGTGCCATCAAGTTGAATGACCAAGGGTTAAACTTCCCGTTCAAACGCAAAGAAAACCTGTTCAGTCCGGCCGAGCGTCGTTTTCTCGAACTAATTGAACAGGCTGTCGGTCATCAATTTCGCATCATCTGTCGGGTAAAACTCAGCGACATCGTGTCGTTGCGTCAAAACACTGACAAGAAGACCGCCCATGCAGCGCTGTCCCGCGCCAGTACCAAGCAACTTGACTTTGTGCTGTGCAGCAAAGACGACATGAATCCGATTGTTGCGATTGATCTGGTGCACGGACAGGGAAAAGAGGGTCACAAGGCCCAACGGGATTGGTATGTCAGCAGCGCGCTGGATGCAGCCCGCATTCCACACCTGCGAATTAAGGTCAAACCCGGCTACAGCGTCCAGGAAATCAGAGACTGTATCGAGGCTAAACTGGCACCGCTGAAGCGCAAAGAACCCAAGCCATTGATCCCGGGCAGCAACAACCCTGACAACCCCAACGCCCATAAACCGACCCGTCCCCTGCGCTCGAGTCGTCCCGCAGCGGCATAACGCTCGCAAAAACCGCACGCCCGGGCCTTTTCCGTGGCGTGCGCGCCTGAATGTGCTTTAATTGAACAGTGATTTTCTTTACACTGCGCGCACTTTTGAGCAAGCAGTACAAAAACCCATGAAAATAGCCATTCTCGGGGCAATGGATCAGGAAGTTGCCCTGTTAAAAACCAGCCTGAATGATGTACAGGTGTCTGAGTATGCACACCTGACTTTCTATGCCGGCACCTTACACGGCGTCGACGTGGTCGTGGTCAAATGCGGTATCGGCAAAGTGGCCGCCTCTGTGGCGACCACTGTGATGATCGACCGCTTCGCCCCTGACTTTGTGGTCAACACCGGCTCGGCCGGCGGCTTTGATGCCGATTTGTCGATCGGCGATCTGGTGATCGGCACTCACGTACAACACCATGATGTTGACGTCACTCACTTTGGCTATGAACGCGGACAAGTGTACGGAATGCCTGCCATTTTCCCATGTGACGAGCGCCTGATTGTTGCCGCAGAACATGCCGCCAAGGACGTTGTACACGTTAAAAGTAAACGGGGTCTGATCTGTACAGGTGACTCTTTCATTGGCTGTGATGAGGCAGCCGGAAGACTGCGTGGTCTGTTCCCTGATATGCGCGCGGTGGAAATGGAAGGTGCCGCCATCGGTCAGACCTGCTACATGCTGGACACCCCCTTTGTGGTGATCCGTTCGCTGTCAGACATTGCCGGTCAAAGCAGTTCGGTTTCATTTACCTCTTACATCGACCAGGCCGCCAAACACTCGGCTGAACTGGTGATGGGTATGATCGCCGAGTTAGCAGAAACGGCGCAGTGATCCGACCCTGATGGCGCAGGAAGCGAGCAGTTTACTCCATCCTTTATTGCTCCCGGTTTGGATCATCGGGGCAATCCTGTTACTGGAACGTTTCCTGCCATGGCCTGAAAAGGCGCACCCGTTAACGCTGATACGCTTGATGGCGCTGCGCCTCAGTGACCGGGTGAATCCGGACCCTAAACGCCCTGCAGGGCAACAACATATCTCCGGCGCTTTGGCCATCCTGGTCATCCTGTTGCCGCTGTTGATTGTTCCGTTACCGCTGCTATGGCTGGCCGAATACCCCTGGTTTTTCGATGCCCTGTTGCTACTCGTTGCAGTGCAGTTTTCCCCGGTACAGCATGGCGTAAAGCGCGTCGAACAAGCCCTCAAAAACGATAAGAAGAACCTTGCCCGCCAGTGGCTTAATACACTGGTTTTGCGGGAAACCACCCGCCTGTCTCCTTTGGGGATCGGTAAAGCCGCCGTTGAAGCATTGATATTACGGTTTGCCTACCAGATCGTTGGTGTGCTGTTCTGGTATGCTCTACTGGGAGGGCTGGGTGCATTAGCCGTGCGCATCATCATGGAATTACACCACTGCTGGAACCCCAGAAAACCGCACTTTGGACACTTCGGACAACCCGTTGCACATTTGCATCAATGGCTTATGTGGTTGCCAACCCGTCTGGCCGCCCTGCTACTGGCACTGGCTAACCGCCCGCTACAAGGCATCCGGGCTTGGTTTGGCGTAAAAGGCCGGGGGCACAATGCCAGTGTTATTCTTGCCAGTGCAGGCGGTTCACTCGGGGTAGAACTGAGCGGACCGGCCTACTACAACGGCATAAAAGTACGCTTCCCCAGAGTCGGCGGCCAGCGAGAAGCCAGGTTTGGTGACATTCAACGGGCAAGAACCCTGGTCAATACAGCTCAACTGATGCTGTGGATGTTACTGTTTGTGTGTCATCTGTTGCTTGTTGGTTGGGCACTCAAAAACGGAGTCTGATGGTGCGACATGTTTTATTCCTTGTAGGGCTGCTGGCCTCCCAGGTGGTGCTTGGCGCGCCGCTTCGCATCGCCACCCTCGCTCCCCATGCCACCGAGTGGGTGTACGCATTGGGCGCAGAAAAGCACCTCGTGGCCGTCAGCGCACACAGCGACTATCCGCCAGAGGCAGCTGCCCTGCCGATTGTTGCCGACTACCAAGGTGTCAATTTTGAGCACCTCCTGCGCCTGCAACCCACCTTAGTGATCGTATGGCAAGGGGGCAACAAACCTCAGGATATCGCGCGCCTACAAACACTGAACATCGACGTGTTCATCTCGTCACCGAAAACCCCTTATGACATTGCCGACGAAATGGTTGCACTGGGGCAATCGCTGGGCGTGCCCGAGCGCGCCAATGACATCGCCGCGTCACTGCGTGCATCATTGGATGCTTTGAAAGCCAGATATCGACCACTACCGAGATTACGGGTTTTTTACTATATGTGGCCTAAGCCGCTAATGACCATCGGTGACGGGGCCTGGGCATCTGGCTTATTGTCACTGTGTGGGGCAAATAATGTGTTCAGTGACAGCCTGGTCGATTACCCGGAAGTGACCCTGGAACAGGTTTTGGCCAAGCAGCCACAACGTATCGTCGCAGCCCAACATGGTGATGCTAATCAATTGGCCGTTCAGTGGCAGCCCTGGCAGTCGACTCTACAAGCCCCGTTCATTCAGGTCGACCCCGACCGGTTGCATCGATTCACCCCACGTTTGATCAGCGGTCTGCATGATCTTTGTGAGCGTCTGCGCGTACCTTAAAACAGTGTGCCATGCGCCATTGCGTGAATGCTGTTAACGAATCTCCCGGCAACTGCCATTGCAATCTGTTGAGGGTATTGTATTCATGCCGTCTTCTGGCAGTATGGTGAAAAATACCGCAACACGAATGCAAAGGATATTTGATGATGCAGCAAGACAATCACGTTATGGCAACCGGTGACTACAAGGTCGCTGATATCGGGCTGGCTGACTGGGGGCGACGGGAACTGACCATCGCCGAAAGTGAAATGCCGGCACTGATGGCGATCAGGGAAAAATACCGTCAGCAGCAACCGCTCAAAGGGGCTCGGATCCTTGGCTGTATTCATATGACCATTCAGACCGGCGTGCTGATTGAAACCCTGGTGGCGCTGGGCGCCGAAGTGCGCTGGTCATCGTGTAACATCTTCTCGACCCAGGACCATGCCGCAGCAGCAATGGCCGCGGCAGGCGTGCCAGTTTATGCCTGGAAAGGTGAAACCGAAGCTGAGTATGACTGGTGTCTGGAGCAAACCATTATCAAGGACGGCAAGCCCTGGGACGCCAACATGGTATTGGATGACGGGGGTGACCTGACGGCCATGCTGCATGACAAGTATCCTGAAGTATTGGACAAGGTGCATGGCATTACCGAAGAAACCACCACCGGGGTACACCGTCTGCTGGAAATGCTCAAGGCTGGCACCCTAAAAGTGCCCGCCATCAACGTCAACGACGCGGTAACCAAATCCAAGAACGATAACAAATACGGTTGTCGGCACAGCCTCAACGACGCCATCAAACGGGCGACCGATCACCTGATGGCGGGTAAAAAAGCGCTGGTCATTGGTTACGGCGATGTTGGCAAGGGATCGAGTCAGTCCTTACGCCAGGAAGGCATGATCGTGAAAGTGGCTGAAATTGATCCGATCTGCGCCATGCAAGCCTGCATGGATGGCTTTGAGATTGTCTCCCCCTACCGTGGTGGCAATAACACCGGGCAGTCTCAGGACATTGATACTGCGCTGCTTAGCAACACCGACCTGGTCGTAACAACCACCGGCAACGTCAATGTGTGTGACGCCGCCATGCTGGCAGCACTGAAACCCGGCGCCGTGGTGTGCAACATCGGCCACTTCGACAACGAAATTGACACCGCCTACATGCGTAAACACTGGCGCTGGGAAGAAATCAAGCCGCAAGTGCACAAGGTCTATCGCTCGGAGCAGCCCGCCGATCACCTGCTTTTGCTGTCGGAAGGTCGCCTGGTCAATCTGGGCAACGCCACCGGTCACCCTTCACGTATCATGGATGGCTCTTTCGCCAACCAGGTGCTGGCGCAGATCCATCTGTTCCAGCAAGCCTATGCCGACCTGCCGGCTGATCAGAAACAACAAAAGCTACGTGTCGAGGTGCTACCCAAGCAACTGGACGAAGAAGTGGCCCGTTATATGGTGCAGGGATTTGGCGGTGTCATCACTCGCCTCACCCCGCAACAGGCGGATTACATCAATGTCGAGATTGACGGGCCATTCAAGCCCGACGACTACCGCTACTGATATGACCTCGGGTCAGCTTCGCTGGCCCGAAAATGTCTTTACACCGGCCAAACTGCTGATTAGGATCCGTTCATACACAGCAGAGCAGGTTTAAACCGATGAAAACTGTCTTCTTGTTGCTTTTTCTGTCCCTGGCGGGCCTCGCACATGGACAAACAGAGCACGAAATTTCCGCCCAGACGTTGTTGCAAGCACCTGCTGACTACCAGATTGTTGATGTTCGCAGCGCCGAAGAATACGCTCAGGGACACGTCCCCGGCGCGATTAATCTACCCCACGATCAGATTGCCGAACTGGCACAAGCACAGCTCGTTGCGTCCGGTAAACCCGTAGTATTGTACTGCCGTTCCGGCCGTCGCGCCCAACTGGCAGCCGAAGCCCTTCAGGCATTGGGCTATGACAACCTGCTGCATCTGAGCGGTGACATGCAGGGTTGGCAGGACGCTGGTCATCCCACACAGCCATGATTTTTAGCGTCGAAAAGCGCGACAAGCACGGTTACTACACCCTGCAGTTCGACGATCAGGTATTGCGACTGCGGGTCGGTGGTTCAATTGGCACTGGACTGGCGGCTAAATTTGATATTGATGTCGCCACAGCACTCAAATCAATCCCTCCGGGTCCTTGGATTTATTTTGGTGACATGCGTGGCTGTGATGGCTACACCCGGGATGCCGAATCACAAATTATCGAGACCCAGAAAATGGCGCTAGCGTCAGGCTGTGTCGCCGACGCCTATTGTATTGATAGTCCGGTCGCTCGCTCTCAGGTCGACAACATCCGCCGCAGCGCTGGCATTCCCGGTGATATTCTGTCCTGTTGTTTTGACACACCCGGCGCCGCCATGGACTATTTACAACAAGCCCTTGATGCAGCACTCAGCAAAACCTCATGAACATTACACTGACCACCCCTGCGGTGCTATTCCCCGCCATCTCATTATTGCTGCTCGCCTACACCAATCGCTTTGTCGCACTGGCACAAATCATCCGCAACTTTGACGAGCAACAAGACACGGAAAATACACATCAGCAAATCAATAACCTGCGCACCCGCATCCAACTGATCAAACGAATGCAGGAAGTCGGTGTGATCAGCTTTTTCCTGTGCGTGTTGTCGATGCTGGCGATCTACGCCCGCTACCAGGTTGCAGGCAACTGGATATTCGCCCTGTCACTGGTCTTTTTGCTTTACTCCCTGTGGCTGTCGGTGCGGGAAATCCGTATTTCCGTGCAAGCCCTGGACGTGCACCTGAGCCGCTTCAACGTAACGTTTAAGAAACGCAAATGAACACCATTCAGTACACCCAACTGGCCCCACACCACTTTGACCGGGTCATCGAACTTGGCAACGCCGTTCACGGTGATAATTATCTCGATCATCAACAGCTCGATGCCTACTATCAGCAGAGTTTTGCCAATGGCATCAATGCCAGCTGGGTCGCGCTGGACGGCGAACGATTGGTCGGTTTCCGGCTGACCTGGGCGGCCGGCAATTGGACGCCGGATCAATGGTGCACAACCGACGGATGGGGCCTTGACCCGACCCGAGTTTGCTATTTCAAATGCAATACCGTGGACAGTGACTATCGCGGCCATGGTATCGGCTCAACACTGCTGAAGTCCTCGATTGATTGCGCCCGTGACCAGGGCGCTCAAGGCGGTCTGGCACATATCTGGCTGGCCAGTCCTGGCAACAGCGCCTACCGCTACTTCAGCCGCTGTGGCGGTGAAGAGATCAAACGCCACCCCAACAAATGGCGGGAACTGGCTATCAATGATGGCTACGATTGTCCGGTCTGTGACGAACTGTGTTCGTGCACCGCCGCTGAAATGCTGATCCGGTTTTAACATGTACGATCCAATGGAAATGGCCTACCCGGCCGCGCAACAACCATACCCTGACTCATTCTGGGCCAGCACCCTGAAAACACCGCACATTGCTGAAACATTGAACCAGGATGTTGAGTCAGATGTGGCAATCATCGGCGCAGGGTATACCGGCCTGTCGACCGCCTTGCATCTGGTGCGGGATTACGGTGTTTCTGTGACCGTTCTGGAAGCTAATCAGGTCGGTTGGGGATGCAGCGGCCGTAACGCCGGCTTCGTACTGCCGGGCACTGGAAGGTTGAGTTTCCAGGATCTGCAACGCCGCTTTGGCGACGACACAGCGAAAGCAACCTATCAGGAATATCAGGACGCCATCAACACCGTCAGTGAGTTGATCTCACACTACAACATTGACTGTGAGCGTATCGACGGTGGCTATCTTAAACTGGCCCATACCCCGGCCAAAACAACCGCTCTGTTTGAGCACGCCCGACACCTTCAGGACACCTGTCAGGAAAACGTACAATGCCTGACTCAGGAGGAGGTTGAGGACCGACTGCTGCGCAATGTCAGCCAGTATGGGGGGATCTACTTCCCTGATGTATACGCCCTCAATCCGCTCAAATTGATCCATGGCTATGCCTCATCAGCAGCCGAAGTCGGCGCACGTATTTACACCAATACACCGGTAACGGCATCTCGCTTTGAAGCCGGACATCACCACCTGCACACAGCAACCGGACATAAGGTACGCGCCAGACAGCTGATCATTGCCAGCAATGGTTACTCCGGCCTTGCCAGCCACCCTCAGGTACAGCAACGCTATTTCCCGGTGATGTCGAGCGTGTTGGTCACGCCTCCCTTGTCCACCGAACAGCTTGCTGCGCTGGGAATGCACCCGGGACTGATGGCGATGGACACCCGGGATCTGAAGTACTACTACCGACTACTGCCGGACAATCGCCTGTTGTTTGGTGGTCGGGGCGCCATTCGCGGCAAAGACGCCGACACGCCAAGTGCCCGCCATCATTTACTCAAAGGGCTGCATCAGACCTTCCCAGCGCTAAAAGGCATGGATTGTGCGTATTTCTGGAGTGGCTGGGTGAGCGTATCACTGGATAACTACCCGCGTATATGGCGGGATGAGCAACGCAATCTGGCCTATGCCATGGGTTACTGTGGTGCCGGTGTATCCTTTGCCTCACAAGCTGGCAAGCGACTGGCACAGCGGGTTATGGGAGCGCACGATTTACCATCCCTGCCCTTTTTTGATTCACCACTGAAGCGCTTTCCGTTACCCGGATTACGCCGACTGGCACTACGTGCGTTCTATCAGTTTGCCCAGTGGCGAGACCGCTAGGAAAGGGTTAGTCGAGTCCCCAGCGTTTCAGGATGTGGGCCAATGTCCCGTCCCGCTCAATGTCAGCCATGGCATTGCGTAGTGTCTCCACCAGCGCCGGCGAGGTTAGATGCCCGGTTGCCATCTGCAACGACAAATGCAAGGCTTCAACTTCCAGCTTACCTTCCACCAGCATGGGATCGTGGCCGTATTGGACCAGCTCATAATGACGGGACGAGTAGTTGGTGAGGATCAAATCGAGCCGTTTGAGAAACAGCATTGACCACAACTGCTCAGAATTGGCCACCAGGGTCAGGTTCTCCCCTTCGACAAAGCCATGATTCAACAGATAGTCCGCAGAGCCATAACCCCGCACGGTGCCGACCTGAAACTGCTGTGTATCAATGAAGTCAGACAAGGCAATATCGTCCCGTTTACGCAGTCCGATAAAAAAAGCCCGCGCCAGGTGCACCTGCCCGAGCCATTGCCAGTCCCTTTCCCTTGATGGGGTGCGCAATGCCGTCAACAGCACCATGTTGGGCGTGCTAGCCGCTTCTTTGTAGGCTCGCGCCCATGGCATATGCTC
The DNA here is from genome assembly GCF_020687825.1 of Fluctibacter halophilus. Lineage (GTDB taxonomy): Bacteria > Pseudomonadota > Gammaproteobacteria > Enterobacterales > Alteromonadaceae > Fluctibacter > Fluctibacter halophilus. Next base: position 263,575 of record NZ_JAJEWP010000004.1, read on the forward strand.
ATAGGTGGCGGAAATGCCGGTACGTTCGGTGATGGCTTCAGCCAGTTCAACGGCAGCCCCGAAAGGCTGCTGCTCTGCACTGAGCATGAAATAAGGTGCAGTCACCTCACCGACAAAGGTGAGGTTCAACTCATCATCCATTGATGGCATGTCGTCCTGTGCAGCACTTTGGCCCGCGCCCAGCAACATCAACACTACGCTGACGACGGCGCACGCCTTACCATCAAACATGTTACTACCTCAGTCGGAGCGAACCCCAATTTCTCACGTTAGGGAAACCCGTGCAAATTTACGTTTCCCTACCTGAAATACTGCTTCCGACGCTGTATCCAGCGTCAGCTTGCTGTCCTGAACTTTTTCACCGTCAATTTTCACCGCACCCTGCTTAATCATACGCATGGCTTCTGACGTTGACGCCACTAACCCGGCATCTTTGAGCAGATTAGCAATCGGCAACCCCTCCGCCGGTAACGGTAAGCTCACTTCCGGCATGTCATCCGGGATGGCATTTTTCTGGAAGCGCTGGATAAAGTCCTGAAGCGCACCGTCAGCAGCCTCATCGCTGTGGAAACGGGCAATGATTTCTTTGGCAAGGTCAATCTTAACATCCCGCGGATTTGCGCCCTCGGCAACCTGTTGCTTGAGTGCGGCAATCTCTTCTACCGGTCGGAAACTGAGCAAATCGTAGTAACGCCACATGAGCTCGTCGGAAATGGACATGATCTTGCCAAACATGTCATTGGGCGTATCGGTAATGCCGATGTAATTACCCAAGGACTTGGACATTTTCTGCACACCATCAAGGCCTTCCAGCAACGGCATCATCAGGACCGTTTGCTGGCGTTGACCTTCATCTTTTTGCAGTTCACGGCCCATCAGCAGATTGAAGCGCTGATCGGTTCCGCCCAATTCAACGTCGGCCTGCAGCGCGACCGAATCCCACCCTTGCACCAAAGGGTAGAGGAACTCGTGAATGGCGATAGCCTGGCCACCCTGATAGCGCTTTTTAAAATCATCCCGTTCCAGCATACGCGCAACGGTCTGACGTGCCGCCAACTTGATCATGCCATCGGCACCCAGTTCGTTCATCCATTCTGAGTTAAAACGAATCGTGGTCTTTTCCGGATCGAGGATCTTGAATACCTGTTGTTTGTAGGTTTCGGCGTTGGCTAACACTTGCTCTCTGGTCAACGGTTTGCGCGTGACATTCTTGCCTGTGGGATCGCCAATCAGTCCGGTAAAGTCACCAATCAGGAAGATCACCTCATGACCCAGTTGCTGGAAAGCGCGCATCTTGTTCAGCAAAACAGTGTGGCCCAAATGCAGGTCTGGTGCGGTTGGATCGAAGCCAGCTTTAATTTTTAAGGGTTTTCCCTCTTTGAGCTTTTCAACCAACTCTTCTTCAATCAATATCTCATCTGCACCGCGCTTGATTTCATCAAGGGCTTGTTGCCAATCTGTCATGAGGCTGTTTCTCCCGCCACGAATTCTATAAATCACCAATGGCGTTAGTTTACTCTGCAGACGCTGTGTTTAAAAGGCAAAAGCCGCGATGAACAGGTGCACTTCTACGACTTTTGGCTAATTATCCCGGCAAAAACTGCTGATTTATTCGCCTTTGACTGGAATATCGCGAATAATCCAGATATTCTGCAATTTAAGTAGTTGAAGGAAGTTACCGTCTACGTGGTTCATAAGACGCTTAAACAATTGCCGAAAACGCATAAAACTTTATTGGCCGTCGCCCTGCTCTGTGTGGTGACCCTGATGCTTTTACCTTCAGAGCCTGCCAGTGCTTCCCGTCAGTTGCCCGTCACCGAGCTTGAACTGGGCAAACGTTACCCACTGGACCTGAACGTTTCCCCACAAAACGACATCATCGTCGGTGAGGAAGACGGCGACGCCTGGCAAACCCATACCATTCGTAAAGGCGACAATCTGGCCAAGATTTTCCAGCGCGCAGGTTTTACTCCCCAGGACACGTATCGCGTCAGCCGCGCCGGTGATGACGCCAAAGCGCTGCTTAAAATGCGCCCCGGGCAAGAGTTGATGCTGGCCTCGTCACCTGATGGACAGTTCAAAGGTTTGCGTTACCGCATGGATGCCGTCACCTCATTAAAGGTGAGCGTGGATGAAGACGGTAGTCTGCAAAGCAACATTGAGAAAAAAACCATTGAAACGCGACTCAATTATGCCCAAGGGCAAATTGACAGCAGCTTCTGGAATGCCGGTGTTCAAGCTAACCTGAGCGACAACCAAATCATGAGTCTGGCCAACATTTTCGGTTGGGACATCGACTTTGCGTTGGAAATCCGCCAGGGGGACACCTTCAACGTGATTTTTGAAGAACAGTACATCGAGGGTGACTTCGTTGGTTACGGCAATATCGTTGCCGCCGAATTTGTCAATCAGGGCGAGATCTTCACCGCCGTGCGTTATGACGATGGCAACTACTACACGCCGGAAGGCCGCAGCATGCGCAAGAGTTTCTTGCGTGCACCGGTCAACTTCAAATACATCAGTTCGAGCTTCAAGAAGCGCCGTTTTCACCCCGTGCAGAAGCGCTGGAAGGCACACCGGGGCGTAGATTATGCGGCTGATCGCGGTACGCCGGTTATGGCTGCAGGTGACGGAAAGGTTATCCGCGCGACCTACGACAAATACAATGGTCACCATGTTTTCATTCAACACGGTGAGAAATACACCACCAAATACCTGCACTTTACCAAGCGCGCGGTGAAACGCGGTGATGTGGTAAAGCAAGGCCAGGTGATCGGCTATGTCGGCTCAACAGGTCTGGCATCCGGCCCCCATTTACACTACGAATTCCTGGTTGATGGTGTACACCGTAATCCTCGCACTGTCAGCCTGCCTAAGGCGCAGCCCATTGACCAATCACAGTTGTCCCAATTCAAACAGTTGGCGGCGTTACGACTGGAGCAATTGAGCAACAATAAGCGTATCATGTTGGCCATGAACTGATCGGGAGGCCGACATGGAACGGTATCTGGGTGTGATGTCTGGCACCAGCATGGATGGAATTGATGTCGCGCTGGTGTGCATTGAAGAAGGCCTCACACAACTTGAAGGTTACGCAACCTTTCCCTTACCTGACTCCCTCGTTCCTCTTCTGCACCAACTGTGCACGCCCGGCGATAATGAAATCAACCTCATGGGGAACGCATCGCGCCAACTGGCCTATGTTTACGCCGATGCTTGCCAGCAACTACTCGACCAGCACGGATTAACTGCGGATGATATCCGTGCCATTGGCTGCCATGGGCAAACCGTAAGGCATCATCCGGAAGGTGCAGCGCCGTTTACCCTGCAACTGGGGGATCCGAATACCCTTGCCGTACTGAGCGGCATTGATGTTATCGCCGACTTCCGGCGTAAAGACATGGCACTGGGTGGTCAGGGAGCCCCTCTCGTACCGGCCCTTCATCAGGCATTGTTCGCCCGTCAGGGGGAGCAAAGAGTGGTGGTTAACCTTGGCGGCATTGCAAACCTGACCTGGTTGCCTGGTGACGAAACCCTGCCGGTTATTGGGTTTGACTCTGGTCCAGCCAACACCTTGCTGGATGCCTGGTGTCGTCGTTGCCTCGGACAGCCGATGGATCGTGATGGACAGTGGGCCGCTACCGGGGTTGTCGAAGAGCATCTGCTCGGACAAATGCTGACAGAGCCCTATTTGACAGCGCCTTACCCGAAAAGCACCGGCCGGGAATTGTTTAATCCGTCGTGGCTCGATGCGCACTTACACCGATACAAACGCGCCGTCAGTGACGTCAACGTTCAGGCTACACTGGCTCAGTTTACTGTGGAAACCCTGTGCCGCGCCGTCGAAGCTGTGGGAACACCTCGACACATGATCCTGTGTGGAGGCGGAGTACACAATAAGGACCTGCTGCGCAGATTTGCCTTGCGGATCGCCCCCTGCAAGGTCTCAACCAGCGCACAATGGGGCATCGAGCCTGATGCCATTGAAGCCATCGCATTTGCCTGGTTAGCCTGGGCATTTGTGCACCGCAAATCCGGCAACATTCCCAGCGTCACCGGCGCGAAACGGCCAGCCGTGCTTGGCGGCTACTATCCAGCGGAGTAAAACTGTGAAACCGACCAGCCGTCCCTTGGACACCATCGATATTGAAATCCTGGCTTTGCTGTATCAGGACGGAAGAGCGACCAATAAGGACATTGCCGCCAAGGTCAACCTGGCGCCGTCCTCATGCCTTGAACGCATTCGTCGTCTGCAGACCGATGGTATTTTGCAGGAGCATCGCATTGAAGTCGATTTGAACGCGCTGGGAGGCCACATTCAGGCAATGATCTCGGTCCGCTTGTCCGATCATAACCGCGAAACGGTCGATCAGTTTGCCGCCGACTTGCTGCCCCTGCCTGAAGTTATTAGCCTTTACCACATGGGCGGTGAGAATGATTTTTTAATCCATGTCACCGTCGCTGACAGCGGCCATTTGCGGGATTTTGTGTTCAATGCTGTTACCGCACGCAAAGCAGTTAATCACGTAGAAACGGCACTGGTTTACGACTGCAAGGTCAGCAATACCTTGCCGTGCTTTTTATAAGCGGAAAAGTCGTCAGCCCGACATGACCGTCGTCTTGCCGGGCTGACTGAGGGCACACCGGTTCACCCGGTGATGAGGTTCGCGGATCGCTCAGGTCTTATCTGTCCAACAGATCAGCGACCGAGCCACTGGCATGGGCGTGTTGTTCGTACACCTGTGCCATGGTGCGCAAATACAGTGCATCAATGTCTTCTGCGGACATGAATTTGTCACTGAACCCAGGCACGACAGGATCAATGTGCAAACGGGCACTGTTGATCAGGTGTGCAATTAACCCTTTAACGTTGTCAGTTCCCATCGCAATACGCATGGTGGTCAGGAAAATTTGCGCTTTATGTTGTTCTTCTTCACTCAGTTCAGAGTGAGAAGTCAATGCAGGACACAAGATGATGGTGTTGTTCTGACCAATACTGACCTGATGGCTGAACGCCGGCTCCAGAGCATCGAAGAAACGCACAAACGTATCCCGTGACAGGTTAGCGCCCTGCATATCAACGGTAAACAACGCACAAGGCCAACCATGGCGCATCTGACTCTCACGCAGTCCGGCATTCGGGTGCTGAGGCAATGCATGACAGTTAACGTTAAAATCGGGATGGGCGGCAAGGAACTGGCTGAACACGGTGGTATTGATCACCTTGTTGAGCATTCGCATCTCCAGGGTTTTCATCCCGTTAAGCACATCAAAGGCTTTTTCCGAGTCCAGGAACGCGCCCTTAATGTAGTAAACGTCCCAGAACATGGTTTTTGACCAGTCGTAGCCGTTTACACAATCACCTTTGGCCTGGAACATACGGTAGCCTTCGCCAATGACAACACCGGCAGTGGTCGCACCGCTACCACAGATGTCTTTGGTGTAACTGTGCACCACATAATCCGGGCGCTCGGCTTTATTCTCCCGTTGCAGCGGCTGGTGCAATACCGGCGTTGCCAATGTCGCATCCAGCATTACCAGATGGTCATCTTCGTGGGCAGCACGACAGATACCGGTCACATCCAGTACGTAGCCGTGAGGGTTACACGGAGACTCCAGATAGACATGCAATTGTTTACCCTCGCTCAAACGATCTGCATAGGTCTGCTTGGTCTGGGCCAGGAACGTGCGGAATTCTTCCTCTGAATAGCCATCAAACCAGGCGAGTTGGATATCCAGGCGGTTTTCGCGGGCGAAATAATCATGCAGCAACTGATAGACACCACCATAAACGTTGCGAGACACCACCAGCACATCACCATGGGACAACACGTTGGACAGCAACGCATCAATCGCAGCCATCCCGGAATTGAAGTTCCAGGCCAAATAATCGGCAGAATAAGGACCGGCTTCCAAATCAACGATGGCATTGGCCAATGAAATATTGGTGGGGTTCAGCAATCGCGAGTAGATCTGGTGGGTAAACTCCTTGCCGTGGAACGCATCATCAACCCATTCAGTACAGGCGTACACGTAGGTGGCCGTACGGACAATCACCGGGGTTGCAGAGAACAACGCTGTGACATTGTCAAACAACGGGTAATGGTTCATCGACACCTGACCGCCCTTCTGGCCGGTCATACTCTGGTAGGTCGCACGGAAAGGATTCTGCAAGGTATCCAGGACCTTGGCAATTTGAAAGGACAGAAACTTCTTGGCATTGAAGTATGCCAGCTTGTTTTCTTTACTCAGTCCTTCCAGCGTGTCGCGGGTAACCTGCCACAGTGCGTTGACGTCTGTCTGGGCTTGATACAGATGGGTTGCGGCACTGTGCAGCGCACGTCCGTATTCGCTGTCGGCTTTGATGCCGAAATGGGCCAATTGCTCATCGGCAAGTGCCTCGATGCTCTGTGCATCGGTAGTGTTACGGCGCGGGGACAAGAGCTTAGCTTGATTGACCTGTTGCATGTCTGACATAGTGATTCTCATTACTCAATGCTTCGTTACAAACCCGAATATAATTCCTTTTTAACAAAATTTAAACGAATAATATTTGTTTTCGTAACGATATAAGGAAAGAATACTTTACTATGACTCATCAGCCCGCCATCTCTATTCTGAGCCGGGACGCCCAGCAGTATGCGGCGCTTCTCACACAGGCATCGTCGGATCTCACCTTGTGTCAGGTCCTTGATACGGTTCCCGCAGACTTTCAATGTGCACAGACAGAAGTATTGCTGTGTGATCCGGATCTGGGGGCCAAAGCTGTTCGCCACATGCCATCGCTGCGCTGGGTACAGTCGACCTGGGCAGGCGTTGCGCCATTGCTTTGCGAACCTCAGCCTGACTGGCAACTCACCGGCATCAAAGGGATCTTCGGTCCACAGATGAGAGAGTTTGTACTCACTTACCTGTTGTACTTCGTGCGCAGGGTGGAGGCGTTCCAAACCTTGCAAAGGCAATCCTTGTGGGCCCCCTTACGGCCCGGCATTCTGCGCGGTAAAACCCTGGGACTGGCCGGCGTCGGTGACATCGGCCGCAGTGTGGCCGAAGCGGCCAGCGGGTTGGGCATGAAGGTCCATGGCCTTAGTTTGCGCAGCCGTGACTGTTCAACTGTCGAACAGTACTTCTCACCCAGCGAAAAAGTGGCTTTCGCCGCGTCGGTAGACTATCTGGTGGGCCTGTTGCCTGCCACTGACGCCACTGCACATCTGATTGACGCTGATATGTTGGCAGCCTTGCCGCCTCATGGGGTGGTTATCAACGCGGGCAGAGCATCGACCCTGGACCACAGTGCTCTGCGTGAATGTCTGCAACGGGGGCACCTTGCAGGCGCGGTGCTGGATGTTTTGCCGTCAGAACCTCTGCCGGATGATGACCCATTGTGGCGCACACCAAATTGTCTCATCACCCAGCACACGGCGGCGCTTTCACACCCCGAAGAAATCGCGCGTATTTTCATCAACAATGTGCAAAAATACCGCGATGGACAGCCGTTGAACTATACTGTGGATTGGCACAACGGCTACTAAGTTGCGAGGACCTTGATCGCGAATCGCAGCGCATAAGGTACCTAACATCATGTCAAAACCCAGTCACCAATGGGCGCCAGACCAAGGATCGGAGGAACGTGCTGACATGTTATCGAAACCACGGCAGATTGATGAATACATTCTGCTAACCCTTAGCGGTGCGACAGCTGTTGCACTAACCCCTTTTGCCATATACCGCATCTGGACCCATGAATGGAACGTCGCCATTTTGGACAGCGCTGCCGTGTTGCTGGCGGCTGTTTTATGGACCCACGTGTGGCGCACCGGTCAGACCTTATGGGCAGGACGTATTCTGGCCAGCCTGTGTCTGATTGTGGCCATCATCACCTTGTTGCTGCGCGGCGCGGAACAAATCTTGTGGGTTTATCCGGCGCTGACGGCGACCTTTTTTCTGATCCCACCGCGCATAGCGGCAGTCATGGCCACCATTCTGCTGGCGGTCGCCACGATAATCTTGTGGCCGGAGCTCACACAGGTTAAAGCGGCTGAATTTTTGGTCTCATCCATTGCCACCATGATGTTCAGTTTTGCGTTCGCTGATCGCATGCGCGACCAGCACAAACGTCTCGAATTGCTAGCCAATCAGGATGCTCTCACCGGGGCGGGTAACCGTCACGCCATGGAAAAGAAACTGCTCGATGTCATGGCGTTCCAACGACGTAACCAGGATACGCCAGCATCACTGATCATCCTTGACCTGGATCGCTTCAAAACCATCAATGATACCCACGGTCACGGCGTTGGCGACGCCGTACTGATCGAACTGGTCAAAACCATCAGTGGACGGATCCGCAGTACAGACACGGTGTTTCGGTTTGGCGGTGAGGAGTTTGTGGTCATTGCAGAAAATACCTCTCTGCCTGACGCCAGCGTTTTGGCCGAGGAATTATGTTGTGCGGTGCGCAACAATCCTTACTTGCGCGAGTACCATGTCACCGTCTCGATAGGAACCGCACAATTCAAGCCTTCGGAATCAGCATTTGAATGGTTAGGTCGGGCCGACAAGGCCATGTACCGCGCCAAAGAGTCTGGCCGCGATGGCTGCTTTACCGGCTAAAAACAACGCTGTCTTATAGTGCCAGCGGGGCAGGTTCTTGCGGTAGCTGGGTGTCTCCGCCCAGTGCCTTATCGAGTTGCTGTTGCAGAACACCGCGGTACTCACGCACCGCTTTCCATGCAGCGTCAAACTGTGCAGGCTTTTCACCTTCCACTGCAGCGCGCAATAACGGCGACAACGCATCAAACCCGTCCTGCAGTTTGTCAGTATGTTCGATGAAGTAAGCCTGCACAGGCGCTGGCAGCGTGCTGAAGTTCTGTACACTACCCAAGGGTGCATCCAACGCCTTCAACAATTCACGCTGCATATCCTGCACAGTATGGCTCGCTGCGTTATGCCAGAAGGCGATGGCGTCACCGTTTAGCAATTGCTGCCCGTCGGCTGATAGTGCATACACACTGGGCGTACCGTAGTAGCCAGGGTAACCGATTTCACCGAGCAGCCGCGCGCGACTTTGTAGGTAGCCCACATCCACAAACTGGATCCGAAACCGCTCAACAAGCCATGGGTGCATGGCCGTTGTCGAAAATACATCCGCCAGGGCCCGACTGTCATGGCACCACTCTGCTCCCAATACCACCAGCAAAGGGCGCTCATCGGCGCTTACAAGCGCTTGCTGATAGTGGCGCAGATATTCACCGGGGGTAAAGGTGTACGCCGCCAATCGCTGCTGTGAAGAGGATTCATCTGCCTCGACCACTGCACACCACAACAACAAACATAAAATCAGACAATAGCGCGCTGCAACCATCGGGAAGGTACCTTCATCAAAAACTGCCAATAACATACGGTACGGCGTTTAACCACGCAAGACGCACCGCTGGATTTCCGCTATCCTTAGCACACTTTATGACAAGGAATACACCGTAAATGACGACTTCAGACTGGTATCACATGCCGCCAGAGCAACGCCTTAAACGCACCATCGATGGATTCAAATCCGAACAGGCACTGTGGATTTTGACCGACAATGACGGTGCTGTGATGCTCACCACCGATGAAGGAGACGGCATTCCCGTTTGGCCGACCCAGGCATTGGCCAAAGACTGGGCTAACAATGAATGGTCATCCTGCACCCCTAAAGGAATCCCACTGACCGACTGGTTGGATCGCTGGACCGATGGTCTGGCTGAAGATGAAGTGGATGTGGTGATTTGCCCGGTACCGGGAGAGGACGGGTTGATCATTTCCTCTGACGAACTGGCTCACTATCTGACTGAGATGTAATTCACACTGCAGAGCATAAAAAAAGGCCACCGAACGATTCGGTGGCCTTTTTGTTTATCCGCTTTCGGTTAGAAAACCACGGTTTGCGTCGCGCTACAGGTGTTGCTGGCTTCTTCACAAACCTGATAGTCATAGCTACCGCCACCTTTGGTGTTCAGGGCATCGGTATAGCTACCATCATTGTTCGTGGTGTCAATCAGCTGACCATCGCGATAGATATCAACATTGGTCGTCTGAGCGCCGCTCCATGATAAATCAACCATTTGCAGGCCACGTTGCTTATAGCCGGTTGCAGACAGGCTAAAGTCGCCGCCAGTGCCACCACCGTTGTCGCCACCGCCGTTGTTACCGCCACAAGGATTTGCTGTCAGGTACGCATCAGCATCTGCCGCTTTTACGATACCGTAACCAAACTTGTCGTCTTTGCCTGCCACACCCGCATCTTGTGCCGTTGCTTTGAAGGCTGCACGAATATCTTCGCCGCTACATTCAGGGTGATTTGACCATACCAATGCAGCCAAGCCTGCCACTGCAGGGGTTGCCATTGATGTACCACTCATCAGGCCATAGTCACTGGCACCAATGTTGATGTCCATGGTCGCAGCAGCCAACAGTGCGCTACGATCTTCCAGCGCGGCACCGACAGCAGGGATGGTTGTGGTGTTGGTGTCACCCAACGTGCCGTACAGCATACCGGCTTCGTTATTGATGATAACCGCACCAATACCACCGGACGCTTCACAGTTGTTGACCTTGTCAAAGAACGAGATGTTGCCCCGGTCGATGACACAGATTTTACCACTTGCCGCGCCGTCTACTGCTTCAGCAGTACCCATGAAGTAGGTGCTGCCACTGGCGTTACCGGCATTCTCCATTGCAGAAGAGGCTACTGCTGCACCATCAGCTGTCAGGCTGGCAGAGGTTGCCATGCCCGCAGGGTAAGTGGACAGGGTATCCACGCCACCGGCAGTGACTTCTACACAGATGGTTTCATCGGTGGTGGCACGCTTGCCACGGCCAGAAGTACAACTAGGGAATTGGGAGAAATCCGCAATGTTATTGTCAGCATCGTTGGCACCGATCATCATGATCGACGAGTAACCTGCCGGATAAGAACGCACGTTATTGCCGTCATTACCGGCCGCTGCGACCACCAGACCGCCTGCGTCGCGGAAGGCATTAAAGGCGTTTTCTTCGGTGTTGTTAGCACCGCCGCCACCCAAACTCATGTTGATGATGTTGGCACCGGCCTGGGTACATTTCTGCGCGGCATAAGCCAGATCAGACGAGTAGCCCCAACCTTCTGCGTTAAATACCTTGATGATGTGCATATCAACGCCAGGGGCCATGCCGACAACACCAACATTGTTATCTGCGGCACCAATAGTACCCGCTACGTGCGTACCGTGAGGACCACCATTCTCGTACCAGTTTCCGGTACCGGAATCGTTGTCACCGGTAATCGCTGACCAGTTGAAATCAGGGTTTGAAGCGTCCAGACCGGAGTCAATGACACACACTTTCATGCCCGCATTGGGGTTAAAGGTCAGTTGATCCGCCTGAGACTGGTAAACCGCGTACGGTGTTACCTGTTGTTGCATGGGGTCGCCGGCATCATCATTGTACATCGCCAGTGGACGACGAACCTGATCTGCCTCGACCAGTTTTACATGGGGGTTATTCAGCAGGCCTTTGACATCGTCCAGTGACTTGCCTGGGAATTCTGCCGCGATGAATCCTTCAGCATCGATTTTTACCTGACCGCCGTATTGCTTGGTCAGGGCTTTAACAATGCCTTTGCCTGGATTATCAACCTGAATAACGTAACGTTCTGCTGCCTGTACGGAAGCCGCGCCAAGTGCAAGTAGGGTGGCTGCGGCCAATGGAGTGATTTTATTATTTAACATAGGATTGCTTCCTAACAACGTGTTGCTCTTTTTATAATGGGTTGCTACGCGGAGATCCGCTGGCGTAGAGAGGAACTCTTTATTGTATTTTTATCGACGTAGCTTATGACGAACTATGCGTTCGGGTTATTGAACCTACCCATTTGTGGGCAGCGCTGCAATTATCATCACGCACGTGCCCACAAAAAAGCGACAAATCAGGTTAAATCCTTGTAAAAATTAGGATGAACATCCTATAAACTGGCGAGCTTCACGACGAACTGCTCAATTTTAGCGACGAGGGTCGGTTTTTTGCGCCCAGTCATTGTTTTGGTGTCTTTGCAGGAACCCATTCAATGCCGGATATCCGGACAGGTCCCACAACGCCCGAAACGCAATCCAGTCCAGCAGACAAAACAGGGAAATCGCCAGATAGTCCCACTTACTGAACTGCCCTTCCTGAACACATTGTTCAAGGTGAACAAGAATGCCCTCAACCCGTTCGCGCTGAATATTGAAGTACAGTACGTCGTCGTTGATATCGAAGCCGGAGCGGGTCAGTATCAGCAGTTGCACCAGTGAATCATTGGCGGCATCGATGACACTCAGGGTATTTTCCTGATCCCATGTCAGTCGCGAATGCTGGAATGACTCACTCAGAAAACGGTGTATCTGACGGGAGTCGAAGATCACCTGACCATCTGCCTCAAGCATGGGGATCTTCAACGTCGGGTTTTTATCTGCCAATTGTTTGCGATCACCAGCGAAGATTTGCCAGTCAACAAATTCATGCGCGGTATCCGCCAGAAACATGCGAATACGACGTACATAAGGTGATGTGGTAGAACCGTATAAAATCATCTGCAGCAAGCTCCTATAAATCCGTATCACAGGTCTATGTTGAGTGAAAATCAGGGGTGCTGAATACGCACCACCTTGTCTTCGATGTAGGAATGTTCAGGGTCTGATTCGCCGGTTGCATTGTCATGCTCCGATGCAGTATCACGCCGCTCACCTTTGAGTGCCAATAAACAAGGGGTTAATACCAACGTCAGTAACGTGGCAAAGGCGAGGCCCCCTGCAACCGCCGTCGCCAGTTGCGACCACCACTGTGTGGAGGGGCCGCCGATATCCACTTGGCGACCGACAAAATCAATGTTCACTTCAGCCACCATCGGTAAAAGGCCCAATATGGTGGTTACCGTGGTCATCATGACCGGACGCAGGCGTTGCGCACCAGTGCGCAGGATAGCCTCGGTCATGCCCATGCCTTCGCGACGCAACACGTTGAAGGTATCAATCAGCACAATGTTGTTATTTACCACAATGCCCGCCAGCGCAATCACACCAATCCCTGACATCACGATACCAAAAGGCTTCTGGGCAATCACCAGTGCGAGAAAAACCCCGACAGTGGAAAACAATACGGCGCTGAGGATCAGAAACGCCTGATAGAAACTGTTGAACTGTGTCACCAGAATGATCGCCATCACAAAAAGGGCCACTGCGAACGCCTGCTCAAGAAACAGTTCTGACTCCTGCTGCTGTTCATTCTGGCCCTTAATGGTCAGGTTGACCCGCGGGTCAATGCCGACTTCTGGCAGCGCCTGTTGCAGTGATTCAAGCACGTTTTTTAACTGCGCCCCAGGCACCAGGTTGGCTTCAACCTGCAATACACGGCGACTGTCAATGTGACGGATCAGGTCGGTTTTGGACTGCGGGATGCGCTCGACAAAGTTACTCAGGGGCACCATACCGTATGGCGTATTGACCCGCAAAACGTCCAACTGCCCAATGTAACGCTGTTCCAGCGGATAACGCACCCGGATATCGATTTCATCGTCCACATCGTCGGGGCGATATTCGCCGATTTTGAGGCCGTTGGTGACCAGTTGTACCGCGTTGCCCACCAAGGTGGCATCAGCACCAAAACGCGCAGCATCATCACGTTCTACTTTGAGCTGCCATTCGATCCCTGGCTTGGGCGCCGTATCACCGATGGCGGTCAACTGCCCATTTGCTTGCATGGCGGCACGCAGCTTATAGGCGGCGTCGCTGAGCAATTCAGGAAACCGGGATGACAGCTGAACCTGGACGTCTTTGCCCTGCTGCGGACCGTTCTGATCCGGCGCGATTTCAATGTCCATACCCGGTAGATCACCGATGCGAGCCTGCACCTCTTCGATGATGTCATCGGAATGGGGACGTAAATGCCAATCCACCAGGTTCATGCGCAAATAGCCCACCTGATCACGGCCGCCGGTGCGGGAATACAGGGTTTCAATTGACGGCATATCAATGATCCGCTGCTCCACATCCCGGATCAACACATCCTTCTCATAGATCGACATATCTCCCGTGGAGCGCACCGTAATGTTGACCCCTGAACTGTCCACATGAGGGAAAAACTGCACCCCCAGACCCGACATGCCATAAGCGGTAAAACTCAGCACCGCGATCACCAGCGCTGTCGCCAAGATTTTCCAGGGGTGTTTGATCGCCACCTCCAGCATGCGCACGTAGCGTCCGGTAAACCCCTGCAATTTGGTGATATCGCCATGTTCGGCTTCAAGCATCTGCTCGCGGGTGTTGGGATCCACATAACGGGGTTTTCCCATTACAACCCCCAACGTTGGCACGAACACCAGCGCCATCACCAACGACGCAGACAACACGGCGATCAGGGTGAACGGCAAATACTTCATGAATTCACCCATCATCCCGGGCCAGAACATCAACGGTGCGAAGGCCGCAAGCGTGGTGGCGGTTGAAGCAATTATCGGCCAGGCCATACGCTGAGCGGCTTTGGCATAGGCCTGACGCTTGTCCATGCCCTCGCTCATGCATCGGTCTGCAAACTCGGTCACCACAATGGCCCCATCCACCAGCATTCCCACTGCCATGATCAGTGAGAACAACACCACCATGTTCAGGGTATAGCCAAATAGCGAGAGGATCAGAATGCCGGTCAGAAAGGATCCGGGAATGGAAATGCCCACCAATGCTGCCGTGCGAACGCCAAGGATGGCAACGATGACGATGGCCACCAGGATCACAGCACTGGAGACATTGTTCTGCAAATCCGACAGCATCATGTTGACGTCAATGGTCTGATCGCCGGTGTAGGTGACCTTAACCGTCTTCGGCCACATCGGGCTCTGCTGGACTTCCGAAACCAGCGCTTTGACTTTTTCAACCGTCAGCAGGATATTTTCTCCGGGGCGTTTTTTCACTTCCAGCGACACCGACGGTGTGGCATCCAGACGGGCAAAACTGCTCGGATCTTTATAGGAACGACGTACCTGGGCAACATCGGCGAACGTGATCACCCGATCGCCGTCGACCTTGACCGGTTGCTCCATTACGTCTTTCACCGACTCAAACACAGACGGCACTTTGACCGCAAAACTACCTTTGCCGTTATCCAGCGTGCCGGCAGGAACAAGACGATTGTTGCGCGACAGCAGGTTAAAAATATCACTCTGATCGAGCCCATAGGACTCCATCAGCAAGGGGTCGACAATCACTTCGACCAGGTCCTCGCGGTCGCCACCGATTTCAACCTCCAGAATTTCCCGCAACCCTTCCAGGTTGTTTTTTAACTCCCGGGCCAGACTCAACAAGGCGCGCAGCGATGCTTCACCGGACAGGACAACGGTGACCACCGCCTGTTCACCGGCCATGGTCACTTCATGGATAGTCGGCTCTTCACTCTCAGACGGCAACTTGGCGCGAGCAACGGTGACCTTGTCGCGTACATCGGCAAGGGCTTCCTTGGCATCAAAGCCGGCAATAAATTCCATCGTAATACTGGCAAACCCTTCACCCGCAGTGGCTTTCATTTCCTTGATGCCATCAATACTGCGCAGTTCACGTTCCATCGGTTTGACCAGCATGCGCTCGGCGTCCTCAGGGGAAATGCCGTCATGCACAATCGACACATAAATAAACGGGATCGGTACATCAGGATTGGATTCTTTGGGAATCGTCGCGTAGGTGACGGCACCTGCCACCAACAGCAGAATGAAAATCATCAGCACCGTGCGGGTGCGCAATAAGGCCGCTGAAATAAAGCTTCTCATCAGTTCGCTCCGAGGGGCTCTTGTCGCTCAACCCGCACCGGATCCCCGTGTTTAACGAAGCCCTGACCGAGGGTAATGATATCCGCTTGCTCCCCCAACCCTGCCAACCACACGGCGTCGGCATCACTTTTCACCATATCAATCGGTACAAACTGCACGGTGTTGTTAACCACCGTTTTGACCCCCAAATTGCCTTGCTCATCGAGGGCCATCACCGCTGGGGTGACCCGAATTGCGGGAGTGGCCTGCAAAGGAATGGTCAATTCGGTACTCATTCCGGCGAGGCGTTTTGATCCCGGATTATCAACCCAGACTTCTATCGGAAAGGTATTGGTCCCCTGATTGGACACGCTGGAAATGTATTGTACTGTGCCTTCAAACGGCAGCGCACCGGTAACTCGCCCAACGGCAGGCATGCCTTCTGTCAGCGCAGCAATGTGACGCTCGGTGACATCTGCCCGCACCACTAACGGATCCAAATCAACAATGTCAGCAATGCTATCCCCTACCCGCAACAAATCGCCTTTTTCAACCCAACGGCGATTCAATACACCATCGTAAGGGGCCAGGATTTCAGTGTGCGCCAAACTGATTTTCAGGGCCGCGAGATTGGCCTGCGCCTGGGCAAGACTGGCTCTGGCCTGGGCCAGATTGACTTCTGACTGATAACCTTTCTGGCCAAGAGACTGGGCGCCTTGCAATTCGATTTCGCGCTGTTTTAGCTGCGACGTTGCCGCAGCAATCTGCTGTTGCAATGCCTTGGGATCGAGTGACACAAGACGCTGACCTGCACTGACACGCTGCCCCTCAACGACATGCAAAGCCACCACAGTGCCTTCAATTTCTGCCCGTAATGTGGTTTCACGATTGGGTTCTGTGCGTCCATACAACACCACTTCCCGAGCAACAGACTCCGCTTGCAAGCGGGTTACACGCACACTGGCGATCGACTGCTCGGCGGCTTTACGCGGAGGGGCTTCAGGTGCAGTATTGACCAGACTGCCAGAGGCTACCCACACACACAATGCCACGAAAATCAGCAAGGCAATCCAAACCGGTTGGCGGTGCATAGTCACCAGTAATTTACGCATGACGTCTTCCTTTTACGTTTACCCGTCCACTTTACTCTTTTTCGGGCAATATTTAACCATCCAACATGTAACTAAACATATTTTTTAGCGGGTAAAAAAAACGCCGGCATTGGCCGACGTTCTAATAAGCGAGCGCAATGGGATCAGATGCTAAAAGATGCCCCACAGCCGCAGGTCGTTTGTGCATTGGGGTTATTAACCAGAAAGCGGGAGCCTTCCAGGCCTTCGGTGTAATCCACAACGCCACCGACCAAATATTGCAAGCTCATTGGATCAACCACCAGCGTGACGGCATCTTTCTCAATGGTTGTATCGCCGTCATTGACCTTTTCATCAAAGGTAAAACCGTACTGGAAGCCTGAGCAGCCACCACCGGTCACGTAAACGCGCAACTTCAGATTCGGATTCTCTTCTTCTTCGATGAGCATTTTTACTTTGCGGGCGGCCGCATCAGAAAACTCAATCGGTAAGGGAGCGTCAACCGACATAACATACCTCTTAAATTGGTGTTCGGCACCGATGTACCGATGGGCGCTAATTATCTAATACCTGACTTTAATGGTCAACTATTCAACGTCGCCGTTTTCACGGCCGGGAGACTTTGCTTGCCAGGGGAAAACCCGTTCAAGATCGCCCCGTTTACGCCTGAACTGAAACACTTCGGCCTCAACCCGCACCGACTCAGGCTCAAATCCTGGCGGCAACTGAAACTCACCGTTGATCACCTGGAAATACTTGAAGCCAAACTCAAGGGGCTGCTCCGTTGCGTTCAACTGCTGCAGTTCATAGTGTTGGGGCCTGCCTGACTGGCTCCCCACAAAGGTTATTGTGACCGTGCCTTTGACGGTATTTTTGATTTTGGCCTGCTGCATCAGTACCAGGTCAAAACGGTAATATCCTTCACTCAGGGTTTGCTCGATTTCCATCGCATCAATAACGAACCCATCCTGTTTTAACTCTGGCGCCATCACTTTCTGGTAAAAGTTCAGTTGCTCACGCAACCCGGCTTCTCTGGCCAAACCGGCCTCAATGTCGCGCTGCGCTTGCTGAGCGGCAAGGCGATTCACTTCCAACTCAACATTCAGAATATTCAATTGACGGGTCAAACGCTGATTGTCCTGTTTGAGGTTTTCCACACTCTGCGCCTGCACTTTCACCTGACGCTGTGTTTCTTCACTGACAAACTTGCCATAGTGATAACCCGCCACAACCGCAACCACGAGTAGTGTCACCATAGCCAGGTAAAAGCGGAACGCACCCAAGTGTTGTTTGTAGATCGTAAATGCCATCTAAATGTGCTACTCCGCAATCACAGGTGGTTTCCGCTTGGGAGACTATTTCACCAAAAGAATATCAGAAATACCAAACACTTATGGTAAGCTAATCACACGTTGATGTGATCACGCCAAGCCATAACAATGAGCCTTCGCGCATTCAGACAGGAACTTGCCAATCCGCGCACCTCAGCACAATTGTGTTTACTGGGGATCATCGGTGGCGTTTGCGCAGCCAGTCTGATCATCGTGTTTCGGATTGGTGTGGAGTACCTGCAAAGTCTGTACGTCCAAGGCGGCGCAGATCTTAGCACGACTTCTCCGTTATTTCGTCTGTTACTTCCCTTCATCGGCGCCTTGCTGATCATAGCGTTTGCCTTTGTGACCGGTTTCAAGCATTACCGGATGGGTATTCCGTTTGTCATCCACCGGGTCAAAGTACGTTACGGACACATCCCCTTTCGTACCACCTTGAATCAGTTTTTTGGGGGTATGGTTGCCCTTGCCAGCGGCTTTGTTGTCGGTCGGGAAGGCCCTTCGGTGCATTTGGGGGCTGCCGGCAGTAGCTTTTTGGGGCAATGGCTAAAGCTTCCTTACAACAGTATCCGTATTCTGGCCGGTTGCGGTATCGCAGCGGGTATCTCAGCGTCATTCAATACCCCGTTTGCCGCCGTTATCTTTGTCATGGAAGTGGTGCTGAGGGAATACAAAATCCACATTTTTATCCCCGTAATGCTGGCTGCTGCATGTGGTTCGGTACTCACCCGCATCGCCTTTGGTGAAGTCCACGAGCTGTCCTTTTTGCAGTTCAAAGACTTCAATCACTGGTACTACGCCTTGTTGATCCCCTTCGGCATGATGCTCGGCGGCGTCGCCAGTTTATTCAACACCCAACTGATGAACATCATCCGCTGGTTTAGACCGGTTAAAATGGTGTGGCGTCTGTTGATCGCCGCGCTGGTAACCGGCCTGATCGGCATGTTTCTGCCCGAAGCGATGGGCTCAGGATTTGAAGAAGTACACGCCGTTATTCAGGCAGATGGAATGCAAATGTTGTTGATCATTCTTGCTGCCAAAATCGTGCTGACCTGGATTGCCATTGGGCTGGGGATCCCTGGCGGCGTGATTGGCCCGGTGTTTGTGTTGGGCATGTTGTGCGGTGCGGTAATGATTGCGCCGCTGCAATGGTTTTTGCCCGACGTGGAAGCTTACACCAATAGTTTTGCCCTGCTGGGCATTGCAGGCCTGCTTACTGCAGTGCTGCACGCCCCGCTGGCAGCGTTGTCCGCGGTAATGGAGTTGTCCTACAACCCAGCGGTGATTCTGCCAGCAATGCTGGTGATTGTGCCGGCGTATGTTACCTCTACCCAATTGCTGGGTAACCGTTCAATCTTCATTCGTCAGTTGGATTATCAAAAACTGTCGTATTCAACCTCAGCGGTGAATGAATCATTGCAGAAAACCGGTGTGTTGGCGGTCATGGACAGCAACTTCAAGATGTTTGATGATGCACCGGAACGCTTTATTCTGGAATTTCTGGAGCAAGCCCCAACCCAGGCAGTGGTGCAGCGCTCTCGCTTTGAAATCGATGTCACCTACGCCTTGGTTCAATATGACATGAGCCTGGGACATGATGCTTCACCGCTGCATTTCAGCGCGATGGAAGGCGTGCCATTTCAGGCGACGTTGGCGGAAGTCTACGACATTCTGCAAGCCAGCCGTGACGGTGGCGTATATATCTATGAGGGCACGCCGGCCAACATTGTCGGCGTGGTCACATGGAACAGCTTGCGTGCCTACCTGCATCGCGCCCAATACTGACCAGAAGGATACCCGACATGTTGTGGCTGAAGACTCTGCACCTGTTTTTTATGATTGCCTGGATGGCCGGCATTTTCTATCTGCCCCGTTTGTTTGTATACCACGCAGAAAGCAGCAATGAGGCAGTTCGCGCGCAATTCTGCATCATGGAGCGTCGCTTGTGGTTTTTCGTGACGCCATTTGCACTGCTGACATTGGTGTTTGGCCTGGCGCTGATCCATAGCTACGGTAGCGCCTGGCTCAAAGCGTCTGGTTGGTTACACCTGAAACTGCTGCTGGTAGCCCTGTTGTATGTGTATCACGGCTATCTGTATGTGTTGATGAAGCGATTCGCAGCCGGTACCGACCGCCACTCAGCACGCTTCTACCGGTTCTTAAATGAATCGCCGGTGTTGTTACTACTGGCCATTGTTTACCTCGCTATCGTAAAGCCCTTTTAACAGGTTGAAAAAAAGTCAATAATTGACCACTATTGAATCAAAAGGCTTAGCAAGGACGCTGAAATGGATACCAACAACCAACAACTGGAGCGCTTACTGGCGGAAACCGATGTAGCCTTTGCCAGATTGTTGCGTGACCCCAACTCGGATGAGCTTCAACATGCTTATGACATGGCCAAAGCGGAATTGGACAATTACCTCGATCTCATGCGCAGTCAATTGCAACAACGCTACTCTCGATTCTGAGCACGCACTCAAGCCCATGGATTACAACAAGGGGGGCTGATTGGTGCGACTTGCTGTTGTTGCCCTACCCTGTCTGTTAACCCTTTTCCTGTCATCGTTGGGATTGGCAACACCACTGTCAAATTACGACTTAACCCAACTGCGTCAGGTACATGCCATGCAACAGTCGCCCCGCAATGAAGCGGTGGCATTCACCATCAATCGTCCCGGCGATCCGTTGCAAGCGCAGAACTTTGCGCCGTTGCGAGAGCTCTTATGGGTTGACCACCACGGCGAGTTTCACCATCTTCTTGAGCGTGCGATGCCGATCGGACAGATTGCCTGGTCGCCTGATGGTGACTACATCTGGTTTTTAGCCCAGCAGGAGGGAGACAGTACGGTCAGCTTGTACCGCTTGTCACCGCAACACCCCAGCGCGGTAAAAATGGTCAGTCATACAACCGACATAGAAGGCTTCAACCTGCATCCGGATGGCACAACGCTGGTGTTCTGGGCCACACCACCAACGCAGCAAAACGCCATAGCACGAATAGCAGATGCACCCGCGGTCAACACACTGTTATACCGGGTCAGCATCCAGGACGCGCTGCCGGTGCAATCCTCTCACCCTTTGATCGCAAATCAACATATCATTCGCGCCCAATTCTCACCCGATGGACAGTGGTTGTTGATCACGGGGAGTAAAGACAGTTCAACCGATCAACGTACCACTTATCCCCGGTTAGCCATCCACAAAGCCAATGGAAAGCTGCACCGGACGCTCAACACACGGGGCAAAGTACACACAGCCCAATGGTCACCCGACAGCAAACAAGTCGCTTTTATCGGCAGCGCAACAGCCTTCCAGCCGACCTGGGGAGAGCTGTTTATTACAGACCGTGACAAGGGGGAACCCCGTCAGTTAGCGACCCAGTTGCAGGCGCAGTTCAGGGACATTGGCTGGTTCGGTGATAGTTCGCTGGTTGGCGTCGTCCATCAGGGTACTGCAGCATCTGTTGTGAAACTTGAACTGGATGCCCCTCCAGACGCAATGCCGCACCGACTGGTTGACGCACAGGGTATTGTCAGTCGATTGAGTACCTCCCCGGGCGCCAACACCCTGGCCCTAAAAATACACTCCCCCAAACACCCTTCAGAGTTGTTTCGCTGGCAGCGCGGTAAACTCCAGCGCCTGACCGTGCTCAATCCCTGGTTGGATGAACGTCGCCTGGCGCCGCAGCAGGTCGTTGACTTTGACGCCCGCGATGGCACATCACTGCACGGCGTGGTCGTCGCACTTCCCACAAAAGATAAAACGCCTCGTCCGGCGCTGATTTATGTGCATGGCGGGCCCGAAGTTCATGAGAGCAATGGTTGGGTCACACGCTATAGCCAACCGGTGCAGGTTGCCGCCAATCTGGGGTTTGTGGTCATGCTCCCCAACTACCGGGGTTCGAGTGGCCGTGGCTACCGCTTTCTGACCTCCGGCCAGGGGGACTACATGGGTAAGGAATTTGACGACATCCTGGATGCGCGCCAGTGGCTGATCGAACAATACAATGTTGACCCCACTCGGGTTGGTATTGCTGGTAGCTCTTATGGTGGCTATATGGCGTCCTGGGCGGTTACCAAGCACAGCACGGACTTTGCTGCCGGCGTATCAGCAATGGGAATCGCCAATCAGGTGAGTAAATTTGGTACTACTGACATCCCTTCAGAAATGCACCACATGCATTTATTAAGCGAACCCTGGAAACAATGGACATGGTTGTTTTCGCGCAGCCCTCTATCCCACGTCAACACGGCAAATTCGCCGCTGTTGCTTTTGCATGGAGAGCAAGACGAGCGAGTGCCGGTAAGCCAGTCACAAGAACTGTACAGAGCCTTGCTGAATGGGTCAGACAGCCCTGTCAGGTTGGTGACCTACCCCGGCGAAGGTCATGGCTTTGCCTCAGACCCGGCACGGTATGACTTTAGTCGACGGCAGCTACGGTGGTTCTATCATTTCCTGATTGAGCAGCACCAACAATTACCGCCAATTGAGCTGCCAGACTGAACCGAACTGTCAGCTAGCGCGTAAGCATTTGGGCATCAACATCTTCAGTGGTATGATGCGCGGCACTTAACGTGTTGATCACAATCGACACCCCGAATTCAGCGAGCATATTTCACACAATGTCAGACAAGTTATCGAACCATTACGAACAGATTTTGGGTCTTCTGGGTGAAGACGTCACACGGGAAGGCTTGGTTGATACGCCAAAGCGCGCAGCCAAAGCCATGCAGTTTCTTACCGACGGCTATGAAAAACAGCTTGAAGATGTTGTGAATGATGCGGTGTTTGAAGCGGATACTGATGAAATGGTGATCGTTCAGGACATCGAATTCTATTCGTTGTGTGAGCACCATGTTTTGCCGTTCATAGGGCGTTGTCACATTGCCTATCTGCCCAATGGCAAAGTGCTGGGCCTGTCCAAATTTGCCCGCATTGTCGACATGTACGCCCGTCGCCTGCAAATCCAGGAAGGCTTAACAAAGCAGATTGCTGACGCCGTTCAACAGGTCACCGGCGCTAAAGGTGTCGGTGTGGTGATGGAAGGCAAACACATGTGTATGATGATGCGCGGTGTACAAAAGCAAAACTCATCCATGGTCACATCCGTGATGCTGGGCACCTTCAGAGAGTCCCAGGCAACCCGTACAGAATTTCTGCGCCTTATCGGCAAGTAACTAGCACCTCAAACCTCAAAAAGGCGCCCGGTGCGCCTTTTTTTGTCCCTTGAATATTGTTAACGGGCATTAAAAAAGGCGCTCCGAGGAGCGCCTTTTTATCAGCAAATCAAGAATTAAATCTTGGTCGCTTTTTCCACAACGTTAACCAGCATCCAAGTCTTAGACTTAGACAGAGGACGACACTCACGTACTGTGACGATATCGCCTTCGTTGCACTGATTAGTCTCGTCGTGAGCGTGCAGTTTGGTAGAACGCTTGATGAACTTCCCGTAGATAGGGTGTTTTACAAAACGCTCAACAACAACAGTGATGGTTTTGTCCATCTTGTTGCTAACCACACGACCTTGTACTGTACGAATATTTTGCTCAGTCATTACGCATCAGCCTTTTGAGTCAGAATGGTTTTTACACGCGCGATGTTACGACGCACTTTACGCAGTTGGTCAGTTTTTTCCAACTGGCCAGTGCTGTGCTGCATACGCAGGTTGAATTGTTCACGAAGCAGGTTTAACAGCTCAGCATTCAACTCTTCTACGCTTTTTTCTTTCAGTTCTGTCGCTTTCATTACATCACCGTCCGAGTTACAAAGGTTGTTTTGAACGGCAGTTTAGCAGCTGCCAATTCAAACGCTTCGCGAGCCAGACTTTCTGGAACACCTTCCATTTCGTACAGGACGCGACCTGGCTGAATCTGGCAAACCCAGTATTCAACGTTACCTTTACCTTTACCTTGACGCACTTCAAGAGGCTTCTCAGTAATAGGCTTGTCAGGGAAAACGCGAATCCAGATTTTACCTTGACGTTTAACGTGACGAGTCATGGCACGACGAGCGGCTTCAATCTGACGAGCAGTCATACGACCGCGGCCTACCGCTTTAAGACCGTAAGAGCCGAAGCTAACATCGCTTCCTTTTGCCAGACCGCGGTTGCGGCCTTTGTGCATCTTACGGAATTTCATACGTTTAGGTTGTAACATAATACTTAGCCCTCACGTTTTGCTGAACGGCCTTTCTTCTTAGGTGCTGCAGCAGGTTGCTCAGTCGCACTAGGCAGACCGCCCAATACTTCACCTTTGAAGATCCAGACTTTAACGCCGATGATGCCGTAAGTGGTAGACGCTTCAGAAGTTGCGTAATCGATGTCGGCACGGAATGTGTGCAGTGGCACACGGCCTTCACGATACCATTCTGTACGGGCAATCTCTGCTCCGCCCAAACGGCCGCTAACTTCAACTTTGATACCCTTGGCACCCAGACGCATGGCGTTTTGTACCGCACGCTTCATAGCGCGACGGAACATGACACGACGCTCCAGCTGGCTGGAGATACTGTCGGCAACCAATTGCGCGTCCAGCTCAGGTTTACGCACCTCAGCGATGTTGATTTGAGCAGGCACACCGGCCAGCTTAGAAACGTGCTTACGCAGCTTCTCAACATCTTCACCTTTCTTACCGATGACCACGCCAGGACGAGCAGTGTGAATGGTTACACGGATGCTCTTCGCAGGACGCTCGATCACGATTTTAGACAGTGATGCGTTTTTCAGTTCTTTGGTCAGATACTTACGTACCTGATGGTCATTAAACAGGTTATCTGCATACTCTGCAGTATTAGCGTACCAGGTAGAAGTCCATGGTTTGCTGATACCCAGGCGTATACCTGTAGGATGTACCTTCTGTCCCATTACTTTACTCCTAGTCCGCTACTACAACAGTGATGTGACTGCTGCGCTTGAAAATACGGTCAGCACGGCCTTTCGCACGAGGCTTAATACGCTTCATGGTAGGACCTTCGTCAACGAAAACTTTCGCGACAGTCAGCTCATCGATGTCAGCGCCTTCGTTGTGTTCAGCATTGGCAATGGCAGATTCCAGTACTTTCTTAACCAGAGCTGCACTTTTCTTCGGGCTGTAAGCCAGAATTTCCAACGCTTTTTCAACGTGTAAACCGCGAATTTGATCTGCAACCAGACGCGCCTTCTGAGCCGAGGTGCGAGCAAAACGATGCTTAGCAATAGCTTCCATTTCTCTTCCCCTTATCTCTTAGACTTCTTATCCGCGATATGACCACGGTAAGTACGCGTAGGCGCAAATTCGCCCAATTTATGGCCGACCATTTCGTCACTGACGAAAACAGGAACGTGCTGGCGACCGTTATGGACAGCAATGGTCAAC
Organism: Fluctibacter halophilus; assembly: GCF_020687825.1. GTDB lineage: Bacteria > Pseudomonadota > Gammaproteobacteria > Enterobacterales > Alteromonadaceae > Fluctibacter > Fluctibacter halophilus. The sequence goes on from NZ_JAJEWP010000004.1 coordinate 289,136, forward strand.
CCAATCATATCTGGGATGATCATGGAACGACGAGACCAAGTTTTGATTGGCTTCTTGTCGTTATTTTCCACTGCTGCCTCTACCTTCTTCAGCAAGTGCAGGTCAATAAATGGACCTTTCTTGAGAGAACGTGGCATGGTGAATCCTCGCTTTTACTTGTTACGACGACGTACGATAAGCTTATCAGTACGCTTGTTTGATCGGGTCTTCTTACCCTTGGTCGGTACACCCCAAGGTGTAACCGGATGACGGCCACCAGAGGTACGGCCTTCACCACCACCGTGTGGGTGATCTACCGGGTTCATGGCAACACCACGAACAGTAGGACGAACACCACGCCAACGGCTGGCACCAGCTTTACCCAGTGAACGCAACATGTGTTCAGCATTACCCACTTCACCAATGGTGGCGCGGCAGTCAGCCAACACTTTACGAACTTCACCAGAACGCAGACGCAGCGTTACATACGCACCGTCGCGAGCCAGAATCTGAGCATAGGCACCGGCAGAACGCGCGATCTGAGCACCTTTACCAGGCTTCATTTCAATCGCGTGAACAGTAGTACCTACTGGAATGTTACGCATAGGCAGAGCATTACCCGCCTTGATAGGTGCATCGGAACCAGATTGAACCTTGTCACCTGCTTTAGCACCTTTAGGCGCCAAAATGTAACGACGCTCACCGTCTGCATACAGCACCAACGCAATGTTGGATGAACGGTTAGGATCGTATTCCAAACGCTCAATTTGGGCAGGAATGCCGTCTTTGTTGCGTTTGAAATCAATTACGCGGTAGTGATGCTTGTGGCCACCACCAATGTGACGCACGGTGATGCGACCATTGTTGTTACGACCACCAGACTTGCTGTTCTTTTCCAGCAAAGGCGCATAAGGTGCACCTTTGTGCAGATCAGGATTAACAACCTGAACTACGTGACGACGACCAGCAGAAGTCGGCTTAGCTTTCAATAATGGCATGTCTAATCCCCTTCTTACGCTTCGCCACCGACAAAGTCGATGTCCTGACCTTCTTTAAGCACTACATAGGCTTTTTTCCAGTCACTACGCTTGCCGAAAGTCATACCGTGACGCTTGGTTTTACCCTTCACGTTAACAGTACGTACAGTGTTGACTTCCACTTCGAAAAGTTTCTCAACGGCAGCTTTGATTTCCGCTTTGTTAGCATCTTTCAAAACTTTGAATACAACAGTGTTGTTGCCTTCAGCAGCCATGGTTGTCTTTTCAGAGATGTGTGGCGCTAACAGCACCTTAAGTAGACGCTCTTCAGAGATCATGCTAACGCCTCCTCCAGTTGTTTCACTGCATCAGCAGTCATCAACACTTTTTCAAAAGCAATCAAGCTTACAGGGTCGATACCTTGAACATCGCGAACGTCAACCTTGTACAGGTTGCGAGCAGACAAGAACAGGTTCTCATCAACTTCAGGGGTCACGATCAGCACATCGTTCAGCTCCAGCTCATTCAGCTTGGCAACCAATGCTTTGGTTTTAGGTGTATCAACACCGAATTTCTCAACTACGACCAAACGGTCTTGACGTACCAACTCAGACAGAATGCTCTTCAGAGCACCGCGGTACATCTTCTTGTTAACCTTTTGGCTGTGATCCTGAGGCTTAGCAGCAAACGCACGGCCACCGCCAACCCAGATCGGGCTACGGATAGTACCAGCACGTGCACGGCCAGTACCTTTTTGACGCCATGGCTTCTTACCACCGCCGCGGACTTCAGCACGCGTTTTCTGCGCCTTGGAGCCCTGACGAGCACCTGCACCGAATGCAACGACTACCTGGTGAACCAGGGCTTCGTTGAAATCACGTCCAAAGGTCGCTTCGGATACTTCAAGAGCGCTTTTCGCGTCTTTCAATACTAATTCCATCACTTAACTCCCCAGACGTTATGCTTTCACTGCAGGCTTGACGATAACATCGCCGCCTGTTGCACCAGGTACTGCACCTTTGACCAGAATCAGGTTGTTCTCTGCGTCAACACGTACCACTTCCAAAGATTGAGTAGTCACGGCTTTGTTGCCCATTTGGCCAGCCATTTTCTTACCTTTGAAAACTTTACCTGGAGATTGGTTTTGACCAATTGAACCAGGAGCACGGTGAGACAAAGAGTTACCGTGGGTCATGCGCTGAGAACTGAAGTTCCAGCGTTTGATAGCACCTTGGAAACCTTTACCTTTAGAAGTACCTGCCACGTCAACTTTTGCAGTGTCAGCGAAGATTTCAACAGTGATTTCACTGCCGACTTCAATGCCTTCACCTTCGTTGCCTTCCAGGCGGAACTCCCACATACCGCGGCCAGCTTCCACACCCGCTTTAGCAAAGTGACCTGCTTCAGCTTTGTTGATGCGGTTCGCTTTTTTAGTACCAGCGGTAACTTGTAGCGCGCGATACCCGTCGGTTTCTTCAGTACGCAACTGAGTCACACGGTTTGGGGTCGCTTCGATAACAGTCACAGGGATAGACGCACCGTCTTCAGTGAAGATGCGAGTCATACCTACTTTACGACCGATTAGACCAATCGCCATTGTTAAAACCCTCTCTTGTTAGCCCAGGCTGATTTGAACATCAACGCCGGCAGCCAAGTCCAATCTCATCAGCGCGTCGACAGTTTTGTCAGTCGGCTCGATGATGTCTACCAAACGCTTGTGAGTACGGATTTCATACTGGTCACGTGCATCTTTATTGACGTGAGGAGAAATCAATACTGTGTAGCGTTCTTTGCGAGTAGGCAGAGGAATAGGACCGCTTACCTGAGCACCAGTACGTTTCGCAGTTTCAACGATTTCAGCCGTAGACTGATCGATCAACTTGTGATCAAACGCTTTCAAACGAATACGAATTCTTTGATTTGGCATCGATTAAGCTCCAATCGAAAGAACAAAAAAAACCATCCACACCAACCCCTTTTTTGGGTGGGAGGATGAATGTAAACCGATAGCCCCCAATTGGGGCCCTGTTCATAAAAATTCTCAGTCGTCTACAGCTTGCGCAATGCGAGTCGCAACACTGAAAATTTGCATGCCATAGAGGCAAGTGGCCGCGAATTATACAGAGATTGGCGAGCAATGCAACGTCAAAAGCGGATTAAATCAATGTTTTTCTGCGTGTTCACGGCAACCACAACGCACGATGTGTTGTCACCGCAGCGCAGGTCTCCAGAGGTAAGCGAAAGTAATCCTGAAACCCGTACCGAGCAAACAAATTAAACGGTACACAGCCAACGGGTGCTGAGTTATAGTTAGGGAAGAACAAGTATATGATCCCTATAGAAAACATGACTGACGATCCGGCCATCGAACAAAAACTGCAGCCCATCAACAATGTATTGGGCGCTCATCCGACCCTGATGGATGCCTACCAGCAGCTCGAAGCCATGATCCTTGAATTGTTTGGTGCAGAACGGATGAGTATCTTTCAGCGCCGCCGGCAACATCAGGATTTGGTTGCGCGCTTTAAAACGGGCAAGGAAACCCGAGAGATCAAAGTACCCATCAGCCCCCAGTCCATCGCAGGTTACGTGGCCCTGTCGCAGCGACCGCTGTTGATCAGTGACCCCTACGATGCCCAAGAGCTGGCAGACATCCATCCACGGCTCAAGTTTGCCGACAAATTCGACAAAAGCAGCTCGTTCAAAACCAATAACATCATCTGCGTGCCGATCCTCAACGCTGGCGTGTTGTTGGGTGTTCTGCAAATCATCAACAAGAAGGTTGGCACATTTGGCGATGCCGACCTGGAATTGGCCAACGCCACCGCAGAACGGTTAGGCAACAAGTTTCGTTACGAACTCGGTGGCACCGGTCATGCGTTTGAATACCTGGTGCATCGGAAGCTGATCAACGAGAAAGATCTGGATCAGATGACCGAGAGCAGTAAAGACAGCCGCCAGCTTATCCAACGTCTGATATCCGAGAGTCGCATTCCGGAAGACGAAATTGGCACCGCTTTATCCGTTCACTACCAGGTTCCGTTCGTCAAATATAACCCTGACAAGTACCACCTGTATCAAAGTGAAAGTAAACTTAACCTCTCGTATCTAAAGCGTAACTTCGTCGCTGTTGTTGCGGACGCCAGTGACAACCCCATCGTGCTGATGGCGGAGCCAAACAACGCAGCACTGTTGATGGAAATCGAAAGTGCCATGGGGATCGACAGTTATGAAATCTCTGTCGGCCTGCCCAATCAGATCCTGCAATACCTCGGCGCCGGCAGCGGTGGAGGCGGTGTGCCCGGGGAAATGGATGAAATCCTCGACGAGATCGGCACCAGTGCCGAAGAGCTGGAAGAAAGCAACGATGAGATGTCCGACGATGCGCCTGCCGTCGTGCGTCTGGTCAGCCGTATATTGCACGATGCCAAACGCCTGAATGCGTCGGATATACACGTTGATGCCGAGAAGAACGGTCCTACCCGTGTCCGTATGCGTATTGACGGTGTATGCCGGGATATCACCCAGGTACCTGCCTCACACCACAGTGCGGTCATCGCCCGTATCAAGATCATGTCGAACCTTAACATCGCGGAGAAACGCGTACCTCAGGATGGCAAACTGGCGTTTCGCATGTCAGGGCAGTTGGTCGAAGTTCGGGTTGCAACGATCCCCACTGTGGCCGGTGAAGGTGTGGTCATGCGTATCCTGGCGTCCGGTGGCGCCATGCCGATAGAGAAAATGAATGTGCGTCAGTCCAATATGGACATGCTGACCAACATGATCAAAAAGCCGCACGGCATCTTGTTGGTAGTAGGACCGACCGGTTCCGGTAAAACCACCACGTTGCATGCTGTACTCGGTTACCTGAACACGCCAGACAAAAAGATCTGGACCGCAGAAGATCCGGTGGAGATCACCCAGCCCGGATTACAACAGGTTCAGGTCAGTCCTAAAATTGGCTTTACCTTTGCCGCTGCACTTCGGGCCTTCTTGCGGGCTGACCCTGACATCATTCTGATCGGTGAGATGCGTGACAAAGAAACCGCCCATGCCGGTATTGAAGCGTCATTGACCGGTCACTTGGTATTGTCGACGTTACACACCAACTCGGCACCAGAAACCATTACCCGTCTGCTAGACCTTGGTCTGGATCCAGTCAACTTTTCTGATGCCTGTGTGGGGATCCTGGCCCAGCGTCTGATCCGAACCTTGTGCCCAAACTGCAAAGAAGAGTATGACGCCAGTGAAACGGACATTGCCTTTATCAAACGTCAGTACGGTGAAGAATACCTGGACGAGCTGGACATGACATCACCACTCAAATTGCATCGGGCAAAAGGTTGTGAAGACTGTGGAGACACAGGCTATAAAGGCCGGACCGGTGTGCATGAATTGTTGCAGATGACCCCGGAACTGCGCTCGCTGATCTATAAGGAAGCGTCTGTCAGTGCCATGAAAGAACAAGCCATGAAAGATGGCATGCGCACATTGACCCAGGACGGTATCTACAAAGTCCTCAAAGGGGACACTGACATTGCGCAGGTACAGATCATCAGCGGCTCTGAATAACGCCACTCAACGGTCTATTTTGACCATAAAAAAGCCCCGAAAGGGGCTTTTTTGTAGGTCGCGAGGGATTACCAGATCCGCACCCGCTCTTCCGGCGCAAGGTACAGGGCATCACCGGGCTGTACATTGAATGCCTCATACCAGGCATCATGATTGCGAGGTGCCAAGGCACGGTAGCGGCCAGGAGCGTGAGTACCACCTTTAAGCTGGTTGAGCATGCTTTGCTCGGTACGCTTCTCTTTCCATACCTGTGCCCAGGCCAGGAAAAAACGCTGATCGCCGGTCAAGCCGTCAATCACCGGCGCTTCTTTTCCGTTCAGGCTGAGCTTATAAGCATGATAAGCCATCGCCAGACCGCCAACATCACCGATGTTTTCACCCAGGCTATTCCGTCCGTTAACGAACTGGCCTTCAATCGGCTCATAGGCGCTGTATTGAGCGGCCAGTTTGTCCGCTTTGGCTTCAAAGGCTGCACGGTCGGCGTCGGTCCACCAGTTGCGCTGAATACCATTGGCATCAGACTTGGAGCCCTGATCGTCAAAACCATGGCCCATTTCATGTCCGATCACGGCTCCAATACCACCGTAGTTGACCGCTGGATCAGCATTCGGATCGAAAAACGGCGGCTGCAGAATGGCGGCAGGAAAAACAATTTCGTTGAACGAACTGTTGTAGTAAGCGTTTACACGTTGTGGCGTCATGCCCCAACGTTCGCGGTCAGTTGGCTCCAATTCTCGGGCCACGTCTTTGGCCTGGAAGAAACGACGGATATTGTGCACATTGGCCATCAGATCATCGGCGCTGATGGTCAACCCATCAAAGGACTCCCATTCATCCGGGTAACCAATTTTAGGACGGAAAGAAGCCAGTTTTTCCTGGGCATTTTTCTTGGTGTCTTCACTCATCCAGTCCAGGTTTTCAATTCGCTCGCCCAACGCGGTGCGCAGGTTTTCCACCAGCTCACTCATCTGTTGTTTCGACGACTCTGGGAAGTAACGTTCTACATATACCTTACCGATGGCAAAACCCAGCGACTCGGTACCGGACATTTGGGCAACAGCACGCTTCCAGCGCGCTTTCGGCTCTTGCTGACCTGACAGCACTTTACCGAAAAACTCAAAATCAGCCAGATAGATGCTTTCCGCCAATAAATCTGCATTGCCGGCAATGGCATGGAATTGCAGGTATGCTTTCCAGTCATCCAGCGGCTGCTCATTGATCAGCGCAATGACGTCATTGACCGGTTCTGGCTGAGTCACATTCAGCGCAGGCACTTTAAAACCGCTGGAGGCAAAGAAGGCATCCCAGTCAAAACCAGGATAGGCTTCGTTCAGCTGGTCCCGTTCGATTTGGTTGAGGGTCAGATCACGATTACGGCGCTTCTCCCGCGGCCATTGAACTTCGGCAATGCGGGTTTCCAACGCCAGGATGCGCTGTGCTTTCTCTTCGGCACCTTCAACACCGGCCATATCCAGCATCTTTGCAATGTGTGCCTGATAGGCATTACGCAGATCGACAAAGCGGGTTTCGTCGCTAAGGTAGTAATCCCGATCGGGCAGACCAAGGCCACCGACACCGACACTCAACTGATATTCATTCGGATCCAGACGGTTGTACCACATGCCTCCCCAAATGGGTGATTGAGTGCCTGTCAGCCAGGCGTTACCAAATGCTTTGGTCAGCCCTTTAGTCGTCTCAATTGCAGCAAAGCCATCCAGCATATCCTGGATCGGCGCAAAGCCTTTTTCTTCAAGTGCATCGGTGTCCATGTAGGCGTTATAGAAATCAGCAATCAGCTTGGCTTCACCGCTCAAGTTTTCAGCCTTGGACAAATCATCAATGATGGCTTTAACCCGTTCTTCGCTGCGCTCCGCCAGGCCGGTGAAAGCACCGTAACGGGTTTTGTCTGCAGGCATAACGTAATTGTCATACCAGGTGCCGCTGGCATACATAAAGAAATCATCGCCAGGCTTTACCGCTTCGTTTCGCGCGGTAAGGTCAACACCAAAGGAACCCAGTTCAGGGCGGCCCTTTTGCGCGTCTGGGGCGGCTTGCTCGGTAGCAGGCTTAGCGGTATCAGTTTGAGCAGTTTCGGTCGGCTGGCTGCAACCAGCCAACAATAGGCCCGACGCAACCGCGCAGGCTAGCAGTGAATGTTTCATGGAAAGTCCTTCAATCTATCTAATGGCCCGCTACAGGGGCCATTGACGTTGTTTATTATCCAGACTATTAGGCATCAGACCGACCGGTAAGGCAAGCAGACCAGCTTTTTTTTGCTGCCAGTGGTCGCATTTTCGTCCGTTACAGGTCGAGTTCTTTGAGTTTCCGGGTCAGGGTATTGCGCCCCCACCCGAGCCGCTTAGCCGCATCCTGCTTGTGCCCGTGGGTATGATGCAATGCCCGTTCGAGCAGGGTCTTTTCAAACGCGTGCATCGCCTCATCAAGAATATTGTTTTTACCCGCCAGCAATTGCTGATCGGCCCAATGGGCCAACAAGGTCAGCCAATCTCCGGACTCGGGGCTGTCACTGTGCATTGGCACATCGCTCAGCTCCGGCGGCAGATCAGAGACCAGAATTTCCTGTCCACTGGCCATCACCGTCAGCCAGCGGCACACGTTTTCCAATTGCCGCACATTGCCCGGCCAGGGAAGTGTCATCAGCGCCTTGCGGGTTTCCTTACTCAACGACTTTGCCTCGACATCCAGTTCTTTGGCGGCTTTTTGCAAAAAGTGATTGGCCAACAGTGGAATGTCTTCCCGTCGCTCACTCAAAGTAGGTATGTGAATACGGATGACGTTCAGACGGTGAAACAAATCTTCCCTGAACTTACCCTCTGCAACCCGTTTCTCCAGGTTCTGGTGAGTAGCAGCAATGATGCGCACATCCACAGTGACCGGACTGTGGCCACCCACTCGGTAAAACTGGCCGTCTGCCAACACGCGCAATAATCGCGTTTGCACATCCAGCGGCATATCCCCGATTTCATCCAGGAACAATGTCCCGCCATTGGCCTGTTCAAACCGCCCCTGCCGAGCAGCCTGAGCCCCGGTAAAGGCGCCCTTCTCGTGACCGAATAACTCGCTTTCAACCAGATCGGCAGGAATAGCCGCCATGTTCAGGGCAATAAAGGTATTACTTGATCGAGGACTATGGCGGTGCAACGCTTGCGCCACCAGTTCTTTACCGGTGCCACTTTGGCCGTTGATCAAAACACTGATACTTGAACGGGATAAGCGACCGATGGCGCGAAACACCTCCTGCATCGCCGGGGCTTCACCGATGATCTCAGTATCCGGCGCACGCTCGGGTTCCTGGCGTTGCTGGTTCTGCTCCCGTGCATGGGTCAGGGCACGCTGCACCAGGTTGATGGCTTCGTCGATATCAAAGGGTTTTGGTAAGTATTCAAATGCGCCACTTTTATATGCGTTGACCGCGCTATCGAGGTCAGAATGGGCGGTCATGATAATGACGGGAATGTCCGGGAAATAACGGTGCACTTCATCCAGCAAGGTCATGCCGTCCATCTGTGGCATGCGAATGTCAGAGACAATCACTTCTGGCGGTTGTCCGGCGTGCAGTTGACGCAACAAATCCTCAGGATTCTCATAGCAGCAACAGGGAATGCGCTCAGCTTGTAAGGCCTTTTGCAGCACCCAACGAATTGAGCTGTCGTCATCTACGATCCAAACGGGTTCAGCATTCATTCGGTACTGTCCTTCTTATCAATGGGCAAATACAAGGTGAATTCGGTGTGCCCGGGCCAACTTTCCAATTCAATTTTACCGCGATGCTGATCCACCAGCGTCTGGGCAATCGACAACCCCAATCCGGTACCGTCTTTTTTGCCCGTGACCATGGGGTAAAACAAGGTGTCCCTTATTTCGGCAGGAATGCCAGGGCCATTGTCGGAAATCTTTATCTGTGCCACCAAGGGATGGCGAACGCCGTGAATGGTCATTTGCCGTTCGATGCGGGTCACCAGGTGTATTTCACCATCGGGTTGCTCACACAATACCTGCACGGCATTGCGAACAATGTTCAGTACCGCTTGTTGCAACATATCCTGATCCAACCACAAGTCCGGAATACTGGGGTCATAATCCCGGATCACCTGAACGCTGTGGCTGGAATCAAGATTGACCAAAGTGCGTATTTTTTCCAACACACGGTGAACGTTGTGCCATTGGAAATTGGGCGGTACGTTGGGACCCAGCAAACGATCCACCAGGTTGCGCAGTCGATCACTCTGTTCGATGATCATTTGCGTAAATTCAGTGGTGTCCGGACTATCCAGTTGTTTTTCCAACAGCTGAGCAGCCCCCCGGATCCCCCCTAAAGGGTTCTTAATCTCATGCGCAAGCCCCCTGACCAATTCCCGCGCCGCCTGCTGCTGAGCCCACTGCTGTGACTCCTGACTGATTCGCCGCTGCTGATCAATTTTGCGAACTTCCAACAACAATGCCGGCGCAGCATTGAATTCGATGCTGGTCACTGTCAGGTCTGCCAGCACGAAGCGGCCATCATTAAACGCTAACTGCACTTCACTGTCGGAGAAATCATCACCGTTTTGCAACGCCTCATCCAGGCGCTGCATATCCAGGCTCGCATGAGCAAAGAATTGCCTGAACGGGAATCCCAGCAACTGATTCACGCTGGTCTCCAACAATGTCTGCGCGGCATGATTGACGTAAGTTATTTTTAACTCACCATCAAGCACCACAACAGCCGTCGACAGGCTGTCTAACAGGTCGATGTCTTTCACGCTGGTTTTCTGCATCTCGGCATTATACACATGCACCATAATAGTGCATTGAAACAAAACTTACCTTACCAGTGTCAAGCACCAGCAAGCTGGTAACCGCGATAATTACAGGCTTGGTGTAATCAATGCGGACGCACGGTGCAAATACACGGTGTGCTGAGGGGATGATGCAAGGATCTTGCCTGTATTGTCGACGAGTTGCAGTTGCAGGGTATGTTCACCGCGGTCAACGCTTTCAAGGCTAAATTGGGGGATCGGATTGGTGGCAACGACGTTACCATCCATCAGCAATTGAAAAACACCAGGGCCAGTGGGAGATACCTGTCCTGAGACAGAGAAGTTGCCGAGGTTATTTCGTATCGTTGCACCATCGGCAGGCGCAGTGATGCTGAGGTCGTACTGAACAGCCGGTCGTTGCACTGTTTTAGTTGCAGGTGCTGTCTTTGTCGGTGCAAGCGCAGGCATTACAGCACTGTTTACCCCACTGAGATCAACCGGTACTGCACCAGCAACGGGCATATCGGTGTAACGCACCGTGCCGTCTTTCTCCTTGATCATATACAGTGTGCCTGCGCTGACGCACACTGAACAGCAAGCGCCAACCGCCAGGGTTGTAATACGATGAAGCAGCGATTTCATACACAGACCTACTGATACAGGGTAATGGTATAAGTGTAACCCTAGCAGAAATAAAAAAAAGCCCGCTTTACGCGGGCTTTGTATAGTTTTTAATATCTAAGCGATTACACGCTGTAATACATATCGAACTCAACAGGGTGAGTCGTCATGTTCAGTGTGGTCACTTCGCCGCGCTTCAGATCAATGTAAGCATCAATCATGTCGTCGGTCATAACTCCACCGGCTTTCAGGAAGTCACGGTCTGCGTCCAGAGCATCCAACGCCATTTCCAGCGAGCTCGCAACGGTTGGAATTTCCGCGGCTTCTTCTGCAGGCAGGTCATACAAGTCTTTGTCCATGGAATCGCCAGGATGGATCTTGTTTTTGATCCCGTCGAGGCCCGCCATCAACATGGCAGTGAACGCCAGGTATGGGTTAGCCGTTGGGTCAGGGAAACGTACTTCGATACGACGGGCACGATCACTGGTGACAAAAGGCACACGGATAGAAGCTGAACGGTTGCGGGCAGAATAGGCCAACATTACCGGTGCTTCAAAGCCAGGGACCAGACGCTTGTAAGAGTTGGTCGAGGCATTGGTGAATGCATTGATTGCACGGGCGTGTTTGATGATACCGCCAATGTAATACAGCGCTTCTTCAGACAAACCAGCGTACTTGTCACCGGCGAAAATGTTCACGCCACCTTTGCTGATGGACTGGTGGCAGTGCATGCCTGAACCGTTGTCACCGACCAGAGGCTTAGGCATAAAGGTCGCTGTCTGACCATAGGCGTGTGCCACGTTGTGCACGACATACTTGTAAATTTGCAGCTCATCGGCTTTCTTCACCAGGGTGTTGAAACGGCAGGCAATTTCGTTTTGTCCTGCAGTCGCAACTTCGTGGTGGTGAGCTTCAACAACCAATCCCATCTCTTCCATTACCATACACATGGCAGCACGAATATCGTGAGCGGAGTCAACCGGAGGAACCGGGAAGTAACCGCCTTTCACGCCAGGGCGGTGACCCAGGTTACCGTCTTCAAACTCGGCACCGGAGTTCCACTTCGCTTCAGAAGAATCGATGGCATAGTATGAACCCGCCATGTCGGTGTGGAAACGTACGTCATCAAACAGGAAGAATTCCGGCTCAGGACCAAAATACACTTCATCACCAATACCACTGGCTACCAGATATTCTTCAGCACGACGCGCAACAGAACGGGGGTCACGCTCGTAGCCCTGCATGGTAGAAGGCTCAAGAATGTCACAGCGCACGTTGATTTGTGCTTCTTCAGAGAAAGGATCCAAAACAACGGATTCGGGATCTGGCATCAATACCATGTCTGACTCGTTGATCCCTTTCCAACCGGAAATGGATGAACCATCAAACATTTTACCTTCTTCAAAGAATTCGTCGTTGACTTGGTGAGTAGGAATGGATACGTGTTGCTCTTTACCCTTCGTGTCGGTGAAACGCAAATCGACAAATTTTGCTTCACTTTCTTTGATCAGGTCTAACGCCTTTTGAATTGACATTGTGTCCTCCAATAAAAAAATATCAACGTGTAAATGTGGTTGGCCTTGCGGCTGTGTGGGCAACAAGCAAGCGATTTTCGTGCCAAAAACGAGACTCCCTCGCAACCCTTCAAAAGCCGAAGATTGCCTCCCCCCGGCAGACAAACCCCGTAAACTTTTGCACTAATTTGAAGCATTCGAGCACCATTGTGGTGCAATTGATACTATTGCATCTTTCCACTATAGCCCGATTTATCCATCCTACCGCTTTTTTTCTGTGAATATTCAACGACACTGGTCAAATAATCGCATTTGTTATTCGCCAAGGGACAGATAAAACTGTACAATCCGCCGCCTATTTTACCCCTTGGGGCCTGTTGCCCCGTCGGTGGTTGTCACCACACTAGAGAGATGAACACAATGAGCGCATCGCAAACCTCATTAGATAAATTGCGCAACATCGCAATTATTGCCCACGTTGACCACGGTAAAACCACCCTGGTTGATAAACTTCTTCAACAATCGGGCACATTGGAAAGCCGCGGCGCTGCTGAAGAGCGGGTCATGGACTCCAATGACATTGAGAAAGAGCGTGGTATCACCATCTTGGCCAAAAACACGGCCATTAAGTGGAACGACTACCGGATCAACATTGTTGACACTCCCGGACACGCCGACTTCGGTGGCGAAGTAGAGCGAGTTATGTCAATGGCAGATTCCGTACTGTTGCTGGTCGACGCCCAGGAAGGTCCAATGCCACAAACCCGCTTTGTGACCCAAAAAGCATTTGCTCAGGGCCTGAAACCGATTGTCGTGATCAACAAAATCGACAAACCTGGCGCACGCCCCGACTGGGTCATCGACCAGGTATTTGACCTGTTCGACAACCTCGGCGCCACAGATGACCAACTGGATTTCCAGGTGGTATACGCCTCCGCACTGAACGGCTGGGCAGCACACGACTCTGACACCAAGGGTGAAGACATGACCCCGTTGTTTGAAACCATCGTTGAACAGGTTGCTCCGCCAAGTGCCGACCTGGAAGGTGGTTTCCAGATGCAGATTTCCCAGTTGGATTACAACTCTTACGTCGGTGTAATCGGTGTCGGTCGTATTACCCGCGGTACAGTGAAGCCCAACCAGCAAGTCACCGTAGTGGGTGCTGATGGTAAAAAACGCAATGGTAAAGTTGGCCAGATCCTCGGCTATCTTGGTCTGGATCGTCACGAAACAGATTTCGCTCAAGCCGGCGACATCATTGCAATTACCGGTCTGGGTGAGCTGAAGATTTCCGATACTATTTGTGACGTTAATCATGTAGAAGCGTTGCCGCCACTGTCTGTTGACGAACCCACAGTGACCATGACCTTCCAGGTCAATACCTCACCGTTTGCGGGTAAAGAAGGTAAGTACGTAACCTCGCGGAACATCCTCGAGCGTCTGCACGACGAGCTGGTTCACAACGTAGCATTGCGCGTTGAGGAAACCGGTGACCCGGACAAGTTCCGTGTATCCGGTCGCGGTGAATTGCACCTGGGTATTCTGATTGAAAACATGCGTCGTGAAGGCTACGAACTGGCGGTATCCCGTCCGGAAGTAATCATCAAAGAAGAAGACGGTCAACTGATGGAACCGTTCGAAACCCTGACCATCGACGTTGAAGAAGAGCATCAGGGCAGCATCATGGAGCAAATCGGTTTGCGTAAGGGCGAACTGACAGACATGTCACCTGACGGCAAGGGCCGCGTGCGCATGGATTTCATGATCCCAAGCCGGGGCCTGATTGGCTTCCAGACCGAATTCATGACCCTGACATCCGGTTCCGGATTGCTGTACCACACCTTTGACCACTATGGTCCTCACAAAGGTGGCATCATCGGCCAGCGTAAGAACGGTGTATTGATTGCCAATGCTGCAGGTAAAGCGCTGACCAATGCCCTGTTCAACCTGCAGGAACGTGGACGTCTGTTCATTGGCCACGGTGTTGAAGTGTACGAAGGTATGATCATCGGTATTCATAGCCGTGACAACGACCTGACCGTCAACGCACTGAAAGGTAAGCAACTGACCAACGTTCGTGCATCAGGGACTGACGAAGCGCAGAATCTGGTGCCGCCCATCATCATGTCGCTGGAACAAGCGCTGGAATTTATTGATGATGACGAGCTGGTAGAAGTCACGCCGGTCAGCATTCGTATCCGTAAGAAATTGCTCACCGAGAACGAGCGTAAGCGCGCCTCACGCAGCAAAGAATAACGCCCTTGCGGCAATAAAAAAACGGTGCCTTGGCACCGTTTTTTTTGCTCTATCAAGACACTCAGTCGAGCAGTGCCAATCCCGTGGCATCCATCAGGTGATGTTGCTTGATCAACTGCTTGGCATTTTCAATGTCTGGCGCGAAATAGCGGTCTTTATCGTAGAACGGGACCTTTTCACGCAACAACCCCATCAGTGGCTGCAACGGTTCACTGGTCTTCAACGGTTTACGGAAGTCCAGGCCCTGACAAGCCGCTAACCATTCCACGGCCAGAATACCGGCCACATTGTCAAAGATATCCCGCAAACGACGACCTGCAAATGTCGCCATGGATACGTGATCTTCCTGGTTGGCGGAGGTGGGCAGTGAGTCAATCGATGCCGGATGAGCCAGGGTCTTATTCTCGCTCGCCAGTGCCGCACAGGTCACCTGAGCGATCATGAATCCAGAATTCACACCGCCATTTTCGACCAGGAAAGGGGGCAGTCCACTGAGGTGAGTATCAATCATCAATGCCATGCGACGCTCAGACAACGAGCCTATCTCAGACAACGCAATGGCCAGCATATCTGCCGCCATCGCCACGGTTTCTGCGTGAAAATTACCGCCCGACAAGATGTCACCGCTATCGGCAAAGACCAGCGGGTTATCACTCACGCCGTTGGCTTCGGTGATCAGGATCTCACTGGCAAAGCGCATTTGTTGCAAACTCGCTCCCATGACCTGTGGCTGACAGCGCAACGAGTAAGGATCCTGAACCTTCTCACAACCCTGGTGGGAATCACCAATTTCGGACGTCGCCAATAACTGCCGGAATGCAGTGGCAACATCTGATTGGGTTTTGTGTCCGCGCACTGCGTGGATACGCGGATCAAACGGAACCCGGGAGCCAAGAGCAGCTTCGACCGTTAATGCGCCAATACCGATGGCACTGTGCAGTGCATTTTCACAATAAAACAAACCTTGCAGTGCAAATGCGGTGGATGCCTGGGTACCGTTCAACAACGCCAGCCCTTCTTTTGGCGCCAGTGTGATTGGCGCCAGACCTGCCAACGTTAAGCCTTCAGCCGCCGACAAACGGTTGCCCTTGTGGAACACTTCACCTTCACCCAGCAACACACAGCTCATGTGTGCCAATGGTGCCAGGTCACCCGATGCACCGACTGAGCCCTTTTCGGGAATGGCGGGATACACCTGTGCGTTATACAGGGCGATCAGCGCTTCGATCACCGACAAGCGAATACCAGAAAAGCCACGGGCCAGTGAATTGATTTTCAACAGCATCAGCAAACGTACGGTGTCTTCGCTCATAAAATCCCCCGTACCGGCAGCATGAGACAGGACGATGCTGCGCTGCAGCAGTTCCAGCTCAGAGACATCGATACGGGTATTGGCCAGCAAGCCAAATCCGGTGTTGATGCCGTACACGGTGCGATCTTGTTTGATCACATCCAGTACGGTTTGTTCTGCTGCGTGAATGCCGGCTTTCGCATCTTCCGCCAGTGACAGCGGAACATGATGGCGATGCACGTCGCGAAGTTGCTCCAGGGTTAGTGTGCCCGGTTGTAATGTTAATGTCGTCATGTCGGCTTACTCCACATCCAGCATCGGCAAATCAAGCTTGTGCTTACGTGCACAGTCTTTGGCGATGTCATAACCAGCGTCCGCATGTCGCATGACACCGGTCGCCGGATCGTTGTGTAGTACGCGAGCAATACGCTCATCGGCCTCTTTCGAACCGTCACACAGAATCACGACACCGGAGTGCTGACTGAAACCCATGCCCACACCACCACCATGGTGCAGACTTACCCAGGTAGCACCACCGGCCGTGTTCAGCAACGCGTTGAGCAGAGGCCAATCCGACACCGCATCAGAACCGTCTTGCATGGATTCGGTTTCCCGGTTCGGTGAAGCCACCGAGCCGGAATCGAGGTGATCACGACCGATAACCACAGGCGCACTCAGCTCTCCGTTTCTAACCATTTCATTAAAGGCCAGTCCCAACTTCTGACGTTCACCCAACCCAACCCAGCAGATACGGGCAGGTAGACCCTGGAATTGAATACGCTCTTTGGCCATGTCCAGCCAGTTGTGCAGGTGCGGATTGTCGGGGATCAACTCCTTAACCTTCGCATCGGTTTTGTAGATGTCTTCAGGATCGCCAGACAATGCAGCCCAGCGGAAAGGACCTATGCCCTGGCAGAACAACGGACGAATATAGGCTGGGACGAAGCCGGGGAAATCAAATGCATTTTGCACCCCTTCTTCCAATGCCATCTGGCGAATGTTGTTGCCATAATCCAGCGTCGCAGACCCGGCATCCTGCAGGCCAAGCATCGCCTGCACCTGGACTGCCATCGACTGCTTGGCTGCTTTGACCACTGCGGCCTCATCTTTGTCACGCATTTGTGCAGCCTGCTCCATGGTCCAGCCCTGTGGCAGATAACCATTCAATGGGTCGTGGGCGCTGGTCTGGTCGGTGACCACATCAGGGACGATGCCGCGGGCCAATAATTCTGGGAAAACATCTGCAGCGTTCGCCAGCAAACCTACCGACACCGGCGTGCCGGCGGCTTTGGCCGCGTCTAACATGGCAAGGGCTTCGTCCACCGAGGTGGCTTTCTTGTCCAGGTAACGGGTTTTGATGCGAAAATCGATACGGCTTTCATCCACTTCAACGGCCAACATGGAAAACCCTGCCATGGTTGCAGCCAGAGGCTGAGCGCCTCCCATTCCACCTAAACCACCGGTCAGGATCCAACGACCACTGGCATCGCCGTCAAAATGGGTTTTGGCCACGCTGACGAAGGTCTCATACGTGCCCTGGACAATGCCCTGTGAACCGATGTAAATCCACGAGCCGGCCGTCATCTGGCCGTACATCATCAGACCTTTTTTATCCAGTTCGTTGAAATGCTCCCAGTTCGCCCAGTGCGGCACCAGATTGGAATTGGCGATCAACACTCTCGGCGCATTCTCGTGAGTGGGAAACACACCGACGGGTTTGCCCGATTGCACCAACAGGGTCTCATCATCATTCAGGCGAGTCAGTACCTCGACGATTTTGTCGTATGAGGCCCAATCTCTGGCTGCCCGACCGATCCCGCCGTATACAACCAGATTCTGTGGGTGCTCGGCAACCTCGGGGTCAAGGTTGTTCATCAACATGCGCAGAGGCGCTTCGGTTTGCCAACTTTTGGCGGTCAACGTGTTGCCACGGGGCGCGCGGATCACACGGTTAGGATCAAAACGGTTCATGTTTTCTCCTGATGCAGGGTTATGTTTTGGCCTGGAAGTTCAAATGACCTCCCAGTCGATAACGGTTACCGGGGTGGTACAGTACAGCGTGGCTAACGACCCCCCGGGCGGAATAGGTTCGTCGTGATATTTTCAGACACGGATCGGCCGCAGTGATCTGCAATGCTTGGGCAATGTGCGCCTCAGGCAACATGGCCTCGACGCTGTGATCGGCCTGGGTCAACGGGGCAACCAGATTCAGGTAGTGATTCGCCGTTTGCTGGCTGAAGTCCTGTTGCAGATAGTCCGGCGCCCAGCGCGGGTTTACCCAACGCTCTTCATACTGAATGGGCTGGCCATTCTCGCTGTGTACGATAATGCTGTGGAACACCACATCACCAATGCCTACATCCAGCCAACGGGCCAGTGCTTCATTGGCGATTACACTATCAAGGTGCAATATCGAGCTGGCGTAGCGATGACCACGCTGAATGACTTCATCACGAATACTGCGGATCTCAAGCATCGAACTCATTGGCCGGTGGTCAGACACGAAGGTGCCGAGCCCTTGGGTACGCATCAGGATCCCTTCTTCAACCAGTTCGGTAACCGCTCGGCGCGCGGTCATGCGGCTGACCTGATGCTGTAGCGCCAGCTGATTTTCAGACGGCACCTGATCGCCAGGTCCCATAGTCCCATCTTCGATGGCATCCAGTAATGCCAGCTTGATTTGGGTGTAGCGAGGCAACATCTTGCAACCTGTCTGAGTGAGTCCGAATGGCCAACATACTACTTGTATATACAAGTATGCACAAGTACACTGTTGAACAAATTTATCCCCTATACGGAACGGTTCCATGCACGACACCTTCGACACCGTCATCACCAATGTTCGTATCGCTTCAATGGCGGACAATGGTCAGCCATACGGCACCACATCGCATACTGCAGTTGGGATTCGATCAGGCAAGATTGCCGCACTGTTCGAGGAACTACCCGCTGACATCAGCGCCACACACACGGTCGATGGTAATGGGCAATGGTTGTTACCCGGTCTGATTGACTGCCATACCCACCTTATCTATGCCGGCGACAGAGCCAATGAGTTTGAAATGCGTCTGCAGGGGATCTCTTACGCTGAGATCGCCAAACAGGGCGGCGGGATCAAGAGCACGGTGAAGGCTACCCGACAGGCCTCAGAGAAGGCATTGTTCGACAGCGCGAAGCAAAGGGCCGAACGATTATTGGAAGAGGGAGTTACGACGCTGGAAATCAAGTCAGGGTATGGCCTTGATCTGGACACCGAGCGGCGGATGCTGAAGGTCGCCCGACAACTGGAAGATGCATTGCCGGTCAGTGTGCGTACAACGTTTCTTGGCGCACACGCCCTGCCGGCCGAATACAGCAACGACGCGGATGGATACATTTCACTGGTGTGTGACACCATGCTACCTGACATCGCCGCAAATAAGCTGGCCGATGCGGTTGACGTTTTCTGTGAATCGATCGGATTTACGCCGGCGCAGACGGAGCGGGTGTTTCAGGCAGCCAAAGCCCATGGATTGCCGGTAAAGGCCCATGTCGAACAACTCAGTGATTTGAAAGGCGCGGTACTGGCCGCCAACTACGATGCCTTGTCTGTTGATCACATTGAATATTTGGCCGAGGAGGATGTTGGACACCTGAAAGACACCGTTGCCGTATTGTTGCCGGGCGCATTTTACTATTTGCATGAAACGCAGAAGCCGCCCATTGAAGCCCTTCGCAAACAGGGGATCCCGATGGCTGTGGCAACGGATTTAAATCCCGGCAGCTCCCCGCTGGCGTCCCTGTTGACGGCGATGAATATGGCGTGCGTTTTATTTGCCATTACCCCGGAAGAAGCGCTTCTGGGCACCACACGTCATGCCGCCAAAGCCCTTGGTCTTAACGACCGGGGGATGATTGATGAGGGATTGCGAGCGGATCTCACCTTATGGGATATCGATCATCCGGCACAACTTGTCTACAGTATCAACGGACAGCGCCCTAAAGCGCGCTGGGTTGGAGGACGACATGTTTAAATGGCAAGGCCGCATCGACAGTGAAGATGGTAGCAGGGGGCTGCGTTGGCATCAGGTGATTGATCATGACGATCACCTGAAACACCCCAAGTCCGTTGCTCTGGTGGGTTTAGCATGTGATCTGGGCGTTCAGGCCAATAAAGGCAGAGTTGGTGCAGTCGACGGACCCAATAGCATCCGCGCCGCGCTTGCCAATCTACCCTGGCATTGGGATGCAGCGTTGGCGGATTTGGGTGACAGCCATGCCAAACATGATCTGGCCAGCGTACAAAATGACTACGCCGCTAAAGTGACTGAGGGCCTGGCACATCATTCGCTGGTCATCGGTCTGGGTGGCGGCCATGAAATTGGCTGGGGAAGTTATCTTGGCCTGGAAGCAGCGTTAGCCAATAAGCAACAACGTATTGGCATCATCAACTTTGATGCGCACTTTGATCTGCGCCGTCCGGCGCCTGATACCAGTTCAGGTACCCCTTTCAGACAGGTCGCAGAACATCGCCAGCAACACGGGTTACCCTTTGATTATGCCTGTCTGGGCGTATCAAAAGCCGCCAATACACCCGCATTGTTTGATTTCGCCGCCGCCAGTGGCACACGTTTCCTGTTCGACCATCAGTGTCAGATGGATGCAGCGGTCACCTTGTTAGCGCCCATGCTAAGGGATATCGATGAGTTGTATGTGACGATCTGTCTGGATGCTTTCCCTGCCGCGATTGCGCCAGGTGTCAGTGCCCCAAGTGCACTGGGGATCTCACCACAGTTTGTGATTACCATGCTTGATTGGCTGGCTGCGCAGCAGAGTCGCTTAAACTATCGATGGCGATTGTGTGATATTGCCGAAATGAACCCGCGGTATGATTCAGATAATCGAACAGCGAAATTGGCCGCCAGATTGGCGTTTGAAACAGTGGATGCCCTGATCGGGAAATAGCAGATTACGGGTAAAAATATAGCGTGGAGCAAATACGGACAGTCAAAACAGCGTTTACTGACTGTCCGGATATGACAGGGACGTACGTGATACCGGGTGCAGAAGCCGTTGTGCCTTACTGCCAAATACCGAAAACACAATGGCAGCACCCACATAGGTCATCACTGGTGCCAACAACAGGGCAAGTAGATTCAGTTGCAAAAACATAACTGCCTCCTTACTCTGCTTTTTGCTTGTCACCTTTCTCATCACTCAGGTCTTTAATATTGACCTTAGTAGCGTACTTTTCTGAACTGTCCAGGCTCACCATGTTACCTGCGGTAAGAACAGCTTCCTGTACACCGTAGCCCAATTCTTGTGACGTTTTAGCAACGGCCTGACTCACCATGGCAGAGACTAATTGCTCCAGTGAAACTTCAGCAGCGGTGGCAGATGCACCAAACGACAAACCTGACAACAAAACAACAGCGGTAGTAATTTTCTTAAACATTTTCTCAATCCTTTCTGGTTGGTTAAGTGACTCATTATTTGAGTTACTAGTTAAGTCGCAGTATCTATAGCGATAGTTGTGCCAACCGTGGAAAAAAATGCTATCCCGTTGTTTTAATTGATTTTTTATGAAATTAAAAAGTTTGGGTGTGTATTTGACTCAAGGCCAAAAAGCTATCGATTAGCTGTTTTGACCAACCCTTTAGGAAATTTAACCAACCTTGTTGGCCAAAAACTCCTTTGCATTGCGCTGGGCCTGTTCGACCTGTTCTAATGCACCAAACAGCAAGCCTTCGGTATCCGTGGACCGGGGCCCATGTTGACTCAGGTAGCGACGCCAGATGCGCGCTCCGATCTCACCTTGAAACAATCCAAGCATGTGGCGAGCTATATGCCATGGTCGTGCACCTTCGGCGACCTGCTGGTGTGTATAGGTCACCATGGCAGTGACGATGTCCTGGCGCGACAATGGGTCTTGGGTGTCGTTGTAAAAGCGTTGGTCAACGCTGGAGAGAATATAGGGGTTACTGTAAACCTCGCGGCCTATCATCACGCCATCAACCTGTGAAAGGTGCTGTTCAGTTTCATCGAGGGTTTTGATCCCACCATTAATGCTGATGTGCAGATCAGGAAACTCTTCCTTCAGGGCATACACACGATCGTACATCAACGGTGGAATATCACGGTTCTCTTTCGGACTTAATCCCTGCAGCCAGGCCTTGCGTGCATGCACGATTAATGTATCGCAACCAGCCGCCTGCACCGTTGAGACAAATCGACTCAGATCTTCATACTCGTCCATGTCATCTATCCCTATACGGGATTTGACTGTCACCGGAATATCAACCGCCTGCTGCATGGCGGCTACACAAGAGGCCACCGTGTCAGGTTCCGCCATCAGACAAGCACCAAAACGCCCATTCTGTACCCGGTCTGATGGACAGCCTACATTGATGTTGACTTCGTCATAACCGTAGGCCTGTGCTTTTTCTGCACACGCTGCCATATCGGAAGGATCGGAACCACCGAGTTGTAAGGCAACCGGATGCTCCTGATCATTAAAGGCCAGATAATCACCTTTACCGTGAATAATCGCACCGGTGGTAACCATTTCTGTGTACAGCAATGCATGCCGCGATATTAAACGCAGAAAATAACGGCAATGCTTATCCGTCCAATCGAGCATGGGGGCGACGGATATGGTGCGGTTTATAGAAACAGTCTGTGACATTGATGGACCTCTGTAGAACGGGCCGCGGATTTTACCCGATCGCACAGTTTTTCGCCAGTGATACGACAATTGAAAAGCACTCTTGTCGAGCGTTCTATCTGCCTACTTTATTCGGGCATCCAGGAGCGCTTAGATGTGTTACCCCGTCCGTGGTAACTCCCCCAGCTGGTACTTTGGCTTCTGGCTTCCTGCCCTCACCCCTTCGGGGCCGTGCTAAAGCACGTTCACGAAGCATTGCAGTAGCAATGCAGAACAGCTTTAGCTGGCTTGCGAAGCAAGTGGCCTACATGGATGTAGGACATAAATTCGTTCCCGACGAATTTGTACTCCGGGGATTCTGCCCTTCACCCTACGGGCCGTCGTCGCTTCGCTCCAACGTTCCAAAACGCTCCCGGCGTTTTGGTCACATGAGTCCCCATATTCGAGCAGCACACTCTCACATGGGGGTGAACGAAAACCGTTATGCCGGTGGCATAACGCAGTTGAGTGAACGACGCGCAGGGATGCGCGGCTGGACGTAGCACCAGGGATGGTTTGTTACCTTACAGTCAACG
>NZ_JAJEWP010000005.1 GCF_020687825.1 Fluctibacter halophilus
TTTCCGCCATCCATGGCGGTCACACACCGTCCTGGGCTGGTCACCGGGGCTCCCAATTAAAACGAGAAAGGCCCCCCATAGCGGGTGGCCTTTTTTCGTTTTAGCTAGCAACTTGCGTTGCTATCTCATTGGGTAACTAAACCCATCAGAAAACAGTATCGAAGTAGCACTGCGTTGACTGTAAGGTAACAAACCATCCCTGGTGCTACGTCCAGCCGGTTCCTTGTGCCTTCAGCAAAAAGTCCAGGTCGGGCTTCCTCTGCCCTCCCGTTCACCACTCAATGAGCTTCACGTTTTCGCTCATTTCGGGCGTGGTTCACCCTGTACCGTCGTTCCGCCCTAGCCGAGCTTCGCGCCCTCGCTCGTCTCCAGACGGCCTCACCTTATCCGCGGTGGTCAAATAAATTACTATTCACCGTAACTCAGTTTTATGGATAGCGATTAACGCCGCTCAGTTTTGCAAAACAAGTCGGAAATCATATTCGTCTAAATCCGGTGTGTAGCACTTACTATAACGACGGAAATTAACGGATTGCCAAGTTTCCTTGTTAAGTAAAGCGGAGATTGTCTGCACATTATTCTTGGTAACCGGCTGTAACCTTGTGCTGATTTGCACACCGAGTTCCTGTTTAAAATCGATACCATTGGCATGATCCAGTAACAGAGCCATAGTCCAGCCTCCTTCCATAAAGTGACCACCAAAACTGACCAATACTTGTCCATCTCTAACGGCATTCAAAGCGGCATGTGACCAGTCAAAAGTTCCAATGACTGGTTGGTAGGGGGGATCTTGCTGACGTGCAATAGCGAGCACCCCCTCCGCGATATCCATCCCTGCGGTCCAGTAGGCATCCACACGGCCAACCCGATCCAGTAGTGCCTGAGTAAGCTTCGCAGCGCTATTTGCACTCCAGTCACTGTTCATTGTCGGAAGCCATTCGATGCCTTTTGGAGTTCTTTCACGTTGAGATTCTTTTCGCATACGCTGCATGGCTCGATTGTAACCTGTCAAGCGTGTACGACTGACAGTTGATTGATGAGCTCCAGAAATCGCTACAATAGAGCTAACGCTGCGTTGTGCTGCCAATAATGTCGCCAGTTCCTGACCCGCTTGCTCGTCATCTGGGGTCATATGACCTATCCATGCTGAATACTGCTCTCTGGGCATACCTATTGTTGCATATCCGCGCTTTTCCAGACTGGTGTTGATTGAAAAGTAGGGAATGTTGTGGGCTTCAATCAGTTCGAGCAGGCTTTCTTCGCCATTTGAGTAAAAAATTCCCACAATATAATCTGGTGGAGTGGCAGTGGTCAGTTTTTCATTGATCAGCTCAAGGAAGCTAAATCGATTGTGATATTGTTGTTGGATAGGAATCGTTTCAATATCAATCCCTAACCCTTCGGCGACATGTTCAGTAAAAGATTTTTGTAAATGCCAAAAAGAACCTTGTGCACCTTGTGGGTAAAAATACAGTACTTTCAGAGGACGCGTGGTTTCGTCAACGGTGATATCAGCACAGGTTTTTGCCAAGCTTTGCGTTGGATACGGAAACATGAGCAATATCAAAGCGAGTTTGAAAGCAGTGAAAAATCTACAATAAATAACGTGATAGGGACTAAGCAAATTGGTCGCTTGAATAGACAACAAAAGATGATCCAATGATAGTTAAACACGCGCTGATAGAGTAATTTTTTTAACAAGCTCGCACGGTCGGTAGATGTCCGGGGTGAGATACTGAAGGCAGGCGCCGGGCTTAATTTTGCGTGCTACAAAGTATTATCGTTAAAAAATTGCATCACCTGATTTTTGTCAAATACAACAGGAAAAGAGGCTAACCAGTCCAGTGCCGGTTCTATCTCATCAAAAAATTGATGCTCTATGTCTGCCTGCTCATAGCCTGCACTCAACTGGCGTACAATGGTTTTCGGGTACTCGGTGTCTTTCAGGACAATGGCCAGTGCAGTCAAACCAAAGCTTTTGCGCCTTGCTGTCTCTCGTACAAATACTTCAAACGCGTCCGGAGGCATCAGGCTTTCACCGTATAAACAGCTTAACTGAACCCATGGCTGTGTTTGGTCAACGTCTTTAAGAACACTACCCAGCCGTTTCGAACCACGCCGCAAACTTGGATCGTTCCAGGGGCCGCGAGCAACAAAGGTGACAAATTGGCCAAAGCGATCAACAAGATACTCGCCGTGTTCAAGCATCAGAACCTCCAAATGATGACTTACCTACATAAACCGGGAAGCAGTTTGCTGCCGCTTTACAAATAATCGAATAAACGGGATCAATAGATGCCATTGCAATAAGTGATAACGTCGCCTATTTCCTTTAGTAAAGTGTGAACATTCATGTTGGTCAAGGAGCATCCTGTGAACCCCTTTACCTTTAGTGCCGTTGCTAAGTTACATGTAGAGGTCGGCGCAGCAATTCATTTGGTCTCTCACTGCGAACGCTTTGCAGCCAGACGTGTATTGGTTGTAACGGATGCGGGTATTATCCGCGCTGGCTTGCTTATCGATACCGTAACCGAGTTTGCCAACCAGGATGTGCAGTTATGTGTGTTTGATAAAGTAGAAGCCGATCCCAGTGAAGCAACGGTACTGCAAGCGGTTGACGTTGCTAAAGCCCAGGAAGTGGATGTTGTGATCGGGTTTGGTGGTGGTAGCGCGATGGATGTTGCCAAGTTAGTTGCTGTGCTGGCTCACCGCGACAATCAACAATCCTTAGCTGACATGTACGGTGTTGATCAACTCTCCGGACCACGTTTGCCATTGATTCAGGTACCTACCACCGCAGGTACAGGCTCCGAAGTCACCCCCATTGCAATAATCACCACGGGCGGTACAACCAAAGCCGGCGTTGTGTCTTCTACATTACTGCCGGATGTGGCGGTGCTGGACGCAAACCTTACTCGGGGGCTTCCTGCTCACGTTACGGCGGCAACAGGCATCGATGCAATGGTGCATGCCATTGAAGCATTCACCAGCAAGGTAAAGAAAAATCCGATCTCCGACATGTTTGCGCTTGAGGCGCTGCGCCTATTGTCAGACAGTGTGCGTGTAGCCGTCAAAGACGGAAATGATCTACAAGCCCGCGAGAAGGCGCTATTGGGCGCCAATCTCGCCGGTCAGGCATTTGCGAACGCACCGGTCGCCGCGGTTCATGCGCTGGCCTATCCGTTGGGCGGGCACTTCCATATACCTCATGGGCTGAGCAACGCGTTGGTATTACCCCATGTGATGCGATTTAATCTGCCAGCCTGTGCAACAGCGTATGCGCAACTGGCAGAAGTGATGATCCCTGCCCAAGTGCAGGCTGAGATGGATCACGAGGCCAAGGCCAATACGTTGATCGATTGGCTGGCCGAACTGGTCACAGAATGTGGTCTACCCGATACGCTAAGCGATTGTAATGTTCCGCAATCCAGCCTGGCAGCGTTAGCCGGTGATGCCATGTTGCAGCAGCGATTGCTGATCAATAATCCCCGCGAAGTGACTGAGCAGGACGCACTGGCGATCTATCAGGCGGCCTATCAATGAATGACCAACAGATGACCCGACAACAGTTCGCTTGCTTTTATCCTGTTACGACCCGTTGGCATGACAATGATGTCTATGGTCATGTAAACAACGTCACGTATTACAGTTTTTTTGATTCAGCGGTAAACCGTTACCTGATCGAAGAAGGGGGACTGGATATTCACACCGCCCCGGTGGTGGCCTTTGTGGTCGAGTCCCAATGTCGGTATTTCCAGCCAATCGCGTACCCACAAGACATTCATATTGGTGTTAGTGTCAGCAAATTGGGTGCTCGCTCTGTCACCTACCAGTTGGGCGTTTTTGTTGGTGATGAGACGATGCCCAGGGCGCAGGGCAGCTTTGTTCATGTGTTTGTTGATCGTACAACCCAGCGCGCCGTTGCGATTCCCGACAATCAACGTCGGGCACTGCAGCTGTTGCTGCAGGATCCATCTCAGTGAAAGTCGCGAGATTTTCCGGCTAATCCGTCGGCCAGGTGATCAAGACGCTCAAGCTTGCCCGCAACAATATGGGTAACGCCACCGTCGCCACGTTCCAGAATGCCCCTTACCATCAGCAGGCGTGAGTTAAGAAATGCCTGTTTCTGGGCCCGCGCAGTGGCTTTCCACACGATCACATTGATATTGCCGGTATCGTCTTCCAGTGTCACAAATGTCACCCCGCCAGCAGTACCCGGCGCTTGCCGCCCAATCACCATACCGCAGACGGTGACCACAGTCTGGGCTGGATGTTGATGCAATGTGCTGGCACAGATGTGTTTTGGCAGCATACCTTGTTCACGGAGCAGGCGGATAGGGTGATGCTTCAGTGACACCGTCGTGGCCGCATAATCTTCCAGCATATCAGCCATCGGCTCAGGCGCGTTGTCGAACAAGAATAATTGATGTTGTTGTTTAAACAGGGGCAAGGTCGAGGTGGTATCCATCAATGCCCATCGGGCAGCATAACGATTGTCATGCACAGTGTGCAGCGCATTGGCGCTGGCCAACGCTTCCAGTTGTTCACGGGATAAGCCCACTTGCTGGAGCTGGGCAACGTCCTTGAAGCCCACTTTGGGACGTTGCACAGTCAATTGCTTCATCGCGCTTTCTGACACCCCCTTTACGAGTCGCAAACCGAGGCGAATGGCCTGTTGTTGTTCATGTTCAACCCATTGATGATCCCAATCAGACTGATTCACACACACGGGGAGTACGGTAATGTCGTGCCGCCGCGCGTCCTGTATCAGTTGGGCTGGGGCATAGAAACCCATCGGCCAACTGTTGAGCAGGGCAACATAAAAGGCCACCGGATAGTGGCATTTCAGCCATGAAGATACGTAGGCCAGCACCGCAAAGGAGGCTGAATGAGACTCCGGGAAACCGTATTCGCCAAAGCCCAGAATTTGATTAAACAGACGCTCTGCAAACGCTTCGCTATACCCTCGCTGGCGCATGCCGTCGATAAGCTTGTGTTTAAATTGCATCAACTGACCATTTTTCTTCCAACTGGCCATGGCCCGACGTAGTTGATCCGCTTCACCACCACTGAATCCGGCGGCGACCATCGCCAGTTGGATCACCTGCTCCTGAAAAATGGGAACGCCCATGGTGCGACTGAGTACCTGCTCGACGTCCTTGGACGGGTATTCAACGGCCTCCAGGCCATCCCGTCGTTTTAAGTAGGGGTGAACCATGTCCCCCTGGATCGGACCGGGACGAACGATGGCAATTTGCACCACCAAATCGTAATAACAGGCAGGTTTGAGTCGTGGCAGCATGCTCATTTGGGCGCGGGATTCTATTTGGAACACGCCGACGGTATCGGCGCGCTGGATCATGGCATACACGTCGGGGTCATCGTCCTGACGGGTAATATCGGCAATCTGCAACACCCGCTGTTGATGTTGCTCAATCAGATCAAACGCCTTACGTATCGCGGTCAACATGCCCAGTGCCAATACGTCCACTTTGAGCAGGCCCAGTGACTCGAGGTCGTCTTTGTCCCACTGGATCACCGTACGCTCAGGCATGGCTGCATTTTCAACCGGCACCAGGTGATAGAGCGGACCGGCGGAGATGACAAAGCCGCCGACGTGCTGTGACAAGTGGCGGGGGAATCCCATCAGCTCGTTAACCCGTTGAATAAATTGCAAGCCGCGGTGGCTATCAGGGTCCAGCCCGAGTTCGGTGATTTGTGTTTGCCAATCCAACCCTCTATCTCGTCGGTTGATATGCTTGATAAAGTAATCCAGCTGGGTTTCTGCCAGTCCTAGCGCCTTACCCACATCACGCAGGGCGCTTTTGAAGCGGTAACAGATCACCGTGGCCGCCAGTGCTGTGCGCTCGCGACCGTATTTACGGTAAATGTATTGAATGACTTCTTCCCGGCGCTCATGTTCAAAATCAACATCAATGTCGGGTGGCTCATTACGCTCTTTGGAAATGAAACGCTCGAACAGCACATTAATTTGACGGGGGTCCACCGCGGTGATCTCAAGGCAGTAGCAGACCACGGAATTAGCCGCAGACCCGCGCCCTTGGTACAGAATGTGTTGTGATTTGGCAAACTGCACAATGTCATGAATGGTCAGGAAAAAGTACTCATAGTTTTGCTCATGGATCAGGCGTAACTCTTTTTCAATAATGTCACGTATGTTTTGCGTTAATCCTTCGGGAAAGCGTTGCTGCACCCCGGCTTCCACCAGAGTGCGTAAGTATGAGCGAGGCGTATGTCCGGGTGGGATCAGCTCTGCCGGGTATTCATAGCGTAACTCGTCAAGGCTGAATTGACAGCGCCGCGCAATGTCGACACTGGCCTGCAACCAGCGGTCTGGAAACAGCGTTGCCAGTTTTTCCCGACTGCGCAACGAACGTTCGGTGTTGGTGATCAGGGCTTCACCCAACTGATCGACCGGCTGTTTGTGTGATATGGCGGTCATGATGTGTTGTAGGGGTTGACGTTCAGGATGGTGAAACAGTACACCGCCACAGGCACAAACCGGTAAATCCCAGTGTGCAGATAATGCCTCGACGGCACGCTGTCGCTGAGCATCATGTCCGTCTAACCAGCGGGTAAATCCTATCCATAGACGCTGGCGGTGATGCTGACTTAGCCAGCGTCCCCAGTGCGCATCCCGTTCGGGTTGCAAGCTGGGTAACCACAGTAAGAAACAATGCCGCAAGGTACGCCAGTCCCACAGGTCAAGACGATAGCTGCCTTTATCCGCGCGGCGGCGTGCTTGGGTGATCACCCGGCACAATTCGGTATACGCCTGCCGGTCAGGGCATAACACCACACACTGTAAGTCGTCCATACACAGCAGGCTCCCAACGATTAACTGCACAGCCAATTGTTGGTCCCGTTGTTCAGTGTAAGCGCGTACCACACCGGCCACAGAGCATTCATCGGTGATGGCCAGCGCCCGGTATCCGAGAAAGTGAGCTTGTCGCATCAGCTCTTCAGGATGGGATGCGCCCTTAAGAAAGGAAAAATTCGACTGACAAAATAGCTCGGCGTACTGCATAAAAAAGACCGTTACATGGATTAACTGAACAACCCGTGGATAAACCATTGTTGCTGGGGAGTACGAAACAGCCATAACCATTCCCCCCGGCCATTGCAGCCAACGAAGTAATCCCGGATCACGGCCTGATTGTCCCACCAACCGGTGGCAATCCGTTCCGGGCCGTGTAGCAGGGTGACCTTGTGGGTCAGTGGCTTTGGTGGGGTTAGCAGCAGGCTAGGACGCAGGAGAGCCATGTGATCACTTACCGGGGCTTTCAGTTGCATCGGTCTGAGTGGCGCATGCTGCACTGTGGCATATTCGGGGCGCGGGTCGTCGCCAGGCAGGATCTGAAAAACGGCATCCTCACCCAATCGGGCCTGCAGTTGGGAAACCAGTTGCAAGCACGACAACGCGCCTTGTTGCCCGCTAAAGAGGTCCTGTTTGTCAGGTTGGCGGATATAAGCATGACCACCTTTCAGTGTCAGCCCGTAGACCGGCGCTTCCAGCGTGAGGGTTTCTAATTTTAATCGGCACAGGGTCTGCCAGGCCGTTAAGCGATACTCGCCAACCGCGCTGCGAACAATCACGGTTTGTGGCTCGGCATCCCGGTGATGAAGCACAAGGGTGATTTCCTCGCTCAATTGATCCCGCAGTTTCAGGAAGTGGCTTAATTGACCGAGCAGTTGTGCTACCGGCACCAGCAAGGCATTGATATCTTCAATGTCGTACAACAGTTCCAGATAACGTTCGAAGCGCTCTGACGGCTGATAGAAAGAGACCGGTTGTTGGAAGCTACCCTTGATCCTCCCCAGATAGGTGACCAGCGTGTGATCATAGCGTTGTGCCAGTTCATTCAATGGCAATGCCATCAGATCACCCAACCGCTTTACGCCCACTCTGGCTAAAGAATGAATGGTCTTTCTTTCCAGATCCGTGTTGCTTAAAGGCACGGTGGCCAACGCCCGCTGATGAACGTCAGCATCCTGATGTCGCTGATCCCAGCCATAACGGGCGAGCAGGCGAGCGGCCTGAGGTGTGGGGCCGGTGGCATAGTGGTAATGCAACCGTAAGGATTGTAGATGACTGTTCAGGGCGTGCCAGTAGCCCTCAAGTCCACCATACAGGGATAGCATGGTGTGAATGCGCAGCAACAATCCATCCGGTTGAAAAGGGCAGATGTCGCCAGTGACCAGGTATAACCACTGAGCAACGTCCAGCAGTGTCTTGTGCGTGATATCCGGTGAATAAGGAATGACTTGAAGGGACTGGCACAGGGCACTGGCATGTCCCAGCCCCATGCCCTTACGAATGCCAGCCTGGTAAGCCTGGGTGTTATATTGCACTACGGCATTGACCGCAGCATCAACAATCACGACTGGCCGCTGAAGATCTTGCTGATGATAGAGGGTATCCATCTGCAGCTTGGGAAAGTGCAGGTATAACCATAATCCGTGCATTAGCCGGTCCGTGACTGAGGAAAAGCAATGACGTTATTGGTGTTTTTACGGATGCGCATCAAGTCAGGCCAGCGGCTCGCCATGTTGACCCTAATGTGGCGATTGGCGACACCCCCTCGCTGCTTACGCAGTGTGATCGCCAGACCTTGCTCATCCGGGCTGAGGCTCAGCGCCAGTGGGACAGGAAGGGAGTGTGTACGGGCGTTGGGGGACTGCAACTGAATGTACAGTGCATCGCCTTGTTCAGCCGCTAATTGCAGCCGTTTACTTTGCGCGACCGTAACACCCTGATACCAGCACAACACACTGTGACAACAACCGCTACGCAAACATTGCTCGGCAGCCCACAGTCGCTCTGCGGTGCTGTTGGGTTGAATGATCAACACGCGGTCCAGCGCGATGTCTGCCGACTGCCAGAATGTTGCACACAGTGCATGTGGCGGCGCAATGAAGATCAGTAAACGTTCATCGTGATGGCGGAGTTGCAGGGTGGGCAACAGCAAACGCAGTTCACCGATGCCCAGCGGCGTGTGCAGATCAATCATTCCACGCTCTGGCAAGCCTCCGTCCAGTAATCTATCCAGCCCACTAAAGCCACTGCCTTTTGCCGGACGTACAGTGGCCTGTTGGCGGGCTTGCCAGACGAGTTGCTTTTGCTTCATTTCTTCAAGGGTCATGTTCATACATTATACTGTACATCCATACAGTATAATGATCAAACAAATGCAATCGCTCAACCCTCTGAATAATGCTAAGTTGCTGAAAGAAAAATTGAAAAAGTGACACTCGTATGCGGCACTGATTTTTGCATTCAGTCGCCATCGACGCCACACTGTGCAAGTTCCCCTTTTTTGAGAAAACAACATGGGCTATTGGTTATTTAAGAGTGAGCCCGATGCTTTCAGCATCGATGACCTGGCAGCGGCACAGACGGAGCCCTGGGACGGTATCCGTAACTATCAGGCCAGAAACTTCCTGCGTGATGAGGTTAAGGTTGGTGACCTCGTGTTTATTTACCATTCCAGCTGCAAGCATGTAGGCATTGCCGGACTGGCAGAAGTGGTAAAGGCGGGGTATCCGGATGATAGCCAGTTTGATCCCGAGTCGAAATACTACGACCCTAAGGCGTCACCGGACAATCCGCGATGGTATCGGGTTGACGTGGGGTTTAAACAAAAATTTGCTCAAATCCTGCCCCTCAGTGCCATCAAGCAAATGCCAGACATTCAGCAGTTAGGACTGGTAAAAAAAGGTCATCGTCTCTCGATCATGCCGGTGGATGAAAAGGAATTTGCGCGCTTGTTAGCCGCTTGTCAGGCCGATGGCGCTTCCGCTTCCGCGGAGGTTTGACGATTCTTCAGACGTAATGACTCCGAGGTCAGATTATGGCAGGCTGAGATAAAGCCACTGATAGCGTTTTTACACCAAGGTACCCGAACCTCTGATGGCTGACGGGCAATGAATTTGTTGATCCGTTCCATATCATATTGACTGCGCTGAAGGGCTTTATGGATGGCTTCTTCGACAGTGGCCCCTGATTCGCAGCACTGCATCACCACAAATTCCACATGATTGAGAATAAACTTGCACAGCTCATAGTCATCGGCACTGACCAATGCATGCTTCTGCAGCCCCTCAAGCCGGGCAAGGTAGGTGTTTTGCAGTTGCGTCGACAAGTTCATCAGGGTTGTCAGGCAAAAACGGGTTTGCTTTTCATGGTAGCGAAGCGAGTGCTTTAACTGGGTGACTTCCCGCACCAGATTCTGGGAGCGCAGAAACATAAAGATCATCACCAAAACCAATAAGCCGATAATGGAAAACGCGATGATCATGATGTACTCCTGAATGCGATGGCTATCCCCTTCAGTGTGAAGGGGTGCCTTGATGTTGCTGAATAAATTGTTCGATATTGTCTGCCAGCACCGATAAAGGCACTGAGCCGTGGGCCAGTACGGCATCATGGAAAGCGCGCAAGTCGAAGCGCTCACCTAAACGCTGCTCGGCCAGTTGCCGTAAACGTTTAATTTCCAATTCACCAATTTTATAGCTCAGCGCCTGGGCTGGCCAGGAAATATAGCGATCAATCTCGGTCTTCACATTGTGGGCTGACAATGCGGTGTTTTCCATCATGTAATCCAGTGCTTGCTGACGGGTCCAACCTTTCATGTGCATACCGGTATCCACCACCAGTCTGCAGGCGCGCCACATCTCATAGCTTAAACGACCAAATTCGTCATACGGGGTCTCGTAAAACCCGATCTCTTTGCCCAGGTATTCGGAGTACAGCCCCCATCCTTCGCCAAACGCGGAGATGTAGGTGTAGCGACGTACCGGCGGCAAATCGGACATCTCCCGGGCCAGCGATATCTGCAAATGGTGACCGGGTACCGCTTCGTGCAGGGTCAGCGCCGGAATCGCGTATAAAGGGCGCTTGTCTAATGCATAGGTGTTGACCCAGTAATAGCCGGGTTCATCATCGCGGGTGGGCGAGATGTACCGTCCGGTGGTGTACTTGGGTGCGATACTCTCTGGTACCGGTGCAACGCCATAGGGGG
Organism: Fluctibacter halophilus; assembly: GCF_020687825.1. Classification (GTDB taxonomy): domain Bacteria; phylum Pseudomonadota; class Gammaproteobacteria; order Enterobacterales; family Alteromonadaceae; genus Fluctibacter; species Fluctibacter halophilus. Next base: position 11,043 of record NZ_JAJEWP010000005.1, read on the forward strand.
TGCGTGGCAGGGTGTAAAACAACTTGGGCAGTAAGCCGTCGATCTTTTTCGAGTAATACGCGGCGTGCTTGAGCAGCGCCTGGGCCGAAGGTGCATAGAACTGCGGATCGGTGCGCAAAAAGTGAATAAAGGCATTGATATCACCCTCAAAGCCCAGCTCGTCGATCACCTGTTGCATTTCGCCCCGAATGCGCGCCACTTCCTCCACGCCAATGGCATGAATCTCGTCGGCCGAAAGGCTTGTTGTGGTGTAATACTCCGCACGATTTTGGTAGTAGGCTTTGCCTTGTGGCCACTGGCTGGCAGCGATGCCGGTTTTGGCCTGAGGAATGTATTCATCCACCAGGAATTGATAGAAACGCTGGTATGCAGGCATGACAACCTGTGCAATGTGTTCACGAGCCTGAGCTTGCAGACTGGCTTGCTGGGCATCACCGATCGCATCGGGCAATGATTGCAACGGAGTGTAGAACGGACTGTCTTCAGCGCTACCTTCGAAAAAGGGCTGCACGGAGTCTTCAAAACCGGCTAAAACCGCTTTTGGCTGGACCATGTTGACCTTCATACCTTCGCGCATCCAGGCAATCTGCTGATCAAAATAAGGCCCGATGGCCGCCAGCCGTTTAAGGTAGTTGGAGACATCCTCGGCCGTTTTAAACCGGGCAATCTGGGGCAACATGGCAATGGCACTGTGAAAGCCATATTCAGAAGTGATCGGTACAAAGTGGGCATTAAACCGATACTCATCCAGGTAGTTTTGCAACCGGCGCTGTTGCATCATCACGGTGATTTGTTCGCTGCGTGTCAATGCGGCTGAATCGATGGCCTGAAGTCGCTCCAGAAAGGCGCTGTAGCTGCGATTTTGCGCGGCCAGCGCATCCGCAGAGTTGTCGGCCAGTTGATCATCATAATCGTGCACACCCATCGACGTTGCGTAGGTAGGAGACACCTTCAATTCATATTGCCAGATTTCTTCCAGCAGATTGGAAAGGGTATCCGATGGCGATGAGGCCAGGGCAACGGTTGGCAATAAAAGCCACAGAACAGCAAACAATCGGCGCATAAAAGTGGATCCTGAAGTCGGGCAATCAGCTGGCTAGAGTATTACACGGCGCGGTTGATTGCCAGACGCTCGTCGCCGCGACAGTGCGCTTTATCGAAGTCAGGATTTGGGCGGATAAACCGGACCGGGAAAGACCGTCACCTTGTCCGACAGTTCACTGATCTTGGCCGAACCTTGCTTTTTGACTTCATCAATACGCAGTACGTTGTGCATCGGGATGTAAGTGCGATTAACGTCACCAAATTCAGATTTGAGTTTCTCGTGACTGGGATCAACGACCACTCGGCTGTGGGTATCCCAGACAAAGTCGCCAATTTCGACAAAACCAAACATGGCACCTTGGCTGACTTCACGGACATAGACCTCATACCGTTCACCATTACTGATGAATTGCACGCGGAACAGTGGGTGTTTTTCAGACATAGCGCATAACAGGTCGTTGAATGAACAAGGGCGCCGATTTTAGCCGTTTGTGAATCCTTCGCCAAGTGTCCGGTGACAATAACGCCGCTTGGCTACTCTGTCGCCAAAGGCCCTAACAAGGCGCGTGTCGCCAGCGACAGCTCATCGGTATCCCCGGCCAGTACAGCATTAACCGCAAACCCTTGCACATAGCTGGTTAATTGCAGTGCGGTGGACTCCAGGTTGATGTCTGCACGCACCTGCTGGTGGCGCTGGGCCTTTTCCAGGCAACCGATAAAGGCGATTTGCAACCGATCCAGGTAGTGACGACCCCGGTCACGTACCGCTTCATCATCAAAACCCATCTCCGTGATCATGTTGATCAATAAGCAGCCCCGGCCGCGCACGTGCCGTACGTAAGCGTCGAAAAAATCATGAACCGATACCAGGCCCTGATTTTGTTCCAGTAGGCCTACAATGGGATCAAGTTGGGTGTGCAGATAATGGTCGAGCACCTGATACAGGAATTGCTGTTTGCTGCCGAACTCGAGGTAAAACCCTCGCCGGTTAAAATCGGTACGGGCAATGATTTCATCCATGATGGCGCCGTGATAGCCATGCTCCAGCAGGACATCAATGGCCTGGGTGAGCACGGCCTGTAAATCATATAAGGCTTTTCTGGGCATGATTTTTCACTGAGAACATATGTTCTCTCCAAGCTTAGTGGAGAAAAAGCAGCCGTCAAGCTGGAAATGTCAGCGCAGAACTTTTAGTGTTACCCCCCGATCACTAATCCCTACCCACCGAGTAAAAAGACATGGTGAAGCACGCGTTATTGTTTTTCACACTGGTTACCGGGCTGATGGCCTGTACACCAGCCGATCAATCGTCTCCAAAGGGCGCTGACACGTCCTCTGCTACGGAAGTCATCGAAGCGGATCCACAGCGCCTGCGGGCGCATCTGTTCTTCCTCGCCGATGACCTGATGCAAGGCCGGGATACAGGCTCTGAGGGGCATGAAATTGCGTCTCGATACATTGCCAGCCAATTCGAGCAGTATGGATTGCAGCCTGGCGGTGACAGTGGAACGTATATGCAACGTATCCCATTTCGCCAGTCTTACCTGGATCAATCCTCTCCCCAACTGACCCTGATCAGTGAGCAGGGGCAGGAGTCACTGACCTACCCGTCACAGTTCATCATGTCAGCAGATTCGGTGGCAGAGCAGGCCAGTGTTAGCGCTGAACTGGTTTTTGTGGGCTATGGCATTGTCGCCCCCTTGCTGGGCCATGACGATTATCAGGACATGGATGTTGAAGGCAAGATTGTGGTGGTGCTGCACGGCAAGCCCGCATCATTCCCCAGTGAGGAAGGCGCGCACTTTGGTTCTTCCGCGCAAAAAGCCAGGCATGCCGCTGCCAATGGGGCAGTGGGGATGATCTCACTCAGTACGCCAACAGCTGAAAAAGTCAGGCCGTACCAGAACTTGCTGAACTATCTGCACATGCCCAGTGTGCGCTGGCTGGACAGCGAGGGTCAACCCGCCAATGTCTATCCTCAATTGCTGCAAAGTGCCTATTTGAGCGCCGAAGCCGCGGCGAAATTGTTTGTTAATGCACCTGCCTCATTACAGGACATTTACGCCCAGTTGGATCAGGACCAAGCCCCGGAAGGGTTTGCGCTAAACCTGTCTGCAAGTCTGTCATCCGCCAGCGAGCACCGTACCATTACCAGCCCGAATGTGGTGGCCATCTTGCCGGGCAGTGACCCGCAGTTGCGCGATGAATATGTGGTTTATTCGGCCCACTCTGACCACATTGGCTTGTCGAAGTCGGTGAAAAAGGATCGCATTAATAACGGTGCAATGGACAACTCAACCGGCGTCGCCGTATTGCTGGAAACTGCGCGAATGTTCAGTCAGCAAGCGACGCCACCGAAACGATCCATCGTGTTTGTGGCCGTTACCGGTGAAGAAAAAGGGCTGCTGGGGTCAGACTACTTTGCCCGCAATCCCACCGTACCCGGAGATGCGATGGTGGCCAATGTCAATCTGGACATGCCGATCCTGACCTATCCCTTTGCGGATGTTATCGCGTTTGGCGCTAATCACAGCGACCTGGCCGACTCTGTTGCCGATGCTGCGGGCAAAGTGGGTATTGCTCTGAGTCCAGACCCGTGGCCTGAGATGGCGTTGTTTACCCGTTCGGATCATTACAGCTTCGTCAAACAAGGCGTACCGTCAGTGTTTTTGGTGCCGGGTTTGAAATCGTCAGACCCCGCGATTGAAGGGCAAAAACAGTTCACCAGCTTTTTGCATACCCATTATCACAAGCCCAGTGATGATCTGAATCAGCCCTTTAACTGGCAGGCAGCCACCACCTTTACGGAGGTGAATTTTAACATCGGACTGACATTGGCTAACCAGGAGCAGCGCCCCTCCTGGCACGAAGGGGACTTTTTTGGCGATACCTTTGCCAGCCCTGAGTAACCCTAAGTTTCACCCAGGCAAATGTTGCTTGGGTGATGTGGTGTACAAACGGCGCTCTATCCATAGGCCGAGAGCGCCGGCACAAAATAACACCACGCCTATCACCTGTAACCAGCCATTGATGGCGCGGGGAATGCGCCGGTCCCCCTGCAACGTATAAATCCGCCTGCCGCCGTTTACGGGGACTTCAAAGGCCATGCCTTCGAATCGGGTAGTGACAATACTGATGTCGTCCCGGCGCTGGTGCATTTCCCGTTCTTTTTGTTGGGTTAACTCAGAACGCCGCCGCACATCCTCCTGCACGGGGATCAATTGTCGCCAGGCAAAGAATACATTGTCCGGTTCATCATCGGTGACCACGCCAGGGGATTCGTACACGTAATGGGTTTCATCAAAGACTTGTTTTGTGAAGCCTGCATAAAAAATTCCAGCAGACAGTGCCATCAGCAGGGTTGATACGATCAACCACAATCGCTGTTGTCCGTGGCGCCGAGCACTGCGTGCTCGCAGCCATTGTTCGATATCGGGAACCTGGCGTAAGCGGGCCAGGTCTGTGTCCAGTGCCGGGTCGTTCAGTACCTCGTCCAGTGTCGTATCCAGCGCTGTCAGCAAGGCGCGTAAGATGTCGTTTGAGGGAAGCGAACGATCATTTTCGAGTTTTGACAGATACGATTGCTCGATACCCACCCGTTCAGCCAATACCGGCTGACTCAGATCCTGTTGCTGACGTAGTGCCTTAAGTTTTTCTCCCAGCGTCATGTGCTCTCCTTCATTCAGTTAATGTCGCGGCGATGACTGGGAAGTCTTGGGGATTCCTGCTGGACTGCCAAGATGAATATCGCAGACTATGCAGGAATGATAGTGACTTTCTGGCAAGAAGGGTTCGGATGTTTCCGAACCCACATTGGCTCACTCAAAAAAACGGGTTTTGATCAGTTTCCATTGATCCGCAAACCCTTCGGTAGGGCGGCGGGTAAATTCACTACGAATAAACTGGTTAATACGACCGTCGGTGTAACAGATCAGAAAATTGGCGATGATGCTTTCATCGGCTGGCAGCGTTTTACCTTCTCGCAGCTTCCGCTCACGCAGGATCTGCTTAAACTGGGTTTCCAGGCGCTCAAACAACTGCGCAATGCGGCTGCGCAGGCGATCTTGTTCGCCCATCAGCGCGTCACCGTTCAACAGTCGGGTGATACCCGGGTTCTTTTCCGAAAATCCCAGGATCAGATGCATGATTAACTGGCAACGGGTGGCGGAATCTTTTTCTTCGTTAACGATCTTGTTGATGCGGGAAAACAGGGTTTCTTCAATGAACTCAATCAGCCCTTCAAACATGCGTGCTTTGCTGGGAAAGTGGCGGTACAACGCCGCTTCTGAAACACCCACCTGAGCGGCAAGTTTAGCGGTAGTAATGCGTTGTCCAGGGTTGGTTTCCAGCATACTGGCCAGTGCCTGCAGAATCTGGGCACGTCGATTGGTTCGTTTTGTTGCGGGCATAATTATTGTTCTCCCGGTCGCTGGTGGCACTGGCTTGCGTGCCGCTTGCAGCAACGATTGTTACAGGGTTCCTCTATTGGCAAGCTGACATACGTTGCTGTATCAGCGTCAGTAGCGCACTTGCCACTTCTAGCTTTGAGGCGACAGGCAATAGCTGATCGCCACCTGACCAGAAGACATGCAACGCATTCTGATCAGCATTGAAGCCAATGCGGCTGTCAGACACATCGTTTGCGGCGATCATGTCCAACCCTTTGCGCTGCAACTTGTCTTTGGCGTAATGGGCCACATCCTGGGTTTCAGCGGCAAAACCGACGGTAAACGGCCCTTGTTGCATTTTGGCTACATCAGCAAGAATATCAGGGTTTTTAACAAAAGTAAGTGTTAACTCTTGCTGATTTTTCTTAATTTTTTGTGGTTGCTGGTCGGCGGCGCGGTAATCTGCAACAGCGGCGCAAGCGATAAACACATCGTTATTTTTGGCGTGCTGCATGACCGCTTCATGCATGTCTGCAGCACTGATAACATCGATTCGGTGAACCCCGCCTGGGGTGGGCAACGATACCGGCCCGCTGACCAAGGTCACCTGGGCACCGGCTCTCACCGCTTGTTGTGCCAATGCGTAACCCATTTTTCCACTGCTGTGGTTGCTCATATAGCGAACAGGGTCAATGGCTTCACGGGTAGGGCCTGCAGTGATCAGTATGCGTTTGCCGCTGAGCGGCCCTTTAGGGGGAGTGCCTGCCAGGGCGGCAACCAACGCTTCCGGCTCCAGCATGCGACCGGGACCGATGTCTCCACAGGCCTGTTCTCCTTCGGCGGGGCCATGAAAGGTGATCTGACGTTGATGTAACAGTGCTAGATTGGCCTGCGTGGCTGGTGCTCGCCACATTTGCTGATTCATTGCCGGCGCGATATGTATCGGTGCTTGCGTGGCCAGACAAAGTGTCGACAATAAATCATCGGCAAGACCATGGGCCAGCTTGGCAAGAATATTGGCCGTAGCGGGGGCAATAAGCAACACATCGGCCCATTTGGCCAATTCGATATGACCCATAGCGGCTTCAGCAGCGGGATCCAACAGATCCTGGCTGACCGGATGCCCGCAAACCGCTTGCAGTGATAATGGCGAAACGAAGGCTGCAGCGGACGCCGTCATTACGACGCGGACGTTCGCGCCCTGGGCACGCAATTTGCGCACTAGGTCTGGGGCTTTATACGCCGCAATACCCCCGCTAATCCCCAACAATACGTTCTTGTCACACAGACTCATGAATAACCGGACCCAACTTTTGGTGATTCTGGACCCCACATTATTGGCCGAACAAGGGCCCTATTGCTAGGGTTATTTAACACTCAATGACGGTAAGGACACCGCGCAATGGCGGCTAAACATGACCCGCAACACCTGTTGCAACGTATGCTGCGTGCGGGCCCGGATACACTGTCCAATCAGGAATTAGTGCGTCTCATGCTCGCGCCAGGCGCGCAGACACCCCGTACAGATGCACTGGCCACACAATTGTTGAACCATTTCGGCTCATTACGGGCAATGGTGAAGGCGTCTTGTGCGCAATGGCTGGCGATCAGCGGGGTAGGCCTTTCAACCTATAGCCGTTTCGTCGCGGCGAATGAGTTTTTCCGCCGCAGTTTGACCGAAACCGTCACAGAACGGCCAATTCTTAACGGTGCTCATGCGGCCCGGACATTGGTATTGCAGCAGTTGGGCAATGAGGCCCGTGAGCATTTTGCGTTACTGCTGTTGGACAGCCAGCACAGGCTAATGGCCTTTCGTCGCTTGTTTCACGGTACCATTGATGCCGCCACAGTCTATCCTCGTGTTGTCGTGCAAGTGGTGTTGGAAAACAATGCCGCAGCAGTGATTTTGGCGCATAATCACCCTTCAGGCGTTGTTGAGCCAAGTGACGCAGACAAACAGATCACCGAGCGCCTGCGCTCAGCGCTATCGCTGGTGGATGTCCCGGTGCTTGATCACATCATCGCCGGCGCCGGGCGCACCGTGTCATTTGCCCAGCGTGGCTTGTTATAAAGCGTTCATTAAACTGTCAGTGGGTTGACATATTGGCGGGCTAAGTTCAGTACACATACTGTGTGACTTTGGCAGCCCAATGGTACCGACCACGTCCGTTATTTTGACGACCTACAATTCTCCGCTTTGGCTTGAAAAAGTGCTGTGGGGGTTTCACCACCAATCCGTTTGTCCGCTTGAGATCATCATCGCTGATGACGGTTCAACCTCAGCAACGGAACAGACTATCGATAAGTTCAGGTCTCGTACTCACTTACGCATCCAACATATCTGGCAGCCGGACGACGGTTTTCAGAAATGCCGGATCCTGAACAAGGCCATTCGTGTTGCCAAGGGCGACTACCTGGTGTTTACCGACGGTGATTGCATTCCGCGTAATGACTTTGTGCAAGTTCATCAACGCTTTGCAAGACCGGGACATTTTCTGTCGGGCGGATATTTCAAGTTGTCGTTGGCATTGAGTCAGCACATTTCAGACAGTGACATCGCTACAGGACGGGCTTTTGCGCCAGACTGGCTGGTGGACAACGGACTGGCAAAGACACACAAGTTGATGAAGTTGCGCGCTCGGGGCATCACGGCAACGCTACTGAACCACCTGACCCCTACCAAAGCAACATGGAATGGGCACAATGCTTCTGGCTGGAAACGGGATATATTGGCGGTTAATGGCTTTGATGAGCGGATGCAGTACGGCGGAGAAGATCGGGAACTGGGAGAGCGAATGATTAACCATGGTATACGCCCGCGACAAATACGTTATTCTGCGGTGTGCGTCCATCTTGATCATGAACGGGGATACGTGAGCCCTGAAATGATCAGGAAAAACAGAGTGATAAGGAAAAATACCCGTGAAAACAGGCGAATATGGACGCCATTTGGGCTGGTAAAAGATTAAATCTTCGGCACTTTTTTATTGAACCTGTCGCTTATTTACTGTATAAAGTGCGCCCTCTTATCAATAGTGTTATGTGTATTGGTTGCTCGGTAATCAATTCGGCGCTGAATTTTATTGTTGTTTCGGAGACAAATACGATGTCCAGAGTATGTCAAGTAACTGGCAAGCGTCCTGCGGTAGGTAATAACCGCTCTCACGCGAAGAACGCGACCCGTCGTCGTTTCTTGCCAAACCTTCAATCCCACCGTTTCTGGGTTGAAAGCGAAAACCGTTTCGTAAAACTGCGTCTATCTGCAAAAGGTATGCGTATTATCGACAAGAAAGGCATTGATGCAGTGTTGACTGACATCCGTGCTCGTGGTGAGAAAATCTAAGGAACATTACCATGCGTGATAAAATCAAATTAGTATCAACTGCGGGTACCGGTTATTACTACACCACAGACAAGAACAAGCGTAACATGCCTGGCAAAATGGAGATCAAAAAGTTTGATCCTAAAATCCGCCAGCACGTGATGTTCAAGGAAGCCAAAATCAAGTAAAAGTTACTTGTTTTTGTCTCCAGAAAAACCCGGCTCATGCCGGGTTTTTTGCGTATCTGTTGTGCTGATCCTGACGCAGGTTACAGCGGGGTTATTTCCGGTTAGTATGGGCTATTAGTGTCCCACCCCCGAGGTTTTGCCGCTGTGCTACGACTGACTCAACAAGCCTGGAATAACCTGTTGATTGTCGCCATGTTGGCCATGATCCTGTTGTTTAATCTGACCGGGCCTGGCTGGCAGAACGAGGAATCTGTTGATGATCGCCCCGTGCCGCTGCTTCCCCCGCAAGGGGTCATTCTGAGCATTGAGAGCGACGGTAGCAAGGTGCAGCGCATTGGCAAGGGCTGGCGTAAGATACCCTCTGATGCAACGCCTGAGCCGCAGTTGGCGGCTTGGGTGCAGCGCTGGACTGAAGCCCAGGGCGTTGTTAGTGAGAAACGTCCCCCAGGCCAACCAAGCATTGTGGTGGTGTGGTTAGCGGGTGAGTCTCAGGGGCGTGTGTTTGAGTTGTTCCATGATGCGCCACAGCCCATTGTGCGCTATCAACAACGCCACTGGGTGCTGGACAATGTCTCGATTGACGATTTAACCATGCCAGGAGTTTGATCCTTGCCAGAATTACCGGAAGTCGAAGTTAGCCGCCAAGGCATCGCCCCCCACATGATAGGGCAATCCATCACTGCTATCGTGGTGCGCCAGCCACAACTGCGTTGGCCTGTGCCAGACGCCGTTCAACAAGCAACGGGTCAGGTGATCCATGCCGTCCGTCGCCGCGCCAAGTATCTTTTCATTGATACCCCAATGGGCAGTGTGGTGTTGCACCTGGGCATGTCAGGCCGGTTACGTGTCATCCCTGCCAGTACGCCGGTGGCTAAACATGATCACCTGGATATCGTATTGGACAATGGTCAGTGTTTGCGATTCCACGATCCCCGTCGCTTTGGTGCCTGTTTATGGCAGGGGCAGGACGACCCGTCGTTACCGCTGCTTGAAAAATTGGGTCCTGAACCGCTGACAGATGAATTTGATGGTAAGCACTTACACTTGTTTTCGTCAGGTAAAAAAGTGGCCGTTAAAAACTTCATCATGGACAATCACGTGGTGGTTGGAGTTGGCAACATTTACGCGAACGAAGCATTATTTGCCAGTGGGATTGACCCTCGCAAGCCTGCGGGCAAGGTCAGCAGGTCACGGTATGATCGCCTGGCCGACAACATTAAAAATGTCTTGTCACGTGCCATTGAGCAAGGCGGCACCACGTTAAAAGATTTTACCCAGACGGATGGAAAGCCCGGTTATTTCGCCCAACATCTGCGGGTTTATGGGCGAGCAAACGCCCCTTGTGAGGTGTGTGAAACGCCGATCAAATCGGTCACCATTGGCCAGCGTAACAGTTTCTATTGTCCCCAATGTCAACGGTAGTTAAATCAGGCTGACAATGGATTACAGCGCTGCCCGCCTTACTGACGCGCGGCAAACTTTTGCTGCAATGCCTTCTCCACTAACGGATGACAGAAACCACTGACATCACCGCCGTGCAACGCCACCTCTTTAACCAGGGTTGATGAGATAAACGAGTTTTCCTCGGCCGGGGTGAGGAACACGCTTTCCAGCTCAGGATTGAGCCGACGATTCATATTGGCCAATTGGAATTCATACTCAAAATCTGACACTGCACGTAAGCCACGTACCAAAACAGTTGCCTGCTGTTGTCGGGCGAAATCCGCCAGTAATCCGGTAAAACCCACGACATTCACATTGCCCAGGTGTTCGCTGATACGGCGAATATGATCAACCCGTTCGTCAAGGGTAAACAAAGGCTTCTTACTGGGGTTAGCAGCGACGGCCACGGTAACCTGACTGAACATATTGGCGGCACGCTCAATCAAATCGGCGTGTCCGTTGGTGACCGGATCGAAGGTACCCGGGTAAATGGCTTTTGTGTGCATGAATATCAGACTCCCCAATAGCCCAGTTTTTTGCGTAATTTAAAGTTGCGTATCACATTGCGCGGCATCGGCTTAAGACCTTCCCTGCCGTTGCTGAGCATATATTCTACAGCATTCAACATCCGTGCAGATGATTGCCCATCCTGGTACGGATGCAATTGAGCGACGTTATCACGAATTGCAGCGAGATGCTTTTCACTCGGGTGTAAATGATTGGCGATTGCGTCTTCCAATGCGTCGGCAGAGTGTATATCGATCAGATGTGGTTCCGGATCACGGTTTTTGAAGGTCACTACCGGTCTTCCCAGAAGTGCAAATTCAGTAATGATCGAGGACGTGTCGGAAACCATCAGGTCGGCGGCTTTGAGCACCGGCGCCAGGGATGGCGTATCGACAATGTGGCACGTGTCGCAGGTCAACTCACGGTAACGTTCAATCCACGCCGTGTCCATTTTAGGGTGAAATTTGATCAGCCATTGCCAGTCCTTGGTTTCTATCAACCGGGCAATCTCATCGTACAAGGCTGGTGCGCTGGTCAGGGCGGGCGAAAAGGTCGGTGCAAACAGGATCACCGGCTTGTCGTTGCGACTTGACCAGGTATAGGGCTCGGCATCAAACAGCACATCCACCTTTGGCCAGCCGGTTTCTACCACATTGAAGTGTCGGTCTGCGTCGCGCATCTGTATAAAGCGCTGAGTAAACAATGGCCCCTGAGTACAGTATAAATCGAACATACTGCGCATTCGGAAGTGGCCTTTTTTCTTCCATTCAAAGCCATGAAAGACCTGCACCTTGAGACCGGGAATAAAACGAGGCACCAAATTGCCAGGTACGAAAACAGCGTCAGGCTTAAAGGCCCGGATGGCACCAACGCTGGTCAGGCGTTGCTCATGGGGTTCAAAGTAGTCGAGATTAACGTCACTGCCTTCAACAAACCAGGCAACTTTGTCCCCACGCTGTTGTGCTTCAGCCTGCAACGGGCGCAGGATCTCAAAGGAATAGTTTTGACCGATATAAAACAGGTAGTGCCTCATTTGACCTCTCTGATGACCTCGATGATTTCGGTGGTCGAAATGGATGGTGTACGCGGCAGATAGACCACCTCACAGATGTCGTTAAACTCGTCAAACCGGCCTTCCCAGTCGTTACCCATCACCAGTACATCGGCATTGTGTTGTTGGATATATTCCCGTTTCTTTTCCAGCGACTCCTCTACAAACACCGCATCGACAAAGCGTAATGACTGAATAATTTCCATGCGGCTGGATAAGGGATACACCGGTGCCCGGCCTTTTTTGCTCTGATTCAGTTCATCTGACGATATACCCACTGTCAGATGGTCGCCCTGCGCGCGGGCTCGCTTGAGAATATTAATGTGCCCTACGTGGAAGACGTCGAACGTGCCAAATGTGATTACTTTTCGCATTGCGTATCCTGATTACCAGCGGTAAAAGCCGTTGACTCGCGTGAATGAGCCGCCAAATACGCTGCGGCCGGTATACAAGGTTACTCCCCAGAAGCCTTGTGGAGTAGCCTGACTAAATGTGGCTTCGAGCTCTATACCGTTGTCGTAAGTGTAGGTGGCTTCAGACTGGTTTTGAATGTGTCGCAAGGTGATATCCAGCAATTGGGTTGAAGACATTTGCCAGTTGACGTTCATTGCATGGACATGGGCTTTTACATCATCACCAAACTGACGTTCGGAACCACCCCAGTGGCCCATCACCCGACCTTCGTTAGTGTATCCTTGCTGATAGAGGTGGTGCACATACCAAGCCGTTGACCAGCGGGTAAATTCGTAACGTAGGCCGATGTTGTCAGTCAGCACAGGAAGGTACAGGCCGGCAGACAGTGTTTCATTGCCGAGCTTATAATTTTTTTCACCTTCGGTATCTTCACCGCCAATTTCACCATACAACACAAACGGAAAATCACCGTCGTAGTGGTAGCGGGCGGTGACGGAGGCCTGTTGGTTACCAAACTCAAAATTGGGGTCATCGCCGGTGTAATCTCCCACGTTGTCTTTACCGGCCGGATTGAAAATGGCCTGGATCACATCACTGAAATCAACTTCCCGCAAACCGCCGCCAAATTGCAGGGTGCGATTAATGCCAAGGGTAAGATTATCAATGGGCTGGAAGCTGATATGCAGTCCGGCATGACGAGGTTCGCCGGGAGTCACCTGATCACCCAGTCGTATGCCTTCCACGGTTTCAAGTTTGCTGTAGAAAAACGTGTAATTCAGCTGCCAGTCGGTGATCGGCGCAACGTTACTGACTGTGATGGAGGGGGACGGCTTGGCGTGTGTACTGACCAGCATTGCGCCGTCCTGCATGGGTGAAAACCAGTGTTCCCGATAACCGATATCGACTTGCGCATATTCAAACCCGGCTGACAAAGCCGTTCCCCAATGAACGAGCCCTTGTTCATCATCCCAGCGTGTCCCGACACTGGCCATTGCATAGGGAGTGAGCATCGTGAACCCTGCAGTTGACAGCGAGAAATGGGTATCGCTGTTCATGCCCCGCTGATTGGGTAAGGCTTTCAGTTCACCACTGTCGAATCCTGCACTGATACTGCGATGGGTCCAGCCCCGCTCACGCCGGTAGCGGTCAAGGTATTGGGACAGCAACTGATAGAGGCGCGGGTGCTCGGATTTGAGTTTGGGTAAAACCCGATGCAAGTCCGCCGCTTTGTAGGGTTTAACCAGCGGGGCATTGCCGGTCAGGGCAAAGGCTTTTTCGATATGGTGTTCGACTTCTGGCGACATATTCAGTGGCAGATAAGGTGACACACCCTTGGCCGCAACCCACGTCGGCAAGACTGCCACACACAGTAAAAGCTTTTTTAACACTGGGTTTCATTCCCCTGACAAAAACAGCACCGGATCATACGTTTTTTCCTTGTCCATAACCACTCAGCAATGCCTGCCAATCATCCATACAAAAATGGTAGTCACCGTTTTTGCCGTGTTCTTTGTGCAATGAGCGTTGCAGACGGGAAAGGTTGTGCGCTTTCCAGCGGTTGCCCCGTCGGCGTCCGCATTTGTCAAAATCAATTAACCAAACGCGTTGTTGGTCATCCAACATAATATTGTGGATATTCAGATCATGGTGATAGATCCCGTGGTCATGAAAGCGTCGGATAGTGGCGCCAATATCCTGCCATTGCTGGGCTGACAGAGACGCTTTACACAACCGGTGATGTGCATCTGTGGCGCCGGGAATACGCACCGTGATCAGATCGCAACGGTAGCCCAACCCGTGGCGGCTTACCCGACCGGCAACCGGAGCCGGGCAGGGCAGACCAAGGTCCTGCATGTACTGTAGTAGCGTTAATTCCTGCCACACACGGGTGCGGGCTATACCCAGGTACAAAAACGTATCGGTGATCCATCGTCCAACCATGCCGCCGCGGCAATAATGGCGTAGAACCCAGGCATGTTGTTGATGTTGAATAAAGTGCGTGGTGCCGCGTCCGGGCGCACTGCCGGTCAGCTGTCCCAGCGCTCGCCAATGGTCGGGTTCAAACCAGTCACTGCTGACCTGATCCAATAGCGAAGCGGGCGCAAACAACATTTGATGTTGGCAAATTTTCTGCTGAATCAAGGTCATGCTACACTTCGCCCCAATGAAAGAACGCTCATTGTAAATAAAAATGTGTGACAATGCGCCCCAAAACCGACAGAGGCTGTGTCGTTGAGCAAACAATCTTCAAACCAAGACATTGAACTTATCCTGGGAAATTCCAATTCAAACTTTTCCGGTGTGACGTCTACCATGTTGCAGGTATCTGCCGAGCAGCGTAAGTGGGTAAATTTGCGCATCATGGGCAGACACCATCTTACCGACCCGTCGTTGTACATCGGCTTCTGGGATGTGGTGAAACTGTGCCAACGGCCACTGGCAAATGGCAAGTGGCGGGTGTTTCACGCTCGTCGGGTGGATGAGATGATCCAGGGCTTATTATTGCGCTATGTGTTTCGTTGCAAGCTGAAACTGGTGTTCAGTAGTGCTGCCCAGCGTAAGCGCTCTGGCTCGACGGTGTGGATAACACGAAAAATGGATGCCGTAGTGGCCGTCAGTCAACGTTCGGCCGGTTTTCTGGCCGATCCACCGGACAAGGTGATCCCTCACGGCGTGCAAAGCAATACCTACGTGCCAGCCGAAGACAAACACGCTGCATGGCAGGCGTTAGGATATGGCGGACGTATTGGGATCGGCATTCTGGGCAGGGTAAGAAAGCAAAAAGGTGTTCATCACTTTGTCCACGCCTGCATCAAGGTATTACCCAAATACCCCGACGTGACCGCCGTTGTTGTCGGTGCCATTTCTTCATCTCATCAGGGATTTGTCGACGAGTTGAAACAAGCCATTGATGCGGCGGGTTTGTCTGAGCGCATTGTGTTTACCGGAGAATTACCCTTCGAGCGTATCCCGCCGATCTTTTCTGCCCTGTCATTGGTGGCTGCGCTGAGCGATAACGAGGGCTTTGGATTAACCGTACCAGAAGCGATGAGCGCTGGTGCCGCAGTAATGGCAACCGATGCCGGCGCCTGGCCAGAAATCATTCGGCCGGGTGTTGACGGACACGTCGTGGCGGTCAACGATCGGCAGGCCATGATAGAAAAGCTGGATACCATGCTGTCTGATCAGGACGCCTTGTCGGCTATGGGGAAAGCCGGCCGTGAGCGTGTTCTGGCTGATTACAGTATCGAGCGAGAAGCCCGTCAGTTGCTGGACTTTTTTGCTACCTTGCAATGACGTTTGACGGGCCCAGCAAATCATACAGCAGTGCCAGGTGTTGCAATGTTCGCTGCAATGCGCCGCGGTTTTGTGCCACGACGCAGAGTCCGCCTTGCTGCGCTTTTTGGAACAGCGCCGGATCGGTGAGCAATTGATACACTGCAGTGTCTAAGTCGCTTTGAGCGGTTATGGTAAACAATGCGCTTTGTGCTGTTAGCGCGTCGAAAAGCTGCGGGTTGTTGTGCTGACTGGGGCCCATGATAACCGGCACACCGAAGCGGGCGGCTTCCAGTGCGTTGTGGCCACCCCGAGGCGCGATACTACCACCGACAAAGGCCAGCGTAGCAATGCCGTAATAGGCACCCAATTGGCCCATTTCATCCACCACCAGAACATCGGTTTGGTCGTCAAGACGCTCCCCCAGTTGACTGGAACGACTGACGTGCCAACCGTCTTTTTTACACAGCGATACCACTTCATCAAAGCGTTGAGGGTGGCGAGGTACGATCACCAGCCGCAGGTTTTGTCCTTGCTGACGCAGCTTTTTCAGGCTTTGAAGCAGATAGTGTTCTTCTGGCGCATGGGTGCTACCGCCGAGCAGCAATGGGCGCGAAGGACTAGCGATTTTCTGCTTCAGGTTGTCAATAGCGGTTTGAGAGATGTCGGGCAGATCAAACTTCAGATTGCCCGTTACATGCAAGGCGTTGGCTGAAATACCCAGGCGTTGAAAGTTGTCGTAATCTCGCTGTCCCTGCACACATGCGCAGGTGATGCTGGCCAGAGCTGGCGTCAGCAAAGCCGATGCTTTTTGATAACGCCGGAAAGACCGGTCTGTCATACGGCCGTTGACCAGCTTGACGGGGATGTGACGGCGCGCGCAAGCCCGCAGCAGGTTGGGCCAAATTTCGACTTCGGCGATGATCATCTGCGCCGGTTTTATGTGATTCAGCAATCTTGCCACAAATCCGCCAATATCCAGCGGCAGATAGCAGTGTTGAACGTTGTCGCCAAAGCGCCGTTCGACCTCTGCAGCGCCTGTCGCGGTAGTGGTGGTTACTGTCACCGAATGCCCTTGCCCAAGGCATTGTTGGATCAGCGGGACCATCATCACCACCTCACCCACCGACACGCAATGGACCAGAATACCGTTGGGGCGCGTCGCAGGAAGCAACAATCCAACCCGTTGCCAACCCCGTTTACCGCGCCCCTGACCGCGCAGGTGATCGACAATCTGACGGATCACAACCACCGGTAACGCCAAAATCAGTAATATAGCGTAGCAAGTTCGCCAAAAGATCAGTGCAAGCAGGGACGTATCCTCCATGTTCTGGCATTACGGGTGTTGGGGCGGGTGTTATTGCGCCTTGAGTCTAGCAAATCCCCTGCGCCACGAATAGCGTCGTGTATGGGGTAGTTTTTTTCGTATGGGTACTGCTTTCGCCGAGAGTTGGTCTAGTATTGAATTTGGGACACGGCAGGGAGTTTATTTTGCCATCACAACAGGGATTCCGCAGGCTCTTGCATATTGGATGGTTTTTATGTGCCTCGCTGGCCTTGCCAGCGTTGGGTCAGCATGCTGCATCTGACGTTTTGGTGGTGGCACATTCCTCGGTTCAGATCGACACCCTCTCGCGCAGTCAGTTGCGGCGTATATTTACCCTTCGTCAATCAACCTGGCCTCAGGGCGTACCCATCACGGTCGTGGCCATGCCGGACAGTAACGCGGCACATCAGGTTTTCTGCAAAAAGTTGCTCAGATTGTTTCCTTATCAGTTGGAGCGCACCTGGGACAAGGTCGCGTATTCGGGCTTAGGCGAGCGCCCTTTGAGCGCCCAGAACAGCGCCGAAATGATCGAAATTATTCGCCAGCAGCCCGGCAGTGTGGGTTATCTGCTGATTGATCCACAGGAGATACCTGAGGATGTGCATGTTATTCACGTTAACGAGGATTAGGCCATGAAGATGAAAAGGACAATCATCGTCACTTTTTGCCTGTTATACGGTAGCGTTTGCCAGGGGCAACTGAACGAACCTGTGGTACACGGTTTCGTGTCGCAGGGGGTTATACAGGCCAAAGACAGCAATTACATCAATCACGATGGTGAGCCATCGCTGCGCTTAACGGAAATCGGTGTGAATATGTCGATGCGTTTGCACGACAGAGTCCGCGTGGCAGGACAGGGTATCTATCTCAACGGCGGCAACCGATACCCGGAAGGTGTGCGGATCGACTATCTGTTTCTGGATTGGCAACTGGCGTCAGGTTTGGACTGGCAGATGAACGTACAGGTTGGTCGGGTCAAAAACTACCATTGGTTGTTTTCCGCTACCCGGGATGTGCCGCATACCCGGCCATCGATCATTTTGCCCCAGTCGGTCTACTTCGACAGCTTCAGGGACATTTCGTTGGGTAGCGACGGTGCGGCACTGTTGGCCAATGCCGATACCGCCGCTGGCAGCCTGGAATGGCACTGGAGTTATGGCACTTCCCCCATCAGTGATGAGCAAAGTGAAAACCTGTTTTCCAATCTGGCAACCGGTGAGATAAAACAAACCAAAGACCACCAGATGAGCCTGGTATTCAAGCCCATCGGCACCAGTATGGAGTTAGGGCTCAGTGGTGTGAATGCGGCGTTTGATTATCATCAGGGGCCACAAGATCGGGTGTTCTCCGGCAGTGCGACGTCGAAACGTCTGATGCTGCGTTTCCGATACAGCTCAGAAAACTGGGAATTGTCTTCAGAGCTATTGCGTGAATGGGTTGCCTATTACGGCGTGTTCGGTCCCGGCGGGGATATCCATCAGGCCTCCGAGGGGGGCTATTTGCAATGGCGTTATTTTCTCTCTCCGGAACTTACCTTGCTGGCGCGCGCCGATCTGTTTGATTTGAATCGTAAAGATCGCTCAGGGCAGCTTCGATTTGAGCAAACTCAGGGCGCCGTACCGCGCTATTTTGGTTACATGGATGATGTGACCTTGGGTGTCAGCTGGAATATCGCGCCGCAGTGGCGCGCCCAGTTCGAGTATCATCGGGTCAAAGGCGCGGGACGACTGGCACCGGTGATCCTGCCCGATACCGTGCATAACGATCAGGAGTACTGGGACCTGTTCGCGGTGCAGATCATGTACTGGTTTTGACCTCGATGCGTCCGTTTCTCAGTTTGTCATGGAAGTTATTGGGCGTGCTACTGGCCGTTATGCTGAGCGCGTCGGTGACCATGACCTGGCTGTGGTTGCAGCGATCTGCACAGGAGTTTGCCTCACAGCAGCAATCCATCCGCGATCAGAGTGCCCGCCAGTACCAGCTGGTCAATCAGATGATGCGGGGCCGACTGGAGGCATGGCTTGAAGGACTGATCCATTTTCAGCCCAATGTGAAAGTAGATACCCTCACGCAAATGTTGCAAAGCGAATGGGAGTTTTTGCAGATCAATTGGCAGGTCAATGACATCTGGCTGTTGTCTGAAGGACTGCAGTTACGCTACAGCTCAACATACAGCTTGCCGGACTATGTTTTAAACGGCAGTCAACAGGCCCTGCAGCAGCAGGCCTCGGGAACCACGGTGTTTTGCGCATCTCAGTGTCAACAACTGTTGTTTATGCCAGTGCTGACTGACGATGATGCGGTGCATGTGCTGGTGGCCAGCTTTACCTTACTCGACAGTCTGGCATTTTTGCATCAGTCCACCCAGGCTCAACTGGCCATCGTTAATATTGATCCGCTCAAATTTGATCGTCGCGAGGGAGGGATCCGTTTTCTACAGCCCCTCGGTAGTCAGCTGGAGCAATCGCTCAGCGCATTACTGGCAGCCCTTGAGCGCGACACCAGTGCCCAACAGCTACTTTCCCAGGGGGCTAAGGTATCCCTTAATGAACAGGTCAGGCTACTGACCCTGCTGGACATGCAAAGCGCCGAGTCACCTCACCATTACCTCATGCTGGTGCACGATATAACGGATGAAGCGGCGGAATTGCATGACTATCAGCGTAAGATCATTGGCGTGGCGGTGAGCGTGTTCTCGCTGCTGCTGATTTTGCTGTTGGTGGTGACCGGTCGATTCCGTCAGCGTCTGATGTTCATTGCCTCCCGTTTACCCTTGCTGGCCAATCGACGTTTTGATGTGTTTCAGGAACGCACCGTGTCTGGAGGACGCTGGTTCCGGGACGAGCTCGACACGCTACAGCAAGCGGCTGCCAAATTGGCCGACCAGTTGTCTTCCCTGGATGAGCAAGTCAATCAGCGCACCCAGGAGCTGGAGCGCATCGCGATGTACGATGAACTGACCCAGTTGCCGAACCGCAACATGCTGACTTATCAACTGAACGATGCAATAGCCAGTCTGAGTCGGTTGCCTGGCTATGTGATCCTGTTGTTTCTGGATTTGGATGACTTTAAAAAGGTCAACGACAGCTACGGTCATGACGCCGGGGATCAACTGTTGATTGAGGCGTCTGCGCGCCTTTCTTCGGTGCTGCGCAGCACCGACATGGCCTGTCGACTCGGCGGTGATGAGTTTGTGATTCTGTTGCGTCATGTGGCGCACCTGGAAGCCGGGGTGCTGGTGGCGCGTAAAGTGCTTGAGCGATTCAAGGCGCCGGTGCGGATTGGTGACGCCCAGTTTTACGTATCCTGCAGCATCGGACTGGCGATCACAGACCAAACCCAATGTTCCAGTGCCGAACTGATCCGCTATGCGGACACGGCGATGTATGCTGCCAAGCGCGCTGGCGGAAATTGCTACCGGTTGTTTGACTCTGCCATGTCGCAACAGGCATTGACCAAGGTGGCATTGGAATCAGAAGCCCGCGAAGCATTGCTGAACAATCAGTTCTTTTTCGCGTTGCAACCACAAGTCAGCATGCAAGATGACGCGCTGACCGGGTTTGAAGCGTTGTTACGCTGGCGCCATCCTGACAAGGGCTTGATTGCTCCGGGCACGTTTATTCCGGTGCTGGAACACACGGCGTTTTTTGTGCACGTGGGGTACTGGGTCATGGAACATGCTGTCGGCTTGTTGGCGATGTTGCGAGAATGGGGATATGGCCATCTGACAATCGCTATCAACCTGTCTGCGTCCCAATTTCTCGACAAGGCCATGATCCCTCGCTTGCGGGACCTGATCAATGACTCCGGCATCGACCCAAGCCGACTCGAGGTTGAGTTGACGGAGAGTTCATTGTTGCATGAAACGGAGCAGGCTCTGGTGATCGCCGATGAACTTAAGTTGATGGGGATCAAGCTGGCCATTGATGACTTTGGTACCGGTTATTCGTCGTTAAGCTATTTGCGCAATATCCCGGCAGAAGTGATCAAAATCGATCGGGGGTTTGTGCAGGGGATGCTGGAAAATGAAGCTGACCGCCATATCGTTGCCGCGACCATTGAATTGATCAACAACCTCGGATTGACGGTGGTCGCCGAAGGTATCGAAACCGCCAGTCAGTACGATACCCTGCGCAGGCTCAATTGTGACGTCGGACAGGGCTTCTGGATTGCAAAACCGATTGCAGAAACAGAGTTGCTGTCTGCGTTGCGTCAGCATTGTGAAAAAGGCTACTGGAAACTACCATCCGACCATATTCAGCGCCCCCTCATCGGCAATCAACCCAAAATGTAACGAGTCTGTTACACTGCAATGCATGCGCGGGTGATCTCCGACCACACAGTGGTTATCATCGTCATCAAGTTCTTTTAGAATAGCGCCCTTTTCAAGCACCGTGATTCGAGGTCCTCATGAGCCAGGCATTTACCCAGCATTTGCAAGCCCAGTTAGATCAGGTCAAGGCCGATGGCCTTTTCAAGCAAGAAAGGATTATTACTTCCCAGCAACAGGCTGATATTGCCGTGCAGGGCGGTGAGCATGTGCTCAACTTTTGCGCCAACAATTATTTGGGCCTGGCTAATCATCCAGACCTGATTGGGGCGGCCAAAGAAGGCCTGGACAGTCATGGCTTCGGTATGGCGTCGGTACGCTTTATTTGTGGTACCCAGGATATCCATAAGACCCTTGAGCAGAAAATCAGCGCGTTTCTGGGCACCGAAGACACCATCTTGTACCCCTCATGCTTCGATGCTAACGGTGGCCTGTTTGAGACCTTGCTGGGGCCGGAAGATGCGATCATTTCTGATGCACTGAACCACGCCAGTATCATCGATGGCGTGCGCCTGTGTAAGGCAAAACGCTACCGTTATGCCAACAATGACATGGCTGCGCTGGAAGCACAGTTGCAACAAGCCGACCAAGACGGTGCGCGCTTCAAGCTGATTGCCACTGACGGGGTGTTTTCCATGGATGGCATCATTGCTGATCTGGCCAGCATCTGCGATTTGGCAGAAAAGTATGACGCCATGGTGATGGTGGATGATTGCCATGCTACCGGTTTTGTCGGCGACAATGGCCGCGGCAGCCATGAATACAACAACGTCATGGGTCGGGTCGATATCATCACCGGCACATTGGGTAAGGCGCTCGGCGGCGCTTCTGGTGGTTACACCAGCGGCAAGAAGGAAGTGATTGCTTGGCTCAGACAACGTTCACGGCCGTACCTGTTTTCCAATTCCGTCGCACCTGCCATCGTTTCCGCGTCGATCAAAGTGTTTGAAATGATGGAAAACGGTCATGATTTGCGTGCAGCCTTGCAGCGCAATAGTGCCCATTTCCGTCGTCGCATGGAAGAGGCCGGCTTTACCCTGGCAGGTAAAGATCATGCCATCATTCCAGTGATGCTTGGCGATGCGCGACTGGCCAGTGAAATGGCGGATAAAATGCTCGAAAAAGGTATTTATGTGGTCGGGTTTTCATACCCGGTGGTTCCGCAAGGTGAAGCGCGCATTCGTACGCAGATGTCGGCGGCACATACCTTGGAGCATATTGATCGCGCGGTGGATGCCTTCATAGAGGTTGGCCGTGAATTAGGAGTTGTCGCATGAAGTCACTGGCAAAACTGCACCCTGAAAAAGGCATTTGGCTGACCGACTCTCCGCGCCCGGAAGTGGGTCACAATGATTTGCTGATCAAAATTCACAAGACCGCCATATGCGGTACCGATATGCATATCTACAACTGGGACGAGTGGTCACAAAACACCATTCCGGTGCCTATGGTTGTGGGCCACGAGTACGTGGGTACAGTGGTTGATATGGGCCAGGAAGTGCGTGGTTTTGCGGTCGGCGATCGGGTATCCGGTGAGGGTCATATCACCTGTGGCCACTGCCGCAACTGTCGTGCCGGACGCCGTCACCTGTGTCGTAATACCTCCGGCGTTGGCGTAAATCGACCGGGTGCGTTTGCCGAATACCTGACGATCCCTGCGTTCAATGCGTTTAAAATACCGGACAATATCAGCGATGATTTGGCGGCCATTTTTGACCCCTTCGGTAATGCGGTGCATACCGCATTGTCTTTCGATCTGGTTGGCGAAGATGTGTTGATCACCGGTGCCGGTCCGATTGGCATCATGGCTGCGGCGGTTGCCAAGCACGTTGGTGCGAGGCACGTTGTGATCACCGACATTAATCAGTATCGCCTCGAATTGGCGCGCAAGATGGGCGCTACCCGGGCCGTCGATGTCAGCAAAGAGTCGTTGGCAGACGTGATGAATGATCTGGGCATGACCGAAGGGTTTGATGTTGGTCTGGAGATGTCCGGCGTACCTGCTGCATTTCATGACATGCTGGATAAGATGAACAACGGCGGCAAGATTGCGATGTTGGGTATTCCACCGCAAAACGTCGCCATTGACTGGAACCAGGTGATTTTCAAAGGTTTGGTGATCAAAGGGATTTACGGGCGGGAAATGTTTGAAACCTGGTACAAGATGGCGAGTCTGATCCAGGGCGGTCTGGATCTGACACCGATCATTACTCACCATTTCAGTATCGATGACTTCCAGCAAGGGTTTGACGTGATGGGCTCCGGCCAATCCGGAAAAGTCATTCTTGATTGGGTGTAATGCATGAGTATGGAACAGTTCGCCCACATTTCTGTGTCAGAAACGGCGCAGAAGCTGCAAGACAATCAGGCGCGCCTGGTCGACATCCGTGATGAGCACAGTTTTGCAGAGAGTCACATTCCTGGTGCCTGGCACCTGACCAACGGTACGCTGCAGACATTCATGAACGACTGCGATTTTGAAACACCGGTGATTGTTTGCTGCTACCACGGTATCAGCAGTCAGCAAGCGGCGCAGTTTCTGATCCATCAGGGGTTTGAACAGGTCTACAGTATGGATGGCGGGTTTGCCGCCTGGCGCCTGGCGTTTCCGACTGAACTGGCGACCGGTAGCGAATGACCGAAAAGTTGGTGGTTGCGTTCAACCAGGAGTCTCCGGCCCGGGTGCTGGTTGATCACCTGGTCAGCCAGGGCATTCCTGCCCGGATGATTACCCAGTCATCAGAACACCCTTATGCCGTTGCCGTACCCGCGTCCCATGTCGATGGGCGTTTGCAGGCATTGCTGGAGGGCTTTTTGCAGAACCCGGGCGATCCCCGCTTCCAGCGGGCTGCGTGGGAACATGGCGAAGCCGTCAGCGATACGTCCCTTGGACAAATTGCATCTGCCTTTCCTGCCGCCCGTTGGCGTGATATGCCATTGATGTGGGCGGTTTTGATCGTCTGTCTGGGGGTCTACCTCGGTTTCTATCTGGGCGCGTATGAATGGCTGCGTAACCAGCTGGATATTCGCCCTGTTGCCGTGTTGATGGAAAATCAACAATGGTGGCGACTGTTAACGCCTGCGTTTGTCCACTTCTCTGCCATCCATCTGATTTTCAACCTGATGTGGTGGTGGTCGCTTGGTGGACAGATTGAGCGCAAATTGGGACATTCTGTATTGTTGGTCCTGCTGCTGTTTACCGGCATCAGTTCTAACCTGGCTCAGCTATGGACTTCAGGCAGTACTAATTTTGGCGGCTTGTCTGGCGTCGTTTACGGGGTGTTGGGATTCGTCTGGTGGCTGGGGTGGCTGCGTCCGTCCTGGGGCTTGGCGCTACCCAAGGCCATTGTCGGGCTGATGCTGGTGTGGATGCTGTTGGGCTTTGCTGACCTGTTGTGGGTCAGAATGGCCAATGGGGCGCACTTGATGGGTTTGGTCAGTGGGTGTCTGGCGGCGTGGCTGTTCAGCCGACTGTCTGCCAGGGCTGACTAGCCCTGGTACAGGTATTTGGTAAAGATCACATCCTTGACCATCGGATTGCCGGTCTCTTTCTTCATTAAGCGTTTCAGTTCATCCAGACAGGTACGGCGAATATCTTCACGTCCGGTCAGTGATTTCACTTTGTCTTCCGGCTGACGGCCGATGATTTCAATGATGCTGGCCCGTAGCAGGGGCGAATGGTGTTCCGCCGCTTCGAGGTAGTCGGGACTTTCCAGCATCAATTCGACGGTGACTCTGACATAACCGAGTTTGCGTGCATTGGAGCCAAGATAATTGGTGATAATGTCCGGCTCCAGGCCGAAATAGGCAAAAGGGCCGCTTTGCGCATGCACAGACACTGGTGCCAACGTGGTTACCAGCAGTGCACTTGCTAACAACAGTCTTAAAGTCCGCATGTGTTCAAAAATCCGTGTGTTCTTGGAATCGCGTTACAGCCGGGCAGTTTATCAACAAAACCCGTAAGTCAGAAAGGTTTTTACTGACACTTTTGTCCGGCTCGACCACTTGCTATCATCTCGCCAACAGAAAAAAGGCACCCACAACATTGAATCAGGCTATTCGTTTTCCCGTAGGTAACCCCGCCGGTTGGTTTGCGCCCGGTGCATACCCCATTCCTAATCCTTACCTGAAAAACTGGTTGCTGGATACCGGCTCACTGACCGAACGCCTGCAGGCCCACTGTCGTCAGTTTTCCCTGTCTCTTCTGGGTCAACGGCAGGCTGACGTAGACCTTGAGGAGTTTCGTGCCCTTGATGTGCAGGAGCCCTCATCGTCGGCGCCACCCTGGCAAGTCAGGGAGGTACTGTTGTACGGTGATGGTCAGCCATGGGTGTATGCCCGTTCCATACTGCCTGAGGCGTTGTGTCGGGGGGATTTTGCTGGCCTGGGTGAGCAACCACTGGGCAAGTTGCTGTTTAACGATCAGCGCTTTGTGCGAATGCCGTTTCAATTGTGCCGTGTCGCTGTCGATGCCCCGATACTGAGCCGCCTGCAACAGCAAAGCAATCATACGCTGTGGGGGCGCCGCTCGGTGTTTACCTTTGCGCAGTATCGCATTATGGTCGCAGAGCTTTTCCTGCCACAGGCCCCGGCTTATGCCCAACTGTCAGAGGGTTAAGACATGCTGAATAAAACGTCTCTGCACGGCTACTGGCGACTAATGCGCGCCGACAAACCGATAGGTACCTACTTGTTGCTATGGCCAACCTGGTGGGCGTTGCTGTTAGCGGCTCAGGGCTGGCCAGGCTGGCACCTGGCGCTGGTATTCAGTGCTGGTGTGTTTGTCATGCGCTCCGCCGGATGTGTGATCAACGATTATGCTGATCGCCATGTTGATGGTGCGGTAAAACGTACCCAAGGGCGTCCGCTGGTGGACGGCTCAGTGACCGAAAAAGAAGCTATATTCTTATTTATATTTCTGATTTTAATCGCTTTTATTTTGGTTCTAACCCTCAATTTCAATACGATTTTGTTGTCGGTAGGGGGCTTGCTACTGGCGTGGTGTTATCCGTTTATGAAACGCTACACCCATTGGCCGCAAGTGGTGTTGGGAGCGGCGTTCAGTTGGTCGATCCCGATGGCTGCCATGGCAACCCTGGATCATCTGCCGGTGTGGGTCTGGTGGGTGTACCTGGCCAACCTTTTGTGGACCGTTGGTTATGACACGGAGTACGCCATGGTGGATCGTGATGACGACCTGCGCATCGGTGTTAAATCTACCGCTATCCTGTTTGGTCGCTACGACAAAGTGATCATTGCCCTGCTGCAGCTACTGACGTTGCTTATTCTGGCAGGCACGTTCTGGCATCTGTCGCTGTCATGGCCGGTGTATGTCGGCCTGGCGGGAATGGCTGCGACGTTTTGTTATCAGCAATGGTTGATACGCCAGCGAGACCGGCAGGCTTGTTTTGCGGCCTTCCTGAATAACCATTATGGCGGTTTGGCGGTGGTGTTGGGGCTGGCCGGTCACTATCTGCTGTAGGCGCGGCCAGCGCAAGACGTCAGTCGTTTTTGGCCGCTTGGGCTTCCAATGCCGCAACCCGCGCTTCCAGGGCCTCGAGCTTTTCACGGGTTCTGATCAGCACCTGACTTTGAATGTCGAACTCTTCACGTGAGACAAAGTCCAACCGCGACAGCTGCTGCTGCAGGATTTGTTTGACTTTGTTTTCGGCATTTTCAGCCATGGATTTCACCCCCGGGGGGACGGCATCGGATATTTGCTTGGCTATCTCTTCAATTTTCTTGGGATCCAACATAACAGGGTTTCCTTTAGCATTTGTTGTTATTGTACCTGACTCGCAATGATTAGAAACTTTCTCGACAAGGGTTTACAATCCCTGCCCCCAATGAAGAGATGATCATGAAGCTTAACCCCGGACAACAACAAGCGGTAACCTACGTGTCAGGACCTTGTCTGGTGCTGGCCGGTGCCGGCAGTGGTAAGACCCGCGTGATCACCAACAAGATTGCTTATTTGGTACGGGAATGCAAGATGCCTGCTCGGCACATTGCAGCGGTAACCTTTACCAACAAGGCGGCACGGGAAATGAAAGAACGTGTTGCCCAAACGCTGGGTAAGCAGGAAGCCCGGGGCCTGAAAGTGTCCACGTTCCACACCCTTGGCCTGAACATCATCAAGTCTGAAACCCGCACCTTGGGACTGAAGCCAGGCTTCTCTTTGTTTGATGACAAAGACACCATGGCGCTGTTGAAGGATCTGACCGCCGATGAACTGGACGGCGATAAGGATCAACTGGGGCTATTGCAAACCTGTATTTCCAACTGGAAAAACGATCTTATCTTGCCCGAGGCGTTGCAAAAAGTGGCGCTGTCGCCCGGCGAAGTGGATTTTGCCCGTTACTACCAACGCTATCAGGACCACCTGCGGGCCTACAACGCACTGGATTTTGATGATTTGATCCTGATGCCGACCTTGTTGTTTCGCGAAAACCTCGACGTGCGCTCGAAATGGCAGCGTAAGATCCAATACCTGCTGGTGGATGAGTATCAGGATACCAATACCAGCCAATACGAATTGGTCAGGCTGCTGGTGGGGGAGCGCGCCCGTTTCACGGTGGTGGGAGATGACGATCAATCGATTTATTCCTGGCGTGGAGCCAAGCCGCAGAATCTGGTGTTACTGCAGGAAGATTTCCCTCGTCTCAAGCTGATCAAGCTGGAGCAGAACTACCGCAGTTCGGGCCGTATACTGCATTGCGCCAACATTCTGATCCAGAACAATCCCCACGTGTTTGAGAAGCGCCTGTTTTCCGAGTTGGGCTACGGCGAACCGTTACGGATCATTTTTGCCAAAAATGAAGAGCACGAGGCCGAACGGGTGGTCGCCGAGCTGATTGCACACAAGTTTATGAACAATACTCAGTTTAAAGACTATGCAATCTTGTATCGCGGGAATCACCAGTCTCGCCTGTTTGAGAAGGTGCTGACCACTAACCGTATTCCTTACAAAATCAGTGGCGGTATGTCATTTTTCGGCAGGGCAGAGGTCAAGGACATCATGGCGTACCTGCGCTTATTGGTGAACCAGGATGATGACAATGCCTTGTTGAGGATCATCAATACACCATCCCGGGGGATTGGTCGGGCGACGCTGGAGAAGTTGGGTAATTTCGCCAATGCCCTGGGCGAGAGCATGTTTGCTGCGGCCTGCCATGACCGACTCAAAGACGTGCTGTCCGGTAAATCATTACACGCGGTGGAACAATTCAGCCGCTGGATAGTTAACCTGTCTGATCAGGCCGTTCGCGGCGATGGGGTCACCGCAATCCGTGACATGATCAAATCGATGGACTACGAAGCCTGGTTGTATGAAACCAGCACCAGTCCGAAGGCTGCCGAGATGGGCATGGCCAATGTCAGCACCTTGTTTGGCTGGGTCGGGGATATGTTGGAAGGCTCTGCACTGGATGCGCCGATGACCCTGACAGAAGTGGTCAACCGCCTGATCCTGAGGGACATGATGGAGCGCGGTGAAGACGAGGACGACAGTGATCAGGTGCAACTGATGACCTTGCATGCTTCAAAAGGCCTGGAGTTTCCGTATGTGTTTATGGTCGGCATGGAAGAAGGGTTACTGCCTCACCAAAGCAGCATCGACGAAGACAACATCGAAGAAGAGCGGCGTCTGGGTTATGTGGGGATCACCCGCGCCCAGCGTGAACTGATCTTTACCCTGGCCAAAGAACGGCGCCAGTATGGTGAAGTGATCCAGCCAGAGCCGTCACGCTTCTTATATGAGCTGCCTCAGGACGACGTGGTGTGGGAAGTGAAAAAGGCCAAACAAAGTGCTGAGGCGCGGCAGAAAAAAGGCGAAACCAGTATTGCCAACTTGCGCCAGATGCTATCAGGCGGTCAGTGATTTATTACGGGCCTGGAAATCGACCACCGAGGCCTGTTCCAGGAACTTACCCTGGCCATACTGACAGCCAACTTCGCGCAGGGCGTCGAGCTGTTCCTGATTCTCGATACCTTCGGCGATCAGGGTGAAATTCAGGTGTTCTGATATCACCATTACCGATTGGATCAGTTTGAGGTTGCGCTGTGAACGGGGGATCGATTTCACGAAGCGGTGATCAACTTTCACGAAATCAAACGGGTATGAATACAGGTAGCTGAGCGACGCTAAGCCGCTGCCAAAATTGTCCAGTACCAGAGTCACTCCGGCACGTTTCAACTTGCGGATCGCCGGCAGCATGAACTGTGATTTGCGATTCAAATCATTCTCGTCAAATTCAAACACCAGTTTTTTCGGATCCACCTGGGCTTTATCGATGTATTCAATCAGCTGATTCACCAGCTTGTTCTGCATCAGGTGATTGATCGACAGGTTGATGGCCACATTGTAGTTACGCTCCGGGCCATTGCTCTTCTGCCAGTGTTTCAGGATACGGCAAGCCTGCTCCAGCATGTAGTTGTCGATCTCAATGGTCAGCCCGCTCTGTTCGGCCACCTGCCAGAACTGTTCACGCTTGATTTTACCGATAGACGGATGCTCCCAGCGGATAAAGCACTCATGGTAAAGGTATTTATCCGTGTGGATGTCCATGGCCGGCTGAATAAAGCATTCAAACTTGGCGGATTTCAGGGTGCGACGGAATTCGTTTTCCAGTTCCAGTTCTTCCAGCAGTTTCTGGCGCATGCTCTTGTCGAACATGACAAACCGGCCACGCCCCAGCGCCTTGGCCTGGTACATGGCGGCATCGGCGTCTCGGATCAATTCGTCGGCAGACTGATAGCCACTCTCGATGTACGCGATGCCGATACTGGCACCGGAGTACATTTCTTTGCTGTCGAGGATAAACGGCGTGCTGATGCTGCCAATGATGCGGGTTGCCACTTCCTCAACGTCATGAAAATCATCGAAACTGTCGAGCAGAATGACAAACTCATCCCCACCAAGGCGGGCCAACAGATCGTGGCCGCGAATGCATTTGCCAATCCGCTTGGACACTTCAATCAGAAATTCGTCACCCGCGTGGTGACCCAAGGTGTCGTTGATCAGCTTGAAACGATCCAGATCGATAAACAACACTGCGTAATGCTGGTCGGTGTGGCGCTTCTTGCTGGCAATGGCCAGTTCAAGGCGGCTGTTGAACATCACCCGGTTGGGCAAGCCCGTCAGTGCATCGTGGTGGGCATCGTGGATCAACTTGAGCTCGATTTGCTTACGCTCTTCAATTTGCTTCTTAAGGTGCAAATTGGTGTTGTGCAATTCGTCGGTGCGCTCTTTGACCTTGTCAGCCAATTGCTGGTTGTACATTTGCAGTTTGTCGGAGG
Source organism: Fluctibacter halophilus (assembly GCF_020687825.1). Taxonomy (GTDB): domain Bacteria; phylum Pseudomonadota; class Gammaproteobacteria; order Enterobacterales; family Alteromonadaceae; genus Fluctibacter; species Fluctibacter halophilus. The sequence continues at coordinate 41,630 of NZ_JAJEWP010000005.1, forward strand.
CCCGCTTGCGTTCCATGGCCACCGCGATGTGGTGGGAGACAAACCGCAACAGTTCCAAATCTTTCAGGGTGTATTGTTCGTCAGCGCCGTAGGTTTGCACCGCAATGACGCCGGAGATTTCCCCTTCCACAATCAGTGGAGAGCCCAGCCAGCTGTTGCTGCGCTTGAGCATGTTGGCAGCAGTGGCTTCATCCAGCTCGCCGTCATCGCGCAACGCCGCTACCCGGGAAAAGTTGATCAGTTCGGCACGGCCGGTGCGCAATACGTATTCGGTCAGGCCTCTGCCCAACGGACGTGACTCGACATCCCGGGTGATTTCATCACTGTAGTAAGGAAAGTCGAGGTGGTCTTTATCTTTGTTCAGGATTGCGATGTAGCAGTTGGGGGCACTGAGGAGGCGACCAAGAATATCGTGCAGGCTGGAATAGAAATTGGCCATTTCACCGTCCAGCGAGGCGGCCAGCTCAGAAATCTCAAATAACGCCTGTTGCAGCGATTCAATTTTTTGCCGTTCGTGGATTTCTTCCTGCAACTCTTCGTTGATGTTACGCAGCTGCTTGGTGCGCTCGCGAATGGTCTGCTCGGTCAGCTCACGACTTTTTACCCGATCAACGGCATTCACAATGTGTTGGGAGACAAACAGCAGTACTTCCAGATCGTCCGGGGAATAGCGAACCGCTTCGTCGTAGCTTTGTACCACCATGGCACCGATGACGTTGTTGCCGCGCTTGAGCGGTACGCCGATCAAGTCCACCGGCATTTTGCCATAGGCTTTGATGTTATTGGAGGCAAAGACTTCCTGATGGTTTTCGCGGGTCAGTACCAGGTGTTGCCCGGTACGCAGAATGAAACCGGTAATACCGCCCATCAGTTCTTTGGCTGGGATGGAGCGAATGGTCTGTTCATCGAATTCATCCACAAAGTAGACAAAGTCGACAACTTCTTTTTCCTGATCAAAGAACGCAACAAAGAAGTTTTCGGCGTTCATGAACTCGCCGATGGTACGGTGGATGGCCGGATAGAGTCGGGACAATTCACTGACGGAGCCGGCCAGTTCGGAAATATCGAACAACGCCTTCTGAACAAGCTCAGAACGCTTATACTTTTCTGTCAGCTGTTGCAGCTGAGGAATGAGTGCCCGAAGTTCTTCTTCGGACAGGTTCCCAGCTTGAATGTCTGCTGTCATTGGCGCTTCGATACCTATTACGGCGTTGTATTTTTAACCGAACAAATCTACCGCATTAAAAATAAAAAGGCCACCCCAAGGGTGGCCTTTTCTTGCGCAACTTTTTTTGCGGTGGCGAAGGTTAAATGCCTTCAACCATATACTCGATAGCAGCTTTAATCTCGTCGTCAGAGCAGTTGCCACAGGTACCTTTAGGCGGCATCGCGTTAAAGCCGTTAATGGCATGGTCAAGCAGTGTTTCCATGCCTTTGTCCATGCGAGGAGACCAGTCAGCGGCATCATGCAATTTCGGTGCTCCCATCACGCCAGGACCGTGACAAGCGACACAAGAGGCATTGTAGACGTCGGCGCCGGAGCGAGGGCCTGCGGCTGCCGCGCTTTCAGCTTGGGCACCAGCAACGTGTACAGAGCCAACTGGCTTGATACGTTCTTTAATGGCGTCTTCAGACATGTCTTGAGCAATGGTGCTGAAACCGAGCAGGCTGGCGAACAGGGCGAACACGAAAGCTTTCAATTTCACGATTCTCTCCAGGAAACACGTTTAGTGCGGTTAACATAATAAATTGCTGTCGATTATAGCGACTTATCATGATGGAACAACTATTTACTTACATTCAGCAGGTGTATTGCTGTGGTGACGCAAAGGCGATTCCAGTGCTTATTCGCCGTTGCTCGCCGGTGCATTTGCGTTGACCAGATCCTCAAGGAACCACGCGGCCAGTGCATGGCGTCCATCGATCCCTGCCTTTTCATAAATGCGACTCGCATGTTGACGGACGGTTTTTTCGGTACTGTCTCTGACCGCACTGATTTCCCTAAAACTTAGGCCCTTAAGCAGAAGCATAGCCACTTCACTTTCACTGGCGGTTAACTGCCAATCGCTGAATTGATGTTGGATGACCTGGGCAAAATCATGCCGGGCCTGGCGCATTTCGGCGGAGAGGTTTGCATTTTGCTGGTCACTGTCTGCCAGACTGCGTTTCAACTGGCCGATGTATTGCCGTCTGCGACGGTTTTCCAGGATCAGGAAGAATGCGCCGAAACCGGCTGCAGCAACAATGATGCTTTCTTCTACGATGTGCCACAGTGGCACACCCAACTGGCTGTCGGTCAGCACGTCAATGAAGTTCAGGCAGGTCACAACAATGAGTAAGGCGGTGAGTAATTTGTCTCTATTTTTCATTTATAATTCAACTAGATAGCTCTTTATAGGACATTTGCCCGATGGTGTAACAGGGCCCTGGGCGGCATTGTAGAGGAAACTTCCTCACTGAGTACTTTGTCATGTTAAACCGCCTGTTGGGCCCGCTACTGGTTGGAATGCTGTTGTTGCACCCTCACGATGTGTTCAGCCAGACCCCAACCGATGTACCGCTGTCGGCCTTGTCATCTTATACCCTGACGTATGTGCCGGCTGAAGCCGTTGCGGTAAAGCGTCTGCCTGCCACGGTCGGCCACATTACTTATCGTCCCGGCGATGCCTTTGAGGTTACCTTACCCTTTGCCATACAGCAATTCAGCCCTGAAACACTCGATGGTCAGTGGGTCGAGAAAGGGCAGACACTGGCCTATCTGGATGGCCGCGAAGTGCACCACTTTTTTGATGAGGCGGCATCGGCAGAATCATTATTCTTGTTAACTAAACGCCACTATGAGCGCAACCGCAAAGACATTGCGGATCAGGTCATAAAATTGCCGGAATGGCTGGCAATCGCGCAAGCTTATGAACAGGCCAAACTGGCTTATGAACATACCCGGCATGCCCGTGAATGGTTGTCTGAAACCGACAACGGCGTGGCGTTGGTGGCTGATCACAGTGGTTATGTTGAATGGCTTGCCGGGGCCAGTATGTCGACGGCCGGTCAACCCTTGCTGCGGATCATACCGGGCCAAGCACTGCGGCTCGAAGTGGCCGTGTCAGCATCACAGGTGCCGTTGATTACCGCGTTTTCATTGCCAGACAAGCAATGTGTTGACCCATTAACAGGTATTCGGCCTGCGCAGCGAGATGAGCAGTATTGGCGAACCTTGTGGGTGGATTTGGCCAGTGATTGCAGTCTTCGTCCCGGTCAGACAGTCAGGGTCGAACCCATTGCGTCTTTCTCGGGTTGGCGGGTTCCGGGCAGCGCGTTGATGACCCTTGACGATCAGCAGTGGATTGCGGTGTTAAACAATCAAACCCTTGAATTGATTCCGGTCGACGTGCGGGCCACCGATGCACAGGGCGTATTGATTGAAACTACAACACCGCTGGGCGGACGACAGGTGCTCAACCAATCACTCAGTGTGGTGCAAGGCTATCTGATGGGTATGGGGGGCGAGTAAACATGGCCGCATTATTACGCTTTGCGTTAACCCAGCGGGTATTCGTGCTGATCGCCGCGGCAGTGCTGATGTTTGTTGGTTGGAGGGCCTGGAACGAGATACCCATCGATGCCTTTCCGGATATCTCACCGACCCAGGTTAAAATTGTCATCAAAGCGCCCGGCATGACCACCACCGAAGTGGAAGCGCAGATCACCCGTCCCATCGAGCTTGAACTGCTGGGCATTCCCCGTCAGGAAATGCTGCGCTCGACCACCAAATACGCGATCACCTCGATCACGCTGGATTTTGAACAAGGCACAGACATTTACTGGGCACGGCAGCAGGTGAATGAGCGCCTTAGCAATGTATGGGCGCAACTGCCCAGCTTTATTTCCGGCGGCGTTGCGCCAATGAGTACGCCGCTGAGTGAAATGTTCATGTTCACCGTGGACAATCCGTCGTTGACCTTGCAACAACGGAGGGATTTGCTGGACTGGACCATACGTCCTGTATTGCGTGCGGTCCCCGGTGTCGCCGAACTGAACAGTCTTGGTGGCTATGTTAAGACATTTGAGATCACGCCCGATGTCAGTACGTTGATGCAACTGGGGTTGAGCCAGGACGATCTGGTCAGCGCCATCAATGACGCCCACCAGAACGTTGGTTTGGGGCGCATGAATCGTGGTGTCGATACCCTGATCGTGCGAACCCAGGGCCGGTTTGAGACCCTCGACGATATCAAAGCGCTGGCGGTGCCAACGCCGGACGGACGTTCAATACGGTTGTCAGAGGTGGCAACCGTGAGCATCGGCAGCCTGACCCGCTACGGCGCGGTGACCAAAAACGGTGAAGAGGCCGTGCAGGGACTGGTGATTGCCCTCAAAGGCAGCAATACCGCGCAAGTGGTGGCAGACGTCAAAACCCGCCTGGCCGACCTGCAACCTTCGTTACCGGAAGGCACCACCATCAATGTGTTTTATGACCGTGCCGAGCTGATTGACACGGCGGTCGGCACCATTACTGAAGCGCTGATTGAAGCCGTTGTGTTGGTGATAGTGCTGCTGGCATTGTTCCTCGGCAATGTGCGTGCCGCACTGACGGTGTCCTTGATCCTGCCATTGGCAGCGTTAAGCACCTTTATTCTGATGCACACCTTTGATCTGACTGCCAACCTGATGAGCCTCGGCGGGCTGGTGATCGCGATTGGCATGCTGGTGGATGCGTCGGTAGTGGTGGTAGAAAACGTCGCCACCCATCAACAACGTAAAGCGCCGTTACCGTTTCTGCATGTGATTTTTCGCGCCAGTAAAGAAGTGACTGCACCGGTGGTGGCCGGAACGATCATCGTCGTGGTGGTATTTTCACCGCTATTTACCTTGTCCGGGCTGGAAGGCAAGCTGTTCGCACCCGTGGCACTGACCATCGTATTTGCCATGGTCAGCGCCCTGATCTTATCGCTGACGGTGACCCCGGTGATTGCATCGTGGCTGATGGCCGGCACTGAAGCGCCGATGCCGAAGTACATGGTGTGGTTGCAGCAGGTGTTTCTCACATCGGTGCGTCGGGTATTGGCGACGCCGGGCCCGGCCATTGCCGTGGCGCTGGTAGCGTTGGTGGCAGGGGGCTACCTGTTCGTCGTGATCGGTAAAAGCTTTATGCCGACCATGGACGAAGGCGACATTATCGTGCAATTTGAAAAATCCCCCGGCATCAACCTTGATGCATCGGTGGCAATCGATACCCAGGCCGAAAAACATCTGTTGGCCACGGTGCCGGAAGTGCTACAGGTGGTTGCCCGTACCGGCTCAGACGAGCTCGGTCTTGACCCGATGGGGCTGAATGAGACCGATGTGTTCCTGCAGTTGAAACCCCGGGATGAATGGCGCCAGGGCAGCAAAGCCGAGCTGATCGACGATATCCGCGCCGCGCTCGCGGGCTACACTGGCCTGAATCAGAATTTCACCCAACCGATCCAGATGCGGGTGTCGGAAATGCTGACCGGTACCAGTGGCGATGTGTCGATCAAAGTGTTTGGCGACGACGTGGAAACCCTGGCGGGGCTGACGTCCGACATACAACGATTGGTCACCAAGGTGCAGGGAAGCTCCGATGTGCAGGCTGCCATGATTGAAGGCGGACAATACCTGAACATCAAACCCAAGCCTGCGGTGGCAGCGCAACTGGGGGTCAGCGTACGCAGCCTGGCCGACCAGCTGATTGTGCAGTTGGAAGGACGTGAAATTGGCCAAATCAGTCAGGGCGAAACGTTTATTCCGCTCAGGCTGTCTGCCAGCGCAGTGCAAAATCAACCGCTGCGGTTGGGGTCCATTGAAGATGTTCGCCATTGGCCGGTGTTACTGCCCAACCAACGTGTGTTGCCATTATCTGATGTGGCGGATATCGCCTTGCAGGAAGGGCCGCTACTGATTGAACGTGAGCAATCCAGACGTTTCGCTGTGGTGACCAGCAATGTAACCGGCCGAGACGTTGTAGGGTTCGTGAACGAACTGCAATCGCAAATTCAGCAACAGATCACACTGCCCAACGGCTACTGGATTGACTTTGGTGGTGAGTTTGAGAATCAGCAGCGGGCGATGGGCAATCTTTTGTTGGTGGTGCCGGTAGCGCTGCTACTGATCTTTGTCATTCTGTTTACCACCTTCCGATCTGTGTGGCTATCGTTGCTGATCCTGGCCAACATTCCGTTTGCGCTGGTGGGAGGTATTGCCAGCCTGTATGTCAGTGGTGCGTACCTGTCGGTGCCGGCATCGGTGGGCTTTATCGCGCTATTGGGTGTTGCGGTGTTAAACGGTGTGGTGATGGTCAGCTTCCTGGAGCAGTTGCGACTGCGCATCGCTGATCTGACCGAGCGGGTTGAGCAAGGCGCGGTGCGGCGACTGCGCCCGGTTCTGATGACCGCTACTACGGCGATGTTTGGTTTGTTTCCGCTGGCCTTTGCTACCGGGCCAGGGGCTGAGATCCAACAACCCCTGGCCATCGTGGTGATCGGCGGTTTGGTGACCTCTACATTGACCACCTTATATTTGCTGCCCGTGTTTTATCGACTACTGGAGAAGCGCCGTGGATAAACCTGCATTGCTGGTACTGACCGTACCGCTGGACATGAAAGATGACATTGTCGATGTCTTATTGGCCGATCAAACCCTGTCCGGGTTTACCCTGCGGGACGTTGAGGGCCACAGCAGGGAGCATCAGCATTACGACCTGATTGAGCAGGTTCAGGGCCATCAGCATATGGTCCAGGTGGATATCCTGGTCGACATTGATGAGCTGCCCCCGCTGATGGAACGCTTGCGGGGCATTCAGAAAGCCCAGTCTCTGCGTTACTGGGTGCTCCCTGTGTTGGAGCAGGGGAGGTTGTAACTCGCCCCTTTGGGCCATCGCCGCAGGTTCACTTTGTGGTGTAGGGAGGTGTAAACACGTCCATGATGAACTTCACCCAGCTCACACTTCCTGTGTTCGCGTTCACTTCTCACCAAGTGATGTTAAGTCACTTGGTGTCGGCTGTGCCGACCGGCGCTCACCCTTCGGGCCGCGCTAAAGCGCGTTCCAGATTGCCCCGGGCAATCTGGTCGAAGAAGGTTCTCATCCACGGTGTACAACAGACACAAAAAAACCAGCACGAGGCTGGTTTTCTTGTATCTGGCGCACCCGATAGGATTCGAACCTATGACCTTTGCCTCCGGAGGGCAACGCTCTATCCAGCTGAGCTACGGGTGCTAAATATGGCCGCCGATTCTAATGAAAATGGCTGAGAATGCCAGTATTTCTTTGGCTAACATGCAACAAAATCCGACGCGCTATTGTAAATAGGCAGATTTTTAACCAAAAAGTGTGCGGTTAATCGCAAGTGTATACTAACTAACTTAAAGTTTGAAGTTGACGGTTTTTACGAGATAAGTCCTTTTATATATTGGCTCAAGACTGCAGTGATTGCTTACTATTTAGTCGTCAAATGCCTGGCAGTAAAACTCGATATTGGTCAATGTATCCTCAAACGGCTCATTACAGCGCGCCGCTGTGGACATGCCGCGGATAAGACACATCAATGCCTGGGTGATTTCATGGGCAGCATCGGGTGCCAATTGTGCAAAGTGACCCTCAAGTAAATCTGCTAATTCCTTGTTTTTGCTTAATATAATCTCTTTTAGTGGCTCTTCGTGACAGGCATTGTGTGCATCGAGTAAGAAGCTTCCTGGTGGCTCCTGTGGATTGAAAAACTGCGCGGCACAAAATTCCAGACTACGACGGAACATCAACGGCAAGCTGTCGGCGCCGTCCAGGGCAATGTCGAGGTTGAGGCAGAACTCATCATGGTAGTGTTGCAGTGCTTGAGTGAACAATGATGACTTGCTACCGAAGGTGGCATACAGACTACTGGGTGTCGCATTCACTGCCTCACACAACTGCGCCACTGACACGCCGTTGTAGCCAAATTGGTGGAACAAGGTTCGGGCGATAGACAAGCCCCGCTGTACGTCCAATCGTCGTGGTCTACCCCGTTTTTGGTTACTTATTGTAGTGTTCATTCCAATAATTCGGCTTGATTCGTTGCGGGAAATATTAAAGTAGTGAACACTACAAAAGCCTAATTATCAAGCCTTTTAAGGCTGTTGGAAGTCAGATGACTCGATGGTTGCAAAAATATGAGTAACAGGAACGTATTCAGTAGCAAAAATGTAGTGATTGCTACAAAAAGATAGGTTGCCAACGGCACGCTAGTGTTTCAGCGTGCGTTGGCTGACGCTTTTGAAGCATTGGGCTGCGCCGGTAATGTCGTGTTTTGCCTCTTTGATTTGACCGAGCAGGAACCAATCCTTGGGTGAATCTGACAGTTTTACTGCCCGGCTGATGGCCTTGTCCGCCAGATTGATGTCGCCGGTTTGCAGCGCCAATTGGCCCAACACACTGAACAGGGTGCTGTTGGTGTCGTCGGATTTTATCCAACCTTCCAGTGTTTTCATTGCCAGGGTCGGGTTAGGGTGGCGGAAGGCTCGCATCACCTCTAATAGGGCTGCTGTAGGACGCTCAGGGGCATGCTCCAGTAGGGTCTTTTCCGCGTCGGCGTGTTTGCCCTGTTCCATTAGCTGTTTGGCAAACGCCAGGCGTTGGCTGTGGTCCCGCCGGGTGGAGCGGGGTAAACGCTGCCAGGTTTCCTGCAATTCCCTCGCGCCTTTCTTACTGGCAATTTCGGCATAAATAGACTCCGAGGCTCGCTGCTGCCACTTGCCGTGATTGTCACCCAACGCTTTTTTCCATTTGGGTAGGTTGGCCTGCAACGTCTGCCATTGGCCAGCCATGGCCAACGCTTCGGCATGCAGATTGACTGTCGGGGGTTGGGCGGCCTCTTTATCTGCCAGCGTGCCCAATAGGGTTAATGCGGCATCAGCGTCACGATGATCCAGACGCTCCCTGACCAGGTTCAGCGTTGCTGCTAAGCGTGCGGCGGGGATCTCGGTGGCCATTTGCCACAGGGTAATGGCCTTTTCCGGTTCGCCGGTGCGCATACACACCTCGCCTTGGGCGATCAGGTTGATCCCATCAAATTCATCGCCGTCCTCTAACTTTTCCAGCGACTTGCGGCTTGCTTCATAGTTGCCAGCCGCCAGAGCCAGCAGGCCGTCTCTGAAGGCGCGGCGGCGCTTACGCGCGCTCCAGTTGAATAACCAGTCTTTTGAGCCGCCAAACGTTCTGAACCCGACCCGCGCGACCAATAGCAATAGCCAGGTTGCCAGTCCCACAATCAGCAACAACAGCAGCACGCCAAAGATGCGCAGTTGCACCGTGCCGTGCTCCATGACAATCAATACATAGCCGTCATAGTTAACCGCCAGAGGACCGAGCAGTAGTCCGGCAATGATCAGCCCCAAAAACGCCAGCAGATAAGTCACTTTTCTCATAAAGGCGCGACCTCGGCGTTGTTATAAGCTTGCTGCAAGCGGTGACTCAGCACATCCTTAAGCGGCTGGGCAGCGCTCAGTTGCTCAGGATAGGTGCGTTCGATATCCGTTTCAGCCAACTGTTGTACAGCGCTCATAAACTGGCTGACCTGCGTCGACTGGATATCGTAATGCTCCACCAACACCGCCAGGGCCCGTTGCAACGCTTGTTGATACAAGGTGCTTTGCTCTGCCAACGCGGCAGATTTTGCCTGCGCCAGTGCCAGGGTCAGTTGTTCCTGTACCAGCCACTGCTGCTGTTGGTTCAGCAGTGGGCGCATGGGTAAAGTGCGCGGTTGATAGTTGACCAACTCGTTTTTGAAAAAGGACCACAACTTGCCCAGGTTGGCCTGCCAGTCAGAGACATCGTCGCTGGCAGTGCTGTCCATACTGGCAATTTCCGGAATTTCCGGCATCGCGATCTCAAGATGCGCAACCTGCGGTTGCAGTGCGCTCAATGCCAGGGCCACTGACGTTAAAGACACCGGATTGATATTTTTCAGGGTCTGTATGTCATCTGCGAGGCGCTGACGAATGGGCAACAGGCTGGGATCCGCCAGGTCGGCAAGGCGTGCATCGGCCGATTGCAGCATCAAGATGGCGGTGCTGATATCGTGCTCCAACCACATCTTACGTCCCGCCATGCGCACCAGATAGTCCGCTTCCGCCAGCAACCAGTCTGAAGGGCGACGACCGGACACTTCAGCCAGGCTTTGCTGATTGGATTTTGCCTGTGCCTCAATGGCTTGAATCTGGGTGTGTAAATCATTCAATTGTCCGCGCAGCGATGCCTGGGTGGCCAGTGCATCGGCCAGTTGACGGGATTCTTCGGTTCGTGCTGCTTCAACCGCGCTTTGCAATGCCTGCCAGGCTTGTTGCTGATGTTGTTGTTGCAACTGGGTTTGTTGCCACAGCCACCAACCTCCGCCTGCGGTGCCAAGGGCGATCAGCAACGACACAACAACAACCAGCCACAGCAATGCGCGGCTGCGCTGTCCTGAAGGAGGAATGTCGGCTTGCGCTGGTTCTGATAACGGCTCGTTGACAACGTCTACGGGCGCATCGATGGCGGGTTTGGTGGTTTCGTCAACCATGTTTTACTCCATTTTATTGCGGATGCACGCGACCAGGGCTGCATCACTGGCGCCGTTACACACTCTGACATCTGTGACGCCACGGCGTTCAAGGTGCCCGGCCAGACGTTCACTGACCACTGCCCATGGGATGGATTGTAGGACAGATGCCGGTGTATGGTGAAATGCCGCGTCGATCAGGGCGCCACTGGTAGCCACAATACACTGTATTTCTGACCACTGCCACGGCTGGGTTTGGTAGGGCTTGGCCATCACGTGACGTTGATAAACGGCCAACTCTTCAACCTTGTTGCCACGTTGCTGCAATCCTGTTGCCAGCGCATCTCTGCCGCCAACGCCTTTGAGGATAAACCAGTGTTGACATTCCAATGCCAGGCTGTCAATCAGCGCCAGCATACCTTCGCTGGTTTCAACCTCGGGGGTGTGGGCCTGAATGCCCAGGTTGTCCAGCACCGCGGCGGTGCTTTTGCCTATCGCGAACACAGTCGCCAAAGTGGCGGCGAGAAAAGACGCGCTGGCGTGTGCGGCAACGGTACTGGTTACGATGATGCCGTGTTGGTCATCAACCTTGGCCAACTGATGGCGGGCATGGCGGATGCCCCCGTCGTCAGGCAACGTCTCGATCAGGCCCCAGCCGAGTGCCGCGATACCCTGTTGCTGAAAAAAGGCTACGCTGGCGTCGACTTTGTGGCGTGGACGCAACACCAATACGGTCACTGCTGATTGGCCTCGTACACGTCTTTCAGAATGCGGTCTGCACCTTGTGATAACAGGTCATCGGCCACGGCGATACCTAACGCTTCTGCACCTTCAGGTTTACCCCGCACACTCGCCTTGAGCAAGGTTGTGCCGTCGGGTGACCCCACCCGGCCACGCAGGTAGAGTTGATCGCCTTTGAGCTCGGCATAGCTGCCGATGGGAACCTGACAGCCCCCCTGCAGGCGGGCATTCATCGCCCGTTCCGCTTTAACCCGGATTGCTGTTGCATTGTCGTTCAGGGCCTGCAGACGCTCGATAAGATCATGGTCATCGTTGCGGCATTCAATCCCGACCGCGCCCTGACCCACCGCCGGCAGGCACAACTCCGGTGGCAGGGTATGGCGGATGCGGTGCTCGAATTCGAGCCGGATCAATCCCGCGGCTGCCAGAATGATGGCGTCGTACTGATCCTCATCCAGCTTGGCCAGACGGGTGTTCACATTGCCGCGCAAATCGACGATGGTCAGATCCGGTCGCAGCGCCCTTAGCTGGCACTGGCGGCGTAAACTGGAGGTCCCGACTCTGGCCCCCTCGGGCAAATCCTGCAGATAGCTGTAGCGGTTGGAAACGAACGCATCAAAGGGATTTTCCCGTTCGCAGATGGCATGCAAACCGAATCCTTGTGGAAACTCTACCGGCACGTCTTTCATGGAATGGACCGCAATGTCGGCACGTCCTTCCTGCATGGCCACTTCGAGTTCTTTGATAAAAAGCCCCTTACCGCCCACTTTCGCCAGTGGGGTGTCTAGGATCTTGTCCCCTCGGGTGCTCATCGGCAGCAAACTGACAGTGAGGTCCGGGTGCGCTTGCTCCAGTTGATGTTTGACGTATTCTGCTTGCCACATGGCCAACGCGCTCTTGCGCGTTGCGATGCGGATTTCAGTTTTGCTCATAATATTCCCCGCCTGATTGAAGCGGCATTTTACCCCAATGCCGCTGGAAAAATCATGTGTTAGCAGGGATTTAAGTCATCATTGGTCACTGGACAGAGTGAAGGTATGTTGGGTGATCTGTAAATCGTCCTGCCACACCTGAATTTGCCACTCGCCTTGCCAGTCGGACATGATGCGCTTGCTGGAGTAGGTGCGCCAATGGTTACTGCGAATGGGCAAGGCCACCGATGCCATTTCCTGGCCTTTATACAGCCAGCGGTGGATCAGGGTTTTGCCAGCCATGTTGTCGACGGCGGTGAAAAAATACAAGGTTGTGATCCCTTCGGCGGGGATCACTGCGGTGCTGCCCAGATCATCTACCGGCTCGCGCTGGGCAATCCCCGTGGTGAGCTGAAAACGGGCAACCTGCGCGTTGACTGCTGTGCACAGCAACAAACCGACTAAAATAACCAAGCGTGTGAACATGGACCGATCCTCATGGCTGGGCAAGACTTACAAAGCCTAGCCCAGTTGGGTGAGGATGCAACGTATTGAGAGTAGTGCCGCCTGAAACGCTGAGACTCGATATTCTCGATATCGGTCTAGTCACACAGCCGCTGCTGCAACCAGGCTGAAATGGCCTGGATTTCTTCCAGACAGACATTGTGTTGCATGGGGTATTCCTGCCACTGGGCAGAATAGCCATTCTCTGATAGTACCTGATAGGCTGCCTTGCCCATGAACACCGGCACTACATCGTCAAACTGGCCATGACAACACAACACCGGGGTTTCACGGTTTGCAGGGTGGGCTTCATTGGCCAGCGATTCCGGAGCGCACATGTACGTAGACAGTGCCATGATCCCAGCCAGCGGTACAGATAATCGAGTCCCAAGGTGCAACGCAATCACGCCACCCTGAGAGAAACCGGCCAGCACAATCCGCTTGGGATCAATGCCGCGGTCGATTTCCGCCTGGATCAATTGTTCAACCAGGTAAGCTGACTCTTCTACGCCCTGACGATCCGCACGGTGGTTAAAGTCCATGCTGACAATGTCGTACCATGCGCGCATGGCCATGCCGTTGTTGATTGTCACCGGGCGCACCGGCGCGTGAGGGAAGATAAAGCGGATGCGGTGATCGGACGGTAACTTCAGTTCGGGCACGATGGGCGCAAATCCATTGCCCGAATCACCCAAGCCATGCAACCAAATCACCACTGCATCGTAATCCCCGTCGGGCAGTACATCCACATAGGGGAGTGAAGAATCTGACATGTGTTCATCCATTGTTTGACAATCTTCTGACAACGTATGTTTTACCGACTCCGGTCCAAGCCTGCAACGTTTTCCGTTCAGGCCGGGCTGAAGCTGACCGGCTGTTCAGCCTGGCGACTGGCCGCTTCGCTGATGAATTGCCAGAACTCCGCACCGGTACGTTCATCGATCCACTGCTCGCCGTCGAGATTGAAATGGTGGCCGTTGAATTTGGTGGCCACCCAGATCTGGTGCAGGGGCGCCTGTTTATTAAGGATGATTTTGCTGCCGTTTTCGAAGATCAGGGTAAGGATGCCGCCGGCGGACTCGTAATCGATATCTGCCGGACAATCGTCTAACGACTCTTCCAACGCCATGAAGATATCATCGACCCGTTGATGGTATTCGCTATCGTGCATAACTCGTCATTTATTGGCTGGGTAATTGGAACAGATATGCTAACATTGCAGCCCATTACGCACATCCTTTTTTGTTTTGAAAACCTTATGGCCCAAGCGTTAGGTAATTTGTTTATTTTGGCTGCCCCGTCGGGCGCCGGTAAGTCCAGCCTGATTAAAGCGTTGCTGGAAAAGCACACCCAAACCGACATGCATAACACCCAGATGCAGGTGTCTGTGTCCCACACGACCCGTGACCCACGACCCGGTGAAGTGGATGGTCAACACTACCATTTTGTCAGCAAAGACGCTTTCAGGGCGATGATCGAAGATGACGTGTTTTTCGAGTGGGCGGAAGTGTTTGGCAACTACTACGGTACCTCTAAAGTGGTGATCGAACAGACCCTGCGCCAGGGCATCGATGTGTTTCTGGACATTGACTGGCAAGGCGCCCGTCAGGTCAAAGCGCAGATCCCGGATACTGCGACCATTTTTGTCGCCCCGCCTTCGAAACAGGAGTTACGCCGGCGACTGACCGCGCGCAACCAGGACTCCCAGGATGTGATAGACCAGCGCATGGAAAAAGCCGTGGCGGAAATTTCTCACTACCACGAATTTGACTATGTGATTGTGAATGATGACTTTGACGCTGCGCTGGCGGAGCTCGACGCCATCGTCATCAGTCGCCGCTTGCGTAAGGAAAAACAGGTGGTGCGCCATCAGGCGCTGTTTGATGCTTTGCTGGGACAATGATCGCAGGATCATCAAAGATCTTTTCAAGTGGGTGATAAAAAAGTAAACTATGCGACCTTTTTTCCCACATTAACACGCTGACGGAGAACAGAATGGCTCGCGTAACAGTAGAAGACGCTGTAGATAAGGTTGGAAATCGCTTCGATTTAGTGCTGGTTGCTGCACGCCGTGCGCGTCAGTTGGCCACTGAAGGTAAAGATTCTCACGTACCAATGGGTAACGACAAGCCGACCGTGGTTGCGTTGCGTGAAATCGAAGAAGGCCATGTAACCCCTGAGTCGATTGAGCAGGAAGCCCTGCGTGATCAGCAACATCAGGAACAGGTAGAATTTGCCTCGGTTGCCAATATCCTGGCCGACCAGTAAGCATTTGCTGTAGCTACGCATCGCCTCTGTGCCGGTGCGTGGCTGCGGATTACCCTCGTTAGCCACGGTTGAGATTACCGTTGGCAACCCTTCAAAATCCCCGTATTCTTGTACCCATACAAACCCTTAATACGTTGTTGTCGTGTATCTGTTTGAAGGCCTGAAAAACAAGGTGAGTGAATATCTGCCTCCGGAAACGGTGGTGGACATTGAGCGTGCCTATGTGCTGGCCCGAGATGCGCACGAAGGGCAGATGCGTTCCAGCGGCGATCCCTATATCACTCACCCGGTGGCAGTGACCGGTATCCTGGCGGACATGCGCCTCGATCATGAAACATTGATGGCTGCGCTACTGCACGATGTGATTGAGGACACCGATTACGACAAAGACGATCTGGCCCGGGAGTTTGGTGACACGGTGGCCGAATTGGTTGAAGGGGTGTCGAAACTGGACAAGATCCAGTTCAGTAGTAAGCAGGAAGCGCAGGCGGAGAACTTCCGTAAAATGATGATGGCCATGGTGCAGGACATTCGCGTGATCCTGATCAAACTGGCCGATCGCACCCACAACATGCGCACGCTGGGATCATTGCGGCCTGACAAACGGCGCCGCATCGCCCGAGAAACCCTGGAAATTTATTCCCCCATTGCCCACCGCCTGGGTATTCATGACATCAAGAACGAGTTGGAAGACCTGGGGTTTCAGGCCATGTACCCGATGCGCTACCGGGCTCTCAAAGCGGCGGTAAAACAAGCGCGCGGAAACCGCAAGGAAATCATTGAAAACACCCGCCTGGAAGTTCAGGCGCGGTTGAGCGCCCATGCCATTGAAGCCTCTGTGGTGGGACGGGAAAAACACCTGTACTCCATCTATCGCAAAATGAAAAACAAAGAGCTGATGTTCAACGAAGTGATGGACATCTATGCCTTTCGGGTGCTGGTGGAAAACGTCGACAATTGCTATCGGGCACTGGGCGCCATGCACGGCTTGTACAAGCCGATTGAAGGGCGTTTTAAGGATTATGTCGCGATCCCGCGGACCAACGGCTACCAGTCACTACACACCTCGTTGATTGGTCCCCACGGGATCCCGGTGGAAATTCAGATCCGCACCCAGGAAATGGACCACATGGCAGACAAAGGGGTTGCGGCCCATTGGCTGTACAAGTCACCGGGCGATTCCCAGTCCGGTACAACCGCGCAGGTGCGAGCCCGCAAGTGGATGCAGTCGTTACTCGAGTTGCAGCAAAGCGCCAGTTCGTCGTTTGAATTCATTGAAAACGTGAAGACCGATCTGTTCCCGGAGGAGATCTATGTGTTTACTCCGGATGGGCGCATTATCGAACTGCCGATGGGTGCGACGCCGGTGGACTTTGCCTATGCCGTGCACTCGGATGTGGGGAATTCCTGTGTTGGTGTGCGTGTTGAACGGCGCAACTACTCCCTCAGTAAGCCGTTGGAAAACGGCCAGACTGTGGAGATCATTACCTCACCGCGGGCCAAACCGAATGCCAATTGGCTGAACTTTGTGGTCAGCGCCCGAGCGCGCTCCAATATTCGCCACTACCTGAAGAAGCAACGTTCTGAAGAGGCTATCAGCATGGGTAACCGCTTACTTCGCCATGCATTGGGCGCGGTTAAGCTGGACGAGATCCCGGAACAGGACATTGCCCGTGTGGTAGCGGAAACCAAGCACGATAACTTTGATGCCTTGTTGGCCGATATCGGTCTGGGTAATGAACTCAGTGCCATCGTGGCGCGACGTTTACTGGGCGAGTCTGCGGACGATTTGCAGGACAAGGGCCGCAATGTGGCAATCAAAGGTACCGAAGGCCTGTTGGTAACCTACTCTCGCTGCTGCCATCCCATTCCAGACGATGAAATCGTTGCTATTCTCAGCCCCGGCCGTGGCATGGTCATCCACCAGATCGGTTGTAGCAACATTCGCAAACTGAGCCGGGATGAGCCGCAACGGGTGTTACCGATGAAATGGGACGACGAGCCTCAGGGTGAGTTCAAGGCGTCGGTGCGTATCGAGCTGATCAACCATCAGGGTACACTGGCCACCCTGACCAATACGGTGGCGTCCTGTGATTCCAATATCATCGGTTTGCAGACAGAAGAAAAAGAAAGCAACATCTACTATATTGACATTGAACTGACCACGCACAACCGCGTCCATCTGGCCAATATCATGCGCAAGATCCGCAGGATGCCAGAAGTACAGAAAGTATCCCGACACAGTCAAACTCGACACAATTAAGGTAAAACAATTTATGTCAAAGTCCGTTATTCATACCGACCGGGCACCTCAAGCTATTGGCACTTACAGCCAGGCGGTCAAAACAGGCACTACCGTGTATTTGTCCGGGCAAATCCCACTGGTACCGGACACCATGGAGATGGTGTCGGATGATTTCGCCGAGCAGGCACGTCAGGTGTTTGAAAACCTCAAAGCCGTGTGTGAGGCCGCCGGTGGCTCGACCCATGATCTGGCCAAAGTGAACATCTACATGACCGATCTGGGCAACTTTGCCACCGTCAATGAAATCATGAGTCAGTACTTCAAACAGCCTTACCCCGCCCGCGCCGCGATTGGCGTTGCGGCCCTGCCCAAAGGCGCGCAGATTGAAATCGATGGCGTGATGGAACTGCCCGAGTAATCGCCAAGAGAATCTGATCATGTCGCCAGAACGTTACGCGCGCATTCGCACCATGCTGCGAATGCGTCAGACGGACCTGACCGTTTGCATGGAGCAGGTGCACAAGCCGCACAACCTGTCTGCGGTGATACGCAGTTGTGATGCGGTCGGCATTCACCGTATTCATGCGGTGTGGGAAGAGCAGGACCGCCGTGTCAGGGCCGGCACCTCAGGTGGCAGCCACCATTGGGTTGAGGTAAACAGCCACGACGATATTGGTCAGGCCATCGGTCACCTCAAAGCACAGAACATGCAGGTGCTGGTCACTAACTTGTCGGACAGTGCGGTTGATTTTCGCGACGTCGACTACACCCGCCCGACGGCGATTATCCTTGGCCAGGAAAAATACGGTGCTACGGATCAGGCCATCGCCCTGGCCGATCAGGATATCGTCATTCCCATGGTCGGCATGGTTCAGTCGCTGAATGTCTCTGTCGCAGCGGCGTTGGTGCTGTATGAAGCACAGCGCCAGCGGCAAATTGCAGGCTTGTATGATACCCAGCAATTATCCGAGGAAGAATGTCAGCGGATATTGTTCAAAGGCGGCCATCCCATCCTGCGCAAAGTCTGCGATCGCAAGGGGATCCCCTATCCGCACATTGATGAGCAGGGTCAAATCGAAGCGGATGAACAGTGGTGGCAACGGGTGCAAATGAGCCCGGAGGCACTGGCCAGTCTTGAGGACGAAGACTGAAAGTTTTTTTCTGCATCGCGGTCTAATGGTGTTTTCCAGCCTGTTTGAGGAAAACCCTATGCACCGCATTTTGTTGTTCATTGCCCTGTGCCTGTCATTATCACTCGCTGACGCAAGGGAGCGCCCGCCGTTTGCCCAGACAGCGGACGAGGTCTCTCCACTGCTGATAGGTCAGCAAGTGCCCACTATCACGCTATATAACCCCGACGGGGCTCCGGTGAGTTTGCGGGCATTGTTACTGGAACAGCCGGCAGTGGTGGTGTTTTATCGTGGTGGGTGGTGTCCCTATTGCAACCGTCAACTGGCTGACCTGAAATCCATTGAACCGCAACTGCAAGCCTTGGGCTATCAGATCCTGGCGATTTCACCGGAAACCCCGGCTCGTCTTCGTGAGCAAAAGATGGCTACAACGTTCGCCGCGCAACTGTACTCTGATCAGCGACTCAATGCCCTGCGTGGCTTCGGTATCGGTTTTTATCTCGACCCTCAAACCACACAGCGCTACGAACAGGAATACCAGATCCCCCTGACCTATGATCCTGACGGGAAGCGTCCGGTATTGCCTGCACCGGCGGTGTACATCGTCGATCAGCAAGGAAGGGTGTTGTTCAATTACGTGAACCCCAATTTCAAGGTTCGCCTGTCGGCTGAGCTACTGCTGGAAGCCGCTCGGTTATCGGACGGTAAACCGATACCAATGCCTCAGTGAGACAATGGGTAAAACGGGCTGGGGCATTGGTTGGCAAATGGTGTAACATGCTGATTATCATGAACTCCCGCTGGAATATTCGACGTTACCAATGGTATCGCTGGCCACCACTCCGTTAACCCAACTCAAAGGCGTCGGCAGCAAAGTCGCTGAAAAACTGCAGAAACTGGGGCTGTTGACCCTGCAGGACCTGCTGTTTCATTTGCCGTCACGTTATGAAGACCGTACTCGCCTGTACCCCATTGCCGATTTGCAGCCCTTGCTGCACGTGTCGGTGGAAGGGGAAGTGATGAGCAGCTCGGTGCAATTTGGTCGCAAGCGCATGCTGTTGGTGCGGCTCAGCGACGGCAATGGCACACTGACGCTGCGATTTTTCCACTTTTCAGCGGCGCAGAAAAACGCCCTTGAGCCCGGCGTGACAGTGCGCTGTTTTGGTGAAGTGCGAGCCGGGAAATACGGCCTGGAAATGATGCACCCTGAATACCGCATCAAACGGGAAGGCGACGACGATGCGCTGGATGATCGATTGACCCCGGTGTATCCGACCACCGACGGGGTTAAACAAATCACCTTGCGCAACCTTACCGAGCAGGCGCTGCAGCAACTGGACAAAGGTGCATTGGCGGAGTTGTTGCCCAATGGATTGTACGCCCACCAAATCAGTTTGCACGATGCCCTGTGGCTGGTGCATCGCCCCACACCCGATGTGTCGATGCCATTATTGGAAGCCGGTAAACACCCGGCCCAGCAACGCCTGATCATCGAGGAGTTGCTCGCTCACCATCTGAGTGTGCAAAAGGTTCGTCAGCAAAGTGATCAGCATGCCACCTTTGCCCTCAAACCGGATAGCACGTTGCAGCAACGTTTTCTGGCCCAACTGCCGTTTTCACCCACCGGCGCCCAACAGCGGGTTGCCCAGCAGATCGCGGATGATATGGCCGGGCACCGGCCGATGATGCGCCTGGTGCAGGGCGATGTCGGGTCGGGTAAAACCCTGGTGGCAGCGTTGGCGGCACTGACTGCCATCGGTGCCGGGTTTCAGGTCGCGTTGATGGCACCCACTGAGTTGCTGGCTGAGCAGCACGCGAATAATTTCCAGCAGTGGCTGGCGCCGTTGGGCATCCGCATCGGTTGGTTGGCCGGCAAGCTCAAAGGCAAGGCCCGGGAAACCGTGCTGGCACAGTTGCAACAGGGCGAGGTTGATCTGTTGATTGGCACCCATGCCATTTTTCAGGAACAGGTGCATTTCCATCAGTTGGCACTGGTGATTGTTGATGAGCAGCACCGCTTCGGTGTGCATCAACGCCTTGCGTTGCGTGAAAAAGGTCAGGCCCAGGGGCGTTATCCCCATCAGTTGATCATGACCGCGACGCCAATTCCCCGCACGCTGGCGATGACCGCCTATGCGGATTTGGATACGTCGATCATTGACGAGCTACCGCCAGGTCGCACCCCAATTCAAACGGTGGTGGTACCCGATACCCGCCGTGACGAAGTGATCGCTCGGGTACGTCGTGCGGCACTGGAGGATGGCCGTCAGACCTATTGGGTGTGTACATTGATTGAGGAGTCGGACGTGCTGCAGTGTCAGGCCGCCGAAGACACCGCCATTGCGTTGCGCACCGCGTTGCCGGAGCTCAAAGTCGGTCTGGTGCATGGCCGTATGAAAGGGCCTGAAAAACAGGCCGTTATGGACGACTTTAAAGCCGGGACCCTCGATTTACTGGTCGCCACTACCGTGATCGAAGTTGGGGTGGACGTGCCCAATGCCAGCCTGATGATCATTGAGAATCCGGAGCGTCTGGGGCTGGCTCAGTTGCATCAGTTGCGCGGACGGGTAGGGCGAGGCTCGGTAGAAAGCCATTGTGTGCTGATGTACCAAAGTCCGCTGTCCAAAACGGCCAGCCGCCGTTTAGCGGTGCTACGGGAGTCTCACGATGGTTTCTACATTGCCCAGCAGGATTTGGAAATTCGTGGCCCCGGTGAATTGCTGGGTACCAAGCAAACCGGCTTGGCGGACCTGAAGATTGCCGACCTGGTGCGTGACGCTGAGTTGATCCCACACGTGCAAACACTGGCCGAACAGTTATGGCAGGACTACCCTTCCAATGCACAGGCCATCATCAACCGGTGGCTACCTTACCGGGAGGACTATGGTCATGCCTGAGCCGATTGCGCTGCTGACATCCCCTGACGTGGATGCCGAACTTGCGGCTTACGCGACCCAATTACGTGACACCTATGGCCTGGCCGAACGCTCGGCCGCTGGGGCGACAGTGTTCTTATCTCTGACCCCGCAGGGCCTGGCGTTGCACCAGATCGATCAGCCCCGCCAGCATGGCGTGGTGGTGGACTTTGCCTCGGATGCCCTGACCTATCGCCGCCAGCACGGCGGCGGACGTAAAGAAGCCATTGTTAAAGCGGTTGGCGTGAAAGGTGACCATGTACCACGGGTATTGGATGCCACGGCTGGTCTGGGGCGAGATGCCTTTGTACTGGCCAGTGTGGGCTGTCAGGTCGACATGATTGAACGCTCACCGGTGGTTGCTGCGTTACTGGATGACGGTCTGCGAAGAGCGGCGCTGGATCCGACACTGGCGAATGATGTGGCGTCCCGCATGACCTTGTTTCATGGCAGCAGTCTGACTTTGCTCAGGGATTGGCAAGGGGTTCAACCTGCGGTAGTGTACCTTGACCCGATGTTTCCTCATCGTAAAAAAAGCGCGGCTGTGAAAAAGGAAATGCGGGTGTTTCAAGCCATGCTGGGACCGGATGAAGACGCTGATGCGTTACTGGCACCGGCGTTGGCGCTGGCACAACAACGGGTCGTGGTTAAGCGTCCCAACAGTGCCCCATGGTTGGCTTCACAACAGCCGAGCATGGCGATTGAAAGTAAAAAGCACCGCTTCGACGTGTATCTGAAGCCGGGGCATAACAATGCATCAATGTGATGGGAGAAATCTATGTTAGCTGTAGGCGCAAGCTTGCCGGAAACCACGTTCAGTCTGCTTAAAGACGGCGAAATGGTCACCCTGCATACCAATGAATTGTTCGGTGATAAGCGGGTGGTGTTATTTGCCGTGCCGGGCGCATTCACCCCCACCTGTTCCCATGCCCACTTACCCGGGTATGTGGCGTTGGCTGACAAGATCAAAGCCAAAGGCGTCGATGACATCATGTGTCTGTCGGTGAATGATGCCTTTGTGATGGACGCCTGGGGCAAGGCCAGTAATGCCGATGAAATCATGATGCTCAGCGACGGTAACGGTGCGTTTACCCAAAGCGTGGGCATGGACATGGATACCGATACATTCGGCGGTGTGCGTTCGGTGCGCTATTCCATGCTGGTGGAAGATGGCATTGTAAAAGCCATCCATGTAGAAGATCCGGGTCGCTTTGAGGTCAGTGACGCAGAGACCATGCTGAAGTCCCTGTAGACCTTCCGTGTTATTTGCAAAGGCCGCTGTAGCGGCCTTTTTTGTGTCCGCGACCGACCGGTGATGTCGGTATTCAGGCCGCACGACATCGCGTATACTGCGCGACGTTAAACGGGGAGAGAGATGTGTTCGAACAAGATGTGATTGTCATTGGCGCAGGGGCCGCCGGACTGTTCTGTGCCGCGCAGGCGGGCAAGCGGGGGCGTCGCGTGGTGGTACTCGATCACGCCAAGAAAGTCGGCCGCAAGATCCTGATGTCCGGCGGCGGGCGGTGCAATTTCACCAACATGTATGCATCGGCGGAAAACTTCCTGTCTGACAACCCCCATTTCTGCAAGTCAGCGCTGAGCCGCTATACCCAGTGGGACTTCATCGGCCTGGTTAGCGACTACGGGATCCCTTATCACGAGAAAACCCTGGGCCAGCTGTTTTGTGACGATTCGGCCAAGGATATCGTCAACCTGTTGATGGGCGAATGTGAGTCTGCCGGTGTCGCTATCCACACCCAGTGTGAAATCCTCGACGTTGATAAAACGACCAGTGGTTTTGTGTTGCAAACCTCTCGTGGTGAGTACCGCTGTGAATCACTGGTGGTGGCAACCGGCGGTCTGTCGATGCCCAAATTGGGCGCTTCACCGTTCGGCTACCGATTGGCTGAACAGTTTGGTTTGCGGGTATTGCCAACCCGGGCAGGGCTGGTGCCGTTTACCTTGCATGAGCAGGATAAGCAGGTGCTTGCCGAACTCAGTGGCATATCATTGGATGCCAGCGCCCAGTGCAACAATACCAGCTTCAACGAAAGCATCCTGTTTACCCATCGAGGCTTAAGTGGTCCGGCCGTACTGCAAATCTCGTCATACTGGCACAGCGGAGATACGGTCACCTTTGATTTATACCCCCACGGTACCATGCTGGAGGTGTTGCAGCAGGGCCAGCAGCAACACCCGGAGGCACAGCTTTCCACGCTGTTATCCCAGCACTACGCCAAACGTTGTGTGCAAACCTTATTGCCCTATCTGGGGATAGACAACAAGCCGTTGAAGCAGTATCAGGGCAAGCAACTGCAGCAGGTGGCCGATAAGCTACATGCATGGCAAATTCAGCCAAATGGTACCGAGGGCTATCGTACCGCCGAAGTGACCCTCGGTGGCGTCGACACCGAGGGCCTGTCGTCCAAAACCCTGATGGCAAAAGACGTAGAAGGTCTGTTCTTTATTGGCGAGGTGGTTGACGTCACCGGTTGGCTGGGCGGCTATAACTTCCAGTGGGCCTGGTCGAGCGGTTGGGTGGCCGGTCAGAACGCCTGAGCATTTGCCTGAGAATATGCCGGCAACAGCGGTTACCGGCATATAGGCACACTAATGCTCGATATCAATCTTACGTTGCTGGGCCTTGGCCTGAGGTGACTTGGGCATGTACACACTCAGCACGCCGTTTTTAAATGATGCCTTGATGGCATCCTGATCGACGCTGTTGGGCAGCCGGAAGCTGCGCTGAAAACTGCCGTAGCGCCGCTCCATCACATGCACACTGTCGTCTTTGCTTTCATCCTGCTCAAACTTCTTCTCACCACTGAGGCTCAATACGCCATCTGACAGATCCAGTTTAATGTCATTCTTGTCCAGACCCGGCAGTTCAGCGGTCAGGATAAAGGCCTCTTTGTTCTCGGTGATATCGACATTCGGGTCAACAAAGCCGAGCTTAGCATCCATGTCCTTGGCCCGCTGCCGTGTCAATGGAAAGTGGCTGGAAAAGCGTTG
Organism: Fluctibacter halophilus; assembly: GCF_020687825.1. GTDB lineage: Bacteria > Pseudomonadota > Gammaproteobacteria > Enterobacterales > Alteromonadaceae > Fluctibacter > Fluctibacter halophilus. The sequence goes on from NZ_JAJEWP010000005.1 coordinate 65,882, forward strand.
CAAAAAGTCATCAAAAAAATGGTCACCGAACAGGCGGGGAAAGGTGTCTGCTGGTTTGTCATCACGATGACGGTTGGAAATGGGGAGGTTGCTCATCACCGGTCTCCTATCAATCAATACAGTAAAAAACTCGTGGTTGCAGGTGCTGCTGGATCTGCTGACTGTCAGTATAGAAAGGGACCTGATATTCGGTATGTTGAACCTTGATCCAGCGCAACAAAGTGATTGATATTTGTTCGGTCCGGCGTGGCAAACCTTACCTGACACATCCGTAGTTGCGATTGGTTGCATTTGGACTAGCTTTTTAACCAGAGGCAGGTTGGAGTCAGCAATGAAAAAAGTGGTGCTATGGTGGTTAGCGATGTTGCCTGTCAGTGCACTGGCAAACGTCCAATGGTCAAACTACAGCCTGACTTACCTGCGCGGCGAGCATTACGCCGTTGGGGATCCGGCCCGCCAGGTTGTGACCTTCGAATACACGGCCGCAGCCGACTGGGGCGGCGTTTTCCTGTTTATTGACCGTATTCACCCGGACAGTGGGGACGCGTCAACCTACGGTGAGTTGACCCCGCGTTTTTTGATCGCAAAAGACGCCTTGCCTGTGCCTGTGTATATCGCCACGACGATAGAAAAGGGTCATGGCTTTACTCATCTGTTGTATGGTCTGGGTGTTGATGTGCCACTACCCGGTTTTCGCTATGCGCAACTGAACCTGTATCGCCGCATAAACGACGACAAAGACGACAACTGGCAACTGACGCCAGTCTGGGGTGTGCCTTTTTCCGTGGGTGAATCCCAATGGTTGTTCAGTGGGTTTGTGGATTGGGTCTCCGGCACTCGCACCAATGCCAGCGGGTATCATTTCAACGCCCAGATCGGTGTCGATGTTGGTTCGTATGTGGGATTGGATTCGACCCTGCGGGTAGGGATTGAATATGCCCACTGGAAAAACAAATTCGGCATTCAAGGGGTGACGGAAAACAATGCCAATTTAATGCTTAAGTGGTATTTCTGAGGTATAAAAAAAGCCAGCATCAGCTGGCTTTTTTAATGTCTTATTTCGGATCAGGTCTCGCTTGGCTGCGCTGCACCAGTATGACCATCCACCGTTTCGGGTTTGCGGCGAACTTTTCCGGCAACCCAACGAAAGGGTTTTTTCAAATCTTCGAGTATCAAGTACAGGCAAGGTACCAGGATCAAGGTTACCAGCGTGGCGTACATCACGGCAAAGCCCAGACCCACCGCCATCGGGATAACGAAACGGGCCTGCAGGCTGGTCTCGAACATGATCGGCAATACGCCAACAAAGGTCGTGATCGACGTCAGGGTAATCGCCCTGAAGCGTGCACAGCCCCCTTCGACCACCGCATCTTTGATACTGAAGCCTTCTTTACGTGCCCGGTTGACGTAATCGGTCATTACCAGGCTGTCGTTGATCACCACCCCGGCGGCAGCGATCAGGCCAAACAGTGACATCATGCTCATGTCGATACCGAAGAAGAAATGCCCCCAGATCGCGCCGGTAAAGCTGAACGGGATCACTGACATGATGATCAGTGGTTGCCCATAGCTCTTCAGCGGCACGGCCAGCAGGATGTAAACCATGATCATCCCGGCGATGAAGAACATCAACTGTTCATTCTGCTGAGCCTGCTGCTCTTCGATGTCACCGCCCAGTTCGGTTTTTACCGAGGGGAAGGACTCTTTCATTTGCGGCAGCAAGTTTTCATCAATGGCTTTGACCACTTCATTGGGTTCAACGGTTTCTTCGTCAATGGAGCCCCACACATACACACTGCGGTAGCCGCCTTCACGACGAATGTAGCTGATACCGGGTTTTTCAGACAGCTTGACCACGTCACCCAACATGACTTCGCGACCTTCCGGCGTCGTCACTACCGCATATTTCAACTCGGCAAACCGTTCCCGGGTCAGTTTCGGGTAGCGCACCATCACACGCACTTCCTCGCCGTCACGGATCACCCGCTGGGCTTCGCCACCGTAGAAACTGGCGCCGATCTGGCTCGCAATGGTGCTCAGGTCAAGACCCAGATCGTAGGCCACTGGCAGCAGTTCCATCTGGATTTCCTTGCTGGCCGGGTCAATGGTGGAGCTGATGTCAAACAGACCTTCCTGTTGTTGCAGCAGTTCGATGAAATACAAACCGGCTGCATTCAGGGTGTCGATGTCGGGGCCATACAGTAAATAACCAAACTCGCCGTCATCGCCACCGCCGTTAACATCATCCCGTACCACGAATGACTTCATGCCCGGGATTTCCGGGATCGCTTCTCGCCAGCGTCGCGCCAGCTCAAAGGTATCCATCGGGCGTAGTTCTTCATCGACCAGCGGCACCAGAATACGCGCTTCGGTGCGACCCTGATTGAACGCCAACAAATCCTTGATCATGGTCTGACCGGTTTCGCGCTGGATCTTTTCGTCTACCTGGTAAACGACCTGCTCGATGGTTTTCAGCGCCTCAATGGTGGTTTCGTCCGACACCGTTTCATTCATCTCGATACGGATGTCGGGGAAGTCGTGAGGCACCTTCGGGTTCGGCACGGTGCGCACGTAGTTGGCCTGGATAAGGCCGATACTGGTGAACAACATGGCAATGAAGGTCGCCAGTACCGTCCAGCGCCACTGGGTACAACGCTGGATAAAGCGTTTGTATTTGCCGTTTACGAAGCCAAAGAAGCGACGATTGAAGCGGGCGCGCCAGCTGGTTTCTTTGATCGGCGAAAATTTGGTATGGGCAAGGTGAGCCGGCAGGATCAGCTTGGACTCAATCAGGCTAAAGGCCAGACACAGGATCACGACGACTGCGATGTTGTAGAAAAACGCCCCTTCCGGGCCGCTGGAAAATAGCGAGGGCGCGAATACCGCCATGGTGGTCAGTACACCGAAGGTGGCCGGTACTGCTACCCGCAGAGCACCGCGCACGACACTGTCGACTCCGCCCCCGGAGCGTTCAATTTCGGTATAGGCACTTTCCCCGATGACAATGGCATCATCGACCACGATCCCCAATACCATGATGAAGGCAAACAATGACAGAATGTTAATGCTGACACCAAACAGCGGCATCATCATTACGGCACCCAGGAAACACAACGGCAGTCCCATCATAACCCAGAAGGCCAGACGGAAGCGCAGGAACAAGGTCAGCATCAGTGCCACCAGAATGGCACCCTGGATCAGGTTCTTGAGCATCATATCGAGCCGTGCATTGAGGTAGTAGGTCATGTCGACCAATACCTTCAGCTGCAACCCATCCGGCAGGGTTTCATTGCGCTTGGCGATGTAATCTTTGACCGATTGCGCCACCGGGATCATGTTTTGTTCTTTGGTCGCTTTTACCGCCATGAAAATTGCATTCTGGCCGGAGTATTTGAAGTAGCGTTCACCTTCGACAAATTCGTCTTTGATGTCAGCCACATCCCGCAACAGCACCTTCGCGCCATTGTTGCCGACCTTGACCGGGATATTGCGGAACTCTTCGCCTTTGTAGTACTGGTTTTCAACCCGCACCGAAATGATCCCGGCGTCGGTGCGCAACTGACCGGCCGAGAAGTTGGCCGAGTAGCGACGGATAGCCGCGGCAACATCGTTCAGTGTCAGGTTATACTTGCGCAACACGTCCGGGCGGATTTCAATCGCGATTTCATCCTCGGGGGTGTCCAGTTCAACCAGAGATACGTTGCCCAGGTGAAGCATTTCATCCTCGACCTGTTTGGCATAGGGTTTCAGCTCGGTGAGCGGCAGGTCGCCGACCAGTGCCATTTCGATGACATCCTGTCTGAATTCAATCTGGGCAATGGTCACCGGCTCCATGTCGGCCGGGAAGGTGGCTATACTGTCCACCCTCAATTTGACCGTATCCAGCACCTCGGACAAATCCTCGTCAGGCTCGATTTCCAGGGTAATGCGACCGCTGTTGCGGTACGCCCGTGACCAGCTTTTCTTGATTTCGGAAACGTCTTTCAGGGCTTCTTCAATCTTGATCAGGATACTTTCTTCAATTTCCTGCGGGGATGCGCCGCGGTAATTGGAATAGATGTTGATGTAATTGATCTCGATGTTCGGAAACATCTGGCGCTGAATGGTGAAATAGCCGACGATACCCATGATGATGATGAACAGCATCATCAGGTTGGCGGCCACCGAATTATTGGCAAAGTAGGCGATCAGGCCGGAGGGCTTTTCGTCATGGTTTGTCATGCTCTACTCCTGATCCTGTTGTGCAACCAGTTCTTCGCCTTTGATTTTGACTTCCATGCCTTTTTGCGGGTACTCCGGCAAGGTCAGGACTACCTGATCGTCGTTTTGCAGACCTTTGTTGATCAGGAAATATTGATCCTGTTCACGCACCACCTGCACCGACTTGGGCTGAAGGGTGTTGTCGTCGCCCACAATCCAGACACGGCGGTTGGTAACCAGTTCCTGTGGCAAACGATAGGCGTTCTGAACTTCCCGTCCGGCAAAATCGACTTCCACGTAGGAACCAAATTTCAGCGCCGGTTGTTGATTATCAAGACCATATGGGTCATTGATCCGTACGACTAACTGGGTCATCCGTGTTGCCTGATCCACAACCCCTAAATCGCGAACAATACGGCCTTCACGGCTGAACGAATTCAACCCTTTGTTTTGCACGATGGCGGGGGTGTTATACAGGTTGTCGGGCAAAAATTCGGTGTCAAAGCCGGCAATGGAGATGGTTATCTCAGCCGCTTCGACGTTGTGCAACTCGGCGACCATCGCGCCCTGGTTAACGTACTGGCCTACACCGAAATCACGGCTGACCACCAAGGCATCGTAGGGTGCAACGATTTCGGTATTATTCAGGTCCCGTTGGGCAATTTTCAAGCGCGCCTGAGCTGACTTGACCGCTGCCTGCGCACTCAACAACTGGGGTTTGCGCAAATACAGGTCCGTCACCTTACTGCTGGGTAAGGTTTTGGCTTCACGTTTAGCCACATCAGCACGGGCCTGTTCTTCAATCAGGTTGGCCTGAGCCTGTGACAGGTCTGCCTGTGCTTGCAGTAATGCGGCTTCATAGGCGTCTTTTTCAATACTGAATAGCACTTCGCCGCGCTCGACCAGTCCGCCGGGGACAAAATCCGGATTCCATTCAACCACTTCACCAGAAACCTGTGCCGCCAACTGGGTGCTTTCCAGTGGCATAACTTCGCCGTAACTGTGGATGGTTACCGGGTGATTACCCGCGATGATGCTTTCGACTTTCACTGTCGGTCGGGTGTCGACAGGTTCCTTCTCCGCAGGCTTATCGGCCGACGCTTTGATCCCGGACATGCCGGCAACGCCCAATACCAATACACCAACGGTTGCCCCGACTTTGATCAATGTGCTTTTCATTTCAGGTTCTACTTGGATGATGAGATACGCTACATAATAGCCGAATTAGGTTGTGAAAGAATGTCAACAATTGTAAATGTATGTGATTGTTTGCGCGTAATTTGCGGTGCTTTTACAGTCTTGGGAGTGGTTGCTGTGTCATTTTTCGTCTTGCCACAGCTTGGCCATTTGACACCATAAGGCCTCGTTCCTGTGGAACTTTTTTGACCCGCGATGTTCAGACCCCCAGAAAATGTCTATTGGGAGAAAACCTTATGAAAACAAGGACGATCATCATCGCAGCACTGTTGTTGTCGATGCTTGGCTGTGCCAGTGTACCGCTACGCACCATGTATCACCTGAGCCAGTTTGATCCCATGCAAGCTGACCCGGGGCAAATTGCGGTAGCCATCCGCACCACTGACGCCATCGCCATGCAAAAAGGCGATGTGACCATTGATCTTGCGTTCGCCGCAGATGACAACAGTGTTGTGATCGACAACCATTACCTGGTCGAAGTGGCAGAATTGCAGCGTTGGCCTGCGTCGCTACAGGACGGTTTGCAGGCTGGTGAAGGGCTAACCGTCTTGCACCTGTCCGAGCAAGATGCCCAGAGCATGCGTGAGGTGCAGAAAATGGTACTTGAGCGTCGTGAACAGCTTGGCAGTGCGAAAGGTAAAGGCAGCTTTTCAGTGTCGGTCAAAGGCACCTGTTTACGCAAAGCATTGCCACAAGGGGACGTGTACGTGGATTTACTCCTGCAAGTCGATACCGAGCAAGGCTTTCTGACCCTGGCAGAAGATGCCACTCTGGCTGAGTTGTTAGAACAAGGGGGCGAAGCAACACAGCGTACCTGGCCACAATGTGAAAGCAGTTGATGACAGACTCTGCTGTGCAGCATCGTGGCGACGACCTACTGTTGCGTTGCTATGTTCAGCCCAAGGCATCACGGGATGCCTGGGTTGGCCTGCACGGCAATGAACTCAAGGTTGCCATTACCGCGCCGCCGGTTGACGGCAAAGCCAACCAGCATTTGTGTAAATTTATTGCCAAACAGTTTGGTGTCAGTAAAAGCGCAGTCAGCGTTGTGAAAGGACACACCAGTCGTCATAAGACACTGTCTGTCACGGGTATCTCCAGGTTGCCCGACCCCTTGTCAAAAATACTCTCAAGTGGCTGAAAAATAACCGCATTTGTAGTTGTGTATTGCGTGCAAATAGTGTTTATTAGCGGTTTACCTGTTCACGGAGCAGAACCACTGGCGGCCGATGCCAGACGTTAAGGATAACGACGATCGCAGATAGCAACAGGGGATTGTGCGGGCGTTAATACTGCACGTGATCAAACAATATGGCTGCAGCAGACATCGACGACTTCACCGATACCATCGCGCGCCTGCGTTACGCGCATGATGATCCTGTGCTCAATAAAAAAATTGCTGCGCTGGAGCCGAGTGCACGAAAAAGCGATCTGTTTTTGATCAAAATGGAGATCAAACGGCTGGCACAACCGGTGCAGCGACTTATCGATCTGCGCCCGGTGTCAAATTCGCCGTGTCAAGCCATCACCAAGGGTCAGTTAACCCATTACCTGGACAGCCTGGCAGAGCAGGACTTCGATGCGGAAGTATCCCGCTACGGCGGAGAGTACACGGTGGGTGTGCATGAATACGTGATGGAACGCGCCAGGATGCGCGCCAAAGAAGAAAAAGCGTCGGGTTTGACAACCCTGGTGACACCACCGCAATTTATGTCGTTGACCGACATCCAGCAACGTCGTGATGAACGCCTGTATTTTGCCAGCAAAGTGGACATTTTCTGGCAGGATCCCAAAGGCATGTCCAGCCAGAAGGTCAATGCAATGGCCATTTCGGCTATCACGACCGATATTTCTCCCCATGGCCTGGCGTTAAAAATTCCCGCTTCCCTTTACCAGGAACACAAGCAACTGTACGTCCGCTTCGCTGGGCTTGAACAGGAATACCAGCTCGATGAGCCGTTGTTTGTGGCCTACACCCCGGTAAAGGTCGACAGCAAAGCCGATCATATCAATGTCAATGTGTTGCTGGTGGAAGAGCAGGATCCCCAGCGTCTAAAAGCCTGTAACGCCTTGATCAAAAAATGCATCTACAACCAGAAACGCCGCAACCGAGTCGCGGTTGATAATACCGTCGCCGCCGTGCGCAGCAAACTGGCCGAACAGCTTGTTATCAATACCCTGGATACGGTCCCTGTGCTGCTAGCCAGACGGGAACAACGATGGTTGCCGGTGGCGGGGCTCGACACCGCGGAAAAGTCACCGTTGTGGGAGTTCTTACTCGACAGTCGTGGCCAACCCATATTCATTCCGCTGTTTTCCCACCTCGTAATGCAACGGCTGCTCGACATGCCAACACCGGTGGATACGTTGTTTTTTCTGTTGCGCTTCAGGGATAAGCAGCAACGCATTAACGTTGCTTTGATCCCCTATGCTGTTGCTGTCAAGGACGCCGGGCTTAAGGGCCTGTTACAACGGGGAATTGAGCAGCGCGGCGTGCGCTTAATCAGGGTGCAGGCACAGCCTGTCGATGCTGCATCCCATGGTCATGTGCCCAGCTCACTGCCTGATTCTGCAGGAGAGGTGTTTGCCAATACCAATCGCCCGATGGGCAAAACGCTGAGTGCGTGGGCCAAGCGCATGCAGAGGCTGGTGGAATTACAAGACGTGTCTGACGGCATTCCGTATACCGCGTTGGCGACAGACAAAGACACCCCGGTCTCTGCCGGTATCGATATTCGAGCCTATTTACTGGATACCGCGGTGACCAGTCCGATACCCTTCACCCTGTGCCCTGTCGAACGCATCGAAGCGCGCAGTGAAGATCGCTTTGAGTGCGATATGCCGGTGAAAATATACCGCCGCCGTCATGCCGATGAAGAGCCGGTGAAAGGGCGAGCGGTGAATGTATCTACCCGAGGCCTCAAGATCCACCTTAAAGAGGACATGCCGCTCAAAGAGGGCATGGAAGTGTTTCTGGACATTTCCCTTCGCCTGACCGACAAGCCTAAATTTATCGACAGCCAGCGCTACCGGGTTGTTCACGTTGATGGTAATGATGTGCAAATGGCCATTGTCGGCAATGTGGCGCTGCATGAAGCACGTCAGGCGATACGAGCGGCATTACAACAGGCTGAAGACTCGGTACGCGCCGTGGGCAGCCGTGACCCCGTGTATGGATTTACCCGTCTGGTGCGCAATTGCGTGGCCGCCTATGGCGCGCAGCAGGCATTCATGACTGCTAAGGTCGGCAATGAAAATTTTGTCCGCGTGGTCATGGACTCCGAGCGGACCCAGCCTTTGCCCTTATTCGGCGAATGGGAGCAGGTGCAGACCATGACCGAGCTGATGACCCACATCCATTTTCGCAAACACCTGTTCTCCAACGTGTTCAAACTGAACAAAGAGACCAGTCGCCTCAGTTTCTATTTGCTGGTTGTGGCCCGCAAAGGTCGTACCCCAGGGGATGTGTCGTTATTGATCAAGCCACTGGATGAGGAAATGGACGCACCGAGTGCTCGCTATGTGTATGCCAACATGCGCAGCTTTGGCGTGCCGCGACTGTTACGTATCACGGTAGCGAACAAAGAACGGGTGTTTGACAAATATGCCCGTGATGAGCTGCGTTACCTGCTGCGCTATGCCAAGGTGAAATACCAGGAATGCGTCGACTTCACCAATAGCATTACCGCAGTCTGTCGCTGTGAAGACATGACCGGCTTGCTGGATATTGGTCGCAACCCATCGGTGACCACAGAGGATGAGCGATGAAACGTTGTGCCTATTTAAGCATGGACGATCTGTCCGATTTTTTTGTCTATGATGAGCTGACGTATCCGGCCCTGGCCGAGCTCGGCTGGCAGGTTGAAACGGTGTCCTGGCGCCAGTCGGATGTTGATTGGCAGCGCTACGACTTGGTGGTTATCCGCACGCCTTGGGATTATCAGCAAGATCTTGAGGGCTTTCTGAACTGCCTTAAACGGATTGAACGCTCGGGCGTGAAACTGGAAAACAGCTTGTCGCTGGTAACCTGGAATGCCAGCAAAGGTTACCTGCGAGATTTGGCCGACAACGACATTCCCATTCTGCCGACCCGCTGGTTCAACCACTATGTGGCGGATGACATCGAGCAGGCAGTGTCGGATTGGCAGGTGGCGGAAGTGATCCTCAAGCCGTTGGTCAGTGCCAACGCGGATGACACCTTTCGCCTAACACCCGCACAACTGGCGCAACAACATGACACCCTGGCAGGGGTCTTTGCTGAGCGTCCCTTTATGTTACAGCCTTTTGCTGATGAGATTCTCAGTGAGGGTGAGTACTCACTGTTTTATTTTGGCGGGGATTACAGCCATGCTATTTGTAAGCGCCCGGCCAAAGGGGATTTTCGGGTGCAGGAGGAACACGGTGGTTCGCTGGCTGTTCATCAGCCGGACAACCAACTGTTCGCGTTGGCACAAAAGACCCTCGCTGCACTCCCGGAGGAACCGCTGTACGCGCGACTGGATTATGTGCGCTGGAAGGGGGGTTATGCGGTGATGGAGATCGAGCTGATAGAGCCCTCATTGTATTTCAATATGGACCCCCAATCGCCACAGCGCTTTGCCAATGCATTGGTCAGCCGCTACGGCCAGGGAGCATCAACGAAAACGGACCCTGTTGCTTAACGGTGCGGGTCGCGATGGCGGTCTGAAACCGCTGCACTCCAGGAATTTTGCTCAGGTTGGCGCGCAGCAGCTGATCAAAATCATCAATGTCCCGGGCAAACACCTCTACGACGTAATCATACTCACCGGTGACTGCGTAACAGGCCCGAACTGCAGTGTGGGCTTCTATTGCCGCTTCAAATGCCTGATAGCGCTCAAAGTCGACCACAACATGCACCAATGCATGGATGTGCAGACCCAGCGCAAACGGATCCAGCTTGGCCTGGTACCCGGTAATCACGCCGGCATTTTCCATTTCGTTAACCCGTTTCCAACAAGGGGACTTGCTAAGTCCGACCTGCTCACCCAATGAGGCAAAGGAGATACGGCCCTGTTGTTCCAGGGATGCAACTAATTTGAGATCGGTTTTATCCAAACGTTGTTCCATGCATTTATTAAATATCGTTTAAACGTACTTCATTATTCTAGATTGAAAGGAAAAATGAAACAATGTTCCCCGTGAGACTGGCTACCATGGCGCAAACTTGTTTTGCACCAGGAACGAACATGTACCGCGAAAAATATCACCGCTTATTGGAACAACCCGAAATGCTGGATTATGGCGTTTACCTCAACTGTGATCGGTTGTTGCAATGTCAGAAGCCGATTGGCGAATTGTGTAATGCCGATGAGCTGCAGTTTCAGATTGTGCATCAGGTTGAAGAACTGTGGATGAAGCTGGCGATTTATACCCTGGTGGATGTGCTGGACTATTTAGAGCAGGAAAATACCCACCGGGTGGTGACACTGATGGGGCGGGTTCACCGTATCCAGCGTATGATGATTGACCAGCTGGATCTGCTCGAAACCATGTCGCCCAAAGAATATCAGGAAATTCGCTTGCAACTGGGAAATGGCAGTGGCCAGGAATCACCGGGCTTCCGCACCCTGTTGAAAATGCCCAATGATCTGTGGCGCGAGTTCAATGCCCACTATCTGGAAGGGCGCAACAAAACGGTCGAGCAGATCTATGACAGCCAGTACAGTCACGATGACAGTTATGTGGTGGCCGAGGCATTGATTGAATTCGATGAGTTGATGCAGAAATTCAGGGCTAATCACCTGTATCTGATCCACCGCAGTATCGGTCTGGGCTCTCGCTCCCTGAAGGGACGTCCGGTTGAGTTGCTGGAGTCCGGCGCTCGCCATCGCTTTTTCCCCGAGTTGTGGGATGTGCGGTGTGAGATGACCGACGCCTGGGGTGGCGAATACGGCACGGTGAGGGACTCTATCAGCGCGCCAGGATGTCCACACATGGCATCTGCCCAGGGCGGGGAAAAATGAGCTGGCAGGCAGATTTCCACGTCCCTGAGGGGATTTATCTGCTCAGTCACTCGGTTGGTTGTCAACTGCGCAGCGCTGAGTCGGCCTTGCATGCGCAGGTGATGAAACCCTGGCAACAGGCCGGCGGTGATGCCTGGCCTGCATGGTTGGATGGCGTGGCGGGGTTTCGTCAGGCCATTGCTACATTGCTCAATGGTCAGATTGAAGATGTCTGCCCGCAGACCAATTTATCCAGTGGTTTTGGTAAATACCTGCAGGCGTTGAACCTGCCGGTTTCCCGACGTGTGATCCTGATGCATGAGGATGCCTTCCCTTCTATGGGCTTTGTGGTCAAAGGCCTTGAGCCTTTGGGCTATGAACTGCGGTTGATCCCATCCCAACACAGCGCTGTGCAACCGACAGCATGGGACAAATATCTGACCCCGGATGTAGGTGTCGCACTCATCACACACGTGCACTCCAATACCGGCTGGGCATCACCGATTGAGCAACTGGTTGAACGGTGTCGACAACAAGGTATCCGCACAGTGGTTGATGTCGCACAAAGCGCCGGGGTGCTGAACATCGATGTTCAGCGTTGGCAGGCTGATGTGGTGCTGGGTTCCTGTGTTAAGTGGCTTTGTGGAGGGCCTGGCGCTGCATTTATGTGGGTCAATCCGAACCATAGTGATGACCTGACGCCCGTCGACGTAGGCTGGTTCTCACACGCATCACCGTTTGAATTTGATATTCACCGATTTGAAGCCGCGCCGGGCGCATTGCGTTTTTGGGGCGGTACACCCAGTGTGTTGCCCTATGTCATGGCTACGCCGAGTGTGGCATGGTTGATGGACCTGGGGATTGAAACGGTACAGCAACACAACCGTATACTGACACGGCCCATTCGTGAGGTGGCCCACCGTCGCGACTTGTGGCTGGTACCCGAGGAGCACAGCGGTGGCACCCTGTGTGTGCCGTTCACAGAGCCACAGCTGGCCTGGTTATTGCCCCGCTTAGAACAAAAGCAGGTACGCTATGATCGGCGGGGGACCGTGTTGCGCTGGTCGTTGCATGTATACAATAGCCTGGCGCAGGCCGAGCAATTAGCCCAATGGTTGGAGGATATGCCGGCGTAGCCAGAAGGCTACGCGGCTTTTACCTTATCAATCCGCTCAATGTATTCGTTGTAGCGGGTTTGCTGGGACGGGTTTAGCGGTTGGCTTCTGAGCAACTCCCGGCATTCCGCCATACTGGTGGATTGCTCCTCATCCAGGCCCACTTCTTCGGCCAGAATGGCCAGCACTTTCAGCTGACTGATGGCGAGGTTGACGTTGGCCGGTGACAGTTGCATCGCTTGTTTCAACAGTTGGAAAGCCGGTTTGTAGCGTTTGTTCTTGTAGTGTACCGAGGCCATATCGCCGAGCTCTTTGGGCGAGTAATGGATGTCCCGGCGCTCTTTTGATTCCTGTTCAAGGTACTCACAGATCACCTGGCCGATAAACGAATCGCTTTCAATCTGATCTTTCAACAGATCGAGGATTTCCAGCGACTTTTCCCACATCCCCAGTTCGTGAAAGGCTTTCATTTTATCCAGGTTGGCTTCCATCGAACCGGTGACACGCACGTCTTCATGGGCCTTCATGATCACTTCGGCCTGCTTTTTGTCACTTCTGACATTGCAAAGGCGCGCACGAATGATGCTTAGCTCGTCTTTCATTTCCCGCGCATTGCCGAATTCTGCCTCCAGCCTTTCGATATCTTTGTCCGTTCTGGCCAGCAGGCGATTGGCATCTGCTTCGCCCAGGGTGGCAGCCAGGTCGATGGCGGAACGAACCACATTGAGTCGAAACTCCGGACTGTCATGGATCGAATTTTTGGCAAATTTGGCCATGTTTTGGGTCGCCTGATACTGACCCATGCGGTCATGGTTCAAACGGGCCAGGGTCAACGACTTGCGGTTACGCTCAATATTACGCGGTGCCAGTTGGGTGGCTTTCTTAATCACCTCGTAACCTTTGGCATATTCTTCTTTATCGATGTAATACTCGGCCAGTGCATCGTAGGTGGTAAACCGGGTGTCATGGCGTTCCAGCAACGTATCTGCCAGGGCCATGCCTTCTTCAGTTTTATCCTGTTTTAACAGTGACCGTACGATGTTGGTCTGCACCCAGGCATAATCATAGGACTCGGCCAGTTTTTTGTAGAACGCTTCGGCTTCGCTGAATTCAAACAGGTGCATCAGGCATTCGCCGATCAAGCGATTGATTTGAGGGTAGTACTGAGCCAGTGCTGGGTCCTGTAGCTGTCGCTCGGCGTAGTAAATGGCCGTCGAATACTCGCCTTTATCGATGCAATAGTGCAGTTTGTGTAACTTATTTTTGATTTGCAGAATATGCAGGATGCGTCGTTCGACTTTTAACCTGTCCAGCGGTTTTACCCAAAAGTCGGTGGGCTGCAGTTCGACCACACAATTCACCAGCGCCGTTGACGTATCAGCACTGAGGAAGATCACTGACGTACGTTTCGTGACGTAGCCCTTGATTTTCATCTCTTCCAGCAGGTTAAACCCGTCTTTATCGCTTTTGACGTCAAACGCCACGATCACCATATCAAAATGGTTTGTTTCACACAGCCGTAGTGCAAAGAACGCGTTTTCAGCGCTTTTGACCTGGTCCACACCCAGTTCAATCAATGCAGACTTGATCACATCGTGTGATAGCGCCTGTCCATCAATGATAAGTACAGATAATTGTTTCAGCGGTTTTTGCGCGGGAATATCAATCAAAGTCAAAATCCAATTCAAGAAATGATCGAAGGTCTAACGGGTATTCTTGGCGTCAAGGCCGCAAACTTTCTTCTACAACTATATCGGAATTGTACAAAAGGCGCGAAAAAAACGCGCTGTATTTGACGTAATCGATGCTTTTTTGTCATCGGGAGCGACCTTTTTTTACCGGGTCGCTCCCGTGTACTCACATTACTCGCTCTTTGCTGCGAACCTTGTTGGATGACGACGGGGATTTTACCGTACGACTGTGCTGCTTTTGCACCCGCTGCTGGCGATGAGGCTTAGCGCTCGACTGGCGGTGAACGGACGGCGCTGTCGTACGACGTGTCTCGGTGCGTTTCTCCACTTTGTCAGGTGTTGAAACCGCTTGGCGGCGCTGGGGGTTGGGTAGTTTGCCCTGCACCACCTGAACTGGCCGCTTGTCACTGTGCTGTGCGCGAACAGGTTGACGGGATTGTACTGGGTGTGACGTCGCTACAACGGCTTTGTCACGGCGCACAGCGTGCGATGAGGTCGGACGTACCGAGGTGCTGCGCACCGTTTTGCGGTGTGCTCTGGGGGTCGGTTGCCAGCGCACAATCTCCCGGTTGTTAACGCGACGATGTCCATCGTCCCAGCGTCTGTGAACATGACGGTTAATGGTGACATGGTGATGGCGCCAGTTGAATTGCAGTCCCAGCCACCAGGATGCAAACGTGATGCGGGGTGACCAGTATATTCCGCCACTGACATGGTGGTAGCGGTGGGGGCGTGTCCAGTAGTAGGGTGCTCTGGCATGCCACCAGGTACCATAGATGACCCGTGGGTCATAATAGGGCACATAAATGACATTCGGCTGGGCGTGACGTATCACAATCACATCTGGCTCGCGCTGTACTTGCACGTAGTCATTGCTTTGCAGGTGTCCGGCAACATCCGCCTGGCGTCGCAAGTACTGGACCTGTGCCAGTAGTCTTTCTTCGTCCTGCAAAAAAGCATCGCCTAAATCCTGCAGCCAGCTCAGGTCATCGGTCAACTGATCGAGGAGGTCCGGAAACGCCAGCAGGGCTTCGATACTGGGATCCCAGCCACGTCGCGCAGCTTGAGATGCCATGGCTTGTTCATCGGCATGGGGGTGCGCACGGCGCCAGCGTCTGGCTTCAATAAGATCCAGCGGATAGGTACTGGCCACCAGCACATGGGTTAGCAATGTATCCGGGTACAGCGCGATGGGCGCCAACAGTTGATCGAGCCGTTGTTGAGAATAGACACCGATTGACGTGCTGTCTGTCCGAGCGTGGGCTGAGCTGGCCAACAATGTGGCCATGTGTATCAGCGCGAGCAACGCGAGCAGATACATCACCAGCAGTTTAGCGAATTTAACCATGAGGTTACTCCTGTGTTTAGCCGCCCATAAAAGCGGCACCGATGACACAGGTATAGGTGGTAACGACTTAATCGTACCTGAATCAATGCTGAGTGGTGGTGATGTGACGGGTAATGGCGTTGATCAACATCTGTGCTTCAAAGGGTTTCATGACATGGCCATTCATGCCGGCTTTGTCGAAGGCTTTGATGTCTTCCTCAAAGCAGGCGGCGGTCAGGGCGATAATGGGCTGATCGAAACCCTGGTCACGCATCAACTTGGTACAGGCGATGCCATCCATGTCAGGCATGTGGTAGTCCATTAATACTACATCGATGTCCTGACGATGAATGGCTTCGAGTGCCTGAGCTGCGCTAGGTACGGCGATCACTATGGCGCCGGCATGTTCAAGGATTTCCTGGGCGACCATACGGTTTACCGCTTGGTCCTCCACCAACAGGATGCGTTTGTCCTGCAATAGCGTCGATGAGACAGGCGTGTTTTGTGCTTTGCCAGAGGTAGGAGGAAGGTCGGATTCAAGCTGTTTCAGCGCATTGTACAATTCAGACGCACTGATGGGTTTGCTGATCACATCGACTTGCTCCAGGGGAAGAGCCGATTTATCCATCAGCGCCGCATGATAGGCCGTCATCATCAGTATTTGGGGCAGGTTTTCCTGGCTGAATTGTTGCCGTACGGCATTGATCAACCAACTGCCATCGTGTTCCGGCATTTTGTAATCGGTGACTAAGAGATCGAAGGGGCGGCCTTGGGCGATGGCTTTTTCAAGCAGGCTTAACGCCACTTTGGCATTGTCCGCTTTCTCGATGTCCAGTCCCCAGTTGTGCAGATAGCGTTCCATGATGAACAGAGATTCGGGGTTATCATCTACGACCAGCACACGATCGAAATTCAACTGCCAATCGGCCAGTGCAAAGGCGTTTTGTGCGCGGGGTAAATCAACGGTGACCTGAAATTCACTGCCAATACCCGGTACTGAACTGACCTCGATGCTGCCACCCATCATACGAATGATCTGGCGACTGACTGCCAGTCCCAGTCCGGTGCCACCGTACTCACGGGCGGTTTTATGTTCCGCTTGTTCAAATTCAGTAAAAATGCGTGACACTTGCTCACTGCTCATGCCCACCCCGGTATCCTGTACGGTAAAGCACAGCGTACGGTATTCCCGATCACGCCTGAGATCGGCGACCGATAATTTCACAAAGCCCTGCTCGGTGAATTTCAGTGCATTGGAGATCAGGTTATTCAGCACCTGTTCGAGGCGAAAGCTGTCACCCCTGAACCACACCGGTAGTCGCGGATCGATGTGCATGAGCAGCTCCACACCTTTGCTTTCTGCACTGGCGGCATAATTGGACACTACGTTTTTACACAACTGTTCGATATTAAAATCACTCACTTCCAGCTTCAGCGAACCGGCATCCAGCTTGGACAGATCGAGGATATCATTCAGCAAGCGGATCATGCGATTTGAAGAGTCCCAGAGGATATCCACATATTTGCGTTGTTCATCATTCAGCTCTTCCATTCGTAGTAATTGAATGACGCCCATCAGCCCGTTCATGGGGGTGCGTATTTCATGGCTGATGTTGGCGACAAATTGTGCCTTGGCTTTACTGGTGTTTTTGGCTTCCTGGGTTTTGAGACGCAGTTGTTCGTTTTGTAATTCCAGATCATCCTGAGCAATGCGGATGTCAGTAATGTCTTCCATACTGACCAGCACATTGAACGCGTTGGAGGTTTTGATCGGTACCAGTCTTACCGTGTAGTAGCGCGTTAACTGGTTTAGGGTCGTGTATTGGCGCACGAAACTGTTTTTCTGACCGTTGTAGGCGGCATCGATCAACGATTGCACCTGTTCGTAGTTGGCCGTGTTCAATACGTCTTCAATCCGTTGACCGGTAATGTCCCGCGCCATCTGTGGTTCGATGCTCTTTAAGGTCTGATTGCAGAACACACACAAGCGTTTGTGATTAAAAAAGGCGATACCCAGATTCAGGTTGTCGATGATGTGTTGAAGGACTTGTTGTTGGGCTTCGACCCGCGCTTGCAGTTTCTCTTTCTGAACCTGTTTATCGTGTTCGCTTTGTTGTGCTCGAAAACGTAAGCGCATGACTTCAAAAAGAGCAAAGCTGCCCAGCATACACACCAGTAACACCACTGCCCAGGTCCATTGCTGCTGATTGAGCAGAGCCTCCGTGCGCCATTTTTTGATGGCGTAAAAAGAGACCGTCTGATTGTCATCGGGATTGGCATATATGGGGGCAATCCACCAATCTTTGTATTGCTCAAGGGATTGGGCGGATGCCAGACCCTGCCACAGTTCGGGCAGTGAATACTCAAGGGTGGGCCTGCCTTCAAGCTCATCGCCATACAGAGCACCAGGATCGTCATGTCTGAGCCAGGCGCCGTCGGGGCTAATCAGTTCTATATCACGGGCGTCCGGCAACGGAGACAGCAAGTTGCCAAACAACTGGGTCAGGTTCAGGTTAAACACCAGCAACACATAGTGATTGTCTGTGGCAGTTGCGACCGGCACCGGCAGCGCAGGGCCAGTGGTTGGAAGCTTAACTACATATCGGGCGGTGGGGGTGTAGGGCTGGGTGATTTCGCCGTACTCCCGATTCAGGTTTACCTGGGTGTAGCTCCCTTCGCCACCGGCAAGGGCGGCGCCCATTTGCACATAATCCCGTTGTTGTTTGTTTTGCAGCGAAGCCGCGGGCAGCACAATCAGGTCGCGCGGGGGTTGGTGCTCCACGCGGATCAGCTCCTGACCACCCAGAGACAGGATCCTGCCCTGGAAAAAAACACTGTCACTGCGCATCAGGTGTTTGATGGCCAGCGTTGCTGCAGAATAACTGCGCTGATCGGTAGGTGAAAAATACTTCAAACCGTCCGATTGCGCTATTCCTCTGATTTGACTGCCTTTTTGTTGGAGATAGCTGCTGATGGTGTGCTGGACCAGGCGTAGCTCCTGGCGCATCTGTGCATTATGTTGGCTCACATGGCTTTGGTTGTAACGGAGCCCTGCCAATATCATCACCATGATAAAGACCAGACACATTGCTCCTGCACGCAACCACCATGTTGTCATCGTTGACTCCTTGAAGGATTGTCCGTTAAATCTCCGTTTGTACTGTCTGAAAGTGCCTCGAAAATGATCTGGGAAGGGTGATAGTGCTGTTGTTTCCACCCTTGATCGGGAAAGAAAAGACGCACCCTGTTAGCATCGAGTGTAGAAGGGGATCAGGAAATACGCCAGCTCACGGCGCCATCAACAGCGTCAAAAAAACAGGTTACTCTGGGCGTTGTGCGTTTACTTCAATAAGTGCGGATCGAACTCATGACCGAGCTTTTCGGTTTTGGTGCGGATATAACCTTTGTTATCTTTGGTGATACCGTGGTCAATGGGCGTGCGGCTGACCACTTCAATACCCAGGCTTTCCAATGCAGCGCGTTTTTTCGGATTGTTGGTCATCAGACTGACGCGCTTGACGTTGAGCTTTTCCAGCATCAGTTTACAGATGGCATAATCCCGTAGATCAGCGTCAAAACCGAGGTGTTCATTCGCTTCTACCGTGTCCATGCCATTGTCTTGTAGGTGATAGGCGCGAATTTTGTTGAGCAGACCGATCCCCCGCCCTTCCTGACGCAAGTACAGCAGCACACCCTTGCCTTCGGCGACAATGTTTTGCAGTGCTTTTTCAAGTTGAAAACCACAGTCACAGCGGGTGCTGAATAAGGCATCGCCGGTCAGACATTCGGAATGGATACGGATCGGCACGATGTCATCCGGTTGCCACTCTCCGTAGGACAAGGCGACATGTTCCTGTCCGCTGTCCGTTTCAACAAATCCGTGTATGCGAAACTGTCCCCAGCGGGTTGGCAGGGTGGCAGAACTAACGTATTCGTATTTGTCTTTCGGATTGTTCATCGGTATCACTGTGCCCCGTTGGGGGATAACTGCTGTCGCCTTAATATGGGTATGTGTGTAGTAAATACAAGGGGAGCGCTGCCTTTTAGCCCTGATAGGGGCTAAATTCTTCCAGCGGTGCCGGTTTCGCCACGCCATATCCTTGAGCATAGTCTACGCCAATTTTGCCCAGCTCGACCATGATTTCTTTGGTTTCAACAAATTCCGCCACGGTACCCATACCCATGGCTTTGGCAATGTCTTTGATCGAATTAACCATGGCCATGTCGATCGGGTCGACCAGCAGGTCTTTGACAAAGCTTCCGTCAATTTTGACATAGTTGACCGGCAAGTGTTTGAGGTAACTGTAGGATGAAAAACCACTGCCGAAGTCGTCCAGTGCGAAAGCGCAGCCCAGCTGGTGGAAGGTTTCGATAAACTCCAGGGTTTCGTCCATTTTCACAATCGCCATGGATTCGGTGATTTCGAAGCAAATCTTCTGATAGGGCACGTTGTATTTTTCGAACGCGTTGAGCACAAACAGCTTCAGCTCTTTGTCAGCCAACGAATGACCGGACAGATTAATGTTGCAGTAGTTTAGACCTTCACAGTGGGCGGGGTTGTCCGCCAGCCATTTGAAGTAGCACTCAATCACCCATTTGTCGATTGCCGACGTCAGGTTGTAACGTTCAGCGGCCGGTAAAAACGCCGAGGGGGGAATGATTTTCCCGTCTCCATCGCGCATGCGAAGTAACAGTTCGTAATGGTGGCCAGCGATTTTTTTGTTTAATGGGTGGTAGTGTTGGTAATACAACACAAACTGATCGTGTTCCAGGGCCTGGTTCAGTTGCGTGACCCAGTTCAGTTCTGACTCATAGCGCTGCAACTGCTTGTCATCTGCAGAGTATGTGTGTACCTGATTACGTCCACGTTCTTTGGCCATGTAGCAAGCCGCATCGGCCATACTCAGAAGTTGCTCGGACGAGGTAATGCCCGGGTGCCAGGGTACCTGTCCGATGCTTACGCCCAAGGTGAACACACGGTTTTCCCACATGAAACGGAATTCCTGCACCGTTGTGAGAATTTGATTGGCCACCTGATAGGCCATCTGGGCGTTATCCTGTTCCAACAGTACTCCGAATTCATCGCCGCCCAACCGGGCCAGGGTTCCCTTGTTGCTGACCACATTGTTGAGCTGTTGGGACAGTTGCTTGATCAGCACATCGCCGGCCTTATGGCCGCAGGTATCGTTGACGACCTTGAACTGATCCAGATCCATGTACAGCAAGGTCAGATCCATGTCGCCCTGGCTGGCGTGTTCCAGCGCACTGCGTAAACGTCGTTCAAACTCGCGGCGATTATAAACGCCGGTCAGTGAGTCGTGGGTGGCAAGATATTCAAGACTGATACTCGATTGTTTGCGTTCAGTGATGTCGAATATCGATCCCGACAAAAAGCGCGTGGCTCCTTCGGTGTGCAATTGCGCGCTGATGGAAAACCAGAACTCACTGCCATCGCGGCGCTTGCCTTTGATTTCTTTGCCCAGCGCGATACCGCTTTGCAGCAGCTCTCCCAGCAACACTTCGCGATCTTGTTGCTGCGCATAAAACTGCGCCGTGTTGTCGACTTCGGCCATCATTTGCGCTTCGTCGTCATACCCGAACAGGCTACACATCGCAGGGTTAGTGGTGATTAACTTACCTTCCAGGGTTGATGTATAAAGGCCTTCTGCTGAGTTACGAAACAAGTTGTAAAACTGTTGCAGGTCACTGATGGTGGCTTGCTGATGTTGATGTTGTTGTCGCTGCTCGCCCTGTTCATGGGCTTCAATGGCGACCGCAAACAGCAACATCCCGGCCATCAGCATAAAGGTCAGCAGTAACTGCACGTTGATTGGCAATATGATGCCGTTGAGAAACAGCACCACATCCACACCCGCGGTTGCCGCCACTACCAGCCAGCCCAGGGCATACAGACGGTTGGGCAAGGTATTTTCGCGGTTGTGGAACAACAGCGCCAACACCAGGTGTTGGGTAATCAGTGCACCGACCAGGGCCACATCCGCAATCAGTTGCCAGTAGGCGTTGAGCAAGACAGCCACCGGTAGCAGCGCCGCGCAAAGACAATAGGATACCGTGCGCCAGTAAAGCGGAACATCGACTAACAAGCGATGTGATACCTTAGAGCCAGCCAACAATACCAATGCCAGCAATAGGGTCGTGGTATGGGGAAGGTACTGACCGGCACCAATGAATTGCGTAATGATCCCCTGCAGATTCAGAAATAACAGAAACAATGCGCCGTTGGCGGCGCCAAACCAGAACCTTATCGGGCTGCGCAACAGGGCATAGGTGATCAGGAAATAGCACGCCAGTATTGCCAGCGCGCCACCGATCACGCCAATGAAGGCGAGGTTGATTTGTTCCCGGGCAACCAGTGCCTGTTTACTCCATATATCGGTAGAGAACACCATTGGGCCATCATCAATGACGCGGATGTAAATGTGCAGTTGTTGGTGATCCGGCACATTGATTGGCAGCACCACATTGCGGTGGTTGTATGCCCGGTTTTCCAGTGGCCGTGCCGCGCCGACCAGAAAGGAATGTAAAATCCGATCGCGCTGATCCAATACAAACACATCGACGCTGTCCAGTGCCGGGTTATCCAGGGTCAGTAGCACTTCGGTGGTTTGATTGGCGGTGTTGTTCAGCCCGAAACGCATCCACAGGCTCTGCTGGGACTTTAACGGTTGGTTGTCCAGCGCAACCTGCCAGTCCTGATGGTGCTGAATGTCGGATAGCTGGGCATTGGCAGGGGTACGGACTGAGGAGAGTCGTCCTGACAAATGCACATGCTGGAAAGTGTCATCGATGGAGACAACCTCATGAGGCTCGGTGCTAAGGGCGTGTGATGAAACACTTAGCGTTACCAGCATCAGCAGAAAATATCGCCCAAGATTCAGCATGTTAGTCCGTTTCTCGTATCCTTGGCGTTCATTATAGGCGCTTTTACGGCGTGAAGATACGCCGATTCAGGTGATGCATCAGCGCGGCGATGGATGACCTTGCGCTGCGCTGAACCGGCTCGATCCACAGGGCGTTGCACAGGGTTTCATAGTGCAGTAACCACTGGTTGCCGAGGCAGTTAAATTGACACTGCAGCCGATCCGCTCCCCACTCGATGTGGGGCATGGTCCCGTCGTTGTCCTTCAGCCACTGCTGCAACGCAGACTGGAATTGGTCAACCTCCAGTGACGGACACTGCCGGGCGACGAGGCAGTCCTGTTCAACTTTCCAGTTCAGCGCTGCTAACTGCTGCATGAGAGTTTCATATTGGCATTTTCTGTGGGCGGCGGTTGGGCAAATTCCGCGCTACTGTGCTGCTCATCAAACGGGTTTTGCAGCGTTGCTAAAAGACGTTGAAAAGGTTCGAAATCACCCTGGTAGGCGGCTTCAATGACCGTCTGAGCGTGGTGGTTGCGCAGCACCACCACAGGGTTAGCGAGACCCATTGTTGCTTGTCGGGTCGTTGGATCGATTGGGTCATTGAGTAGTCGCTGCTGGTAACGACTGACCCAGTGCTGGGCAGCAGAGCGATCGACAAAGCGGTCGCAGAATTCGTGGCTCGCGCGGTGTGGCTCTATCCCTGCCAGGCGACGGAATGTGTGAGTGTAGTCAGCTCCTTCCCGTGCCATCAACGTGAGCAGATCATTTAGCAGGCTAAAGTCATCCCCGTGCAGTTTGCTCAAGCCCAGTTTATTGGCCATCAGTTGTGCGTAGTGTTGCTGCAGCGTTGGTTCGAACTGCTGCAATGCCTCGGTGATGCCGTCTACGTCGAGATAAGAGGTGAACCCATGGGCAAGGGCATTGAGGTTCCACAGCGCAATGCCAGGCTGTTTGTCGTAGGCATAGCGTCCGTTCGGGTCAGAGTGATTGCTGATCATGCCCGGTTCACAGGCATCCATGAAAGCGTATGGGCCATAATCAAAGGTAATACCGTGAATGCTCATATTGTCGGTATTCATCACTCCGTGCACAAAACCGACACTTTGCCAGTGGGCGACCAATCGGGCCGTGCGTTGCGTGATATCGCTCAACAGGGCATGATGAGCATTCTCACCCGTGGTCAATTGATCACAGTGATGGGTAAACGTGTATTGAAACAGGCGCTCCAGCAGCTCGGGTTGTCGGCTGTGGGCGAAGTATTCGAAATGGCCGAAGCGGATGTGGCTGGGGCAGGTTCGGATCAGCATCGCGCCGGGTTCCGTTTGCTCCCGTTGTACCGGGTGGTTACTGGTGATCAGGGCTAATGCCCGGCTGGTGGGAATGCCTAAATGGTGCATGGCTTCACTGGCGAGGTATTCACGCAGGGTTGAACGCAGTACCGCCCGGCCATCACCAAAACGTGAATAGGGGGTTGGGCCAGCACCCTTTAGGTGCAGATCAACGGGCTGTTGGTTGGCGTCGCGGGTATGACCGAGCAATAAACCCCGTCCATCACCCAGATCAGGATTCCAGGCGCCAAACTGGTGGCCACCGTATTTTTGCGCAAAACTGTTACGCACAAGAGGGTGTTCTGGGTTGTACAGGTTGTCCACTAAGGTGTCGTGTTGGAACCAGGCTTCAGGCAATTGCAGTGACTCCAATAAGCCTTGATTTATCGCAATAACACGGCTGTCAGACAATGGTGAAATGGGCGTTATCGCACCCAGAGCAGACAATTCTTGTACGAAATGATGATCAAAATGCAAAGGTCACCAGAATAAGTTAATGATGTATCCAACAGTGTATCGTGAAACTAAACCT
Source organism: Fluctibacter halophilus (assembly GCF_020687825.1). Classification (GTDB taxonomy): domain Bacteria; phylum Pseudomonadota; class Gammaproteobacteria; order Enterobacterales; family Alteromonadaceae; genus Fluctibacter; species Fluctibacter halophilus. The sequence continues at coordinate 90,117 of NZ_JAJEWP010000005.1, forward strand.
AAGGACTACCCGATGAAAAAACAAACTCTCTATACGCTTACCCTGCTGACAAGCTGTATTTTAAGTGCACAGGCGTACGCAGGCGATGCAGAGAAAGGCAAGGCAAAATCAGTCAGCTGCCAGGCATGCCATGGGGCTGCCGGCATTTCCCAGATCCCGACTTACCCTAACCTGGCCGGGCAAAAAGAATTGTATCTGGTGGCACAGCTAAAAGCGTTTCGTAGCCAGGAACGCAAGAACATGGTCATGGGGCCTATGGCGGCGGGTCTGAGTGATGAGGACATCAATGATTTGGCTGCCTATTATGCCGGCCTGAATCCAGGCGGCTGATATGTACGCCGTGCTATTGGTTGATCCTGTGGCACGGCGCCGTCAGCAGGTTGCGCTGGCTCTGCGCAGTATTGCGGGTATGGAGGTACAGGAGAGCGCCCGTTTTCCTACCACACCACCGCCGCACTGGGTGGTTTGTGCCTGGCCTGCGCCGACAACATCTGCGCCCGATGTCCATGTGGTGTTTTACAGCACCACACCTTCCCCCCTTGGCTGCAATGATTGCTTGCATTTTGATGCACTGAACCCGTCACCGTTTTGTGCTAGTCTGCTCGGCCTTCTTAAACGCCAACCGGGAATACCATGAATCCAGACTTTGACGCCATTTTCACCTTTTGCCACGAGCTGGAAAAACTCAAATCGGTCAGTCGACGGATCAAGCCCAACGGCCTGGATCGTTATGAAAACTCTGCGGAACACAGCTGGCAGATAGCGTTATTGGCACTGAGCCTGCTGCCCAACGCCCGGACGCCTCTGGATCCGCTGAAAGTGGTGACCATGCTGTTGCTACATGACGTGGTGGAAATCGATACCGGTGACAAGTTTGCCTACCACGCCAATCATGATGACTATGACAACGAGCTGCTTGCTGCAAAGCGGATTTTCGGTATGTTACCTGCCCCCCAGTCAGATGACTTTCTGACCCTGTGGATAGAGTTTGAACAGGCTCAGTCAGAAGAAGCACGATTTGCCAAAGGCATTGATCGCCTGATGCCGGTATTACAGAACCTCAATAATGGTGGACAGAGCTGGCTCGAACACGGCATTCGGGTATCGCAAATTTTAGCCAAAAACGCCGGTGTGGAGGCCATCCATCCGCAGCTGTGGGCGACGGTCAAAGAACGGGTCATCGCACTGGGCGAACAAATTGGCCTGCAACAGTAAATCGCTTCGTCGTCAGATGAATCTTTTTATCCGTTGCTGCGTATAACGGTTATTGCACCTGACAAGGAGATCACATGATCGTACTGCACCACCTGGAGAATTCCCGTTCGCAACGCATTTTATGGCTGTTGGAAGAGGTCGGCCTGCCTTATGAAATAAAGGTTTACGCCCGGGATCCGCAGACCAACTTAGCCCCGGAAGCATTGGCCCGTATTCACCCGTTGGGAAAATCGCCGGTGATAACGGACGGCGATACGGTGGTGGCTGAGTCAGGCGCCATCGTCGAATACCTTATCGAGACCTACGCACCGCAGTGGCGTCCGCCCGCAGGCAGTGACGAAGGGCACCAATACCGGTATTGGATGCACTTTGCCGAAGGCACGTTGATGCCGCCGATGGTGGCAAAAGTGGTGTTGGACAAGGCGCGCACAAAGGCCAAGCCCTTTTTTGTGCGCTGGGTTGCCAATGCACTGATTGACAAAATCATGGCAGCCTATTTCGGCCCCAATATCCAGCGTAATCTGGACTTCGTAGAACACTACCTGAGTGAACATCAGTGGTTTGCCGGTGAGCAACCCAGCGGCGCCGATGTGCAGATGTTGTTTCCGTTGGAAGCCTCCGTCGCCAGAGGCGCGGCGGCCCGTTGTCCAGCCATCAAAGCGTGGGTGGATCGGGTGCATCAGCGTGAAGGGTATCAGCGTGCGCTTCAAAAAGGCGGTCAATACGACTTCGCGTAGTGTGCAGTTAGTGTCCGTCCAGGTGGGAGCGAATCACCTGTAAGAAAGCATCGCCGTAGCGATCCAGTTTGGTCAGGCCAACCCCACTGATGTCCAGAAAGGCGGCTGAAGAGGTCGGCAGTTTGTCCGCCATATCGGCCAGGGAGGCATCACTGAACACCACAAAGGGTGGGATGTCTTCCTGTTCCGCCAACGATTTACGCAGGTGCTTGAGTTTGGCAAACAACGCCCGATCGTAGTTTTTCACCGTGGCCTTGGCGGCCTTGCCGCGGTTCAGGGTCAGGCGGGGCACCGCAAGGGTCAGCGGTTGTTCGCCCTTTAACACGGCGCGGGCACCCTCAGTGAGTTTCAGCACCCCATTCTGGGTGATATCAATGCGCAGCAGGCCTTGGTGGATCAACTGAAAGATAAGGTTGTGCCAATACCCCTCTGATTGATCTTTGCCGATACCGTGGGTGGTCAGTTGCTGATGGCCTTGTTCGACGATCCGTTTATGCTGCTTGCCGCGCAGTACATCAACCACATGTTGAGGGGTGGATTGTTGTCCGACGCGGTATACACAGGACAGGATTTTCTGCGCTTCAACACTGCCGTCGAAACGCTTTGGTGGGTCCAGGCAGATATCGCAGTTACCGCAGTGATTGGCACTGAACTGAGAAAAATAGTTGAGCAAAATCTGTCGACGACAGGTTTGCGCATCGGCAAACGCTTCCATTGCGGCAAATTTTTGCAGTTCAACATCCTGTCGGTCGCTATTGTCGCCATTGGCTATCCACTGCTGGATACGCGACACGTCTTTTTCATCAAATAGCAGAAGTGCTTCGGCAGGCATGCCATCCCGCCCTGCGCGGCCGGTTTCCTGATAATAGGATTCGACCGAGCGGGGCAGGTCGTAGTGCACCACGTAACGAACGTCGGACTTATTGATCCCCATTCCAAAAGCTACTGTCGCGACGATAATGTCGTAGCGATCGGTTAAAAAGCCTTGTTGAATGACATCGCGGATCTCGCTTTCCAACCCGGCGTGATAACCTGCGGCGTTGAAGCCTGCAGCGGCTAATTTGGCGGCCACATCATCCACTTTGGCCCGGCTGTTACAGTACACAATGCCACTGCCTTCCTGCTGTTGCACGAATCCCTTGAGCTGTTCAAAAGGCTTGTACTTCTGCAGCACGTTGTAACGGATGTTGGGGCGATCAAAGCTGCCTTTAAACACGTAAGGGTCATCCAGGCCCAACTGGGCGATGATGTCGTGGCGGGTCGCCAGATCGGCGGTCGCGGTCAATGCGGTGATCGGCACGCCTGGGAACTGGCGCTTGAGGTTGCCCAACAGACGATAGTCCTGGCGAAAATCATGCCCCCAGTGTGACACACAGTGGGCTTCGTCGATGGCAAACAGGTTAATTGGAATGTGGTGTAAACGCTCAATGAAGGCCAGTTGCATCAGGCGCTCAGGGGCAACGTAGAGTAGCTTGATGTGGCCGTCATGCAAGGCTCTGAACAACTGCTGCGTTTGTTCCGGTGACTGCGCGGAGGTGAGATATTCAGCCCTGACGCCAGCGGCTTGCAAAGCGTCGACCTGATCTTTCATCAGTGAGATGAGTGGCGATACCACCACACAGGTACCGGGCATAGCCAGTGCCGGGATTTGATAGCACAGCGATTTTCCGCCGCCGGTAGGCATCAGTACCAGGCTGTCGTTTCCGGCCAGGGTGTGTTCGATGACGGTCTGTTGTCCATCGCGATAGCTGTCGTAGCCAAATACATCCTTCAGCAGTTGCTGATGTTGTATGACAGGTGATTGGGGAGCGACAGCTGACGACACGATGAGCCTCAAGGTTGCAATGACGGCGCTAGTTTACCGTGTCCGGCAGTCGAGGTACACGTTCAGCATAGGCATTTTCGGTTAAAATATGCGACCATGATATCCGACGCCCTACCCTTAGCAGGAACCTTATGCAACCACAACAACTTGCCCAAAAAATCACTGATTTGTTCAGTCAGCAAATGCCGTTTAACCAATTGCTGGGTTTGCAAATCCATGCGTTGGACAATGAGCGGGTTGAAGTGCACCTACCCTGGAGTGACCGTTTAATGGGCAATCCGTTTCAGAAGATACTTCACGGTGGAGTCACCGCGGCGGTATTGGATACGGTGGGTGGATTGATGGCGATCCTGTACGCTGTTAAAGACGTTGATGCGTTGAACAATGACGATTTTCTCGCCCATCTGCCCAAGGTCGGTACCATTGACATGCGGGTCGACTATTTGCGCCCGGGCAAGGGTGAGGCATTCATTGCCACCGCCGAGGTGATCCGCAAGGGCAATAAAGTCGCAGTTTGCCGTATGGAATTGCACAATGAACAAGGTACTCATATCGCCTTTGGTACCGGTACGTATATGATTGGCTAGTACCAAAGCGGCATTCGTGCCAGGCCCTTTTGTGCGGACATGTAATGCTGGCGGGGTCGCATCTGCCTTCGTCATACGCTATAGGTTATTCGAGATGTTCGTTGCGGCCTGCACGCCAAGGCCATATACAACAACAAGGAGTTTTCGTGGCTGAACCTTTACCAACCCTCATTCAGGAGGTCGTCAGTGCGCCGGAACAAGGCGACGCGGCCGCCGTGTCTAATATTGTTGCAGCCAGAGACACCGATGAACTGGCCCTGCTGCTGGAGTCGTTACCCCAGGAGCAGCGACTCAATGTGTGGGATTCCATCGCCCGTCACCGCAAACTGGAAGTGCTGGTGGCGATGCGTGGTGATGCCCGTGAAGTCCTTATAGACAGTACTGAACAGCAAGAATGGGAAGGTCTGTTCAGTGATATCGATGCTGAACAGTTGCTTGAACTGGCTGATTCGCTACCGAATAAGTTGGTCGATTCTGCATTGCGCGCGATGGACAAGCAGCAACGCCAGTTTTTCCGTGACGCCAGTCAATTTGGTGATGACCAGATTGGTCACTGGCTGAGCCACGATGTATTGGTACTGCCGCTGTCGGCCAAGGTCCGCGACGCCATGCGCCTGCTGCGCCGCGAGGTGCCCGAACACACCGACAGCATTTTTCTGATCAATCGCGCCGGCCAGTTTGCTGAGGTGGTGCGTCTGACGGATGTGATTGGGGCTCCGGAGCACGTGCCGCTGGTGGACTTGAGCGAAGAAGAAATCGATATCGTGAAGGCGGAAGAGGATTGTACCAAGGCATCACTGTTGGTGCAGAAGTCGGGTTTCTCGGCGTTACCGGTGGTCGATGAATCGAATAAATTGTTGGGCCGTCTGGACATTGCAACTGCCAGTGAGTTGGTCAACGAATTCTATGAGCGTCAATTGATGGCCTCCGCCGGTATGGACGAAGAAGAGGATTTGTTCGCACCGGTGAAAAAAAGCGCCCGCAGTCGTGCGGTATGGTTGGGCATCAATCTGCTCACCGCGTTTCTGGCATCCTGGTTCATAGGGCTGTTTGAAGCGACGTTGCAGCAAGTTGTGGCGCTCGCTGTGCTGATGCCGGTTGTGGCCAGCATGGGTGGTATTGCGGGGAGTCAGACACTGACCCTGATCATCCGGGGTCTGGCGTTGGGCCAGGTTACCGGCGGTAACCGGCGCGCCTTGCTTGTCAAAGAACTCAGTGTGGGCGGACTGAATGGCGTGGTCTGGGCCATCGTCATCGGTATCGTGGCAAGTGTGTGGTTCTCCGATCCGCTGATTGGCGTTGTTATTGGCATGGCGATATTGATGAACATTGTCGCTGCCGCGTTCGCCGGCGTGCTGATCCCCATTGCACTGGACAAGCTGAAAATTGATCCGGCCCTGTCGGGATCGGTGATCCTGACGACGGTCACTGACATTGTCGGATTTGTCGCGTTTCTCGGACTGGGGACCTGGTGGTTGCTTTAGGCGGTTTCGGCCGGGCGTTGAAAGGCGATGACATCTTCCAGTCCAGCATGTTTGATGTCTTTCATGTAGGCCAGGTATGTGGTTAATGCCATGTCCAGGTCTTCCAGCCGGACAATGTCTTTGCTGCGAGGATGTTGGGCAATGACGCGCTCAGGCAACACTGCACAGCCACAGTCATCAAAGAAGCTGTCCAGCGCCACGCGGTAGCTGCTGGTGCGCAGTTTTGCCCGTCGGGCCTGTGGAAACTGCTGGTAGATGTGATCAGAGATTTTGTTGCCCCAGTCAATATGGATGTAGCGGGCCAGCGCTTCTTCCATTGAATCAACCTTGTAACCGTACAGGCTGAGACTGTCCTGATGTACCGCGATTTGGTCCACCTCATCAGACTTTAATGGATCCAGGGTGTAGGCTACGTCGATATTGCGTTCGTGCAGTTGACGTGAAATCTGTTCAATGGAATAGATTTCAGCCCGAATCGACAGGTTGGAAAACCGCTGTTGCAGGCCCGACAGGGCATCATGCAAATACAGCTCACTGGCGTTGGGGGTTGCAGCACACACCAGGTAATCAACATCTTCTTCGCTGAGTTCTTTGCGGGCTTCGGCCAGGGTGGCTGAGATTTGCTGTGCAAACGGCAGCAGTTTTTCTCCTGCAGCGGTTAACTGAATGCTGTTTCTGTGACGCACGAACAATGCTGTATTGAAATACTCTTCGAGTAACTTAATCCGCGCACTGACCGCCGATTGGGTCAGATACAGGTTTTCGGCGGCTTTGCCGAAGTGGCGGGTCTGAGAGACTTCCAGGAAGGTTGTTAAAAATCGTACGTCCATTGCATCGGTCAATTGCCAGCGATTAATTAGCTTCATACGCAAAATGTCGCCAATAGGCAAGTGAGATACAAAGGAAAATGTCGGAAGTTGCCGGTCGGCAACCTCCGCACGGATCAGTTTTCGAGTGACGAAATGGGTGCGTAGCCTTCAGCTTCGAGCTCTTCATTGACGCAATTCAACACATAAGCGTCTTTCTCAGCAGCGTCGGTCAGGCCATCTTCTTCAGCCAGCTCCAGGCAGTATCCCTTCAGATCGTTCAGCAGTTCGGCATCCGGAGTTTCTTGAGCGTGGGCCGCACTTACCCACACCATGGTAGCGGCAAGCGCCATAGCGTAATGTTTCATTGATTACCTCGAATCGTGAAATCAGTGCAGTTCGCTGTTTTGTCGGCGTCGGGCTTTCGCCCTTTGCTTCATGGCGCGCTGCTGTTTTTCTTCATCATCCCGACGATGTCCCTTGCGGTTTTTACCCTCAGCGAACACGTCGTCACCGTCATCCCAATCTTCTTTGGTGTAACGATAGTCTTTACTCATTGCTTACTTACTCGGTTAACACTGACAATCATTATTGAGTTTAGGATAAAAATAGGAAACGAAATAAATTACTCGTCAGGATAAAAAGAATTGTCACGGTAAATGCAGGGGAATGTGGTACAAAGCGCGGCCGTTGGTCGCGTCGACCACTGGCCAGTAAACGGTTTCGGAGCCACCTTTGTGGAACATAAAAATTTGCCAGTTGAACCTGTGCATGTGAATGCCAAGCGTATCGTCACCTACGTGGTGGCAGACAATTTTGATTTGTCAGGTCTGGCCATGGATTTGGTTGAACATCATGAAACACGTCAATACCGTGATGCGCTGCATGTGCGCCTGGCCGGTGCAGATGGTTTTGTGTTTGAGTATGGCGTGGTGATCAGTTGGGGAATGAGTGCTGATCAAACGCGCGATTTAATGGCCAAGTTGGTCCCTCATGCCCAGGGCATGCGCGCTGGCATTGATGAAGAACGCTATGCGTGCAACCTGAAATCCGGTCAGCCGGTGGCCATGGTCAATGACGAAATTTCCTTACCGGGTGAAGACACGCTGACCATGCTGGCCGCCAGCCATGCGCTAGCGCAGTCCGCTAAGCTGGGTGATTTTGAGAGTAAAGCCGAGCAGACCATTGCGGACAATCAGTACCTGACGCAGGTGCTGGCCGAAACCGGCAAAATTCCACTTTCACGCAAAGCGCTGGCCAAGCTGCGCGGATCACTGTTTCAGACCAAAAGTGACATCCTGCTGCACTTCAGTTTGCTGGATACGCCAGAGTTTTTCTGGGATCACCCCTCCCATGAGCCTTTGTATCAGGTGATCGCAAAATACCTGGAAATCACTCCCCGTATCGAATTATTGCGTATCAAGCTGGAAACCATTCAGGAATTGTTTGAAGTGTTGGCGGCGGAACAGAATCACAAACACAGTGCATTTCTGGAGTGGATCATCATCGTGTTGATCGCTGTAGACATCATTATCTACTTCATACCCAAGTGATCATTTGATGACAATCTGGATAGATATTTTTTCTGGATAGGAACAATTTTTTTTGTTTTTCTTTTCCGGCTCGCTGTTTTAAAAGACACCTGAGATTGATTTTAGGGCCCGACTGGGTCCGTCTGTGGGGGTATTACAATGGTAAATGTGGATATTCGCAAAGGTACTGGACCTTTCAGTGATGCGAAGCGTTTTCCTTACGGTTTTCGTAAATCCGGTGATTTCAGCATCAGTGAAGCACAATGCCTAACAACCTATGGTCAAACACTGCTAGCGCTTGAAGAAGGGCGTCTGGCGCCCGAAACAGATGAAGAGCAGCGGTTTGTGGCCGTTGCACAGGGCCAGGCAGAGGCACAGACCGCTGTCGAAAAATGCTGGCTGAAATACATCAAACTGGCCAGGGGGCGTCGCGCTTTTTTCACCTTGCACAGTACCAACCGCAATGCTGCGGGTAACGATGATGACATCGATGACTACAGCGAAGACGATTTCGACGTTGTAGCCTAACTGTTGATGCCCCACCAACCACTGTGGGGCATTTGCCTTCCTTCAGTGGCGTGATAAGGTGATCCAACAAACGATCAGCCGACGCCATCATGAACCTTTTTTTCAATACTGAAGATGCCAGCCAGATTGCCATTGGTGCGTTTGCCATGGCGCTACCGATCGCATTTTCTCAGGAAGCATGGGACATGGCGGTGAGGCTGCCGACCATCAACCTGATATTGCTGGTGCTATTGTCGCTGGTTTTTGTCGCCCACTACGCCTATTTCAGCCTGTTTCAAGGGGCGGTTGAGTACCGCTGGGGCAGTTTTGTGCTGCGCATTGTGATTGCCTATGGGATCACCCTGGTGGTTGTGGCCTGCGTGTTGTTTTGTTTGGATAAGTTACCGTTGCTTGAGGAGCCTGTGGTGGCCCTGCGACGGGCTGTTATTATTGCCATGCCCGCTTCGTTGGGGGCCATCATCGTTGACAGTTTAGATAAGGAGTAACATGCCCTTTATGGATACCTTGCTCGCCATTTTTAATTCCAAGGTAGTGCTGACCATTCTGATACCGCTGTTGCTGTTAAGCATCAAGTATCTGGCGGTTAAAGGTGTGCGTAAACGGGCCAAGAGCAAGCGCGAAGACCGCCGGGATCTGGTCAACAACATCAAGAATTTCCTCAATTTTCTGATGATCATTCTGCTGTTGGGGATCTGGGCGTCGGAAATTCAGCAGTTTGCCCTGTCCATTGCCGCGTTTGCGGTGGCGATCGTGCTGGCCACCCGTGAATTCATTCAATGTCTGATTGGCTTCTTCTACCTGATCTCGACTCGACCTTTTCGCATCGGAGACTGGATCCAGGTGGGCGAATTTGTCGGCGAAGTCAATGCCACCGACTGGATCAAAACCACCTTGCTGGAAGTGGACTTGGAGACCTACCAATATACCGGGAAAACCCTGTTCATCCCGAATAACAAATTGATATCCAGCGCGATCAAAAACCTGAACTTCCTCAAACGTTACGCCACACACCGTTTCACCATCGTGCGTGATGAAAGTGTGAACCCGTTTGTGTTTCTGGATGAGCTACTGGCCAAAGCCAACAGCTACTGTGAAGACTTTCACGATGTGGCGGTGCGCTACAACCAGATTATCGAACGGCGCCTGGACGTGAAAATTACCGGCCCGGATCCGTCTATCCGGGTTGCTACCTCTGAACTGGGCGATACTGAAGTCGAATTCACCATCTTCTGCCCGACCGACCGGGCGTTGGAAATCGAACATGCCCTGACCGCTGATTTTATGCACATGTGGTTTGCCCAAAAGGCGCTGTTACCGGCCAGCTAGAAGGTCAGCAGCAGGCCTTGTGGCACCACCCGAATGGTGGGTTCAGAGGACGGTAGGATCAATTCTTTGCCATCGGGTTTCAGGGACTTAGTGCTGAGCAGAATGATGTCGGGCAGGCTCTGCCCAATGGTCTGACGAATATCACGTAAGGTTTCATGGCTGTCTTTAAGGCTGTCTTCGAGAATGACCACGTCGTGTAAGCGCGGACGCTTGAGCGCCAGTGTGCGCTGGATGGGATTGTAATAAAGTGTCCCTTGTAAGGTGCCCGTCAGTAATAGCATCCCCTGATCATCGGTTGAGCGAAGTTGCACCTCGATTTCGACAGTGTCGTCCAAGGGATCGATGTTGAGTAGCGGATTGAAGAAATGGGCTTTGGTGTTTTTATACGTCCTGTCGAAGGGAAATTGGGCAAGTACCTGACGTTCGATTTCTGTACTTGGCACAGTCACGTCGCTGGCGGCCAGCGCTAAGTGGCAGGTGCAGAGGCACAACAACGCGACACAAAAACACAATGACTTCATGATGGCTATCCAGTTTTAGGACTAAGGTATACAGTAGAACAGAATGATGCAGAAAAAAAACCACGTAGTAGAGGATTGCAATGCAAGAATTGATTGATCTGTTGGCCATGCCATTGTTCACGCTGGCTGATCACACGTTCACACTGGGGGAGTTACTACTCGCTCCGACGGTGGTCATTGTCGGCTTGTTAACCCTCAAATGGCTGGCCCATCAGCTCAGCAAACGCTTGATCAAAAAAGGCATTAGCGCCGATGTCGTGCACCTGGCCAAACGGCTGTTTTATGTTGTTGGTCTGATCGTGCTGTTGATCACCACGCTGGACGTGCTGAATGTGCCATTGACCGCGTTCGCCTTCTTGTCCGGCGCGGTGGCCATCGGGTTTGGCTTTGGAGCACAGAACATCATCAACAACTTTATCAGCGGTTGGATACTGATGTGGGAGCGTCCCATCCGGATTGGTGATTTTCTGGAAGTCGAAGAGGCTCGGGGGAGGGTGGAAGCGATCAATACCCGTTCGACCCGTATCCGACGCACCGACGGTGTTCATATGCTGATCCCCAACAGCAAGTTATTGGAAAACACGGTGGTCAATTGGACGCTGGTGGACAATCTGACCCGCACAACGGTCAGGGTTGGGGTTGCCTATGGCTCTCCCTGTCAGGACGTTGCCCGTCTGATAGAGCAAGCGGCGAATGAACAGGACGAGGTGCTGCCGGATCCGGCACCACTGGTTATTTTTGATGATTTTGGCGACAACGCGCTGGCCTTTGAGGTGTTTTTCTGGGTCAACGCCAGTGCAGACAGGGATTTGCGTGTCATACGCAGCAATATTCGCTTTCGTATCGATACATTGTTTCGTGAAGCCGGGATCGTTATTGCCTTTCCTCAGCGGGATGTGCACATTGATGGTCAATTGGTGCTGCAACGGCCCAGCCGGCAGCCTCTTTCGGAGACGGATGCATGACGAATCAGCAACACGAAGCCGCCACACCGCTGTTGTGGGCCTGTAACATCGACGCCACTGGCAAGCTGGTAAGCCAGGGACCTGACATCATCGATCAGCCGCCGGACGGTGGCTATCAATGGGTACATTTGCAAAGTGACAACGCCGATGCGCTGACACTACTTTCGCGTATGCAATTACCGGAATCTGTGTGTGATGGTTTGTGCGCCCTTGAAACCCGACCCAAGGCCATGACGATGGACAATGGTGTGTTGCTGTTTCTGCGCGGCATTAACCGTAATCCCGACGCAGACCCCCAGGACATGGTGTCATTGCGGGTGTGGATCGATGGTAATCGTATCGTCACGGCGCGGCGGCGTAATCGGCGTTTGATGTCGGTACAGGACGTGAAGGCGACACTGGATCAAGGCGAAGGTCCGACGTCGCCCATCGATCTGGTGCTGCGTATCATTACCCGCATCGCGGATCGTATCAGTGAAACGGTGGATGACCTGGACGAAGCGTTGAGTGATTTTGAGGCTCGCGAGCAACTGGATAACCGCGCCCGTTTGCAGTTGTCAGAGTTGCGTCGTCAGGCAGCTGCGATCCGACGTTACCTCGCGCCACAGCGAGATGCGCTGGATGCCATGTATCGACTCAGCGAAGGGTGGTCGAAAGACGATGTGTTCTGGCTGCGTGAGCAGACGGACCGCATGACACGCTATGTTGAGGACCTGGACCTGGCCAAGGAGCGCGCCATGGTGCTACAGGATGAACTGCGCAACCGTATTGCAGAACAACAGGGAATGAGGATGTATGTGTTGTCCCTGATCACAGCCATTTTCCTGCCGCTGTCGTTTTTAACCGGCGTGTTTGGCATGAATGTCGCTGGATTACCGGGTACCGAGGATCCCCAAGCGTTTACCCATCTGGCCATGTTCATGGCCGGAGCGGCGGCGGTGATGCTAGTGGGGATGCTGTGGAAGCGCTGGCTATAAAACAACCGGGTTAGCGGTAAATCATGTCCTCGCGGGTCGGGGCCATTTGTGCCAGAACCTGGTTTTGCAGACGGTGGGGCACCCCGGCTTTATCCATTGCGCGGATGAATAAATCCACACCATGATTGAAGTGGGCTTCGGTAATCTTCATGCCGCCGTGGACCTGTTCCATGGTGTCGCCGGTGTAGGTACAGCCACCGCCGGTCAGCATGCACAGATGCTCCTGCATTTTGTCGCGGAACCGGTCAATGTTGCTGTCTTCGAAGTAGCACAGCATGATCGGATCCATGCCGATTTCGAGGATAAAGTTATCGACGATTTCAGCCACTTTGGCTTCGCCACCCAGTTGCTGATAGACGCTGGCTTGGTTTGACGCACAAGCGCTGATCAGTACTGCCAATAAAACGCCAACAAGTTGTTTCATCATAGTCACCACAATTGCCCGTTTATGCTCACGTACAGACCTCGCTGGTCATCGGCGCCAGCAATACTGCCCAGCTCTGCCCATGCTAGAGTAATATTGAAATCCTTGGAGGGCATGTAGGCAATAAAGACGTCGGCCCAGTCATCCTCACCCAGGCCCAGATTGTCCGGTTTCTGACGATATTCAACCCCTACTGCAAGATGACGGGAGAACAGGATACCGGCTGACGCTTCAAGCATCAGTTCATAGCTATCGTTGTCGGCGCCACCGAATCCCAGCAATCCCATCTGATTGGCTTTGGTTGCCCGGGCGGTCAGATTCCAAACCGCGTTGTAACCGCCGATGGCGCCGAGGTGTACTTTGGTGGCGGCCAAGTAGAAATCGGTACCGTGGTTGTTATCCGCAGCACCAACCGCGCTGGCGATGGCACCGTCCTGCAAACGCTTGTGTTGCAGACCGATACTCAGCTGCGGCCAGCGTGAATACACCACATCACCGTACAGGCGATACTTAGCGGAAAAGATAGTTTTTGAGATATCAGCCCCCAGCGCCTTAATTGAAAAGCGCTGCCGGGCAATACCCACTTCGACGCGGTCATGCCATGACGCACTGACCCCGTAAGACAGCAGGCGATAATCGTCCACATTCACTTGTGTGGTGAAGGCTGACAACGAGGTTTGCTCACGGGAGTCATAGCCCGCCAGTGTGGCCCAGGGGACGATACCGCCACCGCCGCTGCCCTCAAGCTGCAGTAGTCCGGCCGTACCCAGCAATTTACCGTCACCGGCGTGGCTTAGCCCACTCAACGTGAGGGTGAAAGCCAGTAGTATTCGCAGTCGTGATAATGTCATGAAAGCCAGTCCGTGTGTTGATGTTGTGCGTACCAGTCTATTAGCTGTTGTGCCGGGATGGGTTTGCAGATGAAGTAACCTTGTGCCCATTCACAGCCCCAATCGGCCAAGAGTTGCAGCGATGGCTGGTTTTCAATACCTTCCGCAACCACTGACATATCAAAGGTATGGGCCAGCTCGATAACCGTTTGTACGATATTTTGGTCACCTGGTTCACTGTCGAGGTTCAGAACAAAGCTTTTGTCTACTTTTAAGGTATTTACCGGCAGGTTTTTCAGATAGGCCATCGAGGAATACCCGGTGCCAAAATCGTCGATTGCCAGGCTGAAGCCGGCATCACGAATTGCTTGCAGGTGAACGATGGCGGCTTTCGGATCTTTAACCAGATCACTTTCGGTAATTTCAAACGACAGGGCATCTTTACTCACGCCGTGTCTATCCAGTAACGACAGAACGCCGGGCAGAAGCTGCTGATTGAGGACATCCTGGGCTGACAGATTAATCGCAACGTTCAGCGAGATGCCTGCCGCGGTGAAGCCCTGTATATCCTTGACCACACGATTGATCACCCAATCGGTTACCTGACCGATAAACCCTGCCTGCTCGGCAACGCTGATAAAGTCATCCGGTGATACGAAGCCCAATGCGGGGTTATTCCAGCGTAATAACGCTTCTACCCCTGTGATGCGCCCTTGCTTAAGGTTCAGTTTGGGCTGATAAGCCACCGAGAGTTGATCGTCATCTTCTACAAGCGCGCGCTTTAGTTCACTGATGATCGATAAGCGGCGTAAGTAGCGCTGCTCTAGCATTGTATCGTAGGGCAGGATCAGCTGGCGGGTGATTTGTGCTTCATCCAGCACGATGTTCAGACGCCGGAACAGGTGTTCCGGGGATGATGCATCCTCGGGACAAGTCAGGATCCCCATGGCAACTTTGAGGTTGATAACCACGTTGTCTGACTCGATGGGTTGTTCCAGCTTCTGCTTGACCCGTTCAAGGGTCTGTTGATCAACAGGTTGGGTGGGGATCCACAACAGTTCACCCCCGGTCAGCCGGGCCGCCATGCCACCCAGAGCCGCAACGCGGCTGGCCAGCTCGCGCAGGCACTGGTCGCCATTGTGGTAACCAAACACGTCGTTGATACCCCGAAAACCAAAGATATTGATACCAATGGTTTGGAAGCCCTCTGAGCTGGCAAATTTGTCTTCCAGCAGGGTTTCAATGTGGTAACGATTGTGCAGCAAAGTCAGCGGATCGTGGTTGGCCTGGTAAACGATTCGATCTTCCCGCTCTTTGATACTGCCCTGCATGACTTCAAAGGCTTCAGACAGTTGATTGAATTCCTGTAATTCAGAATTCACCGACTCTCTGGGCTGGTAGTCGCCTCTGGCAATGGCATCTGCCACCCCGGCCAATGAGACGATGGGACGGGCGACCTTGCGCGCCAGCCAAAAAGCAATCAACAAGGACAGTACAATGGCCAGTAAGGCGATCAGGCTGATGTTGGCTTGCAAGGCACGATATGCTTCAAACTGGCTGGACAACTCGCTGGACAGGATAATTTGTACGGTTAATCCGTAGTCGCTGTTCAAATCAAATTGCTGCGACAGGTATTGCTGACTGTCGACGGTCAATAACGCTAACCAGGACAGCGAGGCCTGGGACAGCACGCCGTCTTTCTGATCGTCTGGCAGGGTACTGATCCAGGCATCGGGTCCTTGTTCCGGGATTGCATGGATGGTGGTTTCCAGGCGCGTGATATTTTTTAATTGGCGGGCCAGTCCTTGATCAACTTCGAACCCTACCATCGCGATGGCGATTGGCGTTGGCGCGTCTACCGTCAGGAACATGGTTTGATAAAGGCGCCCATCGATGAGCAGAAAGGCAATCGTACCCCCTTGCTGCAGTACGTTTTCGCGAATGCCGGGGGCAACGATCCGCTGGCCAGTCGCGACCAGTGCCGGTGACATGACATCAATATCACCTTTCAGGCTGGTCACTGCCATCAGGTCGGCTTCAATGCGCTGTCCATGATTCAGCAATACGCTTTCGATGGTGTTGCGGTCCCGGGTTGCCACCGCTTGTTTGAAACCAAAATCAGCGGTCAGTACGGAGGCCGAGTTATACAACTGCGCTGCGCGGCTATCGAGGGCCTGGCGTAACACGTTCTCGGCAACGGTTAATTCGCGGTCGACCTGGTTACGGGCTTGTTCGCTGGTAGCTGTCCACACATTGGCCAGGATGGTCAGTGCGGTCAACAGCACCAAGCCTACGACCAGGCGCAGAATGCTTTGATTAAGTGAGCGCTGACTCACCCTAGTTTCCCTTTCCAAAGCGAGAACCGAATGTTTTACTGGTCTTTTCCGGCACTTTTTCCGCGACCAGGTTGACCTGCAGCGGTTGACCATCAACTAACGCCATTTTCTCGCGCACCGTTTGACTGCTCGACAGCCGCTCGTGCCACACATACACCTCGTTGAGGGTGTCAGGTACATCGACTCGCCCCTGCGTATTGGTCAGCAACGCCGTTTCTTGATCCGCCACATAAATAAACCCAATCATTTGATCATGGATGTTGCAGCCCAACACCACAATGCCGGGTTTGTCGAAGGCGACAGGTGCCGCTTCAGTACCACTGAAGAGTTTGATTTCAAAAGGTTTTGGGGCCGAAAAGCTGTACACGTGATGGCGTACATTGTCGCTGTTGGGGAAGGCCACTTGTTGACCTTTATTGATCACCAGAACATGAGGTAAGAATTGCTTGTCGACCTGATCCATTACCGCCATCGGTAGCGGCGTTGCCGGGAGAGTATCAGCATAGCTGACCACGGCATCCTGAACCGGTTGTCCGTGCTGATCGACGATCTGGACCTGTTTGGCGGCGAGGTTCATCGATACCGACGTGAGGAGACAGACCACCAATGTGCGACAAATTCGCTGTACAGTAAACGGTATAATGACCGACAATATTGTCATGATGACCTTCAACGTATGAACCTGACAGGTACCTGGATTACCTTGGCAGTACGTTGATCTCCAGTGAATTTTTTACCCATGCTACATGAGCATCGTTGGTGATGACAAGTCACCTTCAGTGAAGCATAAACGGAATGTGAATCCACATCAGTGGTGGCGTCTGAGTGCGTCGTTTTTTTGGGATACAATGATTACCATGAAGGGTATACGACAACTCGGAATTGGATTGCTGTTGTTTGCCAGTGTCGGTGTCGGGGCAATGGAGATTGTCGTGCGTGGCACCGAGCACAGTGCGTTGACGGACAACATCCGCGCGCACTTGTCTATGCTGGCCTGGGTCGCCCAGCCCCAAGACGCCGCCTGTCCGGTTTTCGAAGAACACCTGGATGCTGCCCGCCAGGCCGTTGTCCGAGCCGGGCAAGGATTGAGCTATTACCAGTTGCAGATTGACGAATTGTCAGTCAGCACCGATTGTCAGCGCCTGGATCTTGATTTGCGTCCCGGTCCGCGGATTAAGGTGGTAGAGGCTGATGTCGCATTGCATGGGGCAGGCCAGAGCGATGCTACGTTGATGGCGGTGGTGTCCAAGCTTGCACCTCGAGCCGGCGTGATACTCGATCAGCCCGGTTATGCCACGTTTAAATCCCGACTAGCCAGTGTGGCTGCCCAACATGGCTACTTTGATGCCCATTTCACGACCCAACAAATCATGATTGATGAGGCGGCATATACCAGTCGCATCGTTCTGCACTTTGATACCGGACAGCGATATGCCTTCGGTGAGGTGATGATGGACGCTTCCGAACGGGCACAGGTATTGATCAGTCAGGTACAACCCTTTGTTACCGGCGACCCCTACAAGGCCAGCCTATTGGGTGAGTTCAACCGCAGCCTTAAGGAAACCGGCTACTTCCAGCAGGTGGTTGCCCGGCCATTGGTGAACAAGGCAATCGATTATCACATTCCGATTGAATTGATCGCCACAGCCAAACCCCGCGATACGTTTAACTTTGGTGTGGGATTTTCGACCGATACCGGACCGCGGGGCAGTGTTAAATGGCAGCGTCCGTGGGTCAACCGGCGCGGTCACAGTGTCACTAGCGAGTTGTTTCTGTCTTCACCCCGCCAGTCGCTGACCGCGCGTTACAAGATCCCGCTGGAAGACCCACTGGAAAACTATCTGAGTATCCAGGCCGGGCTGAAAGCCGAGGATGATAACGACACCAACAGTGAAACCTACACCCTCGCCATCCAACGTCATTGGGGGCAGGCGTTTTCTGACTGGAAGCGGATCAGTTTTATCCGTTTTGAGCGCGAGCATTTCCAGCAAGGAACGGAGCCAGCCAGGACCACTGATTTGTTGATCCCGGGCGCAACCCTTTCCCGCCATCGAATCCGTGGTGGGCTGGATGTGCATTGGGGTGATCGACAGTTGCTGACCTTTGAAGTGGCCGACCGGGCCCTTGTGTCAGATATCGACTTCTCGCGCCTGACCTTCTCTTCGGCCTGGTTGCGTAGCTATGGCTCGCACCGCCTCACGGCCCGTTTGGAGCTTGGCGCCATCGCGACCAATGATTTTCAGAAAGTGCCCTCCAGTCTGCGCTATTTCGCAGGGGGCGATCAGAGTGTACGTGGCTTTGCGTTTGAGTCACTGGCGCCGCGCAAAGACGGTAAGCTGGAAGGCGGTCGGTATCTGAACGTTGCCAGTGTGGAATACAGTTATCCGGTCAGTGACCAGTGGCGTTTGATGACATTTGTGGATGTGGGCAATGCCACCAATACGCCTTTTGATCGACTGGCTCGAGGTGTTGGCGCGGGCGTCAGCTGGCAATCACCGGTTGGCCCAATCCGTTTATATCTGGCTCGTGGACACAGTGAGTGGGAACAAACCTGGCGTCTGCACTTCGCCATGGGGCCGGCCTTATGACCAACAGGTTGATTAAACGTCTTTTGCTGGCCGTCGGTGCATTGGTATTGTTGTTTGCCGTTGTCAGCGTTTTGTTGGTGACCGCGCCGGGTTCTCGCTGGTTGGTCGAGCAGGTGGACAGTCGTATCGACGGTGTCGCGGTGGAATACGATCAGGGCAGCTTGTTGTCTGCGTTAGTGGTGCGACGGTTGCAGTTCCAGCAGCCGGGACTTTCGGTGCAGGCCGCTACGTTGACTGTTGCGCCGGATTGGTCCTGTTTGCTCGATTTCAGTGTCTGCCTACGTTTACTGCAGTTGGATCAACTATCGGTGACGCTCAGCGAGTCAGCAGCAGCGGATGCGCCCGCTTCTGATGCGCCAACGGGGGCATTCGTCATGCCAGTACCCTTTGACGTGCATGCTTTTGTTGTCACCGACATTGACGTGCAGTTGAGCGACGCAACCCGCATCTCGGTGCCGCGCGTGAGTACACAACTTGCATTGCATCAGTCGCTGGAGATCCGTGCCGCGCGGGTCGACACCGTTACGATAGATTCCTCTGGGCAGCGACCCGCAGCGCCATTAACTATACAGTCAATTGCCAACTGGCAGTACACACCACCCGTGCTTGCGCCGCTCAGCGTGCCGTTGCCGGTGCAGATTAGCGACGCTCGCTGGCACGGCGTTGTCACCCTGCAGGGACAGCAGCACTCGCCGTTGATCGGGGCAGGTCACACATCACTGGAACTGTCAGAACGCGGTCTGGCCTTGTCCTCCTTTGATCAGACGTTGCCGACAGGCCATCTTGGTTTGTCGGGCAGTGTGGGACGTGACTGGCAGCAGCAACTGGCGCTGGTGCTTGAGCATGCCAATAAAAGCGAACAAGTCTCCCTGTCAGCGCAGATTGAAGGGGATTTGACGCAGTGGCACCTCAACTGGTCAGCCAGCGGTGACTTGATTGGCGATGGCGCATTGCAGGTTAACTGGCTTGCGCAGGAATTGCCCTTGTCGTTGAATGGGACGCTGTCAGCAGTACCATCAATGTGGTTGCCCGACGATGTAAAACCGGTGCGCGCACAACTGACTCTGTCCGGCCGCTGGAATGATTATCAGATGCAGCTTTCCTCGCAAGGCCACTATGGTGACCTGACCGAGCCCTTGAATCTGGATGTTGCGCTGAGCGGCGGATTGCAGGGTGCAAGTCTGGAGCGCTTCGACATCCAAACCCCGGCAGGCATTCTGACCGCCTCGGGTAAGGTCACGGTCGACAACGAGGTCACTGTGGCGATGTCTGGACAGGCCTCTGGCGTTGACACGGCCGTGTGGTACCCGACTATCGATGCCCGGGTAAATGGTCAATGGCAACTCAAGGGGATCTGGAGCGACGACACCTGGCAGCTAACCTGGCCACAACTGGATCTGGATGGAGAATGGTTTGAGCGCAAATTGAGCGCCACAGCTGCGGGCTCCATGTCCGCTGAACAGGGTTTAGATCTCCCCAATGCGCAGATTATCCTCGGTGAGAACGTGGCCACGGGTCGGGTGACAATGCCGACCTGGCAATTTATCGACACCGCCTGGAAGGTGAACGCACCTGATCTGTCTCAATTGCACCCCAAATGGCATGGTGCACTTACCGCTGAGGCTCAGGGTCGGGGAAATCTGACATCGCTGCAATGGCAGGTGCAGGGCAATGCCCAGGATCTTGATTTGGCAGGGCTGGCGTTGCAGCGAGGTTCCGTCGATGCTGAGGGCGTTGGACTGACGCTGCCTCAGGGCACGGCGCAGCTTCATCTTGAGAGCCTGTCGATGTCGCAGCTTCAGGCCCAGATGATTGACATTCGGCTACAAGGTTCGCTTCAGGAGCACGCGCTGGATTTGTCGCTGATCACTGATGATGTCGTACTCGATTGGCGAGTCACGGGGGCCACAGACCTCACCGACAGTATCTGGCAAGGAACCCTGAGCAAGGCCGATGCCGCAGCAGCGGACACCCGGTTCAGTCTATTGAACACCGATACTGCCATAACGCTCGATTGGTCCAAACCCTATTTCATGCTCGCGCCGGTGTGTTGGCAATCCGACCACGCCTCATGGTGTATCGACGATGTTCGATACCTCGATCAGAACCTCCACTGGGCAGTTAGGATTGAGCAGGTCCCGGTTGCCCCTTGGTTGCAGCAGTTGGCGCCCAACATGCGGGAGATACGCACTGACGCATTGCTGTCACTGACATCGCAGGGTCAATGGCAGGTGGGGCAAGAAGGTCGTTTTGATGGCGATATACGATTGACGCCGTCGACCTGGCAGTGGCACGAGCGTCCGGGTCAGTTGCAATTGTCTCAAGCAAGCCTGACAGTTAAGGGGCACGGTGAGTCAATGACGTCGACCGTTCGGCTGGAAGGGCCCCAGTTGGGCACGATTGATGGACAGGGCACCTATCAGTTTTCATCTCAGGCGTTGGACGGCCGGTTGGCGATTCAGCGTATCGATTTGTCGCAACTCAAGCCGCTGTTACCACAGGTACATGAGCTGGATGGCAGCATCGATGGGCATCTTGCATTGTCCGGTACACCAGCGTTGCCAGACGTGACCGGTGAGTTTCATGTCCGTCAGGGTCAGTTAGTCGCTGATGGTCTACCTGCCCGTTTTGGCGATATTGAGCAACACATTCAACTGCGCGGACGGGAAGCTTTTGTCGACGGTGGTTTCAATGTTGGTGAGGGGCATGGAACGATGCGGGGCAGTGCCCGCTGGGGGGAATCTCCAAAGCTGACAATGGCGGTCAATGGTAAAGACATGACGTTTGAGCTGCCCAACGGATTGCGTACAACGCTAAGCCCTGACCTCGATGTAGAGTGGCAATCCGGCCTGCTTCGAGTTGAGGGGCAGTTGGATGTGCCTCATGCCCGTTGGCATATCCGTGAATTACCCCCATCGGCGGTGAGTCCGTCTGAGGATGTGGTGCTGGTGAATCAATCCCACCAGGACGTGACCAAAAATGCCCTGCTGCTGGATGTGCAGTTGCGAATAGACCCAACCCAGAGTGGTGATGTAAAGCTTGATGCATTTGGCTTGACCGCAGACCTTAGCGGCCAATTACATCTGGAGCAGCCTGCAGACAAACACCTGAGCGCGCACGGTGAATTGCGCTTGCTGGATGGGCGTTACAAAGCTTACGGGCAGGATTTGTTGATCCGTCAGGGCGATATCCTGTTTCATGGTCCACTAGATGCTCCGTCACTGGACGTTATGGCGGTGCGTGACCCCATCAAGACCGCGGATGGAGTGACGGCCGGGTTGCGAATACAAGGCGCGGCAGAAACGCCCACTATCGAGGTGTTCAGCGATCCCGCCATGAACCAACCAGAAGCGTTGTCTTACCTGCTGCGGGGACAAGGGCTAAGCAACAGCACAGAGACCTCCGCGGATGCGATGTTGGCCAATGCGCTGATCGGGTTCGGTCTGAGTCAGAGTGAAAACAGTGTGCAAAAGCTTGGTCGTCAGGTGGGCATTGATGACCTGACATTAGATACCCGGGGGCACGGTGATGCTACTCAATTGGCACTAACCGGCTACATTGCGCCGGGTGTACAAATTCGCTATGGCGTTGGGGTGTTTGATTCCGCATCGGAAGTCGCGTTGCGTTACCAACTGATGCCAAAGCTGTACCTGGAAGCCGTCAGCGGCCTGAACAAGGCGTTGGACCTGTATTACCAGTTGGATATCAGGCCCGCGCCGACCAAACCCGAACCCTAGACCTAGCGGGAAGAGTTTTCAGCCCAGCTGTGTTGGGCGAGAGTGCCAACATCCAATACGGGCGCCGCATCAATCTCGCTGGCATCCATCATTTCGGCGATGCGCTGCATGGTGGACAATAATTGGGTTTGCTCCCATTCCTGCAGTGCTTCGAAGCGGCGAATGAAGTGGGACTGCAACGGGGTAGGGGCATCTTTGATCGCAGCACGACCTTCTGGCGTTAAGTGTAAATCCACTTTGCGTTTGTCATGGTTGGACCGCAAACGCACGGCATAACCGCGGGCTTCCAAACGATCCAATATACTGGTGACCGTCGCTGAACTGAGGTTGATCAGTTTGGCAAGGTCTTTAACCATCACACCATCATGGGCGCCAATTTCCTGCAACACGATCATTTGTGGCGCGGTTAGTCCCGTTTCCTTGCTCAGTTGTTTCGAATGCAGGTCTATCGCGCGGATCACGCGACGCAACGACACGAGCAAATCATCATGCTTCTTCCTGACACCCGTGGGTTCAGTACCTTTGTTTGCATTTAATTCAAATAAATTGTCCGACGCTTTCACGGCTTTAACACCCCAAAGTAAAACGTATTGTAATCAAAATTTTACGTGGTGCTTACCACGTTCTTTTTCGAAAAATTGAGTTAAACCCTATCATACGTGGCGTGAAAGTTCCAATTTAGGGCGGTGTAAAGGCGTTCGGGAAAAATCAGATTTGATCCAGTGGCGGCTTTTCAGGCATAATAAGATTAGAATACGAATTAATTGAGTTGAATTCTAATGCCAGCCCCGCTGTCATTACAACAGAGGAGACACCACAACCATGCATGCAATGAGCTACGTATCTCTGGCCATCTACTTCCTGGCGATGCTTGGCATTGGGCTGTTTGCCTATCGACAATCAACCAGTGACATGTCTGGCTACATTCTCGGCGGCCGTCAGGTCAGCCCCCATGTAACCGCGTTGTCTGCGGGCGCGTCCGATATGAGTGGCTGGATGCTGATGGGTCTGCCCGGCGCCATGTTTCTATTGGGATACGAGACGATGTACATTGCCGCGGGCTTGTTGCTCGGTGCGTTGGTTAATTACGCCGTTGTTGCACCTAAGCTTCGGGTCTACACCGAGGTTGCGGATGATGCACTGACCATTCCGGAGTTCTTTTCGAAACGGTTTGGCAGTCATGATCGCGGTGTGCGGATCATCTCTGCGGTGATCATCGTGTTGTTTTTCACACTGTACACCTCCGCGGGGCTGGTGGCCGGCGGCAAGCTGTTTGAATCGGCGTTTGGCTTGGACTACCAACTCGGATTGGTCATCACCCTTGGGGTGGTTGTGTCGTACACCTTGTTAGGCGGCTTTTTGGCGGTCAGCATGACCGACTTCGTGCAAGGTTGCATCATGTTCGTGGCGTTGGTGTTGGTGCCGATTGTCGCCTTTATGCAATTTGATGGTGTCGGTGACATGCAGCGTGCTGCGTATGAGTCGATTCCGACGTTTGATCAGGCGATTAACGACACAACCCTGCTCGCAGTGATTTCGAGCCTGGCCTGGGGACTGGGTTACTTCGGACAGCCACACATCATCGTGCGTTTCATGGCGATCCGCTCGGTGAAAGACATCAAGACCGCGCGCAACATCGGAATGAGCTGGATGACAGTGACCATTATTGGTGCCTTGGCGACGGGCTTGGTGGGTGTTGCTTACGCGAACAAATTCGGTCTGAAGGTGGGCGATCCGGAAACCATCTTTATCGTGTTTTCGGAAATTCTGTTCCACCCTGTGATCAGTGGTTTCCTGATGGCCGCCATACTGGCCGCCATCATGAGCACAATTTCGTCACAGCTGCTGGTGTCTGCCAGTTCATTAACCGAAGACATCTATCGTCTGAAGGCCGGACGTGCAGCCACCGATCAGGAAACTGTCAAGATTGGCCGCTATGGCGTGGCGGGCGTAGCGTTTGTGGCGCTGCTCCTGTCACTGGACAGCAGCAACAGCATCTTGTCACTGGTCAGTAACGCCTGGGCTGGCTTTGGCGCGGCATTTGGTCCACTGGTGTTGTTCAGTTTGTACAAGGCCAACCTGACACACAAAGCCGCCATCGGCGGTATTGTGGCCGGTGCCGCAACGGTCCTGTTCTGGATCTATGCGCCGGTACTGGCGGACGGGCAGGCGTTGAGCAGCGTTATTTATGAAATTATCCCGGGCTTCATCGTCAGTAGCGTGGTGATTTGGCTTATCTGCCAATTTGATGAGGCCCCCGAACAAGCGGTGCAGGATACCTTTGCCAATGCGCAACGGGTTCTGGCCGAACAACAGTAATACGAGGAATTTAGCGAAATGATTAACAACTCAAAGTGGAAGCGCATTGTCATCAAAGTGGGCAGTGCATTGATCGCTCCTCATAAACAGGGGTGTAGCAGCCACTACTTGCTCAGCATTGCACAATTTATTGTGCGTTGCCGAACGCAGGGGATCCAGGTTGTTCTGGTCTCTTCAGGTTCGGTTGCAGCGGGTTCTCACCTGTTTCCTGAGCATGAGAAAAGCAACATCGCAGTGAAAAAGGCCATGGCTGCAGCGGGACAGACGGAAATGATGGCGACGTGGGATAAGTTGTTTGACTTCCCCTCAGCACAGATCCTGCTGACCCATGCTGATTTACGTGACCGCGAACGCTACGTCAGTGTGCGCGAAACGGTTTTCAGTCTGCTGGACCATGGTGTGTTGCCGATCATCAATGAGAACGACACGGTAACCACTGACAAACTGAAAGTGGGTGATAACGACAATTTGTCGGCCATGGTTGCTGCTGCGGCAGACGCCGATGCGTTGATCATCTGTTCGGATGTGGATGGCTTGTACAACAAGAATCCTCATACCCATGACGATGCCAAGTTGTTGTCGTGGGTGGCGGATATTGATGAGGACATCTACGCAATGGCAGGCGGTGCTACCAGTGATGTGGGTACCGGTGGCATGAAGACTAAAATACAAGCGGCAGAAAAAGCGGTCTCTCACGGTATTGATACGTTTATCATCAACGGCTTTACCGAGTTGTCATTCAACATGTTGTTGGATGGCAAGAACCCAGGCACCCATTTCCAGCCGTTCGAAAAACCGATGAAAGAAGATGTGCATTGGATGACGCACACGTCCAAGGCACAAGGTGAAGTGATTGTTGAAGACAACTTTGAAATCCAGCTGGATCAGGAGAGTCAGCAATTGACCAGCGACGAGATTGTTGCAGTGAAGGGCGATTTTTCGGTAGGCGATACCATTCTGGTGCGTAAGGGTGACGGGACCAAGTTGGCCAAAGCCCGTTCCAATTACAGCAGTTGTTTGCTGAGTTTTATTGCAGACCAGGATGATCAGAGATTTGCCTCAGAATTCCAGGAAAAGACCGGCCCAATCATTTCTGAGAAGAACATAGCAGTATTGGAGAAATCATGAGCTTAATTAGCGAATTAGCTAAAAACGCTGCGATTGCAGCACAAACACTTTCTATCCTTGATGAAGCCCGTAAGAATGCCGTGCTGGGTGAGATGGCGGCGCGCATTCGTGACAACAAAGCGGCGATCATGGAAGCCAACCAAAAAGACCTGGCTCATGCCAAAGAGCAGGGACTGTCCGATGCAATGATGGATCGTCTGACCCTGAACGATGAGCGTATCGAGGACATGGCGCAAGGCATCGAAACGGTCGCCGAGTTACCCGATCCTGTTGGCGCAGAGCGCAGCCTGGGGCAGCGTCCCAATGGCCTGGAAATCAGTAAGATGCGCGTGCCATTGGGTGTGGTATGTATGATTTATGAGGCGCGTCCGAACGTGACCGCTGATGCCGGTGCATTGTGTTTCAAATCAGGCAATGCGGTGATTTTGCGTGGCGGTAAAGAAGCCTTGGTCAGCAGCATGGCTATAGCCCGTTTGATGCAGGATGTTCTGAAGGAACATGACTTGCCGGAAGCGTTGGTCAGTGTGGTACCCGATCCAGACCGTAAGCACATGATGGAGTTGATGGAGCAGCGCGACTACATTGATGTGATCATTCCGCGCGGTGGTGAAGGCCTGATCAACTTTGTGACCGATAACAGCAAGGTGCCTGTTATTCAGCACTTCAAAGGTGTTTGCCATCTGTATGTGGATAAAGATGCTGATTTTGTCACCGCAGTGAAATTGTTGTTGAACGGTAAAACCCAGCGCACAGGGGTGTGTAATGCCATTGAAGGATTGGTTGTACACCGTGAAATCGCCGATCAGTTCCTGCCCATTGTGGCGGAGGCGTTGTCGCGCAAAGGGGTCAAAATCAATGCCTGTCAGCGCGCCGCTGAGCATTTTGAAGGCTGTACCGTGTTGGCAGATGATGAATTCGGTGAAGAGTATCTGGCACTGGAGATTGCCGTCAGAGTGGTGGACGATATGCCGCAGGCGCTGCAACATATCCGCCAGTTTGGCAGTAACCATACAGAAGTGATTTGCACCCGCAATGAAAAGACCGCCCGTCTGTTCCAGCGGGCAGTCGATGCGTCGGTGGTGATGGTAAACGCATCATCCCGTTTCTCTGACGGCAGCCAGCTAGGTCTGGGCGCCGAGATCGGTATCGCAACCACCAAACTGCACGCGTACGGACCGATGGGTCTGGAATCCCTCACCACTGAAAAGTACCTTGTGAATGGTACCGGACAGGTGCGCGCCTAACCGAACAGTCGGATGAAAAGGGCGCAGTTTTTGCGCCCTTTTTTGTGCTTAACTTTCTGTTCCAAGTACCTTTTGTTGCACGCCCGTGAGGCTGGCTCTAGGATAATCTGTGCAGATACGCGCTATTGACGCGCTCAGCATTTCCATCGTCGGAGACACCAATATGTCAGAACAGAGCGGTCCATCAGCGTCCCAGCCTTTTGTGCGCTTGGTTACCATGTCAACGCTGACCAAACTGGCAGATGTGCTGATCTCGGCAAAAACCACTCTGCCTTGGTTGCTGGGTCACCTTGGGGCGCCTGCGTGGATGACAGCGTTGTTGGTGCCGATACGTGAATCCGGCGCACTGATCCCGCAATACATCATCAAACAACGCACCGCTGATTGTCGGGAACGGGTTCGGCTATGGCAAACAGGGATACTGATTGAAGGTATGGCCGTTTTGAGCATGGCCCTGATTGCGATGACATTGACAGGCCCCATGGCAGGTGCCGCCATCCTAGTGGCGCTAGGCGTGCTGAGTGTGGCCCGGGCGCTGTGCTCCCTAACCAGCAAAGACATGCAAGGGGTGTTGGTTGAGAAAGGGCGTCGTGGGCGCCTGGTCGGCATGGCCAGTAGTCTGTCGGGGATATTGAGTTTGCTTGGTGCCGGCTTGCTGCTATTTGGCGAACAGGTTATTGCGCAAGGGGTCATCACTGCGCTGTTGTTTGTTGCGGCGATGGGTTATCTGGCCGCGTTGCTACCGTCCTGGGGATTGTCCGCTGAGTTGAAAGATTCACAGGGCGAGGGCACTGCTTCACTGTGGCATAGCATACAATCCCATCCGTCACTGCGTCATTTGATCATCAATCGCTGTCTGCTAATGCACGGCGCCCTTATTGCACCTTACTTTGTGATGCAAGCTCAAGGGCAAAGCGGTTCCTTGTCACTGGCCTATTTCATCATTGCCAGTGCCTGCGCGACATTCTTGTCTTCCTACGTCTGGGGTCAGTTATCAGACCGCAGTGCGGTGCTGACGCTGCGGATCGCAGGCATCGCCTGCGCGGCCGTGGCGCTGGTGTTCTATCTGGATGTTGCAGGGTCCGGTGTGTGGGTATCGGTACTGCTGTTTTTCCTGCTGTCATTATCCTATGCCGGTGTGCGTACCGGGCGAAAAACCTATCTGCTGGACATTGCCGAGGGTACAAAGCGGACCGAATTTGTTGCTACCGCCAATACCTGTGTTGGTTATGTGTTACTCGCATTAGGAGGGCTCTATGCCTTGCTACATTCAGTACTGGGTCAACATCTCACGGCGCTGATGGCCGGTCTGATGTTGCTGGGGGTTGTTCACAGTCGTTGGCTGCAACGGGAAAAATGAACCGTTGGGTATGCAGACCTTGGGCTGTTTGCGTTAGGGGTGTCGCACATTAGCGACGAATGTGCTGTGAGTAGCGCAAGTCTGTTTTAAATAAATTCATATAAATCATGTGGATATGAGCTTTTTGCTCACGTTGGCATGAAATGAGCAATGTCTTCTGTCGACGAAAAGCTCGGCTAAGGAGGCAGAATGTTAGGTTGGGCAATAGTGTTTTTTTTCATTGCCGTCATTGCGGGCGTTCTCGGCTTTGCAGCTGTTTCCGCCGCCGCTGTGGGTATTGCAAAAGTATTGTTTTATCTGTTTGTGGCATTTTGGGTAATTTCAGTATTGACCAATGCCCTGCTTGGCCGAAGTAGCAAAACCCTGAGTCTAAAAAGGAGAATATAATGAAGACTGTAGTGAAACTTGTTCCATTCAGTGTGTTGATGGTTGCGTTGCTGGCCCTGGGAGGCTGTGGCGAGGACGACACAGCCGAGGATACCGGCAAGAAAGTGGATGAATGGGTTGCTGAATCCAAGGATGCGCTGGAAGACGCAGGTGATGACGTTAAAGACCTGGCCGAAGACGCCAGGGATGATCTTGATGATAAGGCGACGGATGTCGGCAACGCGATTGAAGATGCCTGTGAGAATGCCAAAGAGCAACTAGATACCGAAGACAAAGATTGCTAACGGTGCTTTTTTGATACACAAGCAGCCGACAACGTCGGCTGTTTGTGTATTTGTGGTCCGGTGTCTATCAATAGCGACTACTGAGTGCGCGAAACGAAAGACTGGCTTGAATAGCCATAACATGGGCAAGCTTTAGCGCTGAAAAAGCACGTCGCCAACATGCAGGGGTGTGAATACCCGTTTCACGGCAATACTAAAAAGTCCCTGTAACGTGACGGATCCGCAAATGCTTTGCTATGTTGGATGTACACAAATAAAAGGAGAAACACAATGACAGCATTACGCTATGTCAGTATTGGGTTGATGGCGATGATGTTGCTGGGCTGCGCCGCTCAGCAGGGCCAAAGTGTGGCGGAACGTCGTTCAGCGGTGATGACGATGCAACAGGAAGTGCTGCAGCAGTTGTATGCCGAAAAACCCAGTGTGAAGTCGCAAATCCGCGACGCAGTGGGCTATGCGGTGTTTGACAGTGCCAATGTGAATTTAATCTTAGCGAGTTTCGGCGGCGGTTACGGCGTGGTGAAAAACAACCGTAGCGGGGCTGTGACCTACATGAAAATGGCAGAAGCCGGACTGGGATTTGGCGCGGGTGTAAAAGATTTTCGTCTGGTGATGGTGTTTCACGAAGCAGCCGCTTTATCACGCTTCATTGAACATGGATGGGCGTTTGGTGCACAGGCGGATGCCGCCGCAAAGGCCGGAGATAAAGGCGCCGCTGCCGGAGGGGAAGCAACGGTTGACAACATTACCGTGTATCAGCTGACGCAGTCAGGGATCGCCTTGCAGGCGACCATCAAAGGCACCAAATTCTGGGTCGATGACGAGCTAAACTGAACCTGTTCAACGTGCCTTTGATGGAGGTTATTCCTCCATCGGGGCACAGAATACCCGCAGTGAGCGGGGCACAATGGTAACCAGCACTTCGTTATCAGTGTAAGGTTCCCCGTCAATCACATACTCAATGGTGTCCTGGGAGCGAATGCGAATGCGGCGCGCCCGGGTGTAGTGTACATCATCGGCCAACGCCTGATTGGCAAGGCCGCTCAGCGCCAATTCAAACATGCTCACCAGATGGTTCTCCGGGCGGGCATCTTCTGCCAGCCAGGTGATGTCAAGTAAGCCGTCTTCAATATCTGGGGCTCCACCTCCCTGTGCCAATACTGTGGTAAAGGGGGCTGCGTTGGCAATCACCAGGCTGCCGGTATTCAGCGGACGCTCTGCTTGCTCATCCAGCTTTACAGTGAGGGCCATTTGCTGGTTGCGTCGCACCGCTTCCCATAGCGCGTTGAGATAGGCAAATTGACCCGACATGTCTTTTTGTTCCCGGTTCGCGGCAGAAATCATTTGTTGTTCGAAACCAATGCCGGCAACCAGCAACATCACTCGTTCGTTACAGCGCGCGGTATCAATGGTACGCCGGGTACCCTCGGCGATGTGGGAACAGGCCACTTCCACCGGCAACAGCTTACTGCTGCTACCGTAGAGAACGTGGGCCAGCGCGTTGGCAGTGCCTAACGGAATGATACCCAGGGTCGCTTCCGTGTTGATCAGGGCGCTGGCGACCTCAGTGACCGTGCCATCACCACCGCAGGCGATCACATTGATTGCGCCGTTTTGCAGGGCCTTCTCGGCCAATGCAGTGCCATTGACTGACTCGCTGGTTTCGACCGTTTTAAGCAGGTAATGGGGACTGAGAATTTGTTCGATTTCCCGCCGGTAGGTTTGCCATTTACCCCCACCGGCTACCGGGTTGGCAATTAGCCAGGTGGTGGGGCGTAAATCCAGAACAGCGTCGCGATGCACATTCTCCAACGCCCGCAGTTGCGCCCGGTTCAGGGCTGCGGTGGTCCGTATCTGCTGGATCTGTTCGAGGACTTCTCGCACGGTGCGCTGACGATCTTTGGCCAGCAGGTAGGCGGCCATAACCAGTACTGAACGACCTCGTCCCAAAGCACAGTGGATCACGACTCCCCGCGATTGGCGACGTTGATACTCTACCCAGCGAATGGCTTGTAACAATTGCCCAGGGGGAGGGCTTTGATGATCGAGGACCGGAATGTTGAGGTACGCAAGTTCCTCCGACTCGGCGGTCCAATCCAGCCCGTCAAATTCCGCGGTGACATCCAGAATGGCCTGAACCCCTTTGGCCTGTAAGGTGTGCACATCTGACGGGAATAACCGGCAGGCCAGATATAGTCCCGGTTGGATTTCCTGAATGGCCGGTACCTCATCCCGCTTACGTTGCCATAGGTTGTAAAACTGTGCGCCAAGCAAGAAGGGAATGAATAACCAACGGACGTACAGGGGGATCGAACCATTCGCCCGTTTGCGAAATATCCCCGGTGCTTTAAAAAGATAGGCGACGGAGACAGCCAGCAGTGAAAAGCCAATCCACAAGCACAGCGCCTGTAGCAGCCACCATGGCAGATACCAGGCCAGCGCAGCAAATGCCGCAGCCGCTACCAAGTAATATTTGATGATGAACATCTTGGATCCTTTTTAAGTGTGGATGTCAGACCATGCTAATTTGGCTTGTCGTTACCCCTACGAACATCCTTTGTTACAACCGGAAATAATTCTGAGCTTCACTTTATCTTACACTGTGTGCAATCCCAATGATCAAGGATAGAAAGATGTTTTCATTTAAGAAGTCAATTGCACTGTCGCTGGTGTTGCTGGTGAGTCTGTGCAGCCAGTCGGTACTGGCGGGGGCAACCCGGTGGGTGCCTTTTGAACTGGTGCAAGGACGCATTTCCATTCCCATCGAACTGGATGGCGTCAGTACCCGTGCCATTCTGGATACGGCATCAGAATTTAATGCCATAAGCGAGTCTTTCATTCAACAACACAACCCCGACGTTGCTGAAGGCAAAATTATTGAAATTCGCACCGTGTATCGTGACGAAAAACGTCAAAGTTACAACGAAGTCGACATCGAGATGTTCGGCGTCGACTTTACCATGGACAAGCTGGTATCGATTGACATCGGTGTACCCGACACGGCAATTTTGCTGGGTGCAGGTTTCTTCGATGACTTTATCATTCAGATAGATTACCCGAATGAGCGACTGCGCCTGTTGAGCCCTGGCAGTGTTGATTTGGCAAAATTAAAGAATGTTGAGTCTCAAACTCATCGGGAAAACTATATGCCGATCGTCAAAGCGTCTCTGAATGATGATGAAGATGTGTGGCTTGTGCTGGATACTGGCCTGAGTGGCGGCGTGTTGCTGGAACGCAGTATTGCTGACGACAAGGGCTGGTTATCGTCAGCTGTTAGCCGCCCGACCCCGGACGTGCTTGAGCTAACTCAGGTCGATACCTTTGCCTTCAACAAGGTCACTATTGGCCCGTACGAACTGGACAATATTGAAGGATGGGTGCCGGTTGCCGGACAGGATATGCCCATCACTAAAACGGGCAAGGCGCAAGGAGCAACCCGCATCAAAGGCAAGAAAATTGACGGATTGCTGGGCAACGATGTGCTGCAATACTTCGTCCTGACACTGGACTACAAATACGGCCATGTTCACCTCGGTCTGGCTGAAGAGACTAATTAATCTTGTATAAAGGGGGATATGGCATTGCAATTTACGGCCGTATCCCCGACACTCTCGGTCTCTTCTTTCCCGAGAGCTTTCCATGTCCGATAAAACCGCAAAAGCTGGCGTTTTGTTCGCGATCGCAGCGTATAGCATGTGGGGCGTTGCGCCCATGTATTTCAAGCTGCTCACCCATGTCCCTGCGATGGAAATCCTCGTTCACCGAATTGTCTGGTCGGTGTTGGTACTGTTGATCCTGGTCTTGGCGCTGGGCCAGTGGCGCAAGGTCACCACGGCGTTGGGCGATCTTAAAGTGTTGCGGGTGCTATTGGTGTCCGGGATATTGTTAGCAGGTAACTGGTTATTGTTTATTTGGGCAGTGAACAACGATCACCTGCTGGATGCCAGTCTGGGCTACTATATCAACCCGTTGCTGAACGTGTTTCTGGGGCGCCTGTTCCTGGGGGAACGCCTGCGTCCACTGCAACAATTGGCTGTGGTGGTTGCGCTTATCGGTGTAACGATTCTTGTTGTGTCATACGGGCAAGTACCCTGGATCGCATTGGTGCTGGCGGGTAGTTTCGGGGTGTACGGGTTGTTACGCAAACAAGTGGCAGTGGATTCCATGCCCGGGTTGTTGGTGGAAAGCAGCATGATGTTGCCTTTTGCGGTGGCCTACTGGATTTGGTTCGCAGGACCGGCCAGCGACTTGACGACCAATAGTCTGTCGATGAACCTGATCCTGATCAGTGCCGGTATTGTCACCACTGCCCCGTTGCTGTGTTTTACCGCAGCGGCAAGACGGATCATGTATTCAACGTTGGGTTTTTTCCAGTACATCGGACCCAGCATGATGTTTGTGCTTGCCGTGGCGTTGTATAACGAGCCCCTGAGCCAGGCGCGGCTGATCACCTTTGCCTTTGTTTGGACAGCGCTGGTCATTTTCAGTCTGGATTCGTTGCGCAACTATCGCCAGGGACGTAAAGAACTCAAGCGTTCTCAACAGGCGGCGTCATAACAAGGCAGTTGCGGCCCTTTTTCTTAGCCGTGTAGAGGTTGTCATCCGCACTTTTAAGCAACTGCTCTATCGGCTCATCACGACAAAAACCGACGGCGCCAAGGCTGACGGTACATTGTATGGTTTGTTTCTCGTAGGGGATGGTTGCGGCTTCCATTTCACGCCTGAAGGCGTCTAAGCGCTCCAGCGCACGCTGCTGTTTGTCATCCCTGACCAGCAGGCAAAATTCCTCACCACCAAACCGCGCGGTGAGATCCTGCTTGAAGTGCTGTTGGATGAGATTGGCCACGTGCTGAAGGACTTTATCACCACCATCGTGACCGTAATTATCATTGACCCGTTTAAAATGGTCTAAATCCATCAGTGCCAGCACATCTCCCGCTCGGGCATGGTAGCGGGTAAGTTGCTCGAAAAAGTACCGTCGGTTGGCCAGCCCCGTCAGGTAGTCACTGTTGGCAGCCCGCTGTATCTCTGCAATTTGATCGATGTAATCCATGTTCTGGACAACACGGCACAAAAACTCTTCATGTTCGCAGGGCAGGTAAAGGAAGTCACTGGCGCCGTTTTTCATTAATCGCGCCGAAATGGAACCGGAGCGTTTGTCCGTCATGCCGATGATCGCAAGTTGGGTAGCGTCAGCACTTTTACGAAACTGAGCGATCAGGGAAATGGCAGACTGCTCTACCAGATTGTCATGTACCAGAACGAGCTTTATGTCTGGCGTTTCGGCCTGGATCTGCAATGCAAGGTCGGGATTGCTGGCAGGGTAGACCAGAAAGTTTAGCTGGGTGAGGCGGGTGCATAGCGCGCTGCGGGAGCGTCGTTCACTGTCAACCACCAACACGCCGGTGTGTTTGTTGATTTCCAGTCTGTGCAGCAAACGCTGAAGATATTCAAACACCTGGACACTGTCTTTAACGATGTAATCAACCACGCCAAAGCCCAGCACGTGCTTGCGCATTTCATTGTCGAGGTCGGTGGTCAGGGCGATTGTGGGAAGAAACGCGTCAACTGCAAACTGAATGCCTTCACCGTGAGGCGCGTCAGGCAAAGTGTAGTCGACCACGGCGCACAGGAATTGTTCAGGTGACTCTTGGTTAAACACCTGTTTGGCCTGAGTCAGAGAATCGCAACAAATGGCCGTTAACTGCGCTTTACCAATGACACGCTTCAATAACCTCGTACTGTGAGGTTGGTGTTCAATGACGAGCACTTTGTGGTGCATAGGACAGCCGCCGCGTGGATTTACTCTCAATCTATCAGATGGCAGCTGTCCGTCAATGTTCAGTGCTTATAGCGGGACCAGTTTAGCGTAGGCCATCATCAGCCATTTGTTGCCAAAGTCATCGAATCCTACTTCCACCCTGGCGTGGTCACCACAGCCCTCGTAATTCAACACTGTTCCGTCACCAAACTTTGGATGCGCTACCCGTTGACCCAGCGCCAGCCCGGTGTCATTGAACACTTCGTGACTGGTGGCCGGCTGGAAACGGTTGTGAACCGGGCGACTCACCGTATTGCGCAGGCGGACTTCCTCAACACAGTCAGCAGGTATTTCCCGAATGAAGCGCGATACTGTGTGGTACTTGTCCTGGCCATAGATACGTCGGCTTTCGGCGTAGGTCAGATAGAGTTTACGCATTGCACGGGTCATACCCACGTAACACAGGCGTCGTTCTTCTTCCAAACGACCAGGCTCTTCGTGACTCATCTGGCTGGGGAACATGCCTTCTTCTACACCGGCGATAAACACCAATGGAAATTCCAGTCCCTTGGCCGTGTGGATCGTCATCATCTGTACCGCATCCTGGTGCGCATCGGCCTGCGCTTCGCCGGCCTCCAGCGAGGCATGGGCCAGAAAAGCTGCGAGCGGTGTCATGTTATCGACATCCTCTGGCATATCAAACTGTTTGCAGGCAGTGACCAATTCTTCGAGGTTTTCCAGCCGTGACTGCGCCTTTTCACCTTTTTCGGCTTGGTACATGGCGTATAAACCACTGCTACGTATCACCGTGTCGGCCTGCTGATCCAGACATTGTTGTGCCGTGTGTTCCTGCAAGTGAAGGATCAGGTCAACGAAGCCTTGCAAGGCACTCGCTGCGCGTCCTGAAAGACGCTTTTCGCCGAGCAATTGCAATCCAGATTGCCACAGTGACTGGTTGGTGTTCTTGGCGGCATCCCGCACCAGGGCCAGGGTTTTCTCACCAATACCGCGAGCCGGCGTGTTCACTACCCGTTCAAACGCCGCATCATCAGCGGGGTGATTCACCATGCGCAGGTAGCCCAGTGCATCTTTGATTTCCTGACGCTCGAAAAAGCGTAAGCCGCCGTAGATGCGATACGGTATGCTTTCCTGCAGCAAAGCCTCTTCAAGGACCCGGGATTGGGCATTGTTGCGGTATAAAATGGCCACGTCTTCCAGTGCGTCGCCCTGGTCCCGCCATTCTTTGATACGGGCAATGATAAACCGCGCTTCATCCAGTTCGTTGAAGCCGGCGTAAACGGAAATTTTCTCGCCATCCCGATCATCGGTCCATAACTCTTTACCCAGACGACCCTGGTTATGATCGATCACCGCGTTGGCTGCTTTGAGAATGTGACCGGTAGAACGGTAATTCTGCTCCAATCGGATGGTTTCTGCGCCGGGGAAGTCACGCAGGAAATGCTGAATATTTTCAACATTCGCACCACGCCAACCGTAAATGGACTGGTCGTCATCGCCCACAATGACCATGGTATTTTCAGGGGTTTTTAGCATTCGCAGCCAAGCGTACTGGATGTTATTGGTGTCCTGGAACTCGTCGACCAGAATAGCCCGGAAACGGCGCTGATAATGGGCCAGTACGTCGGGATGGTTGACCCACAATTCGTGGGCGCGCAGCAACAGTTCAGCGAAGTCGACCAGCCCTGAACGATCGCAGGTTTGTTGATAGACCTGGTATATTTCACGCATCTGGCGCTGGGTCGGATCGTCATTGACCTCGATGTGCTGGGGGCGCAGTCCTTCATCTTTATTGCCGTTGATGTACCATTGTATGTGCTTTGGTGCCCAGTGCTTTTCATCCAGGTTCATGGACTTGAGCACCCGCTTGATCAGCCGGTACTGATCGTCTGAATCGAGGATTTGAAAGTTTTGTGGCAGGTTGGCTTCCTGATAGTGGCTGCGTAGTAATCGATGCGCCAGCCCATGAAACGTGCCCATCCACATGGTGTGCAGAGAACGTCCCATCAGGTGTTCTACCCGACCACGCATTTCCCGCGCTGCTTTATTGGTAAAGGTAACCGCCAGAATGCTGAATGGCGCGATATTCTCTACTTCCATCAACCATGCAATACGATGGACCAGTACCCGCGTTTTACCTGAGCCTGCACCTGCCAGCACCAGCATGTCTTTGGCGTCAGCACCGACTGCTTGTCGTTGTCGCTCATTGAGTTGGTCGAGTAACCGCGATACGTCCATCTGAGGTCCTTTGGGGTAGCTTACTTCAGCCGCAAAGTATACCGATACATACTGTGTTTTTATACACTTAATTGGATTCGCTATTAGATAGAACCCATTGCTATTCGGCAAAACCCGGTAACAACCGTTACACTTGTGTTTTGCCTCAATCATCACTACGGAACAGCATGAGCGCCACAGCACCCCTACACCATACCGACACTTTTTGGCAGACATTGAAACAAGAAGCGGAGCAAGTGATCCGTCAGGAGCCTTTATTGGCCAGTTTTATTCATGCCTGCATTCTTGCTCATCACAACTTTGAAGCGGCGTTGAGTTTTATTTTGTCGAATAAAATGAAAGATGATGTGATGCAGGTGCTGGCCATTCGTGAAGTGTTCGATGAGGCCTATATGCTCGAGCCCGCCATCGTGGATGCTGCTATCAGTGACATCAAGGCGGTGTTTGACCGCGACCCTGCTGTGCATTCCTACCTGACGGTACTGATCCACTTTAAAGGCTTCCAATCGATTCAGGTTCATCGACTGGCCCATTACCTGTGGAAACGAAGACGCACGGATCTTGCGCTGTTCATTCAAAGCCGTAACTCCCAGGTGTTCGGTGTTGATATTCATCCGGCAGCGCAGTTTGGTCGCGGCGTGATGTTTGACCATGCCACCGGCATTGTGGTCGGCGAGACCACGGTGATTGAGGACAATGTATCTATCCTGCAGTCGGTAACCCTGGGAGGGACCGGCAATGAATCTGGTGATCGTCATCCGAAGATCCGCCAGGGTGTCATGGTCGGGTCCGGCGCTAAAATCCTCGGCAATATCGAAATTGGCAGAGGCTCCAAGGTGGGAGCCGGTAGTGTGGTACTGAGTGATGTACCTGCCCACGTCACTGTAGTGGGTGTGCCGGCTAAAATCGTGGGTCGCCCCTGTTGCGAAAACCCCTGTGAAACCATGGATCAGAACGTTTTAGAGGACTGAGATCTAAGCCAGCTCAAGCAGTTCATCCAGCGTATCAAGCTGAATATCGGGTAACACCTGAACAGGCTCATGTTGCAATGACATGGGCCGGTTGTGTGCATACCAGGCAGTGCTGTAACCGGCACGACGGGCGCCCATAACGTCTTTCTCCAGATTGTCTCCGATGTGCAAGATGTGCTGGGCGGGCAGGTCAAGGTGTTGCTGAGCGATGGTGAACATGGTGCCATCAGGTTTCATCGGCTGCTGCAGATTGGCATGCAGACACAGGTCAAAGTAGTCTGCGATGCCAATTGCCTTAAGGTTCACATTGCCATTGGTAATGGCCACCAGTGGCCACCGTTGTGCACACCTGCTTAATAAAGAACATATAGTCTTATCTACTTTGAAGTCACTTCGAACCGCGTAAAAGTGGTTGAATGCATCCTCGACCAAGCGAGAGAGCTGAGGCTCTTTACAGCCAGCTAAAGACAGGCCGTGGGTTAGGGTGTGCAGACGCAGCGCACCCATATCGGTGGCCAGTCGGGGCTGCCGAGACAGCACATGGTCGCGACAGTCCCGCCAGTAGGAAGGAGCAAGTGATTGTGTGGCGGGCCATTCTTGGTGCAGGTAAGCGCGCAATGCCTGTTCTGCACGACGCATCACCGGGGTGTTGTCATACAGGGTATCATCGAGATCAAAACTGAGGGCGGCCGGTTTGGGCAGGCGTCGATACCAGCGCATAAACTATCCTTTCTTGGCGCGCGGGTGCGCCTTATCGTAGACCTTGGCCAGGTGTTGAAAATCCAGGTGGGTATAGATCTGGGTGGTGGACAGGTTGGCGTGTCCGAGCAACTCCTGCACACCGCGCAGATCGCCGCTGGATTCAAGAATATGGGTGGCAAAAGAGTGTCTTAATTTATGTGGATTGACGGTAACGTCCAATCCCTGCTGGCGAGCCCAATGGGCCAGCCGCTTGGCAATTTGCCGCACACCAATACGTTGTTTACGCTGGCTCAGAAACAAGGCGGGCTCGTGATCCTGACGCCACTGTTCGCGCACAGCCAGCCATTTTTGCAGCCAGTCTCTGGCCTGTCGTCCAATGGGGACGCGGCGTTCCTTGCTACCTTTACCCCAGACCCGAAGTTGACCATTGGCGAGCACATCGCCGACGTTAAGCCCCTGTAACTCGGACAACCGTAACCCACACCCATAGGCCAGTTCGAACATGGCGCGATCACGAATGGCCATCGGTGAGTCAGGGGCGATGGTCAGGAGCTGCTGAACTTGGTCCACATGCAGTTGCTTTGGCAGAGGGCGCCCTTGCTTAGGCGGCTGGATACCCTTGGCGGGGTTGCTTTTTAACACGTTATGGGCGACTAAAAACTCGCACAAGCCGCGTAACGCAGATAGCCGTAATGCCAATGAGCGCGGAGAAAGGTTTTGGCGCCTGCTACGTTGCAATACCTCGCGCACTTTGCGGCTATCCAGCTCGGACCAATCATTGATCGCTGCCAGTGCCATGACGGTGTCGAGCTGGCGACGATAATGAACGCGGGTCGCCTGGGCCAGGTTGCGCTCGTAATGAAGGTGTTCGATGAATTTATCCAGCCAGGCATGCATGCCATGTGGCCCAGACATCAGTAGCCTGCCAGTTTGGGCAACAATATGTTGAGAAACTGTTGGAGCTGAGAAATCAGCAATGTGTCCATGTCCGGATTGAAGTGGCTCGGGTCTCGGCTGCCCACTGCCAGAATGCCCAGTTCGCCTTTATCGCCCAGCAACATCAGGGCGGCAGACTCGGCCGGCTGGACACCAAACAACAGTTGTTTCTCGTGTTGGCTTAAACGACCAAAGAAGAAACATTCTTTTTTAAATCGCTTTTCAATGAATAACTTACGTTGAATCTCAGGAAGAGCATTGGCGCCGCTGAAGGCCCGCAAAGTGACCGATGCCAATTTCAATTGATTGATCATCGCGTCTCGCAAAACGTCAGTGACTTCGCTGAAATAACGGCACTTGAGCAAGCGCATGTTCAGATCGGCATAAACCCGATAGATGGCTTCATTCTGCTTGGCGATGTCGATCAACTGATTGAGTTTGATACTGAGCTGTCGTGACTTGGCTCGTAGCTGCTCGCTCTGTAACTCGACCAGAGATACGCTACCTTTTTGCTGATGAGGGATCTGCAGCTGTTCGAGAATATCGGGGTGCTGAATGAAAAAGTCAGGGTTGGCCTGCAGGTACGCAACCACATCGGCGTCGCTGACGGCAGCGACACTGTCCAATTCGGTCAAGGGTGCTTTGGCGCAGGATTGTCCCGATACTTCATTCATAGGCTCAAATATCCATCAAAAATGTGCTCGGCGGGCCCGGTCATCTTGAGCACATTGTCTTTGCCCTGCCAACGGATCCGCAGACTGCCACCAGGTAAATCTACCTGAACATCTTTGCCCAGTTTACCTTGAACTTGCCCAACTGCAACTGCTGCGCATGCGCCGCTTCCACAGGCCAGGGTTTCACCACAGCCGCGCTCGTAAACCCGCAGCTTGATGTGACTGTCATTCAGTATTTGCATAAAGCCAACGTTGACCCCTTCAGGGAAACGTTCGTGCTGGGTCAGTATGGGGCCAGTGGTTTCGACATCCGCTTGGTCGATATCGTCTACCGTCAGTACACAGTGTGGATTGCCCATCGACACGGCACCGACAAAGAAGGTCTGCTCGTCGGCGCGGATAATGTAAGTGCCTTCTTCTTTATTCGCTTTCAGCGGGATGTCGACAGGGTCGAACTGTGGCTTTCCCATGTTGACCGTCACCTGGCCATCCTTTTCAAGGTACATGACCATGCGACCTGCTTTGGTGCTGACAACGATCTTATTGCGGTTGGTCAGCCCTTTCATGCGCACAAAACGGGCAAAACAACGGGCGCCATTTCCGCATTGGGACACTTCCGAGCCATCCGCATTGAAAATACGATAGTGGAAGTCCTGTTCAGGATCATAAGGAGGCTCAACCAGCAACAACTGATCGAAGCCGATACCAAAATTGCGGTCAGCCAGTTGGACGATTTTCTCTTTGGAGAAAAACACGTTTTGCGTGACGTTGTCGACAACGACAAAGTCATTGCCAAGTCCTTGCATCTTAGAAAATTGGATTTGCATTACCACATATTCGGCATCGTTTTCGCTAGTTTACGAAACTTTATGCTCTCCTTTCCATAGGTCTTGTCGTTTTTCTCGTTCACGCACCAGAAAAGCCCGTTCGCCATCCACCAGGATTTCGGCCGCGCGGGGCCGACTGTTGTAATTGGAGGCCATCACAAAGCCATAGGCACCCGCACTGCGCACGGCCAATAAATCGCCGGCCTGGATCCCCAACTCGCGATCTTTACCCAAAAAGTCGCCGGTTTCGCACACCGGTCCCACCACGTCATAGATGCGGTGAGTGCGTTGCAGAGATTGATCCACTTCGATGATCCGCTGCCAGGCTGAATACAACGCCGGGCGCAGCAAATCATTCATCGCAGCATCAACGATGGCAAAATTCTTTTCTTCACCTTCTTTCAGAAACTCAACTTCGGTCAGCAATATGCCAGCATTGGCCATGATTGCACGTCCGGGCTCAAAAATCAGAGTTAAATCCGGTCGTTGTGCCATGCGGGTCATCAAGGCTTCGACATATTGGTCGGGATGTGGGGGAGTCTCCTCACGGTAATTCACACCCAGACCGCCGCCCACATCCAGGTGGCGAATGTGGATGCCTTGCTCTGCCAGTTCATCAATCAATGCCAACAAGCGATCTAAGGCATCGACAAAGGGCGTGCTGTCGGTTAACTGGCTGCCGATATGACAATCCATCCCAACCACATCCAGGTTCGGATAGCTGGCGGCCAGTTGGTAGATACGCACGGCGTGGTCCCGGGCGACGCCGAATTTGTTGGCTTTTAATCCGGTCGAAATGTACGGGTGTGTCTTGGCGTCAACGTCTGGATTTATTCGGATCGAAATCGGTGCCTGCTTGCCTCGGGCTCCGGCTACCTCATCAATGCGCGCCAGTTCCGCTTCTGACTCAACGTTAAAACACAGGATATTGGCATCCAGGGCTTCACCAATTTCTTCGCGGGTTTTGCCCACACCGGAAAACACCACTTTGGCGGGATCACCGCCAGCTTCAAGTACCCTCGCCAACTCACCGCCGGATACAATATCAAAGCCGGAGCCAAGCTTGGCCAGTACACTCAGCACGCCCAGGTTGGAGTTGGCCTTTACCGCATAGCAGACCAAATGTGGATGTTTGCCTGCTGCCCGGTCAAAGGCATGCCAGTGACGTTCAATGGTGGCTCGGCTGTAGACATACAAAGGCGTGCCGTGTTGCCTGGCCAGCTCAGTGACATCACACTGCTCTGCAAACAAACGTTGATTCTGGTACTGGAAAAAGTCCACTCAGGCCCCCTGTTCTTGATCAGGCGATTGCGCGGGTGGTGTTTGTTGTTCAGGCGCATTATCTGCCGGTGGAGGCGCGGTTAGCGGCCCTTTATTGCCACAGGCGCCAAGGGTGAATAACAGGCAGATGAGCGCGAAACAACGGCGGAAAGTCGGCTGCATACCAAGGACTCTCGGATAATTTGATGATGC
Organism: Fluctibacter halophilus; assembly: GCF_020687825.1. Classification (GTDB taxonomy): domain Bacteria; phylum Pseudomonadota; class Gammaproteobacteria; order Enterobacterales; family Alteromonadaceae; genus Fluctibacter; species Fluctibacter halophilus. Next base: position 132,857 of record NZ_JAJEWP010000005.1, read on the forward strand.
CGGTATCATCCCATCGGTGGGGGAAAAATCAATAACCGAATGGGAATTTTAACCATCCGATGGCATAAGGTGAGAAGGTCAGCTGGTAGCCAGCTTAAGCAGCCGTTGTTTTACCGAATGGGGGTAGTTGACCTGCGCCCACAATGCCTTGCAGATCTGCTCAGTATCCTCCCACTCTTCATTCAGCAACCAATCGATAAACAGATCGGGGTTGCTCGGAAACGTCACCGGTTCCGGCGCAGGCAGTTGTAGCCAATGTTGCATGGTCTGGAGGTCGAGCGTTTGCATGCTAGTACACAGATCAAGCTGTTGTAGTGTGAGTACGTTGGACAACTGTTCGTATTGTCCCGCCAGGGGTTTGAGTAACAGCTTTTTGCCCAGCTGCAACGCTTCACTGGACAATTCAAAGCCTGCGTTGGCAATCACACCGCTGCAATGTTTGATGGCATGCTGGAAACGGGGTTTGGACGGTTTGCACCAATGAATGTTGCCGCTGGTGTGATCGTCTCTGATGTGCGGATGGAAGCACTGAAACGCGGTGTCCGGTTGACTCGACAACAAGGCTGTAATGGCCGGCACTTCCTCAAAGGGCAAGTACACCAGACAGTGTTTTTCATCCGGTTGCACGTCCAGAGCTTCTTCGATGAACGGTGGCATGATGGTGTGGCCAAAATGATACCAGTGCACGCCCAGTTGTATGTCTCCCGGGGCGAAAAAGCGGGTCAATAGTCGGTCAACAAAGCGATCACCCTGTTTTGGAACCGGATAAGCAAAGGATGCCTGGTGACTGATCGATATGCACGGTGTGTTATCCCGTTTCGCCGCCCAGGCGGTGATCGGCTCAAAGTCGTTCAACACCACATCATAGGACGTCGTATCGCATTGGCGGATATCACGCCACAGTTGCACAAGATTGGCTTGTTTCAGGGTTTGCCACTGGCTGACACGTCCTTTTCGGGTGCTGAACGTCAGTCCTCGCAGGGCCTCGTACTGACCAAACACATCCATGTCAAAGTAGCCCTGCGGCTGACGGCCGCTAAACACAAAATCCACCGACAGTTCGCTGCGTCGTGCCAGTGCTTTTGCCATTACCCTGGCCCGGGCAATATGACCATTGCCGGTGCCTTGTACGCCATACAGTATTTTCATCGTCCTACACTAAAACCACCAGACTGAAGGAGGAAATCATCAAACCAAGACACGCGCCGACCACAATGTCACTGGGATAGTGAACCCCCAGCAACACGCGGGAAAGTCCGATGGTGCACGCCCAGGGATAGGCAATAAATGCCATGGTGGGATAAAAGTGCACTACCTGGGATGCCATCAGGAAAGCCGCGGCAGTGTGCCCAGAAGGCAAACTGAATTTATCTGACGGTGTAATGTGGGCGTGCAGGTTTTTGAACAGGTCACAGGGCCGTTGTCGCTTGAAGGCCTTTTTCAGCACCACGTAAAGCGGTAATTCCAGCGCATAGGCAATCAATGCAGAGTACAAAAACAGGGCGCCATGCAGGGGATCGAATGCCCACAGCGCGAGTCCTATCAAGAAGTACAGATGGCCATCCCCGGTACGTGAAACCCAGCGTATCCAGCGACAGTCACGATTGGCTGTCATATTAAATAGCCAGTAAAACAATCGGGTGTCAGTTTTGGTTAAGCGGTTCATGGTCACCACCTCTCCCTGTTACTGACCTGCACAGTACGCAGGGGCTGTGACACAGATGTGACAATCCAGCGAAGTGTTTATGACAGTCGCCAGGGACGTCTTTACAAAGAACTGTTTTACAAAGTGAATATCTGCCACTACTCTGTCAGAAACAGCCTTGGGTATGGAACCGACGTATGGACTACAACACCTCCGAGCTTTGTGATTTATTCGCCGACAATGTGGATGTGGTTGATCCGATGTTTGTCAGTTATGGCGGCCGAGCCTCTTATGGTGGTGAGGTCTCAACCATCAAGTGTTTTGAAGACAAGGGGTTGATCGATAAAGTCCTTACCCAAAATGGTGCTGGCAAGGTGCTGTTGGTCGATGGCGGCGGCTCTACCCGTCGTGCACTGATAGACGCAAACACAGCCATGATCGCGGTTGAAAACGGTTGGGAAGGCATCGTCTGTTACGGCAGTGTGCGTGATGTCGATGCCCTTGAAGACATTGATTTGGGCATTCATGCGTTGGCATCCATTCCGGTCAACGCCGACTTTGAGCAGACCGGTGAAGCGGATGTAGCGGTTAATTTTGGTGGCGTGACATTCCTGCCGGAAGATCATATCTATGCCGACAGCACAGGGATCATACTGTCTCCGGAACCTCTCGACATCGACTAGCGCACAAAAAAAGGGCCATCGGCCCTTTTTTTATTGCTATTCAACCGCTTATGGCTGGCTGAACAGGGCGTTGAGGTAACTGGCGATACGAACGCCGGCCTGCTGCAGACGCTGTTTTACCGTGGGCAGGTTCTGGTGCAGGTATTGGTAAGAAATGGCATCTTTGTCCGGATAAATGGTGTCGCGAATCGCGGTTGATTCTTTAATCCATACCAACGGATCGTTTTGAAGCCATTGCTGCTGTTGCTCGGCGGTGATTTTGGCCAGCAACCAGTCGCTCCACTCCGTATACGATAATTGCTTCTGATCAATCATGCCCGAGTCCCACACCCGGTGCAGGTTTGAGTTTTGCCAGAAAAATTCCAGTTTTACATCGTTGCCGCCCCGGTCGGTGCCGTTCCCGGCATGCAGTGGCTGGTGCAAATCGCCAATGATGTGGACAATAAAATGCAGCGCCAGACGACGGTCTTCCAGCGGCGCCTTGGGATCTTTCAGGGTACGGCTGAAATCCTGCAGTGCGGTGTATGCATCACCGTGCTCGGGATGTTCCGCTTCAGCGTAGGTTTTGCCATGGGGCACCGTCACGTAATGCCAGGGATTGGCGGTCTTCTGCCAGAACTCGGTTTGTTCAGAGCGCATTTCGTCCGCCAGTGTAGACATTTCAGCCAGGGTAACGGTGGGGAAAAGGGCGGCGATTTGCGCCTGTGCCTGTGGTGTCAGATATGCCTGGGCGATTTGCCCGCTAATCCGGTGGCCGGTTTGACCCCAGCCGAAAGCTGGCGACTGGAACAACACGCCGACGGCGATGATGGCAAGCAGGTTTTTAATCATGATCTATGATCCCTTCCATTTGGCTGGTAGCCCCAACGGGGTACCAGCGTTTGTTCTATTGCGAGGTGGTCCAGTATACGGGCCACCACAAAATCGACCATGTCCTGAATGGATTCAGGCTGATGGTAAAAGCCTGGTGCTGCAGGCATCACAGTAACACCCATGCGAGACAGTGCCAGCATGTTTTCCAGATGCAGTGTAGACAGCGGCATTTCGCGAGGCACCACAATGAGTTGGCCCCGTTCTTTAAGTACCACATCAGCGCCCCGTTCGATCAGGTTGTCACTTTTGCCCGTCGCCACCGCAGACAACGTGCCGGTTGAGCACGGACAGATGACCATCTGACGAGGTGCGGCAGAGCCGGACGCGACCGGTGAAAACCAATCGTCTTTACCAAATACCGTCAATTGGTCGTCTTCACAGCCAAAGCGGGTGCGAAAAAACGCACTGGCTGCATCGGGCCCGGCGGGGATTTTAAGGTCCTGCTCGGTGGCCATGACAACCCTGGCCGCCGATGAAATCAGCAGATACACCCGGCACTTTGCGGCCAGCAGCTTCTCCACCAAACGCAGGCCGTACGGTGCACCGGATGCGCCAGTGAACGCGACAGTGATGGTCTGTGGTTGTTGCATGTCAGGCCAGCTCCTCTAGCAGTCGTTGATGGATACCGCCGAAGCCACCATTACTCATGACCAGCAGGTGATCGCCCGGACGGCAATGTTGGATGATAGCACGGACCAGATTATCCATATCCTGATACACGCCAACATCGACGTCACTGAAAGCTTTGAGATCATCGGTTGGCCATCCCAGCCCTACCGGGGCATACACAAACACACTGTCGGCATCACCCCAGCTCTTGGGCAAGGTCTCGCGGTGTACACCCATCTTCATGGTGGCAGAACGCGGTTCGAGTATTGCCAGAATACGCCCGTCACCGACCCGTTTTCTGAGCCCTTGCACCGTGGTCTGGATGGCGCTGGGGTGATGGGCAAAATCGTCATACACGGTGATGTCGTTAACTTGTCCACGAACTTCCATGCGCCGTTTAACGTTGACAAACTCGCCCAGCGCGGCGATGGCAATGTCCGGTTTAACACCGGCATGACGGGCCGCAGCAATGGCCATCAGCGCGTTGTTGACATTGTGTTGTCCGAACAGCGGCCAATTCACCCGGCCCAGGCGTTGACCCTTAAAGCTCACATCAAAGGCGCTACCGTCTTGATTCTGGTTGGTGGCCAGCCATTCACCGCCGAGAAATTGCACCGGGCTCCAGCAGCCCATGTCCAGCACTTTACGCAGGTTTTCATCCTGCTTTGGCGCAATCGCCAGGCCAGTGCCGGGCAGTACCCGCATCAGATGATGAAACTGGCGCTGAATGGCCGACAGATCGTCAAAGATGTCGGCATGATCGAACTCCAGGTTGTTCAGCACCAGCGTGCGGGGATGATAGTGAACAAATTTGGAGCGCTTATCGAAGAAGGCACTGTCGTATTCATCGGCTTCGATGACGAAAAACGGCGCATCGCCCAAACGCGCGGAAATACCGAAGTTTTCCGGCACACCACCGATCAGAAAACCCGGATTCAAACCGGCATATTCAAGGATCCAGGCCAGCATACTGCTGGTGGTGGTTTTGCCGTGGGTGCCGCTGACCGCCAGGACCCAACGATCCCGCAGCACATGTTCGCTTAACCATTGTGGACCACTGATATAGGGAATATTGCGATCCAGCACGTATTCAACCGCCGGGTTGCCCCGCGACAACGCATTGCCAATGATCACAATGTCCGGTGCCGGGTCAAGCTGCTGGGGATCGAAACCTTGTGTCAGCGTGATCCCCAACTGCTCCAGCTGGTCGCTCATGGGCGGATAAACGTTGGCGTCGCTGCCTGTGACCTGATGGCCCATCGCCTTGGCGATCGCGGCAATGCCGCCCATAAAGGTGCCGCAAATGCCCAGAATATGTATGTGCATAGTTTCAGAGTTGAGCTCGAATTTTGGCTAAGATTACCAGATTCATTTCGCCTAACCCACTGAAACTCTATCAGTTCGTGTGAAGAATCTGGCCATTACGGCTGAGTTTTTGTGCAAATGCAGGTACAATCCTACGCCGTGCGAAAAAAAACAATGACAAGCACAGCTACCTTCAGTACCTACACACAAAGGAAAAGGGCCAGAACCCGATGAAACGACTTAACTCCCAACTGCAAGAAGACGGTGCACCGCTTGAACTTATCCTGCTGATCAGAACATTGTTGGCGGGCTGTAAAGAAATCTCTTTCCGCGTTAGCCAGGGTGCTTTGGCTGGCGTGCTGGGATCACTGCTGAGTGAAAACGTACAGGGTGAAACGCAGAAAAAGCTGGATGTGATTTCCAATCAGATCCTCAAGGACATCCTCAAAGAATCCGGTTATGTTAAAGCCATATCGTCGGAAGAAGAAGACGATGTGGTGGCCTGTAATCCGGAAGGCAAGTACCTGGTCAGTTTCGATCCCCTGGATGGCTCGTCAAATACCGACATTAACAGTCTGATCGGCACGATTTTCTCCATTACCCACGCACCACAGTGGATGGAGGCGGATGATCCTTCTGCCTTTCTGCAGCCGGGTATCCAGATGGTTGCGGCAGGCTACGTGCTGTACGGACCGTCTACCATGCTGGCAATGACCACCGGACGGGGTACACATCTGTACACGTTGGATAAAACCCACGGTGGTTTCCTGTTAACTGAAGCCAATGTGCAAATCCCGGAGCAAACCAAAGAGTTCGCCATCAACGCCTCCAATCAGCGTCATTGGGAACCGCCGATGCAACAATACGTGTCAGATCTGTTGCTGGGTGATGAAGGGCCTCGGGGCAAAAACTTCAACATGCGTTGGGTCGGGGCAATGGTCGGCGATATTCACCGGGTATTGTGTCGTGGTGGCATTTTCGCCTACCCGTTTGACCAGCGTAATCCGAAGATTCCGGGCAAGCTGCGGTTGTTGTATGAAGCCAATCCAATGTCATTCCTGATTGAACAAGCTGGTGGTGCTTCTTCCACCGGCGATACGCGTATTCTTGAAGTGATGCCGCGGGAAATCCATCAGCGGGTGCCGGTGATCATGGGCTCTCGTGAAGAGGTTGAAACCTGTTTGACCTATTACGCCAAATAACAGCGTTACATCAGAATGAAAAAACCGCTCAGTTGAGCGGTTTTTTTATATCAACAGCACATCGTCTAAAGATGTGGCAGGATTGGCGCTATCACCAGACTGACAATCGCCATGACGTTGATCAGGATATTCATCGAAGGACCCGAAGTGTCTTTGAACGGGTCTCCGACGGTATCACCCACAACAGCGGCGGCGTGCACGTCAGAGCCTTTGCCACCGAGGTTGCCTTTTTCGACATACTTTTTGGCATTGTCCCAGGCGCCGCCGGCATTGGCCATCATCAGCGCCAGCAACACGCAGCCCAGTAATGCACCGCCCAACATACCGCCGAGTGCATGGGCACCAAGGCCAAAGCCGACAATCGGTGGCACTGCCACGGCAATGGCACCTGGCAACAGCATTTTCTTCAGTGCTGCTGTGGTAGCAATGTCAACGCAGCGCGCTGTATCCGGCTCCGCCTGACCTTCCATCAAGCCTTTGATTTCACGGAACTGACGACGAATTTCCTGGATCATTTCAAACGCCGCATCACCGACCGCCGTCATGGTAATAGAGGCGATCAGAAACGGCAGTACGCCGCCGATGAACAAGCCAATCAACACCATCGGATTGCCCAGATGCAGGGTGAAACCGTCAAACCTCAGGGTCATGGTTTCCACAAATGCGGCAATGATTGCCAGCGCTGCTAAGGCTGCTGCGCCAATCGCGAAGCCTTTGCCGATCGCAGCTGTGGTATTACCCAGTTCGTCCAGAGAATCGGTGATCTCGCGGGTTTCTTTGCCCAGCCCACCCATTTCGGCGATGCCACCGGCATTATCAGCGACCGGACCGTAGGCGTCGATGGCCATGGTGATGCCGACCGTGGCAAGCATACCCACTGCGGCGATACCTACTCCGTACAACCCGGACAGGCTGGTCGACACAAAAATGATCACGCAGATGGTCAGCACAGGAATCACCACCGATTGCATGCCGACCGACAGGCCAGTGATCATGACGGTGGCCGAACCGGTCTCTCCGGCTTTGGCAATTTTTCGTACCGGGGCGGCAGCGGTGTAATACTCCGTGACCAGACCGATAATGATGCCACCTACGGCGCCGCTGAGTACCGCCCACCACACGTGGGTATCAATGCCGGCCTGACCGACTACGAAGTAGGCGGCGGCGATGAACAACACCGCAGCAGACATGGTGCCGGCGCGCAATGCCACGTCGGGTTTGGAAGAGGACATCATATTGACCAGAATGATGCCCAGCACCGAGCACAGTAAGCCTGTGGAGGCGAGCGCCAGGGGTAAAAACATCAGTGATTCACGGCTACCCAGAGTACCCACGGCCATGGTTGAGGCAATCGCAATAGTGGCAATCATTGAACCGCAATAGGACTCAAAGATATCTGAACCCATGCCCGCAACATCGCCCACATTGTCACCTACGTTGTCGGCAATTACGCCGGGGTTGCGGGGATCGTCCTCGGGAATGCCGGCCTCGACCTTGCCGACCAGATCAGCGCCAACGTCAGCACTTTTGGTGTAGATACCGCCGCCAACACGGGAAAACAAGGCGACCACCGAGGCACCCATGCCGAAGCCGTGGATGATGTGCGCGGTGCTGGGATCACCCCCAAAATACCAGTAAAGACTGCCAAGGCCCAACAGGCCCATGGACGCCACACACAGCCCCATGATTGAACCGCCCATAAAGGCGATGGATAAGGCGTCTGCAGCACCCGTATCGTGGGCCGCCTGGGTCGTTCTGACGTTCGCTTTGGTGGCAGTAAACATGCCGATGTAGCCGGCCAGTGCAGAACACAATGCGCCAACCGTGAAGGCAATCGCGGTGTACTGCCCGAGCGAGAAATACAGTGCGATGCCCACCACCAGCGCGAATAAAAACAGCATTTTGTATTCACGGTGCATGAACACCATGGCGCCATGGTGAATGGCATCAGCAATTTTGCCAATCGCCGCGTTGGTGACCGGCTTGCTTTTGATGATCATATAGATGGCCAGTGCGCAGCACAGGCCGGCAATCCCCAGCACGGGTGGCAGGTAGAGTAGGTCGGTCATAATATCCCCTAAAGACAGAGTGGCTATGACACAAAGTGCGACATCACTGCAATTACCCTGGGCGAAAGCAGCACACGCTTTGCGATGTTTGGGTCTGTCGGTACGCGTTTTTCGCGTAGTGATTGGCGCCCGATAGCCCTTTGTTTTATTTACAAAAAATTAACATCTTCGGAGTGACTATAACGATCATTATGGGCAAAGTTCAAGCTTTTGCTGATTTATTGTGCGTTTTGCTCAAAAAGCTGCCTTATCCGGCGGCTGAAAGATTTCATCTTGGCCCTGTAGCCAGTATAATTGCACCATCCCAAACACGTTTTTAGAAGGTTACTCCGATGAGCTTGAATGCTGTGCCCGCAGGTAAAAACCTGCCTGACGAAATCAATGTGATCATTGAAATCCCCGCCCATTCTGATCCGGTGAAATATGAAGTCGACAAGGAATCCGGTGCGATTTTTGTAGATCGTTTCATGGCCACCTGCATGCACTACCCTACCAACTACGGTTACGTGCCGCACACTCTGTCAGAAGACGGCGACCCGGTTGATGTATTGGTGATCACGCCGTTCCCACTGTTGGCCGGTTCCGTGATCCGTTGCCGCCCGGTAGGCGTGTTGAACATGACCGATGAGTCTGGGGCCGACGCTAAAGTCCTGGCGGTGCCGGCTGACAAGTTGTCGACCATTTACCGTGGCATCACAGAAATTGATCAGACCCCTGAATTGCTGCGCAATCAGATTGAGCATTTCTTCGAGCACTATAAAGATCTGGAACCTAACAAGTGGGTTAAGATTGAAGGCTGGCAAGGCAGCGATGCAGCCAAGCAGGAAATTCTCGACAGCGTGAAACGCTACGAAGAGACCGACGACAAGCCTGCGTTCTAACGCACTGAAAAAGCCGACCATGAGTCGGCTTTTTTTATCCCTTTTTTGTTTGGAGCGCGCATGAATCTTCAACCCTGGCACAAGCAACCGCATACTTTGCTGTTGGCAATGGCCGGTCTGATGCCCTTGGTGTTTTCAGTATGGATGGCGTTGCTGAATAACTTTGTCGTTGAGAAGGCTGCCTTCAACGGTGCCCAGATAGGGATTTTGCAAAGCTTGCGCGAAGTGCCAGGCTTTTTGGCATTCACCGCGGTGTTCGTGCTGCTGGTGATCAAGGAACAGTCCTTCGCACTGTTGTCGCTGGCACTGATGAGCATCGGGGTCGCCGCCACTGGCTGGCTGCCGTTTGAAATTGGGTTGTATTGCACAACCGTAGTGATGTCGATTGGGTTTCATTACTTTGAAACCATCAATCAATCACTCACCCTGCAGTGGCTGGCGAAAGACAAGACCCCGCATTTCATGGGTCAGCAATTGGCGGTCAAGAGCCTGGCGTCGTTGTTAGCGTATGGCGGCATCTGGTTGCTGATGGAATGGTCAGATGTCAGCTATCGCACCACCTACATGCTGGCCGGCGGGATTGGTGTGCTGGCAGTGTTGGCGTTGTGGTGGCACTTTCCGCGCTTCGAACAACCAAACACCCAACACAAGCACCTGCTGCTGCGCAAACGCTACTGGTTGTATTACGGTCTGACGTTTTGCAGTGGCGCCCGGCGACAAATTTTTATGGTCTTCGCCGCGTTCATGATGGTGGAAAAGTTCGGCTATTCTGTGGGCGATATCAGCCTGCTGTTCTTGATCAACTATGTGTTCAACCTGCTGTTTGCGCCCGCGATCGGACGCTGGATCCATCGCGTCGGCGAACAGCGCGCACTGATGATTGAATATACCGGCCTGATCCTGGTGTTTGTGGGCTATGCCGTGGTGGAGGATGGCCATGTGGCAGCGGGTCTGTATGTCGTTGATCATCTGTTTTTTGCCATGGCCATCGCGATGAAAACCTATTTCCAGAAAATCGCTGATCCCAAGGACATCGCTGCCACCGCCAGTGTCAGTTTTACCATCAATCATATTGCTGCAGTGGTTATACCGGCGTTGCTCGGTATGGTATGGTTGGTGTCTCCTGCGGCGGTTTTTGTGACCGGAGCAGGATTCGCATTGTGTTCATTTGCCCTTGCCGCTAACATGCCCCGCCATCCGGCGCCCGGTTGTGAAGTGCGCAGAAATCCGGGCCGCTGGGCCAATCAATTGTCTGAATCGATCGACTGAGAGAAACTGACCATGCGCTGTGTAGTACTGTTTGCCTTGTTACTGTCGTCAACGGTGTTTGCCGAGCCGCCGGAGGTGTATTGGGAAGACCTTGTACCCAGTGGTCAGAGCCAGGCTCAGGCCCCGGTAAATCATGACGGTAGCATGGTCCAGCAGGATCTGGATGCGCCAGTAGTGCATACCTACGACGGCAAGACGGTCAAGATTCCGGGGTTTGTCGTGCCGTTGGAAGGGGATGGGCGCAACACCACTGCCTTTTTGCTGGTGCCTTACTTTGGCGCTTGTATCCACGTTCCACCACCGCCCCCGAATCAGATCGTGTATGTGAAGTTTCCCGATGGCGTGCCGATAGATAATATCAATGACGCGATTTGGGTCACCGGCGTTTTAACCACAGACGGATGGCAGGGCGATATCGCCACGGTTGGCTATGTGCTGGAAGGCAAACAGGTCAGCCCGTTTGAAGGCTAGCGGCTAAAGACCAATGGCAGTTTACCGCTGTGTTGCCAAAATCTCGTCTATACTCGTCTAAGTGTTGAATATCTAACGCAATATTCAGTGACGCTGGCACATTAACGGTAGGTAGATTGATGAATTTTTTACTGCGCATGTCAATTGCTCAAAAGCTGTTCCTGATCCCGATCATTGGCACCGCCATGTTTGTGGTCTATTTGTTGATCACCAGCGTAACGGCACTCAACAATGTGGCGTCGCTGGAAGATGCCAAAGACGTGCAGTTCCCTGCATTGCAGGCCTCCAGCAGTGCGTTGGTGGATATGGAAAAGGTGCGTGATGTACTGGCCAGCGCGGTGACCACCGGTGACGAGGAGTCACTGAATCAGGCCAGTGAATATGCCAACCAGGCCCGGCAAGGGCTGAATACCATCAAGTCGGTGGCACCTAATCTCAGTGCCCAGGCCAATGGGATCCAGAAAACCTTCGACGATTACTATTCGCTCGCTTTTGAAGTGTCAAAATCCATGGTCGATGGCACCGCTGACTTTTCCAAGTTGGGTCAGTTGTCGTCACAGATGAACGAATACTACGATAAGGCCACCAAAGACCTGGCGGCGTTTCGTGATGCCCGCCTGAACGATTTCGAATCCGCCATTTCTGAGTCCAACAGCGCTGCCCAACGTATGATCGTGGTGGGCGTGGTGATGGGCATTTTCACCACCGTGGTGTTGTTTGCCACGGCGTTCCCGATCGTCAACAGTCTGAAAAGCAGCGTCAATAAGGTGGTTGATTCACTGCGCGACATCGCGCAGGAAAACGGTGATTTGACCGTCCGTCTGGATACCCGCAACAAGGACGAAATTGGCGATTTGGTGTATTGGTTCAATCAGTTTATGGAAAAGCTGCAAAATGTGGTTAAAGACATCGTTAACGCCTCTTTGCCATTGTCCGAGCTGGCGCAAAACCTTAACCAGCTTACTGACGACACCAATCGTACCATTGAAGTGCAGCAGCGCAGTGCGTCACAAGCCAAGTCGGGTGTTGATCATCTGACCGAGAGTGTTAACTCAGTGGCAACCAGTGCGGCAGAAGCGGCGACCGCTGCGTCTGAAGCGTCTGACGCGGCCCATGACGGTCAAGCGGTGGTGGATGAGACCGTGCGTAGCATCCAGCAACTGGCGACCAACGTGCAGGAAACGGCAGATGTGATCAAAAAACTGGAGGCGGACTCGAATCAGGTTGGTGTGGTACTCGATGTGATCAAAGGTATCGCAGAACAAACCAACTTGCTGGCGTTGAACGCGGCCATTGAAGCCGCCCGTGCTGGTGAGCAGGGACGCGGTTTTGCCGTGGTCGCGGACGAAGTACGCACCCTGGCGTCACGCACCCAACAAAGTACGGAAGAGATCCAAACGACCATTGAGCAATTGCAAAATGCAGCCCGCTCTGCTGTAACAGTGATGGGGCGCGGTACCGATCAGGCCGATGCCAGTGTGGAGACCGCCAATAAAGCGGGTGCAAGCCTGGAAGTGATCACCAATACGATCGGCAAGATTACCCATATGAATGACCAGATTGCAGCGTCCACCGGCGAGCAGCAAAAAGTGGCAGATACCATTTGTATGAACGTGGATGAAATCAACGAGAAAACGGCCGAAACGTCAAACAGCTCCGGTCGCATGGCGTCGGTCAGTAGCGAGCTGGCACAACTGGCCAAACACCTGGAAGCGATCACCAAGCAGTTCAAGGTCTAACAACGTCTTTTGCAACAATCTGACGCCCCGCACCCTGCGGGGCGTTTTGGTTATTGGGTGTAGATTTTTTCTGCCTGGTTGAACAGGATCCATGAGGTCAGAATGTATTTGTCATTGGAGCGTGGAATGTTGCCCCGGTGGGTATGGGTGAAATAGGCCGGTGCGATAACCATGCGACCTGCTTTGGGCTGCACCTTACGCTGCTGGTAATAGAATTCGGTTTCACCGCCTTCATCGACATCATTGAGGTAAAACATGAACAGCATGATGCGGTGCAGGGCATCGTTGTGCACCGGCTGCGGGTACACTTCTGAATGCCAGTAGGGATAACCGCCTGAATTCGCGTCATATTTCTGCGCGTTAATATCGCCAATACGGAACAGGTACTGCACCAGGTTGCTCAGGTTGGGCTTACCGACCCGGTCAAAATTTTCCATCGTTAATTTGACCGGTTGCCCGTTGTCCGGGTCTTTGACGGTCAGGCCGATGGGGCCGATCAGGGCAAACAGGTGCTTTTCAAAATACTTGATCACATGCTCACTGATCTTGGGTAACAATTGCTGAAAACTGTCTCTGAACTCCGGATGCTGACTGATTGACACGTCTGTTGAACGTTTCTTATCGGTATCCACACCGCCACCCGTGCGTCCTTGATAACGGTTGTTGCTGTTTTCGAACTGCTGAATGAACTGCTCGCACAATGCCGGGCTGAGCACATCGTCGATGACTTCGATAAAATCGCTCATGCCGTCTCCTTCAGGTGCTGACTGAGTGCCTCTCGTTGCTGAGCCGTGATCGGCGCAGCTTTATTGGCCTCGTAATCAAAATGTACCAGGGTGGTGGTACCCGAAGCGCATTTCTGACCGTTTTGCCAGACTTCCTGGTAAGTATCGAAAGAGCTGTTGCCCATGCGGGATACGTAGGTACGCACTTCCACCGGCGAACCGTAAAACAGCTGTTGATGAAAATCGACCTGATAGCTGGCCAGGATCAACGGCCAGTTATCCAATGACAGGGTCGGGGTGAAAATCCGGAAGATATCCTCCCGGGCGGTTTCGAACCACGCCACGATCACCGTATTGCTGACATGGGCGAGGCCATCGGTTTCACAAAATCTGACTTTAAACGTTTCACTGAGCATGTGGTCTCCGCAACAATCAGTTGAGCATGGGTTTCAGGAACCGGGCGGTATGTGATACAGCGCTCTGGCAAAGGGTTTCCGGCGTGCCTTCGGCGATAATTTGGCCGCCACCGGCGCCCCCTTCAGGGCCCAGATCAATCAGCCAGTCGGCGGTTTTGATCACATCAAGGTTGTGTTCAATGACCACCACGGTATTGCCGTGATCACGCAGTCTGTGCAGTACGTGCAACAGTTGCTGGATGTCGTGGAAATGCAATCCGGTGGTGGGCTCGTCAAGAATGTACAGGGTCTGGCCGGTATCCCGCTTGGACAGCTCCTTGGCCAGTTTGACCCGTTGGGCTTCACCACCTGACAGGGTGGTCGCAGACTGCCCCAGCCGAATGTAGGACAGGCCGACATCCATCAGGGTTTGCAGCTTGCGGGCAATGGCCGGAATGGCATCAAAAAAGTGACGTGCATCTTCTACGGTCATTTCCAGCACTTGGTGGATGTTCTTGCCTTTGTATTGCACTTCCAGGGTTTCCCGGTTGTAGCGCTTGCCCTTACACACATCGCAGGGCACGTACACATCGGGCAGGAAGTGCATTTCTACCTTGATCACACCATCGCCCTGGCACGCTTCGCAGCGTCCCCCTTTGACATTGAACGAGAAACGTCCGGGTTTGTAACCGCGGGAGCGGGCCTCTTGGGTACCGGCAAACAGCTCCCGTATACCGGTAAAAATGCCCGCATAGGTGGCCGGATTCGAGCGCGGTGTGCGTCCAATCGGGCTTTGATCGATGTCCACCACTTTGTCTAGCTGATCGAGCCCTTGTATGGATTGGTAAGGGGCCGGTTCACCGGTAGTGGCGCCATTCAATTCGCGATGTGCGATTTTGTAAAACGTGTCGTTGATCAGGGTTGACTTACCCGACCCGGATACACCGGTCACACAGGTCATCAGGCCAATCGGTACGCGCAGGGTAACGTCTTTGAGGTTGTTACCACTGGCCCCTTCCAACACCACCCACTGGTCGTCCTTGTTCACCGTACGTTCGGCAGGCACTTCGATCTTTTCCCTACCGGATAGATATTTTCCTGTGAGTGAGTGTTCACTTGACTTTATTGCCTCAACGTCACCCTGGGCGACGATTTCTCCACCGTGAACGCCGGCACCGGGGCCAATGTCGACCACATAGTCGGCCGCCCGGATGGCATCCTCATCATGCTCAACCACGATCACGGTGTTGCCGAGGTCACGCAGATGCGTCAGGGTTGCCAGCAGTCGTTCGTTGTCACGCTGGTGCAGGCCGATGGACGGTTCATCCAACACGTACATGACGCCCACCAGACCGGCACCAATCTGGCTGGCCAATCGGATGCGCTGGGCTTCGCCGCCGGACAGGGTGTCGGCGCTGCGGGACAGGTTCAGGTAGTTCAACCCAACGTTGACCAGAAAACGCAAGCGGTCACCGATTTCTTTGAGGATCTTTTCCGCAATCTGGGCGCGTTGGCCGTGCAAGCTGAGGCCCTCGAAAAAGGCCAGTGAATCGGCAATCGACAGCTCAGTGATGGCGGGCAGGGTGGTGTCTGCGATAAACACGTTGCGGGCTTCGAGGCGCAGGCGGGTGCCACCACAACTGTTACAGTGCTGTTGGCTTAGGTATTTGGCCAGTTCTTCCCTTACCGCGTTGGATTCTGTTTCGCGGTAGCGACGCTCCATGTTGGGCAGGATCCCTTCGAACGGGTGTTTGCGCTCCATGATGTCACCGCGATCATTGATGTACTTGAATTTGATCGAGGTGCCTTTGCTACCGTATAGCACAACCTCCTGCGCCTTTTGGTCGAGATCCTGCCAAGGTGTGGTCAGATCGAAACCATAATGTTCAGCGACGGCTTGCAGCATCTGGAAATAGTAATAGCTGCGTTTGTCCCACCCGCGGATTGCTCCACCGGACAGGCTGAGTTCGACATTACTGATCACCCGCGCAGGATCAAAAAATTGCCGTGTACCCAGACCATCACAGGTCTGGCACGCACCCGCAGGGTTGTTAAACGAGAACAAGCGGGGTTCCAGTTCCGCCATGCTGTAGCCGCAATGGGGACAGGCGAAATTGGCGGAAAACACCAGGGGTTCTTTGCCCGGCTCATCCATAAACGCCACTCGGGCGGTACCACCGGACAGTTGCAGCGCGGTTTCGAAAGATTCTGCCAGACGCAGTTTGAGGTCGTCCCGGACTTTAAAGCGGTCGACCACCACTTCGATGGTGTGCTTTTTATGCAGATCCAGCGGCGGCGGATCGGATAGATCGCACACTTCACCGTCTATTCGGGCGCGGATAAAGCCCTGGGCGGCGAGGTTTTCCAGGGTTTTGATGTGTTCGCCTTTACGGTCCTGTACAACTGGCGCCAGCAGCATCAGTTTGCTGCCTTCGGGCATTTCCAGTACCCGGTCAACCATCTGACTGATGGTTTGCGCAGCCAACGGGGTATGATGATCGGGGCAGCGGGGTTCGCCGACGCGGGCGAACAACAAACGCAGGTAATCGTAAATTTCGGTAATCGTGCCCACCGTCGAACGGGGATTGTGTGAGGTCGACTTTTGCTCAATGGAGATCGCCGGTGATAAGCCCTCGATGTGATCAACATCGGGCTTTTCCATCATCGACAGGAATTGGCGCGCATAGGCAGACAGGGATTCGACATAACGGCGTTGTCCCTCTGCGTACAAGGTATCGAATGCCAGTGATGACTTACCTGAACCAGACAGCCCAGTGACCACAATCAGCTTGTCCCGGGGCAAGTCCAGGTCAATGTTTTTCAGGTTGTGGGTGCGTGCGCCGCGAATTTCTATTTTGTCCATACCGACCTTATGGAAGCCGAAAAGCGACAATTATTGCACAGTCTGTCACGTCACTCTATATCCGTGCAGCCAAGGGCTAACTGATTTATCAAAATATGCTAAACTGCGCCGCCTTGTAGTCACCTTAAATCATTGAAGTTGTTTTGAACGCTACCGAAATCCGCGGCGCTGTGTCGCTTGCCATTGTCTATGTACTGCGCATGTTGGGCCTTTTTATGGTCTTGCCGGTACTGGCCGTATTGGCCATTGAATACCCGGATTATTCGCCGTTGCTGGTGGGCCTGGCCGTCGGTGGCTATGGGCTGACCCAGGCCTGTCTGCAAATTCCCATGGGCGTGTTGTCTGACCGTCTGGGTCGCAAGCCGGTGATCATCGCCGGTTTGTTGCTGTTTGCCCTTGGCAGTGCAGTGGCGGGTATGGCCACCAGTCTGCAATGGGTCGTTGTGGGGCGTTTTTTACAGGGCGCAGGTGCGATTGCGGGTGCTGTGATGGCACTGGCCGGCGATATCAGCCGTGAGCAACAACGTCCGAAAGTCATGGCGATCATCGGCATCGCGATTGGTTTCTCGTTTTATTTGGCGGTCTTGCTGGGCCCTATCCTGGCGGAGCACGTGGGTCTATCAGGCATATTCTGGGTGACCGCAGTGATGGCCTTGCTATGTTTGCCGTTAGTCGTTTTTGCGGTGCCGACGGCAACGAATCTGGCGCCGGTGGGCGATACCCTGCCGGTGCCCGGCGATGTGCTGCGACTGATCAGTCATCCCACGTTGTTGACCCTCAACGTCAGTGTGTGCTTGTTGCACCTGTTGATCACTTTATTGTTCATGCAGTTGCCGACATGGTTGGCAGATAAGGGCTACGGGTTGGATGAACACTGGCAAATTTACCTGCCGGTGTTGGTGGCGTCTGTGTTAGCCATGGCGATGCTGATGCGTTTGACCCCGCGGCTCGGAAATACCCTCAGTGCCGGTATTGCATGGTTGTTGTTGGGCACATCGTTGCTTGGTTTCAGCACCTCGGTTGAGCAACTCTGGACCCTTGCGTTGTTGTTGTGGGTGTTTTTTACCGGGTTTAATTTCCTCGAAGCCAACTTGCCTGCCTGGGTATCCAGCGTAGCACCGGCCGGGAAGAAAGGCTCTGCCATGGGGATCTATGCGACATGGCAGTTTTTCGGTGCGTTTTTAGGTGGCAGTATTTCTGGACTTGCAAGCGATTTAAATGTGCCACACTTAAGCTTGAGCATTGCAGGTGTTGTCTGCATTGTGTGGATTTTCAGTCTGCGCAAATTGCAGAGGACTGAGCGTGTAAAACGGTATACACTACCCATCAATCTGGGCGCCCGCAGTGAGGCGCAACTGAGCCAGGCGCTCGGTCAGTTGCAAGGTGTCCTCGACATTACCCTCGTACCTGACCAGCAGGTGGCATATCTGAAAGTAGAAGGCGCGTCCTTCGATGTACGAAAGGCCCGAGCAGTGGCCAGCAATGAACAGTAAAAAGCAGGAGTTAGCATGGCGAGTAAAGGCGTAAACAAAGTAATCTTAGTGGGCAATCTGGGCCAAGATCCAGAAGTTCGCTACATGCCCAACGGCAATGCCGTCGCCAATTTGAGCCTGGCTACCAGTGAAAGCTGGAAAGATCAGCAGGGACAAATTCAGGAACGTACCGAGTGGCACCGCCTGACCATGTACCGTCGTTTGGCTGAAGTGGCTGGTGAGTACCTGCGCAAAGGCTCACAGATTTACGTGGAAGGCAAATTGCAGACCCGTAAATGGCAAGACCAACAAGGCCAGGATCGTTACACCACCGAAATCATTGTCGATCAAATGCAAATGTTAGGTGGTCGTGGTGGTCAGGGTGAAGGTGGTGGATTCCAGAATCAGGCACCTCGTCAACAGAACCCGGGTTACAATCAAGCACAAGGTGCACCTCAAGCCCAAGGGCAATACGCAGGTGGCAACCAAGGCGGTAGCCAAGGAGGAAGTCAGGGTAATTACCAGGGCAGCCAGCAGGCGCCACAGGGTGGTAGCAAGCCACAGCAACCCATGGCCGAACCGGATTTTGACTTTGATGACGACATCCCGTTCTAAATCCCTAAAAACCTGCTTCGGCAGGTTTTTTTTGCGCTCGCTGAGGGTCATTTTGATCAGCTCAACTCAGCGATTTGGCAGTGGTCGGTTGGCAACCGACCCTGATTCAGGGTTAGGAATGCCGTTTTAGGTCAGAAATAACCGCGAAGAAATGGACTAACTTGTTATTTTAAATAGGGTTTTAAGTGCTAGCACTTTGATACATTCTTTGCTGTAATAGCCCTAAGGCATATAACGACAATAAGCTGCCACTATGCGCATGGGTTGGCGGGCGTTTCTGAAGCAACGATTCAGGGGCGCTTCGAAGTTCTTTTCACTGGGGATTGAGTTAGGTTTGCAGGAACTGCACCTGACCGCCTTGGTACGTTCCGGATCGTCCCTGCGCATTGCGCTTCGCACCACATTACCCATGCAAAACTGGGTTGAACACCTGAGTACCTACGTTGCCCAACACGGATTGGCCAACACGCCCTGCTATGTGGCGTTTTCGGTGACACGCTATCAAGTCCTGCAAATTGAACGCCCGAATGTCCCAGAGGCGGAGATCGCCCAGGCATTGCAATGGTCTGCCAAAGAGCTTCTCGGCACCGACCAGCCGCTGGTGGTGGAATACTATGAGCATCCGGTTCAGACGCCGGGTCACAACAAACTCAATGTGATTGCCATGCCGCAACAGGACATTGAGAACATCTGCGGCGGCATGGTGATGGCTGGATTACAGTTGCGTGGGATCAGCGTTGCCGAGCTTGCCATCTGTGAACTGTTTGCTCCAGAGGACGATGCTGTCCTGACATTGGTGCAACAGGGGGGCCATGATCTGTGCCTTAACATTGTCAAAAACGGCAACTTATATTTTTCCCGGCGCTTGCGGGGATATGAAAATCTGGCCGGTTTTTCCGCTCAGGAACTGTCGATGGGCGTGGCGGAAAACCTGTCGATTGAAATTCAACGCTCGATGGATTATTTCGAAAGCCAACTTCGACAGGCACCGGTACGCAAGCTCTTGGTAGGGATCGACACCCAATACCCAGATGAGTTGATCAGTGTGTTGCAGGCGCAGTTACTGATGCCGGTGGAGGTCATTAATCCTCCGGGTGTGGCCAATCAAGAAGCACTGGGAGGGACGCCGTTGCCGAGTCTTGGCGCTGCACTGACACCTTGTTCGTTGGGAGGTGTTGAATGAAAAACCGGATCAATTTCTACCGCCCCGCGTTTCAACCTCGTTTGGTATTGCTGAGTGCGGGTTTTTCCACAACCTTAGTGGCGTTAGCATTGCTTATCACGGTGGGGTGGACCGCCTATGCGTATCAGCAGCGGGCCTTGTCACAGCAGCAGGCGCTGCAGGGCGCCGATAGTCTGGCGCAAGCGCGCACGACGCTGGAAAAACTTACCCAGACCTTGCAGCAACGTAAACCGGATCCGGTATTGGTGGCGAAAAACCGCGCATTGTCTGAGCAGAACCGCATGTACCGCAAAATAGTCTCTGCGTTGCAGGCCAGAGAACAACAAAAGCAGCGGGGGTTCTCGCCTCTGCTTAGCGATCTGGCACGCCTGCATCATCAGGATATTGCCCTGACCCGTATCCAACTGGGCGCAGATTTCATTCAGCTTGAAGGCCACAGCGCCAGTTCTTCAGCGGTGCCGGCCTGGGTTGAAAACTTAAAACACAGTGATGTCCTGTACGGTACCGGGTTTGCGCAGGCGCGCTTACAGAGAGATGAAGATCAGGCTTCACTGGGTTTCGTGTTGACCAGCGCCAGTCATGCTGACACCGAGGAGGTGCGCCGTGGCCAGTAATCGTATGTCGCGCTGGCAAACGCTGTTTGAACAATTGACTGCCCGTGAGCGTGGTTTGGTGGTGATTGCTGGTGTGTTGGCGATCACCATGGTGGGTTACTGGATGGTGATTGAACCGATGAACCAACAACAGCAACAGGCCGCGCAGGAAGCGCAAGGATATGCCCAGCGTTTGGCCGCCACTGAAGGCCAGATTGCGGCGGTAATGACCGCGTTGAAAAACGATCCTAATGACAGCGAGCGGCAACAACAGGAGGCGTTGCTGGCTGAACAGGTCGCGTTGAAAAACGCCCTCTACTCGCAAACTCATGACTTGATCCCGGCCGGTAAGATGGCGTCTTTGCTGCGAGAAATGCTGTCCCAATCCGATCGTGTCGAACTGATTTCGTTGCGTTCGTTGCCGCCAACACCATTGTTAACGGCGGACACGACCGGCGGTGGCGACCAGCTGGCGGTGGACACCAATCTTTACCAGCACGGTGTTACGCTGACCATCGAAGGCCGGTATACCGATGTGCAGTCCTATTTGTCAGCCCTGGAGTCCTTGCCCTGGCAACTGTACTGGCAGGCCATGGACTATCAGGTGACGAATTATCCGGTAGCCAGCGTGGAGCTGACCGTGTATACCCTCAGTACCCAATCAACCTTTATGGGGGTGTGGGATGAAGGTTAGCGGCGTTTGCTTGATACTGTCTTTGATGGCCTTTTATAGCCAGGGGGCTGTGGATCCAACCCGGCCACTGAACAGCAAGGGGCAGTCGGCAGAAGGGCCGTCGGCGGTCAAGAATATTGAGGTCAATGCAGTGTTTGTTGGCCCGTTAAATCGACGCGCAATCATCAACGGTGATTT
This sequence comes from Fluctibacter halophilus, assembly GCF_020687825.1. GTDB lineage: Bacteria > Pseudomonadota > Gammaproteobacteria > Enterobacterales > Alteromonadaceae > Fluctibacter > Fluctibacter halophilus. The sequence goes on from NZ_JAJEWP010000005.1 coordinate 154,320, forward strand.
GGTCACCGAAGGGCAGGTGTGGAAAGGTATTGAGGTGAAAGCCATTGATGCCGAGGGCGTAACCCTGCTTGATAATGATCAGATAAGGCGCATTAAAATGAATCAAAAAACGGTGTTGAAAGAGCATGGGAATGAAGGCTAAACGCTGGCTTACCGGTCTGGCTGCGGTGGTCCTGACAGGATGTCAGAGTACATCTGTCGGGCCCGCACAGCAGGCAATGGAGTCATCAGCGCAGGAAGCTGAACAACGCACGTCTGCCGCTGCTGCAGATCAATTGAACACATTGCCCAGTGCGGTCGATGAAGCATTGATGCCCCAAACCGAGGGCAGTCAGCAAGCGCTGTTCAGTGAACCCTTGTATGACGTTAACGCGCAACAGGTGGATGCGGTCAGTTTCTTTTCGTCATTGGTGGCGGACACGCCATTCAGTGCAGCAATTCATCCGGACGTTAGCGGGACGATCAGCCTGCACCTGAAGCAGGTGACCCTGTCGGATGTGATGACGCTGGTGTCAGACTTGTATGGATTTGACATTCAACGCAGCGGCAAGGTCTACCGAGTTTATCCGGCGGGTATGCGCACAGAGACCATTGCGGTCAACTATCTGCTGATGCAGCGTGATGGTATTACCCAAACCAGCATTTCATCCGGTGGCGTGTCTCAACAGGATGGTTCCAACCGACAGAACAATAATCGAAACGGGTTCAACAATTTCTCCGGGAATAACAGCAACGGCAACAGTATCGGCAGCGGCCAGTTTGGCAATACCATCAATGGCACCAATATTCAGACCCGCACGGAAACCAATTTCTGGGAACAGTTACAAGAAACATTGAACGGTCTGTTGGGTGATAAGGAAGGCCGTTCGGTGATGGTGATGCCACAGGCGGGTCTGGTGACGGTGCGCGCATTACCCCGTGAAATTCGCGAAATTCGTACCTTTTTGCAAGCGTCCCAACGAAATATCCAGCGCCAGGTGGTACTGGAAGCCCGGGTGCTGGAGGTGTCCTTAAGTGACGAGTATCAGCAAGGCATCAACTGGAGTCAGATTGTTGAGAACAGCGGCAGCACGGAGTTTGTGTTGAGCACCACCGGTGGCAGTTTCGGCAATGGCATCTCGGCAACCTTGGGGGGCGTCACCAACCTGTCGTTTCTGAATGCTGATTTCTCCGGAGTGTTGTCACTGCTGTCCACCCAGGGCAACGTGCAAGTGCTTTCCAGTCCCAGGGTCACGGCGACAAACAATCAGAAAGCGGTGATCAAAGTTGGTGATGATGAATACTTTGTCACTGATGTGTCCAACCAGAATACCATCACATCGGGCACCACCACGGTGACCCCCAACATCGAGCTGACGCCGTTTTTCTCCGGTATCGCCTTGGATGTAACACCTCAGATTGATGACGATGGCAGCGTGTTGTTGCATGTGCATCCTTCTGTTGTTGAGACCGAAGAGCAGGAAAAAGTTATCACCCTCAACGAAGAACGCTTTGTACTGCCGCTGGCACAAAGCAACATCCGCGAATCAGACACTGTGATTCGGGCCAGCTCCGGTGAAATTGTGGTGATTGGTGGTTTGATGCAGTCGATTATCTCTGAACGTCATTCGAAAACCCCACTACTCGGCAGTATCCCGTTACTTGGCGAGTTGTTTACCAGTCGACACGACGTGGAAACCAAGAAGGAGTTGGTGATTTTGCTCAAACCCACGGTGGTTGGGCCGGATACCTGGAAGCAGCAACTCCGACAGAGCCGTGACAAGATGGCCGACTGGCTATACGTGGAGTAGTCATGTACCTGTACCACTTCGGCATCAAAGAGCTACCGTTTACGCTGACCCCGAATACCAGCTATTACTTTGCATTGCCCAGTCATAAAGAAGCCTTGAATGTCCTGATGACCGCGCTTAAGACCGGTGAAGGGTTTATCAAGGTTACGGGTGAAGTGGGCACGGGTAAAACCCTGATCTGCCGAAAGCTGCTGAATGAGTTGCCGGACAATTTTGTTACGGCCTATATTCCCAATCCGTACCTTTCCCCCGCCGAGTTGCGCCGCGCGGTGGCAGGGGAGTTGGGTGTGCAACTGACCGATGGTGCCGACCAGCAGGAGTTTACCCAACGCATTCAGCAACAGGTGATCGCATTGCACCAACAGCAAAAAGCCGTGGTGTTGATCATCGATGAGGCGCAGGCCCTGCCGGTTGAAAGCATTGAAGCGTTGCGCCTGATGACCAATCTGGAAACCGAATCCCGCAAACTGCTGCAAGTTGTCCTGTTTGGTCAGCCTGAGTTGGATGACAAGTTGGGCTTGCCCGAATTGCGCCAGCTCAAACAGCGGATCACGTTTTCCTATACCCTGAAACTGATGGACTCCCATCAGGTTCATCAATACGTGCAGCACCGTATGCGGGTGGCTGGTTATCGTGGCCAGGATCTGTTTTCTCCGGCGGTATGCAAGGTATTGTTTGCCGCCAGTCGCGGCACCCCCCGGGTGGTCAATGTGTTATGTCACAAGTGCCTGATGTTGGCGTTTGGGGAAGGAAAGAGCGGCGTGGATCGCAAACACGTTGCCATGGCCATCAAAGATACTGAAGCAGCCCATTCGGTGGCATCAAGCCATTGGCAGCGGCTGCTGATTGCAGGTCTGGTGTTGCTCAGTGCCGGCGCCTTGTACCTGGCTTATGCGAGGTATGGCGCATGAGTGTGGTGAACAAAATGCTGCAGGATCTCGAGCAGCGTCAAAACGGACAAATCCCTGACAATGAATACCGTCCACCCCGCAGTGGTTCGGGTAAGACCTGGATACTCGGCAGTTTAGTGATCATTCTTATGATGGTGGTGGCGTGGCTATGGTGGCAAGGCCATGGTGCACCCGAGCCGGCAAGTCCAGCAACGACGTCATCATCACCGCAATCAACACACAGCGCTGACACTGCTGTTGCGCCAGTGGTGAACCAAGCCCAGCCTCAGGCTGAAGTCGTCGAAGACGATACCGTCCTCAATCCCCAGTCGAACGAAGCGGCGCCAAGTCCGTCGATGAACCCTGAACGACGGGTGTCATTGGGCGTGGCAGCTACCCCAATGACCCAGCCGCAAACCGACCTGTCCACTCGTGAGCAACCGGCGTCGGTAACCACGCCATCCTCGGACATGACGATTAACGAGACTGCTCCGAAGAGAGCGGATGAACAGACGACGGAACAAAGCAACGCGCTGCCCGAGGAAGAGGACGGCACAATGTCCGTGGCTTCGAGTAGCGCAGGTGTGTCGGTGATGGATTTTCAGCAGCAAGTCGAACTGGCGCTGGCGGAAGGGGATGATGCAGGCGCGATGCTGGTATTGCAGCAATGGCTGAAGATTACGCCCGGTAACGGCAAGGCACGCAAGCAACTGGCGGCGTTGCAGTTTGCCAACGGCCAGGTGGCGCAGGCGCGGGATGTCTTGCAACAGGGGCTTGCACAAGCGCCGGAACACGACGACATCCGTACCATGCTGGCGCGGTTGTATGTGCAACAAAACGATCAGCAACAAGCGCTGGCGCTGTTGAAAGAAGCACCAGCGACCAGTGGTCCATCACCTCAGATGTTGGCCTTGCGCGCAGCACTTGCAGCTCGGCAGCAGGACAACACCACCGCATTGCAGGACTATCAGTATCTGGTCCGCTACGCACCGGATAACAGCAGTTGGCGCCTGGGGCTGGCCATCGCGCTGGAACGTGCAGGTAAAAATCACACTGCGCTGAGCGAATACCGGATATTGCAGCAGCAACACAGTTTGTCAGATGCATTGATGTCGTTTGTTGATCAACGCATCGGTGTGCTGGAGGGCGGCTCATGAATCAGCCCAAACAGAAAATCCGTCTCGGTGACCTGCTGCTACAAAACCACATCATTAACCAACAGCAGCTTGAGCAGGCACTCACCGCCCAGAAAGCATCGGGGCGTAAACTCGGCCATGTGTTGGTTGAGCAGGGGATTGTCAGTGAACAGGAACTGTTGAGCTTTTTATCCCAGCACCTGAAGGTGCCATTGATTGATATCCCCAGCAGCCGTATTCGTTTGGAGCATGTGAAGCTGTTGCCCGAAGTGCAGGCACGACGCTACCGGGCGCTGGTTATCGAAGACAGCGGTGACCACATGCTGGTGGCGATGAGCGATCCGGCGGACCTGGCCGCAGTGGATACCCTGAGCGACCTGTTGCCTAAGCCGATAAAACTGGCGGTAGCCAGTGAATCTCAGTTACTCGAGGCGTTCGACCATTTTTACCGGCGCACCGAAGAAATCGCATCTTTCGCCCAGGAATTGGCCGAGGAATACAACGAGGAAAGCGATTTTGACTTGCTCGGCGGGCTTGAAGACGAGCAGGACACAGCGGTTGCGCGACTGTTGCAATCGATATTCGAGGATGCGGTGCAAGCCAAAGCATCAGACATCCACCTGGAGCCCGATGAAGGGATGCTGCGTATCCGCATGCGTGTCGATGGCCTGTTACAGGAAAACCTGATCCGGGAAAAGAACATCGCGTCGGCACTGGTACTGCGCCTCAAGCTCATGTGTGGTCTGGACATTTCCGAGAAGCGTCTGCCTCAGGACGGCCGTACCCAGATACGCATTAAAGGTCATGTGATTGATGTCCGTTTGTCGACCATGCCGGTGCAGTCTGGCGAGTCGGTGGTGATGCGATTGCTCGATCAATCGGCGGGCATTCTGACCCTCGAACAAACCGGCATGCCATTGCCGATGTTGCGCCGTTTACGCACCCTGTTGACCCGACCACACGGTATGATCCTGGTCACCGGACCGACCGGTTCGGGTAAAACCACTACCCTGTATGGGGCGCTTAGCGAGCTGAACCAACCGGAAAAGAAAATCATCACGGTGGAAGACCCGGTGGAATACCGCTTGCCACGGATCAATCAGGTTCAGGTTAATCCGCGCATCGATCTGACCTTTTCAAATGTATTGAGAACCACGTTACGCCAGGATCCCGACATCATCATGGTGGGGGAGATGCGTGACACCGAGACGGTTGAGATTGGCCTGCGTGGCGCCCTTACCGGTCACTTGGTGTTGTCGACGTTACATACCAATGATGCTATCAGCAGCGCAATCCGATTGCTGGACATGGGCGCGCCGGGTTACCTGGTCGCCAGTTCACTGCGCGCCATCGTGGCACAACGGCTGGTGCGGCGGATCTGTGATAATTGCAAAGAAACCTACACCCCCTCAGAAGAAGAAGTGTTCTGGTTGAGTCACCTGGATGCCAACGTCGGCCAGATGCAGTTTAAGCGGGGTAGCGGCTGTCAGAATTGCAACCAGACCGGTTACCGTGGCCGTGTCGGCGTATTTGAACTGCTGGAAATGACCGAGAGCATGATGGACGCATTGAAGGCCGGTGATACGGCGGCGTTCAGCCATGCTGCGCAAAACAGCCCACAATACGCGCCGTTGTCGAATGTCGCGTTGAGTTACGCCAAGCTTGGTGTGACCACCGTAGAAGAAGTGCTGCGATTGGTGGAGATGGTGTCAGAAGTGGTCGCACCCAAAGCCAAAGACGACAGTGACGAGCCGGACGAGGTGACCCATGGCGATGTATAAGTACAGTGCCAGGGATGCCAACGGCAACCTCACCACCGGGGCGATTGAAGCCGCGGATGCCGATGCGGTGGCCAAAGTGCTGCTGAATCGCAGTATTACACCATTAACCATTGAATTGCGCAGCGAAGATGAGCAGGCGCAACAGTCCGGCATTCACTGGTGGACGCCCCGTGTCAGCCTGGACGATTTGGTGATTTTCGCAAGGCAGATGTATTCGCTGACCAAATCCGGCATACCCATTTTACGCGCCGTCAACGGGCTTGCCCACAGTAGCAGTGCCAAGCGTATGCGGCTGGCGCTGGAAGATGTGGCCGACCAATTGGAACGTGGCCGCGGTTTTTCTTCCGCCTTGCATCAGCATCCCGAGGTGTTCAGTCCGCTGTTTGTCAGTGTCGTTCACGTGGGGGAAAATACCGGTAAGCTGGATGAAGCGTTTCTGCAACTGGCCCGTTATCTTGAGCGTGAACAGGAAACCCGCAAGCAGATAAAAGCCGCCACCCGTTACCCGATTTTTGTGATTGTGGCGATCGCCATCGCGATGGTGATCCTGAACCTCAAAGTGATCCCGGTGTTTGCCGGCATGTTCAACAAATTCAATGCGGAATTGCCCGCCATGACCCAATTCCTGCTCGGCATGTCAGCGTTTTTTGTCAATTACTGGCCGTATATGCTCGCCACGTTATTGTTTGGCATTTGGTCAGGGCGTCGATACCTGGCCAGTGCTCAGGGCCGTTATCGTTGGGATCGGCGCAAATTAATGCTACCCGCGGTAGGCAGTATTTTTGAACGTACCCTGCTGGGGCGATTTGCACGTAGCTTTTCGATGATGATCACCGCCGGTATTCCGTTGACCACCGCCTTAAATCTGGTCGCCGATGCGGTGGATAATCACTACATGGCGGACAGGATTATCGGTATGCGGCGCAACATTGAAAAGGGTGAAAGCTTGTCCCGTGTGGCCTCAGCTAGTGGTTTGTTCACGCCGCTGGTGCTGCAGATGATCAATGTCGGTGAAGAAACCGGCCGGGTCGACGAGTTACTGACCGAAGTGGCCGACTACTATGAGCGCGAAGTGGATTACGACCTGAAAAGCCTGACGGCCAGGATAGAGCCCTTGCTGATTGTCATTGTAGCGGGGATGGTACTGGTACTGGCGCTGGGTATCTTTACGCCGATGTGGGACATGATGGGCGCCTACAGGGGGACGACCAGTGGATAAATTTGAAGCCGGACAGGAAAGCGCACGCACCTTGATGGGCAAATTGGCGGTGTTGGCAGTGTTTGTCACGCTGATGGTATCGGCGATTGTGTATTTCAACCGCTATGAACCGGACTACAAGCGTCAGACACTGGTCAATCTTGCCGACCAGTTTGCCAAGAGCGTGGTCAATGCTCACTGGCAGTGGCAGGCGGAGGGCCGTCCACAAATTGTGATGTTGAAACATTATGAACCGCGCCTGGATAACGAGGCGGAATTGATTGAAACCGATCGCCGACCCATTCGCATGAGTCACCTCGGTTGGCCACGCACGGAACCGTCCAGCCAGGGCTGTGAGCAGTTGTGGGGCATGGTGCTGAACTTACCGCTGGAGATCGAAGGGTTTAAGGTGTTCGCCGAGTACTTCGACGGGGTTCAACAATCGGATCAGGCGCTGGATGCTCGTTGTCGTTTCCGGTTGTCAGTGGGACCTTATTTTGAATATCACATTTTTACTGGTGCGGTTAGCCAGGTCAAAGACTAATCACGGGAGAGGGAGATGGAGCACGCAGGTATAAAACGAAACGGATTTACCTTGATCGAGCTGGTGATTGTGGTGGTAGTGCTGGGGATCCTGGCGGCCACGGCACTGCCTCGGTTGCTGGATGTGACGGAAGATGCTGAAGATGCCACCGTCGAGGGCGTGGGCGGTGGATTTGCCACCGGTGTGGGGTTGGTGCGGGCGCAATGGGAGATTGAAGGTCGCCCGTCTGAGAACCAGGCCACCAATGAAACCTTCGTCACCATCGAAGGGATCCCGATTGGCGTGGATAAAGACACGGGTTTTCCTACCGGCCACCTGGATAACGACGGTAGCAGTGAGGACGACAGCCTGGTGGACCTCGACTGTGAGAGCATTTTCAATCTGATCATGCAAAGTGCACCCACCATCAGTTCAGACTGGGCGCAACGGCCGTTTGACGATTACCGTTACTTCACCCGCGCCACTGATGGCAACGGCTCTGGTGGCAACGATTTGTGTTACTACTACCTGACCCGGACGGTTAAAAACCAGGTCGCCGAACCCACCGACAATACATCGGGCAATGGGTTTATTTATGATCCGCGTATCGGTCAGGTGATCATTTTCAGTAACAACTGATAAGGGCCGGTGACATAGGCCACCGACCCACGGCAATACGGTGCACTCAAGGGGTGAGGCACAGGACAAATTCAGGGAAATAAAAACTATCACTTACGTGAGGATAACAACATGCAACAACGTGGTTTTACATTAATTGAACTGATCATCGTGATCGTGATTTTGGGGATTTTGGCGGTCACGGCTGCGCCGCGTTTCATTAATCTGCAATCGGATGCGAGCCGTGCAACGCTGGAAGGTGTTGCTGCTGCTTTGCAAGGTGGTTCGCAACTGGTTTATGCAAAGTCAGCGATAGAGGGCGAACAGGCCAATGCCAATGCGGCGGATCAGGCAGCAACCCGTACCGACGACGTTGAAATTTCAGGGGTACGGGTGGAAACTGAATTTGGTTACCCGGATGCTGATGATACCGATGCGGCCAGCCTTGCTGCCTGGGTAGATTTGTCTGCGGGCGATTGGACCCTGGTGGAAGGCACTGGTGCGGCTGCTGTGGCAAGCCCGGCAGACGAAACATTTGCGATATATCCTGCGGGCAAAGTTGTGGGTGCCGGGCAGGGCGTTGATTTTTCAATTGTTGCTGAAGACGGTGCCAGTTGCCATGTACTTTACACAGAGGCTCAGGCAGCAAATGCATTACCGACGATTACGATTGTAGGTGGTAGCTGCTAACGCGCATTCGGCTCCGTTAGCCCAAGGATGTTGACTGTGAGGCATCTCAAGGGATTTACACTGATTGAATTGATCACCGTGATGGTGCTATTGGCCATCTTGGTGGTCACAGTGGCCCCTCGCTTGCTGGGCAAGGGAGGGTTTAGCGAAGCCGTGTATCAAGGCAAGTTGATCAGTGCGTTGCGGGCTGTGCAGTTGCGTGCCATGCAGCACACCAACAGTGCGCTGTGTTTTCAACTGACCGTGCGGACTGGCAACGCCTCGGCGTTTGGTCCGCCCATCAGTGACTTTTCCGATACCAGTGCAGCCAATGTTGCAGACAGCTGTTCTGTGCAGATCAGTGCGGCGCAAACGGTCGAATCCCTCAGCACCAGTAATGCCCAATTAACCGCCGATGGTATTCGGTTGATCGGCGATGTTCCTTACGTGCGCTTCTCACCCATGGGTTGCCCCATCGTCGCTGGCAATGCCTGTGGCAGTGAGGTCGTGATTACAGTGCGTGGGGAACGGGATGTGAATGTCTGTATTGAAGCACAAGGCTACATCCATGCGTGCTGAGTCACGAGGGTTTACCTTGATTGAATTGGTGATTGGCATCATTGTTTTTGCCATCGCCCTGACCACGATTATCAGTTTCCTCGCTCCTCAGGCCAGGCGCAGTGCTGATCCCATAATGCAAGTGCGCGCGACGGAGCTGGCCCAATCATTGTTTGATGAAATCACCGCCAAGGCGTATGACGAAAACAGCTATGCCAACGGCTCCCAGGTTCGCTGCAACGAAGACATTAACCAGGACGGTGAGTTACTTGTTGCCGACGGTGAAATTGCCTGCAGCGCTGTACTCGGTGCGGAAGAAGGGACGCGGGACGCGTTTGATGATGTGGACGATTATCACAATTTTGTCTTGGACTACAATCTGCCCGGCAGCTTTACCAATGCACTGGGGGAATCGATTGTATTGGATGGTCGTCAACTGTATGCAGGCTTTCGTGCGGAAATAACCGTTTCCTATGCCGGACAGTTTTATGCCGAACTTCCTGCGCCCGAGCGGTTTCAGGACAGCAAACGGGTGGATGTGCTGATCACCCTGCCTAACGGTGACGAACTGACCTTTAGTCAATACCGGAGCAATTTCTGATGACCATCAGAGCGGGTTCAGGGGGATTTACGCTTATCGAGTTGGTGACAGTGATTGTGATCCTTGCTGTGGTTGGCTTAGGTATGGTCAATTTCACCCGTTTGGGTACTCGTGTGTTTGTTGATGTCACTCAGCGCGATCAATTATTGTCCGACAGCCGTTTTCTGGTCGAGCGGCTGAACCGGGAAATTCGTACTGCATTGCCCAATAGCCTGCGGGTGACCGGCAATAGTAACGGGCACTGTCTGGAGTTTATGCCGATACGCTGGAGCACCTATTACTTTACCTTGCCGGTGGCTCCGGACACAGGCACAGAAGCTGAGGTGGCGTATGTGACCGCACTGGACACTCTGGTGCCGCCACCTTATACCTTGCAGGTTGGGGATCAGGCAATTGTGTACCCCTTGGTTGCCAGTGATGTGTATGAGACCTCGGACAAATCCGTGGCGATTGATAGTGTTTCGGCACCGGTCGGTGGCAAAGTCACCCTAACCTTTGCAGACACTGCCTCGTTTCCTCAGGGGTCTCCCAGTCAGCGACTGTTTGTGATCAATCAGCCGGTCAGCTACTGCGCCTTGGCCGATGGCAGCGTGCGACGTTTCAGTGGCTATGGGGTGAATGCCGTGCAGCCACAACTTCAGGCGGTTGACGGTGGTGTGCTGATGGCTGAAAATCTGGTCAATCAATTGTCTGCAGCGGCGGGCAGCAGTAGCGATGACCCGTTCAGGGTGGTGCCGGCAACCCTGACCCGCAGCGCCCTGGCGCTGGTGCGGCTGCGTTTCGGGCGAGACGCAGAGGTGATTACCTTTAACAATGAGGTACACTTACCCAATGCGCCATAGTAGCCGACCTATGCAAAGTGCTCGTACTCAACATGGAAGCATGTTGGTGATGGCTATTTTTGTGATAACGGTACTCGCCTTTCTTGGTCTTGCCGCGCTGCAACTACTCACTACCTCCAGTACCAATACCGTGTACGAAGTTTACGGCCTGAAGGCCCGTCAGGCGGCCCAGTCAGTGCTGGAAGCCAGTATGGTCAACGCCTTTCCACTGGATGGCAGCGTCGCCAGTTGTCAGGAAATCAACGAGGTGTTTGATGCCTCCTCCGGCCTGCAAGGCTGTCAGGCCGTGTCCCGATGTGCCCTGCAAACCTATGACAACGAAGTGTTTCTGCGTTTCGTCAGTACCGGCTCATGTCAGGTTGGCGAGATCTACACCCAGCGTCGCTTGATGGTTGATACGGTGGTGGCGCAATGAGAACGGTGTTGGCGGTGCTCATGGTAATGCTGTCGGGGTGGCAAAGCGCCTTGGCGCAGAGTTGTCAGGTGAATTTTCCTGATGGGTTGTCCACCACCGGCACCGGCGCGATCCATTTTGGCTACAACGCCCGTCTGATTGGCAGTCCCGACAACATACTGGACACCAACAACATTACCCAAAACGCTGGCTCGACACGCTATACCTGTACCACGGCTGATTGTTCCGCGGCTGTTACCGGTGGCCTGAACAGCTTTTCACCGGGTCCGTTCCAGACCCATGCCAGTGCGGTTGATGCGTACATCGGCAACAACCGGGCTGCACAATTTGGTTCCTATGACTATTCTGCCTATCGCAATGTGGCAACCGGGCAAAAAACCGCGCTGTATTTCAGTGCCAATCATACAACTTACTATTTCAATTCCCTGTACATCGGCTATCAGAGCATTGTGTACCTGCGCGCCGGACAGACCTACTGGTTCAATGATTTGAGCATGAGCTCCGAAGTGGTGTTCAACGTGGTCGGTACCGGCACCGCGACGGTGTTTGTTAACAACAGTACTTTGACCTTGCCCTTTGCGACCCGGATCAATAGCAGCAATTACTTTGCCGACGGTGATGCCAGTAAACTGGTGCTATACACCTATGGCAACCTGACCATGAACAACCTGGCTACCGTATCAGGCTTGGTTTATAGCCAGGGGGCGGCCAATCTGGTGTCTGCCAGTTACCTGTCCGGCGCGCTGACTGCAGGTAGCGCGACGCTGAACAGTGAGTCAATTGTCAAATATCAACCTGCTGCTGTCAGCGGCGCCAATTATGGCGCCTTGTGTATTGCCCAGACGAGTCTGGTCGCCCGTTACGATTTTGAAGAAGCAGACTGGTTGGGGGCCGGTTCGGTATTGGATTCTTCCGGTAACGACAACCATGGCTCTCCGGTGGGTGGGGTTTCACCGGTGCAGTACAGTGGCGGTACTTGTTCGGTCTTGTCGGTGCCCTCGAACACCACAACGACCCAGGATGCGGTGGACTCACAGGTGGATATCAACGATGTGGGTAACACCGGCAGTATTTCGTTCTGGTACCGCAGCCAGTTGGCTTGGTCGAATAGCACAGCCCGCCAGTTATTTGATGCCTCCAATCAGGTCCCAGACCTGGATAAGCATTTTTACCTCAGTCTGGCCGGTGGTGTGCTGGAGTTTGGCATCGAAGATGACCTCGACCGTGGCGTGTTTGCCCGGTTGACCGGTCTGAGTTTTGCAGCCCAGGAATGGGTATTGATCACGGCGGTGTGGGATTTGCCCAACCGGCGCATTCAGTTGTATGCCAACCGGCCCGGCACCAATCGCACCACCACGGTCAGTGACAGTAACCTGACCAACGTGCTGGGCGATATGAGCACCTTGTATTGGGGAGATAATCGCAGCGGCTACTTTGTGCAACGCAGCACCGACAATTCCGCCAATGGCGAGTTCGATGAAGCCAGGATTTACAATTATGTGCGCAGCAGCAGCGAGATCCAGGCCGATGCCAGTAATCCGCCGTCGTGCACTGATCCTCTGCCTGCACCGGTTGCGCACTGGCCGATGGATGTTTGCAGTGTGGATGGCAGTGTTGGCGAAATTGAAGACGTGATAGGTAGTGCAGACGGTCAGACGGTCGATGGTGCAACCATTTCATCCAGTGGCCGTTATTGTCAGTCAGGTGAATTTGACGGTACCGGTCAGCATATTCTGATCCCTCACAATGCCGTATTTGCGTTGCCACAAGGCAGTATTTCACTGTGGTTAAAAACGCCGGACCTTACACACAACAATGACTACTCTACGGGTGGCCAGGGGATTTTTTCCAAAGATTCTACCGGCACCGATTTTGGCGGCTATCACCTCGGCTTCTGGTTGGACGGCAACGGCGCGGCAGTGGTGCGCCACCAGGATGATGCGGATAACAGTTACATCATTTATTCCAACAACGGCGTGCTGCAATCCGAACAGTGGCATCACTGGGTATACACCTTCGGACCTGCCGGCATGCAACTTTACATTGATGGAAACCTGGTCGGCAGTGTCAGCGGGTTTACCGGTGGCCTGGTGAGCAATCCTGAACCGGTGGTGCTCGGTTCCAACGGCTGGCAAACCGGCAATGGCGAAGCGTCACCGGCAGACTTACGGGATCATTTCCTCGGTCAATTGGATGACGTGCGTCTGTATGATCAGCAACTCACGGTCGATCAGGTACAAAGCCTTCGCGCTCTCAGTCCCTACGATTGTCTGGTGTGTCAGCAGACCGACGAATTGATTGCCCATTGGCCACTGGATCTGTGCAGTGTCGATGGCAGCAGTGACGAGGTCACCGATATTGTCAGCGCCTATCACGGCCAGACGGTCGGTGGCGCCAGCTTGAATCAGGATGGCAAGTATTGCCAATCCGGCGTATTGGACGGGGATACCGGTCATTTGTTGATGCCTTACCAGGGCGCTTATGAAACCCCGAACGGGGCGATTTCACTGTGGTTTAATAGCGCCGATGTGACCTTTAACAGCCATACCGGACAAGGGGGGCAGGCATTATTCTCACGTGACGCTGATACCTTTGGCGGTGGTGGTCACCTGACCATCTGGGTGCAGAATAACGGCGCCATCCGGGTTCGCCATCAGAGTGACAACACCAGCAATGACATCAGTGTCAGTAATCTGGTGCAAAGCAATCGCTGGTATCACCTGGTGTACAGTTGGGGTGTGCGCGGGATGGAGCTGTACCTCGACGGGGAGCTGGTCGGCAGCAAAGCCAGTTTCCGTGGCGGACTGGAAGGCAACCAGGAAGACATCGTGTTCGGTGCCAATGCCTGGACTACCCAGAATAACAACAAAAACACCCCGGATTTACGCGATTTCTTTTACGGTGAACTGGATGACATTCGCTTTTTTGCCAGTCAGATAAGCGCCGATAAAGTGACCGCACTGTATCAGCAACCATCCTACTCCTGCATCAATTGTGACACCGACGTGCTGGCGTTGTACGGCTTTGAACAAGACAGCTGGTCGGGCACCCGGCCCATACTGGATACCAGCGGCAATACCCGGGATGGCTCGAATCTGGGTGATGTCAGTCCGTTATTTCCATCCCAACAGGTGGCGTGCCAGGTGATGGACGTGCCGGCAAACAGCGATACCACGGTGGATGCGATGGATACCCATATTGATATCAATGATCAGGGTGGTCGTGGCACCTTGTCGTTTTGGTATCGCAGTGCATTGGACTGGAGTGATAGCACCGCGCGACAATTGCTCGACGCATCTTCTGATGTCACCAGCAAATATTTTTATCTCACCCTGGCGGGCGGCGAGCTGGAGTTTGCCCTCGAAGACAGCGATGATGCCGATGCCCAACTGAATGCCGGCGGATTGACCTATGCTGCGGGGGAGTGGGTGCACATCGCGATTGCCTGGGACCTGACCACCGACAGCATGTGGCTGTTCGTCAACGGTGCACTGCTGGCACAGAATACCAGCCTCGGACTGAACGGCACGCTCGGTGATGTGGATACAGTGTACATTGGCGATAGCCGCAGCAGTTATGTGCGCAGTCTGGGCACTCATCATTCGGCCGAGGGGGAATTTGATGAGGTGCGGTTCTATGCCTTCGCGCAGGACGCCACCCAGGTGACCGAGGACATGGATGCGGCAGAGCCCTGTGCGCTGGTGGATCATTTTGAAATCCTTCACGACGGGATCGGTCTGACCTGCGAGGCCGAGTCGTTCACGGTGCGGGCGTGTGCGGATGCCGATTGCGATACGTTATTCGAAAGCAGTGTCAATGTTACCCTGGCGCCGTTTAACCAGGTGTTGTCATTCTCCTCCGGTCAGGCAACGGTGTTGGTGAATCACGATGTAGCGGAAACCCTGGAGCTGGGATTGAGCAGCACGTCTCCGGCGGCGTTCACCGTACCAGGATACCAGTGCCACAAAGGGGCCGTACAAAGCTGTCGTTTTGAGTTTACCGATGCCGCCTTTGAATGGTTCTCGCAGACGCCAGGCCAGCCGCTTGGCGATCAGGTGGCAGAAACGCCGTTTGATGGGGTGTCCTTGCGCGCGGTGAAAGATGAACAAGGTGTGTGTACTGCGCTGGTTGAGGGCAGCCACACGGTCACCCTGACCCAACAGTGCAGCGATCCTGATGTTTGCCAGACACCGCTGACCGTTAACGGGGTTGCCTTGGCCGACGCCAACCCGGTGTCGCTGACGTTTGACAGCAACGGCTATGCCGACGTGACCGGCCTGGCCTATGCCGATGCGGGTGAGATCAGTCTGGCTGCCAGCACTGACATCGCGACAGATACCGGCAATGTCACGATTGAGTCTGGTGTCAGTCGTTTTGTGGTTTACCCGGCATCGCTGGATATCAGCCAGACCGTTGCTGCCAATGGTAGCGTCGCAGGTGAGCCTTTCACCCTAGTCATCCAGGCCAAAGGCAGTGACGGTAGCGTGCTGCCGAATTATCGGCCCGGTCAGTTGCAGCTTAAATTGCAGCAGGACATCGGCGGCTTGCTGCCGGGCAAACTGAATATCGGCACATTGGTCACCAGCTCTGCATCACCTGCGTGGCAGGATGTCGCTCTAGCCTTTAGTGATGGTGAATACCGTAATGGCAGTGCGACGTACAACGAAGCCGACACGCTGCAGCTTTCGGTTCAGGATGCCGATTATCATGGCCATCTGATTGGCGGGGCGCCTGCAAGTCAGACATTGGGGCGCTTCGTACCGGCGTATTTCAGTGCCGCCTGGCGAGCCTCCAATGCGGACCGTCACCCGTCACTGGTTCCTTACTGTGATGTCAGCAACAGCTTCAGTTATTACGGTCAGTCCATCGGTTTGTCGGCCACGCCGAAGCTGGTGATGCTGGCCAAAAATGCCGCGGGTGAGCAGATGGGCAACTATCGCGACAGCCGGAATGACTGGGATTGGGCCAAAAATGCCAGCGCCGCTCAGATACTGTGGCAGGATGACACGCCGAAACTGACTGAACAGGGCGAAGTGGATCCCGCCGGTTGGCAGGTTGGGTTTGCCAGCACCCCGTCATTTAGTTTCACTGAACCCACCGGACGCTTCGGCACGTTGGTGATCACCATGGATGACGCCAGGATCAGTTATGCGCAACCGGTGCAACCGTTACCGCCTCACGACGGCGAAGTGACCCTCACCTGGTCCAAAGAAATGTTGACTGATGATCGCTTCGACCCGGCCAATCCGATTTGCTACCACGGACAAGGGGGGGACTACACCACCGATGCGTGTCAGGGCTTCTCACCGGCCAGTGCGTTCACCGGCACAGAGCTGCGCAGTGGGCGGCTGGTGTTGGACAATGCCTACGGACCCGAAACCCGCGACTTGCTGGTGCCGCTGCGCATAGAGCACCGTATTGATCAGTCCTGGCAGCTCAACACCGATGAACAATGCAGCGCGCTGGCCTGGACAGCCGCTCAGTACCGAATGAGTGAACCGCCGGGTACGTCCGACTACCGGGACGTCAGTGCCTGGACCAGTGTTGATTTGGCCCGTACAGATTTGCGCCTTTACAATGGCCAGAGCGTGGCGCAGCAGGGTATTCACGTCAATCATCCGGTGGTAGCAGGGGTACCCCAACAGGGGCAGGCATTGTTGAGCATTAACCCCTATGCGGATGGCAGCGAAACCTGGGATGATTACCTTAATTTTGACTGGAACGGTGATGGTATGATCTGTAATCACAGCACCCAGCCGGGCTGTAGCAGCGAAACCATTGACCGACCGTCTGCTCTGCTATCCTTTGGGCAGTACCGTGGCAATGATCGGGTCATACATTGGCGGGAAACGTTCTGAGTCGGTTTGCGCGCTGCCTGACCATGCACTTGGCCGGACAGGACAGGTTTTTGCCCATTCCCGGGACAGAACGCTTGCGCTTTTTGTGTCAACTCAATAGCATAGAAGATTAGTGTGAAAATAAGCACATGGTTTTTTTCAGGCTCTGGCAATATGCTTGTCACCCATACGATAACAACAAAACGCTGTATGCCGTTTGGCAAAAAGTTTGGAACCGAATAATGAATCGATTAGCACACTTGGCTCTGGCCGTCGCTGTTTCACTGAGTGCCCCGGCTGCATTGGCAGCCGATTTGTCGGTGCCCGAAATCGAGCAGCAAATCGCGCAGAAACAATCGGAGTATGCAAACTACAACGACAACCTGGCTGCAGAGACTGCCGCTGCGGGTACGTTGGAGTCGGAACTCGAAGAACTGCGCGAAAACGCTTCACTGGCTGAAGTGGACCGCCAGACTGCGCTGATTGAGATGAATCTTCAATACGAAAAAATGGTGGAAGATCCGTCGCTGGATATCACCCTGGTGCAGAAGAATTATCAGAATGCGGTGCGTGAACACAAACTGATCAAAGATGCCATCACTGATAAATACAATGCATGGCAGGCCAAGTTACGCGAAGTGGAACAACTGCAGGTGTCCAAACACAGCTTGCTGAATACCCTGGAAGGGTTAAAGGAATTGTTGAATACGGCCAGGGTTGACCGTCTGTACCGCGAATTTAATCAGAAAGAATCGGTCTCTGTTGCGCACAACATTGCCTGTGACCGAGACGAAACCCTGAACAAATGTATGGAGCGTGGCAAGAACCTCGCCAAGCAAAAAGCCTCCAAGCGTTTCCTCGATGCCATTTATGAAAGCCTCAGTGAATCCGTAGAAGCAGAACGTCGTCGAGCCTCTTCCGATGGTTATGTGCAGGTACTGCGCAGTGAAGTGGTCGACAGCAACTTCTCCGGTATGGGCAATTTTAACGTACAGTTGAACGTGCAACTGCAGGGTAACCTCAAGCGTAACGAAGGTTGTCACTTGCTGGGTCTGGACGAGCGTTATTGTGTGCTGGACTCGGATAGCGCGGTGGCGGATACCGATCCTGTGGCCGTGCCTGCTGCTGTGTCTACCGACGAGTCGGTGATGCATGAGTTAATCGTACGCTCCAATGTGTTCGATGATGAAGTGTTCATCGACGGTGTCAGCTACGGTTCTACCCGTCTGCAAATCATGCTGCCTGCCGGTGAGCATGACGTTGAAGTGGTTAAACGGGGCTATGAGCCTTACCGCCAGTCTGTGATGTTAAAAGAAAACCAGACCCTGCGAGTGGAACTGGAGCGTGCCAAATATACCTTTGCCAAAGGTGAACGCATTCAGGATATCCTCGCCGGTGACCTGCCTGGACCAAACCTGGTGGTCATTCCTGCGGGCAATTTCCGCATGGGTGATATCAGCGGTGTCGGCCTTGATAATGAGCGACCGGTGACGACCCAGGAATTGAGCTACTCCTATGGCGTATCAGAAAACGAAATCACCGTTGGTCAGTTCCAGGCGTTTGTGGAAGCTACCAGTTATGTCACAGAAGCCGAACAGGACAAGGGTTGTGCCTATTACGACAATGGCAAGGCCGTGTTCGAGGCGCAGCGCAACTGGCGTGCTCCTGGCTATATGCAAAGCGAAAATCACCCGGTGGTGTGCATCAGTGTTAACGATGCTCAGGCCTATGCAGACTGGTTGTCTGAAGCCAGTGGCCATACCTACCGTTTGCCGTCTGAAGTAGAGTGGGAATACGCTGCCCGTGCCGGCAAAGAGACCGATTACTGGTGGGGTGAGGGCGTCGGTACTGACAATGCCAACTGCGGTTGGTGTGGTAGCGACTGGTCAAACGTCAGCGCAGCACCGGTTGCATCATTCGAGCGCAACGGCTTTGGGTTGTACGACACTGTCGGTAATGTGTGGGAATGGACCAACAGCAATCGCGTTCAAAGCGGTAGCGTCGTGCGTGGTGGCGCATGGAACTTTGCGCCACGGTTAGCGCGGGTTTCCACCCGCATGGAACTGGATGCCAGCTTCCGTTCGAACTATATCGGTTTCCGCGTGGTCAGAGAACAGTAAGCCCCGCGCTGCCAATGTAAATATCAGCCCGGCACTTGTGCCGGGTTTTTTGTGCCAGCGATCGGCCCGGCATAGGGATAAAATGCCAACAATTTTAAGGTTTTTGCGCGATCTGCTCACGAAGTCGACAAAAATGATACTTTTAAGTGGCTTTTTATACCATCAAAGCCCCTGTTCACTTGCCGATCAGCAGGGGCATTGGTAAAGTTAGCGGATACCCATTTTATCTATCACAGGACGCGGTCACGCCATGTTTAAAAAGCTTCGAGGCATGTTCTCCAACGATTTGTCAATCGACCTCGGAACAGCAAATACACTCATCTATGTCAAAGATCAGGGCATAGTTCTGAATGAACCTTCCGTTGTGGCGATCCGACAAGAACGTGCCGGTGGGCCAAAAAGTGTTGCTGCTGTAGGTCATGAAGCCAAGCAGATGCTGGGTCGTACACCCGGCAACATCAAAGCCATTCGTCCCATGAAAGACGGCGTTATCGCGGACTTCTATGTGACTGAAAAGATGCTTCAGCACTTTATCAAACAAGTGCATGACAATAATTTCCTGCGTCCCAGCCCGCGGGTGTTAGTGTGTGTTCCGTGTGGCTCAACACAGGTAGAGCGCCGAGCCATCCGTGAATCTGCGCTGGGTGCCGGTGCCCGCGAAGTGTACCTGATTGATGAGCCAATGGCGGCCGCCATCGGGTCTGGATTGCCCGTATCTGAAGCCACCGGCTCGATGGTGGTGGATATCGGTGGAGGTACTACCGAAGTAGCGATCATTTCATTGAACGGTGTGGTGTATTCTTCGTCAGTGCGCATTGGTGGTGATAAATTTGATGAAGCCATCATCAACTACATCCGACGTAATTTTGGTTCACTGATTGGTGAAGCAACCGCAGAGCGCATCAAGCATGAAATTGGCGCCGCGTACCCGGGTGAGGAAGTGAAAGAAATCGAAGTGCGGGGCCGCAATCTGGCTGAAGGTGTACCTCGTGGCTTCAACCTTAACAGCAATGAAATTCTGGAAGCGTTGCAGGAACCACTGACCGGTATTGTGTCAGCGGTGATGGTTGCGCTGGAACAATCCCCCCCTGAATTGGCATCAGATATCTCGGAGCGAGGTATGGTGCTGACCGGTGGTGGTGCGCTGCTGAAAGATCTGGATCGGTTATTGATGGAAGAAACCGGTATTCCGGTTGTGATTGCCGATGACCCGCTGACCTGTGTTGCTCGGGGTGGCGGTAAAGCCTTTGAAATGATTGATTTACACGGAGGCGACTTGTTCAGCTACGAATAAGTACTGAACACGCATCACCGCCCATGGGTGGCGGTGATGTGACGATACACAGTTGGGGGAGTACAGGGTTATCGCTATGGCAGTTGACGTTTTTACGCCGAACACGCTGATGCAACCGCGAAGCCCTGTTGAAGTGGCGGGTGATGCACAATGAACACCATGTTTACACGGGGGCCGTCGCTACCTCATCGCACCGTATTGGCCCTGTGCCTTTCCATTCTGCTGATCCTGGTTGACCATCGTCTGGATGGTTTTGCCGCCGTTAAGGTTTACCTCAATTCATTGGTCAGTCCTATCCAGTACCTGGCCAGTCTGCCCGGTCAAATGCTCAGTGCCAGTGCCAATCGCCTGGTTTCTCACCAACAACTGGTGGCTGAAAATGCGCGGCTTACCCTGCAAGCGGCGCGCATGCAGGAGAAGTTGCAGCGATTCGAGCTGCTGAAATCGGAAAATGATCGTCTGCGCACCTTGCTGGGATCGCCAGTGCGACCAGATGCCCAGATCATGGTGGCCGAACTGATGGCGGTCGATAATAACCCCTTCAGTCACCAGATTGTGATTGATAAAGGCGCCATTCATGGCGTCTATGAAAGCCAGTCTGTGCTTGATGACAAAGGCATCGTTGGACAGATCATGGAAGTCGGCACCACCACCAGTCGTGTCTTGTTGATTGCCGACATCACCCATGCCATCCCGTTACGGATCGCACGCAACAATGTACGCCTGGTAGCCAGTGGTTCCGGGCAACTGGATGAACTGTTTGTGGAACATGTACCGCACAGTGCCGATATCCAGGTTGGCGACGAGCTGGTGTCCTCGGGATTAGGCAATGTGTTTCCGGAAGGTTATCCGGCGGCAAAAATCACCTCCATTGTGCGCGACGAGTCGCGACCCTTTGCCCAGGTACGTGCACGGCCAATGGCGCAACTGGACCGGTTAAAGTACTTGTTGCTGCTGTGGCCCAGTGATGCGCCGGTACAACCTGTTTTTGATGGTCAGGGTGAATCATGAAGTTGCGTCACTACACCATCTTTTTGTCCATCATCGTCGCTTTGGTGTTGCAGGTGACACCGATGCCGCCGTTGGCCGATCAATTACGCCCGGATTGGGTGTTGTTGGTGCTGGGTTACTGGACCCTGGCGTTGCCCAACCGGGTTAACGTGGGGGTGGCGTTTCTGGTCGGCCTGGTGCTCGACATATTGCTCGGCACCGCCATCGGCATCCACAGTTTCGCGATGTGTGTGTGTATTTTTGTGCTGGCAGCCAACTATCAGCGTCTACGCAACTATTCGGTCTGGCAGCAAGCGGTTGTGATCGGCATTCTGGCCGCTTTGTATCATTTGCTGGTGTTCTGGCTGCAGCATTTGCTGACCGATGTAAACTTCCTGTTTACGTATTTGTGGCCAGTGTTTACCTCCATGTTGATCTGGCCGTGGCTGTTCTTGTTGCTACGCAAAGTGCGTCGCCAATTCCGCATTTCTTAACAGGACACACTATGTTGATTCTGGCTTCTCAATCGCCCCGCCGGCGGGAATTACTGGCCCAACTCGGTGTCTCGTTTACCACACTGCCAGCCGACATTGATGAAACTGTGATGACCGCGGAGTTACCCGACGCGTATGTTGCCCGATTGGCGGAGCAAAAAGCCGCAGCGGTCAGGCAACAAGTGGCGGTGAGCGACTGGGTGCTGGGCTCCGATACTGCGGTTGTGATTGACGGGCAAATTCTGGGTAAACCCGCTGACGAGGCAGAGTTTCGGAGCATGATGCTGCGCTTGTCAGGCAAACAGCATCAGGTCCTTACCGCCGTCGCCCTGATAGGGCAAACGGGGACTACACTCAAAGTAGTGACAACTGACGTCACCTTTGACGTTCTGACCGATGCACAGATCCATTGGTATTGGCAAACCAGCGAGCCCAAGGATAAAGCCGGTGGCTATGGTATCCAGGGGCTCGGCGGACAATTTGTGAAACACATCAACGGTAGCTACAGCGCGGTGGTTGGGCTACCGTTGTGTGAAACCCGACAATTACTCGAACAGGCAGGCGTGGAATTGTATGAGTGCTGAATTACTGATCAACGTTACCCCTTCAGAATCCCGTGTGGCGTTGATCGAAAGTGGGATATTGCAGGAAATCCATGTTGAGCGACACACCAAACGGGGTTTGGTGGGGAATATTTATCGTGGCAAAGTGAGTCGCGTTCTGCCCGGCATGCAGGCAGCATTTGTCGACATTGGTCTGGATAAAGCGGCGTTTTTGCATGCGTCTGACATCGTGATCCACAGCGAAGTGGTTGAGGAAGTGTCTACCAGCCATATCGAGAAGCAGGATATCCGTGAACTGGTGCGTGACGGCCAGGACATTGTGGTTCAGGTGGTAAAGGACCCCATCGGCACCAAAGGTGCACGACTGACTACCGACATCACTATTCCTTCCCGTTATCTGGTGTTTATGCCCAGCGTCACCCATGTGGGGGTGTCACAGCGTATTGAGGATGAAAGCGAACGGGAGCGTTTAAAATCGCTGGTGCAGGATTTCTGTAATGAGCAGGGCGGCTTTATCCTCAGAACGGCAGCAGAAGGGGTTGGTGAGCAGGAACTGCAACAGGACGCTGAGTTTCTGCGCCGCTTGTGGGCCAAGATCCAACAACGGATGAAAAAGGCCAAATCCAACGTGCTGTATGAAGATTTGCCGCTGGCCCGCCGTGTATTGCGGGACTTTGTCGGCACCGAATTGGATCGGATCCGTATTGATTCCAAGTTGTCTTTTCAGGAGTTACAGCATTTCACCCGTGAGTACGTGCCGGAATTGAACAAGCTGCTCGAATACTATCCTGGCGATCGACCGATCTTTGACCTGTATGACGTGGAAAATGAGGCGCAACGTGCGCTGGAGCGCCGTGTGGATTTGAAGTCCGGCGGCTATCTGATCATCGATCAGACCGAAGCGATGACCACTATCGACATCAACACCGGTGCCTTTGTCGGACACAGAAACCTCGAAGAAACCATCTTCAATACCAATATTGAAGCGACCCAGGCCATTGCCCGTCAGTTACGTTTGCGCAATTTAGGCGGCATGATCCTGATCGATTTCATCGACATGACAGACCCGGATCACAAGCGACGGGTACTGCACAGCCTTGAAACGGCCACCAGCAAAGATCGCGCGAAAACCAATATTCATGGCTTTACCGCATTGGGTCTGATTGAAATGACCCGTAAACGAACCCGAGAAAGTTTGGAACATATCCTGTGCGGTGAGTGTCCAGTATGTAAGGGGCGTGGCTCGATCAAAACGGTGGAAACCATCTGTTTCGAAGTCATGCGGGAAATTGTACGGGTGAATCGCGCCTATGATGCCGACAAATTCGTGGTCTATGCGTCACCGGCGGTGGCAGAAGCGCTGATGGGAGAAGAATCCCACATGCTGGCAGAACTGGAAGTGTTCGTTTCCAAACAAATCAAAGTGCAAACGGAGTTGCTCTACGCCCAAGATAAATTTGACGTGGTAATGATGTGAGCAAACAACCCCGCGTAACGGCGTCGAAGTTTGTCGGTGTTGCGATCAAAAAATTGTGGACCTTGATGGCCATCACGCTGGTGACGGTGGCTGTGTTGATCAGTGTGTTGCGTTACACATTGCCACACCTTGACCAGCAGAAACACCGGGTTGAACAATTTCTGGCCGACCAATACGGCATTGATTTGAGTATCGGTCAGATCAGTGCCGGTTGGCATGGCATCGGACCTTCATTGGTGTTGCAGGACGTACAGTTGCGCCAAAATGCGGCGTCGCCACTGGATTTAAGCGTTCAGACCACGCAAATTGAAATCGATTTCTGGGCATCTGTGCTGGCGGGTCAGATCCAGTCCACACGCTTTGAACTGGATGGTCTGGCGCTGCGCATCAATCTGGCACAACTACAGCAGGGTGAGTCCGATTATCCGGTGGTCGACGCATTGCAGCGCTTGTTTCTGGAACAACTGCAACGTTTTTCGGTGACGGACAGCCATATTGCCGTGACCACACGCTATGACGAACAATTGATCCAAATTGAAACCCTCAGTTGGGTCAACCAGGACCAGCATCACCAAGGGGTTGGTCAACTGCAGGTGGTAGAGCTGGCCAGCAATTCGGCGTCTTTTGTGCTCGATTTACACGGTGACCCGAGCGATCTGAACGGACTGTTCTATGCCTCCGCGGAAGCCCTGGATGTATCTCCCTGGCTGAATCAATGGCTGCCTACCGAACAGGAGCTGACCACCAGTCGCGCCAACATGACGTGGTGGTCTGGGATCAAGAACAGCCGGGTTACGGATGTACACGTAGAATTCGGTAACAGTGATTTTGCCTGGGACACGGCACAGAGCACCCTGTCAGCTTCCGTCATCGGCGGGGATTTACGTGCCGAACCGGACGCTGAAGGCTGGCGTTTTAACCTGGACAACCTGATCATCAATATCGATCAGCGTACCCTGGCCAGCAATTGGCGAGGTCATATTGCTCAGGATGGCCGCTCTCGGTTGATGTTAATGAACAGTATCGACGTTGCGCCGTTGCTGCCGTTGACTGCTTTGGTGCTGGATGAGCAACAGCAATCCATGCTGGCTGAGTTGGATCCTCAGGCCAGTATTGACGAGTTGGCAGTGATGTTCAGTCAGCAGGTCGCAGCTTATGCCCGCTTTAATGATATTGGCTGGCAGCAGACCGCCGCAATTCCGGGACTGGAAAACCTCACTGCCGAACTGTTCTGGCAAGGCAAACACGGTGGCTTTACGTTGCGCGGTGTACAAGACATTGTGCACATCGATGACATGCTGGACGACGATTTGTTGTATCAGGATTTGCAAGCCCAGGGCTTTGTGACCCTGAACGACGGCGGTTTCAATCTGCAAGTACCCCAGTTGCGTTTGCGCAACGACTGGTTGTCATTGACCCAACGTCTGGCATACGACAGTCACAGCGACGTATTGCAGTCGCAAACACAGATAGAACCGATGTCCGTGGCCAGGGCCAAGCGTCTTTTCCCGGGAACCTTGATGGGTCAGCAAACCAAAGCGTACTTGTCTCGTGCGCTGGTTGATGGCCAGGTGGGTGCTGCCGAGGTATTGTGGTTTGGTCGACCGGCGGCGTTTCCGTTTGATAATAACCAAGGGGTGTTTCAGGCCCGTGTACAAATCAGCGACAGCACGTTTGCGTTTGACCCCGGTTGGCCCGCCTTGACCGATTTGTCCCTGTCGCTGGCGTTTGACAATGAAGCGTTGGTGATGACCAGCGAAGCTGGCACGTTGCAAGGGGTTGAACTGTCAGATTTGCACGCGGTGATCCCACGCCTGGTGAGTGACGCCCGTCTGTTGATTGATACCCATGGTCGTGCCGAGGGGCAGGTGGTCAGTCAGTTGATGATGGACAGCGACCTGTCAGACAGTGTCGGTGTCGCATTGACAGACGGCGTGCAACTCGGCGGTTCGGTAGGCGTCAAACTGCACCTGGATATTCCCTTAAGTGGCAATGACGTGGTCGCCAAAGGCGAGGTGTCGCTGGACAACAACACGTTGTGGGTACCCAGTCTGGACATGACCTTCAACAAAGTGGGCGGCACGGTGTTGTTTGAAAACGACCGTGTGCGTGTTGATGAGTTGCAGGCGGATCTGTTGGGCCAGCCGGTGCGAGTGAATTACCTGGGGGCTCTCGAACCGGGGCAGGGGTATCGCTCTCAGATCAGTATGCACGGAGACTGGCAGGTGGCAGCTCTGCTGGAACAACAACATCCGCCATTGCAGGATTGGCTGAGCGGTGCCTCCACCTGGCGTGCGATGGTGGATTTGTTACTGACCGATGAGGGTTACGAGTATGCCATGGATATTCAATCCGATTTGGTTGGCGTGGGCTCATCCCTGCCGTCACCTTTTGCCAAAGTTGCGGTAGACAGTATGCCGCTGCACGTTGTCGGCCAGGGTGATCAACAAGCCACAACCGTCAAAGTGTCATTGGGTGAAGACATCGTGTTTAACGGTGTATTGCCCCATGACACGCTGCAGTTTTCACGCGCCCATTTAGGGGTGGGCGATACCGATGTATTGAGCATGGGGCTGGGTTTCAGTATTTCAGCACAGCTGGAAACCGTTGATGCACAACGTTGGTATCAGGCCATCGATGCCCTGATTGCGGGGATCCCCGATGGCGAAGCGCCAATGCTGGGGGAGCCACAGCGCATTTATGTGGAAGCACAGCGCCTCAATCTGTTCGGACACCATGTGGATAATCTGGAGTTAGTGGCCAAGCATTCGACACAGGATTGGCTGTTGCAACTCAATGCCCAGCAGCTACGTGCAGATGTTCAACTGTACTATGACTGGTTGAACAAGGGGGTTGATGTTCAGGCGGATTTTCTCGATCTGACCCCCCCCAAAGACACCAACACCGATGCCGCAGTGATAGACACACTTCAGCCGGATTGGCAGCGCATGCCGCCGATCCGTTTTCAATGCCAGCGCTGCCGTCTTGATGACATGGACATTGGCAAAGTGGGTTTTGCCCTGCAGCGTGCCGACCAGGGCATGACGATTGAGTCACTGAGCCTGGAAAGTGCCCATGGTAAAGTGCAGGCACAAGGGCGCTGGCAAACCGGTGATGATGCGGTTATGTTCACCGCGTTGGAAGGCGAATTTACCAGCTCAGATTTGGGCGCCTATTTAAAAAACCTTGGCGTGGATTCAGGGATCAAGGACTCCAAAGCCAGCTTTGCTTTTGACTTACAATGGGATGGCGCACCGTTTGCCTTCAACCTGGAGAGTTTGGATGGCGACGTCAACTGGCGTCTGAGCGACGGTTACCTGACCGATGTAAGCGACAAAGGATCACGCATCTTCAGTTTGTTGAGTCTGCAATCGCTGGTGCGAAAACTGAGTCTCGATTTTCGTGATGTGTTCGCCAAAGGTTTCTTCTATGACAAGATGACGGGCAGCTTCCAGGTGGCCGACGGCAGGGCACATACCGAAGATACCGTGATCGATGGCGGTGCCGGCGAAATGACACTGACGGGTTACACCGATTTGCCGAGCAGGGCGTTAAATTATCGTATCGGTTTTACCCCCAACGTCACCTCAAGCTTGCCGTTACTGGTGTACTGGATGGTCAATCCGGCATCAGCGATTGCCGCCCTGGCGATAGACCAGGTGTTAACAGAGACCAAAGTGATCTCCAATGTGCAATACTCACTGACGGGTACCCTGGATGAGCCTCAACTCACCGAGCTTGATCGTAAAAGCCGTGATATCAGTTTACCAGCTCGGGTTGATACGCCGCCTTCATCTCAGGGAACGCCGCCAGTACAAGAGCCCCAAAGCCCTGATTCTCCGGGGCAAGGAGAGTGATATGAGTACCGTAGTGGCACTGCAAATGGTGTCAGGTCCTGACACCCAGGCCAACTTACAGCAGATTGACAAGTTGCTCAGCGAACAGACCTTTCGTCAGCCCGCGCTGGTGGTTTTACCCGAATGCGTTGCCTGTTTTGGTGGTCGCGACAGTGACTTGCTGGCCATCGCCGAAACCCAAGGGCAAGGCCCGATTCAGGACGCTTTATCCGACATTGCCCGTCGCCACGGTGTGTGGTTGGTGGGGGGAACCATCCCGGTGAAAGTGCCTGACAAGGACAAGTATTTCGCCAGTTGTCTGGTCTACGATGAACAGGGGCAACAGCGTGCCCATTACCGCAAAATTCATCTGTTCGATGTTCAGGTTGCTGATAACACCGGTGACTACAAGGAATCCCGCTTTACCGATCCCGGTGATGAGGTGGTGGTAGTGGATACGCCTTTTGGTCGGGTCGGCGTTGCCGTGTGCTATGATTTGCGTTTTCCAGGTCTGTTTCAGGCCATGGGGCAGGTGGATATCCTTGTGCTGCCCAGTGCCTTTACGCAAAAAACCGGACAGGCCCACTGGATGCCTTTGCTCAGCGCCCGAGCAATCGAAAAACAATGCTACGTGGTGGCAGCCAATCAGGGCGGAGAGCACCAGAACGGTCGACAGACGTTCGGCCATTCCTGTGTTGTTTCCCCTTGGGGCGAAATGTTGTCGATGATAGAGAAAGGGCCGGGCTTAGCCATTGCCGCAGTCGACGATGAGCACATTCATAAGATCCGAACGGCGATGCCGGTGGATCAACACAATCGATTCAGGAGCACTTTTGTCTAATTCAGTTGAACACAACCTGTTACATGCATCTGGCTTGGATCGTCACGATCTGGAGCGGGTGCTTGGCCATATTCATCAACACCAGACCGATTTTGCCGACCTGTATTTCCAATCCAGTCAGCACGAAACCTGGGTGTTGGAAGACGGTATCATTAAAGACGGTAGCTATAACAATGAGCGTGGTGTCGGCGTGCGCGCCATTCATGGTGAAAAGACCGGTTTTTCCTATTCTGACGAGATTGCTTTACCGACCCTGATGACGGCTGCTGATGCAGCCAGGGGCATCGCAGCCCATGGTGGCCAGCATAAGGTGGCCGCACTGCACAATACAGACATAGAAACCCGCTATGGCACTGACAACCCGATCATCGGGATGCAGGACAAAGACAAGATTTTGTTGCTGCAACAAGTGGATGCGTATGTGCGCCAGCAGGAGCCGACCGTTAGCCAGGTGATTGTCAGTATCAGTGGGTCCTACGAAGAAATATTGGTGGCTGCCACTGACGGTACGTTTTGTACCGATATTCGTCCGTTAGTACGTCTAAATTGCTCGGTGCTGCTGGAAAAAGGCGAACGTCGGGAGCGGGGCAGTGCCGGCGCCGGTGGACGCTATGGTTACAGCGAATTTTTACAAATGGACGGTGACGTTCCGGTCTATCAGCGACTGGCTGATGAAGCGTTGCATATGGCGCGCGTCAACATGCAGGCCATCGACGCGCCCGCGGGTCAGATGCCGGTGGTGTTGGGCGCGGGTTGGCCCGGCGTTTTATTACACGAAGCGGTCGGGCATGGTCTGGAAGGTGATTTTAACCGTAAGGGCGCATCGACGTTCAGTGGTCGAATCGGCCAACAGGTTGCCGCCAAAGGCGTGACGGTCGTTGATGATGGCACCTTGAGTAATCGGCGTGGCTCGCTCAACATTGATGATGAGGGAACCCCAAGTCAATACAACGTGTTGATTGAAGATGGGATCCTAACCGGTTATATGCAGGACAAACATAATGCCCGGTTGATGGGCGTGAAGGTCACCGGCAACGGGCGTCGTGAGTCTTATGCACATTTGCCGATGCCACGCATGACCAATACCTACATGCTCAATGGGCAGTATGCACAGGAAGAGCTGATCGGCTCAATCGAAAAAGGCATTTATGCGCCTAATTTCGGCGGTGGTCAGGTGGACATCACGTCGGGCAAATT
Organism: Fluctibacter halophilus; assembly: GCF_020687825.1. GTDB lineage: Bacteria > Pseudomonadota > Gammaproteobacteria > Enterobacterales > Alteromonadaceae > Fluctibacter > Fluctibacter halophilus. Next base: position 183,990 of record NZ_JAJEWP010000005.1, read on the forward strand.
CGTGTTTTCAACCTCAGAGGCTTATCTGATCGAAAAGGGCCAGATCACCACACCCATCAAAGGAGCAACATTGATTGGCAATGGGCCTGAGGTGATGAAGAAAGTGTCCATGATCGGCAATGATCTGGCGTTGGATAAAGGCGTCGGTGTGTGCGGTAAAGACGGCCAGAGCGTGCCGGTTGGCGTCGGTCAGCCCAGTCTCAAGGTGGATGAGCTGACCGTCGGCGGCACGGCTTAAGCGGGCAGCGCTTCTTTAAGGTACTGAAACAGCTCTCTGGCTGCTTTTGGGGGCTTGTTCTCAGCCGCTTGTTTGCTGGCCTGACGTACCAACTGGCGCAACTTTTGACGGTCCAGTTCAGGATGTTGTTCCAGCAATGCCTGCACTGCCGAATCCCCTTGCGTCAGCAACTGGTCTCGCCATTGCTCCAGCTTGTGAAAGTGCTGGGTCGCCTGCCGGTGGCCGGCTTCCAGTTCGTGCAGTGCTCGCTCCAGGGGGGCTGTTTCCCGGGCGCGCAGCAACTTACCGATGAACTGTATTTGGCGTCGGAAACCTTCTTTCTTGCGGTTGATCCGGCGTGCAAGCTGAACCGCCTCCTCCAGTTCACTGTCCATTGGCATTTTGTCCAGCGACGCCTGGCCCAGGTTGACCAGTTTCTCGCCCAGTTTTTGCAGCGCCGCACTTTCCTGTTTCAGTTGGGTTTTACTTTTGTAATCAGGATCATCCTGATCAATATCAAAATCGCTGTCCGTCATAATCGTGTCATTAGTGTTATAGTAAGGCCAATTGTAACTCAGCCGACCCCGCCCTGCACAGAGGCGATCGGCGGTGGCAGCAGCAGTTGCCCTTGGTGGGAAGTTAATAACGCACATGCACAAACAGATTGAAGAAATACAACAGGTGGTTGATGACGTACTGAGTATGGCAAAACGTCTGGGCGCGACCCAGGCCGAAGCCAGTATGTCGAAAGTTCAGGGCATTGCTGTGACTTCACGTCTTAAAGACGTAGAAACGGTGGAATTTACCAATGACGGCGGATTGGGGATCGCTGTGTATGTTGGCAAACACAAAGGCAGCGCTTCGACTGCAGATTTGAGCGCCGATGCACTAAAGCTAACCGTCGAAAAGGCGATTGAAATTGCCCGCTACACATCTGAAGACCCGTTTACCGGGTTGGCAGAGGCGGAGTTTATGGCACAACACAATCCCGATCTGGATTTGTATCATCCGCAACCGCTGGATACTGAACACGCGATCAGACAGGCGATACTGGCCGAGACAGCGGCGCTGGATGCCGATCCGCGCATTACCAATTCAGATGGTGGCTCCTACCATGCCAATCTGGGTCTGAAGGTCTACGGTAACAGCCATGGTGTCAATCTGGGGTACCCCAGCTCCCGCTATAGCCTGTCGTGTGTGGTGATCGGGGAACATCAGGGCGATATGCAACGGGACTATAGCTACACTGTTGCCCGCAATGCGGCCGATCTGACTGACCCTGTCAGCATCGGTCAGGAAGCCGCCCGTAATACTCTGGGCAGGCTGAATCCGCGCAAGGTTCGCACCGGACGGATGCCTGTGTTGTTTCACCGCGAAGTGGCGCCGGGCTTGTTTGGCCATTTTGTCTCCGCAATCAGTGGCGGAAGTCTGTACCGTAAATCCAGTTTCTTACTGGATCATAAAGGTAAACAGGTGATGCCAGACTGGCTGACCATCGAAGAGCGTCCACACCTCAAAGGCGCACTGGCAAGCTCCAATTTTGACAATGAGGGGGTTGTTACCCGGGACATGACCATTGTCGAGAAGGGTGTACTGCAGGATTACCTGTTGACCAGTTATTCGGCACGTAAACTCGGTATGCAAACCAACGGCCACGCCGGTGGCATCCACAACTGGCTGGTGGGTCACAGTGGCCTGTCTGACCCTGATATGTTGGCGGAGTTGGGCACCGGGCTGTTGGTCACCGAATTGATGGGCCAGGGGGTGAACGTAGTAACCGGCGATTATTCCCGCGGCGCGGCTGGATTCTGGGTCGAGAATGGTCAGATCCAATATCCCGTCAGTGAAATCACTGTGGCTGGCAATCTGCGTGATATGTTAATGAACATCCGCGTGATAGGTGCCGAGCAGGAAACCCGCGGCAGTGTGCATACCGGTTCAGTGTTAATTGACAACATGCACGTAGCGGGCGATTGATACCCCCTTCAGAGCATAAAAAAACGCAGCAACCGCTGCGTTTTTTTGTTGTTGAGCTCAAGTACCCAATCAGCTGTCGACGGAACCGCAGAAGCGATAGCCTTCACCGTGAATGGTCACAATCAAATCTTCAGCACTGGGCTCAGACTCAAAGTGTTTACGGATGCGTCGAATGGTCACGTCTACGGTGCGGTCATTAGGGCGCAATTCACGGCCGGTCATTTCCATGATCAGTTGTTCACGGGTAAGGATCTTGCCAGGGTTGCTCAGGAACAGGTGCAGCGCGCGGAATTCTGAGCGGGGCAGGCGGAATTCCCGACCGCTGGGCGAAATCAGGCTGCGGCTGTCACCATCCAGCGTCCAACCGTTAAAGCTCACACGACTGGGCAAGTCGTCATCTTCGCTGCTACTGGTGGTTCGTGCCAGAAGGTTGCGGGCACGGATGGTCAGTTCACGGGGATTAAACGGTTTCGTCAGGTAATCATCCGCGCCAATTTCAAGGCCGAGAATTCGGTCAACATCGTTGTCACGACCGGTCAGGAAAATCAAACCGACATTTTTACGATCCCGCACTTCACGGGCCAGAATCAACCCGTTTTTACCGGGCAGATTGATGTCCATGATCACCAGATTGATGGCGTTGTTTTCGAAGTACTCATGCATTTGCTCGCCATTTTCGGCCTCAAATACATTGTAGCCTTCTGCCTCAAACAAACTCTTGAGCGTAGTCCTTGTTACAACTTCATCTTCAACGATTAAAATATTAGGCGTCTGCATGTGTTTCGCACCCTTGCTGTTCTCTATACAGCAGTTTATCAGAAAATTTACACGGATCAGGTATTTATCTAGAGGAATTTAGCATGCCTAAGAAGCAATGAGCTAAATTTCAACGGCGATTTTCGGTACTGCTTCCTGTCGATAAAGACATTTATCTTCGACTGTTGTTCCACCAGACTGACCAATCCGCCCTGGTTGGTAAACCTGCGGGTGACGCCCACGGTAACCAGCTTTCGGTTCAAAGCCTCTAGCGCTGCGTAAACCTGTTCGGATTCTTCGCTTTTATCTACCAACAAGACATCACAATGTCGGGCTTCGGCGTCTTCGATGCTATTGAGGCGAAATGCCTGGGTTGGCATGCCGTTTAATTGTCGCACGCCAACTTTTGCGAACTCTTGTTCGTACAGATATGGGGCGGACTCCAGAAAACAAAAGGTCAGGTGCGGATTTTCCTGTTCCTGAGACGGGAAAATGGTGTAGTTGGCAATATGAAACAGGAACGTAGTACGAATTTCCCTTGCTCGCTGGTCTTCATCTGCCAATGCGGATGTGGCTGGCAGCAGGCTTATCATGAGGGACAACAGCACGACAAAACAACGCATCACGAACTCTTGGCAATGTTCTTGGCATCGACGCGCTTCACCGGAAACGAGATTTGGAACTCAACGCCATGGTTTTCTTCACTGGTGATTGAAATGGTACCATTCAGCGCCTGTGTGACCAGGTTGTACACCAGGTGCATACCCAGCCCACTGCCACCCTGACCACGCTTGGTGGTCACAAAGGGGTCGAAAATCCGTTTGCGCAGATGTTCAGGTATCCCTTTGCCGTTGTCTTTGTAGATGATGTTGAGCTTGCCGTCATTGATCAGGTCGACAAAGATATCGATGTGGCCGTTGTCCATGAACTCGAATCCATGGATCACCGAATTCATGATCAGGTTAATCATGATCTGGTTGATCGGCCCGGCTTTGGTTTCGATATACAGCGTATCGTCACAATGCAGAGTGATTTCGTGATGGTATTTTTTCAGACGCGGACGCAGTGACAGCAGTATCTCGTCCATCAATTGTGAGAAGGCAAACACTCGGCTGTTTTCTGAGGACTGGTCGACAGCCACTTGCTTAAAGCTGGAAATCAGCTCGGCAGCGCGGTTCAGATTTCGGTAGATGATGTTCAGGTTTTCCTGACCTTCATCGATAAATTTGGCCAGTTTGCTGGCTTTGAGCGATTTGCTCTCGAATTCCTTCTGCAGATCGGTCAGTCGGTCGAGCATCATGGTTGAGGCGGTAACGCCCAGACCAATCGGTGTATTAACTTCGTGGGCAACACCGGCGACCATGTCGCCCAGTGACGCCATTTTCTCATTCTGGACCATCTGGCGTTGAAACTGGTGCAGCTTTTCAAGGGTTTCAATCAGTTCCTGGTTGGCTTCCTTGAGCGCGGTCGTGCGCTGATTCACTTTTTCTTCCAAATTGGATTGCAGACGACGCTGCTCCGCTTCTGCCTCTGCCTGTCCCTGCATGTGCGCCTGGATGCGTTCCAGCATGTCATTGAAAGACTCGGCCAGGATGTCCAGTTCCTTGATGCTGGTGGGCTCAGCGCGGCCACTGTAATCCCGCTGGCGGGATATGCGTTGAACCAGATTTACCAACTGCTGGATTGGGTCGGTAATTGCACGCTGTAGACGCAACGTGAGCAGGAAGCACACCAGTATGGTCACCACCAGCACCGTCAGGGTGATGGTGATGGAGTTTGCCGTCAGGTTGTCGAGGGACTCGGCGGAAGAGCGTAAGTAGGTATAGCCCAACACCTGGCCGTTGAGGCGGATTGGGCGGATAACTTCAATGACACTGTTGGTCAGTATCGGTTCACGCAATTCTTCAATGCGGTTAAACATCGCCGGGATCGGGGCCATGCCGGTTTTGTTGTAGCTGGCGAAAAAGGCCAGTTGCTCTTCCGGTCCGATGTTGTAAATGTGGACATTCTGGATGAACGGCGCGACGCTCAGTCCTTTGAGGTTTTCCTCTTCGGTGATGTTGTCGTCAAAGGCGATACTGCTGGTGGCATTGCGGGAAATCAATTCGGCGAAAATGTTCACTTCATCGATCAACTCGGCCTTGTAACTGCTGATTTGGCTGAACAGGGAAATGATCGAGGCAAGCACAAGCGCCAGCGTGGTAATGGCCATGACGACCCACACAAAGAGGCTTTTAATCGACAAAAAACGGGAATGCTTCGGCATCTAAGGGCTCAGCAGTACTCTTGTCATCGGTATCGACGCTTGTTTACGTATACTGATATAAAGTTAGCAAAAATAAAACTGTTTCACGCGTAAATGTCACAAAATTCAAACCCTACCGATCTCAATGCCTTGTGGAACGCCTATCAGCAGGTGCGGTTTATCCATGCCGACATGCCGGAATCGGGTCAGCGTTTTGCCGTGATCACGGCCTGGAATCCCTACTCCCAGGCGCTGGACGCAGGGCAAAACGATTCGCGCCAGCGGCACTTAATTCAGCAGGTCGAACAACAAGGGTACCGGTGGTGGCCTGTACGGGTAGCGAATAAATCCCTGACCTACTGGGAAGACAGTTTGATGGTAGTTGCACCAAGAGCGGAGGCTGCTGCGTTGGCAACGACGTGGCAGCAAAATGCATTTTATTGGGTGCAAAGCGGCAACATAGAACTGGTCCCCCTTGCCCCAATGGCCGGATTCCAGCCGCAATGGGTCGGACGTTGGGCGCTGCTATCGGAATTCCTCAGCGACGAATAAGCTCGAGCAGGGTCTGTTGATCCATTTCCAGTGCCCGGGCTGCACGATCAAGGCTGACCTGTTGATCGATGATATCCAGCTCCCCCTTGGCGGGCAGACGCAAATCGCTGAAATCAGTCATACAAATGCACACAATCTCGCCCTTTTGGGTACTGGTCAGGGGGACATCCACCGGCGAACGTTTGTAAAGTAAGTTATCGCAAACTTCGGTTCGGGTTGGGAGTTCTACGCAAACCGTGGGCAGTTGCTGGGCCGTTGCGACAGTACTGATGGCGATTATTTGCCCCATCAGCATCCGTGAGATCAAGCGCGTCATCCGTTTGCCTGCGCCTCCGTGTAGAGTCGTTCATAGTCCACTGCCGCGTCTTGCCAGGTGAATCGGGTGTTCATGGCCCGTATCCGCATCGCGGCGAACAAGTCTGGGTATTCATGATAGAACAGCAAAGCCCGCCGCAGGCAGTTTAGCAACGCCGTGCTGTCAGGATGTTCAAACATAAAACCGGTGGCATATTCAGGCGCACTGTGCAAATCCAGCACGGTGTCTTTGAGACCCCCGACAGCCCGAACCACCGGCAGGGTGCCATAGGCGAGACTGTACATCTGGTTGAGACCACAGGGTTCAAACAAGGACGGCATCAGGAAAAAGTCGCTGCCTGCTTCAACCAGGTGGGCCAGTTTGACGCTGAAATCTTCAATGAAACGGAATTTGTCAGGGTGCTGATCACGGTGTGTTTTCAGGGCGTCGGCAATCGATGGGTCGCCGGTACCCACAATCACCAATTGCACATTGTGTTGCAGCAAATTTGCCATGATCGGCAGAATGTAGCCAAACCCCTTTTGTTCGGTCAGACGGCATACCATGCCAATCACCGGTACGCTGTCATTTGCCGGTAGCCCGCATTCCTGCTGCAATGCCTGCTTGCACTGGGCCTTGCCATCAAGATTGTCCGAGGTGTAGTTGGCGGGAATGTAGGGGTCCGTGGCCGGATCCCATTGTTGGTAATCACAACCGTTCAAAATGCCGCTGACGGCACTTCGACGGGCCTGAAATTCATTGTACAGGTTATGGGAGCCGAGCGGGGTTAACAGTTCCTGCGCATAGTTGGGACTGACCGCGTTAATCCGTGTGGCGTAGCGGATCCCCATGCGCAGATAATTGAGTGCATTGCCGTCCAACTGCTGTTGGAGTTGTTCATAGGGCTGCAGAAACGGAATGTCGGCAAACTCATGGGTGCCCTGAAACGCACCATTGTGGATGGTCAGGACACTTTTCGTGTGCTGAAAGTAGCCACTGTTGTCGGCTTGCATCAGAAACGGCACCATCGCGGTGTGCCAGTCGTTGCAATGCACGATGTCAGGATGGAAATCGAGTGCTTTGGCGGCTTGCAGTGCAGCTGCAGAGAAAAACGCAAAGCGTTCAGCATTGTCGCCGTAAGCGTGATAACCGTCAGAGTACAGTCCCTGGCGATTAAAGTATTCGGGGTAATCCACACAGTAGACCGGCACCTTTTCCAACGACAATGCCTTGACGCCGAACTCATAGCGCCGCTTGTGGGCATACAGCTGTTGCCGTGGGCAGCAATCGTCCAGATCGTACTTGTCGGCCAGGGATTTGTAGTAAGGCTTGACGATACGCACATCGTGACCCATGGCAATCAGCGAGATGGGCAATGACTTGGCGACATCAGCCAGACCGCCGGTCTTGGCAAGATCTTCAACTTCTGAAACAACAAACAGGATCTTCACTGGTTACTTTCCGTTGTGCAGCCGGGCACCACGAACGGGTGGTTTTCGGCAGTGGGAACAGGTACTGCTGACGTTACTGTGTGCACCCGGCTGTATTCGCAAATACCGGCCCGGTGCCAGACTCAACAGGTTACTCAAGTTATCGTGCAGTGCAACCGGAATTTCCTGCGATGTGGCGCTGATCAGGCCTGTGTTCGGTACACGGTAAATTTGTTGGTCTTGGCCAGCACCTGATGCTGACCGAATGTTTTGTCCAGCGCATCCGGGTAGGGCAGAAAACGGTTGGCAACCATTACCAGGCTACCCTTGGGCTGCAGGTGTTGTCGCACATCACGGATCAGGGCATGGGTGATGCCATAATCGGTTTTGATCCCGGTATGAAACGGCGGGTTGGTGAAAATGCCGTTAAATTTGCCGCTCACCTGGGCCAGGCCGTTGGAGGCAATGACCGTCGCTTCAAGATCATTGGCGGCGAGGCTTTGCTTGGCACAATACAGTGCCAGCGCACTGACATCACACAGCATGAGCGTTGCCTGGGGCTGACGCAGACCCAGATAGCAGGCGATCACACCGTTGCCGCAGGCAAAATCAAGCAGCGTGCCTTTGGGGACCTGACGGGTTTCAGTCAACAGCAGTGCAGTGGCCGGATCCAGTTCGCCGTGACTGAACACGCCGGGCAAAGAGCACACGGTAACAGGGATGTCATTAATGATATGCGTGGTTCGTTGCAGATGTTCATCTAGCTCAAAGGGGGATTGCCCGTCGTTGCGCACGCCGATAAACAGCGAACAGTGTCGGGCGGAGTCAACCTTGTTGACCACATCGCAGTGGTCGTCGAGCAACTTGGCGGCCGATTTGATACCGCCTTTGTTTTCACCCACGATCCACAGTTGTCCCCCTGGCTTTACCACCGATGCCAGATTGGCCAGCAACATACGCGCATGGGCTTTGGCTTTTGGCAGGTACATCACTGCGCCGTCAAATGGGGTGTCAGTGGTGTAAGCTGCGGTAAAGGTATGCCGCTCGGCAGGGTGTGTGGCGATACAGCGTTGGTATTCATCGTAGTATTGATGAAAACCCCACAAATCGTCATTGGGCAAAATGCTGAACAGATCCCCATCCACCGGATTGGCAATCAGCCAACGACCCTTGGCGAACGCATCATCATTGCGCAGTAGAACCTGGGTTTGTGGTGCACTCATCAGTGGCTACGCTCGAACATTAAATCCCATACCCCGTGACCCAGGCGATGCCCCCGCTGCTCGAATTTGGTCAATGGTCGACGTTCCGGGCGTGGCACGTAGTCATTGGTGGCCGACAGGTTGGTATAACCGGGCGCCTGCTGCATCACTTCAAGCATGTGCTGTGCGTAATTCTCCCAATCGGTGGCCATGTGAAAGACACCACCAATGGCAAGTTTGTGACGCAAGCTTTCAACAAAGTCGGGTTGGACGATGCGACGTTTGTGATGGCGTTTCTTGTGCCAGGGGTCGGGAAAAAACAGCTGTACACGGCTCAGGCTGGCATCACCGATGCAATCACGCAGAATTTCCACGCCGTCGTGACAGTAGACCTTGAGGTTGGTCAGACCCGCCTCCAGCGCGTCATTGATACAGGTGCCGACACCGGGCCGATGCACCTCGATGCCAACAAAGTCTTTATCGGGTTCGTTGCTGGCCATTTCCACCAGGGATTTGCCCATACCAAAACCGATTTCGAGCACCAGTGGTGCCTGTCGACCGAAAACCTGTTGCTGATCCAGTAACCCGTCTTGGGGGTTCAGCCCCATGCTTGCCCAGCCTTCTTCGATAGCACGTGCCTGCGCTTTGGTTAACCGGCCTTCACGTTTCACAAAACTCTGGATTTTGCGCACATAAACACCCGCTTCGGCGGCTTCTTCAGGCGTTTTGAACTGGCTCATGGGAGGTTCCTGTCACTCGGGTTGATAAAACGCTGCGCATTATGCAAGCAGACGTGGTGATTGCAAGCAAAAACACGACTAAGCATAGATCAAAGCAATGCCTTCAGCATAGGCTGTCCAACAGCTGTGCAACCGCTTCAGGTTGTTCCAGCGGTAGCATGTGTCCGCTATTGACCAGACGATGGACCTGCCAGTTGCATTGACCATCGAAGGCCTGTTGCACAGTGTCGGCGGGTACAAGGGTATCCTGCTCGCCAACGATCGCCTGTGCCGGGCAGTCCAGTCCTCGCAACGGGAGGGTCATATCCTCTCTGGGCGTTGTGGCCTGAATATGCCCTTTGAGCACTTGGGGGCCCAGGTCATTGCTCATGGTTTGCACGTAGTCACACCAGGTTTGCTGGTTGGCTGGCGCAACAAACTGTCGGGCACGTTTCAAGGTCATGCCCTGGTAGCGCTTGTGGGCGATGGCATCGAGGATTTGTCGGCGCTGCTGCAATTCGCTGTCATCCAGTCCTTTCGGGCTGTAACCCAATAAGGTAAGGCCGGCGATATCGACAGGATGTTGACTGGCGTATTGTGCAGCCACATAGCCACCCATCGAAAAACCGACCAGGTGCACAGGGCCTGGCGCACTTTGCACCCTGTCATCGGTGAGCATGAGCATGTGTTCGAGACTGTCCGCCCATTGCAACGGGACATAGCTGTAGGGGGTTTGTAGTTGTCGCCACAACGGCAGCCAGACACGCTCGTCGCACAGGGTTCCGGGCAGGAATATCAGGAGGGGGTTTTCAGGCATCAAAAGTGATCATTTTGCTGAGCTTTACGGTATGATCCCATCAATGTCGTTAAAACTCCAATGTTCCGTGTCAGCAGCCCAACCGTTCTCCTTCGCCACCACTGTATTAGCCTGGTTTGATCAACATGGCCGTACCACGTTGCCGTGGCAACAACAGAAGTCACCCTACCGGGTGTGGGTATCGGAGATCATGCTGCAGCAGACGCAGGTTGCCACGGTGATTGGCTATTTTGAGCGTTTTATGCACCGTTTCCCGGATGTCATCACATTGGCTGATGCACCGCAAGATGAAGTATTACACTTGTGGACCGGACTGGGCTATTACGCCCGGGCGCGAAATCTGCACAAAGCCGCGCAACAGATACGCGATCAGCACGACGGTCAGTTTCCCCAGTCATTGGACGATGTCATGGCGTTGCCGGGCATTGGTCGCTCCACGGCAGGGGCGATATTGTCCATTGCATGCGGACAATCCCACAGTATTCTGGACGGCAATGTTAAGCGTGTATTGAGTCGCTATCGGGCCATCGAGGGCTGGCCGGGCAAAACCGACGTCAGCCAGGCGTTGTGGTCACTGGCCGATGAGCTGACACCGACTCAGCGCACCGGGGATTATACCCAGGCGATGATGGATCTCGGCGCCACAGTGTGTACCCGCAGTAAACCCCGTTGTGATGCCTGCCCGTTGCAATCCGACTGTCTGGCCTATGCCCAGGGACGTCAGGTGGATTTTCCCGGCAAAAAGCCCAAGAAGACGTTACCGGTAAAACGCACTACGATGTTACTGCCACTGTGGCAACAGCAGGTGCTGATGTACCAACGACCGCCACAAGGGCTGTGGGGCGGATTGTGGTCCTTGCTGGAAGTCGAGGATGAAAACGCGATTCGGGCAGCCATGTCCCCCTGGGGCATAAAACGGTATGATGTGAAGGCGCTGCCCTCATTCCGGCATACATTCAGTCACTTTCACCTGGATATCCAGCCGCTGTGCTTGCATTTGGCGGATGTGCCTCAACATAGTGTGCAGGAGCCCCGTCACCTGTGGTACGACATTGCACAACCGCCCAAAGTGGGGCTTGCAGCACCGACGAAAAAACTGATCGACAGTCTCAAGGGGCTGTTTTAACCACCGAATAGAGCAGGAATCAGGATGAGCAGAACCGTATTTTGCCAACGTTTACAAAAAGACGCCGATGGATTGGATTTCCAATTGTATCCCGGCGAACTGGGTAAACGGATCTTCGACAATATCAGCAAAGAAGCCTGGGCCGAGTGGCAGAAAAAGCAGACCATGCTGATCAATGAGCACAAACTCAACATGATGGAACCCACGGCCAGAACGTTTTTGGAACAGCAAATGGTGGGCTACCTGTTCGAAGGTAAAGAACCGGATATTGAAGGTTACGTACCCCCAAGTCAGTAGTCGTGGGCGTTAAATTGTCCACAATCGATGGCTTTTTGCGCAAACGTGCGGCCAAGGGCGAAAATTCCTAAAAAATCGGTTGACTTGGGCATGCGAAATCCGTTTAATACGCACCCACGGCGCGGCCAAGAGATACACGGTCGCCATACCGAGATTGCCCAGATAGCTCAGTCGGTAGAGCAGCGGATTGAAAATCCGCGTGTCGGTGGTTCGATTCCGCCTCTGGGCACCATTATTAAACGAGAAAGCCCCAGCAGAAATGCTGGGGCTTTTTCGTTTGTAAGATGCCAAGGGCATCTTACGGGCTTCGCCCAGTTCGATTGCTCGCCACATCCCTGTGGCTCGTCACTTCGTGACCATGCTTCGCATGTCCAAAAATGTTCCAGACATTTTTGTCCGCCTCTGGGCACCGCCGAGCTGGGGGCCTTTCATCAGGGGTAAGAGACGCCCGGAAATGGCGAGGGCACGCAGTCATTTCAGTCTCGCACGCCCGGCCAGAGGACGGCCGGGCTGGGAGCGTTACCAGGGATGGGGTATCCGTTCGGCTCTTTCACGGGCTTCGCCCAGTTCGATGGCTCGCCACATCCCTGTGGCGCGTATTCTAATGGACTGTTTGGTGGTTAAGAGAACTGTGCCACCAGGGATGATTGCTGATCGACCTGTTCGCGCAGGCTTTGATTGAGGGTTTGCGACGTTTTGCCGTGTTCCCCGCTGGTGTCGGACAACTCTTTGACCAAGTTAACGTTTTTCGCCACCTGTTCGGCAACCACCGATTGCTCTTCGATCGATGCGGCGATGGTACGGTTCAGATCGGCCATTACGGTGACCTGCTCCTGAATGACGCTCAAACTCTCACCACTGTCGGTGGCACTGGAAACACTTTTCTTGGACAACTCTACCCCTTGTTCCATCGCTGTCTGTGCACGCTCGGAGGCTTGTTTGAGGGTATCGATACGTTTGGTGATTTCCTCGGTAGATTGTTGGGTGCGGGCTGCCAAAGAACGCACCTCGTCGGCGACCACCGCAAAGCCACGCCCCTGTTCGCCGGCGCGGGCCGCTTCAATGGCGGCGTTTAGCGCCAGCAAGTTGGTCTGTTCGGCAATGGCGTTGATTTCATCGAGAATGTTTTGGATCAGGGCATTGCCCTCCACCAATGTGGCGAGTTCTTTGGCGGCACTTTGCAATTGACCATCCAGATGATTGATGTCCCTCAGTGCTGAGTCCACCGACTGTTTGCCTGACACGGTGTGTTGTTCGAGTTTGTCTGATGCTTCGGCCGCCTGGTTGACGGTGTCGGCCAACTCCTGAATGGTGGAAGAGAACTGATCCATGGCTGTGGCGATTTGGCTGACTTCTCCGGATTGTTGCTCCAGCAGCGATGCTACTGTCTGGCCGCTGTCCGAGGTTGCCTGGGCATTGGCATTGACGTGCTTGGTGGCATCATTGACCCGTCCCACCACGGCCTTGAGTTTGGCCTGCTGCATGTCGATGGCCAAATCGATGTAGCCCAGCGCATCGCAGTGACCGGAATACAGATAGGTCATCAGTGGGTTGCCATAGATCTTTTTGGCTTTTTCCACCACCTTCAGATAACGGTTGCGCCATTGGAAAAACGCACCGGCCAGAATACTGGTGGCAACAAAAGAAAAGGCATTGGCCCAATTGATGCCATGAAACAACGCATCCAGCAGCTCGACGCCTGCCAGCACCACCAGCCCCGCCATCACAAAAGAGGTGACATTGAATGTCGAACGGCTGCAATGGCTTTTTTCGCCGTTGTTCAGCTTGCGGTATTCGGTGGTCGCCCGTTCAACCACGTCAGGGCGAGGTTTGGTTCTGACCGATTGGTATTCGTAGATTTCGCCTTTGTTGTTTCTGATCGGGGTAACAAACGCATTGACCCAATAATAGTCGCCGTTTTTACAGCGGTTTTTTACCGGCCCCATCCATGATTCACCGGATTTCAGCGTGCGCCACATGTTTTCAAAGGCGGCTTTTGGCATGTCTTTATGCCTGACCAGATTGTGCGGTTTGCCACGCATCTCATCCAGGGTAAAACCGGCAATCTCACAGAACTTATCGTTGGAGTAGGTAATGTGGCTTTTCAGATCGGTGGTGGACAACAGTATGTCGTGTTCGGAATAAGTGACTTCGTTTCCGGTACTCATGGTGCGTTTAACCTTATTCTAATTATGGTTATTAACAGACTATTGTTTACATGAAATTTACACCTTTGCAAATGATTGCAAGTTAAGTAAGTTGGCACTCACTAATTATTTTTCCTCAGTTTAAAGGCGTTAGGTCACGTGTGAAAAGACTTGCAGCGGGATCGAAGCAGGCAACGTTGGCGGGTTATACTTTAGGCTAAAAATTAACCTGAAATCGTGTTGGGTAAAATAAATGGGCAAACATTGGCCGATGCTAAAGCTGCCTTCACATCCGCCAAAAAACGTCCGGAGAGGTGGGGTTTTTGTGAAAGTACCTGCTTCAGGCTTGGTAGGCGGCACCAAATGTGCCCCTGTTACAAGGCTGGTTAGCTGACGGCGTCGGTGTGCAATGGAGTTTTATTGTGCCAGCGTGTTGTTACCTGTATATCGCCTGGTATGCCTTGAAGGGATGTAAACCGGCCCCGACCAGCGATGCTTGATCTTTTTATCTTAAACGATTAAGTTTCGTTCAATGAAGATGGAGAAACGACCCATGAGTAATCCCTTACATCCGGTTATTTGCTTTGGTGAAGCACTGATCGATTTCCTAAACAGTGGCCATCACCAATCCGACGGATTGATGATCCAGCATTTTCAGCAGTTCCCCGGCGGCGCGCCAGCCAATGTTGCGGTAGCCATCGCCAAACTGGGAGGGAATGCCCGTTTTATCGGTCAGGTTGGCAGCGACATGTTTGGTGATTTTCTGCTCGATTGTTTGCGTCAATACGGTGTCGATACATCCGGCAGTTTGCAACATCCCACGGCACCTACCGCGTTGGCATTTGTGGCCCTGGATGAGCACGGGGAACGCAGCTTCTCGTTCTACCGCGATCGCAGCGCAGATGTGTTGCTGACCAGCGAGCAAATTGACGATCACTTACTCCGTGATGGGCGGATTTTTCATTTGTGCAGCAACACACTGACTACCCCACAAATTTGCGTCACCACTGAGGGATTGCTGCAAAGGGCGGCTGAGGCTGGTTTGTTGGTCAGCATGGACGTCAATCTACGCCACAATTTATGGCCCGCCGGGCAGGCGGAAATTGCTGTGGTCAATGCCGTGGTTGCGCAGGCCCAGGTGCTGAAATTTTCCCGTGAAGAGTACGACTATTTATACCATGGCGACGAGCAGTACATTGCACAGTTATTGGCTGAGCAGGCGCGATTGATTGTGATCACGGACGATGGTCGACCGATCACTTTTTATACCCGCAACGGGCAAGGAACGATTGAGGCACCGAAGGTTGATGTGGTTGATACTACCTGTGGCGGAGACGCGTTCTCAGGAGGACTGTTATGGCAACTGAGCCGGTTGGACGATCCGATAGCGGTATTGGCTGATCCGCAACAGGTTGAAAAAATCATTGCGTTCGCTGCCCGTTGTGGCGCCCATACGGTCACACGCCCCGGCGCATTTCCGGCCTTGCCTGTGGCTGCTGATGTGTGTGATTGAGTTCTAGAAGGGTGCGTTGTTCAAGGTTCAGGCCTTCGAGCTGATCGCCGTGGTATTGGTTAAACAAGGCATCAAATTCGCCACTAGTGACCAGCTGTTGCAAGCCCTGTAACAGGCTTTCGGCCAGTTCTTTTTGGGTAGGATGGGTGAAAAAGTAATAGTTGTTGGGATACGACAGCAACAGTGATGATTCAATCACCAGTGATGTTCCTTGTAATTGCTGCATCTCTTGCTTCACTGCCAACGCAGAGCGGGGAAAGTAATCGGCCAGACCATCCCGCAACGCTTTGATCATACCAGGGTAATCCAGTTGGCCGTCGATGCTCAGTCCATTGCGCTTCAGGACTTCAAAATCGGACCAACCTTCACTTTGAACACACAGCTTTTGTGCCAATGCCTGGAGATTTTTGACCCGCGCAAAATCTGCCTGTCGGTCACTACGGATGATAAACACCCGTTTACCGTGCAGGCCTTTATATAAAGGGATGGGAATGGCGTTTAATCCGAGCTCGGTGCCTTTGCTGGCGGACAGCCAGTTGAGGTTGATGACCTGGTTGTGCTGCAAAAAATAATTGGCTCTGGCGGCATTCATGGTTTCTTCAGAATAACGCACCTTGATGGTGTCATTGCCAGAGGCTGCCAATGCCCGTTGCAGCAATGTTTGCAGGTAGCGGTTTTCCTGCGTGTACGGGTTGCTTGAGCGCGGCAGTACAATGTCACCGTTAAACGTTGTTACTGCACTACAAAAGGGTGTGACGACGAGGCCAGCCAACACCGTTAGCGCACAGGCTATCTTGCACCTGAACAAGCTGATATCCCCTTACCGTGACGCCGTGGGTTATTTCCGCTGTTCCAATTCGGATTTACCCTTAACAGCACTGGTTAAAACCTATAGTCTAGACCCTTATCGGCCGATATCGGCCCCAGGACGCAAAAATAATCATAAACGCGTTGGTCATGTACCAACAGCTTAACAGACTCCTTGGAACCAACAACTATGCAACAGCAGTCGATACGACGGAAGTTTATTTTTGTGGTGGGTGGAACCATCGCGATCCTCCTGTTCATTGCCGCCGCAATGGTGGTCAGTCATACCGCCAGCATAACCGAAGATGCGGTCAGCGACGAAGTGAGTAGCCTGGTGCAGCGAGAGGCTATCAAAGTTGAACAGTTTTTCTACCGCTACGGCGGTATGGCCCGCACGTTTCTTGAGGCACCCCATTTCCAGGACTTTTTTATGCGCCACGATCAGCGTGGGCAACGCAGTGCCGGTATGGATCAAATCACCGAAACGTTTGAGCGTATCAGTGGTGCTGATCCAAACATAAAATCGGCCTTCTTCGCATCAGCTCGAACCGGTGAATATTTTTACGAAGCCGGTAATGTCGGCGTCGACAGTGACGGTGAACATGCCGGAGACCCGGCCCATGGGTATTTTGCCGATAAACGTCCATGGTTTCAGACTGCCATTGAGCAGCCCGGATTTTATGTCAGCCCGCCGGCAGTGGATTCACAGGACGGCACGGTGTCTGCGGTGGTGCAGTCGCCAATCAAGGTCAATGGTCGACTGATCGGCGTTGGCGGTGTCGATATTCTGATCAGCACGATCGGTGAGGTGTTGCAGGACATCCGTTATCGTCAACAGGGTACCGCGTTTCTGCTCGATGAGGCGCAGAACATCGTATACTTCCCTAAGCAGGAAAAGTCCCTCGAGCTAAGCCAGGCCATCAGCACCTTTGACAAGGTGTTTGACGATACCGAAGGATTTTCCGCTCTGGCCAGCGCGATCAGAACGCAGCAAGGCGGCATGTTGGAAGTTCAATGGCGCGGAGAAGCGTATTATGCGGTTTGGCAGCATGCCAAGCTGGACGACCCGCGCATGGACTGGTCATTGGGTATTCTGATCCCGGCATCGCTGGTGGCGGAACCCATTAATACCGCGATGGCAACCACCATGTTGGGGTCACTGCTGTTTATCGGCATCATCACCTGGGTCACCTACGTAGCGGCGAGTAAAATCACCCGTCCGTTGAAGCGCCTGCAGGATGCACTGACCGACATCGCCAGCGGTGATGGCGATCTGACCCGTCGCATTGATATTGATACCAACGATGAAGTCGGTCGGCTGGCGACCCAGTTTAATCGCTTTACTGACAAGTTGCGGGTCCTGTTGCAGGAGACGGCCAGCAATACCAAAGCGGTGGCAGATGCGGCCCGTCAGTTACGGGAAGTGTCTTACAGCACTAACAAGGAAATTCAGCAGGAGAAGACCCAGGTCGAAACCGTGACCGCGGCGGTAACAGAAATGGCCACGACGGTCATGGAAGTATCACAAAATGCGGCGACGGCCAGTCGGGCCGCGGATGAAGCTGAGCAGGAAACCGGTACCGGAACCGCGTTGGCACAACAAGCCATGGATGAGATTGGTGGCCTGGCTGCGTCGATTCAGGAAGCGGTCAAGGTGGTCAGCGGCCTGGGTAAAGAGTCTGACAACATTGGTGCAGTGGTCGATGTGATCAACAGCATCGCCGAACAGACCAATCTGCTGGCGTTGAATGCAGCCATTGAGGCTGCCCGGGCCGGTGAACAAGGCCGTGGATTTGCCGTGGTTGCCGACGAGGTTCGTTCGCTGGCCAGTCGCACCCAAGAGTCGACCGATGATATCCGCAAGATGGTAGAACGTCTGCAGGACATGGCGCAGCGCACCGACACGGTGATGCAAGCGGGCAATGCTCAGACCGAAAAAGGGGTTGAGAACGCGCAGCGGGTAGTGGCCTCGATTGAACGGATCAATGCATCAATCGGAACGGTACAGGAGCAGAATCGCAGTATTGCGGTAGCAACGGAACAGCAAACCGTGGTGGCTGAGAGCATCAATCAATCGTTGGTAGCAATCACGGATTTGAGTGATGTGACCGCAACCCATGCCGAAGAATTGGCCCGTGAAGCCGACCGACTCAGTGCGGTGGCCAATGATCTGCAGGCGGTTGTCGGGCAATTTAAAGTGTGATCCGAACGCGGTGTGCTGCGTTAAAACTGTACGGTTAAACCATTGTACGGAGTACACCGCCATGAACCTGATCATTGAAGCCCTTGAAGGTGGCAATTACCTCGCCAGTATCGTTGACGGTGCCCGTCAGTACTGCATTTACGATCAACATAACCAACCTAAGTGTTATTCGAGCATTAACAGCATCAAGCAGGATTTGTCCCTGGAGCGCTTTGAGCATGTGTATTTGCAGCATCGAGTCACCCAGGATGAGATGATTGGCCAGCCCCAGGTCGATAATCGTTTCAGCATGGAGATTGAGTGGCATTGAGTACATTGTCTGACCAATTCAGCGCACGCCAACACTGGCGAGGTGTGCTGGGTGTTTTTGTGATGGCTATTCTGCTCGGCGCAGTGTGTGTCGCGTTGGGCATGGCAGTAACCGGCGGGAAAATTGCGCTGACCGAGATGGCGATGATTGCTGTGGGTCTGTTTGGTTTGCAATGGCTGGGGGTGTTGCATGCAGCGCTCACCGGTGCAGGAGAACGCTATTTTGATGCCGTGGGTGCAGCCAGTTTCCTCGCTGTTGTGTGGAGCGTTTACGCTTTAGCTGCCGATGATGGCGTGTTGCCGTTGCTGGTTACCCTGTTGGTCACCTTGTGGGCAGCGCGTCTGGGCAGTTTCCTGCTTAACCGTATTCTGCGTGACGGCCACGATCGCCGGTTTGACCAACTGCGTGATGACCCGGTGCGTTTTACACTGGCCTGGACCGTACAGGCCGTTTGGGTTTGGCTTACGCTATTGTGTGTGTTTGCCATCATCACCACGCCAGCGGCACAGGTCTCGCTGTGGACAGCCGTCGGCAGCGGGCTTTGGCTATTGGGTTTTTGCATTGAAACCGTTGCGGATGCACAGAAGCGACAGTTTCGACGCCATTCCCCCGACCGGTTTATTCACACCGGGTTATGGGCGTTGTGTCGCCACCCTAATTACGCAGGCGAGATCCTGCTGTGGTGCGGTATCGCCCTGATCAGTGTGCCGATGTTGTCTGGCCTGCAATGGGTGGCGCTGATTTCACCCGTTTGGGTGTACGTGTTGCTGACCCGCATCAGTGGTATTCCACTGCTGGACGAAGATAATCAGCGTCGCTTTGGCGATGACCCTGCGTACCAGTCCTACCGCCGTAAAACACCGGCACTGTGTCCTCGCCTGGGTCAATAACTGACTAAGTGTTCAAGAAATTGTGCTGTTTTACGATACAGTGGTCAGGTTTCTGGTCTTAACACAGCACCTTGAATACACAAACCGGGTTCCAATGACATTTGGTTGAACATCAACTAGTTTTATTGACAAGACGATCGCCTGATAGCCATCAGCGACACATCGTTTGTGTGCCAGTCAACATGGATGCTGCTGTTAACGTTTAATCCACTGCTAATAGGTTGTATGCCATGGTGTCAGCTTCCATGTCGATAAAAATGAAATTTTCGCTGGCGTTGTTTATCGCCGTTATCCTTGCCACGGTGTTGGTGGGGACATTAAGTCAGTGGCAAGCCAGAGCATTGGTGATTGAGCGTGTTGAAACCATTCAGTTACCCAATGTGTTGCAGCGTATTCGCAATCAGATCGACAAAGAAATTTCGGTGCTTGATGAGGCCGCCCGCCAACTGGTGTCTAACCCGTTTATCGAGAACTGGATGCGTTCTGGCCATCCCAAGCAGGATGAAGCCACGGTCATCGCGCAACTGCAACGGGTGCAAAAGCAATACAACCTTACCAACGCCTCTGTGGTAAATCGTCAGACTGCACACTACTGGAACCAGGATGGCTTTTTGCGCGTGCTTAACGATGATCAGGTGGACGGTTGGTTCTACGCCTACCGGGCTAGTGGCATGGCGAGTTCCAAGAGTTTGTATACCCAGGACGGGGACTCCAAGTTGTTCGTCAACTACCAGGATTTAAACGGTGTTGTGGCATCGGGGATCGCCCGCACCATTTCCGACTTTCAGCAGATGCTCAACCGCAACACCATTGCCGAGACCGGTTTCGTATTCCTGGTCGACAGTAGCGGCATGGTTAAACTGCATAAAAACAGTCGTCTGATTGAACAGACCAACCTGAACAGCTTGTACGGTCAATCGGCCGGCCAGCTGCTGCGCAAACAACCGTTTTCCATGACCCAGGCCGACATTGACGGTGACAAGGTGTACCTGGCCAGCAGCTACATTGAAAGTGCTGACTGGTATGTGGTCGCCCAGGTGCCTGAAGCAGAGTTGTTCAGTGAGTTGAATGCGGCATTGATCAGCATGGTATTGCAAATCCTGGTGATAGGCCTGGCCTGTGGAGCGATTGCATTGTGGCTGGCCAAGCGTTTAACCCAACCGGTTGCCGAATTGGCGCAAACCTTTGAGCGGTTGGGAGCGCAGGAAGCGAACCTGGATGTACGTCTGCAGGCGCAGAATTCGGCCGAATTGCAGGCCCTGCAAAATGGCTTCAATGGTTTTATTGAAAAAATTAAAAACACCATTGATGCTATTGCCAACACCAGTGGTGAACTGAAGCAGGTGTCGGAAACCGTACTCAGGCAGGCGGATTCTGCCTTTGAGCTGGGCAAGACCCAGTCTCAGCATACCCAGGATGTGTCCCAGTCAATCGATCAATTGAATGCCTCTGTGCAGGATATTGCCGACAATGCCACCGATGCATCTCGTACCGCGGAAGTGTTACAACAGGTCAGTGGTGAAGGCCGCAGTGTGGCGGAAACCGCCAGCCGGGCGATCCATGAACTGACCCAGCAGAATCAGGCGGTAGCCACGTCAATCGAGCAACTGGTTAAACACACGGAATCGATTGAAAACGTTCTGAACATCATCAAGAGTATTTCAGAGCAGACCAACCTGCTGGCACTCAACGCCGCCATCGAAGCTGCCCGTGCCGGTGAGCAGGGGCGGGGGTTTGCAGTGGTCGCTGATGAAGTGCGTTCGTTAGCTCAGCGTACACACGATTCTACCGATGAAATAGGCAGTACGATTCAGCGTTTGCAGGAAGAGGTCAGTAAAGCCGTTAACCTGATTCAGCTCAGTCAGCAGAAGTCCTCGGAAGGCAACCAAGCGGTGGAACAAAATGCTGAAACCCTGGCAGACATCGAACGACAAATTCAGGATGTGCTGGACAAAAATCGCCATGTGGCAGCCACCACCCAGCAACAGGCGAAAGCGGCCGATGAGGTGGCACATAATCTGGTCCTTATTCGCCAGGAGATTGATGCCTTTTTATCGTCCTCCGATCAAGTGGCCCAATCCAATGCAACCCTTCAGGATTTGGCCAACACCCTGGATCGACTGGTGAAACAATACCGTTAGTATTGACTGATTGGTCAAGAAATTTCCTTAATCCTGTCGTTTGCGTTTATACTATGTCTTCAGGGGCGCTGTTCAGCGCCCCTATTGCCATCCCGACATGGCGATTGTTCATTTTTGCACCCGTGTGAGTCGTTTTTGATGCCTCACGACCGTCTATGGAAACACACATGAAAAATACCTGTACCTCTTTGCAGCGCCGTCTGAGCATGTTGGCTGCCAGCATTGTTACGGCCTTTTCTTCTAACGCCGTGGCTCAGCAACCAGACCAGCCGCAAGCCGATGAGGTGGAAACCATTATGGTGACTGCCCGTAAGCGCACTGAAAGCCTGTTCGAATCCCCAACCGCGATCACATCCATCGGCGAGAAGCTGCTGGAAGACGCCAACGTAGGCAATCTGGATGACATTGGTAAGTACGTGCCGAACCTGAACATTTCTCGCTACGGTGTGGGAAATACCGGCCATGCGTCGATTTTTATCCGCGGCATCGGCTTGCAGGATCACATTATCACCACAGACCCGGGCGTGGGTGTGTATGTTGATGGGGTTTACCTGGGGCGCCAGATGGGTGCCAACCTGAGTCTGCCAAACATTGAGCGGGTAGAAGTACTCAGGGGCCCACAAGGTACCCTGTATGGTCGTAATACCCTGGGCGGCGCGGTCAACATCATCACCAAACAACCGGGTGATGAAGCCATGGCCCGTGTCACCGCCAAAGCCGGCTCACGCGGCCGACTGGCAACCGAACTGTACTATAACAATGAACTGACCGACCAGCTCAGTGTGTCCGCCAGCGGTGCGTTTAAACGCCGTGATGGTGTGGGTGAAGCCGTCAATCTGGCCAATCCTGAAAAAGAAATCGGTGAAGAGCAGGAATACAGTGCACGTCTGGCGGCCAAGTATCGCTTCAACAACGACGTATCCCTGTTGTGGTCTTTCGACATGGTGGACAACGAATCCGGCCAATCCCCTTACACCATTGAATTCACCACCCCGCTCGACCCGAACGACGTTTTCAACGGTGACTTCCCATTGTTGACGCCTGACCTGCTACCCTCAGACCCGGACGATCTGGGTACCACCGTTGCAGGTATCGAATCGACCGCTTATGAGGGCTGGGGAAGTGCCCTGACGCTGGCGTGGACAATCAATGAGCACATTGACAGCAAGTTGATTGGCAGTTATCGCACGTCGGAGTATGAAGGTGGCCTTGATGACGATGCCTCTCCGCTGAACCTGTCTGAATTTCCGGAAACCGGTGAAGCGGATCAGTACTCGTTGGAGCTTCAGGTTAACGGTGCCTATGACGGTTGGGACTTTGTGTCAGGACTGTATTTCTTCAATGAAGACGGGAAAACCGAATCTGGTCCTTGGGTATTTAGCCCGTTCAACACTCCTGATGGGTTGCTCAACGATGGTGTAACGCCGTCTTTCGGTGACTACGGTTTCTTCGATTTGCAACAGGAGACCAATGCCTACGCTGCTTACTTCAACGCTTCTGTTGATGTGACAGACAAACTCAGTGTTGGTGGTGGCCTGCGTTATTCGAAAGATGAAAAAGACGCCAATGCGATGTTCCCGAGTTTCGCCGAGCGCAAGTACCTGTCTGAGTCCTGGAGCGAAATTACCTGGGATATCAATGCCGCTTATCAATTGGACAACGGTCTGAACGTCTACGGCCAGATCCAAAAAGGCTATCAGACCGGTGGTTTCCCACCTCGTCCGTTCGGCGGTGCTGCGCAGTTTGTGTCGTTTGATGAAACTACCGCAATCAATTATGAAATGGGCTTCAAAGGCCGTCTTAGCAATGATTTCTCGTTACTGGCGGCGGTGTTTTACACCGAATACACTGACCTGGCGCTGCCCTTCTCCGATCCCACTGCCGGGGGCGGCTTTGTCACCATCGTCGAAAATGCCGGTGAGTCAGAAGCCCGTGGTATTGAGCTGGAAGCCACCTGGAATGTGACCGATGACTTCGTTATCCGCACGGCAGTAGGTTACCTGGACGCCGAAATCACTCAGGTTGATGACGGAGTGCTGGGCATCGGTGAAGGAGATGCGCCGGCCTTGACGCCTGAGTGGACAGTGATGATTGCGCCTTCGTATTTTGTCGACCTCGACAGCGGTGCAACCTTGTCGTTCAACGCCGATTATTCATTCCGCGATGAGATGCAGGGCCAGTCGGTCAATAATCCCAGTGAACGCATTGACGCCCGTGAACTGTTCGGTTTCAGCGTGACTTATCTGTCCGCTGCAGGAGACTGGCGGGTCAGTTTGTACGGTGAAAACGTGTTCAACGAGATTTACGATCAGGGACGCCTGCAGCAGTCAGGTTTCGTCGGCATCGTACGCAGCAATGATCGCAGTGAATTTGGCGTGCGATTCAGCAAGGAATTTGAGCTGTACTAACCAACAGCGATAGCACGATTATCCAAGGGCGCTGAGGCGCCCTTTTTTATTGCAGTGATCGTATACAACGGTTTGGACATACTTAGCTTACGCGGCTAGTCTTGTCGAACAACCTCAAAGGAGAACAACATGTTAGGTCGGATTGTAAGTGTACTTTGCCTGTTATGGTTAGCGCCTGGCTGGGCGGCGGTGACTGAAACGCCTGTGACCCTGCCGAATGATTTGGGAACTGCTGTTGTGTACAGTAACAGCGACGCAGCGTCACCGGGCGTGGGGATGATTGTTGTACACGAATGGTGGGGCTTGAATGACTACGCCCGTGAGCGTGCGCGGATGCTCGCCGAGCTGGGTCATACGGCCATCGCGGTGGACATGTACGGGCACGGAAAAGTGGCCGAACACCCAGACAACGCCAAAGGTTTCATGCAGGCCGCATTTAACGATCCCGACACCATGAATGCCCGCTTCAATGCGGCCAAAGCCATTCTGCTGGAAAACCCCAACGTCGACAAAGAACGGGTGTATGCGATGGGCTATTGCTTTGGTGGTGCCGTGGTATTGAATCAGGCGCGAATGGGCAATGATCTGGCCGGTGTTGCCAGTTTCCATGGTAGCCTGGGCTCCCAACTGGTTGCCGAAAAGGGCAAGGTCAAAGCCCGCATCCTGGTGGCCCACGGCGGCGCTGATCCGTTCGTTCCCCATGAACAGGTCAGTGCGTTTATGCAAGAGATGCTCGACGCGGGGGTCGACCTGCAGTTTCGCAATTATCCCGAAGCCAAACACAGCTTCACCAATCCGGGGGCGGACGAGAAAGGCAGCAAATACAACATGCCACTGGAATACAATGCCGAGGCCGACAACGACAGCTGGCAGGCATTACTGGCGTTTATTGACGAATAAGCCATGTGTGGTCGGTTTGCCAATCACGTTGGCGCCATGCATGGCTGGGATGCCGTGCTTGGAGACTGGCCCGGCAGTGGCCAGTTGAGTTTTAACGTTGCACCGACCCAGCCGGTTCCGGTGGTGCTCCGTGGCGGCACTGCAGTGATGCGATGGGGCATGATCCCGCCGTGGAGTGATACCCCCAATCCGAGCTTTTCCACCTTCAATGCCCGGCTTGACAGTGTGGCGCAAAAGCCCACGTTTCGTCACGCCTGGGCCCTTGGCCAGCGATGTTTAGTGCCGATTCTGGGCTATTATGAATGGCGTCAGCAAAATGGCCGCAAACAGCCGTATTTTGTGACCCGAGAAGACAAAGGACCCACGGTGTTAGCGGGGCTGTTTGAAACCGCCCATCGGGAAGGCTTTCCACCTTCATTCACCGTTCTGACTCGCCCTGCACAAGGGCAACTGGCCACGCTGCATCACGCCATGCCGGTAATGATCTCCGCAGAATCAGGACAGGCGTGGTTGCAGGATGATGTCGAGATGGCCTGGCAAATTGCTCATAAGGATACGCCACAAGGGATGTATTTCTATCCGGTGTCGCCGTCGGTAAACAATGTACGTTGGGACAATCCAGATGCCGTAAAGCCTCTGTCTGACACTGAAAAAGCGGATGATGCGGCGCAACAGGGGTTTGATTTTTAGCCCGTTTGCGGATTTCCCGGGTACAGTTGCAACATCCCACTGCTGCCCTGCAAATCGCCGATGATCCAAATCTGACCGAAGGGGTGGAAGCGGGGTAGAGACACCTGATCCAATTGTTGACGAATAATCGGCGTTCGCCACGCGGGGTGGGCGTTGCGGATCACCAGCCAGACCCGTTTTGCCTCATACCGACGGGTGCTCTTATGGGCCAGTATGCGATTGAGACTGTGTACCAGACGCAGATGAGGATCATCATCGCTCCACAGCTGCTTCAACGCATAACGGGTTTTTTGATCCAACTCCCGACCCAACAACAACATGGCTTCTTCTTCGCTGCCATACAGGTGAGCAATTTCCAGGTCAACCGGCTGTTCGCCAATCTTGCAGCTCAGGTCCGGTTTGCGCGGCAAGTTGCTGTGCAGCAAGGTGCCGGGAATACCGAATCGTTGTTGGTAGCAGCGCAGAAAGATTTCGCCGGCATGCTGTTCCAGCATGCGTTTTTCTTCATCACTGCTCAGCATAGGTTCCCTTATTAACAATGTGGCTGCAACTGACCAAACTTGCACCAATATCCCCAACCAGACGTCTAACGTCAACGGAAATTCTCCAACACAACCAGCCCGTCAGGGTGATCAGATTTCGCCTTGACCCGGATGCTAGTCGGGCAAAGGGGGTTAAACATTTTGGTTTTTTATCGCAATGATTGACGCATTGGACGGATCCGAGCTGTAAGTTATTTGCGACAGCCGCTAGAGTTACCGGCCTTAACGCCCAAGGGCTGGTTAAACAAGAAGAAAATGAAGGACTTAGGATGAAGTGTGTTGGCGTCTGGCGTTATCTGAGCGGATTTTTGCTGTTCGCGGGCAGTGCCTTGTGTGACGCACAGCCCCTGATCATCCCCGCCACGCAGAGCACCATTACCGTGGATGGCAGCATTGATGATCCGGGCTGGCAGGATGCCAGGGTCATCCAATTAAACTATGTGACCCGTCCGTTTGAGAACACCGCGCCTCCGGTCGCGACAGAAGTGCGGGTGGTTGAAAATGGTGAAATGCTGTTTGTGCGGTTCATTGCCGACGATCCTAATCCCGATGCAATCAGTGCGTTTTACCGGGATCGTGACGGGATCTGGAACGATGATATGGTGGGCATAAAGCTGGACACTTTCAATGATAGTCGTCTGGCTTATCAGTTCTTCATCAATCCTCTGGGGATCCAGGCGGACTCGATTGAAAATGAAATGACCGGCAGTGAAAGTGACAGCTGGGATGCCATCTGGCAGTCAGCCGGACAAATCACTGAGCAGGGCTTTGTGGTCGAGGTGGCCATTCCGCTGCGTATTCTGAATTTTAAAGAAGGTGAAGAACACAAGGTGTGGGGGGCTGAGTTTGTGCGCTTTTACCCCCGCAATGAGCGTCTGCGTATTTCTAACACGCCTCATGATCGCAACAATGCCTGTACCTTGTGCCAGCTCAGTGAAGTGTCCGGGTTTAAAGGCGCCAGTCAGAGTCAGAACCTGGCGCTGATCCCGACCCTGGTGCTGGGAAGAGGACGTAGCCGTGACCCCTACGAAAGCCTCGATTGGCAGGACGACACGGTGTTTGAACCTGGACTCGATCTGAAATGGGCCATCACCCCGGAAGTGTCGTTGCAGGGCACATTGAATCCGGATTTTTCACAAGTCGAAGCGGATGTTGCCCAACTCAGTATCAACAATACGTTTGCGCTGTATTTTGATGAAAAACGCCCGTTCTTTCTGGATAACGCCGACTATTTCGACACCAATCAGACACTGATCTATACCCGCAATATCGCCAGCCCGAATTACGGAGCCAAAGCCACCGGACGCATGGGTGATCATACCCTCGGTGTGTTCGTGGCGGACGATGAAAGCACGACCTTCCTGGTACCCGGAAACCTTGGCTCAGACATTGCCGTATTGGAAGAATCATCCACCAATCTGGGGCTGCGTTACCGCTACGATGTGAACGACGATGTCAGCCTGGGCGCGGCGTTTACCGCCCGTGAGTCGGACAATTATCACAATTATGTCGCCGGCTTCGACACCAAGGTTCAACTGACGGATCAGGATGTATTACGTGTTCAGTGGGTGGGTTCAAATACCCAGTATCCACTGGGTCTGTATCAGGATTTTTGTACAGACGGTGGCTGTGACAGCAGTGATCAATGGAGTGAGGCTGCGCTAAGACTTGATCACGAGGATGACTTCAACGGTCAGAGTTATCGGGTCAATTACCGTCATGAAGAGCGCAATTGGCATTTCAGGGCTGCCCATTACCATCAGGATCAGGATTACCGTGCTGATTTGGGTTTTGTGTCTGGCGTGGATCGTAATCAGACCGTGATCGGTGGCGGCTACGTGTGGCTCAGTGACGACAACTGGTGGAATGCTATCGAGGTATTTGGTGACTGGGATGTGACCTATAACGATGCCGGTGACATGCTGGAAAAAGAGACCGAAGTCTATCTCAGCATGAGCGGCAAATGGCAATCCTACATGGAAGTCGGCTTACTGCAGCGGGAGCGCAGTGGGTTGCGGCACGATCCGAGTATTACTCAGGTGAAAGGCAACACCCAGTGGTTTGCCGAGCAGATGGCCAGCACTTACATTGAGTTCCGCCCTGTCGCTGAAGTGCAGGCAAGTGTGTATGCCCGGCTGGGTGATCAGATCGATTTTGAAAACGATCGTCTCGGCGAACAGGTTTACATCAATCCGGAAATTTCCTGGAGCATTGGCCGACATTTGCAACTGGATGTGCGCCACACCTACAGCGCACTGGATGCCGACGGTCAGGATGTTTTCACCGCCAATCTGACCGATGCCCGCATGACGTACCAGTTTGACCAGCGGCAGTTTTTACGTTTGGTACTGGTGTATGCCGACATTGAACGTAATCCGGATAATTACCTCGAGCCCGTCGATCGCCGCTACCGCAGCCTCGGTACCCAATTGCTGTACAGCTACAAAGTCAATCCATTGACCAAGTTCTTCGTGGGTTATGCGGATTCGGCGTTTCAGGACGATCAGATCACGGCAATGACCAATACCGACAAATCGGTATTCATGAAAATCAGCTACGCCTGGTTGCAATAAGATCAGGCGATCAGCTCGTGAGTCTGTTCTGAAGGGTAGACGTCAACACGGTTGCGCCCCCGGCCTTTGGCCATGTACAGGGCTTCATCGGCTTCTGCGTATAACTGTTCAAAGCCAACATCACAGGGGCGGCAGGTCATGCCCAATGAGGCGGTCAGGTAGATCTCCCTACCCTCATAATGCAGGGGCGTCTGGGCAATCAGCGCACGTACGCGCTCAGCCACCTCCAACGAAGTGACCGCGTCGGTCTGGCCAAGAAAAATGGCAAACTCTTCACCACCAATTCGCCCGACAATGTCGTATTGTCTGAGCGCCTGTTTAAGGCTTTTTGCCACATGCACGAGCACCTCGTCACCACCGTGATGGCCGTATTGGTCGTTGATGTTTTTGAAGTAATCCAGATCCATGACCACCATGGTGACAAACCCTTCACTGCGCTGGCAGCGGGCCAGCTCAGACTCGACCGACTCGACAAAGCTGCGTCGGTTGGCCAGTTGGGTTAACTCATCGGTCAGGGCCAGATGGTGCAACTTTTCATTGCTGCGCTTGAGGCGGGATTCGGTGACTTTCTGGCGGGTAATGTCTTTGGTGTGAACCAGCAGTTCTCCGCTGTCCAGCAGGTGTTCGGAAAACAGCATCCAGCGACCGTCGACCAAATCCACTTCAAACAGACGAAATTCAGACTTACGTCGCACCGTACCCACGTAGGACAGCCAGTCATCAATGTCATTGGCTTCGATATTGAGGCCGCGCTTCTGGGTAAAGGCATGATGGACCAGGTCGGCGAAATTGCAGCCATCGGTACAGATATCTTCCAGACAAAAAATGTCCCGAAACACGTAATTGGAAAAAATCAGCTTATCGTTGGCGTCAAACACGCCATAGCCATCTTTGCTGGTGTCAATAAACCGCAATAGCAGGGCTGTGGTATCGCAGGATTGGGTCGGCATGGTGACGTTCCCGAAACGCTTTTTTTTACTATAGTCAATCTTGCCAGAAACGCTTAATTGCACATTGTGTTGTTTTGATTGCCGTGCTTTACCGGCTCAGAGTATGATGGCGACAGTGTTGTTAAGGAGTGAAACAAAATGGAGTTGTTGTTCGATTACGTGTTAACCGTTGAAGCGTTTTTGCTGGTGTTTGTGTTGGTGCTGCTTAAAGCATCGATCAAATTCGTGCCACAAAACCGTGCCTTTCTGATTGAGCGTTTCGGGCGTTATCAATCCACCAAAGAAGCCGGCCTTAACTTTATTGTTCCCTTCATTGACGTGGTCGCTGCCGACCGCTCGTTGAAAGAGCAGGCAGTGGATGTGCCCGAGCAAAGCGCGATCACCAAAGACAATATTTCGTTGCATGTTGATGGCGTGTTGTATTTCCGGGTGCTGGATCCCTACAAGGCCACTTACGGGGTTGAAAACTATGTGTTTGCCGTGACCCAACTGGCCCAGACCACCATGCGTTCCGAATTGGGTAAAATGGAGCTCGACAAAACCTTTGAAGAGCGGGATATGCTCAATACCAACATTGTGCGAGCCATCAACGATGCCGCGACGCCGTGGGGAATTCAGGTGTTGCGTTACGAAATTAAGGACATCATTCCGCCTAACTCTGTGATGGAAGCGATGGAAGCGCAAATGAAAGCCGAGCGGGTTAAACGGGCCCAGATCCTCGAATCTGAAGGTGATCGCCAGGCCGCAATCAACCGTGCAGAAGGCGAGAAAGCTGCAGTGGTACTGGCAGCCGAGGCAGATAAATCGGAACAGATCTTACGCGCCGAGGGTGAAGCCAAAGCCATCATTGCGGTTGCCGAAGCCCAGGCTGAAGCGTTGCGTCAGGTCGGTGAAGCGGCGAATACCGAAGAAGGTCAGAAAGCGATCCAGTTGGATCTGGCCACCAAAGCTATCGAGGCAAAACAAGCCATTGCGAAAGAGTCTTCGGTCGTGCTGTTGCCGGATGATAAAACCGATGCTGCCAGTCTGGTTGCTCAGGCCACCAGTATCATTCAGACATTGAATAAAGGATAGGCTGATGGAATGGTTTACACAGGACCTCCCCCAGCATCTGGTGATCCTCGGTCTGGCATTACTGGCCATTGAGATTCTGATCCTGGGGTTTAGCACCTTTGTGCTGTTTTTTGTCGGGGTCGCTTGTATCGTGGTTGGTGCACTGATGTATGTGCAGATTTTGCCCGATACCGGGTTGATTGCCATGGCCAGTGTTGCCGTACTGACGGCGCTGGAAGCCGCATTATTATGGAAGCCCCTCAAACGCATGCAGAGTCAGGTGGACAACAAACCGGCGCAAAACGACATGGTGGGCTATCATTGGCGGCTTGAGCAGGACATCAGTCCACAGCAACCGGGTGAGCATTCCTACAGTGGTATTCTGTGGCGGGTTGAAACACAGAATAGTATTCCTGCCGGTGCGGTTGTCAGGGTTGATCGGGTTGACGTGGGAGTGTTGTTTGTAAGCCCACAGACGCAAAACGACAGCCAGTAGATAGTGGAGTGCGACAATGTTTACCCGTGTGCCAGACGGCTTTATCAGTTTACTCAATACCCTGCTCAGAAACCCGTCTGTGGTCGGAGCGGAGCACGCGTTTTTCCGCGTATTGCAACGGGAGCTGGAAGAGCGTGGTGCAACGGTTAACTGGTACGAAGGATTATTGGTGGCCCAGGGGGCAAAGCCCGACAGTCTGTATTTGTCGGCCCATATTGACCGCCACGGCCTGATTTGTACCGGGCCAAACGAGTTTCAGTACGCAGCCTTTGTGGCCGGGGCTCGCTCCGATCTGCTCGGCAATTCGGTCAGTGAACAACTGATCCAGAAAATCGTCGACCGCTTTCAGGATGACGCGGTGTATGCCTATGAGCCATGGTCCGGCGCATACCGGGGGCAGGGAAAGATCACTTCATCGTATGTTTGCGAGCATCGCAATAACCTCATTTTTACCCTCGAAGGTCTGGCCCATCTGGTTGCCGGGACGCCGGTTGCTTTCAGTGATCGCCTCAAGGTCAGCGATGTCGCGCTGGTCGGTCAGCTGGACAATGTGCTGACGGCGGCGGCGTTGGTGTATTTGTTTGAATGTGGTTTTGAGGGGACTGCCTTCTTTACCGCCCAGGAAGAAGCCGGTAAAAGCTGGCGCTACTTGCTGGAGTGGTTCCGTCGTTTTGGCGGTCGTACCAATCAATTGATCGTGGTGGATACCAGTCCTTACCCAGACTTTGACGTGGCGTGTCAGCAGCACCTGGTGCTGCGTAACAAGGATGCCAACGCACCGTTTAACGCTGCACTGACCGAACGTCTGGCTTCTGTGTGTGCCAGTATGGGTTATACCTGCCAATACAAAGATGCTTATGTCGAGCGCCGCAATCTTGACCTTGTCAGTCAGGGCCTGGAGCCTATGTCGTTGGGTTCCACCGAAATGGGGCGTATCGTACAAGCCTCCGGTGGGCTGGTGGACGGTACCACCCTGCAAATCCCCACTTCGGGTTATCACACCATGGAAGAAACCGCGCCGATTGACGCTGTGTTGGCGTTTCTGAACGTGCTTGTGCATGGCCACAAGCAGTTGAACAGTTCATCCTGACCGTGCCATTCCACTGTTGCCGCCGAATCATTTTGGCTTGTGCAACCTTTCTGCTACCCTAGCGCCCGTTTTTTGGCGGCGCGTTGTGTCGACCCGGTGATAGGCAAGAGGAGTTCAAGGTGATAGGTGAGATTGCGGCATTGAGCACGGCGTTGTGTTGGGCTATCGCAGCGCGCATGTTTCGGGTGTTAGGGGCAAGTTTTTCGCCGTTGGCACTGAATTTCTGGAAAGGCCTGGCGGCGATCGGCATCTTGTTGGTCATTACCCAGTTTTTTCTGCCGGCAGTGTCGCTACCCAACAGTGCAATCTATTGGCTATTGCTCAGCGGTGTTATCGGCATCGGCCTGGGTGATACGTTTTTTTTCCAGGCACTGAACAAAATCGGCGACAGTCAATCCATTCTGGTGGCTGAGACCCTCGCCCCCATTTTCACCGCCCTGTTGGCGATGGCATGGATCGCCGAATGGCTGACCTGGCAGCAATGGGTTGGGGTAGCGATGGTACTGTTTTCGGTCGATGTTGTAATAAAACTGCAAAAGCGGGATACCCAACAGATTTTCGAAGCCTCCGGTTATGTGTATGCGGCGCTGGCAGCACTTTGTCAGGCGGTGGGGGCAGTGATCAGCCGGGACATTCTGACCGAGACGGGCGTAGACGCCTTCAATGCCAGCCAGGTGCGCCTGATAGGCGGTATGGCAATGATTGTGTTGCTGATGGTGGTCACCCGGCAACGCTGGATGCCGATAACGCTAAACAAAATGCGCACCTGGCGACTGTTCGCAGGGGCCACCGTGATCGGCACCTTTGCGGCTCTGTATCTGCAAATGCTGGCCTTCACCTATACCAAAGCCGCGGTGGTTCAAACCTTGTTTGCAACCAGTGTGATCTTGTCATTGCTGGTCGCCAAAGTGCTGGGTGAAAAAGTTAACGGCAAGACTGCGATCTGGTCGGTTTTTGCCCTGGTGGGCGTGGCTGTGCTGGTGGCCGCTGAGCACCTTTAGTCCCCTCGAAGCGACACGCAATCGGCAAGTTCAGGGGCGCGATTAAATTCCCTTGTGTTCCGTGACCAGTTTATATACAATTCGCGCCCTTAAATCAGCCATACATTATCGTTCCTTGTCTCGACACAGTTTGGCTGTGCTGTAAGAGGCTACAACCGTAAGGAGCAGACATGCGTCATTACGAAATCGTGTTCATGGTCCACCCTGACCAGAGCGAACAAGTACCAGGTATGATCGAGCGTTATACTGGTATCATCACCAAAGACGGCGGAACTATCCACCGTTTGGAAGATTGGGGCCGTCGTCAACTGGCTTACCCAATCGAAAAACTGCACAAAGCACACTACGTTCTGATCAATGCTGAAGCATCTGCAGAAGCGATTGAAGAGCTTGAAACTGCTTTCCGATTCAACGACATCGTGCTGCGTAACATGGTTATGCGTACCAAAGGTGCTGTGACTGAACAGTCTCCTATGGCGAAAGAAGAGCGTCGCGAAGAGCGTCGTGAAAAGCGCGAAGATAAGCCTGCTGCTACTGAAGCGGCTGCTGAAAGCAACGAATAAGGAGACAGATAATGGCTCGTTTTTTCCGTCGTCGTAAATTCTGCCGCTTCTCTGCTGAGGGCGTAGAGCAAATCGACTACAAAGACATCGCTACCCTGAAGAACTACATCACGGAAAGTGGCAAAATCGTCCCTAGCCGTATCACAGGTACCAGTGCGAAGTATCAGCGTCAGTTGTCAACCGCTATCAAGCGTGCGCGCTTCCTGGCGTTGTTGCCTTACACTGATTCTCACAAGTAATCGTTGGCGTAATTAAGAGGTAGCAAAGATGGAAATCATTCTACTAGACAAAATCGCCAACCTGGGCGGTTTGGGTGACCAGGTAAACGTAAAATCTGGTTACGCACGTAACTTCCTGTTCCCTAAAGGTAAAGCAGTTCCTGCAACCAAAGCGAACGTGGAAAAGTTTGAACAGCGTCGTGCAGAGCTGGAAGCGAAAATCGCTGAACAGCTGAAAGCTGCTGAAGGCCGTGCTGAGAAATTGGCCGCGTTGGAAAACGTGACCATCGCAGCACCTGCTGGTGACGAAGGTAAATTGTTCGGTTCTGTTGGTACGCGTGACATCGCTGACGCCATCACCGCTGCTGGTGTTGACGTTGCTAAAGCTGAAGTTAAGCTGCCAATGGGCACACTGCGTGAAACCGGTGAGTTCGAGATTGACCTGCAGTTGCACTCAGACGTAATGACCACCATCAAATTGGTGATCGTTGCTGAGTAAGCCTGTCTAGGTTTGCAGTCTTAAAAACACCGCCCCAAGGGCGGTGTTTTTTTATGTCTTGTCGGCGCGCTTGGCCAGTCGTTCCTGCCACAGCGGTTCCAACGACGGCAGCGTCGCCCATTGTGACAGCAACGATGCGCTGGCCTGTTGATCATAGATGACCCGCACCAGGCTAGCTACCGACATGCCGGGATGTGGCTGTGCCGTTCTTTCGACGGAATATCCCTTCTGCAGGGTTCCACCTTCTAACACCCGAAAATACCAGCCACAGATGGCCCGTTTGGCGATAAATTTGTCCACATCAGGCCAGTTCAGGCGGTGATTGATTTTCCAGCAAGGGATGCGCGGTCCACTGACCTGCAAGACCACCTCGCCCATACGGTAGGTATCACCGATGCATACCGATTCATCATCCATATCAGCGATAGTCAGATTCTCACCTAATACCCCGGGATGAAGCGAGCGGTGCAGCAACGGAAAGCGTTTGTTCAGGATCTCATAACCAACCAGGCTGTATTGGTGGAGTGCCTTGTGAGGGCCGCCGTGAAATCGTCGATCGGCCTGGGTGTCGGTTACGATGCCTTGTGCTTCGATGACAACACTGTCCTGAGGTTGTTTGACAATGGCGGAAGACTCCTGGCGCGGACCAAATGTTTTTGCCGTTCCGGCGTACAAGCCCTCAATAACCATAAAATCGTCCTTCTGATTTTTTTGCATGAATTTTTTGGTGCTTTAAACCTTTGTGAATTACCCTGCGACTAATCTTTCAAAGCAACACAGATGACAGAACACATTGATGACACAAGGAACCGTTGTCGCTGCCGCTGACACCTTCGCAGAAAAGAGCGAACGGGATTTGATTGCGGCAGTGCAACAAGGGGATAAAAACGCCTATCACAAACTTTACCACGCCTACATCGGCCAGGTATACGGTTTGTGCTATCGCCTGGCGGGCGACCGCGGGCTGGCGGAGGATGCTGCGCAAGAAGTGTTTATTCAACTGTGGCGGAAGATCGGAAATTTTAAAGGTGACAGTAAATTTTCGACCTGGTTACACAGCGTGACGAGCAACGTGTGCATCTCATACATACGCAAACAAAAAGGCTGGTTTCAGCGCATGTTTAACATCGAGGATACCGACGCTGCCAATGAAGTGGCCGAACCTTCCAGTGCGGAAGTGTGTTTGGATGACTACATTCAGCGGTTGCCGGAACGGGCGCGAATGGTGTTTGTTTTACACGCCATTGAAGGGTATCGGCATGAGGAAATTGCCACCATGTTGGGTATGGCCGTTGGCTCGAGCAAAGCGCAATTCCACCGCGCGAAGCAACTATTGAAGGAGTGGATGGGGTATGACTAAACAGCAATTTGATGCGCAGCTTGAAGCGCAACTGGCTGAGCTTCCCAAAGCGCAGATGCCACAACGGGATCTCTGGCCGGGCATTGAATTGGCGTTGGCCCGTGAAGAACAGCACGACGATGCTCGTTCATCCGCAGGCGATAACCGCCGCACGGTGGTGTGGGCATCACTGGCTGCCAGCGTGGCAGTGGTGGGCCTGGTGGGCGTGTTGAGCCTGCGTAGTCCGGCACCACAACTGGATGGCATGCAGTTGGTTAATGCCCTCAGTGCACAGCATGAACAACAAAAAAATGCCTTGCTGGTGAAATTTCAGGATCAACCGGCGTTGACCCAAAACTGGCAACAGCAACTGGATGAACTCGATTCTGCATCGGAAGCCATTAAAGCGGCACTCGATCAGGATCCCGACAATATGGCACTGCTGAAGATGCTACAGAAGGTTCACCAGCAACAGATTGATTTGATCGAACGGGTTCACTCACCCAAGTGGCAACAAATTTAATGGCTCCCCAACAACGGCGAGCTGCAACACAGGACAGTATGATGAAGCAATTACTGATAACGTCGACCCTCTGTTTGTTTTCTTCCCTGGTATGGGCGGGAGAGCAAATTGATCGCACCCTCGAAGCCGCTGCCAGTGGTTATGTCGAAATTGAGCATGTCAATGGATACGCCACGATCAGGGGCTGGGATAAAAACCAGGTTCAGGTGAAAGGTGAACTCGGCGATAAGACCGACGAGTTTATTTTTGAGCGGGATGGTAATGAAGTGGTGATTAAAGTCGAGGTGGAAAAACGCCGCGGCAGCTGGACCAACTGGGGCAATGATGATGGCGACAAACTGGAAATTTTTGTGCCGATTGGCAGTCGCGTCAGTTATACCTCAACCAATGCCGATGTCGAGGTTAAAGACATCAATGGCGGCGCGAGCATTGAAACGGTTAACGGTGAAATCGATGTCAGTGCACTGCAGGGGCGGGTGCGACTGGAAGCGGTGAATGGTGATATCAATGCCACGGATCTGGCTGGGGATGTCAAAATTGAAACCGTCAATGGTGACATCAAGGACCGCAACACCCGCGCGACTGATGTGACCTATGAAAGTGTTAACGGTGACATTGATGTGCAAGCCGAAGTGGAAGAGTTCCGTGCAGAAACGGTTAACGGAGATATGGAGCTGAATTTGGGTACGGTCAAACTGCTCAACGTCAACACCGTCAATGGCAGTATTGAAACCCAAATGACGCTGGCCCGTAAAGCCGATGTCCGGGCGACCTCTGTCGGTGGCAAGATTGAACTGGGTTTTCGTGGCGATGTATCAGCACACTTTGACATTGAAGCACATGCCGGTGGCAGCATCAGTAATGGCCTTAGCGATGACCGTGAGAACAAAGCCAAATACGGCCCCGGCCGTTGGTTAGAATTCTCTGTCGGTGGTGGTGACGGCAAAGTGGATGTGTCAACGGTAAGTGGTCGTATCAAGCTGGTACGCTTGTGAGGTGAATCGACTGACATCAGAAAGCGTGGCTAAAGGCCACGCTTTTTTTTATCCCTGCAGTGCGTTTACCCACACTGGACTTTCCTGTCAGCGATGCTTTTTATATGCCGATATTTAGCGCATAATATGACCCTTAATCGTTACCCGGTTGGCCAGTGTGAAAGTTGTATCCCAGAACAGTCCCGACAAAAAAATTGAGAAACTGAAGATACCGCCCCATTCCATGGAGGCAGAGCAATCAGTATTGGGCAGTATGTTGATTGCCCCCGATTCATGGGACAAGGTGGCCGAAATCGTGGTGGTGGATGATTTTTACAATCGCTCCCATCAGTTAATTTATAAAGCCATCCTGAACTTGTTGGGTAACAACCAGCCGGTCGACCTGATCACTGTGTCCGAAGCCTTGGAAAAAGCCGATGCGCTGGAAGATGCGGGTGGCTTTGCGTACCTCGGTGAGTTGGCCAAAAATACCCCCAGCGCGGCCAACGTGGTGGCTTACGCCGAAATCATTAAAGAGCGAGCCATCACCCGTGAACTGATTGGCGTGGCTCATGATATTGCCGAGGTGGGTTACAACCCGGAAGGACGTGACAGCTCGGAAATTCTGGATCTGGCCGAAAGCAAGGTGTTCGAAATTGCCGAAAAGCGTACCGGTAGTAACGAAGGCCCCAAAGGCGTTGAAATGGTACTGGGCAAGACCATTGACCGCCTTGAAGCACTGATCAAAAACAACAAAGAAGTGACCGGTGTTTCCACCGGTTACAACGATTTGGATAAGAAAACCAGTGGTCTGCAACCCTCGGATCTGATCATCGTTGCCGCCCGTCCCTCGATGGGGAAAACCACCTTTGCCATGAACTTGTGCGAAAACGCCATGTTGCTGGAAGAAAAGCCGGTGTTGGTATTCAGTCTGGAGATGCCTGCAGAGCAGATCATGATGCGTATGCTGGCCTCCCTGAGCCGGGTAGATCAGACCAAAATCCGTACGGCGCAGCTGGATGACGAAGACTGGGCACGGATCTCCAACACCATGGCGATGTTGAAAGACAAGAACAACCTGTTTATCGACGATTCGTCAGGCCTGACACCAATGGAAGTGCGTACCCGGGCACGTAAAATTGCGCGGGAGCATGGTGGCATCAGTATGATCATGGTCGATTACCTGCAGTTGATGCAGGTGCCATCATTGTCCGATAACCGTACTCTGGAAATTGCCGAAATCTCCCGTTCACTGAAGGCCTTGGCGAAGGAACTGGAAGTGCCGGTGGTGGCCTTGTCGCAGCTTAACCGTAGTCTTGAGCAGCGTGCCGACAAACGTCCGGTAAACTCGGATTTGCGTGAATCAGGCTCTATCGAGCAGGATGCTGACTTGATCATGTTCATTTACCGGGATGAGGTTTATCACGAGAACAGTGAGCTTAAAGGCATCTCTGAAATCATCATCGGTAAGCAACGGAACGGCCCAATAGGTACCGTCCGATTGACCTTCCAGGGGCAATTCTCACGCTTCGACAACTATGCCGGTCCGGCATACTCTGACGAATAATTCGCCGATAATTAATTTACCTGCTGGTCAATTCCCTCTAGTATGACTGCATCATGGCTCAGTGGACGGTGCAGTGAGAAGGTTATTGAGCAGCTTATTGTGGGTATGGGCTCTGTGGTCCGGTAGTGCCTGGGGCGTAGATATTTCTCAGTTGCCCAGTGATAAGTCTGTCACTCCCGTGGTTTTGTACGCAACCACTCAGGCCTGTGACGGCTATGAGCCAACCACACTCGCCGAATGCCCGGCACTACAACTCAGTGATGATTCCGTGATCAATTTGGGATTCACTGATGATGAATACTGGTTCACTTTCTCACTGCTAAACACCCGGTCTAAAGCCCATTCAGCCTACGTTGAAATTGCCTACCCGTTATTGGATCACATCGATTTTAACGTGGTGAGCGATGGCAAGGTTATTGCGCATTATTCGCTGGGCGACCGTCAGCCTTATGCACAACGTTTGGTTAATAATCCGAACTTTATTGTACCGGTCGACATCCCCGCCAATCAGAGTGTCACCATTGTTTTTGAAGTGAGTACGGGCTCGTCCATGCAGGTGCCTGTGCATGTATGGGCCAGCGAAACCATGGTGTCAGCCAAGGCATTCGAATTGTTACTGGCAGGGTTGTTTATCGGCGCTATGTTCGTCATGGGCGGCTACAACTGTATGTTGTATTTCTCTACCCGGGATCGCAGTTACCTGTTGTTTGCCTCGATGTTGTTTTTCTACGGACTGGTCGAGAGTGATTTACTGGGTATCAGCTACGCGTTGTTGTGGCCTGACTCTCCGGCATGGAACAACATGAGTCTGGTGGTAGTCAGTATGGGGGCGCTGAGCAGTCTGGCACTGTTTTCAAAAACCTTTTTGCAATTGGCTCGCAACAGCCGCAAAACCCGTTTTCTGTTAAATCTGTGCCTGGGCCTGTGCACCTTGATTCTGCTGTTGACACCGATGCTCAGTTATCGCTCTTTGATCATGGTGACGGCAGCGTTGGTAGGAATTATCCCCGCACTAGCCTATGTCAAAAGCGTACAGTTGTGGTATCAGGGCGTACAGAGTGCGCGCTATTTTGTGGTGGCGTTTTCCTTGTTCGTGGCCTGTGCAGGCTTTTTTGCGATCAGCAAATTTGGCGGCTTCGACCGCAGTTTTTTTACTGAGTATTCGATTCATTTTGGTGCCATTTCGGTGGTCACCCTGATTTCCCTGGCCCTGGCCGATCAGGTCAACGCGGAGCGAAGGGACAAAGAAAAAGCCCAGTCCGAAGCGATCCACTCGTTAAACAATTTTGCTTCTATCTATAACAATTCCACCGAAGGGCTGGTCAGCCTGGATGCAAATGGTCGTTTCACTGCCGCCAATCCGGCCTTTCTCGCCATGTTCGGTGTGTCATCATTGCAGCAATTGCAGACCCACTTTGACACCCTGGATGATTTGCAAATGCAGCCAGGGCAGGGCCTGTTAACCCGAATTCTCGCCCTTGGAGGATTGCATCATCACGATGTTCGCTGTCAACGGGCCGATGGTGAGGCATTCTGGGCAATGATCAACAGTCGAATCGAACGGGACGACAATCATCATATCGTGTCGATTGAATGTTCGATGCAGGATATATCTGAGCGCAAACAAACCGAAGGGCAGCTCCGATATCTGGCGGATTATGACCAGTTGACTGGACTGATCAACCGTAATGCTTTCCAGGAACGGCTCGATCGCCTGATCACCCAGGCCAGGGAGCACCCAGGCGAACATGCGTTGCTGTACATCGATCTGGATCGGTTCAAATTGGTCAACGATACCTGTGGCCACCTGGCAGGTGACGAATTGCTGAAACAATTGGCAGTATTGTTCACTCAGCATGTGCGACAGCGCGACGCAACGGCGCGCATTGGTGGGGATGAATTTGCCATTTTGCTGGAGCATTGTACCGTCGACAAGGCCACCAAAGTCGCAGACACATTGAAGACGGCGCTCAGCAAGTACCGCTTTAGCTGGCAGGGAAAGCACTTTGATGTGGGGGCCAGTATCGGGGTCGTGCCGATCAATCAATATTCCCAGGGCATGGTAAATCTGATGAACCTGGCTGACTCAGCCTGTTTGCTGGCCAAAGAACAGGGACGTAATCGTGTGGTGGTGCATGATGAAACGGAAACACTGAGTGAACGCATCCGTGCCAAAGACTTGCTGACCACGATTCACCAGGCCATCGACGGAAATGATTTTATCCTCTACGGCCAACCTATCGTGGATCTGAAAAACCCTGACTTTAAAGGCTATGAAGTGCTGTTGCGTCTCGAAGCTGGCGAACAGATCATCGGCCCGGGCGTGTTTATTCCAACTGCGGAACGCTACAACGTGATGGCCAAGATTGATCGTTGGGTGATTGAACATGCAATGGCGTATTTGGCGGAATGTGACTTGTCATCCACCCAGTTAGTGACCATCAACCTCAGTGGCCAGACACTTTCCGATCCGGATTTTCTGCCATTGTTGATAGATCAGTTGGCCGCGTACCCTCATTTGGCGCAATTTCTGTGCTTTGAATTGACAGAAAGTGCGGCATTAAACAATCTATCGGACTCCTCTGCGCTGGTTCAAAAGATGAAAGAGATGGGGGTCAAATTTGCCGTGGACGACTTTGGTAGTGGGTATGCTTCCTACAGTTATCTGACCCAACTGCCGATCGACTATGTGAAAATAGACGGTTCGTTTTGTCAGAACATTGATACCGATCCGCTGTTGCAGACCATTGTTAAGTCGATCACCGAGATTTGTCACATGATGGACACCAAAGTGATCGCTGAGTTTGTTGAATCCCAGGCCGCGCTGGATTGTCTGGTCGGGTTGGGCGTGGATATGGCGCAAGGCTTCTATCTGGGTAAACCGGCACCGTTAACAGAAATATAAGCGGCCAGACAGGCAATAAAAAAGCCAGGCAACTGCCTGGCTTTTTTGCGTCTGTGGAGTGGCTACTTTTGCACTTTGACTTTTTGTGTGGCCGATACCACCGCTTCAATGCGGCGGTTCATG
The DNA here is from genome assembly GCF_020687825.1 of Fluctibacter halophilus. Classification (GTDB taxonomy): domain Bacteria; phylum Pseudomonadota; class Gammaproteobacteria; order Enterobacterales; family Alteromonadaceae; genus Fluctibacter; species Fluctibacter halophilus. The sequence continues at coordinate 226,048 of NZ_JAJEWP010000005.1, forward strand.
GCATGTGCCTCGGCTGAGTTACCGTCATCCAGCAGGCTGGTTTCACCATAGCCTGCGGCTGTCAGTCGTTCAGCGCTGATACCGTATTGATTGATCAGCAGATCGCGAACGGCGTTTGCCCGTCGCTCAGACAACGACTGGTTGTAATCGGCATTGCCGGGTGCAGACGTGTGTCCTTCAATCACCGCGCTGGTATTGGGGAAGCGTGCCATAAAAGTAGCAAACGCCTGGAATTGCGGATCGTCAGGGTTGCCGATGTCGCTGCTGTTGTTGGCAAACAGCACGTTCAGGCGTTGCGTGACGCTTTGTTCAACAAATACACTGCAACCGACGGCATCAACTTTGTCGGTGATCGGGGTTTGTGGACACTGGTCGGCATCATCCAACACGCCATCCTGATCACTGTCCAGCACCAGGCTACATCCTCGTTTACCCACGGCCGTGCCTTTGGGGGTGTTCGAGCACATGTCCTGTGCGTTGCTGACGCCGTCGCCATCATGGTCGTCGTTGCAGCCGCGGCTATCCACGGCCAGCCCCGCAGGGGTGTTCGGACAAGCGTCCAGGCTGTCTTGCACACCATCACCATCAGAATCGACCGTCGTTATCTTTGGCGCTTTGGGCGCATCGCCACCAAAGGTATAGGCCAGACCCAGCTTAATGCCGTAGTCACGGAATCCTTCACCAAAGTCATGGTAAACCGCAGCTTCAGTGATCACCCGCCAGCGCTCACTGACTTGCCAGTGCTTGCCCAGACCCAGGTTGGCGAGGCGATGGCTCTCTCCGATGGTTTCATTTTTTATCCCGGCAAACAGGTAAAGTGCGTCATTCGGTGTGAAATACATCGCATCCACGCCAATACGATTACCGGCGTTGTTGGGGGCTCTGCTGCCCAGACGCTGTGCGTTGGTATCGATATCGAGTTCAGACCATTCCAGACGCACGCCCCAGCGGGGTTTGAAGCGAAAGCCGAACTCGGCGCCGATGCCGTGTCCATCTTCCAGATAACCGAGGGGATCAGGTTTATCGCCATCGGCATTGTAGTATTCGGCAAATCCTCCCACCCATGACTGATAGGGCATTGCATCGTCTGCAGACTGTGCTTGAAGGGGGAATATGGTGGCGCCAAGTATCGTGCCTATGGCGAGGGAAGTCATACGTTTCATGGTTCATCCTGGTTATTGTGTTTTCATTCGTTGAAAAACATGTGTTTGTGTGTCGCGACCCAACGTCCTTTATTTTATCGGAGAAGTTGGTATGACGCTAAATTTCAGAGACTTTTTTTGCATTCGAGGTACACTATCACCAGTACGTGTACTTCGAAGGAATGGATTTCTGAGACAGTTAGTGGTTAATACCGATACCAAGCGCCGCGGTTTTTGGCTGGTGTTTGGCATACTTCTGTTCGTCGGAATGCCGTCTCATGCTCGTCAGCCGGTCGAACGTCCGTCAGGTGTTGTGGTATCGTCGGTATCGCCAGAGTTTCCCGATGGCCTGCACGCCCGTTACCTGCATTTCATAGCTCAGCAACTGGATGTTGAGCTCGAAATTATCCCCATGCCGTTTGCGCGGCGCCTTGCTTCGCTGCAAAGCAATGAGATCGATATGATGGTCGGGCTACGTTATCGCGCTGACCTGGATGAAACCCTGATTGTGATTCAGCCCGGTTATGAGCGCGTCGGGATGACCGTATACGCCCTTGCCGAGCAGGCCCAGTGGTATCAAAAACGGCAGGATTTGCTGGGTAAGCGGGTAGCACTGACCCTCACCGCCCATGGCTATGGGGCGTATAATTTTGGTGAAGGGATCAAAATTATTCCTGTCAGCCGGTTACAACAAAAAATTGATATGTTGCGTCTGGGGCGCACGGATGTGTTTGCCCATCTCACCGAAGCCACAGAAAAAGCGTTGCTCGCGCGCAATCTGCAAGAACGTATTGTGGCAACAGGATACCAACCCATTCCGGTACTCAGTTTTCATGTCGCGATCGGTAAGCAATCGGTTCTGGTGCCCAGGGTGGATGAGTTAACCGCCATTGTGGAGAAAGCGGTGGCGGATGGCACGTTTGCGGCGCTGCGCGACGCTCATTACGGATCTGAAAACGACGTGGCGCATCCCTGAGCAGTCGCGATCAGGCGGCGGGGTCCCCCGTGATCACGGTGCTCGCCCAGGTAGATACCCTGCCAGGTGCCCAACAGCAGCTTTCCCTGAGCGACCGGAATTGACACACTGGCGCCAAGTAAGCTGGCCTTGATGTGTGCAGGCATGTCGTCGTCGCCTTCATAGGTATGCTGGTAGTACGGGGCATTTTCCGGCGCTAACACGTTGATGTGTCGCTCCAAATCGGCGCGAACCGTGGGATCGGCATTTTCGTTCAGGGTCAGGCTGGCACTGGTGTGCTGAATAAACAGGTGCAATGTGCCAATGTCCATGTCCTTTAGCGCCGGGAGTTGCTCAATCACTTCTTGAGTAATGAGATGAAAACCCCGTGAACGGGGCTTAAGCGTCAGCGCTTGTTGCCAATAAACCGCATTACTTGTCAAAGCAGATTTCCAGATAGGCACTACCGGCATCACTGGTGAAGGGCATGATCATTTTAGGACCATCGACTTTGTGGTTGATGGTGTGATCTTTGCCGGACACGACAATGGGTGTGGCCATGCCAAATTCGTAACCTTTATCGGCCAGCTCATTTTTGGCGCCACCACAAATCATGTTGGTTATCTCGCCAACCATGTCGGTTACTTCAGGGTTAATTTTCGCCGGCTTCTCACCCAGCATACGATTCATGATTTCTAACGCCAGGGCTTCATCAAACGTGATCGACAGGGAGCCTTTGACCTGCTCACCGACCATACCAATCAGCCCGGATACATCGCCTCGGGACACGTCATCGGTCTTCTTCTTCGGTTTACCTGGCTTGAGTTCGGTTTGCGCCATGGTTTTTAACACGTTCATCAGTGCGCTGATAAACGGGTTGATGAATTCTACATTCATGTGAGAATCGGTTCCTTGTTATGTGGCAACGACGAAGGTTGTCAGACTTCCTTCGGGCGTGTTCGTTGCGCGATTAATGTTGCTGACACATGGCGCAAACGCCATGGGCTTCAATGGTTTGTCGGCTGACCCGAAAGCCACGGGTTGCGGCTTGCTTATCGAGTGTTTCTTTCAGGCCTGCAGACTGTATTTCTTGTACATCGCCGCACTCGTCACAGATCAGAAACTGGACAGGGTGACTACAGCCAAAATGGTGACAGGCGACGAAGGCGTTGCTCGATTCAACCCGATGGACCAAACCAAATTCGAGCAGAAAGTCGAGGGTACGGTACACCGTCGCGGGCTTTGCACTGTTCTCGGTTTCTTTCAGTTGATCGAGCAGTTCATAGGCACCGATGGCGCCTTCTTTGCTCAGCAACAAGGCATATACCTTTTCCCTCAGCAGGGTGAATCGGGCACCTTGCTCTTCACAGTAGGCGCGGGCTTTAGTGACTTGTTCCTCAATTGTCATAGTGTACTGCTCTGATGGCCGACAATGGACGTTATTCGACCGTTTCCGTGTGCCAAAGGTTAATGAGTTGGTCTTCCATGGCAAAGCGCTCTTCAAGGGCCTCGCCAAGAACGGTTAGCTGCTGATCAAAACCTTCCAGACCTGCGTCACCGTCCAAATCGGCGAAATGGTCGTGAAAGCGCAGTGCCGTGTCCGTTGTATCGGCAATACGCGGGTACAGGGACTCGGTGAGTCGTTCTGCCTGCGGGGTGGTTTGAACGACAAGTTTGTCATACACCTCGAAATGCCCGGCAGACACATAATCCATCAGCAGTTCACAGAACTCGCGCACTGCATCAACGTCGGGTAGGGCATGTTCGTTGTGTAAAAACGGTGGTAACCCGGCGAGTTTACAATATTGCACCAGTAATGCCTGGCGTTCCTGCAACCAAAGGTCGACAGTGGTGTGTACCCCGGCCCATTTTTGTTGTGCTTTTTCAACCTGATTCAACATGCCAACCTGCCGTTATGCAAATCCTGATGTTGGGCCAGTATAGCACCGTGGTCAGGGTAACAAAACCATTCACTTTGTGACCGCAGTTAGGGACAAAAAATCTGTGGTAGACTTGCCTCATTGTTGAACACAAACGCAGGGAAAAAGGGTGTACGACGTTGATAAGCAACAAGCGGGTTGGTGGTTTATTTTCTGTAATGATCGTCTGCTGAGCCCGGGAGAATCCCCTCAGTGGGTCGAAGCCCATTGGCATGATCTGCCATTTCTACATGATTATGAAGATCAAGTCGTTCGCGTCGGCGAGCATCAATCTAAGCCCTGCTACGCTGTTGATGTTGGCGCCCAAGCTCCTGAAGGGCTGGATTGGACCGCCAACAGTCTGCGCAGCATGATCCTGGGTCATCTTGGTGAAGACAGCCTGAACCTGATTGCCAGAGCATGGCAACTGACGGTGTTTTTGCGTACCCACCGTTGGTGTGGTCAATGCGGCAGTCAAATGCACCGGGTCCAGTGGGAAATCGCCACGCACTGTCATCGTTGTCAACATCGCTGCTACCCTCGCGTGTCTCCGTGCATCATCGTGGCGATACGCAAAGACAATCGCATATTGCTGGCGCAGGGACCGAGTCAGCGAGAACGTAAAATGTGGTCGACCCTGGCAGGGTTCGTAGAAAGCGGTGAAAGCTTAGAGCAGGCCGTTCACCGTGAGGTGCTTGAGGAAGTTGGCGTCAACATTCGTAATGTCCGCTATTATGGCAGTCAACCCTGGCCTTTTCCGCACAATCTGATGGTCGGTTTTCTGGCTGACTACGACAGTGGTGAGATCCGCGTCGACGGCGAAGAGATCCTGGTTGCTGACTGGTTTGATATCAATGACCTGCCGTTTGTGCCACCGCCCGTGTCAATTGCCGGGCAATTGATCGAAGCGACCAAAGGATTGGTCAACAACAATACCTGACAGCGCGGAAAACTGCGGACATAAAAAAGCCCCACCGCAAGGGTGGGGCCGTAGTTTGTTTAGCGTGGAGGTCTCGTGTACCGAGCTTCTTGATTCTTATTATTCTGTCCAACAGTGTTTGTTATAGCAGACGATTTGGTGAAATTGCAAGGAATAATCCCCCTCGGCACCGTTGTTCATCGCATCGCTGCGGGGCTCAAGACGGGGGTTGTGTGCACAGGAAAGTCCCAATCAGGCATTGGTATTGGGGCAAAAGTCGCTTAAAATCACCCGGTTAATTCAGGCCGAACACACCATTCGGGATGCAACCCGAAAAAGGAAACACATGCAGTTAAAAAATGATCGTTATTTGCGCGCACTGGCGCGTCAACCTGTGGATTGCACTCCTGTTTGGATGATGCGCCAAGCAGGCCGCTACCTACCTGAGTATAAAGCTACCCGTGCCGAGGCAGGGGACTTTATGTCGTTGTGCAAAAACGCTGACCTGGCCTGTGAAGTGACGTTGCAACCGCTACGGCGCTATGCGTTGGACGCCGCGATCCTGTTTTCCGATATCCTGACCATTCCCGATGCAATGGGCCTGGGGTTGTATTTCGAAGCCGGCGAAGGGCCCAAATTTGAGCGTCCTATTCAATCTGCTGCGGATGTCGATGCTATCGGCATCCCTGATCCTGAGCAGGAGTTGGGTTACGTGATGAACGCGGTACGCACCATCCGTAAGAACCTCAACGGTGACGTGCCATTGATTGGCTTTTCAGGCAGTCCCTGGACCCTGGCCACCTACATGATTGAAGGAGGCAGCAGTAAAGCCTTCACCAAGATCAAGAAAATGGCCTTTGCTGAACCAGCGGTATTGCATCGGTTACTGGACAAGATCGCCGATTCCGTGATCCTGTACCTCAACGCCCAGATTGCGGCCGGTGCTCAATCCGTGATGGTGTTTGATACCTGGGGTGGTGTGCTGTCACCCCGTGACTATCAGGAATTTTCCTTGCAGTACATGCACAAGATTGTGGATGGATTGACCCGTGAAGCCGAAGGGCGTCGCGTACCGGTTACTTTGTTCACCAAAAACGGCGGCATGTGGCTGGAGCAGATCGCGGCCACCGGTTGTGACGCGGTCGGGTTAGATTGGACCATTGATATCGCCGATGCCAAGCGACGGGTCGGCGACAAGGTTGCATTGCAAGGCAACATGGATCCTTCCATGTTGTATGCCCCACCGGCACGGATTGAGCAGGAAGTTGCGCATATCCTGCAAGGCTTTGGTCAGGGTAGTGGCCACGTATTTAACCTTGGCCATGGTATCCATCTGGATGTTCCACCGGAGCATGCTGGCGTGTTTGTCGATGCTGTACATCGCCTCAGCAAACCCTATCATCAGGGCTGATTAACGGGCAGGAGGCAAGGATGAACAAGCTGGTTACCGGGCTGCTGATCACGGCCATCCCGCTGGCGTGGTTATCGGGTTACTGGATTGGACGTGCCGATGATCAGGCCCGTCAAATGATGCCCGGTGAAGGGCAAACCGTGCAGATTGAGAAAGAAATCCTGCACGCGCCTGTCTCGCCTAAGGTCAGCTTGACCTCGGGTAATCCGCCAGTCGCAGATGATAGCCCCGCAAATGTAGGTGATGACCGACCCCAAACGGATGAAGAGCATCAACGGCAACGGGGTGAGGCTTTGCAACAAACCGGTGCGGCGTTGGCTGCCCCGACTGCGCCCGAAGTGGAACATCTGGCTGAGCGGGACCAATTTGAGCGAGGTTTCAATGAGCATGAGCGTGATTTGCAGGCGGAAACATACTTTAGCGACTTTTTGCGCTTGCATGATGATCGTGATGCCATTGACCTGCAAAAAATCCAATGCAATGCGGACGCCTGCCAGTTAATTGGCCAGTTTGACGGTGAGCACGACAAGTGGGATGCCGTGCTCGAACAAATGCGCGCACAGGATTGGTGGCACTACAAAGGCACTTCCAGCACCAGTGCGACCCGTGATGGCGTGACCTACTTCAATGTGTTTGTGAATAAATCTCCGGGTGCCGGGGACGACGATTAGGCATCCCGGGGCAGGCCTTTCTCGACACTTCTGATCAGTCGCTCGGTCTGTCGATTGGCCGGTTTTTCGGCCCGTTGCTGTTGCTGATCCAATGCCCACACCAAGTGTTCATCGACCAGCGGTGAGGCCCCCTGGCGGGCCTGCTGCAATGCAGCGACGATGGCTTCACTGTAAGGGGCATTACCCAGTGCCACGGCAATGTTACGTTGCCAGCGTTGATGGCCAATGCGCCGTATCGCTGAGCCTTCGGTGGCGGCCAAAAAGGTAGCTTCATCCCAGCTCAGTAGCGTGATCAGCTCCTGGCTGAGCAATTGACGCCGGGGCAAGAAATCGGCTTCTTCGGTAAGCTGGGCGTAGCGATTCCAGGGACAAATCAACTGACAGTCATCACAGCCATAGATGCGATTGCCCATCAGTGGTCGCAGATCTTCGGGAATGCTGCCTTTGGTTTCAATCGTCAGGTACGAAATACACCGTCTGGCATCCACCACATAGGGCTCGACAATGGCATTGGTGGGGCAAATGGTCATACACGCCGTGCAATCGCCACATTCTTCTTTGACCGGCACGTCGACCGGCAACGGAATATCCACAAACAGCTCACCCAGAAAAAACCAGGAACCGGCGTTCCTGTTCAACGTCAGGCTATGTTTGCCGGTCCAGCCGATGCCGGCCTTTTCCGCAGCAGCATGTTCCAGCACGGGGGCACTGTCAACGAAGGGCCGATAGTTGAGGGTCTGGCAATGGGCTTCAATCTGTTGCCCCAGTTGTTTCAGGCGTTTGCGCATGACTTTGTGGTAGTCCCGCCCCAACGCATAGCGGCTGATGTAGGCTTTTTGCGGCTGTCTGAGATCCCGGGCAAAGCTGGCGTCCGGTGGCAGATAGTCCATCCGCACACTGATGATGCGGCAGGTTCCCGGCACCAGTTCCTGTGGACGGGCGCGTTTCATGCCGTGTTCTGCCATGAACGCCATATCGCCGTGATACCCTTTATCGAGCCAGGCCTGAAGAAACTTTTCGTGCTGGCTGAAGTCGATATCACAGATGCCAATCTGCTGGAAACCTAGCGATTTGCCCCAGGCCTTGATATTTTTTGCCAATTGATTGATTTCTTGTTCAGGAAAGGTGGCCATTGAACCCTCGCGTAAATACAGCCGCACAGAGTGTATCACACTCCGTTTATTCGGCGGACATCATCCGTCAGTATGAAAAGGCGGCCGCAGATCAGTGCGGTGATGCCATGTACACACTGATGGAGCGTGCTGGCTTCAGTGCGTTTAAGCACCTTAGTCAGACGTTTGGACATGCGCATCGGATGACGGTGGTGTGTGGCAGCGGCAACAATGGTGGCGACGGCTATGTGGTGGCCCGCCTTGCATTGCAGCAGGGCTGGCAGGTCACTGTGGTCACCTTACCGGATGCACAGCCGTCGACCGAGGACGCCAGCTCTGCGCGGGATGCTTACCTTGCTCAAGGCGGCCAGATTAGTGTGTTTGACAGCAGCGAATTGCCCTCTGCGGATGTGCTGGTGGACGGCTTGCTGGGCACCGGCTTGAAAGGAGATGTCAGAAATGAGCATCGCGACCTCATCAACGCCATCAATGCCAGTCCCATGCCGGTGGTCAGCCTGGATGTACCGTCTGGCCTGAACGCCGATACAGGCATGCCGCTGGGTTGCGCTGTTGAGGCGTTAATGACTGTAACATTTATCGCCGCCAAAGGCGGTTTGTTGACCGGACAGGGGCGCCAGTACGCGGGGCGGGTCTGTGTTGAAGCATTGGGCGTGGGTGAAGCGTTTGCCAAGCTGGCGCCGAAAACGGACTGGGTCTGGCGTGGATTGTCGGATTTTGCCCCCTTGGCTGCACGACCACAAAGTGCCCACAAAGGGGTATTTGGTCGGCTGTTGTGTATTGGCGGCAACCGGGGCATGGCCGGTGCCGTGCGCTTAAGTGGTGAAGCGGCATTGCGCTGTGGCGCCGGGCTGGTGAAAGTGCATTGCCATGCCGGCAGTGTGCTACAAGTGGCCAATGGCCGGCCCGAATTGATGGTTGCCAGTGAGGGATTGGCATCGGCATTGTCCTGGGCCAGTTGTATTGTGCTGGGACCGGGATTGGGTAAAGACAGCTGGGCACGGGATGTGTTTAATCAGGTGCTTAGCTTTGTGATCCATGCGGATGTTCCCCTGCTGATAGACGCCGATGGGCTAAACGTGTTGAGTGAGCACTTACATAAGCTAAAGTGCACTAATCTGGTGATGACGCCCCATCCTGCAGAGGCCGCCCGACTGTTAGGGACCAGTACCTCGGCCGTCGAGTCTGACCGTTTTGCCGCGGTGCAGGGATTAGCCGAGCGCTATCAGGGGGTCTCTGTGCTCAAGGGCAGTGGTACCCTGGTGTCCGCAAGTGATGGCATCATGATCTGTCGGGACGGCAATCCAGGCATGGCGACGGCCGGTATGGGAGACGTGCTTAGCGGCGTGATCGGTGGCTTGATGGCGCAGGGGATGCGTGCGGGTGATGCAGCGCGCTATGGCGTATGTCTTCATGCTGCAGCCGGCGATTTGGCTGCCGAAAGCGGCGGACAACGTGGTATGCTAGCGTCTGATATGTTTAACCCGTTGCGTGTATTACTGAACCAATAACCATGAAAGAATACGTTTTACTGCCCGATGAGCAGGCCACTTTAACACTGGCGGCGAACCTTGCTAACGCATGCCATCGCGGTACCGTTATCCATTTACTGGGGGATTTGGGGGCCGGTAAAACCACCTTCAGCCGCGGTTTTATCCAGGCGCTGGGGCATAAGGGGGCGGTTAAGAGTCCTACTTACACACTGGTTGAACCCTATGAGCTGGACGATTGGCGGGTGTTCCATTTTGATCTGTACCGGCTGGCCGATCCGGAAGAATTGGAGTTCATGGGTATTCGGGATTATTTCGCCGCAGACACCCTGTGTTTGGTGGAATGGCCGCAGAAAGGCGGCCCGCTATTGGCACAGCCGGATTTAACCATTAGTATTGATTTTGAGCCGAGCGGGCGCAGTGCACAACTGGTGTCTCATTCGGCCAATGGTGATGCCCTGTTGAAAGCAATGAAAAGCGACCAATGACAACACTGCTGCAACGACTTGTACTACTGTTTTCCTGGCTCAGTCTGTTGGGCTTTGGGTCCGTGGCGTGGGCGCAGAATGAAATCTCCGGTGTGCGGATCTGGCCGTCACCCACCAATACCCGCCTTGTATTCGACATGGCGAAGACCCCCGATTACTCCTATTTCACCCTTAACAATCCACGCCGCCTGGTGATCGATTTGGCCGACACCGATCGGGATATTGATTTCGCGGCCTTTGACAACGACAGTGACCTTATCCGGGTTATCCGTCATTCAACCCCCAAGAATGATCGTGCGGTGCGGGTCGTGATTGAGTTGTCCAAGGCGGTGAATACCGACATTTTCGCCTTGCCACCGACACCACCTTACCGTAATCGTCTGGTCATCGACCTCACCGACCCTGACCCGGATAAGCAAACGGTAGTGATGCGCTCTGATGAGGCCAATCAGGACCGTGACATCATTATCGCTATCGATGCTGGTCATGGTGGAGAGGATCCCGGTTCCATCGGCCGCGGGGGAACGTATGAAAAGAACATTACCCTGAGCGTGGCGAAAAAACTGCAGGCGTTGGTGGACGCTCAACAAGGTATGCGGGCAGTAATGACTCGAACAGGCGACTACTATATCTCGCCCAATGAGCGACCCGAATTGGCCCGCAAGCACAAAGCGGACTTGTTTGTATCTATTCACGCTGACGCGTTTACCACTCCTCAGCCCAGCGGCGCCTCTGTGTGGGTGTTGTCGATGAGTCGCGCAAACACCGAATTGGGCCGTTGGATGGAGAAAAGTGAGCGCCATTCTGAATTGCTCGGTGGTGCGGCACAGGTGATTGAGGATACCGCCAGCGAGCGCTATCTGGCACAAGCATTACTCGATATGTCGATGGACCATTCCATGAGCACCAGTTACGACTTGTCAAAACGGGTGATCCGAGAAATGCGTGCGGTGACCAAAATGCACAAGAAGACCCCTCAGGCAGCGAGTCTGGCAGTTCTGACTTCACCGGACATTCCCTCTATCCTGGTTGAAACCGGCTTTATTTCGAATCCCCGTGAAGAGAAGAACCTCAATTGGGCGCAGTTCCGTCAGCGCCTGGCAGATGCCATGTTTAATGCCATTCAGGCCCATTTCAAGCGCACGCCGCCCGATGGTACACTGTGGGCCAAATTGCGAAACCTGAATCGCACCCACAAGGTGCAAAGCGGCGAGTCTTTATCGTTACTGGCACAGCGGTACAATGTGCGGGTCAGCGAAATTAAAGCGGCGAACAACCTGACCAGTGACATGGTGCGCATTGGCCAGGTGTTAACCATCCCCAGTATTTGATCATCTGACGTTTCGACGTCCTTGAGGTTACCCGTGTCTATCCAGATTTTACCGGCTCAACTGGCCAACCAAATCGCTGCCGGTGAGGTGGTTGAACGCCCTGCTTCGGTGGTCAAAGAATTGGTTGAGAACAGCCTGGATGCTGGCGCTGATCAGATTGATATCGAGATTGAAAAAGGCGGTCACAAGCGCATCCTCATTCGTGACAACGGCAAAGGTATCGCCAGGGATGAACTGGGCTTAGCCCTGAGCCGTCACGCTACCAGTAAAATCGGTACCCTGGACGATTTGGAATGCATTGTTAGTCTGGGGTTTCGCGGTGAGGCCCTGGCCAGTGTCAGTTCTGTTGCCCGACTGATCCTGACCTCCCGTCCCCCAAACCAGAGTGAGGCCTGGCAGGCGCGAGCTGAAGGGCGTGACATGGCCGTGGACATTCAACCCGCGGCCCATCCGGTCGGCACTACGGTGGATGTGGTGGATTTGTTCTACAACACGCCGGCCAGGCGTAAGTTTCTGCGCACCGAAAAAACAGAATTTCAGCACATTGATGAGGTTCTCAGACGTATAGCCCTGAGCCGCTTTGATGTGGCATTCAGCCTCAAGCATAACGGCAAGGTATTGCGCCGCTTCCCGCGCTGCAACAGCGAAGATACGCGGCTCAAGCGGGTGGCGACCATCGCCGGTAATGAATTTGCCCAGCAGGCGTTGGTTATTCACAGTGATTATCAGTCGTTGAAGCTGGATGGCTGGTTGTTACCCCCGCAACTGGCCCGCGCGCAGAACGATGGCCAGTACGTGTATGTGAATGGCCGCATGATGCGCGACAAACTGATTTACCATGCCATTCGCCAGGCGTTTGAAGGGTTGGTGGATGAGCAGCGCTACCCGGCCTTCGTGCTGTTTCTGTCTTTGGATGCGGATCAGGTTGATGTGAATGTGCATCCCGCCAAGCATGAAGTGCGTTTTCACCAGGCCCGACTGGTTCACGATTTCATTTACCGTGCGCTGGATGACGTGCTGCAGCACAACCTGACTCAAGTGGACCAATCTGCAGAGCGTCAGACCCTGGCACCTGCGGTGCCTGATCATGACTATATTAGTCCATTGCGCCCCGCGCGCAGCGACCATCAGATCAGTGACGGTGGTAGTCGCCCCGCAGCAGCTCGATCAGGCGCTACGAGTGCTCCTGCGGCCGGTTATTCTCGCTACCAACAATTGATGTCGCCACAAACCTCCGCTGATCCAACGCAGAGCAGCCATTACTGGTTGTTAGATGACGGTATGGTGGCACTGTTTGATGAGGGACAGTTACGGGTGTGCAGTGCACAACAGGTGATTGAAGTGGCCAGCCGCGTTCCTGAAGAGGACAAAGCGGTGGTCTCCCAGCCGTTGCTGATGCCGGTGTCAGTGAGCGCCGACAGTGGATTGTTGCACATTGCTCAACAGCGCTATGAACCTCTATTGGCGCTGGGCATCGACATTGGCTGGACCGGACAGCGCATCATGGTGCGTAAAGTCCCTGCCGGCATGCGGCAGCAAAACTGGGCGGACATTTTGCCACGGTTATTGTCTGAAAACGCAACGCCACCCTTTGATCAGGCCTGGTTGCAGCGGGTGCTGCATCCCGTCAGTGACAACATAGATGAAAACCAACTGACGTCGGCACTGAAGCTGCTGAGGCACGACCCCGAGGGGTGGCAGACACTGCTGCAACGCAGTGCAGTGATGCCGGTTGCCAGCTGGTGGAAGGAACAACACAACAATGGCTGAACAGCGCATTACTTCGACGTTGCCACCGGCGATTTTCCTGATGGGCCCGACGGCGTCGGGCAAGACAGACCTCGCCATACAGTTGGTGGAACAGGCGCCCTGTGAACTGATCAGCGTTGACTCGGCGCTGATCTACCGCGACATGGACATAGGCACCGCCAAACCGAGCGTCGAAGAGCAGGCCCGCGCCCCACACCGCTTGCTGGACATTCGTGATGCGGCGGAGAGTTATTCGGTGGCGGAATTTCGCCAGGATGCACTACGGGAGATGGCAGACATCACCCAGCGCGGCAATATCCCGGTGTTGGTGGGCGGCACAATGATGTATTACAAAGCGTTGCTGGACGGTTTGTCGACGTTGCCGCCGTCTCAGCCGGATGTGCGGGCCGAGATTGAACAACAGGCCGCCGATAAAGGTTGGCAGGCGTTACATGACGAGCTTGCGAAGATTGATCCCACCTCGGCGGCCCGTATCCATCCCAATGATCCCCAACGTCTGGCCAGGGCTCTGGAAGTCTATCGTATCAGCGGTAAGACGTTGACCGAATTGACCGTGTCAAAGAGTGATCCCATCCCGTATGCGGTAAAAAATTTTGCCATCGCGCCCAGTGATCGGGTTATACTGCACGAGCGTATAGAAAGACGGTTTAATTTAATGATCCAAAACGGGTTTGAACAGGAAGTGGCGAGCTTGCGAGCACGCGGGGATTTGCACCTGGACATGCCGTCGATGCGCTGCGTGGGGTACCGGCAAATGTGGCAATATTTGTCAGGTGAACTATCCCATGACGAAATGATCTATCGGGGAATCGTAGCGACCCGTCAATTGGCAAAACGCCAGTTCACGTGGTTACGCAGTTGGCCGCAACTCAACTGGTTGGATTCCTTTGCGAAAGACAATTTGACTAAACTGATGAAGAACAGCAATATTTAATCGTCTGCCGTTGCTATACACGTCTCACTTTTACTGTATACTTGGCAATAATGGGTGCAAAACCATAATAAAAATAAAAGGATAGGAAATGGCTAAGGGGCAATCTTTACAAGACCCGTTTTTGAACGCACTGAGAAAGGAACGAATCCCAGTGTCAATCTACCTGGTAAACGGCATTAAGCTGCAAGGACAGGTAGAGTCATTCGATCAGTTCGTGATCCTGCTGAAAAATACGGTCAGCCAGATGGTGTATAAACATGCTATCTCTACGGTCGTGCCATCTAGAGCAATTTCAATGGCCAGTGCACAGGCAGACGCGGACAATCACCAACCCGACTAAGAGGTAGTAGGAGAAATGCTTGTTTGACCGTTATGAAGCCGGTGAGCAGGCGGTACTTGTCCATATCGATTTTTCTGACGATAACAGTAAAGAAGATTTGCACGAGCTGCAGATGCTGGTGTCGTCAGCAGGGGTCAATGCGGTTGATGTCATAACCGCTTCCCGACACTCTCCCCATCCAAAATATTTCTGTGGCAGTGGAAAAGCAGAAGAGATCGCTAACGCCGTGCGTGCCAATGACGCCGACGTGGTGATTTTTAATCATGCATTGTCACCTTCCCAAGAGCGGAATTTGGAGAAGCTTTGCAAATGCAGGGTGTTGGACCGTACCGGACTGATCCTGGATATTTTTGCCCAGCGCGCGCGAACCCATGAAGGTAAATTGCAGGTCGAGTTGGCCCAGCTGCGGCATATTTCTACCCGCCTTATCCGCGGGTGGACCCACCTTGAGCGCCAAAAAGGGGGGATTGGCCTGCGTGGCCCGGGTGAAACCCAATTGGAAACCGACCGTCGTCTGCTGCGCGGGCGGATTAAATCGATTTTGCGCCGCCTGGACAAAGTCCAGAAGCAGCGTGAACAGGGGCGTCGGTCGCGTAAACGTGCCGAAATCCCAACCTTGTCATTGGTAGGGTATACCAATGCGGGTAAATCCACCTTGTTCAACACGCTGACAGACGCACAGGTATATGCCGCTGACCAGCTGTTTGCTACCCTCGATCCGACATTGCGTAAAATTCAGCTTCAGGATGTTGGGCCAGCGATCCTGGCCGACACGGTGGGCTTTATCCGACATCTGCCCCATGATTTGGTGGCGGCGTTTAAAGCCACGCTGCAGGAGACGCAGGAAGCCGACTTGCTGCTGCATGTGGTTGATTATGCCGATGACCAGTACCGGGAAAATACCGACCAGGTCAATGAAGTGTTAGATGAAATCGGCGCCGGTGATATTCGCCAGTTAATGATCTGTAACAAAATAGATCGCATGGATGGCGTTGAGCCTCGCATTGACCGTGATGAGGACGGGGTACCGGTAAGGGTATGGCTTTCAGCTCAGCAAGGATTAGGGATTGAATTATTGTTCGATGCCCTCACTGAGTGTTTATCACATAGTATGGTGCAATATCGATTACGCATTCCGCCCAAGGAGAGTAAACTCAGAGGCGTATTGTTCGGATTGAATTGTATTTCGTCGGAGTCCTATGCGGATGACGGCGATTGGTTGGTCGATGTAAGAATGCCCAGTGCCGATTGGCATCGCCTGGAGAAGCGTACCGAAGGTACGGTATCTTCTTACGTGGTGAAACATTAGTGGCGATCGCATCAGGTTGCCAACCCGTAGAAAGAATTCTGATTTAAAAACAGTGGAGAAAAAGCATGGCTTGGAATGAGCCTGGTGGAAATAACAACGACCCCTGGAAGAACAAAGGGGGACGGGACCAAGGTCCACCGGATTTGGACGATGTGTTCAAAAATTTATTCGGCAAGTTTGCCAAGTCCGGCGGTGGCCGGGGACCGGGTGGTGGCAAGAGCATGGGCGGTATTGGCCTGGGCTTGATTGCCGGTTTGCTGGTAGCCATCTGGGTGATCAGTGGTTTCTATACCATTCGGGAAGCAGAGCGTGGTGTGGTATTGCGCTTCGGTGAATTCAACCAATTCGTTGAACCGGGTTTGCGCTGGAAGCCCACCTTTGTGGATGAAGTTATCCCGGTGGATGTGCAAACGGTACGTGACATGCCGTCGGCTGGCTCAATGCTGACCGAAGATGAAAACGTGGTTACCGTGGAAATGGTTGTGCAATACCGGGTTGTCGAGCCCTACAAATACACTTTCTCGGTTACTAACCCTGAGAAGAGCCTGTCTCAGGCGCTGGACAGTGCCATTCGTTACGTGGTGGGTCATTCCACCATGGACAATGTCTTGACCAGTGGCCGTGAAGTGGTGCGTCAGCAGGTGCGTGAGGAGCTGGAAGCGATTCTGGAGCCCTACGACATCGGTATTTCTATCGTCGATATGAACTTGAAAGATGCCCGTCCGCCGGAAGCAGTGAAGAGTGCCTTCGACGACGCCATTGCCGCACAGGAAGATGAAGAGCGTTATATCCGTGAAGCGGAGGCTTACGCCCGGGAAATCGAACCCCGTGCCCGTGGTCAGGTAAACCGTATGCTTGAAGAGGCCCAGGCCTATAAAGAGCGTGTCACGCTGGAAGCGCAGGGTGAAGTTGCCCGTTTTGCCGAACTGTTACCTCAGTATCAGGCCGCGCCGGAAGTGACCCGTCAGCGTATTTATCTGGAAACGATGGAAAACGTGTACAGCAATACCAGTAAGATTCTGGTCGACAACAAGGGCAGCGGTAACATGATGTACTTGCCACTGGACAAGATCCTTGAGCGTCAGCAGAGCAACACGCCATCAGCAGCACAGCGCAATACGCTGGAAGGGCTGCGTAATGTGGATCCTAACCCACAGAACACACCCAGCAACAATACCGGGATCCGCAGTGACCGATTCCGCAGTGGGAGGGACTAAAGCATGAAGAATTTTTCTATCGCATTGGTGATTACCCTGGCGTTGCTGGCCTTTGGCTCGATTTTCGTGGTCAAAGAAGGCAATAAGGCCATTGTCATTCAGTTTGGTAAGGTGCAGCGTGATGTGGACACCGGACAAACCAACGTGTTCGGTCCCGGCATACACTTTAAATTGCCGTTGATTGACCGAGTGGTGGCGTTGGATGCCCGTATTCAGACCCTGGACGATGAGCCGGACCGGTTCGTTACCTCAGAGAAAAAAGACTTGATCGTAAACTCCTACGTGAAGTGGAAGATCAAGGATTTTGCCCGTTACTACTTGTCCACCGGTGGTAACAAGTTACAAGCGGAAGCGTTGTTGAAACAAAAAGTGAATAACGGTCTGCGAAGCGAGTTTGGTGCACGTACCATTGCGCAAATCGTCTCCGGCGAGCGTTCTGCATTGATGGACGAGGCGATGAAGCAAGCTTCCGATGGTTCGGACGATCTGGGTATTGAAATCGTGGATGTGCGGGTTAAGCAAATTAACTTGCCTCAGGAAGTCAGTAACTCCATCTTCGACCGTATGCGTGCCGAGCGTGCTGCAGTCGCCCGTGAGCACCGCTCTCAGGGTAAAGAGCAGTCTGAAATCATCAAGGCAGAAATTGATGCCAAGGTGACGGTGATGCTGGCCGACGCAGAGCGAAATTCCCGCCGTGTGCGCGGTGAAGGGGATGCTCAGGCGGCCAAGATTTACGCTGATACCTACTCACAAAGCCCGGAGTTTTACAGCTTCCTGCGCAGCATGGATGCATACCTGAAGAGCTTCAGCAGTAAACAGGATGTGATGATCATCGAGCCAGACTCGGATTTCTTCCGTTACATGAACAAGCGTGACGATAAGTAATCACGGCTAAGCAAACCCAAAAAGCGCCTGCGGGCGCTTTTTTATTGGGAGATTGTCAATGCCAGCTACACTGTTCAAGTGCACCGTTTGAACAGAGGAAGTCATGCCTGTCATCCGCGAATGTTATGCCGCCTTGCCGGAAACGCCGGTATATCCGACCGAACAGGGAGGACGTACTCACAACAAAATCCTGATGGGCACCTGGGCCGGTGTGGTCGAAGACAATGGCGGCGAGCGGGTGAAAGTCTCGACGGCCGGCAGAGACGGCTGGGTATACAGGGATGCGCTAAAAGATCAGATGGACCTGAAAGTGTTTTTTGTCGATGTTGGTCAGGGCGATGGATTGCTACTGGAAAGTCCCGGGTTGCGTATGTTGGTGGATGGTGGGCCGAACCAGCAGTTGTTGCGGTACCTCAAAGGCTACCAATACCGATATCTGCTCGGCAATCCAGGGTTTATTCAATTTGACCTGATGGTGGTCAGTCATTTCGACGCCGACCACTACAAGGGCCTGACGGCCGTGCTCAACGATCCTCTGTGCCGGGTCGATTCCCTCATACACAACGGTATTGCGCGATTTTCCACCCGTCGCGCCAGTCGGCCAGCGGGCCATGATACCGATCTGGGGCAGCGCCGTGATGATCATTTGGTCACGTCGTTTTCAGACATTGATGATGCCAGGGCGTTGTTGGCTGGCGGTGGTTTGCAACGGACTTTTGAACAGTTCTTGCGCGCAGCGGTGAATGCTCATTCGGAAGGAAGGCTGGGGGCAATGCGCCGGGTCGATCACCGTACGGGTCGTCTGCTGCAACAACAGGGACTCTCCGTAGACATTCTCGGCCCGGTGACTGAAGACATTGCTGGCAGCACAGGCTTTCGTTGGCTGGGTGGCTCGTCCCACACCCGCAATGGCCACAGTGTAGTGCTCAGAGTCGACTATAAGCGCCCTGCGACTCAGGGACATACCTTGCTACTCGGTGGTGACTTAAACCATGAAGCACAAACCCTGTTGATGGCCCATTACCACCCTGACAATCCGTTCAGAGTCGACGTGTGTAAAGCCTGTCACCACGGCTCGGCGGATTTCAGTGTTGGCTTTCTACAGCAGGTGTTGCCCTATGCTACGGTGATCTCTTCTGGCGACAATGAAAGTTATGCTCACCCCCGTGCAGAAGCCCTGGGCTGTGCCGGGCGGTATAGTCGAGGTGAGCAACCGCTGGTGTTTTCTACCGAACTGGCACGCTCGGTCAGCTCCGGTGGCGATGTGTTGTACGGGATGATCAACTGCCGTTCTGATGGTCGAACGCTCATGTTTTCCCAGATGAAGGAACGCAACAGTGGCGCCGATATCTGGGACAGCTATGTAGTGCAACGGCAGGACTAGAAACTACTTACCAGGCGCGACAAGGTATCGATGGTATCTGAGCGGTGGCGGTAGGCCAGGCCGATTTGGCGGGTCTGATCCAGCTCGCTGATCGGTCGGAACACGATGTCCTGCTGGTCGGCGGCGTCCAACGGGATCGGGATATACGCGCAGCCCAGTCCTGCCCTGACCAACCCCATAGCGTATTCAATGGTGGTTATTCTTGCGCGAATATCGAGGCGGATATCCTGCCCCTGCAGCTTTTCCCACAGACTGTTCCAGCCTTCACATGGGGTGCGTTGAATAAACGGTTGATTGGCCAGTTGATCCAGACCGATGGTGGTTTGCAGCGCCAGTGGATGGCTGGCCGGGATTGCCAACTGGTATTGCTCCTGCCACATAGGGACGAAGTGTTCCTGACCACGACACATGTTGGCACTGATGATCCGGGCATCACACTCGGCAGTGCCCGGCACCAGGGTCAATTCCATTTGATCGATGGCGGCGGTGAACTGCTTGAGTAGTGTGCTCATCCGTGCCACGCCCAACCCTTTGATCAAGCCCAGACGAAACGGGTAGCGCTGTTGCTTGTCACTGAAGATCTCACGAATGGCACTGGCCTGACTCAGTAAGCGCTGTGCCAGAGGGTACAGCTGTTGTCCCGCTTCGGTGGGCTTCACGCCGCGGGCACTGCGCAGAAAGAGTTGCTGGGACAACTCATCTTCAAGGTGTTTTACCGACGCGCTGATCGACGGTTGGGCAATAAAACACTGCTTGGAGGCGGCGCTGAAGCTACCGGTGTCATACACCGCAACGAAGTAATGCAGGGAACGTAAATCCATAGGTAATATCTATAGCTTATAGAGTTAATTAATATTATTCCTTTAGCTATATTACCCTTATTATCATTCTGTTAACAATTGCAGAATGCCCCGGCAAGGCGCCGGTGCTCAACAGGAGTCAGTGTCATGTCCTCAAAACCCGCTTTCAATTGGCAAGATCCCCTTAACCTCGACGGCATGTTGTCCGAAGAAGAGCGCATGGTGCGCGACAGCGCCCATCAGTTCTGTCAGGAACGTCTGATGACCCGGGTACTGAAAGCCAACCGTGACGAACATTTTGATCGGGAGATCATGAATGAGATGGGCGAGCTGGGCCTGCTGGGGGCGACCTTGCCGGAAGAGTATGGCTGTGCCGCGCTGAACCACGTGGTGTATGGCCTGATTGCCCGTGAAGTTGAGCGAGTCGACAGTGGCTATCGCAGTGCCATGAGCGTGCAGTCGTCATTGGTGATGCACCCTATCTATACCTACGGCAGCGAAGCGCAGCGACAAAAATACCTGCCCAAACTGGCCAGTGGCGAGTGGGTTGGTTGCTTTGGTCTGACCGAGCCTGACTCCGGCTCCGATCCGGCTAGCATGAGTACCCGTGCGGTGAAAACAGACGGTGGCTATCGCCTGACCGGCAATAAAATGTGGATCACCAACTCGCCGATTGCCGATGTGTTCGTGGTGTGGGCCAAGCTGGATGGCGAGATCCGTGGCTTTGTGCTGGAAAAAGGCATGCCCGGTCTGAGTGCACCCAAGATTGAAGGTAAATTCTCACTGCGTGCGTCGATCACCGGTGAGATCGTGATGGACAATGTGGAAGTGGGTGAAGAGCACCTGCTGCCCAATGTCAGTGGTCTGAAGGGCCCGTTCGGGTGTCTGAATAAAGCCCGTTACGGCATTGCCTGGGGCGCTTTGGGTGCGGCTGAGTTCTGCTGGCATGCTGCCCGTCAATACACCCTGGATCGCAATCAGTTCGGACGTCCTCTGGCGGCGACCCAGTTGATCCAGAAAAAGCTGGCCGACATGCAAACCGAAATCACCACGGGTCTGATGGCCTGTGTGCAGGCTGGACGCCTGATGGATGCGGGCCAATTGGCCCCCGAAGCCATTTCACTGATCAAGCGTAATTCTTGTGGCAAAGCACTGGACATTGCCCGCGTCGCTCGTGATATGCACGGTGGCAATGGTATCGCCGATGAATTCCACGTTATCCGCCACGTGATGAACCTCGAAGCGGTGAATACCTACGAGGGTACCCATGATGTGCATGCCTTGATCCTGGGTCGGGCACAAACCGGTTTACAGGCCTTTTCGGTGTAACGCGTTGCCCCGGAAAGTGATAGCGCCTGCAGCGTTTCCCCGCGCTGTGGGCGCTGCCTGTTTACTCAGCTGAAAAACCAGCAGGAGCCATCATGCAAGATCGCAACGCGGTTGTTCGACAACAATTTATCGATGCCGTCCAAGAAGGCAATTTACCCTCAGTAGATTTGCCCATGGGGCTGGCAGACACAGACCTGACGCCGGCTCAATTGGTCGACCTGTTCGAATCGCAAATCATGAGTCGTCATTTGGATTTGCGCTCCCGACAGATGCAAAAGGACGGTAACAGTTTTTACACCATTGGCAGTGCCGGGCATGAAGGCAATGCCGCCTGTGCGTTGGCTGCTCGACCCGATGATATGGCGTTTCTGCATTACCGCAGTGGGGCATTTGTGGTGCAGCGCAGCAAACAGGTTGATGGTGAAACGCCCTTGTACGACATGCTGTTGAGTTTTGCCGCTTCCAGCGAGGATCCGATATCCGGCGGTCGTCATAAAGTACTCGGCAGCAAGTCGCTGAGCATCCCGCCGCAGACCAGTACCATTGCTTCCCATTTGCCCAAGGCGGTGGGTGCGGCGTTCAGTATTGCCTTATCGCAAAAACGTAGCGGCCAGCATCCATTACCCAAAGACAGTGTGATCCTGTGTAATTTCGGCGATGCGTCTGCCAACCACTCGACCGCCCAAGGGGCGCTCAATACCGCGTGTTGGGCGGCGTTCCAATCAGTGCCTTTACCCATCGTGTTTATCTGCGAAGACAACGGCATCGGCATTTCCACCCGTACGCCGAACGGTTGGATTGCAGCCAACTTCTCCCGGCGTCCGGGCATGACCTATGTGTCTTGTGACGGGCTTAATGTGCTGGATACCTACCGTCAGACTCAGCGGGCGCTGGACCTGGCTCGTCGTGCTCACAAGCCGGTGTTTCTGCACATGCGTACGGTCAGATTGCTCGGTCATGCCGGCTCGGATGCCGAGTTTGTGTACCGCAGTGCCGAGGACATTGCCCGCAACGAAGCCATGGATCCATTGTTGTACACCGCCAAGCTGGTGATTGATGAGGGTCTGATGACACCAGAGCAGGTGGTGGCGCTGTATCTATCGGTAGAAGCGCGGGTCGAGCATGTCAGTCGTCAGGCCGCCGGGCGGCCACGACTGGAAACTGCCGAGCAGATCAAACACAGCATCATTCCGCCTTGCCGCGATGTGGCAGTTCCACCGGTGGCTGACAGTGATACCCGTGCGGCATTGTTTGCCCATGAAAAGCATAACCTCAAAAAGCCCCAGCACCTGGCCAAGCTCCTGAACTGGGCAATGATGGATATTCTGGCCCAATACGATAACACCCTGGTGTTTGGTGAAGACGTGGGCAAGAAGGGCGGAGTCTACAACGTCACCGCAAAATTGTACGAGAAGTTCGGTCCGGCCCGGGTGATCAACACATTGCTCGACGAACAGGCTATCCTCGGTGCCGCCATTGGTCTGGCCCACAATGGTTTTATTCCAATGCCGGAAATTCAGTTCCTGGCTTATGTGCACAATGCTGAGGACCAGATACGCGGTGAGGCGGCAACCTTGCCGTTTTTCTCTAACGGTCAGTTTACCAACCCCATGGTGATCCGCATCGCCGGGCTGGCTTATCAGCGCGGCTTTGGTGGGCATTTCCATAACGATAATTCACTGGCGGTGTTTAGGGACATTCCCGGTATCGTGATCGCCTGTCCGTCCAATGGTCGTGACGCGGTGCACATGTTACGCCGCTCGGTGCAACTGGCCCACCAGGAACAGCGGGTGGTGGTGTTTATCGAGCCGATAGCGCTGTACATGAAAAAGGATCTGCTCGAAGAAGGGGATAATGGCTGGTCGTTTGATTATCCGGCCCCGGATGAAGAGGGCATCGCGCTGAGCGAGTTTGGCCTCAGTGGTGAGGGCAAAGACGTGCTGATCATCAGCTACGGCAATGGTCACTATCTGAGCAGTCAGGCGGCCCACGATCTGGCCCAGCAGGGTATCCAGTGCACCCTGATGGATTTGCGCTGGCTAGCGCCACTGGATGAAGCCGGGATTGCGGACGCGGCGCGGGGTTATTCTCACGTGCTGGTTGTGGATGAATGCCGCCGTACCGGCTCTATCAGTGAAGCGTTGGTGACGCTGTTGCACGAACGAATTGGCGGCCAGCAGATTGCGCGGGTGACCGCGGAAGACTGTTTTATTCCGCTAGGCAGTGCGTCTTACGCCGTACTCCCCAGCCGCGAACAGATTGTTTCCGCCGCCGTGGCCCTGGTTGGCCTTGAAGGCGATGATGACGTACTCATTCAGCAGGTATCAGGACAATGACAAGCAAACAACGTGTCGTGGTGGTGTGTCCCGGACGGGGCACCTACAACAAACCGGAACTGGGCTACCTTGGGCGCTACCACAGCGACAAAACCGCGCTGCTCGAAACCATCGATGCTTACCGCCGGGATCAGGGCCAGCCATCGGTGGTGGAACTGGACAGCGCCGAGCGCTACAGCATGGCCACCCATACTGCTGGCGAACACGCTTCTGCGCTGATCTACGCCTGTGCTGCCGGTGACTTTGCTGACATCGACCGTGACCAATATGAGATAGTTGCGGTAACCGGCAACTCCATGGGCTGGTATATCGCCCTTGCGACCGCCGGGGCACTGTCGCCCGCCAGTGGCATTGATGTGATCAACACCATGGGCTCAATGATGAAAGACGGTGTGATTGGCGGGCAGTTGATCTATCCGGTGTGCAATGCCGACTGGCATTTAGACAGCCAGCATTTGCGCACTTTACAGCAGGCCATGCGCGAGGTGAACGCCGATGCCGCGCATCAGGTCTATGTGTCGATTCGTCTTGGTGGTTACTGGGTGATTGCTGGCAATGACAGCGGTCTGAAAGCACTGGAAAAAGTGTTGCCTCGAATTGATGATACCTATCCGATGCGTCTGCACAATCATGCCGCCTTTCACTCGCCTTTGCTGGCTGAAGTGTCCGAAAAAGGCCGCGCAGCGCTGCCGGCATCGGGTTTCAACCCGCCACAGATCCCGATGGTCGATGGCCGTGGTCATATCTGGCAGCCTCACGCCACCGATACCCAGGCGCTGTGGGATTACACATTGGGCCACCAGGTGGTGGAAACCTATGATTTCACTCGCGCCATCGCGGTCAGTATCAAGGAATTTGCGCCGGACAAGCTGATTGTCCTCGGCCCCGGTGCCACCCTGGGCGGTGCCATTGCCCAGACACTGATCCAGCATCGTTGGTGGGAGCTGGGCCAGAAGAGCGATTTTA
This sequence comes from Fluctibacter halophilus, assembly GCF_020687825.1. Taxonomy (GTDB): domain Bacteria; phylum Pseudomonadota; class Gammaproteobacteria; order Enterobacterales; family Alteromonadaceae; genus Fluctibacter; species Fluctibacter halophilus. The sequence goes on from NZ_JAJEWP010000005.1 coordinate 250,774, forward strand.
TCGCGCGACAGAAAACCGACCCGGTGGTGCTTGCGATGGGGATCCCCGAACAGCGGGCGCTGGCAACCGGCAAGCCTGCCGACTAAGGACTGAGGGTGATGCGGATATCGGTGAGATACACCGACGTGTCGCCCTCATACCCGGCATCCAGGCCAACAAACACCCATACCAGGCCCTGCGGGTCGCTGACCACTGACAACCCCTGCTGGGCCGACAGGTCGAGGGTTTTGGCCGCATAGTTGTTACTGTCACAACCGAGTTGGCTACTGCCAATATGCCCCACCACTTTGGCATCACTGCCACCACTGCTGCCGTTACCCTTGTCGGCGTTGAGGTAGTAGCCTTCGGCCTGCGGTCGCTGACTCACAGCGCCCACTTTCACCACCACCGACTCTCCCGGCGCCCCGCCAACACCGGCACAGCCGGTACCGGCGCGGGTTAACAGTGTGACACTGGCGGTAACACGATAGTTGGTGCTCACGGGTAATCCACTGAGCGGGTAACGCAGAAACACAAAGGCATCGGCACTGGGATTATCGAACAACAGCCGATACCCCTGGCCACTGACATCATCCGGCAACGGGGCAATACCAGTGCTCAGCAGCATCTGGTCGCGCTGGCTGTCACTGACATCACTGACCGCCACCCGCCATTGACCGGCGCCGTTGTTGAAATCGGTGGTCACGGTGCGGCTACCGGGTGGGTCGATGGGGTCGCCCAGATGAATTTCGGCGCGGCAGCCCAGCAGGCTAAAGAGCATTATCGGCAGTGTCCAGAAGCGGTGCATGTCAGCGTCCTTGGTCATGGTCTCATACAGTATAGATGGGTTAGCTGAGCGGGGGCTGAATGGGGATGGGTTGTTTATTTCTTAACCAATTGATTGTCACTTTCCTTTACAGAAACCTGGGAAAGTCGCCGGAATATTTAATTATTTTCAATATAAACAATCGGTTAGCGAGCTGGTCTGACAATTGCTGTCGTGCAACCCGTTGTTAATTTGTTGTTGTACGTATAGGGAAATATGAAAAATACACTGTTCAAAGTCGTACTGCTCGGTACGCTGTTTGTTTCGACTCACTTGTCCGCTGCGCTGGTTACCTGGAATTTTACCGGTAGCGTGATTGTCACCCAGTCTGACGCTGACTATCAGGACACCTATTTTGACGATAATACCGGCATCCGTGTCGGCGACCGGGTGGAAGGCTCCGTCAGTTGGGATCCTGAAGTGGACCCACTCGATAGTTGGTGGTTTGAAGATCAGATGGTGATAGAAAGTGTTTTGCGACAACCAATTGATATACAGGCGAGTTTTTTTACGGCTTCCGGCATTGAAACGCTGCATGTGAGTGGACTTGGAATCCCTTATATGATTCAAAATTGGGATCTTAGTGCGGGTATGGTCGGCTCGCCGCCCGGACGCTATGATGTGCTGTCACTCATCACCTATGAAGGTGATATTTCTGCTTACTTTCGCTTGATTGCTCCCGCGTTTTCCAACTTATTCGCGCTGGACGGTTTTAATCCTGCACCGCCCAGTCTCGACGACCTCGATTTGGGACGATTGCATTTCACTTACGACAATGACGTCACCGGTCAAGCGGACAGTGTGTTTATCCAATTTGACTCACTGTCAGTGGCAGCGGTGTCTGAACCCTCCACTATGATGATGGCGTTGTTGGGTAGCTGGCTGTTGCTGCGCCGTGGCCGCAAACACGTTCGCAATCAGAAAACGCAATAGCAGACCCAATATCAGCCCCGTGTTGGGCTGATATTGGTGCTGTCTGGTGGCTGGATGCAACCTGTGGGCATTGCGGGTGCGGTTTCTGCCTTTTGAGAATACAAAAGCCGGACATTTCTCCGAATTGTCGAGGTGAAACCGAGCACTGAATCCATCCCTGGTAACGCACCCAGCCCGACCGTCCGTTGGTCGGGCGTGCGAGACTGAAATGGCTGCGCGCCCTCACCATTTCCGGTCGTCTCTTACCCATGATGTGTCGTGCAGCGCTCTCGCCTATGGTCGTTTTAGTGCGTATTGAGTAAACACATCCCTGATGATCTTCACCCAGCCGCGACGTCCTGTCGCGTCGTTGCGCGCATTCAGATGGCTGTACTCACCTTGCGCTCATTGCTGGGATAAGGCACCCAGTCAATGAGCACTTAGCAATAGTCCAGGTCGGGCATCCATTGCCCTCCCGTTCACCACTCAATGGGCTGCACGTTTTCGCCCATTGCTGGCGTGGTTCACCCTGTACCGTCGTTCGTTCCTCGCCGATAGGCGTTGTTTGTTGGTATCGGCGTATCAACACATCCTTGTGGTTTGGTTCCAGTCTTTGGAGAACGCAGAAGCGGGATATTTCTCCGAATTGTCGAGGTGAAACCGAGCGCTGAATCCATCCCTGGTAACGCACCCAGCCGGTACATCCTGTACCGTCGTTCGTTCCTCGCCGAGCAATTACCGATTGCTCGACGTCTTCTTCGAAGACCGGAGCCTCACCCTTGCGCAAATCTTCGCGCATGACAGTTCTCCGTTGTTGGCGTAGTCAGATAGCCTGCCTCATCTTGCGCTAATCGCAGGGATAAAAAATATCACTTTGTCGTAGGACAAGTCAGGTAGCCTACCTCACCTTGCGCAAATCTTCGCGCCACAGCGCGCGATAGATTTGCACCTCAAATAACCGTTAGGACTTTTGCGATGCGTGGGGTCCACATCATGGTGATGGCTGCAAAGACGCCAATCAGTGTGATCAGGGCGCCGATCGTCATGACGGTGGTGGCCGCCCACACCTTGTGGTTGTGCCGTTGCCTTTTGACCCAGAAATACAGCTCTGCAATGGCCATGGGGATGAGGTAACAGGCAAACGACAGGAACACATCCATCGGTCCGTTCACGTTCGGTGTGTTGCCGTTGGGACCTTGATTGACCAGGTACCAGCCCATCAGATACAGTCTGAAACTCCACACCCCATTGACCAGAATGAAAGTGTGTACGGCCCAGCGCATGTGCAGATCGAAACGTCTATTGACCGCGTAGTACCAGGTTGCAGCCACAGCTAGCAGGATCAATAACCCGTTAACGGTAACGCCCTGACTGAAGTTGAGCCCTTTTATCCATTGCAGGTACAAGCCGGTTAGCGCACCACACAAGCCCAGCACCAGGAACAGGCGACCGTTCCAGCGGTGAAACCCTCTGAAGCGGTTGCGTATGGCCGGCACCAACTGGAACAAACCGAACAGCGATAGGTACACCGACGGTACAATGTGGGAGAAAAATACCACCCGATCAAAGCCTTCGGTCTCCCTGACCCCGGAAGCGGGGCTGATGTCAGTGATATCGACCCCAAATGCCAGGGTCAGGGCATAGATAAAAAAGACGTACAGGGCAAATGCCCATTGTCCGACGAGCGCGATGGCAAACCAGCTTTTAACACTGATATCCAACGCTGTTTTGGCATTTTGTAAACCAAACATTCCTGAGCTAATGACTGATCCAGACATCGTGCTGACTCCCTCTGATAATTTGTCTGCACAGTGCAGCAATGACGGGGGGACGTCGTGCCGAATTTGAAAATCGGCACAGGAAAGTGGGGTTTTTAACAACGTGGTGTGTTGGTAGCGAAAAGAGGAAGCCGGTTGACTATCGCTTCCTCTCACTAATGTTGAATTCCCCCACTATAAGGGAGCAGGATTTTTAAGCGTTAAAACGCCAGTCCGCCATTGATAGGTATCATGGCAGAGTGCCGCATGCTGCTCACGGAGTAGACCTGTCTGCCGTAAGCAACTACAAATGTTTTGCTACTATTGGGGTCTGTATTTGTTGCTTGCACAATGCCATGACCGGAATAATTCCCACTACCCTGTTGCAAACAGAAGGTTGCAGATGATCGAGCTGCTAACGTTGCTGACTGATCAAGTGCACTAATATTGACAGGATATAGTAATGGACCCGTATACTTGTTACCTGATGCATCATACAACGTCACTTTGATATCAACTGGACTGCTAGATGTATTTGAGACACTAAAGCAGGGCGTTTCTGAAGAAGTAACTGCCCAGTAGGGTACGATTGCCTCTCCTGCGTGTGCAAAAAGTGATGCGAGTGACAGGCTGGCTACAATGAACTTTTTCATGTTTGTTCTCCTTTAACAAACGAATGTTTCCCCGACAATTGAGGTTTATGTAAGGTAAGGTTATTACCCTTCCAGGTCAAACCCCAAAGAATTGGAGTCCCCCAGCAACGAGGCAAGTGTGCTCTGCTCTAATACCAGCCCTGACTCATTTGACTAGCCCCTAACACGCTTCAGCTTGGATCATCTGGTGTTGCTCCATCACGGCGGTGATTTCCGTCAGGCTGGCGGGGTCGTCGATGGTGGACGGCACCGTATACGGTTGGCTGGCGGCAATCTGGCGCAGGGTGTTTCGCAGAATTTTGCCCGAGCGGGTTTTGGGCAGTCGTTCCACCGTGACCGCCTGTTTGAAGCAGGCGATCGGCCCGATATCATGGCGGATCATCTGCACCAGGTCATTGTGCAACGTCCCATTGTCGATACTGACGCCGTCTTTGAGCACGACCAAGCCGATGGGCACCTGACCTTTGAGGTCGTCATGCACGCCGATGACGGCACATTCGGCGATTGCAGGGTGGGCAGCGACCACCGCTTCCATCTCACCGGTGGACAGTCGGTGGCCAGCCACGTTGATCACATCATCGGTGCGGCCCATGACAAACACATAGCCGTCTTCATCCTTGTAGCCGCCATCCCCCGACGAGTAGAAGCCTGGGTATTCACGTAAGTAACCATTCACAAACCGGTCATGGCAGCCCCAGATAGTGGGTAGGCAACCCGGCGGCAGGGGACGCTGGATGGCGATCGCGCCTTGTTGACCGGCCGGCAGCGGTTGTCCCTGAGGGTCAAGGATTTGCACATTGAAGCCGGGCACCGGCACGGTAGCCGAGCCGGGCTTAACTGCCAGGTTTTCAATGCCGGTCAGATTGGCGCAGATGGCCCAGCCGGTTTCGGTCTGCCACCAGTGGTCAACTACCGGTTTTCCGGTTTTCTCCACGGTCCATTCATAGGTAGGCGGGTCGAGGCGTTCACCGGCCATGAAAATGGTCTCCAGGTTACTGAGGTCGTACTGACCGATCAGCTTGCCGTCTGGGTCGGACTTTTTAATCGCCCGGAACGCCGTTGGGGCGGCAAACAGGGCTTTGACCTTGTGCTCACTGGCTACCCGCCAGAAGGCGCCGGCATCGGGTGTTTTGATCGGCTTCCCTTCGTACAATACGGTGGTGCAGCCGGCCAGCAGCGGCCCGTAAACGATGTAAGAATGGCCGACTACCCAGCCAACATCCGAGGCGGCCCAAAACACGTCGCCGGGTGCCATGTTGTAGATGGCTGACATGGAATAGTGCAGGGCCACTGCGTGACCGCCATTATCTCTTACCACCCCTTTGGGTTTACCGGTGGTGCCTGAGGTGTACAGAATGTACAACGGGTCTGTTGCGTTGACAGCCACACAGTCCACTGAAGAAGCCCCAGCGACGGCCTGCTGCCAGTCTTCATCACGACCGGGGACCAGCGCCGCTTCACATTGGGGACGCTGCAGAATGATACAGCCCTGGGGCTTATATTCAGCCTGCTTCAGGGCATCATCCAGCAGCGGCTTGTAGGCCACGACCTTGTCGATTTCAATGCCACAGGAGGCGCTGATCACCAGTTTGGGGCGGGCATCGTCGATACGCAAGGCCAACTCATGGGCGGCAAATCCGCCGAACACCACCGAGTGGATTGCACCCAGTCGTGCCACCGCCAACATCGCAATCAGCGCTTCAGGCACCATCGGCATGTAAATGACCACCCGATCACCTTTGCCAACACCTCGTGCACTTAGGGCGCCGGCAAAGGTCGCCACGGCATCGGTAAGCTCAGCATAGGTCCAGGTTTGTTGGGTGTCAGTAACCGGTGAATCGTAGATGAGAGCCGTCTGGCCCCCACGGCCTTGGGCAACGTGGTGATCGAGGGCCATGTAGCAGGTGTTCATCTCGCCGTCGCTGAACCACCGTTCAATGCCATTGTCGTCGTTGCTCAACACCGTTGCGGGTGGCACAAACCAAGGCAGATGACTGGCTTGGTCAGCCCAGAAAACCTCAGGTTGTTCAATGGCGCGTTGGTATTCAGTGAAGTAGCCCATAGTGTTGTGCCTCGATGGAGAATATTTATGACGGTGTCTGGACTGGAATGTAGACAATATTGGCCAAAAACCGTATTAGACATCAGTCTTATGCCTGTTATTGTCGACAATCTGTGGTGCTTTGCCGCCTGTGAAAATGTGCGGGTGGGCAATCTAAGTGGTTGATTTATGGCTGTGTTTTGAATGCCAACTGATCCGAATGGCGCCGCTGGGGTATACGATGGGGCGATATAACGATTTCAATTGCGCCCGAAGGCTGCGTTTTTAGACTGAATTTTGATACCATAGTGCCGCATAATTATAAAAGTTACGACAGAGGATCCATTTTGTTGGTAGAAGAAACTGGAAAGTCCACAGAGACTAACCAGAAAGGGGGCCTGTTTGCCCGTTTTCTGGCGACCGTTGAGTGGTTGGGTAACCTGTTACCTCACCCCATTACCCTGTTTGCCAGTTTGGCAGTCTTCATCGTTATCCTGAGCGGTATCCTGGGCTATTTTGATGTAGCCGTTGCCGACCCTCGACCCGTGGGTGCCAAGGGGCGGGATGCGGATGGCATGATTGAAGTGATATCGCTGGTCAGTGCCGAGGGCCTGCAGCGCATCGTGACCGGCCTGGTCACCAATTTCACAGGCTTTGCACCGCTGGGTACCGTGCTGGTGGCTCTGTTGGGCGTGTCTGTAGCCGAGCATTCGGGCTTGTTGTCCACGGCCATGCGTGGTCTGGTAATGAATGCCTCCAAGCGCATGGTAACCGTAACCATCGTGTTTGCCGGTATTCTTTCCAACACTGCATCAGAGCTGGGGTACGTTGTACTGATCCCCCTTGCTGCGATGATTTTCCACAGCCTCGGCCGTCACCCGTTGGCGGGTTTAGCCGCTGCATTTGCCGGGGTGTCCGGTGGCTACAGTGCAAACCTGTTGCTGGGTACGGTGGATCCGTTGTTGTCGGGGATTACTGAAGCAGCGGCACACATGATCGATCCCGAATACAGCGTTGGGCCGGAAGTGAACTGGTATTTCATGTTCATCAGTACCTTCGCAGTGGCGTTTATGGGCGCCATGGTGACCGAGAAAATCGTTGAACCGCGATTGGGTAAATACGATCCCAGCGAAGCGTCTGTTGAGCTGGAAAAGCAAGACATGGTGCCGCCTACTGCGCAAGAGAAAAAGGCCCTCAAAATGGCGGGTCTGGCGTTTGCCATCACCTGTGGTGTGCTGGCCCTGACCATCGTGCCGGAGAACGGTATTTTGCGGAATCCAGAAACCGGTGGAGTGGCAGGTTCGCCGTTCCTGAAAGGCATTGTGGCGTTTATTTTCATCACCTTTGCCATCCCGGGCTTCGTATATGGCCGTGTTGCCGGAACGATGAAAAACGACCGTGACATCATCAACGCCATGTCAAAAAGTATGGGCACTATGGGCTTGTATATCACGCTGGTGTTTTTCGCTGCCCAGTTCGTGGCGTTCTTCAAGTGGACCAACCTGGGCACGGTGTTGGCGGTGAAAGGGGCAACGATGTTGCAAGCGCTGGGGCTGGATGGTCCGGAAGTGTTTATCCTGTTCATCATCATGTGTGGCATTGTAAACCTGTCATTGGGCAGTGCATCTGCACAATGGGCAGTGACCGCACCGATATTCGTGCCGATGTTGATGCTGATTGGCTTTGCTCCTGAAGTGATCCAGGCGGCTTACCGTATCGGAGACTCGGTGACCAACGTTATCTCACCGATGATGAGCTATTTCGGTTTGATCCTGGCCATGGCTGCACGCTACAAGAAAGACTTGGGCATGGGTACGCTGATAGCGACCATGTTGCCCTACAGCATGGTGTTTGTGGTCGGCTGGACTATCTTGTTCTACGTCTGGGTGTTCTTGTTGGGCATGCCGGTAGGTCCGGGGGCAGCAACCTACATCGGTCAGTAAACGCCGGGCGCATTTTCAGCAAACGTAAAAGGTCCATTTGTGGGCCTTTTACGTATCAGGGCGGTTGAAAGAGGGAAACGGACATGAAGTACAAAAATACACAGGGCTTTGATCATGGTCAGGCCGACCGGATTGGTGTGTTGGTGACCAACCTGGGCACCCCCGACGCCCCCAATCGTGGCGCGCTGAAAACCTATTTGCGTGAGTTTTTATCTGATCCGCGGGTGGTGGAAGTGCCACGTGCATTATGGTGGTTGATCCTCAACGGTGTGATCCTGAATATCCGCCCGTCTCGATCTGCCAAAGCCTATCAGGGGGTCTGGACCGACGAAGGCTCACCGTTGCTGATCCACACCCGCGACCAGGCCAAGGCGTTGGCGGATAAACTGTCTCAGCAATATGGCGAGCAGGTGGTGGTCGAGTTTGCCATGCGCTATGGCAACCCCAGTATCAGCACGGCGATTGACCGGCTGTGTGCCCAAGGGGTGCGCAAATTGTTGGTATTGCCGCTGTACCCTCAATACTGTGCATCCACCACGGCATCAACCTTCGATGCGGTGGCCGAGGACTTTCGCCAACGACGCTGGTTACCCGAGTTGCGCTTTATCAATCACTACCATGACTACCCGCCGTACATTCAGGCGTTGGGGGAGAGCATTAAAGCCCACTGGGCAGAACACGGTCGCGCACAGCGCCTGATCATGTCCTACCATGGCATCCCCAAACGGTACCTGACCAACGGCGACCCTTATCACTGTGAGTGTCACAAAACTTCCCGGTTGTTGGCTGAATACCTGGGGCTGGAAAAAGACCAGTACATGACCACCTTCCAGTCCCGTTTTGGTCGGGAAGAATGGTTGCGTCCCTACACCGATGAGACCCTCAAAGCGTTACCCGACCAGGGGGTGCACGAAGTGCAGGTGGTGTGTCCCGGGTTCTCGGCAGATTGCCTGGAAACCATCGAAGAGATTGGCGAAGAAAACCGCGACTATTTCCTGCACGCCGGTGGCAAGCGCTATGAATACATCGAGGCGCTGAACAGTCAGCCTGCCCACATCGATGCGTTGCTGTCACTGGTTCAGCAGCACCTCAATGGCTGGACGCTTAGCGAAGACTATGATGGGCGAAAGGCCCGGGCTGATGCCTACACCTATCCTGAGAGTAACGGCTGATGGACAAACCAAACGTGCACATTCCACAGGAGTTGCAACAGGCCCAACGGCTGGCGCAACTGCTGGACAACGCAATACGCATTCCAATCATTGGCTACCGGGTCGGCTGGGATTTTCTGATCGGTCTGATCCCCGGTGCTGGTGATATAGTGATGGCGCTGATCGGTGCCCGGATGTGGTTGCTGGCCCGTCGCATGGGTGCGCCAGGGCACATTCAACGGGCCATGATCCGTAATCTTGTACTGGATGCTTTGTTTGGTCTGATCCCACTGGTGGGTGACCTCATTGACCTGTTTTTCAAAGCCAACCAGACCAATGTGCGCATGCTGGAACGCTGGTGGAACGAACAACACCAGCAGGCACTAAAGGCGCAAACTGGTGAAAAAATGGCTCAGTGGAGTGCTCAGCAACAAGACTGAACCGGGGCATTCATCGCTTTTATAGGGGTTAAACACCAGTGATGATTTGTCATTGTCGGGGCTTGTCATCTACGCTGGGATGACAGCGCTACCGGAGCACCCTATGAAAATTTACGAGACCCGCACGGCACCCAATCCTCGCCGTGTGCGAATTTTTCTGGCCGAAAAAGGCATCGACATGGACTATCAGCAGGTCGACATCCAAGGCGGTGAAAACCTGTCTGACGTCATGCGTCGTCGCAATCCGATTGCCAAAATTCCCATCCTTGAACTCGATGACGGTACCTGCATCAGTGAATCGGTGGCCATCTGCCGCTACTTCGAGGTGTTGCATCCTGATCCTCCGCTGTTCGGCACATCGGCCTTAGAACAGGCCACTATCGAGATGTGGCAGCGGCAGATTGAATTCGGTCTGATGAACATGATTGGGTTGTGTTTCCAGCACAGTACCGGGTATTTCAAGGACCGCATGACGCCAGTGCCGGAATTTGGCAAGGTTGCGGGTGAGAACGCCATCGCCTATCTGGACGTATTGAATACGCGCCTCGGTGAAAGCCCTTATTGTGCAGGCGATGTATTCAGCATTGCCGACATCACGGCCTTGTGTGCGATTGATTTCGCGAGGGTGGTGAAAATCCGTCCCGGCGAGCAACACACCCATGTGAAAGACTGGCATGCACGGGTCAGTGCCCGTCCCAGTGCGCAGGCCTGAGCCATGATCAGTCTGTACACGGCGGCAACGCCGAATGGCTGGAAGGCCTCGGTTACCCTGGAAGAAATGGGCATGGACTACACGGTACATGCCCTGAATCTGGCCAAAGGCGAGCAAAAAACCGCAGATTTTCTGGCCATCAACCCCAATGGCCGCATCCCTGCGATTGTTGATCACGATAACGACGATTTTGCAGTGTTTGAGTCGGGCGCGATCATGTTGTATCTGGCGGAGAAAACCGGCCGGTTAATGCCCACGGATGCCAAACAGCGCAGCCAGGTGATCCAGTGGCTGATGTTTCAGGTCGGTGGTGTCGGGCCAATGTTGGGACAGGCCAACGTGTTCTATCGCTACCTGCCGGAGAAAATACCCACCGCCATCGATCGTTACCAGAACGAAGGGCGTCGTTTGTTTGAAGTATTGGATGGTCACCTGGCCGATCGGGAATACCTGGTTGGCGACTATTCCATCGCCGACATTGCTAACTGGTGTTGGGTGAGAACCTATAAATGGTCGGGTGTGTCAGTTGACGGGCTCGAACATCTCAACCGTTGGCGCAAAAGCATTGAGGCCCGGCCGGCGGCACGACGGGGCGTGGAAGTTCCGGCACCGATAGATCCAGAGGCGCTGCTGAAAGGTGCCGCCAAGGTGGTCACTCGCTAGAAAAGGGCGTCATCCACAGCGCGTCATCATTAAGCGGGGTGTTATCCGGCAAGGTCGGGTTATCAAGACGGTGTACCCGTCGTTGTTCGAGCTTGAGGGTATCTAAGGCCCGCTTATGGGCCGGATAGCTGAGAAACAACTGCTCGAAGCTGCCGTCTTCGATGGCTTTGCGCAACCCGTATTCCAGACGTTGGGCCAAGTCTGGCCGTGACGGGTCGACAAAAAAGTACATCGCACTGGGGTAGACCAGCAGGTGTTGTTGCTCCACCGCCAGCGAACCGCCCAGAATATCCAGCTCCGGTAACACTTCCAGCACCGAACGGGGAAAATAGTCAACGATGCCGGTCTGGACCAGCTTTCCCAGCGTGGCGTGCCAGGTTTCTTTGGCGACCTGCAAGCCTGCGTGTTCAAGAATGGCGACATCCGGCCAATCATGGCCTTGCACAGCGACCAATTGGCCCAACTGTCTCAGCGTGGTGATACTGTCAAAGCGGGATTGGTCCTTGGCCCTGATCAGGAACACCCGATGACCAATCAGGCCTTTTAGCAATGGTATGCGTACCGGCAGTGCCTGTTGCTCCCGTTCCCGGTTTGTGACGGTCCACATCACGTCAAGCTGATGGGCTTGCAAGCTCAGGAACTGGCGACTCTGACGCATCGACGTTTCTATTGCAGTCAGTTTGACCGATTCATATTGGGGCGTGGATTTGTCCACTGCCAACGCCAGCAGGGCAATGAAATAGTCACCGTACTCGGCGATGGTGTCGGTGTTGTTCAGGTAACGAATGGATGCGCTGTCGTCGGCCGACAGATCGAAGGGGAGCCAGATCAGACTGAACAGTGCTATCAGTCTGATGCGAGAAAACACACAGAGCATAGGGCACGTCGCTTAATGAAGTTACTTCAGTGTGGCACAGCGACGCGCCTCTGTCATCTGCCGGGACTAATCCCGCCAGCGCCGGGTCAGGTCCTGGTAGTCGTCGATGCGACGGTCACGGAAATAAGGCCAGATGCGCTTAACCTGCTCGGTTCGGGTCATATCAATGTCGACCACCAGATTTTGCGCCTCATCGATGCCGGCTTTAGCCAGGATCTCACCCTGCGGGCCTGCGACGAAACTCTGTCCCCAGAACTGGATCCCCGGGTCACCGTCGACCGGTGAGGCTTCAAAGCCGGTGCGGTTAGCGACCACCACCGGTAAGGAATTGGCAACGGCATGGGCCCGTTGAATGGTTTGCCAGGCATCATGTTGACGCAGGCGCTCATCTTCGCTGTCGGTCATGTCCCAGCCGATGGCGGTGGGGTAAAACAGCAGATCGGCACCACGCATCGCCATTAAGCGAGCCGCTTCCGGATACCACTGATCCCAGCACACCAGTACGCCCAGACGTCCCACGCTGGTATCAATGGGTTCGAATCCCAGGTCGCCGGGCGTGAAATAAAACTTCTCGTAAAACCCCGGATCATCGGGGATGTGCATTTTACGGTATTTGCCGACCATGCCTTGCTGTCGGTCGAACACCACCGCGGTATTGTGGTAAAGGCCTGAGCCACGCTTTTCAAATAAGGATGTGATCAGTACCACGTTGTGCTTGGCGGCGACGTCGGCAAAGTAGTCGGTGGCGGGACCGGGAATGGTTTCCGCCAAATCGAAAAAGTCGGTGTTTTCCTGCTGGCAGAAATACAACGTGCTGTGCAGCTCCTGCAACAGGATCAGTTCACAGCCCTGTTCGGCCAAAGTGGCAATCTGTTCGGCGCTGGCTTGCCAGTTGCGTTGCTTGTCATTGTCCGCAATGGCTTGTTGTACCACGCCAACGCGCAATGTTGATGAAGTCATAGAATTACACCTCGGTGGTTAACTGGGCGAGTACCTCGCCTTTCAGCGTACCCTTAGGTACCTGCATGCTGATGCAATGGATGCTACCAAATTGCTGGACCAGCGGTAAGGCGTCAATCGCAACCACCTGAAAACCGGGATGGGCGCGTTGCACGATCTCCAGCGCCTGCTGGTCTTGTGGTGCCCCATACACCGGGAACAGGATTTGCCCGTTGCTGATCAGGTAGTTGGCATAAGATGCCGGTAATCGTTCACCCGCCGCATTGACGATACAGGGCAGGGGCAGCTCGAAAATAGTATGTTCAGGGCAGTGTTGACGGCATTCTTCGACCAGGTCGCGCAGGCCATCATGATGGGGATCCTGTGGCACATTAAACGCACTTTGGATCACCAGCCCCTGGCTTGGGGTAAACCGTACAAGCGTGTCAATGTGACCGTCGGTGTCATCTCCTTCCAGATGACCATGCTGAAAAATGCTCACCCGTGTGGCGCCCAACTGCTGTGCAAATGCAGCCTGGTAGGCACTGAGCGATTGATCACCATTGCGCTCGGGGTTTTGCAGACACAGGGCAGTACTGAGTAAATGACCCTGTTGATCGATTTCCAGTGCGCCCCCTTCGCATACCATGTCGACAAACCGCATGGGCTCTACGCACATCGACGCCAACACATTCAGGTTGATGTCGTTGTCTTTGCGGGCGTCGAATTTGTTGCCCCAGCCATTGAACACATAACTCAGAGGGACCCGTCGCTCGCCGCTGGCAAGGGTCAGGAAACCATAGTCCCGCACCCAGGTGTCGTTGTAATCGGCTTCGACCAGTAACACGCCACTGAGATTGTCCGCCATGGCTACAAAGTCGGGCTTTGCCTCGCTGCGGATCAACAAAATAACGCCCACGCCGTTTGCTGTAATGGCTTGCATCAGCGCCAGGTAGGTTTGTCGCGCTTCCACCAGCCAGGGGGCCCAATCGGTATGTTGGTCCGGCCAGGCCAGAATGATGGCTTCCTGCGGCGCCCATTCCGGCAATAATCGTTCAACAGATGTCATAGAAATCCTTAAAAACCCAAGGTCACGGATTATAGAAGTTGTTGTGTTCTGCGTCTGCTACTGGTCGCGATCTTTTTTATTGCCAGTGGCGTTGAATCCCCAGATAGACGCTGCGCGGTTCGCCGATAAAGTAACGTTCGTTGCCAAAGGCATAGTCCGCCCGCTCTGCGTAGGCGGAATCCGTCAGGTTTAATGCCTGCAACGTCACTGTCCAGGCGTCATCTAACTGCCACCGGGCCCTGAGGTTCAGCAGATCATGCCCCGCGTAGCGGGCGCTGTTTTGCGGATCGGTATAGTAATCGCCCATATGCACCCATTCCAGGTTGACCGCCAACTGCTCATCGGGACGCCATTTCAGGCCCACGCGGCCCATGTGGCGGGGGGCAGTATCAATGTCATTGCCTTTCACGTCGCCGTTACTGAAGGCATAGTCGTCGCGATAGGTATGACGTGCCAATGTAGCGGCGACGGACACCCGCCACTGTGCATTGATCGGTTGCTCGAGCTGCAGCTCCACACCCTGGTGGCGGGTAGCCCCATCATTGACCTGCCGGCGTTCACTGTCCTGGAAGATGACCCGGGACTTGGTAGCCAGGTACACCGACAAGTCTATCCAGCCTTGTCCCACCGGTGAGCGCCAGCCGACGTCCACTGAGCGCAGTAATTCGGTTTTCAGATCGGCCGTGGTTTGTCCCCCTTGCAGGCGGAACAATTCTGTGGCCTGTGGTGCTCTGAACCCCTGGCTGACAGAGGTATACAACTGGCCGTCATTGTCGAGCTGATAGCGGGCAAAGGCTCGTACAGATGTCTGACCGTAGGATTTGGACTGACTGGCAGGGCGGGTAAAGCGACAACCATTGATGTCGGGCGCACAGGCATCACCGTCAGGAAGATGGTTGCGATAGTCATACTCCAGCCAGTCGTAACGCACACCGGCGCCCATATGCCATCGATCACTCAGCGCCAGTTCACCGCGTAGATAAGGGGCCATTTGACGGCTGATAACGGTGTAGTCGTAGTGGCTACCAGCCGGCACGGTGGGTGAAAACGGTTCGGCTTGTGTTTCTTTCAGTCCGCCCTCGGTCCATTCTGAGTCCACGCCCCATTGCCACTGCACGTCTTCGGATTGATGGAAGCGTGCCAGTTGCACACCAATACTGCGATGGTGATTGGATTCCGTTGCCTGCCAGGGCAGGTAGTGCTGCAAAAACGTCATCTGATTCCAGCGCAGGTAAGGGGTGATCTGCCAGCGTGATTGTTCGCTGTCAGTAGACCGCCAGTGGCTGGCAATACGCACGCTTTGCGCGTCTCTGAACGCTTCCGGGTTGGGATTGCTGCGTCGCAAAACGGGGTCGCGATAGGCGTCTTTACCCTGTACAAAACCGGCCGTTTCCTGATTCAGGTTGGTCGCCGTGAAAGTGGTCTTGCTGTCCCACCCGGCACTTTCGTGTTGATGCACCAGTGTGGCTTTTTGTTGATCAAAGCCGCTGTCGGCCTGGTAGCCATTGTCACTGGTGCCGTTGATGTAAATGCCGGTGCTGGCGTGCTGGGTGTGCCAGCGGCTGGCCAGTGTGGCATGGCGATACACGTGAGGACCAGCCCGCAGGGTGAAATCATGACCTTGTTCGCTGCGGGGCTGTGGGGTAAGCACGTTGATCACGCCGTGCTGGGCATTGCTGCCGTACAACACACTGGCAGGACCGCGCAGTACATCGATACCGGTGGCCTGTTCAGTATTGGCATCAAACAGTTGATTGGCATTGCAAAAGCCGTTGGCACGCAATGAAACACCGTCTTCGGCGATCAGAAAGGCACCGCAACTGCCGGCACCGGTCAGCACCGGCGAGCGGATCGCCGTCAGGTGTTCCTGTCCGTTCCCGCGACTGACCCACGCGCCAGGAACACGGGTCACAAGCTGTTGCATATGCTGGTGGCCGGTTTGTTGTATGGCGTCTTTTGACAGCAGGGAAAGGGCAAAGCTGGTGTCCTTCACTGCGATACCGGGTTGACGGGTGGTTACCGTGATCTGTTCCAGCTCAGTGTTTTGTTGGGCGTTACCAACAGCACTGAAAAGGGACAAAAACAAAAATGATTTCAGAGGCTTAATCAACACAGTTTCAAATCAGGGAATTTGTCGGCAATTATCCCTCAAACCCGCCCGGAGGTGAATCACTTACGCCGATTGACTTAATCGCTTTAATCGATTGCTCAAAGTTTGTTCGATGACTACTTTTAAGAAGGCAAACACTGTCCATTTCTGGAGATCATCATGTCACTGAAAGGTTCACAAACCGAGCAAAACCTTAAAGATGCGTTCGCCGGCGAGTCCCAGGCTAATCGCCGCTACCTGTACTTCGCTTCAAAAGCCGATGTGGAAGGTTACAACGATGTCGCAGCCGTATTCCGTTCCACGGCAGAGGGCGAAACTGGACACGCCCACGGTCATCTGGAGTATCTTGAAGAAACTGGCGACCCGGCGACCGGATTGCCCTTCGGTTCAACCCAGGACAACCTCAAAACGGCCATTGCCGGTGAGACTCACGAATACACCGATATGTACCCGGGCATGGCAAAAACGGCGCGGGATGAAGGCTTTGATGAAATCGCCGATTGGTTTGAGACCTTGGCTAAAGCAGAGCGAAGTCATGCCAACCGCTTCCAGAAAGCCCTGGATACCCTGGATGCCTGATTGGGGCTGACAAGCGCAGTGCCCATTGGGCACTGTCCACTGACAGGATTTGATTATGTGCGCTGGCAAAACCACCCGCGAGGGCAGTCTCGAGGCGCCCACGCGCCACCCGATAAATTGGCAGGATGAGGCGTTCTGGGATCCACAAGCCCTGGAGCAGGAACTGGAACGGGTATTTGATATCTGTCACGGGTGCCGACGTTGTGTGAGCCTGTGCGATGCATTCCCCACCTTATTTGATTTGGTCGATGAATCAGACACCATGGAAGTCGACGGTGTCGACAAGCAGGACTACCACAAAGTCGTAGAGCAGTGTTATCTGTGTGACATGTGCTACATGAGCAAGTGTCCGTATGTACCGCCACATGAGTGGCAGGTGGACTTCCCGCACCTGATGCTGCGTGCCAAAGCACAGCACTTTCGCGCCAACGGCGCTTCGCGAAGGGACACCTTGCTGACCAGTACCGACAAGCTGGGCAAACTGGCCAGCATTCCGGTGGTGGATGTGACCGTCAATGCGTTGAATCGCAGCCCTGCATTTCGCGGCGTGCTTGAGTCGCAATTGGGTGTGCACAAAGACGCGCCCGTTCCCGAATACCACCACCGCACCCTGCGCAAACGGGTTGCGCCTATGCTGAAAACGCTGCCCGCCGAGTCTGTCGGTCGAACAACCGGCAAAGTGGCGCTGTTTGCGACTTGCTACGGCAACTATAACAGCCCCCACCTGGGCGAGGACCTGGTCAAGGTGTTTCAGCACAATGGTATTGGTGTCGTTTTGGTGGACAAGGAGCAGTGTTGTGGCATGCCCAAGCTGGAACTTGGCGATCTGGATGCGGTGCATCGCGCCCGCGCGAACAACATTCCCGCCCTGTATGAGAAAGTCCAGCAGGGCTATGATCTGATCGCGCCGGTGCCTTCCTGCGTATTGATGTTCAAACAGGAGTTGCCGCTCATGTACCCGGATGACGAGAAGGTTCAGGCGGTCAAAGCGGCCTTTTTCGACCCGTTTGAATACCTGTTCTTGCGGCATAAAGAAGGCAAGCTGAACACCGACTTCAAGACCGGTCTGGGCGATATCAGCTACCACGTGGCCTGTCACTTGCGGGTACAGAACATTGGCCTGAAAACCCGCGATGTGCTGGCGCTGATACCGGATACCCGGGTGGATGCTCAGGAGCGTTGTTCCGGCCATGATGGTACCTACGCCGTCAAGGTGGAAAGTCATGATAAGGCGGTGAAAATTGCCCGACCGGTGGTGCGTAAGATTGACCAGGCCAAGGCCGACCATCTGGCCAGTGATTGTCCGATGGCATCGGCACACCTGGCAGCACTGGCGGAAGGAGAAATACAACCGACACATCCGTTGACGCTGTTGGCGATGGCTTATGGGTTGACCGATGGGGAGTAGTGCAATGCAGAAATTACATCGAGAGCAGCTGATGTCACTGGAGGAATATGCCGAGCAGCGCGCTGCGTTCCGACGGGACGTCATGGCACATAAAAAGCACCGTCAGGTGCCTATTGGAGCTCACTTGCGTCTGTTGTTCGAGGACTACACCACCATCCACTATCAGGTACAGGAAATGCTGCGCATTGAACGAATATTTGAGCGCAGTGGCATTGAAGAAGAACTGGATGCCTACAATCCCCTCATCCCTGATGGCACCAATCTCAAAGCCACGATGATGATTGAGTATGCCGATCCTGACGAGCGCAAGCGACAGCTGGCAACCATGATTGGTATCGAGAAATGTGTCTACCTGCAAGTGGATGGTTTTGATCCCGTGCACCCGATTGCCAACGAAGACTTATCCCGTGAAACCGAAGAGAAAACCTCGTCGGTCCATTTTCTGCGTTTCGAGTTCAGCCCGGACATGATCCGTGCCTGGCTGAGCGGAGCAAGCGTGTGGATTGGCGTGGAGCATGCCGCGTATCATTATGGCCCTCTGGCATTGCCTGCTTCGGTGCAACGGGCGCTGGGCGAAGACTTTTCGCCGCTGGAAGTAACCCATTAGCGGTCTACTTAAGGTGGCGTCCGCCATCCAGATACAGGCAGCGGCCGGTGATGTAGTCGCTGGCGAGCAAATAACGCACTGTGTTGACTGCTTCTGACGGTCCCGGACACGTCTCCAACAGCGACTTTTTCAGCGCTTTGGCACGGTAAGCCTCGTCATCTCCCTCATTGAACATCAGTAGCGCCGGCGCAATGCTGTTGACCTTAACCGCAGGTGCCAGGCGCTGCGCAAAAGACAGGGTCAGGTTATGTAATGCGGCTTTGCTGGCGGCATACGCCAGGTGTTTGGCGCTGCCTTTGTCCTGCACTCCATCCGTCATATGGATGATGTCGCCTTTGATGTTGTCAGCCCCTAACATGTCGGCACAGGCAAGGTTGATCTGGTAGGGCACCTGGACATGGATGTTCAGCATCCGGGCCATGGTTTGCGCGGCTGGGGTACTTTCACTTTCGGCCTCCCAGTCTGAGGCATTGTGAATAATGGCACGCAGTCGATCGTGATGGGTTTTCAGGTAATGGATGAAACGTTCGATGCCTTGTTGTTCCGTAAAATCGGCTTCAATCAGGGTTGCACCGGCGGCTTTGAGTGTCGCCAGGCCGGGCCGTTGGCTGCGATAGGTGACCAGCACATGATGACCATCGGCCAGCAGGGCCTCGGCAACTGCCAGACCGATGCGCTGTGCACCTCCGGTAATTAAAATCGGTGCGGGAGAATGTTCCATGGACTTACTTGTTCGGACCAGTTTGCGCCAGTCTATGTCAGTCGTCTTGATTTACCAAGGGCAGGGCAAAAATACCCCTGTTCAATGCATGGATGAAATTGTACCGCGGATGCGGTAGCGTGGACAAAAACGGAGGGTATGGCATGGCACAATGGCTTGATGGAACCGTCGTTAAGCGTATTGGCTGGAACGATCATTTATTCAGTCTGCAAATCGATTGCGCAGATTTCCCGGCGTTTACTGCCGGTCAGTTTACTAAATTTGGTCTTCGTATCGATGATACCAAGGTGTTATCGCGTCCCTATTCTCTGGTCAATGCCCCGCAACAACCCTTGCTGGAAATCCTTGCTGTGCCAGTTGAAGAAGGGCAGTTATCGCCGCAGTTACATACCCTTAAAGAGGGTGATCCCCTTTGTGTGATGGCGCCGGCAACCGGTTTTCTGGTGATCGATGAAGTGCCGGATGCAACAACCCTGTGGATGATGGCGACCGGAACCGGTGTCGGGCCGTTTTTATCGATTTTGGCGGATCGCACGGTATGGTCACGGTTTGAGAACATAGTGCTGGTCTATGGTGCCAGAACCCAAGCGGATTTGGCGTATATGC
The DNA here is from genome assembly GCF_020687825.1 of Fluctibacter halophilus. Classification (GTDB taxonomy): domain Bacteria; phylum Pseudomonadota; class Gammaproteobacteria; order Enterobacterales; family Alteromonadaceae; genus Fluctibacter; species Fluctibacter halophilus. The sequence continues at coordinate 270,767 of NZ_JAJEWP010000005.1, forward strand.
CCCTGTTGCAGCAATGGCAACAGGACTATGCAGGTCGTTTCCGTTTTGTGCCTGTGGTCAGCCGCGAGGATAATCCTGGCGGATTGCGAGGACGTATCCCTGGCTTGATTGAAAACGGTGAATTAGAAAAAGTGGCCGGTGTGACGTTAGCACCCGCCAATCAACACGTGATGCTGTGTGGCAATCCCGACATGATCACTGAAACGGTTGCGGTACTTGAACAGCGCGGCATGCACAAGCATTTACGCCGAAAGCCTGGTCACGTCAGTCTGGAGCGGTATTGGTAATCTAATTGAGCTGTTTACGTTTGAGAATACCCAGCTCGGCGATGACATCCACCAAGGGAATAAATCCCGCAGGTGTTGACAGGTTGACGTAACCATAGGCCCGTTCAACCAGAATATCGCCGTATTGACTGGCGCGTTCGGGCTGCGGGGAAAAATCGACCGCCATATTGTCCACATTGACCCATTGGGTGGGGCCACCGGTCGCCGCAAAAGCAATGTCCAGTTCGGCATGTTTGACGCTGGTGGCCAATGCATAGCTGTCGAGTGCCGCCATGACCATGCGGATCATCGAACGCTCATCGGGTGCCGATGCCATTTGTTGCTGCAGCAGATGCTGTGCGTGAAAAATATCAATCATGGCCACATCCTTCACTGTAAAGTGTCAAAGTAACCGAGCCCCCGTCAATGTGCAACTGTTGCGCCTGGGTTAGTTGTAAAGCAACGGGCGTCGGTCAGATCATCTGCGTTGAACGTGATTTTCCCCCGCTTCACTGCTAACGTTAAGGCATGGAAGGCAGCGATATGGAAGCCGATGTTCGTTACCGTCGGTAAGGCCGCTGCCCATAACCTTGTGTGTGACCGTGCACGGACAAGCCCCCGTCGGGCAGCGTGTTTGCACCTCATAATGAATTTATCAAGGCGATATGTTGTTGCTTCAACGGGCGTTGCTCAGTGTCTGTCTGTTGCTGTTTGCACCACGAGCGATGCCATCGGACACGACTCTCAGGGTAGTGATCGGGGATGTCGATTATCCTCCGTATTATGTCCAGCAACAGGGCACCCTGACGGGCCTGGGCGTGCGGCTGCTCGACGCCATTGTGGCGCGTACTGATCTGTCGTATACCGTGACCCGGCGCCCCTGGTCTCGGATGCTGTCGGAACTGGCCGATGGCCAGCATGATCTGATGCTGGTCTTGTACAAAACCCCTGCACGGCAACAACAGTTTGTGTTTCTGCCTCAGGCGTATGCCCAGGAGCCTATTGTCTTGGTGTGCCAGCGGCCCTGCCCTATAAAGTACACCGGCTCGTTATCGACCTTGCAGTCTCACTTTGTGACCGTGACGCGCAACTACTCCTACGGGCAGCATTTTGATAAGGCTCGCCACATACAACGGGATTTTGTCGAAACCGAGGAGCTGCTGTTCTCGCTAATGGCGAAGGATAAAATACCCTTGACCATCGTATCCCTGCCGCGCCTGTTATGTGCTGATGATGTGCAACAGATCCTGCCTCATTACCGCATCCTCAAACCCAATGTCTCTGAGGAACAGGTGCACTTTGCATTGTCGAAAAGCAGCCGCGATGCGGCGTGGTTTACGCCGTTTTCAGCGGCCTATTTGGAAGTAGTGCGCAGTCCTGAATTTGCCCGCTGGTTACGTTTTTTTACCAGCACTGCCAGTTCCAGTCCCTCCATTTGCCCACCGGTACGATAAGCCACACCTTGCCGCGCATAAAATAATACTGGTAATGCAAATAGGAATAGTTTGCATTAATTATTCAGTCTCGGTATAGTCCCGCCAAATATTTAGCCGTACTTTTACTAAGGGAAAATGATGTTTGTACTTTGTCGTCGCGCTGCGTTTTTCACTGCCGCGTTTGTTGCCTCTTTGCCTGCTACCGGTATTGCCGCGGAAAACATGTTTGGTGTGGTCAAAGGCGCGGAAACTTTGCCTCAGGATGCCATGGAAATCTATCAGAAGGTTAACCGTCGCAGTGACAAAGGTCAGGGTGATTACACCGCTTATGATTTCGTGACAGAAGTGGAATACGGTGTGAGCAACCGTTTTTCTGCCGCTGCCGGCCTGAAAATGATGCGTCTTGATACACAGGGCTTGATCATTGATGGGTATCTGCCCAAGGCCAACGATATTGGCCTTAAGCTGAGTGGTATCGAGTTCAGCGGCAAGTACATGTTTTTGAGCCCGGCCAAAGACGACATCGGCCTGTCCATGTACATGAGTGCAAATTATGATTGGATTGACCCTCATTCCGGACAAGATAAAGACACCTTGTCTTTTGAAACGGAATTACTGACTCAGAAGTATTTCCTCGAAGGCGAGCTAATTTGGGCGACTAACTTGGGTCTGGAAGCGACCTATGCTGATCGTGCTGCTATCGATGATCTGCCGGAAGGGTTTGAGTGGCCGACTGACCCTGAAATGGAGCTGGAACTCAAGTTCGGAACCGCCATGACTTACCGGGTTGCACCAAAATGGTTTGTCGGTGTTGAGGCGTTTTATGAAACCGAATTTGAAACAGAAGTAGGGCAAGAGCGCTGGAGCGTGTTTGCCGGACCGTCTATTCACTATGGCAGTGCTACCTGGTGGGGAACGCTGGCCTTTTTAACCCAGCTCGAAGGTGGCGGGGAGCAATACGCAAACCAATCTGATACGAGCCTACACCTGATTGAAAAGACCAAGCAGGAGCTGCGTCTGGCGGTTGGTTTTAATTTCTAGGCCGCAATGGTCCAATTCATCACTGCCCGCCTGAGCGGGCAGTATTGTCAGAGGATAGCGAACAATGGACAAGCATCTGATTAACAGTTTGTGGTTTATGCCGCTGACCGTTATCGCATCACCCGCCTTTGCGGTGGATTATTTCAGTATTGAAGAAGCGCAGCAGTTGCTATATCCGGATGCAACGGCATTTACGGCGGCCAATCTCAGCTTAACCGATGAGCACAAGTCAACCATCAAATCGCTGGCCGGAACCCGACAACGACAGAATGAACAACCGGTGTGGCGGGTGGAAAAGGACGGCGAGTTACAAGGCTGGTTCATTATTGATGACGTTGTCGGTAAGCATGAATACATCACTTATGCCACAGCAATCGACCAGCAGGGTAACGTGTTGGGGATGGAAATTCTGAGCTATCGTGAAACCCACGGCGGTGAGGTTAGACGGGAGAGCTGGCGCGAGCAGTTTGTCGGCAAAACAGCGGGTGATACCTTTAAGTTGGACGAAGATATCCAGAACATCAGCGGAGCCACCCTGAGCTGTCGAAACCTTACCGACGGGGTAAAACGTTTGCTGGTGATCCATGAACAGTTCTTGCGCCCCGCACAATGATGAGCCCGTTCGGCGTGTCCAGCCCCTGCTAGGTACCTTTGTTGAAATTGGGCTTTGGTCAAACCGAATGTCGCGCTCAGCATTGCTGGAGATTTCCCGGCATGCTTTTGCACGCATACGGGTTGTGCAGGACCGATTGAGTGCCCATAACCGAGACAGTGAATTGGGATTCCTTAATCGCCATCCCGGCCAATGGATCCCTCTGAGTCAGGACGCTCGTCGGGTGCTGTCACTTGCCCGGTCGATGGGGCGCCTGAGTCAGGATCGTTTCAATTGCACCGTTGGCGGTGCGTTAGTTTTGCGAGGTGCGTTGCCGGATCTTGGTGGGCCACTATCACTCCCATCAGGTACCTGGACGGACATAGACATAGACGGCAATAGAGCCCGTCTGCTTCGGCCAGTACGCGTTACTTTAGATGGTATTGCCAAGGGATACGCGGTTGATTGCGGGATCGCCGAACTAAAGCGGTATGGTGTTGATGGAGGGTGGATCAATGCCGGTGGCGATGTTCGCCACTTCGGTGCCCAGAGTCTGAGCGTTATGGTAGACTCACCGCGTTTGCGGCGTGGCGGACTGACGTTGTGCAATGCTGCTGTTGCCTCTTCACAAATTCGCTACGCACCGCGTGAGGGGCATCCGGCTACTTATGTTGGTGAGGCAAAGGAGCAAGCATTGCTCAGTGTTAAGTCACCGTTTGCCTGGCGTGCCGATGCGATGACCAAAGTCTTAGCCGCCTATCCTCCTGAACAGCGCAGTGCGGTGGCTGCTGCGTTCAACAGTGAATATCTCTGAGAGTCATAAACCCATGCGACGTCTAAAAGGTTATCCCCGACTTTTTTACCCCTTGTTGTTGTTGGCACTGTTGGTGGTTATCGCCAGTGGTGTGTTGATGACTCCGACAATGCTGGAATTTAAATTAGCCTTGTCTCAGCCGTGGCGCGTTCCGGGTGTATGGTGGACAACTGTTGCCGGCAGCCATGCAGCCAGCGGATGGCTGGTCAGTCTGCTGGTTGGCGCATTGTGGTCAGTACATATGCGCAGTCATTGGCGCAAAAAGCAACAGCGCGTCACCGGGTTGGTCAACGGCCTGTTGATGCTGGTGTTAGGCGCTACAGCGATAGGCCTCTACTATGCCAGCGAGGAAGTCAGTCAATACTGGTTGGCATTGTTGCATGTAGCCGGCGGTGCTGGGTTTTGTGTGTTTTTTGTGGCCCATGCTTTTGGACGTCGAGCGACAAATGCACTTGACTAATTCCCGTCCAGGTTTGCGCCTATCCACACCACTCCATAGGGCGGTATGCTGAGGGCGTCGCTGGCCTGATAGTGTTTACCGGTCAGCAGGTCATCGCCGGCCGCCTTGGGGCCCAACGCTTCAAGGATGCGTCCATCGAGAGACTGTGTTTGCTCACTGAAATTGAACAATGCCACCAGGTGTTGGTTGTTCAGGTGCCTGGCCACGGCAAACACGTGATCATTGTACGGTGTCAGTATGTCGGTTGCTCCTTCACCGAAGATGGCATGGCGTCGCCTGACCGACAGCATATGCTGCAGGCTATCGACGATACCATGGTGAGGGTTGGTGCCGTGCAGGCTGGCGTCGATGATATCGTCTGTTAACGCCACGCGGTGTACCCAACGATCGTCATGGCGCTTGTCTGGGTCGCTTTGATAGCTGTAGTCATTTAATAACCCCAGCTCGTCACCGCTGTACAGAACCGGAATGCCGCCGATGGCAAACGTCACAGCGTGCAGCAGCAATATGCGTTTTACCGCCAGTTCAATCAATGCCGGATCATCTTTCTCTATCGCCTGTTCGAGCCCGGCCAGCGAGGCCATCGATCCACACACCCGACAGTCACCGGTCTGCGGATTGTCTGCAAAGGCCACGCCGGTGGCGAATGAGCCCTCAAAACGGCCGGTGTAAAACTGATTCAGAAAATGGCGGTGATCGGTGCCGTTGATCCCCAACGACGCGGCGACGTCATCATCGAACGTCCAGCCGATGTCATCGTGACAACGAACATAGTTGACCCACGCGCAATCCGGCGAAATGGCGAAGCTTTTCTGCATCGACGCCGTCAGCAGGCGGGTCTTACGGGTCGCCAGACTGTTCCACAGCAATGCCATTAACAGCGGATTGTAGGACAGCTGACATTCCTCGGCGTCGATGTATTTAACCACTTCATCGGGATGAACGATGGCTTCGGATTTAAACACCACCGCGGGCGCTGCAATCTGTAGACAACAGTTGAATGCCTGGATCAGTTTGTGCGCATTGGGTTGATTTTCACAATCGGTGCCCATCTCTTTCCAGATGAATGCCAGGGCATCCAGACGCAGGCCTTCACAGCCAATATTGGCCAGAAACAGCATCTCTTCGGTGATCGCCTTAAACACCTCGGGATTGGTGTAATTGAGATCCCATTGAAAGCTGTTAAAGGTGGTCCATACCCATTTTTGTGCAGCGTCATTCCAGGTGAAGTTACCGCGCCGTACCTGGGGAAAAATTTCCCGCAAGTGATGCTCATACTGGTCCGGCACGGTTTTATCATCAAACAGGTAGTAATAATCCTGATACACAGGGTCTCCCTGTTGAGCGGCGAGGGCCCAGGGGTGATTGTCGGCAGTGTGGTTAAACACAAAATCCAGTACCAGACTGATGCCGGCATCCTCGAGGGCTTTGGCCAGGGCACGTAAATCGTCAATGTCGCCGAGGGCTGGATTGACCCGTCGATAGTCAGACACCGCATAGCCACCGTCACTGTCACCTTCGGGCACCGCATACAATGGCATCAGGTGCAGGTAATTGATCCCCCAGGCCTGCAGATACGGGATGCGTGCTTTGAGACGTTGTAAGTCACCGGCAAACAAGTCGACGTAGCAGGACATGCCGACCCGATCCTGTGATTTATACCAGTGGGGATCTTTCAGGCGTTGCTTGTCCAGCGCTTTCAAACGGTTGTTGCGTTGCAGGAAACCTCGCAGCAACCGCTGCACCAGATCTTCACAATGGAAATGCAGGTCGTACCGCGACGGGTATATGTCGAGTAACAAGCCAAACAAACGTGGAAAGTGCGCGTTCAAACGTTGTTCGAAGGTACGCCGCTGGCTGGGGTTGAGCCCCTGCCAATCCAGATTGTTGACAATACGTTGCAGCGTCACACTGCTTTCTTTACCGACATTCATTGTTCAAGCCTATCGTTTCAACTTACACGATTAAGTTAGCACTGATCAGTGTTGTGATCCACTGTTTGTAGCGAATATTAGACAAAATGATTAACAATGTGTTTACAGTTGTAAATTCTTTTGCTAGCTTTACTGAAACGATTAAGTTGGTCGGTGAATATCATCGCCCATGAGCATCCCAGGTACCACAGGTGTCTGGCAAAACCAGGACAGTGCACTAGGCTGAGGCAAGGGTCACAGCAGTTGCACGCATTCGGAGAACACTATGCAAGCGCAATTTACCCGTACCCCATTGGCCATGCTGATTGGCATGGCATTGTCGGCTTCTGCCGTTGCCCAGCAACAGGACGAACAGGCCAGCAACACCGATGCGTTGGATTTTGAACAGATCATCGTGACCGGCTCGGCCCGCTCAACCACCAAGATGGACTCCAGTGTTTCAGTCAGTACCCTGAGTGAGGGGGATATCGCCGTTGCCACTCCCCGTTCTACTGCAGAAATATTCCGCTCCATTCCGGGGATCCGCTCAGAGTCCACCGGCGGTGAAGGCAACGCCAATATTGCCGTTCGCGGATTGCCGGTTGCGGCTGGGGGAGCTAAGTTCCTGGTCCTGCAGGAAGACGGTTTGCCGGTGATGCAGTTTGGTGATGTGGCGTTTGGTAATGCGGATATTTTCCTGCGTGCCGATTCTACGGTGTCCGGCATTGAAGCGGTGCGCGGTGGTTCAGCGTCCACCATGGCCAGTAACTCTCCGGGTGGTGTGATCAACTTTATCAGCAAAACCGGCGATTTTGGCGGCGGCAGCGTTGCAACAACCGTGGGCGTGGACTACGACTCGGTGAGAACCGATTTTGAATACGGTGGCGACATCAGCGATTCGATGCGTTTCCACATCGGTGGTTTTTTCCGTGAAGGGGAAGGGCCACGTGAGACGGGCTACAACGGTAACTCCGGTGGTCAGATCAAAGCCAACATTACCAAGGAATTTGACAGTGGCTACTTCCGTGTTTACTTCAAACACCTGGATGACAAAGCCACCGGTTATCTGCCGATGCCAATGTATGCCAATGGCGATTCCATTGCTGGCTTTGACGCCCAGTCTGACACGCCCCACTCGGCGTATCTGCAACAAACCGTGCGCCTCAACGGTGATAACCAGATCAGCCGCGGTGATATGGCCAATGGCATGAACCCGCAGGTCACCAGTATTGGTTTTGAAGCCAATTTTGATGTCTCCGACCACTGGACCCTGGTCAATCGCTTCCGGGTATCAGATATGAAGGGCAACTTTGTCTCTCCGTTTCCTGCCGAAGTGGCGTCGGCCAGCAGTGTTGCCGAAAGCATTGGTGGTAGCGGAGCAACCCTGGTGTACGCCAACGGACCGTCGCAGGGCACTGCGTTTACCGACAACACTGGCAACGGTCTGGTGATGCGCACCCACACCTTCGACGTGGAAATGAGCGACTTTGGCTCCTACGTGAATGATTTGAAGCTGTCGCGGGATTTCGACAACGTCTCACTGACCCTGGGGTACTACAAAGCCCGTCAGGACATCAGCATGAGCTGGTTATGGAATTCTTACCTGATGGAAGTGAAGGGCGACAATGCCGCGTTACTCAACGTTGTCGGCGAGGATGGTACATCCTATTCAGATAACGGCCTGTATGCCTACGGTGTGCCTTACTGGGGTAACTGCTGTCAGCGCAACTACGACATTCGTTATGACATTGATGCGCCCTATCTGGCCTTGTCCGGCGAATACGGTGACTTTACCTGGGAAGCCAGTGTACGCCGCGACATGGGCGATGCCTTTGGTACCTACGCCGGTGCTGCCGTGAGCAGTCGTGACATGAACGGTGACGGCGTGATCTCAATGCCGGAGACGGCAGTGGCAGGCATCGATTTGGCCAATGCCAGCGTGGTGAATTATGACTGGGGATACACCTCGTACTCCATCGGTGGTAACTACCGGGTTGATGAGGATACCGCGGTATTCGCCCGCATCAGCCGTGGTGGTCGTGCTAACGCCGACCGCTTGGCCTTCGGTAAAATCAATGCCGACGGCAGTGTGGCTGACGAAGATGCGGTGGATATTGTTGACCAGTACGAAGCCGGTGTGAAATACCGCAACGGTGGTCTGGGGCTGTTTGTCACCGGTTTCTATGCCGAAACCGAAGAGCAGAATTTTGAAGCCACGTCACAGCGGTTCTTTGATCGCGTCTATGAAGCCAAGGGCATTGAAGTGGAAGCAGCCTATAACCTCGATGCGCTGACCCTGAAAGGCGGCTTTACCTGGACGGATGCGGAAATCAGTCAGGATGATCTCAACCCGGCAGTGGTCGGCAATACGCCACGTCGCCAGGCTGATTTCATTTATCAGCTGACCGCCCGCTATCAACTGGACATGGGCAGCATTGGCGCCAACCTGATTGGCACCACCGACGCTTACGCGCAGGACAACAACGATCTGGAATTTGACGGCTATAACCAGGTTAACGTGTTTGCCGACTATTTCATTACCGATGACTTGACGGTGGCCGTTAACATCAACAACCTGTTCGATGAAGTGGGTATTACCGAAGCCGAAGAAGGTTCAGTGGCAGGCAATGACAGCATCATCCGCGCCCGCACCATTAACGGACGTACCACGTCCGTTACGCTGAAGTACCGCTTCTGATAAGCATCAATAAACCGGACGTAAAGCGTCCGGTGTGATCCCTGATGAGGAGACAGGCATGAACAGTGCTGCGCACAGTGAACAGAACTTGCGGCTGATCCGCTGGTTGACCTACCTGATGTTCATGATGTTTGCGATGACATCTGACTCGGTGGGGGAAATCATCAAAGAGGTCAAGCGCGAGTTTGATGTCACCAATACCCAGGCCAGCCTGATGCATTCGCTGTTCATGATCGGGATTGCTTTTTCGGGGTTGTTTCTGGGGTTTCTGGCTGATCGCTTCGGGCGTAAAAAGACCATTATCCTGGGACTGGCGCTGTTTGCGGTGTCCTGCTACCTGTTTCTGGTGGGCACCACCTTCAGCTTTATTCTCAGTCTGATCACCTTGTCGGGCATCGCCGTGGGAGTGTTTAAAACCGCCGCACTGGCATTGATTGGCGACATCTCCCGCAGCACCAAAGAGCATACCGGCACCATGAATGGCGCCGAGGCGTTTTTCGGTGTCGGGGCCATCATTGGCCCGTTGCTGGTGGCCTGGTTGATCCGCCAGGGCGTAGATTGGAAGTGGCTGTATGTGATCGCCGGGATCATGTGTACCTTGCTGATCGCTATGGCATGGCGGGCCGGTTATCCTGATCATACCCAAGGGCAGGTGGCCAGCGAGCCCATCAATGTGATGCGTAGCCTCAAGCTGCTCAAAGATCCCTATGCGATGGGCTTTTCCATTGGCGCGTTTTTGTACGTGGCGGCGGAAAGCGCCATTTATGTGTGGATGCCCAGCTATCTGGTGTGTGATGCCACCGATGTATCGGCGGCGTTTGCCTGCTACCAGAGTGAGGCGTCACAAACCCTGGCGATGTACGCGGTATCGGTGTTTTTCGCCTTGCGGGCGGCCGGTCGTTTTGTCGGCATATGGATGATGCAGCACTTCAACTGGGCGTTGGTCTTGATGCTGTTCAGCCTGGCGATATTGCTGTGCTATCTGGGTGGCCTGTGGGGCGGTCGCGATTGGGCCTTGGTGTTGTTCCCCCTCACCGGGATCTTTATGTCGGTGATCTACCCGACCTTCAATTCCAAAGGGATCAGTTGTTTCCCCAAACATGAACACGGCACGGTGGCGGGTGTGATCCTGTTTTTCACCGCCGCTGGTGCAGCGGCCGGGCCCTTTATCATGGGCGTGGTCAGTGATGCCTTTGGCGGTGACGCCAAGTACGGCTTCATGGTTGCTGCGCTGTTCAGTGCATTGCTGTTCGTCGGACTGTTGTTTAACTATTGGCGCAATCCAACCCAGGCCCGTCTGGCCCAGATTGAAGCCACCGAGTATCGCCATTCGGCCTGACAGAGTGTCCCTTGGGCGGCCGGTGGTGTGCTATCCATTGGCCTGCCCGTTCTGCCCACAGGGCATACAACGCGCCACTGGGGTGAAAGCCATCTGCGGCGATTAAGTCCGGGTGCAAATTGTAGTCAAACGGCAAATAACCATAGGCGTGTTGGGCACACCACTGATGCAGTGCGCTGTCCAATTGCCGGGCATGCTGACCCACGTACCAGCGCAACGGGTTAGGCAAGGCGTGAAACTGGCCCATTGGTGGTACTGCACTGTACAGCAGATGACAGTCAGGCCAACGTAGCCTCGCCGCGTCTGCCAGAGCCTGGCAGCCTCGCAGATAGTGGGCCGTCGAGTGACCCCGTGTCACGTCGTTGACGCCGGCTGAAATCAGTACCACATCACACTGCTCAAATGTGCACTGGTCAATCAATGGCAGCATATCCCAACTGGTTTTACTGCTGGCTGCCTGCAGCTGCCAGTCCACCTGATAGTGACTGGCCAGCAGTGCGGGCAGGTGGCCACTGAGGGCGTCACCTTGTTGCTGCACACCAACCCCGGCGGCAGCAGAATCACCCAGGATCAACAAAGACAGGGGCGAGCCCTGACCGGTATTGCCCAGTCGTGCGCCATCGGGCTCGGGCAGTTCGACAATGGTTCGCCGTACATACAGGCCCTGGGCCAGCAACACAGGGGCTAGCAGGTATTTGTACAGGTTGAGTTGGGCGGCTGAGGGTATCTGCATGGTGATGGTCGTGGACTCAACATGCTTACAGCATAGCGGATTGGTAGCGCACAGGCGATGTCGAGCCATCACCTGTGCGTAACGGGTTAGTCCTGAGTTGCTTTACGCGGACGGGGGAAAGTCACCAGCGTGGACTGGCTCATGCCGTTCATGTTGCTGACCGTCAGGCGCATGCCACGGGGTTGCAGCTCGGCCAGGGTGTCCGGGTGGATGCTCAGGGTATACGGCGGTGTTGCATCGTGTCCCATCAACTCATAGCTGCCCAACGCCGTTTGCATTTCCACACTGAGCACATACAGCGGTACCGGGTTGTCTTTGGCACCGGGCAGATCAAAGCGGTAGGTAACCCGATCATCCTGCTTGTCGATACCCTCGAATGTCACGGCCAGGTTTGCATCACTGGGCAACGGCTGGTTGCCCTTGTACACCGCGTAACTGAACGGCGGCAACTGCAAGGTCAACGTGGCGTTGGCCTGTTCCAACTGGTTTTCACCGGCCACATGCAGGTAGGCGGGGGCCAACGCAGGCAATTGCAGCTGTTGGGTTTTGTCTGACGGGTTAAATGCCACCAGGTATTCGGTGCGCGCTGTTGGCGCTACCCGCGCCATGGCAAACGCCTGATTGTCGTCACTGCTGCCACGCATGTAAGTGATGCCGCGACGCAGTGCAGTATGAGACTTGCGTACCTCCGCCAGGGTCTGGATGGTGTTGTACAGTGGGTGAGTCGGGTCGAAATTGGCCGCTTCGGTGGTCAGGTTGGTGCCAATCAGCTGATTGTCATTGTAGACCGCCACGTGTGACGGGAACATGTCTTCGCGGGCATCGACGTCGCCACCATCGCCGGTAAAGCCCTGCTCGTCACCGTAGTAAATAACCGGTACACCACGGGAGAAAAACATGAACGCATGGGCCAGTTTGGCGCGTGCCAGGCGTTCTTCCTCTGAGGCGTCCGGGTTGGCTTTGTCAATGAAGTGACCGAGGCGCCCCATGTCGTGATTGCCGAGGAAGTTCATCAGCAGGTCCGCCTGACTGTCGGCGTCATTGTAGAAATCATCATCGGCAAACAGCTTGGCCACTGCGTCGGCACCTTTGTCTTCAACAAAGGCACTGGCCGCAGCACGCTGGAAGCCGAAATCCAGCACAGAGGGTAATTTGCCTTCGGTGGTATATCGACTCAGGACTTCCGCAGTCGGGTCATACACTTCACCAAAAATATGGAATTGGGGGATCCCTTGTTCCTGGGCATGCTCGACGATGGCGGGGCCAAATTTCTGCCAGAATGACATGTCGACATGCTTGACGGTGTCGATACGGAAGCCGTCGGGTTTGAACGCGGTGATCAGATTTTTGTAGATGTCGATGAAGCCGTCGACCACTCTGGGATCCCGTGTGTTCAGATCATCCAGTCCGGCAAAGTCACCATTGATGGCACTTTCCCCTTCCCAGAAGCTGTCTCCCTGGTTGTTGTAATAAGCCGGGTCGTTGAGCCATTCAGGCACTTTCACCGACGCTTCCTGTTCGGGCACAAAGGGGGTGTAGGTGTCACCCGCCGCCACTTGCTCCATCGACTTGTACGCACAGCCTGGCTCACCGGCAATGAAACTACCGTCCGGGTTGTGACATTCGGTGTAGCGGATCACGTCTGCGGTATGGTTGGTAATGATATCGAAGAAGATCTTCATGCCCCGTTCGTGGGCGGCGTCAATCAGTTGTTTGAGCTCGGCGTTGGTACCGAAATGGGGGTCCAGTTCGGTGAAGTCGACAATCCAGTAGCCATGATGGGCAAAGCCGCCTTCCTGAATCGCCTTGTTGCGCAGAATTGGGGTCATCCAGATGGCGGTGATCCCCATGTCTTGCAGATAGTCGAGCTTTTCCTCCAGTCCTTTGATATCACCGCCGTGGAAGGCCCACTTGGAGGTCAGGTCCAGCCCGCCGTAGGAAATGGGCTTGTCCGGGTTGCCGTTGTCATTGCTGACATCACCGTTATTGAAGCGATCCGGTAAGACGAAGTAGAACACATCGTCGCGTACATCGCGGTTGAGGTAATCCTGGTAAATGTCCGTCGCGGTATCCGGCTCGGCGGCAGGCACCTGGGCCAATCGTTGGTCGTCCCGGGTTGCCGGCGAACAGCCCAGCAACGTCAAAACACTCAGGGTGGCAATGGCCGTCAATGAACGTTTCATGAAGTTTTTCCTTTATAACGGTTAGGGCAAGGCGCGACCGCGCGCCGCCAGATACAATTCATACCAGTGTTCGCGGCTCAGGGTGACCTTTTCAAGGTCGCCACAGGCCAGGATGCGTGAGGTGTGAGTGGTGCCGATCACCGGTTGAATACCGGCCGGGTGACGGGTCAGGAACGCCAGAACAATGGCTTCCCGGGAGACGTCGTAGTGCTCGGCCAGGACAGTGACCTTGGCGGCGGTTTGCTTGACGGTGTCGGGCTGATCCTGAACATCACGGCCGGACAACAGTCCCTGACACAGGCTGCCCCAGGACTGCAGCTGTATGCCGTGTTGCTGGCAATGCTCAATCGTGCCGGGCACAAAACCGACATGCTGGCTTTGTGGCGTACCTGCAAGCACCCCTTGGTCGAGCCAGTCGTGACGCAACAAACTGATCTCTATCTGATTGGCAACCAGTGGCATGTCCAGATGATGCTGTAGCCACTGCAGTTGGTGAATGTGCATGTTGGATACACCGAAATGACGCACCTTGCCGCTGCTGTGCAACTGCTCGAACGCTTCAGCCACCTCTTCGGGGTCTGCCAACGGGTCCGGACGATGCAGTAACAAAACGTCCAGGTACTCGGTGTTCAGCCGCTTGAGGCTGTTATCCACGGACTGCAGGATCCAGTGTTTGGAAAAATCATAACGCTGCGGGTTGTGCGCATCGGCGAACCGGATCGCGCATTTCGACTGCAGGTAGATGGCTTCCCGAAGGGTGGGACGCTGCTCAAGGATCTGGCCAAACACTTGCTCGGCTTTGCCACGGGTATAGATGTCGGCATGGTCAAAAAAGTTAATGCCGATTTCCAATGCAGCGTCGACCGCTTCATTGGCTTGCCTGAGGTGCTCGGCATCAACAGGGGCGTTGTCCCAGCTGCCGCCAAGTCCCATGCACCCAAAAGCCAGACGGCTGACATTTGGCAAATGCTTTGCCAGTGGAAGGGTCGTTTTCATGTGATTCCTGATGACGTTCGCGTAATGCCAGTGTACGGGTTGTTAAGCCGAAGTAAACTGCATACGTTTGCGTTAGGCGCCTGCTGCTCTGCAGGCGCCTCTGATCAGGCATCAATAGTAGGTCAGATCGCGCACTTTGCCCCAGAATACCCGGTAGGAAAACACCGTGTACGCCAGAATGCAGGGGATCACCACTAGCGCACCATACAGGATAAATCGTAGTGAGTCCGGTGCACTGGCCGCCTCGGTGAAGGTCATGACGCCGGGCACCACATAGGGATAAAAGCTCACGCCCAGGCCGGCGAAGCAGGTCAAAAACACCAGGGTGGTTAATACGAATGGCAGCCAGCAGCCTTCATCGTTGGCCAGCGGCAGGCGACGTAACACCAGAACCTGCAGGGTCAGAAACATGAAACACAGCACCGGGATCATGGCAAACAGGTAGGCGCTGGGGGCTGTGGTCCAGCGGCTCATCACCTGCTCGTTGATCAGCGGATTGACCACACACACCGCCAGGATACCCACGAAGCTGACCATACTGGCCCGGGTAGCCCAGCGGATGGCCCGCTGTTGCAAATCCTGTTCGGTTTTCATGATCAACCAACTGGCGCCAATCAGGATATATGCCATGGTGACGCCCACCGCACTGAGCAGTGAGAAGATGATGGCGCCGAGGGATTGCTCGAACCCCATCACATAAGCACCGAGCATATAGCCCTGGCTGGCGGTGGCCAGCAATGAGCCGATTTTGAACACATGGTCCCAGGTACGTTTGCGGCCGGGGCGAACCTTGGCGCGAAAATCAAACGCCACACCGCGCAAAATCAGCCCAATCAGCATCACCGCGGCGGGCAGGTACAAGGCTTTGAGGATGTAGCTATGGGCGGTTGGAAATGCGATCAGCAACAGTCCCACGGCCAGCACCAGCCAGGTTTCGTTGGCGTCCCAGAACGGACCGATGGAGGCGATCATCTTGTCACGATGTTGTTCATTGTTCATCGGCAACAGCAAACCCACACCCAAATCGTAACCGTCCAGAATGGCGTATACCAACACGGACAGAGCCATCAAGAATGCAAAAATGTCAGCAAGGGCATAATCCGGGATCATTTTGAGCCTCCAGGTTGAGCGAGAGGTGCGGTATCCGCCGGACGGGCCTGACGGAATGGATTGTCATGTTCATGGGGCTGAATTTCTTCGATTTCCACCGAGCGTCGGGCCATCAGGAACAGGGTTCGGATATAAGCGACCAATAACACCGCGTACACAGTAAGGTAGGCGCTCAGGGAGAGCCACACGTTACCGGGGTGCACATCGGTGACCGCATCGGCGGTTTTCAGTATGCCAGTGACCAGATAGGGCTGTCGGCCCACTTCGGTCACGTACCAGCCGGCGAGGGTGGCCAGCCAACCGCTGAAGGTCATGGCGACCAGGCCACTGAGCAGCCAGCCCGGCATGGCCGGTTTGCGCCAGGCGTAGAAGCTGCCTAGCCAGGCCATGGCCAGCATCAGCAGGCCGAGCCCGACCATCAGCCGGAAACCGTAGAACACCGGTTTGACCGGCGGGTGTTCGCCCTTGAATTCGTTTAGCCCTCGAATCGTGCCATTGGGGTCGTGGGTCAGGATCACACTGGCCAGGTTGGGAATTGGCACTTCGAAATGGTTGGTGCGCTCGGTTTCATCCGGCACA
Source organism: Fluctibacter halophilus (assembly GCF_020687825.1). Classification (GTDB taxonomy): domain Bacteria; phylum Pseudomonadota; class Gammaproteobacteria; order Enterobacterales; family Alteromonadaceae; genus Fluctibacter; species Fluctibacter halophilus. The sequence continues at coordinate 286,927 of NZ_JAJEWP010000005.1, forward strand.
GCAAACAACAGTAAAGGCGCCCCTTCGGTGGTGTCCCATACCCCTTCCATGGCGGCCACTTTTTGCGGCTGATGCTCAAAGGTGTTCAATCCGTGCAGGTCGCCGACAAACACTTGTAAGGGCGCCAACAACGCCGCTGCGGTTAATGCGGTTTTGAGGCTCAGCTGCGGTGCCTTTTTATTGTCGCCTCGCTTGATCCGATAGGCTGAGATACCCGCCATCAGGAAGCAGGCGGTCAGGCCGGAAGCGATCAGCATGTGGGCGAAGCGATAGGGGAATGAGGGATTGAAAATGATCGCCCACCAGTCTTTGGCATGCACCACACCGTCGATGATTTCATGGCCGGTGGGGGTTTGCATCCATGAGTTAAGGGCCAGGATCCAAAACGCTGACAAGGAGGTGCCGATGGCGACAATAAAGGTGGCCAGGGTATGCACCCAGGGTGGTACCCGGTTGATCCCGAACAGCATAATGCCGAGGAAAGTGGCCTCGAGGAAAAACGCGGTCAGTACTTCATAACCCAGCAGTGGCCCGGCAATGTTGCCCACGGTCTCCATAAATCCGGGCCAGTTGGTACCAAACTGGAACGACATGGTGATACCGCTGACCACGCCCAGAGCGAAGGTCAGGGCAAATACTTTGACCCAGAAACGGTAAATCCGCATCCACACCGGATGACCGGACAGATGGAAACGGACCTTGAAGTAGCACAGTAACCAGCACAGCGCGATGGTGATGGTTGGGAACAGAATATGAAAGCTGATGTTGGCGGCAAATTGAATGCGTGACAACATGAATACGTCAGCCATGGTTACCTCCCCAGGCCAGAAAATGAGAAATCAGCGTTTGTTGACCAGCTTGTCTTTCATGTCGAGTACCTTGCCTACCCCGGAGCCCAGTTTCATCAGGGTGTTGAGCTTCTCAGGGCTGAGCCGCTGCAGCTCTTCACTCCAGGTGGTGATGGATTCCAGCAGGTCGTGCATTTCTTTCAGACGAGACTGGGCGTAGGCTTCCTGTGCGTTGGCCGGTTTGTCCAGCAGCAGGTCGCGCAACACACTCAGGGTGGGGTCGATTTCGCGCTTGCGACGCTCTTCAAACACCCGCTGGGCCATGTCCCAGATACTGCCCAGTGCCTGGAAATAGTCTTTGCGGTCACCGGGAAAGTGCTGTTGCTGCACCAGACGCCAACCTTGCAGCTCTTTGAGGCCCATGCTGACATTGCCCCGGCTGATGTTAAGGGCTTCGGCAATCTGGTTGGCACTCAACGGTTCATCACTGACCACCAACAGGGCATACATCTGCCCGACAGTGCGGTTAAACCCCCAACGGCTGCCCATTTCGCCAAAGTGCATGACGAAGGATTCGATCATGGGTGTCATTTGCATTTTCAGAACCTTTTAAAGTTTCAGTAATTTCTGAAAATAATAAATGTTTATTTGATCCGGCGCAATGTCTGGCAGGAAAAATCCTTGTTTTTGTGCTGTCGCCGGGTATTGACGCAAGGGGCAAGCCCTTCCATGCTGGGAGATAGGGTTGCAGGTTTTGGAGATAATATGTTCGGCATTAAGGGGATAGGACGACGTCATCCGGGCATTAGTCTGGCCCAATGTCAGGCCATCGCCCGAAAATTCGACAGTGTTGACGCCTGGAAAACCGGTCATCCGCAAACCTACCGTCGCGCCTATGCCAAAGGCTGGCTGGCGATGTGTACCCAGCACATGAGAACGGGGGAGTAGGGCGATGAACGTAAAACTGGCCGTTTTTCCGCACAGTATTCTACAGTGTTATTGTCGAGCAAAAATCCGGGGAGCTTACTGTGGACGCGAAAGAGTGTGTGACTGCGTTTATTGCATTCGCCAATGAAGGGAATATGGACAAATGTACTGCCTTGCTCAGTGATGAATTGGTATGGACAGATGTGGGAACGACCCCCTTTTCTGGGCGCTATGAAGGAAAAACGCGCGTACTGGAAGGGCTAATCGGCCCTCTTTTCTCCCAATTGAAGGCCGGCATTCACACTGAAATAGAGGCAATGATCGCCGAAAGCGACCGCGTCGTTGTGCTGTCAAAAGGGACCGCCGAGACCCTTGATGGCAGGCCATACAATAACGACTACTGTCAGGTATTCACGGTTCGCGATGGCCTGATTGTCGAGGTGATTGAATATTGTGATACGGAGATGGTCAACAGGGTGTTTGGATCGGGCACTGTCCGCGGATAGCGCCGCATATGCCGGTGTCAGTAATGAGCGAATAGTGGACATCGCGGGATGTTGCAATAAATGACTGCTCTTGTGCATTGAGCAGACCCTCGTTTCACCTGCCATTTCAACTGAAAACACAGAACATGGTTTTTCAGGGGAAGCG
>NZ_JAJEWP010000006.1 GCF_020687825.1 Fluctibacter halophilus
TTCCTCACTGCGTTCGTTATTTTAGCCAACAATTAAAAGCCCCTGAATGGGGCGTTAACAGTCTGCTATTCACCCAAAGCCCCCATTCACTTTTGAGCTAACCACCGTCCACTACTGGCACTTAGCGTTCTTCCCACCATCAGTCACTGGTCGTCCGCTCTATCGCATTGCCCCGTGAAAATCGATAGCTAGCCTTGCCGTTGCGGCAACAGCGGAGGCTGTCTGACATCAAACAACGAGGATTTAATGATCGAAGTGTGGGTTTCCGCAAGGTCATGAAGCTCGCGCAGGATGTCATCCAGTTCGGCAACATCCACCAGTGCCAGTTTGGCAACGAAGCAATCCTCTCCGGTCACCCGATCACAGGACATGAAGCGAGGTTGTTGTTGGATCATTCGCTCTACCGTGTGCAATTGACCACTGCGAGGTTTGACCCGCACCAATGCCTGCAGGGAATAACCGAGTTCGCGTAGATCAAGTCGCACACCAAACCCGCTAATCACCCCTTGCTCTTTCAATCGGCGCACCCGTTCACCCACGGCCGGGCCGGACAACCCGATCTGCTTGCCGATATCAGCAAAACTGGCGCGAGCGTCCGCATCCAGCGATGAGAGAATGGCGGTGTCTAAATGGTCGAGGCGTTTGGTCATCTTGCATCACCAATGATGAATTTATTAATCATTAGCATAATCTGATCAATAGCGACAATTCAAATGCAGGTGAGCAAAACAACCTTTCATATCACAGTGAATTAACCGAACAGGCAAACGTATAATAAACCTACATTTAATCACTCATCACCCATGTACCCTGGCTATTGAGGAACCATTGGCTGAGCGGTAGCGAGGGTGATCAGACAGCAAGACAAGGATAAAGACATGCGTATTGCAAAAATTGCCGCCTTTAGTCACAACCGTACCGGTGGCAACCCCGCTGGCGTTGTACTGCTAGACACGCCGTTGACGGATCAGGAGATGGCGCGTATTGCCGCCGACCTCGGCTATTCAGAAACCGCCTTTGCCGTGGCACAAGACGGGTCAACACTCGCATGGCGTGTGCGTTATTTTTCACCTCAATCTGAAGTGCCGTTTTGCGGTCATGCGACCATAGCGTTAGGTGCCGCGCTGGGTGAACAGTATGGAAAAGGTCAATATGATCTAACCCTCAATGATGCAGCGATCAGTGTACATGCTCAGCATACTGATGGGGGCTACACAGCTACCCTGACCTCGCCACCGACCCACAGTCGCCCGCTGACGGCTGACGAACGTGCGGAAGCAATGTCCTTGTTTGAACTCAGCGAAATTGATTTCGACCCTCGCCTTGCACCCGCCCGTATACACGGTGGCTCGGACCATATTGTGCTACCACTGCGCAATCGGGAACGGTTGTCACAGATGCACTACCGTTTGGCGGATGGCAAGGCGATAATGGACCGTCATGGTCTGGTCACCATCATGCTCGTGACCATCGAAGATAACCATACCTTTGATGTGCGCAATGCGTTCGCCTCCGGCGGTGTATTCGAAGACCCGGCGACCGGCGCCGCGGCAGCCGCGTTTGCCGGTTACCTGCGCGATGTTAACTGGGAACACGGCGGGCACATCACCCTACACCAGGGCCACGACATGGGTCACCCCTCGCTGATCAAGGTTCAACTCAGTGACGAAAAAGGCAGTCCGGTTTCAGTTTCAGGTGCGACGCGCAGCATTACTGACGATTAGGCAGTGCAAGGTGCATAAACGCCCGTAATCCGCTATGGTTGCGGGCGCAGGCTGAAGACGAATAACTCGGGAGGATCAGGCTGATGGTCGGATTGATTGGCGTGGTGGTGGTTGGCGCAGTGCTGTTGTGTTTATTGCGCCTGCGTGATCGTCATGACGACAGCCGGGCCTGGGCAAGGTTGGCCAGCCTGCAGCCCAAACTACCTGCTCGATTTAACCCGGCGATGCTGGCGACACAAGCAGAGCCGGTGCAGCGCTTTTTCAACTATATGATCGGCCCTGATGCGCCCTTGTATACGGTGGCTGAAATCCACATGCAGGGCCAGTTCAGCCTGGGCAGTAAAGCCAACCCCGACTACAAAGCGATGCGCGCAAAGCAACTGCTGGCCGCGCCTGCAGGGTTTATCTGGCAACTGGTGTTGCCAACCGGGCTGAGAGTGTCGGGTTCCGACACCGAGCGTTGGACCCGCTTTCGTCTGCTTGAATTATTACCCGTGGCGCGCCTGGGTGGCGACCCCGACCACACACTGTCGGCCTATGGCCGCTACATTGCAGAAGCGATCATCTGGTCTCCGGCAGCGGTATTACCCGGCGCGGATGTGATTTGGGAGGCCATTAATGACCACCAGATCCGCGTCACTGTAAGCCATGAGGGATTACGCCAAACCGTCAACATTGACATTGCAGCTGACGGCGCTCCGCAAACCATCACCTTCTTACGCTGGTCCAATGCCAATGCGCAAAAGATCTTCACCTGGCAACCTTTTGGGGCGTATCTGAGTGATTTTCGCGAGGTCTGCGGTTATCGATTACCTCACTACGTTGAAGCCGGCAACCTGTTCGGCACAGAGCAGTATTTCCCGTTTTACAAAGCGCAGGTTACCTCGATAGCCTTTCCGACCCGGTCATCCTGACTTGGCGCCTCAGTCTGGCGCGTCGAGACGGGCCAGGTATTCCGATCGCAACAGGGAGTACATGATCAAATCAACCTGACGACCATTGAACTGTCGCGCGCCGCGCAGCGTCCCTTCACGGCGAAAGCCGCAGCGCTCAAGAATGTGTGCGGACACGTCATTGCCGTCAACAATCACAGCCTGCAGACGGGCGAACGGGGTCGATTCAAAAAACAGTTTTGTCAATAACGACAGTGCTTCACGGGCATAGCCACGACCCCGGTGGCCGCTGAAAATGCGGTAGTACAGTTCACGCCCGTCCATGTAATGGGCCGCTTTAAACAGGCCGGCTTCTCCGACCAACTGTCCCTGCACATCTTCGATCACCAACTTGCCACTGTGATCGTGCCAGAAACCGTGTTCGGCAAAGGCTTGTTGAAAAGACACTTCAGAAACAACCGCCAAAGGCATGTACTCACCGGCGTCAGTGTAGTCATTTGCCAGCGCATACAATGGATCTAGATCAGACGCTCTGACCGTTCGCAGGCGGATTTTCTGTCCTTGCAACATCGGGAGTCCCTCTTATCGTGGCCAGCCAGGCCTACGGCTCTTGTTCCTGCTGATCCAACAGGCGTCCATACAACATTTTGTCCACATCGCTCATGGCGTCGCGGGCACACTTTTTTACGATCCCCGGGCCCACTTTTAATGTCGTGTTGTCCAGGCTCAGAGGCTTGCCACAGCAGGAGCAACACAAGCGCGGATTAGCCACCTCACCACACTCGGTATGCACATATTCGACCGGCACACCGTCATGATCGCACACCCACTTGTCGCCCCACTGGGTGATGGTGATCATCACCGGGTACAAATCCAGGCCCTTCTCTGTCAGCCGGTATTCATAGCGGTTGTAGCGCTCATCGTAGAGGTGCTTAAACACGATTTCTTCTTCAATCAGGCGATTCAGGCGGTCCGTGAGGCGATGCTTGGTGATCCCCAGTGATTGCTGAATATCCGAAAAACGTCGAATACCCAAAAACAGCTGGCGAACAATCAATAACGTCCATCGATCACCGAAGATGGATGTGGCTTTGGCAATCGAACAAGTCTGGGCACTGATGTCATCCCAACGCATGGTCGCACTCCTGAAATAAAACGTTAATGATGATTTTACTTGACAGGTTCCATTTTGCAACCATAATTAGGGTTCCATTATGAAACTATAGTAAGAGGAAACATCATGAGCCTTATCATTACCGCAGGACTCATCAGCGCGCTTATGACAGCACCCCAGTCTGTCCCCGCACATGCGACGCTCAGTCAGTCGACCCTTAAGCAGCAAGCTGTCAGCATGTGCTCACAAGCCGCCACCGACGTGTATGGCGAAGATGCCATCGTCGGCGTTCGCCAACACGTCGAGTGGCAGCGTTCGCCCAGTCGTCTGGCATGGCACAATGGTTTAAACGCGAAAGTCAGAATGGTATTGAGGGTGGATGAGCAGACACTGGCACGGGTTGAATGTGGCGTTGATCAGCGCGCCCAGATCAGCCTGTCTACGCTGACCACAACAGCTCAGGACAGCCACGAACTGTTCGCCAATACCCAACAATGACAGGTCAATCATGGTTGCGAAGTACCAGAAAGGTTGCACCCGTTTGTCAGAATCCTGCAACCTTTCTGAGTACCACCGCGACCAGGGTTAACCGGATGGCATACTGTATCCCGCGATCGTTGTCGCTTGCAGGCTCAAACAGCCACGCTTTTCAAGGCAAAGGGCATGGTTGCCTGGCGTATTGGTTATGGACAGCCAGGCATCGGTACTGATATCCGGGGTCGACTGGCCATTCAACGTAGTAACAATATCACCGGCCTGAACACCTGCAGCACTGGCAGGCAGGTTTGGCATCACGTAACGTACAATGAAACGACCATCAGACAGTTTACGCAGTTCCAAACCGAGTAGATTGAAGCGACTTTGAAACGGCGTTTGTTGCGAAGACGTGCGCAAAATCATTTGCTCACTGAAATAATCGATGATGGTGGTGTAATGTCCCAACAAGGCACTGCCAATGACCCACAATTCGTCTTCATCCTCGGTCTCAATCAGGTGCGTGCGCAAATTGTTTACCTCAAGCGTCCCCAGACGCAATCCCTCCAGACGCATGCGTTGATGCTCCGCCAGACCACTCAGGCCAAAGTCACCGCCCTGCACCGTGACGCCGGGGTCTATGTCTCGGTTGCGTAAATACAACGCACTGAGTTTGAGCACATGCCGACTGCCGGTATCAATCAGGATCGGCTCTTTGCGCCACTGTCCGTCACCTACATTAAATTCGGCATCCACGCTGATCCGGGTCATAAAGGTATCCAATGGCAGGGCCACATCACCCGACTCAACCTCGACCGGGGTATTGGCAACAGTGATACGCCGCTGTTGCTTTTCAAACGTCCAGCGGAAGTGCCGCAGGACATCGTAGCCCAACACGCCGTCAAAAATGACTTCTCTGGGATCGGCAAAATACGGCGTTGAACCGACAGGAATGTAAGCAAGGTTGAGTTTTTCCATCTGGAAAGGGCCAAAATCAACGCTATCCACCTGGGTCTGATAAGCACGGGAACCTTGTTCATCTCCCCATCCGCTCATTGGCAATTCAAACCCCGCTTGGAGTCCTAATGCACGTACCCTTGGGGAATCTGTCAGGATCGAAATCGACGCACCGGTGTCGATCAAAAAGCGAAAGCCGTCAATGCCGTTGATCGCGATATCAATGTAAGGTTTTTCCCCTTCGTAGTGCGCTTTCAGGGCAACCTCAGACGCCGAAGCGGTCCATCGTGGCTCGATATCATCATTGGCACTGCGCATTTTGAGGGCATTGATCACGCCACATCCACTCACCAGCGTCAGCACTATGCCAACGCATAAAAGCTGGCCCATGCTGTTCATAGCGAACCTCCCTGTGCCAGCCCATTGATGCGGCTAAGCAGTCGAATCACCCCGACGGTATTGCCCAAATCGCCTTGCATGATGCCCAGAATGGCATGCACCGCAATCAGCTCTTTTTTAAGCCGCAAACCAGCCTTTATACGTTGCTCCGCTTCCACCACAGCAGCTTCCAGCCCCAGATGGTGATAGGCCAGCAGAACATCCACGGCATGCTCCTCGTCGGTGCGCTCGCGGGCAACCGGCGTATAGCCCAATGATGCGACAACCTCTTCGGCAAGGGCCCATACGGACCAGGGGTTTTGTCCGGTCAGCAGACGATCATCGATGGCTATCTGGGCGAGATAGTCTGGGCCTGTTACCACCTCAGCTTGCTGCTGTGACAACTTGGTTTCGAGCAGAAACGGAAAAATCTCTTGTGCATCGCTTATTAGCAGCAGCTCTTCACTGTTGGTAAAGGCACTGACCCGTTTGTCGGCAACCAGCGGTGTACCGTCAGAAAGGGTCACGTTCACCAGCGCAGCGGGCCCATGACAGACACCGGATACCACATTACCCTGCTCATAAAGCTGGCGTATCAGTGTCTGTAGGTGTGGGTTGTCGGGAAAGTCGAACATTGCGCCTTTACCGCCAACGAAAAACACCGCGCGATACCGTGAGGCATCCAGCGTCGACACCGGCATGCTGTTACGCACTTTTTGTTGTGCCTGGTCGTCATTTAAAAACGCATAGTCAAAATCACCCATATCGTCAGCATCAATCACCGCCGGCGGTGTGCCGCCCAAAATGCTGGCGATCTCAACCGCAAAGCCATTGGCGCTGAACACGTAATAGGCCCGGGCGAGTTCCGACAGTTCATAGCCGGTTGGCTTATCGCTATTGCCCATCACATCCGTGCTGGTCAGGACCATCAGGATAGTGCCGCGGGTCGCGGGCATGGCATTGGCAATGTAGGGAATGTGTGCGGGCATGATATCCGGATTGGCGCGGACATCTCCCTCGATAGACTGTATCAGCCATTGAAAGCCACTGAACGCGGCAATGATGAGGGCAAGGATCACCCCCAGTATGATTTTCCACATAACGTATCTCCTGCTTGGTACAAGCAGGCTACGTCAGGCAATGTAACCGGAATGTCAAATACAGGAAAGAGACCGACTCAGGAGATGCTTTTTGGCCGCGCTGATTAAATCAGCTCTCGGGGAAACTCACTCATGCTTTTGTTCAGCCAGCGGGCATCAAACAACAGTTCTTCGACCTTGGATTGGGCATTGGCCATTTGCCGATCGGTCATTTTCTCGTGCAACTGAAAATAGTCGGCATTGATCTCCGCCCGCTCCTTATCTCTGGCGCTGTATAGCCCTTGCCAGATGGCAGCTTTGTGGAAATCTTCCTTGCGGATGTAGTACTCGATGTAGAACTCATACACCTTGGGTTCGATGTCCGCGATGACGGTTGCGTTAGCAAGCACTTTGCGCGCATAGTCGCGCGCCTTTTCCAGGTCGTGACGGGCCGCTTCATACATCATCGCAATGTACACGTCTGGGTGTATGGACTCCGCCATTTCCACACCGTTTTTGATCGACTCGAGGTAATCGTCATTCTGGGTGTTCTGCCACAACCACAAATTGATTTCCGGCCGTACCAACGAACGGGTGTCAGCCATGATATCCCGCTGTATTTCAGGTATTTTTCGGATTGTCGAAACCTGTGACTGTTTGTCTTTTTTGTTGCGCACGTTCTCCGACACGTATGCATCCTCAAGACATAATCGGTACTTCTCAAGGGTCTTAAGAGCATTGTAAGCATTCAATGAGGAGAGGGTTTCATGGTGTTGGGCAACGGCGCGAATGGTGTCGTTTTTCTGGATCCCGCACAGTGCACCACTGTGTGTCGCATCACACACTTCCGGGTACTTCTCACAAATTTTCCAGATGGAGCTCTCGGCCACGCTCTGTTTCTGACATGCCGATAATAAAAGGGTCATCGACAGAACCACCCATATCCCGAACCGTTTACGCTCACCAACCACTGACCATCGTTCCCAAAGTCACCTAAAAAGTATGACTCAAAAATAGCCTGTCAGCGTTCACTAGTCCAGCCTGTTCCCGTTACGGCGTGTATCTTCCAGCAATCCGGCTTATTGACCCAGATAGCTGGAAAGCTGGTCGACGTGCCCCTTGGTTTGTTCAATCAAGGACGTAATTTGCTCTGCCGAGTCGGTTGAGCTGCTGGCCAAATTGCGCACTTCATCGGCAACAACCGCGAAGCCCCGCCCGGCTTCGCCAGCTCTGGCCGCCTCGATCGCTGCGTTCAACGCAAGTAAATTGGTCTGATTGGAAATATTGTTGATGGAGCCGACAATCGCACTGATCTTATCCAACACCTCTGACATGGCAGCATGGGTCTCAGCAATCACTGCATTCTTGCGAGTGATGTCTTCGGCATAGAACAACACCCGAATCACCTTGCCTTCGGCATCAACAATCGGTGTGCCCTCCAGCTCTAAGGTGATGGCATTGCCATTGGCGTCTTGCAGCCCACAGTTGCGGGTAATATCGTTGCCTTGCAGCGCCTCTTTCCACACGCTGTCACTCAATAATGAAGCTGCGTTACCCAGCAATGCTTTTGCACTATCAAGGTCGCGACAAGCCAGCGCCTTGAGCATCAGTTCGTTGGCAGTGATCAGTTCGCCCTGATGATTCACTTCCATCATCAGGCTATTCTCATTCAGTGCCTTCATCCGCACCGCACTTTCCAGTGCGCGCTTCTTGGTGGCATCAATGTTAGCCTGTACCGCGACGTAATTGGTGAGGTTACCGTTGTCATCAAACACCGGATCAATGGCCAGTGATATCCAGTACGGCGTGCCGTCTTTATGGTAATTAAGGATTTCCTCGTAGAATGGCGTCTGTTTGTCCAGATGATGGCGAATTCGGGCAACGGTTTCCTGACTGGTGTGTTCGCCCTGCAAAATGTGACCGGGCTTTTTGCCTTTCACGTCGGCCAGTGAATAACCCGTCATCGTTTCAAAGCCCGCATTGACATACTCAACCAAGCCCTGATTGTCGGTAATAATAACGGCGTTACTGGTGTTGTTCGCAACCAGAGACAAACGCTTGAACGCCTCTTTGGCATGATATTGCTCGGTGATGTCGCGCACAAACGCCGTATACAGAATACGGTTTTCAAGGGTCACTTTAGACAATGACAGTGACACCCAGATATCTCTGCCATCCAGGGTCTCTACCGGCAAGTCAATCGAAGAGCCGACAACACGGTTCTCACCGGTACGTCGGTTACGGTTCACTTTGTCATCATGGCTATCACGGATTGAGCGTGGCACTAACATTTTTACATTGTTACCCAATACCTGCTCTTTTTTACAACCCCAGATCTTTTCTGCTGCAGCGTTGAAGAAGATGACATTGTTGTGCTCATCAATGGTCACCACGCCATCTACGCATTGCTCCAACGTCTGATTGATCAGTTCTTTGGCATCGCGTTGCTCGGTAACGTCTTTAACGATGGCGGAATACCAACGCTTACCCTCTACAGAGAGTTTGGACAACGACAACGAACACCATATTGTTTTACCTTGTTTGGTTTCGATGGGCAGCTCAATGGTCGTACCGACCAACTTGTCGTTGTCACTGCTGCGGTGCCTGTTAACGTAGCTATCGTGGGCGTCGCGGTGAACTTTGGGCACCAGCATTTTAACGTTCTGCCCCAGCACTTCGGATCGCGTAAAACCCCATAAACGCTCCGCGGCTGCATTGTAGAACACCACGTTGTTGCTTTCGTCTATGGCGATAACCGCATCAATCGATTGGTCGAGAATTTGCTCATGAAAAGACGTTTTATTCGAACCGAAGAGTGACAGCATAACGACTCCTAAAAATTTAGATTTGATACGGCAGCAGACACAGATTGGTTCAGAATCATCTTTTGAGCTGCTCAACAATTGAACCATATGCAACATCAGGGCGTATTACATCGGGTTCAGTAAATGGTTGAGGTGAGTAACATGTGGTGTGCCGATTGTGAGTCCGTGGAAGATTACTTTTTTGATCAGACCTATTTTTGGTTTTTCCTACCCACCACCGAGTCATTCGGCAAGCTGGCAGCGATGTGTGGCGACAGTGGCCTAGAAGCCACTCAGCAACCAAAGAACACCATTTGCGTCAACGTTCAAAACAGTCACATTGGTACTTTCCTGACCAGCTTGAATGGTTGTCTGGCGGGTCCCGAGTTTGGCAAGGCCAAGGTAACCACCACACAAACGTCGGCGATGCCTGATATCGAAGCCATGAGTCGGATGACCACTGCGGAAGTGCTTGTTCGCCGTTACCAGGCCCAATGGATACGTGCGGCGATGGAAAACGACTCCTATCAAAGCTGGTATCAACCCATCGTCCATGCTGACTCTAGCCAAGATGAATTACGCATCTTCGGCCATGAGGCGCTGTTTCGTCTGTTTGATGAGAACCAGCAAGTCATGCCGCCCGGTATGGTGTTCCCGCTGGCCGAGCAAAGCGATCTGCTGTACTCGCTGGACCTCATTGCACGCCGCTCTGCGGTGGAGCATGCTGCCCGGGGAGGATTGAAGGAAAAAATCTTTATTAACTTTAATCCTTCCAGTATCTACGATCCGGCCTATTGCCTGCGCTCTACCGCAGCGGCCATCAATGAACTGGGCCTGAAAACTGAAAACATTGTGTTTGAATTAACCGAAACCCACAAAGCCCGGGACATGAACCACCTCAAGGGCATATTGTCGTTCTACCGCAGTTCCGGGTTTGCAATCGCACTGGATGATATCGGTTCCGGATGGTCGGGCCTCAACCTGATGGCACAGTTGCGACCGGATTTTGTCAAAATAGACATGGAACTGGTGCAGGGCATCGACACCAATATGTTCAAACAAAACATCGTTAAACACCTGATCCAGTTGGCCCATGACAATCGCATCCAGGTCATCGCCGAGGGCATTGAAACAGCCGAGGAAGCCGCCTTGCTCAGAGAACTGAATGCAGATTTTCTGCAAGGTTTCTATTTTGCCAAACCGGCGCCAGTAACAGACCGGCTGTCGGGACGTCAGAATGATGAAATTTCACGCGGGGTTCGGCCGTTATCCCAAGCGGCCAAAACCATGGCCAAGGTCTGAACTGCCAAACAGCAACCATCCAACACAAAAAAGCGCACCGTAGTGCGCTTTTTGTTATTTGATCACTTTAAGATTGGGTCGACCTTTAGCCGGAGGGCGACTCTGGCCTTCGCTGTGCTGGTCAGAGGCTGAAACCGGCGCTGGCGCCGGTGTTGGTGTTTCCTCGGCATCCATCTCGTCTTCAACGGTGAACACCGTACCCGCACCGTTTTCCCTTGCGTAGATCGCAAGCACTGCCCGACAGGGCACATTCAGGATGCGAGGAACGCCACCAAAGCGCGCCTCAAATGACACATCAACATTACCCAACTGCAATTTCCCACACGCAGACGGCGAGATGTTCAGCACAATCTGGCCATCTTTGACGTGTTCCTGAGGCACTTGGGTACCCGGAACAGTTGCGTCCACGACGATGTACGGGGTCAGATTGTTATCCACAATCCAGTCGTAGAACGCGCGCAACAGATAAGGTTGATTGGAAGTCATAGGTCTCCCGTTACAAAGGATCGTGAATTTCGCGTTCCTGATCGGTCAGTGACGCTTTAAATGAGCTGCGAGAGAAGATGCGGTTCATGTAAGCCAACACTTCTTTGCTGCCGGCACCACTCAATGTGATGCCCAAGGCAGGCAAACGCCACAACAACGGTGCCAGGTAGCAATCCACCAGACTGAACTCTTCGCTCATGAAATAAGGTGTTTCTGCAAACAGCGGGGCCAGGCTCAGCAATGCTTCACGCAGTTCATTGCGCTGCGCATCGACATTGCCTTCACCGCGCAGGATGCGCTCGGCAATGGAATACCAGTCCTGCTCAATTCGGTGCATCATCAGACGACTCTGACCACGAGACACGGGGTAAACCGGCATCAAAGGAGGATGAGGGAAACGCTCATCAAGGTATTCCATGATGATGTGTGACTTGTACAGCACCAGCTCACGGTCAACCAGTGTTGGTACCGTGCCATAAGGGTTTAACTCCAACAAATCTTCCGGCAAGTTGCTTGGATCAGTAAAGCTGATCTCAACTCCCACGCCTTTTTCAGCCAATACAATACGAACTTGATGACTATAAATATCAAGCGTGTCAGAAAACAGCGTCATGATAGAACGCTTATTCGTGGCAACAGCCATTCACTATCCTCCAGAGTAAAACATAGGCTCCGAACACACGCTGTTAAACAACAAAGAGCCCTCGGTACGACCGCGGGCTCTTTTTGACGTTTGTCCGAGCAAACTTTTGATGGCCCTGAGCTGCTCAACAAAGGCAACTCAGCCGCGCATTATACCGCAATTTTTGCCGAATTAATGCACATCTCGCCAATATTCTTTCTTCAACAGGTAAACAAACACGAACAGTACCAGAATGAACACCAGCACCCAACGGCCAATGGATTCTGCTTCAAGTCGCGCAGGCTCACCCACGTAGACCAGGTAGTTGACCAAATCCAATACCGCGGCATCGTATTCTTCAGGGCTCAGCTCGCCAGTGCCGTCAGATTTGATACCCACGTATTGGTCGACCATTTCACCGTCGATCAAACGTTTTTCATGGGTTTCACGAGGCAGACCTTGCAGTTCCTGCAAAACGTGAGGCATACCCACGTCTTTGAACACCTTGTTGTTGACGCCGAACGGACGGCTGTCATCGGCGTAGAAAGCGCGCAGGTATGTATAGAGCCAGTCTGCGCCACGCACACGCGCGACCAAGGTCAGATCCGGTGGCGCAGCACCGAACCACTTGGCTGCGCTTTCTTCCGGCATAGTATTGGTGACATGGTCAGTCACTTTTTCACCGGTGAACTGCAGGTATTCCTGACCCATTTCCAGGGGAACACCCATGTCTTCAAATGAGCGTGAATAACGCTGGTACTGTTGCTGGTGACATCCCAGACAGTAGTTCATGAACAACTTGGCACCGTTTTGTAAAGAAGCCTTGTCGGTCAAATCATAGTTGGCTTTGTCCAATGGGACACTGGGTCCGGCGGCCAACGCCAAACCCGGCACCAACAAACAAGCAATCAATAACAATTTCTTCATTTGGTGATCCTCTCTGGTACAGGCTTGGTGTTTTCGTTTTTACTGTACATCCACAGCAGGCCGAAGAAACCGAAGTACATCACGGTCAGAATTTGCGACGCGATGATTTTCCAGTTTTCTTGTGGCGTGCCACCCAGGTAACCCAGGAAGATGAATACGCCAGCAAATACCAACAAGTTCCACTTGTGCAGGCCACAACGGTAACGCCATGAACGCACTTTACCGCGGTCAATCCAAGGCAACAGGGCCAGGGCAATGATGGCGGCAAACATGGCAATAACACCACCCAGTTTGTCCGGTACCGCTTTCAGAATTGCGTAGAACGGCGTGAAGTACCAGACCGGGAAGATATGCTCAGGGGTCTTCAGCGGGTTGGCAATTTCAAAGTTAGGGTGCTCGAGGAAGTAACCGCCCATTTCCGGATTGAAGAACAACACGTAACAGAACAGTGCCAGGAACACGCAGAAAGCGACCAGGTCTTTTAGCACGATGTGCGGGAAGAACGGTACCACGTCATCAATGATGTCGTACTTCTTGGTGTAGTACTCATGCATGGCAAACTTGGTTTTGTCTTCTTCTTTCAACGAGCCTTTCGGACGCTTCACTTCTACGCCGTCAGGGTTGTTGGAGCCGACTTCATGCAGCGCAACAATGTGCAGGAACACCAGGATCACAATCACCAGCGGTAACGCGATGACGTGCAAGGCAAAGAATCGGTTCAGTGTTGCGCCAGAGATCACGTAGTCACCCTGGATCCAAATCACCAGGTCTTCACCGATGACCGGGATAGCGCCGAACAGCGACACGATAACCTGTGCGCCCCAGTAAGACATCTGACCCCATGGCAGCACATAACCCATAAAGGCCTCTGCCATCAGTGCCAGGTAGATGAACATACCGAACAACCACAGCAATTCACGGGGCTTCTGATAAGAGCCGTACATCATGCCGCGGAACATGTGCAGATAGACCACGATAAAGAACGCAGAGGCACCGGTGGAGTGCATGTATCGCAGGATCCAGCCGTACTCTACATCACGCATGATGTATTCAACCGACGCAAACGCACGTTCTGCAGACGGTTCAAAACTCATGGTCAGCCAGATGCCGGTGACAATTTGGTTTACCAGTACGATAGTGGCCAGAAAACCAAACACGTACCAGAAGTTCATATTACGCGGTGCGGGATATTGGATTGCGTGCATGTTCGCAACCCGCATCATGGGTATACGATATTCAATCCAGTCGAGAAGATTTTTCCACATCTTAGGCTGCCCCTTCTTCTGAACCGATGAGTAGAGTTGTATCGTCCAGGTACATGTACGGCGGTACAACCAGGTTGGACGGCGCAGGCACGTTTTCAAACACGCGACCGGCCATATCAAATTTGGAGCCGTGACAAGGGCAGAAGAAACCTTCCGGCACCCCTTCAACACGCTCTTCAAACGCACCGTCTTTCAGATGCTGCGGCGAGCAGCCCAGGTGCGTACAGATACCGACCAACACCAGATACTCTTCTTTCAGAGAACGGTAGCGGTTCTGCGCAAATGCAGGTTGTTGTTCAACCTCGGAGTTAGGATCTTTCAATTGATCTTCATGATTGGCCAGCGACGCCAGCAATTCCGGTGTACGGCGTACAATCCATACCGGCTTACTACGCCACATCACACGGATCAGTTGTCCCGGCTCAATCTTGCTGATATCCACTTCAACGTCAGCACCCGCGGCACGGGCTTTGGCGCTTGGATTCCAGGAACCGATAAACGGAATAGCCACACCAACGACACCCGCCGCGCCTACAACCGAAGTGGCAACGGTCAGAAACCGACGACGTGTATTATCTTGGGGCTGGCTTGCGACTTCAGACGAATCATTCGCATCTGCTGATACTTTGCTCATCCACTTTATCTCCAAGGTCGGATTTAGTGAAACTCTTTGCGCAATCGAACGTCGAAGCTGTCGCGCGGGGTGCGCAGTGGCCGACCTATTGACACAAAAAATTACGGTTTTGTTATTAGCCCGAAATGATAAAAGAAAACCCCCAATAAAGACAAGGAAATACACAATAAAAGCCACAATAACTTGTGGATTCGGAAAGGGATTTTTACAAATGCTTAACGTTTTAAGGGTTTCAACCCCGTAAGGGCTGAACCAATAACAGGGCAGAACGGTAGAAATAAAAAAACCCGGTCGAATGACCGGGTTTTTGAAGCTTGCAATTCTGTTGCGAATTAACGCTTGGAGAATTGAGGACGCTTACGTGCTTTGTGAAGACCAACTTTCTTACGTTCAACACGACGCGCGTCACGGGTAACGAAACCAGCTTTACGCAGTGCAGGACGCAGACTTTCGTCGTACTCCATCAGTGCACGAGTGATACCGTGGCGAATCGCACCAGCCTGACCGCTGATACCACCACCAGTAACGGTGACGTACAGGTCAAACTTGTCAGTCATTTCAACCAGCTCTAGTGGCTGACGAACGACCATGCGTGCGGTTTCACGACCAAAGAACTCATCCAAAGGACGCTTGTTAACCACGATGTTGCCACTACCTGGGCGAATGAATACGCGAGCGGTAGAGCTTTTGCGACGGCCAGTGCCGTAGTATTGAGTATCTGCCATTTTTGTCGCTCCTTAGATGTCCAGTACTTGAGGCTGTTGAGCAGCGTGCTTGTGCTCAGAACCCGCATATACTTTCATTTTGCGGAACATAGCACGACCCAGAGGACCCTTAGGCAACATACCTTTAACCGCTTTCTCAATGATCATTTCAGGCTTGTGGGCCTGAAGTTTTTCAAAGTTGGTCTCTTTCAGACCACCTGGATAACCAGTGTGAGCGTAGTACATTTTGCCCTGTGCCTTGTTACCGGTCACAGTCACTTTCTCAGCGTTGATAACAACGATGTAATCACCGGTGTCAACGTGAGGGGTGTACTCAGGCTTATGCTTACCACGCAGGCGGCGAGCGATCTCAGTCGCCAGGCGACCCAATGTTTTGTCAGTGGCGTCTACCACGTACCAGTCACGTTTTACCGTCTCTGGCTTTGCAACAAAAGTTTTCATAAAAACTTACCCGAAAAATCGTTTTAAACGTTACAGATGTTTTCTGTCCGGCCTTACGGCAACTGCCAGAAAACCACTTAAACCAACCTGTCGACCCCTTCGAGTCCGTTGATTTTTCCGCTCATACAAGCGGGAGTAACTGGGCAGGGCGCGCATTATACAGCAATGACCACAAAAGGCGAGTAGAAATTTTGCGCAACCAAACGGCCGGGAGTAAATGTCACGAAACGGTTGCTGTTTGGTCATTTTAACGTCACCCCAAAAGCCCATGCTAGTGGGGGCTGAAGAACCATTATCAGATCAAAGAACCATTCAATAAATCCGCCAAACCTGACCAGCCAATCAAGTTATCTATTTGTATTCACTTGATATTTTTTTTAATTGATCGTTCAATTAACTGTCACCTAATCGTCACATTTCACCCGTAAGGTGAGCCACGAATTTCACATTAGAACCATTAGGGAACACACATGAACAACACTCTACTGCCACGCAAAAGCGTGCTGAGCCTGGCGATTGTGGGCGCACTATCGAGCCCGGTCATGGCACAGGAAGCCCCTTCCGAAGAAGGCGCTATGGACGAAATCATTGTTATCGGTCGTAGCGTTTCCTACGCCAATAACGCCACCGATGAAGCGATGATCAAGCAACAGTCGAGCATGACCAGCGCTCTGGCGGTGATTGATAACCTGCCCGGCGTATTGATCAACGAAGGCGACACCTTTGGCACCGATGACTGGTCTACCAGTATTTCAATCCGGGGTTTTCAGACCAACCTCGACGAACAACAAATCGGCATGACCGTCGACGGCATTTCCAACGGTAACTCCAACTACGGCGGTGGCGCCAAAGCCAACCGCTACATCGACACTGAAAACCTGCGCAATGTTGAAGTGTCACAGGGTACATCCGACATCAGCTCCCGCTCCAACGAAGCGCTGGGCGGCACCTTAAACTTCACCACCATCGAGCCGGGCACAGAGCAGCAGATGATCGTCAGTGCCACCATCGGCGACTTCCAGGCGCAGAAACTGTACGCCCGCTTCGAAACCGGTGAACTGGCAGAGAATACCTATGCCTGGATCAGTGCATCGAGCATGGAAAATACCGACTGGATCAACGGTGCGGCGGAGAACACCCGTACCCACCTGGCCGCCAAGCTGACCAGTATGATTGGTGATCTGGACCTGACTGCCTACCTGTCGTATGACGATGTTCACGAAGACAACTACCAGCGCATTTACGGTCTTGCCCAATATGCTGAAAACCCTGAATGGGATGGCCTGACCGCGGATTGGACCGGTATCCCATACCAGGACCAGGCATACCGCAAAGGCTGGTCAACGCTGCGCGAAAACCTGTTCGGTTACTTGCAAGCGACCTATCAGCTTGGCGAGGTGATGCTGAAAGGCAATGTCTACTTCCACGATAACGAAGGCCGAGGTGACTGGGTTCCTCCCTATGTGGTTGATGTGATCAATGATGGCGCAGGCAATCCGCAAACAGAGGTGCTATCCAACGAGCCGATTCGGGGTGGGTCTGCGATTGGCCAGATCTATTTCGTCGATGCCAACGGCGTTCAACTGGCACCCATCGAAGGTTGCCAGAGCAGCATCTCCTTCCCCTATGGTGGTGCAGGCCCGGAGTATGATCCTGGCTGTTATGCGCAAGGTGCCATTCCGGTAGGTTCATACCGCAACTCTCATTACAACAAGTCTCGCGTAGGTTTCAACGGTGATTTCGAGTGGATGACCTTCGTCGGTGACATGGAAAACACCCTGCGCGGTGGTATCTGGTATGAAAACTACCAACGTGAAGAATACCGTGACTGGCACAAGATCATTGACTCTGCCACCAGCTACGAATTTGATCACGTACCTTACTGGATCCAATACAGCCGCGAATACCCGGTGGATACCACCATGCTGTACCTGGAAGACACCCTGCGTGTTGGCCCGGCAACCCTGCGTGCCGGTGTGAAGAAATTCATGGTTGAACTGGAGCGCAACGACAAATTTGGTGAAACGCCATCGGTCACCGTAGACTCCGATTCCGATCTGCTGTTTACCGCAGGTGCGGTGGTGGAGACACCGATCGACGGACTGGAAGTGTTCGCGGGCTATGCCGAGAACTTTGCCGCCATCAAAGATGAAGTGCTGGAACGGGATGCATCTTCATTAGCTAACATCGACCCTGAAACCGCCGACAACATCGACGTCGGTCTGCGTTACAGCTCTGACAACCTGCAGTTGAACCTGACCTACTATGACATCACCTTTGAAAATCGCCTGACCTTCATCGCACCGGATTCCGACTCTGGCATTGACTACCTGGTCGGTACCAACGGTGTTTTCCGCAACGTTGGCGGGGTGGAGTCAAAAGGTATCGAGGCGTCACTGAGCTATTTCCTGACTGACGATTTAACCGTGTTCGCGTCCTATACCAACAATGATTCGACCTATACCGGCAGTACGATCACCGACGAAGACGGTGATGCCATCGAAGTAGGTTTCCCCAAAGGCAATACGGTCCTGGGCTCGGCGGAAGACATGTTTGTGGTGACCTTTGACTGGCAGCGCGACAACTACTTTGCCGGTCTGTCCAGCAAGTATGTCGGCGAGCGCTACATCGATGGCGCGAATAGCGCCAAAGTCGATGCCTACACGGTCAGTGATTTCTATGCCGGTGCTACCGTGGACATGAGTGCGTCGAGCGGTCTGCAAAGCCTGGAATTCCGCCTGACCATCAACAACCTGTTCGACGAGAACTACCTGGGCACCATTTCTAACGGTGCTGGCTGGCTGGGTGCGCCGCGCACGGCTGCCCTGAATGTGAAAGCCACGTTCTAAGTCGTCCCACAAAAGCCCGTCAACCTCCCTGGCGTTGACGGGCTTTTTCTTATCCGGAGCACACTATGCGACGTTTCATTTTGTTGCTACTTGCCCTGAGCAGTATGGTGCAGGCAGCCCCCAACCTGATTGTGGTTACCCTCGACGGTGTGCGTTGGCAGGAAGTGTTTTATGGCGCCGACCCGGCCCTGATCAATCACCCTGACTACGTCGATGATACGGAATCTTTGCGACAGGCATTTTGGCACGAGGATGCTGATAAGCGTCGCCAAAAACTCATGCCGTTTACCTGGCAGACCCTCAATCAGCAAGGCGCTCTGCTCGGTGACCGCCGACGAGGTTCGCACATGCGCGTTGCCAATCAGTGGGTGTTTTCCTACCCCGGGTACAACGAAGTGTTCAGCGGCCAACCGGATCCGACCATCAATACCAATGCCAGTAAACCCAACCCCAACGTTACCTTTGTTGAATACCTGCAACAACGGGACGATTTTGGTAACAATCTGGCCGTGTTTGGCAGTTGGGATGTGTTTCCGGCCATTTTTAATCGGCAGCGCAGCGGTTTACACATCAATGCCGGCTTTCAGTCGGCACACAGCTACGCGCTGAGCGACAAAGCCCGCTGGCTAAATGCCCTGCAACGAGATATCCCTAGTCCATGGCACAACGTGCGCCTGGATGCGTTTACCATGGGTTTTGCCCTTGATTACCTGGCTCAGGAAACACCCCGTGTGACCGTGATCGCTCTTGGCGAGACAGATGATTTCGCTCACGATGGTAACTATGCAGCCTATTTACAGGCGTTGAAGCGCAATGACCAGTTGCTGGCCAGGCTGTGGGATTTTCTCAACGATCACCCCTTTTACCGGCAACAAACCAACCTATTGATCACCACCGATCATGGTCGCGGCAATACGCCGGAGGGTTGGCCTCACCACGGCTCAGCCGAAGCCGTAAAGGGGTATATGGCCTCGCTCAAACGTTTTAGTCAGGGTATTCCCGGTTCTGATCAAGTCTGGTTAGCCGCCATCGGCCCGGACATCAAAGCACGTGGCCTGATCACGACAGACACCCCAGCTACCCTTTCACAGGTGCCTGCCACTGCCTTGACCCTGCTGGGTATTAACCCGCACGATTACAACCCGGCAGTCGCCCCGCCCATACAGGAGTTATTAAAACCATGACATCACGATTATTGAGTGCCTGCTTACTGGCGTTTGCAACCCAAGCCAATGCAACCACCTTGCTGTTTGGTTCTTGTGCTCACCAGGATGAGCCGCTACCTATATTGCGCCACATTGCCGAGCAACCAGCGGATGCCTTTGTGTTCTTGGGCGACAACATCTACGGTGACACGGAAGACATGGCGGTACTGGCGGCCAAGTACCAGAAGCTGGGCAACAACCCCAACTTTCAGGCACTACAGCATGCCATGCCTGTGCATGCTATCTGGGATGACCATGACTACGGTGAAAACGATGCCGGTGCCGAATACCCGCAAAAAGAAGCATCCCGTCAAATCATGCTGAATTTCTGGGGCGCCCCCAAAGACAGCCCACGGCGCTCGCGCCCCGACGGTATCTACACCGATTTCTTCATCGGAGAAGGCGAACAGCGGATCCACGTGATCCTGCCCGATCTGCGCTGGAACCGTGCGCCATTGAACGGGATGGGTAAAATCGAATACGTCCTCAAACGTCGGCCCGACAACCGCGGTCCCTATTCACCCAGTGAAGATCCCACCGCTTCGATGCTCGGTGAGGCACAATGGCAATGGCTGGAAAACGCCATCAAGCAACCCGCGGCGCTGACCATCATCGGTTCCAGCTTGCAGGTTCTGCCTGATTTTACTGGCTGGGAGGCATGGGTGAATTTTCCTGCCGATCGACAGCGCCTGTTTAACGTAATCAGAGAAAACAACATCAACGGCGTCATGCTGATCAGCGGCGACACCCACTGGGGTGAAATCAGCCGCTATGACACTGAACTCGACTATCCTCTGTGGGAAGTAACCAGCTCCGGTCTGACGGAAGAATGGAAGCAGATCAGTCCCAACAAACATCGAATTGGCGACGCGACCCACACCAACAACTACGGATTTGTGACCATCAACACCGAGGTGGAACAACCCTTTGTGCATGTGGGGTTGAAAGATGCTGCCGGTAATATCCTGATGGCACAAAAAGTATTATTGTCCTCACTGCGTCCCTACTGACCCCACTTTTTTTATCACAGGATTGTGCCGCCCAGGACTTGCCATCGGATGGCACAACCCCTACACTTTTTATTGAACGATCATTCAAAATAAAGAGAGCAGCATGCCAAAAGTTGGAATGGAGCCTGTCAGGCGTCAGCAATTGATCGAAGCGACCATCAACGTGGTCGCCAACGTCGGATTGCAAGCCACCACCATTAACCTTATCAGTCGCGAAGCCGGATTGTCCTCCGGCATCATCAGTCACTATTTTGGTGGTAAGCAGGGTTTGATCGAAGCAACAGTGCGCTATCTGCTCGACCAGTTAAAAGTCAATTTGCTGGCCGCGCTGGCCAATCAGAAATTGACCCCATTGCAACGTTTGATGGCGATTGTCGAAACCAACTTTTCGCCAGTACAGCGGGCGCCTGCAGCGACCAAGACCTGGTTAAGCTTCTGGGCCCAATCATTGCACGACCCTCAACTGGCACGTTTACAGGATATCAATAAGAAGCGTCTGGTCAGCAACCTGCGCTATGCCTACCGCCAGGTGCTTGCCAGAGAACAAGCCAGCGAAGCGGCGGAAATGACGGCGGCACTGATTGATGGGTTCTGGCTACGTTGTTCACTGAGTGAGGCCGACGACAAACGTTTTGATCAGGCTGTTGCACACTGTAAACGCTTTATTGAAACCCAATTACCTGCCACCCACCACTGAGCTTAAGCGGAGACCCGAATGCCCTCGTCTGAGTTGTACAATTACATTCACGGCCAACCGATGCCCAGCCCTTCAGCCCCCTGGTTTGAGGTCATAAATCCCGCCACAGGCGCTACGGCTTACCGTGCACAAAGTGCCGATGACGCCCTGTTCGAACAGGCCATCACCAGTGCCCAACAGGGACAAGCGGAATGGGCGGCAATGCCAATGGTAGCCCGCTCCCGGATCATCAGCCGCGCAGCCCAATTACTGCGTGAACACAATGACGCATTGGCCGCGATTGAAGTTGAGGATACCGGCAAGCCCTGGCAGGAAGCCTCGGTCGTGGATGTTGCCACCGGCGCAGACGCACTGGAGTATTTTGCGCATCTGGGCCAATCCCTGCGTGGCGACCAACAACCCGTGGGTGATGATTTTTATTACACCCGACAAGAACCCTTGGGCGTGGTGGCCGGCATCGGTGCCTGGAACTATCCGTTACAAATCGCTTGTTGGAAAGCTGCACCGGCACTGATTGCTGGCAATGCCATGGTATTCAAAGCCTCGGAAGAAACCCCACGGGGTGCCATCAAGCTGGCGGAAATATTCACCCAGGCAGGCGTCCCCAACGGGGTGTTCAATGTGATTCAGGGCGCAGCTGACATTGGCCGCCGGTTAACCACCGATCCACGAATCGCCAAAGTGTCTTTTACCGGCGAGGTCTCTACCGGCAAAGCGGTGATGCGTGATGCAGCTGGCAGCCTCAAATCAGTGACCATGGAACTGGGTGGTAAGTCACCTCTGATCATTTTTGACGACGCCGATCTGGAACAAGCCGTGTCCGGAGCCATGCTGGCCAACTTTTATACCCAGGGTGAGGTGTGCACTCACGGCACGCGTGTGTACGTCCACGAATCCCTGTACCCGGCTTTCGTGGAGCAACTGCTACACCGTATTCAGCACAACGTCGTGGTAGGCGACCCGATGGATCCGGGTACCAACATTGGTGCATTGATCTCTAAAGCCCACCAGGACAAAGTCATGTCCTACATTCGCCAGGCCCAGCAAGACGGCGCAGTGTTACGCTGCGGCGGACAAACGGTCCATCCCGAGGGCTTTGAAAACGGCTACTATGTGGCGCCCACGGTGTTTACCGACTGCCGAGATGACATGCAGCTGTGCCGAGAGGAAATTTTTGGGCCGGTCATGGCGGTGCTGACCTTCAACGATGAGCAGGATGTCATCCGACGCGCCAATGACACCGACTATGGTTTGGCTGCCGGTGTCTTTACCCGTGACATTCAACGTGCTCATCGGGTAATCCATCAATTGCAGGCCGGCATTTGCTGGATAAACGCCTATGGTAACTCTCCTGTTGAGATGCCTGTGGGGGGTTACAAACAATCGGGGCTGGGCCGTGAAAACGGCGTTGAAGCCCTCACTGCGTATACCCAAACCAAATCCGTCTACGTGGGCATGCAACCCATCGATAGTCCGTTCTGATGTCTTTGCAATACGACTACATCATTCTTGGTGCCGGTTCTGCCGGTTGTGTGCTGGCTAACCGGTTGTCGGCCAATCCGGCCAACCGGGTGCTGCTGCTGGAACAGGGTGGCTCCGATCGCAGCATCTTTATTCGTATGCCAACCGCCTTGTCGATCCCCATGAACACCGACAAATATGCCTGGCAGTTCCATACCCAGCCGGAACCTTATCTGGATAACCGCACAATGCATTGCCCACGCGGCAAAGTATTGGGTGGCTCGTCCTCCATTAATGGCATGGTGTTTGTACGCGGTCATGGGCGGGATTTCGACGAATGGGCCGAACACGGTGCCAAGGGGTGGGACTATCAATCCTGCCTGCCCTACTTCAAGCGCATGGAAGACTGGATGGGTGGCGAGGATGATTATCGTGGTGTCGATGGGCCGGTAGCCGTCAACAATGGCAATAATATGCAGAATCCGATGTATCGGGCCTTTATCGACGCAGGACATCAGGCCGGCTATCCCGTCACCGCAGATTACAACGGTGCACAGCAAGAAGGCTTCGGCCCCATGCACATGTCGGTAAAAAATGGCCAGCGTTGCTCAGCCGCGGTGGCATACCTGCACCCGATAACGTCGCGGCCGAACCTTCGCGTAGAAACCGGTGTGCTGATTGACCGCGTTGTCCTTGATAACGGTCACGCTGTGGCAGTGGAATACTACCAACATGGACAACATCGACGGGTTAACTGCGACAAAGAGATCATCGTCAGTGCCGGCGCCATCGGATCGCCGGCTATCCTGCAGCGTAGCGGTATTGGTGTCCCCGACGCCCTCAAAGCCGCCGGTATCAATTGTGTTCATGCACTGCAAGGGGTTGGACAAAACCTGCAGGATCACCTCGAATTCTATTTTCAGTACCGTTGTCTGGCACCCATTACCCTGAACGGTCAGTTGGACTGGTGGCACAAAGGCTTGATTGGCGCACGCTGGTTACTCACCCGAAAGGGGCTGGGTGCCACCAACCATTTCGAGTCCTGTGCTTTCATCAAATCCCGCCCAGACGTTGAATGGCCGGATATTCAGTACCACTTCCTGCCTGCGGCCATGCGCTATGACGGTCGTTCGGCATTTGATGGTCATGGTTTTCAGGTACACGTTGGCCACAACAAGCCCTTCAGCCGGGGTTGGGTCAATGTGGCGAGCAGCGATCCGGCCGCCGCCCCCAAAATCCAGTTCAATTATTTACAGGATCAGCGCGATATCGAAGCGTTTCGTGCCTGCGTGCGACTGACCCGGGAGATCATTCAGCAGGAGGCCTTCGCGCCCTACAGAGGGCCGGAAATACAGCCCGGTGAAGGGGTGCAATCGGATCATGAGATTGATCAGTTTGTACGCCAGGCCGTCGAGAGTGCCTACCATCCTTGTGGTAGCTGCCGTATGGGTGACAGTGCCGATCCCGGCGCGGTGGTGGATCACCACACCCGGGTCATTGGTTTGCATGGGTTAAGGGTCGTGGATGCATCCATATTCCCCACCATCCCTAATGGTAACCTGAATGCACCGACCATGATGGTGGCCGAGAAAGCTGCCGACCATATCCTGTCTGCACAAGGAACATTGTCATGACGTTGTGGCTCAGCGCCGGGATGTTGTTCACACTGCTCGCGGTGGTGATCATCCTGCTGGTGTACGGGCGACGCACCTTAACCGGCACCCAACCGGTTTCTCTGCTGACCTTTGTGGCGATTCTGTTCACCTCGGGGCTGGATGTGGGACTGGTGATGTTTCCCCTTACCGAGTTTCCTCAGTATGCCGATACCGCAGCCAACCCGGAATATGCGTTTACAAACCCGCTGGCAATAGAATTCGGCTTCTGGGGATTTCTGGTCTGGGCGATTTACTTTCTGACCTGTTTTTATTTCTGTGCCATCGAGCCTCGGCTGGGGTTCTTCCGCATCCCGCTGATCAAATGGTTGAACAATCTGGTGATCATTGGCACCTGTGCCTTTACCGCACATTTGTTGTTGGTCAACCTGGAATGGTATCTGCCTGGTGTTGCCCAATCCGACATCGCCAAGCCGGTGTTTTACACCATTGTGTTTACCACCATTGCCCTAGCAGTATATTCCTCGACTCACCTTATCTATATCAAAGTGTTCAGCGTTGCCACGACCTTGTTGTTTATCATGCTGATCCTGTTGCTCGGCTCCCACAGCGCAGTCGAGCACGACGCCAGTCTGCAAGGCTATTGGCGATCGGTGCAACTGTTGAGCGACTACTTTACACACCTGCCGGATTTTATCCTGCCAATGAACAGTTACCATAGCTTTTACCTGTTCTGGTGGTTCGCCTGGAGCATTATGATCGGCCAGTTCACCGCGCGTTTCGTCGGTGGCCTGAAAACCTATCAGGTCTTTCTGGCCATGTTGGTTCTGCCTTCAATCCCCATTGCCTTATGGTTTGCCACCTTGCATCACTACTATGTGCGAGACTGGTCTACCCAGGGACTACTCAATTACGCCATGGTGTTTGTGGGCGTAACCTTTGTACTCAATTCACTGGACTCCCTGATCCGTCTGTACGGCGACAACCTGTCGCTCACTCTGTCTCGGCTGGGTCCTGCGCGCTATGCAGTCTTGCATGGCGGTATGCTCTGGGCACTGACACTGCTATTCACGCTGGGTTTTATGCGTATTCAATGGATCGGCGCATTGGTGATCGGCTTGTTCTTTCTCTGTGCCGTATATGGGATTAAATCCTTGCGCGCTTTTCAACAGCAGGACTAAGAGCACTTTTACTGTGCAAGGATTACGCAGGATGGGCGTCAAACACCTATATTTAGGGGGAAGCGACCAAAAGGGGATGCTGTCAATGCGTAACTTCAGTGATGTTAAAGCCTTGCTAAAGCACAACCAACAATTTCATGCACATAATGCCGAGTTTTACACCAGCCTGGCCCGCCAGGTTATTGATGAACGGGTTAAGATGTTGTTGTCCAGCCTGGTGCGCCACGAGGTGGAACTCAGCAGAGAGTTAGAAGTCTACTTACAACAGGCGCCGCAAAGTATTTTGAACACTTACTTTCAGTATGATCATGAACAGAATACCGATGACCTATACCGTACCGAACTGGCACCCAGTCATCTCAATTCGGAGGAAGTAGAAAAGCTCGCCCATCGGCTGGATGACTATTTATGCATGTTGTACCAGGAGATGATTGCCGCGGCAGGCAACCCGGCAGTACAGGAATTATTCGATAATCTTCACCAGCACATGCAACTGGAAAAACGACGCCTAACCCTTGGTATGCACGGGATGTGGGACTGTTGACCGTGAAAACCCGGCCCGAAGCTGACCAAATGGTCAACTTTGTGCATTGACAGTGGCTTTGAGGCGGTTGAAAATGCTGCCTGCAGAGCGGGAAGGACTCTGTCAAAACAATAACTACAGTGCGGATTGCCCCGCCGAAATGGAAAAAATGATGAAAACGAAACTGCTTGTGTCGGCCTTGGCCGCGTTGTCTTGCGCCGCCCTACCTACAATGGCTGCAGAAACGCCCAAAGCCATTAAAAAAGCCCAGCTAAAACTTCCTGTCAGCCCCAAAATTGTTGGTGGTGAAGAAGCGCAGGAAGGTGATTTCCCCGCTATCGTAGCGCTGGTTGCCACCTATCAGGAAGTCCAGACGTCACTCAGCGTTGATGGCGTTGACTACGCATCTCAGGCATTTAATTTTGGCCCTAGTGGCTCTGCGACCGGCGAAGTGGTTGATTGCGGACTCGGTGGGGACGTGTGTGCCGATGTAAACGGTAAAATCTGTCTGATTGAGCGTGGTGAATTTAATTTCTCCGACAAAGCCGACAACTGTGAAGCAGGTGGCGGTATTGGTGCCATCATCTACAACAACGACGTTGGTGATATTAACGGCACCTTGGGCGAAGACTTTGCCGGTGGCATTCCAGTGGTTGCAATCAGCCAGGACGACGGCAAGGCGATCGCGGAACTCGACGCGCCAACGGCGACCATTGAAGTGGCTGAATCTTCGACTCTGGTACAAGACTCCAGCTGTGGCGCAAGCTTCATCGGCGACAAGTGGGTATTGACTGCCGCACACTGTGTCGAGGGCGTATCCCCTGACAGCATGAAGGTCAATATTGGCGAATTTGATTTGCGTGACGGTGCCGAGAACGCCATCGATATCGCCAACATCTACATGCATCCCCAATACGATGCCGTGGCGCTGAACTACGATATCGCACTGCTTGAACTGACAGAGTCTGTTGATGCACCTGTTATGACACTGGCGGACAAAGCATCCACTGATCAGTGGGCAGCTGAAAATGCCACCGTCACTGTTGCTGGCTGGGGTGGCCGTCTTGGCTATGCGCCGGGTGAAGGCCCTACCGGCGACTTCCCGGACATCCTGCATCGCGTGGATATGGAACTGCGCACCAACAACGAATGTGCCACAATCCTTGGCGACAGCTTTGGCGTGCCCGGCGCAACACCTGAAGAAGCGGGTATTACCGATGTTATGCTGTGTGCCACGGTACCCGAGGGTGGTAAAGGTTCCTGTCAGGGTGACAGTGGTGGTCCGCTGATGGTCAGCACCGGCGCAGGCTGGGAGCAGGTTGGTATCGTCAGCTGGGGCTACGGTTGTGCCGCGCAAGGCTTCCCAGGTGTTTATGCCCGGGTTGCCGAATTACGCGGTTACGTCGATGCTGTCACCAGTGGTCTGGTGATCAACAACAGCCCTGACCTGGTACTTGCGCCGGTAGGGTATGCGCAGCAAGCCACACTGACCTTGACCAATAACAGTGATATGACCGTGTCTCCCACCGTTGCAGTGGAAGGCAGTGACGACGTGTTGGTCGACACCGCCGCCTGTACCGATCTGGCTCCGGCCAGCAGTTGTGAACTCAACGTCAGTGTTGCCGCCAGTGCAGCCGGCCAGCAAACGGCGACGCTTGTCGTAGATGCAGGCATGGACATCGCTACCAGCGGTGTAACGTTCAGCTTCGACTCACTGGACACATCCACAGAAGCCGATGGTGTCGCAGGGGAAAGCAACAGTGCCGTAAGCTGGTTCTCAGGCGGCGATGCACCGTGGGCTGCCAGCGATGTTGAGGGCGTGGTTGCCGGTATCATCGATCACAGCCAGAGCTCTTCTCTGCTGGCGCAGATTGAAGGTGAAGGCACCGTGACCTTTGACTGGTCTGTGTGTTCAGAAGAAAACACCGAAGCGCCAGATGATGCGGCAGAAGTGTACGATGCCATGTTCCTGACCGTAAACGGTGAGCTGACCGACTTTATTGCCGGCGATGTGGATTTCACCAGCAAATCGGTTGTACTGGGTGAAGGTACTCACCTGATTGAATGGACCTTCAGCAAAGACGGTAGCGTCACCGAAAGCTGTGGTACCGCAGGTGAAGTCGCCGAATTTGCCGCCGTTCGCCGTGTTACGTTCACGCCGAAAGCGACCCCGGTAGCACCGCCTACGCCACCGACCGATTCTGGTTCCAGTGGTGGTAGCCTGGGCTGGTTGAGTCTGGCGCTGGTCGGCTTGCTGGGTCTGCGTCGTCGCATGCACTAACAGCAACCGTCGTAACAAGCTAAAAAAAGCCCGGCCATATGGCCGGGCTTTTTGTTATCACTATAACGAATTGAGTATCTGCTGTGGCTCAATTCGACGATTCGTTACCTTTCACCTGCTGCCAGGCTTCCTCCATTTCTTGCAAAGAGGCATCTTGCAAGCGACTGCCCAACTGCGCTTCAACCCCACGAAAGCGCCGTTCAAATTTGCGGTTCGCATCCACCAGCGCCTGCTCGGGATTCACCCCGACGTGACGAGCCAAATTCACCACCGCAAACAACAGATCGCCGATTTCCTCTGCCAATGCAGTGGTATCCATCGACTCTGCTGCCAATTCCTCACCGCACTCGTCCACTTCCTCGCGAACTTTGTCCAGCACCGGCAACGCAGAGTCCCAGTCAAATCCAACCTTGGCGCATTGCTTTTGCAGCTTCTGCGCGCGCAACAACGGCGCCATGCCGGTGGGCACGTTGGCCAATATGCTGGTATCCTGATGACCCTTCTGCGCCCGTTCCTGCTGCTTTATCGCTTCCCATTGACGGTGTAAATCCTGTTCATCGACCGACTGATTGGCAAACACATGAGGATGCCGTCGTTCCAGCTTGTCAGCAATACTGCCGGCAACCCGTTCAAAATCGAAAGCGCCCTCTTCCTGACCGAGTTGGGCATAAAACACCACCTGGAACAGTACGTCACCGAGCTCGTCACAAATGTCTTCCCGATCGCCTGATGCGATGGCGTCGGCCAATTCATAGGCTTCTTCCAATGTGTGAGGCACAATGCTGGAAAACGTCTGGGCCCGATCCCAGGGACATCCACCGTCAGGATCTCGTAAAGCCCGCATAATGTTGAGCAAACGCTCGGTTTGCGGCAATCCGGCCATATCAGCGATCCAACCTGATCACATCACTTACTCCTTTAACCTGTTTCAGCCGGGTGATGGTTTTGGACAGGCTGTTGAGATCTTTGACCTCCAGCCGGAGCTTGATTTTGGCGGTGTGATCCTGAGTATTGCTGAGGCTGTTAACCCCCAGTAAGCCAACTTTTTCGTTCGCCAGCACGGTAGTAATGTCGCGCAGAATACCGTCGCGATCAGCACTGTAGACGTCCACTTCCGCCTGGAAAGCACCGGCATGCTCATTGGCCCAGTTGACATCAATCTGACGCTCCGGGTGCTGATCCAACAGGTGCTGCAATTGCTCACAGTTTTCCCGGTGCACACTGACACCACGTCCCTGGGTGATGTAGCCCTGGATCGGGTCGCCCGGCAACGGCTGACAACATTTGGCCAGTTGACTCATCAGGTGACCGACACCTTCCACTACCACACTGTCTTTGGCGGTTTTGCCTTTAGGGGTCTTACGCGCTTTGAGACGGGGATCGATTTCGGGTGGCGGGGCATGCAATTGCTGCAGAAAATTAACCACCTGCATGATGCGTACATCACCACCACCAACGGCGGCATACAAGTCATCCAATGAATGAACATTAAAGCGCTCACAGGCTTTCACGGTTTCCTTCAACGGGATACCGGCCTTGGTCAGTTCATGTTCCAGCATGTCCTTGCCGGCTTGCAGGTTCTTGTCACGATCCTGCTTCTTAAACCAGGTATGAATTTTGGCCCGCGCGCGGGAAGAATGCACATAGCCCAGGCCCGGATGCATCCAGTCACGACTGGGGTTGGGTTCGCTGCCGGTCAGCACTTCGACCTGATCACCGGTCTGCAATTGATACGTGAAGGGTACGATGCGTCCACTGACTTTCGCACCGATGCAACAATGCCCTACGTTACTGTGAATGTAATAGGCGAAATCCAGCGGCGTTGAGCCCAATGGCAGGTCGACTACGTCACCTCTGGGAGTGAACACGTAAACCCTATCGTCAAACACCTGGCTGCGCAGCTCTTCGACCAGATCTCCTGACTCAGCCACTTCTTCCTGCCATGACAGGATTTTACGCAACCAGTTGATCTTGTCTTCGTACGCGGAGCGTTCACTGCTGACACCCTCTTTGTATTTCCAATGCGCTGCGACACCCAGCTCAGCGTCCTGGTGCATTTGCTGGGTACGGATCTGAATTTCCACAGAACGCCCGGCGGGACCGACAATCACGGTATGAATCGACTGATAGCCGTTCGGTTTAGGGGTTGCAATGTAATCATCAAACTCCCGCGGAATATGTTTGTACAGTGAATGCACCACACCCAGCGCCCCATAACAGTCCTGTAACCGTTCGGCGATAATACGCACCGCGCGGATGTCAAAAAGCTGTTCAAAGGTCAGGTGCTTTTTCTGCATCTTTTTCCAGATGCTGTAGATGTGCTTGGGGCGTCCATAGACCTCGGCGCGAATATTGGCATCATCCAGCGCCTTTTGCAGGTCGGCGACAAAGGTCTTAATGTACGACTGGCGATCAGCACGGCGTTCATCCAACCAACCGGCAATTTGTTTGTAGGTCTGTGGGTGCAGGTAGCGAAAAGACATATCCTCCAGCTCCCACTTGAGCTGGCCGATCCCCAGACGATTCGCCAAAGGCGCATAGATGTTGGCGCACTCCCGCGCCACCAGTACACGGGTTTCTTCGTCGGCATCTTTGAGTTGCTGTAGCGCGCAGATACGCTCTGCCAACTTAATCAGCACCGCCCGCACATCTTCTACCATGGCCAGCAGCATGCGACGAATATTATCAATCTGACCTTCATCGGCTTTGCGGCCGTTACGGGCATGCAACGATTTGATCGCGTCCATCCGTCGTACACCACAAACCAGCTTCTGGATCGCCGGTCCGAACTGCTCACCGACCTCTTCATCGGTCAACTCGTGCTGCTGACAATAGGGAAACACCAATGACGCCTGCAGGGTTTCATCGTCCATGTTCAGCTCGTGCAGTATTTCAACCATCTCCTGCCCGACCAGTAAAATGTCCGGGGTCTGGGAAATGCTGCGTAACTTGTCCTTGGTGGACGCTTTCAGCTTCAGGCTGTCCAGCCATTCTTCAAATGGCGGACGGTCGGGTTTGTGCACCTTACGGATAGAAACCATGGTGTAACAGATCCTCGTTGCGTGTTCAGTGCTTACGCACAAACAGTGCCATCAATTCAGTGTGCGCAGTTTGTGGGAACATATCCATCAAACCGATTTTCTCCAGTGTAAACGGGCCATCCAGTAATACCCTCGCATCCCGTACAAAGGTTGCAGGATTGCAGGACACATACAATACATGGCTATGGTGGCTATTGGCCAGTGACTGACAGGTTTCGTAGGCACCTTCTCGGGCCGGGTCCAGCAACACTTTATTGAATCCGTTATCGCTGATCGGCGCGGCCAACTGCTCAGGCTGGCTCAAGTCAGCCACGTCAAAACGCGCATTATCAATGCCATTTTTAAGTGCATTGCTGTGTGCCCGATGCACCATTGTGGTGATCCCTTCGATGCCCAGTACCTGTTCACAGTGGCCTGCCAGCGGCAGACTGAAATTACCCAATCCACAATACAGGTCCAGCAATCTGTCCGAGGGCTGCAAGTCCAGCCAATGTGCGGCCTGAGCAACCATGCGCTGATTGATTTGGCGATTGACCTGCAAAAAGTCACTGTCGGTCACCGTCAGGTGCAATTCACCATCCGGTGAATAGGTCATGGGTGCATCATCGTCGCCCAGCACGGTATGATTTTCATCGCTGTGTTCCAGCAACACCCTGCACTCATGTTGTTGGGCAAATTCCCGCCACAACGCAATATCCGCCTCACCCACAGTGCGAGTTAGCCGCACGCTGACCTGGACACGGTTTTCGCCGGACAACAAACTGATGTGTCCGATGGCCATTGGCGCCTTCAGATCATCCAGTACCCGATGCAACGGTAGCAGCAATGCATTCAGTTGCGGTTCCAGGATAGGACAACTGTCAACGTCGACAACCGTTTTACTGCTTTGGCCGCGAAAGCCGAGCAAACGTTGATCCGGTCGCCGGGCATCGACGGCCAGACGCGTCTTACGTCGGTACGCCAGGGGTTGCCCACTCAAAGGCGCTTGCCAAGGTACATCAGCCAGCGCGCATTGGCGCTGCAACAGACTTGTCAGTGCCGATTGCTTGTGCACTAACGCTCGCTCAGGGTCGACGTGCTGCAACTGACAACCGCCGCAACGTCCAAACAGTGGACAAACGGGGGTTATCCTGTCCGGTGACGGTGAGTGAATATGGCTGACATGCCCTCGCCACAGGCGTTTCTGACGGTCATCCACACGCACATCCACCCGCTCTCCCGGCAAGGCGCCATTGACAAACAACACCGGCTGATGCCCAGGCACGACGCCAACACCGCGGTGATCCCAATGGTCTATCTCAACATGGTTGACCGTTGCAGGGAGGTTGCGAGCGGGCTGCTTGCCCGGTTTAAACACCCTTGCCATATCAACGCTGCTCTAAAATAACAGTGGCCGTGGCATAGCGCTGTTCATCGGCGATCGATAACCAGCTGTGCGTGATGCCGCGCTGCTCGCACAGCGTTGCAAAATGACCATTAAAGCGCAAAAACGGCTGGCCATTGTCGTGATTCCCCACTTCAATGTGTTGCCAGCTGATGCCGTTACCAATGCCAGTGCCCAACGCTTTGACCGCCGCTTCTTTGGCGGCAAACCGTTTGGCCAGAAACCGCGCCGGGTAACGATGCTGGCGGTAGGCTTCCAGCTCATTGTCAGTCAATACCCGCTGGGCCAGGCGCTCAGATTGCTCCACATGACCGGCAATACGGGCGATTTCAACGATGTCAGTACCTATCCCACAGACACTCATGCGCCTCGTCTCGCCTCCTGCATCAGCGCTCGCATGTCCGCCACTGCACGATGCAAACCATCGAAGGCGGCCCGGGCGATAATGGCGTGACCAATATTCAGTTCAATCACTTGCTCGATGGCCGCGACAGGCTTGACGTTGTGGTAGTGCAGACCGTGACCGGCATTGACGTTCAAACCGATGCTGGCGGCATACTCGATGCCCTCGCGCAACTTGGCCAGTTCTTCCTGCTGTTGGCTTTCACTGGCAGCCTCTGCATACTGCCCGGTGTGAATTTCAATGTAGGGTGCACCACACGCCTTAGCAGCATCAATCTGGCCACGCTCTGCATCGATAAACAGCGACACCTGGATCTCTTCGGCTGCCAGCCGACCACAGGCAGTACGAATTTTGTCAAACTGACCCGCGACGTCGAGCCCGCCCTCGGTGGTCAACTCTTCACGCTTTTCCGGTACCAGGCAGCAAAACGCGGGACGCACTTCACTGGCGATCATCAGCATTTCCTCGGTCACCGCCATTTCCAGATTCATACGGGTATTCAGCGTCTGGCGTAACAGGCGCACATCACGATCGGTGATATGCCGCCGGTCTTCACGCAAATGCACGGTGATACCATCTGCACCCGCCCGTTCTGCCACATCGGCGGCGTGGACCGGATCCGGATAATGGGTGCCACGTGCATTGCGCAAGGTGGCGATATGATCAATGTTCACACCGAGCAGGATATCGTTTCTCATCGTCGCTCCAATTGGATAAATAATTCTCTGCTTTTCAACGGCTTATCGCCGATCAGGGGATGCAATGCCAACCGCATGACCTGTTTGGCACAACGTAAACTGTCAGGCCCCCATCGACGTTCAGCCACATCCAGCAACAGTTGTCCCTGCCACCGGGCATGGGCGCCGGTTCCGGCCACAACAAACCCCTGTTGGGCCATGTACGTGTATGTTTGTCCGGGATCTATCTCAGTCCCCGTTTCAGCATCATGTTGCCAATCAAAACCATAGCCCAAGTCCTCCAACAACACCCACTCAAATTCCCGTAATAAGGGCTGCAAAGGTGCACTCTGGGCCAGCGACAGCAAACTGTGCTCGTACTGGGCATACAGTGCATCCTGGGCGACCTGTGGCAATAACACACGATTGAGCAATTCATTCATGTACATACCACAGAACAAGGCTTGCTCCCGCAACGCCAGGCGCGGCCCCAGGCTTTCAACACTGCGGAGATTTTTCAGTTCATGGCGACCGTACAGGTTGACTGACAGCGGCTGAAACGGCTGCAAAAGGCTTTTTTTATCACTTTTACTGCCCCGCACCCCTTTACACACCAGCGTCATTTTACCCCACTGACGGGAAAACAAGTCGACCAGTAGGCTGGTTTCCCGATAAGGTCGGCGATGCAGCACCCAGGCGTCAATGGCACTATCCTGAACACTCATGTGCGTTTAATTCTCACCACATTCATGATTTCAAACGGCATGCCGGCCACCGTCTCGTGACTGGGGTAATACGTCAGATTAACCCGCGCGCCACGCAATGATGCATACTGGCCTTTACGGCGAAACCGAAACGGTACGTCAATGCCATCCAGCATCAGCGTGTGCACAACCCAGTCATCGTCATCACGTTGCACATGCGAGACCACCTTGAGACCTTCGCTGTGGGTAAGGGACGGGTGCTTGTCGAGCAATTTTTTAACGCTTTTCGCGCTCATACGCCGCTCATCGTTTGATTCTGGGTTTCAGCTAACTGGTGTATTGCGGGCGCTTAGGATACCATGCCCGATGAAACTATTGGACATAGAAACAGGGATTTAGCGTGAAAAAAGTCCTCACCGCCAGTATCACGGCCATGCTGTTGTCGGCCTGCGGCGGCCCACCGGCAAAAACCGACTCACAACGCTTTCGTGACCAGGCCGATGCCGATGCCAACCACATTGTTGACAGCACCCGACACTGGATCAAAAACGACACTTTCAGCAACCCACAGGAACACCTGGCAGAGCTCGTGCTGATCCAGAAACGCTTGCGCGAGGTCCGCAAAGTCTACAGCGCCAAAGGGATCACCGAGTGGCAACTCGACGGCTACCAGCAGATACAACAGGACATTGATGGCACCCTGCCACACCTGGCAACCCATGCAGAAGACTTATTACGTGAGTTGGTCGACCGCACAGAAGCGTTGCGAGCCCAAATAGAAGAAGTAAAAAACCGTCCATACAGCGCCCAACATATGGATCCCACCGGCATGGTCAGCCGCTTGTCGGACGAATATAACAACGCCATCGAAACTTGCTGCACCGCTGCACTGGCCGACATCCGTCGCCTGTTGGTGCGCGACAAAACCCGCTATGCAGATCACCTCGCACTGCTTAGCAACCTAACCCCGGCGCTGGAAAAAATGATCCGCTCACCCGAACACATTGCCGATTTCCGCCAGCGCATCGACGCGCTGCCTGACGTTCACCCATAAAAAAAGCGGGCCAATGGCCCGCCACTCTCGCCCGTGTATAACCCGTAAGGCTCAGGGAGACGCCACCTCGCAGGTATCAGACCAGGTTTGGCTGGCAAACACATAACAACCATCACGCTGACGGGACAAATCCGCCGTCTGCCCACCGCTGCCAGTGTTTGCATCATTGAATATCAGGTTGGCAGAGCGCACACCGTCAGGCATCTGAAAAAAGAACCAGCC
This sequence comes from Fluctibacter halophilus, assembly GCF_020687825.1. Classification (GTDB taxonomy): domain Bacteria; phylum Pseudomonadota; class Gammaproteobacteria; order Enterobacterales; family Alteromonadaceae; genus Fluctibacter; species Fluctibacter halophilus. Next base: position 36,131 of record NZ_JAJEWP010000006.1, read on the forward strand.
CCCTGCCAACGCCGTCATCACTTCACCGGGCCAGGCGGTGCCAGCAACGCTACCCGCATTCCAATAGTGGATATGAATGTCATTGCTCCAGTCCGCCGGTTTTTGAAAGTACACGCGCAATCCAGGCAAACTGCATGAATCACTCCAGCTCGCTAACCCGATGTCGTAACAACCATCCCCCTGACGGTACAAATCGGTGGTCTGTTGCCCCTGACCGTCGTTAAAAATCAGGTTGCTTTGGTCAACCCCGTTGGGCAGTTGCAACTGATACCAATCATCGCCAAGGGCGGCCATCGGGGCACCAGGCCAGCCAACCGAAGCTTCCACCGGGGATGTGTTCCAGTAGTACAGGTTCACGGTACTCCAGTCAGCGGGCTTTTTCACATTCACCACCATACCGGGCTGATTACTCGTACCCGCCTGAGGGTTACAGGGATAATCGCCCTGCAGTGCGCCCTGAGGCTTGACCAATACGGTCGCTGTGTGCGCCGGTACGGTGTAGGTTTCGTGATCAATCAACACGCCCTGCTGGGCACTGTCTGACGACACCGCCAGTAATGGATGCAGTGAGCTTCCGGCCGTACCCGGCACGGTGATCTGCAGCGCCTGATCATCGGCATTGAACAGCACCAACAGGCCGTCAACCTGAGGATCAAGATCGACACCACTGCACTGGCCGTCACTCAATGTCATCGCGATCAGTCCCGGTGTCTGAGCCGCGCCGGTGTTGTGAAAGGCCAGACGCGTGTGCACGTAGTCGGCATCGGACAATCTGAACAGTGGGCTTGAATAGCGCACCTTGAGCTGCTCAATGAACAGATCATGGGCACGCTGCTGGTGCGCAGGCGTGACCACAATGTTGCCGTTGGCAATGATGTCACTCATGGTTTGCCAGCGTACCTGATTGTCCTGCGCCAGCGGCAAACCGGCGGCCCACTGATTGTCCTGGGCACTGAAATCGACACGGTTAAACCAGTCACCGGAGTTGTAGGAGTTACGGTCCAGCGACTTGCTGCGCAACAGATCGGTGCCCATCTGATAGAACGGCACCCCTTGGCCGTAGTTGATCAACGCGGTACTGAGCATATGCACCCGCACCCGGTCATCCATACTCATGCTGTCGGGCAGCTTGGCCTGGGTATTGTCCCACAGGGTTTCGTTGTCGTGCTTATCCACGTAGTTAACCGACTCCTGCGGATCCAGGGTATAACCCACACCGCCGTAGCTGACACCGGTGTTAGCATTGCCACTGTGGTCAATAAACGGATAGGTTTGCAAATTTCCGGCCAGGCCGATGCGGATACGATCGGCCTGATCATTCACCCCGCCGCCACTGACGTAACCGTTGGAAAACAGTTCGTTGCCGCTGGTCCAGCCCTGGGCCCGCCCGCTGTCTGTGAAATTACCGCCCCGAACGGCACTGCGCAGACGATCATTGAACGTGCCAATGTCGGTGCCGGCCATATTGAACTGGGTGGCCTGTTCAAAGCGCTGGTTACCAGCCACTTCGCCGAAATCCCAACCCTCACCGTACAAATAGACATTGGCGCCATCAACGCCGTCTTCGGCCAGGGTCAATTCTGCGAGCGCCGCTTGGGCGGCCAACATCGCCGACTTGGGAATGTGGCCCATCAAATCAAACCGGAACGCGTCAATTTTGTAGTAGCGCGCCCAATGCACCAGGGTATCCACCATCAGTTTTTCCATCATGCGATGCTCGGTGGCGGTATTGTCACAACAGGTACTGTTTTCAACCGCACCGCTGATCGGATTGAGGCGGTGATAATAGCCCGGCACCGTTTTGTCCAGCACGGAATTGGACCATAAACCCGAGGCTGAGGTGTGGTTGTAGACCACATCCATCACCACTTTCAGGCCAATTTCATCCAGTGCCTTAACCATCTGGCGGAACTCCAGAATTCGCGTGATGCCGTCAGGTGACGTGGCATAACTGCCCTCCGGGGCATTGAAATGAAACGGATCGTATCCCCAGTTAAAACTGTCGAGGTTGACCATTGCCCCGACAAGGGCCTGGATATCCTCAGTGCCGGCGTCGGTATCTCGCAACGCCTGCAACACGTCAACGATGGGGGTTTCCCCGTAGGTGTCACAGCGAGACTGTACGACGTCATCTGTCGACAGGCTGCACAGGCGACTGAACGGGTCGGCAATATCGACCCGATGATCAGGGTTCTCATCCACCGACGAAATATCAAACACCGGCAATAGATGAAAGTGACTCAATCCGGCCTGTTGCAGACGTTTGAGATGGGCCATCCCCAATGACAACGCAGCGCCGTTTTCACCATTATGGGTAAAGGCGGTGTATTTGCCCCGATCCGCGACCGGTACACTGGTGTCGTGCTGGGAGAAATCGCGCACATGACCTTCGTACAAGGTGATGTCCTGTGCCGACGGCAGTGCCTTATTGATTGACCACCAATCGGTGGGTGCCAAAGTACTGTCACTGCTGGTCATGTCGACAAACTGGCTGAAGCTGCTGTTAGCCGACAAGGTCACCGAATACGGGTCGGTGACTTCATAAAACTCAATGCTGTTGGAAACGGGGTGATAAACGGTCAGGGCAAAGCGGTAATACTGGCGATCCCAATCCGCGCTACCGTTAAAGGTGTAAGCCCCCTGAGAAACCGCATCGGCGCTGTGGCGGGCCAGTTCATTGCCGTCGCTATCGTAACGCACCAGTTCCACCGATTGCGCCGTTGGTGCCCACAACGTAACCGACGGCACCCCTTCGGCATACTGCACACCAAGGTTACCGTCATAGGCAAACAACGTATCCAGTGCACCTGCACGCTGCACACGGGTTGCCTCGAGCAGATTGCCGCTGCTGTCAAAAGCCGCCGCCACCAGTTGTGCCTGAGCCAGCGTGCCATTTTGTGTGGTATCGCTTAACTGGAAAGACGCCCAACCCGCCAGGTGTGGGTAGCGTTCCTGCAATGCAACGGACAGACTGCCGCTGTTGGTCAGCGACACATAGCCATCTTCTCCCACCATCGCACCGGCTTCGACATCCAATGTCGCGTTCATCGCATAGTACAGGCGATATTGACTGGCGCGGCTGTCTGCCACCTGCCAGGCCAGTGTCTCGCCGCTCAGCCAATGGGCGGCCTGATTGACAATCTCCACCCCACTGTCGCTTGGCACCAGACACGACTGACGCCAGCGGTCACCAAATTCTCCGTAACACCCGCCGTTTTCACGGTATAAATCGGCGGTTTGATTGCCTTGCCCATCATTGAAAATCAGATTGGCGGCAGTCACGCCCTGGGCGAAGGTATAGCTGTACCAGCCTTCACCCAGAGACACCATTGGCAGGCCCGGCCATGAAGGCGCATCCGGGGCATTGAAGAAATACACATTGAGTGCACTGCCCCAATGATCCGGCTTGTAGAAATAAACGGTCATGCCCGGTTGCGGTGCTTCGCAGGTATCTGTCCAGCCTCCCTCCAGGGTGTAGCAACCATCGCCGCTGCGTGACAAATCTGCCGTCTGTGGCTGGCCTGCATTGTTAAAAATAATGTTGGATGCCTGTACGCCATCGGGCAATTGATAGCTAAACCAGTCATCGCCCAGAGCCGTCATTGCCTCACCCGGCCATCCCACACTGGCGACATCATAAGGCGATGTAGACCAATAGTAGGCGTGGGCGTTGGACCAGGCCGCTGGCTTCTTGAAATACACCGTATAGCCGGGGATTGGGCAACTGTCGGCCCAACTGTTGCTGTCAAGGTCGTAACAGCCGTCACCCTCGCGATACAGATCACCGGTCTGATGTCCGTTGCTGCCGTCGGTTTTATCATTGATCACCAGATTGGTTGCCGTCACACCGTCCGGGAGCTGAAAGGCGTACCAATCATTACCCAACGCCGACATCTCTTCGCCGGGCCAGGTCGATGCCCCGCCATCGTACCAGTAGTGCACATTCGGCACGTTCCAGTCTAACGGGCGACGGAAGTATACTGTCATGCCTTGTGGCAACACATCGGTGACGCAGCTGTCCTGCCAATTCCCACCGACATAGCACCCGTTCTGCGTACGGTAAAGATCACCGGTCTGGTTACCCTGTCCATCGTGGAACAACAGATTGGCACTGTCGCCATTGAGGGGAAACTGGTAGCTGTACCAATCATTGCCCTCATCGGTCATTTCGATACCCGGCCAGTTGGTTCCTGCCACCGGCTCACTGTTCCAGTAATGGATGTACAGGGTTTCAGCCCAGGTGGCAGGGCGTTTAAACAACACCTTGATCCCCGCAACCGGTGGCGTGCAATCGCTCAACCAGGCCTGTTCGACATAGCAGCCATCACCCTCGCGGTACAAATCGGTGGTTTGCTGACTACCGTCATTGAAAATCAGATTGGCCGCGTTGACGTCATTGTCAAACTGGAAACGGTACCAGCGCTCACCAATCAGGGTCATGGGTTGCCCCGGCCAGTCGGTCGCCGACTGACCCGGCGTATTAAACCAATACACATTAACATCGCTGCCCCAATCTGCCGGTGCCTGGAAATACACGGTCATGCCCGGCTCAGGGATGTCACAGCTGTCCTGCCATGCCTGCTCGACATAGCAACCATCCCCCTGACGGAACAGGTCTGCGGTTTGCTGGCTGCCGTCATTGAAAATCAGATTGGCCTGGCCAACACCGTCGTCAAAGGTAAATTGATACCAGTCATCGATGACGGGGGTCATGGCAACGCCGGGCCACTGGACGTCAGCCTGCGGCGCACTGCCAAACCAATAGATGTTCACCTCGTCACCCCAGTCTGACGGCTTTTTGAAGTACACCGTCATGCCTTTCACCAGCCCTTTAGTGACGGTTACTTGTGCGCTGTTACTGGCTTGGCCATAGCCATCCACGGTGGCATAGAAAGTGATCTGACTGTCATCAGGCAGCATGGATACATCGGCGAACACCCGATAGTCCGCCGTCAGATCGGTACCCAGTGGCTGAAGAGGGCCATCACCCACCTGCATGGAAAAGTGAACCCGGTACAAGGGAACCGGCGAATCATCACCACCGCTCAGTTGTGCTTGCACGTCAACAAGACCATTGACCAAATCGCCTTCGGATACATTGGCAAAACTCACCGTTGGCAAATTTTGCGGCAACGCCAGCACCTGATTGGACAGATAGACCCTGGCACTCAGACCCGGTACTTCCAGCTCCATCTCTGCGCCCTTGATTGCGGGCTGGTTGCGTGCCATCGATGGCCACACCTGATTGTAGTGGCTGGATAAAGCAGGCAGGGTCAGCGACTGAGGGTCGGTCGACGTATTGATGGCAATCACCGCCTCACGCGCTTCGCCGGGAAGAATGCGGGAGGTGACGAACAGTCCCGGTGTTGACTGGCTGTAACGCACAATCTGCGTACCACGACGCAATGCCTTGACTTGCTTTTTGATCCGCGCCAGGTTGCGCAGATGATTGTACAGTGGGTGACGGCGGTCAAAGTTATCATCTGCCGTTGTTGCCTCAGTACCCAGCAAGTCGTTGTCGTTGTAGCTGGCAACGCTGGACGGCATCATGTCTTCACGGGCCTCGGCATCGCCACCATCCCCCGTGAAGCCCTGCTCATCACCGTAGTAAATCACCGGCACACCTCGACTAAAGAACATCAGGGTTTGCGCCAGTTTGGCGCGCGCCAGCTTCTCTACCTCGCTGATCGGCATCTGATCGATGAAGTGACCAATGCGACCCACATCGTGGTTGCTGACAAAATTCATCAGGTGATTGGCCTGGGTATCCGCATCCAGATACCCATCGTCCTGGGAAAACACCCAGGCCAGGCGGTCAGTGCCCTGGTAGTCACTGACTACGTCTTTGAACGCATAGTACAAGCCAAAATCCAACACCGATGGGAAGGTGGCTTCCCGGGTAAACGTCGACAAACGCGCCGGAGCGCCATCGAACACTTCGCCAAAAATGAAAAAATCGTTGATACCCTGCGCTTCGGCGTGGGCCTGTATGGCCGGAACCCATTGCTGCCACAAGCCGACGTCAACGTGTTTTATGGTGTCGACGCGGAACCCGTCGATCCCAAAGTCGGTGATCCAGCCTTTGAAAATATCAATCATGCCGGCGATGACCGTCGGATTTGCGGTATCCAGATCGTCCAGCCCGAAGAAGTCACCGTTCAGGGATGACTCGCCATCAAAGGTACTGTCGCCCTGATTATGGTAGTACGCCGGATCGTTCAGCCAGGCCGGCGACTTAACAGCCTCTTCTCCGGCGGGGATAAACGGCGTGTAAGGTGTCGTTTGTGCTTCGGCAACGGTTTTGTACGGACAGGAGGACAACCCCTCAAGCAACGCGCCGCTGGCATCGTGACATTCACTGAACTTGATCACGTCTGCGGTATGGTTAATCACCACATCCAAAAACACCTTCATCTTATAAGCGTGGGCGCGGGAGACAAACGTGTGCAAATCGTCGTTGCTGCCCCAATGGGGGTCTACCTGCGTGTAGTCAGTGGCCCAATAACCATGATAGCCGGCACTTTGCCCTTGCACGGGCTTGTTCACAAACGGCGGACTGATCCAGACGGCCGTCACGCCGAGGGTTTTCAGGTACGGTAGTTTCGCGGTCAGACCGGCCAGGTCTCCGCCGTGATAAAAGCGGCTGTCAGTGGCATCAAAGCCATGCTGGTATTTACCACCATTGATGCCACCGGTGTCATTGGTGTTATCTCCGTTGGCAAACCGATCAGGAATGACAAAATAAAACACCTGGTCCTGAATGACATCGCCCGCAGAAGATTGCGGTTGTGCTGCCAGTGAAAGTGAACTGACTCCCAGCATGACCATGCTGAAAATCCAACCTTGAATTACCCTGTTCATGTGTCCCTCGCTCATCCGAAGATGTGGCCTGTACATGGCGAAAAAGCGGAACGGAACAGCGCACATCCGGCCAACTTTTAACCAACATAAAATTTACATTTTATTTACCGCACGGGGCCGGGAACAAGTGAAAAGGCGTGTCAGAGACTTTTACACCGCCTCACGCCTTATTCGTTTAAGAAAATATTTAAACTATATTTTTCAGTTAGTTACAAAATAACGAAGGGTAAAAATAGTACGCCAACATAGCGCAATGAATACGAATGCAAAGGCTAAACCGGCCCGTCAGGATCAGGCCGGTTCCAAGGCTTCGACCAACAATTGGACGCTGATCCGGCCGCGAAATTCGTTGATGTCCAGCTTGTAGGCCATGCGTGCCTGTTGACGGGTTGGGTCAGGCCAGCGACTCAGATCGACATTGAAGGCGATGGCATCGAGCAACTTCCCATCGGGTTGCTTGAGCAACATTTTGAGGTGTTTCTGGCCCACAATCCGTTGCTCCAGCAGGGTAAAGGTGCCGTCAAAACGAGGCTCCGGGAATTGCTGTCCCCAAGGGCCAAGTGCCTGCAATTGCTGGGCAAAATCGAGGGTCATATCCAGTGCCGGTAACTCGCCGTCACTCAGCACCTGACCGTGCAACGGTTTGCCCGCCATCCACTGTTCGACCGTGCGGTTGAACAAGGTCTGAAAAGCCTCTAGGTGGGCAACAGGCAAGCTTAATCCCGCGGCCATGGCATGACCGCCAAATTTGTCCATCAGGCCGGGCTGGCGCCGGTCAATTTCATCCAAAACATCGCGGATGTGCAGACCTTCCACCGAGCGGGCTGAGCCTTTCAGGGTCATGTCGTCCTGATGGGCAAAAGCGATGGTCGGACGGTGATAACGATCTTTGATCCTGCCGGCCAGAATACCGATGACCCCCTGGTGGAAATCCGGCTGATACAGCACCATGCCATAGGGTAGATCGCTTTCATCCAATACCAGTTGCTCAAGCTGCTCAATTGCCTGCGCCTGCATGCTGGATTCAATCTCCCGTCGCTCGCGGTTCAGACTGTCGAGTTGTACGGCCATTTCCCGGGCAACGCCTTCATTAGGACTGAGCAGGCACTCGATGCCCAATGACATATCATCCAAACGCCCGGCGGCGTTTAAACGGGGACCCAGCACGAAGCCCAGATCGCTGGACTGGATTCGCGCCAACGACTTTCTGGCAACCTCCAACATGGCCCGAATACCCGGCCGACAACGACCGCTTCTGATCCGTTGTAAGCCCTGATAAACCAACACACGGTTGTTGTGATCCAACGGCACGACATCCGCCACTGTGCCCAACGCAACAATGTCCAGCAGGTCAGCAAGGTTTGGCACCGCGATACTGTTTTGGCTAAACCAATCACGGCCTTTTAAGGCATGACGCAATGCCAGCATCACATAAAAGGCGACGCCAACACCGGCCAAAGCCTTGGAAGGGAATTCACAGCCGGGTTGATTAGGATTCACAATCGCCGCCGCATCCGGCACGCTGTCACCGGGCAAATGGTGGTCGGTGACGATCACGTCAATGCCCTGTTGTCGGGCGCGCTCTACCCCAGCGTGGCAGGCAATGCCATTGTCGACGGTCATGATAAGGTTGGCACCCTGCTGAGCTGCAACATCGACAATTTCGGGGCTCAATCCATAGCCGAAGTCGAACCGGTTCGGTACCAGGTAACTGTGCTTTTTACTGCCCATCTGGGTCAGTGCCAACATCACCAGGGCAACACTGGTTGCGCCATCCGCGTCGAAATCACCGATCACAATGATGTGTTGCTGACGGGCAATGGCATCCGCTAACAACTCAACCGCAACATCGATCCCCCGTAAGCGATCAAAATGGACCAGTTGTTGGGCGGAAAGATCCAGCTGTTGGTTATCTTGCACGCCTCGATTAGCAAGGATCTGGCGCAGTAGCGGATGCTCAACAGAGGTCAGGTGACCGGCATCCTGAGCAGGTCGGCGAACGATTTCTAAAGGCATTGGCAGTCAAAGGCAAAGACGCGGCAACAATGCCGCGTCAGGTTAATCAGATGTTTTCCAGGGTTTTGGCCAGAATAGCGGCCGGTTGGTACCCACCGATCAGATGGCCGTTGGGCAAAATGATGTACGGTGTACCATTAACGCCAACACTTTGGGCAAACTCATATTGCTCGGCAATATTGTTCTTACATTCATGTTGCTCAACTTTGCTGCCACGCTTGGCATCGGTCATCGCTTGTTGCGGATCCTTGGCACACCACACAGACACCATATTGTGGTAGGTTTCGCTGTTCACACCGGCACGGGGAAAAGCGAGATAACGCACGGTGATACCCTGGTCGTTGTATTTACCAATTTCTTCATGCAATTGACGGCAATAACCACAGGTGATGTCAGTAAACACATCCACCACGTATTTTTCGTTTTCAGCCTTGAAAACAATGCCGTCGTCAACGAACGCTTTGAGCCCTTCAACACGCATTTTACTGATTGCGGATTCGGTTTCGTTGCGCATGCCGGCATCGAGATTAAAAATTCTTCCCTGCATGAAATACTTGCCATCGGCAGTGGTATAAAACAAACCACGATTGGTGGTCAGTTGCAGTAATCCGGGCACCGGAGAATCGGCCACAGCGGTGACATCCAGGCCTAACATATTTTCGATTTTGGTCTTCACAGAACCGGTGGATTCGACCGCCGCCATTGCGCCGGCGGAAACCGCAACCAGTGTCGCTGCAAACATTGAGACAACTCGCTTCATATTCCTTCCATCAAAATAACACTGTCCTATTGGACCGTCGGGTAAGGGGTTTTGTTTCATAGCCACCCAGTGTATCGAACTTTGACAGCATGGGACAGGCCATTGGTCGTGGTTATCCATACATCCGTATCGTTCCCCCCGGCATTGCCACAAGGTTCCAATTGCAGGATACTGGGATACGGCAAGGCAGTTTCGTCGTGCCGACCGAGGGACGCAGTGAGAAGGACGATTAGCGCGATGAACCAGCGATGGCGAGGCCCGTTACTGACCGGGTTAATAATGTGCTTTTATTCATGGGCTGTGCACGCAAGCCAGCCGCTACGCGTTGCTGTCAATGCCCCGGGTTCTTATCCTTATCTGTTTTTTGCCCCTGAAAACGGCCAATATCAGGGCGTCATCCCCGACTTTCTGGCGGCGGTTTTTAATCCGAAGGGGATTGAAATCGAATACCTCGACTCCAATCAATTGCGCAGCGAACAGCTACTGCACAGCGATGAAGTCAGCTTCTACCTCGCCAACCCAAAATGGCTGAAGAACACCACGGGTCTGTTGATCAGTGAACCTCTGGCAAGCCACAAAACGTTTTTGTACAGCCTCAGACCTTTTCCATCCGGCTTTTCATTGCGTAGCCTGGCAGGTTCGCGGATTTGTGCTCGTCAGGAGTTTGTCTACACCGGTTTAACTGACAGCTTCGCCCAAGCTGACATTGAACGGGTGGATAGCAGCAGCCAGTCAATCATGGCAGACATGCTGGTTGGTCAGCGCTGTGACTACGCCGTACTGAACAATTACAACGCCATGGACGTCTTTTCACCGCCCAAGCACTGCCATCTGCGGGTCTTTGAGTCTCCGTGGCCAACCAGTACGGTAACCTTGCACCTGATCATGTCGGCGTCAATGGCAGAAACAAAACCCGTGGTGGATGCTGCCATCCGTGAATTCAGAACTTCCGGTCAACTGAATCGCATCATTGCGGCTTACACCGGTAGCCGTACTTTTCAAACCGATGGCCGTTGCCGCTAGCTATCCACGCCATGCACGGGGCACTGTGCGGGCCATGCAATACTGGTGAAAATGACCGATAGTTAGTCAACAACACACGAGCCTACTGTTTTAGAACACCTAAAATTTAGCTATCCAATTGAAATAATTAGCTTATTTTTCTTGGTGCAAGATTTGCTTGTGGTAACAGGTTTACGATCACAACCCGTCAATTACGAGGACAAAAAAATGGATGGTATGGAATTTGTGTTAGTTATCTTGTTCTTTTTTGTCGCCCCCATTGTCATCATCGGCATGTGGACGTCGCATAAAAAGGACATGGCCAAAATGAAAATGGAACTGGGCAAGTCAGAAAAGCAGAACATTGACAATGAATTTGCCGCGTTGAAATCACGGCTCGAAGTGCTGGAAGCCATCGTGACCGATAAAAAATACCAGTTGAATGAAGAAATCAGCCAGTTGAACGACAAGAGCGCGCCACTGAACTGAATGCACCTCGCGCCGGATAATCTGCCGACGTTGTTCTTGACAGCGTCGCGCGGGCAATCGTAGTTTAGGCGTACCTGAACACACAAGGAGTGGGTGTGAAACGCCTGGTGCAAAAATACGGACCGACTTTTCTACTCGAATTGTTGTCCATCGTCATCGCCATCCTATTGGCATTGGCCATCAATCAATGGGCCAACGAACGCACGGTGTTGGAGAATAACCACTGGTTGCTCAACGACATGTATACCGATGTCGAACAGGAACTGACCGAGCTGAACCAAACCATTGCCCAGATAGAACAGCAGAATGCCGATTTATCCCAGTATATCGCCGATATAGAGGCGGATCCCGATACACCTGAACGACCACTGGGGCGCTATTTGTCCTTCGATCGAAGCGTGTTCTGGGATCTCATCGTCAGCCGTGCAGACCTTAGCCTGCTGGAGAAAGATTACCCGGATCTGATCAGGGCCGTTTACAGCCTGCAGACCCTTGAGGATGCGGTGCGCGAGCACTTTACCCTGATGCGCAAGCACATGTTTACGGTGTGTCCGGCCGGGCATCAAAACCGTCTTGCCTGCCTCAACAATGAGCTGGACATGAATCAATTTCTGATCCGGTTGCTGGAGCTGAACAAACAGGCCTATCAGGATTTTCAGGCAGAATACCAACGCTATCAGACGCACTAAGGCTCGAATCTTTATATCGCCTGCATGCAGCACAGCGGGCGTCAATCGACAGTGACAGACAATCACCACGGTGAGGGAAAACAGAATGACGCATGTATTTAACACAATCGGAAGACTTGGCTGGATTTGCTGCGCCGCCTCCTTGGTAGCTGGCATGGCACAGGCCGCTACAACGCCCTTGAGTGATGCCCTATCCGATCCGGTTCAGATGGGGTGGATGCAAGGGTTCCCGCCCCCGCCGGACAAGCGCATCACTCAGCCTGACAGTAACTTTTTCAGCTTTCCAAAGCTACGCTGGAGCGTCTGTCACATTCGTGAACTGGTGCCGACGGCTCAGGTCAGCCGAGGGCTGGGTGCGCCAACCCCTTTGCCGTACGCGTTGGATGAAAGCATCGATGCACTGACGTTCACCCCACTCAACAGCACATCCACAATGACCTGGCAGGATGCGTTGGCAGCTAACTATACCGATGGTGTACTGATCCTGCATCAAGGCAGAATTGTGTATGAAAAGTACCGTGGCTGCCTTGACGAAACCGGCCAGCATGCCGCGATGTCGATGACCAAATCCCTGACGGGTTTGTTAGCGGAAATTCTGGTCGCTGAGGGCCGGTTGAATGACAATGCCCGGGTCTCTTCCCTTGTACCTGAACTGCAAGGCAGTGCCTTTGCAGATGCGACGGTAAGGCAGGTGATGGACATGACCACGTCGCTGGCCTACAGCGAAAACTATGCCGACCCAAACGCCGATATCTGGACTTACTCAGCTGCCGCGAACCCGCTGCCAAAGCCCGCCGGATACACCGGACCTAACGGCTACTTTGAATACTTGCAAACTGTGCACAAAGCCGACCAACATGGACAGCAGTTTGGCTATAAAACGGTCAATACCGATACCCTCGGCTGGATCCTGTCAAAGGTGACGGAAAAGGATGTAGCAACCTTATTGTCTGAACGGATTTGGCAGCGTATGGGGGCCGAGCAGGACGCCTACATGACTGTGGATGGCATTGGAACCCCTTTCGCTGGCGGCGGACTCAGCGCCGGCTTACGGGACCTGGGCCGGATAGGGTTATTGATGCTACAGGAAGGCAGTATCAACGGTACACGGCTGTTCCCGGATACCGTGGTCGAGCGCATTCGTGCAGGCGCGAACAAACAGCATTTTGCCCAGGCTGGCTACAAAACCCTTGAAGGGGGAAGCTATCGGAGCATGTGGTGGGTCCTGCATAATCCAAACGGCGCTTTTGCAGCCCGCGGTGTACACGGCCAAACCATTTATATCGACCCCACCGCAGAGATGGTGATTGTGCGTCTGGCCTCCTACCCCAGCGCCAAAAATGCCAGTATCGACCCGACCTCGTTGCCGGCCTATCAAGCGGTAGCGGATTACCTGATGAAGGCAGAACAAACACCATGACCTATCACGGTTCCTGTCTGTGCGGCGACGTCACCTTTGCCATCACCGGCCACTTTCAGCACTTTTACCTGTGTCACTGTCAGCACTGCCAGAAAGGCAGTGGCTCGGCCCATGCTGCCAACCTGTTCGCACCAAAGGCGACATTGACGTGGTTAACCGGTGCGGAAAACGTACGCGGTTTTACCGTGCCTGGTACCCGTCATTTCCGGCAGTTTTGCAACCGCTGTGGCGCGGTACTGCCGTCACTACAAATGGAGGGGCAGCTCGTGGTTTGTCCGGCCGGCAGTCTTGACAGTCCCCTTGAGCAACGCCCGGATGCCCATTTGTTCAATGCCAGCAAAGCACAATGGGACGAGGATTTGGCCAGCATCCCCCAATTCAACCAACTACCCACGGAAAACACCTAGCCTATGCAAACGTTTCCGGTTACACCTGGCGATTATCCCGCCTTGCTGCAAGTCTGGGAAGACGCGGTCAGAGCGACCCATGATTTCTTGCCTGAGGCCAACCTTCAGGCCCTGAAGCCACTGTTGTTGTCAGACTATTTTGACGCGGTAACCTTGCGTTGTGTCAAAGATAAGGCAGGCGCCATCGTCGGCTTTGTCGGCGTTGCCCAAGGCAATATTGAAATGCTGTTTGTGGCCCCCGAACATTTTGGCCAAGGGCTGGGCAAGACGTTATTGACCTACGCACGTGAGCATCTCGCAGCCAGCACCGTCGACGTCAATGAACAAAACCCGAAGGCACTGGGGTTTTATCTGTGCCAGGGATTTGTGCAAACAGGACGCTCACCGTTAGATGGCCAGGGCAACCCATTTCCGTTGATCCACATGACCTGGCCGGAGCCCGCTTAGCCACCACGGGCAGCTCACTGGGAGCGATGCTGTTTGCGATAAGCGCTGGGGGTTAACTGGGTGTGTTTTTTAAACGCGGCGTAAAAAGACGACTTGGCGTTAAAACCCACCGCCAGGGCAATATCCAAAATGGTGTCGCCACTGCTGCACAAACGTTCCTTGGCTGCCTCAACCCGGTGCTGGTTAATGTAGTCAAAAAAATTCATGCCCAAGGTTTCATTCAGGGTCTGGGAAATGTAATTGGGCGAAACATGAATGTGCCGGGCCAGCTTTTGCAGCGACAATGCCGGGTCCAGAAACAACTTGTCCTGCTCAACGGCCTGCTGCATTTTGTTTGCAATCCGCTGGGCGCTGTCGGTATCCAGTGCAGAACGCTGGTATTTTTCTGGCGCGCTCTTCTCGGCCGCCTCTATTGTTTCATGGGCCTGCGAGTCCGCATAGAGTGCTTCAAATCCGGGTTTCTGGCGCAATCCCCACAGCCCGATACTCCATACCATTACCAACACGATTGTCTGTATCGCCACGCCATTGAGGGTTGTGGGGAACAACAGATTGTCCATCACCACATTGAGGGCGACCAATGCCCAGACAACACCGATCACCACGATTAACCCGCTCAACCAGTGCAACTCCCGTGACCCGGTACTGGCGAACACATCTTTGAGCCTGGCGCGATAGCGATTGAGCCGGATGAAGATTCGGACCAGATAGTAGCCTGACTGCACCACCCAACTCAGCACCAGAATAAAGGTTGTTATCAATATCGCATACAGGGTATTTCGCCACAGGGCAGGTAGTTCGCTCAGCACACCATCACTGCCTTCGACCAGTAAGCCGTGCTGAATGTTATCGGGCAGCAGCATCGCGATGAGGGCAATAACGCTCCCCAGTATGGCTGGTATCAGAGGCATCACGGCGCTGCGCGACCACCGCCAGCGAGACTCACTGGTTAAGCCCTGCACGTAAAGCCATAAGGTGGGTGCAATCAGCAAAAGCGCCGGTAGAGAGAAAACCAGCTGAAATTTTCGCGCCTGGGGGAACAGACTACTCACCACAGGCTGACAAATCACTACACCAATGGCCAGCAGGCAGAAAGCTAATGGCAGATACACCTGACGGTTCAGCGAGCGTAGCACCAACACATGGCTGCTGAATCCGATCACCGCCAGGCTAACAGCATTGAGTACAACAACCGCAGAACTGTCCATTCAATGACTCACCATCATGTCACAACCTGCTTACCTGGCAGGTTTACGCTAGATATTAAACGTCCGACCCTGCAGGATTGTCCGCTAAAAAAGTACGGGACAACAGGCACGGACGACCTGAATACCGTCATGGTACAGAATTCACAACATCCTAACCACGAACTTGTTGTTATCCACCATGCACACAAACACAGCGACTTGCAAAACAGACAAAAAACGCTCCCGCCCCTTTGGATGGCCAGCGGTATTATCGCTACTGCTGATGACCGGCATACCAGGCATACCCGCGATCATTATTGTCAGTTTGGTTGTCCTCGGTCCTGACGCTGTAGCTGGCTTGTCTGACATGATCAATGCAGTTTACTTCGAGACACCTGCAGCGATTATCGTGCATGGCAGTGCCGGTGCAGTGTTTTTTCTGACCATGCCATGGCAGTTTTCACCGCGACTGCGAGTCAGCAACGCCTCATGGCACAAGCTTGGTGGACGGCTGGCGGTCATCGCCGGAATCGTGATGGCCCTGTCAGGGGTGTGGCTGCATCTTACGCTTCACCCTGACAGCTATGGAGTCCGTTTTATCGCCGTGGTGTCCTTGTGTGCAGGTATGTGTGTGGCGTTTACGATGGCCGTGACGCGGGTGCTTAACGGCGACATCGATGGCCACCGACGCTGGATGATCCGCGCGGTAGGGATAACACTTGCTGCGGTCACGCCGGTGTTTATCGACCTTGGGCTTTTTGTGGTACTGGGGCAATTCAAGGATATGTTTACGCTGGTGATGCACTGGCAGCAACAGATCGGCTGGCTTATCGGACTCGGGATCAATATGGCGATTGTGGAACGGATGATCCTGCGCAACCGCTCGGTTATTGAAACAGCATAAGTCACACCGTACGAAAGCGAAAAGTCCCCATCCCCGCTGAAGGGGATGGGTAACAGGTTCACACCGCTGCCGGTACGACACTCTGTGGGTGAGTCGCGACATGGCTGCCTTTCCAACGCCATAGCAAGCCAACGGCTATCGCATCTACTGCAACAGCAGCGACACTGGCCTCAGGACCAAAGTTTCCGCCCGTCAACCAACTTGGACTGTCCATCAATGTTGGTAGCAACACACCGGTATGCTGGTAGCCGCTGACGCCCATGCCGAATACGCTACCCAGCAACCAGTTCCAGCCCAGGTGCATACCGATGGGCAGTGCCAGACTACCGGTGCGGATATAGGCCAGCCCCCACAAGATAGCGCCCAACCCCATGTCCAAAGAAGCCCACACCAGGGTATCGCCCTGAAAATCAGGATTGGTCCAGTGCGCCATTGAAAACAGCACACCCATGCCAATCAGTGCCGGCCAGTTTCCCAGCCCATCTATCAGGCGTTGAAACACGAAGCCCCGGAACAACAACTCCTCCATCAACGCTGCACACAGAAACACATAAAACCCCGATGTCAGTGCCTGTACCGAACTGTGTGGGTTAAGGCTAAATTGCACACCACCGGCCAACCAGATAGTCCCAACCAACACCGCAATTTGTGCACAACCAAACAGCAACCCGATGTGTAACAGCCGCACACTCCGACCACTCAGGCTCAGTCCCACATTGGTCAATCGTTCATTGCGCAGCCGACAACATCCCCAGGTAATCGCGAGAATAAACACAAACCCCAAAGGTTCTATCCACAATTCGCCGAGTCCCGACGAAACCATCAGGTCCCGGGTTGGGGCATAAATCAGGCGACTGGCCGCCAGCAACGCGATAAAAACGACAATCCACCAGCCATTGCGCAGTTGTTGTTGTGAGTTAATAAACAGTGCTTTCATGATCCATCTCTTGTTGTTATTAAAATTTTTCAGGATCCGGGATTGCACATGTCGTGCCAGCCTAAAACAGCTATAAATCAGTTGGTTACCATCATTTTGCAACGTTTTTTTGGTGAAATTGACGACAATGTTGTGAGATTCACTGCGGGTGAAAACTGGTCCGATGGGTTGACTGAATGCCGACCAGTAATGGTAGCGCTTACATTCGGCGGGTGTTGATCAGACGTTGGCATCCATTTCAACTATTGCACTACCCATAATTACCACGCACTATAATGAGTATAAGCATTTCGAAGTCGCTAACCGTTACCAGCAATGAATATTGAACAACTGAGGGGCATTTTGGCTGCCCTGCCAGATCCAGCCTTCATTCTCTCGCGCAGTGGAAAGTACGTAGCTGTGTTCGGCGGCCGGGACAACCGCTACTACCACGACGGCTCCTCGCTGGTCGGCAAAAACCTCTCCGATGTGCTCAAACCCGACAAGGCGCGCTGGTTTCTCGACAACATCAACAATGCCTTACAGTCGTCTTCAATGACCATCGTCGAATACGAGCTGAGCGACAAAGATGTGCAAGGTTTGCCTGACACAGGGCCTGAAGCGCCCATCTGGTTTGAAGGCCGCATTCAGCCGCTGGATTTCAGCCCCGAGGACGAGCCGGTCGTGTTGTGGGTCGCAAGTAATATCTCTGCCCGTCATCACCTGGAGAAAAGCCTGCGCTACCTTAGCGATACCGATCAGCTAACCGGGCTGGGCAATCGCCGCAAACTGGATCATGAATTACCGCGCCAATTTGCCAACTATTTACGCTACAACACCCCCGCATCGCTGATCATGCTGGATCTGGATAACCTGAAAACCATTAACGATGCCCACGGGCATCAAGTCGGTGATAAGGTGATTGTCGCCATGGCAGATATCTGTCGCGCCGAATTGCGCCAGACCGACATTGCCTGTCGGTTTGGTGGTGATGAGTTTGTCATCATTCTGCCCAACACGGATCAGGAGCAGGCGCAGCAATTCGCAACCCGTATACACAGTGCATTTGAACAGCGTGCGACCGAATTTACCTGTGAAGATAGCAACGCTACGGTCAGCATCGGTGTCACGTCATTTCTGGACACTGACGCCTCCCATGAAGATACGTTGCGCCGCGCCGACCAGTTTCTTTATCAGGCCAAACACGGCGGTAAGAATCGGGTATCAATGTTGTAGCGATGGGATCTTCCCGCCGCAGCCAGGATTGTCTAGAGCTTTTTTTGCCAGAACTGAGCATGCCCTGCGCTGGGATCAAGTTCATACCCTGCGAAACCAAACCTGCGGTAGGCTGATTGGGCCACCGTGTTGTTACTCAAGACTTCCAGCGTGATCTTGCAACAGCCTTTATCCGTTGCAATCTGCTGTACTTTGTCCAGCAATCGCTGGCTCAACCCAAGACCACGGTAAGCCTCGACCACACACATGTCGTGTATGTTCACCAGCGGCTTACAGGCAAAGGTGGAGAACCCCTCAAAGCAGTTTGCCAGGCCAGCTGGCTTGCCATCCACATACGCAAGCACACTGAAGGCATACGGGCGCTCGGCCAGGCTGTCTGCCAAATGGTCATAAACCGCCTGAGGCAGAGGGGTGCCCCCGCCCATCGGGTCGATGGCATATTGATTGAGTAGATACGGGATATCCTGTTTGTGCTGGGGATTGCTGTAATCAGCAACCACAATCTCGATGTTCATGGTAGGGGCTTCCGGTTTGCCAATTGATAGCGCCAAGGTTACTACACCTCGATGGGCCCAGGATAGTATTGTCTATCACCGTATCGATGACGGTTTGATGGTGCTTACCGTCATGACTTTCGGCACATGTAAGCTGTGACTGTGCACGTTAGGCTTTAGCCTCTTTCAGTCAAGGAACGCTTATGAAAACCCTGTTATTCCTGATGCTCATGATACTGCTGTCTTATCTGCACCCAGTAACGGCCAAATCGACAGCGGATATCGCACACACCACTGCGGATTTTTACGACACTGTCCGTCAACGGCCCCTGAAGGTGGACATCTGGTATCCGCGCGGGACAAGCTGTAACGGGGTTCAGGTCTGCCTGGATGACAGTGCGAACAGTTCGCTGGTGCTGTTGTCCCACGGCAGCATGGGTGCCGCCCGGGATCTGAACTGGCTGGCAAAGGCCCTGGCCCAGAAAGGCTATGCTGTGATTGGCCTGAACCATTATGGCGAGTCGTGGGTGTATGGTCAGAACAGCATTGACCGGGCAGTGATCACCGACCTCACCTTGCGTCCCGGTGACGCTCACTTCGTGCTGGATGCATTAACGCGCAACAGGGATGTCGATGGCCAGCCGGTATTTAACCGGCAACCCGATACAACACAGGTCAGTTTCATCGGACACTCCGCCGGCGGGGCAACGGCGTTTCTATTGGCCGGTGCCCGACCGGATATCGCCCAGGCGTACCGCTACTGCCAACAGCCCGATTCCCGCAGCGACAAAAGCTGTGCGTACATTGCGCACATGCCGGAACCGGAGGATCGGGGCCCGATGCCGGCCCAGACCGAGCCCCGCGTTGCCCGTATCGTTGCACTCGACCCAGCTCTGGGCCACGCCATGACGATCGACAGCCTCACACACGTGAAGCCCGCAGCGCTGATCATCGGTTCCGTAGACAACGACTTTCTCGCCTTTGACTACCACGCTGCGCGCTATGCAAAACATATTCCCGACGACCGCCTTTTGGCACTGAACAACGGTGAAGGGCACTTTGTCTACCTCGGTGAGTGTCAGCATGCGCACCAGGCGTTAGGCGTTTCTCTGTGTCAGGACCGCCCAGATGTCGATCGCACCGTGGTGCATCAACGCCTGCTCGGACCGATCCTTGAACACCTCGGTAAAGACCAATCGGGTTCAGCCCCCAATGCTCACGGGGCATCACAGTAATCCCCTGATTTTTATGACAAACATAGACGCACTTTTTGTATGTGTAATTTTGCTTTCCCACCGATCGTGGCCTAATTTTTGTACTATTCGGAATAACTTGATTCCGATGTTGTTGCTTTAACAAGCATTCACACTAGGAAACAAATACATGAACAAAAAGACCTTTGCTCTACTTGCAACCCTCTCTCTGGGCGCCACGTCTGTGCACGCAGTTAACCTGGTCAGCGGGGACAACTCCAACCTGACGGCGATGTGTATCGCAGCGGCCACGTCCGACGATGCAATGGACGCCAAAGCCAAGGAGTATGGTTTCAGTAAAGCCGAACTGGAAAGCTTCAGTTGTAACGGCATGACGTTGAATGAATTCGCCAAAAAGTACCGTGATGACACCTCCGGTCAGGCGGTGGTGGTCTACACCTTTGAGAATACCGGCGACAACCGCGAAAGCGAGCTGTGCATTGCCGCCGCGACCTCAAACGAGGCCTACAAAGAAGCCAAGCAACGTCTGTTTGGCGGCAAAGTAGGACAAGTTGCGTGCAACGGTTTGTCGATCGACAAGTTCGCCAAACGCTACGGCAACCGTGGCTTTAAGATGTAACTTCCTGTATGACACCACAGTCCTGTGCAGACAGGCTGTGGTGTAGCCACCAATAAGTAAATATGAGCCCCTTGATGGACAAACATTGCCTATGCGTATTTCTCATTTTGATGTTTTTTCCCGCTGCAGCAGCATCCACAGGGCCCTCCCCTTCAAGCTGTAACCCAAATGCAAAAGAACAACGCTCTATTAGGCTTTCTTTTAAGTTCGAAGATATAGGGCGGCTTTGGAAGATCATAGATGAGTTAAAATCCGGGGCAGATCCTGCGGTGGAGAAATGGAACTCACTTGTATCCGGCCCTGGATACGAAAGTTTGATCAAAGAGGAGATCCCAGAGGACGTTTTACTAGAAGCTATCCGCACCGCATTTTTACCTTCAAAGCAGATCCAACAGAAACTATGGAGGGATGAGGGCAAATCAGCGCTGCATCTTGTGGATCATTTTTTGGCGTTAGACTCAAAACGTCGGGAAGTAACGGATCTCCTGCTGCAACTCAATCAGGAGCAGGGTAAGCTTTCGCAACAGGCTATTGAACTGGCGTGTGACTATTTTTCACTTCAAGCGAGTGAGGGTGCGCCCCATTTCTCAGTTGCTTTTGCCGCCTTTCAGAAGGATGCCCGGGGTTACAGAAGTTCAATCGTGATGGATCCCTTGTTTGCCCTCGAAGCGGGGAATAATCTAGTGTATTGGCTCGCGCATGAAACCCATCACATTCTGCGCCACAGTGTCGCCGTTGCGACCACGCCGGATGGCGAGTCCGCTAAAAACAAATCACTTGTATGGGTTTTGCGTCAACTCCAATCTGAAGGTATTGCGGACCAGATAGATAAACCGCATACATTTTTCGGAGAAGGATATCTTGCCCACTCAAAGTTCGCCAAATTCTTTCGAAATGAAGTAGTAAAGGGGCCAACACGTATTGCGCAGTTGAACGACTTGATACAGGAGATCAAAGTCTGTCAGCTTGAATGCGATGCCATCGATGAACGCATTCGAAAGGTAGCAGTGATGGCAGGTCACCCCCTGGGCTTTTTTATGGCCGATGCCATTGAAAAGACGCTTGGACGAGATGCACTGATCGTTGATATTGGTGACCCATCGCAATTTCTGGCGAGCTATAATCGAGCAGCCCTCAAGAGTGCTCAAAAGCTTCCCATTTTCTCTGAGAGTAGTCTTGAGTACGTTTCACGTTTATTCACTGTGGGATCACCGATGATTTCTAAATAGTAACGGTCGATTTAGGCGTCAACGTCATGCAATTTTCTGTGAACTAAATATACGTGACCGAACGCGAACCAGAGCTATATAGCGCACCAAACAAAGTAGCCAACCCATTGTAACCAGTTTCATTCTGATACCCATATACGGAAAATTCCTTAGGGCATGTTTGTGAGCAATTGAAATGTACAAGCCACATTGTGGCTAGATATAAATTCGTGCAGCTACATCAACAATAGTGTTTGTCTTTTTAACTCAGAAGCGCCCCACTTAACGGCAATCAATGGTGGGAAGAAGGGTTCTATATACGCAAGATAAAGGGCCGTAGAAAGCGAGTAGAGGACCTTAGAAGCGTTGATAGAAGCTACCGTCATTGCGGCGAAGGCCGCAACCTCCATCGGGTTTATGACTAACCAAAACAGTGTTAATTCGTGTGAGTCAATAAATGTGGGAGGTCCTCGCCTCGGCTTTGTCTCCTGAGTCGCTCTACCTCCTGCATCCATGCAGTCGTGCGCGAGGATGACGATTCTTCGTAGCGAACTTACTTGGGTCACCGTCCACTACTGGCACGTAGCAGACCATTGGTAAATTCACCCATGTCGTTTGGTACCAGTTCGAAGCGCTCGACAGGAGATGACATTTCTTCGAAGCACCAAGGTGACAACGCAAACTGAACCCATCCCTGGTAACTCACCCAGCCCGACCGTTCGCTGGTCCGGCGTGCGAGACTGAAATGGCTGCGCGCCCTCGCCATTTCCTGGCGTCTCTTACCCACGATGTGTCGTGCGTCGCTTTCGCCGTGAGTTGTTTGAATGCGTATAGAGTAAACACATCCCTGATGATCTTCCCCCAGCCGCGACGTCCTGTCGCGTCGTTCGTTCCTCGCCGAGCAATTACCTATTGCTCGACGTCTTCTACGAAGAACGGAGCCTCACCCCCTAGGGTGGTGTTTGGCGACCAGTTGTTCCAGGCGTTCGGTGGCAACGTGGGTATAAATTTGGGTGGTGGATAAATCACTGTGGCCCAGCAGCATCTGCACCACCCGCAGGTCGGCGCCGTGATTGAGTAGGTGGGTGGCGAACGCGTGGCGCAAGGTGTGAGGCGATAGATCGACCTTGATGTTGGCCAGTTTGGCGTAGTGTTTGATGCGGTGCCAGAAGGTCTGGCGGGTCATTAAAGTGCCGCGGGAGCTGGGAAACACCACGTCGGTGTCGTGTTTGGTCAGCGCACCGCGGCCCTGTTTGAAAAACGCGCTGATCCAGTCCGCAGCCACCTCTCCCATCGGCACCAACCGCTCTTTGTTGCCTTTGCCGGTGACCCGCAGCACCCCTTGTGCAATGCTCACCTCATGCATGCGCAGCCCCACCAGCTCACTGACCCGCAGGCCGCTGGCATACAACAGTTCCAGCATGGCTTTGTCGCGCAGCCCCAATGGCGTTTCTGTATCCGGTGCCGCCAACAGGTCTTCGACTTGCTGTTCAGACAGGGTGTCCGGAAGCGCCCGGGCCAGTTTGGGATTACGGATATGCCGCATGGGATCGTCTTCCCGTCCCTGCAACAGCAGATGCTGACTGAAGCGTCGCAGGGTGCTTAACAAACGGGCGGTACTACGTTCTGATAAGCCCTTGTCGTAGCGATGAGCCAGGTAGTATTCAACGTCCTGCTGGGCGAAATGCTGGATTTCAAACCCTTCACTTTGCTGCTGACAGTATTCGCAGAACTTATTTAAATCTGTGCGGTATGCCGACAGTGTGTGCTCACTTAAGCCTTTTTCCAGCCACAGGCTGTCGAGGAAGGCTTCAATCTGGGCTGGGTTGTCGGCCATAACGGGACCTATTTTAAACCGCGACGCTGTTTAACCAGTTCGTACGCAGCCTGGATATCCTGCGCCTTGGCTTTGGCAATTTCCATCGCCTGCTTGGGCAGACCTTTGGACACCAGCTTGTCCGGGTGGTGCTCACTCATCAGCTTGCGATAGGCCTTTTTGATGCTGCGCTCATCATCACTGGCTTTGACACCGAGGATACGGTACGCATCATCCAATGACGGTTCTTGTTGGGGTTGGGCACTGCGTCGGCGCTGGCCACCACGTTGCTGTCCTGAGGTGGCACGTCGAAATCGAAATTCGGCTTCAAACATGCTCATCAGGTACATCAATTGATGCTGTTTGAACCCCAGTTCGGCGGCCACATTTTCCAGCACTTTCTTTTCCTGCGCCGCCAGATGACCGTCGGCGTATGCGGCCTGAATAAGAATTTCCAGATAGACCTGCAAAATATCCCGGCGACCATGACAGGAGGCTTTGAATTCACGCAGAATGTTGCGAACGGGGAAATCACTGGCTTTGCCTTCGCGAAACGCCTGTTGCGCCTCGCGCCGTAGGTCACCTTCCAGGTTCATCTGATCCATCAGCTCGGTGGCAATACGAATTTCTTCTTCCGTGACCTTACCGTCGGCTTTGGCAATATGGCCCATCACGGAAAACAGCGCATGGAAGAAGATGGCCTGGGACTTCATGTCATCCTGGCTGGTAAAGAACCGCCCGAATCCCCCCATCTGGTTGAAGTCCTGGGAGTAGCCTTTGTCGAACAGGTGACCGACAATGAAGCCCAGTACGGCGCCGGGAATACGGCCGAACATAAAGCCAAACAATGTGCCCAGCACTCGTCCCCAATAACTCACGCACTCACCTCTTGGTTCAGTTGTTGTAGTCGCTCTGGTGTGCCAACATCCACCCAGCGTCCATCAAAACGCTGGCCGGAAACACGCCCGGCCTCCATCGCAGACCTCAGTAATGGCGCCAGCGGACGCTTACCGGGCGACAGCCCGTCAAACAGGCGGGCGTGGTAAATGCCGATACCGCTGAACGTCAGGCTGGGTTGTCCGTGACTGTGAACCTGATTGTCCTGGAGGTGAAAATCACCGCCGGGGTTGTGCTCAGGATTCGGTACCAGAACCAGATGGGCATCCGCCTCATCACCCAACGGCTGCAGGATGCCTGGATCAAGCTCACAGTAAACATCACCGTTGATGACCAGAAATTGTTGGCTGGGGTTGTCCGCCAGCAATAATGGCATGGCCTGTATAATTCCGCCGGCGGTTTCCAGCGCATCGGGTTCGGCAGAATAGTGTATTTGCACACCAAAGGCGCTGCCATCACCCAGCTGTTGTTCTATCTGCTGGCCCAGCCAGGCATGATTAATGACCACCCGTTGATAACCCGCAGCAGCAAGTCGGTTAATGTGATGCGCGATCAGTGGTTTACCTGCAACTTCCAGCAAGGGCTTGGGACAACGGTCGGTTAATGGCCGCATCCGTTCGCCGCGCCCGGCTGCCAGCAGCATGGCCGTTTTCACGATGTCGCGACTGCCGTGCTTTGTTCGGCAACAGCCAGTACCGCGGGTTTCACCACCTCGGCCACCAAGCTGGCAAATGCCTGGGTCTGTGGCCACCGCTGGCCAACCGTGATCAGATAATCCAGCGTTCGGGGCACATCCAGCAAATAACCCTCTTTGCCGTCGCGATGGCACAGACGGGCAAAGATGCCACTGGCTTTAACGTGACGTTGCATGCCAGTCATGTCGAACCATAAACGGTATTGCTCGAAGGGAATATCACTGTGCTGACGCTGATGCAATGCCTGTATCCAGGCATCAACCTGCGCGGCAGGCCATACCTGATAGCAATCTCGCAACAACGACACGGCGTCGTAACATACCGGTCCAAGCACGGCGTCCTGAAAATCAATGATGCCCAGACTGCCATCGTCCCGGATCATCAGGTTACGGGAGTGATAGTCGCGGTGCACACCGACCTGGGGTTGAGCCTTAAAAGCGTCGCGCAATACCACAAACGTATCGTCGATCACGGCTTGCTGTTGCGGTGTCAGGGTCAAACCCAGGTGCACCTGCAGCAACCAGTGGGTGAACAGGTAAAATTCGTTGTCCAACAGCGCATCGTCAAAGGCGGGTAACGGTTGACCACCAGCGCTACGCACCTGCTGGATCGCCGGCAGACAATCCAGCGCCCGTCGGTACAGGCTATCTGCCGAGTCTTCATTCAATTGATGGGCAAACTGGCAGTCGCCAAAATCTTCCAGCAGATAAAAGCCCTGCGCCAGATCACAGGCCAACACTTCCGGCACGGGCACGCCGTTTTGGCGATAGGCTTCGGCAACGGCAATGAACTGCTGACTGTTTTCATGCTCCGGCGGCGCGTCCACGGCAATGACCGTGCGGCCCGACTGGGCAAAGCGGAAATAACGGCGAAAACTGGCATCGCCAAAAATCATCGTGAGTGACGGGCATTGGAAACCGGGTTGTTGATCGGCCCAGCGTTGCAACGCTTGCTGACGTGTTGTTTTTGTATTCACAGCATACCTCTTGTTGAGCAACCTAATATACCCAATGCAACCCCCTAATTGAAGCGGCACAACCCAAGGTTACAGACAATTTGGTCTTTTTTTCCAAGTTCGCTGGTAAATCCTGTTGAAAGCCTTAAAATTGGGGCTTTGTAAGCCACTCCGGCACTGCCTTCGAATCAACTCATACGGATCATGCGACAGTCTCTAGCATTCACTCTTCTTCTCAGTGCAGTCAGTCTGCCCGCCAGCGCGGTGGTGGGCGAGTGTCTGGCGCCATTAGCGCCGTTTGAGCCGTTCGACAGCGCCAATCCACGCCAAATCAAGGTGCAGGCCAATCGCGCTGAAATCCAGCAGGACACCGTGGCACAATTCAAAGGCAATGTGGATATCCTCAGTAACGACTCGCACATCCAGGCCGATGAAGCGCGTATCGATAAGGTGGCACAACAGTTACAGGCCCGAGGCAAAGTCAGTTATCGGGATGCCGCAATTCTGGTCAACAGCAACGATGTATCGCTGGATATGGCGTCTGGCCAATTTAATATGCTCAACTCTGACTATCGTCTGAGCGTGTTCAATGGACGGGGCGCTGCCGAGCAGATCCTGCTCGACACCGAGACCGGTATCGCGTTGGAAGATGTCAGTTTTACCACCTGCCCGGAAGGCGGTGAAGACTGGAAGATTGTTGCCAGCAGCATCACGCTGGAAAAAGGCAAAGTCTGGGGTGAGGCGCGCAACACCCGTTTTTATCTCGGCGGCGTACCGGTGTTCTACTTGCCGTATTTTGCCTTTCCGATCTCCGACCAGCGCCAGACCGGCTTGTTGATCCCGGAGTTTGACACCTCTTCATCTACGGGTCTGAGTTACGAACAGGCCTTCTACTGGAACATGGCGCCCAACTACGACGCCACCATTGCACCGCGGCTGATGGCCAACCGGGGCACCCAGCTTAAAGGGGAATTTCGCTATCTGGTCGGGCAGCATTTTGGCCAGCTAAACCTCGAATACCTGGGCAATGACCGTGGCCTGGGCAGCAATGATGATCGCTATTTCTATCGCTATGTTCACAGCGGAAAGTTGTCGGAAAACTGGCAGATCAGTGCCGATATCAATGGCCTGAGTGACGACAATTACCTGGTCGATTTGGGTTCGGACTACTATAACCGGGCTGATACGCACCTGTACCAGACCGTTGGCGTGAACTATTACTCCGACAACCTCGATTTCCACATGGCATTCCGGGACTTTGAAGTTCTGGGTAATCACCCCTCGACCTACCGTGCACTGCCGGAAATGAAGTTGTTCTATCAGGACAACCCGTTTGGCGATGTCGAATTCCGGGTCCATTCGGAATTGGCCTACTTTGACAATCGTCAGGCCGACGCGCCACGAGCGACCCGCTTCCATATCGCCCCCAGTCTGGCCTTTCCTTACCGCAATCAATGGGGCGAGTTTTTGGCCGAGGCCAGCCTGCTATCGACCCACTACCGGCAGCAAAATGTTGAAGGCACCGGCTTGAGCCGTCGGGTCGAACGTAATCTGGGGCAAGCCAAGCTGTACGGAGCGATCAATTTTGAACGCCAGACCGAATGGTTTTCACGCACGGTGACCCAGACCCTGGAACCGAAAATCCAATACCTGTACACCAGTTATGAGGATCAGACCGACATCGGGTTGTATGACACCACACGCCTGCTGAACGACTTCTCTGGGTTGTTCCGCGGCCAGGAATTTACCGGTCTGGATCGGATCAGTGACAACAATCAGCTCACCCTGGGTGTCACGTCACGGATACTCGATAAAAACAATCGGGAACAATTCAAGCTCAGCTTGGGTCAGATTTTCTATCTCGACGACAATCGGGTACAGGCAGCCAGTAAATCCGATAACCGCTCGGCATTGGCTGCGGAGCTGGATTGGCGGCTGGGAAGTAAGTGGTTTGCCCATGCGGATGTTCAGGTGTCAACCGCTAACGACAATGTCGAACGCAGCAGTATGTCGCTCGAATACCAGCACGACGATGACAAAATTGTGCAGTTGAATCATCGCTTTGTCAGGGATTTATCCGGCGAGCGTATTGAGCAGTTGGGTCTTACCGCCAGTTGGCCACTGAGCAGAAACTGGCGCTGGGTCGGACGTTGGTACAAAGACATTGATTTGCAGCGTACAATCGAGAGCTATACCGGGGTGCAGTACGAATCCTGTTGCTGGTCACTGGCGCTGGTGGTACAACGCAACCTGATAAACCGTTTCGACATAACCGGGGTGCAGAGCACCAATGAATTCGAGTCGAGTATTAGCCTGCGCTTCAGTTTTAATGGCCTTGGAAATGGCGCCAGGAATACCCGCAAACTTTTGGAGGATGGCCTGTTTGGCTATCGTCAACCGTATTTGTTGAATTAGCCTTCAACACAACTCAGTAGGAAGTAAAGTAGTTACTATGAACAAAACAACCGTCTTGTCTATGCTGATGTGCTGCATGTTGAGTACGTTCGCATTCGCCAATCCACAACTGCTCGACAAAGTCGCCGTGGTAGTGGACCAGGGCGTGATCCTGGAAAGTGAAATCGACGCGCTGGTAAACACCGTCAAGCGCAATGCGATCCAAAATAACCAGTCTTTGCCATCCGATCAGGCACTGCGCACCCAGGCCATCGAACGCCTGATTGTGACCAACCTGCAAATGCAAATGGCACAGCGGATGGGTATCCAGGTCAGTGACCCGCAGTTGGAACAGACTATCGACAACATTGCCAAGCAGAACAATGTGTCGGTTGACACACTGCGTGAAGAGTTGCAAAAAACCGGTATCTCGTTCGATGAATACCGTGAGAATCTGCGTGAAGAATTGATCACCGGTGAGGTCACCCGTGCCAATGTACGACGCCGGATTTATATCTCACAGGATGAAGTCAACAACCTGATCTCCCTGCTGGAAGAGCAAGGCGCCGAACAAGCCGAGTACCACCTGGGACACATTCTGATTGGCTTCCCGCCCTCCCCCACTGACGACGACATTGAGTCGGCCAAATCGCGGGCAGAGAAAGTCCTCGAGCTGCTCAACAACGGTTCTGATTTCAAGAAAATCGCCATTGCCTCTTCTTCAGGTGCCAAAGCACTGGAAGGCGGCGACATGGGCTGGCTGAACATCAATGCCATGCCAACCCTGTTTGCCGAGGTGGTGCAAGGTAAAGAAAAGGGCGAACTGATTGGTCCGCTACGCAGTGGCGCGGGTTTCCACATCCTGAAAATCAAAGATTTACGCGGTGTGCAAAACGCCAAAGTGGAAGAGGTCAATGCCCGTCATATCCTGATAAAGCCTTCGGTGATCCTGAGCGAAGAGCGGGCGCGCAAAATGCTGCAGGACATTAAGCAGCAGGTATTGGACGGTGAGGCCGATTTTGCCGCATTGGCCAAAGAGCACTCCGAAGATCCCGGCTCCGCTACCCGTGGCGGTGAACTGGGCTGGAACGATCCCAACATCTATGTGCCGGCCTTTAAAGAAGCCCTGGCGAGTCTTGAACCCGGTGAGTACGCCGACCCGTTCCGCACGGTACACGGCTGGCACCTTGTGCAGCTGCTGGAGCGCCGCGTCAGTGATGCAACCGATAAACTCAAAGAAGACAAGGCATATCAGCTGCTGTGGAACCGCAAATATGCTGAAGAAACCGATGCCTGGATCCGAGAGATGCGTGACGCCGCCTACATTGAGGTGCTAGCACCTACCAATGACGCAGACTGATATGATCCAACGCATCGCGATTACCCCAGGTGAGCCGGCCGGTATCGGACCCGACCTGATCATCCAGCTCGCCCAGCGTCAATGGGCTGCCCAGTTGGTGGTTTGTGCCGATCCAGACATGCTTAACGCCCGCGCCGACGCGCTGGGCTTGCCATTAACCCTGTTGCCCTACGATGCCAGCGAACGTCGTTTGCAGCACCCCGGCGAATTGTTTGTGCTGGCGGTAAAGGCCCAGGCACAGGTAGTGCCCGGCCAGCTCAACCCGGACAATGGCCCCTATGTGGTTGAAACCCTGCGCCTCGCCTGTGAAATGAACATGAACGGCGAATGCGATGCGGTGGTGACCGGTCCGGTGCATAAAGGCATTATCAATCAGGCAGGTATTTCTTTCAGTGGTCATACCGAGTACTTCGCCCATCAGTCGAATACCTCCGATGTGGTGATGATGCTCGCGACCGAAGGGTTACGTGTGGTGCTGGCGACAACCCACATTCCCCTCGCCTATGTGGCCAAGGCCATTACCCGTGAGCGACTGCACAAAGTACTGCACATTGTGCACACCGATCTGACGTTGAAATTCGGCCTCAAACACCCGCACATTTTCGTCTGTGGCCTGAACCCCCATGCCGGTGAAGACGGCCACCTGGGTCGCGAGGAAATCGACACCATTATCCCGGCCCTTAATGAGCTGCGTGAGCAGGGACTGAACCTGACCGGGCCACTGCCCGCAGATACCATGTTTCAACCCAAATACATGCAACAGGCGGATGCAATCCTGGCCATGTATCATGATCAGGGATTACCGGTACTCAAGCACAAAGGATTTGGTGCATCTGTTAACATTACCCTGGGACTGCCGTTTATTCGCACCTCGGTGGATCACGGTACTGCCCTGGATTTAGCCGGTAGCGGCAATGCCGACAGCGGCAGTTTTGCCCTGGCCCTGGAACAAGCCATCACCTTAGCGAGCCCGAATGAGCAATAAACAACACCTGGGACACACCGCGCGTAAGCGCTTTGGACAAAACTTTCTGCACGATCCCTTTGTGATCGATGCCATTGTGGACGCCATCAATCCCCAATCGGGCGAGAACCTGGTCGAAATCGGGCCCGGTCTGGCGGCGTTGACCGAGCCGGTTTGTGAACGGGTCGATGCACTTACGGTCGTTGAATTAGACAGGGATCTGGCCGCTCGCCTGCGCAGCCACCCTTTCCTTCAGCAAAAACTGACCGTGGTCGAAGCCGACGCACTCAAGTTCGATTTTTCAACCTTATTCCGCGACGGGCAGCCACTGCGCGTGTTTGGTAATCTGCCGTACAATATTTCCACCCCATTGATGTTCCACTTGTTCAGCTACGCCGGGCATGTCAAAGACATGCACTTTATGCTGCAAAAAGAGGTGGTCAATCGTCTCGCAGCGGGCCCTGGCAGCAAGAACTATGGTCGATTGTCCGTGATGGCCCAGTACTATTGCCAGGTAATACCAGTGTTGCATGTCCCCCCCGGCGCCTTCAAGCCGCCACCGAAGGTCGACTCTGCAGTGGTTCGCCTGGTCCCCCATGCCAGTCCGGTGGTGGATGTCAAAGACACTGCCTGTCTGGAACAAATTACCGCCATGGCGTTTAACCAGCGACGTAAAACGATCCGCAATAGTCTCAAAGACGCGCTGACGGAACAGGACATTGCCGACTGTGGATTGGCCCCGGACATACGCGCGGAAAAGCTGTCACTGGCCGACTTTGCCCGTCTGGCAAACGCCTTGTTCAGTAAGAAAGAGGGTCAAGATGCCGAGCAGTCCTGAACAGATCCAGATTGACGTTGAAACCCAGTACCTGGCTGACCGTCTGCCAAAAGAAGAGGATAAGTTTGCATTTGCTTATCACATCGCCATTCACAACCATGGCGCCGATGCAGTGACGTTGCTTAACCGCTATTGGTTGATCACCGATGGTAATGGCAAGAAAACCGAAGTAAAAGGTCCTGGTGTGGTCGGTGAACAACCGACAATCAAGGCCGGTGAATCCTACCGTTACACCAGTGGCGCAATCCTCGATACCCCGTTTGGCACCATGGAAGGCTATTATGAGATGAAAGATGGCAGTGGCGATCTGTTCCGTGCCGCCATTCCGGTGTTTGGCCTTTCCACACCCAACCTGATCAACTAACCGTTCGCCTATGGCCAATTATGTTGTTGGAGACATTCAGGGCTGTTATTCCGGACTGCGACGTCTGCTGGATAAAGTCGACTTCGAGCCATCCAAAGACACCTTGTGGTGTGTGGGAGACCTGATTGCCCGCGGCCCGGAATCACTCGAAACCCTCGCTTTTCTGCACGACCTTGGCGATAGCTTTGCCACCGTGCTGGGCAATCATGATCTGCACTTTCTGGCCATCCATAGCGGTCTCAAGCGGGCGAAATCGAGCGACTTGCTCGGCCCGTTGCTGCGCAGTCCTGATGTTGATACCTATGCCTACTGGTTGCGCCACCAGCCACTGGCCAGACGCATCAATGATAAACTGCTGATCAGCCATGCAGGCTTGTACCCGCGCTGGTCCTTCGATGATGCCATCGCACTGAGTGACGAAGTGCACCAGCAGTTGATCCATGAGCACTGGAAAGTACTGTTGCAAGGCATGTACGGTAATGAGCCGGCGCGCTGGCGCTCGTCGCTGGACGGTATGGATCGCTGGCGATTCATCATCAATGCCTTCACACGCATGCGCTTTATGACTGATAAAAAGCACCTTGAACTGACCACCAAAACCTCGCCCAGCATGGCGAAGGCGCCGTTGAAACCATGGTTTTCCTACCCGAATGATAAACTACACAAAGGGCAGCGGGTGGTGTTCGGTCACTGGGCTGCACTGATGGGCGAAACTGGCAAGAAACGCTATATCGCGCTGGACACCGGATACGTGTGGGGAAACAAGCTATCGATGTTAGATGTTGAGTCAGAAAGAATTTTTCGTGTGTCGGCGGTAAAGAAACGCTAAGCTTAACCGATACCCTCACATAGAGATGTGTGCTTTTTGCACAGGGATTTCCTCTCCGTGATGTTCGCAACCATGCGTTGAATAACGCTTTTTTACGTGTGTTGTTGCCGCAAATTTGCAACAATGGTGGAGTTGGGTTACAACTTTTGTACCGGCGATAAAACAAACAGGCAGTCTCAGGGGATACCTATGAAAATAACCGTCGCGATGCGGGTCATTGGCGGGTTCGCCATTATTTCGCTGCTGCTGATCATCATCAGCGCATTCTCGCTGCTCAACCTGAACTCAATTGGTTCAGCAACGCAAGAGGTCAACAACCTTGCCATTCCTACGGTTAATGGCAGTAATCAGCTTAAAGTGTCCTTCCTCAACATGGGTCGCCTGACGGTTGAAGGCTTCCATGAAAAAGAGCTTGAGCAATTACAGGTCACCCTGGACAAGTTTCAGACCAGTAAAACCAACTTTGATAAAGAGCTGAGCGCTTTGCGTAACGTCGTCGGTAGTGATGCCAGTTTCAGTGGCACGTTGGCAACCGTAGACGGTATTTATAAAGAATACCTGGATAACGTGACGGAAATGTTCGACAGTCGCCGCACGGATCTGGAGTATGGCAGCGCACTGGACAGTGTGGTCGGTGATGTCGAAGACAATGC
The DNA here is from genome assembly GCF_020687825.1 of Fluctibacter halophilus. Lineage (GTDB taxonomy): Bacteria > Pseudomonadota > Gammaproteobacteria > Enterobacterales > Alteromonadaceae > Fluctibacter > Fluctibacter halophilus. The sequence goes on from NZ_JAJEWP010000006.1 coordinate 69,765, forward strand.
CGATGACGCCTCCACCCTGATCCTCGACTTTGCCGACCTACCCGCAGTCAGCTCAGACAGCCGCCTGCGCCAGGCCTCTGAGATCGGTAGTCGTCTGGAAACCTCACTGTTATCCCTGCTGACCGTGAGTGCCGATTACATCAAGACGCAAAATTTGATCCGTGCCGAAACCATCGGAAACGAAGTCAAACTGGTCGTCAACCAGATTGCCGAACAGTTATCAGAAATGCAGCAACTGGCTGCCGGCCGCGACAACAGCGGCACCATGGAAGAGATATCTGAACTGGTAACGTCGGTGATCAACATGGTCAATGCCTCCGATGGCTTGCTGGCCACCCAGGTCGACCGCCTCAACAAACAGATCCAGGCTCGCCAGGCCCTGACCGATTCCGAAACCAATATCCAGCAGGCCATTGAATCCCTGAACAAACTGCTGGCCTTAACCGACGAGAAAACAGCAACCATCAAAGAAGATGTCGAAAGTTCTGTCAGCTCCGGCAATGTGCAGGTCATCGTGATTGTGATCATCTCACTGGGTGCGGCTGTGGCCATCGGCTTTTTCAGTGTGCGCGCAATTGTGGTGCCGCTATCTAAGGTCAATGACGTATTGCATGTGGTCTCATCCGGTGATTTGACCAAAAAACTGGACGATACGTCCGACGACGAATTCGGTGAATTGGCGCGCAGCGTTAACAACCTGATCGACAGTCTGAAGCAGCTGATTTCCGGTATCACGTCCCGCGCTGCGCAGTTGGCGGCCGCGTCTGAAGAGACCTCCGCGGTAACGGCACAGACCACCGACTCGATTCAGAATCAGAAGTCGCAGGTTGCTCAAGTAGCTACTGCGACCACAGAGATGCACAGCACGTCGCAGATGGTCACCCAAAGTGCCGAAGATACCCTGGCACAGATCAGCCATGCCGATGATGAAGCCGAGAAAGTGAAAGCCATTTCACTGGAGAACAAGCGCACCATCGAAGTATTGGCACGGGATGTTGAAGAAGCTGCCAATGTTATCAATAAACTGCATCAGGACAGTGCTTCCATTGGTGGCATTCTGGATGTTATCCGTGGCGTCGCCGACCAGACCAACCTGCTTGCCCTGAATGCGGCCATTGAGGCTGCACGGGCCGGTGAGCAGGGCCGTGGTTTTGCCGTGGTTGCCGATGAGGTTCGTACTCTGGCCAGCCGCACTCAGGAATCCACTCAGGAAATCAACGCCATGATTGAAGTCCTGCAGGCGGGTGCTGAGAAGGCGGTAACGGTGATGAACCAGGGCAAAGAACAAACCACCTTGTGTGTTGAGCAAACCGAAAAAGCCACGCTGGCGCTGGATTTGATCACCGAAGCGGTACACCGTGCGCATGACGTCAGCAGCCAGATTGAGCAGTCTGCCCGTGAGCAGAATGTGGTTTCTCAGGAAATCAGCGAGAAACTGGAAAACATTGTCGGCATCGCCGAAGAAACTGCCATTGGTGCACAGCAGACCTCCGATTCCAGTCAGGAAGTTGCACGACTGGCCGAAGAGCTGCAGTTGTCCATCCAACAGTTCAAGGTCTGATCCTTTCTATGCAACAAAAAAAGCACCCTGATGGGTGCTTTTTTTATGTCCTCAGCAACGTGGAGGCTTATTCAAACAACGCCCGGTGTAGCACCGTGACGACCTCGCCACTGGTTTTCTCGTCAACCAGAAACGACATATTGTGGGGGTTGGCACCGTAACAAATCATGCGCAGGTTAAACGCGTTAATGGAGGCAAAAATCTTGCTCGAAACGCCTGCGGCACTGTGCATATTGTTACCGACCACCGTGATCAGATCATAGCCTGACTCCACCTCAACCTCACAGAATTCACGCAATTCCTGCAAGGTTTCCCGATTCAGTCGCTCCGACACCGAGTTGGCCGGATTGTCCAGCGTAAATGACACCGCAATCTCAGATGTGGTGACAAGGTCAACACTCAGGTTATGTTTGGCGATAATGGTGAAAACGCTTTGCAGGAAGCCCTGTGCATGCACCATTTGCGGCGTTTTGACCGTTACCATCACCTGCTCTTTACGTCGCGTGATGGCGCGATAGGGAGGCTCATGGGTACAGTCCTTCATGATCCAGGTGCCGCCTTTCTCGGGTTCACGGCTGGAGCCGACAAACACTTTGATGTCCTGACGCAACGCAGGCTCCATGGTTGCCGGATGCAAGACCTTGGCGCCAAAATTGGCCATTTCGGCCGCCTCTTCAAAGCTCAGTTCCGGTAACGGCCGTGCTGCAGCAGTTATTCTGGGGTCTGTCGTGTAGACACCGACCACGTCGGTCCAAATCTGACACACATCGGCGTGTAATGCTTCTGCCAGCAAGGCAGCAGTAAAGTCAGAACCGCCACGCCCTAAGGTGGTTGTACGGCCTTGATCATCGGCGCCGACAAACCCTTGGGTGACCAAAACGGTATCGGCGAGCTCAGGTGTCATCAGTGATTGGGCTGCGTCTGCGATGCTCTGCAGTTGCGGGGCTGCCTGACCAAATTCGCTGTCAGTACGTAACACCTTGCGCACATCAAAATTGCGCGCCGTTACACCGCGCTGGTTGAGCACCTCGCTGAACAGCAATGAAGACATACGTTCACCGAGGGACAACAAGGCATCTTTTAATTCGCCCTGATGCAGCAGTTCCTCGTGATGAGCCAATTCTTCCAACTGCATCAGCAGCGTATCCAGTTTATCGGCCACATCTTTGGGCTGCCCCAGATCGGCCAATATGGCGAACTGGATCCCTTTGACCTGTTCAATCAACCCATCGCGCTGTTGTGGAGTCATGGCAGTATGAGCTAACTCAACCAACAGGTTGGTCACGCCCGCAGAAGCACTCACCACCACCACGCGTATGCCATTGTCGGCCGCCACAATGGCAGCACATTTGGACATGGCATCATGATTTGCAACACTGGTGCCGCCAAACTTGGCGACCGTCAATACTGAATTTTCCACCGTGAATATACACCTTTAGCCGTGCACAGAGCGTGCGTAATAGGGACGCAGTGTAGCAGCGCCACTTAAAGAGACAACTGCAATTTTTGCATAGGTTATGGCCGTTTAACGTTAATAACCACCCAGATATCCGGAATAGTTATTCACCTTTTCAGGCGAGCGCAGAGGCATTACTCGTGTGGCGAAACCACGTGCACACGATCACCCACGACCACGCCCTGTTGTGCAAACCACCCCTGATTCATTTCCAGGGCGTAACGGACCGGTTGAGAGGATTGAACCGGCGTCAGGTCTCCGGGTTGCAGCGCCTTGATATCGGTGATCGTGCCATCTTCAAGCACATAGGCAACGTCCAGCGGCAGGTAGGTGTTTTTCATCCACATGCTGGCGACCCGGTTGGTGTCAAACCGAAACAGCATGCCACAGTGCTCACACAAGGTAGTCCGAAACATGAGCCCCTGACTGCGCTGCTCAAAGGTTTGCGCATATTCAACGTTCAGCGTCCGTTCCCCCACGACAATGGTGGTGGTGGGAAAGGGCTCACTTGTTGCCGCATTTGCAGCGGCGTTAAACAACAACAGGACTGTCGCTGCAGCACCTAATAGCGTTTGCATGAGCACCCTTCGGTGCCATCGCTGGTTTGCCATTGTTGATAATCTCCTTCCACACAACGCATCTCGATGGTGGTGCATTGCTGGGCGTTATAACCGACTTTGGTATCGGCGGCACCGGCCACCAGGCTGCCGACCAATTCTCGTTTTGCGGTGTGGCTACAGGCCGTCAGCGTGATCGTCATTGCCAGGGTAAACAGCAGCTTCATGGTTGCATCATCCTTGGTTAGGGGCACAATTTAGGCTGTATCACCGCCGCTAAGTTCCCTATGCCAACAACGCGGCAATCGCCAGTCCCAGAGGGGTGCCGACAATATACCCTGCAACACCCACCAACACGCCCGGGGTGACCAGTGCTGGCCACCCTCGCGCCATTGCCAGCGCCGGCGCAGTGGTGGCGCCCAGTATTGCAGCATTGGACGCAATGATCAGTTCCGGCAACGACAGCGCCATGCCGGCATCCTGTTTACCCGAAATGCGTATTGCCAATCGACTGATCAAAGCACCACCAACAAACACCACGATGCCATGCACTGCCAGCAACAGCAGCACAAACGCCAGCAGGATTGGCGCCGATTCCAATAATTTTGCCACATCAGCGCCTGCCGCGATGGCGGCAAAAAACACAAACGCGAGCACCAGCCCCAGACTCTGACCGCCGTGCATACGGGCCATGCTGCGCGGGAACAGCGTCGCCGGGATCACGGCAAACACGGTAATGAATACATACCGCAGGCTGCTGGCGTCAAAGCCTTGCCACATTCCGTTCATGAGTGCCACACAGCCATCCGCCAGCGCCACCACCAGCAGCGCGAAGGTGATCGAGGCGGCCAGACTAAACCCGCTGACGCCCTGCTCTTTCTGCTGTGGTTGGAGTTCTCCTTCCTGGGTATGGTTGCGCTGGGCGTACTGCCTCATTAACCAGGCCGATGCCGGCATTAGCGCCAGCCCTGCCAGGAATATCGCGCTCATCAGGTTGTCCACCGCGGTTGCGGCCGAAATAATGTTGCCGTCGTCAAAGCCTGTCGATTGGATCACCGCAGCATAGTTCACCGAGCCACCCGTGTAGGTGGCGGTAAAGATGCCCGCCAGATCGGCTTCCCGACTGCCTAAATCCAGTAGCGAAGCGGCAACCCACGCCCCCACGGCCGTACCAATACAAGCCAGAATAAAGGCCAGCCCAACCCTGCCACTTTCGCCGATGATACGCCGCACATCCGCATGCATCAGGAACAGTGGAATCAACGCCGGCACCAGGTAGGAAAACACGAATCCATAGGCCGGCGCATCTTTGGGAATGATGCCGAGATTGGATGCCAGGATAGCGCCGAGGATGGCCCACACAGCGCCGGTGACCAGTTTTCCCCAAGCTTGTCGTTCAGCCCAGAAACCAAACAGGGCAATACCGAACAGAGCCCCGGCTACGGCAAAGGGTTGATCGGCTGGGATCAAGGACAGGGATGCATCTACGGTCATAGCTAAACCTTTTCGGTCAGTATCGGGCAACGCCCGACGGAAGTTAAATCATGAATGGACAGCAAGAGTACCCATAGGGGCCCATCATGGTCAATGGCCAACCACCTGCACGGGCACCGTCAATCCAAATTGACGGTAGATGCTGGTCACTTCGCCAGCTTCGAGCATGGCTTGCCAGGCTTTAGCCAACGCTTGTTGAAGTGTCCTGTCAGTAGAGGTCTGACTGATGGCAAAAAATACCGGATGACGGGGAAAGGCAAACAATACCTGCGCATCCAGTGGTGATAACCTGCCGGTAACAAAATGTCGTTGGGCCACACTGCTTTCTTCGAAAAACGCATCGATGCGGCCAGCCTTGAGCATCTCCAGCAACTTGTGGTTACTGACAATCGATACCAGCTTGTCCGCTTTCTGCAACGCCTCAGCCAACAAGGTTACCTGTCTATCGTAAAAGGTTCCCTGTGTAATGCCCACGATCATCGGCGCCAACAATAGTTCAGTCTGGTTGGTAACCCTGGAAGCGAAGGCCTTATTGCCGAGCATCACCACCCCTTCCATTGCCATCGGACCAATAAAACGGGCAAACGCAGCCCGTTGCGGATGTTGGGAAACGTTTGACAACGCATCGACCTCACCGTTGGCCAACAGATGCAATGCGCGGCTCCATGGTGCATTGACCACCACCACCTGACAACCAATATGTTCGGCCATGCGGGTGAACAGCCGCACTGACAAACCATCCCAGCGACCTTCACTTAACGCGATATGGTAAGGCGCAAAGCGCTCAGACACGGCAAAACGCAACTGACACCCTTGCTCCTGTGCCACGCTACAAGGACTGGTGAGTAGCACAGAAAACAATGCCAGGACCGGTGCAAACAGGGTTAACCAACGTTTACAGATTCGATGCTGCTGAGGAGATGACAGTTTCAATCCAATGCTACCCAAAAACCCAATACGTGCAGGGTAACAAAGTTTCCCTCGGGTGCACAGCGGACGATACATATAATGCTTATTTTTCAGTAAGTTGTGACGGGGCATCAAGGCCATAACGTCGATAGACGGCCTCAACCGTACGGTTTTGACGCAATTGCTGCCATCCGAGCGTCAGGCGTTCAACCGTCTCCGTTGGAACACTGGCCTTAGACAGTGCAAAAAAAACCGGTTGCGATGTGAACCGTTGGGCCACTGCAAACTGCTGCGGGTCCAGGATGCCGCTACTCAACAGGTACTGCGCCACCGTCGCATCCTCAAACACAGCATCCACCCGTCCGGTGGCCAGCATCCCTATACGACTTTGGTTGTGGGCAACACGCACCAGATGTTGGCGTTGCTCCAACGCCGTGGCAATCCGTTCCAACGATTCACCGTGAAATGTGCCCTGGGTCTTACCTACAATCCCGTCAAAACCGGCCAGGTCGTCTATCGTCTGCAGTTCGGCCAGCCACTTGCGGTGTGTCAGTAGCACCAGTTGTTCGACCGCCATGGGGCCGATGTAGACAGAGAAGCGGTCTCTTTCAGCGGTCGGTGTGTAATAGGACAACATGTCCAGCTCGCCATTTTCGAGCATTTGCACGGCCCTGTCCCAGGGCACATTGGCGAGGGTGAACTGGCACTCTGCAACTGCCACCAGCTCCTTCAACAAGTCAACGGCAAGCCCGCCCCATTGTGTATCGGGAGTTTGAATATGATACGGCGGGAACGCGCCGGACACGGCGAAACGTATCACGCAGTTAGCGAGCAGGGCCGTACTCCATAGCCCACTGAAAAGTAGCATCCCTATCAACACGGTAATTTGCACGGGCACTACCTGTAGAAACGGACTCCCTTACAGCATATCAGATCTTTTTCACAAGGCTGGCGACATGCACAAAAAAGGCGCCCTGAGGCGCCTTTTTTAACATTGTCAGACCCGATTACGCGATGTTCAGCGTCGGAATGATGTTCGCTTTGGCAGCTTGTTCTGCCTGGGTGAACTCATCCATTCGATCGAAGTTCAGGTAGCGGAAGATGTCACCCGACATGGAGTTGATCTTGCTCGCGTACGCCATGTATTCCTCAGCGGTTGGGATTTTACCCACAATCGCACCAACCGCAGCCAGCTCGGCAGAGGTCAGGTATACGTTAGCACCATCACCTAAACGGTTGGGGAAGTTACGGGTAGACGTTGACAGTACAGTTGCTCCGGCTTCAACCCGTGCCTGGTTACCCATACACAGTGAACATCCTGGCATTTCGGTGCGTACACCGGCACGTCCGTAGATGTTGTAGTAGCCTTCTTCCATCAATTGCGCCTGATCCATCTTGGTCGGCGGGGAAATCCACAGGCGCGTGGTCAACGGATCTTTGTTCTGCTCCAGCAGTTTACCCGCAGCACGGAAGTGGCCGATGTTGGTCATGCACGAACCGATGAACACTTCGTCTACTTTGTCGCCGGCAACCTCAGACAGCGTTTTCGCGTCATCAGGGTCATTCGGGCAGCACACGATAGGCTCTTTGATTTCGTTCAAATCGATTTCCAATACTTCTGCGTATTCCGCATCGCTGTCGGCACGCATCAGCTCAGGATTGGCCAGCCACTCTTCCATCTTACGCGCTCGGCGCTCAAGGGTACGAGGGTCGCCATAGCCTTCGTTGATCATCCAGCGCAACATGGTGATGTTGGAACGCAGGTATTCGGCAATGGATTCTTCGGACAGCTTGATGGTACAACCGGCAGCCGAACGCTCAGCAGAGGCATCCGACAGTTCGAACGCCTGCTCAACGGTGAGGTTTTCCAGGCCTTCAATCTCCAGAATGCGACCGGAGAAAGCATTGATTTTGCCTTTCTTGGCCACGGTCAACAGGCCGTTTTTGATCCCGTACAACGGAATCGCATGCACCAGGTCACGCAGGGTGATACCGGGTTGCATTTCGCCTTTGAAGCGCACCAATACCGACTCAGGCATGTCCAGCGGCATAACACCGGTAGCAGCGGCGAATGCAACCAGACCGGAACCTGCCGGGAATGAAATACCAATTGGGAAACGGGTGTGAGAGTCACCACCAGTACCCACGGTATCCGGCAATAGCATACGGTTCAGCCAGGAGTGAATGATACCGTCACCAGGACGCAGGGATACACCACCGCGGTTCATGATGAAATCAGGCAGGGTATGCTGGGTATCAATGTCTACCGGCTTCGGATACGCTGCCGTGTGACAGAACGACTGCATGGTCAAATCCGCAGTAAAGCCAAGACACGCCAGGTCTTTCAGTTCATCACGGGTCATCGGACCGGTGGTGTCCTGAGAGCCGACGGTGGTCATTTTAGGCTCGACGTAAGTACCGGGACGCACCCCCTCAACACCGCAGGCCTTACCGACCATTTTCTGTGCCAAGGTATAGCCTTTGCCGGTGTCTTTAGGTTGCTCAGGTTTACGGAACAACTCAGACGGCCCCAGACCCAGAGACTCACGGGCCTTTTCGGTCAGACCACGACCAATGATCAGGTTAATACGACCACCTGCACGCACTTCATCCAGGATCACCTTGGACTTGTAGCTGTACTCGGCCAGGGTTTCGCCGCTGTCGGCGTTGACGATTTTACCGTCCAGTGGGTAGATGTCGATGACATCGCCCATCTCCATTTTTTCAACATCGGCTTCGAACACCAACGCACCGGCATCTTCCATGGTGTTGAAGAAAATCGGCGCCACTTTACCGCCGATACAAATACCGCCACCGCGCTTGTTCGGCACACCAGGCAGGTCTTCACCGAAGAACCACAATACGGAGTTGGTGGCCGATTTACGGGATGAACCGGTACCGACAACATCACCCACAAACGCAACCGGGTGACCTTTGGCTTTGATCTCTTCAATCTGCTTCAGCGGACCCACTTCACCGTGACTCTCTGGCTCCAGGCCTTCACGGGTCATTTTGTACATGGCACGGGCATGCAACGGAATATCCGGACGAGACCAGGCATCTGGTGCAGGAGACAGGTCATCGGTATTGGTTTCGCCGGTGACCTTGAACACTGTCGCGGTAATTTTTTCCGGCAGTTCACGACGAGAGGTGAACCACTCTGCATCGGCCCAGGATTGCATCACGTCTTTAGCATGTGCATTACCGGCTTTGGCCTTGTCTTCAACATCGTGGAATGCGTCAAACATCAGCAGCGTGTGCTTCAATTCAACCGCCGCCAGTTCAGCCAAATCGCTGTCATCCAGCAGGCTTACCAGGGTTTCGATGTTGTAACCACCGTGCATGTTGCCGAGCAACTTCACCGCATCTTGTTTGCTGATCAGCGGAGACGTCGCTTCACCTTTTACCAATGCCGTCAGAAAGCCCGCTTTTACGTACGCGGCTTCGTCAACACCGGGAGGGACACGATCGGAAATCAGTTCCAGCAGGAAGTCTTCTTCGCCTGCCGGTGGGTTTTTCAACAACTCAACCAGATCTGCAACCTGCTCCGGGTTCAGCGGCTTGGGTGGAACTCCTTCAGCAGCACGTTCTTCCACGTGTTTACGATAGGCTTCTAACACAATAAGGTCCTCTTGTTTTAACTCCGAGAATTACGACACCGTAATGGAGTATAGAAATGAAACCGCGCAAGTATAAGGGTTATGCGCAGAAATTTAAATTTCTCGTTGGTTTTGTTTGTTTATGGCCGATATTCATCGGCGCAATGGTTCAACCACTTCACATTTCGCTAACAAATAATTCTTCCTAGGGTTTGTACAAGCGCAATAATTCCGCCTGCTCACCATCTGTTAGCACGTAAATGCTGCCGTCAGGGTGTTTTCGCACATCCCGGATCCGTTGTTGTCGGTCTGCCAGCAATGTCTCCTGAGCGACCACATGAAGACCGTCCATCTCAACCCTGATCAACGCTTTGTCCTTGAGCGCACCGACGAACAAATCGCCTTCCCATTCACGAAACATACTGCCCCAATACACCAATAAGCCCGAAGGGGCTATCGACGGCGTCCAGTCCAGTAACGGATCGTTCATGCCGGTATAGGAAGTGAACGGAGAAATGCGTGCCCCGGAATAGTCTCTGCCATGGGTTGCAACCGGCCAACCGTAATTCTGTCCGGCGTGAATAACATTGATTTCATCACCACCTGCAGGACCGTGTTCATGGGCGATCAGCACACGGCGTATCGAATCATACGCCAGCCCCTGCGGGTTTCGGTGCCCGATGCTGAACACCCGTTGCGCCAGTGGCGAGTCTGATGTAGCGAAGGGGTTATCGTCAGGCACGCCCCCGGTATCGGTAACACGCAGGGTTTTACCCAGTTGATTGTCCTGACGCTGCGCATCCTCGCGATAATCAAAGCCATCACCGGTGGTCACAACCAGAGTATTGTCGGGCAGAAACGCCATCCGCGCCCCGTAATGTACCGGGGTATCTTTACACGGCATGACACGCAAGACGTCTTGCTGTTGCTGCCATTGATGCTGGTGTATCTGTCCGCGTACCACCCGCAGCTGATTGCAGTCTGCGCTACCGGCGGCATAACTCAGATACACCCAACCGTTGTCGGCAAATTTCGGGTGCAACACCACATCGTGCAACCCACCCTGTCCGGCCACATAGATGTCATCGGGCAGCCCTTCGATCATCGAGCGCTGACCTTCTTTGATGTGTAAAAGTTGTCCTCCACGCAAGGTGATCAACATGGAAGCGTCGGGCATAAATGCCAACGACCAGGGACGATCCAGTCCTTGCTCCACCGTTTGCAGTGAAAAGTCAGCCGACTTTGCAGGGCTGACTAAGGTACACAGTATCACTGTCATCATTCCCCACACCCTCGTGCGCAGAAAATTCATGGGCTTTACTCCATCGTCGTTTTCGTCAATCATGCCATTAATTCCCGGCTGTCGCAGCTACCCAATGTTCAGGAGTGTTTGTTATGTGGCGACGAACCGGCTACTACCTGTTGGCCGTTTGTAGCACCTTCATCCTTGCCTCACTACTTCACACCCAATTTGTGTTGTACGAGCTGCAACGTCTTAGCATCCCTATCGATGTGGCCACCCGCCTCAGCACCAGCGCCGACGACATGCTCGGCCTGGCGCCAGGCTACGGCGGTGTGATTGCACTGGCGCTGCTGCTTGGTTTTTTGGTCATTCATGGTGTACGTCACTACCTGCGCTCGGATCATCCGGTGTGGTTCCCGCTCGCCGGAACCCTTGCCATGCTCAGTGCATTGCTTGCCATGCAGCCGATTCTCGATATCACCCTGATCGCCGGTGCCCGCACCCTGCCGGGCCTGATAGCCCAATGCCTGGCCGGTACAATGGGTGGCTGGGTATACGGACAACAATTCGCTCGTCAATAAACCGTACTTGCGCTGCCGACAGAAAGGGTCTAATTTACATGTAACCTTTTAGTTACATGTAAAGATCATGGATCAAACCTTCACCGCCCTGGCCAACGCACACCGCCGCACCATGCTGGATATTCTCAAAGCCAAGCCGGGTTTATGTGTCAATGATATCGCAGCCCATTTTGACATGAGCCGGGTAGCGGTTATGAAACACCTGGCGGTACTGGAAGCTGCACAACTGGTGGTGACAGAACGGGTCGGCAAGGAAAAGCACCATTACTTTAATGTCATCCCCATCCAACAAATTTACGACCGCTGGACCGATCAATACAGCCGCTTTATGGCCTCCCGCCTGACCGCTTTTAAAGATCAGGTAGAACAACAGGAATCCGATGATGAGCAATCCCAACAACAGAAGTGTTCATAAAATTTTCATCGCCGCACCCATCGACAAAGTGTGGCAACAGATCACCCAGCGAGACGGCTTGCAGGCACAGTTCTTCAATGCGCGACTGGACACACCGGGACTCGCGCCTGGGGCCCCGATACGCATGAGAACCGGTAAGGACGGAAAGTATACGTCTGTGGTTGGCGAGGTACTGACCTACGACCCGCCCCATGAATACAGCCATACCTTCAAGTTCACCAACCTTGATGATCCATACTGCACGGTTATCTACCTGTTGAAGGCTGTCGATGGTGGCACCGAATTTACCCTCATCAACGAAGACATGCCGGCGGGCAGTAAAACCGAGAAATACATGGTTCAGGGTGCCGATTTTATCCTGCAGACGCTGAAGGGGTTGATGGAGTCCGGCAAACCACCGTTTAAATCGCGCCTGTTGTTGGCCATGATTGGATTATTCGCATTCGCTACCCCGAAACGCTGTCGCTCGGAACACTGGCCCTTTGACCTGCAGGAGGAAGCCTAATGGCAACGCCCGAGGAAATGGCCGCCAGTATGATCAACAACCTGGCGGACAAAACCGGCCGCGACCTGCAGCAATGGCTGGACATTGTGTCGCCACAGTTGCCGGCCAAACACGGTCAGTTGGTGAAATGGTTGAAATCGGAACATGGCGTCAGTCATGGCTTTGCCAACCTGATCGCCCATCAGGCACTGAACCAGGACTCGCCGGCGGCAGAGGGTGAAGCGCTGATAGACGCCCAATTCCGTGGCAAGGAAAATCTCCGTCCGCTGTACCGGGCCGTGGTGGATTACCTGTTGCAATTGGGCCCAGATGTCGAGCTGGCGCCCAAAAAAGCCTATGTCAGTGTGCGCCGAAAGACCCAGTTTGCATTGCTGCAACCCTCAACCAAAACCCGCCTGGATGTGGGGATTAAACTAAAAGGCATGCCCCCTGACGGTAAACTCGAAGCCTCCGGCAGCTTCAATGCCATGGTCACCCATCGTGTGCGGGTGACCGGTATTGACGACATTGATGAGGCATTGAAAGGTTGGTTGGCAGACGCGTATCAACAGGCTGGCTAAGACTGATAGTGCAGTCCTATCGCACGGAACAGCGCCAGATGCTTTTTCCGCCATTGGTGGGACTTGTCATTAAAACGGTGATTGGCCGACAGCTTCACAATCACTAACTGTTGATCAGGGTCGATGTAGATGAATTGATGGTAAATCCCCTGAGCCATGAACTCATCGTCGGCGTCGGTGGGGATCCACCATTGATAACCATAGCCATAGGGTGAACTGGACAGAGGGTTGTCAGCCCCTGGCATCAGGTGTGGCGCATCCGGGGTAACGGAGTCCGTGACCCACTGCTGAGGCACCAGTTGCTGGCCCTGCCAGCGGCCGCCGTTGGCGTATAGCCAACCGAATTTGGCATAATCCCGCAGTGTCACATTCAAGCCACCCAGCGCCAACTCCATGCCATTGTCATCAGCTAACCAGTAGGCCTCATCCTGCATGCCCAGCGGCTCCCAAATCCTGCGCTGCAGATACTCGGTCAGGCTGACATCAAGCACCCTATCCAGCACCATACCAAGGACCTGAGTGTCGATGCTGACGTAGTGGTTGTAGGTGCCCGGCGCTCGCTCCCGGTGCAGACTGGCAGTAAACGCATCCAGTGACGTTCCCAATGCAATTGCGCGGGAGAATCGATTGATATCGGAATTAAAATCCCCGTAGTCCTCGTTAAACCCAACGCCGGATGACATTTGCAGTACATCCTTGATGCGCACACCATCGTAGCCTGAGCCGCGCAATTCTGGCACATAATCGGTCACCGCGTCTTCGATACTGGCAATCTTGCCCTCCGCCAACGCCATCCCGAATAACGCCGACACAAACGACTTACCCATCGAAAAAGAAATGTGCTGGGTGGTGGCGGTTTCGCCCAGGTAGTAGTTTTCCACCCGGGTAACGCCGTCTTTGATCACCATCAACCCGGTGGTACCACTGTCCTGCAAAAAATCGTTCAAGCGCAGTGATTGCCCCTCTAAGGCGAACGTATCGGGCAGGGTTCCGGGCGCAGTGGGGAATGCAAAAGGTTGGGAGCTGGCGGGAATCGTTTTGGCATTGAAGCGTGTGTACATGGAGCGAAAGTTTTCAACAATTTTATCTTCGTCGTACAACGTGACCGCCATGTACAGTCGCTGCAGATTTGACCAATAACTGGCGGTCAGTGTGAGTACAACCACCAGCACAATCGCGCTAATTCCTTTCCAATGCTTCATTTTTTTGCGGCTTCCCAGCGAAAAACAGTGACTCAATGTAGCATGACTCTGTGTTGTGGGGAATTGCTCACCTGCAGGCTTATAAGTCAGCAACTTTGGACAGACTTTGTGGCGCTGATATCAGTATGATGGGCGTCTGTTTGCAAAATCAATAATCTCATGTCCGACGAGCCACATTACACACCACGTATCAGCAATGTTATCGCCCATATTGAACGCCATCTGGATGATGATCTGTCATTACAAACCCTGAGCCAGGTGGCAGCCTGCTCCAAGTATCATTTTCACCGGGTTTTCAGCGCCGAAACGGGGATGAATGTAACCCAGTTTGTACGATTATTGCGTTTGAAGCGGGCCTCGTTTCGCCTCGCCTTTGAAGCCGACAAAAGCGTGCTGGAGATAGCCATTGAAGCCGGTTTCGAAACCCCGGAAGCCTTTGCGAAAGCGTTCAGAAGGATCTTCTCGCAATCCCCCAGTGAGTTTCGTTGCACACCACAGTGGGATCACTGGCATCAGCAAATCGGCAACCCACCAACACTTGTCACAGGAGCCCCTATGGACATTAATATTGTGGATTTCCCCGCCACCAAGGTAGCAGTGCTTGAACACCACGGAGCACCCACGCAGATTTTACAATCGGTAGGAAGGTTCATTGCCTGGCGCAAAGCCACCGGTTTGTCACCGCTGCAAAGCGCCATGACCTTTGGCATCCCCTACAGTGATCCGCACACCACGCCAGCCGAGGATTTCCGTTGGGATGTGTGTGGCAGCGTAGAGCAGGACGTGCCCGACAATGATTTCGGCGTCAAAACAGGCTTAATTCCGGGCGGACGTTGTGCCAGAGTCAGACATCAGGGCAGTCACGACCGACTGGATGAAAGCATCATCCCGGTGTTTCGGGACTGGTTGCCGGAAAGTGGCCAGCAATTGCGCGACTTCCCCTGCTTTTTTCATTACCTGAATTTTATTCATCAGGTCGATGAGTGCGACCTGCTCACCGACATTTATGTGCCCTTGATATGATTGACGCATAAAAAAGGGCGCTAAACAGCGCCCTTAATGCAAGCTAATTTGAGGGGTTACTCGTCCCGCTCAACCACCGCGTTGTGATACACGTTCTGCACGTCATCACAATCATTCAACATGTCCATAAACTTGTCGAACATGGGCACGTCATCACCACTAACGGCAGCATCTGTCTGGGGCACAAAGGTAATTTCATCAATATCAAACTCGATGTCACCCAATTGCTCTGACAGGGCAGTTTTGGCCTTAAAGTACTCGGTATGCGGGGCAAACACCGTGATCGTGCCGTCTTCCAGTTCCACATCGGTAACGTCAACATCGGCTTCCATCAGCAGTTCGAGAATGGCATCTTCGTCATCCCCTTTAAAACCAAGAATGGCCTGATGTTCGAACATGTGCGCGACGGCACCGGGTGCGCCAATTTTTGCACCGGTTTTAGTGAAACAGTTACGCACGTCTGTGATCGTGCGGTTGGGGTTGTCGGTCAAACAGTCCACAATCACCATACAACCACCGGGGCCAAACCCTTCGTAACGGGCTGGCGAGAAGTCTTCACCCGCGCCACCGGCCGCTTTATCAATGGCCTTTTCGATTACGTGGCTGGGTACCTGATCTTTTTTGGCTTTATCCATCAAACGGCGCAAGGCCAGGTTGGTTTCAGGATCGGGGCCACCGTTTTTGGCACACACGTAAATCTCTTTACCGTACTTGGAATAAACCTTGGTTTTGGCGCCAGCGGTCTTGGCCATCGCCGCTTTTCTTACTTCAAATGCACGTCCCATGAAACTTCTCTGCGTTGAATGTTCAAAAATTCGAATGGCGGGATTTTACCCGCCCCACCCTGTCAGGGCAAATGCCGTGTGGCCAGATACTCATGGGACTGCATTTCCTTGAGCCGGCTCAGGCAGCGTTTGAATTCAAAATTCAATTGACCGTCGCTGTACAACGCTGCCATGGGGACCGCTGCAGACATGATCAGTTTGACATTGCGCTCATAAAACTCATCCACCATGGCGATAAACCGCCGGGCGATATCGTCGCTCTGCTGACCCATTTGCTCAACGTTGGCCAGCAGTACGGTGTGGTAACAACGACTGATCTCCATGTAATCGGTCTGACTGCGCGGCCCATCACACAGGGCACGGAAATCAAACATCACGACACCGTCAGCATCGATAATGGTCTGAATCTGGCGCCCTTCAACCGTAATGGCGCGCCCTTCGCAGCCCGCTTCCGGTGCCAGCTGATTAAAATAGGTACGTAAATTGACCATCGCCTGCTCGTCCAGCGGGTGATGATAGATCTCGGCTTGCTTTAGCGTACGCAGACGATAGTCCACGCCACTGTCCACATTGATCACCCGGGTATTCTGATTGATCAGGTCAATGGCTGGCAGAAAACGCGCACGCTGCAAGCCATTGCGATACAACTCGTCAGGAATGATGTTTGACGTCGCCACCAGGACAATACCTCGCGCGAACAACGCTTCCATCAGGGTTCCCAGGATCATGGCATCGGTAATATCGGACACAAAAAATTCATCGAAACAGATGATGCGGGCTTCTTTGGCGAAGCGGTCGGCGACAATTTCCAGCGGGTTCTGCTGACCGCCGAGGGTTTTCAGTTCGCTGTGAACACGGTGCATGAAGCGGTGAAAATGGATGCGCATCTTGCGTTCAAACGGCAGGCACTCGTAAAACGTGTCAACCAGATAGGTCTTTCCCCGGCCAACCCCCCCCCAGAAGTACAGCCCCTGGATACCGGGTTTCTGCATACCCTTGCCAAACGCCGCCTTGAGCTTCACTCGCCAGGTCAGTTTCTTCTGCGGTTGAGTTAGCTCGTCATACAGGCGCTGAAGTTCGCGTACCGCGTTCTCCTGCGCAGGGTCATGGTGGAACTCGGGATCTTTGAGATCAGACTGGTATTTTTGCCAGGGCGTCATCGTTTGCATGCTCGACTTTTTCGTCTCATGAACTTGAATGAAAATAATTTGACCGCATAGTTTGCTTAGGGAGTATCATTAAGTAAAGCCTAAGCTTAAATTGGAGACGTTATGGATTGGGTGATTGGGATTTTACTGCTGTTAGCCGGTGCCGTCATCGGCTATTTTCTGGCCAGGTTTCAGATGGACAAAAAGGCAGCAGACGACGCCGAACAATCAGGTGAACAAACCCTGCGTGAAATTATGTTACAGCAAGCCGGCTCACACCTGGATCAGACCCGCCACATGGTCAATGCTATCCAGCAACAATGTGAAGCCATGCAGGAACAAATGGATGCTTACGAGCATGTGCTGCATATCGAGTCAGAGCAGGATGGCAAACAGCAACTGAGCTATTTCGGCGAGCACGCCACGATGTACATCCGTTCAAAGCAAAAAGCGCCGAAACGGGAGCCAAGCACAACCGACGTTCAGCCACGGGATTTTTCCAGTGGCAGTTCCGGACTGTTCGACGGCTCGAAAAATCGACAAGTCGTCGACCCGGACGGCTGAGCGGGGAACTTTCCCATCCCCAGGGGAGTCAAGCATTGGGTGTCACCTCAGACACCCTCACACACTTGAATGTATATACTGGAGAACAGGTAACGATGAAAAAAGCGGTCAATCGTCTTTTAATTGGTTCCAGTCTGCTGGTTGCTAGTCTGGGTATGTCCCTGCATGCGACTGCCGGGATTCCGTTTTTCACCGAAGAACAAACCCCTTCCCTTGCTCCCATGCTGGAGCAAACCACGCCCGCGATTGTCAGTATCGCCGTTGAAGGTACTCAGGTTCAGCGACAGCGGATCCCGGAAATGTTCCGCCACTTCTTTGGCGGCCCGAATGAGCAAGTTCAGGAAAGGCCATTTCGAGGGCTCGGTTCTGGCGTCATCATTGACGCGGAGCGGGGCTATGTGGTGACCAATAACCATGTGGTCGACAACGCCGATGAAATTGTCGTCAAACTGACCGATGGACGCGAACTGACCGCCAAGAAAATCGGTGCGGATGAACAAAGCGACATTGCACTACTCAAAATCGAGCCTGAAAACCTGGTTGCTGTCCCACTGGCAGATTCAGACAAACTGCGGGTCGGCGACTTCGTTGTCGCGATTGGTAACCCCTTTGGACTGAGCCAGACGGTTACCTCCGGTATCGTCAGTGCGCTGGGTCGCTCAGGACTGAACATCGGCGGTTATGAGGACTACATCCAAACAGATGCGGCGATTAACCGTGGCAACTCCGGTGGTGCATTGGTCAACCTGCGGGGTGAACTGGTCGGTATCAATACCGCGATTTTTGGTCCCAATGGCGGCAACGTGGGTATTGGCTTTGCCATCCCCAGCAACATGATGAAAAGCCTGATTGACCAAATCATCGAGTTTGGCGAAGTCCGCCGCGGACTGTTGGGTATCCTCGGCCAGGACGTGGATGCCGGTCTGTCAGAGGCCATGAACCTGGGTGCCAATAAGGGCGCTTTCGTCAGTGAAGTCAGTCCTGATTCCGCGGCCGAAAAAGGCGGCATTCAAGCCGGTGATATCATCATTGCAGTAAACGGTAATGACGTCGCTTCTTTCCAGGAACTGCGAGCCAAAATTGGCACCATGGGTGCTGGAGCTGAGGTCGAACTGACCCTGTTACGCAAGGGTGACCGGGTTAATGTTGACGTGGTACTTGACGATGCTACCGGCGCCGTTGTCGCGGCCCAGGAAATCCATCCGGCACTGGAAGGCGCCACCCTGGCAAACGGCACCACGGAACGGGGCAACAATGGGGTCGAAATTACCGAGCTCGAGGCCCGTTCTCCGGCAGCCCGCATTGGCTTGCAGGAAGGTGATGTGATTGTCGGTGTTAACCGCAACCGGGTGAATACTGTGACTGAGCTGCGGGCCATGCTCGACGGTGCGAAAGGCGTCATCGCGCTGAATGTACAACGTGGCACCTCATCCCTGTATCTGGTTATCCGCTAATCCTCAAATCAGCGACCCGCTTGTGCGCGGGTCGCTGTCATCTCGCTCATTTCGGTGTTATTCTTAGTATTCATTGACTTAACTCGAATCATACCGTTGTGACCAGTCCTTCTTGGCTTCGTTTTTTGCTGAAATCCATTGCGATGGGCCTGATCCTGTCCGTGGTCGTGTTGTTGCTGGTGCCCGAATTGCGCTATGGCAACGGCGGCTTGTCAGGACTCCTCAGCCGACAACACAACAGCAGCGACAAACTCAGTTACTATCAAGCCGTGAGCCGCGCAGCCCCTGCGGTGGTGAATATCTACAGCAACAGCATCGATATCCGCAGCAGCATTTTTCGCCGCCAACAAGTTGAACGCACCAGCCTGGGCTCCGGTGTCGTCATGACCGAAAACGGCTACATCCTGACCTGTCTGCACGTGATCCAGAATGCGGACAGTATTCTGGTAGGAATGCAGGATGGTGAACTGGCGGAAGCCGAGATTGTTGGACAGGATCGATACACCGATCTGGCGGTACTCAAGATCAATGCTGAAAACCTGCATGTGATCCCACAAATCGAAAATCCGGACATCCGTATCGGTGATGTGGTATTGGCTATTGGCAACCCCTACAACCTCGGGCAGACCATTACTCAAGGCATCGTAAGCCGCACCGGACGTAATTTTATCGGACCGAGCCTGTCAGCCAGTTCAGTGGACTTTATCCAAACTGACGCGGTGCTCAACGAAGGCAACTCCGGTGGCGCGCTGATCGACAGCAATGGCAATTTGATTGGTATCAATAACGCCAATTTCAAAACCCTGGACAGCCGTCGGCGCGTGCTCAATGTGGATGGGGTGTTCTTCGCAGTCCCATACACCCTGGCCAAACGGGTCATGGATGAAATCATTGCCAAAGGGCGCGCTTCCCATGGCCAGCTAGGCTTCTCCGGCAATACCCTGCAGAATCAGCCTGGCATTCTGGTCGATACCGTTTATCCATCGGGCCCGTCAGCGCTGGCAGGATTGCGCGCCGGCGATGTTATCCTTGCCATCAATGGTATTTCTGTAGAGGACGTCAACCAGGCTTTAGACACGGTCGCGAACAGCGCGCCCGGTACCATCCTGACCCTGTCTGTGATGCGTGGCGAGGAGGCCCTAGAACTGGCCGTTCAGGTCGCAGAACTGGGCGCTGACAGCTGATCAACGCCCGACCGAAGAGAATTAGGCAGAAATCCGTTGAATACGGGCACCGAGCTGATTGAATTTGTGCTCAATCTTTTCGTAGCCCCGATCCAGGTGGTAGATCCGATCAATCAACGTTTCACCGCTGGCAACCAGTCCCGCTATCACCAAACAGGCTGAAGCGCGCAAATCGGTCGCCATGACCTGCGCACCACGCAGTTGGGTAATGCCATTGCACACCGCACTGTTGGCTTCCAGATCAATTTCTGCTCCCATACGCTGCAATTCCGGGACATGCATAAAGCGGTTTTCAAAAATGTTCTCGGTTACCACGCCGGTGCCATCGGCAACGGCGTTAAGCGCAACAAACTGGGCCTGCATATCGGTGGGAAAGCCAGGGTGAGGAGAGGTCTTGATGTTGACACTGCTGGGGCGTTTACCCTTCATGTCCAGTGCAACCCAATCATCACCCACGGTGATTTCGGCGCCGGCCTGGCGCAGTTTGCTGAGCACAGCGTCCAGGGTTTCGGGCGCCGCTGACTCACAGCGCACGCTGCCGCCGGTGGCGGCAGCAGCGACCAGGAAGGTGCCGGTTTCTATGCGGTCGGGCAACACCCGGTATCGACAGCCCTGCAGTGATTTGACCCCCTGAATTCGAATCGTATCAGTACCGGCACCACGAATATTGGCGCCCATGCGATTCAGGCAGTTGGCCAGATCGACAATTTCGGGCTCCCGGGCCGCGTTTTCCAGTACCGTGTCGCCGTCGGCCAGGGTCGCAGCCATCATCAGGTTTTCGGTTGCCCCGACACTGACCATATCCATAAATATGGTTGCACCTTTCAGTCTGCCGTCGACTTTGGCACGGACATAACCACCGTCAACATCAATGGTTGCCCCCATCTGCATCAACCCATCAAGGTGAAGATTCACGGGCCGGGCACCAATCGCACAACCGCCGGGTAGCGATACTGTGGCTTCACCGTATTTGCTCAATAACGGGCCGAGCACCAGAATAGAGGCCCGCATGGTACGTACCAATTCGTAAGGCGCAACCAGACTGTTGACCTGACGTGGATCGAGCATCACCACGTCATCGGGCAGACGTTCGGCAACCACCCCAAGTTGCGACAGCAACGCCAGGCTGGTGTTAATGTCACGCAGGTGTGGCACGTTATCAAAATGACAGGGGGAGTCGGCCAATAAGCTTGCCATCAGCAGCGGCAATGCGGCATTTTTGGCGCCAGAAATGACGACAGTCCCCTGCAGCGGACCGCTGGGGGTTACGAGTAGTTTATCCATGATTGCGTAGTTCTAACCGGGCTGATTGAACAGACGTTCACGCTGCCATTGGGTGGGCGTAAATGTCTTTATCGATAGTGCGTGCATGCTGCCATCGGCGATTTTATCGGCCAGTGGGGCATAAATCATTTGTTGCTTCTTCACTCGACTCATACCGTCAAACTGTTCACTAACGGCGATGATCTGAAAATGAGAACCGTCACTGGTAACGTGTACTTCGTCCAGCTCCAGGGTGGTTTTCAAAAGGTCTTCAATGGCTTTTGTATCCATGCATCTCTCAGGTGTAACGTATTTTGAGGCTATTGTAGCGGCAAAAGGGTATCAACGTCGCTCAGTTTTGCCAAATTGGCGAGATTTTCGGGGATCCCTTTGAACACAATGCGGATATCATTTTGTTTTAACAAGGCCACCAATTGCAGCAAGAAGGCCAGGCCGGCACTGTCGACACGGGACAGATCCGATAAATCCAACACCACGCGGCCATCTTGTTGTGCTTTGCTCAGCGCTTGAACCCGATCAGGCCAAAAACCGACAACGGTCTCCCGATCCAGGGTACCGCTAATACGATACCCCTGCTCCAGCGCTTCCACCTGAGTCGGCATATCAATCTGCCTCGTCGTTTTTCTGCAATGAAATGGGTTGTTTGATTTTCTCTTTCATCAGATCAATCACCACCTGCACGCCCTGTTGACGCAAGATGGATTCGAATTCACTTTGCTTGGACGACAACATGCTGATGCCCTCGGCAATCATGTCGTATGCTTTCCACTCATTGGTTTTGGTGTTTTTACGCACCTTAAAAGCGATCTTAATGTCGGGTCGGGTTTTGTCTTTGACCACGGCGCGTACCGTGACGCTTTTACGGTCGTCCAAATCGACTTCACCGGTGGGTTCAAAAATCACGTCCTGATCATCGTAGTATCCCATGGCAACGGCATACGTGGTGATCAGGTATTCTCTGAACACCTGCACAAATTCCTGCAATTCATCACGGGACAAATTGCGGAAGTGTTTTCCCAATACCTTGTAGGCAGAAAACTTGTAATCCACATAAGGCAGCAGTTCTTCTTCCATGATGGTACGCAGCAATTCAGGGTTCTGTTTAATCGCCGCTTGTTCAGTTTTAATCCGTTCAAAGGTGACACTGGCCACATCACGGACCATCTGATACGGATCATCCTGTTGCTGAGCGCCCACCAAACCACTGACCATGATCCCCACAATCAGCAGCCAACCACGAAAAAGGGACTTTGTCATATCCAATCCTCTACCTCTGCAGCGCCGTTAGTCGCTGCCCTTGTTAAATAAAAACTGTCCAATCAGATCCTCGAGCACCAACGCCGACTTGGTGTCTTCGATGTAGTCACCGTCTGCAAGGTTTTCTACGCCATCAATGCTGAATCCTGGCTGAAAACCGACATATTGCTCGCCCAACAGCCCTGACGTTAGGATGGATACTGAACTGGTCTCTGGAAATTCATTGTAATCAGCAGAAATGCTCAGGGTTACAACGGGGGTAAAATCTTGTGGATCAAGGGCGATGTTTTCGACCCGTCCCACCGTGACACCACCGACTTTGACAGCAGAACGGACTTTCAGACCGCCAATATTATCAAATTTTGCGTATAGGTTGTATGTTTCACCGTTACCCCGCGCGCCTTGATTGGCAACGTGTAACGCCAGCATCAGCAACGCGGCAATGGCCAGTGCCACAAATGCTCCAACCAATACTTCAGTTTTACGTGAATTCATCACACCTATCCTTACTCAATGCCGAACATGATGGCAGTTAATACAAAATCAAGCCCCAATACGGCCAACGACGAATACACCACGGTCTGCGTGGTTGCTTTACTGATCCCTTCGGACGTGGGAACGGCATCATAGCCTTTGAAAATGGCGATCCAGGTACACACAAAAGCAAACACCACACTTTTGATAATGCCGTTCATCACATCTTCATTCCATTCAACCGTGGACTGCATAATCGACCAGTAACTGCCGGCATCAACACCCAGCCAGTCGACGCCGACCAAATGGCCGCCCAGAATACCCACTGCACTGAAGATAATCGCCAACAGTGGCATGGAAATCATTCCAGCCCATAAACGAGGGGCAACCACCCTGCGCAAAGGGTCTACCGCCATCATTTCCATGCTACTGAGCTGCTCGGTGGCTTTCATAAGGCCAATTTCTGCCGTTAAAGCAGAACCGGCGCGCCCGGCAAACAGCAGTGCGGTAACCACCGGACCCAGCTCTCGCAACAGCGACAGCGCCACCATCGGACCTAAACTGCCCTCGGCACCGTAATCCACCAGAATCGTGTAACCCTGCAGGGCCATTACCATGCCAATGAAGAGTCCTGACACCACGATGATCGATAACGACTGCACGCCCACCACATACATTTGCTGAATGGTCAGCGGAATGTGTTTCATTGGCTGCGGCTTGGCGATCAACGCGCCGGTCAGCACAAACGTGGCGCGCCCCATGGCACTGAAACGCGCCAGTGTGGCACTTCCCAGACGGGCTAACCACTCCATTACTTCACTCCTTGCAAGGCAGATTCCATCGATGGTGCGGGAAAATGGAACGGCACCGGTCCGTCGGCTTCCCCGTTTAGGAATTGTTGTACCAGAGGCGAGTCACTTTTGCGGATTTCCTCTGGCGTTCCCTCACCAATAATTTTCTTCTCTGCCAGAATATACACATAGTCGGCGATGGACATGACTTCGTTAACATCATGGGTGACCACCACGCTGGTCAGGTTCAACGCATCATTCAATGCTTTGATCAGTTTAACCAATACACCCATGGAAATGGGGTCTTGTCCGGCAAACGGCTCGTCATACAGGATTAACTCCGGATCCAGTGCAATTGCTCTGGCCAATGCTGCCCGTCGGGCCATACCACCGGACAGTTCTGCAGGCATCAAATGTGCAGCGCCGCGCAACCCTACCGCCTGCAACTTCAGCATCACAATGATTTCAATCACCGCTTCACTCAGACGGGTGTGTTCCCGCAAGGGAAAGGCAATGTTGTCGTACACCGACATATCAGTGAACAATGCGCCGCTTTGGAACAGCATGCTCATCTGACGACGGACATCGAACAACCGTCGGCGGCTCATGCCCGGGATCGATTCGCCTTTGAACAACACATCGCCACTGTCAGGTTTCAACTGACCACCTATGAGCTTGAGCAACGTGGTCTTACCGATCCCACTTGGCCCCATGATCGCAGTGGTTTGCCCTTTACGGATTTGCAGACTAATGTCGTCATAGATCACCCGTTTCTGGCGCCGAAACGTGAGGTGTTGAATGTCAACGAGGTTATCCATAGTGGTGTTAAGCAACTCCATAACAGGGGTGGGATGCAAGCCGGGCAGACTAGATGGGTGCATTGTACCGTTTTTCAAGCACCGGAGACAAAGTGAAAAAGTAACAAGATATAATCGAAGTTTTCGTTCATTTGCCCATCCTGCGCGTGAAGTGATGCTTTTTTGAGCATTGTTTTTTGCTGTTTAAACAAGGTTATAGGAAATGCCTCTGGATTTTGCGACAATTACACAAATTTTACCTAGCTATCCCGAATTGTGATTACAGACATTGTCATCTTTTTGATTGGACTGGGCCTTCTGAGTTGGGGGGCAGATCGCTTTGTGTATGGCGCCTCAGCGTTGGCAAAGAACATTGGTATATCGCCGATGATGATCGGTCTTACCATTGTGGCGATGGGCTCTTCGGCGCCGGAAATCGTCGTCTCTGCCACGGCATCCATGGCCGGCAACCCCAACACCGCGGTCGGTAACGCATTAGGGTCCAATATCACCAACATCGCCCTGGTGCTGGGTCTGACGGCACTGTTCAAACCCTTGATGGTTAACTCCAGCACATTGCGCCGCGAGATGCCGGTATTGCTGTTGGTCACATTACTGGCGGTGTATTTTTTGTCTGACAGCTTGTTGTCTTTGGTTGAAGGCAGCACTCTGATTGTGCTGTTTTTTGTTGTGATTGGCGGCGTTGCCTGGATCAGCACCAATATCGAGAAAGGCGATCCAATTCTGGCCGAAACGGAAGAAGAAATCCCCTCAGACGTGCCCACATCAAAGGCGGTGCTGTGGGTCATTGTTGGTTTGATCATGTTGCCCCTGAGTGCCAATCTGATGGTCGACTCAGCGGTCAGTATTGCCCAGTTCTTTGGCCTCAGCGAATTGGTCATCGGCCTGACCATTATTGCTATCGGCACCAGTTTGCCCGAATTAGCGGCCAGTATCGCTGGGGTGCTGAAAAACGAAGATGACCTGGCGCTGGGCAACATCATTGGTTCAAACATTTTTAATTTGCTGGCCGTGCTGGCGATGCCGGGTTTGATTTCGCCCGGGGTCATCGACGAAGCCGCCGCTAACCGCGACAGCTATGCCATGCTGGGGCTGACGATATTGTTGATACTGTTCAGTTTTAACCTGCGCGGTACCCGCTGTATCAACCGCTGGGAAGGCGGAGTATTGCTGGCTTGCTTTGCAGGCTATCAGGTTTTGTTGTTCAGTTAGGAAACCCTCTGGTCATGACCCACGATTACATCAAATCTGCCAAACGCGTGCTGGACATTGAGCGTGACGCGATTACACACCTTGCGCATTATTTGGACCAGGGCTTTGAGCAGGCCTGTGAATGCATGCGCCAATGCCGCGGCAAAGTGGTGGTCTGTGGGATGGGAAAATCGGGCCATATCGGTAACAAAATTGCGGCGACCCTGGCCAGCACAGGTACACCCGCGTTTTTTATGCATCCGGGAGAAGCCAATCACGGTGATCTGGGCATGCTCAGCGCACAGGATGTGTTACTGACATTATCCAATTCCGGCGAAACAGACGAATTACTGGCACTGATCCCGGTGATCAAACGTCTGCAGATCCCGATCATTGCCATGACAGGGAATGCCAACAGCACCCTTGCCCAACATGCCGATATTCATATTTGCGTCAAGGTGGAACAAGAAGCCTGCTCACTGGGGCTTGCGCCCACTGCCAGCACAACCGCGACACTGGTCATGGGTGACGCACTGGCCATCGCACTGCTCGATGCCAATGGCTTCACCCCCGATGATTTCGCCTTGTCCCATCCAGGCGGCAGCCTTGGACGCAAATTACTGCTGCGCATGGCAGACGTGATGCAATCCGGTGCGCAAATGCCGCTGGTCGATGAACAACAAACCATCAGCAATGCCCTGCTGGAAATCTCGGCCAAGGGGCTGGGCATGACCGGTATCGTTGACGCTGATGGCCGTCTGCAAGGCATTTTCACCGACGGGGATTTACGCCGAGTATTGGATGCGCATATCGATGTGCATACAACGCCGGTGGCGGATGTAATGACCCGCAACGGGGTAACCGTTTCGACCGACACACTGGCCGTCGAAGTGCTCAACCTGATGGAACAAAAACGCATCAACTCACTGTTTGCCATTGATGACAAAGGCCTGCCTCAAGGGGCTGTTAACATGCATCTTTTGCTCAAAGCGGGGGTAGTGTAATGACCACAACGACCCTTTATGGTGAACTACCGACCGCGCTGTTGGCACGTTTTGCAGACATCCGCTTGTTGGCCCTGGACGTCGATGGCGTTTTTTCCGATGGACGCATCTATCTGGGCAATCAGGGTGAAGAGCTGAAAGCGTTCCATACTCTGGATGGGTATGGCATTAAGGCCATTATGACCCTTGGGGTAGACGTGGCAGTGATCACCGGTCGCCGTTCCAGCCTGGTTGAACAACGCATGCAGGCATTAGGTGTGCGCTACATTATTCAAGGTGAAGAAGACAAACAACACGCGTTGTCCAAACTCCAGCAACAGCTCGGCTTTTCCGCACAACAGGTCGCCGCAATGGGTGACGACATGCCTGATCTCGGCATGTTTGCCTGCGCAGGCTTGTCCATTTCAGTACCCGATGGCCACCCGTTTGTGCAGCAGCAAGCCGACTACATCACCCAGCGAAGTGGCGGGTTTGGTGCAGTGCGCGAGATCTGTGATCATATTTTGCAGGCCCAGGGCCTCCTCGATGTCATCATGGGGAGCAGCACGTGAATCGCCTGACGGTCAGTATTATCATACTGTTTCTGTTAGTGCTGGGCATTTACCTGCAAAGCTGGGTCTCGCAAAAAGCCCCTACTGCGGTACAGCAAACCGAAGAAGCCTGGCAACCAAACTATCAGGCCCGCAGTATGCGCAGTACCCTCTATGATGAGCAAGGAAAGGTCAGCCACGAGGTGTTCGCGCAGAAGATGGAACATTATCAGTTGCTGGGATTTACTTTGTTTCAGCTGCCCCAATATACGATTTATGTGGAGCGCCAGGACCAGCCCTGGCATGTGGTTGCCAAAGAAGGCACCCTGTATGATGACAACCGGATTCAGTTAGAAACGGATGTCGAAATTCACAGTCAGACAGACGATGGGTTCGTTCGTCGGATCAAAACCAACTTTATTGAGATTAACCTGCTCGACAAGACATTGTATTCAGATCAACCGGTAGAAATCATCGGGCGGGATTTTGTGATCAATG
Source organism: Fluctibacter halophilus (assembly GCF_020687825.1). Lineage (GTDB taxonomy): Bacteria > Pseudomonadota > Gammaproteobacteria > Enterobacterales > Alteromonadaceae > Fluctibacter > Fluctibacter halophilus. The sequence goes on from NZ_JAJEWP010000006.1 coordinate 97,852, forward strand.
CAAACGGATTCAGTGGTAATCTTGCCACACAGACCTATGAGTTTATCGACCATGTACAAACGCGTTATGCGCCCAATTAGCTTATCTCTCGCCGTGTGTCTGGTGCTAAGCCCGATGACACTGGCTGGCGAGAATGACTTCAAGCAGCCGATCAAAGTTGATTCAAAGTCACAGTTTGTTGATGGCAAATCCAAGACGTCCATTTTTCGCGAAGACGTTCATATTACGCAGGGCTCACTGAGCATTGATGCCGATGAAGTGGAAGTGATCGCCATCGAAGGTGAAGGACGTGAGGTGTTTATTGCTCGTGGACAACCCGCCGTTTATGGGCAAACCATGGACGATGGTAGTCGCATCAAGGCAGTCGCCAACGAGATCCGCTATCAGGTATCCAATTCTACCCTGACCCTGACCGGTAACGCCGAATTGCAACAAAACAGCAGTAAAGTCAGTGGCGATTCGATTGTCTTCAATATGGAGCTTGAGCAATTAATCGCTCAGGGAACCGACGATGACGAAGGACGGGTGACCACCATTTTCCAACCTGATTCACTGCGTTCGAATGATAAAAAAGAATCGCCTGCCGATCCGCAGCCTGACGACGACAAGGGATCACAACCCTGATGGCGACGTTAAAGGCAACCCAGTTGGCTAAATCGTATAAATCCCGTCAAGTCGTGCGGGACGTCAGCCTGGAAGTCAGCACCGGTCAGATTGTCGGGTTGCTGGGTCCTAACGGCGCCGGTAAAACCACCACCTTTTACATGATCGTAGGTCTGGTCCCTCTGGACAAAGGCGAAATCTTCATCGATCAAACCGAGCTTACCCTGCAGCCAATGCATGTCCGCGCCCGACAGGGCATTGGCTATTTACCGCAGGAATCTTCGATTTTCCGTAAACTGACCGTGTTCCAGAACCTGATGGCGATATTGCAGACCCGCAAAGAGCTGTCCAATGAGCAACGGGAACAGGAAGCGGATGCCCTGCTGGATGAATTCAACATTAACCACATCCGCAACAGTCTCGGTATGAGTCTGTCCGGTGGAGAACGTCGTCGGGTGGAAATTGCCCGGGCGCTGGCGGCAAACCCTGAGTTTATTTTGCTCGATGAACCCTTTGCCGGTGTTGATCCGATTTCCGTGAATGATATAAAAAAGATCATCCAACATTTACGCGACCGCGGTATTGGTGTACTGATCACCGACCACAATGTGCGTGAAACCCTGGATGTGTGTGAAAAAGCTTATATCGTTTCCCATGGCGAACTGATTGCGTCCGGAACCGCCGAAGAAGTCCTCAGTAATCAGCAAGTGAGAGATGTATACCTGGGCGAGCAATTCAGGCTATAGTAAGCATATGAGAACAGAAACTTTCAACCATGTCCGTGGCTAATTGAGTAGCAGTCAAACTAGATGAAACCCTCATTACAGTTAAAATTTAGCCAACAACTTACCATGACACCGCAGTTGCAACAGGCCATTCGCCTGCTGCAGCTTTCCACGCTCGACTTACAGCAGGAAATACAGGAAGCGCTGGACGCCAATCCACTGCTGGAAGTGGAAGAATCCAGTGAATCTGGCAGTGATGACGGACTGCTCGACAACAATGACAAGTCCGACATCATCGAGAACATCGCCGCTGACAGTATCGAGTCCAGCGAAGCGTTGGAGAAAAACGACCTCCCCGACGAATTACCCATCGACAGTACCTGGGATGAATACTACAGTGCGTCCTCTGCACCGGCGCCGATGTCTGGCGGCGGCGACGACGACATGGTGTTTCAGGGCGAAACCACTGAAAACATCCAGGATCACCTGCTGTGGCAAATGCGCCTGACCCCTTTCAGTGAAACCGACACTGCCATCGCGATTGCGATTATCGATTCCATCGACGAATCCGGTTATCTGACCATCAGCACCGAAGAAGTGCTGAATGCCCTGGACGATGATGAAATTGAATTGGACGAAGTCGAATGTGTGCTCAAGCGCATTCAATTGTTCGACCCCATCGGTTCCGGCTCCCGTACGCCACAAGAATGTCTGACCGTGCAACTCAACCAGTTTGCCAGTGACACACCCTGGCTGAATGAGGCCCGCATGCTGATCAATGAGTACGCCGAACTGCTGGGCAGTAAGGACTACCGTACTTTGATGCGCAAGAGCCGTCTCAAAGAAGATGAATTGCGTGAAGCCATGCGCCTGTTGCAGACATTGAATCCGCGTCCCGGCAGTGCGCTGATTACGGGTGAGCCCGAATACGTCATTCCGGACGTGTCAGTGACCAAGAAGAATGGTCGTTGGGTGGTTGAGCTAAACCCGGATAGCCTGCCTAAACTGAACGTGAATCAGCAGTATGCGGCCATGAGCCGTAACGCCCGCAACAGTAGCGACAGCCAGTTTATTCGTTCCCATATGCAGGAAGCCAAATGGTTCATCAAAAGCCTGGAAAGCCGTAACGATACCTTGCTGAAAGTGGCCAACTGTATTGTTCAGCAACAGATCGGTTTTTTCGAGCACGGCCCCGAAATGATGAAACCAATGGTGCTAAATGATGTCGCAGAAATGGTGGACATGCACGAATCAACCATTTCACGGGTTACTACACAAAAGTACATGCACACCCCCCGTGGCATTTTTGAGTTGAAATACTTCTTCTCCAGCCACGTAGCAACGGAATCCGGAGGCGAGTGCTCATCAACCGCCATTCGTGCGTTGATCAAAAAACTGGTGGCGGCGGAGAAACCCAGCAAGCCTTTAAGCGATAGCAAGATTGCCCAATTGTTGGCCGACCAAGGTATCAAGGTGGCGCGGCGGACAATAGCAAAATACCGGGAGTCTTTGTCGATCCCACCGTCTAACCAACGTAAAAGCCTACTGTAGGCTTCATCCAAGAAGGAAGACGCGATATGCAAATCAACCTCACTGGTCATCACGTGGAAATTACCGACTCACTCAGAGCCTATGTCGACACGAAGTTTACCAAGCTGGAACGGCATTTCGATCACATCAACAACGTTCATGTCATCCTTAATGTCGAAAAATTAAACCAGAAAGCGGAAGCCACCCTTCATCTCAATGGCGCTGAAGTTTTTGCAACCGCAGAGCACACAGATATGTATGCCGCCATTGATGGTTTGATCGACAAGCTTGATCGTCAGGTGATCAAGCACAAGGAAAAGATAAAACGTCACTAACTTCACTCGTTGATTAATGAACATAACCGACATCCTTAGCCCTGACTGCACACGCTGTGCAGTTCAGGGAACCAGCAAAAAACGCATCCTAGAAATTATCAGTGAAATTGCCGCTTCTCACATCTCCCAGAGTGACCAGGCAACCATACTTGCCAGCCTGCTGAACCGGGAAAGAATGGGCAGCACCGGCATTGGCAACGGCATTGCATTGCCCCACGGCCGCCTGGCCGGACTGGACAAAGTCACCGCGATACTGGTTACCACTGAATCTTCGATTGACTTTGACGCCATAGACAATCAACCTGTCGATGTATTTTTCGCCATTCTGGTGCCTGAAGATCAAGCTCAGGGACACTTGCAGACCTTGGCGACCGTGGCTGGCTGCCTAAACGATAAACAACGGGTCAAGGAAATGCGCAGTGCGACCCAGAACCAAGAACTGTTTGAAGCGATTGCCTAAATGAAACTCATCATCATCAGCGGACGTTCAGGCTCAGGGAAATCGATTGCCCTGCGCTCGTTGGAAGATCTCGGTTACTATTGTGTTGACAATATTCCGGTCAACTTGCTTCCTACCCTGACCCACACCGTGGTTGATGAATACGATCAGGTCGCCGTCAGTATCGATGTGCGCAACTTGCCCAAAGATCCGCAGGAGCTGGTGGAGATACTCGATTATCTGCCCTCTACCTGGGACATGACCATCGTTTACCTGGACGCCAGTGACGACATGTTGCTGAAACGGTTCAGCGAAACCCGACGACTTCACCCGCTGTCACGCCAGAACAAGTCGCTTAACGACGCCATTATGGCGGAAAGCCAGATGCTCGCGCCAATCGCCGAGCGTGCCGACCTATACCTCGATACAGACAAACTGTCGGTTCACCAGTTGGCAGAACTGGTACGGGAACGTATTCTTGGTAAGAAAAGCTCTCGCCTGGTACTGGTGTTTGAATCCTTTGGCTTCAAACACGGCATTCCCAAAGATGCTGACTATGTTTTTGATGCCCGCTTTCTGCCCAATCCCCATTGGGAACCGGATCTCAAACATCTAACCGGTCTCGACACGCCGGTAGAAATCTTTCTCGGCTCACAACCCATTGTGACCAAATTTATCTGGCAAATCCAAAACCTGATTTCCACCTGGTTGCCCCATCTGGAGCGCAACAATCGCAGTTATGTGACCGTGGCGATTGGTTGTACCGGTGGGCAGCATCGTTCGGTGTATGTGACGGAAATGCTGGCGCGCACCTTCTCAGCCTCCCATCCCGATGTACAAATTCGTCACCGGGAGTTAAACCGCTAGTGCGTATTGAGAAAACACTGACGATCATTAACAAACTGGGACTGCATGCCAGAGCAGCAACCCAATTGGTCAAGCTAGCACAGCAATATGACGCCGAAATCACTTTGATCCAGGGTGATAAACAGGCCTCAGCGTCCAGTGTGCTGGGTCTGATGATGCTGGAAAGTCATCAGGGAAAATCCGTCAAGGTGATCAGCGAAGGACCCGACGCAGAACCGGCCATGAGTGCAATTGAAACCCTGATCGTTGAACGCTTCAACGAGGATGAATAGCTTCACCCCTCTCCCCTCGCCTCCAGTGTCAGTCGGATGTATTCACTGGGACTCATACCAAACGCCTCGCGAAAACAATTGGTAAAATAGGTTGGTGAACGGAACCCTACATCATAGGCGACTGTGGTGATTTGCAGCCCCGTCAACAAGCGCTTTTTAGCTTCTTGAAGGCGCTTATTGCGCAGGTAATCGTTAAAATTGTAATCCGCCAATGCAGACAGTTTTCGGTTCAGTTGCCGGGTGCTGAAATTCAGCATCTGAGCGGCCTTTTCACGATTGAATTCAGGATCCGTATAGTGCGCAGCAACGGTAGTTTCAAAGCGTTCAAAAAATTGCCGCTCCCGTCGCTTTTCGAACGTGATAACGCTGTCGCTAACAACCTCTTGACTGTCTTGTTGGCTAACTTGCTGATGTAAAGACCTTGCGATAAGCCGTCGCACATCAATCAAACGCCTGACCCTTGCCTCCAGTTCATGCATCACAAAGGGCTTGGCAACAAAGTCATCCACATTCTGCTGCCAGCCTTTTATGCGACTATCCCGATCATTTCGGCCCGTGAGCAGGAGCAACGGAATATGTGATGTTGCATCATTGCTGCGCAGCGCCTCGCACAAGGCCAACCCCGACATCTCTGGCATGACGATGTCACTGATAACAATATCAGGCACGCTTTCGAGTGCCATCGCCAATGCCCGTCGACCATTGCAGCATGCTTGCACGCGATATTCCTGACTAAAGGTGTTGACCAGAAATGCTCTTAGCTCGGGCTCATCTTCGGCAATCAGCATGGTCGGCGCGAGCTGGTTGCCGCCCCTGCACTGTTGCGGCTCCCGGATCTCATTCGGTGCGCTCGGTGGCTTGTCAATTCCGGACAACAGAGCACCTTCTTCGCTGACACGGGTATCCGGTTGGGTCGCCAGTGGCAGCGACACGATAAAGGAGGTGCCACCACTGGACGTCGAGCGGACACTGATCGCCCCCCGTCCTTTTTCGACCATATCATGCACCACGCTTAACCCCACACCGCGGCCGTGTTGTTCAAGGCCATCCGGCAAACGTACCAGACGCTTAAAAATGCGTTGCAGCATCGAAGCCGGGATTGTGTGACCGGCATTCTGAACCCGCAACGACAGATGTTGATGGCACTGTTCGCTATAGACCAGAATGCATGAGTTTGGCGGCGCATATTTGCACGCGTTGGACAGCAGATTGACCACAACCTTATCAAAGCCGTCCACCGGTAAGTGAACAAAACCCTGACACAGATTAAACAGCAGGATATTTTGGCCTCTGGAGGCGGCTAGAGGGCGACAGGACTCGACGATGTAGCCGAGGTTTTTATCCACCTGACATAAGGCCAGGATCTGCTCCTGTTCGGCTTTTTGCGCCAAATCAAGGATCTGGTCAACCAGGGTAATCAACCGTTGTGTACTTCGACTGATCAGACGGTGTTGTTGTTTGGCTTTGCTCGATGTCAGCAGCTTTTCCAGCACCGACAGCGGACCTGTCAGCAACGTCAGTGGCGTGCGTAATTCATGGCTTATATTGACAAACAACTGTTGTTTTTTGCGCAACATATCGGCCACTTTGCGGTGACTCCGTGCCAATTCAATGGTGCGTTGGGAGACACTGTTTTCAAGGTGTTGGTTAAAACGCTGTAGACTCAGCAATCGCAACTTAAAAAACGCCCAAACCAGCATCACCGCGCACAACCCATACACGGCATAGCCAAAGCCACTGCTGAAAAAGGGTTGTGCGACCGTAAAGGACAGCCGGTGTATGAGCTGGACGTTATCTGCTTTGGGATTGATCCCCTGATATTCCAACTGGTAATCACCGGGAGCCAGCTTTCCATATCGAATGGTGTCGACACCCTGTTGAGTGGTCCAGGTCTCATCATAGCCCATCAACCGGTATGCCAGCCCACTGTCAGCCAGACGCCAACCCGGTGGCCGTTCAAAGCGCAGTTGCAAGCCGCGCATGTCACTGTCCAGTAAGTGGCTCCCCTGTTCATGCTCAATATTGCGATAACAGGCTGTTTCACGGCCTTCCCGTTCGACACAGAATGCGCTAAGCGCGATATTCACGGAGCGGGCTGCCTTTTGCTGCAGGTATGCAGAATATACCTGGGTGTCCAACCAATAAGTCAGGTGATCGCCGGCCAACAACACATTCTGTCCGACCTTAAGGGAAGCAGTAAATTCGAAGTCGGTATCATACACCCCGTCACTTTCTCCCAGCGGGATCCAGCGGGAAGTGGAGTTCCGTACCCAGAACGCACCTTGATTCGACAATACCCAAGCCTGCTGTCCGGTGTGAATCACATCACGCACGAAAAAGCCCGCACTGTGCGTCGTACTTTGCCATTCGCCACTGTCCAGGGCCAGCCTGCCAAGTCCCTGTCCATGGGTACAGATGGCCACAGCATTGTCTGCAGTAGCGTAGCCACAGGTGGGCACGACCCGCGGAATGGTAAACGTCTGTACAATGCCCTTTGGCGCCACCATCAATGCACGTTGATCGCGGCCAATTAACAACGCATTGCCATTGTTGAGGGCTACCGCAACCTCAAAGCTTCCATCGGTGACTGGGTGTGCGGAAGCGCTCTGCCCTTCTTGCATCTGTAGCCGCACCACCCGAGGTTGTGCGCCTCGTTGAGTCACGTAAAGGTTATCTCCGACTACCGCCAATGCCGCAATGTCGTCACCGCCAAAGGTGTCTCCACTGACCCGTATCGGATGGGCTGAGAGTGTTTCACCATTCCAGTCGAACACCACCAAACCTTTGCCGCTAATGGCCGCGATTGCACGGGTATCCGACATGGATACGACGGCATCGACATAACCAATATCATCCAACAGGGGTTGCGCAGACAAGCTCTTGGGCTCAAACCGATAAATACTGTCACCATGGGCGATGAACACGGCTTGCTCAAGCACGAACGATGCATCGACATTGATCAGCGGTTCTCCGTCAGGCCCACTGATCAAACCGATACCATTGCGGGGATGGGGCAAGAATGACATCCCGTTAACGTTGTCCAGAATGGCCAACCCGTCATCATCCACTTCAACCACGTGAGAAATGGCATGCGTTGCTTGTCGAGTGCCAAAGGGTAAAAACACCTCACCTAATGGGTGCAGGCGGCACAGTCTGTCACCATACGCCAGGGTATGACCATTCTTTAGCACCCTGACGCCATGCAGGGTCGTCAAAGGGCATTGTTGCAGACTGATATCGATGGATTGGAATGAACTGGCAGTTTCAGTGGGCGGCGGATAGTGCAACAGATGCTCGCCCTCGACATGCCATAACCCGCCGGAATTATCCATAATCAAGGGGCTGGGTTTTTCACTGGCTGATGGTGAACCAACTGGATAACAAGACCTTACCTGACCGCTTACCCTGCAGTGTTTGCCTGTCCGGGTCAGGTAGACGACATCTCCGTCGCTGGCGGACACCTGCTGAACATCCTGGGCTATAGGCTCAATCTCGATCACCTGCTTGCCGATGCCAAAGCGGTAGAGCCCATCACCACACAAGCCGACATATTCACTCCCTTTAACCCGCAACAGCCCATGACATTGATTGGAAGACAGCCCCTGACGTTGATCGATCACTTGCACTGTTCGCGTCAAGGGGTTGTACAACATCAATCCGCCACTGAGCGTGGCCAACAGGACGGTTTCAGCATCATGTTCTGCCACTCGCCAAACAACATAAGGGAAGCGCTCAGGGTGATAAGCGATATGGGTATTTTTGTCACCATAGCGTAACTGAGACAGTCCGTTTTCACTGGCCTGCCATAGGGAATCCCGTCCTGGCGACAACGCATACACAATCCCGGACGTCACAGACTGGCTTGGTTGCGCTGGCAATACCTGGGTCGGCAGCGCTTGGCGCTCAATGCTGACGGCCTTTGCATCAGGGCCATACAATAGAAAACACAACAGCAGGTAGGTGCTTGCTGAGCAGATGTCTCGATTTTTCATTCACTTGTCCCAATTCATGGGGTGAGATGCCTCACACCTTGCATACTTACTCGTGTTTCGACACACGTTCTATCCTAGAAAGGGACAATCAAATGCAAGACAGTAAAACAAATAGCAAAAGCAACACCATCAAGCAAATTGATGGCAAATATTTATGCCATATTTACGGTGGCACGCAAAATCACCAGAGCGTCTCGGACGCATCAGTCTGTCCGCTGCTGCGTGGGGCTGAATCGGCTGATCACAGTACGCCACAAAAGCCCCCCAAACCGATCGGCCTGTAAATCTGAGTTTCGACGTATCGCTACACCTCCGAGGTCTGTTTAGTTATACTTTCGCTTTTTTATCCTCCGAGACGCTCGTGGTATGTTGAAACAGATCGGTTACGCCTTACGTGGCAGTTGCTCAGCGGTGTTGTATGTGCTCAACACCTTGGTATGGGCAACCCCCATATTTATTCTGTCTTTTTTTAAACTCATTCCGGTGACTCGCTGGCGCACCGCCATTTCGGGCGTGCTGGATCGCTGTGCCACAGCTTGGATAGGTGGAAACACACTGAACCAGCGGCTGTTCAGTCGAATCAAATGGGATGTTCAAGGCATCGAAGGATTAACCCGACAAGACTGGTATCTGGTCATCGCCAATCACCAATCCTGGGTGGATATCCTGGTGTTGCAGCGCCACTTCAATCGCAAAATTCCGTTCCTGAAGTTTTTTCTAAAGCGTGAATTGATTTGGGTGCCGGTGCTCGGGCTTGCCTGGTGGGCGCTGGATTTTCCCTTTATGCGCCGTTACAGCAAAGCCTACCTGACCAAACACCCACACCTGAAAGGGAAAGATCTGGAAACCACGCGCAAAGCGTGCGAAAAATTTCGCAATAAGCCGGTCAGTATCATGAATTTTGTCGAAGGCACCCGGATTACACAGCTAAAGCACAAATTGCAGGATTCACCTTTCCAGCACCTGTTGAAACCCCGCGCAGGGGGCATGGCTTTCGTGTTAAGCGTAATGGGTTCGCAATTGCACAAATTGCTTGATGTGACGATCAACTATCCTCAGGGGATCCCCAGTTTCTGGGATTTTATCTGTGGTAAAGTGAAACACGTGCAAGTGCGGGTTAATGTCCACCCTATTGACGAACTGTTACGCAACAACGTATTTTCGATGGATTACTTTGATAATCCAGAACAACGTGCCCGCTTTCAGGCGTGGCTGAACGAACTCTGGCAACAAAAAGACGCGACCATGACGTCTCTTGCAGCAACCCGGTAGTCCTATGTTAAGTTTTTTACCCGCAATTCTTATTTTCCCCTTACATATGCTGTTGCAAGTGGCCAACCTGGCACTGTGGGGCGGTCTTATCATCCTGTTGGGCCTGGTAAAGGTAGTACTGCCGATCCCTGCGCTACATAACCTGCTGAATCCGCTGATGAACCGCATGATGCTGTGTTTCGGTGTTTGCAGTGTCGCACTGATCAAGCTAACCAATCGGGTGGAGTGGGACTGCACCATCAAAGGTGAGCTCAGCAAGGACAACTGGTACCTGATGATGCCCAATCACCTTAGCTGGCTGGACATTATCCTGCTGATTGAATTGGCCGCCAACCGCTTCCCCGCACCGAAGTTTTTCCTCAAAAAGGAGCTTATATGGGTGCCCTTCGTCGGTCTGGGCGCCTGGGCACTGGACATGCCCTTCATGCAGCGTTATAGCCGCGCATTTATCGAAAAATACCCACACCTGAAAGGCAAAGACATTGAAACCACTCGCAAGTCCTGCGAGAAATTCCGCGAAACCCCCACCACCGTGATTAACTTTGTCGAAGGCAGCCGTTACACGCCGCAGAAACATCGTCAACGTAACAGTCCGTTTCAGTACCTGCTGCCACCGAAAGCCGGTGGTGTCGCTTTTACGCTCGCCGCCATGGGCGAACTGTTCACCAATATTCTGGACGTCACATTGCTGTATCCCGACAACGCCAACCATCCAATGATGGACATGCTCAGTGGCCGCCTCAATCGGGTTGTAGTCCACGTCGAAGTATTACCGGTTGATGAGCGGATGATCGGCGATTACTTCAACGATGAAACGTTCAAGATGCGCTTTCAGCAATGGTTGAATGGGTTGTGGGAAAGCAAGGACAAGTTAATTGATCAGTTGATAGGAGCAATGCGTTGACCGATTTGTCGACCCTGACCAGCCTGATCCACCAGGCAATGAGCGCTGTGGGTATTTCAACTGAAGCCCACTCCATACTGTATCAGAGTACGGCCTTGGCAATCATGCTTGTACTGGCACTGGTAACCTTGCTGATTGCCCGTTGGGTCATGCAAAGCGCCGTATCACGGGTGGTAAAACGCAGTCGAAACACCTGGGACGATGAGCTCGAGAAGCACCGCTTCTTCCGACGCTGTGCCCACGTGGTTCCCGCAGTGCTTATCTACCTTCTGGCACCACAGTTGCTGCAAGCCGAAAGCTTTCTGCTATTGCTGCTCAACAAGGCAACGGTGATTTACCTTATCCTCGCCATGGTGCTGGCAGGCAGTGCGTTGTTCAACACCGTGGAAGACGTCTACAACACGTCCTCCATGGCTCAGCGCGCCCCTATTACCGGTTTTATCCAGGTCGGCAAGTTATTGTTGGTGATAGTGGCAGGCCTGCTGATCATGGCGACCTTACTCGACAAGTCCCCGCTGTTACTGCTATCCGGACTGGGCGCGGTTACCGCGATTCTGCTGCTGTTATTCAAAGATACCATTCTGGGGTTTGTGGCCGGCATACAGATTGCCGCCAACCGTATGGTAAACACCGGCGATTGGATAGAGATGCCCAAGTACGGCGCTGACGGGACTGTCCTGCAGGTGGGACTGACAACGGTAAAAGTGCAAAACTGGGACAACACCATTTCCACCATCCCAACCTATGCCCTGATCAGCGATCCGGTCAAAAACTGGCGAGGCATGTCGGAATCGGGCGGGCGTCGTATAAAACGGTCTGTGCTGATCGACATTCAAAGCATTCGCTTCTGCACCGAAGAGACGTTGTCGCAGTACAAAAAAATCCGCCACATTAATCGCTATCTGCAAGACAAACTGTCCGATCTGCAGGCGTTTCACCAGCAACAGGACATCGATGAGAATGATTTGCTCAATGCCCGCCGCCTCACCAACATCGGAACGTTTCGCGCCTATATCAGGGCGTATTTACAAGCGCATCCCGGGATCAATCAGGACATGACATTGATGGTACGCCAACTGGCGCCAACCGAAATGGGATTGCCGTTAGAAATTTATTGCTTCAGCAATGATAAGAACTGGGTCAATTACGAAGGGATACAGGCCGATATATTCGACCACTTATTGGCCATGTTGCCGTTGTTCGATTTGCGCGCCTACCAACGGGTCAGTGACCGTGACGCCGCTGAACGCTGATTCACATCACACAACAGCAATGGGCACGACACAAGACGCGCGTGCCCTTAGCGGTTGCTTACCAGACCAATGCAACGGTCAGTACGATACCCACAACCAGTGCAGAGATACCGAAAAAGCCGTATTCGACCTTTTCTTTCATGCCACTGCCCGCAGCGGCAGGCTGAGGCAACAGACCCATGATGATACTGCTAATCCCCAACACGAATGCGACAACCGTCGCGCCGAAAAGAAACGCTTCACCCCAAGCAGCCATACAGACTCCCAATTGTTTAACCGGATTAAAATCGGCGCCCATTATGCCTCAATCTGACCGGCAAGGGGAATGATCTGCATCAATTTATCTATTTGCGATGCGCAGTGACCGCGTTAACAATGTGGTGAAAACCACTATTGATTGGCCAATTATCCTACTTCTTCTCTCGTTAGTCCTTTGAAAAATTCCCACGCAAATCATCAAATGATTGTTTTTTATGGATATTTCTTGATTGGCGCAGGTATTGCTTTTGGTTGTAAACATCGAGCAATCAGGAATGACACAGATGAAAAAATTAGCTTTGGCAATCACACTGGCTTTGGGTACTGGCATGGCTTCGGCCCACGAGAAACATGATGACTGCAATGTGAATGTGGACGGCGAGTGGCAAATTGAAAACGGCCGCATGATCATCACCACCGAAGACAATGACCGGATCCAGATTGATGCTGATCACACGGTTTGGGTCAATGGCAATACCTTAGCCCTGACCGATGAGCAGCAACAATGGGTAGCAACCTACTACGACGGTATTTTTCGCGCTGTGCCAGAAGTCGCCGGGCTTGCCAGCGACGGGATCCGCCTTGCCAGTGAGGCCATCTCTCAGGTATTCGGCGAGATGTTCAACGTCGACGACGATTCAGTGACTGACCTGACAGCAAAACTGGATAAGCTGGGTGACGAAGTGCACTATAACTTCTACGCCGAAGACGGCTCTATCCGCCTGACCTCTAAAACCTTTGAAGACGGCGATTTCATGGCCGATCAATGGGAATCAGAGTTTGAACAGGCGATTGAAGAAGTGGTGGTCAACAGCATGGGCCAGATCCTGGTCTCCATCGGCACGCAGATGATGTTCAGCGGCGGCGACATGGATGCCTTTGAAGCGCGAATGGAAAACTTTGCGTCTGATATCGAAACCAAAATTGAAGCCCAGGCGGAAGCACTGGAGTTTCGCGCCGAAGGCCTTTGCTATTCGCTGATCGATGTCGATCGCGCAGAGAATAAGCTGGCCGCAAACGTGCCAGCGTTGTCCGGCCTCAATACACTGGACGTTGAAGACAACCGCAGTTTGTAAACTCTCACTGCACTCCGCTACACTGGGCGTCCATTTTTACCGGACGCCCTTTTTATGCAACACACACTGACGTTCTGTGGCTGTGGTTGGCTTGGCCAACATGCCATTGCGCCGTTTCAACACAAGGGATTCTCCCTTCGTGGCACCCGGCAGCAACAAACCGACGCCGACGTCCTCTCAGACCACGGCGTGCAAGGCATCACGTTTAGCCTGGAAGCACAGTGGTCAGCACCTCAACTGCAACGCATCTTAAACGTCGACACCCTGATCCTGAATATTCCCCCGGGTCGCAAACGCAGCGATTGGAATAGCTACATCCGACACATGTGCGCATTGATTGATCATTGCCGAAGCACCGATACCCGTGTGCTGTTTGTCAGTACAACTGCCGTTTACGGCGAGATACAAGGAGTCGTGACTGAACACAGTCCCAGCCAGCCAGTTACAGCGTCAGGCCAGGCACACGTTGCGATTGAACAACACCTGATGACAACGCTGCCCAACCGGGCAACCGTGTTACGCTTAAGTGGCCTGACCGGGCCGGACCGCCATCCCGCCCGCTCCCTGAGTGGCAGACACGTGGGCGGCAACCCTGCTCAGGTTGTCAATCTGATCCACAGTGCCGACGTAATCCGCGCCATGCTGGCGATTGTCGAACAACAATACTGGGGCCATACCCTGCATCTGGCCGCCACACAGCACCCCCGTCGAGATGAGTACTACACCTGGGCCTGCCAGCAGCTCGGCATGCCACTGCCGACCTTTGACCTGGCAGAAGACGCTAAGGCCAGAGGTAAACACATCGATTGCCAGCACACACTGGAGCAGTTGTCTCTGAACCTGCAATACCCAACGCCGTATGACATGATCGGATAGCAGGCATAAAAAAAGCCGCTATCGCGGCTTTTTCGTTGTCCGTACAGACTATCCAAACAAGGCCTGGCCAAAGTACTTCAGGGCCACGGTGTTAACAAAAACCACCAGCAACGTCAGCGGGATAAAGGTGCCCAAGGCAAAATCCACATAACGTTCAAACAAACTCGATTTGTAGGAAGGCGCGCCTTTATCGAGTTCGGCATTAAAGTTGGCTTTCTTCCAGCGATAAATCACGAACAGACAGATCAGCAAACCATTGAGTGGCAATATGGTGTCGTAAAACACATCCACAATGACGTCGAACACCGATTTGGTTGCCCCTGCATAACTGACAAATTCAGTCACTGCCGGGATCATACCAAAGGACGTAGAGGCTATAATGGACATGATGATAAGCAGAGCCCCAAGAATGGTCAGCGCCTTACGACGACTCACCCCTTTCTCGTCCATCAACGCCGCCACCGGCACTTCGAAAATCGATACCAATGACGTGATTGCGGCGAAAAACACCAACAAGAAAAACACACTGGCAACGATGCTGGCCCCGGTATAGCCAATGGTGGCTTGTAGCGCCAGGAAGATTTTAGGTAAGAATGTGAAGATCATACTGACCGACGAGTCACTCAGCTCGGCAGTGTTGGTATTGGGATTGAAGGAAAACACGGCTGGCAATATCAACAAACCCGCAATAAATGCAACCGCAGTATCGGTTAACGCCACCAGCTTGGCGGATCCAGGAACATCCGCCTGACTGTCGATGTAGGAGCCGTAGGTGATCATGATCCCCATGCCCAATGACAATGAGAAAAAAGCCTGTGACAACGCGGCACTGATCACACCGGCATTGATTTTTGAGAAATCAGGGACCAGGTAGTACTCAACCCCGGCAAATGCATTATCAAGGGTAAGCACAAAGGCCACCAGGGCGATCAACATGACGAACAGGGTGGGCATCATCACCTTAGCCGCTTTTTCGATGCCCTGCTTAACGCCACCTTGCAGGATCAGGTATACCACCGCCAATACGGCGACCATATAGATAAACAAGGTTTTGGAGTTTACAAATTCACCGAAGGTTGCCGGATCAGCCAACTGGGTTAAATTGCCGGTCACCGACATGTACAGATAGCCGAAAATCCATACCGTGATGACCAGATAAAACACGGCAATCATGAAAGGGGTCACAATCGATAACCAACCGGCCAACTTCCAGTGCTTCTCACCGCCAGTGAGACTGTTGTAGGCACCCAGCGGGTCTTTGCGACTATGACGACCAACCGACATTTCGGCCAGCATCACCGGCAGGCAGATAAAAAACACAAACAACGCGTAGATCAGCAGGAATGCGCCACCACCATTTTTGGTCGCCGCGACAGGAAAGCCCACCATGTTGCCAATACCGACTGCCGAGCCGGCAGCAGCGAGAATAAATCCGAGACGAGAACCAAACTGTTCGCGACCAGCACTCATATCCTATCCCTTTATTGTTGTTATATTCGACAGCGGATGTTAACAGGCTGATCTGGAAAAGTCTCTGCCCTTGTGTTCAGTGGCTAGGATGACGGCGTAAGCAGAAATTACCAGGGGATCGGTTTACCCTGCCAGTCGACGAAAAACGGCCCTTCCTGTGCCTTTAGTGTGGGGATGATGGATAACAGCTGGCGCGCGGTAAATTCAGGCTCGAACAATTTATGCGGCGCAACGTTGCGTTGAAACGGTGCCGAGAGTGGTGAGTCTACGGTACCCGGATGATAGGCCAGCAGGGCGACATGAGGGGCACGACGTTGCATTTCAACCTGCGCGGTTTTCAACACCATATTCAATGCCGCTTTACTGGCCCGATAACTGTACCAACCGCCGAGACGGTTATCACTGATACTGCCAACACGGGCTGACAAAGCCACAAAAGCGGCAGCGGGAGCATCCTCCATCAGCGCCAGTGAGTGTTTGAGCCACAGTGCCGGTAGTACAGTGTTGACCAGAAAACTCGCTTGCAATCCATCCGCTGTCAGCGACTCCAGACGCTTTTCCGGCAGACCCTTGAATTGCTGATTGTGCAGCATGCCGGTGGCGACAATAACCCGGCCAAAGGGTCCTTTTTCGAGTAATGCGTCACACACTGCCGCCACATTGTCTTCCTGCTCATCGCAGTCCAGCCGTTGCACGCCTTCGGGTACGGTCACCGGGCTGCGAGTCACGGCATAGACGGCGGATACCCCATCCTCTTCAACCAACGCCTGACACAGTGCGCGGCCGATGGCGCCGCTGCCGCCGACCACCAGGGCTGCAAGCCTATCCGTCACGGTCACAGACCTCACAGCGCTCCAGGCGCGCTTTACCGGTTAACCAACGGGACAGGGTATACCGGTTGCGCGCAAACCAGCCGTAAAACCGATCCGCTATCGGACGGATCAGCGGCCAGCGCATCCAGCCATACAGCCAGCCCCGTCCGACCAACTGCCACGCGGCATGGGTGGCATCAAGGCCACTGACCCAGCGGCCGTCTGCCCACTGGGCATGAATGCGCGCGTTCAACGCCTGCCAATCGAGGTGTGAATAGTCGCGCTGAAACTCCGCGCTCTGGATGTCGACAAACCGCAAGTGTCCAGTGCCGTTGCGCGAACGCAGGGACTTCATCTCAGCTGCGCATAATGGACATAAGCCATCATAAAAAAGGGTTAGTTGCATAGTGTTACCGTTATTGCTCATTGTCGTGTATACGAACAACCGGCCATTTTAGATTGATTCTGTGTCGGGACTTGAAGATAAGCAATTAATCGCCACAATGATCGGTCTGACCTATCAGTATCCAGTCTACTACAGGAGCCAGCATGGCCAATCTTCAACAAGCCACCCTTGCAGGTGGATGTTTCTGGTGCATCGAGTCGGCGTTTAACAGCGTCAATGGTGTGGTTTCAGCCTTTTCCGGTTACGCCGGTGGTCATACCGATGCGCCGAGTTACGAGCAGGTGTGCAAGGGTGATACCGGTCACGCCGAAGTGGTACGTGTCACATTTGACGCCGACGTTATCGCTTTTCGGGATATTCTGGAAATCTTTTTCGCCCTGCATAACCCTACCCAGTTAAATCGACAGGGCAACGACATTGGCAGCCAGTATCGCAGTGCGGTCTTCTATCACGATGAAGCGCAAAAAGCCGCTGCAGAAGCGATCATTGCGGAAATCACTGATGCCGAAATCTGGCCGGACCCAGTGGTCACTGAGGTTGTGCCGGTCAATAACTATTCACAGGCTGAAGACTATCACCAGGATTACTTCCGCAATAACCCGCAAAACCAGTACTGCAATATGGTCGTCGCGCCCAAACTGGCCAAGTTCAAAAAGAATTTTGCCCAGCGACTGAAATCATAACGAAGTCCCCTGGAACCAGGCTGGATCCAGGGGCATATTGAACAATAACGGGGCCATGCGCTCGAAACGGGCGCGGTTTCCTTCGCATTGGACGTTTTTGAGGTAGTTCACTTTCCAGGGATCATTGATAAGCCATACCCTGCCGTCGACCACCGCCACCCCTTCCAACGAAGCATTGTCCATCATTTGGGCACTGATACATCCCTGCTCCGGATGGGGTGGTGTCATAAACTGCAGGTTGATCCGTTGCACGGTTTGACGTTTTTGAATATCCACCAGCCACAGCTCATCATCGTTGCGCGCGACAGCGAGTAAGTACTCACGCCCCTGATAAGCAAAGTGTTCCAGTCCATTGATGGGGTGGCGACCGCCGTTGAAGGATGGCAACACGAAACCGGGATCCTGCACCGCGATAAAATCGCTGGATTGCCAGAATTGTGGGTCCATCGGCACGGACAATATCCTCGCATTGCCGTGGGCGTCCTTTTCAAGCCCCAGGTACAGCGTACGATCCGGCCCCATGGCGAGCCCTTCGATACCGTCATTGGGAAAATCGCCGATCGCCAGTTGTGGGGCAAAATACAGTGGCCTGACATGGGTCAGGCTGACCTTTTGACGACTTTCATCCACCTGCAGTCTTACCAGCAGAGTGGGATAATCGGTAGAACCGGTATCACCAAAGCGCTCTGCACACTCACCGCTGAGCGGCGTGGTGCGGGAAGCATCTTCGGTGACGAGGTAAAAAACCCGATCATCGTCAGGGTCGACCACAATCGCTTCGTAATCCGGCTCTGTGGTCAGGTACTCACGAAAACAACTTGTCTCCACAGCGGGCTGCATGTCGAACACCCATTTTTGCGCTTCAACCGCTGCACTGCCCGGCAACAACCGTAACCACCGGCGCTGTTGACTGATATCGGCACTGCCATCTGCAATGGTCAGCAGATACCCGCGCCAATGGCTCAATCCGGATGTCTGTGGATCAAGCATCACCTGACCATTCGCTTCAACCACCCATTGGCCTTGCAGTGCGTACGGAGCAGGTGTTACCACAGCACGACTGCTACAGCCGGGTAACAAAATGAAAAACAAAAAAGACAGTACTGCGCTACGGGTCATTTGTCAGGACATCCTTGATTGTGCTAGAAAAGCGGTTATACGGCCTCGCACTAACAAGGTCAAGGATCGGAGGCGACCAGCTCTTTGGCAACGGTCGTTAACTCGCTAACTCGATAGGCATTAATTTGACTTCAGACGTTTCCCTCAGGGATGTTCCGGTTCCCGCACTGTTGTCGGGCCCTATTCTCAGACATGTCTCACACAACATCCTGACGGTGTGGATTGCTACCCGCGAACCGATGGATTGGCACCTCACCGTAACAGCAGATGATCAATCCACGGTCGTTGACGGTCAATTAGGCGACGACTGCGTCAATGCATTGCAGATTGGTCAACGGGCGTGGGTCTATTTGCTTCAGCCCCGTGATCTGTCACTACCCAGTGATCAGGAGCTGCACTATCGACTCCGCTACAGGCCCACTGAAACAACAACCTGGCACAGCATTGAAGGCATTTCCTATGCCGAAGATGACACGGCACGGTTTCGTGTTCCCACGACGTTGAACAATGTACTGCACGGTTCCTGTCGCAAGCCCCATCATGACAGCGATGATGGTTTGTTGCAGGTTGATCGACGATTGCAACAAGCCCACAACCAGCAGGTTGCTTTTCCGGATCTGTTGATGATGTCGGGTGATCAGGTTTACGCCGACGATGTGGCAGGACCGATGTTGTGGGCCATACAGCAAACCATAGACATGCTAGGTTTGTTTGAGGAGCAATTTGAAGGCGCCATTGTCAGCGACAGTCAGGCGCTGCGTCAGCACCCACACTCGTTTTACCAGCGACATCTGATGTTGCCGAAGACCGCGGCGATGAAACACGTTTACCGCACCTTCTTTGCCGCCAAGCGAAAGCCCGTATTCACCTCCGTAAATGCCAACAATCACCTGGTTTCGTTCAGTGAAATGATGGCCTTGTACCTGTTGTCATGGTCCCCTAACGTGTGGCAATGTCTGCCTGATTCGAATCCCGATATCGGCCCTGCATTTCAAGCCCAGTACGACAAAGAAGCCAAGCTCATCAACGGATTCCGCCAAGGCCTGGCAGAGGTACGCCGGGCGTTGGCCAACATTCCCTGCTATATGATTTTTGACGATCACGACGTCACCGATGACTGGAACCTGACCCGCGGCTGGGAAGAAGCCGTTTATCAACAGCCCTTTGCCCGGCGCATCGTCGGCAATGCATTGGCCGCCTACTGGGTATGTCAGGGCTGGGGGAATCCAGGCGGTAATACAGACGCGTTAAAAAACAGTGCACGACAGGCATTGTCTGCACCACTGGGTAGTGAACAGGATGCCTGGATAGATACCTTACTGGATTGGGATGAATGGGATTATCACCTGGATACCACGCCCAAAATGATCGTGCTGGATACTCGCACCCAACGGTGGCGTTCAGAGTCAAGCCTGACCAAGCCTTCGGGATTGATGGACTGGGAAAAGCTGTGTGATCTTCAACAGCAACTCATCGGTCAGCCATCCGTTATCCTGGTTAGCGCAGCACCCATTTTCGGGGTTAAGCTGATTGAGACCATCCAACGCATTTTCACTTTTTTTGGCAAAGCCCTGACCGTTGATGCCGAAAATTGGATGGCGCACAAAGGCACCGCCAGCGTGATGCTGAATATTTTCCGCCACCAGAAAACCCCACCGCACTTTATTATCCTGTCTGGGGATGTGCACTATTCTTTTGTGTACGACATCAGTTTGCGATTTCGCCGTAACAGCCCCCGCATCACACAGATCACCAGCTCGGGGATCAAAAACACCTTCCCTCACGGTCTGTTGCGCTGGTTAGATAGGTTAAACCGGGTGCTGTACCACCGGCGTTCCCCGTTAAACTGGTTTACCCAGCGTCGTCGTATGGTCGTACGTCACCGTCATCCCGATGATCATCCAACCCGGACCTTGCTGAATAGATCCGGCATCGGCTTGTTGAGTCTGTCGGAGAAAAACAATAAAGTTGGCGCCGAGTCGCTGACGTCAAGCGGTACTGTCCGGTTCAAATAACCCGGTTGCGACTAACTGACCACCAGCTTGTAAAAGTGGGTGGTCACCAAATACAGGGCCATCGCCGTCAACAGACCGCTTAGCACCCGTTTGAACACGCGCTGGGGCACGTGTTGCCGCAACCGGGTGCCTGCCCATGAGCCCACAATGGCCCCCAACGCCATCGCCAGCAAGGGGATCCACCAGTGCAGAAAATCAAAACCAATCACTACAAACAAGCCCAGCTTGATGCCATGGGTTAACCACATCAGCAGCGCATTGTTGGCAATTACGGCATCACGCTGAATCAGCCGGTGCTGCAACAAAGCCAGTGTGAGAGGGCCCGTCGCACCGACCACCAGACCGAGACCGGTTTGTACAAAGCCGGCGACATACAGGTTGTTGACCCGCTGCAGGGTGCGGATAAAACCCGGCCACCACTGCATTGCCAGAATGTACAACCCAATCAAAAAGGGGATCCCATCGGCAGACAGCTGTTGCACAAACAGCCAGCCAACACCTATCCCCAGCACAGAACCGATCACAAAAGGTGGCAACAAGCGAGGCTGAACGTCTGGGACGGCAAACAATACCCGACTACCATTGCTGACCCATTGAATCGCGGCGTGCAAGGGGATAATGACCTGCGCGGGAAAAAACGCTGGCATCACCGCGATTAACAACATGCCACCGCCCAATCCCACCACCGCAGCCAGCAATGATGTAAGGCAGGCAACCAGCCCCAGTATCAACTCTGACATTTTCTCTCCCACGCCCATGATCTGACAACAGACTAGTCATCAAACACGCAACTGTCCCATCTATCATCGCAATGTTGGTCATATACAACGATGAATAAAACCCGTGCTGCGGGTAGAACCCGGACGCACAAACCCCCATAATAACGCCATTCAAATTAACACAGGCTCGGCATGACACACGGCAACTTTCGTATCGGACTGTTTTACGGCTCCACCACCTGCTACACAGAGATGGCAGCAGAGAAAATCAAAGCGTCACTGGATGCCCTTTTTGAAGAGGATGTGGTGCACCTGCACAACATCAAGGATACCCCGTTGTCCGACACAACCCACTACGACGTGCTGATTTTCGGCATCTCAACCTGGGACTTTGGCGAACTGCAGGAAGACTGGGAATCTCACTGGGACGATGTGGCAACCCTCGACCTGAACGGCAAGACCATTGCGCTGTATGGCCTGGGCGATCAAATGGGCTACGCGGAATGGTTTCAGGATGCGTTGGGTATGTTGCACGACCTGATCCTGCCTGCGGGCTGTCGGATCATTGGCGCCTGGCCCAATCAGGGCTACGAATTTTCCGCCTCCAAAGCACTGACCGCCGACCAGCAACATTTCGTCGGATTGTCGCTGGACGATGAAAACCAATATGACCTTACCGATCAGCGCATCGCCCAATGGTGTCACCAATTGGTGGATGAACTCTGAACCGTGGATCAGCTTTCCCGCCTGCATCGCCCATACTACCGTAACGGTCCACCGCACAGAGACGGCGCAGATGTCAGTTTTGCTGACGTGCGCAAGTTGTTCTCGTTTCGCAGTATACAGATTGGTCGCTGGGTAACGGCTCAGGAGCAGCAACTCGCTGCGAATCTGTTTTTTGATGCCTTGTGCGACCTGATGGATATCCTTCAGGTGCCGGAACAGGTGATTTCGCTCAACGGCACTCTCGCGCTGGCCTTTGGTACCGGCGGCCAGAAATACAGTGCGGCCCACTATGCACCTGGCCAGCGCATGCTGGCAATGGCCAAGAATGCCGGAGGTGGCGCCCTGGCGCACGAATGGTTTCATGCCTTTGACCACTATATCTGTACCCGCATGTATGCCGATTGCAGCGCTGATCTGTTTGCCTCCCAGGCCTTTTTACAAGACAAGGTTCTGGTACCACACCCGCTCAATCAGCGGCTACAACAATGCTTTCAATACTTGTTCGTGGCCGATGATGGGGAACAACCCACACCTTACGTCATGAACAGCGCCAAAGCGGACAAGGTATTGGGCGCATTTTACTATGCCCAGCCGCAGGAAATGGCCGCCCGTGCGTTTGAGGCTGTCGTCCAGGATAACCCACGTAAAAACGCCTTTCTGGTCCAGGGCACCAAACAAAGTACGGAAGCAAACATCGGCATATACCCTAAAGGCCAGCACCTGGCCCGCCTAACCCAGGCATTTCATCGCTATTTTGTGGCGCTGGGCGATGCGCTGGACGGATGAGGACTGACCACTGGTCATAATTGTTGATTTTTTGTTCATCAGTGCAGGTTTTTGTGAATAAAAAACCGCAACGCATTTACTCCGGGGGGCAACTGCTTCTATACTAGGCGACTAAGAAAAATTAAGGCTGGTTTGTAATATGAGAAAAAAGAAGCACGGCTCGGCAGATGACGAAGCCCAAATCGACATGACGCCGATGTTGGATATCGTGTTCATCATGCTGATATTCTTCATTGTTACTACGTCTTTCGTGAAGGAAAAGGGCATGGAAGTGAATCGCCCTGAACCGAACAACACGCCACCGCCTCAGACCAACAAAAAATCGTTGGCTATCCGCATTGATGAAACCGGTCGGATTGTGATGAACAACCGCGAAGTGGATATTCGTCGCGTAGTGGCAAACGTTCAGACGTTTTTAGCAGAAAACCCTTCCGATTCAGCGGGTATTCTGGCTCACCCCAAAACCAAGCACGGTGTTGTGGTGGAAGTGATGGACCAGGTCAAAGAAGCAGGCATCGACAAAGTGTCGGTACTGGTACAAGACCAGTAACATCATCAAGCGATTACAGAAAAGCCCCGGTCACTGACCGGGGCTTTTTTTGTTTGTCCCCTGCAGTCGCTTAACCGCAGAATGTCATCGGCATCACACAAACGGCGCGACCAATTGTGATACCCGGGGATGATCGGCGCGCAAGCGCGCCTGTTGATTCACATAATCAGCAGGATAGGCATACAGGCCGAACCGGTTGCCTTTGCAATGACTGACCACCACGGCATACGCGGGTTGCTCGTCAAGCGTTCCCTGCAGCGGATCCACCAGCGGTACCCAATAGCGTTTAAGTTTCATCAAACCTATGCGTTTTCCGTCGCGAAACATATAACGCTGGCATACCGGGTTAGGGATAACCGAATAGATGGCAAATCGGGGCAGCTGAAATGCCACACCATGCCAGGTGATATGAGCGATCTGCAGATGCTCCACCAAGGGTTGTAGATTGTCGGGTAAATCGAGCTCTCGCATACACCCTCCAGACGCGCGCAACCAACATGCTGTTAGTCTAACTATAGTCAGTGAGATTTGATCCTGCGAGCCATCGATCAGAAATGCAGATAGTAGTCTCGACACAGGTCGCGGTACGCTGGGGTGTAATCACCGTTTTCATCACGGATAACCAGGGTCTGTGAGCGGGCCTCACTCGCCACACGAGACAGGCGTAGACAGGTACGTAGCGGCTCCCCGCCAGCGGCATGAAAAATCGTCAGCCTATCCTCACAAAACCAGCCTCGTGCAGCTGCCAGCGCTTCAAGATGATGGCTTTCTTCAGTAGGGAGAACCAGTGCCAGAGAACCACTCTCGGTAAGTAGGCGCTCACTAGCAATCAGTAGTTCTGCATGGCTTAGCGTGTGCTGCTGGCGCGCCGCAAAGCGCATTTTTGCCTGTGGGGTGGCACGGTTCGATGCGCCCCCAAGACCGGCATTAAAGTACGGGGGGTTGGACACCAGCAAATCAAACCCCTGCTCGTCTTCGAAATCGAGTACCGACTGGAGCACAAACGTCAGTTGTTGTGGCCACGGACTGTTGCGACCGTTCAGGGTTGCCTGTTGTATTGCATCGGGGTCTATATCAATCCCGGTGATGTGGGTGTCGGCGCTACAGCGTTGCGCCAGCATGATCGCGAGCAATCCACTGCCCGTACCCACATCAAGAATGCGCCCGGCACCTTGAGGCGACAACCAGCTACCTAACACAATACTGTCAGTACCCACTTTCATTGCACACTGATCGTGCGCAATGACAAATTGCTTAAACGTAAAGCCTGCTTTGCTGCTCATGCGCGAAATTCCTGCAAAGCAATCATCTGACCGGCAACGTCTTCACCTCGAACCGGCCGCCATTTAGCCAGCGGCCCGACACACAGCGGCGCGATCAGGGGAGCGACGAGCTGACCAATGGCTTCAGCCGGCCTGCTATCTTCTCGCGCGCCTAACAACAACGAAGGGTTTACATGCCGTATGGGGGTTTGTCCCGACAATCGGGCCAGTTGATCTTCCACCTCACCTTTGGTGCGTAAGTAAAGGTTTCTGCTGCCAGCATTTGCTCCGACCGAGGAAATCCACACTACACTGATGGCCTGCTGCGTTACAGCTTCCCTTGCCACCGCAATCACCAAATCGTGATCAATGGCCCGAAAAGCGGATGCTGAACCGGCTGTTTTCAATGTGGTGCCCAGACAAATATACACATGCACGGGTTTGTCCCATACCGGCAACCTGTCCAGGTGTTTGAAATCGGTACAATGCTGTATGACGTTTGTGTTCCCGGCAGCAAGTTCATTTAGCGCCCCTTCGCGGCGTACCAGGCAATGCACACGGCGGTAGCGGCTGTCGTTGCTCAATTGTTTTACCAGTGCCTGTCCGACCAATCCTGTCGCTCCCGCGACCAGTGCCTGCAAAGGGGGTGTCATGTTGGGTCCATTACTCTTACAATGTTGCGTCTTTTGGCAACAGCATACTGAGAATGATGAAAAAAATCCTCTACCTAATGGCATGCCTGCTCCCTACCAGCGCCATGGCGGCCGAAACACCGCTAAGCATCGATCGCATTTTTCAATCACCGGCACTTGAGGGCGCGGCTCCCAAAAGCCTGAAGATTTCTCCCGACGGCAAACGCGTGACCTTCCTGCGCGGCAAAGTCACCGACTATGAGCGCTACGACTTGTGGGAGTATGACATTGCATCGGGCAAAACCCGTATGCTGGTTAATTCAGATGATCTACATCAGGGTGAAGAGCAGCTTTCTGACGAAGAAAAGGCCAGACGAGAGCGCATGCGTGTACACGGCAGTGGGATCATGGAATACCACTGGTCTGATGATGGTACAGCGCTACTGTTCCCCCTGGCCGGCGATGCCTACTACTACAAATTAAGTGACAAGCGGGTCATCCCCCTGTTGCAAACCGACGCGTTTGAGACCGATATCCGCTTTTCACCCAAAGGCAATTACATTTCCTACGTACGGGCACAAAATCTGTACGTAAAACACATCGCCACTGGCACCGAAACAGCGCTGAGCAAAGACGGCGGTGGCCTCATTAAATACGGCATGGCCGAGTTCGTCGCTCAGGAGGAAATGGGCCGCATGACCGGCTATTGGTGGTCACCGGATGAATCAAAAGTCGCCTTTACCCGAGTCGACGAATCGCCGGTTGAAGTGATCACCCGCAGTGAGATTTACGCTGACAGTATTGAGATGATCGAACAGCGTTATCCCAGGGCCGGCACCCCGAACGTCGATATTGCCCTGGCGGTCAGCGATGTAAGCGGTAAGCACACCGACTGGATTGACCTGGGTATCGACAAAGACATCTATCTGGCACGGGCCAAATGGATGCGCGACAGCACAACACTGACCTATCAGTGGCAGAGCCGCGATCAGCAACAGTTGGAATTACGCGCCTACAACACCCAGACCAAACAGCAGAAGGTGTTGATCAAAGAGAGCAGCAACACCTGGGTAAACCTGCACGATGACCTGTATTTCCTGACCTCGAAGGACCAGTTTATCTGGGCGTCTGAGCGCAGCGGCTTCAAGCACCTCTACCTGTATGATCTGAATGGCAAGATGCTCCGTCCTCTGACGCAAGGCCAATGGGTGGTGGATAATCTGGAGGCCGTGAATGAAAACAGTGGAGAGGTGTTCTTTACCGGTCGCAAAGATACCCCCATCGAAAAACACCTCTACCGCGTGTCCCTCAATGGTGAGGCCGTTGCGCGGGTCAGCCAGCGTGAAGGCTACCATGACATTACCTTTGGTGAAGACGCATCAGTCTACGTCGACAAATACTCAACCATTAACACACCTTTCCAGGTCAGTCTGCACAAGGCCAATGGTGAACAACTCACCTGGCTGGAAGAGAATGTGGTTGACGATGATCACCCGCTGGCCCCTTATCAACAACAATGGGTAAAACCCAGCTTTGGCACCCTGCAAACCGCCGACGGCGCGACGTTGCACTACCGTCTGTTTACACCGCAAAAACGGCAGGGCAAACACCCGGTTATCGTGTTTGTTTACGGCGGCCCACATGCGCAAATTGTCACCAACAAGTGGTACGGCAACCGCGGCCTTTTGATGCAGCATTGGGTCAATAAAGGTTACGTGGTGTTCACGCTGGACAACCGGGGCTCGAACTACCGTGGCAAAGCATTTGAGGAACCTATCTACCAGAAGATGGGCAGTGTGGAAGTACGGGACCAGGTCGAAGGGGTTAAATTCCTGCGTGGCCTGGATTATGTGGATCCAGAGCGCATTGGCATCTATGGCCACAGTTACGGTGGCTATATGGCCCTGATGACCATGTTTAAAGCCGGTGACTACTTCGCCGCGGGTGTGGCTGGCGCACCGGTCACTGATTGGCGCTTGTATGACACCCACTACACCGAACGCTATATGGGCAACCCGAAACAGGTGGATGACGCCTACACGGCTTCATCGGTGTTCCCCTATGCTGATGGCCTGAAGGGTGACTTGCTGATTTACCACGGCATGGCTGATGATAACGTTCTGTTTACCCACAGTACCAAACTGTATAAACACCTGCAGGACATCGCCAAGCCCTTTGAAGTGATGGACTATCCCGGTAAAAAACACAGCATTCGTGGCAAACAGACGGGTATTCACCTGTACAACACGATCACGCGGTTTTTTGACCGCCACCTGGACAACTAACCCCTGGCTGGCGCACAACCCCGTCGGGATGTGCGCCACTCATGATTCAGGGCAGGAATGTCGCCAGGGTCTGCTGGATCCCGACCACCGTGTCCTTTTTCAATTCCTTCTCAATCGGCTCGGATTGACCCGACACCCAAATCTTCAACTCGGCATCTAAATCAAAATGCCCGGCGGTTTCCAGTTTGAACTGCACAATCGCTTTGTACGGTATGCTGTGATAATCCACTTTTTTGCCGGTGAGCCCCTGCTTATCAATCAGAATAAGCCGCTTACTGGTGAACACATACATATCGCGAATTTCTTTAAAAACCCGCTGTATCGCCTCGTTTTCACCCAGCATCGGAGCCAGTTCATCGGCCACTTCACTCACGTCAATTTCGGCCGCGTGGCCGAGCAATCCATCCAATAGTCCCATCAGTTTTCTCCTCGTTTTGGCTTGTAGCTTAGGCGAGTGCCGCCAAAAAACAAGAGGCTGGAGCGTGGATGTTTTTCATGGCAAAGTTGACCACCGCAGCGAGGAGGCACCATGCCAGGTTATGACGACATTCGACGGGCTCAAATCCGTGTACAAGAACACATTAAGCAAACACCGATTGTAGAATCTCATTTACTCAATCAATGGTTAGGTAGCCGCATCCTGTTCAAAGCAGAATGCTTACAAACCACCGGGGCATTCAAAGTACGCGGCGCGCTGAATGCGTTGTCGGCTTACATAGAGCGTCATGGAAAGCCCCGTCAAGTGGTGGCCAACAGTTCCGGCAATCATGCCCAAGCGGTTGCCTGGGCTGCCCACAACCAGGGCATTCCGGCAACCATTTACACAACCCACACGGTGTCTGCTGTCAAAGCGGCGGCAACCCGTCATTATGGCGCACAGTTGTGTCAATTCAGCACCCGGGTGGAGGCTGACGAAGCAGTGCAGCGCGCAGCCGAACAGGACGGTGTGTTCTGGATCCCACCGTTTAATCACGAAGATGTCATCGCCGGCCAGGGCACCCTGGCACTGGATGCATTTTCTCAACTGAACGGGCTAAATATTGATGCCATCTGCACACCCTGCGGTGGCGGAGGCCTGCTTTCGGGAACCCTGCTGACAACCCGCCAACATTTCCCTACAGCCAAGGTGTTGGGAGCCGAGCCTGCCAACGCCAACGATGCCGCCCGTTCGCTGAAACTGGGACACATCGTCGGCCTGGAAGGGACCGCGAATACGCTGGCGGATGGTGCCGCAACCCCAAGTGTGGGTCCATTGACGTTTCCATTGCTACAACAGGTTGATGGTTTCTATGAAGTGGAAGAAACTGCCATTGCTTACTGGACCCAGTGGTTGCAACACTTACTAAAACTGCACATCGAACCCACCTCGGCCATGACACTTGAGGCAGTCGCCCGCTACCTGCAGCAGCAAGGACGGGGACAAACCATCATGGTGCTGATTTCAGGGGGCAATATCTCACCGCAAACCTCACAACAGGTGTGGTCTGTCGACCACTTACAAAAGGTACCGGATGGTCCCTTTATAAGTAGCGGAAGTTGTTGAAATTATAATCGGAACCTGACATAACTAGGGTATGAACGCCATCAAAAAGCTCTTAAAATTGTCTGCCAGGTCGAGACTTGCCGTCGCCTGCCTGCTGTTTTTTGCGCTTTTAAGCCCTTCAGCATTGGCAAAAAAATGCACCATTATTTATGCTCTCGAAGGCATACCCTATCAGAGTTTCAGCAGTCAGCTAGATGCCCTGCATTGGCATCTCAAACAACTCGATATCACCCTGATTGATTTGAACCATTGGCACAGCGCGCCACTGCACGAACCCCTCAGTGGGCGGGAGCGCGCCTTGCTGAGAGATCGCTTTGTACTCAATGCGCCGCACACCGGCGCGGTATTGCTGAACCGTCATGGCACCATTTTGCAACGTTATGAACATATGGTGGATTTGGTTGACTTGTTAATGACCTGTCAGTCGCCGCAACGCTCCCAACCACGGCATCGCCAGATGGCCAGCCAGCAATAGTAGGTTTGTAAACGTTTTCATTTCAGCGTCTGATAACGTACAGTAACCTCCAGTCCTAACAGTCTATCTCCTAACAGAGTCAGGAGTTCAGGTGACGTCTTCATCCCCTTTTCATGTGGTTATCGTCGGTGGCGGCAGTGCCGGATGGCTAACCGCAGGTTTGCTGGCAGCGCGATTTGGCAGCGGCACCAACGGGGCTTATAAGTTTACCCTGATAGAGTCACCGGATGTACCCACCATCGGCGTCGGTGAAGGCACCTGGCCGTCTATGCGCAACACCCTGCAGCAGATTGGCATCCGTGAAGGCGATTTTTTGCGCCAGTGTCACGCCAGTTTCAAACAAGGCTCCCAGTTCATTGGCTGGCGTAATGGCGCTGATGATGATCGGTATTATCACCCTTTCACCACGCCGCTTGGGTATGGACAGCTGGATCTACACGCAGCATGGGCTCGGCAATCGACACAATCATTTGCTGAATGGCTTTGTCCTCAGGTAGCGGTCAGTGAAGCCGGATGTGCGCCCAAGCAACTGGCAACGCCAGACTATGCTGGCGTGACCAACTACGGTTATCACCTCGATGCGGGGCAGTTTTCACGGATGCTGGAAGCGCATTGCACAAAAGTCCTGGGCGTCGATTATTTACAGGACCATGTTAACGGGGTACGCAGTCACAGCAATGGCGATATTGCGGCACTGGACTGCGCCCAACATGGCGAGTTGTCTGGCGATCTGTTCATCGACTGTTCCGGCATGACAGGTCTGTTGATAGACCAGCATTACGGGGTACCTTGGTTGTCGCAAAAATCCGTGTTGTTCAATGATCGTGCGGTGGCTGCCCAGGTGCCCTATGTACAGCCTGATCAGGACATTGTGTCTACGACCCTGAGTACCGCACAGGCGGCAGGCTGGATATGGGATATCGGCTTACAACACCGACGGGGAACCGGCTACACCTACAGCAGCAACCATTGTGATCAAGCCAACGCCGAAGCGACCCTCAGAGACTACCTTGCATTGCCCGAAGACAGCGAGGTGTCATTCCGCCATTTATCCTTTACTCCGGGCTATCGGGAGCAAATGTGGGTCAACAACTGCGTTGCCATCGGCATGTCTTCAGGCTTCATTGAACCATTGGAAGCGTCTGCACTGGCCATGGTTGAATTATCAGCGACCATGCTCGGTGATGACATGCCACGGGATCATCAGCACATGAAAATCGTGCGCGAGCGCTTCAATCAGCGTTTCCGCTACCGTTGGGAACGCGTCATTGAGTTTCTCAAACTGCACTACGTGTTGAGCCAACGCACTGAACCCTACTGGCAACAGAACCGAAATCCGGACACAATCCCTGAACGTCTGCAGACACTGTTGTCATTATGGTCCTATCAACCCCCCAACCGTCATGATTTCATTCAGAACGAAGAGGTATTTCCCTCCGCAAGCTATCAGTATGTGCTGTATGGAATGGGCTTCACCACCCAGCCAGCAGGAGACCACATACTGCAGCGCCAGCAGTCTCGCATCGCTGACATTGTGGCCAGCAATCAGCAGCAAACCCAACGTTTGTTGGGAGGACTACCCAGCAACAGGGCGTTACTTGACGCGATAGTGGCACAAGCTTAGCACCTCGGTTGAACGGTTGCGCGCCACGACTTTTTAAGGCAACGTAACTGCTACCCTATTTCCGGAGGCATTGTTTTGCGCATAATTACGCTCTTGGTTGGCTTTTTCGTTAGCCTGTCTGCATTGGCCAAACCGATCCAATTCGTGAACGTCAATGGCTATACCTACACTCCTCAAGGTGAGCTGCGGACCTTTTCCAGTATCGTTATCGAGGACGACATCGTTCTGGCCACCTACGAACCCGATTCAATGCAACACTGGCCCGAGGCACAGACGATTGATTTGGCCGGTAAAACCATGCTGCCGGGACTCATTGATGCCCATGGCCACTTACTCGGTCTGGGCGACACCCTGCTAAAAGTGGATGTGCGTGACCAGACCAGTGCCGAGCGCGCCGCCCAACAGGTACAGGCGTATGCCCAGGGCCATCCCCAACTGCGTTGGATTGTCGGACGGGGCTGGAACCAGGTGCTCTGGCCAGGCAAGCAATTCCCCACCGCCGCGCAACTGGATGAATACGTCAGTGACAGACCAGTATTTCTGGAACGGGTGGATGGACACGCCGCCTGGCTGAACAGCAAGGCTCTTACGGCAGCAGGCATCAATAAAGACAGCGTGTCACCACCGGGCGGAAAAATTGAAAAGGGCCCGGATGGCGAACCGACCGGGATCCTGATCGACAATGCCATGAACCTGGTTACGCCTTTATTGCCCAAAGCAGACGATGACTACCTGTCCGCCAGCCTTGAGGCGGCTGGTGAGCACCTGTTGTCGGTCGGGATCACCAGCATGCACGACGCGGGCATTCCGGCCAACGTGTACAACTTTTATCAACAACAGGCCACCCAACAGCGTATGCCGGTGCGGGTTTACGCCATGCTTGCCGCCACCGAACCCACCCTACTGACATTGCTGCAAAAAGGTCCGGTTTACAGTGATGACGGCATGCTGTCGATCCGCAGTGTCAAAGCCTACGGAGATGGCGCACTGGGTAGTCGTGGGGCAGCGTTACTCGCTCCCTACAGCGACGCTGCAGACAATCAGGGCTTGTTGCTGACCGCTGAACAGGACATGAAAGACCTGTTTGATACCGTTATCGGCTATGGCTATCAGCTCAACTATCATGCCATTGGTGACAAAGCCAATCGCTATGCTCTGGATCAATATCAGGACACCTTCAAGCGCGTTGGCGGCAAAGCCCTGCGCCACCGTATCGAACATGCCCAGGTGATCGCATTAACTGACATTCCCCGTTTCGCCGAGCTGTCAGTGATAGCCTCCGTCCAGCCTACTCACGCCACCAGCGACATGAATATGGCTGAGGATCGACTCGGCAAAGAGCGATTGAAAGGCGCTTATGCCTGGCAGCGATTGCTGGATGCCGGTGCGACATTGGCATTTGGCTCTGACTTTCCCGTCGAACTGGCCAATCCGTTTTACGGATTGCACGCCGCCGTCACCCGACAGGATCGCAATGATCAGCCAGTCAATGGCTGGATACCCGAACAAGGTGTAACCCTGCAACAGGCGTTTAAAGCCTTTACCCTTGATGCAGCGTATGCCGCCCATCAGGAACACCGATTGGGCACCTTAACGGCGGGGAAATACGCCGATTTTATTGTCATAGATCGAGACATCTTCCAGCGCCCCGCATCGGAATTGTGGCAAGTGAAAGTGGAACAGACCTGGCTGGCAGGTAAACAGGTCTATTCTGCACAATAAGGGCGCAGCGGACAGCCTATTGCTGGCGCAACAACACCATGTACAGGGTTGCGCCATAGTTGTCCGGTAAATCCCCGGGATAAGGGGCCGGGACAAATCCGTAGCGACGGTAACTGTGAATTGCTGCACTATTGTCCTGATGCACAAACAACGACACGCCGTTGGCCGGTTGATGTTGATATGCCTGCTCAATCAACGCGTCCATCAAGTGGTGCACAAGGCCTTTGCCGCGCTGCAAAGGCGAAATGGTCAGGCGGGCCAGGTGGTGCAATCCATGGCGCGAATAGCACTGTCCGAAACCCAACAGCGGGGTTGCAGCGCTTTTCAGCGCATGACTGCGAATACCGGGCATCTGCAACTGTTGAATAAAATCGTCCAATGACGGGGTCAGACGTACATCGGGCCCCGCCCATGCCTGTAAGGCTTGTGGCGTATCAAACCAGTCTTGCAGGGTCTGATAGTCAGACCGGGTGGGGGGCGTCAGATGATAAGACAATGTCATCTCCGATAGGGTAACCGCCGCCGTAGTATACCAATAACCGACGCATCGACACATAAAAGGAGTCAACCCGTACAATGGACATTAAACGCTACCAGGGTTTACTGTGGTTGGTTGCCGGACTGCTGATTGCGCTGATCGTACAGTTCACCTCACAGCCTCAGTGGAACAGCAAAGTTCAACGGGTACCGGTCACACAAGATGCCCAGGGGCAATGGACGTACACCCAGGGAGACACAACAACGGTGATCTCTGCCCAGCCCTATACCCAATCGCCGCTGCATCCGGACAACCTGCGTCAGGCTGCAACGCCGCCGGACGTTGAACAACAATGGGTGCTGATCGCAGGGGAAGAAAAGCCCGTTCGCCTACAAGCCTACAGTCATCAGGGCATGGCTTCGTTGCTGCCGGCCTTCCTTGCGATTGTGTTATGCCTGGTCACCCGGGAGCCGCTGATGGCACTGCTGGGTGGGGTCATCAGTGCCGCCATCTTGTTGGGACGATTCGACCTGAGCAGCGATGTGTTCATCCCCGCGCTGGCCACCGAAAGTGCCGCGGGCATTCTGATCCTCTATTTGTGGTTACTCGGCGGCCTGATGGGGATATGGGGGAAAACCGGTGCAGCACAGGCCTTTGCAGAACTGATGACACGGCGGGTAGTCCGCGGTCCGCGTTCGGCCAAGCTGGTGACCTGGTTGCTGGGCCTGATCTTTTTTCAGGGCGGCACCATGAGTACCGTACTGGTCGGCACAACCGTGAAGCCAATGGCCGACAAAGCCAATGTCAGTCATGAAGAGCTCAGTTACGTGGTCGATTCTACCGCATCGCCAATTGCCATCCTGATTGCCTTCAATGCCTGGCCAGCCTATGTGCAAGCGTTGATCTTTGTGCCGGGCGTGACCTTTCTGGCCACCGAGGCTGACCGCCTGAGCTTTTTCTTCGCCAGTGTACCGCTGAGCTTTTATGCCGTACTGGCAATTCTGAGTACTTTCCTGCTCAGTCTCGACAAACCCTGGTTTTGCAGTGCTGAAATGCGCCAGGCAATGCAGCGGGCCCGACGGGGAGAAGGGCTCAATCGTCCCGATGCCCAACCGTTGAGTGCAAAAGAGTTACATGCCGTGACACCTCCCGCAGACTATGCATCACACTGGGGTGAGTTTGTCTGGCCTCTGGTCACTCTGATCGTCGTCGCTATCGGCACGTTCATGTTCAATGACAGCCCACAAATACACTGGGCGTTTGGCGCCGCACTGTTGCTGGCAACCATCATGGCCATGGTCAAAGGTATGGGATTGCGCCAGGTGATGGAAGGCTTCGCCAACGGCTGGAAAGGTGTGGTTGTCGCGTCAGTGGTACTGATGCTGGCCATCACCCTCGGCGGACTGAGCAAAGAGCTGGGTGGCGGTAACTACCTGGTCCAACTGTTAGGCGACAAACTGCCGTTTTGGTGTCTACCTGTGCTGCTGCAATGGCTGACCATGGTCATTGCCTTTTCAACCGGCACCAGTTGGGGCACCTATGCGGTGGCATTTCCGTTGGCCATGCCACTGGTATGGGCGGTGGCGCAAAGCCAGGGGGTGGCTAATCCTGAGCTACTCATGATGCTGTGTTTCGCAGCGGTTTTAAATGGCAGTGTCTACGGCGATCAGTGTTCGCCGATATCCGACACCACCATTCTCAGCGCCATGACCACCGGTTGTGATTTGATGGATCATGTTCGAACCCAGTGGGTACCCGCAACATTTGCTGCTGTAGGGGCCAGTGTGCTGTGGACCGGCTGCGCACTGGTCTGGGTCTGACTCAACGTAGCATGTCTGCCAAACGATCTTTATTGCGACGAGAAAGGGTCAGGCTGTCGCCGCTTTTGAGGATGACTTCGTAGTCCCCTTTGATATTGGGGCGCAGCTCACAGATACTGTCCCGGCGTACAATACTGGAGCGATGAATCCGCACAAAAACGTCTGGATCGAGTTGCCGCTCAAGGCTGCTCAGGGTCTCCCGATGCAGGATCATGCCATCATCGAGCAGGTGCACTTCTGCATAATTGCCGGCGCCGGCAATGTAGTTAATATTACTGACGTCTATCAGGCGGATCCGTCCCGGCTCCTTGACCACCAGCCGGGACTTGTACGACTGGCGCCGTTCACTCATGGCATATTGCAACAACACCTGTAAGTTTTCATGGTGCTGAGTCCGATGGCTCAATTGCTCCCGGGCCTTACTCAGAGCGACACGGAACCGTTCATCTTCAAAGGGCTTGAGCAGATAATCCACCGCACACAGGTCAAACGCATTAACGGCAAACTCATCATAGGCCGTAACGAACACCACCACACTGTCTGGTGGTAGCTTCTCCGCCAATTGCAAGCCGGTCTGCCCCGGCATCTGGATGTCGAGAAAGATGATGTCGGGTTGCCAGTCATTGGCCAGTTGCAATGCTTCATTGCCGTCGCGTGCTTCGCGGATGTCACTTACCTCACCATCCTGCTCCAGCAACATCACGATAATGTTACGGGCAATCGGTTCATCGTCAGCAACCAAAACTTTAAGCATCATCGCCTCCTACCGGGATGATCAGGGTAGTGATATAGGTATCCTCGTTTTCAGACTGACAGGACAATACAAACTGCTCGCCGTACAAGTGCTTCAGGCGCTGACGACAGTTGTCCAGGCCAATACCGAACCCGCCATGGTTGTCCGTTTTAGATACACGATTGGACAACACCAGAGTAAGCTTGCCATGGTCAACCTTGCCCCTTAACGACAATATGTTCTCATCACTTTCCAACTGGGACCCGTGCTGAACAGCATTCTCCACCAGGGTATGCAGCAGCATAAACGGGAGTTCACATTCCAGCGTATCCGGATCCAGGGCGATGCGAATGGACAGTTTGTTGCTAAAGCGTAGCTGCTGGATTGACAGATAGCTGTCAATGAAGGCCATTTCGGTAGCCAGCGTGGTCAGTTGCTGCTTCTGGTTCTCCAGCACTTTACGAAACATTTTTGATAATTCGCTCAGCGCTTTGACCGCCGCATCGGTCTCTTTCATACGCACCAGGCCTGAAATGGTGTTCAGCGCGTTGAACAGAAAATGGGGGCTTAACTGAGACTTCAGCGCCTGTAGCTCAACACTCAGCAACTGATTGCTGAGTACCTGATTCTGGAGGGCCTGGTCCCGGCTGTGTTGATAGTAATGCAAGGTTAACCCAAAGCTGGCCACCGCCAGGTACACCAGAAGGTCCATGTGCAGCGGGCTGACCATCAGGTGATTGAACACCTCACTGGCTACCGACCAGTGCCATTCACCGCTACCGTGCAACCAGGTCGCAAAAAATACCGTCAGCGCCCAATAAATTGTCATGGAAAGCACCAGGATCAGGGCCTGAAAACCGATAAACCGCGCCCACTTGCCCTCTTGATAGGGGGTCGCGCGGATCGCGGCAATGATGAATGGCGCCACCAGTGCCCAGTTGCCCCACCAGGGCAGAAAATCGAGCCAGGTCGATACAAAATTGGACGGCCGGCCGTAGAACAACCGGGTGCGGTGAGTATGATCCGCGGCAATCGTATTCAGCACCAACCAAAACAGCACATTGGAGAGGCAGAACAGCCGGGAAGGGAAATAGTCAATCAGCCTTTTCATTCACGTACAACTTACTCATGAGCATATCCATTGATGTCTTCATGGCATTAACGCCCATCCTGAAGGCGCAATTATCAGGCACTGAGACGGGTTTTGGCAAATCAGCCCCGGTCCGGGGGCTTGAAAAGCGGGGATTTTAGCGGTTTTGGCTGTCTATTTCTGCACCAGATCAGACCGTTAAACGTCGATATTCGGCAGTTTGTCCCACCGTTCATGCAGACGGTGTATTTGCCCGGCAAACCCCGCATTGGCCAACTAAACTGCGATACGGGGAAGTCCAAGCTGCGGAAAGTGTGATCAGTGGGTTAATTCTTCCAGTTTACTGCGGTTGCGCCGGGACAGAGTCAGGACTTCACCGGAGCGCAAAATCACCGAGTAATCTCCTTTATCATTGGGGCGCAATTCGGTCACTGCACTGCGACGCACAATCGATGATCGATGAATGCGCACAAACACCTCTGGATCGAGCTGGGTCTCCAGCGTGGTCAAGGTTTCCCGTTGCAGCACCTGTTTACCGTCCAACAAATGGATCTCGGCATAATTGCCTGCACCGGTGATAAACTCAATCTGATCAACATCGACCAGACGTATTCGACCGGGCTCACGGATCACGAGGCGAGTTTTGAACGGTTGATGCTGTTCCGCCAGTAAGCCCTGCAGGGCATTACTGATTTTGGCGTAGTCCTGTTGATGATTTTCACGGTACTTGGTCCTGGCCCGCTCCAGGGCGCGGAAAAAGCGCTCGTCTTCGAAAGGCTTAAGCAGATAGTCGATGGCATTCAGTTCAAAAGCAGCAACCGCATGCTCGTTGTAAGCGGTGGCGAAAATCACGATGCTCGACGAAGGTATCTCCCGTGCCACATCAATACCACTTAATCCCGGCATTTCAATGTCCAGAATAACGATATCCGGCTGGTGTTGAATCACCATATCCCGGGCTTGCAGGCCGTCTTCCGCCTCCAGCACCATTCCAATATCAGACTGTTCTTCCAGCAACAACTTGACCGTGTCCCGGGCCAGGCCTTCGTCGTCTGCAATCAATACTTTAAGCATCCAGCTCCCCTATGGGTATTGCCAGCAGTGTTTCAAACAAGTCATCGTCCAACGGGCGTAATTCCAATAAATAGTGGCTGTAAAGGCGTGATAAGCGTTCGCGGGTGTTGGTCAGTCCTATGCCAAACCCTTCGTGCTTGTCGTTCTTGGCCACTTTATTGGTGAGCCTGATGTTCAGTTCACCGCTGTTTATTCTTATGTCCAAACTGAGGAGGTTTTTGTTCGATTCAAGCTGCGAACCATGTTGAACCGCATTCTCCACCAAGGGATGTAATATCATGTTCGGAATTTCAATGTCCAGACAATCTGGCGCGATGGTAATTTTTGTATCCAACTTTTCTGTAAATCGAAGTTTCTGAATCGCCAGATAGCTGTCAATAAAGGCCACTTCATCACGCAATTTCACATCGGTACTGTTTTTATGTTCGAGGATTTTCCGCAGCATGTTGCTCAATTCAGACAGAGCTCTGACCGCCTCTTTTTCACGCTTAAGTCTGACCAGACTGGCGACCGTATTCAGGGCATTGAACAGAAAGTGTGGATTGAGCTGCGAATGCAGAGACTTCAGTTGCTCGTCGAGCAGTGCAGCCTGTAACTGGCGAATCTCAACCCGCTCTTCCAGACGCTTGCGGACATAACAAATGCCGATACTGACAAACACCGTACACCCGTACAGCAAGATGTCCAGCTGAAAGGCAATCTTGGTCAGGTTCTCCCAGTAGTAGCTCATGTCTGGCGACACGATCAGGGTTTTAAAAAACACCGCATTGGGGAAGTACACCAGACTGACCAGGGGAATGAACAGCGCATGCTGTAACACAGCGCGCACCAGGTTGGTGAACGTTTCGTATTGCCAGCGCACAAAGGCATAGGTGAGCGGTGCAATCCAGATCCAGTTGAAATACCACGGACTGAACAACAGCCAGGCATCCAGCCAGCTCATTTTGGTGTCGACAGCGACCATGGCCCGGTATTGCAGATTGGTAAACAGGGCGTGAAAAGCCAGCCAAAAGAAAACGTTGGCGATAAAAAAGGGCCGTCGTGGCAGGTATCCCAGTATGCGTTCCAACATAGGTGTTGCGGTTCATTCTCAAAAAGGGCCAATCAACATACCTTGTTCACGCACGTTGCACCAGCCCCCAGAAACCTCCTGTTACAGGTCATTCATCCCTGAAATCTGTTCACTCTTCGCAAGTTTCCCCGTTTTGTCCCTTCGCAGCGACCATTTATCACCCCGTTCTGACGATTAGCGGAATGGCACTAGTGAAGACTGCGCCATGGGCATAGCTTAACGTCAGATAACTACCGTTATCGACAACAAAAACGCTTATCGGGCGATTCATCGTTCGGTAACAGGGAGAAAATACATGTTTAATAACTCTAAGCTCGCTCGATCTGTTCGTCGGGCCATTGTACTGGGAGCGGCCTCGGCGGCAGCGCTCAGCACAATGCAACTGCAGGCTCAGGAAGCTGATGCGGCAGCAGAAGAAGCTGCCAATCTTGAAGTCATCGCCATTACCGGTAGCCGCATTCGTGCACCGGGTGTCGAATCCTCCAGCCCGATCATGAGTATCGGCGATGAGGAAATCGGCAAACTGGGTACACCAGAATTTGAACGGGTTATCCGTTCACTGCCCTCCACCATTCCTGCCGACGGCGGTAACGTGAACAACGGTACTGCCGGTGCGGCCACCATCGATTTGCGCGGCCTCGGTGCACAGCGTAACCTGGTGCTGCTGAACGG
Organism: Fluctibacter halophilus; assembly: GCF_020687825.1. Taxonomy (GTDB): domain Bacteria; phylum Pseudomonadota; class Gammaproteobacteria; order Enterobacterales; family Alteromonadaceae; genus Fluctibacter; species Fluctibacter halophilus. Next base: position 138,022 of record NZ_JAJEWP010000006.1, read on the forward strand.
CAAACGTATGGTGCCATTTAACTTTAATGGCCAGGTAGATACCGCCAACATCCCCACGGCATTGATTGAGCGTATTGATGTACTGACCGGTGGTGCGTCCACCGTGTACGGTTCCGATGCGATTTCCGGTGCGGTCAACGTTATCCTGAAAAACAACTTTGAAGGTGCGGCGCTGGACATCAATCACTCCCAGACGTCGGAAAGCGACGGTGATCAGGACAACATTGCCCTGACCCTGGGTGCAAACTTTGATGGTGACCGCGGTAACGCAGTACTGTCAGTCAGTTGGATGGACCGTAAACCCATTCTGTTGGGTGACCGTCCATTGGGTCAATTCGGTATCAACTCCAACAGCGGTTCTGGCCTGGCTGAATACCTGGCGGGTGAAGAAGCCATCCTGCCACCGGCAGGCTGTCAGGGCCCTAACGTGGTCGACATCAATGGCTCCGGTTCAACCACCGCCATTCCGACCCGCTTCGAGCTGATTGGTACTGGTGTGAGTGGCCAGTTCCGTGAAGACGGTACTCTGGGCGCCAACTGTAGTTTGTTCAACTTCAACCCCTTCAACTACTACCAGACGCCAGCCGAGCGCTACAGCGCAACCGCACTGGCTCGCTACCAGATCAACGATGATCACGAGTTCTATTCCTCGTTCAACTTCACCAACACCACGGTAGAGCAACAGGTAGCACCGTCAGGTACCTTCGGTCAGGCGTTTAACCTGCCGTTGTACAACCCGCTGATCGGTTCTCAGGCGCTGGACTTTATCATCGACGGTGCTAACGCCGCAGTATTGAGTGGCACCCTTCTCGACGGTGGCAGCTGGACCGATGCCAATGGCAACGGAGTGGTTGATACCGAAGATTCACTGAACGTACGTCTGCGTCGTCGTACCCTGGAACTGGGACCACGTACCGAGCGTTACGATTCTGAAATCTGGCAGTTGAACACCGGTGTTCGTGGTGCCTTTTACGGTGACTGGAACTATGACTTCTCCTATCAGTATGGCGAAGCCAACCGTACCACCGTGCGTGACGGCTACACCAACCTGCCCAACATCCAGAACGCGCTGGACACCCGTGACGGTGTAACCTGTGCGGTCGGCGGCAACTGTGTGCCGATCAACCTGTTTGGTGGCTTCGGTACCATCACTGAAGACATGGCAGCCTATGCCCGTGCCATCGCGATTCAACAACAAAAATACGAACAGGAAATCATCTCTTTCGTATTGGATGGCCCGGTAGACGGCATCGAGTTGCCGACTGCAGCCGGTCCTCTGGCCATGAGTGTGGGTTATGAGCACCGTAAAGAAACCGGTTTGCTTGAGCCTGACGAGTGTCTGAAAGAGTCACCTGCCAGCTGTCAAGGTGGTGCCGGCGGTAACCTGTTACCGATCAAAGGTGGCTTCACTGTGGAAGAGTTCTTCCTCGAAGGTATCCTGCCAATCTTCGATGGTCAGCCCTTTGCTGAACGTCTGGACGTAGAGTTCGGTTTCCGTACCTCCGACTATGACTCTGTCGGCTCTGTTGATTCCTGGAAGTTAGGTTTCAACTGGCGCCCGGTTGAAGAAGTGATGTTCCGTGTTATGCAGCAACGCGCAAACCGTGCTCCTAATGTTGGCGAGTTGTCTTCTCCGGTAACCACCGGTCTGGACAATGCGGTACAGGATCCCTGTTCAGTTGCCAACGCGGCTAACATTGACGCAAACCTGCGTCAGCTGTGTGTATCCACCGGCATGAGCGAAGCACAGGTTGGTGTGGTACCGGACATCATCTCCGGTCAGATCAATACCTTCAACGGTAGCGATCCTGCTAACCCTCCAGGTCCTGAGAAAGCCGATACCACCACAGCCGGTATCGTGTGGACACCTGATTTTGCCTGGGCCAATGACTTCACCTTGTCTGTTGATTACTACAACATCGAAATCGAAGACATCATTGGTAGCTTCTCTGCCCAGGAAATCATGGACGCCTGTTACAAGAACGGCGATACCGCTGAGTGTGCCAAAATCATCCGTGTGGGTGGTGACCTGACAGGCTCTTCCGCCGGTGTGCAGCAGTTCATTACCAACCTGAAGTATCTGCAGGCTGAAGGTATCGAAATCGGCTTCAACATGAACTTCGATTTGGATGACATGGGTAGCCTGGCGTTCTCCGGAACCATCAACAAGTACCTGACCCAAGAGTCTCAAAGCTCTGACACCGTACCGGTACTGGATTGTAAAGGTTACTACGGCACCAGCTGTGACCCTATCTCCGACCTGCGTTGGATCCAGCGGACTACCTGGAGCTATGACGATTTCGAATTGTCATTGCTGTGGCGTCACATTGACGGCGTAGACGTTGAACCAGGCGAAGCATCACTGCGCTTTGAGCAGTTCCGTAAGATTGATTCTTACGATTACTTCGACCTGTACGGTAGCTGGGCGTTCCATGAGAACATGACGTTCACCCTGGGTATCGACAACATGTTCGACAAAGATCCACCGGTTGTGGGTAACGATGTAGGTGACACCAGCTCTAACTCTGGTAACACCTTCCCCAGTAACTACGACGCCATTGGTCGTGTTTACAAAGCGGGCATCCGTTTCCGCTTCTAATCCAGCATGGTCGCAAGACCTCGCAAAAGGGAGCCTTAAGGCTCCCTTTTTTTATCCTTCTATGCGGGCAAACCGCGGTATGGATTTGCCATCCACCTCAACGGTTTCAGTAAACATCGATAACGGACGCACCCACAAGGCACGTTCGCCATAAAAGGGACGATACACCACCAACTGCGACTCATCTTCCGAGTGCGTCGCCACACCAATCACCTCGTAGTCGTTGCCCTTGTAATGGCGATAACGCCCAGGAGCTATGCTCATATCAGTTCTCCTCCTGAAGCTGCCACTGGGGTCTGCGCAGGCGTTGCAGTTGCCATAGCATCAACAGTGCCTGCACACCCAGTAACAGTAAGCTTATCATCAGCATGCCTTGCCAACCGGTCATGGTCAGCACCACACCGGCGCCTAAAGACGCCAGCGCCTGCATGGAAAACACCACCGCATCATGCAAGCCCTGCACCTTCGCCTTGTGCGTGCCGTCCTGCATCTGGTTGAGGATCACCGTACCGCCCAGGAACAAGAAGTTCCAGCCAATGCCCAACAACACCAGCGCAGTGAAATAATTCATCCAGGCCTGACCGGCAAACGCCATCATGATGGTCAGCACATAAGCGACACTGCCCAACCAGGCAACCCGAACAGGGCCCCACTGACGGATCAACCAACCGCTGAACAGACTGGGTAAAAACATCGCCACAATGTGACTTTGTATTACCCACTTAGTGTCTGCCAGCGAATGGCCACTGTGTACATGCATGTGCACCGGCGTCGCGGTCATGATAAAACTCATCAAACCGTAGCCCAGTGCCGAGGCACACAATGCCAGAATAAAACGGGGGTGGGTCAGTGTACCGGATGGCACAACAACGGGGCCGTGGTGGTTGACCCGTGACGCCTGAGGCTGACGATAGAACAGGAACAATATGCCGCATAACAGGCCGATCATGGCCAATGCGTAAAACGCGCCGGCATAGTCAACGTCAGACAGCAGTTTACCGAACACCGCCAGTTCCGGGCCTAAAAACGCTGCCACAAGTCCTCCCAGCAGCACCTTCGAAGCGGCATTGGGGGCCTGTTCAACTGGGACACTTTCCATCGCTGCAAAGCGCAACTGTTGAAAACCACTGATGGCAAATCCCAGCAGTGTGGTCGCTGCAAGAAATACGCTAAAAGCCTGTTGATTGACCGCGTAGGCAGCCACAAGTGCCGCCGTGACCGCCAAACCGGCGCTGCCCAGAAAACCGGCTTGTCGGCCATAGCGGGCCATCGCTCGGGTCATCGGGATCACCGCCACGGCAGTTCCGATAATCATGGTTGCCAGCGGCAATGTCGACAGTGACGGTTGCGGCGCCAGGTGGGCTCCGACTACGCCCCCCAACAACGCCATCATTGCCCCGCCGCTCATCGCCAGGGCCTGGATGACGGTTAACAGCCAGACTTGCTGGCGACCGTTCATTTAGCGACCACGCAAATAAGTGGCAGCCAAGGCTACCACCGGTGCAGCGGTTGGCTTGCCATGCTGCCAGTCACCTTTCTCTACACCACTACCGGCGATGTCGACATGGGTATAGGCCAGCGGATTGGCGTTGTGTTGATTGTGCCGATCCAGACCGGACGCGATGGCCAGAAAGGCCATCGGGAATTGGTGGCCACGGGGCGTGCTCACTGAAGGTGCATTGTTGGACGACAACACATCATCCGCTTTGCTGCGAGGGCGAATAAAGTCAAAGTCTTCGCGCCGTGACAGCGATTGTTCAGCCGGGTCGCCCCACACCTCTCCGGCAGCAATGATCCGCGGTGCAACCTGCTGCTGTTTGGCGGCGCCGTTTTCAACCAACGCGGTGTACGGGCCAAAGGCAATCGCAGCATGACCCGTCAGGGTCGCTACCGAAAACAATTCCGGCGCCTGTGCGCTGACGGCCTCCTCGCGCAGGTGGGACAGAATGTCGGCTAACACCATACGCCCTTCCGCATCGGTATTACCGACCCGTACACGCACCCCTGCATGACTGGTAATGATTTCATCCGGCACAAACGCATCGGCACCGATACTGTTGCGCACGGCGCCCAGTTCAGCCACCACTTTAAGACCTTTGGGTTTGCACTGTTCTACCACTTTCATGAAGCCAGCGACGGCGGCAGCGCCGCCTTTATCGCGACTCATACCGGCCATGTGGCCGCCCACTTTAAGATCCGCGCCACCGGTATCAAAGGTGATCCCTTTACCGGCCAGATACAGGGTTTTGTCGACCGCTCCCTCGGGAGTATATTCCAAACGGATCACTCTCGGCTGGTGACGCTCAACGGCCACAGACGCGCGAGCCACTGCGTGTAACAGCGGGTACTCATTGCATAACCGGGCATCATCTTCGATCACTGACACCGCAACGCTGCCGTCGGTGAAGTGCTCCTGGCAATAGCTGGCGAAGCCGGGAGGCGCCATGCGCTCAGGTTCGGTGCCACACAAGTCCCGCGCAACCCGACGGCCAGCTTCCAATGCACTCAACCAGGCGGTATCAACCTCTGTTTGGGCCAGCAGGCCAATCGCCTCAACCGGTTCTACTGCGTCTTCACCCAGCGACTGGCGGGCTTCAAGCGGCTGCCACAATGCCTGACAAGCACCCAGGTAGGCGACTTCCAGGGCATGTTCAAAGGCGACCGAGGGGGCAGTGACATTCACCACCACCAAGGGTTTGATACTGCCCGCCTGCGCAGCGAGTTGCATGCCGTCCCGTGCCGCATCATACACCCGACGCACATCGTCATAATCCCGATGCAACGGACCCGTCGGCGCAACAATCATACGAGAGCCAGGCAACGCCGTTGCGGTGATCATCAGCGCTTGCTGACCGAGGCGCTGATCGACTTTGGCATGGGCACTGAGCAAATCATTCAGTGGTGCCGGAGCAGCCTGAATGTCTGGATCAGTGATCAGCAGAATGCTGTCCCATTGTGAGGTTTTCAGTGCTGCAGAAAGATCCGCTACATGGTGCGCGCGTGGAAAAGCCATAATTGTCCTGTTGGTAAATTACTGAAGGCCTATTTTGCCTGTCCTTGACCATCCTGCTCAACCTTCTCGAACACAAAACTCAGTTGTTCGGTGTCAGTCTTTGTTGGCAGGGCAACGTGCAGGCCGACCAGACGCACGCCACGGCCTTTGGCCCGTGCCCAGGCTGTTTCCAGCAAGGTGTAGAAATAGTCAGGATCCCAGTCACTAAGCCGGTGTTCAACCGTGGTTTGCTGAAAGTCGCTGAACTTCAGCTTCACGCCCTGACTGGCTATTCGACAATGGGGATCTTTAGCCCGCAGGCGCTGGATGAGTTTCGGCAGCAGCGCCGCTATCATTTGTTTGCAGCCATCCAGATCGTCTAGATCATCGGGCACCGTGCGCTCAACACCGATGGATTTGCGTTCCCGGGACAAGGTCAGACCCCGCTCATCGATACCGTGACTGCGTGACCAGATCACCGGACCAAACTTACCAAACTGCTTCACCAGGTGTTCTAACGGATACCCACGCACATCCGCACAGGTGTAGAGGCCCAGATGGTGGAGCTTCTCCACCGTGACTTTTCCAACCCCCGGGATCTTTCCCAGCGGCAGGTGTTTAACAAACTCGTCCAACTTATCCGGAGTGATCACACACAACCCATCAGGTTTGTTTTCGTCGCTGGCGACCTTTGCCACAAATTTGCACGGCGCCACACCGGCTGATGCCGTCAGACCGGTTTCCTGGTGAATGGCGCGGCGGATATCCTCGGCAATCAGGGTGGCGCTGCCACCAAACAGGGTCACGTCGGAAACATCAAGGTAGGCTTCGTCCAGCGACAACGGCTCAATCTTATCCGTATAGCGTTCGAAAATGGCGCGGATCTGCTTTGACACCTGCACATAAACGTCCATGCGCCCGGGGATCAGCAATAGATCCGGGCACAGTTTCAATGCCAGGCCACTGGCCATCGCCGAACGCACACCAAACTGGCGGGCAAGATAGTTGCAGGTCGAAATAACGCCGCGGCGATCGGCACTACCGCCCACGGCAATGGGTTTATCGCGCAGTGCAGGATTATCGCGCATCTCTATCGCCGCATAGAAACAATCCATGTCAATGTGGATGATTTTTCGCACCGTCAATTAACCACTGTACTTTAATACAGTGCTATTGTGCGGGTATCGCGATAAATTGCAATAAAAAACGCCGCTTGATGCGGCGCTTTATAGGGATGTGACAGGAACGTCAGATGATTTGATTTTGTTTCCACTCTTCGAGCTTTTTGTCTCGAAGGGCTTCTTTTTCCATCCGGGCTTTCTTGCGATCACAAGGCTCAGGGCAATCGCAGGCCTTTTCAATACCCAGCGCACCCAAGCCGCCGCAGCTGCCGGAAATGGTCTTGCGTTGTACCAGATAGCCCACTGCCATCGCGGTGACAACGATCAGAAAAAATACAAAAGCCAGAAAAAAAGTGCTCACGGTGAATCCTGTTACAGCTGGTAAGTTTTAACGTTTTGTTCAAAAGCGGGACTAGTATACTCGAAAAATCCATCGGATTCGCGGCTAATCAACAATACTGCCAAGTGCTCTTTTTCCGCCAGCGCAATGGCCGCTTCTTTGCCCATCACGTTCAGTGCCGTGGCCAGGCCATCAGCGGTCATTGAAGAGGGATGCACCACCGTTACCGCAACCAGATTGTGCTCAATCGGGTAGCCTGTGCGGGGGTCAATCAGATGTGAATAGCGCTTGCCATCCTCTTCATAATAATTGCGGTAATCACCCGAGGTCGCAATGGCATTGTTTCCAATCGAGATCAGACGCTGAACAAGCCGTTGTTCAGAGACCGGTTTCTCCACTGCGATTCGCCACGGCTCATCATTGGCCTTGTGACCTGCCACACGCATTTCGCCGCCAATTTCGACCAGGTAATTTGTGATCCCACGCTGTTCAATCAGGTCGGCCACCACGTCAACCCCATACCCTTTGGCAATGGTCGACAAATCGACGTACAAATCGGTATGGGTCTTTTGCGCGGTGGTATCACCTAACAGGAGCTTATCCAAACCCGTTTGCCCTTTTACCTGTGCAATCAACGCAGCATCAGGCACAGTGACCGGACGCGCTTTAGGGCCAAATCCCCACAGGTTGACCAAGGGACCCACCGTCACGTCAAGCACACCGCCGCTCAGTTCACCGAGTCGCTTGGCTTCGCGCATCACCTGCAGGGTCTGTGCAGACAGTGGAAATGGCTCAACACTGTTCCATTGGTTGAAACGCGACAATTCCGAATCTGCTATGTACGTCGACATTAACTGGTTAACGTTAACCAGCAGTGCGTCGATATCCGCCTGCAACGCGCTACCGTCGACTTTGTCTGCCGTCACCACTTTGACATTGTACGTGGTGCCCATGGTATGGCCCTGCAAATGCAGGCTGTGTAACGCCGTCATTTTCTGGAGGATCATCATCATCACAATGAACACCACCAAGCCCATGACGGCCGCTTTTAATTTCAACATCATTGTTCCAATACAGGTGACACCACTGTGGTGCCTTTGACCTAATAAAAAAGGGGCAAACTGCCCCTTCCTTTGTATTTTGCGGGGTCTGCAAATGCAGCCCCTCATCCTGCATCAATGACTAGCCGCCAAAGTCATCCAACAGGATGTTTTCATCTTCAACGCCCAAATCCTTGAGCATGTTGATAACGGCAGCGTTCATCATCGGTGGCCCACACATGTAGAACTCACAATCTTCAGGCGCAGGGTGATCCTTCAGGTAGTTTTCCAGCAACACCTGGTGGATGAAGCCTGTGTGACCTTCCCAGTTGTCTTCCGGTTGCGGATCAGACAAGGCCACGTGCCACTCAAAGTTGTCGTTTTCTTTGGCCAGCATGTCGAAATCTTCTACATAGAACATTTCGCGCAATGAACGGGCACCGTACCAGAAGGTGATCTTACGATCCGTTTTGATACGACGCAGCTGGTCGAAAATGTGCGAACGCATCGGCGCCATACCTGCACCACCGCCGACGAATACCATTTCGGCGTCGGTTTCTTTGGCGAAGAACTCACCAAAGGGTCCGGAGATGGTCGCTTTGTCACCTTCCTTCAGGCTCCAGATATAGGAAGACATTTTACCGGCCGGCAGGCTCAGGTTGTTGGGCGGCGGCGTTGCGATCCGCACGTTCAACATGATGATGCCTTCTTCTTCCGGATAGTTAGCCATCGAATAAGCACGGATGGTTTCGTCGTCGACTTTTGACTCAATGTCAAAGAAGCCAAAGCGTTCCCAATCGCCGCGATATTCTTCTGGAATGTCGAAGTCTTTGTATTTGACGTGATGAGGTGGCGCCTCAATCTGAATGTAGCCACCGGCACGGAAAGGTACACTCTCACCGTTAGGGATTTTCAGCTTCAGTTCTTTAATGAACGTTGCTTTGTTGTCATTAGAAATGACTTCACAATCCCATTTACGGATACCGAACACTTCTTCCGGCAGTTCAATGTCCATGTCTTGCTTAACCGCAACCTGACAGGACAAACGGCAGCCTTCACGAGCTTCACGCTTGGTGATGTGGTCCAGCTCAGTTGGCAGGATTTCACCGCCACCGGATTTAATGTCAACACGACACTGGCCACATGAGCCACCGCCACCACAGGCGGAAGAGACAAAAATACCACTGTCGGCCAATGCGCCCAACAGCTTGCCACCCGGTGAAGCAGTAATTGCCTTGTCTGGATCACCGTTGATGGTAATGGTTACGTCACCTGAGGGCACCAGCTTGGATTTGGCGAACATGATAATGAACACCAACGCCAATACGATGGCGATAAACATGCCTACACCCAGGTAAATTTCTACTTGATTCATCGTTAAAACTCCTCAGTGTCGCTGTTTACAGGGCTACGCCGGTGAACGACTGGAAACCCAGCGCCATCAGGCCTGCAATCATGAAGACCGATCCCAGACCACGAATGCCTTCAGGCATATCTGCGTACTTCAGCTTCTCACGCACGGCTGCCAGCAGGGTAATGGCAATCGCCCAGCCCAGGCCACTGCCCACGCCGTACACGATGCTCTCTGTGAAGTTATATTCACGCTGAACCGCGAATGCGACACCACCGAAAATGGCGCAGTTAACCGTGATCAATGGCAGGAAAATCCCCAATGCGTTGTACAACGCCGGGAAAAACTTATCCAGACTCATTTCCAGGATCTGTACCAGAGCGGCGATAACACCGATGAAGGTCAGGAAGTTCAGGAAGCTCAGGTCAGCATCCGGAAAGCCTGCCCATGCCAATGCACCGGGCGCCAGAATGTTAACGTAAATCACCTGGTTAACCGGTACTGAGATACCCAGCACCACAACCACTGCGACACCAAGGCCCATGGCGGTTTTTACTTTCTTTGACACTGCCAGGAATGTACACATCCCGAGGAACAGTGACAGGGCCATGTTCTCGATGAAAATCGAGCGAACAAACAAACTCAGATAATGTTCCATCACTTACTCCTTGGGCTCAACCTGGGCAGGGCGAATCGTACGGATAAACCAGATCATACCGCCAATCAGGAAGAATGAACTGAACGGCAAAATCAACAAGCCGTTACCTTGATACCAGCCACCGTTTTGGATCAACGGCAGGATTTCAAAGCCCAGGATGGTGCCGAAGCCCGCCAGTTCTTTGATCGTACCGATCACAATCAGGATGAAGGAATAACCCAGACCATTACCAATGCCGTCCAGGAAGCTCATCAGCGGTGGACTCTTCATCGCATACGCTTCTGCACGTCCCATCACGATACAGTTAGTGATGATCAAGCCAACGAACACCGACAGCTCCTTGGCAATCTGATAGGAGTAGGCCTGCAGGATCTGGTCTACAACGATTACCAGTGACGCAATGATGGTCATCTGAATGATGATCCGCACACTCGAAGGAATGTGATTACGGATCAGCGAGATAAACAGGTTGGAGAAAGCCACAACCGAGGTCAATGCCAGAGACATTACCAGCGCCGTTTCCAACTTGGTGGTGATTGCCAGCGCTGAACAGATGCCCAGAACCTGTAATGCAATCGGGTTGTTGTCCAGGACAGGCCCGAACAATACCTTTTTCATTTCTTTTGTATCAGCCATTGTTCAATACCTCTCTAGGATTTCCAGCTCTGGCGCTTCAGGAAAGTGCCATAACCGTTTTCACCCACCCAGTAGCTCAGGGTGTTTTGCACACCATTACTGGTCAGGGTTGCACCTGACAGGGCATCAACGGAATATGGGTTATCGGCGGCAGCGTTTTTCTTCACCTGAATGGCAACGTCACCATCCTTGTAAAGTTTCTTGCCGTCCCACTTCGCTTTCCAACTGGGGTTTTGAACTTCACCGCCCAATCCGGGGGTTTCTTTGTGCTTGTAGTACACCAACTCACGGGTGGTATTGCCGTCAGCATCTACCGCCAGGAAGCCGTACATCAGATCCCACAATCCACTGCCGTGCACCGGCAACACAATGCGACTGACCGCGCCACTTGGGTCTTTGACCAGATACACACTGGCGACGTCAGGACGGGTCTGGAAGCCCACGTTGGAGTTCTCTACGCGGCTGCTGTACTCGGGCATTTTCGCCGCTTTGTACATGTCATAGCCTTCATAGGGAGCGTCCACGAACTGACCTGTATTGAGGTCGACGAAACGCTCTTCAACCAACGCATCGTAGGTTTCCATGATTTTGCCGTTAGCTTGCTCAAGCAGGCCAGCGGCTTCGAGAATATTGGTTTGCTTGTCCAATGCTGCATTGGTCTGTTGCAACGAACGCAGACCGACCGCGGCACCCGATACAACAATGGAGCACACCAAACACACTGCCAGCACGATGCCGACGGTTTTTCCTAAGGTTTCCTTCTTAGCCGACACGTGCAACCCTCCGCTTGATGTTACTTTGTGCAACGAAATAGTCGAATAGTGGCGCCCACAGGTTGGCAAACAGAATGGCCAACATCATTCCTTCAGGGAATGCAGGGTTAAGTACACGGATCATTACGGTCATGAAACCGATCAGGATACCGTATGCCCACTTGCCTTGGTTGGTAAAGGACGCCGACACCGGATCGGTCGCCATAAAGAACATACCAAAAGCAAAGCCACCCAATACCACGTGCCAGTACCACGGCATGGCAAACATGGGGTTGGTGTCGCTACCGATCATATTCAGCAAAGTGCTGAAGAACATGGCACCGAGCAATACACCCAGCACGATGCGCCATGAGGCGATGCGCAGGTAAATAATCGCCAGGCCACCAATCATCAGCATCAGGGTGGAGACTTCACCCATGGAGCCTTGAATGTTGCCGTAGAAAGCGTCCCACCACTGGGCGTTGATGCTCCAGTCGGTGAATTCACCGGCCGCGGCTTTACCCAACCATGTTGCACCCGAGAAACCGTCGGCAGCCGTCCAGATCGCATCACCGGAGATTTGTGCCGGATAAGCAAAGTACAGGAACGCACGACCAGACAAGGCGGGGTTCAGGAAGTTACGGCCAGTACCGCCAAACACTTCTTTGGCGATAACGACACCGAAGGTAATACCCAATGCGACCTGCCACAGTGGGATGGTAGCGGGCAATGTCAGCGCAAACAGGACCGAGGTAACGAAGAAGCCTTCGTTCACTTCGTGCTTACGCACAGAAGCAAACAACACTTCCCAGAAGCCACCGACCACAAAGGTGGTCAGATAAATCGGCAGGAAGAAACAGGCGCCGTAGGCCATCATGCCCAGCCAGGTCACACCATCAACACCCAGCTCACCGCCCAGGGCAGTAAACAAGGCCGCCTGCCACATGTCAGGCAAGGTGCCTGCACCGGCGGCAATCGCCATGTGCGCCTGTGCACCGATATTGTACATGCCGTAGAACATGGCCGGGAATGTTGCCATCCAAACCATGATCATGATGCGTTTCAGATCGATGCTGTCTTTTACGTGGGTGGTCGATTTGTTGACCTTACCCGGCGTGTAGAAAATGGTCGCGGCTGCTTCATACAGGGCGTACCACTTTTCATACTTACCACCCGGTTCAAAATCGGGTTCAATTTTCTCTAAAAATGCTTTCAAACCCATGAATTAGCCCTCTTTCTCAATCGTGGTCAGACAGTTACGCAAGATTGGGCCGTAATTGTATTTGCCAGGGCAAACGTACGTACACAACGCCAAATCTTCTTCGTCCAACTCCAGACAACCCAGTGACTGCGCACCGTCGGTGTCACCGGAAATCAAGTCGCGCAACAACAAGGTTGGCAAAATGTCCAATGGCATGATCCGCTCATAGTTGCCAATCGGCACCATGGAACGATCGGAGCCGTTGGTGGTGGTGGTCATATTGAACAGACGCTTGGGGCTCAGGTGGCCCAGATAGGCACGGGTCACAGAGTGTTTGTCGCCGCCTGGACGCAGCCAGCCGAACAGCTCTTTTTCACGGCCTTCCAGCAAAGCTGAAATCTGGGTGTGATAGCGTCCCAGATAGCCATGTACGCCATAGGCGTGGCTACCTTGCAACACAGAACCGGATACCACACGCACTTCACCGTCTTTAAGCTCATTGGCAGTGATTTGCGCAGTATCCGCGCCCATCACCGTGGTCAGCAAACGGGGATTCTTCACCGCCGGGCCGCCCAATGCAACAACACGACGGTTGTCGATCTTACCGGTGGTAAACAGGGCACCGATTGCAATCACATCCTGATAGCCAACGTGCCAGACGGTTTTACCCGCGCCAGCGGCATCAATGAAGTGAATGTGGGTACCCACCAGACCGGCAGGGTGTGGGCCGTCAAATTCGCGAACCTCAACGCTGGCGTCACCGGTGGCAACGTCGCTACCGTAGGCTTTGGTCACATAGACCGTGCCTTCGGTGAGATTTTTCAGCACCTTCAGACCGCTGATAAAGTCATCTTTACGCGCAGCAATCACAACCGCAGGATCGGCGGCCAGAGGATTGGTGTCCATGGTGTTGACGAAAATCGAACGGGGAGCACTGCCCAGCGCAGGGATCTTGCTGTAAGGACGGGTACGAATACCGGTCCACAAGCCAGAATCCACCAACTGCTTCTCAACCGCGTCGCGGTCGATGCTGGTCAGTTGTGCCTGCTCATAAGCGGTAAACGTTTCTTCGTCATCACCCTGTACATCAATCACAACGGATTGCAGTACACGCTTGGCGCCACGGTTGACTTCAGAGACGGTACCGGCTGCGGGTGCTGTGAATTTAACCCCAGGATTCTTTTTGTCTTCAAAAAGAACCTGACCTTTTTTCACAGTGTCACCTACCTGAACATACATGGTAGGCCGCATGCCGACGTATTCTTCACCCAAAACTGCCACACGCGTAATCGCGGGACCGTCGTGGATTTGCTGTGTTGGCGCACCCTCAATGGGGAGGTCCAAACCTTTCTTGATTTTTATCATACGCAATCGCACTACTTTTAAACTAAAGACAAATCACGATTAGACTCTCAGCCCCACCACCCACAGTGGAAAGCCCAATCGTGATACGGTAAATGCTTTGCCGAGAAAACGACGAAAAGCGAACGGCACCTGCACCGTATATCCGGCCACGCCTCCTGTGCTGTACAGGGTAGCAAGCCATCCCAATAAGCGCTAAATAATTCCGCTACGCTTAACTACGGGATTTTAGCATTAATCCCCTTGGTTTCGCTATGCCTATTACAGCTAATCACTGATATCACCGGCTTTTTTGCACAAATTATCACCAACACCCCTGCATGAAGCGTGTTCGATTGCTGACAATTCCATGCTGTCGTCATGCGCCAATAAAAAAGCCGTCGAATGACGGCTTTTTCTTCTGCTTACCAATCTGCCAGTGGATTGACATCAGCGTCGTAATCCACCGACGGGATATCAAAACCAAACAGCTTAAGAAACTCGTGATGGTAGCCGGCATAGTCACTCAGGGTGTGGAAGTTTTCCTGGGTCACCTGATCCCACAGGGCTTTGATTTTCGCCTGTGTCGCTTCATTGGTCTCTTTGCCGTCCATACGCAGACGGTTCATGTCATCGGTCTGCGGGTTTTCCAGCAACAGTTTTTCACGGAACAATCCGGTGATTTGCTCGATGCAGCCCTCATGGGTGCCCTCTTCTTTCATGACTTTATAAATCAATGAAATGTACAGTGGCATCACCGGGATCGCCGAGCTGGCTTGTGTCACTAAGGCTTTTAGCGAGGAGACATAGGCCTTAACCGCCTTGTCGTTGTGCCGGGTCTGAATAGCGGCAGCAGCGCGATCCAGGTCTTCTTTGGCTTTACCGATGGTCGCCTGACCATAAATCGGCCAGGTCAGCTCCTTGCCAATGTAGGTATACGCGGTGGTCTTACAATTATCCGCCAGCAAATCTGCATCAGCCAGGGCTTGCAACCACAATTCCCAATCCTCACCGCCCATCACTTTGATGGTGTTTTGGATTTCTTCTTCATTGGCCGGTTCCAATTCGACTTCATGGATCAGATCTTTGTCGGTGTCGTAGGTTTTGGTCTTATAGGCCTGACCAACCGGCTTAAGCGTCGACTTGTAGACTTCACCGGTCTCGGGATCGGTGCGTCGTGGCGAGGCCAGGCTGTAGATAACCAGATCAACCTTGCCCATGTCGGCTTTTAATGTGTCGATGACTTGCTGCTTCATCTCTTTGGAAAACGCATCGCCATTCAGGGTCTTAGCGTACAAGCCAGCCTGCTGAGCTTGTTGATGGAACGCCGCAGTATTGTACCAGCCGGCAGTGCCTGTCTTGCGGTCGCTGGGAGCTTTTTCGAAACAGACACCCAGGGTTTTGGCACCGTAACCGAACGCTGATACGATGCGTGACGCCAGGCCATAGCCGGTTGAACAACCCAACACCAATACATTCTTTGGTCCGTCGCCCAACGCCCCTTGCTGTTTCACGTAGTCGATCTGTTCCTGCACGCTGGCGGCACAGCCCACCGGATGGGCATTAGTGCAAATGAAGCCACGTACTTTGGGCTTGATAACCATAAGTCATATCCTTGTTTGAAATGTGCGCCTATTGTAATCGGCGCACTTCATTAAACAACTCTGAGCAGCTACACACTGTCTGAACCTAAGGCTCCTGGTATTGCTGACGGTTTTTGTAGTATTCCTGTTCAGACAGGGCATGGAACTTCCAGATACCGTCCTGGAATGCTTTATAGGAGGCATACACCTTGGCAAACACCGGATCGGCAGCCACCTGTTCAGCCATGACCTGTTCAGTCGCCTCCCGCAACGCATCCATGACATCTTCAGGCAACGCACGTAGTTGCACCCCGTGCTTTTCTACCAGGGCCTGCATGGCTTCATAATTGCGCGCAGTGTACTCGTCCAGCATATCCTGGTTGGCCGCTCTGGCTGCCACTTCAATGATGGCCTGTAAGTCTTCGGGCAGCGCTTCATAAGCCGCTTTGTTGACCGTGAATTCAAGAGTAGCGCCGGGCTCATGCCAACCACTGTAGTAGTAATAGTCAGCGGCTTTGTACAAACCGAAGGCCAGGTCATTGTATGGACCTACCCATTCTGTTGCATCAATTGCGCCGGATTGCAGTGACGTAAACAACTCTCCACCTGTTAATGCCACGGGCACACCACCCACTTTTTTGAACACCTCACCACCCAGACCGGGGATGCGCATTTTCAGGCCCTGCATGTCTTCGATGCTGTTGATTTCCTTTTTGAACCAACCTGCCATCTGCACGCCGGTATTGCCACCGGCAAACGGGATCACACCAAACGGCTCATACACTTCACGCCACAGTGCCAGGCCGCCGCCGTAGTGCAGCCAGCCATTGAACTCCTGTACGTTCATGCCAAACGGAATGGCGCCGAAGATTTGTGCCGCGGGGGCTTTGCCTTTCCAGTAGTAAGCACCGGAATGGCCCATCTGCACGGTACCGGAAGACACCGCATCAAACACTTCAAATCCGGGCACCAACTCGCCGGCACCATACACTTTGATGGTCAGACGTCCGCCGGACATGCGCTCAACATACTTGGCAAATGTCTCGGGCGCCCGGCCCAGACCAGGAAAGTTCTTCGGCCAGGAGGTGACCAGTTTCCACTCGTAGGTTTGCTGTGGCGCTGCCGTGGTGGTGCTATTACTTTGTGGGCTGTCGCCAGAACACGCGGCCAACACCCACGCCAACAATGTTGCAACCATCACACGGCCGCAGACGTTCATAAGCATTTTCACAATCAGTCTCCATACACTAAATTAGGCAACCAGGTCACCAGCTCTGGCCATATGGCCAGACTTATCAACAATAACAGTTGCATCACAATAAACGGTATCACACCACGATAGATTGCCGTGGTTGGTACGGACGCCGGGGCAACGCCGCGCAGATAAAACAGCGCAAAGCCAAACGGGGGGGTCAGAAATGAAGTCTGCAAATTGACCGCAATCATGATCCCCAGCCAGATCGGATCCACCCCCATGGTTAACAACACCGGCGCCACCAAAGGCACCACCACAAAGGTGATCTCGATAAAGTCCAGGATGAAGCCGAGCAGGAAAATCACCAGCATCACCACCAGCATCGCCATCCATACACCGCCCGGCAACTGTTCAAACAGTTCCTCGATCAGCGTTTCACCACCCAGGCCTCTGAATACCAGTGAAAATATCGACGCACCGATCAGGATCAGGAACACCATCGCCGTCACATGGGTAGTTGACTGGCACACCTCACGCAGTCGCTGCCAATTCAGTGAACCTTGTATCGCAGCCAAAAGCATGGCGCCAAAGGCACCGACACCCGCCGCTTCGGTCGGGGTCGCATAACCCGCCAGTATCGAGCCCAGAACCACCACCATCAGGACCAGAGGCGGTAGCAACGCTTTCAGCAGCCCGGACAGGGAAGCGTGTTCCGGTGTGTCTTTTTCGACATCACCGGCATCTTGGGGACGCAGCACGCTGATCAACAGTACATAACCAATGTACAAGGTGACCAGTAACAGCCCAGGCACCATGGCGCCCACGAATAAATCCCCCACAGAGACCGACTCGGGCGAAAAGATCCCCATGTTCAATTGCGCCTGCTGATACGCACTGGACAACACATCCCCCAGTAACACCAGCGCAATCGACGGCGGAATGATCTGCCCCAGCGTGCCGGTAGCACAGATACTGCCGGTTGCGAATGCCGGTGAATAGCCCCGCTTAAGCATGGTTGGCAGCGACAACAATCCCATGGTCACCACCGTTGCACCGACAATACCGGTACTGGCAGCGAGCAACATACCGACCAGGATCACTGACAGCGCAAGACCGCCATGGAAGCGCCCGAACAATTGCGCCATCGCGGTGAGTAAGCGTTCGGCAATACGGGATTTTTCCAGCATAACGCCCATAAACACAAATAAAGGCACAGCTAACAACGTCTGGTTGGTCATAATGCCGTACAGGCGACTGGGTAGGGCATGCAGGAAGGCACTTTCCAACTGACCGGTCCAAACCCCGATACCGGCAAACAGCAACGCGACACCGGCCAGCGATAAGGCCACCGGATATCCCGCCAGCAGCACCACACACACAACAGCAAACAGGATCAACGGCATAAACTCAATCATGCAGTTTCTCCCTTGTGTAAAGTCAGGGCGTTGCGGATGACCTCGGCAACCCCCTGTAAACACAGTGACGTGGCGAACAATAACAGCAACGACTTAAGGGCATAGACCAACGGCAGCCCACCGGCTTCTCCGGAACGTTCCATCATTTGCCAGGACGTCATCACGTAATCCCAGCACATGACAAAAATGAACACACTGACCGGCATTAGCAACAACACAGCACCGAGCAGATCAACCCAGGCCTTACGCCGCCCGCTGAAGCCCCGATAGAAAATGTCCACCCGCACATGCTCATTTTTCTGTAATGCATACGAACAGGCGAGTAAAAACAGGCTGGCGTGCAGGTACATGACAGACTCTTGCAGGGCTATCCAACCGAGGTTAAAACCGTAACGCAACACCACGATGGCAAATGTGAGAACAACCATCAGCACGCTAAACACGCTGACCATACGGCCCAGCCAGGCGTTGGCCGTGTCGATGCCCGAACGTACAGCGGACAACCAGGAAATGAGGTTCATTGACTAACGCTACTCGGGGCACCCCACAGGGCTTCCCTATCCAATTGAGTTATGTAGCGTTTTTTTAACAAAAAAGGACTGTAAAAGAAACAAAACCAGCGCGGAATCGCGCTGGTCGGGGCAGGCGATCAGGACGCCTGGCGATGCATGCCTCCCAGGCAACGTGGTGAATCCGGGGCTTCACCATACAGGCTGTGCCACTCTTCATCGGTGTAAGTGTGCAATGCCAAGGCATGAATTTCGTTGGCTAATTCATCTTTGAGCACTGCGTTCACCGCACGGTGACGGTTGATCAGACGTTCGCCACTGAATTTGGGCGTCACCAACACCACTTTAAAGTGGGTTTCCGCGCCATCAGGAACGTTGTGCATGAAGCTTTCATTGATCACCTCCAGATGCGCCGGTTCAAAGTGATCCAGTAGCTTTTTTTCGATGTTGTTCTGAATATTCATAGTCGCTCCTGTCCGGTTACTGCATGTTGGGCGAAACTTCCTTTTCACCCTTAAAGTTAGTCTGAATATGCCAAGGACAAAAACCCAATTCCAGCGAGAATTGATAAGCCTTTGTCCTTACTTGTTATATTTTTTTCAGGTTGTTTTTGTGCCGCTTATAACACCTTTCTCTCAGGCCTGTATCCGCCTGAACGTCAGGTTAATACGGCCGTTGTCAATCGATTTCCGCTTCGGCACGGCGTGCTGCCAGTACTGTTGGGTGGTGCCAGACATAATCAGTAAACTCCCGTTTTGTAAAGGAATTCTGATTTTTTGCCCGGTCACTTTGTGGCGCAGATCAAAGTCCCTGCAGCTGCCCAACGTCAACGACGCAATCACAGGCTGGGCGCCAAGCTCGGGTTCATCGTCACTGTGCCAGCCCATGCTGTCGTCTCCGTCCCGATACCAGTTCGCCAGCACCGCATTGAACACCTGACCGGTGTGAGACTGACAACGCTCGCGCAACGATTGCAAATGTTCCGTCCAGGGTTGTGGCAACATCCACAAACCGGAATAACGATAGCGGGCTTGCGGATCGCCGTAATAGGCCTGCAAACGTGGTATCCTTACCGTTCGACCAAACATTTTGATATTATCCTGCCGCCAGTTGAGGCTGTCACACAACGCGCGGTAATGGTCATCGGCATCCCTGACATTCAGAAACGCTGGCACGTACTGCAAGGTGGCGTCCGGTAAATCCAGCGTTTGCAGCGCTGAACTATCATTTGTCGCAAACATATCACCTTGCATCACATCAACCATTGATCGAAGACACATGAACACAGAACTGACCCTGGCAGGGCGCACTCTGCACCTGACACGCTACCCGACAGCTGCCCAACACCCCAGTTTGCAGGCCTGGGATGCTGCTGACGAACTGTTGATAAACCATGTCGTTGAAACCTACGGCGAGCAGTTTAACGGTCGCTGTCACATTTACAATGACGATTTCGGTGCCCTTGGGTGTTGGTTTGCCGCCTGGCAGACCGACTGGGTCAATGACTCGTTTGTCGCCCGTCAGGCCCTACAGGCAAATCTCGATGCAAATCAGTTGATGGCCGCCGAGGTAAACTGCCATGATCCCCTGTGGCAACCTGCATCTCCAGTCGATCGGGTATTGATCAAGATCCCTAAAACCACCGCACTGCTGGAGCACCAGTTAGCACAATTGCAGCCTTGGGTCGGACCGGAAACGCAAATCATTGCTGCAGGTAAAGTCAAAGCCATACACACCTCGACCCTGAAATTATTTGAACGCTATCTGGGGCCAACCACCACATCCCTGGCGAAAAAGAAAGCCAGATTGATTTTCTGCACCCCAACTGCGTCGGGGATTGTACCAATGCCTCCCCCTACCGAGTGGTATACCGACAATCCGCGCTTTCGGATCAGCAATCATGCCAACGTATTTGCCCGTCAGCAGCTCGATATCGGCGCCCGTTTCCTGCTCGATAATTTGCCAGACTGCAGTGGCCAGCGGATCATCGATTTGGGCTGCGGCAACGGGGTGCTGGGATTGCACGTGCTGGCACAGTGGCCCGACAGTCGCGTAACCTTTGTGGACGAATCTTTTATGGCCATTGCCTCCGCACGGGACAATGTCACCGGCAACCTGCAAGATGGGCTACAACGCAGTGAATTTCTGGTCAGCAACTGTCTGGAGCAGTTCAGTGGCGGCCAGGTCGACCGAATACTGTGCAATCCCCCCTTCCATCAACAAAACACCATCACCGACCACATTGCCGATCAGATGTTTGCTGATGCTCGCCAACACTTGCGTCCCGGCGGTGAGTTACGCATCATTGGCAATCGTCATTTGGATTACCCGGCCAAGTTGAAGCGGTTGTTTGGTGGCTACACGGTTGTGGCTGCCAATCGAAAATTCAGCATTTTATCGGCCATTAAACGATAAGGAATTGGTATGTTTCGTTTGTTCCCAATGTTGTGTCTGCTGCTCACCAGTCATAGTGCCAACGCGGCGCAGGACGGTTCCCACATTCAGCCCGACAACTTTTATCCGCGAGTAAAACTGGAAACCACCATGGGTGATATTGTGGTCGAGCTTGATCGCACCCGTGCGCCCCGTTCAGCCAATAACTTTTTGCGCTATGTCGACAAACGTTCCTTTGAAGGGACCATTTTCCATCGCATCATTGAGGGTTTCGTGGTGCAGGGCGGCGGCTATGATGAAGAATTCCGTGAAAAACCCAAATTTCCGCCGATCATTAATGAGTCCGGCAATGGCTTGAAAAATGACATGTACACCATCGCCATGGCACGGGAGAACGATCCCCACACGGCGACACGGCAGTTTTTCTTTAATGTAAATGACAACGACAGCCTCAACCCAGGCAGGGATTGGGGCTATGCAGTGTTTGGTATGGTGGTCGAAGGCTACGATGTGGTCGATGCAATGGCCCAGGTTGAAACCTTCTATAAAGCCACCATCGGCTGGGCCGACGTGCCCCGTGAACCGATCATACTGACCAAAGCAACGGTATTACCCCCCTTTTCACCGACGACTGAGCAAAGTGCTACCAACGACGGCGATACACAACCGTAGGGCCATCGAATTCGTCACACTGACAATCATCACAGTGTGACATGCCCAACCGTTGCAATACTTTGATAGACGCCCCGTTGTGAGGGGCCGCCAGTCCGAGTATTTCAGCGGTACCAAAACGGGCGACTGCTTCGTCAATCACCGCCTGGGCTGCCTCAAAGGCATAGCCCTTACCGCGGTATTCAGGCAAAAAGGCAAAGCCAATGTCCGGGCTATCGAGGTTAGGGCGCTGCAGCAAACCACACAAACCGACCGGCACGCTGTCATGTCGCTGTACCACACACTTCAGCCCCAACGGCGGCTGCCGATAGTGTGTCAGCGGTCCTTTTTGAAGATAGTCACGGGCCGTTTCCTCATCGCGAACCCCCCGATCACCAATGTTTCGGATCCAGTCGGGATCCCGCTGCAATGCATGAATAAATGCGGCGTCATCCAGGGTCAGGTGACGAAGCAATAGACGCGAGGTTTCCAGGATTGTGTGGGTATTCAACACGACGACCTTCTAACGATTGGGTTTCAGTAGCGCATCAATCACCTGCCAATGGGGCTGAGTATTGCGCGCGCGACGAGGGTAAATGGGCTCATGCCGATCCCAATGCCAATGTACATCCTGCCAATGGGTGGTGTCGATAAAAGCCTGGGCAAAATCATGTCCACCGACTTCCAGACAACCGGTCAGGCAGGTATCCACGTAACTCTGCGACACCGGATAATCAGGGTTGGCAGGCTGTCTCGCCCGGGTATGGCAAATCCATATCCGGCTGTCACGCAACGTTACAGGCAATGGGTCTTGCGGCTGGGCACTGCTCACCTGGGCAGGATCAACCTGCTCAAAGGTGTAATCCTGTTCACGCTTGCGAAAATCGGCACTGAAGCCGTCTACTGGCAGCAGCACGGCATTGAGTGTGGCATGGGCAACCGGCCAGGCTCCGACGTAGGTTTGCAGCTCGGTCATTGAGCGGGTCACCCAGCCCCGTTGCCACCCCTTTACGTTAACCGCCACGGCGTGGTCAGATAACGCCGAGTAGTGGGTTCGGCTGTCGTGGCTGAGCAGACTGCCATAGCCCAGTAAAAAATCAGACATATCGGGTTTTCCTCAGGTACGTACGGACGATACCACAGCACGTGCCATTTGCACCCGGTCCTTACCCTTTTGCTTAGCCTGATAAAGGGCTTTATCAGCCCGTTCGATCAACGCAATTAAGCTCTCCCCCTCAAATTGCGCATGCCCGACACTGACGGTCAGCGTGGGTAGCCCGGCTACCATAGGAATTTTACTCACCTGCTGGCGCATTCGCTCGGCCACCTGCAGGGCATGCCGTTTGTCGGTTTCGATCAGGATCACGATAAATTCATCCCCGCCCAGGCGACCGACAAAATCAACATCCCGTACGTGCTGCTGCAAACAATGGGCAATACTTTTCAGTACTTCATCGCCCTGCACATGCCCAAGCGAATCGTTAATGTGTTTAAAGTTGTCAACATCCAGCATCAGGATCGACAATGCATGACCAAACCGTTCGCTGCGGGCTATTTCCTGTTCAAGGGTGCGATCAAGCGCCCGGCGGTTCAGCAGGCCGGTGAGGTGATCCTGATTTGACAACCGCTGCAACTGCCGGTTTTCCGAATGGAGTTTTTGCTGCAGTTCGAACTGCGTGATCCGCGAACACTCAGTCATGTTGGCAACCATGATACACGCCAGTGCGGCCGTGAAGCTGATGGCAATCTCCGGCGATAACCACGGCACGCCCAGCAACAGCACCAATGCAACGGCCAACGCACCCCAACTGAACAAAACCAGGCCAACCACCAGCAGATACTGACCCTGCAGCAATACACTGATCAACATCATCATGACCGGATAGGTCGTAACCCCCTGCTGATTACCGGCCGAAAGCACCGACAATGCCACCGCAATCAGTGCCATAAAGACCGGAAATGCTTGTTCAACGAACACCGCCAATGGCCCCATGGCGGGATACTGTTTGACATAACGGAGGGTCAGCAAAATAACTGCGGGATAGCCGATACCAAAGGTATACAGAAGGGTATAGGGCATCATCTGTGCACTGAGCACGTCAACACCCAGACGAGCGTGGTGCAGTAAATGCAGACCGAAGACGATACAGGCAAGCAGGGCAAAGCGCTCCACACAACGCATGTTGTGTTCATTACAGGCGCGTCGATAAACATCCCGCAACGGGGTTGTTGGCCTTGGAAAAAGAGTCATTCGCTTCACGCTGAACATTGCTTCCGTTTTGCAACCACAGTAGACCGCCACGACGGTGACGGATTGAGCAGCGCTTCCAGCGGAAGTTGCTCTTCCAACGCTAAGTGTAGGTCGCCTTACGGCATTCGTCAGGCATTGTGGTACGAAAAACTTAAAACCTCTTTAATTTCGCGAGCGCCGCAGGCCAGCATCACCAGTCGATCGACCCCCAATGCAACACCCGCACAATCCGGCAATCCACTGCGAAGGGCATCCAACAAATAGTGATCCAAGGGCACTTGCGGCAGACCCAGGCGCTGGCGCTGCTGGTTATCCTGCTCAAAACGCGCCTGTTGCTCATCGGCATCCGCCAATTCATGAAACCCATTCGCCAATTCCATGCCCTTGTAATAAAGTTCAAATCGTCTCGCCGTGCGTGGGTCTTGCTCATCAATGCGCGCCAGGGCCGCCTGGCTGGCAGGAAAGTGAGTCACAAAGCACGGTGCCTGCTGACCAATGCGCGGCTCCACTTCCATGCAAAACAGCAACTGTAGCAGCGTGTCTTTATCGGTCTCGTTCTCGGCGACATCACCGTGACCTCTCTGCATGGCTACATCCCGCAATGCCTCGATGTCCGCACAGAGTGGATCCACACCAACATGATCGACAAACACCTGTTGGTAGGTAAAAATTTCGGCGCCCGGGCAAGCCAGCACGTGCTGCATTAATGCGTCAACTTCGCTGATCAACTGTCGATGGTCAAACCCCGGCCGGTACCATTCCAGCAAGGTAAACTCGGGGTTATGATGCCGCCCGGCTTCCTCGTTTCGGTACGCTCTGAACAACTGGAAAATAGGGCCACTGCCGGCACACAACAGACGTTTCATGGCATATTCCGGCGATGTTTGCAGGAACAACTGTTGTCCCTGCTGCTTGCCGGGCATGTGTAAGTGTGTGGTAAAGGCCTGCAGGTGCACGTCGGTCACCCCCGCAGCACACAAACTGGGCGTCTCAACCTCAAGGACACCACGGGCAGCAAAAAACGCCCGAATACGCTGCATTACCTCTGCCCGGGCCTGCAAACGGGTCAGTGTTGCACTGGGTTGCCAATCACTCATGCTGTCCTCCAAGGCACAAAAAAAGCCCACCAGGTGAGCTTCTTTAACGGTCTGTCGATGTGACTATTTCTGTGCCCGTGACACATACTCACCGCTACGGGTATCGACCTTGATCACTTCGCCGGTTTGCACGAACAGCGGAACGCGCACAACAGCACCGGTTGCCAGGGTTGCTGGCTTACCACCGGTACCGGCGGTGTCACCCTTGAGGCCAGGATCCGTCTCAGTGATTTCCAGCTCAACGAAGTTGGGCGGTGTTACAGCGATAGGAGAACCGTTCCACAACGTCAGTGTGCAGGTGTCATTTTCCACCAGCCATTTGACCGCGTCGCCTACGGCTTTTTCATCAGCAGCGATTTGTTCGAAGGTTTCATTGTTCATGAAATGGAAGAACTCGCCATCGTTGTAAAGATAGGCCAACTCGGTATCCAACACGTCGGCACCTTCCACAGAATCCCCTGATTTAAAGGTTTTCTCCAACACTTTGTTGGAAATCAGCTTGCGGATTTTGACCCGGTTGAACGCCTGACCTTTGCCCGGCTTTACATATTCGTTCTCAAGAATGTTGCAAGGTTCGCCATCGAGCATTATTTTAAGGCCCGCTTTGAACTCGTTTGTGCTGTAATTAGCCATATTTCCTCTAATCCAATTTACTGTTGAGCACTCAGTTGGCGCAAATAATACCTAAAAATCCCATTGCTGTAGAGAATAACTGGCAAAAAGAACTGGCGATGGCCTTTACCGACCCGGATCGCTTGTTGTCACATTTGCAATTGGACCCTCAAGCCTACCGCGAACACAGTAAAGCCCGGCGTTTATTTCCGATGCGCGTACCCCGTCCATTCGTCGCCCGAATGAGCAAGGGCAATCCCGACGATCCGCTGCTGCGACAGGTGTTGCCGCTGTCCGATGAATTTGTCGCAGCCCCCGGTTTTGGTCACGATCCACTGCAAGAACAAAACAGCCCGCAAAAAGGCCTACTACACAAATACCACAGCCGCGTTTTGTTGTTGGTACGTGGCGGTTGTGCGGTCAATTGTCGCTATTGCTTTCGTCGCCATTTCCCGTATGCCGACAACAAAGTCAACAAGCAAGGATGGCTTGAGGTATTGGACTACATCCGTGCTGACCACGGGATCAATGAAGTGATTTACTCCGGTGGCGATCCGCTGATGGCCAATGATGAGCAGCTGGCCTGGCTCACCGAACAATTACAGGACATTCCTCATCTCACCCGATTGCGCATTCACACACGCCTGCCGGTGGTCATTCCAAGCCGCATTACGCCCTCGCTGATTGACTGGTTTGCACGCCAACGGCTGAAGCCGGTCATGGTATTGCACATCAATCACAGTAACGAAATCGATAAGGCCTTACGCGAGCGTCTCGCCCAACTGCGGGATGCGGGGGTAACCTTGCTGAACCAGGCGGTTTTACTGCGGGGTATCAATGACAGCGCAGACGCCCAGGTTGCGTTGAGTGAGGCGTTGTTTGCAGCCGGCGTATTACCCTATTACCTGCATATGCTGGATAAGGTTGACGGTGCCAGCCATTTTGATGTGCAGGAGGACGATGCCAGAAACATCATGGCAGAGGTGATAAAGCGCCAGCCAGGTTTCCTGGTGCCGAAACTCGTGAGAGAAATCGGCGGCCAGCCTGGCAAAACGCTGTTGGACTTACATCTTCAACCGTAATCAGGCGTAGGTATCGATCGTCGAACCTACTGCCGGATTTGCGGATGAAGTTTTTGGTACGTCAGCGGCTGATTCCAGCAGCTGAAGCGTGGCCTGACCTTCCTGCTCCTGACGAGATTTCGCCAGTTGCAAGGCTTTCAGTTCCAACGCACCGGACGTTCCAGAGGTGTTTGCACCTTGAAGTTCCATACCAATTTCCTCTATTGCTTGTGGCAATGCTTAAAAACAGGCAGAATTGCCCGCCTTCGGTCCTGTATCGGCCACACTTAACCAGACTTTAGCGTTTTTTTTGATTTTTTTTACAAGGCTTTTTCATGCAAGGCATTCTCGACAAATTGGCAGAAAATCTTCAGCACATTTACCGCCAGGCAATTGATGCCGATGATGCGCTGGCCAAACTGGCCCAACAGGGACACGGCAAGTTTCAGAATGTGTTCGCCGCAGACGCCGGTTTTAGCGTAGCCAGCAAACGCTTTATGCCCTATGTAGAAGAAGTTGCAAAGCAGGTAGCTGAGTTGTCAGACGCGGATGATAAAGTCCTTAAAGCGGCATTGCCAGCGCTGGTGAAAAAAATCGAACTACTGCACGTCACCCTGGCAAACTTCAAATCGTCGTTGAAAGCAAAGCCCTGATCCTGCCAGCACCACAGGTTGAATTTTCACCAATTTGTCGCATACTTAAAGTGAGTAATTGGGTGAGATTAAACGATGGAAATTGGTGGCATTACTGCATTTCCCACCGTGACGGTGAACACGGGCACTGCCCGTCAGGCCGAGCCGTCTGACAGCAGCCCGAATGCGTTTGGCATTGGTCGTGCCAACCAGCCTGAAGTGCAATTGTCCCCCCAAGCCCGGATTCTGCAACAAAACGAGCAAAACGACAGCGCCCGACGTGAAGCCCTCGGCCAGGACCGCAGTCAGCAAGATTCTCAACCAAGTCAGGACGTGGCCGGTAACGATTACGTGCGGGTATCCAGTAGCGTAGGTTCTGCCCAGCGCAACAATCTCACCACCGAACAAGCCACTGAGGTGTATCGCTCGATACAAGATTTACTCTGAGGGATCAGCGGATTGTCGTTGGCGGAGTTGCTGAAACAACGGGACCCTGTTAACACGCTGTTCAATCTGCGCTACCTGCTGTCGATACGCCTGACTGTCAATATTACCGTAAGTCATCTGAAACTGTCGTTTGTCGAGTCCTTCCGGCAGCCCCTCAATACCGGGAAAATAATCAGCCGAGCTTTCCACACTGGCAAGATGCCGCTGAATGTCCTGAGCAACCGTCGGCTGCGCCAGCCAACGGGCGAGAGAAATACCGGCCATATCGGCTGCCAGATCAACAAAACTGTAGCCACTGCCGCCATTGGCCCGATCCATCAGTTCCTTGAATTCACCAATCGCACTGCTTACGCCCTGTTGGGCGAGGATCTGTAATGCCGCGGAGATCAGAAAATGCTGGGTCAAATCGGTTCTTCCATGCAAGGTAGGCCGACGCTTGGGCAACAACACCTGATCCGGTGGCTGTACTGCGCCAATCAGATTGGCCACCCGATGGTGGCCCGCATACACGGCCAATGCCAGAATCGCTGCCTGGTTTTCTTCCATGCTGCGACACACGTCTGCGGCTTCGCATTCGCGGCGCACCCGCTCAAACAACGGCTGTAAAAAGGTGTTTAAATCACTGGCGCTGGACAAGCTGGCAGCAGGTAAGCCATGCAAAAAGCGCAGGTAGGTCGCCACACGCTGGCGTTGAAACTCATTTTCTTCACCGGCAATCCCGGTACGGATCGTGTTGAGCTGTTGCAGCAACGCATCCACAGGCTGCAGCGTCAGGACCATCTGCTCAGGTAAAAACCGGACCTGGCTGATTTTACTCACAAACTGGCTGGCAATGTCACTTTGGGTGTGCCAATCCGCCAACCATACCAGCAGCTCAAGCACCGTATTGGCAGGCAATGGAAGTCTGCCCACAGACACGGCGTCCAGTTGCACACCATCGCTGTCTTTGGCGGCGATATGAACATTCAGATAACGGGGTGATGCCCCTTTCCAGACCTGCCAGGTAAACGCCACATGACCGCGCTGTTCGCGCAATGAAACGTTGCCGCCCAGATGTGGACGTGCACGTTGCACAAGACCCATTAAGCTGTTCAATTGGGCTTCGTAAAGGGACACGTGCTGAGTTTGATTGCGCCGTACACTGCTGAGCTGCAGTTGCTGCATCAGCGCTTTGACCGTGTCCGCGTCTTCCAGTTGCTGGGCGGAGTTCGCCTGCACTGCCGGCTCGGTTTCCAACACCCACCAGAACAACGCGCAGGCGGCGCCAACAAAGACAAGCAAAGCAACCACAAATCCACGCAACACTGCAAACACCGGTATCCTATCCGACCGTCAGAAGATGGAAAGGATGCTAGCATGAATCTGCCCATCCCTGTAGCGTCAAACACCTTTTCCTGACTCAGATGTGCATCCCTAGCCACGGTTGTTCAAGGTTGTGTTGCTCCAGGTGGGACTTGATGGACGCCAGATCGCAGGGCGCCTTGGCACATTCGGCCAACAACGCGTCGGAGGATTTGCCCAGTGCATTGGCCAACGCCCATACATGCATCACCCGATTGCCCGAACGGCAATAGCTGTGTACACGATGGTTACACCCATTCAAGGTGGTTCTGAGCATATTGACCGCATCCTCTGCATACATACCGGGTACAATGGGCAAGTACACATAAGCCATATTCGCCTGCTGGGCAGCTGCTGCGATGGCATCACTGCGCAAATGGGGCTCCACTTCTTCATCCGGGCGCATATTGACCAGCTCGGTGACCCCCTGTTGCGCCAGTATTGCCACATCGTCAGGGGTGATTTGATCCGACACCGAAAACCGATCATTGATAAGACTGACTTGCATACCCTTCTCCTAACCCAACCATTGCCCAACGAGCATGCCACTACCGAGCAGCAACAACGTCACGGCAAACACCTTTTTCAACACCGGGGCCGGTACTTTATTGGCAATAGCTTGTCCGATGACAGCTCCCAGCACCCCCAACAAAACCACCTTGAGGATTAGCCCAAAGTCCACTGCTAAACCAAGCCCCAGCAGGACATGGTAATGCTTAGCAAATCCGACAAACGACTGCAGGGCAATCACCACCAAAGACGTTGCCGTTGCATGTAACATGCTGAGACCCGCCAGCCCCACCAGCGCCGGTACAATCAGAAAGCCGCCCCCGATCCCGACCAGGCCGGCCAGTATTCCGACCCCCAGCCCCCCCAACAGCATGGCAAGCCAGTGTGGCTCAGCTGAGGTATTTTGTTGTACTTTCAGTGGCCTGAACATAAACCCGGCAGCGATCAACATCACTAGCGCAAAGATCATCAACTGCACCTGACCACTCAACCACTGGGACAACCAGGCCCCCAGCAAGGTAGCCAGCATACTGGGTATTCCAAATCCCAGTACCATTGACCACACAACCCGCCCCTGGCGGGCCGGTGCTATGCTGCTCAGGGCGGCGATGATACCGACAATTAACAGCGCCTGTGCAATCGCCAGTTTGCCGCCCTGATCAAACCCGTAAACCAGCAGTGGCACCGTAACGATCGACCCTCCGGCACCGAGAATACCCAGCAACAGACCAATGATCAGCGCCCCTAACCAACCCAGCATCGCCGTCATCAGACGTCCAGACCACTCAGCGGTAACTTAAGGTAACGCACACCGTTGGACTCCGCCGGTGGCAGCTGTCCGGCCCGGATATTAACCTGTAGTGCCGGTAGTAATAACCGGGGCGCACCAAGGGTGGCATCACGGCTTTCCCGCTGTTGAATGAAATCCGTTGCAGAAACACCGTCGTGGACATGGATATTGCTACGCTTCTGCTCCATGACCGTGGTTTCCCAGGCGTAATCCTCTCGCCCTTCAGGCAGGTAATCATGGCCGACAAACATGCGCGTCGACGGCGGCAATGCGAGCAGCTTTGAAATTGAACGGTGCAGCGTTTTGGCGCTGCCATCGGGGAAATCGGTACGGGCAGTGCCATAGTCCGGCATGAACAGGGTATCGCCGACAAACACCGCATCTTCAATGTGGTAGGACACACAGGCAGGGGTGTGTCCGGGCGTGTGCAATACGGTGATATCAACGTGGCCCACGGTGATCACTTCACCATCGGCCAATAAGTGATCAAATTGTGAGCCATCACAAGGAAAGTCATCCGGCAAATTAAACCGCCCCTTGAAGGTACTCTGAACCCGGCGGATGTGTTCACCGATACCAATACTGCCACCCCGACGCTGGCGTAAAAGGTGGGCTGCACTTAAGTGATCGGCATGCACATGGGTTTCCAGGATCCATTCGAGGTTCAAGCCCTCCCGGTCAAGAAAGGCGATAACACGATTGATCTGGGTATCAGAAATCACCCCAGATGCAGGGTCGTAGTCCAGCACCGGGTCGATCACCGCAGCAAGTCCACTGGCAACATCCGCGACCACGTAAGTCACCGTGTGCGTCACGGGGTCAAAAAAGCTTTGTATACGTATTTTACTCATCTCGTACCTCCGAAAATCGAACCCCGTTCACCTGACACCGGCTCACAATGCGCGAGCTCCATAGCACACGACATTCAAACCGATTATTCAACCGGAGTAAACGTCAGCGTAAAAGCGCCGCGTAGCTCACCGGGCTGAAACCCGGTTGCCTGATCCAGCGGGTAGTGACGTGCAATGGCCTGCTGCACCTCTGGCGCGATTGAGCGTCCGTGACATTGCATACACAGCTGACCTGTCGGGATCCCCTTCATCATGCGAAAACGGCCGTCAATCAATGTTGCCTGACGCCATTGTTGCGGTGATTGTTGCAAAAAGTCCTGTAACACACGGTTTTCCCAGGCATCCGGCGCATTGTCAGGATTGCGGGTTTTGTGGCTGGTACGGCCAATCAGCCAGCCGTCGGTTGACAGCTGTCGGGCAATGACGGGCGCCCGTTGATGACACACATCCACCGCCGCAGCGAGCCCACCTTTGCCGATGGCCCCAAGCAGCTCACTTTTAAGCTGTGCAGAAAACTGCGCAATACGCTGCTCGCCCCCGGCAATTAATGCCTCCGGCGGCGCTTGCGCCATGGTGCGGCTGGCCAATAGCGCAACCATCAATAGTACTGTCCATTTCATTTGTCGGACTCCAGTCGTTCGATACCCAATGCCTTGAGGACATATTTTTCGTACACCGGCTCGCTGGTACCGGTTTTCATCTTACGCATAAAGTACTTCTCAAACGCTATTTTCGCCAGGTGCACCCATTTGCCTTTTTTAAACCAGGTCACATTGCGCGGTGGGATCTGCGGCATGGCCACAAACGCAGCACCCGTGTCTCCCATGTCTGCTAGGCAGATAGCATGCCAGGTGCCTTTGGCATGGGGTTGTTTGTCTTCCAGCAGTATCGCCTTCAGATTGTGCGCAATCGCGGTCATCATGGTCTCAATCATGTAGCCGGTTTTAGGCGTTCCGGTCGGTACCGGTGTCGCTTCTACCGGTGGCAATGCCACACACACGCCGCCGGAGAAAATAGTCGGGTATGTTGGTGAACGCTGGAATTCATCAGTGATCACAAATCCCTTGGGATTGCACAACCCCTCCACATTGGCCACCGCCTCAACACCCGAGAAAGGGGGGATCAGCATGCTGTGATGGAAGGGCTGCGTGTGCTCAAACGCCACGTCGCCCTTGCGATCCAGCTCACTGATGTGCATGGTTTGTGGCTCCACCCGGTCAACCCGCGCATTGCAAATCCATTTGATGTCCCGTTGCCGCAACTCTGATTCCAGCAGTGATTTCGAGTCTCCCACACCACCCAGCCCCAGGTGGCCGATGTAGGGTTCACTGGTGACAAAATGCATCGGTACTTTGTGACGGATTTTGGCGTCCCGAAGCGCCTTATCAAGGATAAACGCATATTCATAAGCGGGCCCGAAGCAGCTGGCCCCCTGAAAGGCGCCCACCACCACCGGCCCGGGTTTCTCAATCAGACGTTGCACATCCTCATAGCATTGCACGGCATGATCCAGGGTACACACCGACTGTGTATGTCCTTTGGGACCCGCGCCTTCGATCGCTTCAAAAGCGAGTTTAGGCCCGGTCGCGATAACCAGGAAATCATAGTCCAGCACCTCGCCACTGTCGGTATGCAGTTGTTGCTTGTCAGCGTCAATCCTATCGACACGGGCACACACAAATCCAATCCCTTTTTTGGACAGGTACTTCTCGATCGGTATGCAAATCGCTTCTGGCTCTCGCCATCCCACAGCGACCCAAGGGTTAGAAGGTACAAAGCGGAATTCAGGGCGTTCATTGACCATGACGACGTCATGGGCTTTGCCCAACGCTTCTTTGATTTCATAGGCGGCAGGCATGCCCCCCGTTCCCGCACCCAGCACGATGATCTTGGCCATGTTCAGTTCTCCGTTGTGCGCCTTGCCGGCGCGAGTCATGTAAACAGACTGTTAACAAGACCCGTGCCATGTCCCACCAATTTTTTATCTTATTGTTTTAATTAGCTTTAATGCTGTTATGACTAATTTGGCATTGCATCACCGCAGAACCTATGCCATTTTTGACAGTACATTTTTGACACCGGCGCCAATTTTGTCAGACACTGTCAATACCTCTGTGATCCAATCGATGATCGATGCCATCGATAAACCGGCCATTTACATCACTCCGGATTACGTTATCCAGGCCGTCAATGCCGCCTATGCTGAGACCTATCAGACGCGGGTGAAAATCGGCAGCAGCAAGTGTCACCAGGTCTCCCACAAGCAGGAACAACCCTGTGATCAACACGGTGAGGATTGTCCCCTTCAACAATGTCGCGTAAGTGGACGCGCCACAAGCGTGGTGCATATTCACACGCTGCCTGGGGGCAAGCAGTACTGCGACATATTGATGAAACCCGTGCGCGACGCATCGGGCATGACAGTGGGCTTTCTCGAAATCCTGGAAAACATCGACTACGCATCCGCCGACCCTGACAAGGACAAAATGATTGGCCAGTCCCCGGCCTTTCGCAGCCTGCTCAACCAAATCAACCGCGCCGCCCGTTCAGACATCGCCGTTTTGCTGCAGGGCGAAACCGGCACCGGAAAAGAACTGGTGGCACAAGCCCTGCACGACTCCAGTCATCGGCAGGAAAAGCCGTTTGTGGTGATCGAATGCACCGGATTGAATGAGAGCCTGTTTGAGTCTGAGCTGTTTGGCTATGAAAAAGGCGCTTTTACTGGCGCCACCGCGCCCAAAAAAGGCTTGGTCGAGGTGGCCAATGGCGGCACTATTTTCTTCGATGAAATCGGCGACGTACCGCTCAACATGCAGGTTAAATTGTTGCGTTTGCTGGAAACCCAGTGTTTCCGGGCAGTCGGAGGCCTG
This sequence comes from Fluctibacter halophilus, assembly GCF_020687825.1. GTDB lineage: Bacteria > Pseudomonadota > Gammaproteobacteria > Enterobacterales > Alteromonadaceae > Fluctibacter > Fluctibacter halophilus. The sequence goes on from NZ_JAJEWP010000006.1 coordinate 172,262, forward strand.
AAGCAGAAAAAAGCCGACTTTCGCCTGATCTGTGCGACGCACAAGGATCTGCTGGCATTGGTTGAGCGCGGAGAGTTTCGAAAAGACCTGTACTACCGTATCGCCGGTTTTCCAATCCATCTGCCGTCTTTGCATGAACGCACCGAGGACATTGACCAATTAGCCGACCATTTCCTCCATTACAGCAACCAGCCCAACCGCCGTTTCAGCGCCAACGCATTAGCAACGCTGCGCCAGTATCCATTTCCGGGTAACATTCGCGAGTTAAAAAGCGCGGTAGAGCAAGCCGCCCTGCTGGCCGACGAAGATATCATCAACGTCACGGACCTGCCCCCCCGAATTCAGAACTGGCAAGCAACCTCAGCCACTCAACAACCCACAACACTGATGCCGCTGGATGCAGTCGAAAGGGATTATTTGCGCCGCGTTGTTGCCCAGCATGAAGGAACTGCGGAAACACTGGCCAGTGCACTGGGGATCAGTCAGCGTACCCTGTATCGCAAACTGCAGCGCTACGGCATCCGCCTGAAGCATGCTTAATGCTCGGTGCTGATGGTCTGGGGTGAAGGCGCGTAAAAACCTTTGATCAGCTGTTGTTCGAGGGTTTCCAGCGTGCCATCACGCCGACATTGGGCCAATCCAGCGTTAAAGGCAACTTTCAGTGACTCACCGTCAGGGTGCTTGCGGGAAAAAAGCACATGCCCTTGCTGCACGCCCAATACGGGCTGCATCACCTCAATCAACTGGCGCTGCTCCGGCGCAAATCGTGAGTGCAGAATATGCCATAGCATCAATTCATCAACCGGGAACACGTCAATTCGATCGAGTAACAACATTTCAATGTTTTGCGCGTCGGTATTGACCACGGAAACATGATTTTGATGCTGGCGGGCAAATGCCTGCCAGTCCGGTGTATAGGAATATCCACGGGTCATGCCAATTCGCACATCACTGAAACTGTCCAGTCCGGACCAGGTCGAGGGTATGGGGTTGCGGCGGCGCTTCACAAGCACCAGTGTTTCTTCGTGCATCGGGTCGCTGTAGTAAAAGTCTTTGGCCCGCTCGTCAGTGTAAAACCAGTACGCCGATGCCGGGTACTCGCCATCACGGGCCAAATCATAAGCCCTGACCCAATTCACAAACAGGAATTTAACGCCAATGCCCTGTGTGCCGAAAGCACACCGCACCACGTCGGCAACAAACCCCTGGTGCGGATGTTCTTCGCTCATGTAAGGCGGATATTCGGATGTAGTGATGGTGATTCCGTCAGCTGTCGCAGCTGGGTGAAAGCTTCCCAACAGCAGGAGCGTACAAACATAACTGAAGGTTTTTAACATCGCAGCGAGATCATTTAGGCGCATGGTTAAAGTATGGGCCATACCGATAAAGTTGCCACATTGTGTCTGAAGTAGCCCGCCATGAGCGGGTAAACTTTATTACCTTCAAGGTTGTGTTATATTGGCAGCCAGTCTGTGGTGAATGGCCTTTCGCAATCTGCGTATACCCATTGCAACTGAAGGTGTGTGGAAATGATAAGGAATGTGATTTTACTCTCCGCGCTTGTTCTGACCTCAACAAGCGCTTCGGCGGACTCATTTCGCTGCAACAATAAGGTGGTAGTTGACGGCGAGTCGACCGGAGAGGTGCTGGCAAAATGCGGGACACCCAAGATGCAGGAAACCGTGGGGTATGTGAAGATTGATGATGCATACGTTAACGTGGTTAAACTCTACTATGACAAAGGCAAAGGCAAATTGCTGCATATCCTCGAGTTCCACAACGGAAAACTATTCAGCATTACAACGGGTGCCCGTCAGTAATGGATAACGGGGCCGCTGGCGGCCCCCGTCCTGGCACTCATTGCGACTTAATACCTTTCCCAACGTATGACACCGGTGGCGTCATAGATTGTCGCATTCTGGCTTCTGCCATAATTGTTGATCAAGACCTCTTTGCCCGCTTTATTATCGATGTTTTGAGCACCGTTAACAAAATATGCCCCACTGATCCCATAATTTCGCCACCGGTAGTCACGCAGATCAAACAGGGTAAAATAGCCAGAGCTCACCACCCCCAATTCAACACCGGGATCGCCATCGGTGTCGTAATTGCCATTGATGGACCATGAATTCCAGCTCAGATAAAAGTCTGTTGTATCTTGATCAATATCCTCAATGAACACCAGGTGGTGGGACTTTACGATGCCGATTTCGTTACCACTACGACCATTGGCATCGTAGTGACCATTGATCGCCCAATTGCTACCGAGGTAGTAACTTCTTTTGCGATCATCGGCGGCATCGACTATTTCCAGGTACGGTGCATTGACGACGACGATTTCGACACCCGCCTCACCGTCGGTATCATAGACCCCATTGATTGCCACGTTGCCGGAAAAATTGTAATACCGGGTTCTGCTGGCGCAGGGCATGGTGATTGAAATCCGATCACCATTGACGGTTGCGGTGTCAGTACAGCCATCACCGTTAAAATCACCGCTCAAGTTGTAGCTGTAAGCCTGGGGCGATGCTTTGCGACTGTTTTTCCCCTTTAGTCCGTTACTCCCCAGTGATTCAGTCACCGCAATGTTAAGGTTGGCCCGCTCAATCGAATAGTCGCCGTCATCGGTAGCACCCATTGACTGATTGATAGAACGCAGAGTGGTATTTGAGCCGTGTGGGCTGATTTTCTGTGTGCCTTGCTGGAAAACACCATCAGCGGTCTGAATGACATACTCCCCTGTCTCTTTAACATACCGCGCGCTTTCAACTGGCTCCTTCGCGAAAACAAACGTCGATGCCAGTAGACCAATCAACAATGCAGAAATCTGCTGCGGATATACCTTTCTCGTCGGTGCTGCACTATTTACATTCTTCATTCCATTTTCCTTTGCTTGTAAATAATTAAATGGGTAAATATCTTTACCCTTCACTATTCAAGCATGGATGGAGGCAACCAACAAGTCAGTACACATGTTGCAATAAAATCAAAAGCTAACTCGCCACTGAATGGGAGCAATTCACCCATACACAGTGAATGTATGAAAAATTAAGCTGATACGGACGAAGACCTGACCCATCAGAATACTCTCAGCATGGTTCAGCCTGGAGGAGCGTCCAATTGATATTAGCCCCCTTACTAAAATCAGCCTTGTTGAATGGATTTGGCTTCAGCCCCAGCGTCACACAGTGTGTAGTAACGTCTTTGCTCACTCGGCAGTTGCGCAATGGTCAGGAAAATCGAGATATTAAAGCCGCGCTGCTCACTCACCGGACTCCTGACATCGACCCTGCCCTGATATTTTTGCATGACCACGTTGTAAATAATGCTTAGTCCTAATCCGGTACATTGCTTGCTGCGGGCCGTGGTGTAAAACGGTTCAAAAATATGCTCCAGTGCCTCTGCATCTATCCCCATACCGTCGTCCTGAAACGATAACACCAATTGATCTGCCTCTACACGGGCTGATATATCAACCTGACCACCTTTCCCCTCAACCATGCCATGCTGCAGTGCATTGGTCACCGCGTGCCGAGCGATGTTCATGAACTCCAGAGAAGATCCTTTGATCATCAGTCCTTCAGGTATATCAATGGATAACGTCACATTGTTTCGATCCAATGCATCCTGTAGTGAGTAAACGGCAGAGTGAATCGCCTCCGCCAAAGAAAAAACCTGCTCCTCACCCGCCTGCTTGTTAACCGCCAATAACTTAAAGTCATGGATCAAGTTAGACAGGCGTTTAAGATTTTTGTCCACCAATCCCCCGGACTCTTCGGTATAGCGCAGATATTCTTTAAGACACGACTTTGAAAGCAAACCATCCGTATATTTCTTTTCAATTTCCGCCGTCGATGAAAGCAAACAGCTGTTTGCCGTTATCGCCACCCCCAACGGGGTGTTTATCTCATGCGCCACACCAAATACGATCTGTCCCAGAGACGCCATCTTTTCCTTCTCGACAATGTACGCGAGCATGCTTTGCTTGGCCTGTTGACTTTGTTTTAATTCAACGTCTTTCTGTGCAACGACCTTGGCCTTTCGTTGCAGCTTGACCAATGACAAGTTGAGTAGCACGGTAATCGTTAACGCCGCGATCAATGTCCCACTGGCTAACCACCATGCATTATTTTTTGACTGTTGATAAAACTGCCGATCCATTCTCACAACAACAGCCCCGATCACCTTGCCGCTGAAGTCTTCCAGTCTGTCAGCATATAACCGGTAGTGAACCTCCTCCTGCTCAGTAAGCCACTGAACAGGTTCGACGATGGCATGCGCCAGCGCTTGCTCATCGATTGATGCTCCTTCCCATGTGCTGATGTAGGGTTGCAATTGCCCGTCCCGGAGCAGATACAGTGCCACGTCTGCTCCTCTTCGTTGTCTGAAACCCTCAAGGAAGGTTTCATCAACCGCAAAGCCGATCTCCACTGAGCCGACATTCTGCTTGCTAACGGGGTCAGTGAGCGGCTCAACCCCGCGTATTCCGACACCGTATACGCCTTTTTCGAGACCCACTACAGGTTGATTGGTGTTTTGAGACTGGACAACCGTAAACCGAAAATCAGCCAGTGAATCACCATACTCATCAGGGGAGTGTAAACGCAAAAAGGAATCTGCGTCGGGGGCATGAAACTGAAACTGTCTGACATTGAATCGTTGATTCAGCATCGTCCATGTATCGGATAATTCGCGCCGCAGATAAGCACGATCACCACGGATAACCGCATCGATGTACAAAGGCATGCTTGAGATTGTGGCCGCAACCGTCAACGCACTGTCACCTTTGTTCTGGATCTCAGCAACAAACCCCTGATAAAGATCCGACACCTTGCGGCTCTCGGCTTCCTGTAGAAACCCCAGGGATTGCTTCAACAACAAACCAACACAGATGGTCAAAAACAAGAAAAAGGCTAAGCTGTAAAGTGCCTTTGGACTGACTTGCATACCTTTTCCTGTTCACACGTTCTAAATTTTAAAACTACCAACGATTTTATTGAGTTGATAACTGAGTTCCTGAACCTTCTTCGTGCCGCTCTGCGCCTTCATGACATCGTCCAATGACAGCGTCGCCAGTTCATCAATCTTGCTGGTGTTGCGATTAATTTCATCCGACACATAGGTTTGCTCTTCCACCGCCGTCGCGATCTGGTAGTTCAGATCCCTGATCTCCACCGCGGATTGCTTCACGGTCTGCAGCGCTTCAGCCGTCTCCTTAGTAAGGGCGACACCGCTGCTGGCCTGCTCACGACTTTGTTTGATGGTACTCACCGCTTCCGAAACCCGGTTTTGCAAACTACTGATCATGGTATCAATTTCTTCAGTTGAGGATTGCGTCCTGCTAGCCAGAGTTCTGACCTCATCTGCCACCACGGCAAAGCCGCGTCCCTGCTCACCGGCCCGGGCGGCTTCAATGGCCGCATTCAGCGCCAGTAAGTTGGTTTGCTCAGCGATACCACGAATGACATCAAGTACGCTACCGATGTTGGTGCTCTCATCACTGACCTTGGAGATCACGTCATTGGCTTGTGAAATTCGCGCGTCTAATTGTTGGATCTGGTCGCTGGCTCTATCCAGCAATTCGACACTGCCACCTGATTCCTGCTCAACTCTGTCCGCCGCTTTGGCGGCGTCAGAACCACTTTTAGAGACCTCGTGAATCGTTGTGGTCATCTCCGTGATGGCGGTCGCAACAGAGCCGATCTCTTCACGCTGCTTGGCAGTGTGATCGGTAATACTGACCATCATTTGATTCACTTCCTGCACGGCTTCATCGAGGACCTTGGTCGAGCCGCTGACGTCAAAGATGGACCCTCGAACCTTCTCGGCAAAATCGTTGAATGCCTCAGCCAATCGGCTGAACTCGTTGTTACCAACCACCGGCAATCGTTTAGTAAGATCCCCTTCGCCCTTTGAAATGTCTTTCATGGCATCGACGGCACGGTTCAACGGCGTGGTAATCAGCACCGAAAGGAAGTAAGCAATCGCAACGCCAACGGCCACGATCAATACGCTGATAATGGCAATATTGCGTTTTGCAGCGCTGATTTGCGCTTCATAATCCCGCCGGTCCATTGCCAGGGTTACCGTTCCGATAACCTCTCCGGCGTAATCTGTCAGGACGGACGCAAATAAAGCAAAGCTCTGCTCCCCCTGATCCAGATCAAACACCACAGGGCTGGAGCGCGCGGCCAGGATCTGGTCAGTTGAGAGATCAATAACCTCTTTGTCAGTATTGGCCAGCAACCTTACCTTGCCGTTCTCGATGGCGTGCATACTGATATCAATGTCGTATTTGCTTTTTATCATCTCCAGGAACGCCTCATTCAAGGACAGGCCAAACTCGACACTGCCGAGATGGCTCCCCTGATAGGAAACAGGCACGACGCCACGAATACCAAAGCCGGCAACCCCTTTCTCAATGCCAGACACCGGGTTACGCCGCCGATTGACATCAACAACGGTGCTGCGGAACTCGGACAGGTCATCGCCAAACTTTTCGGTCCTGTGTAAGCGCAGGAATGACGTTGCAGGCGGCAAATGAAACTGGGCCTGCTTAACCCCGTAATCCCGGGCCGCCAGAAGGTAAAAGGGTTCAGTTAATTGTTGCAGCGTTGCTCTGTCCTGGTCTTGAAATGCCTGTTGAACGGGCGGGGAGCTGGCGAAGGTTTGTGACAACGCGGTGGCCAATTTTCCCTGAGATTCAATCTCAGACAAAACCGCCTTGTATAAGTTGGACAATTCTCTCAACTCCGCCTGCCGCGACATGCTCACCAATGTTGTGACGGACGAGATGGCAAACACCGTTGCAATCAGCACCACCAGCACGGTAAATACACCGATCAAGGTTTGCTTCATTCCAAGGCGTTGAAATAGTGCGGTAATTCCCATAGTCGTGTATCCCTGCGTTCACCATTACTAGGTATAGCAGAGAGTGAGATGCTTCGGAGACTATCAGGGCTAGGAATAGACAAAAGTCTGAGAAAAAGACGCAGGCCTGATCACAATAGCGGTTTGGTTGTGTCGCTGTGCAAACAGGCCATCGGTGACGACCCACCCCCGAACGACCTGAGTGATAACCGGATAAACAGCCAGCCCTTCGCTGGCACTGGGTGTTGTGCCTCTAAAGCTGAGAAACTAACTATACAACCGCCATATTGCCCTTGGCTTCCAGCCAGGCTTTGCGATCGCCGGCGCGTTTCTTGGCCAGCAGCATGTCCATCAGCTCCAGCATGCCTTCGGCATCATCGATGGTCAGCTGGACCAGACGTCGCGTGTTGGGATCCATGGTGGTTTCACGCAATTGCAGCGGGTTCATTTCACCCAGACCTTTAAAGCGCTGAACGTTGACTTTGCCACGCTTATTCTCGGCTTCGATACGATCCAGGATGCCCTGCTTTTCACCTTCATCGAGGGCGTAGTAAACCTCTTTGCCCACGTCGATGCGGAACAACGGCGGCATCGCCACATAAACATGGCCCTGATCAACCAGGGTTCTGAAGTGTTGTACAAACAACGCGCACAGCAAGGTCGCGATATGCAGACCGTCGGAGTCGGCATCGGCCAGAATACAGATTTTACCGTAACGCAGGCCGCTTAAATCATCGCTGTCCGGATCAATGCCCAGCGCCACCGAGATGTCATGAATTTCCTGCGAAGCCAGTACCTGAGAAGAGTCCACCTCCCAGGAGTTAAGGATCTTACCCCGTAGCGGCATGATGGCCTGAAACTCCCGGTCCCGGGCCTGCTTTGCAGAGCCACCGGCCGAATCCCCTTCGACCAGAAACAGTTCGGAGCGGGTGATGTCCTGACTGGAGCAATCGGTCAGTTTGCCAGGCAGGGCCGGCCCCTGAGTCACCTTCTTACGCGCCACTTTCTTATTCTGACGCATGCGGCGCTGGGCATTGTTGATGCACATTTCAGCCAGCAATTCGGCCACATCAGTGTGCTGATTCAACCACAAGCTGAAAGCATCCTTGACCACACCGGAGACAAACGCGGCCGCCTGGCGGGATGACAAACGCTCTTTGGTTTGGCCAGCAAACTGGGGGTCCTGCATTTTGGTCGACAGGATATAACAACACCGGTCCCAGATATCTTCCGGGGTCAGCTTGACGCCACGGGGCAGCAAATTACGGAACTCACAGAATTCACGCATTGATTCCAACAGGCCCTGGCGCAAACCATTGACGTGAGTTCCGCCCTGGGCGGTGGGGATCAGGTTGACGTAACTTTCGTTGACCATGTCGCCCCCTTCCGGTAGCCACATGACCGCCCAATCCGCCGCTTCATGATTACCGGAAAACGTGCCGACAAACGGGCTGTCTTCTGGAATACAGGTAAACTGCTGCACAGATTGGTACAGGTAGTCTCTCAGACCGTCTTCGAAATACCATTCATCACTTTGCTTGTTGACCTTATCGTCAAATCGGATCCGCAAACCGGGGCACAAAACGGCTTTGGCGCGCAGAACATGACGCAATTTGCTGACCGAAAACTTGGCTGAATCGAAATACACCGCATCTGGCCAGAAGTGCACCGATGTGCCGGTATTGCGTTTGCCGCAACTGTCGACGACCGTCAGTTCTTCGACCTTGTCACCGTTTTCAAACGCCATCCTATACACATTGCTGTCCCGACGAATGGTCACTTCCACCCGTTTTGACAGCGCGTTGACCACCGAGATACCGACACCGTGCAAACCACCGGAGAACTGGTAGTTTTTGTTCGAGAACTTGCCTCCGGCGTGCAGCTTGCTCATGATCAGTTCGACACCGGAGATCCCCTCCTCGGGGTGGATGTCCACCGGCATGCCTCGCCCGTCATCGATCACTTCCAGCGATTGATCTTCATGCAGAATCACTTTGATGTTGGTGGCATGCCCGGCCAGTGCTTCGTCCACACTGTTGTCAATGACTTCCTGACTTAAATGGTTAGGGCGTGTGGTGTCTGTGTACATGCCTGGGCGGCGTTTCACCGGTTCCAGACCGTTTAAGACTTCAATGGCATCGGCTGTGTATTGATTGGACATATTATTGTTTTCGTTGGTCACAAAAGAGGGCGGCAGATCACCACCGGAATGCATTGATGTTATCAACTAACCTACCCCCCCGCAATGTACTTGCAACGGGGTCTTCTGCTCACCTTCAGGGACTGATCAGAAAGTCCAGGATCGGGGTGAGAAAACGCTCATAACCGACAAAGCTGTGATCACCATCAGGCTCTATGGTGAGTTTGGCGCCCTGGTATTTGGCTTCGGCCTGACGATAATCCAGGGTCTCATCACCTTGTTGCAATAACACCCAGTAGTCACCCCCGTGCTGCAGTGTTGGTGTGTCCAGCGCCAGCAATTCATCCAGGTGTTGATTGGTGAGTGTGAATCGCTGACCGGTGTACGGATTTTCATGGTCACCCAGATAATCCTTGAGCAGGGCATAGGGCTTAACCGCAGGGTTGATCAGGACCCCTTTGCCGCCATACTTTTCCACAAAGTGGGTACTCAGAAAGCCGCCCATAGAGCTGCCGATAAAGCGCAGTCGTTTACCGCGGTGCTTTTTCACCACGTCTTCAACCTGCTGTGCAGCCTCGCCAGGGTAATTGGACAATTGCGGCACCTCTATGTTGAGGTGAGGGAAATACTGATCAATGAAGGCGACAGTTTGTTGTGCCTTGACCGATTGGGGTGAGCTTAAAAAGCCGTGTAGGTAAATCAGCTGATAGTCCATCTCATACCATCACTACGCGTTTCACTGTTGTGGTCCATTGACCGTCCGAGCCCAAGTGTATCATACGGTAGCCCGGACGCTCATCACTGACGGCAAATTCCGCCCCGTTGGCCCACTGCCAGCACGTTGAGGGACAGCCCAATATCGCCGTCGACGCCAGGGTTTGCTCCGTTGCCATGTGGGTATGGCCATGCAGCACAAATTTAACCTGCGGGTGGGCAGCCAGCCAGGTGGCAAAGGCCTCCCGGTTGACCCAGGCATGGCGGTCCATCCAACCGTTCACCGCCACCGGGTGATGATGCACGGCAACGGCATGATGCCGTTCAGGGTGCCCGGCGATCCGCGCGGACAAACGGTCTAATGCGTCCGGCGTCACCTGTCCCAGGGTGCCACGATAGTGACTGCTCAGCCCATGCAACATCCAATGGCTGCCAATCGGTATCCCTTGGTCCACCATGCTCTGAACAGACGATGTCGCCATCAGCGCGTCCGGCTCATCATGGTTGCCGGGAATGGCATGCAGCGGTAAGCCAATATCCGCCTGCTGCCACAGCTGACTCAGGTGTTGATAACCGGTGGTATCATGTTCGCCCAGTACATCGCCGGTCAGCACAATGGCGTCTGCCGGTTGCCTGGCGATATCCGCCAATACTGCAGCAAGACTGTGATAGGGATTGCATTGCGCGTAGCCGCTGCGTTCAACATCGGCAAACAGGTGACAATCACTGAACTGGATCAGCGTACACGGGTTTTGCATCAACGATCAGGCCTGAGTCAGTGTGCGGGTCGCATTGTTTTGACAAAACACCAACCACTCGGCCAGAAAGCGGTTAACCATTTCTTTCTCGTTACGCTGATGCATGCGCTGGTTGGGGTAGGCATAGCTGGCTTTGAGGGCACCGATATGCTGGGATTTCAATACTTCAGCCATTTGCGCATCATGGTACATGCGTACCTGCATGACCGGATTCAGATAGCCCGGATTACCCTGGGTTATCTGACGGCATTCCAGAGTACTGGTATAGCGGCTGCTGTCGAGAATTCGGATCTGGTAGTACAAACGGTCATTGACACTGAAGCGGTAACATAAATCTTCGGAGTCACAATCGGGTAACAGGCGCAACAAACGGGCATAGTTCACCTCGCACACCGCCAACAACGTTGGCAAATGCGGTACATACTTGGTTTGTAGCCGTTGCTTATTGACCCCAGTCATCCAGCACCTTTTGTTTATTCAACAAGAACCATTGTACTGCAATCAGGGTGGCAGCGTTATCAATTTTACCGCCATCCAGCCAATCGCGAATTTCCGGTTCAGGGATAACATGCACCAGAATGTCTTCACCTTCGTGGTCCAGACCATGCACGCCACCCGCCTGGCTCGCATCCACACAACCGACAAATACGTGCAAACGCTCTGTGGTGCCACCAGGGCTGGACAAATAGGTCAGTGCAGGTGTGAGGTGTTGCAATGTCAGGCCAGTCTCCTCGACTGTTTCACGATAGCAAACCTCGCGAGCATCCTCGCCCGGTTCAATAATACCGGCCACCACTTCCAACAACCACGGACAGTCAGAGGTGGCCATTGCGCCGATACGAAACTGCTCGATCATCACAAAGGCTTCCTCGCGGGGATCGTACAACAGCACCGCCACAGCATGGCCGCGCTCAAACACCTCGCGACTCAGGATTGGTGTCCAGCCACCTTCAAACAGGCGGTGCTGAAACTGGTACCTGACCATCTTAAAGAAGCCCTTGAAAAGGGGGGTCTTCGTCTCAACTTTTACATCGTCAGTGGAAAATCGAAATGGACGTTTCAACGGGAATATCCTCAGTCTTGTCGTAATTGCCTTTTTCTTGCACATATTCTGTTACACTTGAGAGCCTTGTGTTACGTCTGATCAGTTTTGTTTAGCAATTGATTTCCTTAGACTTTGCAAGGGAAAAGAAATTACACTGAACATAAAGCATACTGAAATTGCAACCTTAACAGGAAAACCCATGAAAAAATCGATTCTGTCTCTGCTTGTAGGTTTTAGCGTGGCCTCACAAGCGCTCGCAGACGATCTATACCAGGTCTATCAACAGGCTCTGGCCAAGGATCCTACCATTAACCGTGCCAAAGCAGAGCGCGATGCTGCCTTTGAAGGCATCGGTATCTCACGGGCGAATTTGTTGCCACAAATCTCAGGCTCCGTCAGCTACTCTGACAGCAGCCGTGAATCCCTTGATCCCGTTGTGACTGAAAACGATGATGGTAGCTCTACGTTAGAAGGCTTCAATGTGATCAAAACCGATACCACCGGCGTCGGCCTTGGTCTGCAACTGGACTTGTCCATCTATGATCACAGCAACTGGATCAATCTGGGGCGTGCCGAGAAGGTAGCCCAGCAGAGCGATACCCAATATGCCGTGTCCAAACAAGACCTGATTGTGCGTACCACCACAGCGTACCTGAATGTGTTGCGGGCATTGGACTCTCTGGAGTTTGTTCAGGCCGAAAAACGCGCCATTGAGCGTCAGCTGGAACAAACTAAGCAGCGTTTTGAAGTGGGTTTGACCGCCATCACCGATGTGCATGAAGCCCAGGCTAACTACGACAACACCCTGGCGCAGGAAATCCGTGCCCAGAATACTGTCGAACTGCGCCGCGAAGAACTGCGTGAGATCACCGGTAAATACCATGACGGACTGTCGGTACTGAACACCGAACGATTCGAAGCTACCCGACCTACCCCTGCCGATGTGGACAGCTGGTTAGGTTTGGCTGAGGAACGTAACCTTGACCTGATGGCCCAGCGCCTGGGTGTCGAAATTGCCAAAGATGACATCGAATCCAGCCGTGCCGGACACTACCCGACACTGGGTTTACGTGCTACCGCTTCTCGCGATGACGACGAAGCCAATGGTGTTTCTTTGCCAAAAACCGATGCTCACTCGATTAGCCTGACACTCAACGTGCCCATTTATTCCGGCGGCGCTACCAGTGCCCGTACCGACCAAGCCCGTTACAACTACGTGGCTGCCAGTGAAAACATGGAACTGACTTACCGTACCACCGTGCGTTCGGTACGCAGCTCCTACAATGATGTCACGGCTGCCATCTCGACCATCCGGGCATTGCAACAAGCGGTTGTGTCAGCGGAAAGTGCACTGAAAGCTACCGAGGCAGGTTTTGATGTTGGTACCCGTACCATCGTTGACGTATTGAACAGTACCCGTAACCTGTTTGACGCCCGTCGCAACCTGGCCGGTGCCCGCTACGACTTTATCTCGTCGATCCTGGCGCTGAAGCGAGCAGCAGGTACCCTGACCGAAGAAGACCTGGTTGCCATCAACAGCGGTTTGAAGAAAGCCTCTTAACGGGTCTTGATGAAACAATAAAAAAAGCGAGGCTATGCCTCGCTTTTTTGTGTCTTGGGTACAGCCTTCAACCTGCGTTGACTTCATGACCGTCCAGTTGTGACGCCAGATCATCCAGCGCACTGGCGGTACTATCAAAGCGACCTTCTCCGTAGGTATAGCGCACCCTGACCCTGTCGCCAGCGCCAGCAAGGCGCGCGTCGACTTTGCTCACCGACCAGCTGGTCAGCGTATTCAGAAAACGATTGGCAATCTGTGCCGAGGGAAACTCATAGGTGATTTGCGCGCTGATCATTTCAATGACTCCCGATCATTCGACTGATTGTCAGTCAGGGTTTTCAGCATGCGCTGCACATCATTCAACTGCGCCTGCAATTCCCCCAGGGTTGGCTCCCGCGTTTCCGCGTCTTCCTGGCGCGCACGGGTGTGCTCCTCTTCCATCACATTCACCACAATGCCGATCACCATGTTCAGAAACGCAAATGCGGTAAAGAAGATAAAACTCATGTAGTACATCCAGCTCATCGGATACACGTCCATGGTTTCATATTGAATGTCCGTCCAGTCCTCAAAGGTCATCACCCTGAACAGGGTCAGCATGGAAATGGCGATGTTGCCCCACAACACCGGGTTGATGTCCTTGAACAGGTAGCTGCCAATGGCGGCATAAATGTAGAAGATAATGAACATCAACAGCACCACGTAGCCCAATTGCGGCAGCGCCTTGATCAACGAGTTGATCAGTACCCGCAATTCCGGGATCACGGACACCATCCGCAGTACACGGAAAACCCGCACCAGTCGCGCCAGCAACGCCATCTCTGAATCTTGCACCGGGATCAGGCTGATCACCACAACCAGGGTGTCAAACACGTTCCAGCCAGAACGGAAAAAGCCCTTTTTATTCGGTTCAGCAAGAAATCGAATGGTGATTTCAAACAGGAAAAACAGGGTGATAAACACATCCAGATACTGGGTTATCAGCGCAGCCCAGCCTGGTAAGTCGTAGGTTTTGGCGCCGATTTCCAGCGCCGAAATGATAATAACGCTGACCACAAACAGCTCAAAAATGCGGTTATTTTTCAGGCGTTGCAGTTGATGTTGAAACCGTTCGTACATGACTCAAACTCGAAATAATTACAGCGATACAAACATAAAAGAGCCTCCCGGCATGGGAGGCTCTTCCAGGGTGGAGCATTAGTGGGGCAAAATCTCGCGATTTTCAAGCCCCGTCGATCAGATACCGTATTCAGCCTTTAGCGTGGCAAGACGGGCCTGGGCATCAGGATTTGACACATTGCGTGCTGCCAAACGACGTTTAGCCTGGGTATCCCTACCAGCCTTGAGCAACGCTTCAATGTAATTCAGGAAGATTTCATCATTCTCCAGTGACGCAAGGTCAATGCGCTGATACAGGGTCAACGCTTCGTCCAGATCATCCTGTCGCACTCGAATTTGCGCCAGCGTGTCCACCGCAGCAATGTTTTCAGGCTGCATTTCAACCGCTTTATTGGCCAGGGCTGCAGCCTGGGACAGTTGCCCTTCTTCCATATACAGGTAGGCAAGATTGTTCAGCGCGACAAAATTGTTCGGATTCTGCTCCAGCGCTTTCACGTAGGTTTTGATCGCGGAGGCATTGCCACTTGCGCCGCCGATCTGACGCTCAGCCAGCAACATTTGCGCAGCAATATCCTCAGGCGCGCGTTGCAGGTGGCGCTCAAGCAACGCGATCCCCTCTGCGGTTTTGCCCTGCAGTTCCAGTGCTGCCAGCAACACAATCAAATTGCGGCTGTTGGGTAGTGCTTCATAGGCATCGCTGGCCAACGGCAGAGCCGTTTCACCGTCCCGCTGAGACACGCTAATCCGCGCCGAAATGCTTTTCACGAAGGGTTGGTCCAACACATCCTTGGACAATCCCTGCAACGCATTTTGCGCCTGATCAAACTGGCCGGTTAATGTCAGGAAATGAGCGCGCAACAGGTGTAATTGCTGATCGTCTCGCTGCGTTAACACCTTGTCGAGCAAGCCAAGGGCTTCCTTGGCTTTATTTTGTGAATCCAACAACAGTAACTTGCCCACAACGGCCTGCTTGTTATTGGGCATCTCCGTCAACCAGGCATCGTAATGTGCTTGTGCCTGTTCGACTTTTTGTTGCTTTAACAGCGCTTGTCCACGCAATGCCCAATACACCACTGGCACATCATCGCTCACGGTGACGTTACCGGTGACGGACTCAACATCGCTCCAACGCCCTTCGGTGGCGTAGATACGGGCCAGCAACAAGGCCAAATCGGTACGTTGTGGCGCCTTCTGATAAGCCGCTACGGCCGGCGCCATGCCTTCTTCACCCTGTTGCTGACGTTTAAAGAACAGGTAATGGGTGGCGAGACCGGGCAAATAGTCTGGCGCCTCGTTAATCACCGCAGTCACTTGCTGTTGAGCACTGTCCATATCCCCTTGCTTGAAGGCCAGGTTCGCCAGTGCCAGTTTGGCCTGCAACATATCAGGCTGGGCAGCCAGCGCCCGTTCAAAAGCCTGCTGGGCAGCGGCCCAATCATTATTGCGCGAGGCCACTTCACCGAGTAGCAGGTGGGCTTCGGCATCATCAGGGTTTGTGCTCAACCACTGGTTAGCCAACGCCTCTGCCTTGTCTAGCTGACCCGCAGCAAGATACGCGGTCGCCAGTGTGGTACGCACACCCGGCAATTGAGGAGACTGACTGACCGCTTGCTCAAGGTCGACAATGCCTTCAACGTCATTGAGGGACAATTTCAACACACCCAGCCGCGCCAGATCATCGGCACTGCGAGAAATGTCGGCCGAACGCTCAACCATCTCTCGGGCTTGCTTGAGACTGCCCTGCTTGATCAATGCAAGACCAGTACTGCTGAACAACGGCGCATCCTGTTCGGTGATCGAGTCCAGTCGGGTCAACACATCTGATGCTTCACCACTCTGGCCCAACTGCAGTTGAGCAGCCGCCAACATTTTCAACGCGGGGTGGTTGTCAGGTAGCGAACTGGCGACAAAACTCAGGTGTTCGGCAGCCGATTCAAAGTCTTTGTTCTGATAGGCGGCATAACCGGCAATCAAGCGCAACGCAGGATCGCCTCTGCCCAGGGTGATTGCCCGCTCGGCGTGTTGCTGCGCCAATGCATGTTGTCCTTCACCTGCGGCGATGGTGGCTTTCAGTTGGTTCAACATCGGATGGTCAGGGTGATCGGCCAGCAGGCGATCGACATGCACCTGGGCTTCATCCATTCTTCCGGCTTCAACCAATAAACTGCTCAGGATAAAGATGATTTGTTTGTCGTCAGGAAATTGCTGCACATAGACCTGATAAACGTCAGCCGCCTGTTCAGGGCGTTGTAGCATCAACAGCACCTGACCCTGTAGTTTAAGCACATCAGGGTTGAACGGCGACTGCTTACGCAAGGCTTCTATGGCTGTCAGTGCGCCCTGGGTGTCATCCTGCAACAGGGGCTGGTAGGCCAAAATCAGTCCTTTGTAGACCGAGTTGGTATCCAACGCACCCAGTTCTTCAATCTGGGCCAGCGCGTCTTCACGGCGATCCAGTTGCACCAAAGACTGTAGTTTAAAAAACCCTGCTTCGGCCTTTTCTGCATCTGACATACCGGCGGCGGCAACATCAAGCTCGGTCAGGGCAGCATGGGCACCGGTGCGCTGATAGGCTTTGGACAACAAAGGAATGACCTCAGAGGCTGGCTGGCCGTATTCCAACGCGCGATTCAATTCCTTTTCAGCGCTGTCGAAGTCATTCATGGCCAGATACACTTTGCCCAGCTCAAAGCGGGCTGTGGCAGATTGCGGGGATTGCTGTACGGCGTTTTTCAGTTCAACCACCGCCGCTTCAAAATTATTTTGCGCAACGAATTTCTGAGCATTTTCAATATGTTCTTCACTGGTTTGCCCCGAGCACCCCATCAGTGCACTTAACAGAATCAACCACAACGCCTTTTTCATCTTACTTTCCTTATTATTGTGATGCGGGATACCGCAGAGGTTACCTTACCGCGAAGCAGGCGAGCTGTGAACGTCAATTTTCTGATAAGACACAATCAATGTCGCGGTTGTTTGGTATATCCGTACCATATGGAATATAATTGCGGTTTTAAATAACCCGGCGTATTAAGCGGGCCGTTCTCACGCCATGCCCCCCTACTGACCAGCCGGCAACCAGGGATCTTAAATGACCACCACCACTGATATAACGTTCCGCGATCTAGCATTGCCTGAACCCATTCTGCAAGCGCTGGAAAAAGTGGGGTATGAAAAGCCTTCGCCCATCCAGGCTGAAAGCATTCCGCTGTTGTTAGAGGGGCATGACCTGCTTGGACAAGCGCAAACCGGTACGGGTAAAACCGCCGCCTTTGCATTGCCCATGCTGGCACAAATCAACAGCGAACAAACAACACCGCAACTACTGGTACTGGCGCCTACCCGCGAACTGGCCATTCAGGTTGCGGAAGCCTTTCAGGTTTACGCCAGTTTTTCCAATAAAATCAAAGTTCTGCCTGTTTACGGCGGACAATCCTATGACAACCAAATTCGCCAATTGAAACGGGGTGTTCAAGTGGTTGTCGGTACACCTGGCCGGGTGATTGACCACATCAAGCGCGGCACACTGAAGCTCGATCAGTTACGCTTCCTGGTGCTCGACGAGGCCGACGAAATGCTGCGCATGGGATTCATCGACGACGTCGAATGGATCCTCAGCCACGCGCCAGAGACCCGTCAGACAGCGCTGTTTTCCGCCACCATGCCGGAGCCGATCCGTAAGATCACGCAACGTTACCTGAACGATCCAAAGCAGGTCAAAATCGCCGCTAAGGTTTCCACTGCCAGCACCATTCGCCAGCGTTACTGCCAGGTTGCCGGACACCACAAACTGGAAGCACTGACCCGTATTCTGGAAGTCGAGCCTTTTGACGGTGTGATCATCTTCGTGCGTACCAAAACCGCCACCGTTGAACTGGCGGAGAAATTGTCTGCCCGCGGCTATGATGTGGAACCCCTCAATGGTGATATTCCACAACAAGCCCGTGAGCGCACGGTCGAACGCCTCAAAAAAGGCACCATCGATGTATTGGTCGCCACCGATGTTGTGGCGCGGGGTTTGGATGTTGAGCGGGTTAGTCACGTGATCAATTTTGACATTCCCTACGACACGGAATCCTACGTTCACCGTATCGGCCGAACCGGGCGAGCCGGCCGTCAGGGGGATGCCATTCTGTTCATCTCACACCGCGAAAAGCGCCTGTTGTTTGCGATTGAAAAGGCCACCAAGCAAAAGATCGATGTGATGCCAATCCCATCGGTGTCTGAGCTGAACGAAAACCGCCTGACACGTTTCAAACAAAACGTGATCAATGCCCTGGAAGACGACAGCATCGAAAGCCTGATCCCGATTGTTGAATCAATTCAGCAGGAATCGGAAGCGTCTCCTGAGAAAATCATGGCTGCGCTGGCCAAACTGGCGCAAGGTGACGAGCCACTGATCCTGAAAGAGAGTGACCGTCCGGATCTGACAGCCAAGCCACCGCGCCGTGAAAACGGTCCCCGTGACCGCAATGACCGAAATGACCGCGGTGGTCGGGATGATCGTAAGGGCAAAGGTCGACAACGGGGTAAGCCGGAAGCCGGCATGCAACGCTACCGTATTGAAGTGGGCCACAGTCATGGCGTCAAACCCGGCAATATCGTCGGTGCCATCGCCAACGAAGGGAACATTGACAGCAAGCACATCGGCGCGATCGAAATCTTCGACCGTTTCAGCACCGTGGACTTGCCCCAGGGTATGCCGCCAGAAACCCGTGATGCATTGCAAAAAGCCCGTGTTTCCGGACAACGTCTGGGCCTGCGGGAGTGGCGCGACGAGCCACCAAAACGCAAAAAGCGTAAAGACTAAGTTTTAAAGGCGGCATTGACCGCCTTTTTTATTTCCTAATGGAATAAAATTTAACTTTTAAATTCTTTATTGAAATACTTGATTCAGGCAAACTGCGCACACTGAACAGAGAGTAGGCCCGATGCGTTATTTCCCCTTATTTATCGATACCCAACACTTACACTGCCTGGTCGTCGGCGGTGGGGAAGTCGCTGCACGCAAACTGGAACTGCTCGCCAATACTGAAGCCGCCATAACGGTGGTTACCCGGGAAGCCTGTCCGACGGTACAAAAAATGGCCGAGGAAGGACGCATTACCCTGCATCTTCGCCCATTTGAGGACAGCGACATTGTCGCTGCGCGGGTGATCTTCGTGGCCACCAATGATGGCGAGCTCAACGGCCATATTCAATCCCTTGGGACCGCCGAGGGCGCGCTGGTCAATGTGGTGGATGACGTTAAGCGCTGCAATTTCATTACGCCGTCAATTGTTAATCGTGGTCCGGTCACCATCGCCATGGCCAGCGGTGGCGTTGCACCGGTACTGTTGCGCTACCTGCGTCAGAAGCTGGAAGCCTGGATCCCACAACGCATTGCGCGACTGGGCGAGTTTGCCGAGCGTTTCCGTGATCAGGTTAAAGGCCGCTTTAACACCGTGACCCAACGGCGTTACTTCTGGGAAGAAGTGTTCGATGGCCCAATTGCCGAAGCGATTTTGCAGGGCAACGATGCACAGGCGGAACAAGCGATGCTGGACAAGCTGAACAGCGAGCGGCCCGAACAACCCGGCGAAGTGTATCTGGTCGGTGCCGGTCCGGGCGATCCGGAATTGCTGACCTTTCGTGCACTGCGCCTGATGCAAAAGGCCGATGTGGTTATCTACGACCGGCTGGTGTCCCCCGAAATTCTCGCCATGGTAAGACGTGACGCTGAGAAGCACTACGTGGGCAAAGCCAAGAGTAACCATACCCTTCCACAACAGGACATCAACGCCTTACTGGTCAAAGAAGCCAAAGCCGGCAAACGGGTCGTACGGCTCAAAGGTGGCGATCCGTTTATTTTCGGCCGAGGTGGCGAAGAACTCGAAACCCTGGTTGAGCATCAGGTGCGTTTTCAGGTCGTGCCGGGGATCACCGCTGCCAGTGGCGCAGCGAGCTATGCCGGTATCCCATTGACCCACCGGGATCATGCCCAATCCGTAGTGTTTGCAACCGGTCATTTACGCGACAATTCCATCGACCTGGATTGGCCAGCGCTGGTACAAACCGGTCAAACCCTGGTGTTTTACATGGGCCTGACCGGCCTGCCGATCATCTGCGAACAATTGGTGAAGCATGGCATGTCGGCACAAACCCCGATCGCGATGATCGCCAATGCCACCACGGCGCAACAGCGCGTGGTTACCGGTAACTTAAACACCATCTGTGCGAAGGCCGAAGCGGCAAACATTCAACCTCCTGCATTGATTGTGATCGGTTCGGTGGTCAGCCTGCACGATTCACTCAACTGGTTTCACCCTGCACCAGAGGCCCTTGCTTAATACTTTGTCGTATAGACGCCGCTGAAGTTGTCGATATACTGAGTATAACGACCAGTCAGGTGAGTCATGCGCGGCATTACACTCGTCATGGCAATCTTGTTGGCCGTGCTGTCGCACGGTAACGGGTTTGCCAAACAACTCAGCTTTCAACGGACACCGCAGGAAAACGGGGTGGCCCTGCGCTATGTATGGCAGGACCATGCGGGCCGGCAGCGGGAACTGTCGTTTGTGCTCGACAATCAGGAACTGGACAAGCAATTTCGCAATACCGTGTTGTACAAACCCGATGTGGCCACCCGCTACCTGTACATTGAACTGCTCAAGCATGCCCGTGAAGTCAATCCCAGAGAAGCCCGTGTTTCGGTACAACGGTTAGGCAAAGACGTACGGATTGTGGTCAAGGGGCGCAACGAAACCCTGCGCGAAAAATGGCAAGACTTTATGCTGACTCAGCAAGATGTGGCGTTTCGCGACTACCTGGCAATCCAGTATTTCGTGCCCTGGACCAATCATATGGGGCAAAAAGGCATCAAGCCGGATCACATCCGCTACCTGCAGGAAAGCCGCCAGATCCTGATGCCCGTCGCCCAAGCCATTTACAACATGCTAGAGCCCGGCAGCAACACCAGGGATTACGTTAACTTGCTGCTCAGTTGGATACAGAGCATTCCCTACAACCCATTGGAAAACCGGCTGACCTCAAACGGTGCGGGCTATCTGGCCCCGGTCGAAGTGCTACTGAGCAATCAGGGCGATTGTGACAGCAAAACCACCCTTATGGCGGCACTGATGCGCTCGCTGCTGCCCCGCCTGCGCATGGAATTGGTGTACCTTCCCCGCCATGCCTTAATGGCAGCGGCATTGTCACACCGGGAGGAAGAACAAACCCTGCAGGTCGGCAAAAGTCGCTTGTTGTTAATGGAACCCACCGGACCAGCCCCCTTGCCGGTGGGTGAAATCTCGACCCAGTCAGCCAGCAAACTCGCCAGTGGCATGGTGACCCATGAAACTATTCCGCTGTATCAGCAGGCTGCGGTTCAAAGCGA
Source organism: Fluctibacter halophilus (assembly GCF_020687825.1). GTDB lineage: Bacteria > Pseudomonadota > Gammaproteobacteria > Enterobacterales > Alteromonadaceae > Fluctibacter > Fluctibacter halophilus. Next base: position 193,844 of record NZ_JAJEWP010000006.1, read on the forward strand.
CGAATAGCCAGGCGGTTACGACCGGCTGATTTTGCTGCATACAGCTGCTCGTCGGCAGCCTCCAGCGCGGCCATTTTGTCCATGCCCTTTTCAGGAACCACCACCACAGCACCGAAACTCAGGGTCACATGCTCTGCACAGTCCGAATACTCATGAGGAATGGCCAGATGACTGAGGTTTTCAATCAGCTTTTGAACAAAGCCTTTGGTGGCTTTTTCGTCACTCTCGGGCAACAACATGACAAACTCTTCACCACCATAGCGGGCCACAAAATCTCCGGCCCGTTTGGCCACCTTGGCCAATAACCCCGCGACGCTGATCAACGCATCGTCGCCCACCGCATGACCGTATTTGTCGTTGTATTGTTTGAAATAATCGATATCCGCCATGCAGATCCCCAGCGGCTTGCCGTGTCGCTTGGCGCGTCGCCACTCCTCTTCAAAGCGCTTATCGAACGAACGACGATTGGGGATGTCGGTCAAACCATCCATGTCCACCAGCGACTCCAGCAGATCCGTTTTGTGCTTCAACTCCAGTTGCTTGGCGATGCGGGCCCTGGCCAGCGGCATTTTAATCGGCTTGGTAAAATAGTCCGCCGCGCCCATTCTGAGACCCTTGACCTCATTTTCGTCTGAATCCTGACCGGTGACAAAAATGATCGGAATGGATTTGGTGTCGGGGTGGTTTTTGAGGGATTTTAGCACCGTATACCCACTCATATCGGGCAAACGGATGTCCAACAACACCAGATCGGGTTTTTCCTCACAGGCCAGTTCGATGGCACGTTTTCCCGTATCAGCCATGATCACCCGATAATCTTCAGACAAGCCCTGGCCGATAATGCGCAGATTGATCTGCTCATCATCGACAGCAAGGATCACCGGTTGTGACTTCTTTCGTGGCATCGTAACCTCTTAACAAAACGGTCAATACTGTATCGGCCCACAATGGCCAAGTCTTACTGCTCTCATCACCAGGCAGGTAAAAAGAACTTGTCCACGGGCATCGCACGGTGTGCCCGAAAGTAAGGCCGCTCGCAACTGCTCACCGCAACATTTTTACCTGTGAGACCGCGATTTCGATCAATCCCACAGCCAATGAAGTGCAAGACTACAGTTGCGTTTCAGCAAACTCCGCCAGGCGGCTACGCACCACACCATCCAGGTTCATGGTTGCACTGCCGGAAAAGTTCTTAAATTTTTCCACCAGATAAGTCAGGCCCGACGTGACTGCAGACAGGTAGTTGCTGTCGATTTGCGCCAGGTTACCGCTACAAATCAATTTGGTGCCTTCACCACAACGGGTAATGATGGTTTTCAATTGGGATGCAGTGAGGTTTTGTGATTCGTCCAGGATCACAATGGCATTCTGAATACTGCGCCCACGCATGAAATTCACTGACTTGAACTGAATGTTGGCTTTTTCCATGATGTAATTCATCGAGCCTTTCACGTTCTCATCATTTTTATGCAGCACTTCCAACGAGTCGGTGATAGCCGCCAGCCAGGGGGCCATCTTCTCTTCTTCGGTGCCCGGCAAAAAGCCGATCGACTCGGCAATTTCCGGTGTGCTGCGGGTCACGATGATCTTGTCATACATGTTTTTCTCGACCACCATTTCCAAGGCAGCAGCCAATGCCAGCAAGGTTTTACCACTGCCCGCCGGGCCGGTCAGGATGACCAGATCAATGTGTGGGTCCAATAGCGCATGCATCCCCATCGCCTGACCGATATTCTTGGGTGAAATCCCCCACGCACTGCGCCCCATCATGCGCTCATAGCCCAGATCTAACACCTCAAGGCTGTCTTCAGTAATCGACTCTACCAGTCCGGCAAAACTGTGGCTTTCGTCAATCAGAAACTCATTCACATAGGCTTCCGGCAACAGCTTGCGGTCGATGGTGTGAATGGTATCCCGACCTTCGCTGCGGCTGTCCACCGATTTAACTTTGTCCCAGAAATTGCCCGGAAACACGTGATAACCCTTGGACAGGTATTTGATGTCACTGACCAGCTGATCGGTGCGGTAATCCTCAACATGTGCCAATCCGGCGCCTTTGGCTTTCAGTCGCATGTTGATGTCTTTGGTCACCAGTACCACCTGGCGGGGCGCTTTCATCCCCTGCAGATGCAACGCCGCATTGATGATGCGGTTATCGTTTTCATTACTGGTGAACACCTGCTGTTCAATGGGCAGCCCATGGTCGGCGAAGATCGACAGGGTGCCTGAAGGCGCTGATACACCGGAGCCCCGTCCGGCCATGGAAACACCGGCCACTAACTGCTCTGGTGTAGCGTTGTGCAGCAAATCTTCCATTGAACGAATCGACACCCTGGCATCCCGGGCGACGTCTTTTTTGCTGTCTTTGATGTAATCGAGTTCTTCCAGGACCGTCATCGGAACGACAACGTCGTGTTCTTTGAAAGAGAGAAAGGCGAGTGGTTCGTGTAGCAGAATGTTGGTGTCCAGAACGTAAATCTTGGTGTCTGTCACTTTCTTTTTAGGCATCCGTCACCCCATAGCAATAAATGGCACAAAGAGGATAAGCGCTCATTAGACCATGCATCGGTGCGACGCCGAGCTTTTCGCCGCAACCCCTGCATCACTGAAAAGCCCTTAAGACCACAATAAACCACTTTTTGCCGATCTTCACCTACTTTTATAGCATCCGTGAACGATTGCGTTACAATGCGCGCCCCCAACGCTATCAAACCCTGTCAGGAGGTATCATTTTGACCACACAGCCCCCCTTTGCACCAGGACAACGCTGGCTCAGCAACGCCGAATCCGACTTGGGACTGGGGTTGGTGATTGAAGTGAGTGATCGCACTGTCACTTTGTTGTTTCCGGTCACGGGTGAACAGCGGGTTTACGCGCGCAACAATGCACCACTGACCCGCATTCGTTTTGCACCGGGCGAAACCATCACTGCTGCCGACGGCTTCACGTTGCGTATCGTAGAGTGTCTGGAGCAGGATGGGTTACTGATCTACGCCGGCACCCGGGAAGATAGTGGCAATCATGAAACACTGCCGGAAACCCAGCTGGATCACGAGTACCAGCTCGACAACCCGATTGATCGCCTGCGCGCCGGGCACAGCGATCATCCTCGCTGGTACAGTCTTCGCCAGGACTGCCTGACCCATCGCTATGACTACGACAGTTCACCACTGCAAGGCATGCTGGGGGCCCGGGTGACGCTCATTCCTCACCAGCTGCACATCGCCAATGAAGTGGCCAATCGCTACGCCCCACGGGTACTGCTGGCCGACGAAGTCGGGTTGGGTAAGACGATTGAAGCTGCGCTGATCATCCACCAGCAACTGCTGACCGGACGCGCGCAGCGGGTCTTGATTGTGGTGCCCTCCTCCCTGGTCCATCAATGGTTGGTGGAAATGTTACGCAGGGTCAATCTGTCGTTTGCCATCTTTGACGAAGAACGCATAAGCGCGTTAAAGGAGCAAGGCGATAACCCGTTTGATACCGAACAATGTGTGCTGTGCAGCCTGGACTTCATTCAGCAACCTGAGCATCTCGACGCCGCAGCACAGGCAGGTTGGGATCTGCTGGTGGTGGATGAAGCCCATCACCTGCAATGGTCTGCACAATCACCATCAACCGAATATCAGGCCATTGAGACATTGGCACAAGCGACCAAAGGGGTTTTACTGTTGACCGCCACGCCCGATCAACTGGGCCACGAGAGTCATTTTGCGCGCTTACGCCTGCTCGATCCCGCTCGTTTTCCCGACTACCAGCAATTTGTTGAAGAAGAGCAGGACTATGCTGCGCTGGCCAGTGCCATTAAGCCGCTACTCAATAACCAGCCACTCAGTGAACAGGACAGTCAGCACATCGCACGCTTTTCACGCCACTACGATGCAACGCAGCTGCAACAGCTTGACCCCAGCCAGCAACAACAGCTGGTCAATGAACTGCTGGACCAGCACGGCACTGGCCGGGTGTTGTTTCGCAATACCCGTAGCGGCATCGCCGGCTTCCCGATGCGCCATCTGAACGCCTATCCATTGGCCTTGCCTGGTGAATACCAATCGCTGACCTTTGCCGACCCGTTCGAGGCACTCACGCCGGAGCATCACGGACAGGTCAACGAACAATGGACCAGCATCGACCCCCGGGTCGACTGGCTGATTGCACTGCTCAGCGAGCACAAACAGGAAAAGATCCTGACCATTTGTCATCATGCCAGTACCGCCTTACAGCTGGCAGAGGCTCTGCGGGTTAAGGCCGGCATTCACGCCGGCGTATTCCATCAGGGCATGAGCATCGTGGAGCGGGATCGCACCGCCAATTTCTTTGCTCAATCCGAAGGTGGCACGCCGATACTGATCTGCAGTGAAATTGGCAGTGAAGGGCGTAATTTCCAGTTTGCCCATCATCTGGTGCTGTTCGACCTGCCCCGCCTGCCAGACCTGCTGGAACAGCGTATTGGTCGATTGGATCGCATTGGCCAGCGTCACGATATCCAGTTGCACGTGCCCTATTTCAGCGACAGCCCGCAGCACATCATGCTCAACTGGTATCACCGTGGATTGGATGCCTTTGAACACACCTGTGCCACCGGCACTGCGGTATTTGAGGCCCTGGGTGAACAGCTCAAAGACGCGCTAGGCAATCCTGACAACGCCGAAGCCATTATCACCGCGTGTCAGCAGCGCCACCAGGCCCTCAAAGCCGAACTGGAAGCAGGCCGCGACCGTCTGCTGGAACTCAATGCCAGTGGTGTGGGACGGGTGGAACCGGTGTTGCAAGGATTACAGGACGCGGATGATTCCCCCACCCTGGAGCGCTTCATGAGCCGGTTGCTCGACGCTCTGGGGGTTGTGCAGGAAGAAAAAGACGATGCCTGTTACCTGCTGCGACCGGGCGAATCCATGCAGGCGCCGCTGCGCGGACTGGACGAAGAGGGCATGACCGTGACCTTCGAACGCCACACCGCAACCGCACTGGAGCAGGTACACTTTCTGAGCTGGGATCACCCGATGGTTCAGCATGCGATGGATCTGGTACTGGATGATGCGCAGGGCAAAAGTACCGTGGCCCTGACCAAAGAACCGGCGCTGCCGGCGGGCGCGTACTGGCTGGAATGCTTGTTTGTGCTGGCACCGAAGGCCCCGCCGCAACTGCAGGCGAACCGTTTTATGCCGGTGACGCCAATCACGCTGTGCATCGACAGCAAAGGCCAGATCATCGATAAAACCTTTACCGTGCTGAGCAAAGTCAATCAACAAACCGCCAACCAGTTGATCAAAGCCCTGAGCGCACAGATTGATCAGGCCCTGAGTGTGGCAGAACAAGGCGCCAACCAACGTGCCGAGCAATGCCGTGCTGACAGTGTGGAAAAACTCAACGCCCTGTTGGGCGAGGAAATTCAGCGTCTGACCCAGTTAAAAGAGGTCAATCCGGCGATCCGACAGGAAGAAATCGACTTTATCGTGCATCAGCAGACAGCCCTGAAAGACGTGTTGCAGGACGCCAAGCTGCGCCTGGATGCCGTGCGCCTCGTGATCAACAACCCCGGATAAACCATGGCTTTGCTTCACTATAACCCACCGACCACGCCATACCTGCAGATCGTTTACCGGGATGATGATCTGATCATCCTCGACAAACCCAGTGGCTTGCTCAGCGTGCCGGGCAAAGCAGCCGAACACAAAGACAGCCTGGCACTGCGGGTTGCACGAGTCTGGCCCGAAGCGCGCATTGTGCATCGTCTCGACATGGCAACGTCGGGACTTATCGTCATGGCACTGGGCAAGGACAACCACAGAACCTTGTCACGCCAGTTCGAACTGCGCCAGACCCACAAACGTTACGAAGCACGGGTATGGGGTGTGCCACAGGACACTACCGGAACGGTCAACCTGCCGCTGATTTGTGATTGGCCGAACCGTCCCAAACAGAAAGTCGATATGGACAATGGCAAGCCCTCAGAGACCCATTGGCAGGTGCTGGCGCGGGGCAACCATCAAACCCTGATGTCACTGACACCGATCACCGGACGTTCTCACCAGTTGCGGGTGCATATGTTGAGCCTCGGTCATCCTATCCTTGGCGACCGTCTGTACGCCCATGAACAGGCGCTGGCGATGGCGCCCCGGTTGCAGCTTCACGCCTGCGAGCTGGGCCTGACCCACCCAAGGACCGGGGAAGACCTGCACTTTCACAGTCCCAGTGGATTTCGGGTGGATTGCGCTGATTAACTGAAACGTTGTTTCAGGGACTCTTTGTAACGCCGGGATAAACTTACCACCTGACCGCTTTGCAGGGTAATTTCGCCGTCGCCACTGGGCAAATAGCTGATGTGGGCTATGGCGCTGTGGTTCACCGCCGCAGAACGGTGTACACGACTGAAACCACCAGCGGCCATCCGCTCTGACAACGTGCTCAGAGTACCCCGTAGTGGATAGATCCGACCGCCACTGTGCAAATTGACATAGTTTCCGGCCGCTTCCATCCACTCAATATCCCGCACTTTAACCAAAAACTCCCGATCCAGTTTTTTAACCAGAAAATGCTCCGGAATGTCGCTATCCGCGCTCGGTTTTTCCGGGGTCTGACCAACAAAGTCCGCTTCGCCGCGCAGCCGACGGTAGATGAACGAACCACCCTGATACATCACGAAGAAGGTCAGATATCCCCACACGTCTTTGCGGTATTCGTAGAAAAACTCTCGCCCCCAGGGACCAAACTCATAATTCCCACCGGCCAGGGCATACACCCCTTCGCGTATCGCGACCATCAACACCACATGCAACACACTGACCAGGGTTGCCAGTAACAGGTGCATAACCAGTTGACGACGCCAGTGTTCGAAGCGCAGAGGCATGCGCTTCCAGGCCAGGTACATGGGTACCAGCAGGATCAGGGTCGCGATGGCACTGGAATACTCCCAGCAAAAAGGTTCCCACAGCGCAAACTCGGCAACCCCGTCACGGGTGGCTTCCATCCAGGCTGATGTGGCATTGATGGTGTTGTTGATCAGAATGTACAGGCTGACCGCCACACCCGTGTAAAAATAAGGTCGTTGTTCGAATCGACTGAATAACGTCATTGGTCCCTGTATTCCACCGTTTGTCCCCAGAGCACACCAGGTCAGCCTTTGACACTGGCAGCAGCGCTGTTGCTCGGGCTTACTTGGTGTAAGCATTTAACCTGAGAGACGACCATGACTCAAGTCCAATCCACCCGCCGCGTCGACCTAGACTGGCTGCGCTTCCTCGCTTTTTGTCTGCTCATCCTGTATCACGTGGGCATGTATTATGTGGCCGACTGGGGCTGGCACATCAAAAGTCCTCATCAAAGCGAGCCATTACAGGATGTGATGATCCTGTCCAACCAATGGCGCATGTCGATGCTGTTTTTTATCTCTGCCATGGCCCTTGGACTGGTCAGTGAACGCTATAGCGCCGGGCGACTGCTGAAATTACGCAGTCATCGCCTGTTGGCACCCTTACTGTTAGGTATGTTGGTGATTGTCCCACCGCAACTGTTTTACGAACTGGTTTACCGGGGAGATTGGCAGGGCGGATATCTGGGCTTTCTGGCAGAGTATTACAACATGGACACCACACTGGCCCCGGACAAGCAGTCAGACATCGGTCTGTTGACCTGGAATCACCTGTGGTTTTTGCCCTATTTGTGGGTGTATACGCTGATCTGGATAGTACTGAAACCGGCGCTGGATGCCGTGGCCACATCGCTCAACGCACGCCCCGTGTCACCGTTGATATGGGTGGCAACGATGGTGATTGGTCTGGCCGTCATCTGGCAACTGCTGCGCCATTTGTACCCAACTACCCACGATTTGATCCATGACTGGTACAGCCATGCGAAATACGGATTCGTATTTGTGTGTGGGTACTTACTGTCTAAAAATGATCAGGTTTGGGAGGCCATCGCCCGTTGGCGCTGGTATTTCCTGGGCACCGCAGTCGTTGCCTACGGCGTGATCATCGCGGACCGTCACGGCATGCTGCCGTTTCTGAACGAAAACACCGTTCAGATTGTGTGGGTGCGCAGTCTGATCGCTGCCGTATTGAGCCTGAATCACTGGGCCTGGATCCTCACACTGGTGGGTTTCGCCGCCATTCACTTGCGTGTCGCGCCAGCATGGTTGCCCACCGCCAACCGAGCCATTCTGCCATGCTATGTCTTGCACCAGAGCGTGATCATTGTGCTGGCGGTGATGCTGGCCCCGTTTGCAATCCCTATGGCACTGGAAGCCGTGACCCTGATACTGCTCACCACAGTGGTGTGCTGGTTGGGCTTTCGATGGGTCGATAAGACCCGCATCAGTCGCTGGTGGTTTGGCCTGGGTACCCCCAAACCCGAATCATCCGACCCAGTAGCGCCGATCCCTGCATTGTCACCTCAAGTATCAGCCCAGACTGACCGATAATAAGAGGATGACTGTAAACACCCGATATCGCCATTTGCTACATTGTCTGAACCTTGCTGCGCTCCTGTTGTGGTCGAGCGCGGCACCGGCGCGGGTGGGTGATGAGCGCCAGTTGATGCAGGACATCGCATCTCAGCGGCTGCCCGATACCTATCAGACACTGCTGGTCGGCGATCGGGAAGTGGTGATGGTTGAATATCCGGCCAGGACCCCCATCACTCGCGGACTGGCGGTTTTGATCACCGAGGCCGGTGGCGTACCGCAGGATGACCATCAGTTGGCCCGTCTTGCCCGTCAACTGACCCACTATGGCTGGCACACGCTGACCATGGCAGCACCACCACTGGGCGATCCACAAATACTTCTGACATTGCCTCCAGCGACGGATGCGGCGCCTCAAGCTGCCCCCGAGCAAGAAGCTGAGGCAGCCCTGCATGGGCGTGCCGATCTGCTTCACTCCCCCGTCCAACACCTGCAGGCTCAACAGTACGCCCTGCAACAACAAATGTTGCAACTTGAAGACCGGCGTGCCGAGGTGGCGGGTTTCTACCTGATCATCGCCCAGGGCACCACCGCGGCCTCACTGGCCCGCCTGTACACTGAGCAGGCGATCCCGCAACCGGATGGACTGGTCAGTCTGGGGGCGTTTTTACCCGAGCGGAACCTCAACAAAGCGTTGCCAGAAATGTTTGCCCAATTACAGCCCGCGTTACTGGACGTTTATTCTGCCTGGGATAACCGCTGGACCCTGTCGACCACCGACGCCCGTCGGGTCGCCGCAACCCGGGGGCTTAAACTGCACTACCGGCAACAGGAACTGGTGGGCCAGCCCCGGGATGAGCAGCAAACCCTGCGTCTGGCAAAGATGATTTATGGGTGGTTAACCTACATGGGTTGGTAGCCGGGTGAAAAAATTATTTCACGAAATTTCAATTGGATAATTTATCCAACCTGTCGAAGGTCGCGTAAATCACTAATCCACGGCTATAATAGGGGCAAACCATGATAATAACCGCCGGGAAGAGAGTGGACGTACAAAGGTTTATTGACCGTAAAGCCAAACAACTGACGTTTTTTGTGCGCGGCTTCTGGGAACTACGCATCCCTTACCGGGAAGTCGACCTGTACTTCTGGGATACGCTGGAAGAATGGGCCCATATTGAATCACGTTGTGACGCCCCCTACAGCCAGAAAGAGCGGGTGTTCTGGCATTTGCTCCATCAACTGCATTACTGGCCGGAACAGAAACTGTTGCGCGACCCTTACCTGCGTAGCGAACTCACCACCTGTATTGAATACCTTGAAGGCGAAGGCCAATATCCACTGGACTGCATCGGTATCCGTCCCTAGTTCACTGCCACACAAAATCCTGTCACTGACATTGCCTTTCAGGGTCAACCATGATCCAATAGCCCTTTGTTACTTGTCTACCCGGTTTGGTTGTCTGTGATCCGTCATACCCTGTCCTACTACCGTGATCGTCGTCTGTTGACCATTTTTCTGTTCGGCGTTGCATCCGGCTTTCCCTGGGTCATGATCAGCTCAGCCATGTCTGCGTGGCTGAAAGAGGAAGGACTGACCCGCTCGGCGATTGGGCTGTTCGGCTCCATCTTCATTGCCTATTCGATCAATTTTCTGTGGTCACCGTTACTGGACCGTTTGCGTCCACCGTTTCTGGGCCAGCGACGGGGCTGGATTTTCATTACCCAATTTTGCATCGTGGTGTTTTGTGGCCTGCTTGCCACCACCAACATTACGCAGGATATCGCGCTGGTGGCGTTGCTTGGATTTGCCATAGCCATCAGCTCAGCCACCCAGGATATCGCGATTGATGCCTACCGCATCGATGTGATTGCTACCCATGAACGGGAAAAACTGGCGGCAGCATCCGCCATGGCAACAGCGGGCTGGTGGACTGGCTATGGCGGCTTAGGTGCCGTACCGTTTTTCATTGCCGATTTGCCCGGCTGGCAATGGTCCGAAATTTACTGGGTACTGGGTGCAATGATGTTGATGCTGATGGCAACCTGCCTGTTCAGCCGCGAACCCCAAACCCACCGTGAAGCACAACAACAGGCCGCTACCGCACGTTATCAGGCAATGCTGGGGGGACAAACGCCGACCCTGGCAACCCGCATGTCCAGCTGGTTGCTGGTCACTCTGGTGGAGCCGTTCCGGGAATTTTTCACCCGCAATGGCACCCGTCTGGCGTTGTCGATTCTGTTGTTCATATTCCTGTTCAAGATTGGCGAAGCCTTCCTTGGCCGCATGAGCATCGTGTTTTACAAGGAAATCGGCTTTACCAATACCGACATCGGCAATCTGTCCAAACTGTTGAACTGGTGGGTTACCCTGGTGTTTGCAGTGTTGGGCGGCATGGTCAACATCCGCTACGGCATTTTCAAAGGCCTGATGACAGGTGGTATTGCGATGGCTGCCAGTAACCTGATGTTTGCCCTGATGGCGCAGGTGGGACCGGACAAAGCCCTGTTCGCCGCGACCATCTTTGTGGATGGCTTCACCGCCGCCTGGAGTTCAGTCGCGTTGGTGGCGTTTATCTCCTTGTTGTGTAACCAGGCGTTTTCTGCCTCACAGTATGCGCTGATGGCGTCATTGGGGGTACTGGGCAGAACCATGCTGGCATCGGGCAGTGGCTTCCTGGTCGACGGTCTGGGCGGTAACTGGACGGTGTTTTTCATTCTCACCGCCATCATGGTGATACCCAGCTTGGTGTTTTTATGGTCTATCCGTCATCACATCGACCATCTGGAGGCCAGACAAGCGGCACAAAGCGCGCCTTCTACGACGGGCTGATACACACCCGATTGCGGCCACTTTCCTTGGCTTCGTACAGGGCCTGATCGGCCTTCTCAAGCCATACAAGCGGTTGCTGGTAACTGTCTTGCAGTTCAGCGATGCCCAGGCTGACAGTAAACACAATGGTATGCTCTTCGTGTTCTACCGGCACATGCTCAGCCAGTTTTCGGATGCGCTCGGCGACAATACGTGCCTGCTTTGCCGTTGTATCCGGCAGCAGGATGGCGAATTCTTCGCCCCCATAACGACCGCAAACATCGGTCTCACGCACCGACTTTTTGATGATCCTGGCAAGCATTTTGATCACGTCATCCCCGCCGGGGTGACCATAGGTATCATTTACCCGTTTAAAATGATCAATGTCCAGCATGATCAACGATGCCGGATGGCCTGCACGCTTGCTGCGCTTATACTCCAAATTAAATTGCTCTTCCCAGAAACGGCGATTATACAGGCCGGTTAAGCCATCAACCCGGCTCATATTTTCGAGGGTCTCGTTGAGTCGTTGAATCTGCAGTTTACCCAGTGCCTCATCGGTAACGTCGTACACCACCAGACAAATTTGCTCCACCTGATCATTCAGTGAGGTCAGCGGAAACACCGTGACATTCTGGAACATGTGTTCTGAGGCCGACGTGATGGGTCGATTACTTTCAAACTTAAACAGGTAAGGACGTTGCTCCCAGATCATGAACGCTGAACTGCGCAGGTTGAACACCGGCTCGGCTTTGCGTTGAAACCAGTCCCGGTCAATTTCCTTGAAAAAATCGAACAGGCACTTGCCTCTGATTTGACTGGGCAATATGCCGCTGTGGTTTTCCATAAACTGGTTCCACACCAACACGTTGAATTGTTTGTCGAGCACTGCCAGGCCGACTTCAATCGAGCCCAGCAGATCATGCTGCCAATGCAATTCGTTGAAGGTCTCGTCGCTACTCATTCATCACCTGTGAGGTCGACCAATCTTTCGAACATCAGATCCATCGAATGATCGGGAAACAACAACAATAGGTCAAAGTTAATGCCATGGCTCTTGATCGCATAGCCGATTTCAACCGCCATGATCTTACTCCAGCGCGACACATTGTTGCTCAGCAAGGCATCGACGTCACAGTGGCGGCCCAACACAATCGGGTGATTGTGGCTGAAATTGACGTGCAATTGGGTCGACAATGCATGCAGACAGGCACTGATCAGGATATTGGACACATCCAACAGGGCTTCCAGTTCCAGCTCTTCGGTGACTACGGTATTTTTATAATCCAGCAATTTGACCATATCGGCGAAGTTCGCATCATTGAAGATCAGCAGCGCTTCTCCCTTAATGCCGGCGCTGATAAAGCCCTGGGAAATTGCCGACACCTGTGCATTGCGCTGCACTTCTGCAATCGCCATATGCAGCTCGGTGGACTCAATCAGGTTAACGTTGGGGATCGGTAAATCGATAAACTCATCCAACAGCGTCGCCAGCTTTTCACCGGCCTGTCCCATGGCCACGTTGGCCATTTCGCGAAAAATGTCGAGCTTCTCCGACATTGGACTGTCGATACTGACGACCTGCTGTTGCTCTTTTTCCCGTCGTGACGCACCTTGATCACCGGCATACAAACCGTATTGTTCGAGGATTTCCGACAGTTTCAGGTTATCAATCGGCTTGCGAATGAAATCCAGCGCACCCAGCTTCAGCATGCGCTCCCGGGCTTCGGGCTGAACATCGCCGGACACCACAATCACCATGGTCGGCAAATCCTGATCCTTGATCGCCTGCATCGTCTGGTAACCATCCATGACCGGCATGTTCAGATCCAGAAACATCACGTCAGCTTTGCCCTGATGTATCTGTTCCAGCGCCATTTTGCCATTTTCAGCGAAGGAAATGTCGACATCCCAGCCATCTGGGATCGAACGCGCCATTTGCCGCCGTGCAAAACCGGAGTCATCGCAAATTAACACTGCCGTACTCATGTGGCGCCCGCACCCCTCGATTGATCACATTTTCGCCAAACCGGCGACATTTAACCCTACAACCGTACTCTGTACAAGGCTAGAGCATAATTTAGGCATATGAAAGAGAAGACTTTTTTATTCCTATGCGAATTCCGGAAAGAGCATCACACCGAGAAAAGATGCTGTATGGCAGGGTGGTACTGATTCGCCTTTACACAGAAATCGTCAGACGATACTCGCGTCTCCAGATCCCGAAGCGGATTGATGTTCAGGCGCGGGGGTCACAGGGCGTGCGTTTACGTTGAACGTCACGCATCAATTCGAGCAGCTTCTGATAGATGTACGCAATGATAAAGGCTGATAATGATGAGTAGCCAATACTTCCCTGTATGATCAACTTGCTGTCTTACAATCTTCGACGGTTAAGTTGACCAGAACACCATTTCTTAAACAATAAACCTGCTCTGCCATGGCAATCGTTTCTTGCCGATGAGCGATCATAATGCGTGTCATCGGAAAATGTTGAATCTGTTCGCTGATCTTGGCTTCATTATCTTTATCTAAATGACTTGTGGCTTCATCCATGAATAGTACGCAAGGCGATCGATACAAAGCCCGGGCCAGTAATAATCGCTGCACTTGTCCACCGGATAGGTTTGAACCCATATCACCTACCAATGAGTTATACCCCATCGTCATTTCAGTGATGTCATCATGAATGACGGCTAATTTGGCACAGTGTTCAATTTTCAGATAATTCGGCTGCGGGTCAAAAAAACTGATGTTATCGGCAATAGACCCCGCCAATAACGTATCATCTTGCATGACAGCAGCAATCTTTTGTCGATACATCTTCAGGCCAAGCTGAGTAATATCTTTACCGTCGAGCGATACTTTGCCCGAGGTTGGCTGCAATAGACCCAACATAATTTTCATCAATGTCGTTTTACCCGCCCCGGAAGCCCCGGTAATGGCGATTGACTCGCCAGCAGAAATTGTCAAGTTGACGTTATTTAGGATTGGCTTTTCTTGTTCAGAATAACGGAAGCAAATATTCTCCAGCTTGAGTTCACCGGTATAACTATCAGATAAATTTTCATCGGCTAGATACATTGCCTCGCCTTCGCGATTTGCTTCTTGTTCAGATAATGCGATATCGGAAATACGATCGAGGTGTAAACGCATCATCCTAAACTGAATAATCTGCTCAATTAAATTGGTATAGCGTTCAGTAAGCTGCCCTTTGTACGCAATGAAGGCCAATACCATTCCAACCGTTAAACTATTTCCCATCACCATCACTGCGGCAAAATATATGACTAACACATTTTCTAACCCAAACAGCAGTTTGTTGAATGATTCAAAACTAATATCTAACCGGCCTAAACGGATTTCACTATTAATCACTTCAGCATAGCGATTTTGCCAGATGCCTTGACGTTGAGACTCATTGCCAAAGAGCTTTATCGATTGAATACCGCGAATATTTTCCAAAAAGTAGGACTGCTCTTTGGCTGACGCCTGAATCATTTCTTCGGTTGCATGATGAAGAGGACGATACAATGCTAAGCGAACTAGCGTGTAGAGAACTATTGCACCCAGTACTACAGCCGTTAGTTTCAGAGAATACAGCGACATCATAACCAACACACTGATCGCCATAACACCATCGACCAGGGTTTCCACAAAGCCCGTCGTTATTCGTTCCCGAATGTGTGCCAACGAGCCGAATCGGGATACAATATCGCCAACATGTCGCGACTCAAAATAGTTCATTGGCAAGCGCAGTAAATGTCTGAGCAGGTTAATGCCCATTTGCATGTTGAGTAAGCTGGAAAGCCTTAGAATCAACCAGCTTCTTACCGCGTTAGTTACTACACTAATAATGGCAATGAGTGTAAATCCTATCGCCAATACTGTAAGCAATGGTTTGTCAAAGCTGACTAAAACTTCATCGACAACCCACTGCATATAGTACGGTGTCATCAATGCAAAGAGCTGTAGCACCAAAGACAGACCAATCAGTTTTACCAAGCCTGTTTTTAAGCCTGACATTGAAGACCACAGCTGGGTAAACTTCATTTTGGCTTTTTCTTCTTTGATTTCGAACTTACTCGTCGGCGTAAGCTCTAAACAGATTCCAGTGAAATGCTTACTAAACTCTTCTCTCGTAAAGCTGCGCTTACCAACTGCAGGATCGTTGACAAAATATTTGCCACCCTTTCCTTTACCGGAAACCTTGGTTAAAACAACAAAATGATTCATATCCCAATGCAAAATACAGGGCGTTTGCAGTTTATGAACTTCATCAAGGGGACATTGTAAAGCACGGCTTGCCAGACCTAAGTTGTCACCCAGCTCAATTAGCTGTTGAAGATCCATACCCTTCAAATTTGCGGAATAGCGTTTGCGCATTGCAGGCATTTCGATTTGGTAACCATAGTAGCCTGCAATCATTGCTAAGGAAGCAAGGCCACACTCCGCCATTTCTGATTGCAAAATCAACGGAGTTACCGTGCTCACTGAGAAGTTTAATGAATGTTCTTTTATATCCGAAGTCATTATGATGGAACTACTAGAGCTATAAACCCAAACATTAGGAACATGTAAATCACAAACAACACTACTAACGTTTTAGACCGCAGTAGGGAAGATAAAAAGGCAAAGCTAACTTCGTGTTGAGCTGCACTTCTCAACATATCTTTAGGACGTTTCATTTTCTTCATTATTAACACGCAACCTTCTTCTAAAAGCGTTTCCAAAAATACTTTCACCCCTAATTAGCTGAACTAGAACATATATATTAAATGCAATTAGTAATAAGAAAATGCTGACAGAAAAAACGCCTAACGAACCATGCGTAATAGCTAAGGTTAAAGATAGTTTTAGAGCAGAAAATGAAAACAGAGGTATCAGGAGTGCTTTAATCATATCACCAACATCAAGAAGAATATAAATATCACATTATTAGAGGCATGAACAATTGTTGGCGATAAAATTGAATCGCTCTGTATTCTTAGCACACCTAAAATCCAACCTAAAACAAATAGCATTATGGGGACCAGCAAATTACCGCTATAATGCAACACAGCCCAAAGGGCAGACGAAACAGTCAAAACCAATATCATTTTTAAGGCGCTTAATAGCTTAAAAAGTAGATATCTAAAAATGAACTCTTCAACCAATGGTCCGATCAGGCCAATAAAAATCAGGCTCCACCATACGCCATACTGGTTAAGCACATTTTTACTGCTAGTTACCTCTGAACTGAGATAGTCGGTATTCAGGTAAAGAAAATATAGAGTAATTAAGTATATAGAAAATAGAACGTACGCCTTATTCGAAGAAAAAATTAAAAGACGTCTTAATTTTTCCGAATCCATATTCATGTATACATCCGCACCAGAAAAATACCGTTCAATTTACAACGTGGTATTGAAAAAAGGCGGCCAAGACAACCGCCTTATAGGGTTCGACCATTACAGTCTGTTTGTAGCAGCTCTCATGCTATCTGAATTGTGGCTTGCGCCACTCCAGTTTAAAGAACTCATGGTGTTGTAAGCGCCAACGGCTCGATTGGCCAACCAACCCCAAAAACCGCCTTGAACTGCTTTGATTTCTTTACTTGATAGTTCTCTCATCTTGACAGCTCCTTAAGGTTTCATGCTTTTTGCGAATTTGTACCAGCCATAAATGCTTGCAGCGTTGCCCGCTAGGTGGATGGCCAGGGCAACTCCAATTGGAATTACACCACCATTGACTTGCTTAATTTCATTCACGCTCAATTCACGCATAATGTTATACTCCATGTATCCAACGACACGAGTGTGGTTGGGTATCTAAATTTCTCAATCTCGTAAGAGAATGAGGGTTTACTAAGGCTGGCTTTCGTTTTGCTCGCTAAAGTTGACGTGAGCCAGCCGCACTTTTCTGACAAAGCCTCTTCCGACGAAGTGCTTTGCCAGAAAATCACTTTAAATCTATTAGCTTACGCGCCCCTTCAGGCTATATATGGGCTCAAGCAGCCATTCAATGAGCGTTCGTTGCTCTAACATAATATCCGCCTCAAACAGCATGCCGCTTTTTAATTCAAACTCTTGCCCGTATGCTTGTATTTTCTGTTGGGCTAATTTTGCCCGTAAGCGATATACGGCTTCCTGGAATGGAATCGGTAACTGTACTTCGTTTGGTGTGATTAGTGCCCGGTCGATACGTACAATTTCACTTTCAATAAAGCCAAAACGTTGATAGGGAAAAGCATCAAAACGCAGACGCGATATTTGCCCCTTGGCGATAAAACCAGCACTTCGGGTGGGTAAAAGTAGCTCTGCCACCAGCTCAGAGCCTTCAGGCAAAATATGAAGCAGCGGCTTAGATTGAGCCTTTGAAGGTGAAAGCGTTTCCCCCTCGACCACTTGAATACCCGTGACCGTGCCTGCATGACTAGCAGCTATCGTGTAGCGATGGCTGTTCTGAACTTGAGCCAGTTGATTTTCAATAGCCGACTTTTCACGCAACAAGCTATTAATGCGTAATGTATATTGTTGAGGTAAGTTTGCTTTATCAAAAACGGCTTGGTTAATCTGATTGTTTTGCTGTAACAGTAAACGAGCAATGTTTTGTTTTTCCTGCTGCGCTTCTAATAAAGATTTCTTTTGATTTTCTTTCTCATATTTTGAAACATACCCGCTGCTATTTAACCGCTCAACATCTTCTTGTTGTGCCAATAATAGCGCCAGCTTTTCGTTAGCAAGAATCAATTGCCTTTCCAAGGCTAACTTTTCGCTATTTAATGCTATTACTTTGTTTTCGAGGTTCCTGTTTTCTTCAACTTGAATTGTTTTATATTGTTTTATTTCTTCATCAATCAGCGCTAGTTGTGAGATCAGCTCACCTTGCAACTTACCACTTAAGCTTTTGCCATCCGCGCTATTTTTATGAACTACCATGGTTGCTAAGGGCTGACCCTTTTCGACTTTATCGCCCTCACTTACAAATAAACTATCTACCGTACCACCTTGAGTCGCAAAGCTTTTTATGACGCCTCCATTAGGCATTAAAAAGCCGCGAACCGTCTCTTTTCGAGAATATTCTGCATTAATTAAGAATGCGACTATGGCAATAGCAATAGCCGCTACAATCGAAACAGTTAGCTTAATAGATAGTGGCTGTGCAAGAATAATAGCACCAGTCAAGCGCTCACTTTGATGGGAAACAGCTTCCTTTCTGAACAACGACATAACAACCCCTCAACCTCAGGGTCATATTAATTCCCATATAATATCGGAGTCAACCGAGTTTACTATAAATTGTTAGGTCAAATTTAATACCCATCCTATTCTTCCCAGCAAAAATCAGCACCCCATTAATTTATATACATTTTATTGGATTGCTGCATACCTTGAGTTTGTACTGTTCTCACACATCAACCGGCTAATTATCGTTCAACAATGTGTATGTAAATCCCTCTTGATACACATCGCACTGCATTGCGGCAGATGTGTTATTCGGATGGTTGATAAAACCCGGACACGCTTCAACGCATTCATCAGGTTTTGTCAGCGGTTGCTTGGAGTGACGAGTGATATGCAACCTCACGCTACCGATGGGTACAAGTCTGGAGCACAAAAAGACATGTGAAAGAGGTGTTTTTTATACCACCAATGACATTGCGCGTTTGATCACACAGAGAAGGGGTACTGGATCGCAGGGTGACACTGATACCCTTCCACACTGAAATCGTCAGTGGAGACCCAGGTTTCAATGTCTTGCAGCGTTTTGATGTCCGGATTGATGTTCAGACGGGGCGGTTCAAACGGTTCGCGGGTCAATTGGACATCACGCATCAACGGCAACTGATTCTCGTAAATGTGTGCGTTAACAATCTTATGGTACGCCTTACCGGGTTTATGGCCGGTGATCTGCGCCACCAGCGCCAGAAAAACAAACACCTGAATCTGGTTGAAGTTGAGTCCCAGCGGCACATCACAGGAACGCTGATAGCTGGTCAGGTGCAAAGTATCACCCAACAATGAAAAGGTGTGGGTGTGCATGCAGGGTCGCAAACAGCCACGGTCAAATTCACCGGGATTGTAGAACGTCACGATCTCACCCCGATCATCAATGCCACGGCTGAGGTTATCGATGACCTTTTTCAACTGATCCAGGTGCCCGCCATCCGGCGTCGCCCAGGCACGCCCCTGCACACCGTACACGCGCCCCATATCATCCTCGCCTTTGCGGTGAGGGTTATTCAACCAGGCCTGGTTTTCATTGGCGTTGGCATTCCAGGTGTTACAACCGATGGCACGAAACTGAGCGGCGCTGTCGTAACCGCGCAGATAACCCAATAATTCGGCGATTGCCGCCTTGTAAAAACTCTTGCGGGTGGTGATCAGGGGGAACACATTGTTACCGACGTCGTATTCAAGATCGGCATTGATCACGGTCAGGCAGCGCTGGCCGGTACGGGCATTTTCGACCCAGTGTCCCTGCTCAACAATGCGACGGCACAAATCCAGATACTGCTTCATGATGACCCCTTGACCGCATGATTGGATGCACCACGTCGAAACGCCCACACCATCAACGCCAATCCACCCAGCACCATCGGCAGTGACAGGATCTGGCCCTGGGAAATCAGCCCGCCATACAGGCCAATGTGCGCATCGGGCTCCCTGAAGTACTCGACAATAAAGCGGAAACTGCCGTAGCCGAGCAGGAACAATCCACTCACGGCGCCCATTGGTCGGGGCTTACGACTGAACAGCCACACCATCAGAAACAGCACAACCCCTTCCAGGGCAAACTCGTACAGCTGTGACGGGTGACGGGGTTCTGGCCCTGCACCGGGAAAGATGATCGCCCAGGGAACGTCCGAGGTGCGCCCCCACAGTTCTGCGTTGATGAAATTGCCGATCCGGCCAGCACCCAGGCCGATGGGTACCAGGGGAGCGACAAAATCGCCGACCTGCAGAAAGTGGCTGCGGCTCTTGCGGGCGAACCACCACAATGCCACCAGCACACCCAGCAAGCCACCGTGGAACGACATCCCTCCAGTCCATATCTTGAACAGGTACAGAGGGTCATCCAGAAATGCACCGAACTGATAAAACAGCACATAACCCACCCGACCACCGAGGATCACCCCCAGGAAGCCCAGGAACAACATGTCACTGAGCTGGTCTTTCGACCAGTCGGTGCGCGAAAGACGGGCGCGGGCCAGTAACCAGGCGGCAATGAAGCCCACCAGATACATCATTCCGTACCATTTCGGACTGAAAAATCCCCATTCTACGATGGATGGATTGATTTCGGGCAGGGTGTAATGGCTATCCGCTAACATTCAACTTCTATCCTAACAACATGCGCAAGCTGACCAGGATCAGAAAGCCTGCAAAAATTCGTTTTAACCGCCGGGTATCCAGGCGATGGCCTATTTTAGCCCCGATACGGGCCGTAAATACAGAGGTAATCACAATCCCGACGGTGGCAGGCAGATAGACATAGCCAAACGCGCCGGGGGGCAAATCATGCAGTTGCCAGCCGGTTACTACAAAGCTGGCCGAGCCAAACAAGGCAATCACCAGACCGCAAAATGCCGCACATCCGATGGCCTGCTTCATATCCACCCGGAACCACATCAGTGCAGGCACCAGCAACGCGCCGCCACCAATCCCCATGAATGCCGAGATACAGCCAACCACCAGACCAATCAGTACCAGCGCGGTTTGTGAAATGGCCGTTTCTGAGCGCCGTTGACCACCGAACACCATTTGCGCGGCAATCGCCATCACCAGATAGGCAAACACCGATTTCACCACTTCACCGGGTAACACACTGGCCAACCAGGCACCGACCATCGCGCCCAGCACGATACCAATACTGCAGCCGGTGACAATGTGTCGCGACAGGTTGCCCAGTTTATAGTGGGCCCGCGCCGATGACATGGCGGTCAATACGATGGTCGATAACGACGTGGCAATCGCCATTGGCATGGCCACGTCCAGCGAGACATCCAACACGTGGGGCAACAGGTACACCAGCGCCGGCACGATCAATAATCCACCGCCGATCCCCAGCATCCCGGCCAATACGCCCACCAAAGCACCGAGCGCCACACAGGCAAAAAAGATGATGAACATCAGTACCCCTCAGGTTTCCTTAACTACCGGCCCTCACCAGACCGCCTAATCCCACAGACTCGAGGTAAGCATTTACCGCTTCGCGCACCGCAGCAGGATGCTCATAGTGCATAACCCTTTCCAATAACTGATGGGTGTCTGCCAGCGCGACACTGCGGATCACCCATTTAACCTTCAACAGGTTGTGACTGTTCATACTCAGGCGTCGATAGCCCATGGCCATCAGCAAAATTGCACCACCGGGTTCGCCGGCCATTTCGCCGCACACGGTGACCGGCACGTTAAGACGCTGCGCTTCATCCACAATGTGCTGCAATGCCATCAAAACCGCTGGGTGATAACTGTCATACAAGCCCGCCACCCTGGCATTGTTACGATCGACAGCCAGCAGATACTGGGTCAAGTCGTTGCTGCCAACGGAAAAGAAATCGACAATGGGAGCCAGTTTATCGAGCTGATAAACCAGCGCAGGGACTTCTATCATCACCCCGACCTTTGGCATCACTACCCGATTATCGGTTCCCCGACACTCTTCGGTCACTTCGTGAAATGCCTGACGAATGAGACGTTTGGCCTCTTTAACTTCAGAC
Organism: Fluctibacter halophilus; assembly: GCF_020687825.1. GTDB lineage: Bacteria > Pseudomonadota > Gammaproteobacteria > Enterobacterales > Alteromonadaceae > Fluctibacter > Fluctibacter halophilus. Next base: position 215,764 of record NZ_JAJEWP010000006.1, read on the forward strand.
ACCGACGTGATCATCGGCAACATGACCTGCAGATTTTCCAGCCCCAGACTGGCGCGCAACATGGCGCGAACCTGAACCAGGAAGATTTCCGGGTGATCCAGGGTCAGGCGGATCCCACGCCAGCCAAGAAAAGGGTTTTCCTCGTTAATGGGAAAATACGGCAGGGGCTTGTCCCCCCCGACATCCAGGGTGCGCATGGTGATTTGTTTGTCCGGACTGACCGACAGCATGGCGCGGTACAAATCATGTTGTTCCTGCTCCGACGGAAAACGTTCGCGCATCATAAACGGCACTTCGGTGCGGTATAGCCCCACTCCATCACCCTGGTTAAAGTGATCACTTTCCAGCTCAGCGGACAAACCAGCGTTAATGTACAGGTCAAGCGCACAATTATCGGTTGAAATGGTCGGCAATTCTGCCTGTGCCTGAATACGATCAGACAACTCCATTTCTTCATCAACCAATACCCGAAATTCCCGCTGTATTGCATCACTGGGCGAGACAATGACTTCACCGGAATAGCCGTCGAGTAACACCTGACGGCCATCCAGCATGGATAACGGCACATCGGTCAATCCCATGACGGCAGGCACGCCCATGGCCCTGGCCAGAATGGCAGCATGAGAGTTATTCGAGCCTCGCATCGACACGATACCGCGCACCCGATCTTTGGGGAACTCTGCCAGCATCGGTGCACTGACTTCTTCCGCCACCAGGATCACATCGCCTTCAGGCATGGTCGGCGTCACTGCACCTTTGTCCGGTTGCAGAATGTTGGCCAGGATTCGGTTAGACAAATCTTCCATGTCCACAGCCCGCTCTTGCATGTAGGGGTCGCTCATGTCGCGGAAGCGTTGAATGTACGCATCAACCACGTATTTGAGTCCGCTGGCAGCATCCCAGCCTTCGCGAATACGCGCTTCCACTTCATGCCCCAGGCTGTTGGCATCCAGCAGGTGATGATAGATCTGGAAAATGGCCAGTACGTCAGAGGGTACTTCTCCTTCAATCCGCGCAGACAGCTCGTCAACCTGACTGCGGGTCGCATACACGGCACTTCTGTAACGCTGAATTTCACTATCGACAGCCAACGAACGGCGGGGCACATGATTGTTCAGACTGACCTTGTAGCCAGGCACGAAACCAACCCCCATGCCCAGTCCGGTTGCCCCGGGAACGCCGCGCAAGGTTTTTTGCCATTGGCGACTGCTGGAGGCCGTTGTTGGATCATTCAGGGTCATCAAACCACGGGCTTCTGCGTGCTTGATCTCCAGCGCCAATTGCGCCGCCAAGGTAACCAGGAAGGCTTCTTCATCTTCGCTGAAACGGCGCTTACCGCGTTGCTGCAATGTCAGTACGCCGAGCACCTTACGCTGATGAATGATCGGCGCGCCTAAAAATGCGTGGTATTTTTCTTCTTTGACTTCAGGGTAATGCTTGAAGCGCGGATGCGCTCTGGCATCGCTGATATTGAGCGGTTCCTCGCGCTGACCAATCAGGCCGATCAAGCCTTCTGAGAATCCAATCGCCACTTTGCCAACCGCGTCGGCTGCCAGACCCTCAGTGGCCATCAACAGAAAATGCTGCTTCTCATAGTCGGCCAGGTAAATAGAACAGGAATCAACCTTCAGTGCCGTGCGCAAACGGTTCGCCAGGCATTGCAGCGCATCCTCCAACACCGGTATTTGGTTGACTTCCTGGACAATGCGCTTGAGGGTTGTGAGCATCGATCAGCTCGAGTTGGAGCGACGACGTCGTCGCGATTTATTGTTTTGGCCCTGCGAACGGGTTGGATTGCGCCCGACCTGACGTCCACCGACCGGCATGGTCACTGGCGCAAACTCTTTCATCACGCGACGGTACACATCGCGCTTGAACGAAACCACATGCCGTACCGGGTACCAGTAGCTGACCCATCGCCAGTCATCGAATTCAGGATGACTGGATTTGAGCACATCAACGTCCTCTTCGTTGCACGTCAATCTCAGCAAAAACCACTTTTGCTTCTGACCGATACACACCGGATTGCTGCCCTGACGAATCAATCGCTTAGGCAACTTATAACGGACCCAATTTTTGGTCACGCCGAGTATTTCAACTTGCTCCGGCTGTAACCCTACTTCCTCGTGCAGCTCCCGATACATGGCTTGTTCGGCAGTTTCACCTTGATCAATTCCGCCTTGTGGAAACTGCCATGAATGTTGGCCATAGCGTTTGGCCCAAAAAACCTGCCCTAACCGATTGCAGATTACGATGCCAACATTCGCGCGGAATCCTTCGCCATCAATCACCTAGACTCCCGGGCGTATAAATGTGTTATATCCCTGCATTCTTCCACAAACTTGCCACCTTTCAAAGCAATAAAACGTTTACGCCTATCCCCTTTTGCCGTTAGCATTCTTGCCATAACAATTGCCCGAATCTGCTTTGCTTATGTCTCAACAACGGTTTCTTGCTCTTTATGCCCTGCTCGCCCTCAGCTACCTGTTTGTCATGGGCACAGGACAATACCCCCTGCATTATCTGCACAAAGCAGCGCCGGTACTGATGCTGCTATGGATGGTGTGGCGTGCCGGAGCCCATTGGCTCGGCGCCGGACTGGCGGTGTTGTTGTCTGCTACCGGGGATATTCTACTGGCGCTGCCGTTGGCGAGTAGTTTCATGCTCGGACTCAGTGCCTTTTTACTTGCCCATCTGGCCTACATGGCTGTGCTGTGGCCAATGGCCGACCGACAACGCTGGCGCCATCCCGCACTGATTGCGTTGTTTCCTGCCCTCATCGGCATGGCCTTTTGGGTATTGCCCAGTACCGGTGAACTGATGCTCCCCGTCGCGGTGTACATGCTGGTGTTAAGCATCATGGCCATTACTGCCATGCTGGTGCCAGCGCAGCAGCCATGGCTCCTGGCGGGTGCCTGGCTATTTGTGGTATCGGACGCGTGCATTGCGATCAATAAGTTTACCCTGCCATTCGCCGCGTCAGGATGGGTGATCATGGTGACCTATTACCTGGCCCAATACTGTCTGATCCGGGGGATCTGTGCCCATGCTTCCCGTTCCCGCTGATCGCGCGCCGGACAGCGTTAACACCCTGATCAAGCGCGCCCAGGCACTGGCCGGTCTTAGCCTGGGTGAGCTGGCATTACAGGCCAATGTTCAGGTACCTGAGCATTTTCGCCGTGAAAAAGGCTTCACCGGACAACTGTTGGAGCGTTTCCTCGGTGCTGAGGCGGGGGCCAAAGCCCAGCAGGACTTCCCTGACCTTGGCATCGAACTGAAATCAATCCCCATCGATCCGAGCGGTCAACCGCTGGAAACCACGTACGTGTGCTACGCCCCACTGCTGGGGGTGGCCGGGATAGATTGGGCTTCGAGCAATGTGTGCAACAAGTTACGTCATGTTCTGTGGGTGCCGATTGAAGGCGATCGCAGCATCCCTCCCGCCGAGCGGCGCCTGGGTACCCCCTTTCTGTGGTCACCCAACGCCGATCAATACGCCATCCTCAAAGCCGACTGGGAAGAACTGATGGAACGGGTCGCGTTAGGGCACGTCGACAGCATCACAGCCCGTCTCGGCCAGGCCCTGCACATGCGGCCCAAAGCGGCAGACGGCAGCGCCCTGACCGACGCCATTGGCCAGGAAGGGCAGCGTATCCGAACCCGTCCCCGGGGTTTCTACCTGCGCACCACCTTTACCGCCCAAATCCTCGCTGACCAATTCGGCTAAGCGCCGGGGGTGCGGATCACCATCAGGCGCAGTTCGGTCATGTCCTCAATGGCATAGCGGATCCCTTCTCGTCCCAGTCCGGATTCCTTCACGCCACCGTAAGGCATATTATCCACCCGCCAACTGGGGACATCGCCGATCACAACACCGCCAACGTCCAGCACATCCCAGGCCTTGTGGGCTTTGTACAAATCGCGGGTAAATATCCCCGCCTGCAAACCAAACTGGCTGTTGTTGACTTCCTCAAGGGCCGCATCAAAGTCGGAGAAAGGTGCGATGATGGACACCGGACCGAAGGCTTCTTCGGCACACACCTTGGCATCGGCCGGAACATTTTCCAGCACCGTTGCCTGCAGCATGGCGCCGTCGCGCTGACCACCACACAACACTGTAGCCCCTTTATCCCGTGCTTCATCAATCCAGGCCGCCAGTCGTCCCGCTTCACCCTCGCTGATCATCGGCCCGATAAAGGTCTTTTCATCCGCCGGATCGCCATGCACCAGTGCCGCAACTTTTTCCACGTAGCGCTGTTTGAAGGTCGCGTAGATGTCCTGATGCACCAGTACCCGCTGCACACTGATACAGCTCTGGCCGGATTGATAGTAGGCCCCAAAGACAATGCGCTCAATGGCATCCTCCAGGTCGGCATCGGCATCCACCACACACGCCGCATTCCCACCCAGCTCAAGTACCACCGGCTTCTTGCCGGCGCGGGCTTTCAGATCCCAACCCACATCAGGCGAGCCGGTAAAGCTGAGCAGTTTGAAGCGATCGTCAGTAGTGAACAGGTCCGCACCATCACGACTGCACGGCAAGATTGAAAATGCCCCTTGGGGTAAATCGGTCTCGGCCAACACCTCACCAATGATCAACGCACCAATGGGTGTGCGGCTGGCCGGTTTGAGCACAAAAGCACAGCCTGCAGCGATGGCCGGCGCCACTTTGTGTGCGGCCAGATTCAACGGAAAGTTGAACGGTGAAATGAACGAACAGGGCCCGATGGGAACGCGCTTCACCATGCCCTGATAACCACGGGCACGGGGCGTCACTTCAAGGTTGATCACTTCGCCGTTGATCCGCACCGCTTCTTCTGCGGCAATCCGGAAGGTATCGATCAGACGGGTCACTTCTCCGCGGGCATCTTTGATTGGCTTGCCCGCTTCCACGCACAGGGCATCTGCCAACTCATCAAATCGATCTTCAAACCGCTCCACACAATGCTGCAAAATCGCCTGACGCTCATAAGGCTTCATTGCGTTCAGTGCCGGTTGGGCAGCTTCTGCCGCCGCAATCGCACGATCAATCACGTCGGCATCGGCCATCGCGACCTGGGTCGCGGGCTCGCCAGTGTACTTGTTGGTCACCGTGAGATCCTGATTGGCAAACACGGCTTCATTGGCCAGATAATAGGGGTAAGCTTTGGCTAACATGCTAAATCCTTACAGCGATTGACTGAGGTTACGAATGGATTGGTTGAGGGTCTCATCATTGAGACTGTAGTCAACCGGAACGTCGATCACATGAACAGCCGGGTCATCCAGACATTCATTGATCCGCGGCAACAGCTCTTCGGTGGCCGAAATGCGCCAGCCTTTAGCACCGTAACTGTTGGCGTACATAACAAAATCCGGGTTGCCGTAATCAAGGCCAAAATTGGCAAAGCTCATGTGGGCTTGCTTCCACTTGATCATGCCGTAAGCGTCATCACGCAGAATGATCACCACAATGTGCAGGCCCAGGCGCACCGCGGTTTCCAGCTCCTGGCTGTTCATCATAAAGCCACCATCTCCGCACACCGTAATGACCGGCTTGTCAGGATACACCAGCTTCGCCGCCATCGCAGAGGGCAGGCCCGCGCCCATGGTTGCCAGGGCGTTATCCAACAACAACGTGTTGGGGAAGTAGGCCGGATAATTACGCGCGAACCAGATTTTGTAGACGCCGTTGTCCAGGGTCACGATGCCGTCTTTGGGCATGGCCTTGCGCACATCACGCACCAGCCGTTCAGGCAAGACCGGAAAACGGTCATCCTGTTCGCTGGCCGTGCGGTGCTCTACGTAAGCGGCATGCACTCGCTTGAAAAACTCAAATGACCACTTTGGCGACGGGGTGATTTTCTCTTTGATTTGCCAGATGCTGTTGGCGATGTCACCGGTCACTTCGAGCTGCGGGAAGTACACCGGATCGACCGCTGCACCGTCGAAATTGATGTGGATGACTTTCTTGCCGTTCACATGCATGAAAAACGGTGGCTTCTCGACCACGTCATGACCCACATTGATGATCAGGTCTGCATAGTGGATCACGCGGTGGACAAAGTCACCGTCAGACAACGCCGTATTGCCCATGAACAGCTCGCCACTCTCATCCAGCACTCCTTTACCCATCTGGGTAGTGATGTAGGGGATACCCGTCTTGGCGACAAATTCACGCAGCATCTTGGCGGTCAGCTTGCGGTTCGCCCCCGCACCGATCAGGAGTACCGGAGCAGTGGCCTTTTCAATCATCTCCACCGCCGCGTTGATGGCCTTGTACTCGGCAATCGGACGGCGCATCATGCTGGCCGGTAACAATGCCGCCTGCGTGGCCTCTGCAGCAATGTCTTCCGGCAATTCAATGTGCACGGCCCCGGGACGCTCATCGTGGGCCAGACGGAACGCCTCTCGCACAATCGACGGGATCCGGTCACCACTGACCACCTGTGAGGTGTATTTGGTGATAGGGCGCATCATGTCCACCACATCGATGACCTGAAAACGCCCCTGCTTACTGGTTTTAATTGGTTTCTGACCGGTGATCATCAACATTGGCATCGCCCCCAACTGAGCATACGCGGCTGGCGTCACCAAATTGGTGGCCCCGGGACCGAGGGTCGACAAACACACGCCAACCTTGCCGGTCAGGCGACCATAGGTGGCAGCCATAAACCCTGCGCCTTGTTCGTGGCGGGTTAAAATTAACTCAATGGAGGAGTGACGTAATGACTCCAACAGGTCGAGGTTTTCTTCGCCGGGAATACCGAAAATATACTCAACGCCTTCGGCTTCCAGTGCTTTGACCATTAAATCCGATGCTTTCATGTCGTCCTCTTGATGGTTGACCACGTCAGATGTGGTTAGCCCCAGTATAGACGACTCAAACTTATTCGATATTTCAATTAGTTATTGTTCATCATAGGTCGTCATGTGCAGGCCTTAAAAGTCCCCCTTGATGCAGATCAAGGGCACCATGAATAGTCCTTGAGGACAGCAACGCTGGCACCTATGCTGATCCCGAAAGTGGAGGATAACCCCATGGCATTACGTATTGCTGAAGACTGTATTAATTGTGATCTGTGCGAGCCTGAGTGCCCCAACGAGGCCATCGCGATGGGCGACAGTGTCTATCAGATTGATCCTGAACGCTGCACTGAATGTGTTGGGCACTATGATGAACCCAATTGCATGACCGTCTGCCCCATCGATTGTATCGAACCGGATCCCGAACGGATCGAAAACAAGGTGCAGTTACTGCAAAAGTTTAATCGTCTGCACTGAGGTCGGATGGCTCAGTTTCCGTGATAAACGGCTTGGCGATATAGACTGCCCAGTACTCGACATGGGGACTGGGCCACTCTCGGATAAACGCCACACCCATTTCATGTTGCTGGGCAAAAAAGGGATGTTCGGCCAGTAAATGCGTGCGATGCACAGGCGAGTCTTTAAATTGTCGCCAGGCCTCCTCTGCGGTGGCAAAACCGCCGGCCACCGCTTCCACCTGATTGTGATAAAAGCTCGGATAGTCGGGGTCCAGTGGATAACCGGCCTCGCGCAGGCGGGCGTTCGCACCGAGGTTACCGGCATAGTGCGTCACCATGCCCTTGCGCGCCATTTCCTGCGCTTTTGCCAATGCCACAGCATTCAGTAGCGGCACACAGGTCAATTGTGTACGTTGCTGGCCGTAATCCGTCATGATCAACCGAGCCAGTTTGCGCGCTTGCGGTGAGTTACCACAGTCTTGCACGTCTACATCGCTCACCGGCATGCTACCCAGTTGATAAGCCAGCACTTCGCCTTCGCTGGGAACGGGACCCGCAATCGCAGAGCAGGCCAGACAACAGGCAAAAGTCAGCGTCGTGACCAATCCCTTTTTCATGGTTCCTCCTGACCAACCGCTGCAGGTGGCTTACCCATGTGGTGGATGTATTTCACAAACACCTGGGACAGAAATTTCTCCGATTGGAAGCCCAGTCGTCGAGCCACGGTCGATACCCTGGCATCGGTGCGCATCAGTATCTTCTTGGCGTATTCCAGCCGGTAATGGTACATAAACGCGCGAAAGTTTCGCTTCAGTAACACCCGGGTGGCCTGTGCTAATACAATGGGGTCCACCTTTGCTGCGGCGGCAAACTGGTCGAGGCGCAGACCGATGTGCTTGTAGGCCTTGTCACGGATCAACGCATGTTCGGCCTTGTTCAGCGTGTCCCGCATTACACTCTCAGCATACACGTGCGTGTCCCGATACTCCGGCGGCAACGGCGAAGGCGCAAAAGGACGTAGTTCTAATAACACCAGCAGCGTGGCCAGAAAGGCAGCGGCATAAAACAGGTTGTTGACCACCTGCCAGAACGTCACGTTAAGCAAACCAAAAGTCGCAAATGTGGTCAGTATGATGGCCACAAAAGCAACCCCCATCAGGCCCATGAAACAGCCTGGCGCGACATGAAAACGGTACAGATGCACATCCACCACCTGATCAGACAGCTGGCCATGATACTGATAAAACAATTCCACACACCGGGTGGCCATCACCAGAACGATAAACCCGGTCAACAGGTGCGGACCATACACGTACCAGTATTCGAGCAACTGCCCAACCGGTGGATGCTCAAGCATGTCCAGCCGGGCAGTCGCGGTCTGAAACAGCAGCGGAAACTGACCAACCAGAATAACCAACGGGGGTCCATAGCGCAGAGCAGGGGAATAGCGTGGCGATTTCTGCACCATGGCGTTGACACAGCTCAGCAACAATCCGGCCGACAACGCCGGTAAACACTGAAACAAGCCAGCCAGAAACACCCACGCCGTGGACACACCAAACGCGCGCATCCATTCATCCACCAGCATGCCGGGCCATATCAATACGGCGATGAGGAGATATTTACCGTGTACCAGCCGATCAAAACGGGCCCAAATCAATGCCAGCGTGATCAGCCAGACGCCCAGTAGCGCCAAAACCACACTTTGGTAAGGATTCAGGTTTTCCACATTCAATCACCAGTATGCGTCGACATCCATTGCGACATTGCGACTCTTTTCCATCACTGCCAGCAAGGCATGGATTTGCTCATTGCTCCACAATAGCAGCTCGGACTTATTGGCCAGATCGGCATGACTCAGTTTTTCCTGCAGGAACAACAACACTTTGAGTTCAGCAATGCCATCCAGCAAGTCTAGCCAAGGCGCGCGGAAACGGTCACGGTTTTCTTCATCAAACAGATTACCCAGCAGAAACCCATTGTACAGGGTCTGACGCAACGCCGACTGCTGATAAACGTAATCCTGTGCGGTCAGGCTTTGTGAAAAGGGCATGCTCTGCAGCACATTATGCCAGCCTTGGGATAACCAGCCTTTGGCGTGTTCAATCAGGGTTGAATGCCAGTTTTCAGACGCTTGCCGCCAGGGCCGCGTAACCAGCAATTTAACCAACGCCAGTTGCACCGATACATAGCGTGGCTGCATCAGCAGTTGCTGCGGATGATGACGATTTAACAGGCTATCGCTGCAGCCCCTCAGGAACGCCACCAACTCATCATTTTTACCCAGCCGTTTGCGGTAGGGGCCTTTACGGGAACGCAGCAGTTTCAGGTGAACCGCCTGTTCCAGCCAGTGCCAATGACTGACTTGTGCCATCAGCGCTTTGTGCAACGACAACAAGGGCTCACATTGCAACGAGGGCAAGTACAGGGTCAGTGCCTGCAATGCTACCCGCATGCCTTCCACCACACCGTCCAGGTCAGTCACTTTACCGCTTTGCAGATAAACCTGCTCATGGTGTTGCCAGTGAGCCAGGGCACCTTCGAGACCCCGACAAAAACCCGTTTCACAGGTGTCCTGTGGGCGCACGGATAGAAAGGCCGGCAACGGCCTGGCGCGCAACAACTGATCGGCGGCCAGCATGTAGCCTCGCGCAGCCTTGCTGAGCTGGCCCAACTGACACGGCGTGCCCTGGACAATTTTTTCTGCCAGCTCGAACAGGGCCGACGGATCGCCCTTTTTTAATTCCAATTCAATTTCGCAGATCGGCAGCGTGTGACTGCCGCTGCGAATGACACCTTCGTCAAGGACCATTTCAATCACACAGTCTTCGGACCAGGCGATGTCATAACAATGGCGGGTAAAATCAGTGCTGAACAGCGGCGTCAGGCTCGCCTGCAAGCGACTGACGCTGACATCCGCCGGCCAGACTTCAGCCGGAAAAGCCTCCAGGTCCGGTGTGTCGCCATCCAGTGGGACATTGTATTCTGGTCGTTGATGGAGGCCGCCTATGATCTTGCCGGCAGTCTTGATGGTTTGCTCATATTGCCCTTCCCGACAGCGCACCCGCAGACCGATGTCATGCCCGCGCAAGTCCTTTCCCGGCGTATCAAAATACTGATTAAACAGGTGAAAATGGTGGGGTTCTCCGGTCAGCGTCAACGACTGCAGCAAGCTGGACTGAATAAACCCTTTGGCCTTTTCAGTGACTAACAGCTTGAGTTCAATTTCCTGTTCCATCGGGTCTCGGTGATTGTATCAGGGGGATAAAACGCAACGATACTCTTTCCCCCAGACCTTGGCAACGATGCCCCTGTACAATCAAGCACTTGCCTTTGTTCTGCTCACGCCATACCATTTGTGGCTCAACAAGGAGATGAACAACAATGAGCCGAACCACACGGGTGTTGAGTCGCCTGGTATTTGCTTGTGTTTTGCTGACCCCCCTGAGCCATGCTCAGGAAGGCAGCGAGGCCGACGGTGAAGTCCGTTATGTCACCGACAACCTGTACACATTCCTGCATGCCGGACCGGGGCGAAATTACCGTATCCTGGGATCGGTCGAAGCGGGAACACGCGTCACCCAACTGCAAGTGGACGCAGAAAACAATTTCGTTGAAGTCATCGATGATAAGCAGCGCACCGGCTGGGTGGATGGCACCTTTATTACCAGCGAGCTCACTATCAGAGAGCGCGTTCCAATCCTTGAGCAGCGATTGCAGGAGGCCAACGAGCAATTGGCGGAACAAGAGGCGCTCAATCAGCGCCTGAATCAACAGGTACAAACCCTGACCACCCAGAACGAGCAGGTGAACAAGCAGTTGTCAGAACTGCAAAGCCGTAACCAGGACATTCAACAGGAATTGAACACCAGCGATCAGACCGCACAAATCCAATGGTTTACCCGCGGTGGCATCGTCGCCCTGGCGAGCATCATTCTTGGCGTCATCATCGCTTACCTGCCCAAAAAACGTCGTCGCAACGACCAATGGATGTAGCATTCAGTCAATGACCCTGCCCGCTTTAGCGGGCAGCTGTTATTGTCATAACTCCCAGCTCCCTTGATCCTCCCCGTAATCAGTAAACTTGTGCTTACACCATCACCGCTTTGGGGCCCTGTCACTTTTGTACCGACTTCCATTGTCCCTGTTGGTTTAGGTAGCTATACTCCACCGAAAATTTAACCTGTGGTAACGCCCCTCGGCGTCGTGGTTTACAACAGCAGGCAGCGCCTGTTACATCCGATGTTTTCGGTAGCGCGTACCGAAAGCAAACAGCAACGGCAATTCAGTCTTTGGAGTCTTACATGTTGTTCAACGGCAATCTCACCACCACCAGCCTGACCCGTCAGAAAATCCGCAACTTTTATCGGATTGACGAGAACATGGCCGTGGATCAGATACTGCCTGATGCAGAAGTGAATATGCGCGCCCGCAGCCGAGCGTGGGAACGGGCCCGCAAGATGGTCTTACAGATCCGCCGAGAGCAGGAAGGTAATGGCCTGGTAGAAGCCCTGTTGAACGAATATTCGTTGTCCTCCGCCGAAGGTGTGGTGTTGATGTGCCTGGCGGAAGCTTTGCTGCGGGTACCGGATAAGAAAACCCAGGACGAACTGATCCGCGACAAATTGTCGAAAGGAAAATGGAGTAGCCACCTGGGTAACAGTGAACACCTGTTCGTTAACGCGTCCTCCTGGGGCTTACTGCTGACCGGATCGATGGTGAACTTTGCCGATGCCAAAAAGCGTGAGCAATTTGGCTTTTTGAAGAAAACCCTCGGTAAAGTGGGCGAGCCGGTGATCCGTAAAGCCATGAACGTGGCCATGAAGGTCATGGGTCAGCAGTTTGTGATGGGTGAAACCATTGAAGCCGCCGTGAAACGAGCCGAGGACAAAGAACGCAAAGGCTATGTGTATTCCTATGACATGCTCGGCGAGGGCGCCCGCACCCAAAAGGATGCTGACCGCTACTTCGACAGCTACGCCCGCGCCATCGAAGCCATCGGTAAGGCCGCTGCCGGCCGTGGTCCCCGCCGCAGTCCTGGCATTTCGGTTAAATTGTCGGCGATTCACCCTCGCTATGAGTTTACCCACCGTGACCGGGTCATGGCGGAGCTACCGGAAAAACTCAAAGCCCTGTGCCTGCTGGCCAAAAAACACGACATCGGTCTGACCGTGGATGCCGAAGAGTCAGAGCGTCTGGACATTTCCCTGGATATCATCGAAACCGTCTTCAGTGATCCGGATCTGGATGGCTGGCAGGGCTTCGGCCTGGCCGTACAGGCCTACCAAAAGCGTGCCCTGTTTGTGATTGACTGGTTGCGCGAACTGACCGAATCAGTCGGCCGAAAAATGATGGTGCGGCTGGTCAAAGGCGCCTATTGGGACTCGGAAATCAAAAACGCCCAGAAAGACGGGCTGGAGCACTTCCCGGTGTTTACCCGTAAGTCGTCGACCGACGTTTCTTACCACGCCTGTGCCAACCGTTTGCTGGATTACCGCGACACCATTTATCCACAGTTCGCCACCCACAACGCCTACACGGCGTCGGTCATTATTGAACTGGCAGGGGATGACAAAGAAGGCTTCGAGTTCCAGTGCCTGCACGGCATGGGTGACAGCCTGTACAACCAAATCGTTACCGAAGAAGGCATTCAGTGCCGGGTGTACGCACCGGTGGGATACCATGAAGACCTGCTGGCCTACCTGGTGCGCCGCTTGCTGGAAAACGGCGCCAACTCGTCGTTCGTGAACGCCATTGTCGATGACACCAAACCGGTCGAAGCATTGCTCGAAGATCCGGTCGAAAAAACCCAACGGATGGGCGACAAATACAACGAACAGATCCTGATGCCCATCGAGCTATACGGCAAGGAACGGGACAACTCCCGTGGCCTCGATTTGACCGACATTAATCACATCACGCCATTGCGTGACAACATGCAGCGCTGGTTCAATGACCACCTGCTCAACGAGGAAGACGTTCCCAGCGGATGTCACCCGGTGCGCAACCCCGCTCGTCAGAATGAAATTGTCGGTTACCACCACTACACCACAGCGGAAGAAATGCTCAGCAAGTTGACACTGGCCGACAATACCTTTGCCGAGTGGTCACAGACCCCGGTTGCAGAGCGTGCCGACCTGTTGCGCCATACCGCCAACATCCTTGAACGCCACATGGATGAGCTGATGGCGCTGTGCGTCAAGGAAGCCGGTAAAGTCGCTCAGGACAGCATTGACGAAGTCCGCGAAGCGGTTGATTTCTGTCGCTATTACGCCGCCAGGGCGGAAGAGCTGTGCCAGGATGATCGTCTCGAATCCCGTGGCGTGGTGCTGTGTATCAGTCCGTGGAACTTCCCGCTGGCGATTTTCCTCGGCCAGGTTGCCGCGGCGGTTGTCACCGGCAATACCGTGCTGGCCAAGCCTGCCGAGCAAACCAGTCTGATCGCAAAACGTGCCGTACAGTTGATGGAATCGGTCGGCATGCCTGAGGGCGTGGTGCAGCTGATCATCAGCGAAGGGCCTGCAGTGGGCGAAACACTGTTACCGGATGAACGGATCAAAGCGGTGATGTTCACCGGCTCTACCCAAACCGGTACTCTGATCGCCCGTGCGCTGTCCAATCGAGGTGGTGAGCCAGTACCACTGATTGCCGAGACCGGTGGTCAGAACTGCATGATCGTGGACTCCACGGCTTTGCCCGAGCAAGTGGTCGACGATGTGATCAACTCCGGCTTCCAGAGTGCCGGACAACGCTGCTCCGCGTTACGGGTATTGTTCCTGCAGGAAGACATTGCCGACACCGTCATCGATATGCTGGTAGGTGCCATGAAAGAGCTGCATATTGGTGATCCGGCCATGCTGAGCACCGACATCGGTCCGGTGATCGATCAAAAAGCGCTGAACAACCTGAATGCCCACAAAGAGGCGATGCAGTCGAAAGGTAAACTGATCCACGCCTGTCAGACACCGGATTTGGACGGCCACTTTTTCGCCCCACACCTGTACGAGATTGACAGCATTGATGTGCTGGAAAAAGAGGTGTTTGGTCCGTGTATTCATGTGGTGCGCTTCAAAGCGGGTGAACTGGAGCAGACCATCGATATCATTAACAGTACAGGGTATGGACTGACCATGGGGATCCACTCCCGCATCGACGAACGTGCGTTTGAACTGGCCCAGTTGTCGCGGGCCGGCAACGTTTACATCAACCGCAACATGATTGGCGCCATTGTGGGCTCCCAGCCGTTCGGCGGACGCGGACTTTCAGGTACCGGTCCCAAAGCCGGCGGCCCTAACTATCTTGCCCGTCTGATGATTGAAAAGGCCACTCCGAAACCGTTAAGCGAATCTGAGGTGCCAGAGCAGGAACCGGCACTGGAAAGTAACCGGGACGCCACACAGGTAGCAAATACCCTGATGGATCAGGCATTCAGCGCGGAAAAAATCTGGCGACTCACAGCCCTCAACGACAGAGTCTCGGCAGTGCGTCAGTTGCTTGCCAATATTGCCCGGGTCGACATTGTCGAAGAGCTGGCCGACGACTTGAACGCCACCCTGGCGACTGCACGTTCGCAGCTGATCAACATTGAAAAGCACCTGCGTAAGCCGATCACCCTGCCGGGGCCAACAGGTGAGTCCAACAAGCTCTATTACGAGCCGCGTGGCATTCTGGTGTGTTTTGCCGATAAAGACGTAACCTTCGAGTACTGGACTCTGTCCATCGTCACCGCGTTGGCGACCGGCAATACGGTCATCGCCGTGGTGTCAGATCTGTTCTACGAAGAAGCGTTGGCGTTCAAAGCCAAATTCAATGCGACTCACGCGCCGGAAGGCGTTCTGCAAGTTGCCAAGTTGTCTCAACTGGAAGCCCTGTTGTCGCACCCACAACTGGCCGGTGTGGTCATTGACAGTGCCAGTGACCGTCGTGCTTACATCGCTCACCGCCTGGCAGAGCGTGACGGTGCCATCCTTCCGGTCATCACCTCTGAGTATCAGGACAACCTGATCCAGCGTTTGTTGACCGAGAAAACCATCAGCATCGACACCACCGCGTCAGGGGGTAACACCTCGCTGATGACATTGGTCGACGAAGACGACTGATCTGGTCTGGGTTGTCATCTTGCGGTGACAACCCAGCGCCAACTTTTTATTCACCACGCTGCAAAAATACACGGCCCTGAACTAGGCTTAGGGAATCAACCTGGGCGTTTGGCAGTGGGCCATGCATGAATGTAGCATTTTGTATCGTTGAAAATATCGTGTGGGTGCGGTTCTCCGGCCACATCGATGCGCTGGATCTGATCCAGCTTTCAGCCGATGACAACTACCTTGAGTCTCTGCGCAAATACCGCCGTGTTATCTTTGACTACTCCCAGGCAACATCGGTCAATATGGGCTTTGAAGAGATCCGGCAACTATCAACCATCACCCGGGTAGAGTGCAATTTTACCGAACACCTGCACGGTGCCATTGTTCCTCTGGACGATGCCGGCTGGATCCGGGCCAAACGTTACGCGGAAACAGTCAAACCCTATGGCTGGGAAATGGTTATCGTTGATTCCACCGAACAGGCGTTTGAGCACCTGGGCGCCCGCATACCGGGCTAGCGCGTCAACGGCAACCTTGCTATCGTAACAAGCCCATGATGAACAAGGAGACGTTATGCCTGCACTGGACACCTGGTTGGCTTTCGCCCTGGCGGCAGCGCTATTGTGCATATCGCCCGGCCCGTCAAATCTGTACATCATGGCCCGCAGTCTGAGTCAGGGCTATCAGGCAGGCACCGCGGCGGCATCAGGTATGGCCTTGGGTTCACTGACCTACGTACTGGCCACAGCACTGGGTATCGCGGTGATTTTTACCTATTCCCCACTTGCATACCTGGTCCTGAAACTGGCCGGTGCCGGATATCTCATATACCTCGGTGTGCAGTATTTTCGCCATGGTCAGGCGCATCACCCGGAAAAGCCCACCGTACGTTGGATGACCCGGCCAGCCATCTTTCGCCAAAGCATCGTGGTGGAATTGACCAACCCCAAAACCGCCCTGTTTTTTCTGGCATTCCTGCCACAATTTGTCGATCCCGACCAGGGCGCGGTGATGCTGCAGTTATTCGTACTGGGCATTACCTACACGATTATCGGCCTGCTCAGCGATCTCACCGTTGTCATGCTGTCAGGTACACTGGGGCGCTGGTTGTCGCAACACCCGCGCTTCAGTCAGTGGCAGGATTACACCTCAGGCGTGATGCTACTGGGGCTAGGCATGTTTATTCTTTACCAGACGGTGTCTGAGCAACCGGCATCAAACTGAGTATTTCAACCACGCACCATTACGGAGAACGGTTATGGCATTGCTGGCCAGATTGCTAAAAGCATTACACTCGGCAAACAGTCCCTGGCAACTGGCACTGGGTTTCGCCCTGGGCATGCTGTTGGGGTTGACGCCCCTGTGGCGACCACACAATCTGTTGGTGCTGTTGGTGGTATTGGCTACCCGCGTCAACCTGTCGATGTTTTTACTCGGCTGGGCGTTGTTTTCGCTGCTGGCAGTGGGTCTCGATCCGGTGTCCGTCGCACTCGGTGAAGGGTTATTGGCGGCGCCGGCATTGCAAGGACTCTGGGAAGCTCTGTATGCCACCGGCATTGGCCGGCTCAGTCAGTTTAACCATACACTGACCCTCGGCAGTCTGGTGCTGGGCCTGGTCCTGTTTTTGCCCATCGCAGTGATCAGCAAGGTGTTTATTGTCCGCTACCGTCAACACATGCAACGCTGGGCGGATCGCTTTTTCCTGGTGCAATGGCTGAAAACCAGTCGCGCTTTCAAACTGTTCCAAACGATGAGGGGCGAATCATGAACAGCATTTTCCGTTGGCAGGGATTGGTCGGTTTCGGGGTCTTTATCGCAACCCTCGCAGTGCTGGTGGCACTGTTTCTGGATACCGGGTTACGGCTGGCGCTGGTGTGGGCACTGGAAGACGTTCAGGGTGCGGAAGTGAACGTAGAGCGGGTCGAACATCAGTGGCAACCTTTCGGTGTCAGCGTGTACAGTCTGGCAATGACCGATCCGGCTAACCCCGACACCAATCAGCTTGAAGCTCAACGTATCAGTGCCACCCTCAACCCCTGGTCGCTGCTGATGCAAAAACTGGAAGTCGACCAACTCACCATTGACGGTCTGGCCTTGTCGACACCCCGTCAATCCACCGGCGCCGTATACCGTCCTGTTGAGCAACAAGACACGGTATCAACGTTTGCGCTACCCGAGGGCGCGCCAAAAGACATCGACAGTTTGCTGGCGGCGTTGCCGCTGCAAACCCCGCAAGCCGCAGATGCCCTGAAGCAGGCTTATCAGCAACAGCAGACGCAGGTTAAAGCAGCGTATGAAAACCTGCCGGATAAAAGCCGCATCGATGACTACAAACAAAAAATCGATGCACTGAAGCAAGCAGATACAAAAAGCCCTGAAGCCATTTTGGCTGCCAAGCAGCAATTGGATGACATTAAAAAGGCACTCAAAAAAGACCAACAGGCCATCAACGACTTCAAGCAAACGGTTGCTCAGGCGCGCGAAGCGATCAGTCCCAAACTGGCCGCACTCAAAGCCGCCCCTGGCAAAGACTATGCCCAAGCCAAAGCCCTGGCTGGCGGTGATGCCGGGGCCATCACCGACCTGACCCGTCACCTGTTTGGGGACAAAGCCGCGCAGACCGTTTCTTACCTTTTAGCCGCCACAGACACCCTGGCGCCGATGCTGAACAGCTCTGAACAGCAACAGGAAGCGGCAAGTCGCGCTGAAGGACGCTGGATCACCTTTGATGATGCCAGCAAAATTCCGGACGTTTGGATCAAGGATGCCAGCGTGTCCGTGATCCTGCTCGACCAGACCCTCAGTACGGTGTGGCAGGACATCACCTACCAACATGATCTGATCGGCAAGCCGACCCGCTTTTCGGCCACGGCATCCACATCGCCTCGCTGGCAGGGCATCGATCTGAAAGGCGACTTCGCCTTCTCCGAAACCGGCCTCAACGGCCAGCAGCAATGGGATATCAAAGGGCTATTGTTGCCTGCCGCCGAATTGCTGAACAGTCCGCGCCTGACCACCGCCCTTAAAGACGGCTTACTCAACGCCAGCGGCAAACTGTCGATCAGTGGCAACCAACTGGACGGGAACGGCCGCTTCAATCTGCCACGGCTGAGTATGCGTGCCGACACGGATAATCAAAAACTGCGGGTAATCGCCGATGCACTGCAGCAGTTAACATCACTGAACGTCGGTTTGAACCTCAGTGGCGACTACCGCACCCCCGATGTGGCATTCAGTTCGGATCTGGGCCGTCAGCTGGCCAGTGCCATGGTCAGCTCTCTGTCACCTGAGGTAGAACAGAAACTGAACCAATGGCAATCGGGCTTGTTGAATGACGCCAATGCGCAAAGCGGTGCCACCGAGAGCGGCCTGGGCCAATGGCAGCAATGGCTGAGCAACGGTGATCAGATGCAGCAACAAGTGGATAAATTGCTCGAAACTCAGCTGGATGGCGCGCTTGACAAGCAGAAAGACAAACTCAAAGACAAGCTCAAAAACCTGCTAGGTAAAGATGATCCCTGAGTGGGTCAAAGGCAGGCTGGCATTGCACTGCAAAGCTCGGCATAATGCGCTTATGAGTCACAATCAGAGACGTACGACATGCGCTGGATAACCGTCGTGTTGCTCACCTTGCTGGTGATGCTGCAGTACCGTCTTTGGTTCGGCAAACATTCGTTCCCCGATTATCTGGCCATGCAAGAGGAAGTGGCGGCGCAACGCGCACAAAACGCCAACCTGACCCAACGCAATGACTTGTTGAAAGCGGACATTAACGATCTGAAAATTGGCCTGGAAGCCATGGAAGAGCGTGCGCGCAACGAGTTGGGACTGATCAAAACGGGTGAAACCTTTTACCGAATTTTACCCAACGACCAATAACCAAACCGATGACCATCACGTCTGATTTCCCTGTCGTGGTACCCGCCGCAGGGGTTGGCAAGCGCATGGGCGCAGACCGCCCCAAGCAGTACCTTCTCATTCACGGTAAAACCGTTCTGGAACATACCTTGCTCCTGTTGCTGGCCCATCCCCGCATTCGCTATGTGGTGGTGGCGATTGACCCACAAGACCCGTATTTTGATGCACTGGACATCGCCGATCATCCCGACATCAAGCGTGTCGACGGCGGCAAAGAGCGCGCCGACTCGGTCCTTGCAGGGCTGCAACTGATTGCCGATCAGGATTGGGTACTGGTACATGATGCGGCCCGCCCCTGTGTGCGTCACGACGATATTGATGCCCTGCTGGCGCTGGCCGATCAACATAACGGCGGCGGTATACTGGCCACGCCGGTGCGCGATACCATGAAGCGCGCCAGCGAGCAGTTTCCGGACAGGGTTGATCATACCGCGCCTCGGGAACACCTGTGGCATGCGCAGACACCGCAGTTTTTCCCCGCAGGCCAACTGCGTCAGGCCTTGGAGCAGGGAATGGCGAAAGGATTACCCATCACCGATGAAGCCTCAGCCATGGAAGCCGCGGGATATCCGGTGCAACTGGTCGAAGGCAGCGAACAGAACCTCAAGATCACACGACCAGATGATCTGGCGTTGGCAGAATACTATTTATCCAGGAGGACAACCTGATGCGGATCGGTCACGGCTTCGACGTACACAAATTTGGTGGTGAAGGCCCTATCGTCATTGGCGGCGTCACCATCCCTTACTCTCAGGGGCTGCTGGCCCACTCGGATGGCGATGTCGCACTGCACGCCTTGTGTGATGCGCTGCTTGGCGCAATGGGCCTGGGTGACATCGGGCGGCATTTCCCGGATACCGATCCGGCCTTTGCCGGTGCCGACAGTCGCGACTTACTGCGTCAGGTTATCTCGCAAGTTCACCAAAGAGGTTACCAGGTGGGCAATCTGGATCTGACCATCGTAGCCCAGGCCCCTAAAATGGCACCTCATATCGACGCGATGTGCCAACACATTGCGACGGATGTAGGTGTGGATGTCTCGCAGGTCAACGTTAAGGCCACGACCACTGAAAAGCTTGGTTACACCGGGCGCAAGGAAGGCATCGCCTGCCATGCTGTGGTGTTACTGGTGGCTGACAAATGACCGTGACACTGAGCACAGAGCATTGGCATTACCTGCACGGATGCCCTTCTGCCACCGGTACCCTTAAAGCAGCGCCGGAAGATTTTCAGGTCGAAGAAATCCTCGGGTTCAGTCCCAGCGGGGAAGGCGAGCATGTGTTTTTATGGACCGAGAAACGCGGTCTCAACACAGCCTATGTGGCAGAGCAGCTTGCAGCCTACCTGAACCTGCCGCTGCGGGCAGTGACTTACGCCGGACGTAAGGACAAGCATGCCCTTACCCGCCAATGGTTTGGTTTGCACATGCCCGGTCAGGAGATGCCGGACCTCAGTGGTTTGAACGTGCCGGGATTTCGCGTTCTGAGCCAACATCGACACAACAAAAAGTTGCGCACCGGCGTTCTCAAAGGCAATCAATTCACCCTGCAGGTCAGAGACATCGATGACAGGACAGCCGTGGAGCACCGTTTGCGCGCCATCGCCGACAGTGGTGTGCCCAATTACTATGGTCAGCAACGGTTTGGCGATAGTCGTCACCACGCCAACGGCGGTAACCTTAACCTGGGCGAGCGACTGATCGCCGGTGAAGCCATTCGCAATCGCAACAAACGCAACCTGGCCATCTCGGCTTTGCGCAGTTGGTTGTTTAACCAGGTCGTAAGCTGTCGTCTTGCCCGCCAAGATCAACCCGCGCCACTGGCCGGTGATGTGTTTTTACTGGCTGGCAGTAACAGTTTTTTCGTTGCGCAAGGTGTGGATGCACAAATACTGCAACGTCTCGAACAACGTGATATTTTACTGTCTGCACCACTGTGGGGGAAAGGCCCGTTGGCCAGCCAGCACGGCGCCCTGGCCCTGGAACAGGCAGCCTTGGCTGATCACCAGCCGGTGTGCGCGTTTCTGGCCTCGCTCGGGCTGGATCAGGAGCGGCGCACATTGATGCTCTACCCTAAAGAATTGCAGTGGCATTGGCCCGATGACAAGACCCTCAGTATCACCTTTTCGTTGCCCAGTGGCTGTTTTGCCACCGCAGTGATCCGGGAGGTCTGCCAACTCACCAAACAGGAGGACAAACATGAAGCTATTGCTGAGTAACGATGATGGCGTGTTTGCTGAAGGTTTGGCCGTTCTGCATCAACACCTCAGCCAGCGTCACGATACCACGGTGATCGCACCGGACAGAAACTGTAGCGGCGCCAGCAATGCGCTGTCACTTCATCAGCCGCTGCGGATCCAGAAAATGAAAAACGGCTTTTATGCGGTCAACGGAACCCCGTCCGATTGCGTGCACCTGGGGCTCAACCGGTTTATGCAGGAAGAACCCCAATTGGTGGTATCGGGGATTAATCATGGCGCCAATCTCGGTGATGACGTGATTTATTCAGGTACTGTGGCGGCAGCAACAGAAGGGCGCTATATGGGCCTGCCGGCCATCGCCGTGTCGTTAACCAACTACAAAGGCGGCCATTTTGATACCGCGGCCAAGGTCGTGCTGGATATCCTTGAACGGCTCGAAAATCACCCGTTGGCGCCCGACCAGATCCTCAATATCAACGTGCCCGATGTCCCCTATGAAGAACTGGCCGGTATCGAAGTGACTCGCCAGGGACGTCGTCACCGTGCAGAATCGATGGTGAAAGACACCGACCCTTATGGGCGTGATATTTATTGGTACGGGCCAGTGGGCAGCGAGCAGGATGCCGGACCCGGCACCGACTTTTATGCCATATCCCGGGGCTATTGTTCAGTCACCCCCCTGAGCGTCGACATGACGGCCTATCAGAGCCTGGATGAGATGCAAAGCTGGCTGGAAAAAAAACATAACAATGACTGAAACACAGTCAGACAACGGAACCATAAAGACTGACGGAATGCTGTAACTATGATCCAATCATCCCGCAAGGGCGACACCCTCGCCCGCTTATTACAACAAGAGGGGATCAGCGATCCCCGGGTGCTGTCCGCCATTGCAGCTACACCCCGTGAGCTCTTTCTGCCCGACGCATTGCGTCACAAGGCATACCAGAATACCGCGTTGCCGATTGGTCAGGGCCAGACCATTTCGCAGCCCTACATCGTGGCCAGAATGACCGAGCTGTTGCTGACCAGCCTGTCGCCCCAAAGCACAGTGTTGGAAATCGGCACCGGTTCGGGTTATCAGACTGCGATCCTGGCCCAGGTGTTCTCGCATGTGTATTCGGTTGAACGGATTAAATCACTGCAATTCCAGGCAAAACGCCGCATGAACCAGCTTGATCTGCACAATGTTTCCATGAAGCACGGCGATGGCTGGCAGGGCTGGCCGAGCAAGGGACCCTTCGACGGCATTATCGTCACCGCGGCCGCCAGTCACCTGCCCACGGCGCTGATCGAGCAGCTCACAGAACAGGGTAAATTAGTGATCCCGGTAGGCAGTGCCGAGCAACATCTGCAATGTATTCACCGTACCGACGAGGGTTTCGACACAGAAGTCGTCGAATCGGTGCGATTTGTCCCCCTGATCGCCGGCGATATCATCTGATCACAACAGGAACCCAGCATGGACAATCTTCATAAAGCGCCGGCCAGGCAATGGAAAGACTACCTGCCTATCAGCCTCAAGGGCATGATGATGGGTGCTGCCGATGCAGTACCCGGCGTTTCCGGCGGCACGATTGCCCTGATGACCGGGGTGTACGAAGAACTGATCCATGCCCTCCGGCAGTTTGGTCCACATACCCTGATGCTGCTGTTCAAGCAAGGCATCAAGCCGGCCTGGCAACAGGTTCACGGCAGCTTCCTGCTGGCCCTGTTTGGTGGTGTACTGCTGAGCCTGTTGACCATTGCCAATGCGGTGCTGCACTGGATGGACACCGTACCCGAACGTCTGTGGGGCTTCTTCTTCGGCCTGGTCCTGGCAACGGTGTTTTCGGTGGCGCGACATGTGCAACAATGGCACCTGCGTTCAATCGTGGCGTTTGTGGTCGGCACCGCAGCGGCCTATGCCATTACCACGTTAACCCCCGGCCAGCTCGTGGCAACACCGCTGACGGTTTTTGTGGCTGGCATGATTGCCGTGTGTGCCATGATCCTGCCGGGTATTTCCGGCAGTTTCATGCTGTTGCTGATGGGCATGTATACCGCCATGCTAAGTGCCATCAAAGAATTTCAAATCGTTACGCTGGCCATTTTCGCCAGTGGCTGCGTCATTGGTCTGCTGAGCTTTTCCCATTTACTCAGTTGGATGTTCGACCGCTTCAAGAACATGACCCTGGCGTTGATGTGTGGTTTCCTGCTCGGCTCATTGAACAAAGTATGGCCGTGGAAACACACCCTGGAAACGATGTTAAACCGTCACGGCGAACAGGTTCCGGTGGTGCAGGAAAACGTATTCCCGGCCCAGTATTCGGTCTTGACGGGTCGCCCGGACGAGTTGTGGATTGTATTGGCCATGATGGTCCTGGGTGCACTGATCGTCGCCTGGATGGATCACTGGGGACGTAAACAGGGCGTTGACCCGCAAGGTTGAGCCAGATGAGCAGGATAGCGCACTGGACCATCGCAACCACCACGGCACTGAGCATCATTGTCATCGGTGGCTGTGCCCAGCGCACGACCCCGGCACCGGTGATTGAACTCTATCAGGGCAAAGACTACCGCGACTTTGAGGCCGATAGCTGGACACAGAAAACCTATCAGGTCAAAAAAGGCGACACATTGTTTGCCATCGCCTGGCAAACCGGAAATGACTACCGCGATCTGGCCCGCTGGAATAACATCCCAAAGCCTTATCACATCTACCCTGGGCAACAATTAACGGTACGAAAAAACGCCAATGCGGCGCCCTCTGCCACTGCGAAAAACACTGGTCAGACCTCAAAAATAAATGCAAATCAGGCAGTTGACCGCCCTCAGAAGCAGGCGTATGGTGATGAAAAAAGCAGCACAAAAACCACGGCTGATTCAAACGCCGCAAGTGATTTTCCATCACGGGTTTCGCGCTGGCAATGGCCTGCGAATGGCGCGCTTCTGAACCGTTTTTCGTTACAGGAGCAAGGCAACAAAGGCATAGATATCAGCGGTAAATCAGGCGATCCAATCGTCGCTGCTGCAGATGGCAAGGTGGTGTACACCGGTAATGCGTTACGGGGTTACGGTAACCTGGTCATCATTAAACACAGTGAAACCTTTTTAAGTGCCTATGCGCACAATAAGGACATCAAGGTTTCCGAACAGCAATGGGTTAAAGCGGGGCAAGTGATTGCCTCCATGGGCAGGAGCGGGACCGAGTCGGTTAAGCTTCATTTTGAAGTAAGGTATAAGGGCAAGTCTGTTGACCCTTTGCGTTACCTGCCACGCCAATAACAATAAATAATAATTATAAGTAAAGGGGAGTTTTAAAGATAAAACACTGAAAACCTTGCAGGAGATGTGGTCATGGGTGATACCAAAGCCGTAGTGGTAGAAAAAGCTGCCGCCAAAGACCTTAACAAAGACATCGACAAAGAACTCGAAGAGATCGAAGCCGATGATACTGACCCTATGGAAGAAATTCTGGCCGGTCAGGAAGAAATCCAGAAAAACCTCGACGCTACTCAACTCTATCTCGGTGAAATCGGTTACTCGCCGTTATTATCCGCCGAAGAAGAAGTCTACTTTGCCCGCCGGGCGCTGAAAGGCTGTGAAGCCTCACGTAAACGCATGATTGTCAGTAACCTCCGACTGGTGGTTAAGATTGCCCGACGCTACAACAACCGTGGACTGGCATTACTTGACCTGATTGAAGAAGGTAACCTTGGCTTGATCCGGGCGGTGGAAAAGTTTGATCCGGAACGAGGATTCCGCTTCTCAACCTACGCCACCTGGTGGATCCGCCAAACCATCGAACGGGCGATCATGAACCAGACGCGCACCATACGCTTGCCGATCCATGTGGTCAAAGAGCTGAATGTGTACTTGCGCGCCGCGCGGGAACTGGCGCAGAAGCTAGATCATGAGCCAACCGCCGAAGAAATTGCCAGTGCTTTAGATAAGCCGGTCGAGGATGTCAGCAAGATGTTGCGCCTTAACGAGCGTATCACCTCGGTAGATACCCCCATCGGTAGCGATAACGACAAAGCATTGCTGGACATCATCGCCGACGAAAAAGGCCATGGCCCCGAAGAAGAACTGCAAGATAAAGACATTAAGTCCAGTATTGTACGCTGGCTGCAGGAACTGAACCCGAAACAGCGGGAAGTACTGGCACGCCGGTTTGGTCTGATGGGCTACGAACCGTCGACGCTGGAAGATGTTGGTGCCGAAATTGGCCTCACCCGTGAGCGGGTGCGCCAAATCCAGGTCGAAGCACTGCGTCGCCTGCGCGACATGCTTGGCCATCAGGGACTCAATCTGGAAGCCTTGTTTAATCAGGCCCTGTAAATCTCCTGAACAATAAAAAAGCCTCGAACGAGGCTTTTTTTGTGTCTGATGTAACCGCGCTAGTCCTTATCGAGTGCAGCCAACGCCTGGTCATAATCGGGCTCGTCAGCGGTTTCAGCAACCTGCTCGTTGTACAGCACCACGCCCTGACGATCGATCACCACCACCGACCGTGACAACAAACCTTTCAGTGGCCCGGTGGTAAACGTCACCCCGTAATCTTTACCAAAACTGCTGCGAAAGGTGGAGCCGGTCAGCACATTGTCAATGCCCTCGGCACCACAAAACCGCGCTGCGGCAAACGGCAAATCTGCCGACACACACACAACGGTGGTGTTTTCCAGACCGGCAGCCTTCTGATTAAAAGCGCGCACAGAGGCAGCACAGGTCCCCGTATCCACCGATGGGAAGATGTTCAGTATGATATGCCGTCCGGACAAATCCTCCATTGTCAGCTCGCTTAAATCCCCCTTTACCAATGTGAATTCCGGTGCCTTGCTACCCACCGCAGGCAATGCCCCTTCGGTATCCACCGGGTTCCCTTGTAATGTAACGCGTGCCATGTAGACCTCCTTGATGATTAGATGAGGTCTCAGTGTAGTTCACCTGCCCTCCCTTTGCAGGCTACCTTGTGGATGGCGATGACTGTACACAGACCCTCAACCTGGGCTACAGTCACTACATATCCATGTCAGGGTGTTGTCCAGTGGTACGATGGTTGTTATTGATGGTGTTTGTCGTCGTTGGCAGTGCTGCTTATGCTGACAATGGGCTGCGCACGGTCTACTACCCGGTGCCGTCCAACCTGGAAGACAAGCGCAGTCAGTACCCCGAAGAACTGCTGTCACTGTTATTGACTCAACAGCAAGGGTTTAAACCGCAAGCGGTTTATTTTACCCACACCCAGGACAGGGCATTGCGCTTGCTGGAAAAGCAACAACTCGATGTAATGTGGAGCGGTGTGGATGACACTCGCCTGCAACGTTTTAGGGCCATTCGCTATCCACTGACCAAAGGTCTGTTGGGCTACCGATTACTGATGGTGAACCGTGGCTCTGCGCTGGCAACCGGCAAGGCGTTCGATTTGACTAACCTGCGCTTCGGTCAGGGTGCCGGATGGCCAGACACACACATTCTGCGCCACAACGGCCTTACGGTGATCACCGCCACCACTTATCAGGGATTGTTTTCAATGCTGGCTGCCCAGCGCTTCGATGCCTTTCCCCGCGCAGTGTCTGAAGTCTGGCTGGAATTGAATGCGCCAGGTAACCAACGCTTCACGGTCAACGATAGCGTGGCGTTGTACTACCCATACGCCTTGTTTTTCTACGTCCGCAAGGATGATGAGGAACTGGCTGACGCGTTGCAGCAGGGATTTGAGCGGATCATCGCCTCCGGCGCGTTTGAAAAAGCCTTTCACCACTGGCACGGTGAAGATCTGTTACGGGCGAACCTGTCGGGACGGCAACTGCTGATGCTGGACAATCCATCTTTTCAAATTGCGCCCCATGAGCGGGAACGTTATCTGTTGCCTAACCATCTCACCGGCACCACCCAGCCTTTAACCCCTTAACGCTGACGCTCAAGGGTTTCAAAGCGGTAGGCGTAAGGGTTTTTGTCATCCGCCTCGTGGTGTTCCTGCTCGACACAGGCCCATGTCGCCACAGCCTGATAGTCTGGGAAGTGGGTATCACCGTCCACATCAAGGGCAATGTGGGTCAGGTACAGTCTGTCCGCCCGGGGTAGCAGCGCGGCATAGATTGCACCACCACCAATGATCATGACTTCGTCTTCATTAGCGACCAATGTCAGGGCGGTATCGATGTCATTTACCACTTCGGCATCGGCCAGGGTGTAGCTGCTATCGCGACTGATCACCACATTCCGTCGGCCAGGTAACGCACGGCCAATCGATTCGTAGGTCTTGCGCCCCATCAGCACAGGCTTTCCCAGGGTAACACGTTTAAAATGGGCCAGATCTGCCGGCATGTGCCAGGGCATGTCATTGTCTTTACCAATCACTCGTCCACGAGCCATGGCTGCGATCATTGAGAGTTTCATCGGAGATTACTGCACCGTAAGTCGTTCGTGGCCTGCAACGCTAATCAAAGCGGCCTCACAACGCAAGCATCGCGGGGCAATCAGCATAAAAAAAGCCGGTAAAACCGGCTTTTCGTTATTCGTTTGTGTAAATGACTTCGACGTCGTAGTCGTCATCATCCCAATCATCATCATCGTCATCGACGCCATCCATTGCATCGGCAATGGCTTTCTTGTGATAACTGTCCCACTTGAACTCCACGTCTTCGGGTTCGTCGTCGGCCTGCTCCAACTCGTTGGGCAAGGTCGCAATGAAGTCCATGATCTTACGGCACAGCTCATCGGTGTTCTGCTTCTGGAACGCACTGATGGTGAAATACTCGCCGTCCCAGTTCAATTCGTCACGAATGCGCTGACACAATTCTTCAGCTTCTTCTTCAAGCAGCAAATCAATCTTGTTAAACACCAGCCAACGTGGCTTGGCAGCCAGTTTCGGACTGTACTTTTCCAGCTCCGCAATGATCGCTTTGGCATTGTCGACCGGATCGGATTGATCCGCCGGCATCAGATCGATCATGTGCAACAGAATACGGCAGCGTTCCAGGTGTTTGAGGAACTGGATCCCAAGACCTGCACCATCGGCGGCGCCTTCGATCAAACCGGGAATGTCAGCGATCACAAAGCTTTGCTGAGAATCGAGACGCACCACGCCAAGGTTTGGCACCAGGGTGGTAAACGGATAATCAGCCACCTTCGGCTTGGCCGCGGACACACTGCGGATAAAGGTCGACTTACCAGCATTGGGCAAGCCCAACAATCCCACGTCCGCCAGCAACATCAGTTCCAGCTTAAGGTTTCGGATCTCACCCGGCGTGCCGTTGGTCTTCTGCCGTGGTACACGGTTAACACTGCTTTTAAAGCGCGCATTGCCCAGGCCATGAAAACCACCCTGCGCAACCTTAAGGCGCTGGCCGTTTCGGACCAGATCACCCAACACTTCGCCGGTGTCAGTATCGGTGGCACGGGTGCCGATCGGTACTTTGACTTCCAGATCCTTGCCACCCTTACCGGTACAATTACCGCCCTGACCATTCTGGCCACGTTCGGCACGGTGAAAACGCTCGAAACGGAAATCGATCAGGGTATTAAGGTTTTCATCGGCCACCAGATAAACACTACCGCCGTCCCCGCCGTCACCGCCGTCAGGGCCGCCCTTAGGAACGTATTTTTCACGGCGAAAGCCAACCACACCGTTGCCGCCGTCACCGGCTTCGACACGAATGTCAGCTTCATCTACGAACTTCATCTGTTACCTCAACCTCGAAATACCTGATTGGATCAAAATACCATTAAAGCACAGACTGCTGGGGTCTGCTTGCCAGCCATGGTTACTGGCAACAAAAAGCCCCGCGGATGCGGGGCTTTTCACATCGATTAGATCGACTGCTTATTCAGCAACGATGCTGACGAATTTACGGTTCTTAGGACCTTTGGTCTCGAACTGTACTTTACCGTCAGTCAGGGCGAACAAAGTGTGGTCTTTACCTACACCCATGTTGTCGCCGGCGTGGAACTTAGTGCCACGTTGACGAACAATGATGTTGCCCGCTAATACAGACTCACCACCGAAACGCTTTACACCCAAGCGTTTGCTTTCTGAGTCACGACCGTTGCGAGTACTACCACCCGCCTTTTTATGTGCCATCTGTTCGTACTCCTACTTAAGCTTTAATACCAGTGATCTTCACTTCAGTGAACCACTGACGGTGACCCATTTGCTTACGAGAATGCTTACGACGACGGAACTTGACGATATTCACTTTATCGCCACGACCGTGAGTAACTACTTCAGCAGTTACCTTGCCGCCATTCACATAAGGGGTACCAATCTTGATATCGTCACCGTTGCTAACCATCAAGATGTTATCGAATTCAACAGTGTCGCCAGGGGCAACTTCGATCTTCTCCAGACGAACGGTTTGGCCTTCGGCCACACGGTGTTGTTTACCACCACTTTGGAAAACCGCGTACATACTAAACTCCGCTCTGCGTACTATGACGCTACAATTCAAAAACAGGGCGCGAATTGTACGGCAAGTGCCCTATTGCCGCAAGCCCAAAATTTGATTTTTTTGGTTAAAATTCCAGCGCCGTCGGCCAGGGTAAGGATTTTCTCGTCAGGGTGACTGGATACCGTGGTCAATTTCTGTAAAAATCCGTGCCATTCATACAGCAACCGTGATGTTGAGTGAGCCAGGCAGTATGCAACTCGAACAGATCCGCCAGCTAGCCGACGCCGACATGCAAAGCGTCAACCAGTTGATCCAGCAACAGGTCGCCTCCGACGTGGCACTGATCAATCAACTCGGTTTCTACATCGTCAACAGTGGCGGTAAGCGTTTGCGCCCGCTGCTCACCGTGCTCGCCGCCCGTGCGGTTGGGATCCAGTCAGATCAACATCACACCCTGGCCGCGATCATTGAGTTTATTCATACCGCCACCCTGTTGCATGACGACGTGGTCGACGAATCCACCATGCGCCGGGGCCGGGAAACGGCCAACGCCGTCTTTGGTAACCAGGCCAGCGTATTGGTAGGTGACTTTTTATATACCCGATCCTTTCAGATGATGGTCAGTCTGGATCGCATGCGTGTCATGGCGATCCTGTCGGATGCCACCAACGTGATTGCCGAAGGGGAAGTGATGCAGTTGATGAACTGCAACGACCCCGACACCACCGAAGCCCGGTACATGGACGTGATCTACAGTAAGACCGCTCGACTGTTCGAAGCAGCAACCCAACTGGCAGCGGTTTTGTCCGATCAGACTCCGGCGATTGAGCAGGCCATGCAAGACTACGGCAAATACCTGGGTACGGCATTCCAGCTGGTTGACGACATTCTCGATTACGCCGCCGATGCCGACGAGATGGGCAAGAACGTGGGTGACGATCTAGCCGAAGGTAAACCAACATTGCCGCTGCTGTATGCCATGTGGCACGGCACGCCCGAACAGGCCGCATTGATCCGTGATGCCATCGAGCACAACAACGGCATGGATCACCTCGATGCGATCCTTGCTGCCATGCACAGCACCGGTGCGCTGGAGTACACCAAGCAAAAGGCCTTGCAGGCCGCCCAGCAAGCCATTGATGCGCTGGCCCCCCTGCCGGAATCAGACTACAAACAAGCACTGATTGGGCTGGCACACATTTCGGTTGAACGGGCCAGCTAACGCACATTTCGCACGGTCACAAAAAGCCGCCTGAGGGCGGCTTTTTTTATGCCTATAGGTGCGCCTTGAGCCGCACTTCCGCCAGATAACAGATCGTTTTGAGCACCAGCGCGTATTGCAGGGTCAACAGACACACCGCCGTCGCCGGGCCAATCACCTCACGAAACACCTCAGGCTCGACATTAGACGCGATCGCAATGGCACCGGTGACGACCCCGAAAAAGCCCATCAACAGCCCGGCATTGCCCAGCACCTGAAAAAAGCGCGCCCTGGCCAACATGGCTGATTGATCTGCAACGATCTGGCCATTGAGCAGTTGAGCCAGCGCGTTGCGGGGAGTGCCGGCGGGTACCGAACACCAGGCGATCAGAATTGCCGGAGGTAATACGATCAATAAACTGGGCAGGTTAATGAACATGCTCAGACCGCCGCTGAGCCATAAACTCATCAACACCACCGCGACAATCACGGCAACCGAGATAACAAACATCATCACTCCTCGTTGGGTTTTCAGTGCAAACCGCAGTGCAATATCCAGCACCTGCTGTAAAAGCCAGACATTGGCCGTCGCCGGATGGGTCTGGTGCTGTTGTTGATACGCTTCGGTAACATCGCCGCTGATTGCATCGTTAAGCGCATCGGGCAACGACCAGTCCAGTATCACCTGGTAGATACGTGGAAGCTGCCGTACGTGTTGAAGTTTGTGATCAGCCATGTCCCGGGGCCCCTCGCAACATATCGAGCCCTTCCGCCAGGGTGCGCAGATTACGCAGGCTGGCCTTTAATGCCGACTGGCCCTGAGCGGTGACCGAATAGTACTTCTTCGCCCTGCCGCCGCGCTGCGCAGTGGCTTCACCCATCTGACTTGTCACCAGCCCCTTGTCTTCCAGACGCGCCAGGGTGGTGTACAGGGCACCGATGGCCACATCCCGATGTATCTGCGCTAACAGGGTCTGGCGTATCTCCACGCCATAGCTGCGATTGCCAACCCGCAGAATGCTTAGCAATACGGTCTGCTCAAATTCACCCAACGGGCGCTGTTGTGTGTCCATGTCCACTCCACCTCATTTCAACTACAATTTAGTACAAATAAAGAACCGATTACAACTACTTTGTAGTAGTATCAATAATCGCGACGTTGGCAGACTTGGTCGCAATTCCACCCACGCAGGTCGTACTGGTCTACACTTGTAGCACCCCGACTACCACAGGATTGGTTACATGGCCGACGCTCCCGTACTGCCGATTAAGTTTGATAGCACCTCCAACGGCGAATTCGTTCCACCTACCCTCAGCCAGCGTGAACAACAGATCAACGCGCTGGCACAGGACACCCTCGATACCAATGCGCGCCACCTGGGGCTGTCACGGCGACAGTTTTTGCTCACCAGCAGTGCTGCGGCGGCTACCCTGTTGTGTGCCAATCAGGTCAACGCCGCCCATGGCCTGACCGGCGGTTTCTATGCGCTGGCGTCAGACAGTGGCGTGGAGACCGGGCTTGCCGATCAGACCCTGCAGGGGGACGAGTTTATCTTTGACATTCAGGGCCATTTCGTCGACCCCAACGGTCGCTGGCTGAACAGCGTACCCGATGGCGCCAGACCCTTTTCCGGCCTGCCCAATGCGGCCTGTGGACTGGCCGACGCGCCGGGCGAGCGCAGTTATCTGCAATGCCTGGGGCCGGAGCAATTTCTGAAAGATGTGTTTATGGACAGCGACACCCAGATGATGGTGTTGTCGTTTGTGCCGTCCCGTCGCGAGTCAGAACCGCTGACCATCGAAGAAGCCGATGCCACCCGCCAGATCGTTGAATCACTGGACGGCGATCATCGCTTATTGTTGCACGGGCGAGTTAACCCCAATCAGGATGGTGATTTGCAGGGCATGGATGAACTGGCAGAACGCTGGAAGGTCAGCGCGTGGAAAACCTACACCCAGTGGGGACCGAGCGGTCAGGGGTTCTACCTGGACGATGACGTCGGTCTGGCCTTTATCGAAAATGCCCGCCGCCTGGGGGTCAACAACATCTGCATCCACAAGGGGATCCCGTTTGGGGCGCAGTCCTATGAGCACAGCCTGTGTACGGATATCGGTCGTGTGGCAAAACGCTTTCCCGACGTCAACTTCATCATCTACCACAGCGGTTTCGATCCCCAGGTCACCGAGACCGCCTACGCCCCGGATGCCAACAAAGCCGGCGTCGATTCACTGGTCACCTCTCTGCTGGAAAACGGCATCGCACCGAACAGCAACGTGTATGCCGAGCTGGGCTCAACCTGGCGGTTCGTGATGCGTCACCCGGAGCAGGCCGCTCATTTGCTCGGTAAGCTGCTTAAATACGTCGGTCATGACAATGTACTGTGGGGCACCGACAGCATCTGGTATGGGTCGCCACAGGATCAGATACAGGCCTTCCGCGCCTTTCAGATCAGCGAGGCATTTCAGCAACAACATGGTTATCCGGCACTCACCGCCGAGTTAAAGCGTAAAGTGTTCGGCCTCAACGCCACGGTGCCCTACAAGGTCGATACGCCCAAGATCAGTGCACAGCTACAGCGCGATAACATTGCCCGCTCACGGGCCAACTATGCCAACAACCCGCAACCCCATTTTCAAACCTACGGGCCAAAAACACGGCGTGAATTTCTCAATCTGATGCGTTGGGAACAGCAGGGATAAAGCGAAAACGCCCCCGACGACGCGGGGGCGGGCATGATTAGCGCAGATCATCCCGTAGCGGACGATCCACCAGGCGTACAGGTGCAGATTGCTGCTCCAGCAACGCCAGTTGCTTCTGATCAAACAGACGTAAATGGCGCAGTGCATAAGGCGCCTGCAAACCACGCTGGGCCAGCAGTTCGCCATCAAACGGCATCACCAGTTCGCTGCGACCGCTGTTCAGGCTTTGGGCCACATGGGTTTCCATCGCCGGTACCAGCGCGCCTTTGGCGTTGGTCGCGTACAGCACCGCGCGGGCTTCGAACCGACTCGGCGTGTTCACATCCACCTGCACCAGCGCACGGGGCTCGGCGCCCTGAACCAGTTGGGTGTCTGCCAGTGATGCGGTGGGTTGCCCGACACCGAAGGCCACTTTGGCCGAACGGCGAACGTTCAGACCATCCTGCTCGGTACGCACATCGACCCACACTTCCTGCAGTCCGTGGATAGGTGCCGGCAAAGACGCCATGGCCTCAGGCTGGATCACCCACTGTCCCTGCTCGGCGCGCACTGTCAATGGGATCACCCGCTGATCGCTGGTACGCAGCTCAGCACTGATCTGATCCCCGTCCAGAGCCCGTTCCTTGTCATTAAACATCAGGGTGATGTTACCCAGCCGATCCGCCTTGGGTGTCAGCGCCGTATCGCTCTGCTTTAAGCGCAAGGCGTAAGCCGAGCGTGGCTCTTTGACAGTCACACCACACGCTGATCATCTGCCAGGGTCTGATGGGAGCGCAGCAACAACGTGCCCGGCAGGGCATCATCGCGGCTTTGCATCGCCACGGCATTGCCATACAGGCCAACGTTGGCCAGCGAGTCAGCCGAGAACCGGCGTGCCGCCATGTCGCTGCCGTCTTTGCTGGTCAGGTACAGCTGGTCTACGGCCAGCGCACGACTGGCCTGTTGCTCACCGTCAACACTGACCAGGATCATCGCCCCTGGTGCGGTGGTGTGCAGGCTGACCCCTTTGCGAAGGGCCTTGCCGGTGGTGGTGAACCAGTAGGCCTGGCTGTCCAGTTGATGGGACTTTTGCATACTCAGCGCCGCATCCGGCGCCAGGGCAAAACTGAAATGGGTGTAATCACCACTCGCCTGCGCCGTACTGGCGGCCACCAAGAGCAGCCCGGTCAGCCATTGGGTTAATCGGTTATGTTTCATGGCGACCTCCTAAACGTCGTTGCGCAGTTGTCTGTCCAGGCCGAAACAGGCCCGACGGGATTGTTGGTGACTCAGCGGCTCGCTGCCACGGGTGCGTTGCTTGTCGCGGAACCACACACTGCCCGCCGCTTCCTGTGAGCTGCATTCCAGGAAACCATCCGAACAACTGGCCAGCCAGTTCTGGGTGAACTCCAGGCCCACCTGGTTCTGGTAGCCGCCGCAATAGCTGTCGCTGTCCCAGATGGCCGATTCGACATCCGTACCAACCACCGATTTGAAATTCACCGGTAATCCGGGACGGCCACTGGTGCCGTACAGATAGTTGGCGTTGTAATACGCCATCCAGCTGACCTGTTGCTGCTTGACGGCATTGCTGCCATAGCCCAGCAACCAGCCCAGGCTGGTTTCGAAGGTGTTGCCATTGATCACCGCATCGGCCAACGGCGTACCGGCGCTCGACGGTGCCAGCGCGGTGACATTGACGATGCGTTGAATGATGGCCGGGAAACGGCTGTCATAGGTGGGGTTAGACAGGATCCAACGCATCATGTTGCCACCGTGGGAGTGGGTGATGACGTACATCTGGGTGATGTTTTGCTGCTGGATAAACTGGGTCATCTGGTCGGCCACACAACCGGTGGCGCGACTGTCCCACATGTATTGTTCAAAGTCGCAGTTGATCACCGCATAACGTGACGGCGTGGACGTGCCCTGCATCACGGACTGGGTGAACTCCCGTGTCCAGTAGTCGTCTTCCGCGTCGGTCTGAGAGCCGGTGCCATGCATAAACACGACCCCGTAATTGGCCAGTGCATGAGCACTGCCCAAACCTATCAACAACAGAATGCTGCTGACCCGCTTCAACCAGCGGGCAAGTGTGAGTGTTGCCATAGTATTGCCTTTATTCTTATGTGTTTCCTAGATGAAAACAGTGAATTGTAGGGTGTGCGCGGTAAAAATTATGACCGCACGAAATGTAAAATAATTGTTAAGGAAGCATTTGTAAAGTGGTTGGACGTCTGAAGTCCGATCAGTTCACAAAAACGTCATCTGAGCACATCGCGATTTCAAACGAGAGATTGGGGCAAGAGTTGTGAAACGGGCGGTTAGTGCCAGATGGGGACATTTATGTCGGGTCGCCGACAGCGACCAGAGGGCGCAGTGTGACGCCCTCTGGACTCCCCGCAGCCCGTATCGCGAAAAACGTTCAACAGCTAGCCAGGCAAGGTGTCACCGTACCCAAAAATGAATCCCGCATCTTCGCTACTGCCTCGACCTCCTGTCTCGGCTGTCACCTTGCTGTTCTGGCTATCTGCTGAACTTCGCTAGAGCGGGCAGTAAGGCTCTGAATACGCAGTGGAGGTGAGTGTTAGCTATGTGCCAGTAGTGGACGGTGGTGATTGGAAGTTTGAAAGATGGCTTAGTACGTAAAGTAGACATTGTGACCTTTTCCCATGAAAACACAGAATATGTTTTTTCATGGGAAACGGGTGTTACTATGAAGTCTCAGTAATAAGCTGTTAGGTATACCATTGAATCAAGTAGAACTCGGCACATTGATGCATTTAATCAAAAAAGTAGATTCCATGAAGAATAGAGTTCTACCAAATGATTACATTGAATCCGAAGCCAATGAAGCTGATGCAGATTTAGCCGAAGACTTTAATCGTCTAAATCTTCTAAATACGAATTTAAGGGCGGCAATTCAGAGTGGGGATATAAAACGTGCAGAGTTACTTCTTGCCGAAGTAATAGCATTAGTATCGGGTATCGAAGGTTTATTTAGAAACGTTGCTGACGACGCCAGAGATGTTTTAAAAGGTGTGTATAGGTATACCTAACAAGCTGTTTAACAAGGACAAAATACAGTTGGTTTTTTGCTCCTCCGTCGCTAATTTTAACCAACTATATTTTGCCCATTAACAGGGCGTTGACTGTCCGCTCTTTGTCTTGAGCAGATCTACACAACTGAAGAAACCAAGGTCCACTACTCGCACTCAGCAGACTGCCGTGTTGAGCAATGTTGGCTTGTAAATTCGTCGTATGCCTCCATATCAGCACCATGAACATGAGCCGAGCGCCGTTACAGTGGACCACCCTGCTGTCAGCATTGTTGCTGATGGTTGCGGTGCAAGTGTCGCTGGTCACTACCACCCGACAGGCACAGGCACCGAACACGGTGTCAGTGGCTTCTCCACCGGCACAGTTATCAGCCCCGCGACTGCAGGCGCTGTGCCACCACAACGAACAGCCACTTGCGACGTTGCCTGTATCAACGTTCGCCAGCACAACAACACCGGTCATTGCCAAGCTGCCTCGACATCCGTGGCCGATACAAAGTCGGCTGAATCGCCTCTTCAGCCTGGTGTCCTGCGCCTATTTTAAGAGCGCACTGCGCCACAGCTCCTGACGCACGACACAACGTCCCGGTCTGGGCCGGGTTCACTCGTTTCAGGAGATCAATACTATGCATCCTTTACAGGACGTCCTCCTGCCACTGTTGGTGTGGCTGGGATTTGTCGTGGTGATCGGCTTTTTTGCCCTCATGTACCGCTGGGCCCGTGCTCAGAAAGGTGCAGCAATGGCATTTGGCATGTTTGTGCAGATGTTTCTGCCCGACCCCAATGTGCAGAAAACCATTGCCATCGTGGTGGAAGCCAAGGCCGAAGACAAACAGAAAAAGCCCTCGGCACAGACCAGCGCCGATGATCACGATGTGACTTAACCACCATTTGCGACAACAAGAACAGAGGCACAGCATCAAGCCTCTGTTCCTTTTCGTCGGTCATGCTAAGCTGGGCAAAAAAAGTAAGGACACGATCATGAATACTCCTCCCCTGATGCAGGCCAACATCGACGATAAAGTCAAACAATACTGGCTGGTGCTGACCCTGATCATCTGCTTTTGTGGCGTTGTGACCATCCTGGCCCTGCCCGTTATCATCC
This sequence comes from Fluctibacter halophilus, assembly GCF_020687825.1. Taxonomy (GTDB): domain Bacteria; phylum Pseudomonadota; class Gammaproteobacteria; order Enterobacterales; family Alteromonadaceae; genus Fluctibacter; species Fluctibacter halophilus. Next base: position 253,631 of record NZ_JAJEWP010000006.1, read on the forward strand.
CGCTGGTCATGTTTGCCTCCAACAAATACCTGGCGGCGCTGAGCGTCACTCTGCACGAGCGCAAATTGTCGGTCAAAAAAGGTGTGTTCGTGAAAGTGGAGAAGTCGGTACCACTGGAAAAGATCACCGACATCAGCATGATCCAGGGCCCATTGATGCGCCTGTTTGGCCTTTACCGCCTCAATTTCGAAACCGCCGGACAATCCGGTGAAGGGGCATTGGTGACGGTGATTGGCATCATTGATGCCGAAGGGTTTCGCGAGCGGGTACTGGCCCAGAAAGATGCGATTGCCGGGGTGGTAAAAAGTGATGTGCCCAAACCCCAGATCGATGACCCGATACTGGCCAGTGTGCAATCCATCGAAACCATGTTGCGTGAGCTGATCGAGCAGCAGCGGTCATCCAACAAGGGCTAGATCGCCAGACACAAAAAAAGGCCAGCAAATGCTGGCCTTAGCGTATTCGAAAAATCGCGCTTAGTTAACAGCGTCTTTCAGCTGCTTACCTGCGGAGAAAGAAGGCACTTTGCTGGCAGCGATTTGGATAACTGCGCCAGTTTGAGGATTGCGGCCTTGACGAGCAGCACGCTCAGAGATTTTGAAAGTACCGAAACCGACGAGAGCGACAGACTCGCCAGCAGCCAGTTGCAGCGTGATTTGAGCGGTGATTGCATCCAGTGCTTTGCCCGCATCGGCTTTGCTCAAGTCCGCTTTTTCTGCAATGGCATCGATCAGTTGAGATTTGTTCATTGTTATTCCTTGTTGCTTAAGGTGGCTGGTAAAAATGCGTAAAGCAAACCCAAGACTACTGGCAGAAGGCACGGCAGGCAAGGCCTAGATAGCAATTTGCAGGTATTCTTTGCTGTATTTAGGTATATGAGCGGGCTTTTTCCCCGATTTGGTGCAAAAAATCGCCGCTATCCCTGCGCCACATCGGCCAGGCCTTTGACCAGCACGACCTGATTGCGACCCCCCTGTTTCGCCGCATACAAGGCTTCATCGGCATTGGACAATACCTGACTGACCGTATCACCCAGGCGAAAGCTACCCACCCCGATGCTGACCGTCACACAACCTACCCCTTCAATATCAAGGCGCTCGACACTGGCGCGGATCCGATCCGCCATCACATGCACCTGCGCCAGGGTCGATTGATGAATGATGACCAGAAACTCCTCACCACCCCAACGACCGATGATGTCCTCGGGTCGCACTGATGCTTTCATGGCCTGAGCCACCCTTTGCAACACCTCGTCGCCTATAACGTGACCGTGGGTATCATTGATCGGCTTGAAATGGTCCACATCGATGATCAGCAAAAACGCCTCATCATCCACCAGCAAGGTGTCCTCCATTGCCTTTTGCAGCGCCCGACGACTGGCCAGTCCGGTCAGACCGTCAACATTGGCGGCCTTTTCCATTTGCCGGGCACGGACTTCGGTGGCCAGATGGGTTTGCCGAATGCGCACCACCGCAAACATACAAAAAATGTACACGCCGTGGGCCAGTACCATGTTCAACAGCAGCACCCGGATCTGGGGTTCAGTGATCACCACCCAGGGTGTGTAGGTGATGGCCATCAGCATGATCAACACCAGGTAGATAAACAGGGCACTGACAATGGCCGCTTTTTGGGTCAGAAACAGGAATGCCACGATGTAGATGATCGGCATCCACTGCAGCGTTGAAGCAAGGGGGTAAATCGAGTGCCAGTTGAGGGCTTCAACAAAGCTCAGGATCGCCAGGGCGACCAGGTACAGCGTGAGGTAGTAAAACAGAATGACTTTGGCCAGCTCGGTACGGCTGGCCAGGCGGCTGAGGAAATAACACCCCAGGGTCACCACCACGGTCACCCCGTACCCCACGGTGTCGTAATAGGCCAGCAGGTTCGCCGTTTGTTCGACAAACCAGATAGTGACCACCACCAGCGAGCCAATCAACAGTACTCGTTGGAACAGCTTGTCCTGATCCGAATGGGGCACGCGCAAAAATCACCAGAGACCGACCATTCATCTAGTGTAGTTCAGATGATGTGACTCGTCGGGCACATTGCACCGGACAATAAAAAAAGGGGCCCAAGGCCCCTTTCTGTGTTAATTCAACCCCAAATCCCGGGTCATGTTTTCATTGCGATCCCGGTGCACCACGATGTTGTCCTCGATCCGGATCCCGCCATAGGGTCGGAAACTGTCGATCACATCCCAGTTGATGAAGCGCGACTGTTCGGTGCCTTTCAAATCGGCCAGCAGGCTGTCGATAAAGTACAGCCCCGGCTCGATAGTAAATACCTGTCCTGCCTCGACCTGACGGGTAGTGCGCAGGAACGGGTGGTCCGCCGGTGGCGGCTTGGGTGTGCCGCGATCATCCGCCACATGGCCGGCCACATCGTGCACCTGCAAGCCCAGGAAGTGTCCAATCCCGTGAGGGAAGAAGGTCTTCACGATCCCTTCGGCCAGGGTATCTTCACCGCTCAGATTGACAATACCGTACTCGCTCAACAGGTTGGCGATCTGGCGATGGGCATCCACATGGATATCGCCGTAATCAACACCGGGCTTGAGTTGCTCAATCAGGCTCAGAGTCACGCCGTGCATGGACTGGATCAGATCGGCAAACGGGTGTTCGTCACGACAATAGGTGCGGGTGATGTCGGCCGCATAGCCATGAAACTGCGCGCCGGCATCGATAAGGAACGAACGGGACGTCTGCGGTGCCACCGCCTCGTGCTGCATGTAATGCAGGATGGCAGCGTTTTCGTTCAGTGCCACAATGCTGCCATAAGGCACCTCATTGTTGTTCAGACGGGTCGCTCTTGCGTACGCCAGGTTGATGTCAAACTCACTCAGTCCCTGCTCAAAGGCCTCTGCCGCTGCGCGATGACCGGCCACCGCCAGACGGTTGGCTTCACGCATGCAGGCCAGTTCATAGTCGGTTTTATAGGCACGGTGGTAGTGCAGGTAGTGCAACACCCGGTCGGGGTTAACCAGATCGAATCCCAAAGCCCGGGCCACTTCCAGGTATTCACCGATGTAGGCGTAGCGGGCTTTATCATAGGGCAGGTGTTTTTCCACCGCATCGGCCTGGGCCAGCAGCACGATATTGAAGTGCTCCGCCCAGAACGCAGAGGGCTCCGGGGGCACTTTGTGCCAGAAATCCTTGGGCCGGTAGAAAATCAGCGTGGGCTTGTCGACGCCGTTGACGATCAACCAGCAATTGGGGTTATCAATCACCGGCAACCAGGCTTTAAAGTGAGGATTGACCTTGAACGGATAATCGTTGTCGTCCAGAAACAGGCGTTTGGCCTGACCGGAGTGGATCACCAGTCCGTCAATGCCTTCTCGTTCAAGGGCCTGACGGGTACGGGCCTGCAACGTGTCGAGGTGTGCAGGGTATAAAGCAGACAATGTTTGCATGTGTATTTTCGTCACCAGCAACTAACAATGCCGCTACACTATCACAGCCTTGCAGGGCGCCTCAATCCACGCGCGACGAGGGCTATTGCAACAACGTTGAGTTGATTTGCATCGCCGCGATGTTTTCAAACAGGTTGTCGGTATTGCCAAGCTGATGGGCGTAGATCTGTTTGTACGCCAGTACCGCTTTGACGTAGTTGCGGGTTTCTTTGTAGGGAATGGTTTCAATCCATACATCCACCGGCACACTGCCTTGTGCCGGGATCCAGTCTTTCACCCGCCGCCAGCCGGCGTTGTAGGATGCGGTGGCCAGGATAGGGTTATCGGCCATTTTGTCCAGCAAATAACGGAGGTACTGGGTGCCGAAACGGGCATTCTGCTCTGGATCATACAGGGTGTTAGTGCTGACTTTCTTTTTCGCCAGATAGCGTGCCGTACCGGGCATCAACTGCATCAGCCCTCGCGCACCGGCACCGGAATAGGCATCGGCCATGAACGAGCTTTCCCGCCGCGCAATGGCAAACGCCCAGGCCGGATCGATGTTCTGCTGGCGGGCACTGGTCATCAACTGATCGCTGTAGGCCATCGGGAAGCGGCGCTTCACGTCGTCCATGTAGCCTGCTCTGGACAGGGTAAAGATGGTCTGATCGTGCCAGCCCCACGAATCAGCCAGCACCGCCGCCATCAGCAATTCACGCTCTTCGAGGCGATCCCGAAGGGCATACCACTCGCGCCGGGCACTGACGTAACGCCCCAGTTGCAGGAACTCGTAGGCACGGCGTACCGCCGGACGGTTGGCCATATCGGACAGATCGGCGGCGCTGAATTGCAGCGGACGGTCAACAAACTTGGGCGCCTGGGCCAGCTTGCCGCTGGCCAGAAAGCCGTAGTAGTGACGCTTGTCCGCCAGCGAGGCCAATTCAATCTGCGCCTGCTGGGGTGCATCCAGCTCTTCGTAGGCACGGGCACGCCAATACTGATAGGCATAGTCCGGTGGCAGTTGCTCGTCCGCCATGTCGATCACGTCCATGGCATGCTGCCAGTCCTGCTGGCGGAGCACGTACGCCAGGTGCCAGCGAAACAGCTCTTCGTTCTGCACATGATCATTGGCACGTTCCAGCCACACTTCGGCTTCCGGATGATTCTTGCTGGCCAGTGAAATGGCAAAACGTTCGGCAATGCGTGCCATTTGCTCACCGTTAAAGCGGAAACGTTTGACGGCATTTTCATAACTGGACAGGGCCAGCTCCCGATCCCGCCAGATCAGACGCGACAACCCGTAGGCCAGAATATCGGCTTCTTTTTCACTGAAGGTGCCGGGGAACTGCGACAAGCGGCTGACAAAGGATGGCGCGCGTCGGGTCTTCAACCACAAATCGGCCAGATAGCGTTGATTCGCGGGCAACAGGGTTTTCAAATAGGGAATAAGGGTGTGTTTGCCACCATCGGCGGCCATGGTCAGGCGCTGCCAGACATGCTCGGTGGTGCGCAATCCGGCCTGCTGCCAGACCTTAAACGGCCGGTCACATTCTTTGGGTTGGGATTTGCCCACCAGCCAGAAATCTTCCACCTCTTTCATGGTGGCGGGCTTCTGGCCGTCACGGCGGACCCGGTAATCCAGCGCAATACAGGCCAGCCGATCATCGCCGATGTCACGGTAATAATGCAGAAACAGGGCCTGCTGATCTTTTTGCGCCAGGTACGTCAGCCAGCGTTTGCGCAGCGGCTCATCCAGCGGCGTGTCGGCATAGGCATCCAGAAACCGGTCAATCTTGTCCCGGTTGGACAGGTACGGAAAGGCCATCAGGGTTTTCAGCTCGATGTACGGCCACAACGGGTAGCCTTTTAGCTGTTTTTCGAGGTATTGGTAGTCCCAGCTTTTGGGGTTGGTGGCCACGTGTTCGGCCTTCTCGAACATCTTGCGCTGATGGATCAGGGTGTTCTCATCGGCAATGGGTGTCTGCCCACGGGCCAAGGACGTGGTGACAAGGAACACAAACAGAACTGATACGAACGCTGCTTTTGACAAGGCTTTGCTACTCCCCCGCTACCGGATAAACGATAATGAACTGGCGTTAATATGCAAGCAGGTTATTTGGAGTATAACAAAATAAAAGGGTTCACTACCCCTTGAATCCTGTACAGTCAGACCTATCTAAACAATTGTTTGAATTTGGGTTGAAAATTCCCCTGGCTTCAACAAGAATTTAGCCACCCTACACCGGAGGCCTGTGGCGTCCGGATTTGCCAATCCCGGCATTTGCTTGAGGAGACAATAATGATATTTGAAGGCAAGAGCCTTTCTGCAACCCTGTTGGAAGAGGGCATTGCTGAGTTGGTGTTTGACGCCCAAGGCTCAGTGAACAAGTTTGACAGACAGACCGTTTCCGAACTCGACCAGGTGACCGAAGCACTGAAAAATACCGCCGGCGTGAAGGCCGTAGTAGTGCGTTCTGCAAAATCCACCTTTATCGTGGGCGCCGACATCACCGAGTTTACCGGCCTGTTCAGCTTATCCGATGAAGAAGTACTGGCCTGGGTTAAACAGACCTCTCAGGTGTTTGACCGTTTCGAAGACTTACCTTTCCCCACCGTCGCGGCTGTAAATGGCTTTGCACTGGGTGGCGGCTGTGAAATGACCCTGGCCTGTGACTTGCGGGTTGCCGACACCACCGCCAGCATCGGCCTGCCGGAAGTCAAACTGGGCCTGATGCCCGGCTTTGGCGGTACCGTGCGTCTGCCACGCATCATCGGTTCCGACAACGCGCTGGAGTGGATGACCACCGGCCGCGATCGCAAAGCCGACAAAGCCCTGGCCGAAGGAGCAGTGGACGCCGTGGTTGCTCCTGAAGCGCTGCGTGACGCCGCCATCGCCATGGCCAAAGACGCTGCTGCCGGCAACCTTGACTGGCAGAACCGCCGCGCCGCCAAACTGGCGCCATTGTCACTGAACGCCAACGAAGCCACCATGAGCTTCTCCACCGCCAAAGCGATGGTGGCTGCCCAGGCGGGTAAACACTACCCGGCCCCTCACATGATGGTGGACACCGTGGCCAAGGCTGCCGGTCTTGATCGTGACGGTGCACTGGCGCTGGAAAACCAGGGCTTCGTGACCCTGGCCAAAACCGATGCTGCCAAAGCACAGATTGGCATTTTCCTGGCCGATCAGCTGGTCAAAGGCAAAGGCAAAAAAGCCGCCAAAGCCGCGACCAAAGCGGTTGAGCAGGTTGCCGTACTGGGCGCGGGTATCATGGGTGGCGGTATCGCCTACCAGGCTGCCAGCAAAGGTATGCCGGTGGTGATGAAAGACATCGCCCAGCCTGCGTTGGATTTGGGCCTGAACGAAGCGGCTAAAATCCTTGGCAAAGGCATGCAAAAAGGCAAGGTTGACGCCACCAAGATGGCCAAGACCCTGAACAACATCGTGCCGACCCTCGAATACAGCACCATGAAAAATGCTGACATGGTCATCGAAGCCGTGGTGGAAAACCCCAAGGTCAAAGGCATCGTACTGAAAGAAACCGAGCAAACCGTGGCCGACGACGCCATCATCTGCTCCAACACCTCGACCATTTCCATCAATCAACTGGCCGAGAACCTCGATAAGCCCGAGCGTTTCTGTGGTATGCACTTCTTCAACCCGGTGCACCGTATGCCGCTGGTGGAAATCATCCGTGGTGAGAAAACCTCCGATGACACCATCGCTGCGGTGGTTGCCGCGACGCTGAAAATGGGCAAAACCCCGATTGTGGTTAACGATTGCCCCGGCTTTTTGGTCAACCGCGTGTTGTTCCCTTACTTCGCTGGCTTCAGCAAGCTGGTGCTGGATGGCGCCGACTTCGCTGCGGTCGACAAAGTGATGGAAAAACAATTTGGCTGGCCGATGGGTCCTGCTTACCTGCTTGACGTGGTGGGCATGGACACTGCCGATCACGCCTCCGGTGTGATGGCTGATGGCATCCCAGAGCGGATGCAGAAAATTGACAACGATCCGGTCACCTGCCTGTACAAGGCCGAGCGTTTGGGTCAGAAGAACGGCAAAGGTTTCTACGATTTCGGCACCGACAAGCGCGGCCGTCCGACCAAGAACCCCAGCGATGATGCCTACGCGTTGTTTGCGCCCCATTGTGCCGACAAACGTGACTTCGACAGCGAAGAGATCATTGCCCGCTTGATGATCCCAATGGCCAACGAAGCCATTCGCTGCCTGGAAGAAGGCATCGTCGGCAGCGCCGCCGAAGCCGATATGGCACTGCTGTACGGTCTGGGCTTCCCGCCGTTCCGCGGTGGTATCTTCCGTTACATTGAAACCATGGGTCTGGCGAACTTTGTGGCACTGGCCGACAAGTACGCCGATTTGGGTCCGATTTACCAGCTGTCTGACGGCGTCCGCGAGATGGCCGCTGCCGGTAAATCGTATTTTGACCAAGCCTAACCCCGACCCAAGGAGAACATTATGAAAGACGTAGTCGTTATCGATTGTATTCGCACCCCGATGGGTCGCTCCAAGGGCGGTGTGTTCCGCAATGTGCGGGCAGAAACCCTGTCAGCCCATTTGATGAGCGCGCTGCTGGCGCGTAATCCATCGCTGGATCCGGCCGAGATTGAAGACATCATCTGGGGCTGTGTACAACAAACCAAAGAGCAGGGCTTCAACATTGCCCGTAACGCCCAACTGCTGACTGACATCCCCCGCAGTGTTGCGGCGGTCACCGTCAACCGTCTGTGCGGCTCTTCCATGCAGGCTTTGCACGACGCCACCACCGGTATCATGACCGGTCAGGGTGACGTGTACATGATCGGTGGTGTGGAGCACATGGGCCACGTGCCGATGAACTTCAACCTGGACTTCCACCCGGGTCTGGCCAAGTACACTGCCAAAGCGTCCGGCAACATGGGCATGACTGCCGAATTGCTCGGTCGCCAGAACGGCATTACCCGTGAAATGCAGGATACCTTTGGTGCCCGCTCTCACCAACGCGCCCATCAAGCGCACCTGGAAGGCCGCTGGGCCAACGAAATCGTGCCGATTGAAGGCCACGATGCCAATGGCCTGCTGACCAAAGTGGACTATGACGAAGTGATCCGCCCTGACTCCACCGTGGAGACCATGGCGGCATTGCGACCGGTGTTCGATCCGGTCAACGGTACGGTCACTGCCGGTACGTCTTCGGCCATTTCTGACGGTGCGTCAGCCATGCTGCTGATGTCTGCCGACAAAGCCAAAGCGCTGGGCCTGACTCCTCGTGCACGCATCCGTGCCATGGGCGTAGCAGGCTGTGACGCGGCAATCATGGGTTACGGTCCGGTACCGGCCACCCAGAAAGCCCTCAAGCGCGCCGGCATGACCATGGATGACATCGAGATTGCCGAGTTCAACGAAGCGTTCGCCGCCCAGGCACTGAGCTGTATCAAGCAACTGGGCTGGATTGACAGCTATGACGACAAGGTCAACCTTAACGGCGGTGCGATCGCATTGGGCCACCCGCTGGGTTGCTCCGGTGCGCGTATCTCCACCACCTTGCTGAACCTGATGGAGTCCAATGACAAGTCTGTTGGTCTTGCCACCATGTGTATCGGTCTGGGTCAGGGAATCGCGACCATCTTCGAGCGTGTCTAGCCCTCGCTGATTAAGTGTTCAAAAAGCCGATGACCTGTTCATCGGCTTTTTTTGCCCGTCAACAAAGGCCTGTAACAGGTCCACACACTTTTCCCCTGGTGCAACATAGCTTCTCTGCCTTATCCCCTGTAGCATGCGCCCTTCTCGGTCTGGTCGCGGCCAGCCAACCATTTGTGCGTTAAAGGAATAGACCATGATAAAAAGGGTTACACGCTCGCTCTGCGCTTGTGTTTTATCACTAACGACCGTTGTTTACGGCTCGGCCCAGGCCGACCCCATCGCCGACCTGCAACAGACACTCACTGCGGCGCAAATGCGCCAGGACATCGACGCCTGGCACCAGTGGCTGCACGACACCCATCCGGATCCCAGTATTCGCATCGCGGACATGGACATGTTCAAACAACGCCTTGCCGGCATTGAAAACAGCTTCGATGGGCCGCAAACCACGCTGCAGTTTCTGGATGGGATCACGCCGTTAAACAGCCTGTTCAATGACGGTCACATGAGCCTGATGGTGCCCAGTCAGGGCAAGTTGGTGCGCGCATTGATGGACCAAGAAGGCGGATTGTTTCCCTTTGAAGTGACGGTCAGCGACGGCCAGTTGTTCATTGCCAGTCAGTTGGGCGGCGCGGCCACTGAACACCACGGCAAGCAGCTTAGCCACATCAATGGCGTTGCCGCCGACAGCATCTACACCACCCTGATGGCGCGGGTCTATGGTGATACTGTCCGCCATCGCGAAGCCATCCTGGCGCAAAAATTTGCCCACTATTACTGGCTGTTCATCGCCCAGACCAACACCTTTGATGTGCAGTTTCAGGACGGCAACACAACCACCTTTGAAGGCTTGTCCACGCTGCCTGTGGCGCTGCAAAACGAAGGGTTTGACGAGCTATTCACCTTTGAGGTCCTGGATGACCACCAGGCACTGCTGACCATCAACCTGTTCTGGTGGGAGGACAAAGACCGTTTCTACGCGTTTACCGAATCGGTGTTCAAACAACTCAAACAGCAGGGCATTGAGCATCTGATCATCGATGTACGGCAGAATCCGGGCGGTGACGACGACACCTGGAAACAGGGGATCCTGACCTACATTGCGGATAAGCCCTATCGACACACCAGCCGCTACACCAAAAAAATCATCGCCAAGTACATGGATGAGGGTGAGGTGTTAGGCGACGTGGTCAGCGAAGACTACGACGCATTCGACACCCCGCAACCCGACCATCCGCTGCACTTTGACGGCGATGTCACGGTGGTTATCGGCGCGCTGACCTATTCGTCGGCGCTGGTGTTTGCCAACACGGTGCAGGATTTCGGGTTTGCCCAAATTGCCGGTGAACCGTCTGGCGGCTACTCCTGGCAGACCGGCGGGATCCAGTTCTTCACCTTGCCCAACTCCGGTCTCAAAGCGGTTGCACCGCGCTTCTACCTGCACCGCCCCAGTGGCGAAGGCAAAGGCCAACAGGTGATGCCGGACGTTGAGCTAAGGGATGATCCCCGCACACCGCGCAATCTGATTGAGCAATTGGCCCGCCGCTACAACGACCGCGCTACCACCGCGGTAAGCCCTTAAACACCCAAGCAGACAGGGGATACCGGCGCCTGTGCGCCGGAATCTTGCATTCTTCGACCACCAAGGTTAACTGTCGCAAAATAGCTGACCCGGTACAAAAAATCCCCTACACTCCCAGCGGTTTTATCACCGCATAATAAAAATCGACAGGAGATCCCGTGAAGATGTTTAAACCTGCCATTGCACTGCTTACCCTACTGTGCAGTGGATTTGCCGCCGCCGATGAAGGCATGTGGCAGCCTCACCAATTAAAAGACCTGGCCCAGACCCTGAGTGACAAAGGCCTCAATCTCGACCCCGACAAGATGCAAAATCTGGATCAGTTCCCGATGAATGCGATCATCAGCCTTGGTGGCTGTACTGCGTCTTTCGTGTCACCCAAAGGCCTGGCACTGACCAACCACCACTGTGCTTACGGTTCTATCCAGTACAATTCCACCGAGCAGAACAACCTGCTGGAAAACGGCTTTGTGGCCAAGACCCTGGCGGACGAATTACCCGCTGCCCCCGGCAGCCGCATTTACGTGACCGAATCGCTGACCGACGTGACCGACAAAGTCTCCGGCGCAGTGCATTCAGCGCTGCAGGGCGAAGCGTATCAACAGGCCATCGAAGCCAACGAAAAGGCCCTGGTCGCGGCGTGTGAAACCTCGCAGGACTATCGCTGTGAAGTGTTCAGTTACCACGGTGGTGCATCGTATTTTCTGATCAAATTGCTGGCCATCCGTGACGTGCGTCTGGTTTATGCTCCCCCTTCCAGCATCGGTAAATTCGGTGGCGACACCGACAACTGGATGTGGCCCCGCCACACCGGTGACTGGTCTTACTATCGTGCCTATGTGGGTAAAGACGGCAAGCCTGCCGACTACAGCGAAGATAACGTACCTTACACGCCCAAAGCGCACCTGAAGGTCAACGCCGGTGGCGTATCGGCAGACGATTTTGTCATGGTGCTGGGCTACCCCGGCCGCACCAACCGCTACCGCACGCCGGTGGAAGTCAGCAACCAGTTTAACTGGGTGTACCCCACTGCCAAGCGCTACCGTGAAGAATACATTGACGTGATCAAAGCAGTGGCGCCGAAGGGCTCCGATGCGCGGATCAAATACGAAAGCACCATTGCCGGTCTGGCCAACTATGCGAAAAACTATGGCTCGATGATCACCAGCTACCAGCAGGGTGATATGCAGGCACGCAAAGCCGAGCTGAACCGTCAGCTGAAAGCCTGGATTGCTGCCGATCCGAAACGTCAGAAAGCCTATGGCGAATCGCTGGATCAGCTCGACCGTCTGGTGGAGAAAGGCAATGCCATGCAAGCCCGGGATCTGGTCATGGGCTACATGGGCCGCACCGCCATGTGGAATGTCGCCAAAGAGCTGGTGAAGCTGGCCCATGAGCGCAGCAAACCCGATGCCGAGCGTAATCCGGGCTATCAGGAGCGCGACATGAACCGCTTCAAACAGAAGATGGAACGGGTCAATCGTCGCTTTGATGCCAGCGTCGACACCGAAGTGCTGGTGCACTTCATTCAGGAATATCTGTCACTGGACAGCAGCCAGCGCGTACCGGCGTTCGATACCTTCTTTGGCCTCAACGATGGGTTTGACGAGGCAGCGTTGCGGGAAAAAATCGCCACCATGCACGCCAATACCGAACTGGATGACACCGATACCCGTCTGGCACTGATGAATGCCGATTTCGCAGCACTGAAAGCCAGCGATGATCCGTTCATCCGCTTTGCCGTCGCCCTGTTCGACCACGATCAGGCCGTTGAAGCCCAGGACAAGGCCCTTGAAGGCGAGTTACTCAAAGCCCGTCCGGCCTACATGCAGGCATTGATTGCTTACAAACAAAGCCGCAATGAAGCAGTGTATGCCGATGCCAACAGCTCGTTGCGTATCACCTACGGCAACGTCAAAGGCTACTCGCCCAAAGACGGCATGATGGCGCTGCCTTTCACGACCCTGGAAGGTCAGCTGGCCAAGTACATCCCCGGCGATGAAGAATTTGATTTGCCAGCGTCGGTACGCAGCCACATCCAGGACAAAGACTACGGCCCTTACGCCAACCCTGAGCTGGGTTCGGTGGCCGTTAACTTCCTGTCCACCGTCGACACCACCGGTGGTAACAGCGGTTCACCAACCCTGAACGGTGATGGCGAGCTGGTCGGCCTGCTGTTTGATGGCGTGTACGAGTCAGTGATCGGCGACTGGGATTATGATCCTAACCTGAACCGCTCAATCCACGTGTCCACCCCATACATGCTGTGGGTGATGGACAAGATTGACGGTGCACACAACCTGCTGGAAGAAATGACCATCGTCGAGTAATCAGCGTTGTGTTTAAAAAAGGGAGCATCATGCTCCCTTTTTTGATCGTGCGCCGTGTTGGTGCAGTGGTCACAGACCTGCAACATTTGCGTAACGAACCCCTAATAAGTCGTAAAGATAGCGATACTTCGCCTCACGTTCGCGACAATGTTAAATCCCTTTACCGCCACACTTCAGACCCGAACTTGGGTAAAATAGCACCAATTCCAATAATACCCCTACCCCGATGTCCCGCCCTCTGGCGTGGACATGTGCTGACCATTGACCGAGGGAGTTACGACATGAGCACGCCAAAAACGGCACAATTACACCGTTTTTATGAAGACATCCTGGCCTTACTGTGTGCCGGTGTACTGGTGTCGCTGGGGATCCTGATATTCAACACGCAGGGGGTATTGGCCGGGGGCTCTGCGGGCATTGCCCTGATCGGGGCACAACTGCTGCCCGTCAGCTTCGGGATGCTGTTTTTCGCCGTCAACCTGCCATTCTATATCCTGTCCTGGCGCCAGCTGGGCAAGCGCTTCACTATCAACACCTTTGTGTCGGTCAGCTTTATCTCAGTGCTCAGTGAGCAGTTGCAGCGGGTGATCCACATCAATGACGTGCACCCACTGATCGCCGCGACCGTCGGCGGCACCCTGATCGGTGTGGGTCTGTTGATCATGTTTCGTCATCATTCCAGCCTCGGTGGTCTGGGGATCCTGGCGTTTTACCTGCAAAATCGCTTCAACATCCGCGCCGGCAAGTTCCAGATGGCCGCCGATTGCACCATCCTGATGAGTTCGGGTTTGCTGTTTGGTGCCCAAATCATGCTGTTGTCGGTGATAAGCGCCATCACCCTCAACCTGCTGCTGGCGGTTAATCACAAGCCCGGACGCTATCAGGGCACATCAACACGGCCTCGGACTCACCCGAAACCCGAGCCGGTGCACGACGACAGCGAGTGCCCCAGTCACTGAATGTGCAGCATGCGTGGCACGCCTGATTGCGGTACACTGGTGGCCTTAATCGCGCCCGTTCGGGCGTGAACCCATTTCAGCGTAAAAGGACACTAGCATGGCACAAGATCACTCCTCATTCGTCGGCTTTCTGCTACGCGCCCGCAATATTCGTCGCTGGCCCCTGATGAGCCAGTTTGTCGAGGAGCGTCTGGATTCCCACATTTACCAGGCCGCCGCGATCGGCCATTTGCTCGGCGCCATCGAAGTGGCGGTATACGGCAATGACGAGGTCGACCCGGACAAAGTCTCCGCCATGGCAACCTTTCACGAAGCCAGCGAAATAGCCGGCATGGGCGACGTACCCTCACCGGTCAAATACATCGACCCTGAAACCACCGCTCTGATGAAACGCCTGGAAGGGGTGTTTGAACGGCGTTTGCTGGGCAGCCTTCCCACCGAACTGCAGGCCTTCTACCAGCCCTACATCGAACAGGACAAGGTCGATATCCATGTACAACTGGCCAAGGCCGCCGATGTGATCTGTGCCTACCTGAAGTGCGCGTTTGAGCTCGACAAGGGCAACAAGGAATTCCACAAATCCATGCAGGAAATGGAAAAGCAGCTGGCGGCGTTCAAAGAACGCTACCGCAGCGTGGAATACTTCGCCAAGATTTTCATGGGCGACGCCCTGCTGACCATCGACGAACAGGCCAAAGACATGGCCTGGATAGAAAACGCCAATAAAGTGCATATTGACTAAGGTGCAAATCGACAGGGAGCTCTGTCCCTGCGATTTGCGCAAGGTGAGTCAGGCTGTCTGACTCATTCAACAACAAACTCGAACTATCCCTGCGATTTGCGCAAGTTGAGCCAAGCTGTCTGACTCATTCAACAACAAACTCGAACTATCTCAGCAATGAGCGCAATGGGTAAAGCGCGGTGAGCGAAGCGAATGAGCCGTAATAGGTAATTACGGCGAAGGCGCTGCACGACGCATCGTGGACGATGCGGCTGGAACCCAGCCACAGGGACGTGTTGTTACTTCACTGTTTCAGAATCAACAAAACGTTACTGACAACAAGATCCCAGAAGCATAGCGATGCGGCTGGAATCCAACCACAGTGACGTGTTGTTGCTCCACTGATTCACAAGCGAATACTCGACACCATCACTCCCGATAGCACGCCCGTTGCAGGCGGTCCTGTACTTCCAGCCATGCCAGCGGGGGCCGTTCAATCCAGATCTCGCCTCCGGCCTGACTGTCAGCCCAAGCCATCGCGTCGTATAACTGCCGCGCATAGTCGCGACGCTGATTGGGCAGGGCCTTGGCGATAACATCAGGCGCTAGGTCAATCGCGCTGTAATGCAACACCACCGGGCGGTGCTGATCAGCCTCGATTTGTGCCAACGCCTCTACCAGGGTCGCCCGCGCCATCAGCTGCGCTGGCGTGTTCGGTTGATAATGGGCAGGCATATTGCCCGCCACCGACACACTGTGTTGCTCCGGCGTCAACACCGTCTGGCCCAGCACCTCGCTGAGTTGATCCGCGAAAAGGGGTCCAGCCCGCAATATTCTGGGGGGCTGATGACATACATCCAAAATGGTCGACTCCAGACCCAGTGTACAAGGCCCGCCATCAACCACCGCATCAATGCGGCCATCCAAACCCTGCAGTACCTGACGGGCGCTGGTTGGACTGATTTTTTTATGCGGGTTGGCAGACGGTGCCACCACCGGACCGCAATTAGACAGGATCTCTCGCAGCAATGGATCGGCCGGCATCCGCACCGCAATAGTATCCTTGCCCGCGGTGATGAGGTCGCTGGCTTCAGGGTGTCTGGGCAGGATCAAGGTCAACGGCCCGGGCCAGAACGCATCCATCAGTGTGCGGGCCTGGTCACTGATGTGCGCAACCCAGCCATCCAGTTGCTCAACCGTTGCAACGTGGAGGATCAGAGGGTGATCCAAAGGCCGGCCCTTGGCGGTAAAAACACCCTTAACCGCATCCCCATTGGCTGCGCTGGCTGCCAATCCGTACACCGTTTCGGTCGGTATTGCCACCAGCTTGCCCTGCTTCAGCCAACGTGCTGCCGTTGATCGTCCCTGAACATCGGTCAGGGAAAGTGTCTGTGTGGCTTTAAGCAAACCCGCCCCGGATAACCCCTCCATCAGAAGTAACCCTCGCGCTTCTTCCGTTCCATGGAACCGGGCTGATCCTTGTCCAGCAACCGCCCCTGTCGCTCGCTGGTGCGGGCCGTGAGCATTTCCTGAATGATTTTGGGTACCGTATCCGCCTGGCTCTCCACTGCTCCGGTCTGTGGATAGCACCCGAGGGTACGGAAACGGATCGTACGCTCTCTGAGGGATAGCTTTTCGTCTGCATTTAAGTGTTCAACCATGCGATCATCATCCAGCGCCAGCAAGGTGCCGGAATCGCTGTCCACCCAGCTCATTCGGGGTTTGGCGTAATACAGTGACACGATAGGAATGCTTTCCCGGTAGATGTATAGCCAGATATCCAGTTCTGTCCAGTTTGACAATGGGAATACCCGTACCGATTCTCCTTGCCCCAATGCAGTGTTGTAGGACGACCACAGCTCAGGCCGTTGCTGTTTGGGATCCCAGCCCTGATGGGCATCCCGAACCGAGAAAATCCGCTCCTTGGCCCGTGACTTCTCTTCATCCCGACGGGCACCACCCAATGCAGCGTCGAACCGATAGTGTGCCATGGCCTGCTTTAATGCCTGGGTTTTCATCTGGTCGTTGTACACCACCGAGCCAGAGCGGATTGGATGAACACCCTGCGCCAGGGCGTCGGTATTGGTGTGTACACGCATATCCAATCCGTGTTGTTCAGCCAACGTGTCCCGGAAACGCCCCATCTCGGCAAACTCCCAGGTGGTGTCGATGTGCAATAGCGGAAACGGTATGTTACCGGGATAGAATGCTTTGCGGGCCAGATGCAGCAATACGGTTGAGTCTTTGCCGATGGAATAGAACAGGCAAGGGTTGTCAAAACTGCCGGCCACTTCACGAATGATGTGAATGCTCTCGGCTTCCAATTGCCGTAAATGAGAAAGGGTAGAAAACACCAGACGAACTCCGCTGACAAAGTGGCTAGATTGGAGGAGGATTATCTGTCCGGACAATGGTTCTGTAAAATAGATAAATATTAACTTATCGTTCTTATTTGATTATTTATGTGTCAATGGGAAAGCTCACTACCTCGTAACGCAGGTTTTACCTTACAATGAGGCGCCAACCGGATTTACTCAAGGAAGACCCATGTACATCATCTCACTGACATATCAGGTACCACTGGAAGACGTGGACGCCTTTATCCCGGAACATATCGCGTTCCTCGACAAACACTACGCTGCAGGCAACTTTCTGCTGTCAGGCCGCAAGGTGCCGCGCACCGGCGGCGTCATCCTGGCCACCGCAGCTTCCCGCGAAGCCCTCGATGCGATATTGGAGCAAGACCCCTTCTTTCGCGAAAAACTGGCCCGCTACGATATCACCGAGATCGTACCCACCAAGGCCGCAGAAACGTTGCAGTATTTATTGGCGTAGAACAGTGAAATGTCGGCTTAGAGCGATTAGTGGACATTGATTTGTTCGGTTTCGGCGGTTTTCTAAAGACAATGAGTAGACACTCAACGCCTTACTAATTGGCGCAAAAATTCTTGGCTAAAATTAGCGACTAAGGAGCACAAGCCTGCTGTAGTGTGTCCGCGTTTTAATGGCCTTGTTAGGTGACTTTACCCAATTTTTGCTAGTGCTTCTTGAGCTGCTACCATAACAACTTTCCATTTGGGGTCTTTTA
>NZ_JAJEWP010000007.1 GCF_020687825.1 Fluctibacter halophilus
TGAAACTGCGTGACTACTACACCGGCATCAGCTGTGGTGGTCAGAGCCTGATCCGCACAGCGATGCTGAACAATGCGGTAGAGACAGGTGAACTGATGATTAAAAAGATGCCTAAGTCAGATTTGTCAGCGCCGGAAAAAGACGGCAAGACACTGGTGGCTTGGGTACAGGAAAACGGCCTGGCCGATTCACCGATTGCGCAAGTACTGAACGAGCGCATCTAAGTAAGGATTCAACGGGGGCAACCCCATTTAGTTGAAAGGATTTCAACATGGTTGCAGACGTGCGCTGTCTGCATTCGGAAAAACGGTACCCAATGGGTGCCGTTTTTTCTTGTTGGCGCCGTTGACGGGGCGTAGTGTCCCCGCGACGGGGTCTTGCGATTCCAACCCATAGATGCCCCATCGTCGGTCCTCGGCGCTTCCAATCAATGAGTGTTTTGTCCCAGCAATGAGCGCAAGGTGAGTTTGGCTGTCTGACTACGCTGACGACATAGTGCTTTTCAGGCTTTTTGGTCTTGCTGAATATAACTCACAGATACCGTCTCGTTAGCGCTTGCGGTTTTTTATCAAAGCGAGCGGTGTCGCGAAGATTTATCGGCGCCGTTGACGGGGCGTAGTATCCCCGCGACGGCGTCTCTCTGAACTTAACCTCCAGGCTCAGCAGGCCATGAGCCTGTTCGCGACGGCGTCTTACTGAGCTGAACCTTCAGATGCCGCATCGTCGATCCTCGGCGCTTCCAATCAATGAGTGTTTTGTCCCAGCAATGAGCGCAAGGGTGAGGCTCCGGTCTTTGTAGAAGACGCCGAGCAATAGGTAATTGCTCGGCGAGGAACGAACGACGCGACAGGACGTCGCGGCTGGAAACAAGCCACAGGGACGTGTTGATACATCTACGGTGCTCATTGACTGGGCGATGTATCCCAGCAATGAGCGCAAAAGAGTCTCGACCAATCTGACCAATTCAACAGCGCAGCTCTCAATGGGTATGCAGAGACCCGGCCTACGCCAGTAAACGACTGGACCACAGGGTAAAATCAACCCACCATTGTGCGTAAGGTAACGTGAGATAGAGGCCCACATTTATTATCCAGGCTATCGCAAAAAGGTATATTGGCGCGGTCAATTTGCGTTGCTGAGGGACTTTCCAAAGCAAGATGACGGCAATCAATGCGGGTATAGACATGGTAATCACAAACGGAGGTGATGATATGCCAATCATTTCTGTCGCGCTACCGACCGCCCGGCCAAGTCCGGGAATGAGAAAGACCATCGCCGTACAAACCATATAGCTGGCATGAAGCCGAGCATTTTTACGGTGTCTGAGCGCTTGAAAAAATAGCCATGTAAATAACACGGCCAGGAAAAGGCCGAACCAGTGAATGGCCAAAGCGCGTTCGGAAAATGGCTGTTTAACTTTCGCGATAAAATCAAAAGCCACATAGAAGGCAGCAATACTGACCAGCGGCCCTAACACAAATGCTATCTTTCCAACGCTGCGGTGGTATCGATTTCTACCCGTTTTCATTAACCACGCCTGGATAATCAACAACAGACACCAAAGGGTCATTGTTACGCCGTGAAAATGTTGACCGAACGTGATATCAGCAAAAAACTTTGAATAGTAACTGGGCCAGAAGCCGACGACCAGCACGGCCATCAACGCAATAAAATAGTAGACCGCATTCTTGTACATTGGGCACTCCCGACAAGGGTCTGAAAAGTGTAGGCCCCAGCCGGGAAAGTGTCGAGGAATGAGGCTATCCTCTCTCAGCATGTCACTGGTGAACTCAACCCTGCACTTTAACCCATCAAACACATAATCAGGTTGAAGCCTGACGTTCAAACCGCCATAGTAGTGACTTCGGAGATTTTTTACCCGCGGGTTAATACCCGTCAAGCGTGCAGCAGAGGATGATTTCGTGGCGATATTCAGGTGTTTGGCGTTTTTGCTGATATCGTTTTCCAGTGCAGCGCAAGGCCAACAAAAGCCGATCATTTACCTCTATACCTACCATGACAAACCGCCGTTTGTGGTGGATCTTGCCGCCCGCACGGGGTTGTATTTTGATTTGGCACAACGGTTCAACCAGTTGAGCGAGCACTATCAGTTTGTTACTGCCTACGTGCCCCGCAAGCGTCTGGACGTCATGATTGAACAGGGACGCATTGATGGGGTAGTGCTGGGGGCAAATCCGCTGTGGTTTGGTGACGCCGATCAAACCCGTTTCTTCTGGTTACCCCCGTATTTCGCAGACCAGGATGAGTTTGTCTCGTTAGCCCGGCAACCTTTTGAGTATCAGGGCCCGGAATCCTTCGTCAATACAACGGTCGCCGCAGTTGCCGGTTACTATTACAAAGGTGTCAATGAAGCGGTCAGTCGCGGCGCAGCGTTGCGGATTGATACGGTCAGTGAAGAAAGCGTCTTAACACTGGTCAAAAAAGGTCGTGCCGATGTCGGCCTGGTCAGTCGCTCGGTGTTCAAGTACCTGCGTCGACATGACAGGGTTGACGACATTTACCATTTCTCAGCCATCCCCCATGACCGCTTTGAACGCCAGGCATTTATGCCACGAGAGGACGTCATCCGCTGTGAAGCGCTGAACAGATTGTTTAGCCGCGTGTTGCAGGATGGCAGTTGGTCTGCCCTGGTCGCCCGCTACCAGTAGGGTTATTCAACCTTTATGATGTTTCAACAGGTGGAGATTGTGGCAGGTACTTGCTGAGCAATGCTTCGAGTTGCACCAGTTTAATCGGCTTGGTCAGGTAGTCATTCATGCCGGCAGCCAAGGCCTTGTCTTTGTCTTCCTGCATGGCATTGGCCGACAGGCCACAAATCAATAAGTCGGGGAAACCCCGTTCCCTGATCATGCGTGTGGCTTGATAACCGTCCATGTTTGGCATCTGAATGTCCATCAGCACGATGGAGTAGTGCGGAGAATTGACGATCTTTGTTACCGCTTGCTGACCATCCTCTGCCACATCAAAGGTCAGTCCCAGGCGGGTTAACATCTGCCCGGCGACCAGTTGATTGATGGCATTGTCCTCCACGAGTAACACGTGTCCTTCCAGTTGCTTGCTTGGGCGCTCAATGATGGCCAGCTCTGCACTGCTGTCGGTCTGCAGATTACGATCCAGCGCCTGTACCAGTTGGTTGGGAGTGAAGGGATGGCTGAGGACCGCCGTGTGCCATTTTTTGGCCAGCAGTTGACCAAGGTTGAGTGGTTGGGTGTCGGTGACAAACAAAAAATGAATGCTGCGTTGTTGCAGGGTTTCAATCTGGGCCTTCAGGGCCAGGTGTTGCTCCAAATCCTGTATATCGATGATGACCTCATCCCGCTCATCAATGTCCTCACACCGGTTGCCTAATTCGGCTTGCGGGAACTGTTTCACCTCAACAGGCAGTGCATCAAGATAACGTGTATCGAGCAATGCGTCGGGTTGCTTGCAAAAATACCACAGTGTCTTTTTATCCGTCGGTTTCCATTGCAGGACGGCGGGGCTCTTATCGGGGCGGGAGAGTGAAAACGTGACACTGAACGTGCTACCCACGTTTGGTGTGGATGTCACTGCCACACCACCACCCATCAATTCGGTCAGGTTTTTCACTATTGCCAAACCCAGGCCCGTCCCGCCATAGGTACGACTGGTCGAACCGTCTGCCTGGGTAAAGCTATCAAAGATAGTTGCCAGTTGTGTTTCGTTCATGCCGATGCCGGTGTCAGTGACATCGACGCGTATTTGGACACCATGCTCGGTGTCAGGGATAGGCTGGTGTTCCAGTCGAATATCGATAGCGCCGTTGCGGGTGAACTTGATCGCATTGGTACATAGGTTGAGCAATACCTGATTGATCCGTAAAGGGTCGCCGTTGAGCAGGCTTGGCAGGGTCGGTTCAACAAAGAAATGCACATTGAGGTTTTTCTCCCGCGCCCGGGTGGTGATGTTGGCTAACAGGTTGTCAAACAGTGACTGCACGGAAAACTCAATGGTTTCAATGTGTAGTTTGCCGGCTTCAATCTTGGAAAAGTCCAGGATGTCATTGATCAGGCTCATCAATATCTGACTGGACAGAGACAGCTTTTTCAAAAATTCCCGCTGTTCATCATTCAGCGGGGTGTTGCCCAGTAAGTCGAGTAGGCCGATGATGCCGTTCATCGGTGTGCGGATTTCGTGACTCATGTTGGCCAGGAACATGCTTTTGGATTGTGTTGCTTGCTCGGCTTTACGTTTGGCCAGACTCAATTCCTGGTTCATGGCGATTTGGCGCGAATTGAGCTCCTGAGCCCGACTCAGTAGCTCTTCTGTCTGCTGATTCTTATGGTGAAAAACCGCTGCAGCACGTGACAGTTCGCCTATTTCATCCTGACGGGAGCGGCCGGGAATCTTGTCAATATTTTCATCGTCGGCGAGTTTGTTGAACACCGAGGTGATGCGCTTGATCGGCAGCATTACCCGGTAACCAAAAAACAGCGCAATCAAAGCGGCGATGGTAATGGACAGTACCGAAGACCACAGCATCTGCCGATTGGTTTTTTCCAGCCCTTGCTTGATATGGGTGTTAGCCTCAATTAGCCGCTGTGTTTCCAGGCTATTAAGCTGTTTGGCGAGGTACAAAAACTCATTGGCCGAACCGGCCATTACCACGTTGACCAGATAAAGGTAGCCCCGGGTGATTTGGGTCAGTTGGAAAAAGTCATTTTCCACATCTTCAAAGGTGTGATCAATTGTGTCGCGTAGTTCAGCACTCCAGGCCAGTTCGGAAGTCTGTTGGCGGGCTACAGAAATGGCTTGCTGAAACGCTTCAACATACTGGTTTTCAGGCGACAGGACATAGCGAAACGCCGATGTCTTGGCCCTCGACAGGTAGAATTTGGCTTCGGTTAAGGTCAGTTGCTGTTGCGGCGTCTTCCACTGATAACGCTCCAATAACCGAAACAACTCATCCATCTCGAGTAACAGGTCATCTTCAAACACTTCTTTACGACGACTTCGGTCCATCACCACGGCGCTGAAATTGACCTGATAGTCATTCAGGTGACTTTGCATGTTAGCGATCCGTTGCAACTCTTCGTTGTCGTTGTTGTCGACCATTTGCGTGAGGGCGGCCAGGTTTGCTTTGATATTGGCCATGATCAGATCGAATCTGGACACCACCGAAGGGCTGGCGGTTTCCTTAAAGATCAGCACGTTGCGTTGTAGATCCAGGACATCACGCTCAAGCTCACGAACCAGGTTGACTTTCAGCACCGCTTGTTGCCCCTGACTCAGGCTCTGCTGGTATTCGTTTTGTGCCTGTCGTGCCAGGAAGCCTTGCCAAATCAACAAGCCAACCAGTACACCCAGCACCAAAAAGACCTGCACCCGCAAGGAACGAATGACAAGCAAGAACCAGTCTGGCATTGATTTCCTCCGTTGGTCAGGAACTGATAAATTCGTACCACTTTTGCAAGCTGTACTCGTAGGTAGGCATCACGGAGTTCCATACCGCGACATTGCTGAAACGTTTTTGGTAGCTTCCGCCGGTACGCCGCTGACCCCGCTTCACCACGATTTGACCATCGGTGCCTTTGAGATCGGTTTGGGCCGGTTCACCGCCGTACCAATAGTCCCATTCTGCATCACTCAGATAATCAGCTGAACGGGCCGGATTTGATATGTAATAACCCTGGCGAGCAATGAAGGCGCCTGGCCAGCCGGATAACCACCAGTTCATGTATTCATAGGCCGCATCGCGGTGACGACCTTCTGTGGCTGATGACAGGCACATCACACCGTGCCAGCCACGATAACCCTCTTTCGGCGCGGCGAAGCGGGCCGGTATACCTTCGCCGTTCAACTGGGTAATCCCCGGGCTGAACATGCTTTGAATGATTGTCCGGCCGCTACGCATGTAGTCAACAGACTCAGGAACCGAGGTCCAGAAACCGTTGAAGTGGCCAGCCTGCTTGAGTGCTATCAGCGTATTAAACATGGCGTCCAGCTCGTCTTTACGCAGCGAACCTACATCATCAAAGGTATGTAGACCCTTGGCTTGCAGTGCCAGCGCCAAATCAAACAGACCAATGGTCGGGGCATTGACGATAGCCACCTTGCCGCGGTATTGCTCATCGAGTAACCAGCCCCAACTTTCGGTAAGGTAGTCTTCACCCGCCGGTATGACGTCGGTGTTGTAGCCAAAAGAGTCCACATTATGCACGTAGGGCAAAAAGCTGATTTGACCGGTATGGTCTGGGCCGAGAGTACGTTTTTTTTGTACATGCAATAGCTTGAAGGGGGCGTCGCCGAAGCCAACCCGGGCGTCTGTAGTTAACTTGCCGGTTTTGGTCAGGTTATTGATTTCATCCCAGTAACGGATGCGCTTTTTATCGATGGGCTGAATTGCGCCACTACGCCAAAGTACCTGGATGCTGTTCGACCATTGTTCATACAAATCAAACGATTGAGGACGCATGGAGGCTTGCTGCAATACCGCTGCGCTACCACCAGGACTGAATTGTAAATCAATACCCAGGTCATGCATGGCACGCTGTCGCAATGACTCCTGCAGCGTAACGTGGGTGCCGAGTACCCGCAGCGTCACCGGGCGCTGACGGGCAAACACATACGGAGCCTTGATACAGGCTGTGGCGCTAATGCCTGCGCAGGCGATGTTCTTGATCAGTGTTCTTCGGCGGTTGTCCATAGCGTCCCATCATGGCCCAACAGGGCGTGCTTCACCTCTTCAAAGTAGGTGAATTCCCGCCGTTGCGCAACGCCATCGGGGGCGGCTTATTCGGCAAACAGCTTTTGTTCGAACTTCAACGTTTGTTGCTGGTTGCCTTGTTGGATGTCGATAGCGAAGCGGTAGTGTTCACGGTTGTCAATGTCCATCACCGCCAGATAGTAAATCGCATCTCCGTCGTTGACCTGCTTAAATGTCAGCGGGATCGTTGCGCCCATCAGGGTACGTGCCTGACCACTCACGCTCACATCCTGGGCAGCACTGCTGCGATGATCGAGAACGGAAATGTTGATCAGTACCTTATTTTTACTGCGCGTTATGTCGTAGGCTCGCGCCACTTCTGGGGTCAAAAAGGTGGTATTGACCGCCATGTAGTGCACATCCCACTTGCCCAGTTGTTTCATTTGTTCGGCATGCGCCGCTGATACAGTCAGCAGGCAGGCTACCAGGCCGATCAAAAGTGCTTTCATGATTTCTCCGTTGAGATAAAAGGCTTATGTAAGCATAGCTGAAGGGGGAAGGTTTTTCGTCCGCGCTAAGCCCAGTAAAGGCGCAGGCGTTGGCAATGAAAGCTGCCAACGCACTGTGGGATTACATGTAGCCGAGCAGGTCGCCAATCAGTTTTTGCAGGAAGATCAGCGCGATGATCGCCACCATGACGGACAGGTCTAATCCGCCCATTGGCGGCAGTATGCGTCTGATTGGCGCCAGGAAGGGCTCTGTCAGCTGGTGCATGACATACTCCAGCGGGTTTTGGCCCTGACTGACCCAGCTCAGGATGGCGCGGATGATCAATACCCACATGATCAACTGCAGTCCTTCACGCACCACTTCAACCGCCGACGCGATCAATAGCCCGACGGGGTTGGTGTAGACACTCCCTGCAATGGCACTGAGGGCGAGAATCTTAACCACACACACGGCCAACGCCAGCAGCAGGGTTGCGGTGTCCAGGCGTCCGATCGATGGGATCACCCGGCGCAGAGGTCCGACGATTGGGTGGGTTGCCTTGACGACAAACTGGCTAAAAGGGTTGTAGAAATCGGCTTGTGCCAATTGCAGCCACAGGCGCAATAGCACGACCATCAAATACAACCCGAACAAGGTATCGACAAGGAACATGGTGGAATTCATCAACGGTTTCCCTTAAAACAAATCTGACATTTCTTCGGCTCGGGCGATAGCGGCAGCCATCGCACCAGCGACCAGTTTATCTAAACCGTTTTTCTGGAAATGTTCAACGGCCTGTGCGGTTGTTCCGCCCTTGGATGTAACTTGGGCGCGCAACTCACTTAATTCAAGGTCTGGATTGTGACAAACCATTTCGGCGCTACCCAGCATGGCTTGTTGAACCATGCGTCGTGCGGTGTCTTTGTCAAATCCCTGGGTCATGGTGAATTCCTGCATGGCTTGCAAAAACAGGAAGAAATACGCCGGTGAACTGCCTGCCGCGGCAATAACGCCGTTGATCTGGGCTTCATCCTCAACCCAGACAATGTCGCCCACCTGTCCCATCAAGTCGCCAGCATAGGTTTTATCCTGTGCATCCAGGCTCGCGTCTGCGTAAAGTCCGGTCATTCCTTTGCCCAGCGCACTGGGGGTGTTCGGCATGGTGCGAACCACGTCGTACTCGCCACCTAACATTTGTTGCAAGCGTTTGTGTGGAATGCCTGCTGCAATTGAGACAAACAGTTTTCCTGATAAATCGCAGTGTTTTGCAAGGTCCTGACAGACCTGTTCCATCAGCTGAGGCTTGACCGCCAGCACCACCACCTCAGCATCGTTGACGGCGGCATGGTTGTCGTGGGTGATGTTAATGCCAAAGTGTTGCTGCAAATCGTCGAGTTTTGGGCGCGAAGGATTACTGGCGGTGATGCGGTCACTTGGATAACCGCTGCTGACCATGCCTGAAATGATCGATTTGGTCATGTTACCGGCGCCAATAAAGGCAATGTTGCGATGTTGCATAAAGCTCCCGTTTATCTATTCGTTACGATGGTTTAAGGGCGTGCACGCGGACCAAACAGCGCGGTGCCTAATCTCACCATGGTTGAGCCGGCTTTTATCGCCTGTTCCATATCGCCGCTCATGCCCATCGACAGTGTATCAACCTGAGGATAGCTTGCCTTCAAGTCGGTAAACGCCTGGTGCATGTGGGCAAAGCTTTGCTGTAGTTGCTGTTCACTTTGTGCGGCGGCAGGAATGGTCATCAACCCTCGCAGGATGAGATTGGGCAGCGCATCGATGTCTGCCGCCAAAGCCGCTATCTCTGTGGGGGCGACACCACTTTTGCTGTCTTCGTCGTTAATGTTGACCTGGATCAGCACGTTCAAGGGCTTGAACGGACTGCGTTGTTCGCTGAGTCGTCGGGCAATCTTCACCCGATCGATGCTTTGCACCCAATCGAAATGCTCCGCCACCAGGCGAGTTTTGTTTGACTGTAATGGGCCGATGAAATGCCATTCAATGTCTTTAAAATCCTGAAGTTGCTGGACTTTTTCGACACCTTCCTGGACATAGTTTTCACCAAACTTTCGTTGTCCCGCCTCATACGCAAGAACAATATCGGATACCGGTTTGGTTTTGCTCACCGCTAGCAATTGTACTGAATTTGGCGCACGATGAGCATCTACAGCAGATTGCTGCAGGCTTAAGAGTGCGCTTTTAAGTCGTTCTGCTATTGTTTCCATTACGCTAATACATAGACGGAGAAAGTGGCTGTGGATATTACCGAACTTTTGGCCTTCAGTGTTAAAAACAAAGCCTCGGATTTGCACTTGTCGGCCGGATTGCCACCGATCATTCGCGTTGACGGTGAGATGCGCCGACTCAACGTGGATTCCTTGGATCACAAACAGGTTCACGCGCTGGTGTATGAAATCATGAATGACCAGCAACGTAAAGAGTACGAAGAAAACCTCGAAGTGGATTTCTCGTTCGAGGTTAAAGATCTGTCCCGCTTCCGGGTAAATGCTTTTGTGCAGAACCGCGGTGCTGCGGCGGTGCTGCGTACCATTCCCAGCGAAGTATTGACCCTTGACGATCTGGGTGCTCCTGCGATCTTCAAAGACATCATCAATCAACCGACCGGGATCGTACTGGTAACCGGAGCCACCGGTTCGGGTAAGAGTACTACCCTGGCGGCGATGATTGACCATATCAATACCAACAAGCGTGAACACATCCTGACCATCGAAGACCCGATCGAATTCGTGCACGACAACAAGCTGTCGGTGATCAACCAGCGGGAAGTACACCGGGATACGCACAGTTTTAACAATGCACTGCGTAGTGCATTACGTGAAGACCCCGATGTCATCCTGGTGGGTGAGCTTCGTGACCTCGAAACCATTCGCCTGGCGATATCGGCGGCAGAAACAGGCCATTTGGTGTTTGGCACCCTGCACACCAACTCGGCACCGAAAACCATTGACCGGATCATTGACGTGTTCCCGGCTGAGGAAAAGTCGATGGTGCGTTCGATGTTGTCAGAGTCCTTGCGGGCGGTTATTTCCCAGACGCTGTTGAAAAAGGTCGGCGGTGGTCGGATTGCTGCCCATGAAATCATGGTGGGTATCCCGGCGATTCGAAACCTGATCCGTGAAGACAAGGTGCCGCAAATGTACTCCGTGATCCAGACCGGTCAGGCCCATGGCATGCAGACCATGGATCAGTGTTTGCAAAAACTGGTGGCCATGGGGGTTATTACTGCCCAGGATGCCGCTGCCAAGTCAATTGACAAGCAGCCCAAGCCTGGTTTTTAAGGAGGCATTATGGACATCAACCCGTTTTTACAGAAGATGGCCGATGAAGGGGCCTCGGATTTGTTCATCACCGCCGGCTTTCCGGTCAGTGCCAAAATTAATGGCCAGATGACGCCCATCAGCGAAGAATCACTGACGGATGAAATGGCGCTGGCATTGGTGCACAGCACCATGAATGAAAAGCAGCGCACGGAATTTGACGAAACCAAAGAGTGTAACTTTGCCATCGCCCGTGATCACATCGGTCGCTTCCGTTGCAGTGCCTTCTGGCAGCGCGATCAGGCCGGGATGGTTATCCGTCGGATTGTGACCCAGATCCCCAAAGTTGACAGCCTGGGACTGCCGTCCGTATTGAAAGACGTGATCATGTCCAAACGGGGCCTGGTATTGTTTGTGGGTGCCACCGGCACGGGTAAATCAACTTCTCTGGCGGCATTGATGGGCCATCGAAACCAGAATTCCCGTGGCCACATCCTGACCATTGAAGACCCGATTGAATTTGTCCATGAACACGCCGGCTGTGTGGTCACCCAGCGGGAAGTGGGGATTGATACCCGGACCTTTGATGATGCGCTGAAAAGCTCTCTGCGTCAGGCTCCGGATGTGATTCTGATTGGTGAGATCCGTTCGATGGAAACCATGGAATATGCCATGTCCTTTGCGGATACCGGTCACCTGTGTGTTGCCACCCTGCACGCCAACAACGCCAACCAGGCGATTGAACGGATCATGCACCTAGCACCGCCGGAGCAGCATGAAAAGCTGCGCTACGATCTGAGTCTTAACCTGCGCGCATTGGTGGCACAGCAACTGGTGCCGACCATTGATGGCAATGGCCGGGTGGCGGCAATCGAAATTTTGCTCAATTCACCGTTGGTCGCCGACATGATCCAGAAAGGCAATATCGGTGGCCTCAAAGAAGCGATGAAAAAGGGCAAAGAGGCGGGAATGCAAACCTTCGATATGGCGCTTTATGAGCATTATAAGAACGGCAAGATCAGTCTCGATCAGGCGCTGCACCATGCAGACTCGCCCAACGATCTGCGCCTGATGATCAAGCTGGATACCGATGAGGGCAGCAGCCTGGGCTCGTTGTCCAACGTCTCTATCGATATGGACTGATGGTACATCTTTTTTCTCACCAGGATCCGTTTTTGATCCAGCAAGTGTGCGATGCCCTGGAAAGCCGGGGCATCCCGTTCTGGGTTAAGAACCGCTATGCCGGTGGTGCCGTCGGTGAGCTGTCACCGCTGGATAGCTGGCCGGAAGTGTGGCTGACTGACGATGAGTGGTTACAGCGTGCTCAGCGGCTGGTGGACGATCTGAATACCGCGTCGCCACTGGCCCCTTGGGTCTGTGATGAATGTGGTGAAGAAAATGGCGGTGCGTTCGAGGTGTGCTGGCAATGTGCCCATGTCATCGGGGCTGACCCTTCCTGAGTCTGTCAGTCGTACAGAGTGTCCAGGTAGCTTTCAACGATTAAGCAGGCGGAAGCGCTGTCCACCAGGCCTTTTTGCAGCTTTTTGTAGCCGCCCATATCAAACAAACGGGCTTTTGCATCCACCGTGGTCAAGCGCTCATCGCAGGTTTCTACCGGTAGCCCCAGACGGCTGTGCAGACGATTAGCAAATTTGCGCGCTGCGTGAGTGAGGTGCTGGTCGCTGCCGTCCATGTTCAGCGGCAATCCCACTACGATGCGCTGAGGTTGCCATTCAGACGCCAGTTGTTCGATGACTGTCCAGTCAGGAATACCGTCCCGAGCCTTGAGCGCTGGCAGAGGGGCTGCCGTGCCTGTGATGGCTTGTCCGACGGCCACGCCGATACTCTTCATGCCAAAGTCAAAACCCAGTACGGTCAGGTTGTTGTCCATCAGGCGTGACCTGCATCCGGGCCCAGTTGCCAGGTATCGATACCGAGTTTGTGCACTGCGGCTTGCCATTTTTTATGGATCGGGACGTCAAACAGAATGTCGAGGTCTGCTTCAATGGTAAGCCAGGCGTTGTTTTGCAGTTCTTCTTCCAACTGACCGGCGGTCCATCCCGCATAGCCCAGTGTTACCAGTGATTTGTCCGGGGCTTTCTCGTTGCCCAATACCGACAGGATATCCCGCGAAGTGGTCACCATAATCTCGGGCGTCAGTGCTAGACTGGCGCTCCAACCCGGTTGAGTGGTGTGCAGAATGAAGCCTCGGTCGGTGTTCACCGGCCCACCGGCCAATACGATATTGTCGGCCTTTTCATCCAACACGATGGCGTCTTTGTCGGCCTGGTTGATCAGTTCTTTTAAGCTCATGCCCACGGGTTGATTGATCACCAGTCCCATTGCACCGTTCTCGTTGTGCTCGCACAAATAGGTCACGGAGCGATTAAAAAACGGGTCTTCCATGCTGGGCATGGCAATCAGAAAGTGATTTTCTAAGCTTTGCATGGTCCTGGTTTACTCCTGTCGGTTGGCGTGCAGTCGCTTTTCGATGGCATCCATCAGCATTGCACAGATGTTGACCGGGTAGGCGGCTTCAAGTTCCTGTACACAGGTTGGACTGGTGACATTGATTTCGGTGACCTTATCGCCAATCACGTCCAGCCCCACAAACAACAGGCCTTTTTCTTTCAGTGTCGGGGCAATTTCGCGGGCAATGGCAAGGTCGCTGTCGCTCAGCGGTTGCGGACGCCCGGTACCGCCTGCGGCCAGATTGCCGCGGGTCTCCGTGCCGGTGGGTAGGCGGGCGAGGGCATACGGCACCACCTCGCCATCGACAATCAGTATCCGCTTGTCGCCGTCTTTAATGGCCGGCTGGTACTGCTGTACCATGGCATATTGTTGCCCTCTGGCGGTCAGGGTTTCGATCACCACGCCGAGGTTATTGGCGTCTTCCTTAACCCGGAAGATGGATGTGCCACCCATGCCATCAAGGGGTTTACAGATGATGTCTTTGTGTTGCTGATGAAACGCCCTGATCAAGTCATCACGGCGGGTGACGAGGGTCGGCGGGATTAAATCCGGGAACCAGGAGGTAAACAGTTTCTCATTAAAATCGCGCAGACTCTGGGCCTTGTTGACCACCAGCGTGCCAGCTTGTTCCGCCAGCTCAAACATCTGGGTCGCATACAAAAACTCGCCATCGAAGGGGGGATCCTTACGCATCAGTAAGACATCCAACTCAGCCAGGCTGCGTTCTTCGGCATCGTCTAGGTCAAACCAGTGTTCGGCGTCCCGCTGCACCGACAACGGACGCATCCGTGCCATGGGTTGGCCATTGTTCAGATACAGGTCGGCCATTTCCATGTACATCAGCTGATAGCCACGATGCTGGGCCTCCAGCAGCATTGCAAAACTGGTGTCTTTTTTGATGTTGATGTCCCGGATTGGGTCCATCACGATGCCTAAAGTAATCTTCAATGCGGCAGTCCTTGTGTAATCGATACAGGGTGATATCCCCAATCAGTATACAAGGTAAGTGGTGGTGGTTTGACACTTTTCAAGGCAAGTGCGCCCCATGCTGCGACGAAAAAGGCGTCTTAGGAAACGTTTGATTCCGCTAACGGTTCAATCGATTGAGCAACATGGCGCGCAAGGTTCTGGCCTGGCGTTCGTCCATGTCACCCAGCGGGCCGAGCAGGTGGTCAGGCAGATGTGCAGTGGCCAGATCGTTGTCAGCAAAAATGTAATAGTCAAACAGTGCCAGCCAGCTTTGTCGTTGTGAGGCTGGCAGTTGGCGCAAACTTAACAACGCATGTTCCAAAGCCGCCATCGGCTGGCCAAGATAAGCGGGTTCGTCCCGCCACCAGTAGTTGATCAGCCCATTGACGGTGCTCAACCCTTCCACATGGTGCCACCACATTGACGGTACATACAGCGCATCTCCGGGCGATAAGTCGGCAATCAGACCGTGCTTGAGGGCCTCTTCAAAGCGCGGGAATCGCTCAAGATCCGGAGCGTGAAAATCCACCAGACTGATGGTTTGGCCTGCAGGCGTCAGGTGCACCGGGCCGGGATACAAATTGGCAATTTGTTCGGGCGGAAACAGGGTGAAGCGTCGTTGCCCTGCTACGCAACAGGCAAGGTTGCTGGGCGCATCAAAATGACAGGCGATGCGAGATTGATTACCCAGCCACAGGCTGACCAGAGGATTGGTTGTTGTCAGTGCCACATCATTGTTGTCACGAATGCCAGGTAAGCAGCTGTCCAGTGTCGTCGAACCGACATAAAAATGGGCCGGTTCATCTTCTTCAGGTGCCCGGCCCAACCGTTCCAAGACATCGGTAAAAGGCAAAGAGACGGAGTTGAAATTGAATCCGCTCATGTCGTCATTGTAGAAATAGCGTCCTTGCATACTGGCGTCACCACCAAATGCCTTGACCATTTTGCCGACATCGAAACGGCGCAGGTAGTCAAGCAATGCCGCATCACTGTCTCGGGCCGCACTGACCATCGGCCAGTCTGCCACCAACTGCTCGAGGACTACCGGGCCGGACTGTTGTTGTAACACTGACAGTAACGCCTGAGGATCGTCGAGAGAGATGCGCGGAACGGGTTGAGGCATGGTGCTAATCCTGTCACTGTAAAGGGCTGAACATGGTCATTTGTGTCGCGATTGTGGCAATTTAACGTGTGCAGCCGCATTCGTATTCATGTCGGCAACACTGGTGATCAATATCGACAAGGGCTAGATTAGCATGGAGTTGTGATCTGTTCACGAGCTGCAGCCGAACGCGCTTGTTGCCTTGGCACGCTGATCTTTTTAAGGAGAACCATTTTGCAATCGAATCAGGAAAACCTCGGATTGATCGTTCTGATCAGCTGTGTCGCCACCATCGGTGGTTTTTTGTTTGGCTTTGACAGCGGCGTAATCAATGGCACTGTCGACGGTCTGCAACAAGCATTCGGATCGGACAGCATCGGTACCGGATTTAACGTCGCCAGCATGCTGTTAGGTTGTGCGGTCGGAGCGTTCATGGCCGGTCGATTAGCGGATTGGTATGGCCGTAAGACCTTGCTGATCGTTACTGCGATGTTGTTCATTATCAGTGCATGGGGTTCGGGCGCCGCAGATACGTCATTTGGTTTTGTGGTGTATCGGATCCTGGGCGGTCTGGCGGTAGGGGCCGCGTCGGTCATGGCGCCGGCCTACATCAGCGAGATAGCCCCCGCGCGGATCCGGGGGACGCTGGCAACCGTGCAACAGATTGCCATCATTGGGGGCTTGTTCTGTGCGTTTGTGAGCAATTATCTGTTGGCCAACACGGCGGGGGTGTCGACGGCCGAATTCTGGTTGGGCTTTGAAGCCTGGCGCTGGATGTTCTGGATGGAACTGGTGCCGGCAGTGATTTTTCTGCTGGCGTTGATTGGGATCCCGGAAAGTCCCCGTTACCTGATGATCAAAAAGCGCCGCCAGGACGCCATGGCAGTGTTGCACCGACTGTACGGTGAGGCCGATGCCACACGCAAAATTGAGGACATTGAAGACTCGCTGGCAGACGACCATCAACCCACCTTTGCCGATTTGCTGGACCGCAACAGCGGCAAAGTCCGCAAGATTGTGTGGGTGGGGATAGGGCTGGCCACTTTTCAACAACTGGTCGGTATCAATGTGGTGTTTTACTACGGCGCGGTGCTGTGGCAGGCAGTCGGGTTTTCCGAAGGCGATGCATTGTTGATCAACGTGATCAGTGGTGCCGTGAGTATCGCCGCGTGTTTAATCACCCTGTACCTGATTGATAAGGTGGGACGTAAACCTTTCCTGATGTTGGGCTCTGTCGGTATGTCAATTACGCTGGGTTTGATGGTGGTGGCATTTCTCAGTGCTGATCTGGATGCAGCAGGTAAATTGCAGCTTGGGGATATGGGGCCGTTGGCGCTGGTGGCGGCGAATGCCTATGTGTTTTTCTTTAACATGTCATGGGGACCGGTGATGTGGGTGATGTTGGGAGAGATGTTCCCCAATCAGATCCGGGGATCAGGATTGGCCGTCAGCGGTCTGTTCCAGTGGGGCGCAAATTTTGCCATCACCATGACCTTCCCGATCATGCTGGGCGGCATTGGTCTGGCGGGAGCCTATGGTTTTTATACCGTTTGTGCGGTGTTGTCGATTGGTTTCGTCGGCCTGTTGGTGCATGAAACCAAAGGCAAGGAATTGGAGGAGATGGAAGGTTAGCGCGGTGAGTCCTGAATGGCGTCACTACGCACTCGCATCGTAACGCCCGGCAGTATTTGCCGGGCGCAGTCGTTCCACGTTCAGGACACTGCGGCAGCTGACGGCGATTGTTCACGCAATACGCCGCGGCGAAAAGCGACCAACAATACTCCCAGCAACCCCATGGGGAGCAGCATAAACAGAAACGCGGTATGGCCATCGGCGTACTCGAAAATCATGCCGGTGATGATGCTGCCAAGTGTGCCCCCCAGTGCTGAAAAGATAACGATCAACCCGGTCATGGCGGCTTGCTGTTGCTGCTTCAGTGCGCTGAGTACGACAGAATTGATGGCCGGATAAATCGGTGCCATAAACAATCCGATGGCCGGTAATACGAAGGCTGCCATCGGCACATCCTGCCAACCTTTAACACTGCCCACCTGTTGGCTGGGTTCAAGCAACGGCATGACGACCAGCAGCAGTACTGCCATGACAGTCAGACACACCAGCAACAGTGGAAACCAGCTTATCCAGCGCAGCACAGCACCGGCGCTTAGCCTGCCAATTGCAAGGCAGGCGGCAAACACACTGGTGATCTGCACACTGATGTTGGCGGGTAGGCCCAGCACTTCATTGTTAAACGTGGGTAGCCAGGTGCCCAGTCCCTGTTCAATCAGCACATACAGAAACGCACACAGCACAAAGGTGACCACAAACGGCAAGGTGGCCAGTTTCAGCATGTCGACAAAGCCACCTTCGGCATTGTCGCTTGTCTGTTGAGTGCGAATATCCGGCATACTGGTGAGAATAAAGATCAGATTAAGGCCACATGCCAGCGCCAATACCCAGTAGACATTCAACCAACTCAACGACGCCGGGGTGTGCTGATCAATAAAGGCGCCGAACAGCCAGTAGCCCGCCAGCACCCCGAGCATGAAGCAACCCTCCAGCACATTCATGTTGGCGGCGTGTTTGTCGGCACCGGTATTCACATACGACAACAACGAGTACACCGACACTTTTACCAGCGCGAAACTCACACCGACGGTCAGAAATAACACCTTGGTCATCCAGAAGCTACTGAGCAATGGCATTGCTACGCAAGCGGTTGCGACCAACACCATGGCCAGTACCAATGCCCGCCGGTAGCCCCAACGGGGAAGGTAGGCCGCAAACAGGAATGACACGACGGCAATTGGGATGTCTTTAAACCCTTCCAATACGCTTGCCTGTGGCTTGCTGACATCAAAGGACAGAATGCTCTGCAAAATGACACTGCCGACACTGTTGAGCAAAACCGCAAAGATCAGATAGGTGCTGACCAGAAGCAGCAGCAGACGAGGGCCATTGATGTGAGTGTGTTTTGTCATAGGGCGCCAAATGCTTGATGTTGATGAAATGTTAATGGAGGGCAGTGTACACCACAAATTTTGTTTTGCAAACGATTGCATAAGTTGTATGATGCCGACATTGTTACTGCCAAATGGGGAGAGATTCTGTGACCCTTGAGACCACTGAACGGCCATCAGACGAGGCCTGGCAACTGCGCCAATCGCTGCACGAGGACACCAACTGGCGTCACGTCGAAACCTTGTTTGCGCAGGCCAACGGCTACATTGGTACCCGTGGGACGCTGGAAGAGGGCGATCTTATCGGGACGACTGGCTGTGAAGGGGTTTATCTCAATGGTGTATTCAGTCAATCGCCGATCCCGTATGGCGAATCGGCGTACGGTTTTGCCACGCACAATCAGAAGCTGTTGCAGGTGCCCAATCCCAAAGCCATCTGGCTGGATAATATGCAGGCGGTCAGTGATCACAGCCGCTCGCTGGATTTCAGAAACGGCGTACTGACCCGGCAATTCACCGTGCAACTGGGCGGCGGAGGACGGGTTCAGGTCTGTATTGAGCGGTTAGTCAGTGTGGCACATCCACAACTGATGGCGTTGCAATACACCGTGACATCTGTGGACTATGACGGCCCGGTATCCTTGCTCACTGCCCTTGATGCCCGCTACGCCGAGTCTGGGGTAGATGCCAACGATCCCCGTGCCGGAGACTTGTCCATTCAACAGGCTTTGCACCCCGTCGCCTGCGATATCGATGCCTCGGCGTCCAGTATTACCCTGACCCATCAGGTCAAAGGTACGGACTTCTGGGTCAGGTCTCAGTGTCTGGATAGCTGCTCGGTGTCGACCCAGGTGGCAGCGGATCAGCAAACGGAGCAGCGCCCAGGGCTGGGCTATCAGTGGCACATGGTGGCAGGGCAGACCATTCGCTGGACCCGAAAGGTGGTGTACACCCATAGCCGTGATCCCGAAGCGCTCGACACACAACATGTAGCACGGGTGGACGCTGTTCGTTCATTGTCGTGGGACAATCTCATGGCGCAGCAACAGCAGGCGTTTGATGACTTTTGGCGCAATGCAACCCTGTCCATCGAAGGTGATGAAGCGACTCAGCAAGGGCTGCGCTTTTCCCAGTTTCATCTGTTTCAATCGGTGGGGCGGGACGGTCACAGTGCCATTGCGGCCAAAGGGCTGACCGGACCCGGCTATGACGGCCACTATTTCTGGGATACCGAAGTGTATATCATCCCGTTCTTTGCCCTGACCCAGCCGGACATCGCCCGCCAGTTGTTAATGTACCGCTACAATACTCTCGATGCGGCTCGCCAGAGAGCCCGCCAGATGTCTCATGACAGTGGCGCGCTATATGCCTGGCGAACCATCGGTGGTCAGGAATGCTCGGCCTACTACCCAGCCAGCACCGCGCAATACCACATCAATGCCGCGGTCGCTCATGCGATCAAAACCTACTGGCACAGCACCGGCGATTGGCAGTTTGTGGTGGACTATGGCGCCGAGATGCTGGTGGAGACCGCGCGACTGTGGCTGCAACTGGGTCACTTTACTGACACGGGGGACTTTTGCATTGACGGTGTGACCGGACCCGATGAATACACTGCGGTGGTAAACAACAATTTTTACACCAACTTCATGGCGCAGCAGCACCTGCGGTTTGCGATAGAGGTTTGTGAGCAATTACTCAAGTCAAACCCTTCATCGTTAAACGATTTGAAAGCCAGGGTTGGGCTGACTGAAGATGAACTTATGGCCTGGCAAAAGATCGCAGATGCGATGTATTTGCCCTATGATCAACAGCGCCAGATCCACCCTCAGGACGATACTTTCCTGAACAAAGCGCGCTGGGACCTGGCTAACCACCCGGCAGAGAAGCGTCCCTTACTGCTGCACTACCATCCGCTGGTGATCTATCGCCATCAGGTGATCAAGCAGGCCGATGTGGTGCTGGCCATGTACCTGGGTGACGATGCCTTCAGTCAGGCGCAGAAAGCCCGTAACCTGGCCTATTATGAACCGTTGACCACCCACGACTCGACGTTGTCGAGTTGTATCCACAGCATTGAATACTGTGAAACCGGTCAGTCAGAGGCCGCCTATCGCTATTTTGTCGATTCGGCGCGGATGGATCTGGACAATCTGCACCACAATACTGAATACGGTATCCACACCGCGTGCATGGCCGGAAGCTGGAGCTGTGTGGCGTTTGGTTTTCTTGGTATGCGGGTACGCGCGGATGGCTTGCACCTGGCCCCAAACATTCCTTCCTCCTGGGGGAATGTGTCGTTGAACTGTTGTGTTCGTCAGACGCGCATCAACATCAGTGCCAACAGTACAAACCGCGTAACACTGACGTGGCTGGAAGGCCCCCAAGCTGAAGTATTCTGTGCCGGCAAGCAACTCCACATCAGCGCCCAGCAGCCATCAGTGACGGTCGAGGTGGTGGCATGAACCGGGCGGTGATATTTGATTTGGATGGCGTGATCACCGATACCGCAGAGTTTCATTTCCAGGCCTGGTTGCAGTTGGCCCGGGAGGTTGATGCACCCTTTGACCGGCAGATGAACGAGGATCTGAAAGGCATCGACCGGATGACCTCGTTGGCGCGGATCCTGGCGCACAGCCCTCACAGGTTTGATGCGCAACAACGGGATGGGTTGGCGGCACGCAAGAATACTCACTATCAGCATCTGATCGAGGGGATAACGCCACAGGACGTGTTCCCCGGCGTCCCGGCGTTATTGTCGACCTTGCAAACCTCAGGTTATCGCCTGGGGGTTGCTTCGGTGAGCAAGAATGCCGCTGTTGTGCTAGAACGCCTTGCGCTGACCAGCCAATTTGATTTCATTGCCGATGCCAATCGTATCCAGAACCCTAAGCCGGATCCGGAAATCTTTCTCACCGTGGCCAAAGCATTGGGGGTTGAACCCCGCCATTGCGTCGGTGTTGAGGACGCCGCAGCCGGGGTTGAGGCGATTCGCGCGGCCGGTATGCCAGCCATTGGCGTGGGTCCGCGTTCGGCATTGCCGTTGGCGAACCACTGGGTGGACCGCACCGGTGATATCCGCATCAATGATATTGAGCGTTTACTGGTGTGATTGACCTCCGCGCTGACTCGACTGGCGAACAATTAACGGCGTATCCAGTAATGTGGACTGCACCGATTCGCCCGCCAGTTGCGCCAGCAGGGTATTGACCAGGCACGTGCCACCGGCACGGGTATCCTGGCGAATGGTGGTCAGAGACGGCTGCATGTACGCAGCCACGGCGATATCGTCGTAACCGGTGATCGCGACATCTTCAGGCACCCGTTTGCCGGCTTCAGACAAGGCGCGGATCATGCCCAGCGCAATGCTGTCACTGGCTGCCACCACGCCGTCGTAACTAAACTCATTATTGTCCAGTAGGGTTTTGGTCACCTGATAGGCGTCTTCGTAACTGAAATGAATGTCCAGGTGGTGGCTATTGCGTAAACCTGCGGCTTCTAATGCCTGTCGATAGCCCTGGTAACGTTGTGCCGTTTCGAACGACAGGTGACCGGCAAACGCAATGCGCTGACAACCCTGCTCGCGCAGGTGCTCTGTTACCCGGCGTCCACCCAGGACGTTGTCAGTACCGACGGTGACATAACTCGCTGCTGGTGTCTGCGCGCCCCACACCACCACGGGCAGGTTCTGGTTCAATAGTGCGGACAAATGTTCGCCACTGTCACCCTGGCCGAACACGATCAGGCCGTCTGCCCGTTTGGTGTCCAGGTACTGACGTATGTTCTTTGCATCCTTGGTCCGGTGTGACACCAGCAAGACATCATAACGGTGCTGACTGAGTTCATCGGCAATCACGCCGAGAATACTCAAAATAAACGGATCGCTGACGGATTGATCAGCATCCGAGTCAATCAACAACACCACGGCAATGGTATTGGATTTTTGCAGGCGTAAATTCCGCGCCGCGGTATTGAGTGTAAAATTATGCTCGTGCGCCAATGCCTGGATCCGATCGCGGGTCTTCTGACTGATCAGCGTGTTGTTGCTCAGGGCACGGGAGACCGTTGATTCTGAGACGCCGGCTTCACGGGCCAGGTCTGCCAGGGTTGAGAGTTTTTTGGTCATTGCCATCCTGCTTGGTAAACCTGAGGCTAGCGTATCGAAAAAGTGTTCACAGCGACAGTAAAAAAAGCACGTTAATGAAAAATTGCAATCGTTTGCAAAAAGGTATTGCAATCGATTGCATCTTTACATAGAGTTAACATAAACCACACAAACAAGTCCTCGGCTTTTTGCCGGTCGGGGAGCAGAACAGGACGAACACTATGAACACATCAGCTTTTAATCCGCTGCGTGCCAAGAACCCTGTGGCGCATTGCATCGCTTTGGCCCTGGCGTTGCCCGGTGCAGCCCTGGCGCAGGATGCTGACAATCAGAACAGCAAAGCCGAACAAGACTATTTTGAACAGATCATTGTGACCGGTACCGCCAGCGGTACGGCAATGCGCAAAGTGGATGCCAGCTATGCGTCCACCTCACTGAGCGAAGATCAAATTAAAAAGCTGGCACCCAAAGCAACGGTTGATTTGTTCAAAGCGGTTCCTGGTGTTTGGGCAGAAAGTTCCGGTGGCGTGTCCGGCGCGAACGTTTTCGTGCGTGGCTTCCCCGGTGGTGGCGATGCCCCTTTTCTGACCGTGCAGTTGCAAGGCGTGCCGGTATTCCAGCCTCCTACGTTATCATTTCTGGAAAATTCGACCCTGTTCCGGGTTGATGAGACGGTGTCTTTCATGGATGCCCTGCGTGGTGGCCCCAATGCCGTGGTCTCCAATGGCCAGCCTGGACTAACCACCAACTTCCTGCTCAAGGAAGGGGGCGAAAGTCTGGAAGGTAAGATCAAATACACCACCTCTGATTATGACTTGCAGCGCATCGACGGCGTACTCAGTGGCAAGCTGGCAGATGATCTGTATTTTATGGCCGGCGGTTATGTGCAGCAGAGCTCTGGATTGCGTGACGCAGGCTTCAACTCGGAAAAAGGCCAACAGTTCACCCTTAATATCACCAAAGTGCTCGACAACGGCAAAATCAATCTGTTTACCCGTATCACTGATGATCACGGTGCCTGGTACTTGCCGACCCCACTGGTTGACGGTGTGGACAACAGCTTCACCCAATTGGGCACACTGAACCGACAGGGCACCATCCAGTATGGCGCCGATGGCAAGTCTGAATCCTTTGACTTTGGCGAGGGCCGTGGCTGGGACGGCGCGATTACCGGGGGCAGTATCAATCTGGAACTGGGCAATGGCTGGACCTTTGTCGACCGCTTTGCGTATACCTCCGGTGATGCCGACACCTTGGGATTGGTGCCACAAGGCAGTCCGGTCAGTCTGTCTTCGGTGGCGGACAACGGCAGTTCTGCCACCGGTGCGGTGACCGGTGAAACCTATGCCGGAGACACGCTGGTACAACAAATCGGCCGTTGGGTGGTGCGCAAGGACATTGAAGCCTTTACCAATGATCTTGCGTTCACCAAAACCGGCGACCGTTTCGAAGCCACATTAGGCCTGTACACCTCGGACTATTCGGCCAACGACTGGTGGTCGCTGGGCAATCAGGCCTACCATGTGGTTGCTCAGGGGGGCGAGGCACTGACCGGCATTGATTGTAATGACAATGCCGACAGCTGCAGCTGGAACTACGACATTAATTCCACCGGTGACGGACAGACCCAGGCGTTCTACGGCGCGTTTGAGTACCAGTTTACTGATGCATTGAGCGGTGACATCGGGATCCGACGGGAAAACCATGAAATTCACTACACGGTGGATGAAGGACTGGACGGTGTGATCACCAAAGCCGTGGATTACGACAAGAGCGACACCGCCTGGACCGTCGGCATCAACTGGCAGTTTGAGCGTGACATGGGGCTCTTTGCCCGTGCCAGTGAAGGTTCAAAAATGCCTTACTTTGATGATTTCCGGGATAACTGGGGCGCCTATCAATCTGGCGAAGATCTGATTGCCGAAGTGACCCAATATGAGCTGGGCTACAAACTGGCACGCGCCAATTTTAATGTCTATGCGACCGGCTTTTTCAATGAAGTGAAAGGTGACACCTTTGTACGTCGCCCCGGTGACCCGGCAGAAATCCTTACCAATGAAGCGTATGGGGTGGAAATCGATGCGGCCTACTTCAATGACAGTGGTTTCTCAATCAACCTGAATGCCACTATTCAGGACACCGAAATCACCGAAAGTCCGGCCAACGAAGGCAATGAAGCCCAGCGTCAGCCCGGTTGGCAGTTGCGTCTGACCCCCAGTTACGACTTCGATGTGGGCGAGTATTACGCCACCTTGTATGGCACCTTGTCGGCAGTGGATGACCGATTTGCCAACAACGAAAATACCGTTGTACTGGACGGTTATGAAAAGCTTGATGTGGGCTTTGTGATCAGTAACGGTGATGGCCTGAAACTGGAGTTGGCGGTACAGAATCTGACCGACGAAGATGCACTGACCGAAGGGGATCCCCGTAACCCGACGGCACCGAACGGTCGGTTCATCATGCCCCGCAATGCAACCTTGAGTGTCAGCTACGAGTTCTACTGATCATCTCATCGGGCTGCTGTTAGCGGCCCAATCCTCTTTTCCTGACACTGTGTGTCGTGTGTACCTTTGGCGTCCTGATGGACGCCTTTTTTGTGCCTCTGGCTGGCCAACAACGCTCAGTTGTGGGCGATCACATAAAATTGCCAGGCATGGGCAAAGTGATAAATGCCTTTACGGCGATCCGAATGGGCAAAGTGGCCTTCCACAGACGTAAAATCCTCGTCATACAGGGCATCGATGGCACGAGCCGGAGTATGCCCTTTGACCGTCAGTACTAGCATGCCTCTGCCATTGGCAGGTTGAACTTGGCCCTGGTAGTCTCCGTTAATGATCAGGGTGGTGGACGGCTTACCACTTTCGACGCGGCCAGTGAAATTGTGACCAATCACGATGTTCGTGCTACTGCTGAGTCTGAGCGCCCCCTGCATATCTCCACCAATGTAGATATCGGCCATTCCCAGCGCTTGCACACGAACATTAGCTGCAATGTCGCCAGCAACCACCAGTTGTGCCATGGGTTCCAGTACAATGTCGTGGGTCAGGTTGCCTCTCACAATGAGAAATTGGCCGTCAGGAAAATAATCGCCATCTGCAGGTATATCATGTACTTGCGCAGTGTCAGGAATAGATTGACCGGAGAGGTAGCGCAGAACGATGTGGTAGCCTCTTCCATGCGCCATGGCAGCCTGACCGACCTCCATCGCCAGCGATTGTTGCGTGGAAAACTGGGTCGCGAACAGCGGTTTGGCAAGTACGCTGATGCAAAGGGACAGGAACAACGGTGCGATACGCATGACTAAAGGGACAATTGATTGGATATGCCGTATTCGTCGCGCGGCCAGTGACGAAGGTTTAAATCCAGCTTTTTGACTGGCGCTTTGCACAAACCGGACTGTCTGTCTCAGACAGCCCGAGCGGTTGAACTTGTGCAGCACAAAACAGCGGTACTAGTTGTTGTTGTTCACGCGCCCTGTGCTGAAGCGTTTGATGATAGAGCGAACGTTGAGCACCAGGGCCTGCAACTCTGTGCTGGCCTGCAGGGAATGTTCCGCCGCCTCTTTGGTGGTTTGGGCACTGTCAGCAATCTCCACGATTTGC
The DNA here is from genome assembly GCF_020687825.1 of Fluctibacter halophilus. Lineage (GTDB taxonomy): Bacteria > Pseudomonadota > Gammaproteobacteria > Enterobacterales > Alteromonadaceae > Fluctibacter > Fluctibacter halophilus. Next base: position 25,681 of record NZ_JAJEWP010000007.1, read on the forward strand.
TGATTGATGTGTTCTGCAACGTTGCTTTGTTGTTCCACTGCCGCCGACATATCCACGGTCAGGTGGGTTATGGTGGAAACCGCCTGATGGATGTCTTCAAGGGCGGTACTGGTGCGCTGTACAATGTCGACTCCCTGTGCAGCTGACGTTTCCCCCTGTTTGGAGACGGCAACGGCGTTTTCTGCCCGCTGGGTCAGCACATCCACAATTTCATGTATACGGTCGGTGGACTCGCGAGTTTTCGATGCCAGGGAACGCACTTCGTCGGCAACGACACTAAAGCCGCGGCCCTGTTCTCCAGCCCTGGCCGCTTCAATGGCGGCGTTCAATGCCAGCAGGTTGGTTTGTTCCGCGATGGTGGAGATAAGGCTGGCAGCCTGGCCGATTTCATGGGTCGACTCGGCCAGTTCTGCTACCGTTTTTGCGATAGAACTGACCGCGTTGTTTAGCTGATCAATCGCCAGCCGGGCTTCTTTGGCCCGGGCAGTGCCGGCATCGGTATTTTCCAGTGCGTCTCTGGCATTTTCGGCATTTTGCTCCACATTTCCAGCGACTTCCTGGATCGCGGCCGACATTTGTGTAATCGCCGAGGCGATTTGCTGGGTGGCCTGATTTTGCTGTTCTACCGCTGCGGCCGTGGACTCAGCCTGTTGATGGGTATTTTGCACGATGCCGTCAAGCTGGCGGGCAGCATCCTCAATACGGGTCAACGCGGTGCTTGAACGGGCCAGTGCACTGGCCATGGCAAGTTTGGCGCGGGCCTGCAGACCGCTGTCGGTGAAGTAGGTTTCTGCCACCACGGGGTCGGAAAAACTGTCTGTGCTGAAGTTGATCAGGCTCAGCCAGTCCTTGCGTTGACGATGCATAACCCAGCCCGTTGTTGCCAGCGTCATCAGCAGTCCGATGATGGCCGCAGTGCTATCGACAAACGCACCAAGGGCAACACTTCCGAGCAGTCCGGGCAGCAGGCTGGGGCCGACGGTGCGAAAAGCATGTCGCACACGGGTTGCCAGGTTGCGAGGGCCTTCACCGGCGAGTAGCCGCTGATAGATGTTTTCTGCCCGCTGTTTCTCTGCGCCAGATGCGGGCACTCTCACCGACTCGTAACCCACGATGCGGTTATCTTCAAACACGGGCGTCACGAAGGCACTGACCCAGTAGTGGTCGCCGTTTTTGCGTCGGTTTTTGACCAATCCCATCCATACCTTGCCCTGTGACAGGGTGTCCCACATGGCCTTGAACACGGCGGGGGGCATATCCGGATGACGGACGATATTGTGGTTTTTACCAATCAGTTCTTGTTGGGAAAATCCGCTGACTTCAACGAATGCCTTGTTGCAATAGGTAATGACGCCGCGGGTATCGGTACCGGAAATCAGGCGATAATCGCCGGGAAAGGTAAATTCTCTGTGGGTTACCGGTTGATTGTTTCTCATCAGCGACTCCTTTTGTGTTGTATCCTTACTCCAAGACAAACGTTGGCTTGCTGTACTGTTAAATAAAGTGCAGTCGGCGGCGCCTTGCAAGCCATGTCAGTAAGAATGGTGTGCGACGTTAGTGGTAGTCGAAAGTCGCATAGCAGGGGAATAGATTTTGGCGCATACTACACCTTGGTTTGATGAGCAGGCAACCAATGGGACAATTTTTTCTCGTGATCGCGTTATGGCTGGTAAGTGCTACCGCCATGGGACAACCACAGTCCGAACAAAGTTGGCTGGTCAGCTATGTGCCTCACCCTCAAGCCAAGCCCTTTAACGACCTGATTGCTCGCACCTATTCACGTCTTGGCATTGACATCCGTCTGGTGGAAGTCTCAGCAGACCGCCGTCTGCTGATGCTCAACCGTGGTATGACGGATGCTGATGTGTTGGGCAGGGCGGGTCTATCGTCATCATACCCGAACTTATTGCGCGTTGACCCTGCCATTGTCGAAGCTACCTTGTATTTGCTGTGCCATTCCGCCAAACCGTGCACCCCTGATATTCTCACTGATGAAAAGGTTCAGGTTTTCGGTATCAGAGGGGCGGTGGAAGAGATTCGTCAGCGCTTGTCGGTAAAAGCCACACTTTCGGTGGTGGATGTTTACCACGCGCCAACCGCGATGATCCAACAAGGGCGCGCTGACTATGTGTTGCTGATAGGGCGCTCCGAAGGCCTGCCTCCGGCCTTGCAACAGGAGACACGACACATTGCCCTGTATCCGGTTCCCCTGTACCACCATATCCACCGTCGGCACGCCCAGTGGCAGGAACGGATTTCCAATGCACTCAAGCAACAGTTGGCTACATTACCGGGTTACTCTTCAGACACCCGCTGAGCGTTACTAACCAGGCTATCCACTTGCTGCTGAACACTCGCGTGTATGGCTTTCCATTGCTCATCTCTCGTTTCCTGATACTCAATGAGTAGCTGTTGGGCTTGTCTTACGTGCCTTAGCTGTAGCTGAAGTTGGGCAAGTCTGAGGGCTGCCCAGGCTTTTGACGGCAAACGGCTGTCCTGTGGCGCGTGGACGATGTAGTGCCGCAAGGCGCTTGCCCCTTCTTCAACCGCTTGTTTACCGAGTACCGCATTCCGGCCGGTTTGATAGGTGGCTTGCCACAGCTCAAACCTCTGATTGCTGTTGTTACAATACCTCTTGGCGTCAGTAAATGCCTGATGAGCAGCAACAAAGTTCTCATGACGCTGTTGAAGAAAACCCAGCTCCAGATTGGTTTCACACGCCTTAGGGTATGCGTCAAAGGTTGCACGGATCAGTTGTTGTATGGCGTCGTCATCGTTATCTTGTCGTAACCAGGCGAGCTGGGCACGAAATGCGGTCATTGGTTGGGATAACCACCATGATGTCAGTAATCCACGGGCTCTGCTTTCATCGCCACCGGCAATTGCCGGTGCGTTGATCAGGTACATAAACAAGCCCAGGCGAAACGTCGGGTTTTCGGGGGCCAGGGCCAGGGCCTGTTCAAAATCCTGTTTGGCTTTGGGGGCCAGAAATGGTGCTTTTAACCAGTTCTGCGACGCTTTGCGAGACAGTACCCGTGCCCGCCAGTAGTAAGCATCTGCATTGATGGGAGAGGCATCAATGGCGCTATCCAGTTGGTCTTCCAGGGTATCTAATGCTTTCCCATCAAGGGTATTGAAGCTAGCTGGCAAGGTTTCCAATGGAATGCCTGGCGACGCCCCGTGAGCTGACATCAGACACCCGGCCATCACCATCACGCCGCTCAGAAAAAGAGCCTTTTTCATACGGCCTCCTGATGTTGTTTTGGTGCCGGTGTGTAGCGGCGACTAAGGCGGGCGATGGCTATGCCACCGATAATGCCTGGAGCAACCCAGAACAGGGTTTGCCATTGACCAAATTCACTGATCAGTTGGCGCCCACCGAAAGCCAGAAACGCAGTATGTGCGCCGATCCCTGAACCGATCATTGCGCCAAGGTGCTCTACCAGCCAGGCCTTGGCGTGAACCTGCTTGGCCCAGCAGTAACGTAACATGCCAAAGGCGATGAACAGCCCCAGTCCAGCAAAGATGATCAGTAAGGTGTGCTGACGGGTGATGCCCAGGTAAAGGCTCATCAGGGCGGCACAGGGTAAAACCAGCAACGGCGCCTGATAGTGCCATTGGCGAAGGGCTATACGGTTAGTTTTGTGACGCAACACTGCATTACCCTGACGCACACTGACGAAGGTGATCAATGACAGGTACAATAGAAAATACCAGAATGCCCGAATGGCTTGGGAGAATTGTTCGATGGACGTGTCCGCTCGGCGCAGATGACCTTTGATCGCAATCGGGTCCCACAACACCAGCAGTGCCATCATCGCCCCGCTGAAGGCCACGGTATACATCGCCACACTGTAATAGCGCCCAAAACGTCGATGGTCTAGACTGCCCTTACGGTTCATGGTGGGGATCCAAAACAGCAGCAGTGCCATGCTGCCAACCAGAACGTGCAAGATAAACAAGCCAGAATGTAAATATGTCATGTGTCTTTCCTCTATCAACGGGATAGAGGCAGCTTAATAAAACGGTTAAACAAGCCACAGTGCCAAAAGTCACGTTCGAAAAAATGACTTTTGGCCTATGGGCATGCCATGGTCTTTTCGGCATACTGCGAAACAGATCAGATGCAATGGATGACCTGTCCGCCGTGAAGCTTGCCTCAATCAACCTGGAAACCCTCAGCGCCTGGATTACTGCCTTTCTGGTCGCGGGCACGTCCTTGTACTTTATGTCCACCCAGGATCACATCAGCGACGCACAGACTGCGGCAGCTGGGTTGTCGATGGCGGCCTTTATGGGGCTCTGGCAGCTGTCAGTAACGGACTGGGTGCACCGAAAATCTGAGCGACTATGGGACGCAGTGCTGGTGTTGCAACTGGGCATCATCCTGCTGATTTACTGGTTGGTGCCGTTCACCTATGTGGCAATTTTTACCACCCTGTGGTCTGCGCTAATGCCCTACCGGTTTTCCATGCGAACCTGCTTGCTATTGTCTCCGCTGTGGTCGATGCCGTTGTGGATTATTTTTTCCTTTCACTGGCAGGAGTCGTATGCCTGGCTGTCTGCCCTGTTGTTCTGGGCCTTCAATGTCTTTGCACTGGTAATGGTGAACGCTACCCGTATGGCAAAAAACGCGCAGGAAGAAGCCCAGCGCCTTAACCAGGAACTGTTGGCCACCCAGCATTTGTTGGCCCATGCCAGTAAGGAAGCAGAACGTACCCGTATTGCACGTAATATTCATGATGTGCTGGGCCACCATCTGACGGCGCTGACCATTCACCTGCAAGTTGCGGTCAGGACCAGCGATGAACAGCAGCGCGCCAACCTGGAACAATGTCACAGTCTGGCCAAGCTGTTGCTCAGTGATGTACGCGAAGCGGTCAGTGATATGCGTGAAAACGCCTCATTCGATATACAGGACAGTCTCAGGGCGTTGATAGATAACACGCCACAGTTGACGATTGAGCTGGACTACAGCCCGGATGTTCGTATCGCCGATGTGTCTGAAGCAGAGGCGGTGCTGCGTTGTGTACAGGAAGGGATCACCAATTGCCTCAGGCACAGTTCGGCCCGCCATCTATGGATCACCATGAACCAGGACGGCAAACAAACCCGGTTGGCGTTGCAGGATGACGGAGGGACCACAAAATCTGTTGTAATGGGCAATGGTCTGACGGGAATGAAAGAGCGGTTCCGGGCGTTGGGCGGCGATATTCGTTGGCTGCAAAACGATCGGGGATTCAGGGTTGAAGGCTTTTTTAGTGGAGAGCACGGATGATTCGGGTCATGCTGGTGGATGATCAGGCGTTGGTACGCGGAGGCATATGCAGTTTATTGTCACTGGCTGAATCCATCGATGTGGTTGCCCAGGCCGGCGACGGTCAACAGGCGCTTGAACAACTGGCCGCTGCGGATGTCGATGTGATCCTGATGGATATTCGCATGCCGGTAATGGATGGCATCGAAACGGTTAAAGCTTTGCAGCAACAAGCAGGCGCTCCCCCGGTGATCATGTTGACCACCTTCGACGATCATCAGTTGGTGCTGGATGCTATTCAAGCCGGCGCCAAAGGCTATTTGCTCAAGGATGTGTCGCTGGAAACCCTGGTCGACAGCATCAAGCAGGTGGCCGAAGGGAGTACGTTGATTCAACCGGCCATTACCGAAAGGGTGTTGCAGGGACTGCGTAATCCTGAGGTGACTAGCGCTGCTCCGGCCATCGAACCCTTGTCTGAAAAAGAAAAAGGGGTGCTGCGATTAATGGCGTCAGGTTACAGTAACCGCGAAATCGCTCAGGCGACCTTCAAATCGGAAGGTACAGTGAAAAATCAGGTCTCGACAATCCTGGCCAAGCTAGGTTCTCGGGATCGCACCCAAGCGGTCCTGAAAGCCATAGAGTGGGGCTTACTGGGCTGATTTTACCGGTATGCGCAGGGTAAAGTGGACACCTTTGCCCGGTGTTGATGTACAGTCAATTTCCCCTTCCAGTACCTTGGTCACCAGGTTGTAGCAGATGTGCATGCCCATTCCACTGCCACCTTTATCACGGGCTTGGGTGAAAAAAGGTTTGTACAGGTTATCAATGGCGTGACGGCTCATTCCCTTCCCGTTGTCGCGATACTGCACAATCAGGTGTTCGTTGTCAGCCTGCGTCGACAGATTTGCCTGCAGTGTGATCCTTCCTGGGGCATTTTTTTCAAACCCATGCTGGGCTGAGTTCATGATCAGGTTGATCAGGACCTGACTGATGGCCCCCGGATGACTCAGCATGGTCAAGTCAGGATCGACATCGATGCAGAATTGCAGCCGGGTGCGTTTTAGCCGTGGTTTAAGCGACAACAGAATTTCATCAATGTAGCCACATAAATTGATACTTCGAATGTCTTCGCTGTGTTGGTCCAGGGACAACTGTTTGAACGTTTTGATCAGCTGTGTCGAGCGCTGCAGGTTACGCTCGATGATGTCGCAACTTTCTTCGCACTCCTGGTAATAACGCACCAAATCCGATTTTTTCAGTTGCCCTTGAGAGAACTTTTCATAACAGCGCTGCTGCAGTGTACGCAAGTGACTGATGGCGGTGATCGCCACACCGACCGGTGTGTTGATTTCATGGGTCAGGCTGGACATCATGGTGCCCAGTGACGCCATGTTTTCCAGTTCCAGCAGTTGATTCTGCACTTCATTGCGCTGTTCCAAGGCTTTTTTCAATAACACATTGGCTTGTGTCAGGGCCTTGGTACGCTCTTCAACCCGTGCTTCCAGTTCGTCATTGCTGCGCTTCAGCTGTTCCTGGGTGCGGAACCGCTCAATGATCAAGGCCGCCAGGCTGGCCTCATATTCGAGGGTGTTCAGGTGCTCCGTGGTGGGCGTCGTCGGTTGTGGGAAGTACACTGCAAAGGTGCCGTAGATCTCACCTTCCGGGGATACGATGGGTTGGGACCAGCACGCTTGCATGCCAGACAAAGCGACCAACTCCTGAAGTTCCTGACAGTTGGGATGTGTGGACATGTCGTCGCACACCACGACCTTGCCGGTGTATGCCGCTTCACCACAACTGCCCACTCCTTTGCCGATACTGAGATCATGAATGGCTGCAAGATACGCGTCGGGTAAGCCCGGGGCGATCAGCGGGGACAGGGTTTTGCGCGCCTGGTCCAATAACATGACTGAGCAGACCGCGTGCTCAATGGCGGATTCAACACTGGATACCAAGGCCAGCAGGATGTCCTGCAACGGATAGCCCTTGACCAACAAATCCAGGGCTTTGGCACGCCCCGACTCGATGGTCGCTGCCGGCGTGAGAGCGCCGGTTTTAGGGGGACCTTTTACGACCCGAAGTCTTGTCATTGTGCTCGCTTAATGGCATTGGAGGTGGTGATTATTTGGCCAATTTAGCAGAACCCGGGAGTCAGGGAAACGATAATAATTTTACCGTTATAAATCGCCATAGACCGCTTGCAACGCACTGATGGTGGCAATTGCAGCAGTCTCGGTTCGCATCACCCGGGGACCGAGGCGAACGGACTGAAATCCGCTCTCTTCAGTGGCGTACACTTCATTGTCATCAAAGCCGCCTTCAGGGCCAATCAGCAAGCGAACACCTTGCGGCGGTATGGCCAAATCCGTCATGCGTTTGTCGGCCCTGGGATGCAGGGTCAGGCGCAATTGTTGGGTGGACTCACCCATCCACTGATTCAATGAAACGGGGGAGTGCAGCACCGGCAAACAATTGCGGCCGCTTTGTTCACAGGCGCCTATGATGATTTTCTGCCATTGCTGGGTTTTCTTTTGCCACCGTTCCTGGGAGAGCTTTACTGCACAACGGGCGGTGATCAGCGGTGTAATCTCGGTAACGCCCAGTTCGACGGCTTTTTGTATCACCCATTCCATACGGTCGCCTTTGGAAACGCCCTGGCCCAGATGAATCGATAATGACGACTCCACGCTCAAGCTAAGCTTGGCGTCGACTTCGACGTCTACAGCCCGTTTACTGACCTCACTTAGCTGACCACTGTATTCATTGCCGTCGCCGTTAAACAAAACAACCGGGTGGCCCGGTTTGAGGCGTAACACGGTTGCCACATGATGGGCCGCATCAGGTGTCAGTGATAGCCGTTGTTCGGCGATGATCAGGTCGGGGTGATAAATTCGTGGTATGCGCATGGAAAATCAGACTGAACAAACGTGGCGCAATGATAGCAGGAGTGTGAAGACAGGAGAACCGTACTGAAACCCCGACTCCACCACTGGTTACGTTGATTAAATGCCAGCGGCGGAGCAGGATTTGGTATCAGATGACAAATGCTTGATCAACTGGCCTTAGCGATTTTGGCAGTACTAACATTGGCGGACTCTGAGATTTGGCGCTGGGCCGGGTGTCCGGTTCGTGCCATTGAGCTGCGGGCATGAATGGTGTGCTTACCGGTGTCCTTTGTAAGCGAAAAAATTAACAACACAAGCAATGTCAAAAACAACAAAGAGAGTATGAACATTTTCAATTCCTTTAAAAATATTACGCTGACCCTTTGAATCGGGAGGCGTATTCTATCACTCTGAGTGAGTAAAGTTTACTGTGATTTGTCAAAAAACACAGTTCTGGGTTCCAAGTCGTTGTATTTCGGACGGATACAGTTGTGGCTTTTTCAATGCTCAGGATATTACCGAGGATTGGTGACACAATTATGACTTTACTCACCCACTCAGTGTTGTTGCTGCAGGGGTTCTCCCACTGGGTTTTATCTTTTTTGTTCTCATCATCAAATCATTGGATTATGCTGAAAGCAGCGAGGAAACAAATGCTGTTTGTTGGGGCGCCTGGGTTCCCGCACAACACACATGCGTGATTGGGGAGATGTGAATCACGTTTGCACACTTAACAATAAAATGGAGTACACACCATGTTTGAGGATATCGACGTCTCTCAATTGATTGACACCTACGTGATCCCTTGGGGGATCAACATCGTTATGGCTTTGCTGGTATTTATCATCGGTAAGATGGTGGTCAAAGTGCTGGTCAATGTGTTCGGCAAGATCCTGTCGAAGTCGAAATACGACGACATGCTGGTCGATTTCCTGAAGTCTATCGTCAGCGCCGTGTTGATGCTGTTTGTCATCGTGGCAGCGCTTGATCAGTTGAACGTGGACACCACGTCGCTGGTTGCCATTCTTGGTGCTGCAGGTCTGGCCATCGGTTTGTCGCTGCAGGATTCACTGAAAAACTTTGCTTCAGGTGTGATGTTGTTGGTGTTCAGACCTTTCAAGCAGGGCGATTTTGTTGAAGCTGGCGGCACCGCAGGAACGGTGAAGTCTATCAGTATTTTCAACAGTATCTTCACCACCCCGGATAACAAGGAAATTATCGTACCGAACGGCAAAATTTACGGTGACAACATCGTCAATTTTTCGGCCAAACCCACTCGTCGTGTGGATATGATCGTCGGTATTGCGTATGACAGTGATCTGCTTAAAGCTAAATCCATCCTGGAAGAATTGTGTGCTGCAGATGAGCGTATTCTGAAAGATCCTGCACCGACCATTGCGGTCGCAGAACTGGCCGACAGCAGTGTGAACTTTGTGGTTCGCCCTTGGGTGAATACGCCAGATTTCTGGGCGGTTAAATTTGATTTCACCGAGAAAGTGAAGCTGCGCTTTGATCAGGAAGGCATTGGCATCCCGTTTCCGCAAATGGATGTGCATGTGCACAAAACAGCCGATTAAGGCGAAAACGAACACAAAAATGCCGCGTAAAGCGGCATTTTTTTTGCGGCATTATTTTGCTTTGCAGACAGGACGATGGGGGCTTTTCTGCTGCATGTTGAGTGCTGCGGGCATGTTTTTCTGCAGTTGTGTAATGCGCGTGTCAGGGGCTGGGTGTGTCGATAGAAACTCTGGTTGCGAGCGCTGATTGGCTGCCGCCATGTTGTGCCACAACGCGACGGATTCACGCGGATCAAAACCGGCTTGCGCCATCAGGGTCAAACCGATCAGATCCGCTTCCGACTCGTGGGTGCGACTGAAAGGCAGTTGAACGCCGACCTGAACCCCTAAACCGATGGCCGCCATGATGCTGCTGCTATGGCTGACTTCATTACTTTGTAAAAGCGCATTGGTGGCTTCCAGACCGATACCGATCAAGGCTGAATTCGACATCCGTTCATTGCCGTGTTCAGCAATAACGTGACCGACTTCATGCCCAAGTACGGCGGCCAGCTGGTGTTCATTTTTCGCGACGTTCAGCAATCCGGTGTAGACACCAATCTTACCGCCCGGCAACGCAAACGCATTGACCTGGTCATCTTCAAACACCACGACTTCCCATTCCCCACTGAAAACGGATGGGTTGACCTGGGCGGTGATGGCGCGGGCGACACATTCCACGTAGCTGTTCTGCACGGTTTGTTTGGCGATGGGTTGCTCGGATTTCATGCTGTCAAAGGCCTGACTGCCCATATTGGCCAACTGATCCTTGGAGAACAACTTGAGTTGCGAGCGTCCGGTTGGGGAGGTGGCGCAGCCTTGAATAAACAGACAACAGGTCAGGGCTAACGCACTAAAACGTAAGGATTTCATGCAATACTCGATTCAACTGTGTGAAGGGTATTGTTGAAGAAGTTGAGGTAAAAAGCCAGTGTTACGGAAAACGCCGGCGATGGCCTGCGCCATCGCCGCTCGGTGTTACAGTGCGTCGCGCAATGCGTCGACTTTGTCGGTGGCTTCCCAGGGGAATTCGCTGCGGCCGAAATGGCCATAGGCGGCGGTAGCCTGATAGATGGGCCGCTCCAGATCGAGCATCTGGATCAACCCGTACGGGCGCAGGTCGAACACACGACGTACTGCCTGGGTCAACGCCTCATCGGAGACTTTACCGGTACCGAAGGTTTCGATGTTGATTGACGTAGGCTCGGCAACACCAATGGCATAGGACACCTGGATTTCGCACCGATCCGCCAGTCCCGCTGCAACAATATTTTTGGCCACAAAGCGGCCCGCGTAGGCGGCACTGCGGTCAACTTTGGACGGATCTTTTCCGGAGAATGCCCCACCACCATGACGGGCCATGCCGCCGTAGGTGTCAACGATGATCTTACGTCCGGTCAAACCACAGTCGCCCATTGGGCCACCAATCACAAACCGTCCGGTGGGGTTGATGAAAAACTTGGTGCTTTGGTTCAGCCACTGAGCCGGTAGCACAGGTTTGATGATTTCTTCCATCACCGCTTCCTGCAAATCCGCTGTGCTGATGGAGTCACAATGTTGAGTGGACAATACCACAGCGTCGATACCGACAGGTTGATTGTCTTCGTAAACGAAGGTCACCTGGCTTTTGGCGTCCGGACGTAACCATGACAGTGTGCCGTTCTTGCGCACCTCAGCCTGACGCTTTACCAAGCGGTGGGAGTAGGTCACTGGCGCGGGCATCAGCACGTCGGTTTCGTTGCTGGCGTAGCCGAACATCAGGCCCTGGTCACCGGCACCCTGATCTTCGGGACGAGAACGATCAACCCCTTGGTTGATGTCGGGAGACTGTTTACCAATGGCATTCAGCACCGCACAGGAATCGGCATCAAAGCCCATGTCTGAGTGGGTGTATCCGATATTGCGCACAGTGCTGCGCGTCAGCTCTTCGATATCAACCCACGCTGATGTCGTGACTTCACCACCGACCAGCACCATGCCAGTTTTGACAAAGGTTTCACAGGCAACGCGTGCCTTGGGGTCCTGGGCAAGAATGGCATCCAGTACTGCATCAGAAATCTGATCGGCAATTTTGTCCGGATGGCCTTCAGAGACGGACTCGGAGGTGAATAAATGTTTCGCCATGTAGGTATCCTGTTATCTGTTATAGACCGTAAAAAAAACCTTGCTGGCAAGGTTATCGGTTCAATGGCTACGTAGTTTACCCAATCGGGATCATTTTTGCCAGTCTTTCCATCTAGACGTCCAAATGGCTGGCGTTACGTTTGCTTTCCATCCTGTGCGGTAACCGTCGGGGAATTGAGGTTAGGGGCAAAAACTGACGGTTATGAGATGAAAAAACGCATATGTAAAAACAATTTCATTAAAGATTAACCGTTGAAGTTCCCTGTTTGGTGGGTGAAAATGGCCGGCCTTACGTAACAGCGACACTTATTTTGTGGCTGACAGCTCGTCAGTCTACCCAGGAGAGACTATGCCTTCACGTCGAGAACTTGCCAACGCTATTCGGGCGTTGAGTATGGATGCCGTTCAAAAAGCCAAGTCGGGTCACCCCGGCGCGCCGATGGGGATGGCCGATATTGCCCAGGTGTTATGGGGAGATTTCCTGCAACATAACCCGGTCAACCCGGCGTGGCCAAATCGGGATCGTTTTGTACTGTCCAACGGGCATGGCTCGATGTTGATTTATTCGTTGTTACACCTGACCGGCTATGACTTGCCACTGGAAGAACTAAAGCAGTTCCGTCAATTGCACTCTAAGACACCAGGTCACCCTGAATACGGCTATGCACCGGGTGTAGAGACCACAACCGGCCCCCTGGGACAGGGGATCAGTAATGCCGTCGGTATGGCCATTGCTGAAAAAGCACTGGCCGCACAGTTTAACCGCCCTGGCCATAACATTGTTGATCATTACACCTATGCGTTCCTCGGTGACGGGTGTCTGATGGAAGGGATTTCCCATGAGAGCTGTTCACTGGCCGGTACGTTGGGGCTGGGCAAGTTAATCGCATTTTGGGATGACAATGGTATTTCTATCGACGGCGAAGTCGAAGGTTGGTTTACCGATGACACACCCGCTCGTTTCCGTGCCTACGGCTGGCACGTGATTGAGGCCGTCGATGGCCACGATCCCGAGCAGATCCGCAGTGCTATCGAAGCGGCTCGTGCAGAGTCCGATAAACCGACATTGATTTGCTGCAAGACCATCATTGGCTTTGGTTCCCCAAATAAGCAAGGTAAAGAGGATTGCCATGGTGCGCCGCTGGGTGAGGATGAAATTGCGTTGGCCCGTGAAGCCCTGAATTGGCCACACCCTGCGTTTGAAATACCGCAGGATATCTACGCTGGTTGGGATGCGAAAGCTGACGGTCAGCAACGTGAACAGGATTGGGCTAAGACCTTTGATGCCTACCAGACCGCCTACCCTGAGCTGGCGGCGGAATTCAATCGCCGGATGGGCGGTGAACTGCCTGCCGATTGGGACAGCAAGGCGTCTGCCTATATCCAGCAGTTGCAGGATACGCCTGAGAATGTGGCGACCCGTAAAGCCTCTCAGAATGCGCTCAACGCATTCGGTCCGTTATTGCCGGAATTGATGGGCGGTTCAGCGGATTTGGCCGGTTCAAACCTGACACTGTGGTCTGGCAGTAAGGGCCTGACCGCCGATGATGCCTCAGGTAACTATGTATTTTATGGCGTGCGCGAGTTCGGCATGTCAGCGATGATGAACGGTATCTGCCTGCACGGCGGTTTTAAAGCCTACGGTGCAACGTTCCTGATGTTCATGGAGTATGCCCGCAACGCAGTGCGTATGGCTGCCTTGATGAAGGTGCCGAGCATTTTCGTTTACACCCACGACTCGATTGGATTGGGCGAAGATGGCCCGACCCACCAACCGGTTGAACAACTGGTGGCACTGCGCGCGACGCCAAATCTGGATAACTGGCGCCCCTGTGATCAGGTAGAATCTGCGGTCGCATGGAAGGCCGCGATTGAACGGACCGACGGTCCAACATCGTTGATCTTCACCCGTCAGGGATTACCACAACAGGATAGAAACGCCCAGCAACTGGCGGATATCGCCAAGGGCGGTTACGTGCTCAAAGACTGTGATGGACAACCTGAGTTGTTGTTGATTGCGACCGGTTCTGAAGTGCAACTGGCGGTGGAAGCCTGTGATGCGCTGACGGCACAAGGACGTAAGGTGCGTGTTGTCTCAATGCCTTGTACCGATGTGTTTGAGCAGCAGGATACAGCCTACCAGAACAGTGTGTTGCCGCCGCAGGTGACCCATCGCGTGGCCGTCGAGGCGATGAGCAAAGATTTTTGGTACAAGTATGTTGGCCTGTCAGGTAAAATTATCGGCATGGACTCGTTTGGTGAGTCAGCGCCGGCCGGCGACTTGTTCAAGCACTTTAATATCACCACCGACGCGGTGTTGCAGGCTGCCAACGAACTGCTGGCAAGCTGACAGATAGTGGGCGCCTGAGGGCGCCCTTTTTACTTTGATGGGGTAACAACACAGCTATGTTGCGCATTGCAATTAACGGTTTTGGGCGGATTGGACGCAATGTTCTGCGCGCGTTGTATGAAACCGGACGCAATCAGGGGATAAAGGTGGTGGCCATTAACGAATTGGCCGAACCACAGGGCATCGCCCACCTCCTGAAATATGACACCTCTCATGGCCGGTTTGGCTTCGACGTTAGCTTGCAGGGTGATCAATTGTCGGTTGCAGGCGACCAGATTACGTTGTTGCAGCAGGCACAGATAGAGGACCTACCTTGGGGGGAGTTAGGCGTTGATTTGGTGCTGGAGTGCACCGGTGTCTATGGCGAGCGTCGTTTTGGTCAGCAACACCTGGATCAGGGCGCCCGCAAAGTGTTGTTTTCGCAACCTTGCAGTGCCGATGAAGATGTGGATGCCACGGTGATTTACGGGATCAATGATTGTGCTCTGCGACCCGAACATAAACTGGTCTCCGCCGGCTCCTGCACCACTAACTGTATCGTACCGGTGATTGAGGCGCTCGATAGGGCCTTCACCGTACAAAGTGGTACCATTACCACCATTCACTCGTCGATGCATGATCAGCAGGTGATTGATGCTTACCACAGTGATTTACGTCGCACCCGGGCTGCAAGCCAGTCGATCATCCCGGTGGATACCCGCCTGGCTCGGGGAATAGAGCGTATTTTGCCTAAATTTGCCGGTAAATTTGAAGCCATCGCCGTGCGTGTCCCGACCATCAATGTGACCGCCATGGATCTCAGTGTGACCCTGGCCAGTGAAGTCACCATTGACGAAGTTAATGGTGCCCTGCGGGACAGCCGCGAGGGTCGTCTCAGTGGCATATTGGGGTACACCGAAGAACCCCTGGTATCGATAGATTTTAACCACGATCCCCATTCGTGCATTGTTGATGGCACGCAAACCCGGGTTTCCCACAAGCAACTGGTGAAAACCCTGGTTTGGTGTGACAATGAATGGGGGTTTGCAAACCGTATGATCGACACCGCTATGGCCATGTTTGCCATGGAAAACGTGTCTTGATAACCACACTACGAGGACAGTATGGCCATTATTAATATGACCGATTTGGATCTGGCTGGGAAACGTGTATTGATCCGCCAGGACCTGAATGTGCCGGTGAAGGACGGCAAGGTAACCTCAGACGCGCGCATCAAAGCGTCACTGCCGACCTTACAACGTGCCTTGCAAGCCGGCGCCAAAGTCATGGTGATGTCTCACCTCGGACGTCCCACGGAAGGGCAGGCGGAAGCCGAGTTTTCCTTGCAGCCGGTAGTAGACTACCTCAATGACGCACTGGACTGCCCGGTACGTCTGGCTACGGACTATCTGAACGGCATCGACATCGCAGATGGCGAACTGGTAGTGCTTGAAAATGTCCGCTTCAATGTGGGTGAGAAGAAGGACGATGAAACCCTGTCCAAGCAATATGCAGCACTGTGTGATGTGTATGTAATGGATGCGTTTGGTACTGCTCATCGTGCCCAGGCTTCCACCCATGGCGCAGGGGTGCATGCGCCTGTGGCTTGTGCGGGACCGTTGCTGGCCGCTGAACTGGATGCGCTGGGTAAAGCGCTGGACAACCCCAAACGGCCTTTGCTGGCCATCGTTGGTGGCTCCAAAGTATCGACCAAACTGACGGTGCTGGATTCGTTGTCGACCAAAGTTGATCAACTGATCGTCGGCGGTGGTATCGCCAATACCTTTATCGCGGCTACCGGTCACCCGGTGGGCAAGTCGCTGTATGAAGCTGACTTGCAGGATGAAGCCCTGCGTCTGTTGGCGGCGGCAAAAGCCAATGGCGGCGATATTCCCGTACCGGTGGATGTGGTCACCGGCAAGGTGTTTGCCGAGGATGCCGAAGCAACCCTGAAGGGGGTCGATGCGGTGGCTGATGATGACATGATCTTTGATATCGGTCCTCAGACGGCGGCGCAGTTAGCCACCTACATCAAGAATGCCGGTACCATTGTCTGGAATGGTCCGGTAGGCGTGTTTGAATTTGATCAGTTTGGTGAAGGCACGAAGGCCATCGCACAGGCGATTGCCGACAGTGAGGCCTTCTCGATTGCCGGCGGTGGCGATACACTGGCGGCTGTCGACAAATACCAGATTGCCGACAAGGTATCGTACATTTCCACTGGCGGTGGTGCGTTTCTGGAATTTCTGGAAGGTAAGACCCTGCCAGCGGTGGCCATGCTGGAAAAGCGTGGCGCTTAAGCAGAATACATAAATAACAAGAGGGGCGATAAACGCCTCCCTATGAATAACCCTTTGTAACCTACACAAGCCGACAGGCTTGATCCGACAGTAAGGAATGTTGCCCATGGCATCACAAGCACAACGAGACATGCTGGACAAAGTGAAACAGCAAAATGGTTTCATCGCCGCGCTGGACCAAAGTGGTGGTAGTACACCCAAAGCATTGCGTCTTTACGGCGTGATGGAAAGCGAATACAACGGTGATGAGGAAATGTTCGCCAAAGTGCACGAAATGCGCACGCGGATCATTACCAGCCCGGCGTTTAACGGCGAGCGCGTGTTAGGTGCCATTCTGTTTGAAAACACCCTCGACCGTACGATCAAGGGTAAGTCTTCAGCCCAGTTCCTGTGGCAGGACAAACAGGTAGTGCCGTTTTTGAAAGTGGACAAAGGCCTGGCCGATGAGAGCAATGGCGTCCAGCTGATGAAAGACATGCCAGGCCTGGATGAGTTGCTGGCCAAAGCCAACGCACAGGACGTGTTTGGCACTAAAATGCGCTCGGTGGTCAAGCTCGCCAATGCCGAAGGTATCAACGCTGTGGTTGAGCAACAGTTCGCGGTTGGCAAGCAAATCATGGCTGCTGGTCTGGTGCCCATCATTGAGCCTGAAGTGGACATTCACAGTCCGGAGAAAGCGCAGGCTGAGGCGCTATTGCGTGACGCGTTGATGGCGCAGCTCGACGCCCTGCAACCGGATCAGTTGGTGATGCTGAAACTGACCTTGCCTGAGCAGGCAAATTTCTACAAGTCCTGTGTCGACCACCCCAATGTGTTGAAAGTGGTTGCGCTGTCCGGCGGCTATAGCCGTGATGATGCCAATGCCAAGTTGGCTGAGAACCATGGCATGATTGCCAGCTTCTCCCGTGCGCTGACCGAAGGTGTCAGTGCCCAGCAAAGCGATGACGAATTCAACGCCTCGCTGGATGCTGCGATTGAAAGCATTTATCAGGCGTCGCTGACCTGATAACGGAGCGCCTAAAAAAATAAGAAAGCCGGTGCCGACAGGCACCGGCTTTTTTGTGAGTAACGGCAAAATCCACCTAGATGCTGCCCTCGCCACGATCTTCGGCTATGCTGTCAGACACAACCGGTTTACAACGGATGACAATGACCGCACAACGACTGCCCCTGTATAAAAAACTCACCGTCACTTTTCGGGTAGAGCCCGGTTGTCTGGGACCGGACGGCAAAGATCATATCGAGGCATTCTGCCGCTATGCGAAAAATGCGGTTGCACCCCTACACAATGAGTTCGTGCGTTGGGTGATCACCCCTCGGTATGACAAATCCCTGCCGGAAACGGAATACAAGACCAATGGTAAACGACTCAGTGCCGAGCAGGCGGCCCAGTACCTGGGTATTTTCGAACAGTCGCTGTCTGAGTTTGAGGAGCACCTTGAGGAGCAGTTGTCAGAATTGATTGACGATTTTCACGGCCGCTAGGGTTACTTCACCACCAGTCGCAAATCCATCGCTAACCAGTACTGTTTTTCATAGCTCAGATCGGCGGCCAAGATGGGCTTATTTTTAAGCCAGCCAGTCGGGAAGGTCAGGTATAAGGTGCGCTTATGCGCGCGAATTTCCATCGGCGGCAACCAATCGTCCTGGCGTTTCTGGTTCATCAGTACCGCCAGTCGTAACAGTGCTATAAGGCGTACCACCATGGCGCTGTCATACTCGGAAAAATCCGGGATATCCTCAAGCCTGACTTTCTTGCGGTGAAACCGGGCCAACAGCGCAAGCAGTGTTTGTTGCTCCTGGTTGAAGCCGGGCAATTCGAGGTTTTGCAGGATATACGCGGAGTGGCGCTGCACCCCCCGCGAGTTGATGTGCAGACCGACTTCATGCAACAGCGCAGCCCACCCCAGCATCGGCATGCAATCGGGGTGGTTGAGCCCCCAGCCCTGATTGGCTGCCGTCAGTAGCAACTGCGCACTGGACAATACCCGTTTGGCGTGGGCAGTATCCACATCGTAGCGGGTCGCCAGACTTTCGGCCGTGCGCTCCCGGATATCATGATGTTGCAAGCGATCTTCCATTTCGTACAACACCCCTTCGCGCAAAGCGGCCGGAGAGTATTGCAACATGTCGAGGTTGAGGCTTTCAAAAGCGGCGGTCAGGATCGCCAGACCGGCTGCCAGCACCGGGCGCCGTTCTTCGGTTAACCCCTCTAACTGCAATGCGTCACAGTGGCCGGCTTTTTGTACGGCTTTGACCAGTGCATCCAGCGCGCTGCGAGACAGGGTGTCAGGCGCGAGCCAAGGCTCGAAATGCAATGCCAGTTGGGTGGCTATTTTTATCGTTCCGGAGGTGCCGATGACGTGCTGCCAGCCGACTCTGGGGAAGCGCTTGTCGATGCTTTCAAGCTCTTGTTGGGCGGCAGTAATGGCTTTCTTGAAGTGTTTACGCTGGCATTGGCCGTCAGCGAAAAAACGACGTGTGTAGCTGACACACCCCATCTGCAAACTGGATAACACTTTGGTGTCGAAACCCTTGCCGATGATGAATTCGGTTGAGCCACCGCCGATGTCCATCACCAGTCGCTGACCCTCATCATAATTGGTGTGTGCCACACCGGAATAGATCAATCGGGCTTCTTCACTGCCGGGTATGATCTCAATCGGGTAGGGAAGAATGTCTTTGGCGCCACGAATAAACGCCTTGGCGTTTTTGGCTTTGCGCAAGGTATAAGTGGCTACAATGCGCACCGTATCGGGTTCAAAGCCTTGTAAACTTTCGGCGATGACTCTCAGGGTTTGCCAGCCCCGCTGCATGGCTTCTTCGGATAGCATGCCCTGCTCGTTCAGGCCGTCGGCAAGACTCACCCGCTGTTTGACCCGATGCAGGATTTGCACGCTGCCAGCCACAATACGCGCCACCACCAGGTGAAAACTGTTGGAGCCGATATCCAGGGCGGCAACATTGCTGACTTCCCGGGTTTCTACGTTGTCAAAAGCAGTGGTGAAGGTTGCCATAGGGTTCCATTATCACAGGCAGTGGTTCGGTTATACCATTTACCGCCGAGGGCCTCTACTCCAGTCGTTTCAGGTAGGCATATATCTCTTCCTGAGAACGCAGCTTTTTGCGATTGCCCCGTTTTACATATCGGTTGATCTGGTCTTTGTCGATCACGCGGGCTTTCAGGGTGTCTCTGAATTGCAATTCCATGATGTCGATAATGCGTTGTTTCAACACCTCGTCAAACACCGGACATCCCACTTCAATGCGGTTGTCCATGTTGCGGGTCATCCAGTCCGCGGAGGAAATGAACACTTTTTTCTGCCCAGCGCTTTCAAAGATCATCACCCGCGGATGCTCAAGGAAACGGTCTACAATACTGATAATGCTGATGTTTTCACTCAGCCCTTTGATAGCCGGCACCAGTGAACACATGCCACGCACAATGGCGCGAACTTTCACTCCGGCCTGACTGACACGGTACAGATCGTCGATCAGCTCTTTATCCACCAGGTTGTTCACTTTCAGTGTGATCATGGCCGGCAGGCCTTCATTATAATTCTGGATTTCCTGACGCATCAGCAACTGGATCTTGGTACGTGCGTTTAAGGGCGATACCTGCAGGTGCTGGAATTTTGGCCGTCTGTAGGGCAGTTGGATCAATTCAAACACCGAAATGGCTTCCTGAGCCAACTCCTGATTGCGGGTAAACAAACTGAAGTCAGTATAGATTTTGGCGGTTTTTTCGTTGAAATTGCCGGTACCAAAATGGGCATAATTGATCAGTTCGCCGTTTTCCTCGCGACTGACGACACACAGTTTACTGTGAATTTTGAACGACGGGGAGCCCAAAACCACCCGTATGCCGGCATCGGTCATTTTCTTTGACCATTCGATGTTGGCTTCTTCGTCAAACCGGGCGCGCAGCTCGACAACTACCGTGACGGTTTTGCCGTTGTCGACCGCATCAATCAAAGAGTTGATGATGCGGGACTTGTCGGCGACCCGGTAGATGTTCATGCGGATGTGCTTGACGCTCGGGTCGAAGGCAGCCTGGCGCACAAATTCGGTGAAATGTAAGAAGCGGTGGTACGGATAATAAAGCAGTATGTCACTGTGGCCGATGGCATCAAAAACGGTATCAAAACTGGCAAACTGTGACGAATTGATCGCGGGAAGCGGCGTGTTTTCAAGGTAGTCACGGCCAACATTGGGAAAACCGATAAAGTCCTTGAAGTTACGGTATGCACCGCCGGCAATCAGGGTATCCAGCGAGGTGATTTTCAACCGCCGCTTGAGGTTTTTCAGCATTTCCTCTGGCATTTCAACATCGTGAATGACCCGCACCGGTTCAGCGATAAGGCGCTGTTTCATGCTCTCAGACATCTTCTCCACATAGCTTTCGTCGATTTCGTCATTGATTGAGTATTCCGAATCGCGGGTCATTTTGAAGGAATAGGCTTCAATGTGATCAAACTTCACAAAGCCGCGGAAAATGTCCTCAATGAACTGACGAATGATGTCATCCAGCAGGATGATGTGCTTTTTCTTGCGGCTTTTTTGCGGTGGTATCACCACAAAACGGGACATCGCTGTGGTCGGGATTTCGATGGTGGCGAATTTGCTGATCCGCTCATTACGGTAGATAGCGACGTACAAATACGTGGCGGAATCGTTCAGGCGCGACAATAAATCGACTTTGCTGTCCAGCAGGATCGGCGCGATATGACGGAGGATTTTGTTTTTGAAGTAATCCCGTAACCAGTCCCGTTGATAGTCGTCGAGCTGGTCTTTGGTGATCAGAAACACGTTGTAGCGGGCCAGACGGGCGACAACGTCTTTGTATATCCGGTCGAAATCATCGGTCATGCTGACCACTTTGTGCTGGATTTGCTCCATCAGTGCCATGGTCAGTTCGGCACCGTCTTCATCGCCCTTGTCCATGCACAGGTATATCTGGCGTTTGACCTCTGCGACCCGGACCCGATAGAACTCATCCATGTTGCTGGAAAAAATACCCAGAAAGCGGATCCGTTCGACGATGGGGTTTTTCTTATCGGCGGCCTCTTGTAAGACCCGCTCATTAAACGATAGCCAACTCAGCTCTTTGGGGTAATAGATCCCTTGCTGCAACATTGATAGCCCAGTTTCCAATTTTGACAATGAGGTGCGGGCCCCCATTACGCCATGTTGTTGTGACATTTATATGACACCGTCATTGTTTGATCATGGTTAGCGTTTATTGGTCCGATTCGATTAAGTCCACCATCAGGTCGTTGGCAATGTCTTCGAGCGCAGCGCGCAGTGCGTCGGTGTCGAAATTATCCGGCATGTCGATGCGCGCAGTGGCTTTGAACAGTTGACTGCCCCAGTTCGGCGCACTTTCACAACTGGTGTCGAAGCGTCGGATATTGATGTTGAAGCGGTTCAGGACGTTGGTCAGTTCCTGCACGATACCTGGCTTGTCATTGCCGGTCACTTCGACGATAGCAGTGGCGGGCAAGTGGGTTTGACTCGGTTCACCTTCTACCAGGTGAATGTCCAAATCCGGATGCTTTTCGAAGGTGTCGATCAGGGTCTGATGCTGCTCTGCTGGCAGTTCAATGTGCACAAAGCCTGCAAAATGTCCGGCCATGTGGGAGAAGTTACTGCCCAGCCAGTTGCCTCCCAACTGGTACACGGTGCGGGCTACAGAATCTATCAGGCCGGGTTTATCCTTTCCGACCAGGGTAAATATCAGTGTTTTCATGGTGCGACTTCCAAGGTTGTTTGTACTAAGGATAGTGCAATGCGGTTTAACAGTGCAGCGATTTTTGTAAGGAATTTCAGCAAGTAAGCATCTGCTCGCTGTGCCGGGGCTCGCTGCCGGTGAGGCACAGTTGCAGGTGTTGTTCTACCCTTTTGAAGAGACCGGTCCGAGCCCAGGCGAAGATAGGGGCGATCAATTTGCGTTTTGTCGGTACAGGATCGTTACATCTTGTTGTATGATGCGCGCCACATTGGCGTGTTTTGTCCATTGCACGCCATTAACCAGAGATTAGAAGATTATGCCAACTAACTCATTTTTAGGGGTTTTCGCGAAATCCCCGCTCAAACCTTTAGAGCAACACATCAATGTTGTTCATAAATGCAGCCAGGCTCTGATGCCGTTTTTTGACGCCGTATTTGCCGGCGACTGGAACAAGGCAGGCGAGCATCAAGCTGAAATTTCAAACCTGGAAAAACGTGCCGACGATTTGAAACGTGAATTACGTGTCAGTCTACCCGGTGGCATTTTCATGCCCATTCAACGTCAGGATTTGCTCGACTTGCTGACCCAGCAGGACAAAATCGCCAACAAGGCCAAAGACATTTCTGGTCGCGTGTTGGGGCGTCAGCTGGTGATCCCCGGTGAGTTGCAGGACAGCTTTCTGGCTTACCTGAAACGTTGCCTGGAAGCGACCAAGCAAGCCAAAAAAGTCATCAACGAACTGGATGATTTGCTCGAAACCGGGTTTAAAGGACGGGAAGTTCGTCTGGTCGAAGACATGATTGAACAGCTGGACAAAATCGAAGACGACACGGATAGCATGCAAGTCGACATTCGCAAACGTTTGTTGGATCTGGAGCCTACCCTGAATCCTGTCGACGTTATTTTCTTGTACAGCATCATCGAATGGGTCGGTGAGCTGGCCGATATCTCAGAACGCGTAGGTTCCCGTCTGGAACTGATGCTCGCCAACTAAGAGAACGCAGTATGGATATTTTTTTCGCAGATTACGGGACCATCCTGATCGTCACCGCGGCCATTGTTGGCTTCGTTATGGCGTGGGGTATTGGTGCCAATGATGTGGCAAATGCCATGGGAACGTCGGTGGGCTCAAAAGCCCTGACGATTAAACAAGCCATCATGATCGCCATGGTGTTCGAGTTTGCCGGTGCTTACCTGGCGGGCGGGGAAGTGACGTCCACCATCCGCAAAGGGATCATCGATGCAGCCTACTTTGTCGATGCACCAGACCTGTTGGTGTTTGGCATGATATCCGCGCTGTTAGCGGCGGGGATCTGGCTGGCAGTGGCATCCTACCTGGGCTGGCCAGTGTCGACCACTCACTCGATTGTGGGTGCTATCGTTGGCTTTGCTGCCGTGGGCGTCAGCATGGACTCGGTCGCCTGGGGCAAGGTTGGCGGCATTGTCGGTAGCTGGATCATCACCCCGGCCATTTCCGGTTTTATTGCCTATCTGATCTTCCAAAGTGCACAGAAGCTCATTTTCGATACCGACAAACCTTTTGACAATGCGAAGCGCTTCGTACCGTTTTACATGGGACTGGCCGGTTTTGTCATGGCGCTTGTCACGATCAAAAAAGGTCTGAAACACGTTGGTCTGGAAATTCCTGCCGCCGAAGGTTACTACATTGCGATTGGTCTGGCGGTACTGGTCGGGTTGCTTGGCCGTGTAGCGATCAGTCGGGTCAAATACGATCCCAAAGCCGACAAGAAAACCCATTACGCCAATGTTGAGAAGATCTTTGCCATTCTGATGGTGGTGACCGCCTGTTGTATGGCCTTTGCGCACGGTTCCAACGATGTGGCTAACGCCATCGGCCCCTTGGCCGCTGTAGTCAGTGTGGTCGAAAGTGGCGGTGAAATTGCCAAGAAAGCACCGTTGGTATGGTGGATCCTGCCACTGGGTGGTTTAGGTATCGTTGCCGGTCTGGCGCTGTTTGGTCATCGCGTGATCAAAACCATCGGCAAGGGCATCACACACCTGACGCCGAGCCGCGGTTTTGCCGCTGAACTGGCGGCAGCCTGTACTGTGGTTATTGCCTCCGGTACGGGGTTGCCAATCTCGACCACACAGACCCTGGTGGGGGCTGTACTGGGTGTGGGCATGGCTCGCGGGATTGCCGCGCTTAACCTGGGTGTGGTACGCAACATTGTCGTGTCCTGGGTGGTGACCTTGCCGGCCGGTGCGGGTTTGTCGATCCTGTTCTTCTTTACCATCAAGGGTATTTTTGCTGCCTGAGTGACCCTCTCGTAGTACCGAATCAATCTAAAACGGCACGTGAAAACGTGCCGTTTTTTTATGCCTCAGAGACAGTTATGAAACTTTTGTGACGATTATTTTACTGTAACAAAAGTGTCACTCATGTCGGGTACGCTGCCTGCGTTTTCACTATCCCATAACAATACCCGATTTGGAGAGCACGATGGAACTGAAGAACGTCTTTAAGGCGAGCGCCATTGCAACAGCACTGGTTTTGGCCGGTTGTGGCGGCGATATCAATATCAGCGAAGGCGACATTGACAATAGCGTGACGAATGTCGACAACAGCGTTGATAACGGCGGCGACAACGGTGGCGATAATGGCGGCAGCACTGACACACTGCCAGGCGAGCGTAGCTCGTTCCTGAGCACTCAGGTATCAGAAGCCTTCGGTACCACCATTGACGTGCGCGTGCTCTCCGGTCGATTGACCGATGCCGATGCAGACAGCAGTGGCAAAGTGGTGTTAACCAACGATACCGTCTGGGCCCTGGAAGGTCCGGTATTTGTGGGTGCAGATAAAGCCGACAGCGTCGTGGTTGAAGTCGAAGCGGGTACGGTGATATTTGGTCGTACCGGTGCCGATTACATGGTTGTCAGCCGTGACTCACAACTGGAAGTCAATGGTACTGCCAGCAACCCGGTGATCATGACGTCTTACAATGATGTGATTGGTGATGAAGTTGGTGCCGGACAGTGGGGCGGCCTGGTATTGCTGGGTAATGCGCCATCCACCAAGTGCCCACAAGACGGTTCAGATTGCTCACTGCAAGTTGAAGGTGCCGAAGAAGGTGCCGTATTCGGCGGTACAGACGAAACGGATAGCTCCGGTGTACTGAACTATCTGGTCGTGAAGTACGCAGGTTTTGAAATCGCCCCGGACAATGAATTGAACGGTATTACCTTCGGTGGTGTCGGTTCAGGCACGGTGGTCGACTATGTTCAGGTGCATGCCAATGCCGATGACGGTGTTGAGTTTTTTGGTGGTAACGTAAACGCCAAGCACTTGGTGTTGACCGGCAATCAGGATGACTCGGTTGACTGGGACAACGGCTACAAAGGTAAGCTACAGTATGTCTATATCGAACATGCTGGCGACAACAGTGATGCCAACCGTGGTATTGAAGGTGACGGCGACGGCGGTGATGGCCTGGCGTTCTCTGAGCCCATGGTGGCTAACCTGACAGTCGTTGGTAACAATTTCGCCTCTGCTGATGCGGCGTCTGAAGGGTTGCTGTTGCGCGACCAGACCGGTGGTCACCTGATGAACATTCTGCTGGCTGGCCCGGAAGGAATGGGTGAGTGTCTGGAAATGGACAACGACGATACCGTACAGGCGAACCTGAGCGACGGTGATCTGACCATGACCTATTCCGCTATCGCGTGTAGTGAACCGTTCAAATACGGTGCCAGCGACGTGAACCTGGAAACCTGGTTTACTGGCCAGGAAGGCAACCAGTTGATTGCGTTTGCCGACCGCGCCAACGTGGGTCTTAACCCGGATGGCACCCTGACCGCACAGAGCCCGATGCTGACCGCCGGTGGTGATGCATCAACCATGGACACGTTCTTTGAGGCCAACACCTTTGTCGGTGCGGTCGGTGAAACTGACTGGCGTGAAGGTTGGGCGTTTGGTTTCGGTGGCGGCACCATTGACTTGGTCGCGTCCAAGTCTGGTTGTCCTGCGGGCACAACCACCATCGCATCTGTTGATGGCTCCACGACTACCTGTGAACTGTCTGGCACCTTGACCGCAGACCTGACCCTGACCGCTGGCAACCTGTATGCCCTTTCCGGTCCGGTATTCGTCGGTGGCGACAAAGCCAACAGCGCCACACTGACGGTAGAACCGGGTGTTACCGTGTTTGGTGCATCGGGCAATGACTACCTGGTGGTTAGCCGTGACTCTAAGATTGAAGCCAATGGTACGGCCTCCAACCCAATCACCTTTACCTCTCGTGACCATGTTGTGGGTGGTCTGGAAGCCGGTACTGCAGGTCAGTGGGGCGGCATGATCATTCTGGGTAACGGTTACTCTACCAAGTGCCCCCAGGATAACTCACAGTGTTCACTGCAGGTTGAAGGTGCGCAGGAAGGTGCAGTATTTGGTGGTAACGACAATACTGACAATTCTGGCACCCTTCGCTATGTGCGCGTGATGCACGGTGGTTTCGAAATTGCACCCGACAACGAATTGAACGGCATCACTTTCGGTGGTGTTGGTTCTGGTACCACCGTTGAGTACGTGCAAATCCACAAAAACGCCGATGATGGTGTGGAATTCTTCGGCGGTGCCGTGAATGCCAAATACCTGACCATGACCGGTGTGCAGGACGACTCGGTGGACTGGGATAACGGTTATCAGGGCAAACTGCAGTTTGTACTGGTTAAGCACGCCGATGACAATTCCGATGCCAACCGCGCCATTGAAGGTGACGGTGATGGTGGTGACGGTACTGAGTTCTCCAACCCAATGGTTGCCAACATGACCGTGATTGGTAACACCTTCGACACTGCGGACGCCGACTCTGAAGGTATCCTGCTGCGTGACCAGACTAACGCTCAGTTGTACAACATCATTGTGACCGGTCCTGCCGGCATGGGTGAGTGCTTCGAAGCGGACCTGAGCGACGGTGATACCACACTGGAAGCGAACATGGACGGCAGCAATACACCACAACTGGTGTTCCAAAGCTCTGTTCTGGCCTGTGGCGAAAACATCAAGAACAGCGGTGCGTTTGACCAACAAGCCTGGTTCGCGGGCCAAACCGGTAACAGCCTGCTGGATGAAACCGCCAATGTGCTGAACGGTATCTACACCGTCGATGCTACCACCGCGACTGATGTATCAGCCCTCGACAGCTTCTTTACCCCGGTTGACTTCATCGGTGCCGTAAAAGACGCAGACAACGACTGGACCTCTGGCTGGACCGTAGGCCTGGAGTAAGTCACTGCTGAATCTATCGGCATAAAGCAAGTACGTCGCCTGGTGTGACGTAC
Source organism: Fluctibacter halophilus (assembly GCF_020687825.1). Taxonomy (GTDB): domain Bacteria; phylum Pseudomonadota; class Gammaproteobacteria; order Enterobacterales; family Alteromonadaceae; genus Fluctibacter; species Fluctibacter halophilus. The sequence continues at coordinate 53,161 of NZ_JAJEWP010000007.1, forward strand.
TTGCTTTCAAGCATATAAGGCGTCGAAAAGACGCTGTGTAGGAAATCGCTTTCAAAGAGGTTAATCATGAACAGACCTGCCAACCGGTTTTTCCTCAAGCCGCTCAGCATGGCCGTACTGACCGGGCTGTGTGTTCAGTCCCTGCCTGCTCTTGCTCAATCGGATGAGGAAAATGTGATTGAGGAAGTTGTTGCCACCGGTACGCGGCTCAAGGGCACCGCATCGGCCGTGATGGAAGAGCGTAAAAACCAGGCGTTCGTGGCAGATATCATGGGTGCAGAGCAAATCGCTCGCACCGGTGACAGTGACGCGGCATCGGCTTTGCGTCGTGTGACCGGCCTGACGCTGGTCGACGGTAAGTTTATCTATGTGCGTGGTCTGGGGGAGCGTTACTCGTCGACCCAGTTAAACGGCTCGATCGTGCCAAGCCCGGATCCCACCCGAAATGTTATCCCGTTGGATTTGTTTCCGTCAGACATCATCGAAAGTCTGTCAGTGCAAAAGTCTTATTCACCTTCCATGCCGGCATCGTTCGGTGGTGGTAATGTCGACATCCGCCTGAAAACCATTCCAACCCAGCAGGTGTTTAACCTGTCTGCCAATGTCGGCTACAACACCGAAAATAGCGGTGATGTGCTCGATTATCAGGGCGGCGGCAATGACTGGCGCGGTCAGGACGATGGAACCCGTGCGGCGCCCGATGCCATTCTGGCGCGCTGGGAAAACAAACAGTTTCTCGACAATCTGGATCCGGCCGAAGCGGTGGCGCTGTTGTCTGAGGTGAATCGCGATTACGGACCCGAGACCGCCAGCGCGGATCCGGACATCGGCCTGAATTTCACCTATGGCAACAGCTATGATCTGGATGATAGCTGGCGTATTGGCTTCCTTGCGGTTGCCGGTTACGACGCCGAGACCCGTGCCTCAGAAGAATATGAGTTGCAGGACCCGGATCGGATTGGTGATGAGATCACCCTGGTGCGCTTTTTTGACGACATTCAAAGTACCGAGCGCACGGTGAAATGGTCGGGCTTACTCAACCTTGGGGTTGACTACAACCGCAATCATCGCCTCGATTACAGCCTGATTGTGCTCAATGATACCCGTGATCAAATCAGCGAAAAGTTTGGTAACACCGAGAACCTGAGCCTGAGTGAAGGGGTACGCATTCGCGACATCGATGTCGAATACGAAGAGCGCACCATGTACACCAACCAGTTCAAGGGTATGCATACCTTCCCTGAACTGAATTTCATGGGCTTCGATTGGCGTTACTCCGAAGGCCGTTCAGTGCGCTACGCGCCGGGCAATATGGAAGCCCGTTTCGTGATCGCCGATGCCAACGAAGACGGTCAGTTCGATGCGTTGAATGAAATCGCCTTGTTGGATGCACAGACAGCAGGCCGCTACACGTTCCAGGACTTGCACGACCGACTGGAAAATTACGGCTATAACCTCAACATGCCTTATTCACTGGGCAAGTGGGAAATGGAATTCAAATTCGGCGCGGATTTTGTGACCAAAACCCGTTCAGCCGAGAACCGCCGGTTTGACGTCAACACCCTGGCGTTTGATGATCGGACCCTGCTAAAAGGCAGTGTGTTCGGTGACATTCTCAGCGACGATGTGTTGGCCAACGGCAGCTTCACCAACCGCGCGATTTTGCGTGATACCACCGTCGCCGGGGATGACTATGTTGCCGGTCAGAAAATCGATGCCTACTACGTTGAGGCTGACTTTTTCTTCGACAACAAATGGCGCTTTACCGGCGGGGTTCGTTGGGAAGATTTTCGTCAGGTGGTTGCACCGCTGGATCCCCGTTCCAATCAGTTTGACCTGAACGACGAGGACGATCGTGCGCAACTGGCGTTCCAGGAGGATGACTTCTACCCGGCTGCCGCGTTGACCTACTTCCTGTCTGACAACATGCAGCTTCGCGCCAGTGTTGGACAGACGGTGGTGCGTCCCGATTTGCGTGAGGTGTCATCGGCGACCTACATCGATCCGCTGACTGACTTCCCGATTGCCGGGACACCGGGTGTACAGACCACCGATATCATCAACTATGACTTGCGCTGGGAATGGTATCGCGAAGCGGGTAACAACCTGTCGGTAGGCGTGTTCTACAAAGACATGGATGCACCGATTGAATCGGTTCAGTCGCCCGCTCAGGATGGCCCGCCACTGATCCGTATTGCCAATGCTGAATCCGGCAAGGTCTATGGTGTTGAGGTTGAATTCCTGCAAGGACTGGAGGTGATTGGCGATGGTATCTGGGACAATCTGTTCTTGTCTGGCAACATTACGCTGAGTGACTCAGAGATTGTTCTGGACCGCCAGAACATTGTTGAGCAGACCGGCGTATCTGCCGCCATCACTAATACGACGCGGCGAATGACCGGCCACTCAGAGTACGTCGTCAATCTTCAGATGGGCTACGATTCTGACAATGGCGAACATTCCGCGTCAGTGGTGTACAACGTGTTTGGTGACCGCATCCTGATCCCGGGCATCGATGGGTTTGATGACAGCTATGAACAGCCGTTCCACTCGCTGGATGTGGTGTACAAGTTCTATCCTGACTTCAATACCACGGTGACCTTCAAAGCCCAGAATATTCTTGATGAAAAGAAACAACTGGAATTTGAAAACACACTGTTGCGTTCACAAACCAAAGGCGCCAGTTTCAGCCTGACCTACAAGTACGACTTCTAGGTTTTTAGCAGGCCGCTTCGGCGGCCTGTGTTTCCTCTTTACGCGGATTTGTCATGAATCTGCAATTAAAATGTCACATTGCACTCCTATCCTGCACGCAGTTTTTTCGGCGTCGGTTTACCGACCAAATACAGCACTCAGGGCCTTATCTATGATGTTTACCAAACGCGCCACTGTTGCTTTAACTGCGGGTGTTCTAGCGGCATCTGTTGCGACAGCTCAGCAAGATCAAGATCTCCAGCCTGTGATCAAATCAGCCAATGAAATTAATCAATCGGCTGAGCAATCTCAGGAAAAAATCAACAGCATTACGGATCAAATTGAAACCAAACTGCAAAAATTCAAGGCGATCAACAAAGAGATAGAAGGGCTGGATGTTTACAACGCGCAACTGCGCAAACAGATTGATAATCAGCAATCTGAAATGGCAGCCCTGAACAAGGCAATCGACGAAGTCAGTGTGGTTGAGCGTCAGATCACGCCATTGATGCTGCGCATGATCGACGGCCTTGCCCAGTTTGTTGAACTGGACGTTCCGTTCCTGCCCGACGAACGGGCTGAGCGTATCGCCGGTTTGCGCACCTTGATGGACCGTGCCGATGTGGCGCCGTCGGAAAAATTCCGTCGTGTGATGGAAGCCTACCAAGTTGAAATGGACTACGGCCGCACCATCGAAGCCTACTCAGGATTGCACACCATCAATGGTGAAGAACGTGAAGTGGACTTCCTGCGCATCGGTCGCACCGCCTTGGTGTATCAGACCCGTGATGCCGGCCTGCAAGGACGTTGGAACAAACAAACCAACCAGTGGGAAGAACTGCCAAGCAGCTACCGCACGCAAATCACCAAAGGGTTACGCATGGCCAAGAAACAGCTGGCCCCAGACCTGTTGATGTTGCCCGTTGCCATTACTGACTAAGTGAGTGAAAACATGAAGAATGCGATGAAAACGTTTTTGGTCACCCTGGCAACAACCCTGTTGTTTGCCCAGTCGGTGACCGCCCAGGAAAAAGCCCTTGATCTGGATGCGCTGTTGCAGCAACTGGAACAAGGTAAGTTTCAACAACGCCAGCAAAACGCTGAGCGTGAACAAGCCTTTATGCAGCAACGTTCAGAACAGGACCGTATTCTGGCAGAAACTGTCGCGCAGCGGGATGCCGCGCTGAAAACCTCTGAGCGTCTGGAAACCCAGTTTGAAGAAAATGAATTCAAGCTGGCGGATCTGAATGATGCATTGACCAAGCGACTGGGCTCGTTGAAAGAGCTGTTTGGCGTGCTTCAGCAGGTGGCCGGTGATACCAAAGGCAAATTCAGCACCTCGTTGATCTCTGCCCAAATCCCTGGCCGTGACCAGTTCCTCGATGAACTGGCTCAGTCGATGGGTTCCAGCTCCAAGCTGGCTTCAATTGCCGAGATCGAGCGTGTCTGGTTCGAAATGCAGCGCGAAATGACCGAGTCCGGCAAGGTCACTACCTTCAACCGTGATGTGGTCGAGGCCGGTGGCGTCAAAGTCACCAAAGACGTTGTACGGGTGGGAGCATTTGCGCTGGTATCCGATGGCAAATACCTCGACTACAACGGTGTAACGGGCACACTGGCCGAATTGGTGCGTCAGCCCGCTGAACGCTACGGTGATTCTGCCCGTGCATTGCAGGCGTCCAACGGTGAGGTGGTCGAATTTGGTCTGGACCCGACCGGAGGCTCAATTCTGGGCTTGCTGGTACAGGCGCCGACATTGCAAGAATATGTCGAACAGGGTGGCCTGGTGGGTTACATCATCCTCGCGGTTGGTGCAGTGGGTCTGTTGCTGGCGCTGGAGCGCATGCTGACCCTGACCATGGTGCGTGGCAAAGTGAACCGTCAGCTCAAATCCGACACCTTCAAAGACGATAATCCGCTGGGACGGGTGATGCAGGCCCGGGACAAGTTCCCTGAAGCCGACACCGAGGCACTGGAGCTGCACCTGACGGAAGCCATTTTGGGTGAAGTGCCGAAGCTGGGACGCAACCTGACGATCATCAAAATCATCTCCGTGGTTGCACCGCTGATGGGATTGCTGGGCACCGTGACCGGCATGATCGTGACGTTCCAGCAAATTACCCTGTTTGGTACGGGTGACCCTAAACTGATGGCCGGCGGTATTTCCACGGCATTGGTCACCACCGTGCTCGGACTGGTTGTCGCCATTCCTACCACCTTGTTGTTCGCGTTTTTGAATACCCAGAACCGCAACATCGTGGCGATTTTGCAAGAGCAGGCATCTGGCGTTATCGCCGAGCGTGCTGAACGTCAGGCAAAAGGCTAATCCCATGGTGTTGGTCGGAATTTTCGAAGCAATTCGGGATTTCATCGAGACCGGCGGCGGTGTGCTGCTGGTCATCGGGTTCCTCATCTTTTGCATGTGGATCCTCATCCTTGAGCGGGTGTTCTATGTGTTCGTGACCCACAAGGCTTATCGCGATGCGCTGCTGGCCAATTGGCGAGCCAGAGCAGATCGATCTTCCTGGAATGCAGAACAAATCCGTCAGGCAATGATTTCCCGGGTATCGCTGCGCATTAACAGCGGACTACCCATCATTCAGGCGCTGGTCGCCCTGTGTCCTCTGCTCGGATTGATGGGCACGGTCACGGGCATGATTGAGGTGTTCGAAGTGATGGCCATTTCCGGCTCCGGTAATGCCCGCTCGATGGCCTCCGGCGTTTCCAAAGCAACCATCCCGACAATGGCGGGCATGGTCGGCGCACTGTCTGGCGTGTTTGCCTCGACCTGGTTGGCGCGTAAAGCTCGACGTGAGCGCCTTCATCTGGAAGACGCGCTGGAATTAAAACGCCACTGATTGGCATAGCCTGACCCGGTGTAAAGGTCAGCAAATAGCATGAAGGTAAACCTGTTATGAAACAGCATTTTCAAAACCTGGTGGAAGAAGAAGAAGCCGCCATCGACATGACGCCCATGTTGGATGTGGTGTTCATCATGTTGATTTTCTTCATCGTGACGGCGTCATTTGTAAAAGAAGCCGGTATTGATGTAAACCGTCCCGAAGCGGCGACGGCGGTGCAAAAAGATCGTGCCAATATCCTGGTCGGGATCAGCGACAAGGGTGAAATCTGGATCAACAAACGTCGCATTGACGTGCGGGCCGTGCAAGCCAACATTGAACGCCTGCATGCTGAGAATCCGCAGGGCACGGTGGTGATCCAGGCCGATAAAAAGGCTACCACTGACACCTTGATCAAAGTGATGGATGCAGCCCGGGCTGCCGGTGTGTTTGACGTTTCCATTGCCGCTGAAGAGCCGTAAGCCATGCAAAGATTCATTGTTGCCATAGTGCTGTCCTTCCTGATCACGGCCGGGTTGTTCTACCTGATGCAGGCGCTGATCAAAAGTGGGGATGGCCAACTGAGCGAGCCACCCCAGGGCAGTGTGCTGGACTTTGTGCGGGTGAAGCAGGAAGAAACGGTACAAAAGAAAGATCGTAAGCCGAAGAAGCCACCCAAGCCGGAGCAGCCACCGCCGCAGATGGAGCAGCCGAGCCTGGACTCCCCCAGTCCCGAGGGCAAGGGCAGTGGTTTTGACTTTTCTGCCGATGCCGCGGCTGATGTTGCTTTGGACGGAGGATTAGCACTCGAGTCCGGCGACGGCGAGTATCTGCCTATCGTTAAGGTCGCACCGGTCTATCCGCGCCGTGCACTGTCGCGGGGCATCGAGGGCTATGTGATCGTTGAGTTTACGGTGACCAAGCAAGGATCGGTACGTGACCCGATGGTTATCGAGGCCGAGCCACAGGGCATTTTTGAACAGGCCGCGATGGATGCAGCAATGAAGTTCAAGTACAAGCCCCGAGTGGTGAACGGCGAAGCGGCCGAAGTGGCTGGTGTGCAGAACCGTATTACGTTTCAGATTGATGGTTGAGGGCAATGACAATGGCTAAAATGATGACTTATCCCGCATTCCTGAGCCTGATTGCAGTGCTCCTGACGACCACCACCGTCAGTGTGGTGCTGCCGTCGGGCCAGGCATTTGCCCAATCGGAGCAGCAGGAGCGTAAAACCCGCCGTACTCCGGCGCTGCGTGCGAAAGTGTATGATCAACTGGCACGGGCACAGGCATTGGCTGACGAAGATAAGACGGATGAAGCCATTGTTGCGCTGGATAACGTAAAAGAGAAAGCCGCATCGATGAACAGCTATGAGCTGGCGATGATGTACAACTTTTACGGGTTTATTTATTACAACATTGAAGACTACAACCAGGCGATTGCGGCCTTTGAACAGGTGGTTGAGCAACAGCCCATCCCCGAGTCTTTCGAACAAAGTACCTTGTTCAGTCTTGCCCAGTTGCACATGATGCAGGGCAACTACGATAAAACCATTCAGTTCCTGGAACGCTGGGAAGGGCTGCAAAAAGGCGACATTCCGGCCAAAAACCTGGTCCTGAAAGCCCAGGCGATGTATCAGAAAAAAGATTATCAGGCCGCATCCGATTATATCAACAAGGCCATCGAGCGGGTTGAAAGCGACCCGGAGAAAGGTGTTGCCGAAGAGAACTGGTATGTGCTGCAGCGGGCGGTTTACTACGAGTTGAAGCAGCCACGCAAGGTCACAGAAGTGTTGGTTAAATTGGTCAAACACTTCAATCAGCCCCAGTACTGGGTCCAGTTAGGCGGCATGTACGGTGAGATTGGTGAAGAAGAGAAGCAATTGGCGATTCTGGAGTCGGCGTATCAGCAAGGGTTTATTACCAGTGCGGGCGACATCTTCAATCTTGCACAACTGTATTACTATCATCAGGTGCCTTACAAAGCCGCTGCGCTGATGGAAAAGGCCATCAATGACGGGGTGCTGGAAGAAAACTTACGCAATCTGCGTTTTCTGGCCAATAGTTGGCAGGCCGCCAAGGAAAAAACACAGGCGATCACCACATTGCGCGCTGCCGCGCAGTTATCTGACGATGGCGAGCTGGATGCCCAGTTGGCTCAACTGTACCTGAATCAGGATGCCCACTCTGAGGCCATTGACGCCGGATTACGAGCATTGGAGAAAGGTGGATTGCGCAACCCCGGCATCACCCATCTGGTGCTGGGCATGGCGTACTTTAACCAGGGCGACTATGTGGATGCCCTGGATCAACTGGCCAGCGCCGAGTCTTTTGAACGCAGCAAAGCCATGGCCCAGCAATGGCGTCGCTACGTCGAAACAGAACGAACGACGCAACAACAGCGCGGGGATTTACTCTCCGCCGCATCAGAATAAGGGGCTCAGGCCCCTTTTTTTACGCCTCCTGCAGAACGAATTTTAACTTTCTTGCTGGCTGTAACATAAGTGTCATAAACCTGTCATATACTGGCCGCGTTTTCAAAGAACAACCGTTGGATATGACTATGAAAAAGCCATTATTGATTTCTGCAATTGCCTTGTCAGGCGTACTGATGAGTGGTGCTGCACAGGCAGCCCGTGACTACATCAACATCGTGGGTTCATCCACTGTATACCCATTTTCTACGGTAGTAGCAGAGCGTTTCGGCAAATCTACCCAGTATAAAACACCCAAGGTAGAGTCTACCGGTTCAGGTGGTGGCCTGAAATTGTTCTGTCAGGGTGTAGGTGTTCAACACCCGGACATCGCTAATGCCTCTCGCCGCATTAAAGCGACTGAAGTTGCGCTGTGTGCTGAGAACGGTGTGGAAGAAATCGTTGAAGTGCTGATTGGTTTTGACGGTATCGTGATTGGTAACTCTGTTGAAGGTACCCGTTTCAACCTGAGCCGTCGTGACCTGTTCCTGGCGTTGGCCAAAGAAGTGCCTAACCCGGATGGCTCTGAAACGCTGGTTGAAAACCCGTACACAACCTGGAAGCAAGTGAATGCTTCTTTACCTGACCTGGAAATTGAAGTGTTGGGTCCTCCTCCGACGTCCGGTACCCGTGATGCTTTCGCTGAGCTGGCACTGGAAGGTGGCTGTAAGACCTATGACTGGATTAAAGCGCTGAAAAAAGCCGACAAGAAGCGTTATAAAGGTATCTGTCATACCGTGCGTGAAGACGGTCCTTTCATCGAAGCCGGTGAGAACGACAACCTGATCGTACAGAAACTGAATGCAAACCCTGATGCATTGGGTATCTTCGGTTTCAGTTTCCTGGACCAGAACGCTGACCAAATTCAGGGTTCAATGATTGATGGCGTTGAGCCAACGTTTGATTCTATCTCTGACGGTGGCTATCCTGTGTCACGCCCGCTGTACTTCTACGTTAAGAAGGCCCATGTTGGCGTTATCCCGGGAATGAAAGAATACCTGGCTGAATTTACCAGTAACAAAGCCTTCGGCGAAGAAGGGTATCTGACTGAAAAAGGCATGATCCCGCTGGGTGATGAAAAACGTGCTGAAGTCAAAGCTAACGTTCAAGCGCTGAAAAAACTGGTACTGTAATCCGCCGCGCGCAGTACCTCGGTACTACGCTGCGAGACCAAGCCGGCCTGATAAACAACAGGCTGGCTTTTTTACACTTAGCCGGTTGCTTTTTTAAAGCGACCTGACCAATAACCAACAGAGAGTTATCATGACGACCTCGATGTTACTACTCGTTGCCCTGCTACTGGCTGCTTCGGCCTTTGTATTTGGTCGACAACGCTCCGTTGCTTTGGCCAAACCGCTGGGCGGACAACGTCATCTGGATTCGCTGCCGTTCTACTACGGCGCCCTGACAGCGTTGTGGTGTGGCGTACCTGCATTGATGCTGTTGAGCCTGTGGATCATGTTTGATGATGTGATCATTCGCCAGGTACTGATCAACGCACTGCCAATGGATGTGCAGGCGTTACCCGCCACTGACCTGAGCCTGGTGCTTAACACCATCAGCAATATTGCCGAAACCGGTTCTGCTGGCTTGCAACCAGAACCTTATGTCGTCGAGGCGGCAGAACGTTTGCGTGCACTGCACGGCATCAACCAGATGGCGATGACCGTCGGCGTTATCAGTGTGGCGTTGATCACCGCGTTATTTGCCTGGCAGCGCATTGGCGTAAAGCTTCAGGCCCGAATTAAGGTCGAAAAGGCGTTCAAAAATGGGCTGCTGGTGTGTGCTTCTATCGCCATTTTTACCACTGCCGGGATTGTTCTGTCGGTATTGTTCGAGTCGATCCGCTTTTTCCAATCGGTGCCCATCACCGAATTCCTGTTTGGACTTGAGTGGAGCCCGCAGATGGCAATCCGTGCCGATCAGGTCGGTGGCTCCGGTGCATTTGGTGCAGTTCCACTGTTTGCCGGTACGGTATTGATTTCAGTGCTTGCAATGCTGATTGCGGTACCTGCCGGTCTGATGGCAGCGATTTATTTGTCGGAATATGCCAGCCCCAAGGTGCGCAGCACGGTGAAGCCGATGCTGGAAGTACTGGCCGGTGTTCCGACCGTTGTTTACGGCTTTTTTGCCGCCCTGACTGTCGCACCGTTTATCCGCGACAGTGGCGGTCTGCTGGGACTGGACGTGTCGTCCGAAAGTGCCCTGGCCGCTGGCCTGGTCATGGGCGTCATGATCATTCCGTTCGTATCGTCTTTGTCAGATGACGTGATCAATGCGGTGCCTCAATCCTTGCGTGACGGTTCTTACGGCTTGGGTGCAACCCAGTCTGAAACCATTAAACAGGTGGTGATCCCTGCGGCGTTGCCAGGCATCGTCGGTGGTGTTTTGCTGGCCGTTTCCCGTGCCATCGGTGAAACCATGATTGTGGTCATGGCCGCCGGTCTGGCCGCCCATCTGACCGCAAATCCATTGGAGTCGGTGACGACTGTAACCGTACAAATTGTGACATTGCTGGTTGGTGACCAAGAGTTCAACAGTCCGAAAACCCTGTCTGCCTTTGCGCTGGGTCTGATGTTGTTCCTGGTGACTCTGGTGTTGAACTACGTGGCCTTGCATGTGGTGAAACGCTACCGCGAGCAGTATGAGTAAGGAGCCTGCAATGACTGATAAGCAAACTGAAATGACCACCATGGACAAGGTCAACCAGAGCCTGGCACGGCGTTACCGTGCTGAGCGTCGGTTCCGTGCCTACGGAATGGCGGCTATCCTGTTTGGACTGGCTTGTCTGGTGGTCTTGTTTACCGACATCATCGGCAAAGGCCACAGCGCCTTCCTGCAGACCTATGTCGCGATGGAGATTACGTACGACAGTGACGTGCTGGAACTGTCGGATCCATCCGACAGCAACGCAGTGGCGCGGGCGGATTTTCAGGGGCTGGTGAAACAGTCCTTGCGCGACACTTTCAGCGATGTCAGCGGCCGCCGCGACAAGCGAGCGTTATATGCGCTGATCAGCAACGGTGCGGGATTTGCGTTGCGTGACCGACTGGCCAACGATCCATCGTTGCTAAACCGTTCGGAGACCGTCTGGTTGCTGGCCGATGACGATGTTGACACCTACGTGAAAAGTCGTGACGACGAAGGTGGTGCGTTTACCGGCCGTCTGAACGAAAAGCAAATCGCCTGGGTTGAGCAACTGATCGCTGACAATGCGGTGGAAAAACGTTTCAACACCACATTGTTTACCGCCGGAGATTCCCGCGAGCCCGAACAGGCCGGTATCCTCGGTGCCATGATGGGTTCGTTGTTCACCTTACTGGTCACCATTGCGCTGTCGTTCCCGATTGGGGTTGCTGCGGCGGTTTACCTGGAAGAGTATGCACCGAAAAATCGTTTTACTGATTTTATCGAAGTGAACATCAATAACCTGGCGGCGGTTCCTTCGATCATCTTTGGTCTGTTGGGGCTGGCGATTTTCATTGGTTTCTTTGAAATGCACCGTTCTATTCCGCTGGTGGGCGGTCTGGTATTGACCCTGATGACATTGCCGACCATTATCATCAGTAGTCGTGCTGCCATTAAGGCTGTTCCTCCGTCGATCCGCGATGCGGCTTATGGTTTGGGTGCCTCGAAAATGCAGGTGGTGATGCACCACGTGCTGCCGCTGGCGATGCCGGGTATGTTGACCGGTGCCATCATTGGTTTCGCCCAGGCATTGGGTGAAACGGCGCCCCTGCTGATGATCGGTATGGTGGCCTTTATTGTGGATATTCCCGGTGGTGTCAGTGATCCTGCTACCGCATTACCGGTACAAATTTTCCTGTGGTCAGATAGCCCTGAACGGGCATTTGTCGAGCGAACGTCAGCTGCCATTATGGTGTTGCTCGCGTTCCTGATTTCAATGAATACCCTGGCCATTTGGCTGCGTAAGCGACTTGAGCGTCGCTGGTAACAGGAGACAAGAATTGTGGAAGCTGTAATGAAAGAGACTCAAACTGAAAACCTGACCGAGCGTGCTGAGCAGAAGGATCATTTGCAACAGGAGCACACGGGTGAAACGGTTGGCACCTCATTTTGCAATGATGCCAAAATGTCGATGCGCAATGTGAATGTGTACTACGGTGACAAGCAGGCGATTCACAATGTCAGCCTGGACATCGGTCGCAACGAAGTGGTAGCGATGATCGGTCCGTCAGGCTGTGGTAAGTCGACCTTCCTGCGTTGCATGAACCGCATGAATGACACCATAGAGTCCTGCCGGATCGACGGTGAATTCATCCTGGATGGCGCAGACATCTATCATGCCAAGCAGGATGTGGTGCCGTTGCGGGCCAAAGTTGGCATGGTATTCCAGAAGCCGAACCCGTTCCCCAAATCGATTTACGATAACGTTGCTTACGGGCCTCGTGTACACGGTCTGGCTGACCGTCGTTCTGATCTGGATGAAATCGTTGAGGTCAGCCTGCGTCGCGCGGGGTTGTGGGAAGAGGTTAAAGATCGACTAAACTCTCCTGGTACAGGGTTGTCAGGTGGTCAGCAGCAACGTCTGTGTATTGCCCGCACCATCGCGGTAAGTCCGGAAGTGATCCTGATGGACGAGCCGTGCTCAGCACTGGACCCTATTGCCACGGCGAAAATTGAAGAATTGATTGCAGAGCTGAGTGAGAACTTCACCATCGCTATCGTAACGCACTCAATGCAACAGGCGGCCCGTGTGTCTGACAGAACCGCTTATTTCCACATGGGTAAGCTGATTGAAGTGAATGACACCAAACGTGTGTTCACCAATCCAGAGCATGATTTGACCGAGGCTTACATTACCGGTCGCTTTGGGTAACAGGAGGAAGTATGGATAAGTTACATTTGGACAAACACATTTCTCAACAGTTTGACTCAGAGCTTGAAGATCTGAAAAGTCAGGTGCTGGAAATGGGTGGCATGGTTGAACAGCAGATCATCGATGCGGTTGAATCGCTGGAGTCTGCCGACAGCAAACTGGCGGAAAAAGTCATGCGTATCGAAGATGAAATCGATTTGCGTGAAGTGGCACTGGACGAAGCTTGTATGACAGTGTTGGCGTGTCGTCAACCGGCTGCCTCCGATTTGCGCATGGTGCTGACCGTGACCAAAATGACCCGCGATTTGGAACGCATGGGTGACGAAGCGCAGAAGATCGCCAAGATGGCCATCTCATTGACCCAGGACGGCGCAGCGCCGGGCGGGTATGAAGAGGTGCGTCACATGGGCACTCAGGTGCAGAACATGGTGCACTCGGTATTGGATGCATTTGCCCGTTTTGACGTAGAAAAGGCCCTGAATGTGGCCAAGGCCGATAAGCAGGTGGATCGTGAATACAAATCCGCGATGCGTGAAATCGTCACCTACATGATGGAAGACCCCCGTTCTATTGGTCGGGTAATGAATATCCTGTGGGCGCTACGTTCGCTGGAGCGCATTGGTGATCATACCCGCAATCTGGCCGAGCACATTATCTTCCTGGTCAAAGGCCTGGATGTTCGCCACGTGACCGTGAGCGAAATTGAGCGCAAAATTCAGAAAAGCCAGTAACAGCGTGATCTGAAATGGATTTAAAAAAGCCACCTTCGGGTGGCTTTTTTATTTCTCATTTTTGTCATATTTAGGCTAGGTTTATGTACGTTTATTGCTGTAAATCAAGGCGTTGCAAAGATTGATTGACACATAAATGTCATTCAATATTCATCTAATTGTCACGTTGTCACACAATTGTAATAAAAGTGCCATATAGTTGCGCGCAACTAGCCAATATGACACGTTTGAGGGCACACACATGAAAGCGACACACACGTTATTGGGCGCAATGATTGCGGCAGGTTCTTTGGTTCCGGCAATGGCTGAGCCATTGACCGTTTACGGTAAAGCCAACCTGTCTGCACAACTGGCCGACGAAGGTGAAGGCAGCTTCACTGAACTGAAAAGTAATGCGTCACGGTTCGGCGTTAAAGGTGAAACCGCACTGGAAAACGGTCTGGAAGTGTTTTACCAGATCGAGTGGCAGGTAGATCTGGCCGATTTGTCCGGTGATGACAACATCAAGTCTCGTGACCAGTATGTGGGTGTTCGTGGCGATTTCGGTTCCCTTTACGCAGGTCGAGCCAACACCGTGCTGAAAAACTGGAGCAAGCCGGTTGATCTGTTCAATGACTACGAAGCCGACCTGAAAGGTTTGTGGAAAGGTGAAAACCGTGTTTCTGACTCGGTGAATTACATCAGCCCGTCTTTTGGTGGATTCACCTTCGGTATCAACTACATGATGGAAGACGACGTTGACGGTGAAGACGGTGTTACTGTTGGTGTTCACTACGGTGATGCAAAGCTGAAGAAATCAGCCTTTTATGCAGCTGTGCTGGTCGAACAGGACATGGGCGGTTATGACACCCAGCGTGTGATTGTCAGCACCAAACTGGACAGCGTTACCCTGGGTGCTGCATTGCACTCTCAGGAGCCTGCTGCCGGTGGCGACAGCAAAAACGGTTATCTGGTCAGCGCCCAGTATGGTCTGGATGCGTGGAAATTCAAACTGCAGTATCAGACCCTGGAAGATGACAACAGTGTCAGCATCGGCGCTGACTACAAACTGGGCAAAAACACCAAAGCGTATGCCTGGTACACCGATCGCAGCCTGGACCAGAGCGAAGACAAGTCCTGGTTGGCGGTTGGACTGGAACACAAGTTCTAATCCATTGTTGATCAGTGAAAAGCCGCCTTTGGGCGGCTTTTTTTATGCCTGCAATGGTGCCTCGAATAATTGCTAATTTTGATGTAAAGTTTCTCAGTTAATCGCTTTTACAAATGAGAAACTTATGAAGTGGCCCAACCTTAAGCACCTCTACTACCTGGTGACTCTGCATCAGGAGCAACATTTCAATCGTGCCGCTCAGCACTGTCACGTCAGTCAATCTACCCTGTCGACCGCGATTCAGAACCTCGAAGAACAGTTTGGCACCCAGTTGTTGGAACGGGATCACAAGACCTTTGTGTTCACCCCTTTCGGTCTCGAATTGGTCGAGCGCAGTCGCAAATTGCTGAATGACGCCAGTGAATTGGTTGATTTTGCCCGTTCTGCAGGGAATTGGCAGGCCGGCACACTCAAGCTGGGGGTGATCCCTACCATTGCCCCGTTCTTATTTGAAGGCTTGATTGCCAAGGTCAACAGTGCCTTGCCGGAATTGAGCCTGCAGCTACAGGAAGATACCACCGCTAATCTGTTGTCACAGTTGAATGAAGGTATGCTGGATGTACTGATCCTGGCCCTGCCGATGGAAACGCCGGGCTGCAAACAGCTGGTGTTGGGCCACGACCCTTTTCACCTG
Organism: Fluctibacter halophilus; assembly: GCF_020687825.1. Lineage (GTDB taxonomy): Bacteria > Pseudomonadota > Gammaproteobacteria > Enterobacterales > Alteromonadaceae > Fluctibacter > Fluctibacter halophilus. Next base: position 68,523 of record NZ_JAJEWP010000007.1, read on the forward strand.
ATTGCCCATAGCGATCTGGTCGGTACCCTGCCCCAGCCGATGGATGTCGGTGCCTTGCCCAAACACAGCGTTTTCTTACTGCAGCAGGAACATTGCATGACCGGTCACGCGGTCAGCGCCTGTGGATTGCAGCACAAAGAGCAAGTCAGTTCATTGGCAGCCAGCAGCCTGTATACGCTGGTACAGCTTGCCAACAGCAAGCTGGGCTTTACCTTTATGCCGGAACTGGCGATTAAGCATCACATTCTGGGCAATACGCCACTGGTGTCGATGCCGGCCGAGGACAATGCTTACCGGGAAATCGGCCTGGTGTGGCGCAGCGGTACGACAAGAATGCGATTGTTTCGCTACCTGGCCGAGCTGCTTGCGCCCTTGATGCCGATGCCGACATTGGATAAATAAAAAAATGTGCAAAAAAACCAAACTATTTTTCCCATGCCATCGACTTACTTCACACCTATACACCACAACTGGAACCGTTCGTGTTTGAGAAAAGCGATGAAAAGCTGGTAACCCAAGCCCTGGAAGGCAACAAAAAGGCGTGGTTAAGCTTGCTCAAACGGTATGAAAAGCCGATTTACAACTACGGTGTCAGAATGACCGGTAATCCTGATGATGCGCTGGATCTGATGCAGGAAGTGTTTGTGTCAGTGTTTCGCAACCTCAGCCACTTTCGCGGTGAAGGCAGCTTTAAAAGCTGGTGTTTTAAAATTGCCCATTACCGTTGTATTGAGTTTTACCGCCGTAAGCGTCCAACCCAAGGCATGGATGATACGCCCGAACTGGTCTGTGATAGCGCCACACCGGAGCAAAACCTGTTAGCCGGCGCCGGCAATCAACAATTGGCCGGTGCCATGCAGCAATTACCATTGGCGCAGAAAGCGGTGGTTGAATTGAAATTTTTTGGTCAGTTTACCTTTGAGGAAATCGCCGACCAACTTGGCATTTCTGCCAACACGGCGAAATCCCGTCTGTACACCGGGTTGGCCAAACTGAAAACAATTATGGAGGTGGATTATGCCCAGGCATGACAATGAAACCTTATTGGCGGCATGGCTTGAAGGCCGTCTGGATGACGAGCAGCGCACACAGTTTGAACAGCGTTGCAGTGAAGATGCCGAGTTTGCCGCCCAGGTCGAGATGGCCAATCTGGCCGTGGTTGAGGCGGAGCAGTACAAACCCATGTCGGTGCCGAACTGGGATCGGGACAGCACCTTTGTGGCGCCAGAGCGTAAACGTTGGTGGCATTGGCAGGGGCTGCCGGTCGCGTCAATGGCGATGTCGATGGTGGCGATGGTGATGGTGGTCAGTGGCGCACAATTCACTGTGGATGATGGCAGTGTGACGTTACGGTTTGTATCGCCCATGGACAGCAAGGTGCTGACCGCCATGGTGGATGACAAACTGGCGACCTATCAGCAATCCCAGCAACTGGCATTGAACGACTTTGCGACGTCGATGCGCCAGCAACAGTTGGATGCCAGTACCCAGTTGACCAACTACCTGCTGACCTCGAGTCGACAGGAGCGGCGCGAAGATTTTGCTGAATTTATTAAGTTTATCAATCAACAACGCAGCGATGACCAACTGTTTTACGCACGTCAGTTGAACAAGTTGCAGGAACAGATGTATCAGGACCGTCCCGGCGATTGGGCAGAGCCGTCATCGACTAACAGTATTAACGAGTGAGGAAGTTATCATGAAACGATTCATGTCTATCAGTCTGGCAGCAGCCCTGTGCAGTGCATCCATGGGTCAGGCACAGGCGCAAACCGATTTGAGCACCCTGCATGATGAGCTGCAAATCATGTCCAACATCATGCAAACGGCATTGCAACAAAACAATGAGCGCAAGGGGATACGTTTCCGCAGTATTGAAGCCACATACCTGGCCAATCAGGGGGTTGTGTTTGACGTGTCTTCGGCGGGCAGCGGCTTTCAGTTCAGCTTCAATTTTGCCGAAATGCTCTCCGATCTCGACGTGCCGGTCGCTCCGGAACCGCCGGTACATGTCGGTGGAGATGGCAATACCTGGGTAATCGAATTTGACGAGGACTGGGAACAGCAGGTTGAAGAAGTGGCCGAGAGTGCGCGGGAAGCAATGCGGGAAACCAAACATCGGTTACGGGAATTGCGCGAGCGGGAACGTGAATACAGCTGGGAAATGCGCGAGTATGAACGTCGTCGCCGGGATCTTGAGTTTGAAAAGCGCAGTGCGGATAAAGAGAGCCGGGAGCGTCTCGAACAGCGCAGCACAGAACTGGAAAAAGAGCTGAGTAAGCTTAAAGCAAAACAGGCTGAAGTGGAGAAGTACGCCGCGCAAATCGAGAAAGAACAGGAAGAGAATGCCCGCAAGCAGAATGAAGCCAAGCAGCAGGCCTACAAACGCTATCTGGCCAAGTTCGAAGAAAGCGTTGCCGATGTTCTGTGCAAATATGGTGCGGGTCTGAAAGCCTTGCCGGACGATGAAAATGTCAGTTTTGTATTGTCCCGTCTGGGTGATATGAATGGTGCAACCAAACAGGACAAAGTGTATGTGTTTAAGCACAAGGACATCAAAGCCTGTGTCAAAGACAGCATTAATCCTAACCAGCTGTTAACCAAAGCGCAGACTTATTTGTTCTGAGCCGTTTCATCGAAGAGAAAAGAGCCAGCCAGCGTGCTGGCTTTTTTGTGTTTGTCGGCGACAGGTTTTTTCGCTCGCTTAGGTGATGGCTGTCATGACAATCGGCGCCAAAAGCGCTAAGCTAGCGGGGTTAAGAGGACACAGCTTTATGACAAATCCCGTAGTAATCAGTGGCGTTGGGTTATGGACGCCACCCAATAGTGTTAGCAACCAGGAACTGGTGGATAGCTACAATGCCTATGCCGACGCGTTTAACGCACAGCATCGTGAAGACATTGAAGCAGGCCGTGTCGAGGCCAAGCCCCATTCCAGCGCTGAATTCATCGAAAAAGCGTCCGGCATCAAGAGTCGCCATGTGTATATCAAAGAGGGCATTCTGGATATCGAACGGATGCGTCCGGCCATTCCAGAGCGTTCAGACGATGCGTTGTCGCATCAGGCTGAAATCGCTGTTGCCGCAGCGCGCTCTGCGTTAGCCGCAGCCAACAAGTCAGCCGCAGACGTTGATGCCGTTATCGTGTCCTGTGCCTACACCCAACGGGCGTATCCCGCCATTGCCATTGAAGTGCAGGCAGAGCTGGGAATCCAGGGGTTTGGCTTTGATATGCTGGTGGCGTGCAGTGCAGCAACTTTTGGCGTGCACCGCGCCTATGACATGGTCAAAGCCGGCAGCGCCGGATGTGTATTGGTGATCAATCCTGAACTGGTGTCACCGCAAATTAATTACACTGACCGGGACAGCCACTTCATCTTTGGTGACGTCGCAACTGCGATGCTGGTTGAATCGTCAACTACGGCCAATGCCGAGCACTGTTTTGAAATCCTCAGTACTAAGGCGGTTACCCAGTTTTCCAACAACATTCGTTCCAACTTTGGTTACATGAGCCGGGCCTTTGATGGCGACCCTTATGCGGCGGACAAGTTGTTTCATCAGGAAGGACGTAAGGTGTTCAAGGAGGTGTGTCCGATGGCTGCCGAGCATATCGCCGCCCATCTGGGGCAACATCAGCTTACCCCGGCCGATGTCAGACGTTGGTGGTTGCATCAGGCCAACATCAACATGAATACTCTGATCAGCAAGAAGCTGCTTGGCCGTTTGCCGGACAATAACGAAGCGCCAATTGTGTTGGATCGCTATGCGAATACCGCCTCGGCGGGTTCGATCATTGCCTTTGCATTGCATCATGAAGATTTGCAGGCTGGCGATTATGGGTTACTGTGTTCATTCGGTGCCGGTTATTCCATCGGCAGTCTGGTGTTACAAAAACAGGCATAATCCTTTGCAACAGCCTCAATGGGGTCAGCAGCAAGTGAGGGAAGCACAATGACAGGTATGTTTGCGGACGTAGGCTTTGCCCTGAGTGGTCTTGGCTATGGCCTGCTGCTGTTGCTGCTGTTTACGGTACGCAAATCGGGGCTGGCGAAATACCTGTTATTGCTGGCAACGGCCGCAACCGGCATCTGGGCGGTGCTGCACATCAGTGCATTGGCCGGTTTCCAGACCCTGCACAACATGCTCATCAGTGACAGTGTCAAACAAACCATGTGGATGGTGTTTGTGTTGTCGTGTCTGCGGGATGATTTCCACAACCTGAAACAGGTGATCTGGCGACCGGTTTCGCTGGTCATGCTCAGTATCCCTGTGCTGACCCTGGTGGCGCCGTACGTGGTGGATGTAAAAGACACCTGGCGATTCCTCGGCCAGACCATTATCGCGTTACAAATGCTGATCCTGCTGGAAGTGATTTACCGCCAGGCCGGTGACTCCAAATGGGCGTTCAAGCCACTGGTGCTGTATCTGGGTGCCACCAACCTGTTTGAATTTGTGACCTTCGCTAACGCCACCATGGTGGGTCATGTTGAGCCTGCTTACCTGTCAGCCCGCGGATATATTTACGCGTGTTTATTGCCGCTGTTGGTGCTAGCTATCCGTCGCATCAAACATTGGGGCGTCGACATCTTCATTTCCCGCGAGGTTGTGCTACACAGTTCACTGCTGATGGTGGCCGGCGCCTATCTGTTTGTGATGGCCTTGGTGGGGTATGCGGTTCGATACATCGGCGGCGAATGGGGCAGTACAGTGCAAATTGTGCTGTTTGTGTTGTCGCTGGTGTTGCTCATGACCCTGTTTATGTCGAATGCTTTTCGGGTCAAAATCAAGATATTCATCACCAAGCATTTCTTCGCCAACCAGTTTGACTATCGCATCGAATGGATCAAGCTGACGGAGATCCTGCGCAACCAGCAGGCCAGTTTACCCGAAGTTTATCACACCGCACTGAAAGGCTTTTCGCAGGCGATTGGATACCCGTCTGCGATGTTGGTAAAGCAAAATGGACCACACCTGAACGTGGTCGCCAGTATCGAGCATGAGCCGCTGACCGACGACGAACGGGCATTGCTGGAAAAGATCCACCAATGGTGCGGGCAAAAAAACTGGATCGTGGATATTGAAGAGCTGCGCACCAAGCCTTTTGCCTATGAGGGGTTCAAGGTCAACCACGCGTTGTTAAACGATTGTCGCTTTAAACTGGTGGTGCCCATTTATCAGGGCAAGAACCTGTGGGGCTCAGCCTTATTGCAGACCGATGAACAGGTCCGTCGCCTGAACTGGGAACTGCGTGACTACCTGTCGGCCGTCACCGCCCAGATCGCCAGTTACGTGTTTCATAATGAAGCCAGTCAGCAAGTGGCTGAAAACGCGCAATTTGCGGCGTTTAGCCGTATGTCAGCGTTTGTTCTGCACGACCTGAAAAATGTCATGGCCCAAATCGACCTGATCCTGTGCAACGCGCAGCAGCACAAAGACAATCCCGAATTTATCGCCGATACCTTTGAAACGCTGGAGTACACCAAAGCGCGGATGGACAAAATGCTCAAGCAGTTGACTGAGAAGCACGACAGCCAGGACTCCTCCGAGTCCTTGTGCCAGGTTTCCGACTTGATTGAGCAGGTGCTGGCCCTTAAGTGCGCTGCACTTCTGCCCAAGCCGACGTTGACAGTGATAAGTGAAAAACCCCTGGTGCTGGACGAGGAAAAGTTCAGTAACGTAATATACCATTTGGTAAGCAATGCTCAGCAAGCCACCGCTGATGATGGCAAGGTGACGTTAACGCTGGAACTGACCGTTGACGAGCGCTACCTGCAAGTGAGTATTGAGGACAATGGCAGTGGGATGAGTCGGCAGTTTATTGAACATCGCCTGTTCAAGCCGTTTGATACCACCAAAGGCAATGCCGGAATGGGCATTGGTGCCTATGACGCCAAGAACTACATGGAAAAGATAGGCGGGCGTCTGGACGTTGAAAGTGCTGAACAACAGGGCACGACCTTTACATTGTTGATACCCATAGAATAACAATATAACAAACACACAACAGGATAACGCGCAGTGGAAAAGATACTTGTCGTTGATGATGATCTCGGGATCCAAAAGCAACTGAAATGGAGTTTAAGTGGCTATGACGTTTTGTTTGCGGAAGACCGACAATCTGCCATTGCTCAGTTACGCCGATTTGAACCCAAGGTCGTAACACTGGATCTGGGACTGCCGCCGGACCCGGCCAATGCCAGTGAAGGGTTGATGGCCCTGGAAGAAATACTGGCGTTGGCACCGAAAACCAAAGTGATCGTGGTGACCGGTAACAACGATAAAGAAAATGCGCTGAAGGCTGTCGCACTGGGAGCCTATGACTTTTATCAGAAGCCGATTGATTCCGATACCATCCAAATTCTGATCAACCGCGCGGTCAACCTGTTTAATCTGGAAGAAGAGAACCGTCACCTGGCCATGGCAACCCCGGCGATGGGCAAGATCATCGGTAACTCAGAAAGCATCCAGGTGGCCAGTCGCAGGGCTGAAAAGATTGCCCAAACCGACATCAGTACATTGTTACTGGGCGAAAGTGGCACGGGTAAAGAGGTTTTTGCCCGCAGTATCCACGAGCATAGTCTGCGCCGTGACAAGCCTTTTGTGGCGATCAACTGTGCATCGATCCCTGAAAACCTGCTGGAAAGTGAGCTGTTCGGCTACGAAAAAGGCGCGTTTACCGGCGCTAACAAGACCACGCTGGGCAAGATTGAAACGGCCCAGGGCGGCACCCTGTTCCTGGACGAAATCGGTGATATGCCGCTCGGACTGCAAGCCAAGATGTTGCGTTTTTTGCAGGAGCGCGTGATTGAGCGTGTGGGTGGCCGGTCTGAAATTCCGGTGGATATCCGGGTCATTTGCGCGACCCACCGGGATCTGCAAACCATGGTTGCGGAACAGAGTTTCCGGGAAGATTTGTTTTACCGTATCGGTGAAATTGTGATCACGATACCGCCATTACGGGATCGTGATAACGACATCGTGCTGTTAGCCCGTACCTTCCTGAATCAGTACAACGAAGAGTTCAATACCAAGGTCAAAGGCTTCAGCGACTCTGCCATTCAGGCCATGTTGCAGCATAAATGGCCGGGCAACATCCGTGAACTGCAGAACAAACTCAAATCAGCGGTGATCCTGGCAGAAGGGAACACTATCCAGGCTGAAGACATGAGTCTGATGTACCATGGCGAAGAAGCCTCGATGGACACGCTCAATCTGCGCGAGGTCAGGGAACAGGCCGAAAGTCGCGCCATTCGACGGGCCTATCATCAGTCAGAGAAGAACATGTCACGTACCGCTGAGCTGCTGGGAGTGACACGTCCGACACTGTACTCACTGATTGATAAATACCACCTGGAAGACATCAAGACCGGGTCCTGAATTTCAGTCCGGTCAGTCGCTGGTGTCCCACACCAGTTCTTTGAAGTGTTTGCGGCACATCGACTCATAACTGTCGTTGCCGCCAACCTGAACCTGTTCACCGTGAGTGACCGGCGCACCGTTGGCGTCACGGCGTACCACGAAGTTGGCTTTACGACCGCAGTGGCATACGGTTTTCAGTTCAAACATCTTGTCCGCCCAAGCCAACAAGCTGTGGCTGCCCGCGAAAGTCTTGCCCAAAAAGTCCGTACGTAAGCCATAGGCAAGCACCGGAATGTCCCAGTCATCCACCACGGTGGTCAACTGGCGTACCTGCTGCTCAGTCAGAAACTGGGCTTCGTCGATGAACACACAGTCAATCTTGCCGCTGGCTTTCAGTGCCGCAATGGCATCGAGCATATCGGTTTCAGGATTGTACAGATGGGCTTCAGCCTGCAGGCCAATCCGCGAGGCGACTTTGCCCTGACCAAAACGGTCATCCAGTTCGGCAGTAAAGATTTCAGCGCGCATACCGCGCTCGCGATAGTTGTAGGCTGACTGCAGCAACGCCGTCGATTTACCGGCATTCATCGCCGAATAATAGAAATACAATTGTGCCATGAGGTTCACAACGGTGGCATTTGAAAAAGGTGGGGTATTGTGCCCTGATTGGCGTGGAAATGGAACGCTAAACGGGCTGGCGGGGCCCTTCCTGAAGGTCAGGCCCGCTGGCGTTGGTTGCTGTTGTGCTGGCTTATCCAGGCCGCCAGCTCGGTGTTCTTCATTGGCTTGGCATACAGGAAGCCCTGCAGGTAGTTGACCCCCAACGCGCGCATGTTATCGGCATCGGCTTCGGTTTCGATCCCCTCGGCGACCGTCTGGCTGCCAAACTCCTGGGCAATGAACAAGGTCGCGCGGATGATCGCTTCTCCCCCATCGGCCATGTTCTGTACAAAGGTTTTATCAATCTTGACGGTATCAACATTCAGGGTCTGCAATTGACTCAGGGAAGAATAGCCGGTGCCAAAATCATCGATGGAAACCTGAATGTTACGTTGCTTGATGGCGTCCAGCTGGGCGCGGATTTTTTTCTTGTTGTCGGCAAAAATCGACTCTGTTATCTCAATGTGCAGCCGTTGCGGCGGCAGACCACTGGTGACCAGCGCCCGATCCAGGGTACTGATAAAACCTTCGTCCATGAGCTGGATGACCGACACGTTGACAGACACTGATGCATCATCAACACCCTGCCACTGGCTGGCATCGATACAGGCGCGGTTGAGCACCCAGGCACCGATATCTTTTATGAAGCCGGATTGTTCGGCCAGCGGAATAAAGACGTCGGGGCTGATGAACTGCCCATTGAAGTCCCAGCGCAGCAGCGCTTCAAATGCCCACGGCTTTAAGCTGTTGCTGTCAAGAATGGGCTGATAGCAAAGGTAAAGCTGACGCTGGTTAATGGCTTGCTGCAGGCCATCACGCAGGTCTTGCACGTGTTTCAGGTTAAGGTACAGGTCATGACTGAAAATCCGTGGCTCAACCCGGCCTGATTTTTTCTGCTCAAACATGGCGAAATCGGCCAGCTGGATCAGTTCCAGCTCTTCAACACTGTGTTCCGGCGACATGGCGATACCGACGGAAGCCGTCAGATTTAGCTGGTTGGCCTCGATATCGATGGTCTGTGCAACCCGGGTCTGCAGCGCCGTTGCCACTGACATGGCGGTGGCCTGATCGGCGTAGGGCAGGGCGATGAGAAACTCGTCGCCACCCCATCGACCGGCAGGATAGTCATTGGCAAATGCTTCGATACGCTTGGATACCTCTACCAGCACACCGTCACCGATGCGATGGCCGAGGGTGTCGTTGATTTTTTTGAAACCATTCAGGTCGATGAACAGCAGCGCCAGCGAATGCCCGCGCTCCTGGCTGCGGGTCAATAACATGGCCAGCTGCTGGGTAAATGCTGAGCGGTTGAACAGGCCGGTCAAGGGGTCGCGACTGGACAGCAAGGAAATCTTTTCGGTGCGGCGGTTGACCTCTGCTTCCAGTGAGTCATGGGCGATATTGAGGCGCTTGTTGGCTTCGGATAACTCCTGATTGACCCGGTCGATATCGGCCTTTTCCTGGCGGATTTGCTCCATCAGCGCGCCATGTTCATTGCGCAGTTTGATGGTATCGGTGGTGTAGCTTGCACTGCGCCTGGCGGCGAGGCCAAGGATGCCACTTAACATCAAGGCCAGGCCACCAATCATGTTGTGATAAGGGGAGGGAGAAAACAACGCAATGGCACCAACCGGACAAAGGATCAATAGCACAAAGGCGGTAGCGGTGTTTTTATGTCCGGCCAGCACGGTGGAGGCACCACCTGCCAGTGCGCCGAGAATGATCAGGGTCAGCGCCAGTTCATCGTTGCTCATGTAATGGAACATGAACACCGCGTAACAACTCCACAAAAAGGCGGTACTGAGACTGCCAACGACGAAACGACGAATCGCCGACACGCCGTCGAAATCGCTGTGCCGTAAACGAAACTGCCAGAACAACGCGTCCATAAAGCGATAACCGAGGATACACAGCATGCACACAAACCACAGGTGTTTGGCAGACGCGGTAGATGGGGTGTCAAAGCCGAACACCAGCAACGTCGCTGCCACCAGAGAGCCCAGTACACTGCCGTAACTGTGCTGGTAGAGAATGCCGACGGCATCTCTGTCGTTCTGTTGTGCAATGGTATTTTCTGAACTGCTGATGGCTCTGCCCTCAAAATCCCCAGAGAGTATCCTATGTTATCGCACAGATTGGGGCAATTCGCGACAAAAATTACCGAATTGGTAGCGATTACAACGATGTCGCCAGCGGGACTGACGCTCCTTGGGAACGTCAGTCTACATTGCTTATTTCACCGCACTGTCGATGTAGTCGGCGAGGTCCTGATCCCGTTGCTGTTCCATCAGCCAGATTCGGATCAGGCGTGACTTGGCGATACCGGTTTTTTCCGACAGGTCGTTGAGGGCTCCAATGGCCTGCTCCGACAGGGTGAATGTGGCCCGTTTAAACGGCCCCTGTTCCTGCACTGCGCGGGTTTCGTGCAACACCACCACTTTGTCCAGTCCCCGGGCATACAAGGTAGCCTCGTCGATAAACTCGTCAACGCTGCGGGGTGCACGTTCAACCGATGGCGCGCACTTTTTCAAACTGGCTAACGTCATTGGCCTTACCTCGGGTCAACAGTTCTTCGATAATGCTGCGTATTTCCACGGCGGCCTTGCCATCAGGCTCACTCTCCATCACTGACAATCCGGATTCTTCACTGTCGTCGTACATGTTACGACTGAAGGTGACCGAATTCAGCACCGGCACGTCGAACGACCGGCAGACTTCCTTGGCCTCAATAATGCGGTTAGCCAATGAAGGCAATGACGGGCATTGGGTGATCACAAACGCGGCGTTCATGTGCGGGTTAACCATTTTACAGGTCGACAGAATGTCTTCCATGTGCGGCACTGTTTTCAGGTCCCGGCGTTTGGGGCGTAACGGGATCAGAATATGATCGGCAACCGCCATGGAAGAACGCAGGGCCAGGTTGTCCTGCCCGCCACAGTCTATGATGACGTAGTCATAATGATTTCGCAGTGACAGTAACTCGTTACGAATTTTACCGTACAACTGGACACAATTGATGTCAGGCAGACCGCCGGTGGCGTTACGCTCCTGGATCCAGTCCGAGGTCGTACGTTGGGGATCGCAGTCCACCATCAATACCGACGCCTGCTTTTCAGTTCGCAGGTATACGGCAATGTTTTGTGCCAGGCAGCTTTTACCGCTGCCGCCTTTTTCTCCACCCACCAAAATAATCATCTTTGGTTCCTCAATAACAACAGAGCGCCTGCTCATGATTGAAGTTATCTGCCTGCTTTTTGCGGGCATTACCGTTCGAAAAAGCCGTTGGGTGGCATACGATGTCGCGTACACCCGGCAGCCCCGCTATCCTAGTCAAAAACCGTAGACCGGAGGCTTTGCGTCCCAGGTTTTCACCTGGTTTGCCTTTTTCATTTACTCTGGCAGTGTAGTTCAGTGCTGTGTCGCAAATCCACGACTTGCTGGCATGGTGAATCATCATTGAGGATAAATATTTATACCTTACGAGGTCTTCGTATTGGCGATTTTGGCGGTGGACAAAAGCATGGTCTTTCCCTCGCCAGCCCTTTATAGTAGTGGTTTAGCATCAAGGAATATGAAAGCTTATGTTGCGTGTTTTAACGCTATCACTGTTGCTGCTCCATGGCGCAACCCTGGCTCGGACGCCAGACTGGCTGGCCCCCTTTGTCACTTTGTATGAGCAACAACTGGGGCAGGCAGAGCCCTGTGCGTTAAGTGCTTCAGGCCAACTAACGGTGTGTTCTCCCACCTTGTTGAACAACAGTATCGGTCCTTTCGTGTTACACCATGGGCAGCCACAGGGCCCGGTGGTGGTCTTGCTGCATGGTCTGAGTGACTCGCCGTTTTTCCTGCGCTCGATTGCCCCGGCGATACACCAGCAAGGCATGACGGTGATCGTCGGCCTGTTGCCTGGTCATGGCAAGCATGATGCAGATGCCGATATGGAGGATGAGCACCTTTCTGATCGATGGCGCACCCACCTTTCAGCACTGGTTGGGTATGCCAAGACATTGGGACAACCCGTGTTGTTGGGCGGATTCTCGACCGGCGGCGCGCTAGTGACCGAATATACCCTGCAGCATCCCGGCGAGATCTCGGGACTATTGTTGTTTTCCGGAGCGTTGGCATTGGATGATAGTGCTGAAAGCCTATCCCATTTCTGGGGGATGGGTTGGTTGGCCAGGTTGCTGGATGGCGAGTATCAGACCCGGGGACCGAATCCGTACAAATACCCCTCGGTATCGTCCTATTCTGCTATCGAACTAATGGAAGTGATTGATCACATTCGTGAATTGCAAAGCAACGAGGTACCATTGAACGTCCCCATCTTTGCTGCACACTCATTGGCAGATACGACCACACCTTACCATGGCGTGGCTTCCTTGCTGGACTACAACCGAGGCGACAACCTGACCTACCTGGTGGATGAAAGTGTCGGCGTGTGTCACGCCGATCTGGTGATCAACCCCTGGCATCTGGAGCAGATGGATTATAACGCGACCAAGGTCGACAGCACCGCATCATGCAAGGTACCGAGGGCGAACCCTGAGCACGATGACATGCTTAATGCGCTGGCGCTGTTTCTGCAGCGCTTTGCATCCACACACTGATAAGGTGGGTGACAACGATAACAAATTTTGTAACCAATCATGTGTACCTGGTGCGTTTGCATCCGGGCTTTGGCATAGTGGATAAAATAACAACGATAAGTGGGAGACGACATGAAAGCGTTTTTTAAAGGCCTGGGATACACTGTTCTGGCCATCCTCATCGCGGGGGGCGGTTTGGCAGCCCATGAGTGGTACGCGGAAAAACCGTTCTTTTTCCGGGTTTTACTTGACCGGGCAATGGTTAAATCGGCGCTGGATAAGCCCGAAGTGCTGACTTCATTGGGCGTGCTGGAACAATTCGGTATCAAAGGACACAACGCCGAACTGAATGATGACAGCCTGGCCGAAGGCGATCGCATGTACGAGGAGTTGAAGGGACTGCGCGAGACCCTGATGAGTTATGCCGATGAAGACCTCGATGCCGATCAGCGATTGTCGAAAGAAATCGCCATGTATCTGCTGGATACCGTGATTGAGGCGGAGCCCTATCGCTATCATGATTACCCGGTGAATCAGCTGTTTGGTCTGCAAAACGGGTTCCCCAGTTTCATGGACAGCCAGCACCGCATTGCAGAGCCTGAGGACGTGGAAAACTACATTTCACGTTTGCAAAAAATGCGCGTCAAGTTTGCGCAGAATATGGAAGGGCTGAAGCTACGCGAAGCGCGTAACATTATCCCGCCCCGTTTTGTGATTGAGCGTGTGCTGGATGAAATGCGCGGCTTTGTTGGTACGCCCGCCAAAGAAAACATTCTTTACACGTCCCTTGAAAAGCGGATTAACGACGCTGAAGATTTTCCGGTGGAAGAAAAAGCCCGTCTGCTGGCATTGGCCGAAGCGGAAATCAACGACACGGTTTATCCAACCTATCAGACCTACATTGACTATTTTGATGGCCTGAAAGCCAAAGCCGGTACCGATGACGGCCTGTGGCATCTGGAAGGTGGCGATATTGCCTATGAACAAGCGCTGCGTTTCTTCACCACCACCGATTACACTGCCGATCAGATCCATCGTATGGGTTTGTCTGAGGTGGCTCGTATCCAGGAAGAGATCCTGACCATTCTGGCAGAGCAAGGTTACGACATCAGCGAAGGCTTTACCGCTGCCATCGAAGCCATGAAAGCCGATCCGCGTTTTTACTATGAAGACAGCGACGCTGGACGGGAGCAGATCCTGGCAGATTATCAGACCATCCTGGATGAAATTGATGCCGGTCTGGATGATGCCTTCAATATTCGTCCTAAAGCGGGCATGGAAGTTGTGCGTATTCCTCTGTTCAAAGAGAAGACAGCACCGGGCGCCTACTATCAGCAACCGTCCATGGATGGCACCCGTCCGGGACGTTTCTTTGCCAACCTGTATGATATTCAGGCGACACCGAAGTACGGTATGCGTACGTTGGCTTACCACGAAGGTATCCCTGGCCACCACTTCCAGATTGCGATTTCGATGGAACTGGAAGGGTTACCTATCTTCCGCAAAATCCCGATGTTCACCGCCTACACCGAAGGTTGGGCACTGTATGCCGAGCGTCTGGCATGGGAGCTGGGTTTCCAGGACGATCCATTTGACAACATCGGTCGCTTGCAAGCCGAACTGTTCCGCGCTGTACGCCTGGTGGTCGATACCGGTATCCACGCCAAGCGCTGGACCCGTGAAGAAGCCATCGATTACATGCTGAAGAATACCGGCATGGCAGAGTCTGACGTGGTATCTGAAATCGAGCGCTACATCGTTATGCCCGGACAGGCGACGTCTTACAAAGTGGGTATGATGAAAATTCTCGAAGTGCGTGAAAAGGCCATGCAAGCACTGGGCGACGACTTCAGTCTGGCGGAATTCCATGATGTGGTGCTGAAAAACGGCGCTGTTCCGCTGGATGTACTGGAGCGGCTGGTGGATGAGTACATCGCCGAGAAGCAATCCTAACTCGCATGTTGTTGCGCTGAATTGAACCAAGCCCGTTGCTCTGCAGCGGGCTTTTTTCTTGTTGGTCTGCGTGCATTGCTCTACGCTTTATAAGCGTCCTTAGAAAACGGAAGCGTTAACCTGGACGCAGAGAATCTGTCTGAGTCTGTGCCGCTGTCAGGGAATTCGCGCCGTGCAACATCTTCAATCCGTTACCCATCGTCTACGTTTCCGCTATTTGCTCGCGCTGGGTATGATTGCGCTGGTGATCGGTATCTCTGTATTGGCCAGCCATTACGTCACCTATTTGCAGGCCAGTGACGCCAAAACCATCAATATTGCCGGTATGCAGCGAATGCTGTCGCAAAAGATCGCATTGAATGTTCATCGCCTGCAAGCACCGCAACAACCCACCAGTGTGGCATCAACCGCTGATGCGTTGCGTTTGGCCATCAATCGCTTTGAACAGAACCACCAGTTTTTGCTTGCCTCATTGTCCAGTGGTGAGGCCCGCTATGACAGTCAACATCCTGCCTACCCGTTGTATTTTGTTGGTGATCCCGACCCGCTGGAACAGCGTGTCAGGGATTACATTTCGGCTGCCCGTCGATGGGCGAGCGGTGATCCGCTTCCTCAGGACAGGGGTATGTTCATGCCCCGTCATACCGAAAAATTGCTCGGCGATCTCGACAGTGTGGTGTCGGCGTTTGAACACCAGGCCCAATTGCGGGTCAAGCTGTTATCCTGGGGGCAGTGGGCGTTGTTGCTGGTGGCATTGATGGTGTTGAGCGGCCAATACCTGTACCTGTTTCGGCCGATTGAGCGGCAAATCAGCGACAATCTGGCTTCGTTGGACAAGCAGCGTCAGGAAGCACTGGAACTGGAGCAGCAAGCTAACCAGGCGAGCATTGCCAAGTCACAGTTTCTGGCCACCATGAGCCATGAATTACGCACGCCGCTAAACGGTATCTTTGGCATGGTCGAGCTGGCGCAGTTGGAATCTCGTACCGGTACCCGCCAGCGCTACCTGAACCAGGCGTTAAAATCCGGACGGGAATTGTTGCATCTGATCGAAGAGATACTCGACATCGCACATATCGAGTCGGGCAAATTAGTGCTGAAAAATAATGACTTTAACTTGCCGTCGTTGTTGGATGAATGCCTGGCGCCACACTCGGTGGAAGCGCATAAAAAGGGCTTACAGTTTACTTCGCAACAATCGGACAACGTGCCGGAATGGGTGTACGGTGATCCAATCCGGATTAAACAGGTGCTCAACAACCTGCTCAGCAATGCGGTGAAATTTACCCCACAGGGCAGTGTTGATGTGGATATCCAATACCGTACCGACGAGGGCCGGGACTGGTTGCACATCGAGGTGACCGATACCGGTATTGGTATTGATAAAGCGAACCTGACGCGGATTTTTGAGCGCTTTACCCAGGTAGATGAACGTAGCCAGCGCAATTATCAGGGCGCGGGGCTGGGCCTGGCCATTTGCAAAGAGTGGGTGGATGTTATGGGGGGCAAATTGTCCGCCACCAGCATTGCCGGCAAAGGGAGCCGCTTTACCTGTCAGATCCCGTTGGGCAGTCCAAAAGCAGAGCACCTTGAGGGCATCATTGCCCGTGAGGGACGCATTGCCATCGTCGATGATCTGGACAGCAGTCGACGTTATCTGGGCCTTATTGTCGAGCAACTGGGCTTTCAGTGTGAGTGTTTTGGCAGCGCCAAAGCACTACTTGGCGCACTGGCGTCGGGTAGCCGCTTTGACGCGGTGTTGATTGATCAGCACATGCCCGATGTCGATGGCATATCCCTGGCCGAGCGTTTGCGCGATCAATACCATGGTCAGTGCCCACTGCGTATCCTTGTGTCAGCCAGTGATACCGCACTGAGCGCGTATGCCGAAGATGAAACGCTGTTCTGGCGGCGCTACCTTAAACCGGTCGACACCGCACAACTGGAACAGGACCTGCGGCTGCTACGTCGCGAAGATAAAGAGCCGGCAACGGCTAAAACAAGGTCTAGCGAGCCCCGCATACTGTTGGTGGAAGACAACGACATCAATGCCGAGGTGGTGTTGAATATGTTGCAAGTGGCTGGTTTTTTCTGTCAACGGGTGGACAATGGCGAGGAGGCGCTGAGCGCGCTGGAAAAAGCGTCCTTTGATTTGGTGCTGATGGACATCAATATGCCGGTCATGGATGGGCTACAAGCCTGTAAAGCAATGCGTGGCCGTGGCGACACGACACCGGTCGTGGCATTGACCGCCAATGCCTATGATGAAGACATTGAGCGTTCGCGTAGCGTGGGGATGCAAGCCCACCTGGTAAAACCTGTGAACCGTGAACACCTGATTAAAACCGTGAACCGTCTGATTGAACGGTCTTGACGCCGAATCGAAATTGCCGTCCGCGGACGTCAATTACGATTGAGTGTGGGATAGCCTCATGGCATGCTAACCCGGTCATCATTCAGGGAGCCTTGCCGTGCCGAAATACGTGCTTTATGGAACACCATTTTCGTTTTATACCGCCAAAGCGCGCGCCTATTTCCAGGTCAAAGGGATCCCGTTTGAGGAAGTGTTTGCCACCGCCAAAGTGTACAAATCGGTGATAAAACCGCGAACCGGCGTACAGATGATCCCGGTGGTTGCCACCCCTGACGGGGAATATTTACAGGATACGGCGGCGATTATCGATGCGTTGGAACAACGCCACCCTGAGCCGGCAATTTTGCCGTCAACGCCCCGTCAACGCATGCTGTGTCTTTTACTGGAAGCCTGGGCTGACGAATGGCTGTTGTTGCCTGCCATGCATTACCGTTGGAACCATGACAACACGCCCTACATATACGAGCAGTTTGGCCAGGTTGCCGGACCCTGGTTACCGGCTTTCATCAGGCGTCGCCTGGGCAAAAAACTGGCTGCCCGTTTCGCGGGGTTTGTGCCTAAGCTGGGTATCCATGGTCATGTTCCCCGCGCCTTGGAACATTGGTTTGAAAATACCATTCTGCCGGCCTTGCAACAGCACTTCAGTGACCATGATTTCGTGCTGGGTGAACGGCCAAGCCTCGCCGATGTCAGCTTGATGGGACCCTTTTACGCGCACCTGTATTCAGATCCTGCACCGGGTAAACTGTTGCGCGAGAAAGCTCCCGCATTGTGTGATTGGATTGAGCGTATGCGCAACGTTCAGCCGGATGAACAGTTGCAATGGTTGCCCGATGACGCCATACCCAACACGCTGGCACCGCTGGTGGCCGATGTTTTTGAACATTTGTGGCCGATGCTGGCAAATACCGTCGTTGCGGTGGAGGAATGGGCGCTGACCTATGCGGATGAGCGCGCGCTGCCAAGGGGGATTGGTGAGCACCAATTTCGTTTCGGTACCACCCAGGCCAATCGCGTCGTGTTACCGTTTCAGCAATGGAAAATGCAGCGCATACTCGACGCCTGGGCGCAGCTGTCCGAAGCGCAACAACGGGATGTTCAGGACTGGTTGCAACCCTACGTCGGCGAACAGGGACTGGCCTTTGCTATCCATCGGCCGGTCACCCGGCGGGACAACCGCATTTGGTTGCAATAGACAGCACAATTGCAGTGCAACTGCGGCAAGTTGCGCAGACTTGGACTATGGTTATTCCGTACAGGAAAGGGAAAGCCAATGGTCAGCATGTCTTCATTATCTTCACTTCTGCAATCGTCAACGGGACTCAGCTTACTGCGATCCATCGTTGACGGACGTTCGTATGGATTGGTGTTAGTCGACACCAAGGGTGACATTTTATTCGCCAATGCCTGGTTCAATGATGTGATGGGGTCATCGGGGCCGGCGTTACGCGGCAGGCGTTTGTATGACTTCTTTTGCGAAATGAGTCATGCCGAGTTGGATACCTTGCTGGACAATTGTCAACGGGGCGACGCTCACCACAGTGAGAGCGGTGAAATGTTCCTGATGACGCCACAGGGTGATAAACGTTGCGTCAAAATGACCGCTGATGGTGTGTTTAACGCCACTGCCCAGGGGAATGAATTGTTGTATATCGAGTGTCATTTGTCGGTCAGTTAGCCCAAACAGGCATTGCATTGCGTTTAACTTTAGGCTTTGATGAACACAGTGTTTTTATTGGGGCTTTATTTGTCGTTGGCAGCGCCGTTGGATAAGCATGAATAATTCGTCGCCTTCAGTACCGCGTCAAAACCTGGCCATCCGGCTGCTTCGGGTATTGCGCTACAACAAGGTGCGCAGTGAGCGCGCCATAGAACTGCTGGCACCTGAAAAGCGCCCTCTGTTTCATGCATTGCCGTTTTTGCTGCACATCAATCATCCACAATTTCCAGGCTTCGTCGACGACCCAGCTGTGCCCCACGGCCTGAGTAACTACTCCCTGCGCACCACGTTACAAGAAGCCCTGTACTTACTGTTTCCCGAGCAACGCAATCTGCTGGAAGACATGAAAAGGGTTTGGCCAAAGCAACGTAGCATCGATGCGCTGTTGTTGATGGGCAGCGTCGGTACGATTGCCCAGAGTGAAAAGTCGGATTTTGATTTTTGGGCCTGCGTGGATGCCGAGTCATTGGGCCCAGAGGGCATGAAGTTGTTGCAGATAAAGCTGCAGCGTATTGAACAATGGGCATGGCGTGAGTATCAGTTGGAAGTGCATTTTTTCCTGTCGGACATTACCCGGGTGCAACGCAATGACTTTGGTGAGGCCGATGGTGAGAGTGCCGGCTCCGCGCAGGCGTTGTTTCTCAAAGCGGAGTTTTACACCACCCATATCGTGGTCGCCGGTAAGGCACCCTTTTGGTGGTTGATGCCGGACGATATCGACGAGCAGGGGTATCAGCAACAGATCCACCAACTCAAACTGGGTACAACACCGGACCCGTCGTGGTTTATGGATTTGGGGCATCTGCAACAGCTGGATGCCGGCGAGTTATTCGGTGCCGCCATCTGGCAAATCGTCAAAGCCATGGACTCACCGTTCAAATCGGTGTTGAAGATGGCCAAGCTGGAAGTGTTTCTGCACAACATTGAACACGGTCAGCCGCTGTGCAATGTATTGCGCAGTAAAGTGCATAATGGCGCCAAAGCACCCGGCGATCTGGAACATGTCGACCCTTATGCGCTGATGTTTGACGAATTGATCAATCATTATCAGCACAGTGAACACAAAGACATCGTACAGTTACTGCGGATGTGCCTGTATATCAAGTGTGATACCAAGCTCAGTACCCCCGCAGATGCCAGTGAAAACACCTTTAAACGCACTATCATGAGCAGCTACGTGGCGCAGTGGGGCTGGAGCAAAGAGACGGTTCGTCGTCTGGATCGGATCAAATACTGGGATTTTCATGACAAGTCCCGCCTCAGCAAGCAGATACATCAATTCCTGATTGCGTGTTATCGACGCATTTCGACTCAGTTGAGTGAACATGAGCAGCAGGTCAGTCAGCAGGATATGACGGTGATTGGGCGTAAAATTGAAGCGTTCTACGCCAAAAAGCCGAATAAAGTCGACTATCTTCGCAGTGTTTTTGATAACGAACTTTACAGCAAGCGGGTGACCATCAAAGCCGACGTGGGCGCCAGTGATGATCGCTTGTGGCATTTGTACGATGGCGATCAGTTGCAGGGCAAAGAACACGAAATCCAGCGTTCAAAACTGCTGAGTCATCCGGATCCGATCCAGCTCATTGCCTGGGCGGTGTGGAACAAACTGATGGATCCCAAAACCCGTGTGTTGCTGGATTATCACACAGAGCCGGTCAATGAGAGTGAGTTGCAGACACTGACCCGGCACATTCACCAGATTTTCCCGCCGGTCAAAGTGGCTGATCTACCACGGGAGGTATTGCTTGAACCCAGCCGTATCGTCAACTGTCTGGTGGTTCTCAACTTTGAGTCTCGTCGCACCAGTACCGACATAAAATCGGTCACGGTGTTGTATTCCACCAGTTGGGGAGAGCTTTACATCACCCGAGGGCTGGATGCTGTCAAGGCATTGCAGTTCGATTTACTTGAGGTCAGCCCACGTCCCGGTACCTACCTGTATGCGCCGGCCGATGGCCATAAGCAGCGTCTGTATCAGGGCTTCGCGAATAAAACCGGATTGGATTTTCAGACCAAGTTGTAATTCACGCCCGTTGCTGCCCGTCGGCGATCGGATTGCGCGCTATGCCATGCCTTGATACTGTACTTTTTTTCCAACCGGGAAGCACTGGATGAAAGCTTTACTAATTGCGTGTGCGCTGTTGTGTGCCAGTCAGGTGATGGCCCAGAGCCATCCGTTACCAATGCGTGAACGTGCGGCAGTGATGGATGACATTCTGGATGATCGACTGACCAACCTTCTACCGACCCTGATGCGCCGTGAAGGGATTGAAATGTGGTTGCTGATTTCCCGTGAATACAATGAAGATCCGGTGCTGAAAACCCTGCTACCCAGCACCTGGCTGTCCGCTCGCCGACGCACCATATTAGCAATCTATACGCCTGCTGAAGGTCCCAGCGAGTACTATGCGATTGCCCGATACAAGGTCGGTGAACGGTTTGAAAAAGCCTGGGATAAGGAGCAACAGCCGGATCAGTGGCTGGCACTGGTGGACCTGATCAAGGCGAAAAATCCGACGTCTATCGGCATCAACCGCTCGGCGCAAACAGGTCTGGCCGACGGCATCACCGCCACCGAACATGACGAGCTGCTGGCCGCATTGGGTCCGATGCAGCAACGTATCGTGTCGGCCCATGGGCTGGCGATCGGATGGCTGGAAACCCGCAGCGCTAAAGAGTTGGCCCTATACCCGGACATTGTCGCGATGGGGCACCGGATCATTGCCGAAGCGTTTTCCAATGCGGTGGTCAGGCCCGGACAAACCACCACCGATGATGTGGTCTGGTGGCTGCGGGAGAAAACCCGTTCGATGAAGCTGACCAACTGGTTTCATCCCACGGTATCGATCCAGCGGGCTGACGCGGACAAGTTTGATCACCTGCAAGCCTTCAGTGAACGTCCCGGTGAGCAGGTGATCCTGCCCGGCGATTTGCTGCACGTGGATTTTGGTATCACCTATTTGCGCCTTAATACGGACCAGCAACAGCATGCCTACGTACTGCGCAGTGGCGAGACCCAGGTGCCGGCTTACCTGCAACAGGCGCTGGCGAATGCCAATCAGGTACAGGACATCTTTACTGCCAACTTTACCCCCGGGCGCAGCGGCAATGAGGTGTTGGCAATGTCGTTGGCGCAGGGGCGTGAAGCCGGTCTCAGACCACACATCTACACCCACCCCATCGGGTACCACGGTCATGCCGCCGGTACGACGCTGGGGATGTGGGATGCTCAGGAGGGCGTGCCGGGAGACGGCGATCATCCTTTGCACATCAATACGGCCTATTCCATTGAGCTGAATGCTGCCACGCACTTGCCACAGTGGGGCAAGGACATTCGCATCATGCTGGAAGAAAATGCCGTGTTTGAGGCGTCGGGTGTGCGCTACCTCGACGGGCGCCAGACCCGTTTTCATGTGATCAACAGCGATTGAGGTTTTTTTCATCATTTGCGCCAACTGTCGGGTGAATGTCGGGGCGTTGTCGTGCCTGACAGGGCAGGATGAACGGCACACTAACGACCAGGGATTGCAGGAGAGGCCCGCTATGAAACTCAAACAGTTGCGGCTCAGCCGACATTTGTCGCAGGAGCAGCTCGCTCAGATGGCAGGTCTGAATGTCAGAACCATTCAGCGTATCGAAAGTGGGCAAACCGCCAGTCTTGAGTCTCAGAAGTGCCTCGCTGCTGCCCTTGATATTGATATCAACACATTGAATCAAGAGGTCGTTATGTTGGATAAGCACTCTGAGGCATGGACATCATTGCCGCTGTTTGTGAAGTTGTGGTTTGCGGTCAACTTTCTGAACGTTCGCCCATTACGCCGTACCGCGGTGCGGGTTGAATATACCTGTCATGGATTTGGTTTCGTGTTTTGTGCGCTCGGCTGGTTCAGCGAGGCGGCACTGGCCGGAGGCCTGATATTGCTGGCAAGCGCCTACCTGTATCGCCTGTTGACGTGGCAGGGAGACAAATATGGCATCTGGTTTGACGATCCCGGCAGTGATCAGTCCCAGACCTGACCGCTATTCAGGCCGCTCAATTGGCCGGATGGCAACAAAGTCACTGACCAAGTCGGCTTTGTAGGCGCCGTTATGCTGATAGCGTTTGATCCTAGCCTGCCACACACTGTCGGGGTGTTGCTCAATCTGTGCTGTCAGCAGGTTGATGTGCGGGAAGGTCATGGTCTTAAGGGCATCCTCGACTGACAACCAACGGACCTCGCTGATGGCTTCGGGTAGTGTCGTTGTGCCACCTTGCACCACGGCCCGGTAAAAATAACGGGTGGAATCTGGGGTGTCGTTGGTAAACTGCAACACAAATTCACCGTGCAGTACCGGCGCGTTGATGGTTAACCCGTATTCCCCCGCGAGTGTGTGCAACCGGGACGGGGAGAAGTCCTCATCCGTGCTGTAAAGGCCGGGGGTCACCCAGAAATCAGTGCCTTTTATCTTAACTACCATCAGTTGCCCTTGCTGATTGAACATCAGCAGGCGATGAAAGGCTTTTTGTGGTGCGGCCCAAGCGGATGACATCAGCAGGATGACAAGGGCAATGTAACAGCGGGGCATGGCGAATTCCTTTTGCGGTAATGTGGCGTCAGTGTAGCCGCTGGTTGGCCTGTACTGTCAATGGACATTCGTTCGGTCAGCCAATTTGTTGGTTCAAAAGCCCGCACTGCGTATGAATTTTACCGCAGCCGGTTAGTCATCGGTCTGACATCGGCTTTCTATTTTCACCTTAGGGTGTAAAGTGGTGTGTTCAAGGTCGCTATGACGGGGGTTGTGGCGTATCGACACTGCCAACAAGGAATTCAGACCCGTGAAACCATTGCCCATCCTGCTGTTCACCCTGCTGGGTGTTTTGATTGCTCCTGCCATCCAGGCCAGAACCTACGATAAGGACAAGCCGCCGCGAACCCTGACCGCTGAACAGGCCGCGCGTGCCGAGGCCAATTACAACCGCTATTGTACCCTGTGCCATGGTGAAAACCGCGAGGGACACAAGAATGATCATGCGCCGTCACTGCGCAGCAAAAGTCTGTTTGAGTCCGGTGTTCCTCACGCCATTCTGCGTCCGCTGTCCTATGGCCGCGAGGGTACCGCGATGGGAGGGTACCTTGATGAAGTAGGCGGCCCACTGACACTGGATGAAACCTGGGACTTGACCTACTGGCTGTTCTGGCAGTCCGGTGCCGAGCGCATCAAGCTGAGCGAAGAACCGGTACTGGGGGATGTGGTGCGTGGCGAACAGGTCTATCAACAACACTGTGCCAGTTGTCACGGCAAGAACGGAGAGGGGGTGACCGCCCCGGCGCTGGGTAATCAGTCGGCGTTGGCGCACAACAAAGATGAATTTATTCGCTACGCCATTGAGAAAGGTCGCCAGGATACGCCAATGAAGGCGTTTGAAGACATACTGTCAGCCGAGGACATCGATAATGTCACGGCGTTTATTCGCAGCAAGGCCAGTGGCTGGACCCAGGAGAAGATGCCACTGCGTCCCATTCCCACTCCCGACCAGTACGTGATCAACCCGGACAGCGATAATCCACAGTGGACCCTGAGCGAAGACAAATTCATTACCTCTGAACAGTTGTTTGAGGCGATGCAGGCCAACAAGAAAATGGTCATTCTGGATACCCGGGTGACGTCAGTATGGCAGCGGGCCCACATAGAGGGCTCGATCCCTTTTCCTTATTACAGCAATCTGGATGAGCGAGTGAAAGACCTGCCGCGGGATGTGCAGATTGTGGCGTATTGTTCCTGTCCACGGGCGGCGGCGGTGTACATCACTGATCAGCTCCGTGACATGGGGTTTGACAATACGGCGGTATTGTACGAGGGGATTTTTGGTTGGATGAACCAGGGATTCCCAGTCACCCGCTCAGAATGAGCTGTGTTTAAGGGGCGATACCGGTTTATCACACTGGACGAATGGCGCGCAGTGGTTTTAACTGTGCAACATGATGCCTTTCAGTGACCCGCCATGCACGAACTTGTCGCCTTACTGCTTCTGACCGCCGCCGCAGGGGTGTGTATCCCCGTCGGTGGCCTGTTTGCGCGGGTAAAGCTGCTGTTCCCATCCTGGCTGGAGCGGGAATTCCGCCACTTTATCATCGCCTTTGGTGGCGGCATTTTACTCGGTGCGGTGTCGGTGGTACTGGTTCCCCAGGGGCTAAAAAGCATGCACAACTCCCTGTGGGCCATCCCGGTGATGCTCACCGGAGCATTGGTGTTTTTCGCCCTGGAGCGCTGGCTGGGCCTGCGCCGCCGGGCATCTCCACAATTGATGGGCATGGTCCTGGACTACATTCCCGAAGCCATTGCCCTTGGCGGGCTGGTGGCGGTTAACCTGCCGATGGCCACATTACTGGCCTGCCTGATTGGACTACAGAACATCCCCGAAGGGTTCAACGCCTACCGTGAGTTGCACAAGCTCAATCACAACAATGCCCGGCGCACATTGCTGACCATGTGCCTGTTAGTGCCGTTGGGCCCGGTGGCCGGGCTGATAGGGTACTTTTTCCTGTCCGCCCATGAAGCCATTCTGGGTGCCATCATGCTGTTTGCCTCTGGCGGTGTTATCTATCTGATCTTTCAGGACATCGCGCCCCAGTCTCGCTTGAGTAAACACTGGGCCCCGCCCATCGGTGCGGTGCTGGGGTTCTGTCTGGCCCTGTTCAGCGAGATGGTGGTGAGCCACGGGTGACTGCATTCAGCGGTCGCTCAGAAGGAGAAGTGGGAGGCTGCCTCTGTTTTAGCAACTTAAGGATTTTTCTTCCATACTGAACCTGATTGACGGTAACGACGGGATGATCCATTTGCGTATATTTCTGTTCCTTTGTTTCTACATGGTAGCGCAGGCTTGTTTTGGTACGACCCTTCATTTTGTTTCAATTGAAAATCTTGCTGAACAGAAAATCGGCAAAATTGTCCTGTCCCATATCTACCGCAAGCTTGGGATCGAGGTCACGATAACGCCATTACCGGGCCAAAGAGCACAGCGTCAAGCCGCTACGGGAAAAGACGATGGCGACATCATGAGGATTTATGCCTATGGCAAGGATAATCCCAATGTCATCCGCATACCGACACCCTACTTTCAATTAGAAACCATGGCCTTTACCAAAGCCGACAGCGGCATTCAGATCAACAGCAAGGCAGATTTGTTAAACTACGCCGTCGCCAAGGTTCGGGGCGTAAAACATACCGATAACCTTACAGCCAGCCTTAACAATGTGACCGATGTGAACAATACCCAAACGCTCATCAGGCTCGTTAATGAGGGGTTAGTTGATGTTGCCCTGACCAATACCATCGATGGTTTGCTGGCGATCCATCACCTCAATCTGGATACCGTTGTTGTGCCTGGCCCGCAGCCATTGGCGACATTTGACTTGTATCATTACCTTCATCAAGACCACCGAGACCTGGTTGAAAAAGTGGATGCCGTTATCCGTGAAATGAAAGCCAGCGGCGAATTGGAAAGGGTGATCCAACATGCCACACTCAGCGTCGTAAAAGGCTATCAGTAACGTCAGCTCCTACGTGTTTTACGTCAACATCGTCACCGCCGACTCAATGCTTCCGATTGTGATCTGCAAAGCGCCCGACGGGGTATAACTGAGCAGTCTTTCATTGTCTTAGCGAACAATCATCATGAGTTTTATGGCGTGGTACAACGCACTGGAAAAGCCATCCTGGACCCCGGAACCTGCATTCATTGGTCTGATGTGGCAGATCCTGTACCCGATCATTCTGGTCACCTTTGGCTATGTTTTCGTGCAGGCTATCCGGGGCAAGTTACCCCGTTATGTGGCCCTGCCGTTTGCCATCAATCTGGTGGCCAACCTGATCTTCACACCCATCCAGTTTGGCCTGCGTAATCTGCCACTGGCGACCCTCGACATCCTGTTGGTGTGGGGCACCATCGTGTGGATGATGGTGGCGGTATGGCGCTATTCACGGGTGATTGCGCTGGCGCAGATCCCCTATCTGGGTTGGGTGTCGGTGGCCACGGTACTGCAAATCGCCATCACGGTGATGAACCTGTAGCGATGAACGTTGGTTTGTGCCGCTTACGCCGTGCGGTTACCCGTCTTTGCCCTGGCCTTTGTTTTCCAGCGCAATGATGTCTGCCCACAGCGCTTCGGCTTTTTCGGTCAATGCCGCGTAGGCGCGCATGTCGCCGTTGCGTTGTGCGTGCATGCCCTGTTCCAGTAGTCGATTGTATTCAGCACGCAGTTTCTTTGCAGGGTCGGATTTGAGCCAGCCAAACATGGTGTCACTCCTTGTGTTTGTTAGTGAATTTCCTTACGTGTGATACAGGGTTTGAGACCACTCTTACCTGTTTTTTCATTCAACAGACGGTTGCGCTCATCTCATCCGACCAGTATCCTTCGGTGCAGTGTTTTGCCGCAGGACAAGTTATGCAGTTTCATCAGTTAGACGGTTATATCCAGAACATTTACCTGGTCGAGTACGATCACGGGTTGATGTTGTTGGACGGTTGCTGTCGTGCCGATGTTGCGCTGCTCAAGTCCTATATAACCGAGAACCTGGGGCGGCCGTTCAGCGATCTGAAGCTGGTGGTGGTGACCCATATGCACCCGGACCATGCTGGCGCTGCCCACCGGCTGCGGGAACTGACCGGTTGTCGCATTGCTTCGGCGGACAAAGACCAGCCCTGGTATCGGGGCTTTTCAGGCGCGCTGATGCATTGGACTGACATGCTGTTGGCCGGCTGGGTTGCCGGACGGTTGGGTAAACCGCGACGCAATTTGTGGTACAGCCCGGTGTTAAAACCCGATATTCGCTTGCGCGACGGGGCAACCTTGCCGGGATTTGAACAGTGGCAGGCATTGGAAACCCCCGGTCACACCGATCGGGATTTGTCGTTGTTGCACGTTCCGTCGGGGCGGGTATACGTGGCCGATCTGGTGGTGCGGGTCAAAGGGCATTACATTGCCCCGTTTCCGGTATTCCACCCGAATAAATACCGCGCATCCATCCAACGGATCATCGACATGGCGCCGCCCAGTATCTGGCTGGCCCACGGGGGGGAAGTCAGCCTGAGCGACAATGAATATGCCCATCTGCAGGCCAGTGCGCCGGCCAAGCCGAAAACCCACTGGCGTTCCACCAAAGGTAAGATCAAGCGGATCCTGTTGACCCGCCGTAAAGCGACACGTTAACTGGCCAGCGAGGCCTGCTGGGTCGGCTGATCGTTGGCCGGGGAGAGGCTCTTGGCCAACACCCTGTTTTGCAGATGATCGAGAATTTCCACTTCTTCGTCGGCCATGTCGCCATCGATATGGGAAATGCCCTGTGCCACTGCCAGGGCACGCTTGGCGTCCACACTCAGGGCGTCACGCAGGGCACTGACATAGGCTTTTTGCTCGCCCTGGCGCAGCACGTCGCGCACTTCCAGAATGGCCCGGCGTTGAAAATCTTCCAGGTCTTCTTCACCCTGCCAGTCAATCTTCTGTTGCAGGGCGTAAAAGTAGTCTTGTTCTTTGAGGGTAATCTTGCCATCTGCCTGATACAGCAGAATACAGAGTTTCATTAGCGCTTCGTTGAAAGCTTGTTGGTCCACCGTAGACTCCTTATTGTTGTTATGATGGATATGGGGACTGCCATACCCATCACAACTCGGAGCAGTGATCAGGCTTTGGGCAGTGCCACGGTTTCGCCAGGCTGCAGACCGCGCAGGATGACGACATATTCACCATCGGTGTTTCCAGTTCTGACCATGCGGCGGCTCAACAGTTCATTTTCAACCACCCAAACCATGTCCAATTGACCGTATTCCTGCACCAGCTTACGCGGAATTCTGATCACCGAGCGGGTGTCGACCGGCACATTGACATGGGCGCTCATGCCTTGTTTCAGCTGGCTTTGCTCTGGCAGCGACAGCTTGATCAGAAAACTGCGTGCGGCCAAATCGGCGGCCGGCACAATTTCCACAATATCCGCGTTAATGGTCTGAGCAATGGCGTCCACATGGACCTCCAGTGTCTGACCTTTTTGTAGCTGAACCGCCAACGATTCGCGCACGTTGGCCTGCACCTGCAAAGAACGGGGGTTGTACAAGGACAACAACGGATTGCCCGGGGTTGCCATGTTGCCCGGCTCGGCCAGACGGTCAATCACCACGCCGGCAATCGGTGCACGAATTTGACTGTACTCCAGCGCATTGTCCACTTCGCTGAGTTGCTGGCGGGCAGCATCCAGCTCGGCGCTGAGGCGCGACGCGGTAGCATTGACGCTGTCCTGTTCACTGGCAGAAGCCAGGCCCTGTTCGCGCAAACGACTGATGCGCTGTTGGTTGGCCTGGGCCTCCTGCAATGATGATTGGACGGCTTCAATACGGGCACTGGCCTGGGCTTTTTGTGCCAGCAGGCCGTCGTTCTCCAGCGTGATCAGCACATCCCCGGCATTGACACGGTCACCAGCGCGCACATTGATGGCGGTGATCCGTGCCAGCAATTGGCTGGAAATGCGGGTGATGTCTCTTGCTTCGATGCTGGCGACCACGGCTTCGGTGTGCAATGCCTCATCGGCCACCACGGTGAAGGTGTCGGTGTATTCGCTGGTGGGCAGGCTGTCAGTGCCCGGCGCCTGGGTGTCGCTGAACATGCCAGCCATCCAGGCCACCATTAACAACAAACCGACGATGGCCGCAACGGGAATAGCAGCTGGATGGAAGCGGGAAGTACTCATGACGCGTCTCCTTGTAACGCAGATTCGGGTGTGAACGGTCGGTTGCGGAATACCAGGTAGTACACCACAGGGACCACAAACAGGGTAAAGGCGGTAGAGGCCACGATGCCGAAGATGATCGCCAGCGCCAGGCCGGAGAACACCGGATCGAGGATGATCACCAGGTTGCCCAACAGGGTGGTGCCGGCGGTCAGCAGTACTGGCCGCATACGCACACTGCCGGCCTGCAACAAGGCTTCAACCATGTCCATGCCTTGTTGGCGGGCCAGGGTAATGAACTCCACCAGGATCAGGGCGTTACGCACCACGATGCCGGCCAGTGCGATCATGCCGATCATGGCGGTGGCGGTGAACAGCACCGGCTCGGGCGCGCCGGCTATCCAGCGCTCACCGAATTGGTTAAGCAACCAGAAGCCCGGCATAATTCCGATGATGGTCAGCGGTATGGCTGACATGATGATCAGTGCCAGTGCGGTGCTGCGGGTCTGGTATTTGAGCACCACGAAGATGGCTGCCAGGGCAAAGGCAAAGGCGATCCCCATGTCGCGGAACACTTTGACGGTGATGCGCCATTCCCCTTCACCGGAGAACACCAGCGAGGTGCCCTCGGGCATTGACCATGACTGGGTGCCGCCGGAGCTCAGGAAGGTTCTTGACTGCCAGTCGGACGCTTGAACGTCAGGGTTGTCCATGTCGGCCAGAATGTCGGCGATGACTTCGCCGGGTGGACGACCGGACAGCTCGGCAGTGACATAAATCACCTCTTGCAGATCTTTGCGCATGATTGGCTGGGATTGCACGGTCGATTGCCAGTGCCCCAATTCTGCCAGGCTGACCAGGGGTACTGGCGCGTTGGTCAGGCCGTCTGCGCTGCTTTGCTGACGGGCGCCTACCGGGCCGGTGATCATCAGGCTGTCCAGGGTGCTGGGATCCTGACGTTCGGTAAACGGCAGTTTGACCATCAGCGGAACCGGCTCAATGTCCTGCTCCTGCTGGAACACCCCTGCCATCAGACCATCGACCAGAAAGGCCAGCGATTGGTTGATGTCGTCAGTACTGACGCCAGAGGCAGCCGCTTTGGCTTTATCCAGTACAAAGCGCTTCACCGGTTGCTCGGCGGTCATGCTGGTATCCACTTCCACCACCAGGGGTTCGGCTTCAAAGCGTTGTTTCACTGCCAGCGCCGCTGCACGGTGCTCGCTGGCATCGACGTAAGGCTCGGCGTACACCTCGGCGACCAGTGTGCTCAACACCGGCGGCCCTGGCGGCACTTCAACCACCCGGATCACCGTGCCGTCACGGTTGTAGGGTGCCAGCAGTTCGCGCAGGCGCAGTACCACACCATGGGATTGGTGTTCGCGCTCGGTTTTGTCCATCAGCAGCAGGCGTAACTCACCCAGATACGGTGCCTGACGCTGATAATACTGACGCACCATGCCGTTAAAATCGATTGGCGAGGGCTGGCCCACGTAGGCCGCCACGGTTTCGACTTCGGGCAGGCGCTGGACCTGGTTGGCCAGGGTTCTGGCCAGTGCAGCGGTGTCTTCCAGTGATGCCGTTTCAGGCAAATCAATCAGCACCTGTACTTCGTTCTTGTTGTCGAACGGCAGCAGCTTGAGGGGGACCAGGCGGAACAGCGGCAAGGCGGCCGATAGCATGAACAGCACCAACATGATCCAGAGGACCTTTTTGGCCTGACGGGGTGACGACAGCATCGGTTGTAACAACCGGGTATACAGGTTGGTGCCACTGGCTTTGGCCAGTTCATCGTCGTTGGCCTTGAGCAATCGCCCCGCCAGCCAGGGGGTGACGGTAAACGCTACAACCGTTGACAGGATCACGCTGACCGGCACGTTAAATGCCATGGGCGCCATGTAAGGTCCCATCATGCCGGTGATAAAAGCCAATGGAATAAAGGCCAGAATGATGGTCAGGGTCGACATCAGCAGCGCCGGCCGTATCTCGGCCATGGCGGCGACGATGCGTTCGGACTTGTCTTTGCCGGGCATGCCAAGGAAGCGGGCGATGTTGTCGATGCCGGTGATGGGATCATCCACCAACAGACCCAGTGACAGGATCAGGGCAAACAGGGTCACCCGGTTAATGGTGTAGCCGAAGGTCAAATCCAGCAGCAGGGTCAGTCCGTAACATACCGGTACCGCCAGTGCGACGATGACAGCCGGGCGCCAGCCCAGAAACACACCGATAAACACCACCACGGTAAACACCGCAAAGGCCAGGCTGGAAGTCAGGTTGTTGACTTTTTCATTGGCGGTTTCGCCGTAATTTCGGATCACCTGCACACCCACATCGTCCGGCAACAAGGTGCTTTGCAATGTCTGCATGCGGTCAAGCACATCGTTGGCCACCGTCACGGCATTGCTGCCGCGCTGCTTGGCAATGCTCAGGGTGACCAGTGGCAGCTGACTGTCGGCATTATCACCGGTATTGTGGCTCAGCCACTGGTAATGGTCCGGCTCGGCAGGGCCATCGACAACCTCTGCGAT
Source organism: Fluctibacter halophilus (assembly GCF_020687825.1). Classification (GTDB taxonomy): domain Bacteria; phylum Pseudomonadota; class Gammaproteobacteria; order Enterobacterales; family Alteromonadaceae; genus Fluctibacter; species Fluctibacter halophilus. Next base: position 100,403 of record NZ_JAJEWP010000007.1, read on the forward strand.
GTCACGTATGTACACCAGCTTGCCATTGATGCTGGCGACCGCGAGGTTTTTGACATCCTCAGGGGTGCGTAAGACATCCCCCGACTCAATCTGAATTTGCTGATCGCCAAAACCCAGATGACCATGTTTGTGCAACAGGTTACTGCGTTGTAAGGCCTGCACAATTTGTGGCGCAGTGATCTGGCGGGCATTCATGGCCTGGCGGTCAAGCAGGATCTGCAATTGTCGCTCACGTCCGCCGACAATGTTCACTTCACTGGTATTTTCGATACGCTGCAACAGCGGCGCGATTTCCAGTGCCATTCGACGGAGCTCATAGTCGCTGTAACGATCCGGTACTTTGCTGTACAGCCCCAGCAGTACAATGGGTACATCATCCACTTCCACCGGGCGTACCATCCAGTTGTCCACCACCGCGGGGATCCGGTGCTGATTGGAAAACAGTTTGTTGTAGGTGTTGACCAGTGCTCGCTGGCGATCTTCACCCACGTAGAAGCGTAATGTGACGGTCAGTCGGGAGTCATGGCTGGCGGAATACACATGCTCGACACCGGGCAGTTGGGTGAGTAACTGCTCAAGGGGCTGGGTCACCTGACGGGCCACCTGTTGGGCCGACAGGTTGGGGGCCTGCACGTGAACGTCGATCATCGGTACCACGATTTGAGGTTCTTCCTCACGGGGGGTCATCACCAGCGCGAGGGCGCCCAGTAGCAGCGACGCGATAAACAACAGCTTGGGCAGCCCACCTTCCAGGGCACGCGCGACCACACGGTCCAAAGGATGGCTATGGGACGGGTGGCTCATTCGGCATCTCCATTACAGAACAGTGAGTACAGGGTATCGATCACCCGTTTTACCCGGGGATCGTTGATAGAATAGTAGATTGTCTGGGCTTCGCGACGGGTGGTCACCAGTCCGGCACTGCGCAGAGCGGCCAGATGCTGTGACAATGCTGACTGGGTCAGAGGAACGGTTTCGTTCAGTTCACTGACGGCACATTCTTTTTCCATCATTGCACACAGCACCATCAGGCGGTTTTTGTTCGCCAATAGTTTGAGGAATTGCTCTGCCTCTGTGGCATTGCGCTGCATTTCCTGCATGTCCATGTCACCCTCCGGTGTCATCTTGATTGATAAAAACTTGACCGATTATAACTTATATATTAGATTTGTCTAATATTAGTATTTTCTAATTTACTGTTTTGAGGTGTGTATGACTGTTGAACGTTTGCTGCGCTTAATTGCCGGTTTCTTCATTTTGGTGTCGATAGCGCTTACCGTGTGGGTTGACCAGCGCTGGATGTACTTTACCGCGTTCATTGGCCTGAACCTGTTACAATCGGCCTTCACCAACTGGTGTCCGATGATGACCATTTTGCGCAAACTGGGCGTGAAGGAGAGTGGCGCATGTTAAAAACCATTCCCGAACTGATGCAGGAAGTGAGTCCTCACGTGCGCTGTGTAGAGGGTGCTGTCGGTGCCGCTGAGCGTGCCCAGAACAATGGTTTATTGGTGGATGTGCGTGAAACCAGTGAGCATCTGGCCAAGCCGGTTGCCGGTGCGATCAACATGCCCCGCGGCGTGGTGGAAATGAAAATGCTCGAGCTGGAAAAAGATCCTGCCCGACCCATCTACCTGCATTGTGCGTCGGCAGTCCGCGCGCGTCTGGCTGCGGAGCAGTTGCAACGGATTGGCTACACCAATGTTACCGTACTGACCTGCGGTGTCGACACGCTGCAACAGTGCTTCTGATCGAGCTCACTCGGGGTCCGGCGTGATCCCGAGTTGCTCACACACCTGTGCCAGCTGGCGTTGTAAGCGCGCGACCTGTTGCTCCAGTGCATCGATGCGTTGTTGATCACTGCTTTCATCGTTCGCAGATGGCATTGCTGCCTGTGGCGCAGCAACCTGCGCCGCGGTATCAGCAAAACAATGGGCATAGCGCGACTCCCGCTTGCCCGGTTCCCGGGCCAGACAGACCACCACCGGGTCGGGCATGTGCTGTAACCCATCGAGGGCTTTTTCGACCTCAGCGACGCTGGTGAATTCAGCCATACGCTGACATCGGGTGCGTAACTCGCCAGGCGTCTGAGGGCCCCGCAATAACAACAGACATACGATTGCCCGTTGTTGCTCGGTCAGTTTCAGGTCGCCGAATTCGGTATTGCAGAAGCGTTGCTGGTATTTCACCACGCGGCTGCCAAATCCGGTTTCTTCGCGGATTTGTTTCTTGTCCCGCAAGCTGTCGAGTGCGTCCTGCACCTCGCCTTCACTGAGTGACATGACCGGTTCTCGGTTGCTTTTCTGGTTGCAACCGGTGGTCAGGCCATTCAACGACAGCGGGTATTGATCCGGGGTGGTGGTCTGTTTCTCCAGCATCACACCGATGATGCGCTGTTCGATGGGGGTCAGTGTTACAAGCATGGGCATTCCTATGATGATTGGGGGGTTACCAGCACTGCAACCGTCAGTGCGGGGACTTGTATGCTGTCGGCGCTGATCTGGGTGTCTTTTACCACCTCGTCACTGCCGTTCTGTAGCGCCGGGTGCAGCTGATACTGACTGGCTTCTGGTAACGCCAGGGAAATGGGATTCAGCGACTGGTTAAACAATAGCAGCATGGCGCTGACATTCGGATCAATATTGTCGTCGCTGTCCTTGATGTGCAACGCAATCATGCCTGGCTGATGCTGTTGACCGGTATTCAAAAAGCGCAGCGCTTGCTGGATCTGCTGTGCGTCGGTCAAGCGCAACAACGGACTCTGACTGCGCACCCGCAGCATATCCATAAACATAGCAGCCGATTGGCGGATGAGTGCCGGGCTGACCTGATCCCGTCCCTGATTGTCTTTCAACAGTCGCTGGATCAGTGGCCAATTCCTGCTGTCCTGATCGGCCGGTGGCAGACCGACATGGTAATTGTTGTGGGTCATACTGAAATCAACCCGGTTAAACCAGTCGCCATAATCAAAACTGTCGCGCAGGAATGATTTGGAGCGCAATAGCTCACTGCCCATGTGGAAAAACGGGATCCCCTGAGCATACATGGGGTACGCCAGTGACAGCAGTTGGGCGCGCATCCGCTGTTCTGGACTCAGTTCGGCCGGCAGGCGGTACTGATGATTGTCCCACAGGGTCTGATTGTCATGTTTCGACACGTAATTAATGGTATCGGCCGGATCAGCCGCGTAGGCCGTGGGTTCGCCACCAAAATCAACCTCCAGGCCCTGCATTTCCTCACCACTCTGCGCAGTGAAGGTAAAGGACGTCAGGTTACCGGCAAGGCCAACACGAAGCTGGTCCATCGACAGCTCGTATTCCTGTTGCATGTCATGGTTGTCTGCCCCTTGTTGTAATTCGTTAGGAAACACCTTGAGGCCATTCCCTATTCCCTGGCTGCGGCGAATGTCGTCGGCAAACAGGAAGGATGATCCACCGCGTACGGCGTCTCGCAATCGGTCGCTGAAGGTCCCGATCTGGGTGCCCGCCAGGGCGCGCTGACTGGCCTGTTCAAAACGCTGGTGGTCGGCAACTTCGCCGAAATTCCAGCCTTCACCGTAGAAATAGGTATCCGGGTCAACCGCTTGAACGGCCTCTCGGGCGGCAAGCATCAGGGCTTTGGGCTGATGGCCCATCAGGTCAAAACGAAAACCGTCGATGTGGTAGTCACGGGCCCAGGTGACCAGCGAGTCGACCATCAGTTTGCCCATCATCACCCGCTCGGTGGCGGTGTTTTCGCAGCAGGTGGAGCGCTCAATGTCGCCACTGATGGGGTTGCGGCGATGGTAATAGCCCGGTACCACTTTATCGAGCACCGATTTCTCATCCAATCCAGACGCAAACGTGTGGTTGTAGACCACATCCATGATCACCCGAAGGCCCATAGCGTGCAGGGATTGCACCATGCTGCGAAACTCTTTTAGCCGTGACATGCCTTCGGGGTCAAGGGCATAACTGCCTTCCGGGACGGTGTAGTGGTACGGATCATAACCCCAGTTAAACGCATCAAAGCCACGCAATGCATCGACCAATGCCTGAGCATCGTCACTGTCCGGCGACAGCGAGGCGAGGGCATCTCCGACGGTCATAGTCATCGGCCAAGCGGGTTCATCACAAATGGTGTTTACTGCGTAGCGTTCACACACGTCGGCAAAGGTAGTGTCCAGCGTGACGGGCCAGCCAGGGCGCTCATCCACGGTACTCATGTCGTAGGTCGGCAGCAGGTGAATGGTGTTCAGGCCGGCAGCCTGTAAGCGTTGCAGGTGTTGCATCGGGGCACTGTCCAGATCCGAGAATGCGGCATACTTGCCCCGCCATGATGGGTCCGAGAGGCTGGCATCGGTGGCACTGAAGTCGCGAATATGCACTTCATAAAGGATCTGATCTTCCAGGTTGGTAAGGGACGGGGATGCATCCTGCGACCAGCCATCGGGTTGGGTTTGGGGGTCATTGAGGTTCACAACCTGGCTGAAGTGGCTGTTGGTCGACAAGCTGAGGGAGTACGGGTCGGTGACCTGAACAGTGACCACTTCCTTTGGACGGTAGTGATAAGTCCTGATGCTGTATTGATAGTAAGTACCAACACTGGCGTTGCTGCTGGTGTGCCAGATACCGGTAACCGTGTCCTGGTTCAGCGGGATGGGATCCGACAGACTCTGTTTATCATTGTCGAACAGCCTCACCGACACCGCTTGGGCCGTGGGTGCCCATAGCGAAAACTGTGTTTGCTGGCCGTCGTTGCGTGCACCCAGTATGTCGTTTTCGTCAGCATCATTATCGCCGCTGGTGTACACATCGTCGATCACGCCGGCCGTTTGCAGGTAAGACAATCCCCTGGCTTCGCCGTGGCGATCCAATTGCAATACCGCGAGTTGGTGCTTGAGCAGTTCCTTACCGAGGTCTTCATCAACAGAGACTTCAAACGCATAAAAGTCTTTCAGGTGTGGCCAACGTGAGGCAACAAAAGGCGGCTGGTCGATAGGTTGCAAGGGAATGATCTGATCGGGCAGGGCGCCGTCATCGAGCTGTCCCGCGGCATTGCTGAGCAGATAAGCATCCGGCGTGGCACTGCGGGTCAGTATCAGTCGTCTGGAAACCCAATGGGCTGCGCTATCGTGTTGCAGCTCATCCAGTTCATAAACGGGCAATGGTGAACGGGGGGCTGATTTTTCACAACCACTGAGCAGGCACGCAGCGCCCACCAACGTCCAGGCAATCACAGATCTCAACATATTATCGTCAGTATTTAACGGGCAGGTCGATAGGCTAGAGCATCGATTGGCAGTCTGTCCAGTCCGTCAACAGGTCGGAGTTCAGGTTAAATCACTGTCTTGGCGAAAAATATTTGTGGTATTGGTTAAGTATCGTGCTATAGTGCAATCGTCGCGAAGAGCAGACCGAATACTACATTGTACTTAAGAAACCTTAGCTCCATCTGTTTTACCAGTTCGTTTTAAGTCATTCCTTTAGTAACATGCGTCGTACACTTCGATCCGCGCGACAACACTGGCGTGCATGCGCTGTTTATTAAAGAAATACTTAGGAGACATTTCATGTCTAAAACTACTGGCACAGTAAAATGGTTCAACGCGGACAAAGGTTTTGGTTTCATCACTCCAGACAATGGCGGTGCTGACGTATTCGTACACTTCCGTGCGATCCAAATCGAAGGTTACAAAACCCTGAATGAAGGCCAGCAAGTGTCTTTCGACATCGAGCAAGGTCAAAAGGGTCCTCAAGCTGCGAACGTTACTATCTAATCGCGCTTTGAATACCTGAAGAACGCCGGCTTATGCCGGCGTTTTTTTTTGCCACCTCACCATCCTCAGTGCCTTGTTACCAGAGCACATAGGGACTAAAATCCCGCCCACTTTTGATCAACGAGAATTGGCCCTTGTCTCAACAGCCCGTCGGCGTATTTGATTCCGGTGTCGGTGGCTTGTCCATCACCACTCGCCTGCACCAATGCCTGCCCCGGGAGTCGCTGTTGTATGTGGCTGACAATGCCCATGCGCCCTATGGCGAGAAGACGCCCCAGGCCATTTTGCAGCGCTGCCAGCGAGTGATTGACCATTTGTTGGCGGCGGGAGCGAAAGCGGTCGTGGTCGCGTGCAATACGGCGACGGTGTCATGCATTGCCCAATTGCGTGAGCAATATTCGATTCCGATCATTGGTGTTGAGCCGGGTATCAAGCCGGCCCTTACCGCCTCCCGAAGCGGTAAGGTGGGTGTGTTGGTGACCCAAAGGACCAGTGAGAGTGAGCGCTTTCTGCGCCTGGTTAACGCCCTGGCCGGTGATCGCAGTGTGTGGATCCAGCCTTGTCCAGGACTGGTGGAGCACATTGAAGCGCTGAACCTCGGCGGCAGTGCGGTGCGGGAGTGTTTGTCTGCATGGTTAACGCCCATGCTGGCGGAGGGCATCGATCAACTGGTGCTGGGGTGCACCCATTATGCATTGGTGACCGATGTGATCCGGGAACTGACCGGACCATCGGTGTCGATTGTGGACACCGGCGCCGCGGTTGCCCGTCAGACGGCGCGACGCCTTAAAGACGCCGGCCTGCTCAATACCACCCCCCGTGCCACGACGCTGACAGCATATACAAGCGGCGACAATGGCACCTTGCAGACGTTAGTACAGCAACTGGGTACCTTTGATGATATGACGGTGTGCTACCAGCCTCTGCCTGACTGAGTTCAGGACGCGGTGGCGACTTTGTTGCTACGGTTAAAGGCTTCCAGCGTGCTTTCCAGGGCCGCCATTCCGGCCGGTAAGTCAACATGCATACCCAATGAATCGCAGCTCGAACCCAGCGCGTGCAGGGTTCTGAACAGATTGTGGGTGCGGCATTGTTCGCCCATCTGACCAATTCGCACAATGTTGCGATTGCCAAAGGAGCCGGAGATTTCCACCCGGTGACGTTGTGACATGGTGCGCAGCAGATCGCTGGCCTGGATGTGCAACGGCACATCGATCCCGACCACCGAATTGAGCCGCGCCGGCGGCGCCACACAGAGTTTCAGTCCCATCGCTTCAATGCCCGCTTGCAACGCGGAAGAACAGCGCAAATGGCGCTCAAATCGTACCGGTAGTGTTTCAGTGCACACCAGTCGCAACGCTTCGTGAATGGCCAGAATACCACTGACCGGAGCAGTGTAATGATAGGATTTTTTGTACCAGAACTGCTCAGCCAGCTTGGCATCAAGGCACCAGTGGCGCAGCGTGTCTTTACGTTGGTGAATGTGTTGCCAGGCCGCCTCAGAGAAGGCCACCAAAGACACACCGGGAATACAGGACAAGCCTTTTTGCCCACCGGTGATCACCGCATCAATCCCCCACTCATCCATGTTCAGCGGCATGGTGCTCAAGGTACATACGGCATCCACTACCACCAGACAGCCACGGGATTTTGCCAACTGCGCAATCGCAGCAAGTTCGCCATTGCACACGGTGTTTGACGTTTCGCCCTGAACAATGGTCAGCACATCCGGGGTATAGGCATCCAAAGCTGCCGCGACTGCGTCGAGATCAGCGCTGTGTCCATCTGCCACTTCCAGGCGTTGGACGTTGGCTTCCAGGCGCTCGCTCATCTGCGCCAGGCGCTGACTGAAAAAGCCGTTCACCACGCTCAGCACCCGGCTACCGGGCACCACCAGATTCGCAATGGCCATTTCCATCGCTGCTGACCCCGGACCGGCAACCCCAAGAATGGTGCCTTTGTCGGTCTGGAACACGTAGCGGGACATGTTTTTCACCTGATCGATGATTTGCGCCATGGTATCGCCCAGGTGGTTGATCACGATGCCATTGGCGGCCGCGACTTTGGCAGGAATGGGCACAGGGCCGGCTCCCATCATCAGTAACGGTTCGTCGGGTAAAATGGCATCAAGGGGCATGATCTGCGGGGGCAAGTCAACGTGCACGGGGGCTCCTGCTTCGGGGTTGATAAGTGTTCGGGATTGCTTGCACTGTACTTGCGCGCCGTCTGCTGTGCAACCGCTGCGGCATCGGTGTCACGACTTTTTCGCGCTAAGGTATAAAAAAACCGGGCCGAAGCCCGGTTAAAACGGACGGCAACACCCGTCTAGGAAAGTGAAAACAGTTCGGTACTGAAGTAGCGTTCGGCGGTATCGGCCAGAATGGTGACGATGGATTTACCGGCAAACTGTGGTCGCTGGGCGATTTGTACGGCTGCACAGGCGGCAGCGCCGGATGAAATGCCCACCGGCAGTGCTTCGACCCGGGCCAGTTGGCGGGCCCAGTCAATGGCTTGCTGATCTTCGATACACAGCACTTCATCCAGTAAATCGCGATCCAGTACATCGGGCACATGGCCGGAGCTCAGGCCTTGGATCTTGTGCACACCGGCACGTCCCTGGCTCAGTACCGGGCATGAGGCTGGCTCTACCGCGACCACGTGCAGGTTGGGGTTACGGGCTTTGAGGGCGCCGGCAATACCGGTGATGGTACCACCAGTGCCGATCCCTGCCACCAGGACGTCAACGTGGCCGTCTGTGTCTCGCCAGATTTCCTGTGCCGTGCTGTTGAAATGCATGGTCGGGTTCGCGGGATTGGCAAACTGGTCGAGCATGACCGCATGGGGGTTGTCGGCCAGCATGGCTTTGGCTTTGTCGATAGCCCCTTTGGTGCCCAGCTCTTTGGGGGTGGTCACCACTGTGGCGCCGTAGTGGCTGATCAGTTTGCGGCGCTCGATGGACATGTGTTCCGGAATGACAATGGTCAGTGGGATCCCGCGAATGGCGCAAATCCACGCGCAGGCTACGCCATTGTTGCCGGAGGTGGCTTCGATAATTTCGGTTTTCTCGTTGAATGCATCAGAGCGCATCAATGCGTCGATCATTGCCAATGCCGGGCGGTCTTTGATAGAGCCGGCGGGATTGAAGTATTCCACTTTGGCCAGAATATCGCCCTTGCACTGGTGCAATTGCGCCAACCGTGACAAACGTACCAGCGGCGTATTACCGATGGTCTGGGTGATGTCGTCAAAAATGCGACCACGGGGTGCAGATGTGGGTACAACAGAGACGTTAGCGGTTGTCATGATGGCTCCTCCAGAAAGTGACACCATCATGCCAAGGGTTGACGAGAAAAGTATTTTAAAAAAATTGTTAAAAAGCGGTTAGAATAGAAAAATATTCTAACTTCTAATCTTACTGTGGATTATTTAACCATGGATAAAAAAGATAAAGAAATACTGTATTTGCTGCAACGGGATGCCACGTTGTCCGTCAATGACGTTGCCGAGCGGGTGGGCCTGAGTACCACACCCTGTTGGCGGCGTATCCAGAGTCTGGAAAAAAGCGGTGTCCTCACTCGTCGGGTGGCGCTGGCTGATCCGGAAAAGCTCGGCCTGGGAATGACCGTGTTTGTGCAGGTTAAGGCTGGTCGCCATGACAGTTCCTGGCTGGCGGCTTTTGCTGCCCATGCAGAGCAACTTGAAGAGGTGTTGGAGTTTTACCGCATGAGCGGTGAATACGACTACATGTTAAAAGTGGTGGTGGCCGACATGAAGGCGTTCGACGTGTTCTATAAAAAGCTGGTCAATGGCATTGCCCTGTCGGACGTGACGTCCAGTTTTGCGATGGAACAAATCAAATACACCACGGCGTTGCCGGTGTCTCAGATCGCCTGACGGGCATCGTCCTGCTGGCTCAGCCAGTGAAGGGCTTCATTTCGGTCGTCAAAAAAGGCATAGGTGATCCCGGTCTTGTCATAGCAGCGGCCGAGTTGCTGCTTTAACACCGCCTTGCCCTGAACATCGTCAATTAACACCGCGTTGTACCAGGGCAGCCGTTTCCAGCGCAGCAGACACTCCACCAGTGCTTGTTCGGCATCAGGGGTGAACAGACTCATGCCGTGCAGGGTGAGGAGCCCCTTGCACAGGCTTGTAGGCATGCGATCGGCGAACCGTTGCAGCTGTTGGTCATAATCCGCGATGACTTCACGGTTGAACGGGCCAACCGCGTCAATGTCCAATCTGTTGTCGTTGATCGCCAGGCTGAACTCGCCATGTTCATAAAACGCCATAACCGTCTATGCTCTGTCGTTGGTCTTTTAACCCTAGGCCGTAATTGAAACGGCGACAATTTTTTGCATGACTTTTTACGCCCGTTTTCCGGCGTTGGATCAGATGGTGGTTATTCGCCGAATGCCCCCGCCGGACCGGGAAACACCACCGGACTTTCCAGGCCGTTGTGACTGACGCTGGCAACACCGAAAAAGTAGTTGTCGATGACCACATTTTTCAGCGTGGCGTGAGTCACATTGCCGACCCAGCGGCTGAACTCCCATTGCGGCGCATCGGTGTTTCGCCAGTAAATTTTATAGCCCTTTAACTGCGGATTCTGGCTTGCATCCAGCGCCTGCCAGCGCAACGTGGTGTCCGGACTGACAGCACCTTCAATGGTCACGTCAGTGGGCGGATTGGGCGCCCAGGCCATGCTCGCAAGGGCAACCGCATTGAGGGCGGTCAGCTTGGCGGCATAGTCGAAATCCACACCGTCAAGGGTATCGCCGTAGGCGATGCCGTCTTCGGTACGTATATCCTGGTGTTGCCGGTGATAGTTCTCGTTGGTTTCCATGATGCGGATACCCGGATAACCCAAATCATTGAACGGACGATGGTGACCACCGCGGCGAAAACGATCCAGTCGGTAGATCACCCGAGTGTCCAGGTTATCGATGTAGCGGTCTGCCAGTTGGTCGATGTAGCGTGCCAGATTTCTGCTCGGTGAATCGACCTCTCCGCCGGTGAAGCGACGCAAGCGTGCATCATCGGCACTTTCGGTCATGCGAGTACCTTCCGCGAACAAGCGCGCGGTGGTGTTATTGATAACCCCGTTGATGCCTTCGATGTTACCGATCATGTCGTTATTGAGTACGGCTTTTAAGCGCCAGCCCTGTTGCTGGGCGTGACGAGCCAGAATTTTGCCGCCAAACAGGCCCTGTTCCTCACCGGCCAGTGCCGCATAGACGATACTGCCATTAAAGCGGTACTGACTCAGGATCCGTGCCGCTTCGAGCGTGCCTGCCACCCCGGATGCGTTATCATTCGCACCCGGTGCATCAGATGTGGCATCCATCACATCCGATACGCGGGAGTCGATGTCGCCTGACATCAGCACATAGCGACCCGGATCGGTGCTGCCACGTTGAATGGCGATCACACTGACCACCTCGGTAGGCTCCGGAATGCGCGGCTCGCCTTCAATCACCTCGGATTGAAAGAACACCTCAATGCAACCACCACAGTCAGCCGAAATACGCTCAAACTCAGCCTTGATCCAGCGCCGTGCAGCCCCGATACCCCGGGTGTCGGAGGTGGTGTCTGACAACGTATGCCGGGTGCCGAAACTGACCAGCGTCTCAATGTCCTGCTGAATGCGTTGGGGCGATGCCTGTGCAGCAATGGCATGCAAATCTTCGGCGCTGCCGACGGTATTGGCGACGGCCAGGTAAGGGGCGGCACAAAGGCCGACTGCTGCGGTCAGTAGGGTGGCTTTCATAACAACGGTTCCTGGTTCAGTGAAACGTTCAGCATGACAGTATTGTAGCGGATTGATAAGCACATCACGGTCAACGGTCAACGTGCGTCGACCAATGTCGTTGCCCGGTTGCCATTTTCAGCCTGACAAGGCATGGTGCTGACTGGTCATCGCTGTGAGAGAGAGTCGTTGTGGTTCCGCTGGTTTTCCACCCCATTTACAGTCAACTGTCGTTGCCGGTCAGGCATCGTTTTCCCATTCAGAAGTACCAGGCGTTGCGGGATGCGATGATCTCTGCAGGGGCGGTACAGCAGCAGTTCCATCAACCCCAGCCGCTGGTGGCTGAGCAATTAAAAAAGGTGTTTTCTCCTGCCTACATTGATGGGTTGGTGAGTGGCACGCTGGATCCCAAGGCCATGCGCAGAATTGGTTTTCCCTGGTCAGAGCAACTGATTGCACGGACACTGACCGCAGCCGGTGGCACAGTTCTGGCGGCGCAACTGGCCGTTGAGCAAGGAATGGCCATTAATCTGACCGGCGGTTATCACCATGCGTTTGCCCATTTTGGTTCGGGCTTTTGCATGGTCAATGATCTCTACCTGGCGGCGTTGAAAATGCTGACCTATCCGGGCATTGACCGGGTCCTGGTGTTTGATCTGGATGTGCATCAGGGCGACGGAACCGCGCAACTGGCGCAACACCGACAGGACATCGTCACCGTGTCGGTGCATGGCGAGAAAAACTTTCCCCACCGCAAACAACGCTCGGATCTGGATTTCGGTCTGGCCAAAGGCACCCAGGATGAAGAGTATCTGGACACGGTTGAGCATGCCCTTGATCTGGCGTTGCGTTATTACGCGCCGGACGCGGTGATTTACGACGCCGGTGTTGATGTGCATTGCAACGATGATTTGGGCCATCTGGAATTGACCACTGCAGGGGTGTTTGCCCGCGACTGTCGAGTGCTTGATGGTTGTAAACAGGCCGGCATACCGGTTGTCGCCGTGATCGGTGGTGGCTATCAGCGCGACATTGCCGCACTGGTGGACGTGCATCTGCAATTGTTTCGGGCCGCCGGTGTGATCCCGTAACGTTATGTGGGTTGATACCCGGATGGTACATCACGCCATTCGCAATGGTTTGTGATAAATCACTGTCAGGCTTTGGATTTTAGCGGCGAGTCAGGTCTTGAACGGGCTGGCATTTTAGGTATTTTTTACAATACTCAGGATAGATTTTGCTGCTGGCTAGGTCAGCTTGGCTGCTGTAGGCTATGCTCAGCATTCACAGGTTAACCTTTTAAACGTGGACATGGAAACGGTGCATTCTCTCTTTCGTCGCGCATGGGCGCTTGTCGCCACCCTTATACTCTTTTCAGTAAGCCACAGTGCCTTTGCTCAGGGAATGTTAAACCTTGACGCTGAAGCCGCCAACCTTGGCCTGGTTGCAGCGCTGGTCGCTGTGCTGGTGTGTGTCATCATGCTGGTGGTGTTCAAGCTTAAATTGAACGGTGCGGATAAACAGCGTGCAGCCAGTGATGACCAGGCACAACACAACCAGCAATTGCTGGACGGTTTCGATCAGGGCATGTTGCACCTCGACGACGAAGGACAGGTGCTCTATGCCAACAAAGTGGCAGCGGTTCTGCTGGGCAGCAGTCAGGGCGCCCTGCAGGGTAAGAGCCTGTCTTCCTTGTTGCCCGAGGATGCCCACAAGGTGGTTGCGCAGGCGATGTCGTCAAACATTCCGGCCGGTTTCCAGACCTCTCTCAAAGGCCAGCAAACCCTGTGGATGACCATTACACCAAAAGGCAAATCGAAAACCATGGCGGCGGTGATGTCGCTGGTTGATGTGTCCCGTTTCCAACGGAAAATTGATGATGCCCGTGGCAGTATCGCGACGTACAAGGGATTGTGTGACGCCGCCAGCATTGGTCAGTTTGACCTTGTACTGGCTGACGATAGCCTGACCCACAATGCCGTGGTGAGTGAATGGCTGGGTACAGACATTGCCGACTGGACAGGTTTGCAACAGCAGGTTCGCCATCAGGACTGGCACGAGTTTGTGCAGGCCCGCGCGGTGCTGGAGCAGGGCGAACAGGTTTCTTTTGTTGCCCAAATAGGCGAGCAGGAACACTGGCACAAGGTGCAGGTCGTGGGGCTGGTGAGTACCGTCGGTGATGACGGTAAGCCGGCCACCGTGCGCTGGCTACTGACGGACATTTCCGAGCAGCATACCCTCGAACGGCACAAGCAGGTCATTCAGCAGCGTATGCGAGGAGTACTGCATGCCATCAATACGGCCTGCTATCTGGTGGATGAAAACACGACAGTGGTGGACGTTAACCCTGCCTTTGACCGCTTATTTGGTACTAACGCCATGGCGTTGCGAGGGCAACCGGTAGACAGCATCGAAGCGTTGCCGGAAGCGATATTGGCGCTGCACCAGGGCAGTGATTTGATGGCCGCCAGCAGTGGCCCGAAAGAAATCACCGTGACCCTGGCCGATCAGCAGGAACACATTTTATCGCAGCGTTTGCTGCCGCTGAAAAGTGCTGAAGGGCAGCGGGTCGGCAGCATCGTCATGATTGAAGATGTGACCGAAAAGCGGGCCCAGGAAGCCGCCATGGAAGCCGAGCGACAACGCTTCACCCACATACTGGATATGGCGCCGTTGGCGATTGCGCTTATCGACAAAGACGATCACATCATTCAGGCCAACCAGGTAACTACCGAACGGTTGGGGCTGTCTGAGCAGGAATTGCAGTCGGTTTCCTTTTATGATCTGTTCAACGATGGCCACAATGCCGCCCGGGCTGCCAAACAACTGCAGCAGGATGGTCAGCTGCGCAATTATGCGGTGAAACTCAAAGGCAAAGACGGTCATCTGTTCCCCAGTGAACTGCATGTGGATGAATTTGACAGGAATGCCGGCCAGCATCTGGTGTGGATTGCTGATGTCAGCGACAAACAGCTGCATCAGGACAAGTTTGACAGTCTGCTGCAGCACTCCAGTATCCCGATGGCGGTGTTGTCAGAGCAGGGCTTCGAACACCTTAACCCGGCGGCGCTGGAATTCTTCCATGCCGATAGCGGTGAAGAGCTGGCCGGGTTGTTCCCGTATGATGAATCCCTCAACGTGGATGAGCAATCGGCCCAGCGCCTGCGCCAGAAAATCACCCAGATCCGCACCGACGGCCGCGCCCAGAGCATGCCGTGGCAGCACCAGCGCAAGGATCAAATCCTGCCGTGTCACGCTACCTTCGTGCCGATGTTCAAAGGCCGGCAACTGGAATCAATCCTGTGCATGTGGCTCGATATGCGCGCGGTCAAACAGGCCGATGCGGCTCGTCAGGAAGCCATCTCCCGACAAGCAGAAGCTGAACGCATTGCTCAGGAAAAACAACAGCAACTGGAGTCCAGCCAGGATCAGCTGGCCAGCAAGACCCGTTCACTGCAGGATACCCAGTCTAAACTGGAGGCGGTCACCGAGGATCTGAGTGCCAAAGAATCGGCCTTCAGCACCTTGCAGGCGGAGCATGCCTCTGTCACCGACCACCTCAATAAGCTTCAACAGGACTACCAGCAAAGCCGTGAAAAACTGGCCCAGACCGAGCAGAGCAATGCCGAGCTGGAGGAGCAACTGGCCCAGTCGAGCGAAAAGGTGTCGGCCTTGCAGCAACAACGGAATCAGATTGCCGATGCCTTGCAATACAGTGAACAGCAGCACAAGCGTGCCCAGCAGCAGTTGCTGGAAAGTGAGCAACTGACCGAAAAACTGCAAAAAGAGCAGCAGCAACAGGCCGAACAGATCAATCAGTATGAGCAGCAGGTCAGTGGCCTGAAAGGTGAAATCACCGATAAAGATCGCCAGCTCCATGAAGTCAGCGGTCAGATCAATACCTTGCAATCGCAATTGACCAGTTCCAGTCAGACCAGTGACAAGTTGCGCGAGCAACTGCAAATGCAGCGCAAAGCCAGTGAAGAAGCGGCCAGACAACGTCGTGAACTGGAGCAGATTGTACGTCAGGCAGAATCGGAACTGGGTTCCAAAGCCCGTCATATTGAGCACTTGCAGCACGAAATGAGCAAGTTTGAAGAGCTGTCGCAGCAAGAAAAAGGCGACATGGAGAAACAGCAAAAGGCGCTGGCCGACGAACTGGCGGCCAAGCATCAGCAACTGGAAGCGATGCAGACCAAGCTGGAAGAAACCCTGCAACAGTCAGAGCAGGAGAAAGCCGAGAAAGAAGCCCAGCAGCAACGGTTGCAGCAGCTTGAAAAAGAATTGAATGATGTGGAAGCGCGCACCGCTGAACAGCAGCAAAAAATGGCCGAGGCGGACGAATACTGGAAAGCCCAGCAAGCCGAGTTGCAAGAGGCGCTGAAAGCCAAACAGCAACAATTGCAGGATACCCTGGCGACGCTGGAAGACACCACCCAGCAAACAGAAGCAGAACGCGCCGAGCGGGCCAGACAGGAACAGATCTACGCCAAACTGGAGAAAGAACTGGCCGAAATGGAACAACGGGCGGCAGAACAAAACGCCAAAATGGCCCAGAGTGACAAGCAATGGCAGGAGCACCAGAAGTCCCTCAGCGAGGAACTGGAAGCCAAGCAACAACAACTCATGCAGACCCGTCAGCAACTGGATGAACAGCAGCGTCAGGCCGATGCCGAGAAGCATCAGCGTGATGAGCAGCAACAGGCGTTGGAGCAGTTGAAGCAGGAACTGCGTGATGTGGAAAGCCGCGCCAGCAAGCAAAAAGAAATGATGGAAGGCTCCGATGAGCAGTGGCGTCAGCACCACGCCGAAATCGAAGCCCAGAAACAGCAGTTGCAAGAAGCCCTGGCGCAGGCACAGCAACAGAATCAGGCCATGCAGGAAAAACTGCAAGGCAACCTGGAAGCCCTGCAGGTGGCTGAAACCAAGGTCAGCGAAACCACGTCCGGCGAGCAGAAATTGCAGGGCGAACTGCAAAAAGCCCGTCAGCAGGCGGAAGCCCTGCAAGCCAAACTGGCAGCCCAGGAAGCTCAGGAATCGAGCCTGCAACAACAATTGGCCGAGCAACAAAAGGCCCTCGAAGAGCGTGAACGCAACATCAAGGCGCTGGAAGAACAGCAGCAGGCGTTGAGTGATTCGCTGCAAACGGTGCAAAAAGAATACGACGCCACCAAGCAGGATTTGTCCAGTCAGGACTCCAACCAGAGCGAGCTGGCAGAGCAGTTAAAAGCACTGGAGCAGGAGTTGCAGGACAGCAAGGCCCAACTGGATACCAAAGAGTCTGCATTGCAGGATGCCCAATCCAAGCTGCAGGACAGCCAGAGTAAGCTGGCCGAACAGGAACAGGCGCTGCTGGAAGCCAGTAAAGCCGAGCTGAAACAGGCACAGGAAGAGGCGCCAAAGGCGCCCAAAGAATTGCCCCCTTATGCCAAGCTGCCGTTACCCAGTTCGCCCTCCGCGTGGTTTGATTTACTGCCGTTTTTACAGCGTAACCCCGACAGTGGACCATTGGCTGAGGGGCTGAACAAGCTACTGGATGAACTGGATGGCATTATTGAGGGCATGGGGCAGGCCCTGGACAGCGAAGACAACGGTAAGCTGTTGTTGTTCGTGCACAAACTCAATCAGGTAGCTGAACGGATCAACTCGGCACCGCTACTGGATCTGGCTGCCCGCCTGGAGGCCGACAGCCGCGCCGGCGAACTGGACAACATCGCCATCTCCTGGCCCAGCATGGAACAGTCACTGCAAAACACCCAACGGGTGATCTACTCCCACCTGCATCAGGGCTAATCTATCTGTCACCCAAGTTCGGGCTAACAGCCTGAACTTGGGTGACTGATTTCGTTCAATCAACCAGGAATCGGGACAGGCGAAAACGCCTTCAACGCAAGTTGGTGCATACTGGGACGGACAAACATTGTTCAACCCATCAAGGAGGACGTGCTATGCGTTACATTCGACGGATTGTGCTGCTGGCCCTGTGCTTTACCCTACCGGCGCAGGCTGAAAATGCCGAACAGGCGATCACCCAGGCGGTGACAGACTACATAGAATCCCAAATTCATCCTGACCGTGAACAGATGGCGCGGGGACTTGATCCGGCATTAAAAAAGCGCACCTACTGGCATGACAAAAACGGTCAGCCCATGCTGCTGGAAACCGACTACGACACCATGCTTGAGGTGGCCGAAACGTACAACGCCAACGGCGACAAGTTTCCTGCCCAACCTCGCATCGAGATTGACATTCTGGACATCGACCAACGGGCCGCATCGGTCAAGCTGACGGTGGATGATTGGATAGACTACATGCACCTGTACCGTACGGATGAGGGGCAATGGAAAATTATCAACGTGTTGTGGCAGTTCCACGATACGTCTAAACACGGCTGATGTGGTGGTCCCATGCCCAACGGATGTGGGCATGGGGATCCGGTTGTTTACAGGGTGGCGGCCAGCTCTGCGCCCTGACGGATAGCCCGTTTGGCGTCTAATTCAGCGGCCACATCGGCCCCCCCGATCACGTGCACTGCCATGCCTTTGGCTTCCAGGCCGGCTTGCAGCTCCCGCAGCGGTTCCTGACCCGCACACACGATGACATTGTCGACCGCAAGGGTTTTGGGCGTGTCATTGACGGTGATGTGCAGACCCTGATCGTCGATGCGATCGTAGCTGACGCCAGGGATCATCTGTACGTGGTGATGCTTCAGTGTGGTGCGGTGGATCCAGCCGGTGGTTTTACCCAGCCCTTTGCCCACTTTGCTGGTTTTGCGCTGCAGCAGGTAGACCTCTCGTGAGGACGGTTGTAATGCTGGCTCACGCAAGGCGCCGGGGTTCTGATAGTCTTTGTCGATCCCCCAGTGTGCCAGCCAGGCATCCGGTTGGGTGGTCAGGCTTTCCTCCTCGACCAGGTATTCTGCCACGTCAAAGCCAATGCCGCCGGCACCGATGATGGCAACCCGTTTGCCGACCGGCTTGTGGTCCCGCAACACATCCAGGTAGCTCATGACACTTGGATGATCGCTACCGGGAATGTCCAGTTGTCGGGGCTTGATGCCAGTGGCCAGGATCACCGCATCGGCGCCAAGGGCGGCGATCGCTTCTTCGTCCATTGCTTGTCCCAGGTGCACCTGCACGCCGGTTTGTTTTATTCGGGTGTCAAAATAGCGCAGGGTTTCGTTGAACTCTTCTTTGCCGGGGATCTGCTTGGCGTAATTGAACTGTCCGCCAATGACCTCGGCCTTGTCATACAGATGCACTTCATGACCCCGCTCGGCGGCATAGGTCGAAAACGCCAGCCCTGCCGGACCTGCGCCAATCACTACCAGCTTTTTCGGCGTGGCGACGGTTTTAAAGATCAGTTCGGTTTCGTAACAGGCCCTGGGGTTGACCAGGCAACTGGCACGTTTTTGTTCAAACACGTGGTCCAGACAGGCCTGGTTACAGGCGATACAGGTATTGATTTCATCCGCCGCGTTACGTGCGGCTTTATTGACGAAATCTGCATCGGCCAAAAACGGACGGGCCATCGACACCATGTCGGCATGGCCATCGGCCAGCACTTTCTCGGCCACATCAGGCATGTTGATGCGGTTTGTGGTGATCAGTGGCAGCGACAATTCCTTCTTCATCCGCTGAGTGATCCAGGTAAACGCTGCACGAGGCACCGAGGTGGAGATGGTCGGTACCCGGGCTTCGTGCCAGCCGATGCCGGTATTGATCAGGGTTGCCCCTGCCTGCTCGATGGCTTTGCCAAGGTAGACCACTTCATCCCAGCTTGCTCCGCCTTCGACCAAATCGAGCATCGATAAACGGTAAATAATGATGAAATTGGGACCGACTTTTTCACGCACGGCTTTGACCGTTTCAATCGCCAGCCGGGCGCGGTTTTCCAATGAGCCGCCCCATTGGTCGGTGCGCTGGTTGGTGCGCGGGCAGAAGAACTGGTTGATCAGATACCCTTCAGAGCCCATCACTTCGACACCGTCATAACCGGCTTGCTGGGCAAGGTAAGCACTGCTGGCGTAGTCCTTGATAGTTCGCAGTATGCCCCGGTGAGTCAGAGCACGAGGTTTGAACGGCGTGATCGGCGATTTAACCGCCGAGGCAGACACGGCAAAGGGATGATAACCATAGCGGCCGGTGTGCAGGATTTGCATGCAAATCTTGCCGCCTTCTTTGTGCACTGCTTCGGTAACCACGCGGTGTTTTTTGGCATGCCGTCTGGCGCTCATGCGCCCGCCAAAGGGCGCCACCCAACCTTCAATGTTGGGACTGATCCCTCCGGTAACGATCAAACCGACGCCGCCTCGGGCACGTTCGGCATAAAACGCGGCCAACTTCTCGAAGCCATTTTTTTCTTCTTCGAGGCCCACATGCATCGAGCCCATCAGGGTTCGGTTGCGCAGTGTGGTAAAGCCCAGATCCAGCGGGGCCAGTAGATGTGGGTATGGAGATGCTTCACTCATGATCTGTCTGTTATTGTAATGAGCAGGTAAGACCAGTGTAGCGAAGATTTTCAGTCGCGCCTAGCATCAGCGCTGTACCCGATGGGCAAACATGGCTAAGCTGACCGCCTATCCGGAGTTTGTATGTTATCGAAAGCCACCCTTGACCATTTGTCCCGCCAACTGGGGCCGCTGAGATACCTCGAAACGGTGCAGTCACTGTGGAGCGGGTATGGTGAAATTGCCCGTATTGCCTTGCTCGACCCCGCACATCACCTGATTGTCAAAAGTGTCACGCCACCCACACAGGTCCAGCATCCGCGGGGTTGGAATAACCCCACCGGCCACCAACGTAAACTGCGCTCTTATCAGGTCGAGCTGGCCTTCTATCAGCATTACGCCCGGCGCTGTGACGAGGACTGTCCGGTGGCGTCCGTGCGCTATGTT
Source organism: Fluctibacter halophilus (assembly GCF_020687825.1). Classification (GTDB taxonomy): domain Bacteria; phylum Pseudomonadota; class Gammaproteobacteria; order Enterobacterales; family Alteromonadaceae; genus Fluctibacter; species Fluctibacter halophilus. Next base: position 120,803 of record NZ_JAJEWP010000007.1, read on the forward strand.
GGCCAGGGGCCAGAGGGCGACTTACTGGTGATGGCGGATCTCGATCAACAAGGCTATGGTCTGCGTACCCTTAACCCGACGGCGGCACAAATACGGGCAGGACTGGTGTGGCTGGCGGAGTTTCATGGCACCTTTTTCGCCGATACGGGCAGCAAATTGTGGCCGCAGGGCAACTACTGGCACCTGGCCACACGACCTGACGAATATCAGGCCATGAGCGACGGCCCGCTCAAGCAGGCCGCACAGGCGCTGAATGCGGCGCTGCAGGCATGCCCTTATCAAACCCTGCTGCACGGCGACGCCAAGGTGGCCAATTTGTGTTTTGGCGCCGACGATGCTGTGGCTGCGGTCGACTTTCAATATGTGGGGCCGGGACCGGGCTGCACCGATGTAATGTATTTTCTCAGCAGTTGTCTGGATGGTGCAGACCTTGCGCAGCAGGCTCAGGGGTGGGAAACGGTTTATTTTAAACAACTCAGCGCTGCTCTTGCCCGCCGCCACCCGCAGGTTGACGGAGACGCGGTAGTGCAGGCCTGGCAAACGTTAATGCCGATTGCCTGGGCCGATTTCGCCCGCTTTCTGGCGGGGTGGAGTCCCTCCCACCCCAAATGCCATGATTACCTGGCCGCACAAACCGCCCGGGCCCTCAGCATGCTTTAGGACGCCGACGGTGCGGTAGTCTGGTTCAGGCCTTGAAATCGAGGCGTTTGTAGCGTCTCCGCCAGTTGATTCAATTCAAAGCGGTACAGCGCCATGGTGTGATCGATGGCCGATTCTGCCAGTGGTGAATCATCCGACATGGTGGCCTGTTCCGGATCAACGCTCCATTGCTGAAAGGTCGTGGATGCCGCCTTACAGGATTGGTTCGCCAACTGCACCAATCGCTCTTTATGGGGATTGGCCGGGCCGTTGTAGCGCACATGATGAAAGATGGTGCGGGTCAGGCGGCGAACCTGTTTATCTAGCTGACTGGCCACCTGAGTGGACGGGGAGGGCATGCGCGTCAGCGTAGAGGCCTGCCACAGATACTCAATCAGCAACGGGATTTCCCGCCACATCAGGGTGACGTTGGCAAAACCGGCCAGGGCCTGTTTATTGAGGTTGGCGCGTATGGCGATGTCTTCAATCAGCTGTTGCAGGTTGAACACCATGTGGGTGCACTGTTGCACGCGGTTTTGGCCATCGCTGTCGATGGCATACAAACGCAGACGCTGCCAATGGTCCAGGCAACTGCGCCAGCGATCCTGTTGACTGACCAGCGGTTGTGCATCCAGCATGTCAAACAGCTCTTCCAGTTTTCCCAGTAGCAGGTTGATACTGCGCGGTGCTTTGCCCGCCTGGGACTGAAACCAGCGTAGCTCCTGCCAATAGCCAATCAGTTGTCCGATCAGAATAATGCCACCGAGTGCTTCGGTCTGTTGCTGTCGGGCGTGCTGCTGACGTGTGTGTTTATGTAGCCACCATGCTGCCAATCCGCTGATGGCCGCAACGATCATCCAGGTGAATGACATATTGTCCTCCTCAGGCATTGCCCGTTGTTGAAAAAAGGGTGTCCTCAATACGCACGCTGCAACTTTCTGACCAGCTATGCAAAAAAGCAGAAAGTGCAATAAAATCAATTGAATGAAATTTTCTCTTGGCGAGGAGAGTGGCGGCATGTGGCAATTAGGGGGCGACGCTGCACCAAATCAGCGCGCTTGGTGCATGTTGTTATTTGCGTTACCTCAGATGGTCTGCACAGGACCTGCTACGTAAGACCAGTACCGCCGGTCATCCTTTTTGAACGCTCTGCCAATCCAGCTACCCGCGCACGGGTTACTCTGTCGCTATTGTCAGCCTGACGAACGCGTCGGGTGTGGAACTAAGTGGAGTAAAAGCGATGGAAACCAGTTTGTTGTTCTTTGCCATGGTGTTGAGTGGTGTCATGACGGGGGTCTATTTTGTGTTTTCGGTGTTTGTGATGAAAGCGCTGGGAGCAATACCGGTCGAGCAGGGAATGGCAGCGATGAACAGTATTAACCGCGTTATCCTCAACAGCCTGTTTATTCCGGTGTTCTTTCTGTCATCCCTGGTGGCGTTGTCATTGGTCATACTGGCCCTTGACGAGCTCAGTGTGCTGGCGTCAGTCGCCTATTTACTGGGCATGTTCCTGTGTACCGTGATGTTCAATGTGCCGTTAAACAATGCCTTGCAATCGGTCTCCGCGGCTGAACGTAACAGCACCTGGCAACACTATCTGCGGGTGTGGACCCGCTGGAACCATGTACGCACGGTCAGCTGCTTGATGGCCTTTGTTGGCTATGGCTATGCCATGGTGCAGGCATAAAAATGCCGCGCCCATATCCTTCAGGTATGCTTGCGCACTTCTCCTGGGCTGGTACCAAATGTTTTTTTGAAGGCTCTGGAAAACGAGGATTCGGACTGATAACCATAATCCAGCGCGATGGCCAGTATGCTGTCCTGGCGTTGTTGCAGTGCGGCATACGCCTGGTTCATTCGCCATTCGGTCAGATAGTCAATCGGCGAGTGGCCTATCAGTTGTTTGAATTGCACCGCAAAACTGGTGCGGGACATGCCCACTTCCCTGGCCAGTTTATCCAGCGTCCAATGGATGTCCGGGGATTGGTGAACCCGTTCGATGGCTTTTGCAATCCGGCTGTCTTCCAGCGCTCCGATCCATCCCGGTAATTGATCTTTTTGCTGCTCGAGGTACTCCCGAATTGCGGTAATGATCAAGACATCGGCCAATTTTTTCAGCACACCATCGGCACCAGGGCTGATATTGGCAGCTTCGGTCAGCAGTAGGGCGCTGATGGCATTGATGACCTGCGAACACATCACATTGTCGCGGGGAATGACGATATGGCTTGGCAACAGGCCCAATAATTTCAACGTCAGCGGATGGGTAAAGGTCACTGAACCACACACCAGACGGGCAGTATTGCCCGTGCCGCCATAGTGCAACACTTCATACCGATCGGAGACAATTTTTATGGGTAGATCATGCAGTGGGGTTGCGGGAATGTCGCTGCCATCACTGATGTGGTGACCCTGGCCTTTGGGCAGCAACACAAAGTCCCCTTTTGTGAGGGGGAACTTGTCCTTGTCGACCTTAACGGTGGCACTTCCTTCCAGCACCAGGTGAAACATCATGCACCCCTCCATGGCGGGTAACGCGATGTGCCAGGGAGCGCTCAGGGTTGAGTCGGTATAAAACACACTCTGCATGGTCATCTGGCTGAGCAATTGACCCAGTGTGCTCTCCTGCAGTGTGGTTTTAATCCGGTTTTGGTAATCAAATTGCATTGTCTGGCTCTATGTCGTCGCTTTACACATCAACGCGCTCTTTCAATCAGTGGTATCTTGGACGTAGCCTACGCTATTCAAGATCCTATGCATAGGTGTATAGCGCCTGTGCATAAGTTGCTATGTCCTGTAGCAGAATAATCCCGATAGAATGCCGCCATCGAGTTTTGACCGCAAAAATCGGCCCGCAGTTATTTTATAGCGGGGCTTAAGGAGGTGTCTTCTCTGCAGCCGGAACACCGCCAGACGAGGGCAGAAAACTGTGAGGGGATTGGAACGTCGTGACAATAGATTTGAACGATCTACAACGTACGAGCCCGAAAGCTTCTGATACTGTTCCCCGTCTCGATGCCTGGTCATTTACAGTCTGACAGCATTGCATGTCAATGCATGAAAGGCTTCGTTGACAAAGGTCGAAACAATTCATTAAACCAACGTCATTCGCTGGATTAACCTGCTCCTGTACAGCCCAACTGCGTTAACGAAGAGCGAGATATCATCCGAAACGTTGGTTTGGCCGGAACAATAGAGGTAGAGAGATTTGCACGGTGTTGTGGCAAAAGTAAAAAGGTGGAGAAAAACAGTGTCTCACATGCATATCATTTGTGAACATGGCCTGTCAGCCATTGAACAGATAGCAACGGCAGCCCGCGAGCAAGGTCTTGAGTGCAATGTGGTTGACTATGAAAATATGCTTAATGCAATCCAGAGTATCGGTAATACGTCTTTAGCGATTGCTTTTTTGCGCTATGACACAAGCGCTGCTCTTGAGGAGTATGTCGTGCAATTGCAGTCCCCTGATACGTTCGTAGTGCTTGTTGTTGAGCACTTTGAACACTACAGTGATGCGCTTAAGCAAAATGCAGACGGCTACTTGTTGATACCCTTTACAACCCGTAATGTTATCGCGCAGATTGCCAGCATCATCACTCAGCACCAAGTGGTAAACACGCTACTGAGCAATCGTCAAAAGCCGGTCAAGTCGTTACAGCACTCCCCGCGCATAGCGCTTCGGGAAGTGGGCAGAACACGGTTTATCAAACTCGATGAGATCTCCTATGTCAGAGGGGCGGGAAATTATATTGAGTTGTGTTTGAACAGTGGCAAAAAAATCTTACATTGCGCGTTAATGAAGGACATGGAGCGTGATTTGATAGCCACTCAGTTTGTACGTATTCATAAGTCGGTGATTGTGAGAAAAGATCTGATTAGCGAGTTGAGGCGAAACAGGAGTGGTTCGTATGATGTTGTGTTGGATAGTGGTGAAGTGTTTCAGGTCTCTCGTTCCCGAAAACACATTTTGGAAGCCTTGTAGTGCTTGCTCAATGCCCTAATCCATATTGGTTTGCCTTGTGGCCGTAGCTATCCCAATGGCAACGATGCAGTCATTCTTCAAGCCTGACGATTCTTGGCCATATCACCTATCGCTGTACCGAGGTTTCTGTTATTTCAGTGCAGTGCTCAGGGCCTTTTTTATTGTTAGTGACGGGCTGGCGATCAGGCCAGACGGGTCCCTGTTTGCGAACGATTCGACAAGGTTTTTGAACGCAGGGCTAAGCATTCGCCACACAGGATGTTTACTATCCCCTGTCAGACGAACAGTACACCTGACCATTGTGCATGATAGATTTGCCTGGGGAGCGCTCGCGTTATTTCTCTTTGCTGCGCTCCCATTTTTCGAACTCAATTCAACCCGTGAACTGCGGGTCATGGCAGGCGGTTAGCGTGGACGTAATTTAATAAAACGGGTTGATGGCCTCCTGAGAGGTTATTGACTGATTGAAAAGTTGAGATAACCCAATGTTTTGTTCATTTTTCTTGCGTATCGCTTGGTTGTGGATGTTGCTACCAACATCGTATGCCATGGCCGTCGTTGTCGCTGTTGACGAAGCACACAACAATTTACACACCATAGATCACAAGTACTCAGCGTTTGCTAAGGTGCTTGAACAGCATGGCTATGAGGTGGTCAAAAATACCCAGAAATTCAGTCCCGCGGCATTGCGGAATATTGACGTGTTGGTTGTTGCGAATGCTCTTCACGTCAGTGATGTAGAAAACTGGGCTTTACCCACGGCTGAGGCTTTCGACCGTGGGGAAATTGAAGCGGTTAACCATTGGGTGAAGCAAGGCGGCGCATTGTTGTTGATTGCCGATCACTTTCCGTTTCCCCGCGCAGCCCAATCATTGGCTTCCTCGTTTGGTTTCTTTTATGTTGACGGATATGTCCGTGACGACTCTAATCCGAAGCAGATTTTCAGTGTTCAAAGAGGCAATCTTACTCGTCACGCCATTCAGCAAGGAAGCGCTGCTTATGCGCCGATAAAAACCATACGAGTGTTTACGGGAAGCGCAATTTTAGCGCCGCCCAATGCTCAGATCCTGTTGTCATTGAGTGAGCATGCAAAGGCAACAATGCCAGCTGATCCCCATGATGCACCAGAGGATACCATTGAGCTTGTGGTGGGTGGATTCAGTCAAGGGGCAGTACTTGACGTCGGTCGTGGAAGAGTTGCTGTGTTTGGTGAGGCTGCAATGTTCACTGATCAGGTTTTCGAAGCTAGGATCGTTGATGGTAAGCGTTTTGAGCAACGTCACGTAGGGTTTAGTTCTGAAGGTGCGGAAGAGAATGCGCGTTTTGCCACCAATGTTATTCGTTGGCTAAGTGGAACGCTCTAATCGTATGTCTAGCCATCACCTAGCTCTCGGTACACCCAAGTGGAGAAGACCATGAATGCAGTGATTGCGTATTGTTATCAAGTCTATTTTTCGCTGTTCGGTCGAATAGCACCGCAGCGTGCGGCGGCCAAAGCGTTGGCACTGATGTTCACCGTGCGCAGGCGTGGCTTCCCCTTTATCAAGGTGCCACAACCGGATCAAATCACTACCTTACCCAGTCACGGATACTTGCTGCGCTGGGCGGGAAACAATGGTAAATCAATACTGCTGCTGCATGGATGGAACGGCACGTTGGATCAGTTTGAACGGCTGTTTCATTGTGCCCGGGCTGAGGGGTATACGGTATATGGTTTGCAGCCCCGCGGTTACGGGCCCTCGTCATATTCACAATCAAACCCTGGCTGGTTTATCCGTGCTATCGAAGAAGCTATCCACACGGTACCGGGCTTGTTTGATATTGCGGTGGGTCATTCAATGGGGGCTGGTGCGTTGGCCTATTCGGCATCTAAGGATGCAATTGCTAAACAGCTGGTATTGATCAGTGGCCCGGCGTCATTTGAAAACATTGTTACCCGCTTTGCAGCCTTGTTGAAGCTCGGAAATCAGGCCACCCGATGCTTCTCAGCGCAGGTGCAAGACATCGTCGGTTTACGTCATGAACAGCTGGACATTGAGTCGCTGGCGAGCAACATTAGTGTACCGGTGACCTTATTGCATGATGAGGACGATCCACAAATTCCGATAGCGGACGCGCGGGCGCTGGAACAAGCCCTGCCCAACGCAACGCTGATAGTCAGTCGTGGCTTTGGCCATGTGCGTCTGCTCAACAGTGACGCTACAACGGATGCCTTTGCGTCGCTGATGTCTGATCAGTCGTCGTGAAACGCCAACCTTTCAAACATTGGAAAAACGTGTGCGAAGCAGGTGCTGTGCTCCTGTGTGTCCGCGCCAGGAGAAGTTAACGATGAAAGCCCCGCTAAGCAGCAAAGTGATGATCACCATTGGTGTATTTTTCTACCTCGTTGTGATCCCTTATCTGGAAACAAACCAATCCCACGTGTTCAATCAGACCTGGCCGCCCCATGCGCGGTTTCACGAAGTCTGGCAGTTGTTTACCCACTGCGCCCTTGGCATCGTTGCACTGTGGCTAACCTGGCATCGTCAGGCTATTGCCATGGCCGCCACACTGTCGACGTGTATTATGGGAGGCGTACTGGTTGCTCACGCCATGTCTGGGGAGTATGGCGGATCGGTGCAATCGGGTAATTTGAGTAAACAAGTGTTGGGCATGGAGCTGGCTGTTTTTGTCGCGCTGGTGGTGGTTCTGTTGTCACTGACCGCTGCCTTTATCGCTCGTTCACGACTTGGGTAGTCATACTGCAAGGAGGCTGGAAATGCCTGTTAGGCACATTATCTACGGTGGACTGGGCATCGCCCTGTTGACCCTGTCGGTTTCTGCACAGGCGGCCGACGTCGCCCCATCGTCCACGTCACCCACGCCAAGCGGCGGCATTTCGTTGTCGGCGGTGACTGAACAGATTGTCGGCGAGTACGTTGAGCGGGGATGGTTTTCGGGTAATGTGCTGGTGGCGCATCAGGGACAGGTACTTTTCCAACAAAGCTACGGACTGTCGGATCGTGAAAACTGCACCGCCAATCAACCCTGTACCCGATTTAACCTCGGCTCCATTGCCAAACACTTTACCGCGGTGCTTGTGTTGCAGCAGATTGAAAAGGGCAAGTTGCAGCTCAATACACCGATTGCCCGGTTTAAGCTGGGGATTGCACCTGACATTGCAAATAAGGTAACGGTGCAGCAGTTGTTGATGCATCGGGCCGGATTTGGCGACATTTTCACGCCTCAATACATGGCTGACCCACTGGCATACGACACGCTGGAAAAGAAAATCGCGCTGCTTCGGGACCGACCGCTGCTGTTTGAACCGGACAGTGAATACCGTTACAGCAACTATGGCTACATTCTGCTCGGTGCAATGCTTGAAAACGTTACCGGACAAAGGTTTGCCGATTTGTTGCGCAATAACATTTTTACCCCACTGGGGATGGCCCGGACTTCGGTTTCTCCCGAACCTGCGTCGTCGTGTCAATCACAACGCTATCATTTCACGCTGTTTCAATCTCTGGAGAAAAGTCGTCTTTATGAGGTGCCCGGACCGGACGGTGGCATTGAATCGACCACCAGAGATGTGTTGCAGTTTTACCGCGCACTGTTTTACACCGATGGGTTGGTCAACCGCGAATCCGACGCGTTTAAAGCGGTGTTTGGTGCGCAGCCATCTCATTTTGCCGGGTTTGGCGGTGGCACCGGGATCAGTGCAGCAGTGGAATTGGACCTCGCCGCCGATTATCAGGTGGTCGTGCTGGCCAACACGGATGAGCTGGTCGCCGAACGGATATCTTCTCGCATCCTGCAGCAACTCCGCCAAGGCAGATATGATCCGGTTCGCTTGCCGGCAAAACATTTTGTTTATCAGGTTTATCAGCAACACCGCGAAAACAATACCGCAGAGGCTATACAGCAGGCCTACACGGATGCCGGCTTTACCCGGTTTATCGGCCGCGCCATCAATGAAGCCGGCATGGCATTGCTTGAACACCACCAATGGCAAGATGCGATGGGGTTGTTTGACGCGCTCATTGCATTGTTTCCCAATGCACCCCAAGCCTACGACAGTAAAGCCTATGCCTTTCTTGCTCAGGGAAAGCAGGCGGCAGCCCAAGCAACCTTTGCCCAGGCCCTGGCATTGGATCCGGACTTTTTAAGTGACTATGACGCTGATCAATATGCGGTAGAGGCGTTGTCGACGATTATGCAGTAAGGTATCTTCGCCGCCAAATCATCAGTAACAGCCACAGGTTTAGCAGTAACATACTGCCACCACCGGATGACGACGCCTTGTCATCGTCGCGGATGTTGACTGTTATCTGCCCAAATTCGCCAATCTGATCCCCGCGCAGATTAACCGTGAAACGTCTGTCGCCGTCTATGCGGTTGTTATTCATGATCGGCACAGTAATGGTCTGTATGTCATCACCTTCTGAAAACACTAACTGGCCTGAAACAGAAGCATAGTCAGTACCTGCGGTGGCATTGCCGTTTTCAGTGAAGTAATCAACCACTAGCTCACCTTGTTGGCTGTTTAGACGTATTACCGGTATCGAGATCGTACTGACGGTTTCAGCTACGCTTATGGAGGCTTGTTCAAAACTGACTTGGCCGAGGTTTATCTCCGCGGATGTCAACGATACCTGTATCGGGACACTGGTGATCGTCAGGTTCTCAGGGTATCTAATCCCTACTTCGAAGGTTTCAGTGTCTTCTCCCTCGGCATCATCCACTATGTGCACCGTGACGCTCTGCTGCTGTACGCCAGCATCAAATGTAACACGTGTCGTCAGTGGCAAAAAATCCTCACCTGCAGTTGCCGTCATGGAGCGGGTGTAGAATTCGACACTGGTTGCTTGAGAGATATCACCACTACGCTCAATGGTCAGGTAAAGGTCAAGGCCTTCCTCTGCCTGTTCTACGCTATCGATATGGGATGTGATGGCGACCTCACCGTAAATCGGCATTTCACGCCAATGGGCGTAATCGAGACGTGCATGCTCCTGAGCCAGGGCCATATGCTCGCGTAAAAGTCGTGCGTTGTCGGCTTGTTCAGCAATACCACAAGGATCGCCCTCAATAACTATGTCAGGAGAAGAATACAGGGGGTGTCTTGTTGTTCGGTCCACCGATTCATTCATGATTGTTCCGTGGCCCGCGCACTGCCAGGCGTAACTGTAGTTGGTCAGTGGATAGTTGGCTTTGTCCCGATCATGTTCCATGCCGTCGTTATGGCCCCATTCATGGGCTGCGAGAGACGAAACAAAACAGCCCGCGCCGTATTCCATCACGGCGACGGTTCCTTGAATAGAAGCCCAACCGCAATAGCTGCCACCCTGGCGAGCGCGCAAGACTAGAAGGCTGTCTGCAGAGAATCGTTCCATCTGATCATATCGTTGTGTGTCGCTTAGTACCCGCTGATAAAACCCTTGCAGACTCGGATCACCATTATCTTCAAAAAGCAAAGGTTCCACTGCAACAATCCGCCGACGCAATGGGATACCATGATTTTCCAGTGCCAGATTGGCAAACCCTGTTTGGATCTCAAGGTAAGATTGCAGCGTTTCACGGCTTGTCGAAGACGCCAGCTCAGCGGTGTACAGCACCAGAATGTCGACGTATCGAAGCTGATTGTCATCCGTACGGGGAGTTATTTTACGTTTCACGCCCTTAATCTGTGCGTAGCGTTTGTACAGATCCTCGGCCTGCAATGGCCCAGTATCTTTGCTGACCCGCGTGCTTGCCATATTGGATTGAAAGGGGAGAATACAGAACAAGGCAATGAAGAAGGCGGTTTTCGTCACGATGAAACCTCATGTGCTGCGGTTATTGAATAGCACATTTTACTGAGCTGGCGCAGATGGGGCAGCAGGATGTGATGAATAGCGTTTTCTTTATAGTGAATAGTCGAAACGGGGCAGCCAATGACGAACTGCACCTTCATATGATGTCATCAAAATGATTGTACCGTTGTCAGGGACACGTTAACCTGCGTTTTTGACCATGCAACGGAAATGATCATGCAAATTGCCGGTATGAACCATGCTCAGCGGGAGCGCCTGGCGTTCATTGATTTCAGCTTACAGTATTTCGGCCATGTCAGTCGTCAGGACCTGGTTGACCGGTTCGCTACCGGCCTGGCAGCCTGCACCCGCGATTTTGCCACCTACAAGACCCTGGCCGAAAACAACCTGGTGTTGCAACACCAGAGCAAGCAATACGTCAGAACCGATGCCTTCAAGCCCCTGTTCAAACACGACCCGGAAGTGATCCTGACGTCACTGAGCCGTGGGTTTGGCAATGGCCTGTCGACCCGAGTACAGCCCTCCGAGCAGTGCATGGATGCGGTGCGCTTGATCCATCCCAAACCAGACATTATTGCGGCATTGATGCGTGCCAGTCACCTTCAGCAGGCAGTGCGCTGTGACTACGTGTCTCTGAGCTCCGGTGCGTCCCAGAGAGTTCTTGTGCCTCATGCCATAGTCAACAATGGCCACCGTTGGCATGTGCGCGCCTTTGACCGTGCCAATGGTGGCTTCCGCGATTTTGTCTGTACCCGTTTTACCGCGGTGTCGGTGTTCAGCAATGACATCAAAGCCCATGAAGGACGAGGTCATGATGATGCCTGGCACGCAATGGTGGATCTGATCATGATCCCCCATCCGTCCATTACTCACCCGGAAGCCATCGCACTGGATTACGACATGCATGACGGCAAGCTGACGGTGCAGTGCCGCGCGGCGTTGGCGGGGTATTTATTGCGCCAGTGGCAAGTCGACTGCAGTGAGGGCTACAAGTTTACCGGACAAGGTTGTCAGTTGGCGCTTGCTAACCGGGAAGTGCTTGGCAAGCTTGAGAACCCAGGTCTGGCCCCAGGGGGACGCTAAGCGCTGCTACGGGTGGGGATTCTCAGCGGCAGGCGGGTTTCCAGTCGCGCCAGTACATTGCCCGGCGCCGAGTGGATCACGATCATGCCGCGGCTCTGTTCAAGGTAACCGAGGCTTCGCTCCAGTGGATCATCATTCTGGGCACCCAGGTGCTCAAACAAGGCCTGGGCCTCGGTCAAGACCACCAGCCAGTTGGCGGCCTGGGCATCGGCCAACAGCCGCGCAAGGGTGCGCAGGCGATCATCCTGATAACCACGGGCAAAGGCCGGGCAGTCCACCCAGCACAAGGGCAGCTTGAGGCGATGTTGAATGCGGTTGAGCAAAAAGACCGTGGGATATTCGGGCAAATCGGCCAATAACACCGGGCAATAGCGCTTCTGGCTGGCCTGGCCGGTGGCATCGTCCAACTTAGCAAGCTCTTCCTCACTCAACGACGGATCCCGTTGCAGTTTGACCGGTTGCTGAATGAGTTGCACACCCTCGTAACGTGTCGCTTCAACACGTTCGAAAGCACTGCGTATCATGTGCGCTTCCATGTTGACTCCTGCATGGACAAAGGTCTTGTACAATTGTTGACCAACAATGCCATTATTGCCAGTTTAATGCGCATTGTTTACGCCTTACATCGGGCAAACTTTGACTCTGAATCAACGACTTACAAATCCCTGCCGGACAAGGCCACAGGATGCTACACATCATCGCCGAATCCCGCTAAAATCGTGGCTGTTTTCGAAAACTTTTTGCAGTTTGCCGGCGCCCGATTGCGCCCGCGCTTCGCATAGCAATAATAACGATTAGGACGTCTATGCCCGGTTTACATCGTATCATTCTGATAGACACCCACTTGCCCGGTGTGGTGGAACTCAAACTCAATGGCCACACCAATATCTGCGGTACCAATGCGTCAGGGAAAACCACCTTACAGCGCCTGATCCCGGTGTTTTATGGTGAATATCCCAGTCGGGTAGTCCCCGCAACCCGGGACAGCTTTGAAAAGTGGTATCTGCCCCGCGAGTCCAGTTTCATTATTTATGAGTTTGCCCGCAACGAAGACGATCTGTGCCAGGTAGTACTGGCCTCCAGTGGTAACGGGGTCAACTACCGTTTTATCGGTAAACCGTTTGAGATTGAAGACTACCTGTACCCGAAAAAGGACGGTAGCCATGCCAGCGTGACCATGAATGAACTGGCCCGCGCCCTCAAGCGCAACAATGTGTTGGTTACCAACCTGCTGAACACCAAGGAATACCGGGCGGTACTGCAAAATGATCGGATGGTGCTCAACAGCAGTGCCAACAGTCGCGAATTACTGGGCTATGCGCGGATTTTCAGCTTGTGTGATCAGAAGCACCACCTGCGCCACATTGAGAAACTGGCCAAGGCGGTGCATTCCAAAGAAGGCAAAATGGAAACCATCAAGGCCATGATTGCCGCCATTCTGGAAGAGGACGGCGTGCAGCCACCGAGTTCCAACCTGAGCCGCAATCGGGTCGAAGACTGGATCCGTGAATGTCACCTGATCAAAGAGTTTGATGCGATTCGCCCCGAGTTTGCCAAGCTGGAGCAGGCTGATCATGAACTGACGGTGTCTGATCAGCGTCTGGCCCAGTTAAAGCAACAGTTCAGTTTCGACATCAGTCACCTCAGCGCCAGTATCACTGAGCACGAGCGGGTGTTGGATGATGTGATCATGGCCAGCAAGCAACACGAACAACAGTGGAGCGAGCTGCGTGACAGCCTCAATCAACAGTTGTCATCGGCACGGGCTGACAGCGAAAAGTTTGAAAAAGACCTGGATCAGGTCGAGCAGGAGTTTGAGCGCTGGCAGGCTCAGGATATCGATACCCTGCAGGCCAATGTACAACGCTTACCCCAATGGCAGAGTGAGCTGGATATGGCCAGCACCCGTTACAGCCTGCTAACCGAGAAGCATCAGGACATTGAGTCAGCCTACAACAAACGTTTGGCCGAAATTGCCGACAAAGTGGCGGCTGAGATGGACGGTCTGGGTGAGCAGAAACAAGCCCTGCAGGATAAACGTGCAGAGCAGCAGGCGGAATCCCAGTCAAAACTGCAGGACATCAAAGACGAACACCAACAGCAACGTGAAGGCTTGGAAGGCGAATTCCGCCAGCAACTGAATGATCTGAAAATCGAACAGGCGCAGGTCAATGCGGCGATCAAAAACGCCGGTTACTCAGAGTTTGAACAAAGCCAGCTGGACTTGCTCGATGCCAGCATTAAAGAAGCCAGCACTGCAGAGGACGCGGCCCGTGACAACCTGCGCAAGGTACAGCAGGGTTATCAACAGGCGGTGCAGCAGCGCGACCGCGCAACATCGGAGCTTGAAAAAGCCCGTCGCGCCTATCAGCAACAGCAACAGGTGGTCAGCGATGTGGAAGCATTGCTGTACCCCGGTGAAGGTAGCCTGCTGGAGTTTCTGCGTAAGGAGATCCCCGGCTGGGAAAGTCGTCTTGGTAAAGTCATTCGTCCTGAGTTGCTCAATCGCGTTGATCTCAAGCCTGCGGCGGCCGACGGCAACGATGCCCTGCTAGGGGTTTCTCTGCACCTGGATAATCTTGATACGCCCGCCTATGCCGCCGATGAGAAGGCGTTGCAAACCCGCCTCCATGAGGCTCAACAGATACTGGCTGAGCGACTGGAAGCCCAGAATGATGCAGAGCTTGCGCTGGCCCAGGCCAGTGAAGGGGTGCGCAATCAGGAATTGGTGCAGGCCAAAGCGGAAAGTGAAGTACGTACCGCCGAAGCCAACCGTAAGCGGGCCCAGCAAGACAAAGATCAGGTCCAGCGTGAATACGCCCAGGCCCTGTCCGAACGTAAGCAACAGAATAAAAAGCGTCTGGCTGAAAACGAACGCCAGCAGGACAAGCTGCAGGCTCAGCACAGCGAAGCATTGCAGGAGCTGCAGGATCAGCTGCGTGAAGCCCAGACCGAACACCAATTTCATTGGCAGCAACTGATCGGTGATACCGAAGAGCAACTGCAGCAGGTTGATAGCCACATTCGCAAGGTCAAAGACAATGCCGCAGCGGATCGCAAACAGACCGAGCAATGGCTGGCCAACGAACTGGATAACCGTGGCGTTGACGTTGATGAAATCGGCGAACTGCAAAAACAGATTAAGCAGTTAAAGCAGGATATTCAGTACACCGACAGCAACCGCAACAAGGTCAAAGACTACGAACGCTGGTACGAAACGGTCTTTACCGGCCACAAGGTGACCTGGCAGCAGGGCCTGGCCAAGGCCCGCAAAGCCGCAACCCACGCCGAACGTGAGCTGCAAAAGCAGGATGCCCAGTACAAGCAACAGCGCGACAGCCATAAAGCCCAGCAGAGTGAGACTGAGCAGGCCCTCAAGCAGGCCAAAGAGCAGCAGGTTGATGTGCAGAACATCCAGCGAGCGGTGGCTAAACTGACCCTGCCCGAGGCTGAAATGGCTGCCGAGCGCGGTGCCGATACGGTCAACATTGCCCAGCGTATTTCTGAAGGTCAGGCGTTGTTGCAACAGCGGGAGCGCCTGCTCGGTGATGTGAAAGCCTATGTGGAACATTTTGATCAGCTGATTGCTGCCCAGGCCGGTACCGGCTTGTCGGATACCTGGGAGCGGGCCCGCGATGAATGCGCCGTGATCAGCGAGCAGGGGATCCGTGGCATCGATCACCGCCGCATGGTCAGCCACCTGGCCCAGCTACTGAATGTGATCGTACCGCAGAAACTCAACGGCTTGCGTGAGCAGGGGCGTATCTTCGGTGCGGACCTGACTCAGTATTATCACGTACTGGAAGACATCGATAAACGTATTGCCGGACAGAGCCGACGGATTTCCCAGGAAGTGGAAGAAGAGCTGTTTCTGGAAGGGGTATCCGATTCGGCGGTTAAGATCCGCTCGCGGATCAGCGAACTGGAGTTCTGGCCCGAGTTGGCAGCGTTTAACCAGCACTACAAGACCTGGATGGACAGTGGGGCGGTGGAACTGCCGGATGATGAATACGGACAAAGCATGCGTCGGGTATTGGACATCCTCGGCAGAGCGGCGCTCAGTGGCGGCATCAGTCGTCTGCTCGACATCGAGCTGCACATTAAGGAGGGCGCCTCCAACCTGGTGATCCGCACCGACCGCCAGCTTAACGAGTCTTCCAGTCACGGCATGGCCTACCTGATCTTGTGTAAGTTCCTGCTTGCGTTTACCCGCTTGTTACGGGGAGAGGCGGATGCCACCGTGCACTGGCCAATTGATGAGCTGGGGACCTTGCACCAGAGCAACATCAAAAAGATTTTTGATGCCTGTCAGAACAATAACATCAGTGTGGTCGGGGCGTTCCCGAACCCTGAGTCTGAGGTGTTGACCCTGTTTGACAACCGCTACCTGATCGACAAAACCACCCGCAAACTGCAGGTGGTGCAACCCAAAGTCAGTGCGATTAAAGCCCGTCTGCAACAGCGTCAGGAACAAGCCAATGAGGAGGTCAGCATATGATCAGTGAACAAGGCCGTGTGCTGGAAGCCCTGCTGGGAGGCAAGTTTATCTGTCAGGTCAGCGATGAAGATGCCTGGCGGTTCCTCAAAACCGGAGGTAACGCCGAGGCGCTGGAAAGCCACCTGAATGTGCTTAACCGTACGCTGGCCAAGGCGGCCGACGGAGACGTGTTCTATGCCGCTTACCAGACCCTGGGCGACGCCGAGCGTAAAGTGTTGTCGCAGCAGTTTCAGGACATTACCGCCAACCTGATGCCGTTGGTGGAGTGGCTGTTGCTGGTTCAGCAGGCCAATGGTGCCGATGTGCCGGTGACCCAGGGCAGTGCCATCCGTCTCGGTGAATTGCAGACCACGTTGGAAGACACCCCAGCCTACGCAGAGCAACTGGCCAAGATTGCCCGCTACCGGATGTTTGGATCAACCAGTACCCAACTGGAAGGCCAACTGAAGCAGGTGTTTAAACGTCTGACCGAGCTGGGATATCTGCTCAAGCCTAACCAGGACAAGCAAATCTACATTGCCACCGGCAAGGTCGAATATCTGTACGAAGTGTTGCGTTTCATTGACGAAACCGAAGGCTTGTCGCTGGCCGAACAGGCCGAGCAAGCGGTTCAACAGGGCAGCCTGATCTAGGGGATCGTATGAACAACAACCTTCATCAGTCCGGGGTTAAACTGCTCAACGCGCTGAGTCGCCATGCCGATTTGATCATGCAGGTGTACCTGTCAGGCTCACTGAACGAAAAGCAGCACAAACCGGGGGTTATCGACAACCTGATCCAGCTGGGCATTCTGTGGCGTCCCGAAGACAGCAGCGAATTGCGTCTCAAAAATGCCGTGCGCAGTCTGCTCGAAGGCAGTTTGCAGGATGAACGTAACCGCCAGGTCGATGCCAACATCGGCTCTGCGTTGGCCAGCCTGACGACCCTGGCGGCTCACTACAAAGAAGCCCTCACTCACGGGCGCTTTGCCGAAGCCGATGCGCACCTCAACGATGTCACCGAGCATGTGTACAGTCTGACCGAGAACCTCACTAACAACGTGCGGGTGTTATTCGGCCGGATCAACAATGAGTTCGGCTATGTGGCGTCCATCGATGCCAAGATCCGTGAGAATGAACTGGCCCAGCGCCAGGTGTCGGAAATGCTCAAACAGCTCGAATTGTTCCGCTTTGATGAGCTTAGCGAGCTGGCGGGCAGCAACCGTGAACTGCGCCATTTGTTGGTGGTCACCCTGCAACAGTGCTTCTCGCGGGTGACCCAGGAGCTGGCGATTGTGCAGGCCCGACTGTTGGAACTGCTCGGCCGTTTCCGTGAGTTCCGTGGCCGCACCCGATTGCTGAAAGGCTTTTTGCTGCACATGGAGCAACAGCCCGATTTCACCCCCGGCAATTATGCCAACCTGACCCAGGTGCCGATGTTGTTCAACCAGGCCGACAGCCTGTTGGCGCCGGCCAGTGTCGATGTCTCGCGGGTTGAACATGAAGATGTGCTGCAACAACTGGTGGCGGATCTGACCGTCATCCACCGTAACACGTCGGCCCAGCCGGAGCGTGCGGCGCAGCACATTCAGGTTGAGGCGCAGGGCGCGGTTGATATGACCGATGACGCCCTCAAACAAGCGGTGGAAAATTACTTCTGTCATGTTATCGATACCGGCCAGCGTATGACAGCACTGGATTATCATACCCAGCACAGCCTTGAATTTGACCCGGAAGCCTGGTTGTATCAGGTGATTGGTGGCTATCAGGGCCTGAGTGAAGAGGAACAAGCCTACTTTGCCATCGATACCAGTGGCGAACCTCACCCGATCTACAGCGGCAACTACATCATTCGTGATGTCGAACTGGGATTACGTTAACAATACGCTATAGTGCAGCAGATACCTGCTGCGAATTATCGGCCAGCCGGTGACATAGGGACCGTTCACGGAGTAGCAAACGACATGAGTTGGTTGGGCTTTTTTGCAGGCATTGGCATTTTTCTGATTGCCATGCAGACCCTGGAACAGGCGTTACAGCGTCTGAGCGGGAAAGGCATGCGCAACCTGCTGCAACGGACCACCCATTCCCCGGTGGGTTCGGTATTGAGCGGTGGATTTTCCACCGCGATCCTGCAAAGCAGCTCAATGGTTGGCCTGATGGTGCTGGCCATGGTGGGCAGCGGTCTCCTTCCTTTGTACAACGCCATCGGCATGATGCTCGGTGCCAACCTCGGCACCACCATGACCGGCTGGCTGGTCACGATATTGGGCTTCAAGCTGTCGTTGTCGGTGGCCAGTATTCCGTTGATGGGGCTGGGTGGACTGGTGATGGTCAGCAATACCGGTCATGGCCGCCGTAAGGCCGCCGGTCAACTGGCGTTCGCGCTGGGCCTGCTGTTGTTCGGCCTGGACGTGATGAAAGACAGTGTCGCCGTGCTCAGTGAGCGGTTCGACCCGGGCATGTTTGCTGATGCGCCGTTGTGGTTGCTGTTGGTGATCGGCTGTGTGTTTGCCGCCATTATTCAGTCCAGCTCCGCGACCATGCTGATCACATTGAATGCGCTGAGCCATGACGTGATTTCGTTACCGATGGCTGCGGCAATCATTGTCGGTGCCGATCTGGGCACGACCTCAACCTTGCTTCTGGGTGGTATGACGGGCACGGCCAATAAAAAGCGTGTCGCCATGGCCCATCTGGTGTTCAATGTGTTTACTGCGGTGCTGGCCTACGCATTGTTGCTACCGTTCCTTCCCGATCTGCTGGCCTGGTTTGGCATGTCAGATCCACTCTACAGCCTGGTGTTTTTCCATAGCTTGTTCAACCTGATTGGCGTCTTAGTGATGATGCCGTTGCTGAAACCATTGGCACGACGATTGGAGCAATGGTTTGTGCACGTTGCAGAGCCGACCTGCGCTTTCCTCGCCGATGTGCCCGCGCGGTGGGACCCGATCGGTCAGGTGGCAGCACTGCGTCAGTTTCAGATCTTGTTTCAGCGCGTGCTATCCAGCATTGAGTCACGACTGTATCCACCGCCGCAACGGGCGCTAACTGAACCATCCTGGCCGGTTGACGTGCAGAGCACCCGCGCCAAGGCGCAAGTTGCCCAGCAGGGTTGTGCGGAGATGACCCAGTTTCTGGTCGCGGCCAGCACGGCAAACCATCACAGTGAAGGGCCACTGCAATTGCTCCACGGTGTCAGAGCCCTGCAGTATGCGCTGCAGGCACTGGAAGACCTGCAGGATGAGCAGGAGCACATGGAAGGGGTGACAACGGCGCTATTGAAAGGAGAATTGGAACAGCGCCTGGAACAGGAATTGTCGGTACTGGAAGCGCTTGCGCAGTCAGCCCGACAGATGCCACCCGCGGCTGACTGGCGAGCGACCCTGGAGCGGCTGGACGGGCAGATCGCACAGCGTCATGACGCTTTTGTGGTACGTCAGTATCAGTTCGGCGCTGACAACACGATCACCGTCACGGACATGACGGTGGTGATCGGGTTCAGCAAAGCCCTTGAACAATTACTGCGTCATCTGCTCAAAGGCTGCCGGGACTGGTGTGAACTACAATCACTCAGTGTTAATGAAGACGGGTCTACGGCATCGTCTTCATAAATTCCCGGAAGCGATCCTGTCCGCGAACGACCCATAAGGGTCTGGCTTCACCGGTGCCCGCCAGGCGTAACCGGGGATGTTGTTCGACAACGTCATGCAGTGCATCCTGCTGGCTTTCTTCGACGTCGACAAAAAACACGTGGTAGCCTTCACGCAACAGCTTCTGAAAGCGCTTGAACTGATAATTGGGCAGTTGAATACCAATCAGGCCACCTTCCCAGGTACAAAAACCCAGCAGTACCACTGCCAGAAATCCAAACGGCACCCAGCCTACCGGTGACAGGTGCCACTCGAACAGGTACGCAACACTGAGCACCAGCGCTGCCGAGAGCAGACCAATCACAGCGCCCACTTCGGTGGAGTGGACAACGTCTTTTTTCAACACCGATTCAATGGCATTGAGGTGGTATCGCTCAACGTCGGCATCCGCCTCACTGAGGATGTGGAGTTGGGGGGTGGTTAACCCTTTTCCTTCTAATTCGCTTTCAATCACTTTCAAATCGGCAAGATCATCACTGATGTAATAATGTCTCAACATGGTGGCACTCCTTGGTACGGGACGCCTTCGCGCCGCTCACGCATCAATTTGCGTGGGTAAAAAAATTATAGCAACGAATCTGCTCTGTATAAAAAATAGACAGATTTGACGTATTTGGTTCATCGTTGGTTGCAATTCGAATAACAAGCGCTAATTCTATAATCATTGAGAATATGTGAGAGTGGGTCATGGAAACAGCGATGGTGTTTCTGGCGGCGGCGGTGATCGCCGTGCCGGTGTTTAAAAAATTTCGACTCGGGGCGATTCTCGGCTATTTGATTGCCGGTGTGGTGATCGGCCCTTCGTTGCTGAACTGGGTCACCGATCCCAACACGATTCTGCACGTGGCGGAGCTCGGTGTGGTGCTGTTATTGTTTGTGATTGGACTGGAGCTGGAGCCGCAAAAGTTGTGGCAGCTTCGGGACAGGATCCTGTTGACCGGCGGCAGTCAGCTGCTGATCAGTGCCACCGTGTTGGCGGCGTTGGCCGGCTGGTGGATGGGCTGGCCCTGGCAGACCGCGGTGGTGGTGGGTCTGGCCATCGCGTTGTCGTCAACGGCGTTCGCGATTCAGCTGATGTCGGAGCAGGGCATTTTACGGGCACCACCGGGGCAGAGTGGCTTCGCTATATTGTTGATGCAGGATCTGGCGGTCATTCCGATTTTACTGTTAGTCAGCAGCCTTGCGCCCGCAGCTGCCGACGACGCAGCACCGATTTGGGTAGGGGGGCTGGCCATCATTGCGGTCTTGTTGATTGGCCGTTACCTGCTAAATCCCTTTTTACGCATCATTTCCCGCTATGGCAGCGCAGAGATCATGACGGCAGCTGCGTTGCTTATCGTGTTGTCCACTTCACTGGGGATGGCCAAGGCCGGTCTGTCAGCCGGTCTGGGAGCCTTTGTGGCCGGAATGTTACTGGCCAATTCAAGCTTTAAGCACCAGCTTGAAACGGAAATCGAACCGTTCAAAGGGTTGCTGTTGGGGCTGTTTTTTATTGCCATTGGCATGAACATCGACCTGGCGCTGTTGTGGGCGCAACCGGTGTTGATTGTCGGTGCCGCAGTGCTATTGGTGCTGATCAAGACCGCGATCATTTTCGCCATTTTGCGCGCCAACCGGATTGACGGCAGTGATGCGATGCGTGTGGCATTGATGTTATCCCAGGGCGGTGAATTCGCATTTGTGGTGATGGCCCAGGCCAGCAGTGATGGACTGATTGCGCCGCTGATTGCGAACCAGATCACGCTGGTGGTTGGTCTGTCGATGGCCCTGACATCGCCATTGGTGATCCTTTACAGCCAGTGGTTTAACAGCCGTGACTGCCCGCCGGTATACGACAGTCAGCGAGACACGGATGAGCCGAGGGTACTGATCGCCGGGTTCGGCCGCTTTGGCCAGATCACCGCACGGATCCTGGCGGCCAACCATATTCCCTTTACCGCATTGGACAAAGACGCACAGCAGATTGAATTCGTGCGTCAGTTTGGCAACAAAGTGTTTTTCGGCGATGCCAGTCGGTTGGATCTGTTGCGTACCGCGGGGATTGAGCATGCGAAAATTCTGTTGATTGCTGTTGACGACGAAGGGATCGGATTAAAAATCGCCGACATCGTGCGTCAGCACTATCCAGACGTACACATCGTTGCCCGGGCGCGCAATCGTATGACGGTGCGTCGTTACGCTGAACTGGGGATCAGAGACGTGATCCGTGAACTGTTTGATGGCAGTGTTGAAGCTGCCAACCATGTGTTGCGACAATACGGCTTCAGTGACAGTCAGAGTGAAACCATGACCCGCGTGTTCCGTGAACATGATGCCGCAATGCTGGCAGAGACCCTCGACAAACAAATGGACATGCAAGCACTGATTGCCCGCAGTCAGGCCGGTCGGGAAGAGTTGCAGTCCTTGTTCAGCAAGGATCACAAAGGCATCGCCGGTCAGGGCTGAGCGACGGTGTCTGACAGGCCTCTCAGGTAGGCGACCAGTTGTTCACCGGCTTCACTGATGTGTTGTTTAAGGATGCTTTTTGCCAGTCGGGTGTTTTTGTCACGAATGGCGTCAAGTAAGTCATGGTGCTCTGCCTGACTGGTGTGCAGATAGTCGAGGGTCAGCGACTGATAGCCAATGTAGCGGGCACACTGGCGATGCAGGTCGGCGATGGTCTGATACAACACCGGACGTTGGGCGGCCTGATACAACAGGGCATGAAAAGACCAGTTCAAAGCGCCATGTTGATGGGGATCGAGGGTTGTATCATCCAGTTGCTGCAACAGATCCTGTGCCTGGCCCAGGGTCTGATGGCTCAGGTGTGGGATGGCATGGGTCAGGATCAGAGGCTCAAGGTACATGCGCATCAGGTACAGGTCTTCGGCTTCGGTAGGATCCAGCGGCGGGATCATCACTCCGCGCTTGCCATGTTGCGCCAGCCATCCCTCGGCCATTAACTGCTTGATGGCATCCCTTACCGGAATGCGGCTCACGCCATACCGTTGCGCCAGTTCGGTTTGTTTTAGCGGTGTACCGACCGGTAAACGACCGGCCTGGATATCCTGTTTGAAGGCTTTATACAGGGAGCTACCGGGCTGATTAGCTGACATAGCGGCGTTGCTTCTCCATCCACAGTTGAACGATGATGCCGGTAACAATACCCCAGAACGGCGCTGCAATGTCGGCAAAATTGACCCCGGAGGCGGTGATCAGAAACGTGATCAAGGCGGCATCCCGGCTGTCCGGTGTTTGCAGTGCGGTATGTAACGCATGACCGATCACCGGTAGTAACGCCAATCCTGCAAGCGCCGCAATCATTTCAACCGGCAGGGCGGCGAACAGACTGACCACGGTAACACCGCCCAATCCCGCCAGTACGTTGAAGACCCCGGCGGACAAACCTGCCACATAGCGCTTGGCCGGGTCCGGGTGGGCTTCTTCGCTGGTGCAGATGGCTGCTGTGATGGCAGCCAGGTTAAAGGTAAAGCCGCCAAACGGTGCGAGCAGAGTGGTTAAACCGCCGGTGGTGGTGATCAGTGGAGATACCGGCTGATCGGCATAGCCGGTGGTTTTAAGCACCGTCACTCCCGGCAGGTTCTGTGCGGTCATGGTGACAATGTACAAGGGCAGTGCAATACCAAGCCAGGCCTGCAGACTGAATTCCGGTGTGATCCAAACCGGTGTGGTTAATCCCCAGACCCATTCGGCATCGCTGAGACGACCGTCGACAAGGGTCCAGCAGACGCCCAGCACCAGCACACCGACGATGGCCAGACGTGGTCGCCAGCCCTTGAGGACGATATAACAAACCACCATTGCACCAACCATCCAGGGCGCCGTTGCCATCGCAGAAAAGGTTTTCAAGCCGAATTGCAGCAGGATACCGGCCAGCATGGCGCCGCCCAGGGCCGGTGGGATCCGGCGCGTCAGCGTATCGGACAGGCCACTCAGGCCGGTGGCCAGCAACATCACGCCAACCATCACGAAGGTGCCTGTCGCCTGGGCCAGACTGTAGCCACCAAGACTGACTGCCAGCAAGGCGGCGCCGGGGGTTGACCAGGCAATGATCAGCGGACGTTTGTAAACCCACGACAGGGCGAAGCTGCCAACCCCCATACCAATCCCCAGCGCCCACACCCAGGATGCCATCACCTGCGCCGTGGCGCCGGCCGCAGAAGCGGCCTGAAACACGATAGCCATCGCGCTGGCAAAGCCGATCACCACCGCCATGAAACCGGCAGTGATGGCGGAAAGACTCAGATCGTTTTGCATAAATGTATACAAATATAAAAATGTATACAAAATTTATCGATATTCAAAGGCAGACGCAAGCACTATTTGGCGTGCAGTGTGCTAGTGGGCGGCAGGAATCTCCATGTATTCGCTGTCGAGCAGGTAGTAGTCACCCAGCAGACGGTGCAAGGTGCCATCACGGCGGTAGGTTTCTAAAACCGACTGCAGTGATGCGTAGGCGTCGGCGAATGCTGAATGACAAATCAAACCATCGCCAATCACCAAGGGACTGAACGACGCCGCGTAGGGAAAGTGGTGTTCGATACCCAGTGAACGGTAGGCAAAAATGACATCGGGGTAAAACACCATGATGTGATCGGCGCGTCCGTTGATCAGCATGTTAAGGTTCTCTGTTTCGCTGCGAACATTGAATAACTGGCCAGCGGCTTCTGCCATACGCCGCATGGCGTGGCTCATGGGGGTGCCTCTGACCATGCTCAGTACATCCTGCCGGGTGATATCCGTTTCACGGTAGACCAGCTCGTCGCTGGTTCGGGAAACAACCCGAACAATGGCGCTGTTAAAGGTAATGCCGCCCAGCACATCGCCCAGTTGTGCCCGCTCGACGGGATCGTCAAAGGTATCCATGCCCGGTGAGTAACAGGCGAATTCGCGGCTGATAAACCCGGCCTTGGCCCTTTTCATGGGCATGATAATGATTTCAAATTGATCGTTCAGGGCACTGTCTGTTAGCGCCTGTTGCAGAACCGTGTAATACACACCCTGGTTGATGCGCGGGTTGTCTGGCGCATGGTGGAACAGACCACTCAGTTCGGCGGCGGCAATGATCTGACGTTGTGGGGCTTCATAAGCCGCAACAACACTGCTCATCAAGCCGATGACAAGCCCTGCCAGCATGTAATAGATTCGTGAGCCATTCACCGAGTGCAATCCTTGTGTGGTGGGTGACAATCCTGCGCGCAACTGATGAGTTTCCTTAAATGTAGCCTAAACGGGGAGCCCGGCAAATTTTTACCCTTTGTGGGGTGATGAGCGCCGACATTGGCGTATAATTGTGGGCTTGTTGAGTAAACGACCGGCGCGCAGTGACCAACGTACACCCTTCAACCTTTGAGCAGCTTTCTTCCACTTTGGCAGGGCTGGCACCGCTGTGGCGCGAAGCGGCGTTTTATCACCGCCAGCCGTCCTGGCAGGAGGATTATCCTGATCTTTACCAGGGGTTGTTGGCCCTCAACGATGAGGAGGTCGCGGCGCTAGAATCCCAACCACAGGCCCTAATGACCTGGCTGGCCACTTATGTGCCGGACATGGCGCTGCTACAGAATTGTCTGCAACTGCCTCATACCTTCCAGTTACTGGACGTGCCGGTGCACCAGAGTGTTGGGGTGCCCGGGCGAAAATGGACCCAATTACGCGCCTTTGCCAGTCATGTACCTGCGCTTCCCGCACCTGCCCGGGTGGTGGACTGGTGCGCCGGTAAAGGCCATCTGGGCCGGACCCTGGCTGCCGCGCAGGGGCACGGATTGCTGGCTGTCGAAAAAGATCCTCAATTGTGTGAAGCCGGACAGGCATTGGCCAACCGTTGGCTGTCACACAGTCATTTTGCCTGCTGTGATGTACTGGCTGAACCGGTGGCATTTTCCGCCGAGGATGCGGTGGTTGCCCTGCATGCCTGTGGTGATCTGCACCGTACCTTACTGACACGCTGGTTGAACAGTGATGCCGCACTGTTGGTACTGGCCCCCTGTTGTTATCACAAGTGGCTGGAGGGACCCTATCAACCGCTATCGGCGGCGGGACGACGCAACGATCTGGGGTTATCGGCGGAAGACGTTCACCTGGCGGTGCAGGAAACCGTCACCGCAGCGCCCCGGGTAGCCAAACAAGTCGCGGCGTTACAAACCTGTCGGTTGGCGTTTGATGAGTTGCAGCGTGATCTGCGCAACTGTGACGAATACCTGCCGACACCGTCGTTACCCTACTCGGTGCTTCAACAGGGGGATGCAGGGGTGATCCGTACGCTGGCCCGTGCAAAGGGCATATTGCTGCCTGACGGGCTGGATCTGACGCCTTATCTGCAGCGAGGTCAACAACGGTATGCCCGTGTCCAGCGCCTGCAACTGGCGGCCCATGGTGTCAGGCGGGCGCTGGAAATGTGGCTGGTCATGGATCTGGCCCTGTCGTTGCAGGAGGCCGGCTGCGAGGTTCGTTTGCAGACCTTCTGTGCCCGTGACATCAGCCCGCGAAACATCCAACTGATTGCCCAGCGACGCAATGCAGGATAATACGGACATCGTAGTTTGTGCCGTAATGGGTTATGCTTATTCCATGCATAAAAAAGGAGTGTCGTAGTGGTATTCAGACGATGTGTCCTTGTCTACCTGATGAGTTTGTTGTTCGCAGTGCCGTGGGCACAAGGCGCTGCCAAGCGCCTGCTGGTGGGTGTGTACCAGGATCATATCCAGACCATTCAGTCGTTGCCGGGCACACCCTGTCCTTCGTTACAGCAAACCGCACAAACCAACAATCAGATGCTGCTCGAATATGCCATCCTGTGCCATGTGTTAACCGACACGCAGGATGACAGCAGCGAAGTGACGCTACAACTGGTGCCTTTTCCGGTCGAAGACAGACTGGTGCGAATGCTGAGAGCCCAGCGCATCGACGTTTCAGGCTTCGGTGTCTGGCGCTCGCAACTGCAGAGCAATGATGTGCCCCTCGGTCCGCCGCTGTTGCGAGAGGGGGAATTCAGCAAAGGATTGTATACCCGCGAACGTGATGTTGAGGCTTATTCATCGCTGTTGCCAGCGCAGTGGTCGAGTCTGCTGGCGGTGGTTAACCACAATTGGCAGTACGATTGGCAAGCGCTGGGTTGCGCCGGTTTCCAGCGCAAGCATGTGGACCGCTACGGACAAATGTTTGAATTGATTGCCCGCGGACGGGCGGACGTCGTGCCGTTGTCATTTGGCAACCAGCCAGACATGGTGAAACGGGAATACGGCGTGACGCTGTATCCGGTCGAGGGCGTCAAGCTGGTGTTTCCCTCGTCAACCCATTACGCCATCAGTCCGGGGTCTGCCCATCGGGTATGGCTGACCCAGCGGATTGAGCAGGGCCTGGCCGATTTGCGCCGCGATGGCACGCTGCAGCGTCTGTACCAAAGGGCCGGCATCCTCAATGCCCAAACTAACGATTGGACAGCGCTTTGTCCGGCAGATGAAACCAACCCGGCGTCAGTTACGCTGTAGAGAAGATCACCACCAACAACACGGTTCCGAGGATGGCGGGAAACAACGTAATATGGCCGAGCATTCGGCTTTTGGAGTAACCGCTCAAACCAATCCCCGTCATCAATGCGATGATACCGAACATAAACGACAACTCGGCTATCCACTTTGTCCGGTACAGTGAGGTCGGCCATGCTTCAAAGGCATAGGTCAACTGCAATTGTTGTACACCTATGAGAATATAAGTTGCGCCCAGGGTCGCTACCAGTAGCAAAACGACTGCCACGGTCAACGCGCCGATTGCGGTCAAAAACACCTTCGCTGAGGAGTCGACAAGGGTCATCAGGATACTCAGGAAGGTCAATGCAAAACCGCCCAGTATCGAAGAACTGAACGCGGTTTGACGATACAGTTCTGCCGCAATTTCACTTTCTGTCATTGTCTATTCTCTGCCAACGGTAGGTCATGGTGTTTATCAGACAGCTCAGCACATTCGCGCCAGGCCAGTAGACGGTGCCTGTAGAGTATAGCCATATTTTGAGCGTGTTCTTGGCACGGCACGTAGTTGGCGTATCATGCTGAGCACAGGACACCGGTTCGTCAGCAGCACCTTCGCGTCAAAAGCCCGTTGATGTGCCACAAACCTTTTCTTCGTCCGGCCTTGCTGTTGTGTCTCGTCCAGATTGGCAACCGGATGGCCCTCAATCAGCTCATTCTCGCGCTCACTGAAGACAGTAAAATCTGCAATCGTTATGCATGGCTGAATGAACGACTGTATCGCCAACCGGAAACCGATGAAATTTACACAGGCCTTGACAGAGCAGAGGCTTAACGCCGTACAGACAAAGGGCACACTGCAGCCGGTCGAGTAGACCGATGACGATTCTTCGTCGATAAAACTCGATGCCCGCTAACACCCAGAAGCAGGCCTAACTAAAACAATCATCAACCGTCCACGATTAGCACAAACCGCCCCTTTAACAACTGACTAAATCACCGTTGATGGCAGTGCGCAATAGCATCCCTGCGCTTCTGTGATCACCGCGCTGCCCAGGTGCTGGTTGTCGGCAATTTGTTTGACCAGCGTATCCACCAGACTGGTGGCCGTACCACAGGATAAACCGCTGGCATAGGGGCCAAGGTAGGCCAGCTCACCTTGTTGATCAAACACAATCAATGCGGGCGCGGCGGTCAGTGCATGGGCCGCTTCAGGTAACTGCTCGGGACTTATGGCGACTGAGCGGAATCCCTTGTTGGCCACCAACGCGTTCAGTGAGCCTTGGTGAGACCGGTTGCTGCTGTTGCAGTTGCAATTGTCGGTCTGCAGGTGAAACAAGGTTCCCCGCACGTCGCCGAACTGTTGACTAAACCCTTGTGCAATGTGTTGGTCGAAGCCGGGCGTGATGCTCGCCATCGACAGTTGTTCCTCAGGATCGAAAGGCCGTAAGCGGTCGCTGGCCACCACGTTCAAGCCAACGACAAACAATGCCACCCAGGCGGAAAATCCCATCACATAGCGCCACATCAGGCAAACCTGTCCAGTTGTTGCTTCAGGGTCGCGGACTGCGCTTGTAAGGTATCTGCCCCCTGACTGATGGTGGTGACCAGTTCGCCTTCTGCATGGTTAATGGTCTGCAGTTCTTCGGCGGCATGGGCAATCCGATCACTGCGATTGGCTTGCTCCTGGAACTCATTGGTCAGCGCGACAATGGAAGCGTGTAGTCGTTGTACATTGTTTTCGATGCTTTCCACCGAGGATTGGGCATGCTGGGCGCGCTCGGTTGTTGTTGCACTGAGGGTCAGGCAATCCTGCATTGATTCGCTGGAGCGCTTGGAGGAGTCTAGCAAGTTGCCGATGATATCGGTGATCACTTCTGTGCTTTCTTTGGTACGGGATGCTAAGGAGCGTACCTCATCGGCGACCACGGCAAAGCCGCGACCTTGTTCGCCGGCCCGGGCGGCCTCAATGGCTGCATTTAGGGCCAACAGATTGGTTTGGTCGGCAATGGATTTAATCGTTTCGAGCACGTCGGAAATACTGTCACAGGCCTGCACCAATGCCACAATGTTGTCGTTAGTGACGGTCAGTTTTTCACTCAACGTGGTGATGTCATTGCGGGTTTCCCGCATTGCAGACAGCGTCTGCCGGGCATTTTCACGCACTTCAGACACGCTGTCGTTGGCTTGCTCAGACTCTGTGGTGAGTTGCTGGATCCCGGTCGACATGTGCGCTGCATCCTGAGCGACACGGGTTACTTCGGCATGACTGGTTTTTTTGTTGTCCACCAGTGTCTGGGAAGAGCGTCGGTTGGCTTCGACATTGTCATCCATTTGGCGCGATACCTGTTGCAGCTGCGTCACCAGTCCACTGAAACTGGCCAACAGCTCATTAAAACGCTGGATGGTCTCGGTGTTGCCGACATCCGCAATGCGCACATTCAGGTTGATTTTGCGCGGATCGGCAGTCACCTGATTAATGCCGGATAAAAAGCTGGCGGACTCCCGGGCTTCAGCGGCATTGCTTCTGGCCATGGTCGCCAACATGCCTGCCTGGGTAACGGCATACGCTGCATGTACCAAAATCAGCGTAAACAGCAGACCACTGTCCTGTAACACATACACCCCCACGCCTTGTGACTG
Source organism: Fluctibacter halophilus (assembly GCF_020687825.1). GTDB lineage: Bacteria > Pseudomonadota > Gammaproteobacteria > Enterobacterales > Alteromonadaceae > Fluctibacter > Fluctibacter halophilus. The sequence continues at coordinate 150,537 of NZ_JAJEWP010000007.1, forward strand.
CAGCCAGAAAAATGACAGGTGATGAATGGCAACCACGGCGGTTGCAGTAGCGAACAAGTGCCAGTTGCGGTAATAACTCAAAAAAGACATCAATACGAAGATGCCGAAATGCATTTCTACCAGTCCCTGCATCTGGTGAATGTGCAGTGCGCTGAACAGCATCACGGCGATTGCGACGGCATGCTGGGTGGCAGGATGGTCCGGTTGTGTGCGCATCATCGCAATCGGGATCGCGGCGGTGGGCAATCCAAACAGGAGTGCTTCCAGCCAGGTATCATAAAAACCCGCAATCAACAGGCTGATCAGCACTAGCACGCCGAACACTGCTGTAAAAAGGGTGTGGCCATTTCGGATATGGCTCAACGACTGTCGAACATTGGGCTGTTGCATTTATAACCTCACGCAGTGCACTATTTCTATCAAACTAGTCGGTTTACGTGAATTAACAACATTTAGTTTTTGGGGCGCGTCGGGTGGCAATAAGGATGCACAAGCCGAATCGTAAAGTTTCAGCTACAACCTAACCACCCATTGGCGAACATCACCGTTTAAATCAAGCCAGTGTCGGCACAACACCAGTCACATGGTGAGGTATCGCGATTTTCCTTCACTCTAACGCAAGGGGTTTGCATTCAAGACGGCGTTCAACCACGTTGGTTGCTGATCAACTGACACGTAGAGGGAACTTCATGGCAAACCTTGCAAAAAGGCTGCTACTGAGTGGCGGGCTGTTAAGTCTGATGCCTGTTGCACAGGGGGCTGAAACTATCCCCATGAACGCCACGGACAAAGCAGCCTTGCTGGACGGGCGTTGCTGCAGCGATGAATGGGCGGCGGCGACAAAACTGGCGCTATCCGATCAGGCCCTGGTTTATCTGATGCACGACAAAGACTATTTCTACATTTGTGCCCAGGGTAAGCAAGGCGACATCACCGTACTGGACCTGTACATTGAAAATGCCCAAACCGGCTACCCGCACAAATTTCACCTGTCGGCGCAGATGGGGGAAAGTGTGCGCCGGGAAAACGGCTGGGAGCCGGCGTCGGATAAATGGGTGTTGAACGGTTATGCTGGCTTCTGGGTACCGTACGCTGGCCTGAAAGATGCCGAAAATCGCAAGGACCCCCGCTTTGCCGACAATACCGACCGGCAAGTTCAGGTGTCGCGGAGTAAATTCCCCGGCAATACGTGGAACATGATGTTTGCCGTCAGTGCACGGGATCCGAAAGGTGAATGGTCAGAATTCGTATACCCTGAAAAAGCCCAGGGCGAGGATGTCTCAACCTGGGCGCGCTTCTCATTTCAGGAGTAATGGAAGTCAGCATCAGCAATACGCGGTGCCATCGGCAATAACGGTGGATGCTGGGGGCCTGGGATTAGCTGAGCTTCTTCAGCATCGACAGGGGTGCCAGTTTCAGCACCCAACGCATCCACGCCCAGGGCCATGGCGGTACGTAACTGTTGGCACCTTCTTTTTCGATGGCCTTTACCATCGCTCTACAACCCACGTCGGTGTCGACGATAAATGGCACTTTCTTGACCTTCTCGTTGATCTCACTGCGGATAAAACCGGGGTGCACCGTGCTGACTTTGATGGGGGTGCCGAGCATTTCGATGCGTAATCCTTCACTGAGGGAACTGAGTCCGGCCTTGGTGGCTGCGTACACATTCAGTGCACGTCTGGCCCCGCGCAGGGCGCTGATGGAGGAGATGGTTACCAGGTGGCCGTTGTTCTGTTCGCGGAAGATGGTCATGGCCGCTTCACACTGGGCAATGGCCGACACAAAGTTGGTGACGGCGGTTTGTTTATTGGCGTAGAAGTAGCCGGTGCCCAGCGAGGCGCCTTTGCCCATGCCAGCATTGACGATGATGCGGTCAATCTGCCCCATGTCTTGTTTAAAGGCATTAAACACCTCAAACACCTGGTCGTGATCATCAACATCCAGCGAGCGGATAAACACCTGAATGTCGGGATTGATTGCCAACAATTCCTGTTGCAGTGCTTCGAGGCGCTCCATCCGGCGGGCACACAGGGCCAGGTTGCGGCCCATGCGGGCAAATTCGATGGCCATGCCACGGCCAAGACCGGAGCTGGCGCCGGTGATCAGAATGTTTTTTCGAGACATAAAAAGTGTCCTGCTTATTTGTACGTCAACATGGATTGGAATTCGCCTTCAAAATGCCCGTGATCGTTGAGCGCGGCCAGAAAGGTCTGGCGCGGACTGTGAACCAGTTTGGTGATCCCGGCGTTGAGCAATGTCCAGTTCAGTTTCATCAGGTGGTGCTCGGGGATCCCGAGTAAGCGCTGGGCGACCAGCGAAATGGGGCCACCAGACGTAAACACCGCAATGGATTTGTGCTCGGGCGCAGCTTCAAGGGTTTTTGCCAATGCCTGTTGGATGCGTTGCTGATAACCTTCCCAGCTCTCAATGTAGTCGCCGTCATGCTGTCCCGACAACCAGCGGTTCATGGCTTTATTGAACAGGGTGGCGAAGGTCAGTTTGGGATCGGGCTGAGCGGCCAGATAGGCTTTCATTTCCACCGGATCGCAGAAGGTCGGGTTAAACGCGGCGATGATGTTCTGGTGATCATATTCATTCCAGTTGGCATCGGTTTGCCACTGAGCTTCGGGTAACTGTTGGTCGCTTTGGGTCAGGCACAGGCTGGCCGTCTGGCGGTGGCGCTTCATCGAGCCGACAATCACATGGTCAAACGGCGGTTGGCGCGCGGCGAGGGCTTCGCCGAGCCGGGCGGCCTGTTGCTCTCCCAACGGCGAAAGGCAATCGTAATCGTGTTGGCCGAAGGACGCCTGGCCGTGGCGGATCAGGTATATGCAGCTCATCGGCGTTGCCTGCGACTTTGACGGATGGCTTTGTTGCAGCGATACAGCAGATAGTGGACAAAGAACCACAGGTTTTTAAACGCCGGGTTGTCGGTTTGCTTGTGGTGATAGCGATAGTAAATTTGCTGCACGATACCGGCCAACCGGAACAGTCCGTACACTTCATAAAAGGTGAAGTCGTCGACCTCAAATCCAGTCTTTTCCAGATAGTAAGTGATCACTTCCTGGCGGGTCATCATGCCTTCAAGATGGGTCGGCTGGCGACGGGTTCCGCGCGCTATCCGATCATCATCCGCCTGTATCCAGTAGGCCAGGCTGTTGCCAAGATCCATCAACGGGTCACCCAATGTGGCCAGCTCCCAGTCCAGTACGCCGATGATCCGGGTCGGGTCATCACTGTCCAGTACCAGATTATCAAAGCGGAAATCGTTGTGGGTCAGGCAAATGGTTTCATGTTTGGGCAGGTTATCGGCCAGCCAGCGCATGACTTTTTTGCCACTGGGCACATTCCAGGTTTTGGCCTGCTGGTAACGCTTGCTCCAGCCTTCAATCTGACGTTGGGTGTATCCTTCCCCTTTCGCCAGGGTATCCAGGCCCGCGGCCTTGTAATCAACCTGGTGCAGCTCAATCAGGCTGTCCAGTGCGTTTGTGCACAGGGTACGTACCTGCTCAGCAGACATCGCCAGTCCGCGGGGCAGGTTCTTGCGTGGAATGATCCCGGTGAGTTTTTCCATCACGTAAAATTCTGCGCCAATCAGAGCGGCATCGTCGCAATGGGCCAGCATTTCTGGCACGTAGGGATAGACCGGCTTGAGGGCTTTTTGCAGGCGGTATTCCCGGCCCATGTCATGGGCACCTTTGGCTTTCGTGCCCCTTGGGGCACGGCGCAGAATGATTTCGCGGTTAGCAAAGGTCAGACAATAGGTCCAGTTGGAGGCGCCGCCGGAATATTGGCTGACCTGCGGCTCGCCTTCCAGGCCGGGTACCTGAGTGTTCAGCCATGGCAACAGGCTGACCAAATCGAGCTCTTCGCCCGGGCGAACAGTGCCGCCCTTATCAACGTTACTTTTAGTGTTTATCGTCACGGGGCTGTCCCATTTTTTGGGTTTTGTGTTTGACCATCGCCAGATACCAGCGATTCGGCAATAGTCGTTTCATCCAATAGACTTTGCGGCCTTCGGGGTGGGTGATGCTCATAAAGCGGTGGCTGTCGGCATCACGGATGATCCGTGTGGCTACCTGCTCAGCGGTCATGCTGCCACGGGTCAGTAGCTTCTTGACCACCTTGTCAAAACCCGGTTGCTTACTGCGCAGGGATTGATCCAGATTGGTATTGAAAAACGACGGGCAGGCCACGGTGACGGAAATATTGTCCCGGGCCAATTCCAGATGCAGGGTTTCGGAAAAACTCACCACTGCCGCTTTGGCGGCATTGTAACTGCCCATCATGGGGATGGGTGTGATCCCCGCCTGTGAGGCAATGTTGATCAATTGAGCGGTGGTATCGCTGGTGGCGCCTACCCGCAATAAACCGATCATGGCCCGGGTCACGCGCACCATGCCGACCACATTGACATCCAGTACCCATTGCCATTGTTCAATGTCTTCGTATTCGAGGCTGCCTGCAGTGGCAACGCCAGCATTGTTGATCAGAACATCGATACCCTGCCAATGCTCACCCACAGCGACCGCCAGTGCGGCGACCTGTTCACTGTCAGTGATGTCGCAAGGGACAAAAAAGCCGTCACCACCGCTGGCCTGGATTTCCTGCAACACCTGTTGTCCGGCTTCCTCATTGCGGTCACTGATACACACTTCCGCGCCCCGCGCTGCATAGGCGAGCGCAAGCGCCCGGCCCAATCCTGAGCCGCCGCCGGTAATGACTACCCGTTGTGTCATAGCTTGTCCTGGTATTTTTTCAATTCAAGGCGGGTGACCATGCCCATGTGGACCTCGTCAGGGCCATCCGCCAGTCGCAGCGCTCTTGCACCTGCGGCCATTCGCGCCAATGGGAAGTCACCGCACATTCCGGCGCCGCCGTGGATCTGGACCGCCATATCCACCACCGATTCCAGCATGTTGGGTACCACCACTTTGATCGCCGAAATTTCGGTCATGGCCTGCTTGACTCCCACGGTATCGATTTTCCAGGCCGCGTGCAATGTCATCAGTCGGGCCTGGTCGATGGCCATTCGCGCTTGGGCGATGCGCTCCCCATTGCCTCCCAGTTTCAACAGCGGTTTGCCGAAAGCGACCCGTGACAGGCTGCGTTGCATCGCCAGTTCCAGGGCTTTCTCTGCCATGCCGATGGCGCGCATACAGTGATGAATACGGCCCGGACCGAGGCGGCCCTGGGCAATCGCAAAGCCTTTACCCAAGCCCATGATAAGGTTGTCTTTGGGCACCCGTACGTTGTCGAAATGCATCTCACCGTGCCCGGACCAGGCGTCGTAGTCGCCATAAGCAGTGAGCATGCGTTTGATGCTGATCCCTGGTGTGTCCAGCGGCACGATAACCATGGAATGCTGATTGTGTTTGTCATTCTCCGGGTTAGACAGGCCCATAAAAATCACCACTTTGGCGTTGGGGTGTCCAAGGCCGGTGCTCCACCATTTCTTACCATTGAGCACCAGTTGATCGCCATCGACGTCGATCGTAGCTGCCATGTTGGTGGCATCTGAAGACGCCACATCCGGTTCGGTCATACCAAACACCGAGCGGATCTCGCCGTTCAGCAGCGGCGTCAGCCATTGATCCTGCTGTGCCTGATTGCCAAAGTGATACAACACTTCCATGTTGCCGGTATCCGGTGCGCTGCAGTTGAAAATTTCCGACGCAAACAACACCCGGCCCATCTCTTCCGCCAGCGGTGCGTAGTCCTGACAGCTCAGGCCCTGGCCTTTGTCGGCGTCTGGCAGGAACAGGTTCCACAACCCGGCCTCACGGGCTTTTTGCTTGAGCGGCTCAATTGCGGGGTGCACCTGCCATTGGGTCCAGTCACCGGTAGGGTTGAGGGCGTGGGTTTCGGCATAGATCTGTTGTTCAACCGGGTAAACATGCTCGGCCATAAAGGCCTTGAGACGAGTCAGGTAATCCTGGGTTTTGCTGGAAAGGGAAAAATCCATGGTGGCGCTCCGTGACAAACAATGTGGGTAAAGCTTAGAACACACCAGACATTGAATGAAATGAAAGTTACTGCCACAATACTGTGAATTAAATTCATGGTTATTGTGATGGATCTGAAAGCCATTCAACAGCTCGATCTTAATCTGCTTAAAGTGTTCAGCAGTTTGTATGAGCAGCAGAATATGACCCGTACCGCAGAGGCGCTGAACCTCACGCCATCGGCAGTCAGCCACGCCATTCGTCGCTTGCGTGACGCCCTGGATGATCCCCTGTTTGTGCGCGACAAGCAGCGCATGATCCCCACACCGGCATGCCAGCACATGGCGCCGATGATCATCGATAACCTGTCACGGCTGCGTCAGATCCTGCAGCAATGGGGGGCCTTCGAACCCTCTACCAGTCGCCATCACTTTCACATTGGTCTGCACGATGCCCTTGAACCTGCTGTGCTGCCCCGATTGCAGGCAGATCTGCTACACCACGCCCCCAACGTTACGGTGTCCAGTATCAAAGTCGAGCGGGGCCAGATGGCCAGAGCCCTGGCGTCCGGACAGGTGGACGTGGTGTTGGATGTGGCGATGCCCCTTGATCCGCCGGTGCATCACCAACCGCTGCTCGATGATCAGTTTTGTGTGTTGATGGCCAGGGATAACCCCAATGTCAATGAATTAACCCGGGAACGGTATTTTGAGGCCAGCCACATCAGCGTATCGAATCGGCCCAGTGGGCCTTCGGTGGAGGACTATGCATTGTTGCAACAGGGGCTCAGCCGCCACATCGCCTGGCGCTGCCAGAGTTACTATGCGGCCAAGGCGATGGTGGCTCAGTCGGCACTGATGCTGACCTTGCCCCACATGATGGCTGATCAGCTGGCTGACGACAGGGTTGTGATTGCACCTCTGCCGGTAACAGTGCCACCGATATCGACCCATATCTACTGGCACCAGCACAGTAGTCAGGACGCGGCCCAGCAATGGCTGCGGGAGCGTTTGATTGAGGTGTTGTCGCCTCAGGATATCCGGTAAGCAGGCAAATCGGTACGCAGCACTTTGTTGCCGAGCATCACCAACGTGCCCTGGCTGGCATCTTCGCCATTGCCGGAAAAATCGAACAGAAATTCGTTGTACCAGGTCAGGCGACCCTGATACACCCGCAAGCGGGTTTTGTGTCGGGCCAGCGCGATAAACTGGAGGGAATGTTGTTCACAATAGTGGCGCATGTACCGGTTGGCGGCTTCGGTAATGGCGCGGATACGCCAGAACTGGCCAATCACCAGGGCCAGGATCAGCAGCACAACCACATCCGACAGCGCGAAGGTCATTGGCCAGCCTCGCTGAACAATTCACCAATGGCTGCGGACAGAACCTGACTGCGATTGGGATCCCGCAGCACACCCAGCATGGCTGCGCGCAGGTCTGGTAACTGGACCAAATCCGCATACACCCCGTGAAACAGGCCTGGCGTTGTCTGGTTAAGCTGAGCGACAGCGTCGAGAAAGCGCATCAAGCGGGTGTTATCAAGGTGATGCCAAAGGCGACCGGCAATCACAATCAGCACATCGAGACTGCGGGCCAATTCACCCTCCAATACGGCATCAATCTGCTGCGCTACAAGGCCTGTGCATGGGCTTTGCGCCAGCGCACGCAGGCCCTCGCTCCATAAGGCGCCGTCGTTTGGCGAGGCGTTGAGCAGGTGAGTAATGACCTCGGCCAGTCGCACAGGTACCGGTTGGTTTTCCAGCGAGGTCAGCAGTGATTTGCGCACCGTGGCCGGCAGCGACGGCAGGTTGTCGCACAGTGCGGCCAACACCTCTTCATCACCGATGCGGGCCGCGACATCTGCCAGTCCCTGTACAGCCAGTTCATGCCAGTTGCCTTGTGCAGGTGCCTGAACATAACTCAGCGCTGCATTGAAGTGCTGGCTGGCCGGCAACCCCAGTCGTACGCGACTGATGCTGTTGAAATCCGCCAGTTGTTGTTGGGTCGGAATAAAGGTAAATGGGTTTTCCGGTAGCTGACCGTTTTTTTGCTCGGTGTGTTCCAGTTGTGCACCCAACGCTTCGACGATGATGTGCATGAACTGATCACGGCCGGCGGGCATGATCAGGCCCTGTTCGTCCAGTGGCAGTTTGATAAACCAGATGTACTGCTGTTCGGACAATTGTTTGTTCCAGAACACCAGACCGAACCAGCCGTGCTGCTGGCGAGGGCAGGGCGCGGGCTTGCGCGCGTTTTCCATATCGAGAAAATCCTGCGCGGCAATTTTGCGGATCCCGCGACCGAGATCAAAAACCCGGTATTCGGTACCGGCCTGCAGTAAAAATTCACTGATCGTGGTAATCTGCGCACCCATGAAACGACTGTATCCCGCTGCTGTTGATAAGGCGGGGCATTATACCCAGACAACCCGCAAGGAGAAAGCATGCCCGGGCAAAACCCTCCAAGCCCCGTGGAAATGGCGTTGATATCGCTGGCAGACGCACTGCAACGCGCCGGTTTGTGGAGTGACACTCCACCATCACCACAAGCGCTGGCCAGTCAGGCGCCGTTTGCCTGTGACCACTTGCCCTTTGAAGGCTGGTTACAACACCTCTTTATACCTCGTCTTCGCGCCATGCTTGCCGCTGGCGACACCCTGCCCGCCACCAGTGGCATTGCAGCGATGGGGGAGGTGGTGTGGCAAGATCACCACGATTATGCCCAGGTGATGATTCAGTTGCGCGAAATCGATACCCTGCTGCAAGGGCAATACCCTGGGGAGGACAAGGTATGACGATGTCCATCGTCTATCAGGATGACGATCTGCTGGCGGTGCACAAGCCGCCAGGGTTACTGGTACATCGCAGCCTGATCGACAAACATGAAACCCGCTTCGCCATGCAGATGGCCCGCGATATGGTGGGCAAACACGTGTTCCCGGTGCACCGACTCGACAGGCCCACCTCCGGCATTCTGTTGTTTGCCCTGTCCAGTGACGTTGCACGCCTGTTGACCGAGCAATTCACTGCCCAGCAGGTGGATAAAACCTACTACGCCATTGTGCGTGGCCATCCGGATGAGCAGGGCCATATCGATTATGCGTTGAAAGAAAAGCTCGACAAAATCGCCGACAAGATGGCCAATCAGGACAAACCGGCGCAACAAGCACAAACGGACTACAGCCGTTTGGCCACCTTTGAGCTGCCGCATCCGGTGGGGCGCTATGCGAGTGCCCGCTATGCCCTGATGCGCTTGTCGCCCCACACTGGCCGCAAACACCAGTTGCGACGCCACATGGCACACATTAGTCATCCCATCCTGGGGGATACCACCCATGGCGATGGCAAGCACAATAAATTCGTGCGTCAGACCTACGGATTCAATGGTCTGGCACTGACCTGTCAGCAAATGGTGTTGCAACATCCGGTGCAGGGTGGTCAACTGGTATTACGGGGTGAATTTGATGAGCGTCTGGTTAAATTGCTTGGTCAATGGGGCATGAGCCGGGCCGAATTACGACAATTGGAGAATGATTAAATGGCAAGTTTCGGACTTTTTGTGGGCTCGGTGTACGGCAATGCAGAACATGTCGCCGATGAGTGCCGCACGGTGTTGGAAAAGCACGGCCACAGCGCTACGGTGTACATGGACCCGTCCATCAGTGATTTTGAAAAAGCCGACGCTGTGCTGATGATATCTTCTACCACCGGGCAGGGTGACATTCCGCCGAATCTGGAATTTTTCATCATGGATTTACGCGACAAGCTTCCGTTGATGAACGGCAAGCCCTTTGCCGTTGTGGGGCTGGGTGACAGCAGCTATGGCGACACCTTCTGTGGCGCCGGCAAGCAGATCTTTGAAGTGATGCTGGAGTGTCAGGGCAAGCCGGTGGCAGACCTGTTTATCGTCGATGCGATGGAAACGCTGGAGCCGGAAGCGGAAGTGCTGCCCTGGCTGGAACAGCAGTTGCCGAAATTCGAATCCTAGCGTCAAACCGCTGTAAAAAAGGCCGCTTATGCGGCCTTTTTTTGTCGCTGTCACAGGCACGCTTAACAGCCCATTGTTAAAACTTATCTATCACGTTTTATCTCGTCTTTAACAATTCGCAGGTGCCTGTCGAGGTGGTCACTGTTCGTATCAAATGCCCTTTGCATTGACTGATGGTGACTTTCTATCTGAGAAGACACTTCGCTGAAGGCTTTCTTTAAGTCAGCATCTGAATGACCCGCTTGGGGATGTTTGAGCTTGGCGCTCAATTGTGCAATTTCCCGGGCGACGGTATTGATTGATTGGTTGATTGCTGACAATTGCTCAGTCAGCGTTACATCCTTGTTTATATCTTCTTTATTGGTGATGTAAGTGGCACCACCAACTGTCACAATAATGAGAAAAGCAAAGGCCAGCATACACTGCTTCCAACGCATGATGTTGAAAGCTAGCCAATTGTTTTTCTTCAAATACTCTTGATAAATGGAGTTTTGTATCTCAATTTCATTGCCGGAAGCTTTTTCAAGTTTTTCCCTTGTGTCACCTCTTTTTCTCTGCACGACAGCAATGGTCAACTTGAACGAATACTGAAAACTTACCACGAGTGGAAAGATGGCGATTAGGCAATATAAATAATGACCTTTAAATGCTGTCACCAGAGACAGGGTTGCGACCAGCATGAATGACGATATCGAAAAAAGAAATTTTCCGGTGTCATATGGTCTTCCTGCCAACGCTGACAAGTCTTGAATGACATATTCATGCAACCCTTCTACCAGCTTGTCCTTGTAGAGGGGCTCTTTCATTGGTTCAGGTTTAGGATCGGGACCAGCCACGCTAATATCTACTCTTCAGGCTGGTGAATGCAAGTGTGTCCTTTTTCGACATACCCACAATATGCGCACCAGTTTAAATTGGGTGATAAATTCACGGTTACGGGCTCTATGAATCTGCCACCGAAACTGCTTCGATTGACCGGTTTTATCGCCTTTGACGTAATCAGCTGATTATGGTTGCCGCGCACATTAACGATATTCCTTCCCAAAGCGCTTTCACCCACTTCTAACGTGATGTCTTCAAATACCTCGGCGACGGCGCCCTTTTCAAGTGGGAGACTGATGGTGCTGATGGCTTTCTTTCTGGCACCTTTAACTGGCGCAAGAACGCGTACTTGAACAAATTCGCGTTCGAACAACACCCGACGGTTTTCTCCCCGCTTTTTTCCTGCTGCGATGCGTCTGTGGAGAGCGCTTTTTTTCTTTGGTCCCATTGATAATATCCTTTTTATTGTTCAATTGCGGACAACGTATGTGGGTTAATTACTTAACCATTTACGAGAATATTATGAAATTGAAAAGTTTGCCAGTTGCCGCTGACGTGTAGATATTGCTAGCACAAAAAAGGCCGCAATGTGCGGCCTTTGGGGAGCTTGAGGGGGTTAGTCGGCGCGCAACAGGGCGTTGATACCCACTTTGGCGCGGGTTTTGGCGTCGACTTTTTTAACGATAATCGCGGCGTACAGGCTGCACTTGCCGTCTTTACTGGGTAAGCTGCCAGGCACTACCACGGCACCGGCTGGCACGCGACCGTAATGGATTTCGCCGGTTTCACGATCATAAATGCGGGTGCTCTGGCCGATGTACACGCCCATGGAAATCACCGCACCTTCTTCTACAATCACCCCTTCGACAATCTCCGAGCGGGCGCCGATGAAGCAGTTGTCTTCAATGATGGTGGGGTTGGCTTGCAGCGGTTCCAGCACGCCACCGATGCCGACCCCGCCGGACAAGTGAACGTTTTTACCAATCTGTGCACAGGAGCCTACGGTGGCCCAGGTATCTACCATGGTGCCTTCGTCAACGAAGGCACCGATGTTCACGTACGAGGGCATCAATACCACGTTTTTACCCACATACACGCCGGTGCGTACGGTGGCAGGCGGCACGACACGCACGCCTTCAGCCTGGAACTGATCGGCGGTGTAGTCAGCATACTTCAGTGGCACTTTGTCGAAAAAACGGGATTCCGCGCCATCCATGACGGCATTGTCGTTAATGCGGAAATACAGCAGTACGGCCTTCTTCAGCCATTGATGGACGACCCATTCGCCGGCCACTTTCTCGGCAACCCGGGCCTGACCGCTGTTCAGCATGGCGATGGCATCGAGCACCGCCTGGCGGGTTTCATCGTCTACCGTCGATGGGGTGATGTCGGCACGACGCTCAAAGGCGTCTTCGATCAAGGTTTTCAATTCAGACATGTTTCTTCGCTCTGCTGTGACTGATCCAGTAGTGTTGTCAGTCGTTGTTTAAGTTCAACTTGTTGTTCGGTGGTCAGGGCCTGATCGTCGGCGTTACTGATGATGAACAAATCTTCCGCCCGTTCGCCAATGGTGGAGATTTTCGCCATGTGCAGGTTGAGGTTAAGGGCCACAAACAAATGGCCGATTTTGGCCAGCAGGCCCGGTGCATCCAGGGCCTCCATTTCCATCAGTGTCACGTCCGCCTGGTTGCTGTAAAAGCGCACCTTGGTGGGCACGTTCAGTTGCTTCATCTGGCGTGACATCTTGCGCTTGTTGGTGTGCTCGCGCCCCGGTTTGGTCAGTTGGGTGGCAACCGCTTTTTCCAGGCTGGCCAGCCGGCTGGGCGAGGTGATACGGGTACCATCCTGCTCAAGGATCAGGAAACTGTCGAACACATACCCATCCATGGTGCTGAGAATTTGCGCGTCGTGAATGGAGCAATTGCGGCTGTCGAGCACGGATGCGACCTGGGCAAACAGGGCAGGGCGGTCTTTGCCGTAGACCAGCAATTCGGTGCCCGCCTTGTTGGTGGTTTCACTGATATCAACCAGCAAATCCTCTTCATTCTGTGGTGCTTCGGTCAGAATGGTTCGTGCGTGCCAGGCCAGTTGGGCCGGTTTAAAGCGCGCAAAATAGTCTTCGTTAAGCCGTGCCCAGAAGGTGTTCAGCGCGGTTTCGTCGATGCCTTCCTGCAGCAGCAGTTCACGGGTTTCGGCCTGGTGCTTGGCAACCCGCTCCTGCAGGGTGACCTGACATTGCAGGCCGTTGTCGAGGGCTTTCTGGGTCAGCAGGTACAGCTCCCGTAACAGTGATGACTTCCAGTCATTCCACAGGTTGTCATTGGTGGCGCGAATGTCGGCCAGGGTCAGGGCATACAGATGATTCAGGTGGTTGTGGCTTTTTACCTTGCCGGCAAAATCATTGATCACGTCGGGATCGTAGATGTCCCGTCGCTGGGCAACCACTGACATCAGCAGGTGACTGGCCACCAACCAACGCACCAGTTCGGCGTCCTGGGGTTCAATGCCATGAGACTCGCAAAATTCCGCCACATCCACAGCGCCCAACTGTGAGTGGTCGCCACCGCGGCCTTTGCCGATGTCGTGGAAAATGGCGGCGATATACAGCAGTTCCGGTTTATCCAGATTTTTGACAATGCGCTTACAGCGTGGAAATTCATCGTATTCGGGCTGATGATACTGGTAGACATGCTTCACCAGCCGGTGAGTGTGTTCGTCAACGGTGTAGGCATGGAACAAATCAAACTGCATCATGCCGACAATCTGATCCCATTGGGGCAGGTAAGCCTGCAAAATGCCGTGACGGTGCATCAGATCCCAGCCCAGACCAAAAAAGTCCGGGTGTCGCAGCAATTGCATGAACAGTTCGCGACAGGTTGGCCGGGTACAGAAGTATTCGGTGTGGAATGCCCGGCGTGCGTTGCGTAACTGCCGTAGACAACTGCTGTGAAGCCCTTTGACGGCGGGCGTGTCGGCAACCAGCAGCAAAAACTGCAGAATGCTTTCCGGGCTGTCAAAGACCTGCTCGTTGGTGGGGGTGATCAAGCCGTCGTTGAGTTCAAAGTCAGCATTGATCGGCACCTGTTCCTGCACCTTGAGGGCCAGGATGTCCTGGGTAAAATGCTGCAGCAACATGTCGTTCAGTTCATTGACCCGGCGCACGATACGGAAAAATGCTTTCATCATGCGTTCGACCGATGCCTTGCCGTCGTCACCATAGCCGAGGCGGCGGGCCACGTCGGCCTGGTAATCAAACAGCAGGCGGTTTTCGCTGCGCCCGGCTTCCAGGTGCAGAGCAAAACGGATTTTCCACAAGTGGGAACGGCATTCGATCAACTCTGCCCATTCGCCGGCAGTAAAGTAGCCGTGCTCCACCAACTCTTTGCCGTTCCAGACCTGGAAGTGCTTCTTCGCCACCCAACCGATGGACTGGATGTCCCGTAAGCAGCCGGGATTTTCTTTGACGTTTGGTTCAAGGTTGTAGGCAGTGCCATGAAATTTGGCGTGGCGGGCCTTTTGTTCGTTGTGCTTGGCGATGAAAAAGTCTTTGCTCGACCAGTAGCTGCGGCTGCGCATTTTGGTTTGCAGTCCGGCAAAGGTATCCTGGCAGCCTATCAACAAACGCGACTCCACCAGATTGGTGGCGATGGTGATGTCTTCCTTGGCCAGGCTGATGGTTTGTTTCACGGTGCGTACCGCCTGACCCACATCCAGCTTGATGTCCCACAACAGGGTGATAAAACGGCTGAGGGTTTCCTGGGTCGATTTACCCAACGGGCGCTGGGAAAGGATCAGCAAGTCGATGTCAGAGTGGGGTTGCAGTTGCCCCCGGCCATAACCGCCAACGGCCACCAGTGACAGGTGTTTGACCTTATCCAGCTCCAGCAAACGCCAGGCGTGGCATAACAGCGCATCAACAAAGGTCGCGCGACCATGCACCAGTTCGTCAACCTGGGTCTGGTTGAATTGTTCATCTAGCCATTGGTAACTGCGTTCAACGCAGTCTTTGAAAGCCTTGGTGTCATCGACACGAGGGATTCGATCAACCAGGTAGAGCAAATCAGACAGTGACAAAGGGTTCTCCTAGCGAAGGTGCTTTTCGGGTGGATAACCGCATGCATTAACGGCCAGGAGGATGAGTGTCAATCAAACGCTGGCCTAACGCAAATAACTATTTCGGGCGATAAATAGCCAATTATCATAAGCTTAGACCTGCAGGCCCAAGCCTGATTTTAGTGACTGATGACCCGCTCGATGTCCTCATCGCTGCGCAGGGTCAGAATTTCCACGCCATTGTCAGTGACCAACAGTGTATGCTCCCACTGGGCGCTGAGGCTGCGGTCTTTGGTGACGACCGTCCACTCATCCGGCAGGATTTTGGAGTAGCGCTTGCCGGCATTGACCATCGGCTCGATGGTGAAACACATGCCTGCTTGAAGCACTTCGCCGGTGTTGGGGCGACCATAGTGAACAACCTGGGGCTCCTCGTGGAAGTTGGCGCCAATGCCGTGGCCACAGTATTCCCGTACGATGGAGTAGTTGAACGACTCCGCGTATTCCTGGATCACATGGCCAATATCACCCAACCGTACACCCGGCTTGACCAGGCGAATCGCCTTGTACAGGCTTTCCTGGGTAACGCGGATCAGGCGCTCGGCCAGAATACTGGGTTTACCCACCACAAACATTTTAGACGTGTCGCCGTGATAGCCGTCTTTGATCACTGTCACGTCAATATTGATGATGTCACCGTCTTTGAGTTTTTTGTCCGACGGAATGCCGTGACAAATGACGTGGTTTACCGACGTGCAGATGGACTTCGGAAACGGTGGGTGGCCGTAATTCAGCGGTGCTGGAATGGCCTGTTGCTCATTGACTATGTAGTCGTGGCAAATTTGATTCAGTTCGTCGGTGGTGACGCCTTTTTTGACGTGCGGCCCGATCATTTCCAAAACTTCGGCGGCCAGCTTGCCGGCCACGCGCATTTTTTCGATTTCTTCAGGCGTTTTGATAATTGCGCTCAACGTGTCGTCCTATCGTGATCTTCAGACAAGGGGGTTTTCAGCCCCAGAGTCTAACTTTTCAGGCGCGAATTGTATAGCCGATTGACCGCCAAACCCCCGCTGGTTGCGGCCTTTTTATTGTGGTTTTTCTTGTAACTGGCCGGTCATCATGATATAAAGCGCCCGCAAATTTTCCCGATGTCCAAGCTGACAGACGGACAATGTTGTAAATCATGACTTAATAACACACATACATCGTCACGACTGGCGGGGTGTCTGAGGTCACTAAGGTGGCATCGGATCGGCAGTTGGGATGTATGGAGGCCTAACCCCAATTGAGGAAAAATTATGCCTAACGTATCTATGCGCGACATGCTGCAAGCCGGTGTCCACTTCGGTCACCAAACCCGTTACTGGAACCCTAAGATGAAGCCTTTCATCTTCGGTGCACGTAACAAAGTTCACATCATCAACCTGGAAAAAACCGTTCCTCTGTTCAACGAAGCACTGACTTACCTGTCTGGTGTTGCGTCCAAGAAAGGCAAAATCCTGTTCGTAGGCACCAAGCGTGCTGCCGGTGATGCTGTGAAAGAAGCTGCGCAGAAGTGTGATCAGTTCTACGTTAACAAGCGCTGGTTGGGCGGTATGCTGACTAACTGGAAAACGGTTCGTCAGTCTATCAAGCGTCTGAAAGACCTGGAGCAACAAGCTCAAGACGGCACTTTCGACAAGCTGACCAAAAAAGAAGTACTGATGTTGCAACGTGAAATGACCAAGCTGGAAAGCAGCCTGGGTGGTATCAAAGACATGGGCGGTCTGCCAGACGCGCTGTTTGTTATCGATGCCGACCACGAGCACATTGCGATTACTGAAGCACGTAACCTGGGTATCCCTGTTGTTGCAGTGGTCGACACCAACTCTGATCCAGACGGTGTGGACTATGTGATCCCTGGTAACGATGACGCGATCCGTGCGGTACAACTGTACCTGAACGCTGCAGCTGACGCTGTTGCCGCGGGCCGTGAGCAAAACCTGGAAGTTCAAGCCGAACAGGACGATTTCGTCGAGGCTGCTGAGTAAGCACCCCGGTCGTCATTCTGTTGTCATGGACTGCCCCGATAGTGGGCACAGGCAAACGCTAATGACAGATAACAGGGGCGGTACACTGTACGCGCCCCTGTTTTTTATCGAATATTTGGATCAAATTTTACTTATTTGCTGAGGAAACCAACAATGGCAGTTACAGCAGCCCTAGTTAAAGAGCTTCGTGAGCGTACCGGCGCCGGTATGCTGGATTGTAAAAAAGCGCTGGTTGAGACCGATGGTGACATCGAGCTGGCGATTGAAAACATGCGTAAATCTGGTCAGGCAAAAGCCGCCAAGAAAGCGGGTCGTATCGCCGCTGAAGGTGTGATTCTGACTAAAGTAAACGGTGGTGTTGCCACCATGATGGAACTGAACTGTGAAACTGACTTCGTTGCTCGTGACGAAGGTTTCCTGAAGTTCGGTAACGCGTTGCTGGAAGTTGCTTCCGCGAACAAAATCAACGACATCGACGCGCTGAATGCCGCTGAAATCGACGGTGGTAAAGTGAGCGACGTACGTGACACGCTGGTGGCTAAAATCGGTGAGAACATCTCTCCTCGCCGTGTTATCACTGTTGAAGGTGACAACATGGGTGCTTATGTTCACGGTGGCCGTATCGGTGTTGTTGCTATCCTTAACGGTGGTGACGAAGAGCTGGCTAAAGATGTTGCGATGCACGTTGCAGCAGCAAGCCCTCAGTACGTTAAGCCTGAAGATGTTCCTGCTGACGTTGTTGAGAAAGAAAAAGGCATCCAAATCGAAATCGCGATGCAGTCTGGCAAACCAGCTGAAATCGCAGAGAAGATGGTTGTCGGCCGTATGAAGAAATTCACTGGCGAAATCAGCCTGACTGGCCAGCCTTTCGTGAAAGATCCTTCCATGTCTGTTGGTGACTTGCTGAAGAGCAAAGGTGCTGACGTGATCAACTTCGTTCGTTTCGAAGTGGGTGAAGGTATCGAGAAGAAAGAAGAAGACTTCGCGGCAGAAGTTGCTGCGCAGATGGCTGCTGCCAAGAAATAATTCGGCGATTGGCTTTTGAATCAAGCCATTGTCATATAAACTACGGGCACTTCAAATTAGGCTTAATTTGAGGTGCCTTTTACTATCTGTTCACTGTCCGTGTTAGACCAGAGGATGCACCACGTCATGAGTATCACACCGAAATCCGCTTACCGTCGAATTCTGTTAAAACTGAGTGGCGAAGCCCTGATGGGAGAGGAAGGCTTTGGCATAGACCCCAAAGTGTTGGATCGCATGGCAACCGAAATCAAAGAATTGGTTGAGCTGGGCATTCAGGTCGGTTTGGTGATTGGTGGTGGTAACCTGTTTCGCGGCGAAGGCCTGGCCAAAGCCGGGATGAATCGTGTCGTCGGCGACCATATGGGGATGCTGGCCACGGTCATGAACGGACTGGCGATGCGTGATGCACTGCACCGTGCGTTTGTGAATGCCCGACTGATGTCTGCCATTCCGCTCAACGGTGTGTGTGATGCCTACAACTGGGCTGAGGCCATCAGCTTACTGAAGTCTGGCCGCGTCGTGATTTTCGCAGCCGGTACCGGTAACCCGTTCTTCACCACTGATTCTGCCGCGTGTTTGCGTGGCATTGAAATCGAAGCCGACGCGGTGCTCAAAGGCACCAAAGTCGATGGCGTGTTCAGTGATGATCCGGTTAAAAACCCTGATGCAGTGCTGCACAGTGCACTGAGCTACCAGGAAGTGCTGGAAAAAGAACTGAAAGTGATGGACCTGGCGGCGTTTACGCTGGCCCGGGATCACAGCTTGCCCATTCGTGTGTTTAACATGAACAAGCCTGGCAGTTTGCGCCGGGTTGTAATGGGTGAACAGGAAGGTACCCTGATTGACCATTCGGAAAAACTTGGTTAAAACCAACCAATCAACCGACCACGTAATAGGAACGACATTGTGATCAATGACATTCAATCCGATGCCAAGCAGCGCATGGAAAAGAGCATCAGCGCTCTGAAAAGCCAATTAAGCAAGATCCGCACAGGCCGTGCCCACCCCAGTCTTCTGGACGGCATTATGGTGCCTTACTATGGCACTGATACGCCTCTGCGTCAGGTCGCTAACGTGGTGGCGGAAGATGCCCGTACTCTGGCCGTATCCGTGTTCGATAAAAGTGTTGCTGCGGCGGTCGAAAAAGCGATCATGCAATCTGACCTTGGGCTTAACCCCATGAGTGCCGGAACCGCGATCCGTATTCCCATGCCACCGCTGACCGAAGAGCGTCGTAAAGACTTCATCAAGCTGGTACGTGCCGAAGCGGAGCAGGGGCGTGTAGCCGTGCGCAATATCCGCCGTGATGCCAACAGTGACATCAAAGATCTGCTGAAAGAAAAAGAAATCAGTGAAGATGAGGCCCGTCGTGCTGAAGACATCATTCAGAAGCTGACCGATGATTTCGTTAAGCAAATTGACGGCATCCTGCAAGACAAAGAAACCGAGTTGATGGAATTCTAAGATCGCCGTGCGATCGATGAACCCGTCATAATACGCATGTCTGACACTCTACCAAAACACGTTGCCATCATCATGGATGGCAACGGTCGCTGGGCGAAACGCAAAGGCAAGATCCGCACATTCGGGCACAAAGCCGGTGTTGAATCGGTACGCGCCTCGGTGCGCTATGCCCGACAGAAAGGGATAGGGGTGTTAACCCTGTTTGCCTTCAGCAGTGAAAACTGGAATCGTCCCGCCGAAGAAGTCGGTGTTTTAATGGATTTGTTCAAGCTGGTGCTGGGCAATGAAGTGAAGCGACTGCACAAAAACAATGTGCGCCTCAAAGTGATCGGTGATACATCACGGTTTGACGCCAAACTGGTGGAAAAAATCCGTGCTGCCGAAGCGCTGACGGCACAAAACGATGCCCTGACGTTGAACATTGCCGCCAATTACGGTGGTCGTTGGGACATTGTGAATGCGGCGCAAACCCTTGCCAATGAAGTCGCCGAAGGGCGATTGAAGGCACAAGACATCGACGAACAGTGTTTTGGTCAACACACCAGTCTGGCGTCACTGCCGGAGCTGGACCTGCTTATCCGCACCGGCGGCGAGCAACGCATCAGCAACTTTTTGCTGTGGCAGTGTGCTTACGCCGAGCTGTATTTTACTGACACCCTGTGGCCCGACTTTGATGAAGAGGCGTTTGCCCGTGCGGTGGAAAATTTCTCCGAGCGTCAACGGCGTTTTGGCATGACCGGCGAACAGGTCGCGTCATGACCCGCCTGACCCGACGGATGGACACTGTATGTTAAAGCAACGCATCATTACCGCGCTGATCCTGGCGCCGTTGGCCATTCTGGCCATCTTGTTTTTGCCGCTGGCCGGATTTGAAATAGCCATCGCACTGGTCATGGGCCTGGGAGCCTGGGAATGGGCCAATATGTCCGGCATCACCGGGCGCGTCAGCAAAGGCGTTTATGCGGCCTTGATTACCGCTGCCTGCCTGCTCCTCAGTTACATTGTGCCGGTGGAGAAAATCTGGTTTCAGGGCACCCTGAACGCAACCTACCAGTTTATCCTTGGGGTTGCCGCTGTGTGGTGGCTGGTGTCCCTGTTTATGATCATCGCTTACCCGCGCTATTCTGCCTGGTGGCGAACCAACCGCCTGATCCGCAGTATCTTTGGCGTGTTAACCCTGTTGCCGACCTGGGTGGCAGTGGTGTCTTTGCGCACCAACCTGTATGACATTGACCCGTTGTACGGCGCGTCGCTGATTTTTTACGTGCTGGGTATCGTGTGGGCAGCCGACATCGGCGCGTTTTTCGTTGGCGTCAAATTTGGCCGTCATAAACTGCGTCCGAATGTGTCGCCGGGCAAAACCTATGAAGGATTGATTGGCGGTATCGGCGCGTCCTCCGCCATCATCGCCTTCGCCGCGCTGCACTACCATGTGGATCCAACCCGCATCTGGTTGCATCTGGTGATCGGTGGCCTGACGGTGGGTGTATCGGCTTTGGGTGATTTGAATGAAAGCATGTTCAAACGTTGTGCCGGCATTAAGGACAGCGGTAATCTGCTGCCCGGTCACGGTGGTATCCTCGACCGTATCGACAGCTTAACTGCCGCGTTTCCGGTTTTTGCGTTCTGCTATGTCACGTGGATGGCCTGATGCAGCGTCTTTGTATTCTCGGTGCCACGGGCTCAATCGGACAAAGCACCCTGGATGTGGTGGCACGCCACCCTGATCAATTTGAGGTGGTGGCCCTTACGGCTAACAGTCACATTGAGGGACTGATCAGTGCCGCTCAGGGTTGCCAGCCACGCTTTCTGGTGGTTGCCGATCCGGACTGTGAAGCGGCGTTGCGGGCAGGCGTCAAAGCTGCGGGCCTTCAGTGCGAAGTGCTGAGTGGTCAGCAAGCGCTGTGTGAAGTGGCTGGGCATGACGATGTCGATACGGTGATGGCTGCTATTGTGGGCGCAGCGGGCCTGATGCCCACGCTGGCGGCGGTCGAAAGCGGTAAAAAGGTGTGTCTGGCGAACAAAGAAGCGCTGGTGATGTCCGGTCAACTGTTCATGGACGCGGTACAACGTCACGGTGCCACCTTGTTGCCGGTAGACAGCGAACACAATGCCATTTTTCAGTCGTTACCGGCGGATTTCCAGTACGGACAGTTGCACAGCAGCGGGATCAAACATTTACTGTTGACCGGCTCCGGCGGACCGTTTCGCGAAACCCCGTTATCGTCGTTTGAACAGCTAACGCCCCAACAGGCTTGTGCTCATCCCAACTGGGAAATGGGGCAAAAAATCTCGGTCGATTCTGCCACCATGATGAACAAAGGGCTCGAATTTATCGAAGCCTGCTGGTTGTTTGGTGCATCGCCACAAGACATCCACGTGGTATTGCATCCCCAAAGTGTGATCCATTCCATGGTGCAGTATGTTGATGGTTCCGTGATTGCCCAACTGGGTCAGCCGGATATGCGCACACCGATCGCCCATTGTCTGGCCTATCCTCAACGTGTGGCAGCAGGGGTAGAACCCCTGGATTTCACGCAACTGAGTGATTTTACCTTCGCATCCCCTGAGCCGGCCCGGTATCCCAATCTGTTTCTCGCCATCGAAGCGTGTAAACAGGGGCAGTGGGCGACAACCGCATTGAATGCAGCCAACGAAGTGGCCGTCGCGGCATTCCTGGCTGGGCGCATATCCTTCCCGGCAATCCACCGTATCAATGCCAACACACTGGAACACATGATACCCTGTGTGTTGGACAGCCTGCCTGCCGTGGTTGATTGGGACCAGCAGGCCCGGCGTGTGGCCTCTGACGTTTTAAATGGGATAAGTGCATGATCGCTTTCGTGTGGAATTTGGTGTCGTTTATTCTCGCCCTGGGTATCCTGGTGGCGGTGCATGAGTGGGGGCACTTCTGGGTAGCCCGCCGCTGCGGCGTCAAAGTAGAGCGCTTTTCCATTGGTTTCGGTAAGCCGTTGTGGCGTCGCAAGGATGCCCTGGGTACGGAGTACGTGATCGCCGCTATCCCCTTGGGGGGCTACGTGCGGATGCTCGACGAACGGGTGGATCAGGTGCGTGAGGAAGACCTGAATCAGGCGTTCAATCGCCAGCCGGTGCTGAAACGCATCGCCATTATTGCCGCCGGTCCGATTACCAACTTCTTGTTTGCCATTGTCGCCCTGTGGCTGATGTACATGATTGGCCTTGATACGGTCAAGCCGGTGGTCGGTGACGTTACCCCCCGTTCTATCGCTGCACAAAGTGCATTGCCGGTTAACAGCGAAATCATTGCTGTTGGCGATGAGCTCACCGCCGATTGGGAAGCGGTCAATCTGGAACTGGTTTCTCATATTGGTCAGGCAAGTTTGCCGGTTACCGTCAAGACGCCAGCAGGCTATGAAGATACCCTGACACTGGATATCAGCCAGTGGCAGTTCGATCCGGATCAGCAATCGGCGCTAGCCAGCCTGGGTATTGTTCCGTTCCGTCCCCAGGCCACCACAACACTAGCCTATATCGCTGAGGATTCAGCGGCATCGCAGGCGGATTTGCGGATTGGCGATAAAATTATCGCGGTTGATGGAACTCCATTGGCCAAATGGGAACAAATAGTGGAGTATGTGTCGTCCCGCGCTGGCCAGACGGTAGTGTTTACCCTGACGCGAGATGGACAAACCCTTGAACGTATTGCCACCATCGGTGAGCGAGAGGTCGAGGGTGAGCAGCAAGGATATCTGGGCGTTGTGTCACAAGCTGAACCCTGGCCGGAATCTTACCTGTTTACCCATCAATACGGGCCCTTTGAGGCAATGGCCAAAGGGGCACAAAAAACCTGGCGGTTAATGACCTTGAGTGTCGAAATGATCGGCAAGCTGCTCACAGGTGATGTATCCGTGAAAAATCTGAGTGGGCCCATTTCGATTGCCCAAGGGGCTGGGATCAGCGCAGGCTACGGATTGGTGTATTTTCTGAGTTTTCTGGCGCTGATCAGCGTGAATCTTGGAATAATCAACCTTTTACCCTTGCCAGTGCTTGATGGTGGACACCTACTCTATTATTTTATAGAGCTTTTGACGGGCAAACCGGTGCCTGAACATGTTCAGGACGTCGGGTTTCGTATTGGCGGAGCCCTATTGCTGGTCCTGATGACAGTGGCCATCTTTAATGACATTGCCCGCTTGTGAGCATCGAAGACAACAAGCACCCACTAACAGTGCGTAGGAAGAATAGTAATAAATGAAGTTGAAACAGTTAGTTGTAGCCGGATTATTGTTGTCCAGTGCTAGCTTGGCTCACGCCGATACGCAAAGTGATTTCGTGGTCGAGGACATTAAGATCGAAGGTTTGCAGCGGGTAGCCCTGGGGGCAGCGCTGACCTATCTGCCGGTCCAGGTCGGTGACCAGATGAACAGCTTCCGCATTGCCCAGCTGATCCGCTCGCTGTATGGCTCCACACACTTTGAAAGCATCGAGATCCTGCGTGATGGCAATGTATTGGTGGTCAAGGTCAAAGAGCGCCCCACCATCAGCAACATCATCTTTGAAGGCAATGACGACATCAAAGATGAGCAATTGCAGGAAAGCCTGGAAGGTAGCAACATCCGTGTTGGTGAGCCGCTGGATAAAACCGTACTGACCTCGATTGAGAACGGCCTGAAAGATTTCTTTTACAGCATTGGTAAATACAACGCCGATGTCAGCGCCATTATTACCCCTTTGCCCCGCAACCGTGTCGAACTGAAACTGTTGTTCGAAGAAGGGGAGTCGGCGGAAATCCGTCAAATCAATATCGTCGGCAACGAAGTCTTCTCTGACGCTGAGTTATTGCAGTTGATGGAGTTGCAGTTTGATACACCGTGGTGGGATTTCCTGTCTGAAACCCGCTATCAGAAACAAACCCTGACCGGTGATATGGAAACGTTGCGCAGTCACTACATGGACCGCGGTTACCTGCGTTACGATGTTGAATCAACCCAGGTATCGATGACACCGGAAAAAGACGGTATTTACGTCACCCTGAATGTCAACGAAGGAGAGCAGTACACCATCTCAGGTGTTGAAGTCATTGGTGATCTGCTCGGCTTTGAGGAATACATCAACAGCGTAATGCCATTGCGCGAAGGCGAGTTGTACAATCAGGCTGAAGTGACCTACACCGAAGAGTTTATTGCCAAGTATTTTGGCCGTTTCGGTTACGCCTACCCGACGGTGACGACCATCCCGGAAATCAATGACGAGGATAAAACTGTCAAACTGACCCTGTCGGTTGACCCCGGAAAACGCATTTATGTGCGTCGGATCAATTTCGAAGGCAACTCGGTCACGGCGGATGAGGTATTACGTCAAAACGTGTCACAGATGGAAGGTGCCTGGTTATCTGAAGGGTTGCTGGAATCGTCCAAAAACAGCTTGTCTCGTCTGACCTACATGGAAGAAGTGGACTTCGAAACCGTCCGTTTACCCGGTGAAGAAGACAAAGTTGACGTTAATTTCTCGGTCAAGGAGCAACCTTCCGGCTCATTCAACGCCGGTATTGGTTACGGTGACCGTACCAAGCTGAGTCTGCAGGCGGGTATTCAGCAGGATAACTTCCTGGGTACCGGTAAACGCCTGGCGTTCAATGTCAGTACCGTGTCTTACCAGCGCAGTGTCCGTCTTTCCTATACCGATCCTTTCTTTACCATTGACGGTATCAGCTTGGGTGGGTCGCTGTCTTACAGTGAGTTTGACGCCGGCAGCGCCAACCTGATCCGGTATAACAGTAAGAGTTATACCGTCGGTGTGAATGCAGGCTACCCCATCAATGAGTTTAATCGCATCAACTTCGGACTGAGCTTCTCCGACGTTGAGCTGTCACGGCAAAATTCCTACGAGCAGACGGACCGTTTCTACAATCAGTTTATCGACGAGGATAACCCTGACGCGCCGATTGATTACCAGACCTGGCTGGCGTCCGTGACCTGGAGCCGTAGTACGCTGAACCGGGGTATCTTCCCCACCGCCGGTTCGTCTCAGAGCGCGTCCTTCAGCGTGACAACGCCGAATTCCGACGTGAACTATTTCAAAATGATCTGGGACAGCAAGTTCTACTTCCCGCTGACCCGTGATCAGCGCTGGTCTGTGCTGGCGCGTTTCCGTGCCGGTTATGGTAACGGTTACGGTGACATCAATGGCAATGAACAGATCCTGCCGTTCACCCAGAACTTCACCGCGGGTGGTAGTGATACCTTACGTGGTTTCGAGAACAACACCGTTGGTCCTCGGGGCATCCAGCGTATTCCACAGTCCATTACCGGGCCGGACGGTGACCGTATTTTCCTCGGTCCGGAGTCTGATCAACTGCGTATTTCGCGCCAGTCGCTGGGTGGCAACGCCATGGCACTTGGCGGTGTCGAGCTGATTGTACCGACCCCGTTTGTGGAAGAAGAGATGGACAATTCCGTGCGTACCAGTCTGTTCCTTGACGTGGGTAACGTGTGGGATACTGAATTCGAATACAGTGACTTCCGTGATTTGGAAGTGATCAGTACCGAAAACGCGCTGGCCGATTACAGCGATTATTCTCGCTATAGAGCCTCGGCAGGTCTTTCGGTACAATGGCTGTCACCTATGGGACCAATGGTGTTTAGTTTTTCCCGCGCCATTCAGGACCGTGTTGGTGATGACGTGAAATTTTTCTCGTTCAACATCGGCCAGACATTTTAACAAGACACCGGATATGACCGGTGCAACAACGCTTACTTAGAAGGAGTTTCTCTTGAAAAAATTCGCTAAAACCCTGATCGCAGGCGCCTTGCTATCCACTGCCGCTATCAGTCAGTCTGCTATGGCAGAACAGAAAATTGGTGTGGTCGACGTAGAGGGCGTATTCGCTCAGCTGCCGCAGGCAGCGACTGTGCAACAAACCATTGCCGCTGAGTTCAAAGATCGTCAGGACGAACTCAAAGCGCTGCAGGGCGACATTGAATATGAAATGAACAAACGTCAGCGTGAGTCTGCTACTATGAGCGAAGCCCAGCTTCAGGCGCTGGATGCCAAGATCATGGAAATGCGTCAGAATTTCGCCGCCAAAGCTCAGCCGCTGCAGCAGGAAGTTCAGGCTCGATTGAACCAGGAACGTAATAAACTGACCGGTTACATCCAGCAGGCGATTCAGGTGGTTGCGTCTGAAGGTGATTACGATGTGATCCTCAAAGGCAGCTCTATCGCATTCTCCAAGCCAGAATATGACCTGTCCGAGAAAGTCCTCGAAAAGGCCAGCAAGATTAAATAACCAACATAGGTCACGCGATGCAGGCAATGTCCCTTGCAGAGCTGGCGCGTCAGATAGGTGCGACCCTGCACCTTTCTGACGGCGATTCGCCAGAAACGCCTGTCCACGGACTGGCAACCCTCAGTGGTGCCGGCAATGGTCAGATTTCCTTTTTGTCCAATAGTAAGTATCGTAGCCAGCTTCAAGACACGTCTGCACAAGCGGTCATCTTGCACCCTGACGACCTGCCACATTGTCCGTGTTCTGCGTTGGTCACCGAAAACCCGTATGTCGGGTTTGCCAAAGCGGCGCAATGTTTGGACAACACTCCTGATGCAGCATACGGAATCGCTCCCACGGCGGTCATTGCCGATGATGTGACACTGGGCAGCAATGTTGCCATTGGTGACAATGCTGTTATCGCCAGCGGCGTTGTATTGGGCGATAACGTCCAGGTGGGCGCGGGTTGTGTGATTGGCCAGGGAAGCCATATTGGTGCGCGCACCAAACTGTGGGCCAATGTCACGGTTTATCACCGGGTTCGTATCGGTGACGATTGTCTGGTGCAGTCAGGTACCGTGATAGGTGCAGATGGCTTTGGTTATGCCAATGACAACGGCCAGTGGCTGAAAATTCCGCAACTGGGTACGGTCATCATCGGCAACCGGGTTGAAATCGGCGCCAGCACCACCATTGATCGTGGCGCGCTGGATGACACCGTCATTCACGATGGTGTGATCATCGACAATCAGGTGCAGATTGCCCATAACGTAGTGATCAAAGAAAACACTGCGATGGCGGGTTGTTCTGTGATTGCTGGCAGTACTACCATCGGTCGCAATTGTACCATCGGCGGTCTGAGCGGTATCAATGGCCATATCACCATTGGTGATAACGTCCATTTCACCGGTATGAGCATGGTCACCAAAGACATTGATCAGCCTGGTGTATACTCGTCAGGGGTGCCAGCGGAAACCAACCGTGAGTGGCGCAAGAACATGGTCGCACTGCGCCGCCTTCCGGAAACGGCCAGACGTGTCAAGGAACTTGAAAAACACGTGAAATAGGGTACGCCCTGATACTTGCAGGCAGAGGAGATAATGCGTTGGCCGAGCAAATGAATACCATTGATATTGAAGAGATATTGTCACTGTTGCCCCATCGGTACCCGTTTTTGCTATTGGACCGGGTGACAGATTATGTACTGGGTGAGTCTATCCAGGCTTACAAAAATATCACGTTTAATGAACCGTGCTTCACCGGCCACTTTCCGGGTAAGCCGATTTTTCCCGGCGTGCTGATCCTGGAAGCACTGGCACAGGCTGCGGGTGTACTGGGGTTCAAAACCATGGGTAACACCGACGAACTGTATCTGTATGCAGGCATCGACAATGCCCGTTTCAAACGACCGGTCGTGCCTGGTGATCGATTGGATTTTTCGGTTACACTGATTAAAGAACGTCGCGGCATCTGGAAATTTTCCGGCGTCGCCAGTGTTGATGGACAAGAGGCTTGTACAGCCGAGTTCATGTGTGCAATGAGGAAAATGTAGTCTTGATCCACGAAACTGCCCTGATAGATCCAAGTGCCCGACTGGCGGAAGATGTCCAGGTGGGCCCCTATTCGGTGATCGGACCGGATGTTGAAATTGGTGCCGGCACGGTGATTGAGTCCCATGTTGTGATCAAAGGGCCTACCACCATCGGTCGCGGCAACCATTTCTTTCAGTTTGGTTCTATCGGGGAGCAGTGTCAGGACAAGAAGTACGCAGGTGAGCCTACCCGGCTGGTGATTGGCGACAACAACGTGTTTCGCGAGTCGGTTACGATTCACCGTGGCACCGTGCAGGACAGCAGTCTGACCCAAATCGGCAGCAATAACCTGCTGATGGCTTATGTCCATGTGGCCCATGATTGCATGGTGGGTGACAACAATATTTTTGCCAACAACGCCACACTGGCAGGTCACGTCCATGTCGGCGATTACGTCATTCTGGGTGGCATGACCGGTGTGCATCAGTTCTGCCACATCGGCTCACACAGCTTCGCCGGGGTTAATTCGGTGGTGCTGCGTGATATCCCGCCTTATGTGATGGTGGGCGGCACCGAGACCACCCCTCACGGGATCAACAGCGAAGGCTTGCGCCGTCGCGGTTTCAGCAAAGAGGCGATCCTGCAGATCCGCCGAGCCTATAAAATTCTCTACCGCAGCGGCAACCGCGCAGAAGAAGCGGTTCAGCAGTTGAACGCCATGGCCGACGAAACGCCGGAAGTGAAAATCATGGCTGATTTCGTGGCGCAATCGAGCCGCGGCATCATTCGATAGACAATGTCTCCCCCATCCACACGACCGTTGCGCATTGGCATCGTCGCCGGTGAAGCGTCCGGAGATGTGCTGGCGGCCGGCATGATCCGTCAGATCAAAGCCCAATATCCCGATGCCATTATCGAAGGGATCGCGGGTCCCCACATGCAAGCCGCCGGTTGTACCAGTTTGTATGACATGGAAGCATTGTCGGTGATGGGTCTGGTGGAAGTCTTGTCCCGATTGCGTCAGTTGTTGGGCATTCGAAAAGGCATTTATCAGCACTTTATCGACAATCCACCGGATGTGTTTGTTGGCGTGGATGCCCCCGATTTTAACCTGACTCTGGAACGCAAGCTCAAAGAGGCTGGGATTAAAACCGTTCATTATGTCAGTCCCACCGTCTGGGCCTGGCGGGAAAAGCGTATTCATAAAATTGCCCGTGCCACTGACCTGGTGCTGAGCATCTTCCCGTTTGAAAAAGCCTTTTATGACCAGCACAAAGTGCCTTGCCGTTTCGTGGGGCATACCCTGGCTGACAGTATCCCGGTCGAGGTGGACCAAGGGGCTGCCCGTGAACAATTGGGCATCGAGCCGCAAGATAAGGTACTGGCATTGCTACCGGGCAGTCGGGGTCGGGAGGTGGACACACTGTTGCCGGTGTTTCTTGACACCGCTGCACGCATTGTGACGCATACCGGCCAATTGACGGTGCTGATACCGGCTGCCAACGAGGCGCGTAAACAACAGATTTCAGATTTGGTGGCAGCACACAGCAGTGCCTGCTCGGTGAGAATATTGGATGGTCAGGCCCGTGAAGCAATGATAGCCGCCGATGGCGTACTGTTGGCATCCGGTACCGCGACGCTCGAAGCAATGTTGTGTAAGCGTCCGATGGTGGCGGCGTACAAACTGAACTGGCTGACCCACAAGATGATGCAGCGGATGTACAAAGCGCGCTTCTTCACGTTGCCGAATTTGTTGGCCGACAGACCGATCATTCCCGAATTGCTGCAGCAAGACGTCAATCCGCAAACCCTGTGTGATCACATGCTGCCGCTGCTGCTGGGCCAGCAACATCAGGACATCGATACCTTCATCGCCATTCATCGACAACTGCGACAGCATGCGGACAAGCAGGCGGCTGACGCGGTATTGGAGTTATGCCATGACTGAAGCGCAGACCATGCTGCACATTGCCGGCGTGGATGAAGTGGGACGTGGACCCCTGGTGGGCGACGTGGTCACTGCGGCGGTGATTCTCGACCCGGCGCGCCCGATTGACGGGCTGAACGATTCAAAAAAGCTCAGCGAGAAAAAACGCGAGGCATTGTACGAGCAGATTTGTGAGTGCGCCCTGGCCTGGGCCGTGGGGCGTGCCAGCCCGGCTGAAATTGACCAACTGAATATTTTGCATGCCACTATGCTGGCCATGCATCGCGCTGTTGATGGTCTGGGGGTACGGCCCGACGAAGTGTTGGTGGATGGTAACCGCACACCGGATTGGCCCTACAACAGTCGTGCCATCGTGAAAGGTGACGGTAGCGTAGCGGCGATTTCTGCCGCCTCCATTGTCGCCAAAGTGGTCCGTGACCGGGAAATGCAAACCCTGGATGAAAGGTATCCTGACTATGGCTTTGCCCGTCATAAAGGGTATCCTACACCTTTGCATCTGGAGCGATTGGCCGAATTGGGGCCAACCCCGTATCACCGCATGAGTTTCAAGCCCGTTCAGCGCGCCTTAGCCGCGCAGCAGCGGCCAGGAGAGTAGTTTTATGGCAGACGCACGCTTTATTCATTTGCGTGTTCACAGTGACTTTTCGATGATGGATGGCCTCAACAAGGTCGGTCCCATCCTCAATAAAGTGCATGAAATGAACATGCCGGCGGTGGCGATCACCGATCAGATGAACATGTGCGGACTGGTCAAGTTCTATGGCGGTGCTCACGGCAAGGGCATCAAGCCGATCATCGGCACCGATTTCTGGGTGCAATGCGAAGAATTACCGGGCACCTTGTTTCGCCTGACCCTGTTGGCGCAAAACAATGAGGGTTACAAAAACATCACCCTGTTGATTTCCGAAGCTTACAAACGGGGTCACATACACAATCGTGCCCTGATTGATAAGCAGTGGCTGGCAGATCACAGTGAAGGTGTCATTGTGTTGTCCGGGGCCAAAGACGGTGATGTCGGTATTGCGCTGGCAAAAGGCAATCAGGCCCTGACGGAACAATGTCTGTCTTTTTATCAGACCCATTTCCCGGACCGCTACTACCTCGAACTGATCCGCACCGGACGTGCGGGTGAAGAAGATTATTTGCACAGTGCTGTGGCGCTCGCCGAGCAGACGGGTCTGCCGGTGGTTGCCACCAATGAAGTGTGCTTCATTGAGCAGGCCGGCTTTGATGCCCATGAAATCCGGGTCTGTATCCATGACGGCTACACCCTGGATGACAAGCGTCGTCCCAAACGGTACAGCGATCAGCAATACCTGCGCAGTGAAGCAGAGATGCTTGCGCTGTTCGAAGACATTCCCGAAGCACTGCAAAACACCGTTGAGATTGCCAAGCGATGCAACGTCACGGTCAAGCTGGGCGAGTATTTCCTGCCGCAATTCCCGACCGGCGGCATGACCACCGAAGACTATCTGGTCAAAGTGTCCCGCGAAGGGCTGGAACGACGCCTTGCGTTCCTGTTCCCGGATGAGCAGGAACGGGCACAGAAACGTCCGGAATACGATGAGCGCCTGCAGATCGAGTTGGACGTGATCAACCAGATGGGGTTCCCAGGCTACTTCCTGATCGTCATGGAGTTCATCCAGTGGAGTAAGGACAATGGCATTCCGGTCGGTCCCGGACGGGGCTCCGGTGCGGGTTCTCTGGTGGCCTATGCGCTTGACATTACCGATCTGGATCCCCTCGAATTTGACCTGCTATTCGAACGGTTCCTCAACCCTGAGCGGGTCTCGATGCCTGACTTTGACGTCGATTTCTGTATGGATCGCCGCGATGAGGTGATTGATCACGTGGCCGAACTGTACGGTCGTCAGGCAGTGTCGCAGATCATTACCTTCGGTACCATGGCGGCCAAAGCGGTGGTGCGTGATGTGGGCCGGGTGCTTGGTCACCCGTACGGTTTTGTCGACCGCATTTCCAAGTTGATCCCACCGGATCCCGGTATGACCCTGACCAAAGCCTTTGAGGTCGAACCCCGCTTACCCGAGTTGGAAGCGCAGGATGAGGACGTCAAAGACTTACTGGAGATGGCGCGTATCCTCGAAGGGGTTACCCGTAATGCGGGCAAGCACGCCGGAGGGGTGGTTATTGCACCGACCCAAATTACCGACTTTGCACCGCTGTATTGTGATGATGAAGGCAAAAACCCGGTCACCCAGTTTGACAAGAACGACGTGGAAACCGCCGGTCTGGTTAAATTCGACTTCCTCGGACTGCGTACCCTGACCATCATCCAGTGGGCGATTGATATGATCGCGCAAGGGCATAACAAGACCATCGATATCAGCGCCATCCCGTTACAGGACAGCAAGAGTTTCAGCATGCTGCAACGGGCTGAAACAACCGCGGTATTCCAGCTTGAATCCCGCGGCATGAAAGATTTGATCAACCGTCTGAAGCCCGACTGCTTTGAAGACATCATCGCCTTGGTGGCACTGTTTCGTCCTGGTCCGTTGCAGTCAGGCATGGTGGATAACTTTATCGACCGTAAACATGGTCGGGAAGAAATCTCTTACCCGGATGCCGAATATCAGCACGAATGCCTGAAAGAAATCCTGCAGCCGACCTACGGTATCATTCTGTATCAGGAGCAGGTGATGCAGATTGCCCAGGAAATGGCCGGTTACAGCCTCGGCGGCGCCGACTTGCTGCGCCGGGCGATGGGTAAGAAAAAGCCGGAAGAAATGGCCAAGCAGCGTGCGGTGTTTGCCGAGGGCGCGGAAAACAACAATATTGACCCCGATCTGGCGATGAAAATCTTTGACCTGGTGGAAAAGTTTGCCGGTTACGGGTTTAACAAATCTCACAGTGCGGCCTACGCACTGGTGTCCTATCAGACCTTGTGGCTGAAAGCCCATTATCCGGCCGAATTTATGGCCGCGGTTATGTCGGCGGATATGGACAACACCGACAAGATCGTGACCCTGGTGGACGAATGTAACCGCATGGGGCTGACCATTTTGCCACCGGATCTGAATACCGGCCGCTACAAGTTCACGGTTAACGAGCAGGGACACATTGTCTACGGCATCGGTGCGATCAAAGGCGTGGGTGAAGGGCCGATTGAGGCCATCATTGAAGCGCGGGAAGAAAAGGGCGAGTTCACGGACTTGTTTGACTTCTGTGCCAAGGTGGATTTAAAGCGGGTTAACCGCCGGGTACTCGAAAAACTGGTGCTATCCGGTGCGCTGGATACCCTGGGTCCCCACCGGGCGTCGCTGATGGCGACACTGCCCGAGGCGCTGGCCGCTGCTGACCAGCACAACAAAGCCGAATCCCATGGCCAGAGCGATATGTTCGGGCTATTGACCACCGAGCCTGAGGCTGTAAAGCAGGCGTTTGCCGATGTGCCTCAATGGCCGGAAAAAGTCTGGTTAGACGGTGAGAAGGAAACCCTGGGTCTGTACCTGACCGGTCACCCCATCAATCAATACGAGCAGGAAATCCGTCACTATGCCACCGGACGTCTGGTGGACCTGAAACCCGGCAATAAGGACAGTCTCTCCACCGCGGTGGGATTGGTACTGGGCGTGCGGGTGATGACCAACAAGCGGGGCAAGCGCTGGGCCATCGTGACACTGGACGATAAAAGCGCCCGTATGGATGTGCGTTTCTTCCCCGATATGTTTGAAAAGTATGAAGAAGTTCTGCAACCTGACAGAATCTTGCTGATCAGCGGACAGGTCAGCTTTGATGATTACTCCGGCGGCAATACAATTACCGCCAGAGATGCAATGGACATCGTTGAAGCTCGTGAAAAACACGCGAAATGGATCGAACTGGTGGTGAAATCAGACTGGTGTAACGAGCAAAGTGTGTCTAAACTGCAAGCAATTTTACAACAATATCAAGGTGGTAGCTGTCCGATGCGGATGAAGGTTATTCATCCCGATGCGGAAGTGGCACTGGCGTTGGGCGCGCAATGGTATGTGCGGCCTGACGATGAATTAATGTATGAGTTGCAGCAAGTGCTGTCAGAAGAACAGGTTAATCTGCAATTTCACTGACCTGATGGGTCAGTCAGTCGAAAAAATTAAGGTATGGAATGAGTCTAAATTTCCTGGAATTTGAGCAACCTATCGCAGAACTTGAAGCGAAAATCGAAGAACTTCGTCTGGTCAACCAAGGCGGAGAATTCGATGTCGGTATCGAGGAAGAGATCACCAAGCTGCGGGAGAAGAGTGCCGAGCTGACACGTAAGATTTTTTCCGATCTCGGTGCCTGGCAAGTGTCCCAGTTGGCCCGTCATCCGATGCGCCCGTATACCCTGGATTACATCCAGCGTATTTTCACCGATTTCGACGAGCTTGCCGGTGATCGGGCGTATGCCGACGATAAAGCCATTGTCGGTGGTTTGGCACGGATTGATGAGCAACCGGTGATGATCATCGGCCATCAGAAAGGCCGTGATACCTCGGAGAAAATTAAACGCAATTTTGGTATGCCAAAGCCTGAAGGTTACCGCAAGGCATTGCGCCTGATGAAAATGGCAGAACGCTTTAAGCTACCGATCATTACCTTCATTGACACGCCCGGCGCTTATCCCGGTGTTGGCGCTGAAGAACGGGGACAAAGTGAAGCCATTGCCCGCAACCTGAAAGAAATGGCCGATCTGACCGTGCCTGTGATCTGCACCGTGATCGGCGAAGGTGGTTCGGGCGGCGCACTGGCCATTGGTGTAGGTGACCGGGTCAACATGCTGCAATACAGTACTTACTCGGTGATTTCGCCGGAAGGCTGTGCATCCATTTTGTGGAAGAGTGCCGAGAAAGCACCGCTGGCGGCCGAGGCGATGGGCGTCAGTGCTAAGCAGATCAAAGAGCTTGGCCTGATCAACACCATTGTCGATGAACCGTTGGGCGGCGCGCACCGGGATCACGACGGCATGGCCGCCAATCTGAAGGCGACCCTGAAACAGCAATTGTCCCAGCTGTCCCAGCTGTCTACCGGCGAACTGCTTGATGAACGCTATGAACGACTGATGTCGTTTGGATATTGCTGATCCTGTTGTGTACCAGCATTATCTGACGGCTTGACCCACAGGGAGTCAACACTCTGGTAATGCGCGACCATACAGCCATGGAGCCGGTGTTTATCGACACACTCACCGGCCCCACTCAACACTTCGTCATCGCGCTCAGTGGTGGCATCGATTCATCGGTATTGCTGGCCCTTTGCCACGATGCTGCGCGCCACTATCCCCAACACGAGTTTCGTGCCGTACACGTCAACCATGGTTTGCATGCAGATGCCGACAGGTGGGAAGACTTCTGTGCCAACCAAAGCCATCGCTATGGGATCCCTTTCTCCGCGCTCTCTGTCACTGTTGAGCGGCAGGGCAGCCTGGAATCGGCGGCTCGCGAAGCACGCTATCAGGCGCTGTTCGACGACATGAAACCTGCAGAGATCTTACTGCTGGCCCATCACCAGACCGATCAACTTGAAACCGTGCTGTTGCAGTTAAAGCGTGGTGCGGGGCCCAAGGGACTGGCGGCAATGGCGCCGATGTACTGGCATGCCCGTGGCATACAGGTGCAGCGACCATTGCTTGGCTGGGAACAAGCCAGTATCGAGGCGTTGGCTGAGCAACGTAAACTGCAGTGGATAGAAGACCCGTCCAACCAGGACACCCGCATGGATCGCAATTTTTTGCGTCATGAGGTATTGCCGTTGCTGTTACAACGTTGGCCGCAAATGAGCAAGGCGGCGGACCGCAGTGCCCGGTTGTGCGCACAGCAACAGGACTTGCTCGATGAAGTGATCCAGCACCGCCTGGCGGGCATGTGTGACGATGACGGTTGTCTGCTGTTGCAGGCACTGGCTGAGCATACATTGCCCTGGCAACAAGCCTTATTGCGGGGGTGGTTGGAGCAACGTGGAGCGCCGACCCCGAGTCTGGCCCAGCTGCAGGAAATGCTCAGCATTCAGGACAGTCGGGATGATGCCCAACCTGATGTGCGCTGGGGGGGCTGGCAGGTACGGCGCTTCCGGGATGTGCTGTATGTCGACCCCATCAACCAGACCCGGCCCCAAAATACCGTGTTGTCAGTGCCCGGAACCCTGTCCTTGCCCGGTGGCGCGACAATGACACTGTCTCGTCAGGCATCGGCCGATGGGGTAGCGGTAGGGCTTGATCCGGACCAACCCTGCGACGTCGTGTTTGATCACTTCAGTGCCCGTTTTCAACCCCATGACGAACCTTTCAGTAAACCGCTCAAGCAATGGTTTAAAGCCTGGGGGATCCCACCCTGGCAACGCAGTGACGTTGTGCAGTTGCGACAACAGGGACAGATTGTGGCGCTGATCCGTCAGCAACACATTGTGCCCGCGGCTCGCAACGATAGCCGGCACAGCCAGTGCTTTGTCAGCATTGAGTCGTGATGGGCAGGGGGCTGCCGAAAGGCGGCACGGGATTGCCGCCAATCAGGCCGCTTTGATGCAGTTGCGGCCGGCGTTTTTGGCTTCGTACAGGGCGAGGTCTGCACGGCTGAACAGTCCGCGCTCGTTGTCCTGTTGTTGATACGCGGCGCTACCGATACTGCATGAAACGCCATGCTGGGTCAGCAATGGGTGCTGTTCTACCGCGTGTTGGATCCGTTGTGCAATGAGCTGGTTCTCTTCTTTGCTGCTGCCTGGCAGCAAACAACAAAACTCATCACCGCCAAAACGGAAGCTGTAGTCGGTTTCCCGCAAGGCATTGTTGAGCACATCCGCGATAGCAACCAACACCCGGTCACCCTCATCATGACCATGGCTATCGTTCACTTGCTTAAAGCGGTCCAGATCGATAACCAGAATGCCAAAGCCCTCGTGAGTACGTTTCGATTGACACACCAGGCGATGCAGGGTGTCTTCATACAGTGCGCGATTGCCCAGGCCGGTCAGGTGGTCCCGCATGGCCATGGTTTTCAGGCGGTGTATTTCACGGGCGTGTTGCAGCGGAGCCCGCAGGTAGCGTTGCAGGTCCGCCAGGACGACCAGTTCGCGGTCACTCAGCAGGCGACTGAAACCAAAATCGACCGTGCCGACATGGTGTTGTAAATGGGTGATTTCAAAGGATTTGATATTGCAGCTTAACGCTGCATCGCCTATGGTGATCGTATGTTCGTCGAGGGTAATACGCAACGCCGCCAATGGCAGATGCGCGCGCACATGCTTGGCAAACGTCTGTGCCAGAACATCGACATCAAGGTCTGCAACCAGATCTTGCAGCAACAAATAGCTGTCTTGCTGACTCAGTCCACAGACATGGTTGGACAGCGAGAAATAGGGTGTCGCATGCAACGTTGTAGTAACGGATTGTTCCAAGGATCACTCCTGCCAAATCATTGGCGTTTTGACGAAAATGGCGTTCTGATTGAAAAAGCAGCAAAATGTGTGCCTGATCGTTTATTGAAGGCTCGTTTAGGAGGTAACTTACCGTGATGCACGGATTTTTTGTCAATGTCGTGCTACTTATGGCAGTTGCCGTGGCCATGGTGTGGGTGTTTAAACGCGTCAATTTACCGCCCATTTTGGCCTACCTCGTGTGTGGTGTGCTGGCCGGCCCCGATCTGATGGCGCTGTTTGATCATCCCGAAGATATTCACGTGTTTGCCGAACTGGGCATCGTGTTTCTGTTGTTCTCGCTGGGACTGGAGTTCTCACTGCCGAAAATGCTCGCCATGCGACATCTGGTGTTTGGTGTGGGTCTGGGCCAAACCCTGATGACGGGGGCGGTGTTCTGTGCGCTGGCCATTGTGTTTGGTATGAGTACCAACGCTGCACTGGTGATTGGTGGCATGGCGGCGTTGTCATCCACCGCCATCGTGATCAAGCAAATCAGTGAAAAGGGCGAGCTCAATACCCCCCGCGCACAAATGGCCATCAGTGTGCTGCTGTTCCAGGATCTGGCAGTGGTACCCATGCTGATCCTGGTGCCGCTGCTGGCCGATGACAGTCATCAGAGTCTGAGCCTGGCCATTGCGATGGCGCTGCTCAAAGGCGTGGTGGTGGTCGGTATTCTGTTGTCTGCCGGTAAGTGGTTGTTGCCACGGTTGTTCAGCGAAGTGGCGCGCACCCGTACTGATGAATTGTTTGTGCTGACCACCATTCTGGTGGCATTGATGGCGGCGGGCCTGACCTCATCCTTTGGCTTATCCATGGCGTTGGGCGCTTTTCTGGCCGGTATGATGCTTGGCGAGAGCCAGTACCGTCATCAGCTTGAAGCGGACATCCGACCGTTTCGGGATATCCTGATGGGCCTGTTTTTTATCACCGTGGGCATGCGCCTGGATTTGTCCATCGTCGCTCAGCAGTGGTATTGGGTGTTGTTGGGTGTGGCGGTGTTGATGGTGATCAAGGTGTTGTTGATCCGGATGGCCGCATGGCTATTCCGTGCTCCGGCCCAGGACGCCTGGGCAGCTGGCTTTAAACTTTGCCAGATGGGGGAGTTCAGTTTCGTCATTGCGGCGCTGGCGGTCAATCATGCATTGTTGACCTCCACCCAGGCCTCTTTCCTGCTGAGTGTGGGTATTCTGAGCATGGCCATCACACCGTACCTGGTCGACAACAGCATGCGCTTTGCCAGTCGGTTGGTGCGCACCCCCAACCCGGATATCGCGCCGCCCAAAGACATGGTGCCAAGGGGGGATGTATTACAGGACCACGTGTTGATTTTTGGTTATGGTCGGGTGGGCCAGTCGGTCAGCCGTCTGCTCAAAGCCGAAGCCATTCCGTACCTGGCTGTAGACGCCGATCCGGTGCGGGTACAGGAGTGTCGCAGTGCCGGTCAGCCGGTGTATTTCGGTGATGTCAGCCAGAAGGACATTCTGCGTGCGGTTGGGGTGGAACGGGCCAAACTGGCGTTGTTAACTTTCGATGAACATA
Organism: Fluctibacter halophilus; assembly: GCF_020687825.1. Taxonomy (GTDB): domain Bacteria; phylum Pseudomonadota; class Gammaproteobacteria; order Enterobacterales; family Alteromonadaceae; genus Fluctibacter; species Fluctibacter halophilus. Next base: position 189,523 of record NZ_JAJEWP010000007.1, read on the forward strand.
GCAAAGCCAAGAACGTGATTGAGACGGTCGCCAACATCAATCCTGATCTGCCAATCGTGGTCAGAACCCGCAAGGACTACCACCTCGAAGAACTGTACCTGGCGGGCGCCAGTCAGGTGGTGCCGGAAATCCTTGAAGGTAGCCTGATGTTGGTGTCACAGGTACTGCACCTTAGCGGTGTACCCATGTCCAGGATCCTCAAGCGGGTGCGTAAGGAACGTAAAGGGCATTATGGCAACATGCACGGCTTCTTCCCCGGCGAGACCACCGAAATCAGCTATGGCACCCAGGACAAGCTGGAATTCATGCATGCGGTCATACTCACGCCGGATGCCTTTGCGGTGGGACGTTGCCTGGCCGAGCTGAACCTGGCCGGACGACGCATTTCCCTCAAAGGCCTGCGCCGCGACAATGCCGAAATTGCCGACCCGGATCCGACCGAATCCCTCAGGGTCGGAGATGTGCTGGTGATCGCCGGTAAACCCCGGCGGGTGGAGCGGGTAGAGCGCTTTTTACTGGAAGGAAACTAGCCCTACAGTTCGAGGAATTGTTTGATTTCCTGTTGCCGATCCATGCCGTCTTGCCAGCCCAGTTTGATCAGATCCCGGCAGAACGCCTGTTCAAACAACAAGTAGCTCAGCAAGCTGGAATCGGACGCCTGCTTCACACCGATCAGGCGCAACAGGCTGCGGATCCCGCTGGGCAAGTGATGGTAGTGACGATTCGCCAGCGCGGTGAAATTGACACTGGGGTTTAACACCAGCGCTTGTATCGGTTTCAACTGGGTTTGCTGACGCTGCTTATCGTTCATGATGGCCAGGGTCTGATTGACCCGCTCGGCCCGCTCCAGGTCGGCGTGCAGGGTATCGGCAAACAGGGTATCCAGTAGGTGACCGGCAATTTCAGCACTGCGTGGAAAGCGTGAAAGCTGTGAGAAACGCTGCGGCTTCTCCGGTTGCTCCACACCGATGATGAGGATTTTTCGTGCCCCGAGATGGATGGGTGGACTGAGCGGTGATAGCTGGTGCACCGAACCATCACCAAAAAATTCGTCGTCGAGTTTTACCGTGGGAAATACCAGCGGGATAGCCGATGAGGCCATCAGGTGTTCGGTGTCCAACTGGCAGGCCACGCCCCGGCGCTGCTCACGCTGCCACGGTGCAATGTCACTCTGGCCCTGGAAGAAACTCACCGAGTCGTGGCTGGAATAGCTACTCGCAGTCACGCAGATGGCGCGCAACTGACCGCGCAGAATGTTGCGGTCGATACGCTGAAAATCCAAGGTGTTGCGCAACAGCTTGCGCAATGGGGCGTTGTTCAGCAGGCTTGTGGGATATTTGTTGGTGCCGGTTTGTTGCCAGCTTTGCAGGTAATTGCGCAGCAGGTATCCGAACACATCGCGGCGATTCGCGCCATACACCTGTGCGGTGTGGAAATTGCGCCACACCCATTCCAGCTTGCGAACACCAAGGTGGTAACAACTGGCGTAGCACGCCAGCGCTGTGGCATTGATGGCGCCGGCAGAGTTGCCACAAATTATCGGGAATGGCAGCCCATGATTCCGCGGGAGTAAGTGGGTCAGCGCTTTGAGCACGCCGACCTGATAGGCGGCCCGGGCGCCGCCGCCAGACAATAGCAATGCGAAGTGTTGACGCTCCATAGCACTCCCTGGTTCAGAACGTGAGTGTCATGCCCTCCCGGGCGGCAAACAGTGTCAGCGGGGCCTGGGCAATGTCGATCACTTCCTGACAATGTTGTTCGATAGCGGCTATGTCATCATCGGTGCGGATATGGTCATGGCTGTACAGCGCCAGTTGTTTGGCATTGCATGCCATACCCAGCTTGACCGCCTCTTCGGCAATCGAGTGGCCCCAACCTGATTTGGCCGGCATGTCTGACACCAGGTACTGGGCATCGTGGATCACCAGGTCGGCATCCTGAGCAAATTTCACCCAATCCAGAAAATCGCTTTGTTTGCGGTACGGCGGGTACAACTCGTTGTCGGTAATGTAGGCTATCTTGGCGCCGTCCGCTTCAATCACATAGGCACTGCCACTACCGGGATGGTTCATGGCGTGGCGGCTGATGGTGGCCGAGCCGATTTGCCAGACATCTTTATCGCCGTCGATGGTGACCAGCTCGATGTTGCTTTGCAAACTGGTGTAATGCACCGGGAAGTAGCTGCCGGTCATCTGCTGCAGCACGGCGTCGTTCTCGTCGTAGGTGGTCAGCCCGGGGGTGATGTAGATGTTGCGTCCGGGTTGATAGATGGGAGAGAAAAACGGAAATCCCTGAATATGGTCCCAATGATTGTGGGTCAGAAGCAGGTGAATATCACGCTGGTGTTGCATCAATTGCTGACCGAGTTTTTTAATCCCGGTACCAGCGTCCAAAATAATGTCCGTATCGTCATCCAGCAGAATGTGCACGCAGGCGGTATTGCCGCCATACTTGACAAATTCAGGACCGGGGGCGGGGATTGATCCGCGCACACCGTAAAAGGTCAGTTGCATAGTCTGTCTCGACCTGCTGGTTCAATCATCAACAGGGATCCCTTGTTATTCTATCAGACTAGCCTAGCACCATTTTGCGTGCCAGATAAGCGTGGGATTTAAACCTGGGTATATTGGCGGGTAACTGTGACGGAAGATGAGGCACAATCAGACGATTGTGCCCCGGTATTTTCTATTGCGCGAGCAGCGTGGAAACCACCTCATCAATCGCCAGCAGCTGCTTCTCGCCACTGCGACGTTGCTTGTATTCCACCTTGCTGTCGTCGAGGTTGCGCTCGCCGATCACGATGGTGTGAGGGATCCCCACCAACTCCATGTCGTTGAACATCACACCCGGACGCTCTTTACGATCATCGAACAACACTTCGACACCGGCTTCGACCAGCTCAGCATACAAACGCTCTGCCACTTCCTGCACGCGGTGTGACTTGTGCATGTTCATCGGGATCAGTGCGACCTTGAACGGCGCGATGGCATCGGGCCACATGATGCCGAACTTGTCATGGTTCTGTTCAATGGCCGCCGCCACAATGCGCGAAACGCCGATGCCGTAGCAGCCCATGCTGAGTACTTCGTGCTTGCCACTTTCGGTCAGTACACCGCAATTCATCGCTTTGGAATACTTGTCACCAAGCTGGAAAATGTGTCCGACTTCGATGCCCCGTTTAATATCCAGGGTGCCATTGCCGTCAGGCGAGGGATCGCCGGCTTCGACGTTGCGGATGTCGGCAACCTGCGCCTCACCCACATCCCGCTGCCAGTTGACGCCGGTCAGGTGGTATCCGTCTTCATTGGCACCACAGACAAAGTCCTGCACGTGGCGGGCACTGCGGTCCACAATCACCGGAATGTTCAGCTCGACGGGGCCAAGTGAACCCGGTCCGGCGGGCAGGGCGGCGCGGATCTGCTCTTCGGTAGCCATGGTCAGAGGCGAGGCAATGCCAGCGACTTTCTCGGCTTTCACCGCGTTGAGCTGATGGTCACCACGCAGTACCAGTGCCACCAGACCCTGGTGACCGTCGTCCTGCGCATCTGCCAATACAATCAGTGTTTTCACCGTTTGCTCTGGCTGGCAGCCCAATTGCTTGCAGACGTCGTCGATGCTGCTGGCGTCAGGGGTTGCCACTTTCTCGACACTGGCAGTGCCGTCAACGGCGTCACCGGCAGGAGCAATGGCCTCGGCCATCTCAACGTTGGCGGCGTAGTCAGAGCTGTCACTGAATGCAATGGCGTCTTCGCCGGACTGGGCCAGTACGTGGAATTCGTGGGACACATTACCCCCGATGGCACCGCTGTCTGCGATCACCGGGCGGTATTCCAGACCCAGGCGCTCGAAAATGTTGCAGTAGGCGGTAAACATTTTGTCGTAGGTCTGCTGCAAACATTGTTCAGACAGGTGGAATGAGTACGCGTCTTTCATCACGAACTCGCGACCACGCATCACACCGAAGCGCGGGCGGACTTCGTCACGGAATTTGGTTTGCACCTGATACAGGTTCAGTGGCAGTTGTTTGTAGCTGCTCACTTCGTTGCGCACCAGGGCGGTAATGACTTCTTCGTGGGTCGGGCCGAGGACAAAGTCACGGTGATGGCGGTCATGCAAACGCAACAATTCCGGGCCGTATTCTTCCCAGCGTCCGGACTCCTGCCACAAGTCAGCCGGCTGAACCATCGGCATCAGTACTTCAATCGCACCGGCTTTGTTCATTTCTTCGCGAACGATATTGGCGACTTTGTTCAGCACCCGCAAGCCACTTGGCAACCAGTTGTACATACCGGCGGCGACTTTACGGATCATGCCGGCGCGCAACATCAGTTGATGACTGATCACTTCAGCGTCAGCAGGGGTTTCTTTTTGCGTGGATAACAAGTATTGACTTGTGCGCATGACGAGGTTGCATCCTTGGTGTAAAAAATCGGCGGCCATTCTACCAGCCCCGGCAGGCGGGCTAAAGGGAATTTTTACCCTGTCGCGATGGGTTTTCGCCGTGGCTGATGGCGATGACCTGAATGCCTTGTTCGGTGACGCAAAAACGGATGTTCAGATCGTACAGGCTAACGCCGTAAACTCTTTCATCCTGTTGCCCCTGGCGGTAGGCCGGGCGAGGGTCCTGACCCAGCACATCGCCCAGCAGTGCTGGCAGGTCGGGGTAACGCTGACGGTGGCTGCTGAGCTGTTGCTCGGCCTCAGGGCTGTAACTGACCGCCAGCATCGGTGGCGAGGATTGCGCATAACCGCCGATCGCATCAGGGACACTGTCGGCATAAGGCACATAGGGTTTAATGTCCAGCAACGGGGTACCATCGACCAGATCCATGCCACCAACCCGCAGCACGGTTTGCTGGTTAACGGTGGCCAGCCCAAGGTTGCGCACCACCGACATGCCGATTGGATTGGGCCGAAAGGTACTGCGACTGGCAAATACGCCCACTTTCTGGTTACCCCCCAGCCTGGGCGGGCGCACCAGGGGTTGCCAACCCTGCGCAGCGGTCTGGTGGAACAGGAACACCAGCCACAGGTGGCTGAACCCTTCAATACCACGGCAACAGGCTTCAACGTCAATATCGTCGCTAAACACGATATCGCCGGTGGCAGCCGCGGCCAAACCTGGCTGACGGGGTACGGCGAACTTTTCCGTGTACGGGGTGTGGATAGTGGCGATGGGTTGCAGATTTACGCTCATGGATACATTTGGCAACAATATGGCCGCAGAAAGACACAATTTTGCCACACCTTTACGCTAATCTACCACTGTCGTTGGCAATTCACTGCCACGTCTCCCAACCTTTTTTGATGCCCATCTAAACGATGGGCTTTTTTATGGGTCTCACTTCTGTTGTTATAGCATGCAGGAAAGGCTGGTATGACATCCCACTGAAGCCTTGAAATGCGCTAACATAACGCCATATTTACTGCGCGAATCTGATTCATTGTCTTGATCACGATAGGAATAGCATGATCTCGGTAAAAAACCTAACCAAGTGTTTCGGCGACATGGTCGCCGTGGACGGGCTGTCTTTTGACATCAGGCCCGGTGAAGTGGTGGGCTTTCTGGGGCCAAACGGGGCCGGAAAATCCACCACGATGAAAATGTTGACCGGATTTCTGGCACCCAGTGAAGGTGAAATCCGCATTGCGGACCGCGCCATGCAGGACGGCTCGCGGGTGATTCGCCAGCACATTGGCTACCTGCCGGAAGGGGCGCCCGCGTACGGCGACATGACCACCTACCAGTTCCTGCGGTTTATTGCCCAGGTGAGGGGACTGAAAGGCCGCGACAGTGAGCGACGTATCGAAGAGGTGGTTGCCCAGGTGGAGCTGGCTGAGGTTCTCAACAAACCCATCGAGAACCTGTCCAAAGGCTTCAAGCGCCGGGTCGGTCTGGCCCAGGCCATCTTGCATGACCCTGACATTCTGATCCTCGATGAGCCCACCGATGGCCTGGATCCGAACCAGAAGCATCAGGTACGACGCCTGATCCAGAACCTGGCCAAAGACAAAATCGTCATCGTCTCAACCCATATTCTGGAAGAAGTGACCGCGGTGTGTAACCGGGTCATGATCATCGCCGAAGGTAAGTTGCTGTTTGACAATACCCCTGAAGCGCTGCTGCAAAAGTCACGCTACTACCGTGCGGTGACACTGCACATGAGTTACTCCGCCGACATCTCCGGTTTGGCGGAAATCGACGGCGTGGATGACATGGAAGTTGATCAGAAAACCGGCCGGGTGACTCTGTTCCCCCATGACAACACCGAAATTCTGCATCTGGTGACCGAACACATTCAACTGCGCAAACTGCCGGTAGACACCTTGTTTGTCGAGCAGGGACGTCTGGATGAAGTGTTTCGCGAGATCACCCAACGGGAGACGGCTAAATGAGTATGGTATCTGTCGTATTTCGCCGTGAACTGGCGAGTTTTTTTGCCACCCCGGTGGCCTATGTGTTTGTCACCATCTTCCTGGTGATGTCTGGTGTGTTTGCTTTCTTTATCGGCAACCTGTACGAGCGTGGACAGGCAGACTTATTGCCGTTTTTCAATTTCCACCCTTGGCTGTACCTGTTCCTGGTGCCTGCCATTGCCATGCGCAGTTGGTCGGAGGAACGTAAGAGCGGCACCATTGAGTTGTTGATGACCTTGCCGATCAGCACCTTCGAAGCCTTGCTGGGTAAGTTTCTGGCGGCCTGGAGTGTGTTGGGATTGTCTCTGATCCTGACCTTTCCGATGTGGCTGACGGTGAATTACCTGGGAGATCCGGATAACGGCATCATCATCGCCGCCTATCTGGGCAGCTGGCTGATGGCCGGGGCGTTCCTGGCGATTGGGATGTGCATGTCGGCACTGACCAAGAATCAGGTGATTGCCTTTATTCTGGCCGTGGTGGTGTGTTTCCTGTTTGTGGTCAGCGGCTCCGGCATTGTGCTGGACGCCTTCAAAGGCTGGGCGCCCTCGCTGGTGATCGACACCATTGCCTCGTTCAGTTTCCTGACCCACTTTGAATCCCTCGCCAAAGGGGTGATTGCCCTGAACGATGTGGGCTATTTCCTGATTTTGATGGGCACCTGGCTGTATGCCAGCCTGTTGATCATTGAACAGAAAAAGGCGGATTAATTATGCGACGTACGATTTCTTTGCCGCTGATGATGATATTACTGGGCGGCCTGTTTTTTGCGCTGGTGATCCTCAATAACCAACTGCTCTCGTCAGTGCGCACCGATCTGACTGAGAACAAGGTGTATTCCTTGTCCAAAGGCAGTGAAGCGATCCTGTCTGAGTTGGATGAGCCGATTAACCTGTATTTCTTCTTTTCCGAAAAATCGTCCAAGGGCATGACCAGTCTGCGTAACTACGCCAACCGGGTACAGAGCCTGCTGGAGGAGTATCAGTCCCGGGGTAACGGAAAAATTCGCCTGAACATCATCGATCCGGAGCCGTTTTCCGAAGCCGAGGACCTGGCCAATCAGTACGGGCTGACTGCCGCGGGTCTGGGGGTTGCGGGCGACAGTATTTATCTGGGCCTGGCGGCAACCAATGCGCTGGACGACCAACAGATCATTGCGTTCTTCGACCCGCAACAGGAAAGTTTTCTGGAGTATGAGATCAGCAAGCTGATCTACCAGCTCAGCAATCCTGCCGCGCTGAAGGTGACCCTGGTGACTGACTTGCCGGTCACCGGTGGACAAAACCCGATGACCGGACGTTTTGACCCGGCCTGGACCTTCTACGATCAGCTCGATCAACTGTATTCGCTGACCCACATTGACAGCACCGCGACCACCCTGCCGGAGGAAACGGATGTGCTGATGCTGGTGCACCCCAAAGGCCTGTCAGAATCCCTGACCTATGCCATTGACCAGTATGTGATGGCCGGCGGCAACGTGATGGCGTTTGTGGATCCGCACAGCGAATCCGATGCCATGTCGATGATGGGTGGCATGTCGGCCAACAGCTCGGAACTGTCGACCCTGCTGGACAGTTGGGGCGTTGTTTTTGACCCGACCCAGGTTGTACTGGATGCATCACTGGGTCTGGACATTCGCACCCCACAGGGTGGAGTCGCGCGCCACTTTGGCTTCATTGGTCTGACTGCTGAACAGCTTGACCGCAATGATGTGACCACCGCCAACCTTGAAATGATCAACGCGGCATCCGTCGGCGTGCTGAGCAAAAAGGCCGATGCGGATGTGCAGTGGACCCCATTGATGACCTCTTCCCAGGACACCGATGTGATCAGCGCAGACACTTATGCCAGCGCACGGGACCCGCAGACCTTGAGCCAGTCCTTCAACCGTCAGGACAAGGCGTACACGTTGGCGGCGCGCATTTCCGGCACGCTGCGCAGCGCTTACGACAGCAAACCGGAAAACACCCAGGTGAGCGGCGCCCACGTGTCTGAAACCAGCGCGGCGAACATTGTGGTGGTGGCAGACAGTGATCTGCTGGCCGACCGTTTCTGGGTGCAACAAACCAGCTTCTTTGGCCAGACCATCGTAACCCCTTTCGCCAACAACGGTGACTTGGTCACCAACAGCGTGGATAACCTGGGCGGTAGCAATGCGCTGATCAGTGTGCGCAGCCGTGGCACCTTCGCTCGTCCGTTTAAAGTGGTGGAAGACCTGACGGTCAAAGCCGAAGAAAGCTTCCGGGCCCAGGAACGTGCCTTGCAGCAACAGCTGGAGGAAACCGAAGCCCAGTTGGCCCAGTTGCAGGGACAGCAAATGGACGGTGGTGCTTTGGCGTTGTCACCTGAACAGCAAAAGGCCGTGGATGATTTCATGCAGAAGAAAATCGACATCCGCAAAGCCCTGCGCGATGTTCGACACCAGCTCGACAAAGACATTGAATCGTTGGGCAACTGGTTGAAATTCATCAACATCGCCGCTGCGCCGCTGGCGCTGATGCTGGTGTTAATGGTGTTGGCACGGTTGTTCCGCCGCAACGCCCGATTGCAAAAAGGAGGTGCATGATGCCACGCAGTTTATTACCTCTCGTTCTGTTGCTGTTGATTGCCGCAGGCGCCGCGGTATGGTTGAACCACGAGCCGGACAACACCTCGATGCAGTCGTCGTTGTTGTTTGCCGATCTCGCCCCCAAGGCGCAGGATCTTGATCGTGTGGTGATCAGCAATCAACAGGGCATCGTGCTCGAAGCCGTCAGAAAGGATGGCGTGTGGATGGCCAGACTGGATGGGCTTGCCGTGCCTTACCCCGTCGACGCTGAGCAGCTATCCGCCATGGTTCAGCAACTGGTAGACGCCAAACGTATCGAGGCCAAAACCAATAACCCGGACAATCACAGTGTGCTGGGATTGTCTGATATCGCACAAGCCGACAGCCGTGCAACGCTGGTGGAACTCGCTACTCAGCAGGACACCTGGCAATTGCTGGTGGGCCAGACGGCGTCTTCCGGCATGGGCAGCTACGTGCGGTTGCCGAGGCAAAACCAGACCTGGTTGGTGGACATCATCGTTTCGCTGCCCAGAGATGCCCAGCGCTGGCTGGATCACAACATCCTGCCTGTCAGTGTGGGTGATGTGGCCTCGCTGGAGTTGTCAGGTCCGACGGCGCTGCACCTTTCAGTCGACGAGGAAACCCAACAGGCCGTGCTGGATGGCATGCCAGAGCAAGCCACCCTGCGCTATCCCCGGGTGCTGGACAACTGGCTGGACAGTGTGGTCAGTGTCGATTTTGAACAGGTGGAGGCTCGCACACCAGTGGCACAGGACGCATCCGTGCAGCAATACACCCTGCAACTGCGCAGCGGCACGCCGATCACCTTTACGCTGATCGATGATGAGGATGGCGCGGTATTGCGGGTTGACGGCGAGCAACGCGAACTGTGGCAACAGGTGCAATACCGTTTATCTGCATTTGCCGCCGGCCAGTTGCGCAAAACCATGGATGATTTTATCAGCTTGCCGGAGGAAGGCGAGGCCGAGCAGCCGGTGATCCCAATGGATGAAGGTGAAGCGCCGCAGTAATGCTGCACAGTCTCGATTAAAAAGGGCGCCCTTAGGCGCCTTTTTTGTGCCTGTTTTGCTCAGATGGGCCGCCACATAACCCCCGGTCTTGGTGGTCGGTTTTCATTACAACCCCGGTGTTTACCCCTTCGTCGCGTTTGTCTTGAGATGAGGTTGTGTGTCGAATAGGTTGTTAGCCTGCCAATCCCGAATCGAACATCACATTTATGAAATCTACATCTGCTGTCGTCTTGTGCTGTACCACCCTACTTGTTTCCAGTCTGGCGGTCGCCAGGACGCAAATCCTGTTACCTGATGATGGCCGTGCACAAGACCAATTTGGTTACAGTGTCGCCATCGATGGCACTACCGCGCTGGTTGGCGCGCTCAACGCCGATGTCGGACAGCTTGAGGATGCGGGGGCTGCCTATGTGTTTACCCTCGGCCTAGAAGGGTGGCAACAACAGGCTAAACTGGTTGCTCAACCCGCCCACCAACAGGACACTCTCGGTGGGAATGTGGCGCTCTACAACCAGGTTGCGATGCTCGGCGTCATCGGACGAGACGACAACGGTGAAAATGCCGGGGCCGTGTTTGCGTTTGAGCGCACGGCAAGTACATGGTCGCAGACCCAAATGCTGACTGCCTTTGATGGCAAAGCGGGGGACGGGTTTGGTCAAAGTATCGCGCTGACTGAACAGTTTCTTGTCATTGGTGCCCCCCGCAGTGATGCGCCACTACAAGATTCCGGCGCAGCGTACGTATACCATCGGGATCAACACCGCTGGCGTTTTCAGGGCAAACTCACGGCAAAGGACGGTGCTGAGGGAGATTTGTTCGGGATCAGTGTTGCGATTGACGGAGATACCCTGTTGGTGGGAGCGGATCTGAACGATGAAAAGGCGGAAAAAGCCGGCGCGGTATATGCCTATGTCTTTGACGGCGAACAATGGCGCCAACAAGCAAAGCTGATGGCTGACGACGGCGCAGACACCGACATCTTCGGGGTAAGGGTGGCGTTGAGTGGTGATACCGCATTAATCTCTGCCAGACGGGACGATGTGGAAGGGATTGGCACGGATGCAGGCTCGGCGTATATCTTTGAGCGCACAAACGGTGCGTGGCGGCAAACCCAAAAGCTGATTGCGCCGGACGGCAACGCCGATGATCGTTTTGCCCGTGGGGTGGCGCTTAACAAACACACCGCCATCATCAGTGCGATGCATAACGATGAGCAGGCCGACAATGCCGGCGCCGTGTATGTGTTCAAAAAGCAACAAGGCCAGTGGCGCTATGTCAGCAAAAAACTGGCCAGTGACGGGGTGGCTCAGGATAGGTTTGGCTGGAATCTTGCCCTTGGTGACACGGCCGCAATCATTGCTGCGCCGCACCGTGATGACAATGGCGATGCCTCGGGCGCAGCTTATATTCTGGCCTTGGAGGATTAAACCTCGGAGTGCAGTGACCAAGTGACAAAAAAAGGCGCCAGAAGGCGCCTTTTTTGCGTTGCTCAATCCTGGACGTGGCTAGGGCGCCTTGGGGCGTAATTCATCGATAAAGCTGGCCTCTACCCAATAGATATCCACATCGGGCAGTTCCCCTTCCGGGCCTTCATCAATCATGCGCTGGAAAAAGAAGTATTTGCCGTCGGGGGTGACATGACCCGCCGCATCCCAGGCCGGGGTATTGATTTTATCGCCCAGATTGATCCCTTCGCCCCAGCTGCCATCGGCTTGTCGGTAGCTGATGTACAGATCGGAGCCGCCGTGACCGTCATCCCGTTTAGCATCCCAAATCAGGTAGGATTCATCCGGCGCAATGAACGGATGATTGAGCTGCTTACCGGTGTTGATGGTGTCATCCAGCGGTTGAGGTGGCGCATAGCCACCGTCGATGCGTCGCGCATAGCGGATCGGGAATTCGTCATTGTCGGCATCATAGGTATCAAAATACAGGTTGCCGTTGGCCGAGGCGGTCAGACGCATGATGAACATGTCTTTAAACGGTTCCGGCAGGAATTTTACCTCGGACCAACCGTTCCCTTCCCGGGTCATATAGCGACGGCCAAGGTGCAGGGTCTGACCGTCAGGCGCGACAAAGGGCTGGCCTTTGCGGGGTGAGATAACCGAGGTGTGCCATTGGCCATCGTGGTTTTTGATCTGCACAAATTCCTGGGATTTGTTGTCTTGAGCGCCGCGAATAAAATAGAACTCGTTTAAATCCGGCGTAAACACACCACTGTACTCGTAGCCGGGTGTCGACACGATCCCCGGTGCAAAAGGTTGTGGCGTCTGGCCGGGCGACGTTTGGCCGATGTAAGGGCCCTCGGGTAATTTTTTGGGGTGTGCCAGTGCCAGTGGCGTGGCCAACAGGCTTATGGTCAATGCCACTGAGAGGCCAGACAGACGTGTGCGTAACATGGTATCAGCGTCCTTGTTGGTTGTTATTTAAACAAGCCCTAGCCTACCTTGAATTTGCCCGCTAATGGGCGAGCCGGACGCTTTTTTCTGGCAGTTGAACGTATTTTGGGCGGTTTGGTCGTCTGCGGTTGGTTGGCTGCGTTGTGCCAGTAGTGGACGGTGACCCAAGTAAGTTCGCTACGAAGAATCGTCATCCTCGCGAAGGCGAGGACCTCCCACATTACCTGACTCACACGAATCAACACTGTTTTGGTTGGTCATCAACCCAATGAAGATTGCGGCCTCCGCCGCAATGACGGTAGTGTCTGCTGAACTTCGCTAGAGCGGGCAGTAAGGCTCTGAATACGCAGTGGAGGTGAGTGTTGGCTAAGTGCCAGTAGTGGACGGTGGCGATTGGAAGTTTGAATGACGGCTAAGTACGTAAAGTAGACATTGTGACCTTTTCCCATGAAAACACAGAATATGTTTTTTCATGGGAAACGGGTGTTACTATGAAGTCTCAGTAATAAGCTGTTAAGAGGCAAGAATAGTAGGTG
>NZ_JAJEWP010000008.1 GCF_020687825.1 Fluctibacter halophilus
TAACGGGTGCTGTAGAGCTGCCAGAAGGCGTAGAAATGGTAATGCCTGGCGACAACCTGAAGTTCGTTGTAGAGCTGATTGCTCCTATCGCGATGGACGAAGGTCTGCGCTTCGCAATCCGTGAAGGTGGCCGTACTGTAGGTGCGGGCGTTGTATCTAAAATCATCGAGTAATATCGATTAGATACACCTTCGCAAAAAAGGCGCTCTTGCAGCGCCTTTTTTTATGTCCGAATAAAGGCCCGCACCTGCAGTACGGCCTATGAGCGGATTCCCCGTGACAAATTTGCCGGGAGCAAATTTGAACATTGCCACGCAGTGGCGATGGCCTGAAAGGCGAAGGGCAGGATGCCCGGAGTAACGTGGCCGTACTGTAGGTGCGGGCGTTGTATCAAAAATTATTGAATAATAATTTTTGATAGCAAGATAATGAAAAGGTCGCCTAGTGCGGCCTTTTCTTTTTCTTGCGGCTAAAGTCATTGACCAATTCGCCGGGAGCGAATTGGAACATCGGAACGTAGTGACGATGGCCTGAAGGGTGAGGCTCCGTTCGCCGCAGGCGATTCGGGGTGATAGGTAATCACGCCGAAAGGAACGAACGCCGGTACAGGAAGTATCGGCTGGGTGCGGTACCAGGGATGGGTTCACTACGGGTTTTCAAGCGGGTACAACGTAGACAGGCCACCATCCACTGATGTCGCTTACTCAGTCTGCGCCCGGAGTAACGTGGCCGTGCAGGATGCCCGAAGTAATAATATCGATTAGATACACCTTCGCAAAAAAGGCGCTCTTGTAGCGCCTTTTTTTATGTCCGAAGAAAGGCCCGCACCTGTAGTACGGCCTATGAGCGGATTCCCCGTGACAAATTTGCTGGGAGCGAATTGGAACATCTCACGCCGAAAGGAACGAACGCCGGTACAGGAAGTACCGGCTGGGTGCGGTACCAGGGATGGGTTCACTACGGGTTTTCAAGCGGGTACAACGTAGACATGCCACCATCCACTGATGTCGCTTACTCGGACAGAACGGAGTGTTGTTGAGCAGGGAATCTTTTACGCTTAGGTCAGCAATGTCCCAGTGTGCGCGAAATGCACACGTCTTAATTTGCTTGTCAGCTGACATGCGATTTTGAAATTATCCTTACTAAAATGAATTCAAAGACAGAAGTTAACGCAACAATGTAAACCCAATGAAATATGTACCCAACGCCTGAAAGCGCGTCAGGTTTACAGAAACTTGGCTCGAATTTGCAGTAAGCAATGTTAAATGCGTACACATACAGGCCTGCTAGCACTGCAACAATGGGTATTGCGATTAACCATTTGATTCTTAACGATCTTAAAAGACCAGTAAACACGATAGCAGGTAAGAAAAAAGCTAAAAATATATCCATCGTCCTTGATTCCCTTTTTTGGCGGCTAACAGTGTATTACTACGAATTCGCGGTATGCCCGTTTCAGCACCACTTCGACGTCCATAGTTGTCCATTGATTAACCCAATAGTAGCAACGGGTTAGCAAACGTTTCTACTCTCGCGCTGCGATTGAGACTTTGTGGAAAGTGAGAAGAATATCAGCAACATCTAAAATGGCGTGATTGAACGTCAGCCCTTTGTTATGAGCAGACCGACATAATGGAACAAACCAATGTCCATTGCTCGCTCTAAGTGCTCATGTGCAGCTACGAAGAATCGTCATCCCGGCGAAGGCCGGGACCTCCCACATTACCTGACTCACTCGAATCAACACTGTTTTGGTTAGTCATCAACCCAAAGGAGATTGCGGCCTCCACCGCTATGACGATGGTGTTTTAGCGCTTGGCGAACGTCCACAACTCACTCAACCCCCTAACCGACTATATCTATCGTCGCCTTCAATCAGGCAAGTCACAGGCTTGCCTGACAAGGTAGTCGTCAATGACAGTTGTGATGGTCTGCTTTAACCACGCAGGTCCATGGTCAGACATATCGTTGTGCCGTGATTCGGGGATCTTCACCACGCAGCTTGCATAGGTTTGTCGTTCTTCCTCCGTTGGCAGAACGCCCTCATCGGCGGGGAAGTCACTGGCACGAATGGACAGCACCCTGACCTCCTTGGAGCGCGGTAGTGGAACACGACGATGGTCCAGGGTGATCACTTTGTCAACGTAGGGCTTGCCTTCGTTGGCTAACCACGCCGAGATATCACCGCCGTTGGAGTGTCCCACTAACAGCACTGCGTCGAACCGGTAGTTCGGTTGAGCATCGGCCAGGTGCCGGGTCAGAAAGTCGAGGGTTTGAGCACCGCGTATCCAGTTCTCTTGCCGGGTTTGGTATAGGTTACCTTGTACTGACAGGGGAGGGTCTTGTGGCAGTTCGTGGGCCACCGCAACCACCAGATACCCCAGCCTGTTTAGGTGCTGGGTGATAAATGTATAGTGGTTGTGGGACACTCCATAACCGGCGCTGACAAAGGCCACCGGGCACTGTTGCTGCTTTGTGCAGCGTTGTTGGTCGACAGGATAAGACAGTGTCACCGGGATGTGTCTGTCTCTGGATGAGTCGTACACCGTGTTGGCGTTGACAGTTCCCGCCCAAAGCAGTGCCAAAGCCAGAAGTCCCTTTAAATAGCGAATGCTTTCTCCGTTAATTGTTGTGCTGCGGGGGCAATTTACAGGACCGCTGGTCAGAGTCAACGGTGTTGTATGCGCGCAACAAGCTCTGTGTTGTGCCAGTTGTGTTTGCATACGGCTGAACCACGTTAACCCTAACCCTGCTTCAAATACTGCGATGGCGCCTTGCCATACCAGCGCTTAAAGGCTTTCCTGAAATTACTCAACTCGGCGTAGCCCAGTGCATAGGCAATTTCTTTGATTGTCATGTGGCCCTCTTCCAGGTAGCGCAGGGCGAGTTGCTGACGCACGCTTTCCAGAATGTCCCGGTAAGACGTGCCTTCTTTGCAGAGGTGGCGATGAAAGGTGGCTTTGGTCATATAGAAACGTTGCGCGGCCATGTCCAGCGAAGGAAAGCCCGTCTGGCTCTGCAGCAGCGTTCGTCGCACTCGGCTGGATAAATCTTCATTGGCGGTCAGCTTGTGCAGCTCTTCTTCACACACACGTAACGCACTCTCGAAGCCCCGTTTATTGGCAAGCTTGAGGGGTTTATCAATGTTGGCTACTGGCAGGGTAAAGCCGGCCCAACCGGCCTGGTAAGTCACCGGACACTCAAAATAGCGTCGGGCGACTGCCGCATCGCCATTAAACGGAAAGTACACCTGTTGAATAGGGCAGGCTCCCAGCATGATGAAGTCCAGAATGTTACGCACCGCCAGCATGATGGTTTCGGTGAGTACCGGTTTCAGCTGTTGCAGAGGTCTGTTTTCAACAAAATGCAGGTGCAACAGGTCGTCGTGTTCTGCCACTTGGATGCTCATCAGATCGGTGCGCAAATGTAAAAAGCGCACCAGTAAATCGATGACTTGCCGTGCGCTGCCGCCACTCATGGCGGCATACCCAAGACTGCCGTGGGTATTGATCAACAACCGGGAACCCAGCAATAGCCCCAAAGGCTGATGGGGCAATAACCGCTGCGTATCAGCGAGCAGGCTGCGTAACGCTTGCCATGACAGGCTCAGGGTTTCATTGGTCAATTGGTCTGCATCGAAGCTTGATGCCGCCAACCAGGCCCGTGTGTCTATGCCGCGTTCGTCGAGCAACTCGATGATTTGAGTCAGGTAGAGGCTGGGGAGCGTGACATCAGGCTTGTCCATCGGTGTTGAGTCCTGTCTGGCGTTAAGAGCGAAGGCTGCACTCAAGGTGCAAATAAAATCCCCATGAATGCAAATTAATGCCTCCTCTATCCTCGCAGAAGTCGCTTAACATAACAATGAACTCATCAACAAGAGCCATCATGTTTTCGCTATTTACACGTAAGGCCAAGCCACCCCTGACGGCAACCATCAATGGTGCTGAGGTGATTCTGTCCAACAAGGAAACCTTGCTGGATGCAGCGCTCAGGGCGCACATCGACGTTCCCTTCAGTTGCAGGGTCGGCGGCTGTGGAACCTGCAAATGCAAATTGCTCAGGGGCAGTGTTAAAGCGCTCACCGAGTTTGGCTACATCCTCAGTGAGGCCGAACTGGATCAGGGCTATATACTGGCGTGTCAAAGCGTCCCTCGTACAAACATCGATGTCGAGGTCGGTACCAATACCTACCCTGTGAAGAGGGTGACAGGCACGATCATTGACCAGCAAAGACTAACGCCCGCTATCACCGCCATCCGGGTACAGCTGGATGATGCTCTTGTTTTTAAGCCCGGCCAATACGCTGACCTTTCTCTGCCCGAACAGGGTTATATGCAACGCAGCTATTCCTTTGCCAGCGCCCCAAACCCGGACGCCACGCTGGACTTTTTTGTCCGCAAAGTGCCCGGTGGCAAGTTTTCCTCGTTTGTTGGTGACAACACGGTGTTGGGTATGACGGTAACGGTAGACGGGCCAAAGGGCGATTTCTGGTTGCGAGACGCGGATGCACCGCTGGTGATGATTGCTGCGGGTAGCGGTCTGGCGCCGATACTGGCGATGCTCGAGGACGCTATCGGCTGTAAAAGGCCCGCCCGCTTACTGTTCGGCGCAAGAACCGAGCAGGACCTGTATGCCCTTGAGCGCATCCACAGGATCGCCCGTGAGTGGAACGCGCCGTTTGATTTTCTACCGACCCTGTCAAACGAGGCCCCCGATTCTGGCTGGAAAGGGCTGCGGGGGCGGGTGACCGCGCTAATTGATGGATTACCACTTATCGGTGCGCACGCCTACGTTTGTGGCCCACCGGCCATGGTTGATGCCACTCAAGCCCAACTGATCCAGTCCGGTGTTGAGAAGGCGTCCGTGTTCTCTGACCGTTTTTTAACCGCAGCGGACGTTGCTGGTCAATCAGTAAGTTCAGGGGAATGACAATGAACATCTTCCACTATGCAAAGTTTCTTCTTATCCACCTTGTCGGGCTAACTGCGCTGTTGGCGATTCTGGCTGGCGGGCACTGGATGGTGCTCGGTTTAGTGACTGTGATGGCGTTTTACATTGGCGGAGACGCTATTTGTGGTGATGACACCACGACCCCTCATTTTATCCACCCCGGTGTGCTCACGTGCATGCTGTGGTTGGCGTTACCTTTGCTCATGATGATCGTGGGCGCATTTATCTGGAGCGTCAGTCCGGCGGATGTGGGTAACCTTGGCGCCAGCTTGAGTCATTACATCGGCTACGATCTGGTGGCGGCTAAACAGGCCACCACGGCCTGGCAGCATGGCGCGGGCGTGGTGTTGGTTGGTTTGATGATCGGCACGATTGGCACGGTGACCGGCCATGAGCTTACTCACCGCACGTGGGACCCGATGTCGATGCTGATTGGCCGCTGGATGCTGGCATTCAGTTTTGACGCGGCGTTTTCGATTGAACATGTTTACGGTCATCATCGCTATGTGGCTACCGCACAAGACCCCGCAACCGCGCCACGAGGACGGAACGTGTATTGGCATATTGTTGCCTCAACCCTTAACGGCAATATCAGTGCGTGGCAGATTGAACGTCGACGTCTGAAGCGAAAAGGGCTGGGCCTGTTTTCTCTGCACAATGCGGTCTTGCGTGGATACGCCATGAGTCTGGTTGTCCTTGCCGGTGCTTATGCCATTGGTGGTATGGTGGCGGTTAGCTATCTCATCCTGTGTGGCTTGTTGGGTAAGGCGTTGTTGGAAGTGGTCAACTATATGGAGCACTATGGCATGGTGCGGGATCCCGCGACACCGGTGCAGCCGCGCCACTCCTGGAATACCAACAAGCGCATCACCTCCTGGGCAATGTTCAATCTGAGCCGTCATTCTCATCATCATGCCCAGGGCGAGGTGCCATACCATGATTTAAAACCGTTTCCTCACGCGCCGATGATGATTGGCGGCTATCTGACCACCCTGGTTATCGCCCTGATCCCGCCGTTATGGCACACGCTGATGACTCCTAAGGTGTTGGACTGGGATAAATCCTTTGCGACACAAGAGGAACGCAAGCTGGCAATGACAGCTAATCAACGTAGCGGCATCGATAGTCTGCGAGCGGCTAACGCCTTGCCCCACTACCATCCGTAGGCGCAATAAAAAAGCCCTGCAAAGCAGGGCGATGGCTTGTTGGTTAAACGCGACGTGCAGGGCTATTTGCTATTGAACGCAATCAACGCTGCCGGGTCGATATGCCGGTCATTGGCAATCACTTCGAAATGCAGGTGCGGGCCTGTTGTCTTGCCCGTGGTACCCACGCTACCAATCTGTTGCCCGGCCTTGACGGTGGCGCCTTTTTCCACCGTAAAGCGCTCCAGGTGCGAATACATGGTCAGGATCCCGTTGCCGTGATCGATGACCACCACATTGCCATGGTTTTTGTGCAAGCTCTGGCTGTCAGCAATGATCACGATGCCATCACCGGCGGCCACGATGGCTTCCCCGCTGTTGGCGGCCAAATCAATGCCCAGGTGTGGCTTGTATTCGCGGATAGCCTGTTTGGCTTTAAAACTTGAGCTGACCCAGGCGGTTTTTACCGGATTCACCCAAATACCTGTCGGTGTTGTGTTCGGGGTTTTGTGGTCAATGTGCCTGGAGGCATGGTGATGCAGGGCGATAAAGTCCTCCACCGGCATCAGGCTTGGTGCGTGGCTGTTCATCGCCCACGAGGTGGCGCTAAATATCAGGGCACTCAGCCCCAGTATGCATTTATTCATTGGCTTGTCTCCGAAAGTCTGGACGGTTTTTTGGGTGAAAGTGATGCGCTGCTTTAGATCAGAAAACTGTTGGTTGTTAAAAAAGGCTGCCTGAGATGCAACGGGCCTGTTGATGTGTCGCACCATATTGAGCAGTGCTCGGCCATAGTCTTTTTTTAGCTCAGGAAAGGTTTGTAGCACACTACGATCACATTCCACTTCGACAGCCAGGTTCAGCTTGCGCCTGAATGTCTGAAGTGCGGGTGCAAACCAAAGCAGGCAGCCGCTCAGTTGCGACAACATCAACCACAGCACATCGCGACGTTTGATGTGAGTGAGTTCGTGCTCCAATAAAAGCCGTTGCTGTGCTTGAGGCAGGGTGAAAAAACTGTTCGGTAATACAATAACGGGGTGAATGATACCGGCCGTAAATGGCGATAGCGGCGCCGATGAATAGCACAGTCGGACCTTGCTTTGGCGCAATGCAGCCCGTTGCGATAGGGTTAAAAACGTCATTTCGGGTGCGTTGATGTCTATCCGTTCCAGGCTGGCAAGTGAACGGTTAAAGCGAACCAACTGATAGCCAAAGCCCAAGGTTTTTATAAGCGACACGATCAGGATGAACAGGGTTGTCAGACCAATGACATGCGCCAATGCTGTTTGTGCCGGACTTTCCGCCAAATCGTGCGCCGAGGGCTGCGTCAATGTCAGCCCTTCCTGCCAGAGTGCTGGCATCGTGGGCAGCAATGGATAATCTATGGGTACCTGAAATGCCGGTAATGCCAGCACCGACCAGGGGATGAGGGGTAACAGGCAAATCAGTAATGCCACTTTCCATACCGCGGACCAGTACTGCAACATGGGCGTCCAGCGGATACTGGCGTGGACGATGAGTGAAACGAGCAGGCTCCATATCAGGATCTGGAGTATCAGCCCCATCAGCGGGTTCAGGAAGACGAGTTCCATGGGCTAATCCTCTTTGGGTTGATTGAGCAGGCGTTCAAGCTCTTGTAGTTCTTCGTCTTTGATCAGGTGGCTGTCGGCAAACATCGCCACCGGCAGCGGACCGTCTAATTCAAACACGCGCTTGGCCAGATCGGTCGCCATCGACGCCAGCACAGCCATCTTTTCGACCTGAGCGCGGTAGATCTTTTTGTTGCCTTGTTCCTGAATGGCAACCAGCCCTTTTTCACCCATTCTTTGCAGAGTCTTGCGGGTTGAGGAATAGCTCCAGTCAAAATGGCCTGTCAGGTGCTCGTGAAGTTCCCTGGCGGAGCGGGGTTGTTGTTGCCACAGCAGTTTAAGAATGGCGAGTTCGGGCGCAGTTGGCTGATGCATAAAAAATCTCGTCATGGGTGAGTGTGCGGCCAGTGTGCGACAAGTGTCGCAGTATGGCAAGTGTTAATTGCGACATTTGTCGCACTTTACGGCAAGGTAGCCGCAATCAGCTGCCCAAAAAGCAAATGCCAAAAGGGCCAGAAGCGCTGAATATCAATGCTTTTCGGGTTCTTGAGCTTTTCTAGGTGCCACTCTGGGAATGGTGATCAAACAGGCGAAGCCACGAGACGTCTTATTCTCAATGCGGATACTGCCGCCCAGTAACTGGGTCACAAAATTGTAGACCAAATGCAGGCCCAATCCTGAGCCGCCGACACCGCGCTTGGTGGTAAAAAACGGCTCGAAGGCTTTTTTGCGCACCTCGTCCGTCATGCCAACGCCGTCATCGGCATATTCGATAACCACCATGTCTTTGTTCATTTTTACCGTGATGGCGATGGTGCCCGGCTGTTGTTGGTTGAAGCCGTGGATCACCGAATTGTTGATCAGATTGCTGAACACCTGAAACAGCGGACCGGGGTAACTTTCCAGTTCAATGTCGTCAGCACAAGTGATGTTTAGGCGATGCCCGCCTCGCGCATACAGGGAATGTAGTGAGTGTTCCACATCCTCCAGAAAAGTGCGCATTCTGAAGCTACGGTATTGCTCACTGGTCTGATCCACCGCCACCTGTTTGAAGCTGGCTATCAGGGTACAGGCCCGTTCCAGGCTCTTTAGGATAATGCTGGTGGACGCACGCACTTTATCAAGGTAGTGATCCAGCTCACTGCGCTTGAGGCGGTTGTTGTCGACTTTGCTCAACAACACATCGCAATCGTCGCTCAGGCCTGAGGCGGCTGTCAGTGCAATCCCCATCGGCGTGTTGATTTCATGGGATACGCCGGCCACCAACACGCCCAATGAGGCCATTTTTTCCCGCTCGATAAAGTCGTTTTGGGCCTTTTTCAGTGCCGCTGTGCGCTCTTCCACCAACAATTCCAGCGCTTTGGCCTGTTTCTGTATCCAGCGGGTGCGAATACCAATACCGACATAGATCACAAGGACAATCAACACGATAGCCGCACCCAGAAACCACGGGGTTTGCCAGAACGCAGCATTTACCCGCACCGGAATGGACAGTGACGTGTCACTCCATTGACCGGCGCGATTGGTGCCTTCAACGGTCAAGGTGTATTGGCCGGGCCACAGGTTACTGTAGCTGGCCAGTCGGCGTGTGGCATCGACGCTGATCCATTCATCGTCAAAGCCTTCCAGTCGGTAGCGATAGCGGTTGTTTTGCGGCGCCGATAAATCCAGCGCTGCAAATTCAATGCTGAAGGAACGTTGGTCAGGGCGCAAGGACAAACCCCGCTGCGCCAGTTGACCGGCATTGTGTGGTTTGCCATTGATGTGCAGCTCAGACACAACGATAGGTGGCTTGTAATCCCAGAAGGTGAAGTTTTGCGGCTCAACCATTAACAGGCCGCGGCTGCCGCCAAACAACATCAGCCCATCGGGGGCCTGGGTGTAGGCACGGTACCAACTGGTGCCGATATCAAAGCCGTCAGCCTGTTGCAGGGGATGCATGGTGGTGGTGGCCGGGTCGTAGATGAAGGACGGTGTCCATAGTCGACCCCTTGCGTCCTCTAGCAGGTTTGCTCCCATCGGTCGGCCTGCGTATCCGGCGAGCAGGCTGTGGTTTATCAGACTGACTTCGCCTTCTGGTGTTGGTCTTGCAAGGTATAACCCGGCTGGGGTGTCGAGCCATAAGCGGTGTTGGCTATCCAGCAGCATGCCTACAATACTGATGGTCTGCAGAAGCCGCCCTTGCTCATCTTCACCGGCGATGGCGCGTATGGCGGATTCGTGAGGGCGTACTTCATACAATCCGGTTGCACCGGTCGCGATCAGCAGGCGTCCCTGCTCATCTTCGTGTAGCGCGTTAATGCCATCCAGCATGGCCTGACCATCCTGCATGGCATAGGTGACAACACGATCCGTGCTATTGTCCCAGTACAGTAGTCCCGCGTTCGTCCCTATCCAGACACCACCGCGCCGGGAAATGGCCAGCGCTCTGATGTTGCTGCGTGGCAGTCCTTGCTCGGGTCCGTAACGGTGAAACGCTTCGCTGTCCGGGTCAAAGCGGTACAGCTGGCCAGGATTGACACCGACCCAGATATCGCCGTCAGGTTGTTGCGCCAGCGCGGTGATCCAGCCCGCCTGCAACGCCGCCGGGTTATCTTTGTCGGGAAAATGTCCGCCCACAACACCAACATCACGGTCCACGATGTTGATGCCGCCACCACGGGTGCCAACCCAGATAGTTCCGTCAGCCAACACCAGCACACTACTGACATTGGGCTCGGTGAGTGCGTGCTTTTTGAGCAGACTGAAGCGCAACGTGCTGATCCCCTCAGTATTGCTCAACATCCGTTGCACACCACCGCCATAGCCACCCACCCACAGATTGCCAGCCTGGTCTTTTAGCAAGGTGCGGATGTCATTGTTGGCCAGACTGAAACTGTCGGAAGGGTCGTGAATAATCCGTGACAGCCACTGGCCGGTGTGGGCGGAAATGCGGTCAATGCCACCGAAACGCGCTATCCAGAGTTCGTCCTGACTGAACTGCAGAATGTCGTAGATACTGCCGGTTTGTGACGTTTCAGGCTGACTTGACCGCACAGGTTGCAAGCGGTCAGATTGCGGATCATAGGTCCACAGCCCTGCACTGTTAGTGCCTATCCATAACCGGCCATTTTCGGCCTGGAACAGGCTCCTGACATACAAGGCGCGATTGCCTTGTTCAGATACCGCTTTCAACTGTTCAAAGTGGTCGCGGGCAGCATCGTAGCGTACCAGGCCCGCGCGGGTGCCGACCCAGATAGCGCCTTGGTTGTCGCGCAGTAACGCCCTGACGCCATTGTGAGGAAGCCCATCTTCTGTGGTGTAATGCTTGATGAGGGTGCCGTCCATGCCGACCCGAAAAACCCCGGCGGTGGTCGACAACCAAACGTCGCTATCGTTGCCCCGTATCACTTGTGACACGCTCGACAGGTTGGGGTACGACAGCAACGTTTCGGCCGACAGCAAGCGACGGAATCGTTCGGTGGCCGCATCATAGATGGAGACCCCCCCCGGTTCGTTGGACAGCCACAGCGTGCCGTCGTCCATCACCTTGATATTGCGCACGAAGTTACCACCCAGACTGCTGGTGTCTTCAGGATCGTGCTCAAACAATTTGAACCGATAGCCATCATAGCGAACAACACCAGCAGGTGTGGCGATCCACAGGTATCCGGCCTGGTCCTGGGCAAGGTCGGTGACCACATTGTCGGGGATAAGGGTGTTGTCGCCGATGCGCTCAAATTGGGTCTGGCCCTGTAAAATCGCGGCGCTGACGGGCAGGGTGCAGAGAAAAAACGCTGCAAAGGCGTGTTTGCAGATCCTGTAAGTGAACAACGTGAGTACTGCAGGCGTCTGCATGTTCTGATAATCGTAAGTCTAAGCCCTTGTAAAGCATAGGTATTACGATGTTGTGCGTCAAATATTCCGAGTGGTGTCAAAAGGCTGTTGTGAGTGCCGGTTGCGCTACACTACTGTTGTTTCCCTGTTCCGAGGATGTTGTCAATCGTAAACGGCCGTGGTGCGGGGCTGGCCTTGCTGAATTGCCTGAAGTCGACGTTCT
Organism: Fluctibacter halophilus; assembly: GCF_020687825.1. Lineage (GTDB taxonomy): Bacteria > Pseudomonadota > Gammaproteobacteria > Enterobacterales > Alteromonadaceae > Fluctibacter > Fluctibacter halophilus. The sequence continues at coordinate 11,724 of NZ_JAJEWP010000008.1, forward strand.
CCAGATGATTGTCGGTCAGAAGCTGATTGAAGGCTGCAATGTGTGTGGGTGTTCCGCGCTCAAAGATGTCGACTACCTGGTGCATGTGATCCTTTTCTGCCAGTGCGTGATGAAAATCATGCAACATCACCATCGCCAGTGCGCCCAGTGTCACGTGTCCGCCGTAGGACACATCCAGCGGGAACTGACTGTCTTGTGCATCCCAGTTAATCCCGCCTATCAGGGTGGTGCCCTGTTGAGAAAGTTCCTGCAAGGCCTGCTTGGCACCAAATGCCATGGGATCATTGGCGGCCCAGACGACATCAATGGCCTGACGCTGGATTAAACCCAGGGCTTTGGTGTATGCCTGATGTCGGGACCAGTTGACCACCGTGCTGTCGATCACCCGTATTGACGGGACATTGGCCAGCGCTGACAACATGCCCTGCTGACGGGCAAGCGAGGCAGGGGTGGTGTAATCCCCTTGCAGTGCGTACAGGGTTAGTGGGGCGCGAGATGCTTTTTGCTGAAACAGTGCGATCAGATCTTCTGTCAGGCGTTTACCCACACTGTGGTTGTTTGGCTGCACACTGCCAATCAGGCGTTGTTGTTGGGGCTTGGGCAACGCATCGTACTCGGCGTTATCGAGTGTGTTGAGCAACATGAACACCGGAAACGGGCTGTTGCCTAGTTGCTGCAACATCCTGACCGCTACCCCTTTTCGTTGACCAGGATCACGTAGTCGGGCTTGAGATTGTCAATCTGGGTGACCAGCGATGTCATCAACAGGTGGTTGCGCTGGGCGTACAGAGAGATCAGGTCAATGCCAAAGTCCGTCGCTGCCGCTTGCATGAACCGATTGACGTTGGACCAGAAGCGGCCGGTGGCGTCTTTATCCGGGTGTCCGGGATTAATGAATACCACCCGAAACCCTACGGGCTGCGACAGCGCGGGGAAACAAATGGACAAGGCCAACAGGGCATGGATTAACCACTTCATGGCATAATAATAGCCAAATTTTGTTCAATGTCCCGTGACAATGTGGCGCAGATTAACCTTGGGGGCTCTGCTTTGGCGGACACTACAAAGGGCCGTCTAAAAACGCCCGTAGCGTGTCAGCCTGTTGTTGAATACGGTAAATGCCATCGAGGTGCCCCTGAGTGCCGGTGATCTCGTCGTATTGGCTGGGTTTGCCGAGTTCTACCAGCTTGTCGTGACCCTGCTTTGCCATGTAGGGCATCAGTAGCAGGTCGTTTGTGGCGGGCAGGAACAGCGATTTGGCGGTGATATTGCTCAGTCCCTGTTGCAGACTATCGCCATGTCCGGCCATAAACAGTTGGCAGGCCCGGACCAGATACAGCACATGGTTGGCATCCATCACACTGGCCCGTTGCGCCGCCGCATTGGTCAGCCAGTTGACAACGCTGTGGGATGCGTTGATGTCATTGAGCGGCGCCTTTTCCAGGGGAGCATGGTCCCGTTGCAACTGGTTAATAAAATCGGGATACAGGGCTTGCTGAGTGATCAGCATCAGGGCATTGGTCAACCCTTGGGTGGGTGGTGTGCCATCATAGTAATTGCCCTGCTGCCAGTTGGGATCAAGGCGGATAGGGGCGCTCCACTGTTCCAACGCCAGTGTGGTCCAGGCGTCACTTTGCACCATACCAATGACCGACACCATACGTTCCACCCAGTCAGGGTAGGCGCTCGCCCAGTCGATGGCTTGCAATGAACCCATCGAAGGACCGACCACGGCATGCAGTTTATTGATCCCAAGGGATTCAAGCAGGGCCTTTTGCACATTGACAAAATCGCGGATGGTGACAACCGGGAAATCAAGACCATAGGGCTTGCCGGTGGCCGGGTTGATCGTCGCCGGACCGGTGGTGATCACGTTGGGGTCGTGGACAGCGGCATTCACCAGCGTGTCTGAACTGATGACAAAATACTTATCAGTGTCGATGGCTTTACCGGGGCCGATGATGGCATCCCAGTAACCCGGTTGACTGTCCTCAGCGGTGTAGCGTCCGGCCGCATGGGAGCTGCCAGTGAAGTAATGGGTGATCAGGATCACATTGGACTTGTCGTCATTCAGTTGTCCATAGCTTTCCCAACCCACCGTAACCTTGGGGATGCGTTTGCCGTTAAACGTCTCAAAGTTATCAATGCTAAACGATTGTTTGCTGACCAATAATTCGTTGGCGATAACAGGCAGGGTCAGTAATGACAGCAATAAGCCAATTGCGAAACGTTTCATCCTCTGTACTCCCGGCGCAAAAGACTCATTATTGCCAATTTGTCGGCTAAAAACATAGTACTTAAGTACTGACACCTGAAGCCCTTGGTTGTCTGTCATGGTGCGGTCATATCAATAACGGTGTCTGATGTCATCAACACTTGATAAATAGTAAAGTCTGCTTGACATCTTTGGTGAGCCCGGCTATTGTGCTCTCATGTCAAGTACGCTTTACTTTTAACGCCAAGGAGAATGGGTATGTCACAGGCACCCACAGAGACATTGCAACAACGCTATAAAACATCGATTCGAAAGCTAACAATCTGGACCATGGCCTGGTTGATTTCACTGGCCCTGGTGGCATTCGGGCCGGCCTTCATCTGGGACTATCAGACCACCGTCAGCGTTGTCGCCATTGTGGTAAACCTGCTGGTGGGTGTGCAGATGATCATTGCCAACAAGCGCCACCTGGATGGGATGGACGAACTGCAGCGTAAACTGCACATGAATGCTATGGCTATTTCGCTGGGAGTCAGCATGGTGTCGGGCGCGGTTTATGGACTGCTGGAGCCGGTGCGGCTGCTGGAACAAACACCAAGCCCCTCCAATATTCTGTTTGTGATGGGGATCAGTTATTTGGTCAGTCTGGTCATCGGCAGCAGGAAATACCAATGAAAAACCGTTTGAAAGTGCTGCGGGCTGAGCGTAACTGGACGCAGATGGACCTAGCCCGGGCCCTTGATGTGTCGCGGCAAACCGTCAATGCGATTGAAACCGGCAAATTTGATCCCAGCTTGCCACTGGCCTTCAAGGCGGCTCGTGTGTTCGGTTTAGCGATTGAACAGATCTTTGATGATGAGCAAGGCTAGCTATTTATCTGTCATCAGCGCACAGGTATTAACCGAAGGAAATGTGCGCGTGCGCGGTTGGGATGTCACAAATATTTACCCAACCGCGGCATTCACGTAGGATGGTTACATGGATGTGCAAGTTGTCGGCTAGACTATGCAATGATGCGCGGGGTTTGTCGGTTGCGCAGGTCTGTCACAGTGCTACTACGGGAATCGGTTTTGGTGCGAATTTGGCATTGGATCATTGTCAGTTGTTTGGTTGTTGGCCAGTGCTATGCCCAGCAGGCGTCACCCTCACGCCCGATCACTTTCGGCGCGGTGTTATTCCCGCCAAACAGTGTATGGGACGCCGATAAACAGGCCTGTGTCGGGCATGTGATCCGTGAAACCCGGCGCATATTAACCGCTGCAGGTCTTGAGGTTGATGTCGTCTGCGCGTCGGCGCTGCGCATTTACCGGTTGATGGAAGAGGGCGAAGTCGATTTTACCGTCAATGTTAAATCGACGCGTGCCATGCCTGAAGGAACGCTGTTCTCTGATACCCCGTATTCGCAACTGTTTGTTGAGTTGTATTCCCATAGTGAAGATAAGGGCAGTGATGTCATTGCAGGGATCCGAGGTTACGATTATGACGGTTACCGGCAAATCCTGATCAATAGCGGTTTTACCTTTATTGATTTGCCCAACAGCCTTGATGCCATTGATATGTTCCTGCGGGGGCGGGCAAAACACCTGATTTCCTATCGAGGTCCCTTTCAATATCATTTACACCAACCGGGCCAACAGCAACCTCTCGATGCCATTGGGCAAACGTTGACCACGGTTGACACCTTTTATGCCATCGCTGCCAATTCACCGCACAAAGCGGTGTTACTCAAGGTATTGTCGGATTATGCTGAGGCGCGGGGATTTGACTATTTTTACCAACCCAGCGAGCAGGATTGGGCCCATCCGAATGATTAAACCAGACCAAAGTAGAGTGCCGCGTGGAATTTGACCCATCGATTACAACCTTGGCAGCCGTTATCCAGATTGCGGTTGCGCCGGTGTTCTTGCTGGCCGGGATAGCCGGTTTTTTGAATGTGATGTCAGGTCGCCTGGGCCGTATCGTTGACCGTGCCCGAGTGATTGAGCGCAAGGCTGCTATCTTGCAGGATGATGCGCGGTTGCCGGCTGTGCAGTATGAACTGCGCACCTTGTGGCGGCGGATCAAAATCATCAACTGGTCTATCGGGATGTGTACCGCATCAGGTCTGATGGTGTGTTCGGTGGTTGTGTGTTTGTTCATCGCCGATTTTTGGCATCTACCAATGGATCAGGTCATCGTTGTGATGTTTGTGTTAGCGCTGTTGTTGCTGATCTCTGCATTGGTGCTGTTCCTGAAAGAAGTGCAACTGGCAACCCGCATTTTGCAGAAAGGCCGCAGTTTTATTGACGACTGATGGTTACCTGTTCAAGGATCTGATCCGCTTCGGTGAGCTGATAGCGCTGGCGAAAGGCGGCCATGCGCTGGGGGTACTTTTCGATGTACTGGTTAATCAGCTCGATGATCTCCGGGTATTTTAGCGTGACCATATGAAACCCCACAATGTCGTAGGGTAAACGTGGATCCAAAACCAGCGGATGGGTGAGACGTTTACGACGCATCTGGTGTCTTGCCACATGATACTCAATATCAGCCCCACTGACCCGTTCCCGGGCCACCATATCCAATGCCGCCCAGGCATCTGTCACGGCTACGATGCGTACATGGCTGAATTGCGGATTATCTATCCACATCACTGGTGAAAAGCCGAATGGGACGCTCAGCGCCCGAAACGCTGATACCGGCTTGTCGCGAAACTCCGGTAACACCATGGTACCGCCCATGGCGTGAAACAGTGGCGCTGAATAATGCCGTTTGACCTGTTCTTGATCCGCACCGCTGTGCCACTTGGGATTGTCAGGGTAGAGGAAATCGACATTACCCTTGGCCAGTTCCCGTTGCAGGCGCTTGATCGGCATGGCCAGATAAACAAAGCGAAAATTGTATTCCCGCGCCACGTCCTCTAACACCGTCCAGGCAAAGCCTTTGTCGTTGCGGGCGGCGAAGTCGTAATGGGGATAATAGTCGATGGATTGGGCACCAATCACAAAAGTCCGGGGGGCGTTGGCAACTGCAACGCCAGACACAAATAAAGCCGCTGTCAGTATCCAACTGCGAAACCCAACAGTGATCACCGGCTCTCCTTGGTTGCTGCGCGTTTAACTCTTCCCGTATAGTACACCAAAATACTTACGCGCAGTGAATTGAACATGGATGCCCTTCCCAATCTTGAAAAACCGGCCTGGAAACGTTGGCTACCCCAACTGCCATGGCGAGGCGCAAGCTTCAGTCAGAAAATTGCCGGGTTAAACTTTACTCAATGGTGCTATTTGCTGGCCGCGGTGGTGGCCATTGGTGGGCTGGCAAACGAAACACCTGAAAAAGACCAGCAATGGCTTTTGGTAGGGGCCATCGCCGGCGTTGGTTTGCTGCGGGAATTGTGGTTTTTGTTCCAACGGTTGTGGGATCATCGTCTCGGTAAAGGCGTCATCGTTATTTTGTACGCCACCACCGCCAATGTGTCGCTCGCGGTATCGGCAATGAAAATCAGTGCCATTGTCGGCATGGAGCCCACGCCATTTGTGTTTACGCTTGGTTTTACCACGCTATTGATGTTGCCCTACTGGTTGCTGATTGCGTCGGTGGCTTTTCTGGCACTCGCGTTGTTGTTACTTAACTTGTGGTTGATGTTGGGGATTTTACTGCGCCTGGTACGGATTAAAGTGCGCCTGCACTGGGAAGATGAACATTTTGTGATTGTGACCATGTTGATGCGTGTTGTGATGATCCCCTTTGTGATGAGTGTGTTGGTGGCGGTGATGGAGCCGTACACCCAGCAGATAGGCTTGTTTGACGAGCAACTGGCAACCCTGAGCCAGGCGACTGAAGAAGATGGCACAGAGGAGACTCAGTTGCAGGTAACAGTTGGACGCAAAACGCCGCAAAGCAACATTGAGGTCGAACCGGTCACTCCGATACTGAATCGTCTCATCGCCTCGTTCATCTTTTGGTTTGAAACCTATCCCGATTCGATGTGTCAGAAAGCACCACATCAGCGCTCACTGATCATCGATGAAGACTCGATGTTAGTGGCCCAAAAAGCGGACAATGAGATTGGGTTTGAATTTGATGTTGCGGCGTGTATTCCACGTTACGTCGACACAGTAGCCAGCCCTGTGAGCGAGGTCGAAACTGTGCCACTACAGCCCGATGAGCTAGACAGCGAAACCAATGAGTAAAATCGCAGAATCGCTGTCAATTACGCCAATTGGGTGGCGAAATTAACCACAGTGAAGTTGGCATTAATATTTAAATCATTGAATATAAAGAGTATTTTTGCTGGCTTGGCACTTGCATTATCGGTGTGTCAAAAACAAAAAGGATTAACACATGTACACTGATGATGATTTAAATGCTGCGGTAGAGCATCAGGTGCTCGATACAGCGCAGGTTAACGCTTTCCGCCACTTTGTGGCGCAATCCCGCCAAACGTCCCTGGCCGACGAAGAATCGTTTCGCTTACTGAGTGGCTTTAATGATGTCTTTGTCGTGATCGCCGGCGCGTTGTTATTGGTTTCTCTGGGCGGTCTGGGTGGGATCGTGCATCCCATGCTAGGTGCCAGTGCCGTTGCAATCGCGGCTTGGTTATTGGCCGAATTCTTTGTTAAACGCCGTCGTATGGCGTTACCCGGTATTGGTTTGTTGCTGACCTTTGTCGGCGCAGTGTTCGCTGTACCGGTGACTTATCAGCACCATCCGCAGGAGCTGCATTTCATCATTGCTGGTGTGCTGGCGTTAGGCGCCGCATGGCTGCACTGGCGTCGTTTCCGGGTGCCGATCACGGTTGCTGCCGGCTGTGCCGCCGGCATCGGCGCGACCATGGGCGTCATTGCGTCTGTGTATCCCATGGCGTCGTCCTTGCTGTTGCAATTGTTGTTCGCCTTTGGTGTGCTGACCTTTGGCCTGGCGATGTATTGGGACATGTCTGATCCTGAGCGCCAGACTCGTCGCAGTGACGTGGCGTTCTGGTTACACCTGTTGGCCGCGCCTATGCTGGTTCATCCGGTATTTTCCGGCCTGGGCATCATCGACGGCATCACCGGTTTGAGCACATCGTTGATTGTGATTGGCCTGTACCTGTTTCTGGTGTTAATTTCCATGGCGGTCGATCGCCGGGCAATCATGGTCTCTGCGCTGGTGTACGTGGTCTATGCGCTATCGAATCTGATGGAAACGTCGGCACTGGCCAACTACAGCTTTGCGATTACCGGTGTTATCGTCGGTGGTAGTTTGCTGTTGTTGTCAGCCTACTGGCACAACAGCCGTGCCTGGGTGCTGCGCTGGTTACCCGGCAACATGACCGAGCGCCTTCCGGTCAGCCAAGCCTGATAACATTCTTTTCGCCGGCCCTTTAAACCTTTTTGGGTGGGCTGGCGACTAAGGTTCAAATCAACGTGTAAAGACAAGGACTATCATGAAAACACTGCCTATTGCGCTCAGCGCATTGTTGTTGGCCCAGGGCGCAGCTCACGCCGATGAAACCCGTAACCTCGAACTCAATAGTGCTGATATCAATGAACTGTACATCGATGCCGGACGGGGCGAACTGCGGGTCAAAGGTGTCGATGGACTCGAAGATATTCAGGTCGACGTGAAACTCGGTGGTCGCGAATTCGATGAGTTGGAACCCGGTGATATTGAATTGTCATTGACCCAGCGGGGCGATAAAGCGTTGTTGGTGGCGAAATTCCATCGCCGCATGGGCAATGCTGATGTCTACATGGATGTGGATGTAAAACTGCCGTCGCGATTGATGCTTGAGGTTGACGATGGCGCGGGCAACACCGTGATCAGTGATATCAAGAACACGGTACGGGTGGACGATGGCTCCGGTGATCTTGAAATCCACACGATCACCGGTGCGCTTTATGTGGATGATGGCTCCGGTGACCTGAAAATCACCACGGTAACCGGGAATGTTAACATTGACGATGGCTCTGGCGCGTTGGCGCTGTATACCGTGACCGGAAACGTCGAAATTGATGACGGCTCGGGTAATATCGAAGTGCGCACGGTGACCGGTGACGTTGAAGTGGAAGACGGTTCCGGCAATATCGAGCTGGTGACCATTAACGGCGACGTGGTGGTGGATGACGGCTCAGGTAATATCGATGTTGATGACGCCCAGTCATTCCACCTTATCGATGACGGGTCCGGCCGCGTGCAGTTGCGCAACATTCGCGACCGCAAATAGTCTTGTTGTGTCATAGAACGATTGGGCCCGCCTTATGGCGGGCCTTTTTCGTCGTGTCGGCACTGGTGCCTCGTTGTCAAACATGGTGCAATACGTTCATCAGTGTTGAACGTGAGGCTTTCTGACATGCGCTACGTAACTCTTGGCCGCAGTGATTTGCGGGTATCTCCTATCTGTCTCGGGACGATGACGTGGGGGCAGCAAAACACCCAGCAAGACGCCGACCAGCAATTGGCCATGGCACTCGATCACGGGGTGAATTTTATCGACAGCGCGGAAATGTACCCGGTACCGCCGAATCAGGACACCTACGGAGACACAGAACGCATCATTGGCAACTGGCTATCCCGGCATGCCGACAAACGGGACCAACTGGTACTCGCCACCAAGATAGCCGGCAATGGTCTTGGCTATATACGGGGTGGCGGAGACATCACCGGAGCTGCTGTGCAAGCCGCGGTCGATGCGTCGCTGCAGCGGCTACAAACCGATTACATCGATGTATTTCAGTTGCACTGGCCGAACCGCACCTCTCCTCATTTCGGCAAGCAATGGCCAAATCAGGTGCGCTTTACGGACGTTGATACTGAGGCACAACGGGACGGTATGCTGGATATTTTGCGTGGTTTGGACGCCTGCGTGAAAGCGGGCAAGATCCGTTATTGCGGGCTGTCTGATGACACGCCTTGGGGGATCAGCCAATTTTTGTCCCTCAGCGAAGCCCATGATCTGCCACGTATCGTGTCGATCCAAAACGAATTCAGTCTGTTACACAGTAAAGACTGGCCTTACCTGATAGAACAATGCGCGCATGAGGGAGTGGCCTACTTGCCGTGGTCGCCGCTGGGCGGTGGTATGCTGAGCGGAAAATACCTCAATGGTGCCCGCCCTGATGGTAGCCGCTGGACCTTAACTCAGCGTCAGGGACTGTTTCGCAATACCCCGCAATCGGAACAAGCGGTGGCACACTATGTGGCATTGGCGCAGGAGTTGGGTTTTACCCCTTCGCAACTGGCATTGGCCTGGTGCCATCAGGTCGATGGTGTGACCTCGACCATTATCGGCGCGACGTCAACGCAACAACTGGCAGAGGATCTGGCTGCCTTTGACCTGTCACTGAGTGACGAGGCGCAAGCGGCGGTTGCGGCAGTGATAAAGCGTTTTACCGCGCCTTTTTAATCCCAATACAACGTCATCATCAACCGGACAACGCCGCCTCAATGGCCTGTTGTAAGCTGCGCAGGCCGTCTGAATGGCGGTTTGGTGCCATCGGTGAGATCAAAAATGGTGCACGCTGGCCGTGATAGTCGCGCCACTCACCAATCTGTTCAAGGGTCAGTCCGGCCTGCTCAACGCTGCTGACCAGTGACTGTTCCATCATCGCAAAGGCGTGCTGACGCTTAAGCTGACAGCACTGCGCCACAGCAGATAAGTACAACCCCATGGCAAGCAGCGGAAAACAGCGCACTTCCAGATCCCCGTAGGCACTGGCATCGATGACACCGGTGGCGGCACCGGGATGACTGTCCGCGGTACGCCGTCGAAACAACGGCGATATGGCGATGCGGGAAAGCTCACAGATGCTGTCTCTGGGCAAGGTTGAAGGTTGGATGGACAGCGCGCCCTCAGTTGCAGCATAGAGTCGTTCAAGCGGCAGCAACTGCTGGTCATTGTCGGGGCAGATGATACGGATACACCCGGCCAGCTGGCCACTGGGGGCGTGATTAACCATCACACTGCGGGCATATTCATCATAACTGTCACTTTCTTCGCCATTGTCCCGCCTCGGTTCGAAGCCGAGTTCGTGACAATACACCTGGTGCCGCAATGCATAACACTGTTGTTGCTGGTGGCTGTCGGTGACCGGGATTGGTTCGAAGTAATGCATGAAATGTTCAACCACCGGGTGGACACCGCGGCGGGATGCACTGTTAGAAAACAGTGGAATGACATTTGAACGGCGCCGGTTATCGACCATCAGACTTCAGCGGGCAGGTTGGCTACATCTGCTTATCTAACTGAATAATTGTCTGAAAAGCAATTGTGCGGGCATAAAAAAAAGCCCCGCATTGGCGGGGCTTTTCAGAAGATAGGGTCAGTTGACCTTATTTGGCCGCTTTACGCTCTTTGGCTTCAGCCATGACAGCTTCAGCAACGTTTTGCGGACAAGGCATGTAGTGGCTGAACTCCATGGAGAACTGGCCACGACCAGAGGTCATGGTACGCAGGTGACCAATGTAGCCGAACATTTCGGACAGAGGTACGTCTGCTTTAACACGAACACCGGTAGCGCCGGCTTCCTGGTCTTTGATCATGCCACGACGACGGTTCAGGTCACCGATAACGTCACCTACGTGATCGTCTGGCGTGAACACGTCAACTTTCATGATCGGCTCAAGCAACTGAGGACCAGCTTTTGGCATGGTCTGACGGAATGCACCTTTAGCGGCGATTTCGAACGCAATGGCAGAGGAGTCAACAGCGTGGAAGCCACCGTCGAACAGCTCAACTTCAACGTCCAGTACCGGGTAACCCGCCAGAGGACCTTCTTCCATCATCACCTTGAAACCTTTCTCGATGGCAGGGAAGAATTCTTTTGGTACGTTACCGCCAACAACAGTAGATTGGAACGTGAAGCCAGAACCCACTTCACCAGGCTTGATGCGGTAATCGATCTTACCGAACTGACCAGAACCACCAGACTGCTTCTTGTGGGTGTAAGAATCTTCAACCAACTGAGTGATGGTTTCACGGTATGCAACCTGCGGTTGACCCACTTCCAGCTCAACGCCGTAAGTACGCTTCAGGATGTCAACTTTGATGTCCAGGTGCAATTCACCCATACCTTTGAGGATGGTTTCACCGGAATCTTCGTCAGTTTCAACCTGGAAGGAAGGATCTTCTGCAACCAGTTTACCGATAGCGATACCCATCTTCTCAGTTGCGCCTTTATCTTTAGGCTTAACAGCGATAGAGATTACCGGCTCAGGGAAGATCATTGGCTCCAGCGTACAAGGGTGCGCAGTAGAGCACAGGGTGTGACCGGTTTGTACGTTCTTCATACCCACAACAGCGATGATGTCACCGGCTTGGGCAGACGTCAGCTCAGTACGGTCATTGGCGTGCATTTCCACCATACGGCCGATACGCTCGGTTTTACCGGTCGCAGAGTTCAGTACGGTGTCACCTTTGTTCAGTTTACCGGAGTAAATACGGATAAAGGTCAGGGCGCCGAAACGGTCGTCCATGATTTTGAATGCCAGCGCGCGGAAAGGCTCATCTACAGAAACAACCGCTTTCTCGCCAGTAGGCTCACCGGTTTCTTCGTCTGTCAGGTCCTGAGGATCAACTTCGGTGGGTGAAGGCAGGTAGTCAACAACCGCGTCCAGAACGTTCTGAACACCTTTGTTTTTGAACGCTGAACCACAGAACGTGGGGAAGAACGCCAGGTCACGAGTACCTTTACGGATACAACGCTTCAGGTCTTCGATGGAAGGTTCTTCACCGTCCATGTAAGCCATCATCAGGTCGTCGTCTTGCTCAACGGCAGTTTCAACCAGTTGCTCGCGGTATTCAGCAGCTTTTTCTACCATGTCAGCAGGGATATCTACGACTTCGTAGTTTTCTGGCAGACCAGAGTCATCCCAGATGTATGCTTTCTGTTCCAGTACGTCAACAACGCCTTTGAAGTCATCTTCGATGCCGATAGGCAGGGTCATGACCAGTGGGTTTGCACCCAGAACACGCTTGACCTGGTCAACAACGCGGTAGAAGTCTGCACCCATACGGTCCAGTTTGTTCACGAAGATAATACGTGATACTTCAGATTCGTTAGCATAGCGCCAGTTGGTTTCTGACTGGGGCTCAACACCACCAGAACCACAGAATACACCAACACCACCGTCCAACACTTTCAGTGAACGGTAAACTTCAACGGTGAAGTCAACGTGTCCGGGAGTGTCGATGATGTTCATGCGGTGGTTCTTCCAGAAACAGGTAGTCGCTGCTGACTGGATGGTAATACCACGCTCAGCTTCCTGCTCCATGAAGTCGGTGGTAGATTCACCGTCGTGTACTTCACCGGTCTTGTGGATCTTACCGGTCAGTTTCAAAATACGTTCAGTAGTGGTGGTCTTACCCGCGTCAACGTGGGCAAAGATACCAATGTTACGATATAACGATAGGTCGGACATTGCTTCACTCTATGTTCTGATAAAAAATTGCGCGGCATTATACAAGAAATTGGCCACAGATACATGATTCGTTTTCGTTTTAAATCAATTACTTGAAATAGGCTGTTTAGGCGTCAAGTAAAAACTCCCTAGTTCCCAGTCAGTTAGGACAAATTTCGGACTAAAATGGGTGCTAAAATAATCACCGGTGAGTCGCAGTATTGCGCCGGAATATGACAATTAAAGGCGAATTTTGCAGAAAACGCGCGTAAATGATCGGAATTCGGCTTGTGTCAGGAGGACATCGGCATCACGCGGTTGCGCCCCAGTCGTTTCGCATCGTACAGGTAACCGTCTGCCCTGTCGATACACTGCTCAACCGATTCCTTGCTGCGCCGCTCTGCGACGCCAACCGATGCCGTGATGCCATCGAGTACGTTACCACTGCGACGGTCTTTGACCACCAATTTCTCCACACTGCGACGCATGGTTTCCGCCAACTGTCGCGCAGTTGGCAGGGCAGACCCGGGCATCAGAACGGCGAATTCCTCACCGCCGTAGCGGAAGACCTGGGCGGTATCCCGACACACATCCTGCAGTTTTTTGGCAACCGCTTTTAACACCAAGTCGCCCATTAAATGACCGTGGTTGTCATTGATCTGTTTGAAATGATCGAGGTCCAGCAGGATGATACTCAAGGGGGTGACCCCCTGTTTGCTGTCAATTTCAGAGTCGAAATAACGTCGGTTACACAAGCCGGTTAACGCGTCATACAATGCAGCCTGTTCACTTTCGGCCAGCTTCGCCCGCAATTGTTGAATTTCCTGATTGGCACTTTGCAACGCGCCATTGAAGGTGATGGTGCTTTTGCGGATGGCCTGGGTTTCTTTAACCAGTTTACGCACCAGTGCCATCACCTCCTGCATACTCCAGCCCTCTTTTTCGACTTTGGAAAGGTCGTCCAGGGTTGAATCCATGACCTGCTTGAACACCTGCGTGTCGCTGCGAGTGTCCTGCATGGAATGGTCCAGCTCCTGCAGCATGGCCTCCATGGACTGGCGCAGTTGCCAGGCTGTCATGTCTTGCTCGTCGGCAACAAATTCGCGAAACAGCGCTTCAGACTTTGCTGCCGACACACTGCCACCATCGGCCAACGCTTGCTCAATGGCTTTGTTCAGCGAAGGTTGTTCATTGGCCACGTAGGTGTACCACAGGGCATAGTGGGTCGGAATGGCCGAAAGGTGGTGTTTGATCAGCAGCGGCACGGTTTTCTTCAGGTTTTCAAAAGTCTGTTCTATGGATTTATCGCTCATGCCGGTACCAAATACGTTGCCAAAAGCTCTGTTTACAGCCTATACAGAATGTGTAGTAGTTACAAAAAATTTACAACAGGCTTGCGCCAGATCATGGTGACAAGCGCGGGTTCGGGTCAACCTCGAACCTACAGCTTTAAAAAAACGCAGTACAACAGGAGAGCGTTCGGTGTTTATACCCAAAATTTTGCTGAAACAACTGTATACCCACGGCAGCCTGAGCAGTGTGCCTGGCGGGGTCAAATTCCTGCTCAAAAACCGACTCAAAGACGCCACATTGAAGCGAGTCAATAAGATCATTCTGGATGGGCGTGAAGTGCCGGCGGAAAAGATCAGTGTGCAGATCAGTCCCGATCACATGATGCCGCTTACCGAGCTCAATGACGGTGATGACCTACCCTTTCCGTTGCGGGCCAGTGTTGGCATCATTTTGCACGTTGAGCATGGTCCCGAGCAGCAAAAATCTTGCATTGAAATCAGCTTTGAAGCAACGCCGTTTGGCAAGCTCAGTTTTGCGGTGGAAGATGTACTGACGGAACCCACAGAGGATGACAGCAAAATTCCCCGGGACCCGATGGACGACTACGGTGAAAAGGTGATTGCTGAACGCCAGCGGTATTTTGAGCAGTACACCGGTGGTACCGTCAATCATGTTGGCAAGTACTCCATTGATCCCCAGACCCTGAAAGGCAATATCGAGAACTTTATCGGTGTAGCGCAGGTGCCGATGGGCCTGGCTGGGCCTGTGATTGTGCACGGTGAACATGCCAAAGGTGAGTTCCTGGTGCCGTTAGCGACCACCGAAGGAACACTGGTGGCTTCGTACAACCGTGGAATTAAGCTGCTCAACATGAACGGCGGTGCAAAAGTCACCGTGGTCGAAGACGCCATGCAGCGCGCGCCGGTTTTTGTGTTCGAGGATGCCCGCGGGGCGAGGGATTTTGTCCAGTGGGTGGATGAAAACATTGAACAAATTCGTGAAGAAGCCGAAGCCACGTCGACGGTGGCCAAGCTGACGTACATTGACCGGATCCTGTCGAACAAATTTGCTTACCTGCGCTTTAACTACAAAACCGGTGATGCAGCCGGGCAGAACATGGTCGGTCGGGCTACGTTTGCGGCCTGCGGCTGGATATTGGATCACTATCCGGGGATCAAGAATTTCTATCTGGAATCCAATCTGGCGACGGATAAGAAAGCGTCACAGATCAACATTATGCGGACGCGGGGTAAGCGGGTCATCGCTGAGGCGACCATTAAGCGAGAGCATTTGCTCAATGTCATGCGTGTTGAACCCAAACAGATTGATTATCACGGTCGCGTTGCCGCCGTGGGGTCATTTTTATCGGGTGTGAATAACACCGGCTTGCATTCACCCAATGGCATCACCGCGATGTTCATTGCCACCGGCCAAGACGTGGCGAATGTGTCGGAGTCGTCTGCCGGCATTCTGTATTCCGAACTGACCGACGAAGGTGATCTGTACTTGTCGCTGACCATTCCTTCATTGATCGTGGCGACCTATGGCGGCGGTACGGGTATTGGTACCCAGCGGGAGTGTCTGGAGTTGATGGACTGTTACGGCCGTGACCGGGTGTTGAAATTTGCCGAAATTGTCGGTGCTGTGGCGCTGGCCGGAGAAATCTCCCTGGCGTCGGCGATTTCATCATCAGACTGGGTTTCATCCCACGAGGCGTACGGTCGCAACCGTTAGGTCTGTGAAGGGGATAAAAAAAGGGCGCTTGAAGCGCCCTTTTTATTGCAATTGCTGCAACGGTTTTAGTTGTGTACCCAATGATGCTTGTGGGATTTCGCATCGATGTACTGTTGTGTTTCCGACGGCATGTACAGCGCGTTGTCCTGTTCGAAGAACAAGGGGGCACGGCGATGCTTGGCACCCACTTCGTTCATGGTCGCGGCGTCATATACCCGACCGTTGATCACGGTGTAGGTGACGTATTCACTGCGACGTAAGTCGGTCAGTACGTCTCCGTCAATCACCACCAGATCAGCCAGCTTGCCGGACTCGATACTCCCGATACTGTGATCCATACCGAGGTGTCTGGCGCCATCAATGGTACCGCCGCGTAAGGCTTCCCAGGCCGTGAAGCCACCCTGTTGCATGATCCATAACTCCCAATGAGCGGCCAGACCTTCACGCTGACCATGGGCACCAATGTGAACGCCTACACCTTTGTCGCGCAGGGTTTTTGCGTAACTGGCGACATTCACGTGGTTGTACTGATTATCCGGCGCGGTAGGACGACGAATGGCACGACCATCCAACAGGAAGGAAGGGGTGTAACGGGTCAGGCGCGGGTTTTTCCACACTTCAGTGCGATCGTACCAGTATTCTTCACCCATCATGCCGCCGTAGGAGACAACAAAGGTCGGTGTATAACCGAAATCGGTAGCCGCCCACAACTGCGTGACATCATTGTAGCCTTTGGCGATCGGCAGGGAGTGTTCCAGGCCGGTATGACCATCGACCATCATGGTCAGGTTTTGCATCAGCTTACCGCCGCCCTCAGGGACAACCATCAACTCCAGCTCCCGCGCTGCAGCCAGAACCTGCTGTCGTTGGTCGCGACGGGGTTGGTTGTAGCTCTTGACGGAGATGGCACCGACATCTTTAAGACGTTGCAGATGGAAAAGTGCATCGTCGTAGTTGTTGATGATGGCCTTATAGCCCAGGGCTTCCGCACCATACAGTATGGTACCGGTTGAGAAGATGCGCGGAGCGACAAGTTCACCGGCTTTTTGCAGCTCACTGGCGGCGAAAATTTCGGTGGTATCGTTTGAGGGGTCATGGATTGTGGTGACACCAAATGCCAGATTGGACAACTGGCTCCAGTTTTGATCCGGAATGATTTCGTAGGAGCCCATGGCACCATGCGCGTGGGCATCGATCAATCCAGGGATCACGGTTTTGCCACTTACATCAATGATCTGAGCCTTTTCGGGCACTTCGACTTCACCTTGGGCACCAACGGCAACGATACGATTGTCCTTGATCACAACAACGCCGTTTTCAATGACTTCCTGGGTGTTGTCTGCATCGCGCATGGTGACCACTTTGCCGCCAACCAATGCTTTGTAACCGCTAGGTTTGTCAGACGGGCGCTTAAACGACAGATCCAGACCTTCCTTCAACGGCTCAGGCAAGGTTTCCGGCGCGCCGGGCATAAACGCGAAGGCCTCTGTTAACGGACGTTCGAAGAAATAGGGACCGTGATACCAGCTCAAGCGCTGGCTGTCGGCAGACCATGTCAGGTACTCGCCGGCACGACTGGAGACCTGCCGGACAGGATAAGCGGTGGTGTCAGGACCGATATTGACGCGCTTGCCGATGGTTGGAAAACGGGCAACGTAGGCATTGTACTGATGCACAAACGCAACCCATTTACCGTCGGGCGATACGCGGTATTCACTGACCTTGTCGGCACCGTACAGGTGTTCCCGTTGATCGTTGCCTTGCAGGTTAACACTCACCAATTGGGTTTCGGGATAGTCTGAGCCGGACACACTGGTGGTGAAATAGACCCGCTCGTCATCGGCTGAAAAATGCGGAGCCGAGCCACTTTGTGCTATGCGGGTTGCTTGTTTGGATTTTACATCCACCACATACAGCCCGGGGTCGACTGACCATTTGGGACTGAGCAGGTAACCACCGGTGACTTTGCGATAGGCGATTTTGGAACCGTCGTTGGAAAAACTCGGCTCAATGTAGTGACCCGGATGCTCGGTAACGACTTTCCCTTTGCCGCCGCGGGCAGACACCATGCGCACACTGCCTAGTGCCTGATCGTTCCAGGTGGTGTAAACAATGTACTTGCCGTCGTTGGAATAGCGGGGGTAGTACTCATCGTGGTCGTCTTGTTTGGTCAGACGTCGTGTCTTACCGCTGTCAACATCACGTACGTAAAGCTTACCCAACGCCTGGAAAACAAGTGATTCACCATCGGGTGACTTTTGCGCCCAGCGGATCATCTTGACGTCAAAATCATCTGGAGCTACATCGACCTGATGGCGCACAGCGTCAGCGTATTGCATGGTCGTTTCAACATTCACCGCCAGTGTTGTCAGTTGCTGGTTGTTGACGTCGATACGGTGAAATTTACCACCGGTCCAGAACACAATTGCTTTGTTGTCCGGGGTCCAGTCAAAATAGGCAAAATAGCCTTCTGAACCGAATCCCTCCTGCATGTCGCGCTCAAGGTGTTGGTAGATAACCCGTTCTACGCCGGTTTCCAGATCTTTGACAAACAGCGCAGTGCGGTCTTTGATGCGACGAATAAAGGCCAGTGACTTTCCATCCGGTGAAGGCGTCGGTACGACAGAACCACCGGTACCACTCACAAAGGTTTGTTCTTCCCCGGTGGCCAGTTCATAACGGGTAATGGCAAAGATTTCCTTGAGTGGATCTCGGTTGTAGTTGAATCGCGAGCTGCCCGTGACATCGGTGGTAAAATACAGGTATTTTCCGTCAGGTGAGAACGCCGGATCAGCGATGTTGTTCTGTTCGACATTACCGTGCGGGCGCGCTTTGATTTGCAGGCCATCCCCACCACTGATGTGATACATCCAAATTTCGCCGGCTGGAATACTGCGGCTCGACATGATGCCTTTCATGACCGCGATGTATTGTCCGTCAGGACTCCAACTGGGGGAATGGATCAGGTTATTTTTTTCGGTGGTGATTTGGGTGGGGTTGCTACCGTCGATATCCATTACCCACAGGTTGGATAAGCCATCCCGATCCGAAATGAAAGCGATCTTCTTGCCGTCAGGACTGACGGTAGGATGAAGATTCCAGGCAAAATCCTGGGTCAGGGCTTTTGCGTCACCGCCGTTGGCATCGACCACGAAAATGTTGCCCAACATATCAAACACCATCTGCTCACCGTCGGGCGTGATATCGAGGCTGGACCAGGTGATTTCATCGGTTTTGATCGTCAAATCATGCAACGGGAAAGGCGGGGCTGTGATGTCCCATTCTGGTTTAGAATCTGTGTCGTCTTCAGACTGAGCTAAGACGGGGGATGCAATCGTCAGTGCGCAACTGGCAGTGCCGATCAGCAGCCCGTTTCGCAGGATGCGTTGTAGCTGAGTAACCATGACAATTTCCTGAGAGTTTGTGTTTGTTGTTATGCATCAATACGGTCGGTAAATAACATCGAACGAGCATTGATTATTGATTTTCCAAACCACTATACGTGATAACTGTGCGGATGTGATCAGATCAGGGTATCGGATGTCTGGGTGGTGGGGTGAGTTGCGCTGAGTGGTTGATTTCCGGCGATGAATGACAGCTACCAGTGACGTTGGTCAACAGGTCAAAAAGCGCTTCAGTGATGGGGAAACCGGTTTGACGCTCAAAGCCAATGAACATAGGGCTGGGATTGATTTCCAGGAAGTAATAGTCGCCGTCATCACTGAGACGCCAATCAATGCCTCCCCACACCATTCCCAGTGAGTCAGCCAGCGAGAGCGCTAATCGAGCCATTTTGTCAGGCAGTGTCACGGGCACAATTCTGGCGTCGGGGTCCTGGCGATAGTCGATGGTTGTGGCACGAATCTCTGCGCTGAAATGCCGCTGTCCCACCACATAGGTGCGGACGTTTGTGCCGGGAATGTATTGCTGCACGGTGACCGGGGCATAGCGAAGCACTCGCTCAAGGTGACCATTATTGACATGGTGAGGGGTGAGCGGTGCAGCATGATCTCCGCCAAACACGGGTTTGAAAATACACGGAAATTGTCGCGCCAGGGATACAATGGCAGCTGGCTGATTGCCAGTGTACGTTTTCGGGATCAGAGCACCGAGGGCTTGCGCTACCGCCATTTGGCGAGGCTTGACCCGGTGGGCGTGAATCGCCGCGTACGAATTCACCCAAAAGATGCCATCCCATTGGAACCAGGTTTTCAGCATGGCACTGCAATCCGCCAGGGCGATGCCTTGCTGCTGAGGTTGCAGTGACGGTGCCAGTGCGTGGGGCTCCAGAGAGCTCCAGAAAGCGCTGTGGATATCCTCAAACCCTACATGTTTTCCGTTGATGTTCAGCCAGCCTTGTTGAGGAGCGGTTGACCAACTGATCTGGTCGCGATGAGGGAACGCCGCCGCGTCGAACAAATGAACGAGCCATCCGCGTTTTTTGCAGTAGTTGGCGAGGTGGTGGGCATGGTAGTCACGCTCACTGCCCAAAATAATGCTACAGGTCATCAATTGTCATCCGAAAAAAAGGCAGACCTATGCCTGCCTTGGCTAATCATTCATAGGGGTAGCGAAACCCACCTTCTTCACCCATCGCCATGGTTGAACCAACCGGTGGCTTGATGATGGGCTCGGGCGGAGATTGCTCAGACAGCGGGGGAGATGTTTTTGGCACCAGTGCGCCGCCTTGAATGGCCGTTGTTTGATGATCTTCCATCGGTGTAAAGTGTGAAAAAGGGTGTGACATGGTCGACTCCTTGTCGTGGTTTAAATGTCCTTGCAATCGGTTGATTGCCACATTAAGCCTAGTCAATCAATGCGCCGTTGACACTGGACATTGGATGGGATTTGGGGCGCGACCGGTGTCTCACCCCATGTACAACTCAGGCATTTTCAAATCGTTGCCGAGCGAACAACGTTATCAGCATCTTTCGATTGGACACCGCCAGCTTGCGAAAAATGTTAGTGCAGTGAAACTTAACCGTACGTTCGCTGATAAACAGTTGGTCAGCAATCGATCGGTTACTGAGTCCTTCAGAGACTTTATTGGCCACCTGCCATTCACGTTTAGACAACGCGTCCTGGTGAGTCAGTTGTTGGGTTTTCATAGCTTTATCCTTGCGTTAGTGATGGTTGAGGTACTGCGTTTTTCACAACCTGGGTGACATCTGTCAGCCGACCATTCTCGAGGCGCAAAATCCGTTGTGCGAGGGCCAGGGAGTGAGGTCGGTGGGCAATGATCACCCGGGTCATTGAAAGGGTTGCTACCAGGCTGTTGATATGGTTTTCACAGCCGATGTCGAGGTGACTTGTCGCTTCATCGAGGAACAGGATGTCCGGCTTGCGGTAAAGGGCCCGAGCCAACAAAAGCCGCTGTTTCTGACCGCCACTGAGGTGACTGCCCAGATCCCCTATCAGGGTGTGATAGCCAAGGGGCATGGTAAGAATATCCTGTTCAATCTGCGCCAACCGGGCGCACTCATGGGCCCGCTCTATGTCTATAGTGGTTTCGCCAAAGCCGATGTTTTCGAGCACCGAACCGCTTAGCAAGGTGTCATCCTGGAGTACCGCTGCGACGCGTTGCCGGTAGCCTGGTTGTTGGCGAATGTCGGTACCGTTAAATAAAATGTCGCCGCTGTCCTGCCTGAGCAGTCCCAATAAACATTTCAGCAGTGTTGATTTACCACAACCGCTGGTGCCGGTGATGGCGATGGTTTGGCCGGGCTCAATGTCAAAGGACAACTGGTCAAGGAGCGGGGAGGTTGCACCCGGGTAGCAAAAGGTCAGTGCACGTACACACAATCCACCGGGGGTAGCCCGGCCATCACAGGGAACGCCGGCGGCGGCTTGTTCGCCAATCGCTTCGTGCGGGGTGGATAAAATGTCGGCCAGACGTTCAAAGTGCAGACGTAACATCAGGAAGGTCAACCATTGTTGTATCAGGCCTTCGCTGGCGTGGGTAAAGCGCTGTTTGTAGGCAACGAACGCAAACAGCATGCCGACCGATAACTGACCTTGTAACACCGCACTTGCCCCCAGGAAAATGACCAACACGTTTGTCAGCCCGGACAGCAAGCCGTAACTGGTATCAAACCAGAGGTTAAACAGGCCGAGACGGATTTGCTCGTTGGTGGCATTCACCCAACGATTAACCCAGTCATTTTGGCGTTGGACTTCCAAACCAAACAGCTTGATTGCCTGCATCGAGCGAAGGGTTTCCATAAAATGGGTTTGTTCGCTTGCCTGGGCATTTAGCTGTTGCTCCGAGGTGCGTCGAAAGCGGGCGAAAGTTAGCAGTCTCACCAACAGGTACAGCAGCGACGAAAAGATCACGCAAGCTGTCAGTGTCGGCGCATACTGCCACATGACGAACAAAGTCGTGATGGCGAGTAATCCGTCGACGATGACAGTCACCACGCCCTGGGCAAGCCAGTCTCTGACCTGATGCAAGGATTGAAATCGGGACATAATGTCGCCCAGATGGCGGGTGTGGAAAAACGACAGTGGTAGGTGCACCAGATGGATGAAAACCCGCTGAGACAGCAATACGCCAATCTGACTGGACATGCGCAGCACCACCCGTTGACGAACGTAGCGAGTGAGCAATTCAATCAGCAATAACAGCACAAACCCCAGGGTGAGCGCTTTGAGCCAGCCGACGTCGGCAAACACCAATACATCGTCCACAACCCACTGCAAATAGAGTGGTGAGACGATGGCAAGTGCCTGCAATATCAATGACAGTACGGCCATGATACCCAGTCCGGGTAGCAGGACTTTGGTATCTGGAAACAGTGAGGCCAAGGTGGTCTTGGCGACCGGCTGCTGTGCTGATTGAGGGACGGTTGGTGTCAGCTCTAATGCAATACCGGTAAACGCGGTGTTCAGGGTTTTGAGGTCAACCCATCGTTCACCCTGGGCAGGGTCATGGATCCACACGCCCCGTCGCTTGACCTGCTTCAGTACGACGAAGTGGTCAAGATCCCAGTGCAAAATGCACGGTAGACTCAGCTCATGGAGTTGTTCCAGTTCGAGCCGCATGGCTCTTCCTGCCAGGTTAAGCGATGCTGCTACCTGTAAGACATCCTGCAAATTCATGCCTTGCGCGTGGTTGGGGTAGCGATGACGCAGGGTAAACAGATCGGTGAGGTGCTGGTGGTAATTTGCGATCATCGTGATGCATGCCAGGCCGCACTCTCCGGTTTGTGATTGCAACAGGATTTCCAGTCGTCGACGTACCGAGAAAGACAGTCGATTGGTCGCCGGAAGCAATGTCAGGTGAGTTGATGTCATGGCTCAACTCCTGAAGCCTTTAAGTGGTTCCAGCATCCACGCCAGCATGGATTGCTCCCGAGTGGCGATGTCCCCGATGAGGGTCATTCCGAGACGCAGAGACCCGAGCAATGCCGACACTTGATTGCCATGGTCAGTAGCGTCGATTGCGACGGTGACCAGGTACGCGGCGGAGGCGAGCGAAAGCGGACTATCCTGCAATTCACTGGGCAAGGTCACGGCATCGTCAATATCAATGACGGTGCCCTTCAGGCTGCCAAACTGCCGGTACGGGAACGCATCAATGCGCAACCTTACCGATTGATACTGGATCAATTGGCCGGCCATGTGCGTTGGTACCGCCAGGCGGGCCAGAAGCCTGCTATGACGAGGAATAATTTTTACGACCGGTGATGCGTCAGCGACGCGTTGACCAGCAACAACGTGCAGATTGGCGATGATCCCATCTGCAGGCGCCAGGACGGCATAGGTCTGTGCTGTCTGTTGCAGGGCCATTTGACGGTTTAGTTGGCTTAGCGAAGCTTGTGCCGCAATACGCTGTTGTTGCTCCGTCAGCCGGATTTGCTCGAGTTTAGCAAGGTGCTGTTGAACGGTTGCCTGTGCTGATTCATGTTGTTGTTGCACAGATAAATGGGTGTTTTGTTCACTCATCAACTGCTGTTGGCGTTGGGTTAGGGTTTCTCGGGCAGCTACATTGCTGGCTACCAATCTTGACGTTCGTGCAACCTGTTGTTGAATCGAAGCTATGCGTTGACGGATAACATCCAATTGGGATTCCAGGTGCGTTTGTTGGCGGCGCGCCGAGGCCAATTGCTGCTGTGCAGACATGCGTTGATGGGACAATAATTGCTGGTCGAGTGCCGCTTGTTTGGCAACAGCATCCAGTTGTTGTTGCCACAATGTTGCCGTCACGTCTCTGCCCAACGAGGATTGAGCATG
Source organism: Fluctibacter halophilus (assembly GCF_020687825.1). Classification (GTDB taxonomy): domain Bacteria; phylum Pseudomonadota; class Gammaproteobacteria; order Enterobacterales; family Alteromonadaceae; genus Fluctibacter; species Fluctibacter halophilus. The sequence goes on from NZ_JAJEWP010000008.1 coordinate 35,560, forward strand.
CCTCAAGTGGGCGACGACTTGTCCTTTCTGCACCCTATCGCCTTCATTAACCAATACCGATTCAACGTGATCAATGCCGCGGGGGGCATAAACCCGAAGCAGACCGTTTTCTGGCACCAACCAGCCATTAACGGATAAGTATTGGGTCCTTTGCGTCAATGTCAGCCATGCCACGGCAGCGCAGAGCAATAGCAGCACCATTAACGCGAACAGCGATTGTCGGCGTGTCGGTTGTAGCAGGGGCTGCCCGTGATGCGCATTGCGCGGGGCGTCAATGGCGGCTTGTCTGAACAACGGTTGATGCATGTCGCGCTCCTCCACAGCGATGGGTGAAAAACAGGGCTCCCTCCCTGGAGACACTCTTCCCTGAAGGCGCGCAGTGACAATCGGTAGCATCGGTCCGGTATCTACCGAGACATTGGCACAACATCCTTGGTGACACGCCCTATTGCCATCCTGGCAATAAGCCTTCCTGGCTCGCTTCCCTGTTTTGTCAGTGTTAGCAGAGCCGAAGCTTGCAAGTGACTGACAGGTTGAGCTTAGGGTAAGACGACAGTGGCGCTTTCAATATCAGGCCATGTGATAAAGCTGGTGGGACATCTCCTTCGCAGATGCCGCGGGGGGAAGGGGTAAACGTCAGGTTAAAGGGGCTTTTTTATCGCTATGTTGCTTTATAAACGCGAGAAAAGCCGAGGCGGGTAGAGGTTTGCTGAAATAGTAGCCCTGGAATCGGTGGCACCCCAGAGCGATCAATTGGCGCAATTGCTGTTTTGATTCGACGCCTTCCAGTACCACGTCCAATGACATGTGACGACCAATCGCCAGGATCGATTCAATCAAGCCTCGATTGGTGGGGTCGTCGAGTTGATCGACAAAGGATTTGTCGACTTTGATTTCATCCAGCGGCAGTTGACGTATGTAGCTCAGGGACGAGTAGCCGGTGCCAAAGTCATCTAAGGCTATGCGCAAGCCTTGGTTTCTGAGTTGATGGAGCTTTTCAATTGCCTGTTGCATGTCTTCAACAAAGCCTGACTCGGTAATTTCCAGCACCAATAGTCCTTCAGGCAGCTCATACCGGTTCAGCAAGGCGAGCAGGTGACTGACAAAACCCTCGTCGGCCAACTGCAGCGCTGATACGTTGACGGAGCATTGGGGCGGCAACTGCTCACCTTGGTCAATCCAGGTTCTCAGTTGTACGATGATGGCACGGAACAACCATTGTCCGACCCCGTTTATCAGGCCGGATTTCTCTGCCACTGGCACAAACTCGGCCGGTGAAATGGGACCCTCCTCCGGGTGATCCCAGCGCAACAGGACTTCTGCACCAACGCATTCGTTATTGGCATTCAGTTGGGGCTGGAAGAATAGCTTGAGTTGCTGGTCGTCGCGCAATGCCTGTTGCAGCAACCGCTCCAGATATTCTTTGCGATCCTGGCTTTTCTGTAAGACCGGATCATACACCCGGTATTGTTGTTTACCGGCTTGTTTCGCCTGTCGTAACGCTGATTCAGCATGGCGCAACGCCTCAGATGCAGACTCTGCCATATCGGGTAGTACAACCGCGCCCATGCTGGTCTGCAGGGTAATATGGCGATTACCGAGTAAAATGGGTGCGCCCAGTTTGACGCTTAACGCTTCCCAATGCAGGGGGATGAGAGGTGCCGGATGGGGGGAGGTATGTACGATGAGAACGGCAAACTCGTCGCCGCCAGTTCTGCCCAGCAGGTAGCCGTCTATGGCGTACTCTCTTAAACGGTGGTTGACCTCCAGAAGCACCAGTTCGGCAATGTCGTGGCCATAGATGCGATTGATATCCCGAAAGCCATCGATGTTGAACAACATCAAAATTGCGGGCAGTTGTGGCTCATCAGAACCTTCCAGGCGCGCAGATAACTGGTGTAAAAAGCCGAGGCGGTTCGGTAACCGAGTCAGCGCATCGGTAAATGCCGCATCCCTCAGGTTGGCTTCGACCTTATCCCGTGCCAGTTCGGCGCTGGCGCGGGACGCAAAAACGTGTAAAACCTTTAGATGCTCCTCCCTTGGCTTGATGGGCGCATCGTGCAATAGCACCAGCAGTCCTACGGGCTTTTGACCCGCATCCTGCAGCGGCACGCCCACATAGGCTTGCATGCCCATATGTTGTAAGGCTTGATCATCAGGAAACACTTCCGCCACATGATCCGTGTACAGGCAAATATCCGAGGCCAGGGTATTTTCACAAGGGGTGTTGTTGAGGGAATAGGTAAAATTTTCAAGGGTTTCACCGTTGTCGATGGCCAATGTGGTGGTCACTGACTGACCACTTGGATCAAGCAGCCCTATCATCCCCATGCGCATTGAGAACAGGCTTAGTAGATTGTCCAATAATTGGCGATAGTAGTTACCTTCAGATTGGGAGGATACCCCTTTGGCCAGCGCGCTCAGGGCTCCTTCGATTTGCTGCCGTCGAACAATCTGGCGGCGTAGATAATAGGTTTGGTGAGTCAGTCTCAGGGCAAATGCGACACCCACAAAGAGCAACAAAAATGCCATTGGGAAACCGGACAAGTACACACTGTGCACCTGCCCCGCATCTATTGCCACAGCAATCACAGAACCTGATAACTGCAATATTACAAACATCAGCAGGCCGAAACTGAGCAAGTAATTGCGACGCCGGAAAAACGACTGAATCCGCCACAAAGACCAAATTAGAATGAATACGCCGAAACCATGATACAGATAATTCCAGCTACCGGGCTCTCCGCTCAGCAGCGCGAATTTTCCACCCTCGCTGATCTGTGCCGGAACAAAACCCGTTATGCTGGCAAACCGTAATGGGTACTGGGCAAACATATTGGCCAATAACAGCACCCCAGAAACTACACAGATGGCTGTCAGCCATACCCGTGGGAAGGCCTGTCGGCTCCATTGGGCAAAGCCCCACCCATAGGCGCCAAGGCCGATGATTGCGGCACTGATTTGACCTCTGAGCCAATACAGTGCCTCAGCCTCTGAGGTGCTGAGGTGGTATTGCCAGGTACACGCCTGGTAAGCCGCGGTGCTCAGACACAGCAATAGCAACGAATAGTAAGGCGCATCGTCCTGTTTAATTCGGTGGGTCAGGGCGACCATCAACAAGGTCATCAGACAGATCGCAATGGATGCTGAAAACAGTGAGCTGATGACACTGAAGTGATGCACTGGTGTTTCCCTGTCTGATTGAGACCCGTCATCCTAGACTAGCAGATTGTGATAGCCCTTGCAGCGTGCCTGAAGATGCACCGATAAATCTTGTCGGCAAAGTGATTTAGCTGGGTGGGGAAGGTTGTAAATTGCCAGTGATGCCCCCATCATTGCGACAAACGAAAGTCAGAGATTAACCATGGATAATGTTGTCGATATTACGCTGGAAAATTTTCAGCAAGTGATTTTGCAGATGTCCACCGAAAAATTCATATTGGTGGACTTCTGGGCGGATTGGTGTGAGCCGTGCAAAACCCTGATGCCAGTGCTTGAAAAGCTGGCCGCAGAGTATTCTCAGCACATGATCCTGGCCAAGGTCAATTGCGATGAACAACAAGAGATCGCAGCCCAATTCGGTGTACGTAGTTTACCAACGGTGATGTTGGTGAAAGACGGTCAGCCCATTGATGGTTTCGCTGGCGCCCAGCCTGAGGGACAGATCCGTGAAATGCTGCAACGTCATTTGCCACAACCGGAAGATGATGATTACCAACAAGCCGTTGCTTTGATTCAGCAAGGCAACTATGCCGAGGCTTTTCCGCTGGTTAAACAGGCCCATGATTTGAATGCCGACCGCGTCGATATTCGTCTGGCACTGGCCGATTGCGCGGTGGAAATGGGCAATTTGGCATTGGCCAAGTCCCTGATAGCGCCGGTGGGGTTGGCTGATCAGGACGGTTACTACCATGCTATCAGTGGCAAAATTGAATTGGCCGAGCAAGCCGCCGAGTCCCCTGAAATCAAAGCATTGCAGGAAAAACTCGCCGCCCATCCTGATGACATGCAGGTAAAGGTCGATTTGGCCGTCCAATTGCATCAGGCCCATCAGCCCGAAGAAGCCTTAGCGCTGTTGTTTGATGTGTTGCGTGCGGACCTGAATTTTGGTGACGCCAAAAAAGTCACCTTGGATATGATTAACGCCTTGCCCGATGGTGAGCCGTTAAAGTCGACCTTCCGGCGTAAGATATACAGCTTATTGTACTGATAAAAAACGGGGCCAGGCGCCCCGTTTTTTATCCCTGGCAATTCAGCACCAAGCCGGCTTTGTGTTGAAGCCACTTTTCATTGGCGAGTTCTGCATCAATCAATGGGTGGGCTTTCAGCCAGCCATCAGGGAAGGTCAGTGACCAGGTATCCGTCGTGACCGTCAGCTGAATGTCTGGCAGTAAGTGATCTTTACGTCGCATGGACAGCAAACAAGCCAGACGTAAAATACGTGACAACGCCCACATCAGCGGACGTACATCCGGATGGTAATTGTCAAAGGCTGACGCCTGGAGCTCCTGACGGTGGCTTCTGACCAGATCCCGAATACATTTTCGCTGTAATTGAGTGTAACCGTGCATGGGCAGATGATTGAGTATGTAAGCGCCGTGCTGATGGTATTGCTTGTATTCGATGTGCAAACCAATTTCATGCAGCGTCGCAGCAGCTTCAAGCACCGCGCGGGCATCAAAATTACAGATGTTCGATTGTGCGCACAGTTGTTCATAAAGCCGCAACGCCAGCTGGGTTACCCGTTGCGCCTGCGTGGCTTCGATGTGAAACCGGGCGACCAGTTCCTGCAGGGTTTGCAGGCGACGATCGGTGTGTTGAATATTGTCCAGCATGCCATAAATCAGGCCTTCGCGCAGAGCGCCGCCACTGATTTGCATTTCGTCAATCTTCAACTGTTCAAACAGCGCGATCAAAATGCTCAATCCACTCGGAAAAATCGGCCGCCGGGGCTCTTCCAGACCCTCAATACTCAAGCGGTCAATATGACCACAGTCAATGCACTGTTGCATCAGGTTGTGCAAATAATCCAGCCGAATGGCATCACTGATGTCCTGTGCAACCAGTATTTCAGTGATAGCCTGGGGCGTACCGGATGCGCCAAGGCATTGCTGCCAGTCAAAGCACACGAAGTCATCCCTGACCGGCAATAGTTTTTGTTGCGCGGCAGCGATGGCATTGCGAAAGTTTGCCTCGCTGAGCTCACCGTTGACAAAATAGCGTTCCATAAAGGTGACACAGCCCATTTCCAGGCTGACTAGGCTAATGGGGTTCATGTCATTGCCGACGATGACTTCGGTACTGGCGCCGCCTATGTCTATGACCAGCGTGTTGCCCTGGTTGGCGGAGGTGTAAGCAACACCCAGATAAATCTGGCGCGCTTCTTCTTCACCGCTGATGACTTCCAGGCGGTGGTTGAGAATGGCTTCTGCTTTTTGGATAAAAACGTTGGCGTTTTTGGCCAGACGAAGGGTGGCAGTACCAACCACCCGGATGTGATTGACGGGAATGTCCTGCAATCGTTCCGCGAAGGTTTTCAGGCATTCCCAGCCCCTTTGCATGCTGGCGTCATCGAGCATCATTTCGTCATCCAGGCCGGCGGCCAGTCTGACTTTTTGCTTAACCTTGCCGATGATTTGGACATTGCCCGCGACCACGCGGACCACCACCAGGTGAAAGCTGTTGGAACCGAGATCAACAGCTGCGTAGAGCTGTGTGTCTACCGCAGCTTGTGCTGCGATCGGTCTGTCCATCAACGTTGACGACTCCGGCCACGATTATTACTGCCACTGCCACTGCCTGTGCCGCGCTTGTTGTACGAGCGTCCGCTTTGCATTCGCTTACGGTGTGTTGGCTTGGGCGTGGTGATATCTTGCAACAACTGGCTGGCATCATAATCGGTCACCGGAATAGGGTGGTCGATATACGCTTCGATAGCCGGCAGATTCAGGGCGTATTTTTCACACGCAAAACTGATTGCATGACCACTGCGGCCTGCACGACCGGTACGACCGATACGGTGTACATAGTCTTCCGCATCGTCAGGCAGATCATAGTTGAACACATGGGTGACCTTTTCAATGTGCAGGCCTCGCGCCGCTACATCGGTGGCAACCAGAATATCCAGCCGATCTTTGCTGAAATCATCAAGAATTTTTAGTCGCTTTTTCTGCGGCACATCACCGCTCAACAGGCCTACCCGATGATTGTCTGCGGCCAGCCAGTCGTGGACTTTTTCACAGCCGTGTTTGGTATTTGCAAACACAATGGCTTTATCCGGCCATTCTTCTTCGAGCAATGTCAGCAACAGCGGCATTTTGTCTTCATCGGATGGATAAAACAGTTCTTCTTTTACGCGGCTGGCGGTTTTTTGTTCCGGTTCCACTTGCACATGGGTTGGGTTGTTCATGTGCTCATAGGCCAGTTCCTGCACCCGGTATGACAAGGTGGCTGAAAACAGCATACTGAGTCGCTGGGTTGCGGCGGGCATGCGACGAAACATGTAGCGAATGTCTTTAATAAAACCGAGGTCAAACATCCGGTCCGCTTCATCCAATACTGCAACTTCGATGTGGTCCAGTTTGAACACGCCCTGCTTGTAGTAATCGATAATGCGCCCGGTGGTGCCGATAATAATATCCACACCGGATTCGAGGGTCTCCCGTTGACTTTGGTAACCTTCGCCCCCATAAATGAGCCCTAAAGACAATCCGGTGTGTTGGCTGAGCAATTCTGCATCATTGTGGATCTGTACCGCCAGTTCCCGGGTCGGGGCCATAATAATGGCACGAGGTTGCTGCTTATTCTCTGCTTGGTTTTTCAGTAATTGATGAAAAGTAGCGACCAGGAAGGCGATGGTTTTACCGGTACCCGTCTGGGCCTGACCGGCAATATCGTGGCCATCAAGCAAGTGTGGCAAGCTGAGTGCCTGGATTGGGGTACAGTGTTTAAAGTTCGCTGCCGACAATGCTGCAACGACATCCGGATGGATGGGCAGGTCGGCGAAATGCGTATTTGTTAAATGTGTCGTTTGCATAGCTTATAGCTTATCAGTGCTTGCATTAAAAAACAGTTTCTATATAACACTCATGACTACGCTGATTTGCTATCAGCGCGAGACCGAATTTGGAGAAAAATATGAGCGACAAAATTATCAAGTTATCAGATGATAGTTTCGAGGCAGATGTTATCAATGCAGCAAGTCCTGTTTTGGTTGACTTCTGGGCGGAGTGGTGTGGCCCGTGCAAAATGATCGCGCCGATTCTTGAAGAAGTTGCAGGCGAGTTCGACGGCAAGTTAACAGTTGCCAAGTTGAATGTCGATGAAAATAATGAAACGCCTCCAAAGTACGGCATCCGTGGGATCCCCACTTTGTTGTTGTTTAAAGACGGAAATGTTGCAGCCACGAAAGTCGGCGCGCTGTCGAAAACACAGTTGGTTGAATTCCTGAACGATAACCTGTAATTCGCTCTCAATTTGCAGGGGTTACCGTGAGTGACCCCTGTCATTCACTCAAGACCTTATTGCACGCCGTTTCTGAGCGATTCTCTTCACCAACCCCAGACAAAGCCATATTTTAACTAGACGGGCTTGGGAATTGGTGCTAAGTTTTAACCGTTCAAGCCTTGAACGCATCTTTTTCTCGCTCGAATCAGAGATTTATTACGTAACATTCAAACTTTCTTGAAAACAAACATCGCGGTAATTCGCACGACTTCAATTAACAAGACCCACCGATATGAACCTAACGGAACTTAAGAATAAACCGATCAACGAGCTTGTCGCGTTGGCGGAAGAAATGGGCCTGGAAAACATGGCCCGGGCCCGTAAACAAGACATCATCTTCTCTATCCTCAAAGCGCATGCAAAAAGCGGTGAAGACATTTTTGGTGATGGTGTGCTGGAAATCCTGCAAGACGGGTTTGGCTTTCTGCGTTCCGCAGACTCTTCGTATTTGGCAGGTCCTGATGACATCTATGTATCGCCCAGCCAGATCCGCCGATTCAATTTGCGTACCGGTGATACCATTGCCGGGAAGATACGGCCACCGAAGGACAGCGAACGATATTTTGCACTGCTAAAGATCCGAGAAGTTAACTTCGACAAGCCTGAAAACTCCCGCAATAAGATTCTGTTCGAAAACCTCACACCTTTACACGCCAATTCTCGTTTGCGCATGGAACGTGGCAATGGCAGTACGGAAGACATTACTGCCCGAGTGCTGGATTTAGCATCTCCTATTGGCAGAGGGCAACGTGGCTTGATCGTTGCGCCACCCAAAGCCGGTAAAACACTGTTGCTGCAGAACATTGCCCAGTCGATTGCTGCCAATCACCCAGAATGTGAATTGATGGTATTGCTGATTGACGAGCGCCCTGAAGAGGTCACGGAAATGCAGCGATTGGTCCAGGGTGAAGTTGTTGCGTCTACCTTTGATGAACCGGCCAGCCGCCACGTTCAAGTCGCAGAAATGGTGATTGAAAAGGCCAAACGCCTGGTTGAGCACAAAAAAGACGTGGTAATCCTGCTGGATTCTATTACCCGTCTTGCCCGCGCCTATAACACGGTTATCCCTTCGTCGGGCAAAGTACTGACCGGTGGTGTGGACGCTAACGCATTGCATAAACCGAAGCGCTTTTTTGGTGCTGCACGTAACGTGGAAGAAGGCGGTAGCCTGACCATCATCGCCACGGCATTGATTGATACCGGTTCGAAGATGGATGAAGTCATCTACGAAGAATTTAAAGGCACCGGCAACATGGAATTGCACCTGAATCGTAAGATTGCGGAAAAACGTGTATTCCCGGCGATTGATTTCAACCGTAGTGGTACCCGTCGTGAAGAACTGCTGGCGTCTCAGGAAGAACTACAGAAAATGTGGATCCTGCGTAAAATCGTGCATGAAATGTCGGAAATTGACGCAATGGAATTCCTGATTGGCAAGTTGGCCATGACCAAAACCAATGACGAATTCTTTGATGCGATGAAGCGTCAGAAGAGTTAACCTTTTTTAGGATTGAAAAATCCGCTTCACCGCAAGGTGACAGCGGATTTTTTTTTGCGTCGTCGGCCGATTGGGTTTAGCGTTAGGACTGACCTAACTCGGAAAGGATCAACAACATGAAAACCGTGCTGTTTGCACTTGCAACACTTTCACTGTCTGCAACGGCTGCTGATGTGGCAACCATGGCAGAAGACATCAATCCTCAGGTGATTGAATGGCGACATCACCTACACCAGTATCCGGAACTGTCAAACCGCGAGTATAAAACCGCAGAGTATGTAGCCAAGTTCCTGCAAGGGTTGGGTTTGGAGGTGCAAACGGGCATTGCCAAGACCGGTGTTGTGGCGATTCTGGACAGTGGCAAGCCAGGTCCAACGGTAGCGCTACGTGCTGATATGGACGGCCTGCCGGTGCCTGAACAAAATGATTTGCCCTGGAAGTCGACCCAGCGGGGAGAGTTCAACGGTAATGAGGTTCCGGTCATGCACGCCTGCGGTCATGATACCCATATGGCAATGTTGATGGGGGCGGCAAAGATTCTCACCGCCAAGCGGGATGAGCTGCGTGGCAAGGTGAAATTTATTTTTCAACCGGCTGAAGAAGGTGCACCGGCAGGGGAGAAAGGCGGTGCTGAAGTTATGGTCAAAGAAGGGGTGCTGAAAAACCCGGATGTGGACGTTATTTTTGGCTTGCACATCAGTGCCAATACTGATGTTGGCAAAGTGCGTTACCGCGAAGGTGGCACCATGGCTGCTGTGGATCCGTTTAAAGTGGTGATTAAGGGGAAACAGGCCCATGGCGCCTATCCCTGGCTCAGTGTTGACCCTATCACGACTGCTGCTCAGGTCATCATGGGCTTGCAAACCATCGTGAGCCGAGAGTTGAAACTGATTGATGATGCGGCGGTGATTACCATCGGCTCTATTCATGGCGGCAACCGGTCCAATATTATCCCCAATGAAGTCGAACTGGTGGGGACCATTCGGACCCTGAATCAGGCGTCTCGTGATCACATCTATGAAGCGCTGCCGCGCAAAGTAAAAGGCATTGCTGACAGTATGCGTGCGCAAGCCGAGGTGACCTTGCCGCTGGATTACAATTACCCCATCACCTTTAATGACCCGGCGTTGATGAGCAAAATGTTGCCTACCTTGCACCGTACCGTTGGAGAGGAAAATGCCCTGTACAGCAAGGCAGTGACCGGTGCAGAAGACTTCTCTTTCTTTCAGGAAAAAGTGCCAGGCCTGTATTTATGGGTAGGAGGAAAACCCTTGGATGTGCCGGCTTCACAAGCGCCTGCTCACCACACTCCGGAATTTTACGTGGATGACAGTGGCATGATCACAGGCGTGAAACTATTGACTAACCTGACCCTCGATTACATGCAGTACGGGGAATGATCTGAGCAAGGAACGAGGTGTCATGGTAGCCAGAGACATTTTTTCTCTGCTGATCCTGGCGCTACTGGGGGTTGCCGGCAACCTGCTGCCGGCACCGTTTTCCTCCGATGCGACCTTTGCGATTGGTTTCAGCGCTGCTGTAGTGGCAGCGCTGCGCTTTGGTGTTTGGGGCGCATTGCTGGTCAGTGTCGCGGCACTGATGCCCTTACTGCCATCAGAGTCCTGGATGGTGTGGGTGTTTCTGGTACAGCCGGTACTGTTGAGTGTTACCTGTTTTGAGCGCGAACTGAGCCGTCCGGTGCGCGTGACACTGGTGTATTGGGTGTTGGTGATAGTGATTGCCGTGCCAATATATGCGGTCTTCACTCCTCAGGGAGTGACACTCGAGAGGCTCGGAACATTACTCACAGACCTGACCAATGGGGTGGCTATCACCTTGTTAGGGCAATTCCTGTATTTAGGCTATTGCCTTATCTGGGCCAGAAACGACATACCGCCGGTCAATATGACGTTTCTGTTTCGTTATGTGTTTACCGGACTGTTTTTTTTCTCAACGGTGGCTATCACCTACGTCGGATTGGGTTACGACTTGCAGCAACATCAAGCCAGCCTTGAGCGCTATCTTCATCAGCGTTCGCGGGTTGTCAATGACCAGCTTGAGCACTTTCTCGATGGTCATTTACGGGGGATACGAATCGCAGCTGGCGTGGTGACAGAATATCCCGACAGTCAACAATCCGTGATTGGCAAGTTGGCGGAACAATATCCGGCATTCCTGACCTTGCTCACCACTGATGCTGAAGGGCTGATAGCTCACGCATATCCCGCCGCGCTGGTTGAAAAAGCGGAGCAGGTCGGTCAGCTTAGCGTCGCCCACCGTGACTATTTTACCTTTCCTCGCGATACCGGTATCGCGTATGTATCACATGCCTTGCAGGGCAGAGGGTTTGGCAATGATCCCATTGTTGCAGTCTCTGCGCCGGTCATTCATCCAACGCTGGGGTTCCGCGGCATCGTTGAGGGCTCTCTCGACCTGTCGAGCTTCAAACAATACGACGCCCGTGAAAATGATGTCAGTGTCGAAATGCTGATCATCGATCCGGCAGACAATGTGGTATTTGCCTCTGATGCGCTGAATTTACCGCCACTTTCGCCGTTGTCTTTGGCTGACTGCGAGGCTTGTGCGGCAGCCAACACCAAAGTGTTGAACGGGCAACAATGGATCACTGCTTCAAGCAATAAAAATGTTCAGGGCTGGCGGGTTATCAAGTTGTATCCCAGGGCCCAATTTGCAGAGCAAATTGCCACCCGGATCATGATTGCTTTGGTGCTGATGGTACTACTGACGGTGGCAGCAAACCTTGTCAGTCATATTGTCGCCCGCATTTTGTCTCAGCCATTGAAGGGGTTGATGGAACAATTTCGTCACTTTGATCCCTCTAATCCTTCTGTCGCTGGCAGTGGACAAACACTACCGTCCTATCTTACTGAGATCGCGGCGTTGGAGCAGGGTTTCGAACAATTACGTCTGCGCATCGTCCAGTTGTTTGATGAAGTGCGCGCGGGGCGGGAGCAACAACTGGAACTCAATCAGCAACTCAGCGAACTGAACGATGTGCTGGAACAGCGTATTGAAGAGAAAACGGCATCGCTAGAAGTGGCACTGCTGCAGGCAAACCAGGCGAGTGAGGCGAAATCACGCTTTTTGGCCAATATGTCCCATGAAATTCGCACCCCAATGAACGGCATCATCGGCAGTTGTCAGAACCTCATTCAGGCGCCATTGGATGATAACAGCCGTCACAAGGTCGATATCATTGCCCGTAGCGCCGATGCGTTAATGCACATCATTAATGACATCCTTGACTGGTCAAAAATTGAAGCCGGCAAGATGGCGCTGGAACATATCCCGTTTAACCTCTTCGAAACCGTTCAACAGGTGGTTGGACTGCATCAGCAAACCGCCAAAACCAAAGGCATAGACCTGTTGCTTGACATTGACAAGGATGTGCCGCCGTGGGTGGTCGGCGATGAAACCCGTCTGGGCCAGATCCTGAATAACCTGATCAGTAATGCAATAAAATTTACTCACAAAGGGCGCGTTGAATTGCAACTGAGTTGGTCTGATGGCGGGGCTCAGATCACCGTTTCTGACACCGGTGTTGGCATACCGGACGACCAGCAACAGCACATTTTCGATGAGTTCTCACAAGCCGACATTTCCACTACCCGGATTTTCGGAGGGACAGGATTGGGGCTGGCCGTTTGCAGGGCACTGACAGAGCTGATGGGCGGACATATCACCCTGTCCAGCCGGGTTGAGGAGGGCACTCAGGTTCGTGTCAGTATCCCGTTTACGGCATGCGAACCGCCGGCACAGCTTGTCACCGAGTCCTCCAGCCTGCGATTGCCCAGCGGGTTACGTTGTTTATTGGTTGAAGACAACGACATCAATGCCGAAATTCTGTTCGATATGCTGTCTGATCAAGGAATACGGATCGTCAGAGCGAAGGACGGCCTTCAGGCGTTGGAAGCGCTTCAATCCCATCGCTTTGACGTTGTGTTAATGGATTGTCAGATGCCGAACATGGATGGGTTAACTGCAACCCGTCGGTTGCGGGAAATGGACGGGGTAAACCAGCGCGTACCGGTGGTGGCGCTGACGGCCAACGCGTTTAGCGAAGACCGTGCAGCATGTCTGGAAGCCGGCATGAATGCCTATTTGTCAAAACCGGTCAACAAACAGGCATTGCTGGAGACGCTGTGGCGATTATTGGTCGACAGCGGTCTTGCGTAACCAGAAGTAACCAAACACGGCCGACGCCAGTGAACCCATCAATATCCCCAGTCGCTCATCGGCGATTTGGTTATTGCCGGTCTCTTCAAACGCCAGAGAGCCGATAAACAAACTCATTGTGAAACCAACACCACAAAGGATGGCGCAGCCGTACAATTGTTTCCAGTTGATGTCTTCCGGTAATTTTGCCCAGCCGAGCATGACCGCGAGCTTGGCAAATACAAACACACCGAGTTGCTTACCAACGAACAGTCCCAGAATAATCCCCAGGGTCACCGGGTGATACAGGGATTCAATACTGATAGAGAACAAATCAATCCCTGCATTGGCAAACGCAAACACGGGCAGGATAACCAAGCTGACGGAAGGGTGAAGGTTGTGCTCCAAATCCTTCAGCGCAGATTTTTCCGGTTGATCCGGGTCACGCATCGGAATAAAGAACGCCAGCATGACACCCGCCAACGTGGCATGGACCCCTGACTTCAGCATTGCCACCCATAATACGGCGCCGAGAAGGATGTAGGACGGTACGCTTTGCACATTGCGCAAGTTAAGAAACGTGAGAATCGCGAGGCAGACCGCGGCAACAATCAACGGGCCCTGAGAGATGTTTTCGGTGTAAAACAGGGCGATGATCGCAATGGCGCCGATATCATCGATGATTGCCAGGGTAACCAGAAATACTTTCAGGCTGACAGGGACCCGGCTTCCCAGCAGGGCCAGAATGCCCAGCGCGAAAGCGATGTCAGTTGCAGCAGGAATGGCCCAGCCCGCCAGCGCCACCGGATTGTCCCAGGTAAAATAGACATAGAACAACGCAGGTACCAGCATTCCCCCTACTGCGCCTGCCGCAGGCAATATGATTTTTTGCGGCTCAGACAATTCGCCTTCGAGAATTTCCCGCTTCAGCTCCAGACCGACCAGAAAAAAGAACACTGCCATCAAGCCATCATTGATCCACAGCAACAAAGGTTTGTTGATGATCAAGTCGCCAACCTGAAACATGACCGGTAGATCAATCAGTTGGTTGTACCACTGCGCAGCAAACGGCGTATTGGCAGCAATCATTGCCAGTGCCGTTGCGATCATCAGCAGTATCCCGCTGGCCGACTCCTTTTTCAGAAATTCATTGATCATGGGGTTCCTCAAATGTGATGGTGAATACCGTGCGTCATTGATATTGATAGCTTTTTAAGGACGCATTGTGAGAATAGTAAATGTGGGCAAAAACAATAAGGTCAAGCGATGTTTTAGCAGATTCGTTGCGAAATCGACAGTGTTTAGCGGCTTGGTGATGCCAGAGTATTGGGGTTAGCGCACTTTTGGGCTACAATCTGCCCCCTTTTTAGCCGGTCAGGCCGCATAACAAACATTACGGTCTGAACGAGTAAACCACATTCATCAAGACTGCAGTAAGATTCTGGAGAGTGATTATGCCAAAAGTGGCGATAGTAATGGGTTCAACGTCTGATTGGCCGACGATGCAAAAAGCAGCACTCATGCTGAAACAACTTGGCGTACCTTTCGAGGCCAAAGTCGTGTCTGCCCATCGAACCCCCAATCTGTTGACAGAATTTGCTGAAACCGCTGCAGATAACGGCATTGACGTGATCATTGCGGGTGCCGGGGGGGCAGCTCATCTGCCTGGAATGATTGCCGCTCACACACACTTGCCAGTGTTTGGTGTTCCCGTCCGTTCAAGTCAGCTCAGCGGGCTGGACTCCTTGTTGTCTATCGTGCAGATGCCCAAAGGTGTCGCTGTGGGAACGCTGGCAATCGGTGAGGCAGGTGCGGCAAATGCGGGTTTACTGGCCGCCCAGGTCATTGCATTGCAAGAACCGGACGTTGCTGCCGCAATAAAAGCCTTCCGGAAGCAACAAACAGAGACGGTGCTGGCCAATGGTCAGTTGGAGCTACCTGAATGAGGGTACTGATATACGGTGCCGGTCAGTTGGCACGAATGATGGCTCTGTCAGCTGTTCCTATGGGAATTGAAGTACAGGCCGTCGACGTCGGGTCAGAAACGGTTGTAGATCCGATCAGTAAGTTGCCGGCGGGCATGTCATTGTCACAGGCGATTGAAGAAGCCGACGTATTGTCGGTGGAGTTTGAGCACGTGCCGGAACACCTTCTGGAACAGGCCCACGTGAGCGGTAAATTAAAACCCGGCATTGAAGCGATCCTTACCGGTGCCGACCGCGTTCGCGAAAAGCGCTTGCTGGAACGCCTGGGGATCGCCAATTGTGCTCACCGCATTGTCACGGATGTTGAGCAATTGGAGGAAGCGGTAGCGGCGTTGGGGGAGCGTCTCATACTCAAGGCCAGTCGAGATGGATATGATGGCTATGGACAATGGCGGCTGGCCCAAGCGGCTGATCTCGCCGGATTGAAAACCGCATTGGCCGAGTTAGATCTGAACAAGGTTCCCCTGGTTGTGGAGCAGATGGCTGATTTCAGTCGTGAGTTATCCCTGGTCGGTGTTCGGGATGCAAAAGGACGCTGTCAGTTCTACCCGTTGGCAGAAAACCTGCACTATCAGGGGCAGTTGCATGTGTCGTTGGCGCCAGCACCGGGTATTACCGAAGCGTTGACAACTCAGGCACAACAGGCATTTACTGCACTTGCCACTGAACTGGATTATGTGGGCGTGCTGGCCGTGGAGTTTTTCCAGGTCGATGACCGTTTATTGGTCAATGAGATTGCGCCAAGGGTGCACAACTCAGGTCACTGGTCGATGCAGGGAGCCGATACCAGTCAGTTCGAAAACCATATTCGGGCAATCTGTGGCTTACCACTCGGCTGCACGGCTGCGTTACGACCCAGTGCCATGATCAACATCATCGGTTGCAAAGAGTTTTCTCAGCAGTTGTTGAGTATTCCCGAGTGTCATCTGCACTGGTACGGCAAGTCGGTGCGTAAAAAACGTAAGATGGGACACATCAATGTCAGTGCTGAGAGCTATGCAGCGTTGGGAGCCCGTCTGGAAAAGCTATCCGGCTATCTGCCGATGGAGCATTTTCCTAAACTTGTCGCCGAAGCCCAGCGACTACAGTCTCTCTAGTGGTTGTGGTACCGGCCTGAAACCCTTTGTTTCAGCTTGGTGCCACCCGCAATATTCACTCGCTATTCGGTTCCGTTTCTCTTAATGAGCAAATTGACCACACAGTTCGTCAATTTCACCAAATTCATTTCACTTCAAAATACACTGGCACATTTGCCTGTTTTCCTGATTTTAAAAATATCCATATAAAACAGTAGCTTAAAATATTTGCCTGAGTTGGCACAGCAATTGAAAAGGTTAATGCAAGTTGCAACGTGCAACGCACATTACCGATTTAGCATGTGGAGGAACAAATCATGGGAATGTTTTCACGTATGACCGACATCATTCAGGCAAACATCAACGCAATGCTGGACAAAGCAGAAGACCCGCACAAAGTGATCCGTCTGATGGTACAGGAAATGGAAGAAACGCTGGTTGAGGTGCGCTCTGTCGCAGCACGGGGATTAGCAGACAAGAAAGAGTTGACCCGCAAGCTCAACAAACAGCAACAATTGTCAGACGACTGGCAAGCAAAAGCCGAACTGGCGATGCAGAAAGGTCGCGAAGATTTGGCACGGGCAGCGCTGGTCGAGCGTCAACAATGCCAGGCGAACGTGCAAACGTTGAACGATGAACTTAGCACGGTAGAAGAAGGGCTGACCAAACTGCAGGATGACAGTGCAAGGTTGAATGAAAAGCTTGCAGAAGCCAAAGCCAAGCAGAAGTCCCTGCAGGTACGCAAGGAATCTGCCACGGTGCGACTGAAAGCCAAGAGTAAATTGAATGTTGAGAAGATTGATGATGCCATCGCGCGCTTCGAACACTACGAGCGTCGAATCGATGACCTCGAAGCACAAGCTGATGCCTATGACCTGGTGTCCAGTGGCTCAACGTTGAAGGATGAGTTTGCTGCCCTTGAAGCCAACGATGCGGTTGAGCAGGAACTCGAAGCGCTGCGTAAAAAAGTAGCCTAATTGTTCTCCGTCGGTAGCGGTTTCCGCCACCGACGGCAAGCTGAGGAGTAAGGTATGAAAAGCGTATTTGATACACAACGGATATACAAAGACACCGCTCGGCGCATGGTATCCGGGGTGTGTGCAGGTGTAGCACGCTATTTCGGACAAGAACCATGGTTGGTTCGTGGGGTGGCCATCGCGGCTTTCCTGTTCGTCCCGGTTGCCGTTGCACTGGCTTACGTGTTGGGTGTGGTGTTGCTGCCCTCACGAAATTATTAAACACAGCTTCACGGCTGAGAAGAACATCCATCACAGGAGAAGACCATGAGAACGTTCGCGATAGTGGTATTACTGGCGCTGCTGTTGAGTTACAGCTTTGGTTTCATCGCCGCTGAAGGGTTTGATATTGGCATCAACGTGGATGACCACACCCTGACGCCATTCGAATCAGTGGTTGGCGTGACTCTGGCGGGCGTGATCATGGCAGTTGTTGGATTTGTCATCGCACTGAGTGTGGTCGGCGCCATTGTGCTTGCCATTGGTGCAGTGATGGTTGGTCTGTTGGTCGCAGGACTGAGTGTTTTTTGGCCTATGCTGTTGTTATTGGCGATTATCGTCTGGCTGGTAAAGCGCAAAGGCCCGGCACACTCGTAAATCCATTCCCTGGTGCTGCCGGGTCCTAAAGACCCGGTGGCTTTTTTTTTGATTTCCGTAGCCATCGAAGGTGTTTTTCTGAATAATCCTCTTACCAAGGTCAGGGGAAATGATATGAAAAAATGGATTGCCGCGTTGGCATTAATGACGCTAAGCGCAAAAGCACATGTGCATTTTGAACAGGCGCACATTCGGGTGTTGCCGCCTGGCGTGCCTAATACCGCAGCCTATTTTACACTGCACAATGATACCGATGCTCCCCTGGTGCTGGTGAGCGCCGAGAGCGACATCGCCCAGCGGATTGAAATTCATAGTCATGTTATGCACGACGGCATGATGCGGATGGAAAAACAGGACAGTCTGACCATTCCCGCTCAGGGCTCTCAGGCATTCCAGCCTGGAGGCTATCATCTAATGGTGTTTGGTGTTCGCGAGCCTTTGACGCCGGGGCAGTCGGTGACAATTACGGTGTATACTGACAAAGGTACGCCGTTTGCGTTTCAGGCAACGGCGGTACGGCCTGGTCAGTCTGTCAGTCAGGAACACCATGGTCATCACGAGGAGTAACGTATGTCTTTGACGTGGAATACACGATGGATCTCATTGGCCGCCGGTGCAGTGGTCGTCTTGCTGTGGCTGCTGTCAGTGTACTGGAGTTTCGCACCGTCGACGTTTGACGTGCGGGCAGAAGCAGAGCAGCGCGCGGCACAGCACCAGGAGCAGGTGGTCACGGGCTACACACTGACCAATACCCTGATCACGGTGACCGAAACCCTGCTGGAAAAGCCTGGAGGGTATCTTTCCAACGATGTGATGCCGCCCAGTGTAATGATGGACAATATGCCCGCCTGGGAATTTGGCGCATTGGAAATGGTGCGCGACCTGGCGCTGGCGATGCGTAAAGATTTCAGTCGTTCTCAGTCCCAGTCGATTGAGAACCCACACCTTGTTAAAGCGCAGCCAAACCTGAACATTAATCACCGTTCGTGGATCATTCCTTCGGCAGAATCGGCCTATGGCGATGCGCTCGAACAGTTGATGCGCTATCAACGTGATCTGGCCGACCGTGCCGACGGTGATGCCCAGTTCTATACCCGCGCGGATAACCTGCGTGATTGGCTAAAGCAAGTCGAAAAACGGCTTGGTAGTCTGTCTCAGAAGCTCAGCGCCAGTGTCGGCCAGGAACGCCTCAACACCGACCTTGCCGGTGATGCAGAAGCACGCCAGTCCACACCAACACCGTCGCAACGGATCGACAAAACCAGCTGGTGGAAACTGGATGACAATTTCTACGAAGCAAAAGGTGCCAGTTGGGCATTGATTCATTTCCTTAAAGCCGTAGAGGTCGACTTTGCCCAGGTGTTGGAGAAGAAAAACGCCCGAGTCAGTCTGCAACAAATCATTCGCGAATTGGAAGCTACCCAGCAAACGGTCTGGTCACCGATGATTTTGAACGGCAGTGGCTTTGGTATGTTGGCCAATCATTCGTTAGTGATGGCGAACTATATTTCCCGTGCAAATGCTGCTTTAATTGAGCTTACAGAGCTGTTAAACCAAGGATAAACGTTGAAAAAGCACACACTTTTGCTCTCTGCAGCGACGCTGTTGTTCAGCGGTGCTGCGTACAGTGACACCGTATTTGGCATCTACGCGGGGGCCCAGGCCTGGCAAATGGATGCCTCGGGGGGGTATGCGAATACCAGCACCATCACCGAATTTGATTTCGACGATGCCACGCGCAACAACCTGTACGTGGCATTGGAGCATCCGATCCCCGGTATCCCGAACATAAAAGTGCAACGCACGAGCATGGATACCGATGGGGTAACAACCTTGTCGAGCAGCTTTACCTTCGGCGACCAGGTGTTTGTCAGTCAATCACAGGTCATGACGGATGTTACTCTGACCAGTACCGATGTGGTGCTCTATTACGAGTTGTTCGACAACGACTTGTTGTCATTGGATTTCGGGCTTAATGCCAAGTATGTTGACGGTGATTTCCTGGTTGTTGACACGTCAGATCCTACCTTGGACGGTCAGGAGTCTTTCTCTGGTTTCGTACCGATGTTGTACTCACGCATCTCATTTGGCTTGCCGGGCACCGGCTTTTCATTGGGTGCGGAGGGTAGCTTCCTGTCAGTAGATGATCACACATTGCAGGATTATCAACTGGCCGTTACCTATGAGTTGGTGGAGAACCCTGCAGTCGATGCCAACCTTCAGTTGGGTTACCGGAAAATTCAAATGGAACTGGACGACCTGGACAATATTTATTCAGATCTGGACTTTGATGGGCCCTTTGTTGGCCTGGAAGTGCATTTCTGAACCGGCTGACGCTTAAGTTCATTCGGTAATAAAAAATTTGAATTTATTCTTTCCTGTTATTTAAAAGACTCGCTAACCTTAGCCCCGTATTAGTTAAGGTTAGCGTATATGTCTTCCAACAATCCGGCGGCCGTGCCGCCCGCTGTGCTCAGTGATAGCCAGTGGAATCAAATTAATCAGGCCATTTCGCCACTCAATCCACAACAATTGACGTGGCTCAGTGGGTATCTGGCAGGCCTTGCCCAGACACCGATTCAGCAAGTGGTAGCTGCACCGACATCCGAGGCGGCAACCAGTGCCTCGCTGACCATCCTGTATGGATCTCAGACCGGCAATGCCAAAGGCGTTGCCAGCGGCTACAAAGCGCTGGCTGAGGCGGCGGGTTATGCAGTCACGCTGAGCAACATGGCGGACTACAAAGCCAAGCAGATCAAGAATGAGACCCACCTGCTGATCGTCGTCAGTACCCATGGGGAAGGTGAGCCACCCGATGATGCCATGGCATTGCACGAGTTTTTGGCCAGCAAGAAAGCGCCAAAGCTCGCTGATCTGAAATATGCCGTGGTTGGCTTGGGTGACAGCAGCTATGAGTTTTTCTGCCAAACGGCAAAAGATTTTGATCAACGTCTGGCCGCCCTTGGCGCGGTTGCGATCAAGCCTCGTCTGGATTGCGATGTTGATTATGACAGCGCTACCGAGGCCTTTGGTGAGGCGCTGATTGCTGATCTCAAAGATGCCTTGTCTGCACCCTCATCGCAGGTTGTAGCCATGCCCAGTGGCCCTGTCGGGTTGAGTGTGGCGAGCCAGACGTACACCAAGAAACACCCGTTTACGGCAACCCTGTCCGAAGCGCAGAAAATCACTGGCAGGGATTCCAGCAAGGATATCCGACACATCGAAATATCCCTCGAAGGATCCGGCATTCAGTACCGGCCTGGAGACGCATTGGGGATCTGGTTCAAAAATGATCCTCACATGGTTGATGACCTGCTGACGTTGTTGGCAATAGATGCGCAAGAGACAGTACGCCTTGGTGATGATGAGTTGACGGTTAAGGAAGCGTTGGTGGAGCGGCTCGAACTGACGCAAAGCTACCCGACCTTCGTGACGGCCTATCAGGCAACGGTTCAGTCCGATGACTTAGCAGCCTTACTGGCGGACAAAGGGGCGTTGCGGGAATATCTGCAAACACGCCAGATCATCGACATCGTGCGAGAACACACCGCAGAAGGGGTGTCAGCCCAACAACTGGTGGACAGTTTGCGTGGTATCACGCCCCGTTTGTATTCCATTGCCTCCAGCCAGTCAGAGGTAGAAGACGAAGTTCATCTGACGGTTGCTTTGGTCGAGTATGAAGCCCATGGACATACTCATCAGGGGGGCGCCTCCGGTTACCTGGCCAAGCGTCTGGAAGAAGGTGCCGAAGTACAGGTATTTGTTGAACATAACGACAACTTCCGTTTACCTGAAAACCCCGATACTCCGGTGATCATGATTGGTCCCGGTACTGGCGTCGCGCCGTTTAGAGCGTTTATGCAAGAGCGTGAAATGCAGGATGCCGAGGGGAAAAACTGGTTGTTTTTCGGCAATCCTCACTTTACCCAGGACTTCCTGTATCAGACCGAGTGGCAGCGATTTGTCAAAGAAGGGGTGCTGGATAAAATCACCTTGGCCTTCTCCCGCGATCAGGAACAAAAAATTTATGTGCAGCATCGTTTGCTGGAGCACGGTGCTGACGTCTACCAGTGGTTGCTGGATGGCGCCCACATCTACGTCTGTGGCGATGCTACACACATGGCAAAAGACGTACATGACGCCTTGGTTCAAATCGTTGAACAACATGGCAACCTGGATCGTGAGGCTGCCGAGGCTTATGTGACAGAGTTGCGCAAAGCGAAGCGTTACCAGAAGGATGTTTACTGATGACTGACAACAACAAATATACCGTTGAAGGCCCGTTGTCAGACAACGAGCGAATCAAAGGCGAAAGCAATTTCCTGCGCGGTACCATTGCTGACGATTTAAAAGATGATTTGACCGGCGGCTTTACCGCAGACAATTTCCAGCTGATCCGTTTCCACGGTATGTACCAGCAGGATGATCGTGACATTCGGGCCGAGCGTGCCAAGCAAAAACTTGAACCCTTGCACAATGTCATGCTGCGGGCACGGTTGCCGGGCGGCATTATCACCCCTGAGCAATGGTTGGCCATCGACGCGTTTGCCGAATCCCATTCGCTGTACGGCAGTATCCGGTTGACCACCCGACAGACGTTTCAGTTTCACGGTGTGTTGAAGCCCCATATTAAGCTGATGCACAAGACCCTGAACAGCGTCGGGATTGACTCAATTGCCACCGCGGGTGATGTGAACCGCAACGTATTGTGCACCTCAAACCCAGTTGAATCTGAGGTGCATCAACAAGCGTATGAATGGGCGAAAAAGATAAGTGAGCACTTGCTTCCTAAAACCCGCGCCTATGCCGAAATCTGGCTGGACGGCGAGAAGCTTGAGACCACCGACGAAGAACCCATTTTAGGCAACAACTATTTGCCGCGGAAGTTTAAAACCACCGTGGTGATTCCGCCGCAAAATGACGTCGATGTGCATGCCAACGACTTGAACTTCGTTGCCATTGCTGAAGATGGCCAATTGGTCGGTTTTAACGTGCTGGTCGGTGGCGGCCTGGCGATGACCCATGGCGATACTTCAACCTACCCTCGCAAAGCCACCGACTTTGGCTTTATTCCATTGGAAAAAACCCTCGACGTGGCCGCGGCGGTGGTTGGTACCCAGCGGGATTGGGGCAATCGGGTAAACCGTAAAAATGCCAAGACCAAGTACACCCTGGAGCGCGTCGGTGTTGATGCGTTTAAGGCGGAGGTTGAGCGTAGGGCGGATATCGCATTTGCTCCTTCCAGGGACTACACATTTACCGGCCGGGGCGATCGTATCGGCTGGGTTGAAGGGGTTGATGGAAATTACCACCTGACCTTGTTTATTGAGAATGGCCGAATTCTGGATTATCCCGGTAAGCCATTGAAGACCGGTTGTGCCGAAATTGCCAAAGTGCACACCGGCGACTTTCGTCTGACCGCCAATCAGAATTTGATTGTGGCTGGTGTAAGACCAGAGAACAAAGCGCTGATTGAAGAGCTGGCGCGCAAACATGGCCTGATCCAGGACGGCGTCAGTCAGCAACGCCTGGACTCGATGGCGTGTGTGTCGCTGCCGACCTGCCCCTTGGCAATGGCTGAAGCAGAACGCTACTTGCCGGATGCCGTGACGGACATCGAAGCACTACTGGACAAGCATGGTCTGTCAGGGGACAGCATCATCTTCCGCGTTACCGGTTGTCCCAATGGCTGTGGCCGGGCGATGTTGGCTGAAGTCGGGTTGGTCGGAAAAGGACCTGGAAAATACAACCTGCACCTGGGTGGCAACCGAGAGGGTACCCGTATACCTCGCATGTATCGGGAAAACATTTCTGAGCAAGCCATTCTTGATGAACTGGACACGCTATTGGGCCGTTGGGCCAAA
This sequence comes from Fluctibacter halophilus, assembly GCF_020687825.1. Classification (GTDB taxonomy): domain Bacteria; phylum Pseudomonadota; class Gammaproteobacteria; order Enterobacterales; family Alteromonadaceae; genus Fluctibacter; species Fluctibacter halophilus. Next base: position 59,278 of record NZ_JAJEWP010000008.1, read on the forward strand.
GAGCGCGAGTCGGGAGAAGGCTTCGGCGATTTCGTTGTGCGTGCCGGAATCATTGCGCCGGTGATCGATTCGGCTAAGGACTTTTATGACTAACCTGGCCATCGACACCACTGCTGACACCGGACGCAGGGGACCAACGTTTGAACCGCAAGCGTTAGCGGAACTGAATCAGCGTCTTGAACAGCAGACGGCGCAGCAGAGAATTGCCTGGGCGCTGGATAACCTGCCGGGCGAATTTGTTATGTCGTCCAGCTTTGGTGCCCAGTCAGCAGCCATGCTGCATTTGCTGACCCAGGCTTACCCGGATATTCCGGTCATTTTGACCGACACCGGTTATCTGTTCCCGGAAACCTATCAGTTCGTAGACCAACTGGCTGAACGTCTGAAGCTCAATTTGCAGGTGTATCGTGCACCACTGTCCGGTGCTTGGCAGGAAGCCCGTTACGGAAAGCTGTGGGAGCAGGGGCTGGACGGTATTGAGCAATACAATCAAATGAACAAGGTCGAGCCTATGCAGCGTGCACTGGCTGACTTGCAGGCGAAAACCTGGTTCGCTGGCTTACGTCGAAGTCAGTCGGATAGCCGGGAAAAATTGCCGGTGGTACAGCAACTGGCGTCACAGCTAAAAGTGTATCCGGTGATCAATTGGAGCAACAAAGATCTGCACCAATACATGCAGGCCAACGACCTGCCTTATCACCCGCTGTGGGAACAGGGCTATGTGTCTATCGGAGACTGGCATACGACCCGTTCTCTGGAAGAGGGCATGCGTGAGCAGGACACCCGTTTCTTTGGCATGAAGCGAGAGTGTGGACTGCACGAATTTGGCGATGGAATATAACCCCCACAGCAGGAGGGCCACTGACGGTTGTATTAATTGACCTCAAACGCTTGTGCAAGCAGGCCTTTCAGTCCCTCGAGATAGGGTTGATTGGCCGGGCTGTGCAACAGATTGAACAATTCACTGCCGGTGGGCGTGAACTTATAGTAATTCAATGCGATACCGCGATGCCTGGGAGTCAGGTGCAAGGATTCGTTACCACACCGCCATTCACTGCGGGTTCCCGTGTCCAGTTCAGCGGATTCAATCTCACTGTTGTAAATCAGCCCTAAATCCATCAACGACAGCAAATTCGGATATGCCAGACCGTACTGAGCGAGGTTCAGCTGGTGTTGATGTGGGGTAGTGAACCACTGCCAGGCGCTGGGCTTCTGGTAATACCCAAACAATAGTTTGGGCGACGATTCACCTTTTTTACGACTCACCATGCCCGCGGCAATACGCAGCATGGAAGCATCACGATGGGTGATGTCCTGCAGCACTTTCAGGGTACGCAGCGAAAAAGTCCCGGGACGGCTGATTTCCATGGCAAAGATTTTGGCCCATAACTCCTGCATCGCGGAGGAATGAATATTTTCTGCCAGCGCCACGAAACTGAAGAACCAGTCCGCATCGATGTTTTCCTGGCGCCCTGATTCAAGACTGAAGTCCAGGGCAAGGTCGAGAATACGTTCCAGATTATGCATCCGTTGTTGTGCCTTGATGCGCTGATGTCGACGCAAGCGTTTGTCGACCTCAACGTCCCAACCTGAACCGTTAATCGGTGCAATGCCGGCCTTGGCAAACCACTGTGTAATACGCAACTGCATACCCTGACTGTCGACGGCTTCTTTGGCCTTGGTACGGGGCGTCGTTTTCTCGCCATGCTTGGGCTGGCTCTTGCGCGTGGTCTGCGTGGGCGCTGGGATGGGCGTTTGGGGTTGCCCTTCAATCTTCATGGCGGCTCTGTTCAAGGCTGTTCTCGCTGTACCCAGTGTACCTTGTGTGTCGGCCTGAACAACAGCAATTTTAGTGGCAGATGCCGATCATTTCAGCGCGCATTCTGACAGACTTTCTGTTCTTGGTATTTTTCTTTTCGAGATATTAGGATATGGTTATGATGTAGCCACAATGCGCGCAAATAAGCGCCAACAGCGGACGGACAGTTGCATGACAGGATCTTCTGATTACGACAACGATGAACTGGTTTTTCTTGAGGAAGAAGAAGCAGCAGAGGCGCCTGAGGTTAAACAAGGCCATTGGAACGTTCTGGTTGTTGATGATGACGAGGAAATCCATTCGGTAACACGACTGGCGTTATCGGATCTGATGCTCAATGACAAGCCGCTCAAGTTCTATCATGCCTACTCGGGCAGTGAGGCGTTGAAGATCATTGAGGAGATGGGCAGCAGTCTGGCCATTATCCTGCTTGATGTGGTGATGGAAACCGATGACGCTGGCCTGAAAGTGGCCAAAAAAATGCGTGAAGAGCTGGCCATCACTGAACCGCGGATCATTCTTCGCACCGGGCAGCCAGGCTATGCGCCAGAAGAAAATGTCATCAAAGAATATGACATCAATGATTACAAAACCAAAACGGAACTGACCCGTAGCAAGCTGGTAACCACCATCATTTCTTCGCTGCGCTCCTACCAACAAATCCTGACCATCAATCAAAGCCGCCTTGGACTGGAAAAAATTATTGGTTCAGCGGCCAACCTGCTTGAAGAGCACTCGATTAAAGGGTTTTGTGAAGGGGTAGTGACACAGATCAGTTCGTTGATTGGCCTGGATGCAGGCGGCGTTGTATGCGCACGGGCCGGATCGGTGCTCGACAAAGATGATGACGGCGTTTATGTGCTCGGTGCGGCGGGACCCTTCGCCCGGTATATCAACGAGAGTATTGAAACCTTACATGATGAACGCATCATCGCGTTTGTGACCCAATGCCTGAAAGACAAGACCCATGTCTTCCAGCCTGATTTCAGTGTTCTGTATATGAACAGCTCTGGCTATGAAGCTGCGGTGTTTTTAGAAATCGGCAACGAAATCAGTGTTATCAATAAGCAATTGATCGAGGTTTTCCTGTCGAGCATTTCAGTGGGTTATGAAAACGTCAATCTGTTCCATCAACTGCGTAACGCGGCGTTCAGGGATTGGCTGACTAAACTGCCTAACCGCAATGAATTCATTAACATGCTCGATCAGGTTAAAAAAGGTAACCGTGCTGGCATGGGGCAAACCGTCGCGTTGGTGGATGTGAATCATTTTTCCGATGTGAACGATGGCTTAGGGCAGGATGCCGGTAACAGTTTATTGATTGCAGTTGCTGATCGTCTGATTGAGCGTTTTGATGACAAGATCAACATGGGGCGTATCGGGGCCGACATTTTCGGCTTCGTTGGTGACGATACTTATGTGAATCCAGAACGCCTCAGCGAAGTCTTTGTATCCCCATTTAAGGCCGGTGATCATACCTTGCCGATCAATGTCACCATCGGATTATGCCGGCTCAGCGAAGAGTCCACCGACGGCTTGACCATTCTGAAACAGACCAATATCGCCCTGAACCGGGCGAAAAAAGATCTCACCACCAACTACAGTTATTACGAGCCGGAGATGGAAGAGAAAACCACCTGGCGCTTGGGCATGATCCGTCAGCTGAGAACCGACTTTGCGGAACGGAAACTGGAGTTGTGGTACCAGCCACAGGTCGATTTGGTCAGTGAACGAGTCGTTGGTATGGAGGCCTTGCTACGCTGGCCTTCACCGGATGGTGGGTACATTTCTCCGGCGGTGTTTGTGCCGTTGGCAGAGTATTCCGGTTTGATCATCGATATCGGTGCATGGGTGGTTGACGAGTCCTGCAGCAAGCTCAAACAACTGCATGACAAGGGATATAACGATGTACGTGTGGCGGTTAACATCTCGATGCCGCAATTCCGTGACCCGGATTTCGTCAATTACATTAAAAACGCGATTGTAAATCATCAGATTGATCCGGCCTCGCTGGAGCTAGAAATCACCGAAAGCGTGGTCATGGATGAACCGCAGATCGTGATCGAATCGCTCAAAGCCTTGAAGGCGTTTGGGGTGACCATCGCGATAGATGATTTTGGAACCGGGTTTTCGTCCATGAGCTATCTGCAGAAACTGCCGCTGGACAGACTCAAAGTCGACCGGTCGTTTGTCAATGAAGTCATGCCGGGTAAGAGCGCGTTCATTGCAGAAACGATTGTCACCTTGGGTAATCGTCTTGGCTTACAAACCATTGCCGAAGGTGTTGAGAAGCGTGAGCAAGCCAGTTATATGCTCAAGCTGGGGTGTGATGAAGCGCAGGGCTACCTGTACGCCAAACCCATGCCATTTGCCGATTTACTGACATTCCTTGAACAGCACAAAGAGGTTGGCAACTAGCCTTGGGTCAGGGCCGCAGCAACCTTTTGACGATACTGCGGCAACACTTGTTGTTCAAACCAGGGGTGACGACGCAGCCAGATATTGTTGCGCGGTGACGGATGTGGCAATACCAGACCTTGACCTTGGTAATCCTGCCAGTGCTTGACCCTCTCTGTTAACGTTCGCTTATCTTGCAAGTAGTAACCTTGCGCATATTGACCCACCAACAGCACCAAAGGATCACGCAGCGCTGCCATCAAGGCAGCATGCCAGGTTGGGGCGCAGGTGGTACTGGGGGGTAGGTCGCCACTTTTTCCTCGTCCCGGATAACAAAATGCCATCGGTACCAATGCCACTTGTCTGGCATCATAAAATACCTCTCTTGAAAGCTGTAACCAGTCTCTGAGCCTATCCCCGGACGGGTCGTTCCACGGTGTATTTGAATCATGGGCACGTTTTCCTGGCGCCTGGCCGACAATCACAATTCGCGCTGTAGGCAAATATTGCAATACCGGCCGTGGCGGGCAAGGCAAGAATTGCGCGCACAGCTGACAGCGCTTAATCTCATCTGGAATAGTGTTAGTCATTAAAAACCTATAAAAAATTTGCCATTGTCATAATACTGTCACAAAACTGTGATTTGTCTTTTCCGGGGCCCCTTGCTAGATTGATCCTAGGTTCGCAGCACGTTGTCGCGATCCATTAATGAGGAGTTAAACTATGCGAATTCGAGCTTTGACACCGTTATTGGTCTTTGCAGGCGCCCTTTGTTTGCCAGCTCACGGTGCTGAAAATCTGTTTGCGTGTGTTGAACAAGACACCCTGTCGGTTGATGCCCAATGCGTGGAGACCAACATCGAACAGAATCTAGAGTACCGCGAGATGCAGATGTCGTTTCAGCGTTCAGTGGCGGATATCAATGACAATGCCATGGCGACAGCGACCTTTTTCCCGCAACACATGTTGATTGAAATTGTTGCCCATCAGGAGCAACAGCAGCAAGCCATCGCAATGGTGAGTGCGGACCGTTAATTCCTCTTGCGGGAGGATGGTTCGCTTCCGTTATTCAAAAATCCGGTTTAATCCGTTCAGTGCAGCGACCCGGTAGGCTTCAGCCATGGTCGGGTAGTTGAAGGTATTATTGACAAAATAGTCAATGGTATTGGCATCTCCCTTCTGTTGCATGATCGCCTGTCCGATATGGACGATTTCAGAAGCCCGCTCACCAAAACAGTGAATGCCCAGTATCTGCTTGGTTTCACGGTGAAATAAAATCTTCAGGTGACCTACCAGGGTCCGAGCGATCTGAGCCCGGGCCAGATGCTTGAATTGAGCGCGCCCAACCTCATAGGGGACTTTCATCTGGGTCAGTTCTTGCTCTGTTTTACCCACAGAGCTGATTTCGGGGATCGTATAGATACCGGTAGGAATGTCTTCCACCAGACTGTCATGACATTCGCCCTGCAACATGGCTTCGGCGGCAAAACGGCCCTGGTTGTAGGCCGCCGAGGCGAGACTTGGATAGCCGATAACGTCTCCCACCGCATAAACATTTGGCACGCTGGTCTGGTAGTTGTGATTGACCTTTAATTGCCCCCGGGAGTCTGCTTTTAAACCAATGGCATCAAGGTTAAGCATATCGGTATTACCTGTACGTCCATTGGCAAACAGCAAGCAATCGGCGCGCATACGCTTACCCGATTCCAGATTTAAAATGACACAGTCTTCCCGACCCTCTACCGAGGCATAGCTTTCCGTATTTCGGATCACCACACCGTTGTTCCAGAAGTGATAGCTCAGAGAGTCTGACACTTCAGCATCCAGAAATGACAGCAGCCGGTCGCGCATGTTGACCAGATCCACTTTGATCCCCATGCCTCTGAATATTGAGGCATATTCGCAACCAATCACCCCGGCACCGTAGACGATGACGGTTTTCGGTTCATGATTTAACGACAAAATGGTGTCGCTGTTATAAATGCGAGGGTGGGTAAAATCGATATCGTCTGGCGTGTAGGGACGAGAGCCTGTTGCAATGGCGACTTTTTCGGTGGTGATGGTGTCTTCCGAGCCGTCAGGATGTTTAAGCCGCAAGGTATTGGCATCAATGAAAGAGGCTTCTGCGTTGATGGTTGTGACACGGTTTCGCTCGTAGAAGCTACCGCGCAAATTGGCCTGTTTGCGGATCACACCACTGGCATGTTTGAGGATCTGTTTAAAGGTCAGAGAGTGGGTCTGATAGGTGTCATTGAACAACGGGTTACTGTTGTACTCAATCAGACGACTAACTGAATGACGCAGGGCTTTGGACGGTATCGTGCCCCAATGAGTACAGCCACCGCCGACTGACTCATGGCGCTCAACCACCGCGACCTTTTTACCTGCCTTGGACAATTGCATCGCAACCCCTTCACCGCCAGGGCCAGTACCAATCACAACGGCGTCGTATTGGTAAGGGGGGTTCTTCGCGGAGGGGCTGTGCTTAGGGTTTTTCTTGCTGCTCATGCTGACTGTCCTCGGGCCACAGGTTTATCACTAACTTACTGATCAACAGTTAAAAAGTATAGTGCAAACTGGGAGGACAGCGCAGGTGCCTGATGCACCTGCTGAATGGGTCAGGCGGGGTGTAGTTGCAGTGCGCAGACCGCCAGCCACTTTTCCCGTTGTAAGGCCAGTCGTTGTTTCAATTCGCGGTACTGGAACTGAACATCAAGGTTGGCGTAACTGTCTTTCAACGCCTGAGCTTTGAGTTCCATAAGACGCTTCTTCGCATCGTAGTATTCGTTTACCCGGTGTAGCAGTTGCTCATATTCCTGTTGTACAAGGGCGAGCAGTTCTTCACCATTGGGTAAATGGGCGGCCTTTTGCTGGGTCTGCTGCAGTTGCATGGCCAACTGGGCTTTTTCAATACGTTCCTCTGGGGTTCGACGCAGGTGACTGGCAAGGCCCACCGCCGACAGGCCACGGATCAGCCATTTTGTAGGATCAAACTGGTACCAGCGGATCCCGTTGCGATAATCATATTCAAAGATATGGTGGAAATTGTGGTATCCCTCACCAAAGGTGAAGAAGGCCAGAATCCCGTTGTCTCGGGCAGTGTTTTTGTCGGTGTAGGGTTGCTTGCCCCAGATGTGCGCCAATGAATTGATGAAAAAGGTGACATGATGAACCGCGACCAGGCGGAACACGCCGGCCAATAAAAACATGCCCCAGATATCCCCATTTAGCCAACCCAACAACACGGGAATACCAATATTGCTGGCCAGCATGATCGCTAGGTAGTGGTTGTGCTGCCACATCACGACGCGATCTTTCTTAAGGTCACGGCAGTTGGAATAGTCGCTGTAGCGGTGGGCCTGATATTCTCGCAACATCCATCCGATGTGCGAATACCAAAAACCCCGTTTGGCCGAATAAGGATCTTTGTCGTTGTCATCGACGTGTTTGTGATGAATGCGGTGATCCGACGCCCAGTGCAGAATACTGTTTTGCAATGCCATTGCACCACCAATGGCAAGGATCACGCGAACGACGCCGGACGCCTGATAGGCCTTATGCGACCATAACCGGTGATAGCCTGCGGTAATCGACATACCGGAGAAATAAATCAGAAACAGGCACACAGCCAGTTCGAAACCGTCAAAGCCATAGAAATAGGCTTCCAACGGCACACCCACCAATGCAACCAAACCGGTGATCAGAAAGACCAGTACATTTGTGAGTATTAATCGGGGTTTGTTCATGGACATCTTTATTCAGCTTACAAGTGTTCGCTAATTTATCCTTTGCGCGAGAGGCTGGCAAGGCTAAAATGGCCGACATCGGATTAAGTCGCTATAAAACAAGCTAATTTGTCGATTAGCGACCAACAAACCTTGGAATGGAAATGAGTAGGCAAGAGCAAAAGCAGAAAACGCGACGTGCCATTATTGATGCTGCCTACAGTTTGTTGGACGAGCAGCGCAGTTTGTCAAGCATCAGTCTGCGCGAAGTGGCGCGCTCTGCGGGCATTGCTCCCACTTCCTTCTATCGTCATTTCAAGGACATGGATGAATTGGGGCTGACCTTGGTTGACGAAGGGGGATTGGCGCTGCGGCAATTGATGCGCCAGGCACGCCTGCGCATTGCATCTGGCGGCAGTGCGATTAGCACGTCAGTAGACACATTCATGGAGTTTATTACTGCCAACAGCAATGTTTTCAGACTGTTGTTGCGGGAACACACCGGCACATCGAATGCGTTTCGCGCCGCGGTGTTGCGTGAAATACACCATTTCATCGCCGAGTTAACGGATTACATTATGGCGACGACAGGGCTGGATCGAGAAACCGCCAATCTGCAAGCTGAGGCCATGGTGAAGCTGGTGTTCAGTGCCGGCGCCTCTGCGTTGGACATGCAGGAGGAGCAACAGCGTCAGCTGGCAACCCGGTTGAAGCTCCAGCTACGCTTTATTGCCAATGGCGCGCAGTCGCCACTAAACGACGAAGACTAACGCCGCCGCAGGAATACGCCGCATTCCGTGTGATGGGTATAAGGGAATTGGTCAAACAACGCGAAACGCTCGATATCATGGGTCTGCGTCAGGCTTTGCAGGTCTCTGGCCAGTGTTTCCGGACTACAGGAAATATACACAATGTTGGCATAGTCACTGATCATCCGGCAGGTATCCTCATCTAATCCTGCCCGAGGTGGGTCCACCAGTACGGTGCTGATGGCGTAGTCGGCTAAATCCACCCCTTTGAGCTTCTTCACCGCACTTCCGCCCCGTTGGGCATCAACAAACTCCTCACTCGACATTTGAAGAATCGTCACGTTGTCAATGTTGTTGGCGGCGATATTATACTGCGCCGCGGCAACTGACGGCTTGGCAATTTCGGTGGCGATCACTTTGTCGAAATTGTCGCCCATGGGTAAGCTGAAATTACCCAGCCCACAGTACAGCTCAAGCAGGTCACCACCGATGTTACGGGTAACATCCAGTGCCCAACCGATCATGTGTTGATTTACACCGGCGTTGGGTTGGGTAAAGCTGTTTTCGATGTGTTTAAAGGTGAAGGTTTTATCGCCCACCGGTAACTGCTCAATCACGTAGTCCCGGTCGATGATGATCTTTTGTTTGCGGGCCCGGCCGATGATATCAATCCGGTAATCTCGGCGTAATTCGGCCAGAATGCCGGATATTGCCTGTTGCCATTGTTCATCCAGGGGCCGGTGATACAGCAGCGACACAACGATCTCGCCACTGAGGGTGCTCAAATAGTCGATCTGAAACAGTTTGCGGCGTGCATGTTCATTCGGACGTAGCAGTGCCAATAAATCCTGCATCACCCGATTGATCAGCTCACTGGCAGGGGGAAACTGGTCAACCCGGTACTTTTCTTTGGTGGCTTGGTCAAACATGATGTGAAATAAATCATCACCCTCGTGCCAGACCCTGAATTCCGCCCGTTGCCGGTAGTGAAGTGGTGCAGAGCGGAAGATCTCCGGTTCAGGCATGGATACACCGTCAAATGCTGTGCTTAACCAAGACACTTTTTCGGCTAGCTGGTGTTCATACTGATTGGGATCGATATCGATTGGGCGCATGATGGTAGGCCTTGTTGGGCTTAATGTGCGCGAATTGTAATGAGTTTGCCGCTCAGTGCCAAGGCTTCCTGTGGTTCTGTGGCACAGCGCAGTAGAGTTGAATAAAAAAGGCTAAAATATAATCACAAATCGCCGATAAAGACGGTGAGGGTATTGAGGCGATTAACATGAATATCGGTGACATCAAGGCGTTTTTGAACAATAAGGCTGACGGCACAACGCCTCGTCAGCAATTGCAACAAGAGTTGCGCGACATGGGGATGAAGCAAGCCCAGAATCCCCCGCTGCCACCCGGTCAGGTGGCCAAGCTCAGTTCTGCAACCACGGTCGGGTTGTCAGTGTACCGCGGTGCGATGCGTGACAATGTTTCTCTGGATGGACAACGTCCAAACCTACCTGAACAGAAAGATAAACCAGCTTCTTTGTTTGACTTCGAGGAAGTCGCCAAGAACGTATTGTCCTTCGTCGGTGGTGCAATCAAGCATGCCGCAGCCAAAGGTGCGGATGAAGAGAAACTTCAGGCCATGTTTTCTCAGGCCCGCGAAGGAGTACTGCGCGGCATTAAAATGGCTGAAAAAGACCTGGCGGGCTTGATGAATGACGACATCAAAGATGGCATAGCTAGCAGCCAGTCGTTGATTGAAGACGGTATTAAGCGTCTGGAACAGAAGATCTTCGGGCTGGATGATGAAACAACGCAACAAACGGCACGTGTGCAGCAATCGATAAGCCTGGAAACACAGCGCAGCGCAGACTTAACCATCCGCACCCGTGATGGCGACGAACTGCAATTGCGTTTTGAAGATCTGGAACAGTTTTCACTGATCCGTCAGCAACTGATCGAGAAAGGCTCAATCGAACCGGTTGAGCCGGTGCCGGTCAGTCCGGACCAACAAGCCTCACCAGAGGCGCAGAGCGACAATCCAGTCGAGGGCGCAGAGGCTGATGCCTCCGAAGCTAACGACACGCCGGCATCAACCCAGACATCAAGCCTGCAGTACCAGTTTTATCAGCAGCGAGAGCTGTCATTTTCGTTGCAGGGTGAATTGGATAAAGGTGAACTGGATGCCATCGCCGGTCTGGTGAAAGATGTGCAGGACCTGGCTGACCTGTTTTTCGACGGTGATGTTGAGGCGGCATACAATAAAGCCATCGAACAAGGTTTTGATGAAAAAGAGTTGACGGGTTTTGCGTTGAACTTGCAGCGTACCGATCAGGTGCAGGTGATTTCTGCCTACGAAAATATTTCCCACTACCGGGAAAACCAGGAATTGCCCAGCCAGACGGTTAAACCGCTAAGCCAGTATCTCGACAAGATGTTGGGTGTGATGGAGCAATCCAATGAGAAGTTGCAGGACGGAACGGCCTACGCGGATTTGATCAATGGCATTATGCACCGTCTGCAGAAAGTGCAGGCGGATGATCTGGTCACAGCGATAAATCGCTTCCATACCTTTAACAATCAGTTGTTAAATAACCTGCCACAGACGCAGGCTGTTGAGGCTACGCCAGTTACATCTGCTGACAGTGCTGAATAGGGACTGATAGGTCAACGAAAGGTATTCGTTAGCCTCAACAGTCAATAGAAAATAAAAAGGCCAGCAAAAATGCTGGCCTTTGTTATTGTGTGCGGTCCGATCAGTCGTTGGCCTTTTCTTTGGCCAGGCGAACTTTAAGTGTGCGGTCCTGAAATTCGCAATCGTTAAGCTGGGCAATGGCGTTGTCTGCCGCTTTACTGTCAATTTCAACAAAGCCGTAGCCTTTGCGCTTGCCGGTACGGCGGTCTTTCATAAGACGAACGGAATGAACTTTGCCGGCTTGTTGAAAGTGCAGCTTTACGTCATCTTCGCTTGCCTTATAAGGCAGGTTGCCAACATACAACGTTGTTGGTGTTGACTTTAAGCTGACACTGGCGTCCCCAGATCCTGAGGAAAACAGTGTCGCTATCAGTGGTACCAGAACACCACCGATAAGGATACCGGCTGCCAGAACAAGGTTGCTGCTGGCAAGATCCGTGGGCGCAACCACAAAAGCGACGATGGCGAGAATAATGGAGATAATAATAGAACTAAGTAATGATGATTTCATGTAACGGCCTAAGACGTGTGTTTATGTTTATGAGTTATAGTTATCACCTCCTATGTTACTCAATCCGCACGGTTTCGCCAATTTTGCGTCGAATTATTCCTGTTAGCGCCTTTTTACTGGGTTAAACAGGCATTGTTGGTGCAAAAATGCGCAGTTAAACGCTTTTTTTGAAATAACGGTTGATCTGAATCTTAAGGCCTGTAGAATGCGCGCTCGCTTCGGGGCAAACCTTGAAGCGGCGCAACCCGGACTGAGTTTCAGTCGATAGCTGTAAGGCTTGCGGGAAGCGGGATGCAGCGAGATGGATTCGAAATTAATTTGAAAAAATCTGTTGACATCGACATGGGAAAGCGTAGAATGCGCGTCCCGCTTGAGAGAGTCCTGAGACACTCCAAGCAGCCGGAAACGAACGTTTTTGGCACTGTTCTTTAACAATTGATAACAAGACAATCTGTGTGGGCACTCGTTA
>NZ_JAJEWP010000009.1 GCF_020687825.1 Fluctibacter halophilus
TTCCTCACTGCGTTCGTTATTTTAGCCAACAATTAAAAGCCCCTGAATGGGGCGTTAACAGTCTGCTATTCACCCAAAGCCCCCATTCACTTTTGAGCTAACCACCGTCCACTACTGGCACATAACGCCCGTTGCGCACACGATGCGTCACGATAAAACTTATCAATGGCGGCATAAACGCGGTAACCTATCACCTGAATACACAAAACAATAAAAAATGTTTCAAGGAAGAACAGTATGATTCAAGTATTGATCACCGCGGCCCTGATCCTGGGCTTTTTGAAATTGTCTGATAAAGACAATGTTATCGACTATTTCGGCGCATTTACCATTTACCTGGTCCCACTGGTGCTGGTTGGGGTGTCAGGTTTTGTTATCAACTATTTTGACGGGCCGCAGGTTTTGCACCTGATCCTCTATGCACTGTTTTTTATCGTGCCCTATTTCATCATCAGTGCCATTGGTGAGCAGTACAGCACCAAAAAGCGAGTGCTGTTATCCAGTGGTGTATTTGCCATTGTGTTTGCCATGCAAATGGTCGAATGGGTGGTGATCAGCGGCGCAACGCCACAGTAATTTCATGTTTACAGGTCGCTTTTGCGAACGTCGACAGAGGAACCCAATGCGCATTATTCGAAGCAAAGATTTTACCGCCGAGCGCGCCTGGGGCGCGGAACATATCGCTACCATGAACGGGATTACCACGCGGCTGCATTGGACCGATCAACCGTATAAATGGCACATCAATGATGGCCAGGAAGTGTTTGTGGTGCTCGACGGCAAAGTTAACATGCACTATCGGCAAGACGGTCAGGAACAAACCGTGTTGCTCGATAGCGGTGATATCTTCTATGCCTCGGTGGGCACCGAACATGTGGCCCATCCGGTGGGCGAGGCCCGGGTGCTGGTGGTAGAAAGCGAGGGCAGTGTCTAAGCGCAGCCCAGTTGTCTGGTCAGTACGGTTTCCCACGCGTCATCAGCCTGAAAGTCTTTTTTCAACCCTTGTTCACTGTCATCAGACAAGCGCATCACGCCATGTTCAACCATGTAATCGGGGGCGTAAGCAGGTTTGCCCAATTGACGCAGAAACTGGCAGGCTGCAGAGAATGTGTCCGGGTTTTGGATAAAGGTGCTGAGGGTCTGTTCAAATTCACTTTGCACATGCGGGGCTAGGGTCCAGGTGGTGTGCTTTTGCAATACTTCAAGGGCCGCATGTGCGCTGCCGTCGTACACCCGTGCCGCATCATAAAAACCGTAGGCGCTGGCTTGGAAATAGTGATAAATCGCTTGTTCGGCTTTGCCCTGTTGAACGCAGTCTTGCAATGCAGGATATAGCACACGAGGGCTATCGCTGCTGGATAACGCTGTCAGTGGTTTGCAGGCGGATGCAGTGTCTGTAGTCAGATAGGCCGGCAACGACGCCGTTTCAGGCGCTTCTTTGTCGCTGGGCGTGCAGGAAGGAATTGGCGTAGCGCGAAGAATTTTGACTTCCCATTCGTCGCTGACGCTGTTGTTGTGTTGTGCGGTTACAACGTAACGCATGCATTCTTTGGCATCCAACGGGAACGCCTGAAAACTGCTGCCTTTGGTCTTGAGCGGCTTTGTTGATACCAGGTTGATGGTGTGAAATCCGGGACTGACCTTCTCGCTGCGCTTGCGTGGTCTCATTTTGCCGTCGATGGACAAGATTTCGACGTCGTAGTTGTCACTGTCCGATATCGCACTTTGTGAGCCGTCAATGATGGCGTAAGGTTTAGCAGCACATCCGGCAAGTAGCGCGGCGACCAGTATCAGCAGCAGTTTCATGGTACATCCTTGTCAATGTTGAAGGGAACAACCCTGTTCAGTAGTGCGTAACTTATCGAATGCTGTTAGCAAACACCAGCCATAATTAGCGGCGTTAAACGTCATTGCTATGCAACCCCTAGGGTTGCTGCTGAGCATTCAGCTGTTGTTGATACTGCGCCAGCTTTTGCTGGTGAAAGCGTTGGTACCAGGTCAGTTGGGACTGTGCCAGTTGCACGGCCTGGGTTTGCCATTCAATGGCCTGCTCATACTGACCAAGGGTCGCATAGGCATCTGCCAGGGTATGCACTGCGGTCAGGTCCTTGGGGAAGCGCTGTTGGTTTGTGCGTAAAAACGCGATGGCTTGCTTTGGGTCAATCGACAGCAGGTAGGCGCCCCGACGTGCCAGACTGGTTTGTGGTGATACCTCGAAGCCGTATTTATCCCGCGATAACATGGCGTAGTGCTCAACAATGGCATCGAAGCCCTGTTGTGCGATGCTGGAGTCCGGTGCCAGTCCTGCATTGATGTCATTGAACACTTCCTCAATGCCGCTCATCAGGGTCATCAACGGGTACGACATGAAATAGTGATCACTGAGATCCGCATGGGACCAGGTCAGGGATGCCGGGGCATGCTGTTTAAGGATTGTCAGCCAGTCTGCGTAGGCGCTTTGCTGATCGGCAACTTTGATCGAATCGCCGTAGGTAAAGCGCAGATACAAGGGTTTGGCGGGCAGGGCTGCCAGTTTTTTAGGCCCATTGCTCAGAAGGCCAGCGTAGTTCTCTGCCAGCTCCGGTGCGGCGACAAAATAGGCATCAAACACATCCGGCTTGTTGAGCAGCATCGACAAGGCGAGGGTGCCATTGACCCGGAAACCGCTGATGATGCGAAAGCCATTGGTGCGGTAGTGCTCATCAATGGCCGGTATCAGCGCTGACTCAAAGAAATCCAGTAGTGGCGTGGTTTTCCCCGTGTCATCAAACAAACGACCGACAGGGTTGCCGGGCGCGGGCGTGACGATAATGGTTTGCGGCCAGGGCCATTCACCATTGTGGCTCAGCCAGTGATGCATGCCCTGCAAATAACGGTAGGCCTGGGGGTGAAAATCAAACAGTACGGCATACTGTTTATCGCCAGACTGAGAATAGCCGTCGGGCAACACCACGTTGAACAATAATGGTGTATCGATGTCAGGGTGGGTGAGCTTTAATGAGGCCTTTGTTTCGCCGTGTGTGACATGGCTTATCACCAGCAACGCCAGCAATCCGAACCATTGACGTATCCCTAACATAGCTTTGTTCCCGGAAAAGTTTTGCTTAGCCTACCGGGTCGGCACAAGTGGGTCAAAAAAACGTGCACAGACAAACGCTTATAACGATCAGGCGGTGTAAAGGGTTTAGTCCACCTCGGCCTGATAGCCAATTCTGAAACCACCCCAGTGTTTGCCGTTCACATAGATGGGTGCAGACAGATCATGCATGATCTCGCCGGTATCCCGTTTATAGGTTTGCAGCAAAAAGGCCTCGGTATTCTTGCCGCAACGGCTACCGGTGTAATCGTTAAAGATGCGCTTGGTGCGGCTGGCGGCGAGATCCCGTTCATAGTTGCCGGTCATGGGTTGACTGAACTTCTTGTTGTGGGTCGGAAAATAGCCGTTAATGTCCACTGCACCGGCAAAGGTAATGAACGAATTTTGCTGCAGAATGGGTTCCTGAATATCCGGCAAGGTCGCATCGGTAAAGCGGTCGAAAGGGGTGGTGAATTTCTGCGGATTGGTATCAGGCACCGGTTCATAATTGAAACTGAATAGTGCTGATTCAGAAATCCGACCCTGCTGGATCGCCTCTTCAAATAGGCGGCCAACCGCTTTTGCCGCATTGACGGCGATTTGTTTGACCACAAAGTTACGGTCGGAGACGTTCAGGGTGTCGATGTGGCGATAGATTTCTTCGGTCTGGTGACTGAGACTCAACACCTTATCGGATACCTCTTCCAGGTCCGATTCCAACGTTTGATTCGCTTCGTTCAGGGTTTTGATGTGTTGACTGATGCCACTGCTTCTGTCCCATTGCAGTTTTACTTCATCGCCCAGTTCCTGCATGGCATCAGAGGCCTGGGTGGAAAATTCGGATGTGGCCTGGACCAACGACGAGGTTTGATCGATCAGCGCAGACACGGCTTCGCCGCCGCTGGAGACTTTCTCAATCGCCGCCACCGACTGGGCACTGCCTTCGTTGATTTCCTGCAGCAAAGTATCGATGCCGTGGGTCGCGTCGGCGGTTTTCTTGGCCAGATCCCGAACCTCATCGGCTACCACAGCAAAGCCGCGACCCTGCTCACCGGCCCGGGCAGCTTCGATGGCGGCGTTCAGGGCCAGCATGTTGGTTTGATCCGCCAGTTGGTTGATGGTGGTGGTGATGCTGGAGATGGAGTCTGCCCGTTGTTTGAGATTGCCGACCAGGGTCTTGGCAGATTCGATCTGCGCGACCAGTTCGGTTTGCTGGGTCAGGACATCGGTTAGAAGGGCGTTGCACTGCTGATTGTTGTCGTCGGTTTCACGGGTTTTTTCCAGGCCGACTTCCGCATGATTGAGCAGCACTTTGTTACCGTCCTCAAGTGCCGTGATGCGTTCCACCATTTCTTTGACACTGCTGGCTTGCAGCTGAAAGGCGTGGGTCAGGGTATCCATAAAGTGAGAAACCGACGCCCCACCAATGGCGATACCGCTGGTGGCATGACTGATGGCGTTGCCTACCTGTGCCAGCTGTTCGGACATCGGTTCAGCACTGCTCATTTCTTGTCTGGCCGTTGCTGAGGTTTGCAATACGGTATCCATCAACAGGGTGATGATCACAATGACGTCAACCAGCAACGTCACCCACCAAGGGCTGTCGGTGAATACCAAGGTGATGGTGATCAACAGCAGTGGGAGCAAGACTCGAAGCACAGGCTTTATCGCGTTCATACAGCACCTCAAAAACGGTGAAAAGCGAACCGCATTATCTCTTAATCGTATAATTTATAACCTAAGACAATAGTCGTAGGCCGGCCGACTATCCTTGATCGAGGTCAAAAAAGTTGCTGCCGGTGAGCGACGACGTGACGGGTCGACAAGCTCAGCGGTATCTGAGATCAAAACAGTGTTGATGGGCCTGTACATGCTCAAGGAAGGCGGCCAGACGGGCAGATTTGTTGTGCCCTTCCCGATATACCAGAGAAATGGCGAGCTCCGGGCTGGTCCAGTCGCTCAGCAAATGAGTGAGGCTGCCTTGTTGAATGTCATCCCGTACCAACAGCCAGGGCAACAGACCAATACCCATACCGGCAGTCACGGCATGGCGAAGGGTGGTGAGATCCGTACAGTGAAACGCCACCGGCAGTGATACGCGAAGGGTGTCACTGGTATCGCTGTTGCACAACAGCCACTGGGGGTCATCCTGTTGCAGAAACTGCACACTGGGATAGCGTTCAAGGTGATCAATACGACTCACTGGTGCGTATCGCTCAAACAGTGATGGTGCAGCAACCAGCACCCGATTCGCGGCCCCCAGGGGTTTCTGGATCAGGTTGTGATCGCGGTTGGTACCCATTCGAAACGCCAGGTCGATGCCCTCTTTAAACAGGTCTTCGTAGTGGTGGGATGATTTGAGTGAGACGGTGATATCCGGCCATTGGGTCATGAAATCGGGCAGGATCTGGCTGGTCAGCAGGCGGCCAAGTAACGGCGGCGCGGCTAATTTGAGATGGCCGGAGACGTTGTGTTGCAGGGCATGTAAATCAATCATCAGGGAATCGGCGTCGGCTAACAGGTCAGTTGCTCTGCGCTGCAGGATCCGCCCGGCCTCGGTGATTTGAACTACCCGTGAGGTGCGACTGAACAACAGGGTGCCCAGTTGTTGTTCGAGCTGCTTAACGCTTTTGCTCAGTGCAGACTTTGGTGCACCACAGGCAAGGCTGGCTCGGGTGAAGCTAAGGTGTTCTGCGACAGTGAGAAAGTGTTTCAACCACTCAAGGTTTAATGTTTCTTTTTTCATGACAAAGCGTTTCAGATCTCAATATTGTTATAAAAATGGCCAAGATTGATACTGTACCACGTGATAGCAATCCTTAACGGTTAATTGATGAACGACAGGAGTTTTCGATGATCAAAGCTTATGCAGCGACAACCCCGGGAGGCCCATTGGAGGCCTTCGAATACGATCCCGGTCCCTTGGGCAGTCATGAAGTGGAAATCGATGTGACATCTTGCGGCATCTGTCACAGTGATGTCAGCATGCTCGACAATGACTGGGGCTTTACCGAATACCCCTTTGTACCCGGCCATGAAGTGATTGGCACAGTGAAACAGGTCGGCAACCAGGTGAAGCATTTGCGGGTTGGGCAGTATGTTGGGCTCGGGTGGCATTCGGGGTATTGCGAAACCTGCCATACCTGCCATTCCGGCGACCACAACCTGTGTGCCTCTGCGCAAATGACCATCGGCGGTCGTCATGGTGGATTTGCCGAGCAGGTCAGGGCGCAGGCTACTGCGGTAGTGCCACTACCAGACGGTATCAATCATGACAGCGCAGGGCCCTTGTTGTGCGGTGGGGTGACGGTGTTTAATCCGCTGGTGCAATTTGATATTCCACCGACGGCAAAAGTGGGTGTCATCGGTATCGGTGGTCTTGGGCATCTCGCCCTGCAATTTTTGCGCGCCTGGGGCTGTGAAGTAACGGCGTTTACTCACAGCGACAAAAAGCGCGAGGAAGCGTTGTCGCTGGGGGCACATCATGTGCTGAACAGCAGCAATACGGAGGCCCTAGAAGCGGCTGCGGGCCGTTTTGACCTGATCATTTCGACGGTCAATGTGACACTGAACTGGGAAGCCTATGTGGCGACACTGGCACCCAAAGGACGTTTGCATTTTGTCGGCGCTGCCCTGGAGCCGCTCAATATCGGGGTGTTCCCCTTGATCATGGGGCAACGCAGCGTATCCGGATCTCCGGTGGGTAGCCCCGCGACGATTGAAAAGATGTTTGCATTCGCGGCCCGTCACGGCATTGCACCGGTCACTGAAACGTATCGTTTCGATCAGGTCAATGAAGCGATCAACCGGGTGCGGGAAGGCAAAGCACACTACCGGGTGGTCCTTACCCGCTAGCCGACCGCACAAAAAAGACCGTCATCAGACGGTCTTTTTTGTTCGTTTATTGCTGGCAACTTACTGCAGCGCTTCTTCTTTTTTGACCTGCGACAGCAAGGCGTCTTTGAGTTCAACCCGACGCAGTTTTTTGCGTTCCAGTTCTTCGTCGGCCACCACGCTGCCGGATGACTCCACATTGTAGATGTCATGATCCAGCGCGTTATATTCGTCAAACAATTTGGCAAAATGGGCATCGTTCATTTTCAGGTGACGAATGGTGTGATGATGATCGGGAAATTCTTTCAGGAAACTGTGTTTTTCCAGTGGCATCGGATTCTCCTTGGGATTTCTATTGGCCAGGAACTACAGTGTAGCAACGTCACATAACATTGCTTTGATCTGGGTCAGGGTTTGACGTCGTGGGTCGAAGCAGTGATCACATTTCCGTTGCCCGCGTACCTATCGGGGATGTGCTTTTACGAAGGATTACGCATGAACAGGAATTATCGACGCTGGTCGCTTGTGGCGGTATTGATGGTTTTTTTGTTGGGCTGCACAGGTACGCCTGACGGGGTGAAACCGATCAGCGGTTTTGAGTTGCAGCGGTATCTCGGAACCTGGTATGAGATTGCGCGTCTGGATCATCCCTTTGAACGTGGTCTTAGCCGCATTACGGCGACGTATTCGCTGCGCGACGATGGCGGGGTCTCGGTCATCAATCGGGGGTTTGATAGTGCTGAAAGAGACTGGCGTGAGGCGCAGGGCAAAGCCTACTTTGTCGACGATCCTGCCACCGGCCACCTCAAAGTGTCATTCTTCGGACCGTTCTATGCCAGCTATGTCGTGATTGCGCTGGATGAAGATTATCGATGGGCATTGGTCAGTGGCCCCGATCGGGACTATTTGTGGATACTCAGTCGCAGCCCCAAACTTGCTCAACCTGTGATAGAACAACTGGTTGATCAGGCCAATGATCTTGGTTATGCAACCGAGCAACTCATTTGGGTCGAACAAACGGCCCGCTAAAGGCCCTACATTCAGTGCTGGTATTTTGTGGGTCAACGTGGATAATACCGCCTCCCTCAATACAGGAATATCACCATGAGCCAATTACCGTCCTGCAGCCAATGCCAGTCTGAATTCGTTTACGAAGACCGTGACATGTACGTGTGTCCTGAGTGCGGACACGAGTGGCCGCAAAGTGGTGATGCCAGCGCCGACGATCAGGCCCAGATCAAAGATGCCAATGGCAACCCATTGCAAGACGGAGACACGGTTACGGTGATCAAAGATCTTAAGGTCAAAGGCTCATCGTCAGTGGTAAAAGTGGGCACCAAGGTAAAGAACATTCGTCTGGTGGATGGTGATCACGATATCGACTGCAAAATTGACGGTATCGGTGCCATGAAGCTGAAATCGGAGTTTGTTAAAAAAGCCTGAGCCATCAGAGGCCCTGCAGATATCCAATCAGGGTTTCAACCATCGAGCCTGCGGCCCAGGATAATGGAACCGCAATGCTGATCAGCAGGGTACGAATGCCTTGTGGCAGATTGATCGGCCACTCACTCTGGTTGTTCAGCTCGGCTTTGGCCGATATCAGGCTGCTCAGTTCACGCAGTCGTTCCCGATCGTCGGTGAGTCGCCCTTTGCCCGGTTGGCTGTGGGCGAACAAATCCCGTATCGACTGATTGAGCCGTTGCACTGCCTGACGTTTCTTAATACCGATCAACTGATGCACATTGATCACCGGCCAGAACACGTACAGTACCAACAAGGTGATGAGGCCGGTGGTGATCACCACGTCAGTCCACGGGATGTCTTTACCCAGCCAGAACAGGGGCACCAGGATCAGTACGCCAAGGGTGTGACTGACATGCACCAGCACCAGATCAGACACCGGCTGCAATTTGCCGACGCTGAATAAATCGATGTCCCTGGCGGATAAAAAACGCCGTATGACCAGGCTGGTCACCAGAATGATGTGGCAGATCAGCCACAACGCCATCATCCAGAACACCCAGGCCATCAGGTTCAGCACAAACTGACGGTGAAAACCGCTGAGGTTCAGCAGGCCTTCCACCCACATGTAGGTAAACGCGATGACCGTACCGCTACCCAGGCCCAGCCAGCGACAGCGACGCAGGACAACGTGCAGGTGCTGACTAAAGGTGGCGAATCGATGAGGTTGCTGCAGATTGATGGTGACCTGGTAGAGTTTCTGATAGGCCACCTGGCGTAAATGACCAATCGACCACCAACAAAAGGCGGTGATGATCGGAAACGCCAGTGCGGCGTTAAAATCGCGACTGAATCTGGCTTGCGTGTCGGTGGACAGGTTACCCAACCAGACATTTAATAACAGCCCGCCAATCAGATAGGCCAGGGGCAAATAGCCGCGTTTCATAAGCTGATCACCCATTGTTTAAGCAATTGGCTGACGATGCCCGCACCAATCCAGGCCATGACCGGGATCAGCGCCATACTGAACAGCTTCAGCCAGAAAGGGGAGTTCATGGGCCACAATGGCGCTTCGGAGATTTCTTTGCGCACGTTGAGCAGATCGGCCACGTACTGCAGGCGCTGGCCATCGTCGACCAGTCGACGCTGATTGTCGCTGCCGTCTGTCGGTGTGACCTCGCTTTCCAGTGCCGCGTTGATACGTGACAGCATCTGACGTTGTTTGTGCTGCAAATGCCGATGTATCACCAGCACCGGATAGAGCAACAGACTGACCAGCACGCCGCCCAACACCGCCAGGATCAGCAGGTCGGTGGCCGGCAATGGAATAAACAGCAGGTTGAGTGGGTAGGTTGCCATGACCAGCGAGGCAAACAGCACATTCATGATCACCAGGTGGCAGATGGGCGTAAGTTCTTCAATTTCATACAAACGCACGGTCAGGTGATTGCGAATGGTCAACAGTACCACCCGCACGCTGAACCACAGGCAATACAGCAGACGAAATATCATGATCCATAACGGGTAAGCCTGTGCCAGTAACACTAAGCGCCAGGGGTTAGACTGCCAAATGTTCTGCGCAATGCCTTCATGCCAGATATAGCCAGAGGCGATCGTCAGTGGGGCAATCAATAAGCCGAAACGGGCGCGGCGAAAATCACGCTCCGCCAATCGCACAATGGTGTGGTAACGACTGACCCGAAACTGACGCGGACGGAAACTGTGAATTCGTTCCAGGCACATGGCAGTGCCGTTGAGACAATAGTGGCAACCGACGGTGCACAGCAGCGTAATCAATGGCAGGGTCAGGGCCGCGCCTGCATCACGTTTGGCCAGTCCTGACGGGGCATCCAGGCTCAGGAATCCCAGCCACACGTTGGTCAGCCACATGGTAATGGCGTAAAGCGTGACGATGATCAGTATGCGACCGGAAGTCAGCGACATCCTTGTTTCACCACGTTAAAACTCAGGGTTGATACAGTTATACCGCTGAACGGCAGGTGATATCAATGTAACGGGGATGATTCGGGGGCGAAAACCGCACGCAGGGGATCTTTTCTGTTCGATTTTCAGGCATAATAGCGCCCATCGTTTATAGCTGGGGGCTTCGCCCCGATGAACAAGGGATACCATGCAAGAAATTACCCTCATTAGCCCGGATGACTGGCACCTTCATTTTCGTGATGGCGATATGCTGGCAGAGACCGTACCGGCCACGGCGCGCTGTTTTAAACGCGCGATCGTGATGCCTAATCTGGTACCGCCGGTGACCACCACTGAGATGGCGTTGGCCTATGCCCAGCGGATCCGAGCAGCGCGGCCGCAAGGCAGTGATTTTGAACCCCTGATGACCTTGTACCTGACCAATGAGACCCGTGCCGAGGATATTCAGGCCGCCAAGCAGGCCGGTATCATTGCCGCCAAACTTTACCCGGCTGGCGCTACCACCAACTCTGATGCTGCGGTGGCGGCGATTGAAAGCTTGTACCCGGTCTTTGAAGCCATGAGTGACGCCGGCATGTTGTTGCTGGTGCACGGTGAAGTCACCAGTGCCGACATCGATATCTTCGATCGTGAAAAAGTATTTATCGACCGTCACCTGGCGCCGATCGTCAATGCGTTTCCCGAACTGAAGGTTGTGCTGGAGCACATTACCACCGCCGATGCGGTACAGTTCGTGGAAAGTGCAGGCCCCAAAGTGGCGGCAACGGTAACGCCACAACACTTGTTGCTGAATCGCAACGACCTGTTGGTCGGAGGGATCCGTCCGCACAATTATTGTCTGCCGGTACTCAAGCGCAATACCCACCAACAGGCTTTGCGTCAGGCGGTGGCAAGCGGTAATCCGAAGTTTTTCCTGGGTACCGATTCAGCCCCTCATGAACAACACCGCAAAGAGTCAGCCTGCGGCTGTGCCGGTTGTTACAGTGCCTGGAGTGCGCTGGAGCTTTACGCTCATGTGTTTGATGAACTGAACGCACTGGACAAGTTTGAAGGATTTGCCAGCCTGCACGGCCCTGATTTTTATGGTTTGCCGCGCAATACCAGCACTATCACGCTGCGCAAAACCCAGTGGCAGGTACCTGACAGCATTACCTTGCCCAATGGTAACCCCATCGTGCCGTTTTTCGCCGGACAAACGGTCAACTGGAAGATCGTTTAATCGGAGTTTCTGCAGTGCGAGTGATCGGGTTGTGGCTTCTGTGCATGGTCGGCATACGAGCCGCACAAGCGCAGACCAATGAGCAGGATTTGTGGATCCTCACCAACCCGGAACCCCCGTTTATTCATCTCGATGAACGGGGCAAGCTGGAAGGCTATGCCGTGGATGTAGTGGAAGGAGTGCTGCGCACAGCCAACCTGTCACAGGAGATCCTCACCGCGCCCTGGGCCCGGGTTGAACAGGAGGCACAGCAAAAAGCCAACGTGTTGGTGTTTGCCCTGGCGCGCACCCCGGAACGGGAATCCCTATATCATTGGATCACGCCAATCACGGCCAATATTTTTGGTGTATACAGCCTGAAGCCGGCCAGCCGTCCGATACGTCATCTCGATGACCTGCCGGTGTTGGGTGATGTCGGTGTGCTGCGGGGGGATGTTCGGGCGGAAATTCTTAACCGCTACAAGGTTCCCAATGTGGTGGAGTACAATCACTGGCAGCAGGTGGTGGGCTCATTATTGAAACAGCGTGTCGACAGTATTTTTTTCTCTGATGCCGGACTGGCCTATTATTGTGTGCAGTTGAACGTGCAATGTGATGCTGTTCAGCGGGTGTTTGTTTATCAACAAATCCAGAGCTATCTGGTGGTGTCCAAACCCGGTACGGATCCGGCCTTGGTCGCACGCCTGCAGGAAGCGGCCATCCAGTTCAAAAACAGCGAAACCTATCAGGGGCTGGTTGAACATTGGTTACGCATCTATCGCCAGCAGTCTCCGTTCCCGATGCACGAAGAGGATGGGGTGCTGAACCTGTGGCGCAAAGAAAATCCATATAGGAAGCAAGATGACTGAATTGGTGAACTATCAGGAGCAGGGCGGGGTTGCTACCCTGACGTTGCATAACGGCAAAGCGAATGCGATTTCGCCGCAGGTGATTGCGCAGATGTCTGCGGCGCTGGATCGCGCGGAACAAGCCAAAGCCGTGGTGTGTATCAAAGGACAGCCTGGCATCTTCAGCGCGGGTTATGATCTTAATGTGATGCACGGTGACCCCCAGGGGATCATGGCATTGGTGCAGGCCGGGTCACGGCTGTCACGGCGTTTATTGTCGTTTCCCTATCCTGTGATGGTGGCCTGTACCGGTCATGCGGTGGCAAAAGGTGCGTTCCTGTTACTGTCAGCAGACTATCGGGTAGGGGTACAGGGCGATTTTAAAATTGGTTTAAATGAAGTGGCGATTGGCATGACCATGCACAATGCCGGTATTGCGCTGGCCCGTGGCCGCCTGACCGATAACTTTTTCACCCGCTCGGTGCTGTGTGCTGAGCTATTTAGCCCGGATGACGCAGTACAGGCCGGTTTTCTGGACAGTGTGGTCGAGGCCGGGCAGTTCGATGCCCATGTCAGTGCCGTGGCACAACAACTGCGAAAACTGGATATGCCGGCCCATCGCAATACGAAAGCTCTGGCCCGCAAGCCCTGGCTTGAGGCATTGGATCAGGCCATTGATATTGATCAGCACTTCTTGGTAGGAGGCGACAAAGGGTGACCGACGCCGTAACACGTTTTACCGAACTGGCGCTCTCGCCAGCGCTGTTGGATGCATTGGCAGCCAACAACTTTGTTGAGATGACCCCGGTGCAGTCGGCGGCACTGCCTCTGATGTTGCGGGGCAGTGATGTGATTGCGCAGGCCAAAACCGGCAGTGGCAAAACCCTGGCCTTTGCATTGGCACTGGCGCAACAACTGGACACCGACAGCCTCGCACCGCAGGCATTGGTGTTATGTCCGACTCGCGAACTGGCCGATCAGGTGGCGGATGTGATCCGTAGCACCGTTTCCCGGTTGGGTAATGTGCGGGTGCAAACCCTGTGTGGTGGTATGCCCATGGGGGCGCAAATCAGCGCTCTGAAGCATGGCGCCCATGTGATTGTGG
The DNA here is from genome assembly GCF_020687825.1 of Fluctibacter halophilus. Classification (GTDB taxonomy): domain Bacteria; phylum Pseudomonadota; class Gammaproteobacteria; order Enterobacterales; family Alteromonadaceae; genus Fluctibacter; species Fluctibacter halophilus. Next base: position 13,467 of record NZ_JAJEWP010000009.1, read on the forward strand.
GGACTCCGGGGCGGATTATGGACCATATCCTCAAGCGTCGGCTGGCATTGGGTGAGCTGAAAACCCTGGTGCTTGATGAGGCGGATCGGATGTTGGACATGGGCTTTGCCGATGAAATGGATGTGATCATCGAACACACCCCCACATTGCGCCAGACGTTGTTGTTTTCCGCCACCTATCCAGCCAGCGTCAAGCAGATGAGTGCACGGGTTCAGCGTCAGCCGCACAGTGTGGTGGTGGAAACCCTGCACGATGCGCAGGACATTGAACAACGGGTTTATCGGGTGGAAGAGTCGGTGCGTTTGCAGGGGCTGGCGGCGGTGCTCACCGACGAGCAGGCCGACGCCTGCGTGGTGTTCTGCAACACCAAGCTGGATTGTCAGGCGGTGGAAGCCTACCTGTGTGATCGGGGTTTTGCGGCCAAAGCACTGCACGGCGATTTGGAGCAACGTCAGCGCAGCGATGTGTTGGTGCAGTTTGCCCAGCGCAGTATTAATGTGTTGGTGGCGACCGATGTGGCCGCCCGGGGACTCGACATCAAAGGCATTGCGCTGGTTGTCAACTTCCAGGTCAGTCAGGATGCCGATACTCACGTGCATCGTATCGGGCGGACCGGACGGGCGAACGAAAAAGGCCTCGCGGTGACGTTGTGCAGTGATAAAGAAGTATCGGCATTGCAAGCAATCGAAGCGCACATGGGGCGTACGATCAAAAGCAAAGGGATCCAGTCATTGCGCTTTCATGCCAACCGTATTGTTCAGCCAGCCTGGCAAACGGTGTTAATTGACGGTGGCAAGAAAACCAAATTGCGCCCCGGCGATATTGTTGGGGCGTTGACGCAGGACGGGGGGATTCCTGTCGAGGACATCGGTAATATCAAAGTCACAGCGAATCAGACCTATGTGGCTGTGTTGCTGCGCAGCGTCAAACCCACTTTGCGCTACCTTAAAGAAGGGCGTATCAAAGGCAAGCGTTACCGGGCCAAGCGGCTAAGCTAGTTATCGAGTAAAAAAAAGCACGCTAACAAGCGTGCTTTTTCGTCTCAGGGCAAGCCGTGCTTACCAGATCTTGACCCGCTGTTCCGGAGCCAGGTACAAGGCATTTTCCGGAGTCACGTCAAAGGCCTCGTAGAATTCCGGTACGTTACGTACCGAGCCATTGGCGCGGAAGTGGCTGGGTGAGTGGGGATCCGTTTCAATCTGATTGCGCAGCGCTTCGTCGCGGTACTTGTTGGCCCACACCTGACCGAAACCGATAAATACCCGCTGGTCGCCGGTGAAGCCATCGATAACCGGAGCGGGTTTGCCGTCCAATGACAAATGGTAGGCTTTCAGCGCAATGCTGATGCCACCCAGGTCACCGATGTTTTCACCCAGGGTGAACTCACCGTTCACGTTCAGGCCTTCCAACGCTTCAAACTCGTTGTATTGCTGTACCAGTTGTGCGGTGCGTTTCTCAAACTCAGACTTGTCGACGTCCGTCCACCAGTTACGCAGTACGCCGTCTCCGTCAAAGGTGCTGCCGGAGTCGTCGAACCCGTGGCCGATTTCATGACCGATGACCGCGCCGATACCCCCGTAGTTAACTGCATCTTCTGCTTCCATATTGAAGAAGGGGGGTTGCAGGATGGCAGCCGGGAACACGATTTCGTTCATGGGTGGGTTGTAGTAGGCATTGACGGTTTGCGGTGTCATACCCCACTCATGTTTTTGCACCGGGCCATTTTGCTTGTCGAGCATCTGTGCATATTGCACTTCGGCTGAACGGGCCAGGTTACCGAACAGATCATCTTCAGCAATGGTCAGGTCGGAGTAATCCCGCCACTTGTCAGGGTAGCCGATTTTAGGGGTGAATTTGGACAGCTTATCCAGTGCCTGAGCACGGGTTTCATCGGTCATCCAATCCAATTCGTTGATGCTGATCTCATAGGCCTTGAGCAGGTTATTGACCATTTCCAACATGCGCTCTTTGGCTTCTGGCGGGAAGTGTTTCTTCACATACACTTTGCCGATGATTTCACCAACATTGTTGTTGAGCATGGTCACAGCCCGGCGCCACAGTGGCAACTGCTCTTCCACGCCGCGCAGTACCTTGCCGTAAAAGGCAAAATTGGCGTTATCCAAATCTTCGGTCAGGCGGCCGGCGGTGGCATTGACCAGGTTCCACTTCAGGTAGGTTTTCCAGTCGTCAAGGCTGACGTCCTGGATAATGCCGTCCAGTGCGCGCATGTAATCCATTTGAGTGACGACCAGGCCATCCAGATCAGACAGCTGGGCTTCCTGCAAATAGCCGCTCCAGTTAAAGTTTGGCATCAAGTCAGCCAGCTCCGTCACCGGTACTTTGTTATACAGCGCCACCATATTGCGGGTCTGTTCTTTTTTCATGTGCTGTTCGGCCAGGCGGGTTTCCAACGTCATGATCATGTCAGCATTGGCTTTGCCATTACCGATACCGGCAAGGTCCAGCATATTGGCAATGTGGGCCAGGTATTTGTCGCGAATGTCGACGTTGACTGGGTCGTCTTTGAAATAGAACTCACGATCCGGCAGGCCCAGGCCCGCTTGCCAGCTGTAAATCATGTAGCGATTCGGATCTTTAAAATCGACGTACTGACCGACATTGAACGGACCACCATAGCCATAGCGGTTGGCGTAGGCGAAATAGGTTGCCAGCGCGTCGTGGCTGTCAATGGCATCCACTTTGGCCAGCTCTGCCTGCAGTGGCGCCAGGCCCGTTTTGTTACGGGTTTCCATGTCCATATAGGACTGATAGAGATCACCGACACGTTGTTCGTCACTGCCCTTTTTGAAGTCACCTTCGGCGGAGGCACGAATGATTTCCATCACGTCTTCCTGCGCTTCGTCGCGTAGGATCGTAAAGCCGCCGTAGCTGGATTTGTCGGCTGGAATTTCGGTGTTGTCCAGCCACTTACCGTTGACGTATTGGAAGAAGTCATCGCCGGGCTTGACGCTGAGGTCCATGTTTTGGGTCAGGATACCGGAATTCAGTTCAGTTGTTTTTTCGGCTGCTTGCTCAACAGCACTGGCGGCTGTTTCGGTGCTTTGCTGGGGCGCTTGTCCGCAGGCCGATAAGGCCAGTGCTGCGGCAATGCAGGTCAGTTTTAACTTCATATTGTTATGCTCGTTAGGGTTGAGGTGTAAACTTGAAGATGAATCGGTCGGTCTTGCCGCGTAAATCAGGGGCAAACACGAAGCGGCTGAGATCATCGTCAGGGTTGTGCAGGTAATAGGCCTGCTCTACCAATGAGAACCCGGCTTGTGCCATTTGAAAGCGCACGATGTCAGGGTCGATGCGATGCAGCACATTGGCAGCATCATAGCCGGAACCGGGCGTTGCGGCATGGTCGATGATGACCATGATGCCGTCCGGTTTGAGGGCTTTTTTGAGACGCGCAAGGGCATCCCGGTAATTCACCACAGACTCACGCAGCACAATGTGCTCGCCGTCTTTGGTGTAATCCGTAAAAAACAAATCGTGGTAATTGAGTGCGGTAAAAATGATGTCCACACTGTTGTCGGGAACCTCAATGGCAGTGATGTCAGTGTTGTCGATGCGCACCACATTGGGCAGACGCTGGTCGGCGGTTCTGGCATTGATACCTTGTTCTGCAAAACGCCAGATGACCGGATCATTGTGTGCATAAACAGTACCGTCAGGGCCTACCGCGCGGGAAAACAACTCGGTATACCAGCCGGCGCCGGCAAACATGTCGAACACCGTATCCCCCGGCGCGATATCGATAAAATCGAGGATCAGGTGAGGCTGTCGATCGGCGTCGCGGCTATTGTCTTCGCTCGGGCGCTGTGGGGCATTGAGCACCGCCTGGATGGCGTCTGCACCCAACGGTGATGCATGTGTGATGTTACTGACAAGGCCGGGCAATAACAGCAAGACGGCAAGGTGTAATTTTGTCATACTGACTTTCCTGTCATGGCAGGCTGCAGGCATTGGCAGCCGGAAAATTTTTCTATCATGACAAAGTCTGGCCAAATTGCCAGCAACAAAGATGTAACAGAACGATACAAACCCGCTTTCTCTTACCTTTGCACAAGGAGTGTACGCTAATGAATGCATCCATTCTTGCGTTAACCGGCTTCATCGCCTGGACGATTTTTTTACTGGTGTGGTTGGGCAGCTATCGACTGTCGATGGTCATGCGTCGGCAAAAAGCGCCCAACAGTTTCAAGGCTGATGGCACTGATGTGACAGATTTTGGCTATCGACTGACCCGCGCCTACAGCAATTGCGTAGAAAGCTTTGCCTTTATCGGTGGGGCTTTGCTGCTGGCGTTGGCTACGTCCAGTGCGAGTATCACCGACCCATTGGCGCTGTGGCTGCTGGCGGCCAGGCTGGGACAATCGGTTACTCACCTGATATCCATTTCCAATCGCGCCGTACAGATCCGGTTTGCGTTTTTTATTGCCCAGGTGGCGATCGTGCTGGTGTGGGTGTTCCAGTTTTATCAACAGTTTGGAGGATAACGGCACATGGATTATCAGCGATTTGGCCAAATATCGCCGTGCGAATATGCCGATGCTCTGCCCCGTAGTCAGTTCATGAGCCCGCAGATCCGCGAGCTGTGGCCACAAATTCCACGTATTGCCGGACCCGCATTTACCGTCAAATGTGCACCAGGCGATCACCTTATGTTGCATGCCGCGATTTATCGGGCCAAACCGGGTGATGTGATTGTGGTACAGGCTGATCCGGATTTTGCGGTGGCAGGAGGCAATGTGTGTGCGATTGCCCAGCAACGGGGCATTGCCGGATTTGTCGTGGATGGCGTAATTCGGGACCTGGCAGAAACACGGGATATTCGTTTTCCGGTGTTTGCCCGGGGCGTTATCCCAAAGCCGGGTGCAAAAAAGCAACTTAGCCCCTTGAATCAGCCGATCCTGTGCGGTGGTGTGACGGTCAATCCGGGTGACATTGTGATTGCCGACGAAGAAGGCATCGCTGTGGTGCCAAAAGACGACGCTGAAGAAGCCTATCGCATCGCTAAGGCGCGCACTGACAAGGATACCGCAATGAGTCTGGATCAGTGGCGTGAACAGCACCACGCCAAAGTGGAAGAAATTCTGCACTCCCTTGGTTTTCAGGACAACGAGTAAGGAGCCTCAGCGCCGATGTTTGCGTTTTTTGAGCGGTTGAGTAACCCGTTTCCGCCGGAGCACCCGACCCAGCCTCCGGGTACATTGGTGGCATTCTGCCGCCACTACAGCAAGGGCATGTGGCCGTTCATTCTGTCCGTTTCGGTGATCGCTGCCCTTATCGCGGCACTGGAAGTGTCTATCTTTGGGTTCCTCGGTCAACTGGTTGATTGGCTGGCACAGCGTTCGCCGGATACGCTGTTTGAGCAGGAGCAAGGCAAGCTGGTGTGGATGGGGCTGCTGATCCTGGTAGTCCTGCCGGTGCTGGTGATCCTGCAGTCAATGCTGACCCACCAGACCCTGCTGGGTAACTATCCGATGCGCATTCGCTGGCAGGCCCATCGCTATCTGATTGGCCAGAGTCTGAGCTTCTTTCAGAATGAATTTGCCGGCCGGGTGGCCACCAAAGTGATGCAGACCGCATTGAGTGTGCGCGAGTCTGTAATGAAGCTACTCGACGTTTTGGTGTATGTGAGTGTTTACTTCATAAGTATCGTGGTGTTGGTGTTCCAGGCAGACTGGCGATTGAGCGTGCCGCTACTGATTTGGTTCGTTGTTTATGCGGTGATCCTGCGCACCCTGATCCCCCGTCTAAAAACCGTTTCCCAGCGTCAGGCCGATGCCCGCTCGCTGATGACCGGACGGATCGTTGACAGCTATACCAACATCATGACGGTGAAGTTGTTCTCCCATACCCAGCGCGAGTCTGAATACGCCCGACAGGGTATGGAAGGCTTTCTGCATACCGTTTATCCGCAGATGCGCCTGGTTACCGTGCTGTATGGCTGCGTGTGGTTCAGTAACGCGTTGCTGGTGTTCAGCGTTGCTGCCTTATCGATTTTTCTGTGGACCGAACAACGGGTTTCCCCCGGTGAAATCGCTGTGGCGATCAGTTTGTGCCTGCGTCTCAATGGTATGTCGCAGTGGATCATGTGGGAAGTGTCATCGCTGTTCGAAAATATGGGGACTGTTCAGGATGGCATCAATACCTTGTCAAACCCGGTAGACGTGCAGGACAAGCCCAACGCGCAGCCGCTAAAAGTCAACGGCGGTGGCATTGAGTTCGACGCCGTGGACTTCGCCTATGGCGCAGCCAAGGGACAGTCCATCAAGGTGTTCGATAAATTGAATATCTCCATCAAGCCCGGTGAAAAAGTCGGGTTGGTGGGGCGTTCTGGTGCCGGTAAATCGACACTGGTTAATCTGCTGTTACGCTTCTACGATGTGCAGGGCGGTCGTATTCTTATTGATGGTCAGGATATCCGTGATGTCAGTCAGGAATCTCTGCGTGCCAGCATCAGCATGGTGACGCAGGATACTTCGTTGCTACACCGTTCGGTGCGCGACAATATTCTGTACGGCCGCCTTGAAGCCAGCGAAAAAGATATGCAACGGGCAGCACGTCAGGCCGAAGCCGATGATTTTATTCAACTGTTGTCCGACCCTCAGGGACGCACGGGTTACGATGCCCATGTGGGCGAGCGAGGGGTCAAATTGTCCGGCGGCCAACGCCAGCGTATCGCCATCGCCCGGGTCATGCTCAAGGACGCGCCGATACTGATCCTCGACGAAGCGACCTCCGCCCTCGATTCGGAGGTGGAGCAAGCCATACAGGAATGCCTGAATACCATCATGGCTGATAAAACGGTCGTTGCGATTGCTCACCGTCTGTCCACCATTGCGCAGATGGATCGTTTGTTGGTACTGGATGACGGCAACATTGTCGAATCCGGTACCCACAAAGAATTGCTGGCCAAGCAGGGTATTTATGCCAAGTTGTGGGCTCATCAGACCGGCGGTTTTATCGGTTTGGAATAAACCGGGTGAGGTAGTCTTTGGTCTAATTCAATCCCTGCCGTTGTTTGCCTTACTATACTTGCAGTGAGGGAAAAGTCCGGGGAGTCGTAGGTGCGCCCATTGATAGTGGTGGTTTGTCTTAGTCTGAGTGCGTTGTGCAGCGCGGCACAACCCGAGGCGTTACCCTCATCCCTGACCCTGTCATACGTCAATCATCCGGCGATAACCGGGCGATTTATTCCACTTATCCGCGAGGCTTACCGGCGTCTGGACATTGACGTGACGTTCGTTGAGCAACCGTCGGCGCGTAATTTGATGTTTGCCGACAAAGGCATCGTCGACGGGGATGTTGCCTACAGCGATTTGCTGTTCAAAGAATACACTTCGTTGATCCCGGTAGGACCGAGTCTGACAGACGTGACGTTTTTACTGTTGTGCCACGGCGAATTACCGTGCAATCGGGAGCTACTATTTCAAGCTGGCGAAACCTTTGTTCTGACGGCCGCAAGCATGGATGGTATGCAACGGCTTTACGCCGATGTTATTCGTGCCGATCTGTACACCATCAATCATTTGTCACGGATCCCGGAACTGGTATCCGATGGTCGATTCCACTACGGCATCTATGTGGTAACACCCCAGACGTCCCATCTGCTGGATAGCCTGAATGTGGCGTCAGTGGAACTGCACACCACTTACACCCACCACTTATTGAACATAAAGCATGCTGCTCTGGCGACGCGTGTCGCGCCTATTCTGGAACAATTGCTTGGTCAGCAATCTGACCCTTCGGGAGAGTGAGGCCGCTTGGCGACAGGGGAAGAATATGACACACTCGTGGAGGCAAAAACACGAGGTTTTTTGTGTCGTAAGCCAAGGAGCGAGTAAACAATGAAAAGGATGTTACCCCTACTGTTTCTGACCAGCGCTGTTAGCGCACCTGTGCAAGCCTCCGGCGATACGGGCTCGTTTTCGCAGGCTTATGCTGATTACCAGCATGCGCTGCAAGAGGGCGCTCCGGAAGCTGTACTGGACGCAGCGCTAAGAGCCCTCACGCTGGGCCAACAACATTTCGGCGCGGATAGCCAGAATACCATCAACTTATACATCAATTTGGCATCTGCGCAGGTTGAAGCAGAGCAACCCTTCGAGGCAATGACAACCTTGCTGGGCGTTCTGGATATGCTCGAACAACAGGATAGTCCGTCTGAACAAGCCCTGTATGAAACCAAAGTCCGCTTTTTGACCGCTGGTCAGTCAGCGTATAAATGGGCCAGGAATCGTGCAAAATTCACGGCATCTCAGGAGCGCCGTATCCAACGCTATGTGAAGGATGTTGTGCGCCAGACCCCGGCCCGTTTTGAGACTGCAAACGCTGATCAGGCCGGGATGCTGTACGATGCGTCCATGAGCCTGATGAGCTATATCGTGCAGCCCGATCTGGCGAAGGACTATGTTGCGCTGCTGGCGCAAAGCAAAGACTACTTTTTACAGCACTTCGGCGACAATGATATCCGTGCGATAGAGGTTACGTTTGTGCAGGGGAAAATGCTCGAGGCATTGGACAAACGTAATGACGCGATTACGTCGTTTGAATGGGTGGTAGGGCAGATAACAGAGCAACTGAACGTTTCTCATCCCTATGAACTGGCCGCGCGGGCAAGGCTTGTGAATGCTTACGAGTCAGAAGGACAGTCTGACAGGGCTACGTCCCACTGTGTTGCCATCGGTGAGATGACACCGTGGCAAGACGATATCGAGCAAATTCCGTTGTACAGGCTGCCTCCAGACTACCCGGTATCAAAAGCCCGGCAACGGAAAGAAGGGTGGGTGAAAGTGGCCTTTATAGTTTCGCCCTACGGGTTTGTTGAGGACGTTGAAGTGTTGGCTTCAGAGGGTGGCAAGGCGTTTGAGAAAGAGGCAGTTAAAGCGGTCGAAAAATGGCGCTATGCACCTAAATTCGTTGATGGCCACGCCGTTGAAGCCGAGCAGCGTGTGCAACTGGACTTTGCCATGTCACGCAGTCGCTAGCGGGAGCATATTGTTGCAGCGGTTTGCCTTGTATCTTAACCCTCAATGAGTATAATACGCGTCCCTCCCTGTTGTGACACAACGTTTTCCCGCAAAGATTCGTCGCTTTCACAAGGGTGGTGTAACTAAAATTTGCCCATATATTCTATGGAGCAAAGGCGTTAGGGGTGTAGTTCCAATTGGTAGAACAGCGGTCTCCAAAACCGATGGTTGGGGGTTCGAGTCCCTCCACCCCTGCCAATGTAAGATTAAATGGCGTGGGATGGATTGATTCCATTCACGCACAGATGACAAAGTAAAGATTTGAATTCCTGCATGGTGCAGTTTGGCATGGTGCAGCAAGCTGGTGGATATGACGAGCATGAGCGAAAAAGTTGAAAGCGCATCCAATCCAATGGATGTGGTCAAATGGGTAATTGTTATCGCCTTGCTGGGCGGTGTTGTCGCGGCAAACAGCTATTTTGCTGAGCAGTCTGTACTTTACCGTGCACTGGGCGCTGTCGCCGGCATCGGTATTGCTTTGTTTATCGCGGCGACGACAGAGAAAGGGTCTACTTTCCTGAACTTTGCCAAAGAGTCACGCACGGAAGTGCGCAAAGTGGTATGGCCAACGCGCACTGAAGCAAACCAAACAACGTTGATTGTTTTGGCGGCTACGGTTGTTGTGTCCCTGTTGTTGTGGGGATTGGACGGCATCATCGTGCGTTTGGTTTCGCTTGTCACCGGATTGGGGATCTAAACAATGTCAGAGAAAAAGTGGTATGTGGTACAGGCGTTTTCCGGCTATGAAGCCCGTGTTCAGAAAACCCTGAAAGAACACATCAAAATGCATGGCATGGAAGATTACTTCGGTGAGATTCTGGTTCCTACCGAAGAAGTGGTTGAGATGCGTGCCGGCCAGAAGCGCAAGAGTGAGCGCAAGTTTTTCCCTGGTTACGTGCTGGTGGAAATGGAGATGAACGAAGACTCCTGGCACTTGGTGAAAAGTGTACCTCGCGTACTCGGTTTCATCGGTGGTACCTCAGACCGTCCAATGCCAATCACCAAAAAAGAAGCGGATGCTATCCTCAACCGTCTCGAAGAGTCTGTTGACAAGCCGAAGCCAAAAACCTTGTTCGAGCCAGGCGAAGTGGTACGTGTTACCGATGGCCCATTTGCCGACTTCAACGGTGTGGTTGAAGAAGTTGACTATGAAAAGAGCCGCTTGAAAGTATCAGTACTGATTTTCGGCCGTTCTACTCCGGTAGAACTGGAATTCGGCCAAGTCGAAAAGGGTTAAATCCGGGTTGTCGCAAGCGACAATGTCGAGTGATAGGTAATCACTCGACAACGGATTTAACGACCGCACAGGATGTGCGGGCTGGAGGAAGATCATCAGGGGTGTGTTTCTGGCTCCGGCGATACATCATTATTAAAAGGCGACGTGAAGTCGCCTTTTTTGATCCTGCGACCGAGAGCAGTAGACAGGACGCCGAGCCTGGAGGAAGATCATCAGGGGTAAAGACCGGTCGTCGTAGACGATATCGAGTCATCGGTAATGACTCGATAAGGGATGCACGCTCGGTCGTGGAAGACCGAGCTGGGTGCGCTACCAGGGAAGGGGTCGAAGCGCGCTTCCATCGGTGCACGCTCTCAGAGATGCGATATTTTTCTGACTACTCCGAATCATCATTTTTAAAAGGCGACGTGAAGTCGCCTTTTTTGATCCTGCGACCGAGAGCAGTAGACAGGACGCCGAGTCTGGAGGAAGATCATCAGGGGTAAAGACCGGTCGTCGTAGACGATATCGAGTCATCGGTAATGACTCGATAAGGGATGCACGCTCGGTCGTGGATGACCGAGCTGGGTGCGTTACCAGGGAAGGGGTCGAAGCGCGCTGTTCATTGGCGTAAGAACGAAGAAATCCGATATCTTTGTTGACGACTCATAATCATCATTATTAAAAGGCGACGTGAAGTCGCCTTTTTTGATCTTGCGTTATTGGGTAGTAAAACTTACCCTTGTGAGCTCTGGAACAAAACACAAAGGGATTTAGATGAAAAAAAGCCTGCTAGCGAGCGCTTTCAGTGTACTGTTTTCTGGCAGTGCGTTGGCTGAATACACCATCGATGTGACGGCATGCGCAGGGACCGAAATGGTACAAAACAGCGCCGGTCAATGGGAGGTCTATAATCCAGCAGTCCATACGGTCGATGAAACCACCCCAGTGCGCTATGAACGGACGTTGCATGTGCCGCCTTTCTTTTTGGCATCCAATCGCAATATGGCCTTGGTGGTGACCAATGTCACCAGCCGTGATGTCACCGTTATATACACACCCACTTACTATGCCTTTAATTCAGGGCAACCTGTGACCCTTTCTCCTGAGCGTATCGACATGGCGTTTGACGGCTCCAACAACCCGCTTTCTCCTCAGGGAGCATTGTTGGCCAGCAACACAACCGGACGGATTGGTATTGATCTGCAAAGCGCCAGTTTTTACGGACGCGCCTTGATCAAATGGGAGAGTGATACATGCGGTGGCGCACCGTTACTAGCAACGCTGGAACAGACTTATTATCAAAATTACAGTGGCGGCAGAGGCGGGTGGTCGGTAACCCCGCTGAACAACGGCGCCCCCTTCTAGGTTTGTCTGAGAACCCCAAACCGCACACTCGACACGGTTTTCTGTTCGGTTGCTTGGGCTTCACCACCCTCAAAGCAGAAAAGCTCAAAAAGTCAACATTTGGGCTTGTGTGTGCGCAATGATTACTCTATAATTCGCGACCCTTTTTATTGAACGGGAAGCCGATTGAGCAAGCATTCTCAGTGTTTGCGAGGCGTTATACCCACTAATGAGAGTGAAGCAATGGCTAAGAAAATTACTGGCTTAATCAAGCTGCAAGTTGCGGCTGGTTCTGCAAACCCTAGTCCACCTGTTGGTCCTGCATTGGGTCAGCACGGTGTGAACATCATGGAATTCTGTAAAGCGTTCAACGCTGCGACAGATTCTCTGGAAAAAGGCGCTCCTGTACCGGTAGAAATCACCGTATACGAAGATCGTTCTTTCACCTTTGTTACCAAAACGCCTCCAGCCTCTTTCTTGTTGAAGAAAGCTGCCGGCATCAAGAGCGGTTCTGGTCGTCCTAACACTGAAAAAGTGGGTAAAGTGACACGTGCGCAATTGGAAGAAATTGCCAAGACCAAAGAACCTGATCTGACTGCAGCAGATCTGGACGCAGCAGTACGCACCATCGCTGGCTCCGCGCGCAGCATGGGCTTGGTAGTAGAGGGCTAAGAACATGGCTAAATTGACAAAACGTATGCGTACTATCCGTGAAAAGGTAGATGCGACTAAAGAATACGAAATCAATGAAGCAGTTGCTTTGTTGAAAGAGCTGGCCACTGCCAAGTTTGCTGAAAGTGTAGACGTTGCCGTAAACCTGGGCATCGACGCACGTAAATCTGACCAGAACGTTCGTGGTGCAACTGTACTGCCTAACGGTACTGGTAAAGACGTACGCGTTGCTGTTTTCACCCAGGGCGCTAACGCTGAAGCAGCGAAAGAAGCCGGTGCTGACGTTGTTGGTATGGACGACCTGGCCGAGCAGGTCAAGAAAGGTGAAATGAACTTCGACGTCGTCGTTGCTTCACCTGACGCGATGCGCGTTGTTGGTCAGTTGGGTCAAATCCTGGGTCCTCGTGGCCTGATGCCTAACCCTAAGACTGGCACAGTAACGCCTGACGTTGCTACTGCGGTTAAGAACGCAAAAGCTGGTCAGGTTCGCTACCGCAATGACAAGAACGGTATCGTTCATGCCAGCATCGGTAAGATCGCGTTTGAAGCCAACCAGATCCAGGAAAACCTGGAAGCTCTGTTGGAAGCTCTGAAGAAAGCTAAGCCTTCTTCAGCTAAAGGTACCTTCATCAAGAAGATCAGCCTGAGCACCACTATGGGTGCAGGCGTGACCCTTGATCAGGCTAGCCTGAGCGGTCAGTAAGACGAATTCGGGCTGTCTCTGACAGCCCCTTGCAAACGCCCCGGCGTTTGGCTCTCTGATACGGTTTTGGGTTGGAGTCTTGATTCGTGAGAATGCGAGACTCCCGTCCTAGACCGCAGGTGGGTTCCGGTGAATGAAGTAAGAGAGCATTCACAGTGGCACAGGTAACTGTGCTGTAAAACGGAACACTTAATTGTATGGCCTGCGCAGACGGTGATTTCGACTCAGACTCTCTGGGAAAACGAACACCGTAGAGCGGTAAACACAGTGTGGCGACATACGGTGTTTATCAATCTGGAACTCTGAGGCGTAAATGGCATCAGCCAGATACAAATCAGTAATTAAGAGGTGAACTCAGTGGCACTAGGTTTAGCAGCAAAAAAAGAGATCGTAGCAGAGGTTTCCGATGTTGCATCTCAGGCTCTATCCGTTGCCGTCGCTGAATACCGTGGCATGGAAGTATCAGAACTGACTGATCTTCGTGTTAAGGCTCGTGAGCAAGGCGTGTACCTGAAAGTGGTACGTAACACCCTGGCGAAGCGTGCTTTGGCCGAAAGTAAGTTTGCTGATATGGACAGCGCTTTGACTGGTCCGTTGATTTACGGCTTCTCTATGGATGCACCTGGTGGTGCAGCACGTCTTTTCAAAGACTACGCCAAAGAGAATGACAAGTTGAAAGTGACTGCACTTTCCATTGGTAGCGGTCTGTTGGGTCCAGAAAAACTGGACGCAGTGGCTTCACTACCTACCCGCGACGAAGCTCTGGCAAAACTACTTGCTACCTTCAAAGCACCGGTTGGCAAATTCGTTCAAACAATCAACGAAGTGCCTACCAAGTTTGTGCGTGTATTGGCGGCGATCAAAGACGAAAAATAATTTTCGTTTTTGGAATTTTGAATTTTTAACATTAAACCCAGGAGTTTAGAGACATGGCTCTAACAAAAGAAGATATCTTGAACGCGATCGCTGAAATGCCAGTAATGGAACTGGTTGAGCTGATCGAAGCTGCTGAAGAAAAATTCGGCGTTGAAGCAACTGCTGCTGTTGCAGTAGCTGCAGGTCCTGCTGCTGGTGGCGCTGACGCTGCTGCAGAAAAGACTGAATTCGACGTTGTTATGACTTCTTTCGGTGGTAACAAAGTTGCAGTAATCAAAGCTGTACGTGGCGCAACTGGTCTTGGCCTGAAAGAAGCCAAAGAGCTGGTTGAGTCTGCTCCTAAAGCAATCAAAGAAGGTATTGCTAAGGACGAAGCTGAAGCACTTAAGAAAGAGCTTGAAGAAGCTGGTGCAGAAGTGGAACTTAAGTAATTTGTCAGACGACATTTTACTTGCCTGAAAAGGCTAGGCTGGTGATTATTTGATCACCAGCCTTTTTGCGCTGTAGGATAGTGTATTTTCACCCTTGGTTTTCTATCCTGAAAAAACAGCCAAACGCATTGTAAAACCGACCTGAAACCAATACCTTAGGAAATCACCTTGGTGTTTTTAAGGTAGTCAGCGGTAAATGCGCCACAAAGGGTGCTGGAAGTTTGTCTAGGTGGGAGCGCTCCACGTAGGCAAGTCGGGTCTAAAATCAGCAGGCTGAGGAACCCATGGTTTACTCTTATAGCGAAAAGAAACGTATCCGTAAGGATTTAGGCAAACGCCCACAGGTATTGGAAATTCCATACCTCCTCTCCATCCAGCTTGATTCATTCAAAAAGTTTATTGACGTCGATACTGACGGCCAATATGGACTGGAAGCAGCATTTCGATCAGTTTTTCCCATCAAGAGCTACTCCGGTAACTCTGAATTGCAGTATGTAAGCTACCGCTTGGGTGAGCCGGTGTTCGACGTCAAAGAATGTCAGATCCGCGGTGTCACCTTCTCGGCGCCACTGCGGGTTAAGCTGCGTTTGGTATTGTTTGATAAAGAAGCTGCACCAGGCACTGTTAAAGACATCAAAGAACAAGAAGTGTACATGGGTGAAATTCCGCTCATGACCGAAAACGGCACGTTTGTCATTAACGGTACCGAGCGGGTTATTGTTTCTCAGCTGCACCGTAGTCCCGGCGTATTCTTTGACCATGACAAGGGCAAGACCCACTCATCGGGCAAAGTACTTTATAACGCACGTGTGATCCCTTACCGCGGTTCGTGGTTGGACTTCGAGTTCGACCCGAAAGACAACTTGTTTGTCCGTATCGACCGTCGTCGTAAGCTGCCTGCTACCATCATTCTGCGTGCGCTGGAAATGAGCACCGAAGAAATCCTTGAGGTATTCTTCGATAAAGATCAGGTACGTTTTGACAAAGATCGCCTGATGATGGATATCGTTCCGGATCGCCTGCGTGGTGAAACGGCTCAGTTCGACATCCTCGACAAGGACGGCAACGTACTGGTTGAAACCGGTCGTCGTATTTCTGCCCGTCATACCCGTGCGCTGGAAAAAGCCAAAGTTACCGAACTGGAAGTGCCTGCTGAGTTCCTGATCGGTCGTGTTATGGCGCGTACCTATGTGAACGAAGAGACCGGTGAAGTGATTACCAATGCCAACGATGAAATCACGTTGGAAGTGCTGGCTGAATTGCGCCAGGCCGGTATCACTGCGTTTGATACGCTGTACATCAACGAACTGGATCACGGTGCTTACATTTCAGATACCCTGCGTATTGACGGCACCAGCAACCGCCTGGAAGCATTGGTAGAAATCTACCGTATGATGCGTCCTGGTGAGCCGCCGACAAAAGACGCGGCAGAAACCCTGTTCGACAACCTGTTCTTCTCTGACGAGCGTTATGACCTGTCTTCTGTTGGTCGTATGAAGTTCAACCGTCGTCTGGGTCGTGACGAGCTGACCGGTCCGGGTACACTGGATCGTGACGATATCATCGCGGTCATGAAGCAGTTGATCACTATCCGTGACGGTAAAGACGAAGTGGATGATATCGATCACTTGGGTAACCGTCGTATCCGTAGCGTTGGCGAAATGGCCGAGAACCAGTTCCGTGTTGGTCTGGTACGTGTTGAGCGTGCGGTAAAAGAGCGTCTGAGTCTGGGTGACCTGGATGCAGTGATGCCTCAGGACCTGATCAACGCCAAGCCTATTTCTGCTGCGGTTAAAGAATTCTTCGGCTCCAGCCAGTTGTCCCAGTTTATGGATCAGAACAACCCGCTGTCTGAGGTAACCCACAAGCGTCGTATCTCGGCTTTGGGCCCAGGCGGTCTGACCCGTGAACGTGCAGGCTTTGAAGTTCGAGACGTACACCCGACTCACTACGGTCGTGTCTGTCCTATCGAAACGCCGGAAGGTCCGAACATCGGTCTGATCAACAGCTTGTCGAGCTTTGCCCGTACCAATGACTTCGGTTTCCTGGAAACCCCTTATCGTAAGATCATCGACGGTGTCGTTACCGACGAGATCGATTACCTGTCGGCCATCGAAGAAGGCCAGTTTGCGATTGCACAGGCAAACGCAGAACTGGATGAGAATGGTCGTCTGGCAGACGAACTGATCCCTTGCCGTCACCGCGGTGAGACCACATTGATGAGCAGTGCTGACATCAAGTACATGGACGTATCGCCGCAACAGATCGTATCGATCGCTGCGAGCATTATCCCGTTCTTGGAACACGATGACGCCAACCGTGCATTGATGGGCTCGAACATGCAACGTCAGGCTGTTCCGACACTGCGCGCTGATAAGCCGCTGGTGGGTACCGGTATGGAAAAAACCGTTGCTGTTGACTCCGGTGTAACCATCGTCGCTAAGCGTGGTGGTACCGTAGACTACGTTGACGCCAGCCGTATCGTGATCAAGGTTAACGAAGAAGAGATGTTCGCCGGTGAAGCGGGTATCGACATCTACAACCTGACCAAGTACACCCGTTCCAACCAGAACACCTGTATTAACCAGAAGCCTACCTGTAACGTTGGCGACCCGGTTGTTACTGGTGATGTACTGGCTGACGGCCCGTCTACCGATTTGGGTGAACTGGCGCTGGGTCAGAACATGCGTATCGCGTTCATGCCCTGGAACGGTTACAACTTCGAGGATTCGATCCTGATTTCCGAGCGCGTTGCGCAGGAAGACCGTTTCACCACTATCCACATTCAGGAACTGAGCTGTATCGCTCGTGACACCAAGTTGGGGCCAGAAGAAATCAGCTCTGACATTCCTAACGTGGGTGAGTCTGCACTGGGTAAGCTGGATGAGTCCGGTATTGTCTACATCGGTGCTGAAGTGAAAGGCGGCGACATCCTGGTCGGTAAGGTAACTCCGAAAGGCGAAACCCAACTGACCCCGGAAGAGAAACTGTTGCGTGCTATCTTCGGTGAAAAAGCGTCTGACGTGAAAGACACGTCTCTGCGCGTACCGAACAGTGTTCACGGAACCGTTATCGACGTACAGGTCTTCACCCGTGACGGCGTTGAAAAAGATAAACGCGCACTGGAAATCGAAGACATGCAACTGCGTCAGGTTAAGAAAGACCTGTCTGACGAGTTCAACATCCTGGCCGACGGTATTTTCGCCCGTGCTCGCAACCTGTTGCTGAAAAACGGTGTTGATGAAGCCAAGCTGGACAGCATGCCTCGTGAGAAGTGGTTCGACATTACGTTGAAAAACGAAGATGCACAGACCGATCTGGATCAGATCGCTGAGCAGCACGGCGAAATCAAGCACGACTTCGACAACAAGTTCGAGATCAAGCGTCGCAAGATCACCCAAGGTGATGACCTTGCGCCTGGCGTGCTGAAGATCGTTAAAGTTTACCTGGCGGTTAAGCGTCACATCCAACCGGGTGACAAAATGGCCGGTCGTCACGGTAACAAAGGTGTTATCTCGACGATTCAGCCGGTAGAAGATATGCCGTACGACGAGAACGGCGTACCTGTCGACATCGTACTGAACCCGCTGGGTGTACCGTCGCGGATGAACATCGGTCAGATCCTGGAAACTCACCTCGGTATGGCTGCACATGGTCTGGGCGTGAAAATCGACCGCATGATCAAAGAGCAGCAGGAAGTGGCCCGACTGCGTGAATTCCTCAAAGAGGTTTACACCACCGGTAAGTCACACCAGGAAGTTAACCTGGATGAGTTCTCCGACGATGAAATCAAGCGTTTGGCAGAAAACCTGCGTAAAGGTGTACCAATGGCCACGCCAGTGTTCGACGGTGCTACCGAAGGTGAAATCAAGCAGCTGCTGAAGCTGGCTGATATTCCTGAGAGCGGTCAGATCACCCTGCACGACGGTCGTACCGGTCGCCCATTCGAGCGTCCAGTTACCGTGGGTTACATGTACATGCTGAAACTGAACCACTTGGTGGATGACAAGATGCACGCCCGTTCTACCGGTTCGTACAGTCTGGTTACCCAGCAGCCGTTGGGCGGTAAAGCCCAATTCGGTGGTCAGCGCTTCGGTGAGATGGAAGTGTGGGCACTGGAAGCGTACGGTGCTGCATACACCCTGCAGGAAATGCTGACGGTGAAATCCGATGACGTGAATGGCCGTACCAAGATGTATAAGAACATCGTGGATGGTGATCATCGTATGGAACCTGGCATGCCGGAATCTTTCAACGTATTGCTGAAAGAAATCCGCTCACTGGGTATCAACATCGAGCTGGAAGGCCAATAAGCCTCGCTGAACGTGGCTCAGCGAGACTGAGCGAAAGACAGGAGCGCCCGACAGCCAAGGCTGTCGGGCCTTTGAAACTGACTCCGCTGGGAGAGAAATGTGAAAGACTTACTGAAGTTTCTTAAGCAACAGAACAAGACCGAAGAATTCGATAATATTCGAATCGGTCTGTCTTCGCCGGACATGATCCGTTCCTGGTCATTCGGTGAAGTAAAGAAACCCGAGACCATTAACTACCGTACCTTCAAGCCAGAGCGTGATGGTCTGTTCTGTGCGCGTATCTTTGGCCCGGTCAAAGATTACGAGTGCTTGTGTGGTAAATACAAGCGTCTGAAGCACCGTGGTGTTATCTGTGAGAAGTGTGGCGTTGAAGTTACCCTGACCAAAGTGCGTCGTGAGCGCATGGGTCACATCGAACTGGCAAGCCCGGTTGCACATATCTGGTTCCTGAAATCTCTGCCGTCCCGCATCGGTTTGATGCTGGACATGACGTTGCGTGACATCGAGCGCGTACTGTACTTCGAATCCTACGTGGTGACCGAGCCCGGCATGACCACGCTGGAGCGCAGCCAGTTGCTGAGCGAAGAAGAGTACCTGGACGCTTTGGAAGAGCACGGTGACGAATTTGAAGCCAAGATGGGTGCTGAAGCCGTTTTTGAACTGCTTAAAGTGCTCGACGTCGATAGCGACGTTGCTGCCATGCGTGAAGAGTTGCCTAGCGTCAACTCTGAAACCAAGCGTAAGAAGATCACCAAGCGTCTGAAGCTGCTGGAATCATTCCAACAATCAGGCAACAAGCCTGAGTGGATGATCATGACCGTATTGCCAGTACTGCCACCGGATCTGCGTCCGTTGGTTCCACTGGACGGTGGCCGTTTCGCGACCTCGGATCTGAACGATTTGTACCGCCGCGTTATCAACCGTAACAACCGTTTGAAGCGCCTGCTGGATCTGGCTGCGCCTGATATCATCGTGCGCAACGAAAAGCGTATGCTGCAAGAAGCGGTTGATGCCTTGCTGGATAACGGCCGTCGCGGTCGTGCCATCACGGGTTCGAACAAGCGTCCTCTGAAATCTTTGGCTGACATGATCAAAGGTAAGCAGGGTCGTTTCCGTCAGAACCTGCTGGGTAAGCGAGTTGACTACTCAGGCCGTTCGGTTATTACCGTTGGTCCTACCCTGCGTCTGCACCAGTGTGGTCTGCCGAAGAAAATGGCATTGGAACTGTTCAAGCCGTTTATCTATGGAAAATTGGAAGGTCGTGGCCTGGCCACCACCATCAAAGCTGCCAAGAAACTGGTAGAACGTGAAGCACCGGAAGTCTGGGACGTTCTGGATGAAGTCATCCGCGAACACCCGGTCCTGCTGAACCGTGCACCTACATTGCACCGTCTGGGTATCCAGGCGTTTGAGCCGACCCTGATTGAAGGTAAAGCGATCCAGTTGCACCCGTTGGTGTGTGCGGCGTATAACGCCGACTTCGACGGTGACCAAATGGCCGTTCACGTACCTCTGACCATCGAAGCACAGCTGGAAGCCCGTGCACTGATGATGTCAACCAACAACATTCTGTCGCCTGCGAACGGTGAGCCGATCATCGTACCTTCACAGGACGTTGTATTGGGTCTGTACTACCTGACCCGTGACCGTGTAAACGGTCTGGGTGAAGGCATGGTATTCACCAGCCCACACGAAGCAGAAAAAGCCTATCGTACCGGCAATGCTGAACTGCATGCCCGCGTTAAAGTGCGTATCACTGAGTACGATGTTGCTGAAGACGGCACCAAAACCGAGAAAGTGACCCTGACGGATACCACCGTTGGTCGCGCAATCTTCTCTCTGATCCTGCCTAAAGGTCTGCCGTTTGAGCTGATTAACCAGGCCATGGGTAAGAAGCAGATTTCTCGCCTGTTGAACGCCTGTTACCGTACCCTGGGTCTGAAAGACACGGTTATTGCCGCTGACCAGATCATGTACACCGGTTTCCACTACGCGATGATCGCGGGTGCTTCCGTTGGTATCGATGACATGGTTATCCCGGATGCGAAGAAAGACATCATTGAAGCTGCTGAAGCTGAGGTGTTTGAAATCCAGGAGCAGTTCCAGTCAGGTTTGGTTACCGCCGGTGAGCGTTACAACAAAGTTATCGATATCTGGTCTCGTGCCAACGAAGACGTGGCCAAGGCGATGATGGCGAACCTGTCAAAAGAAACGGTTATCAACCGCGACGGTGAAGAAGAGCAGCAAGACTCCTTCAACTCGGTATACATGATGGCGGACTCCGGTGCTCGTGGTAGTGCCGCACAGATTCGTCAGTTGGCCGGTATGCGTGGTCTGATGGCCAAGCCAGATGGCTCAATCATCGAAACGCCAATCACCGCAAACTTCCGTGAAGGTCTGAACGTACTTCAGTACTTTATCTCGACCCACGGTGCGCGGAAAGGTTTGGCGGATACCGCACTGAAAACCGCTAACTCCGGTTACCTGACCCGTCGTCTGGTTGACGTGGCGCAGGATCTGGTTATCACCAACGACGACTGTGGCACTTTCGAAGGCGTGAAAATGACGCCGTTGATTGAAGGTGGCGACGTTGTTGAGCCATTGCGCGAGCGCGTATTGGGTCGTACGGTGGCTGAAGACGTCATGAAGCCTGGCACTGACGAAGTGCTGGTTGAACGTAACGTGATGCTGGATGAAGGTCTGGTAGACATGCTGGAAGCCAACTCCGTTGACCAGGTACTGGTGCGCTCGGTTATCACCTGTGATAACGATCACGGTGTGTGTGCCAAGTGTTACGGTCGTGACCTGGCCCGCGGCCACATGGTCGGTTCCGGTGAAGCAGTTGGTGTTATCGCTGCCCAGTCCATCGGTGAGCCCGGTACACAGTTGACGATGCGTACGTTCCACATCGGTGGTGCGGCTTCTCGGGCGTCTGCCGAGAACAGTGTTCAGGTTAAAACCAACGGTATACTGAAACTGCACAACGCCAAGTTCGTGCGTAATCGCGACGACAAAGTGGTTATTGTTTCCCGTTCAACTGAATTGACGGTGATTGATGATCAGGGTCGTGAAAAAGAGCGTTATAAAGTGCCTTACGGTGCTGTACTGACCGTTGACGAGTCTGCTTCTGTCAGCGCCGGTGACATCGTGGCAAACTGGGACCCGCACTCCCACCCAATCATCACTGAGCGTCCAGCTAAGATCAGCTTTGCCGACGTGGATGACAGTAACACCGAAATGCAGCAGGACGAGCTGACCGGTCTGACCCGTATCGTGGTGAAAGACCTGACCAAGGCGAACGCCAAAGAGCCTAAGCTGATCCTGGAAAGCGACGAGTTTGGTCTGCAGGAAATCCGTCTGCCAAGCTTTACCACCATCGAAGCATCGGAAGGTAAAGTGGCCGAAGCCGGTGACGTGCTGGCACGTGTACCGCAGGAAGGTTCCAAAACCCGCGATATTACCGGTGGTCTGCCACGGGTTGCTGACTTGTTCGAAGCCCGTAAGCCGAAAGAGCCTGCCATTCTGGCCGAAATCTCCGGTACCGTGAGCTTCGGTAAAGAGACCAAAGGCAAGAAGCGCCTGGTGATCACGCCGAAAGACGGTGACCCGTATGAGGAAATGATCCCCAAATGGCGTCAGCTGAACGTGTTTGAAGGTGAGAACGTGGAACGTGGTGAAGTAATCGCCGACGGTCCTGAGTC
The DNA here is from genome assembly GCF_020687825.1 of Fluctibacter halophilus. Classification (GTDB taxonomy): domain Bacteria; phylum Pseudomonadota; class Gammaproteobacteria; order Enterobacterales; family Alteromonadaceae; genus Fluctibacter; species Fluctibacter halophilus. The sequence goes on from NZ_JAJEWP010000009.1 coordinate 35,767, forward strand.
ACCTCATGACATTCTGCGCCTGCGTGGTATCAGTGCCGTTGCCAACTACATTGTTAACGAAGTGCAGGAAGTTTACCGACTGCAGGGTGTAAAAATTAACGATAAGCACATCGAAGTGGTGATCCGCCAGATGCTGCGTAAGTGCATTATCACGCACCCTGGTGATACCCAGTTCCTGGAAGGCGAGCAGGTCGAAGTGTCTGCGGTTAAGATCGCCAACCGTGAAATGGAGAAACAAGGTAAGTTGGGCGCCGGTTACGAGACGCAGTTGCTGGGTATTACCAAAGCATCGCTGTCAACCGAATCGTTCATTTCTGCGGCATCGTTCCAGGAAACCACCCGCGTACTGACCGAAGCGGCAGTACAGGGCAAGGAAGACGAACTGCGCGGTCTGAAAGAGAACGTGATTGTGGGTCGTCTGATCCCTGCTGGTACCGGTTTTGCCTATCACCAGAAACGTGCAGCAGCACGTATGGCTGAAATGATGGAAGATCCATCGGTTTCGGCCGCTGAAGCGGAACAAGCACTGACCGAAGCATTGAATGCAGAAGTCAGCAGCGATGATTCAGCTGCAGAGGAATAACTGACCGAACCGGTCATTGAGACACGCACCCAGACCTTGTCTGGAGTGCGTTTCAACTTGACAGGTTAAACTTTGGTCATTAGAATTCCGCGACCCGATTTTTGGGAAACCAAAGTCAGGTCGCGGTTTTTCGTTTTGGCGCAACCCAAACGAAACCCATAGGCAATCATCAGGTGGCTATTTAAGTCTCTGAAATTGCTGATTTTTTCAGTAGTAATGTAATTTTAACCAGGAGCTAGTTAATGGCAACAGTTAACCAGTTAGTGCGTAAGCCACGCCGTAAGCCAGTTGCGAAAAGCAACGTGGCGGCGTTAGAGGCTTGCCCACAAAAACGTGGTGTATGTACGCGTGTATATACCACCACTCCTAAGAAGCCAAACTCCGCACTGCGTAAAGTATGTCGTGTGCGTTTGACCAATGGCTTCGAAGTATCTTCCTACATCGGTGGTGAAGGTCACAACTTGCAAGAGCACAGCGTTGTGCTGATCCGTGGCGGTCGTGTTAAAGATTTGCCCGGTGTTCGTTATCACACTGTTCGCGGTACTTTGGACTGCGCCGGCGTTAGCGATCGTAAACAAGCCCGTTCTAAGTACGGCGCTAAGCGGCCCAAGTCTTAACGGTTCTCCGTTAGTAAGGCCAAACTGAAGTTAATCAGAGTTTTGGGTTATCCCTGAATTCCACGGAGAATAGAAAATGCCAAGAAGAAGAGTCGTAGGTCAACGTAAAATCCTACCGGATCCTAAGTTCGGATCCCAACTACTTGCTAAATTCATGAATGTCGTCATGTTAGACGGCAAGAAATCTACTGCTGAAAAAATCGTTTACGGCGCGCTTGATATTGTTGCTGAAAAAACCGGCAAAGCGCACCTGGATGTGTTTGAAGATGCACTGGACAACATCCGTCCTACCGTTGAGGTTAAATCTCGCCGTGTAGGTGGTTCTACGTACCAAGTACCTGTAGAAGTACGTCCTGTTCGTCGTAACGCTCTGGGCATGCGTTGGTTGGTAGAAGCTGCGCGTAAACGCGGTGAAAAATCAATGGCTCAGCGTCTTGCAGCAGAAATGCTGGATGCGTCTGACAACAAAGGTTCTGCGGTTAAGAAGCGTGAAGACGTTCACCGTATGGCCGAAGCGAACAAAGCGTTCGCACACTACCGTTGGTAATCCAATTAAAGGATTGAGGAAAATATGGCGCGTAAGCACCCTATTGAGCGATATCGAAACATCGGCATCGTTGCTCACGTAGATGCAGGAAAGACCACGACCACTGAGCGTGTTCTGTTTTACACCGGCTTGTCTCACAAGATCGGTGAAGTCCATGATGGCGCTGCCACCATGGACTGGATGGAGCAGGAGCAGGAGCGTGGGATTACCATCACTTCGGCGGCAACGACCTGTTTCTGGGCTGGCATGGAACAACAGCATGACCAGCACCGGATCAACATCATCGATACGCCCGGACACGTTGACTTCACCATTGAAGTAGAACGTTCTCTGCGGGTATTGGATGGTGCTGTGGTGGTCTTCTGTGGATCATCCGGTGTTGAGCCTCAATCCGAAACTGTATGGCGCCAGGCTGACAAGTACCACGTTCCACGTATGGTATTTGTCAACAAAATGGACCGTGCAGGCGCGGATTTCGATCGCGTAGTGAACCAAATTCGCAACCGTCTGGGCGCCACCTGTGTGCCCATTCAGTTGAACATCGGAGCGGAAGAGAACTTCCGCGGCGTGATTGACCTGGTCAAAATGAAAGCCATCAATTGGAATCCTGATGACCAGGGCATGACATTCACCTATGAAGCGATCCCTGCTGACATGCTGGATCGTGCCGAGGCCTTGCGCCAGGAAATGGTGGAAGCTGCCGCAGAAGGCTCTGAAGAGCTGATGGAAAAGTATCTCGAAGGTGAAGAGCTGTCCGAACAGGAAATCAAGCAAGGCTTGCGTACCCGTACTCTGAACAACGAAATTGTCCTGGCCACCTGTGGCTCAGCGTTCAAGAATAAAGGTGTTCAGGCGGTGTTGGATGCCGTGATTGATTATCTGCCTTCACCCACCGATATCCCGGCCATCAAAGGCGTATTGAACGACAAAGATGAAACCGAGTCGGAGCGTCATGCAGATGACAGCGAACCGTTCTCGGCGTTGGCGTTCAAGATTGCCACTGACCCCTTTGTGGGCACACTGACCTTCTTCCGCTGCTACTCCGGCGTGGTACAAACCGGCGACGCCGTGTACAACCCGGTAAAAGGCAAGCGCGAGCGCTTTGGTCGTATCGTACAGATGCATGCCAAAGACCGTGAAGAACTTAAAGAAGTGCGTGCCGGTGATATTGCAGCTGCAATCGGTCTGAAAGATGTCACCACAGGGGATACCCTGTGTGATCCTGATCACATCATTACCTTGGAACGTATGGAATTCCCCGATCCGGTGATTTCCATCGCGGTTGAACCGCGCTCCAAGGCGGATCAGGAAAAAATGGGTATTGCCCTGGGCAAACTTGCAGCCGAAGACCCTTCTTTCCGGGTCAAAACTGACGAGGAATCAGGTCAAACGATCATTTCAGGTATGGGAGAACTGCACCTGGACATCATCGTTGACCGGATGAAGCGGGAATTCAACGTTGAATGTAACGTGGGTAAACCGCAGGTGGCGTACCGTGAAACAATCCGCAAGTCTGTGGAAGTGGAAGGTAAATTCGTGCGTCAATCGGGTGGCCGGGGTCAATTCGGTCATGTCTGGTTACGTGTCGAGCCGCAAGAAGAAGGTGCTGGATACGAATTTGTTAATGAGATCGTTGGTGGTGTGGTTCCGAAGGAATTCATCCCGGCGGTAGACAAAGGTATTCAGGAGCAGATGCAAAACGGTGTTTTGGCAGGGTACCCGGTCCTTGATGTCAAGGTCACCCTGTTTGATGGTTCCTACCATGATGTTGACTCTTCTGAAATGGCGTTTAAGATCGCTGGTTCGATGGGCTTCAAGAAAGGTGCTGCAGAAGCAAATCCTGTCTTGCTTGAGCCGACCATGAAAGTTGAAGTCACGACCCCTGAAGATTGGATGGGGGATGTGGTGGGTGACCTTAACCGTCGCCGCGGTATGATTGAAGGCATGGACGATGGCGTTGCGGGTATCAAGATTATCCGCGCCAAAGTGCCGTTGTCCGAAATGTTCGGATATGCCACAGACCTGCGTTCTGCAACGCAAGGTCGTGCATCATACTCTATGGAATTCTTCAATTATTCAGAAGCGCCAAACAACGTTGCGCAGGCGATTATTGAAGCGAGACATTAATCTTAATGAAGGTTCGGTCCGGTCTGTGTTGGGTCGGACTTTTAACTTAGGAAAATAGTAAAATGGCAAAAGAAAAGTTTGAACGTACGAAACCGCACGTCAACGTTGGTACTATCGGTCACGTTGACCACGGTAAAACTACCCTGACCGCTGCAATCACTACTGTACTGGCTAAAACCTACGGTGGTTCTGCACAGGCTTTCGATCAAATCGATAACGCCCCTGAAGAGCGTGAGCGTGGTATTACCATCGCAACTTCTCACGTTGAATACGACACGCCTACCCGCCACTACGCGCACGTAGACTGCCCTGGACACGCTGACTATGTTAAAAACATGATCACCGGTGCTGCGCAGATGGACGGTGCAATCCTGGTAGTAGCTGCGACTGACGGCCCTA